>NZ_CM173215.1:0-3080214 GCF_057737055.1 Acinetobacter sp. 24-47-64
ATGCTGTGGACAGACTGCTTAAATCGCTTGCGACAAGAGCTCTCAGATAATGTCTTTGCAATGTGGATACGTCCATTGGTTGCCGAAGAGGTAGATGGTGTTTTAAAGCTTTATGCACCTAATCCTTACTGGACACGCTATATTCAAGAACATCATTTAGAATTAATTAGCATTCTTGCAGAACAAATGTCTGAAGGACGTGTTTGTAAAGTTGAAATTTTAGTCGACTCACGACCAGGCGCGATTTTATCTGCTTCAGAGCAACCAGCGACAACAACTGCAGCGCTTGAGTCTTCAGCAGCAGCACCTGTAGTCAGAGCAAAAAAAGAAAGCAATGACCAGCAAAATGCAAAAACATCAAAAAAACGATTATTAAATCCGCTGTTTAATTTTGCATTGTTCGTCGAAGGGCGTTCAAATCAGATGGCGGCAGAAACCTGCCGTAAAGTATTAACTCAGTTAGGCGAACCTCAACATAACCCGTTATTTTTGTACGGTCCGACCGGTTTAGGTAAAACACATTTGATGCAAGCAGTGGGTAATGCTTTATTACAAGCTAAACCAAATGCTCGTGTGATGTACATGACTGCTGAAAGTTTTGTTCAGGATTTTGTGAGCTCACTTCAACAAGGTAAAGTCGAAGAATTTAAAAAGAATTGCCGTTCATTAGACTTACTTTTAGTGGATGATATTCATTTACTTGCAGGTAAAGAAGCCAGCTTGGTTGAGTTTTTTTACACGTTTAATGCCTTATTAGATGAATCTAAACAAATTATTTTAACCTCAGATCGCTATCCTAAAGAGTTGACCGAGTTAGATCCTCGTTTGGTATCTCGCTTTTCATGGGGGTTATCGGTAGGTGTAGAACCGCCTGATATTGAAACTCGAATTGAGATTTTACTAAAAAAAGCTGAAAGTAATGGTATCGATTTGCCTCGTAACTGTGCGCTCTTTATTGCACAGCAGGTTGTGGCAAACGTACGTGAACTTGAAGGTGCATTAAATAAAGTCGTCGCGATTTCTCGTTTTAAAGGGACACCAATCGACTTAGATGTGGTGCGTGAATCACTGAAAGATGTTCTTGCGATTCGTGCTCGTACCATTAGCACCGAAAATATTCAGCGTGTAGTCAGTGAATATTTTCGTATCCCATTGAAAGAGCTGGTTGGACCTAAACGAACTCGTATTTATGCTCGACCACGTCAGTTAGCAATGGGGCTTGCGCGTGAATTAACGGGCGATAGTTTTCCTGAAATTGGCATGGCATTTGGTGGTCGTGATCACAGTACAGTCATGCATGCCTGTGAAAAAGTGCAGAGTTTGTGTGCTGAAGATCCTATCTTTAATGAAGATTACAAAAATTTAATGCGCTTATTACAAAGCTAAATCTGTTTAAATTCTATTCTTGCAATGCGGCATATTCTGCCGCATAGTACATGATTAAAAGTGTTTTAGTCTGTCGTCGATATACTTTTTTTAGAGGAAATCCATCGTGCGTTTGAAGATCGCGAAAGAAAGCTTACTCAATGTTTTGTCTCATGTTGTAGGTGCTGTAGAACGTCGCCATACGTTAAATATTCTTTCAAACGTCAAAGTTCAGGTTACTCAAGATGCACTGACGATTACAGGTTCCGATCTTGAAGTTGAACTTGTTGCGAGTACAACGCTTTTAGAGGGAGCATGTTTACAAGCAGGTCAAACCACAGTACCCGCACGTAAATTGATGGATATCTGTAAATCTTTACCGACAGCAGCACTGATTGATTTACAAATCACAGAAGACCAGCGTTGTATTTTGAAATCTGGTAATAGCCGCTTTGTATTAGGAACATTATCTGCTGAGGATTACCCTTTATTAACGACTGAAAATAGTCAAGGGACTCAAGTTCAGGTCACTGAACGTGAACTAAAACGTTTATTTGAAAAAACCTCTTTTGCGATGGCTGTTCAGGATGTCCGTTTTTATCTTACAGGTACTTTACTTGAAATTGATGAAAATCAGCTTCGTGCAGTGACGACAGATGGACATCGTCTTGCTCTTTGTGAAACATTGGCCAGTTCGAATGCTTCGCAGTTAGTGCAAGCAATTGTGCCTCGTAAAGCGGTCGGTGAATTACAGCGTCTATTGAGTATCGAAGATAATCAACTCTCGTTGTTAATTGGTCGTGAACTGCTGAATGTTACTTTGACAATTCCAAGCCGTGATAAAGAGCAGGGTGATATTACTGTTCGTATTACTACAAAATTAATTGATGGTAAATTCCCTGATTATCGACGTGTTATTCCTCGTGGCGGTGATAAAACAGTTACGATTGCACATGATATTTTCAAACAATCATTACAGCGAGTTGCTATTCTGAGTAACGAAAAATTACGTGGTGTATTTTTAAACTTCAATCCAGATTCACTGCAACTTCGTGCCAATAACCCTGAGCAAGATGAGGCAGTTGAAGATCTTGCGATTCAATACAATAATGCACCTATGGAAATGTCATTCAACGCACAATACATTTTGGATGTATTGAATGTGTTGGATGGTGATGATGTATTAATGACAATGACTGAGGCAAACCAATCTGTATTGGTTCAAGATCCTGCTCATCAAGATCAAACTTATGTCGTCATGCCGATGCGTGTTTAATGTTGTTTTTGATTTAGTTTAATCTGGTCATGTTCATTACGCGTTTAAATATCCAGCGTGTGAGAAATTTAAAAGCGGTTGCACTCCAAGAGTTGCAACCGTTTAATGTTTTTTATGGACAAAATGGTTCAGGAAAAACGTCTATATTAGAAGCAATTCACTTATTGGCCACTGGTCGATCTTTTCGTACACATATTCCTAAACATTACATTCAAAATCAAATGCAAGATGCGATTGTATTTGCACAGTCTGCTACTGAAAAGATTGGTATGCAAAAGCTCATTACAGGTGAGCAAAATATTAAAGTGAATGGGGACAGTATTGCTACGCAGGGACAGCTAGCCAAAATTTTACCATTACAGCTTATTGACCCTCTGAGTACAGATATTATTGATCACGGCGCTAAACCAAGACGACAATTGCTTGATTGGTTAATGTTTCACGTGGAACCAGATTTTTATTATGCATGGCAATTTTATTCTAGAGCTTTAAAACAACGAAACAGCTTATTAAAATCAAAACGTAATCTGACGCTGCAAGATTTAGAAGCATGGAACAAAATGCTTAGTGAGTACGGTGAAATATTACATTTACAACGTCAGGCTATTGTTGAACAGTGGCAGATATTTTTTCAGCAAGATCTTAAAACGCTATTACCAGATATCGAGATCCATATGGAGTATGCAGCAGGCTTTCATGTGGAACATGGCTTGGCTGAAGACTTGATTTTGTATCATCAAAAAGACTGCGAAAGACGCTATACAGAATATGGTCCACACCGTGCAGATTTAAAGTTAAAAACCCCAACAGGAGATGCAGATGCCGTACTGTCACGGGGGCAAAAAAAATTATTAATCATGGCTTTAAAATTGTCACAGATCGCAATGTTGCATGCGTCTAATAAGGAAACTGTGGTATTATTAGATGATGTGACAGCAGAATTAGATATAACCGCACAACAACGTTTAATTGAGCGATTGAGCCAACTTGGTAGTCAAGTTTTCATTACCACTTTAGACCATGAATCTGTACAAAAGCATTTACATGATTTGTCTATTTCTTATCAATTATTCAATGTTGAAAACGGTTCTGTTCAAGTTGTTGTGCAATAATTTTTTGAAGTTTTCTCCATCTTTGGATAGACCTTTTTTTCACTAGGGAGTAACCATGAGTTCAGAAGATCAAGCTGCTTCTCAAACAGAACAAACCATTGAAAAGGCTTATGATTCCTCTAGCATCAAGGTATTACGTGGTTTAGACGCAGTACGTAAGCGTCCAGGCATGTATATTGGTGATACGGATGATGGTACTGGTTTACACCATATGGTGTTTGAAGTGGTGGACAACTCGATTGATGAAGCCCTTGCTGGTCACTGTGATGAAATTCTGGTTACCATTCACGAAGACGAATCTGTTTCTGTCGCAGATAACGGTCGTGGTATTCCCACAGATATTCACCCTGAAGAAGGTGTATCTGCTGCTGAAGTGATCTTAACCATTCTTCATGCGGGTGGTAAGTTTGATGACAACAGCTATAAGGTTTCTGGTGGTTTGCACGGTGTGGGTGTTTCAGTTGTAAACGCTTTGTCTAGTAAATTGGAACTCACAATTCATCGTGCTGGTAAAATTCATGAACAAGAATACCGCCATGGTGACCCTCAATACCCTTTAAAGGTGGTGGGCGATACAGATCGTTCGGGTACACGTGTACGTTTTTATCCAAGTGCTGAAACATTCAGTCAGACCATTTTCAATGTCGATATTTTAGCTCGTCGTTTACGTGAACTGTCATTTTTAAATGCGGGCGTTCGAATTGTTCTACGTGACGAACGTGTTGGTTTAGAACATGTATTTGATTATGAGGGTGGTTTATCAGAATTCGTTAAATACATTAACGAAGGAAAAACGCATCTTAACGATATTTTTCACTTTACCACGCAAGCTGATAATGGCATTGGTGTTGAAGTTGCATTGCAATGGAATGATACGTACCAAGAAAACGTACGTTGCTTTACCAATAACATTCCTCAAAAAGATGGTGGTACTCACTTAGCTGGTTTCCGAGCTGCTTTAACTCGTGGCCTTAATAACTACATGGAAAACGAAAACTTACTCAAAAAAGAGAAGGTTGCGGTTTCTGGTGATGATGCACGTGAAGGTTTAACAGCAATTGTTTCAGTGAAAGTTCCTGATCCAAAATTTTCCTCTCAAACCAAAGAAAAATTGGTATCGAGTGAGGTAAAACCTGCTGTTGAACAAGCAATGAATAAAGCTTTTTCAGAATATCTTCTTGAAAATCCAGCTGCAGCAAAATCGATTGCGGGTAAAATTATTGATGCAGCACGTGCACGCGATGCGGCGCGTAAAGCACGTGAAATGACTCGCCGTAAGAGTGCGCTTGATATAGCAGGTCTTCCTGGTAAATTGGCGGACTGCCAAGAAAAAGATCCAGCTTTATCTGAACTATATCTTGTCGAAGGTGATTCAGCAGGTGGTTCAGCGAAACAAGGTCGTAACCGTAAAATGCAAGCGATTTTACCACTTAAAGGTAAAATCCTAAATGTGGAACGTGCTCGATTTGACAAGATGATTTCTTCTGCTGAAGTTGGAACACTGATTACGGCATTAGGTTGTGGTATCGGTCGTGAAGAATATAATCCAGACAAATTACGTTACCACAAAATTATTATCATGACCGATGCGGACGTGGATGGTTCACATATTCGTACGCTGTTATTAACTTTCTTCTTCCGTCAAATGCCGGAATTAGTGGAACGTGGTCATATTTATATTGCTCAGCCACCACTTTATAAATTAAAGAAAGGTAAGCAAGAGCAGTATATTAAAGATAATGATGCGCTTGAAACATATTTAATTTCGAATGCAATTGATGAGTTGGCATTACATATCAGTGCTGACGCACCTGCGATTCGAGGTGAAGCGCTTGCAAAAGTCATTGCAGATTATCAGACATCACAAAAAAGCTTACAGCGATTAACGATTCGTTATCCTGCAACTTTATTGGATGCTTTACTTGGTTTAGATGCTTTTAAATTAGATCAAAATCAAGATGAAGCTTATGTGACGTCTTGGGCAGAGCAATTGCGTCAAGCAATTGAAACACAACAGCCAAGCTTAAGACCTGAATTCACGCTCGAAGCATTCGAAAAAGAACTCGCAGATGGTTCACGTGAAACACATTACTGGCCACGTTTAACAGTGTATGTACACAACCTTCCTCATCACTATTTATTAGATGCTGGTTTATTAGGTTCAGGTGAATATAAACGTTTACTTCAAAACTCAAAGAGTTGGTTTACGTTACTTGAAGACGGGGCTTATTTGCAAAAAGGTGAGCGTAAAGTCAATGTTGCTAACTTCCATCAAGTATGGCAACAAGTATTGGCAGATTCACGCCGTGGCATGATGATCCAACGCTATAAAGGCTTGGGCGAGATGAATGCTGAGCAGCTTTGGGAGACCACGATGGATCCTGAAAATCGTAATATGCTTCAAGTGACGATTGATGATGCAATTGAAGCAGATCGCATGTTCTCTTGTCTCATGGGTGATGATGTTGAACCACGTCGTGCATTTATTGAAGAGAATGCATTGAATGCAGATATTGATGCTTAATGCTATAAGTTAAAAAAAGCACTCTTAGGAGTGCTTTTTTTGTATTAATCTAAAATCTTAAGTCATTTTTTTGGAATTAATTTCAATAAAATGATGTGCTTTAAGTCACATATTTTATTTATTATATGAAATATACAGATAATTAAATAAGCATTTACGAAATTAATAAATAATTAAAATCATAAAATTCAATAAGTTATAATTGAATAATAAAAAATAGAGCAATAGCTCTATTTTTTTAAATGGAGAGTGATTAAAATTTTTGTCATGGAAAAGAATCCATTTAAATGCTTAAAAGGAACTAAGAATGAAAAAAACAACTCTGGCTTTATTGGCGGCTTCAACCATGGGTATGGTTTCAACTGCTCAAGCAAAGGTTGATGTGTGTGTATTTGATTTACTCGGTAAGTCTGGTGAATCGTTCCAAATGGCTCAGGAATGGGCATTGGCAGCAAAGGGTTGGGGGGCAGATATTAATCTGATTCCACGTCAGGATGAGGCTGTAGCCGATAATGATTTCAAAGCAGGTAAGTGTGATGCTGTTTTCTTAACAGCGATGCGTTCTCGTCAATATAACAAGTTTGTAGGCTCGATTGACTCTTTAGGTGGTGCGCCTTCAAATGCAATTGCACAACGTGCGATTACTTTTGCTTTAGACAAACGTAATGCTGCAAAGATGGTCACAAATCTTGGTGGGAAAAAATATGAAGTGGCTGGTATTGCACCACTTGGCGCTGCATATATTTTTGTGCGTGATAAAAAAATTGATTCTATTGAAAAAGCCGCTGGTAAGAAATTCGCAGTATTAAGTTATGACCCTGCACAAAAAATTATGGTGCAACGTGTAGGTGCTCAAGCGGTTGGATCTGATGTTTCCAACTTCGTTGCGAAGTTTAATAATGGTCAGGTGGATATGGTTGGTGCACCAGCATATGCCTATAAGCCTCTTGAAATTTATAAAGGTTTAGGTAATACAGGGGCAATGTTTGATTTCCCTGTTGTACATATTACAGCTAACTTTGTAATGAACCCTGAAAAATTCCCTGAAGGATTTGGTCAAAAATCACGTGATTGGTTTGTGAAAAACTTGCCGAAAAGCTACGCAATGATCAAGCGTTTAGAAAGTGAAATTCCAGCGAAATACAAATTGCAATTCTCAGCTGAAGAAAAGCTGAAATATCAAAAACTACTTCGTGATGGTCGTATGGATCTCACTAAACAAGGTATTTATGACAAAGAGATGATGTCTGTTCTTAAGAAAGCACGTTGCTCTGTCGATAAATCCAACTTCGAATGTTCACTTGGTGGTGAATAATTCTGATTTCTAAAGAAAAAATCCTAGACCTGGTCTAGGATTTTTTTTATTCATTTTATGTCATTTTCGCCAATGCACATTTATAAGAAAAAAGTATGCTTTAATCACAATAAGTACTATTTAAATGATCTGTATCTAAAAACCATATACATACAGCATCTCAGGATCAGTATCTACACAATTGGATCGTGTAATCTCATTTTAGTTCAACACACTGACACTGAAGTTTAAGGTGTTCGATATGGGATATTCGAGACTATAAGAAAGAAGGAATAGGAAACAATAAAATGAATTTAACCAAAACATTATTACTATCAGCAGGTTTAATGATTGCTGCAACGGCTTCACAAGCAAAGCAAGTCATCTGCGTGTTTGATCTCGTCGGGAAAAACGGCGATGTCTATGCGTTAATGAAAGACTATCAACTTGCTGCTAAGCAGTGGGGAGCTGATATTGAGCTTAAAGTCGGACAAAATGAAGGCGTAATTGCTGAAGATTTCAAAGCAGGTAAATGTGACGGTGTAAGTATCACAGGGATGCGCGGTCGTCAGTTTAATAATTTCACTGGCTCTTTAGATGCCATTGGTGCGATTACTAATCTCAATTTAGCTGTCAAAGTTATGCAAGGTTTAGCAAGTCCAACCTTTGCAAAGCATATGAAAAATGGCAACTATGAAGTTGCAGGTGTGATTCCTGTTGGCGATGCTTATTTAATGGTGCGTGATCGTAGTATTAATACGGTTGCTAAAGCTGCGGGAAAAAAGATCGCCGTACTTGATTATGATCAGGCACAAAAAATTATGGTACAGCAAATTGGTGCGCAAGCAGTGAGTTCTGATGTCACTAATTTTGGTAGTAAATTCAATAATGGCCAAGTTGATATTATTGGTGCACCAGCAGCGGTATTCCGTCCTTTAGAACTTCATAAAGGGCTAGGAACGAAAGGTGCAATTGTTAATTATCCAATTCTCCAAGTGACCGGTAATATCATCATTCGTCATGATAAATTCCCGGAAGGTTTCGGACAGAAATCGCGCGATTGGGTGAAAACACAATTACCACGTGCGAATCAAATTTTAGGCAAAATGAAAGCGGATATTCCGGCTAAATATTGGATGAATGTTCCAGCTGGAGATAAACCTGGTTATCAAAAATTGATGCGTGAATCTCGTATTGCACTTACTAAACAAGGAGTTTACAACAAACAAATGATGAAACTACTTTGGCAGTTCCGTTGTAAGAATGAACCGACAAACTTTGAATGTAGCTTGCAGGATGAGAACTACAAATAAGTTCATAGGACGTTACATTTAAATCCGATAAATTTACTCTGAATAAACTTTAAAGTTCGAGTTATGACCATATATTGAGTATGTTATACTTGATATATGGTCTTTTAATTTCAAAGCCTATTTAATTTTTTGAGGAATCCATCATGACTGCCCAAGCACTTGAGCTGACTGACAATGCTGCGAATAAAGTTCGTCAACTTCGTGAGAGCGAAGGAAATCAAGATTTGATGTTACGTGTATATGTGACAGGTGGTGGTTGCTCTGGTTTTTCTTACGGATTCAATTTTGCTGAATCTCAAAATGAAGACGATGCTGAATTTGTGAATGGTGATGTGAAGATGCTTGTTGACTCACTGAGTTATCAATATCTCGTTGGTTCAGTTGTTGATTATGTCGAAGGTTTGGAAGGATCTCGCTTTATCGTGCAAAATCCTAATGCGACAACGACATGTGGTTGTGGATCTTCATTCTCAATTTAATATGCAGCAAAAAAAGCCCGCTAAGCGGGCTTTTTTTATGATAATTTGTGCTGTTCTTTCAGAATTAAATCAGTCAGCTCATGATAATTTTGAACTGGAATCCAATGATTCGCCTCTAAATGAATTTCCGTATATGGACCTTCAACATAATTTTGATTGAACTGAACCCCTTTAGCATCAATTGCAACGTCATCTTTGCCCCAAATAAATAAAGTGGGAACTTTGACTTTATTGAATAGCGTTTTATTAGAGCTAAAAGGTAAACCTCGATACCAATTGAGTGATGGGCTGAGCCGTTTTTCTATAATCATTTCTTGTTTAAAGTCATTTAATTGTTCAACTGTCATCCCAGAATTTTTTAATAAAGCCTCGCCAATTTGAGGTGTTTTATTAAAGAGCAACTCAGGTATCCATGGAAGCTGAAATAGTCCCATATAATAGGATTTAAAAAGTTGTGTACTGCTGTAAAAAGCCCGCATAAATGCTGCTTTGTGAGGGACGGAGATCGCGGTCAAATGTTTAATTTTATTAGGATAACGTAGAGCAACTTCCCAAGCAACGACTGCGCCCCAGTCGTGTCCTACGATATATGAAGGCTCTCCAATTAAGTCGAGTAAAACATTTACATCATCTGCTAAATGTTGAATGGCATAATCTGCGCGTTTTTTCGGTTGAGCCCTTAAGCTATATCCACGTTGGTTTAACGCATAGGTGCGAAAACCATGTTGGTTTAGTATTTCGGCACTATGCTTCCAAATTTTTGATGTTTCAGGAAAACCATGTAATAGCACAATTGGAGTGCCATCGATTGGACCGCTGTCTATTACATCAAAAATAAGATTACCTTTTTGAAACTCAGTGATTCGTTGTTGTTTGTCCATAATCAATATCCTCTTTCCTTTACATATCTTTATCAAATTTGGATGATAGGACTAGGGCTGAACGGGTCAGTTCTAGGTGAAAGAAGGTCGTTCATTGTCTGACAATATTATGGGTTGATTAAACGGTGTATTTGTATTGGGATTTGTTTTTTTAAGAACGTTAAGCAAAGTCTCAAAGCTAAGGTCCGATAGCTTAAGCTCGGAGTAACCAAGTGGACATCTTCAGGGATTAGAGACCATTCAGGTAAAATATGAATCAACGTTGAGTTGACTAATTGATGGGCCACTTGGATTTCTGCAACGGCGGCAATACCTAAATGTGCTTCTACAGCAGCGAGAGCATGTTCGGATGGTGTCACCATCAAATGGGTATAAATTTTAAATTTTTTTATCGTACCGTTTTTGAAAAGTTTGATTTTGGACAGCTCGCGGTTATGCGAGATAAAATGATGATCACACAGTTGCTCTGGGTGTTCAGGAATGCCACAACGCATTTGATAGGTTGGACTGGCGCATAAAATTCTTCGAACTTGTCCAACCTTTTGAGCATGGAGTGTAGAGTCTGCTAAATCACCAAGTCTGATGGCTAAGTCATATCCTCCAGAAATCAAATCAACTTTAGTGTCATTCAAATCAATTTCAATATCAATGTGTGGATATTCAATTAAAAATTGAGAGATTAAAGGCAATACCACCAATTTTCCAAAAGTTCCCGAAGCAGCTATTCGAATTCGACCTTTGGGTTGTATTTCTAATTGTGTGAGATCATTCGTCAGAGATTCAATCTGATGAAATAGGGGGGAGATTTCTTTTAAGAAAATCTTCCCAGCATCAGTCAGTGAGCTTGAATTGGTATTTCGATTTAATAATCTAATATTTAAGGATTCTTCAAGTCTTGAAAGTCGATTGGATAACGTGGATTTAGCAATATCATAACGTCTTGCTGCCGCAGATAAACTTCCAGCATCTGCAATCAGTACGAACCAATATAGGTCATCGATTGAGTAGGGTAAGCTGTTCATAAAATCGAACACCACCTTTCATTTTTATTGTCTATTCACATCATTATAGAACCGCTAGGTTAAGTCAATCGATCAGATGTAGCAAATGATCTGATTTAGCAAATTGAGGACATAGCAATGACAATGAATTGTGATTTAGAAACCGGTACTTGTTCAGTAGCCGAATTGGAAAAAGACCAAAATGCAGTGGTCAATGTAGCATCTGACCTCAGCCTGATTTATGTGGGTGACCCAATGTGCTCATGGTGTTGGGGAAGTTCAAATATCATTAAACAAGCGCGTGAATATGCAATTCAGCATGGTGTTGGCTTTCAAGTGATTAGCGGTGGTTTAAGACCTGGCGGAGGTGATGCTTGGACCGATACTTTCAAGAATTTTTTACGCACCGAATGGAAAAATATTCAGAGACTGACTAAACAACCTTTCACTGAAAAATTGTTAGAAAGAGCACATTTTAACTATGATACCGAGCCTTCAGCACGTGCTGTTTACGTTGCTCGACAACTTTGGCAAGACCATGATCATCATGATGAAAAACTTTTGGCATTTTTTTCAGCAATCCAATATAAATTTTATGTGGATGGTGAAGATCCGAACGAGCTTGAATATTATCGAAGTATATGTGAAACGTTTGAGCTGGATTTTGACGTATTCTCAACGTTGTTTGAATTACCTGAGACCCAAGCAGCGACCTATGAAGAGTTCAAGCTTAATCGAAGTTGGGGCATAAAAGGGTTCCCAAGTTTTGCGATACGTCATGGAGACAATGTCAAAATCATAGGCTCTGGTCATGTGGCATTGGAAAAATTAACACAAGCTATTGATGACTTAATCAAAGATGCGCGTATATAAGGAAAAGTTGAATGGCGATTATTCTACAAATTGATTTTCCCTATGATGGACCTTGGGGGCATGAAATGTTTGAAAGTTTCAAAACACTCGCGGATTCAATAGCAAATGAGAAAGGCTTGATTTGGAAAATTTGGACTGAAAATGAAGCGTCCAAAGAAGCAGGTGGAATTTACTTATTTGAAAGTCAAGCAGATGCAGAGGATTATCTAAATATGCATCTTCAGCGTTTAAGGGAAAATGGCTTTACTGAATGTAGACATCGAATTTTTGCTGTAAACTCGCCACTTTCAAAATTGAATTTTGCACCTGTTTAAGTAAATCGATGTATCAACTCAGGATAGTGGATACATCGATTCTTCATTTAAACCGCAGTGATCGTTCCTAAAACTCGATCTCCTTGAGCTCCTGTCACTTCAGGTAAATTACCAGCAAGTTGGTTTACAAATCGCATAGCCAACCACGCAAAAGCGGTCGCCTCCACCCAAGTCGGTGCTAATCCCAAATCTGCTGTGGTTTGAACACTCCACTCATGTTTATGTAAACGCCAACGTAATTGTTCTAATAATTGTGAGTTGTATGCACCCCCCCCACAGACATAAACTTCGCCTGTG
Source organism: Acinetobacter sp. 24-47-64 (assembly GCF_057737055.1). Taxonomy (NCBI): domain Bacteria; kingdom Pseudomonadati; phylum Pseudomonadota; class Gammaproteobacteria; order Moraxellales; family Moraxellaceae; genus Acinetobacter; species Acinetobacter sp. 24-47-64. The sequence goes on from NZ_CM173215.1 coordinate 12,730, forward strand.
TCCATAGGGGAGCGATAAATGGCTTTCTTAATGGCACGTGTCGTGAGTTTCATCAGCGTTGCTTGAATATTTTCAGGCGTATCTTCAAGTTCATCGTATTCAACATCGCTACGCCAATCGGCAATTTGTTCATCCAACCATTCCAAATTAAAGTCTTCACGACCAGTACTTTTTGGCGGTTCTTTCGAGAAAAAGTCATGTGATTGCAAACGATCAAGCAAAGCGCGAATAGGCGTACCATAAGCAGCCCAATTGCCATTTTCATCATAAGGCTGACCTGTGTAACGTTCACACCAAGCATCCATCAAAATATTGGCTGGTCCTGTATCGAAGCCATATACGCCTTTAGGATCACCCGCAGGTAACATACTGACATTGGCAATTCCACCGAGATTTAAGATCACACGGTGTATCGTCGGATGCTGAAATAAGGCTTGATGGAATGCTGGCACTAGAGGTGCACCTTGACCACCAGCAGCCATATCACGGCGTCTAAAATCTGATACCACAGGAATTTGAGTGATTTCAGTAATAATGTTGGGATCACCAATTTGAAGGGTAAATCCATGTTCGGGACGATGACGAATCGTTTGACCATGAGATCCAATGGCTTTTATTTGAGTTCTATCGAGATTATTTTCTTGTATAAGTTGATTGACTCCATGACCGATCATCTGTGCTAAAGCGACATCAGCCTTACCCATGCGGTCAATTTCATTATCGTCTGGCAAAGTAAGTGCCATCAGTTCATCACGTAAATCTGGATCAAAGGCTAATGTCAGCGTTGCATGGATCTGTAATGGATCAAAAGAAGCGGCTACAAAATCGACGCCGTCCATACTCGTGCCAGTCATTACACCAATGTAGATTGTAGTCATGATTATTCTTAAGCCTGCATTGTGCTGAAAAAGTGTTAGTATATCGCACAAATTGAACAACAGATGTATTTGGGTTTTGTGATGTCAAATTTCCTGCCTGCTGAAGAACAACTTGCCCTCATTCAACGAGGCACACATGAAATTATTTCTGAAGAAGATCTTCTGAAGAAATTAAAATTGAATCGTCCTTTGAAAATTAAGGCGGGTTTTGATCCTACAGCACCAGACTTACACTTAGGTCATACGGTATTAATTAACAAGCTTAAAGTGTTTCAAGACTTAGGTCATGAAGTATTCTTCTTGATTGGTGATTACACTGCGATGATTGGTGACCCAACAGGTAAAAGTGCAACTCGTCCACCATTGTCACGTGAGCAAGTCTTAGAAAACGCGAAAACCTATCAGGAACAAGTGTTCAAAATTCTTGATCCAAATAAAACTAAGGTGGTGTTTAACTCAGAATGGTTTGCTCAAAAAACTGCTGCTGATCTGATCCAATTGGCTTCACAGCAAACGGTTGCACGTATGCTTGAACGTGATGACTTTACTAAACGCTATAACAACCAACAGCCGATTGCGATTCACGAGTTTTTGTATCCATTGGTGCAAGGCTATGACTCTATCGCGCTTGAGGCAGATGTTGAGTTAGGGGGTACAGATCAAACCTTTAACTTGCTGATGGGGCGTACTTTACAAGGTCGTTATAATCAAGAGCCACAAGTGTGTATCACTGTACCAATTCTTGAAGGTTTAGATGGCATCAACAAAATGTCTAAATCTTTAGGTAACTACATTGGTGTATTTGATGCACCTGGTGCGATGTACCAAAAAGTACTTTCAATGCCAGACAGCTTAATTGAGCGATATTTCGAACTGCTGAGCTTCAAGTCAATGGAAGAGATCGAAGGCTTATTGAAAGAAATGGCTGAAGGTCGTAACCCTCAAGAAATTAAACGTATCTTAGCGCTCGAGTTAGTGGAGCGTTTCCATGGAAGCGAAGCTGCTGCGAATGCACATAAAGGTGCAGGGAATATCATCACAGAGGGTGAGCTTCCTGAAGGAACGCCAGAAGTGACGATTTCACGTGGTGAATTCGGTGGTGAAATGTTTATTGCTTCTATTGTTCGTGCAGCAGGGTTAACTAAAAATGCAGCGCAAGCCAAAGATGCTGTTTCACGTGGAGCCGTAAAAGTTGATTGGGAGGTGGTGGATGCATCATTCTCAATTAAGGAAAACAAAACAGTGATTGTTCAAGCAGGTAAAAAGGCCATTGCTAAAGTAACTTTTACTGACTAAATCATAAAGTTTTGAATGATTCAAAAGCCATCCTGAGTGATGGCTTTTTTATGTCAAGAATGAAATGAAGATGAAAGATGGATTAATTTTTGGTTGTTCTGGTTGAAATCCATTAAAATGCGCCATCCAATACTTATTTGTTTGAATATCTATGATTCAGTTAGACCAACTTACCATTCGCCGCGGCGGTCGCATTTTATTTGAAAAAGCGTCTATGCAACTTCACCCTGGTTGGAAGATTGGTTTAACAGGTGTCAATGGTGCAGGAAAATCGACATTGTTTTCAGCATTACTTGGAGGCATGGAATCAGATGGTGGCTCATTGACACGACCATCGGTTTGGACAGTGGCGCATATGGCGCAAGAGATTAAAGCGCTGGATATGAAAGCGATTGATTTCGTTCTATCAGGTGATGAAGAGTATTGGGATATCCAACACAAACTTGAGCATCCTGACGGATTGTCTGATCAAGATTTGGCAAATCTATATGGTCGTTTTGATGAAATTAGTGGCTACTCAGCGCCGTCTAAAGCATCACAACTGATGGCTGGGCTAGGCTTCTTTGAACATCAGTCAGAACTTAGCGTAAAAAGTTTCTCTGGTGGATGGCGTATGCGTTTAAATCTTGCGCGTACTTTGATGAGTCGTTCAGATTTACTCTTACTTGATGAACCGACGAACCATTTAGATTTAGACGCTATTTTATGGTTAGAAGACTGGTTGAAAGCATATGAAGGCACATTGGTACTGATTTCGCATGACCGTGATTTCTTGGATGCCATTACCGACCATATTTTACATATCGAAAACCAAGAACTAACGCTTTATACCGGCAACTATTCAACCTTTGAACGTACTCGAAGTGAACGTTTAGCTCAACAACAACAAGCCTATGAGAAACAGCTTGAGCTACGTGCACATCTGCAAAAATATATCGATCGTTTTAAAGCTAAGGCAACCAAAGCAAAACAGGCACAAAGCCGTATTAAACAGCTCGAACGAATGCAAGAGCTTTCTGCTGCGCATGTCGATACGCCTTTTACCTTTAGCTTCCGTGAACCGACCAAAATGAGTTCTCCGTTGTTACAACTGGATAGTGCTGATATTGGTTATGGTAACAAACTGATTGTGACCAATGTGAAACTACAAATCACGCCAACCAGCCGTATCGGTTTACTGGGAATGAATGGTGCAGGTAAGTCCACATTAATTAAATCATTGGTGGGTGATTTACCTTTAATTCAAGGTCAACGCAAAGCATCCGAATTACTTAATATTGGTTATTTCGCCCAACATCAAATGGATGCATTAGATGGTAATGCGAGTCCAATGTTGCAGTTATCTCGTATTGCAGATAAAAAGATTAGTGAAGCGACTTTACGTGCCTTCTTAGGGAGTTTTGGTTTCTCTGGTGAGCGTATGGATACGCCGTGTGAAAGCTTCTCTGGGGGTGAGCGTGCACGTTTAGCATTGGCTTTGATTGTCTGGCAGCGTCCAAATGTTTTAATTTTAGATGAACCGACCAACCATTTAGACTTGGATATGCGTCATGCATTAACTATGGCACTACAAGACTTTGAGGGGGCAGTGGTGTTGGTCTCACATGAACGCCAATTAATTGCAAGTGTCTGTGATGAATTACTCCTAGTGCATAACGGTAAATGTCGTGAGTTTGAAGGTGATCTGGTCGCTTATGCAGACTGGTTACGTCAAGCACGTGCAGAGTTGATGAAGCAAGGGCAGCAAGCACCTGAGCCAGTAAAATCTCAAGTGATCGATAAGCCTGTAGTTTCTAAAGTAGATAAAGAAGCACAGCGTAAAGAAGCTGCGCGTCGCCGTGAAATGAGCCGACCAATTCGTAAAAATATTGAAAAAATGGAAGCTGAGATTGCGAAAATCCAACCACGTCTAGGTCAGATTGAGGATGCTTTAGGAGATGCATCACTTTATGATGCGTCTCGGAAAGATGATCTTTTAAAATTGATGAATGAACAAACTGAGCTTAAAGGAAAATTAGCACAAGCAGAAGAAAAAATGCTTGAACTGATGATGGAACTTGAAGAGTTAGAAAGTTCGTTTGATGAGTAATTCGTGATAAAGAGCCCAATGTAGATTGGGCTTTTTTATTAAAATAGGCAGGTTATTTTGGTCATCGTCATAAAAACTGTCATTTTAATTTTTCTATTTTATTTGTGTTTTTAATTCAACTTGACCTCAAGCTAACTTGAGATTTGATCATAAGAAATCTAATAACAAAATTGGAAAAACGACAGTGCCATCATCAATCAATAAAACTTTTTTAATTCATGGCATCAGTTATGGTCTAGGAAAAGCGTTAGCTACTTTAGTTCCAAATGATGATGATTTAATCTATGGAATATCACGCTCAACCCCACAACTACCACGCCAGATTGAGTGGATTCAAACTGATTTAGCTTATCCTGTCCAAGCATGCAAGAAAATTAAAGACGTAATTGGAGATAAAGCATTAGATGTATTTATTTATAATGTAGGTGTTTGGGAACAAGATGCTTTTACGCATGACTATGATTTTTCATCAATCTCAGCATTAGAAATTCAAACGATCATCAATACAAATATCACCAGTTGTATTTTATCTATACAATCCATTTTGGAAAATTTACAGAAATCAGATTATGCCAAAGTGATTCTCATTGGTTCAACATGGGGTTTAGACAATCACAATGGAAAAGAAATAGTGTTTTCAGCTACCAAATTTGCATTACGTGGAATTTCCCATGCCTTAAGAGAGTTGATACGAAAGGATCGAATAGGCGTTACGGTGTTAAATCTTGGATATTTAGCACCTGATTTTGATCTAGATACAACAATAGAATCTGTCCTAGAAGAAACAGACGAATCTTTAATTCCTGTGTCTGATGTAGTTGCTGCCGTTCATTTTGTGCTTAATATGTCTAGAGCATCTTGTGTGAAAGAAATTATGATGCCTGCAATGCAAGATACAAATATCTGATAATCATTTAAAAATTCAAAGATGTAAATAAAAAAACCGCGCTTTCGCGCGGTCTTTTATTTAAAGTGACAAATTATTTTTTGTCATCTTTAACTTCAGTGAACTCAGCATCTACAACACCGTCGTCCGCTTTTTGTTGTTGACCAGCAGCATCACCTTGGAATGCATTTGGATCAAAACCTTGCGCACCACCTTGAGCACCCTGCGCAGCTTCATAAGCACGTTGAGTGATCGGCATGATGATGTTTTGAAGTGCTTCAGTTTTCGCTTTGATCGCGTCAACATCATTTTCTTTGGTTGCAGCTTCAAGTTCTGAAACAGCAGTTTCAACCGCAGTTTTTTCATCAGCAGTCACTTGTTCACCAAGGTCTTTTACTGCTTTTTGAGCAGAAGAAACTAATGCATCAGCTTCGTTACGTGCTTTAGCAAGTTCTTCAAACTTACGATCTTCTTCAGCATTCGCTTCAGCATCTTTGATCATCGCTTCAATTTCAGCATCGCTCAAACCTGAGTTTGCTTTAATTTGAATTGATTGCTCTTTACCAGTGCTCTTGTCTTTCGCAGATACTTTCAAGATACCATCAGCGTTGATGTCGAACGATACTTCAATTTGCGGCACGCCACGTGGAGCAGGTGGGATATCGCCCAATTGGAAGTTACCCAACAATTTGTTTTGTTGAGCCATTTTACGTTCACCTTGGTAAACCGAAATGTCTACTGCAGGCTGGTTATCAGCAGCTGTAGAGAACACTTGTGATTTTTTCGCAGGGATTGTTGTGTTTTTCTCGATGATTGGAGTTAACACGCCACCCATTGTTTCAATACCAAGTGTCAAAGGTGTTACGTCAAGTAATAGAACGTCGTTCTTATCACCTGAAAGTACAGCACCTTGGATCGCAGCACCCATTGCCACAGCTTCGTCAGGGTTCACGTCTTTACGTGGCTCTTTACCGAAGAACTCTTGTACTTTTTGTTGTACAAGTGGCATACGAGACTGACCACCAACCAAGATCACGTCAGAGATATCAGAAGTTGATAGACCTGCATCTTTAAGTGCAATCTTACATGGCTCGATTGTACGAGCAACTAAGTCAGCAACAAGACCTTCTAATTTCGCACGTGTTACGTTGATCACTAAGTGTTTAGGACCAGTCGCATCAGCCGTGATATATGGAAGGTTAATTTCAGTTGCATTAGAAGAAGACAATTCAATCTTCGCTTTCTCAGCAGCTTCTTTTAAACGTTGAAGTGCAAGAGGATCGTTCTTCAAGTTTACGTTTTGTTCTTTCTTGAACTCTTCAACCAAGAAGTCGATTAACGCGTTATCAAAGTCTTCACCACCAAGGAATGTGTCACCATTAGTAGACAACACTTCGATTTGTTGGTCGCCATCAAGGTCAGCGATTTCAATGATTGATACGTCGAAAGTACCACCACCTAAGTCGTAAACCGCGATTTTACGGTCGCCTTCTTTCTTGTCCATACCGAACGCAAGCGCTGCAGCTGTTGGTTCGTTGATGATACGTTTAACATCTAAACCAGCAATTTTACCAGCATCTTTCGTTGCTTGACGTTGAGCATCGTTGAAGTATGCAGGAACAGTAACTACCGCTTCAGTAACTGTTTCACCTAAGTAATCTTCCGCAGTTTTCTTCATTTTCTTAAGAACTTCTGCAGAGATTTGTTGTGGTGCTAGTTTCTTGTCGTTTACATCAACCCAAGCATCGCCATTGTCAGCTTTGATGATTTTGTAAGGTACAAGACCAATATCTTTTTGAACTGCTTGATCTTCGTAACGACGACCGATCAAACGTTTGATCGCAAATAATGTATTTTTCGGGTTTGTTACCGCTTGACGTTTAGCTGATTGACCAACAAGGATCTCGCCATCTTTATACGCAATAATAGACGGAGTTGTACGAGCGCCTTCAGCGTTGTCGATTACTTTAACTTTATCGCCTTCAAGTACTGCAACACATGAGTTTGTAGTACCTAAGTCAATACCAATAATTTTAGCCATTGATGTGTTCCTCGAAAATTTTGTTGTGATCTTTCACTTGTTATCCGATATGAGAGCCATTCATTATTTTTCAAGTTAAAAACTTAAAAAATTTTTACAAACTCCCGTATTTCTTGACTTATTGGCCTACCATGACCATTGCAGGACGAAGTAAACGGCCAGAAAGGGTGTAACCTTTTTGAAGTACCGTACCAATCTCACCCGCTTTTGCATCTGGAGCAATACCTACTGCTTGATGCAAATCAGCATTAAAACCATTTTCAGTGTCAACTGCCACAACACCAAATTTTTCTAATGTTGCTAATAATGACTTCAGTGTGAGTTCTACACCTTCTGATAAAGGAGTTTTTTCATCACCTGCAGCAGCAATTGCACGTTCAAGGTTGTCAACTGAATCCAATAATTCTTTTGCAAATTTCTCTAAAGCAAATTTTTTCGCAGTATCCGCTTCACGCTCTAAACGTTCTTTGGTTTTTTCTGCTTCATACTTCGCATTTGCAGCAACTGCTTTTTCATATTTTAAGTTTTCAGTCAGCGTTGCGATTTGCGCTTGAAGGTCTTCTACAGAAACTTCAACTTCAGCTTGTTGATTTTCAACTTGCTGTTCAGTTTGTTCCGTTTGAACGTCCTGAGTTTGTTCGTTTTGCTCATTTGCCATGGAAGATCTCCGCTTAAATGGGTTTTTAAACATGTACAGTCCTTTGGCATCAGTGTTAACTGCGTTAATCTGAACTGCCATGCGTGTGTAATTCATCAATACAAAGGTAATGTGGGCGACTATAAATAATTCAAGCTTAAACGATGTTTATTTCTACTAAATTCATCTTTACAACAAGGAATGAAAATTTTTCGATCCATTTAGAGAAATCTAAAGTCTAGAATAAGACGAGGAGATGAACTGGAGAAAGATTATAAAAATATGATTTAGTGTATATTTTATATATAAAAAATATAGATTCAGATAAAACAAGTCTTTCCTTTTAAATAATCAAAACTGTATTATCTTTAACCAGATACTAACGCTGTAGTTTCTATTTATTTTGTTTTTGCTTTTTAATAGCTCATCCAACCTCCTTGGATGAGTTTTTTTTTGCTTGTCGAGATCTGAGTAACAATGTTAAGCAACCGATATACCGTGTAGCCACACTGTGATTCAGTCACCTTCAAAAAGGGCTTATATCGCACCACATATTCACTAAAAAATAAATTAAATAAATGGCTTAGGAGATATATTCAACTATAAAAGTTGAATTGCATTTTCTTTACACTTTTTTCATAAGTTCAACCTGAAGTCATCGAAACTTGAACCAAGAACTGACGCATGAAATAAAAAAGTCAGGAATGATAAGCCTTCAAAGTTAACTCTGACTTTGAATGTTTCAAGTAAGGAATTAAACAATGAAAAAATTAGGTCTCATTTCCCTGGCATTTGCAGCTATTGGTTTTGCTACTGTAGGTTGTACTTCAAACCAATCTGCTGAAACTGCTCAAGCGACTCAACCGACCACACAAACAGATGCTTCAATAGCGCAAGCGGCAACTACTGAAATGGATACCCAAAATGGTGTGGCTGTACAAGCTGACCCAAGTGTAGAGTCTGCTGAACCGATTCAAGCTGTCCCAGCTGAAGGTGCAGAAGCCCCTCAAGTTGTTGAGTAAAATGCAATGAAATTTAATTCATTTAAACTGCTTATAATGGATTAAATTTTATGAAAAAGCAGAGAATAGAGAGTAAATAGGATGCCTTTACTGTCTATTTTTAGAATCACAGCACTTAAAAAAACCTAACATTCAAATGTGAATGTTAGGTTTGTGAGGTAACTTTAAATCAATTGTGTTGAGTCCAAGAAACCTTAACGATCTCGGCGATCGTGTTGACGTTCCTGTTCTCGCTTCTTGCGGTCCTGTTCTCGCTTCTTACGGTCCTGTTCTAAGCGCTTACGTTGTTCTTCAATCGCTTTTTTACTATTATCTTGATTCCAACGATTACGTTCAGCTTGACGTTGTTTTAGAATTTCCTTTTGACGTTGTTCAATCTGTTTACGACGATCATGCTCAGCACGTTCTTTATTACGTCGATCTGCTAATTCACGTTGTTGGCGTTGACGTTCATATTGACGTTTGCGCTTTTCTTGTTCAAGGCGCTGTTGATGTAAACGTTGTGCGCGTTCTCTCTCCCAACGTTGACGGTCATAGTTGCGATCATAACGATGGTCATAATTACCATTATAATAAGGGCCATCATCAGGGAAGGCCACACAACCGACTGCAAGAACTGCTGTGGCCAATGACATTATCATTACTTTTATTGCCATAGCTTTCACCTTTATATGTTGAATCAGGACAACTAAAAAATTCCTGATGTTGGATTAAATAGTCAATGACAAGACTGCTATAGTCAGATTAGCGTAAATGGGATTGAAGTTTGTATATTGATCAGTAGACTTAGTTAACAAAATAGTCATGAAATGGCTGATCGTGTAGAAATTATGAAGAATACGGATTTTTAAAAGGATCGGAATCGTGAATCAAAAAATACAACAATTACTTGAAAATGGTCAGGGTTCTGCAGGACGTGCATTAGATCGACTCCCAAAGATCGTTCAAGAATCTCTAGTGAAGTTACTTGGCTATCCCTATGACTATCCTCAACTCGATAGTTTTACAAAATGCTTGATGGCTGCACAGTTGAAACAAGGAAAATCAGGCTTTATTGGCGCTGATATTGATAAATCAAGAAAAGAATTTGAAAATCAAATCCAATCCATCACACATAAATCATCTCATGTTCAATATGTAGAAGATATTCGTCTTCCTTTACAAAGTGGTACTGTATTTGCCAGACATTATCATCCTGCTCCGAATAAAAAACTACCAATGATTGTATTTTATCATGGTGGTGGGTTTGTTGTCGGAAGTGTGAATACACATGATGAAGCGTGCCGAATCATTGCGAATTATGCAAAAGCACAAGTAATCAGTATTGATTATCCTTTAGCACCAGAAGTTTCTCCACAATCATTGATTCAATCATGTGAAGATGCATTGGCATGGGTATATCAAAATCGCCGTCACTTTAAAATCTTAAAAAACCGTATTGCTGTAGCAGGAGATAGTGCTGGCGGTAATATTAGTGCTGTCGTTGCTCAACGTGCACTAAATGCCAGTTATGCGCCTCAAGCTCAATTTTTAATATATCCTGCGGTAGATTTCAAAAGTCGTCATCCATCATTCTTTGCGTATAAAGATGGTTTAGTATTAACCAACAGCGATATTGACTATGTGACAGAATACTACGCGACAAGACATAAAGTTGCTTTGGATAATCCACTAATCTCCCCAACATACGGTAATCTAAAAAAATTGGCACCAGCCTATGTTGTTACAGCGGGACATGATGTATTGCATGATGAAGGCAAAATTTACGCCCACAAATTACGTCAAAATGGCACTAAAGTGTTGTATCAAGATTTTGAAGATCAAACACACGGATTTATTAATCTAACGCTAGTCTCAGGGCGTTCTAAAAAATTGTTGATTGAAATGAGTAAAGAGTTTAGAAGATTTTGGGATAAAAATAGTTAATAGATGCTTACTTTCAAATCCTGAGATTCAAACGAAACTCAGGATTTTTTCTTTATATACAGTAATCGAATAAAAATACTTTGATGCTTAACAAAAAATTGAATCTTTTCTGGCGATTGATTCGTGAATAATAGATAAGATAAAACATCAATAAGAGGATAGCGTATGTTAAAAAAAATGATGTTAGGTGCTTCTGTTGCGGCGATGAGTACTTTGTCTTTGGCAGCAAATACGCATATGCAAATCAAAACATCAGCAGGAGATATCGAAATCGAGTTGTTTAATGATAAAGCTCCGATTTCAGTAAAGAACTTTGAAACTTATGCGAAAGCTAATTTTTATAACGGCACAATCTTCCATCGGGTTATTCCAGGGTTTATGATCCAAGGTGGAGGATTAGATGTATCGATGAAAGAAAAAGCGAATCGACCTCCAATCAAGAACGAGTCTTATAATGGCTTAAAGAATAACCGTGGCACTTTAGCCATGGCACGTACAAACCAGCCTGATTCAGCAACAAGCCAATTTTTTATCAATATTGCGGATAATGATTTTCTAAATAAAGCGCCAATGAATCCTGGTTATGCTGTGTTTGGTCAGGTAACTAAAGGCATGGATGTTGTCGATAAAATTGCAAAAGTGCCTACTGGTAGATTTGGTATGCATCAAGATGTGCCAAAAAATCCTATTAAAATTTTAAGTGTGAATATAAAACCTTCAAAAGCGAAATAGTGATTAAAAAAAGAAGCAGAAATATTAAATTAATATTTTTGCTTCAATATTATAGGGTTAAGTGTAAATGTGATTATTAATGAATCATAATGGTGCATAAAAATAGAACACTCAATAAAACATGGGGTTAAAAGCACTTGCAATGATTTCGAAATGCTCTAGAATGCACCCCATACCGACGAGATACACGGAAACGAGCGAAGCAGGTTGCTGAGTTGTTAAGTGTTTCGAGTCCAGCTTCTAGCATTGACGAGATGTTAGAAAGATCATTAAGAGATTATGAAGAACAACTTGTGTGGATTTTTACTGGTTGATTGGTCGATATATATTATCATTAATAATTGGTAGAAATTTCTCGAAGTTTATTTGAGCAAATTTTTTGTCAGTAATTGATGAGCCAAGATTGGTACCCTTTAGGTACTATTGATTTTAAACTGAAGAGTTTGATCATGGCTCAGATTGAACGCTGGCGGCAGGCTTAACACATGCAAGTCGAGCGGGGGAAGGTAGCTTGCTACTGGACCTAGCGGCGGACGGGTGAGTAATGCTTAGGAATCTGCCTATTAGTGGGGGACAACATCTCGAAAGGGATGCTAATACCGCATACGTCCTACGGGAGAAAGCAGGGGACCTTCGGGCCTTGCGCTAATAGATGAGCCTAAGTCGGATTAGCTAGTTGGTGGGGTAAAGGCCTACCAAGGCGACGATCTGTAGCGGGTCTGAGAGGATGATCCGCCACACTGGGACTGAGACACGGCCCAGACTCCTACGGGAGGCAGCAGTGGGGAATATTGGACAATGGGCGGAAGCCTGATCCAGCCATGCCGCGTGTGTGAAGAAGGCCTTTTGGTTGTAAAGCACTTTAAGCGAGGAGGAGGCTACTAAGATTAATACTCTTGGATAGTGGACGTTACTCGCAGAATAAGCACCGGCTAACTCTGTGCCAGCAGCCGCGGTAATACAGAGGGTGCGAGCGTTAATCGGATTTACTGGGCGTAAAGCGTGCGTAGGCGGCTTTTTAAGTCGGATGTGAAATCCCCGAGCTTAACTTGGGAATTGCATTCGATACTGGGAAGCTAGAGTATGGGAGAGGATGGTAGAATTCCAGGTGTAGCGGTGAAATGCGTAGAGATCTGGAGGAATACCGATGGCGAAGGCAGCCATCTGGCCTAATACTGACGCTGAGGTACGAAAGCATGGGGAGCAAACAGGATTAGATACCCTGGTAGTCCATGCCGTAAACGATGTCTACTAGCCGTTGGGGCCTTTGAGGCTTTAGTGGCGCAGCTAACGCGATAAGTAGACCGCCTGGGGAGTACGGTCGCAAGACTAAAACTCAAATGAATTGACGGGGGCCCGCACAAGCGGTGGAGCATGTGGTTTAATTCGATGCAACGCGAAGAACCTTACCTGGTCTTGACATAGTAAGAACTTTCCAGAGATGGATTGGTGCCTTCGGGAACTTACATACAGGTGCTGCATGGCTGTCGTCAGCTCGTGTCGTGAGATGTTGGGTTAAGTCCCGCAACGAGCGCAACCCTTTTCCTTATTTGCCAGCGGGTTAAGCCGGGAACTTTAAGGATACTGCCAGTGACAAACTGGAGGAAGGCGGGGACGACGTCAAGTCATCATGGCCCTTACGACCAGGGCTACACACGTGCTACAATGGTCGGTACAAAGGGTTGCTACCTAGCGATAGGATGCTAATCTCAAAAAGCCGATCGTAGTCCGGATTGGAGTCTGCAACTCGACTCCATGAAGTCGGAATCGCTAGTAATCGCGGATCAGAATGCCGCGGTGAATACGTTCCCGGGCCTTGTACACACCGCCCGTCACACCATGGGAGTTTGTTGCACCAGAAGTAGGTAGTCTAACCGCAAGGAGGACGCTTACCACGGTGTGGCCGATGACTGGGGTGAAGTCGTAACAAGGTAGCCGTAGGGGAACCTGCGGCTGGATCACCTCCTTAACGAAAGATTGACGATTGGTAAGAATCCACAACAAGTTGTTCTTCATGACGATGTATCTGAGGGTCTGTAGCTCAGTTGGTTAGAGCACACGCTTGATAAGCGTGGGGTCACAAGTTCAAGTCTTGTCAGACCCACCATGACATACTCATACGATACATTGATCTAAATGATAAGCTGGGGACTTAGCTTAGTTGGTAGAGCGCCTGCTTTGCACGCAGGAGGTCAGGAGTTCGACTCTCCTAGTCTCCACCACGTATTCATTCGAATACGTAGTAAGCAAACGAGTTGATAGCTTATAGAGCTTAGTAATAAAGCTGTGTATACTGCACGCCTTGATTATTAAGCTCTGTGATTTATCACAGTTGACTGCGATCTGACGAAGACGTAGTGAATCATTAACAGCATATATTTGAGTTGAAATAATTTGTTCATACTCATAGAAAGAGCGGAAACGAGATAACGTAAGTTATTAAGTTGAAGTGATTGAAATGAGAACTAGCGAAATTAACTGAATCAAGCGTTTTGGTATATGAATTTGAATTGAAGCTGTACAGTGTTTAGATACACAGTACTTCAAACTGTAATGTTGAACGATCTACTTGTAGGGTCGAACGACTGTTTGGGGTTGTATAGTCAAGTAATTAAGTGCATGTGGTGGATGCCTTGGCAGTCAGAGGCGATGAAAGACGTGATAGCCTGCGAAAAGCTCCGGGGAGGCGGCAAATATCCTGTGATCCGGAGATTTCTGAATGGGGGAACCCACCTATCATAAGATAGGTATTGCAACATGAATACATAGTGTTGCAAGGCAAACGCGGGGAAGTGAAACATCTCAGTACCCGTAGGAAAAGAAATCAATTGAGATTCCCTCAGTAGCGGCGAGCGAAAGGGGAAAAGCCCATTAAGTTATGTAAGCTTTAGTGGAATGCTCTGGGAAGTGCAACCATAGTAGGTGATAGTCCTGTACACGAAAGGGCTTACATGATGATGTCGAGTAGGGCGGGGCACGTGAAACCTTGTCTGAATATGGGGGGACCATCCTCCAAGGCTAAATACTCCTGACTGACCGATAGTGAACCAGTACCGTGAGGGAAAGGCGAAAAGAACCCCTGTGAGGGGAGTGAAATAGATCCTGAAACCGCATGCATACAAGCAGTGGGAGCCACTTCGTGTGGTGACTGCGTACCTTTTGTATAATGGGTCAGCGACTTACATTCAGTAGCAAGGTTAACCGAATAGGGGAGCCGTAGAGAAATCGAGTCTTAATAGGGCGTTTAGTTGCTGGGTGTAGACCCGAAACCAGGCGATCTATCCATGAGCAGGTTGAAGGTGAGGTAACACTTACTGGAGGACCGAACCCACTGTCGTTGAAAAGCCAGGGGATGACTTGTGGATAGGGGTGAAAGGCTAATCAAGCCTGGTGATAGCTGGTTCTCCCCGAAAGCTATTTAGGTAGCGCCTCGGACGAATACCATTGGGGGTAGAGCACTGTTTCGGCTAGGGGGTCATCCCGACTTACCAAACCGATGCAAACTCCGAATACCAATGAGTACTATCCGGGAGACAGACTGCGGGTGCTAACGTCCGTAGTCAAGAGGAAAACAATCCAGACCGCCAGCTAAGGTCCCTAAATCATAGTTAAGTGGGAAACGATGTGGGAAGGCATAGACAGCTAGGAGGTTGGCTTAGAAGCAGCCACCCTTTAAAGAAAGCGTAATAGCTCACTAGTCGAGTCGGCCTGCGCGGAAGATGTAACGGGGCTAAAACTATGTACCGAAGCTGCGGATTTGCAATTTATTGCAAGTGGTAGGGGAGCGTTCTGTAAGCCGATGAAGGTGGATTGAGAAGTCTGCTGGAGGTATCAGAAGTGCGAATGCTGACGTGAGTAACGATAAAACGGGTGAAAAACCCGTTCGCTGAAAGACCAAGGGTTCCAGTCCAACGTTAATCGGGGCTGGGTGAGTCGACCCCTAAGGCGAGGCCGAGAGGCGTAGTCGATGGGAAATTGGTTAATATTCCAATACTTCTGTGTAATGCGATGAGAGGACGGAGAAGGTTAAGTCAGCCTGGCGTTGGTTGTCCAGGTGGAAGATTGTAGGCATGTATCTTAGGCAAATCCGGGGTACTCTATGCTGAGAATCGATAGCAAGCTAGTTTACTAGCGAAGTGGCTGATACCATACTTCCAGGAAAAGTCTCTAAGCTTCAGTTACACAGGAATCGTACCCGAAACCGACACAGGTGGTCAGGTCGAGTAGACCAAAGCGCTTGAGAGAACTCTGCTGAAGGAACTAGGCAAAATGGTACCGTAACTTCGGGAGAAGGTACGCTGCCGGCGGTGATAGGACTTGCTCCTTGAGCTACTGGCAGCCTCAGAAACCAGGCCGCTGCAACTGTTTATTAAAAACATAGCACTCTGCAAACACGAAAGTGGACGTATAGGGTGTGATGCCTGCCCGGTGCTGGAAGGTTAATTGATGGGGTTAGCGTAAGCGAAGCTCTTGATCGAAGCCCCAGTAAACGGCGGCCGTAACTATAACGGTCCTAAGGTAGCGAAATTCCTTGTCGGGTAAGTTCCGACCTGCACGAATGGCATAATGATGGCGGCGCTGTCTCCAGCAGAGGCTCAGTGAAATCGAATTCGCCGTGAAGATGCGGTGTACCCGCGGCTAGACGGAAAGACCCCGTGAACCTTTACTGCAGCTTGACATTGAACTTTGATCTTACTTGTGTAGGATAGGTGGGAGGCTTTGAAGTAGAAACGCCAGTTTCTATGGAGCCGTCCTTGAAATACCACCCTGGTAATATTGAGGTTCTAACTCTGCTCCATTATCTGGAGCGAGGACCATGTCTGGTGGGTAGTTTGACTGGGGCGGTCTCCTCCTAAAGAGTAACGGAGGAGTACGAAGGTGCGCTCAGCGTGGTCGGAAATCACGCGTAGAGTATAAAGGCAAAAGCGCGCTTAACTGCGAGACCCACAAGTCGAGCAGGTACGAAAGTAGGTCTTAGTGATCCGGTGGTTCTGTATGGAAGGGCCATCGCTCAACGGATAAAAGGTACTCTGGGGATAACAGGCTGATACCGCCCAAGAGTTCATATCGACGGCGGTGTTTGGCACCTCGATGTCGGCTCATCTCATCCTGGGGCTGAAGCAGGTCCCAAGGGTATGGCTGTTCGCCATTTAAAGAGGTACGCGAGCTGGGTTTAGAACGTCGTGAGACAGTTCGGTCCCTATCTACCGTGGGCGTTGGAAATTTGAGAGGATCTGCTCCTAGTACGAGAGGACCAGAGTGGACGAACCTCTGGTGTACCGGTTGTGACGCCAGTCGCATCGCCGGGTAGCTATGTTCGGAAGGGATAACCGCTGAAAGCATCTAAGCGGGAAGCCTACCTCAAGATTAGATTTCCCAAGGACTTTATGTCCTCTAAAGAGCCGTTGAAGACTACAACGTTGATAGGTTGGATGTGGAAGTACGGTGACGTATGAAGCTGACCAATACTAATTACTCGTGAGGCTTGACTATACAACACCCAAACAGTTGGTGTTGTGGTTCAAATCATGACAAATAACTTGATTTAGTTAGATAAAACGCTAAACTGCACAAATTAAAGCAACTCAAATAGCTGTTAATAACTTCTTTGACCAAGCAAAGGCACGCAAACAATACATGCGAATAAGACCCAAGCAAAGTCACAACAGTTGTGCTGGCGACAATAGCAAGAGTGAACCACCTGATCCCTTCCCGAACTCAGAAGTGAAACCTCTTAGCGCTGATGGTAGTGTGGGGTTACCCATGTGAGAGTAAGTCATCGCCAGCTCATTATTCTAAACACCCCCTTCAATACAAGGGGGTGTTTTTTTATGTGAAAAGAAAAAAATAAACAAATAAAATTAAGGGAAAGGCATGGGTACGGGAAAATTAACTTCTAAATCGATGTCTTCACATAGTTAATTACAAGCGCAAACCATATCAATAAATACAAAAATGCCTGTATCGTTAACAGGCATTTTGAAAAGAGAATCAATGGAATATTACTGTTCTATATTGTTTGCTATTAAATTACCTTGTTCAGCTTCTCGCATGAAACGATCATGAGTTTCCTTGCTACGAACCAAGCCAGGCATTCGATATTCTGTATGACCGTAGTCATGAATTTTTGTCCAACGTCCTCCCCAAACTAAACCGACAGACTCAGCAACTTGACCATATAACTGATAGCCACGCATAGCCCAAGGATCACGTTCAGAAATAACGACTTTACCATCTCGCTTGAATGCGACATCAGCTGCCAAACCAAATTGGTGATAGCTACGGTATGCAGTCGCTAAAGTGGTTGCTTTATTCCGAGATAGGCTATTTTGTCGTGCAGGACTACGATAACCCTCTAGTAATACTAATTCATAGCCATGTTGTTCCTTCATAATTTTGAAGACCATAAGTAATCGTTGTTTATAGCGTGGATGCATCTTGTCCCACTTACGATTTACCATTGAAGTATCGAGATGACCATGAGAAAACTCTGAATTTTCTACATTAGGAATAGTTGTAGATGAAACAGAACCGCCAGTTTGAGCTTGATATTGTTGCTCAAGACGTACAGCTTCAATGATTGCTGCATCAACGAGACTTTCTTCAACCTCTGGTGGAGGGGAAAGAATTTCCCCATTTAATAAGTTATAAATTTGAGGATCAGCTTTCTTTAAATAGTTTGCTTCTATTTTTGTAGGATCAACGGGTTTTGTAAAAGCAAAAAGCATAATACTGCTAAGTAAGAAAAAACCAGCAATGAGTATCCACCATTGCTGTAAGTGCCAATGCGTTTGAATTTGGTCTGCTGAAGCAGCATGATTCATTTCATGTGCAAATTTACGTGCGTTTAAAAGCTTTTTTTTACCTTGTGGTAATAAGCTTTGTGCAAAATCTATTACTTTTTGTCTTATCTCATAAGACATCAATAAAGTCAGTGCGATGATTAATATCACAAAACTGACAATGATAAAAAAAATCACGGTGCAGGTTCTTTAGCAGTTCGTGTGACTGAAACTTCTACGCTGGCTACAGGAATATCAATATTTTCATCAGTGTCAGCTTTACTTTCAGCAACTTTATTTGCATTGGCTGTCGTAGGCTTAGACTCAGGCTTTTTTATGGTTTTCGGTAATGCTTCAGTTGTGGTCTTTTTTACTGGTTCTGCTTTAGGTGGAACTTGGGGAGTTTTGTTACTTAAAGGTTGCGCTTGATTAAAAGTTGATTCAAAGGGATTTTTACTTGAAGTCACTGGTTGAGTTGCTTGAGCAGAGTTTGTTTGCTGATGTTTGAAAATATTATTAAGCTCATTTAGCTTGGGTTGAGCTTGGTGATATTCATCAGGTTCAGATTGCTCGTTTTGATCAGCTTGAGTGACTCCTGAATCAATATTGGATAATTTATCATTTGAGTGTGTTGAATCTGTATCTGCTGCGTTAATTGGTTGGAAGCTTGGTTGATTTAAATAGGTATAAAAAGCTAAAGATGTGGCAGAGATACCAATTGCTACACCAATGATTCCACTTACTAGAGGCGAAATTTTTTTATTTTTTTTAGTAGGTGTAAGGACTCTAATATTTTTCTTTTCTTGGCTCATGTTGAATATCTTTTATGGTAAATGAATCGTTATGTGGGCCTGTTCAGCAGGTGCACTAATGACATTATTATATTGAGTCATGGCTTTGGTCTCTTGTTGACTGAGCATATAGCGAAGTCCAGAAAATGCCAATAATGCAAAGAGGAGTAAAAATAAGAGAATCCAAGCGAATGGAAGTTCTCTATGAATAATGTTTTTAATTTGATCAGGCAATGCAGCGAAAGGTGAAAAGAGGGCTTTTTTACCTTTTAAATAATCTATTTCATCGCCTACGCGTGCAACCAAATGATTTAAGCTTTCAATTGATTCAATACGGTATTTACCTTGAAAACCTAACAGTAAACAGTAGTGAAAAACTTCTAAAGCCGCTAAGCGATCTTTTCCACGAGTTCTAATTTTTTCTAATAAGTCAAAAAATTGATAACCTGCGAGTTGAGATCCAAATAAAGTTAACTGAAGAGGACTAATTAACCACGAATTTTGTAAATGGAAATAACTAGGGTCCTGTTGTGTGACAATCGTTTCATCAAGTAATGCACAAAATGCATATTTTGCATCATGGATATCCTCGGCTGAGAACTGCAACTTCTTCGCTTGTAATTCGAAACGTTGTAGTTGATCCATGATTTTTTGGCGAAATTCATCGACATTGTCAGGAACGTATTGGTTACGAATTAAAAAAACGATATAGAAACCGTCATGCATTAAATCAACCAAATTAGAAGACTGTGTCAATTTATTCTGTTGCTGTGGTGTAGAGCCTGCTCCAATCTGACCGTCATCGAACAGTGAAGGTGCTCCATTAGGCATATTCATATTTTTCTCTTCTCAATCTCTAGCCATTCATCACTGCGATGAGTTCAATGCTGATATCTTGGAATCCAGCAGGTACATAAATACAGATGGTTTCAGACTCCAACATGCGTTGATAGAGTTCATGATGAGGTTCAATTTCAAAATAACTCACACCAGAGCGGACTGGAATCGCAGTAGGTACTTGCATCAAATGGTGAATCGGAATAGCAGGCAATGCAGAGACGACACGTTGCTCAACATCGACTGTTGTGCCCACTTTAAAACGTAGTGGGACAATTTGTACAAGTTCGTGTGTCTGCATCATTGAACTAGACACAGCAATATACAGACGAGATTCGCGAGTGATCTTATCTGACTCTAAGCTACCAACCCAATACGAAGGACGTATTTCTTTAAGACTGATATTGAAGTATCGACTTGAAATGATTGTGTCGAGTAACTCTCTTAAAATGACATCTAACTGCGCAAAGCTATCTTGTAAATTATGATGTTGATATTGAGGTAAATGTTCAACTTCATAGGCTGTTGAGAATGTCAGTAATGAGCCAGTCAATCTGAGTAATTCAAAAAATAAGCGTTCAGGGTGAATTTGGGGATGAGTCAATAAATGGCTGAGAGTTGCATGAGCAGTATTCAATGCATTCACTAGCCAAAATGAAACAATGTCACCTGATCTAAATTCAATTAATTTTTGTTCGTTTTCGCGATTGTTGGTTTGAATAGTTTTGATTTTTGCTTTAATGACATTCAAGGTACGTTTTAAATTAGCAACCAATGACTCACATGAAGCAATATGCAAAATTGGTGGAATAAATTTTGTATCAAGTTCAAAGCTTCCTGAACTATGACGCTTAATTTTTCCTATTGGCAAATATAAAAAACCATCCAGTTCATGAGGAGTATCATTCTGAGATTCCAGTAATTTCAGCTCAGCACGACGACGAATGTAAGTAATTTCAGCAGGTGTGGCATCTGTGAACAAATCATGAGTTTCATTCAGATACGAATGATATCGACTTGGTTGTGTCGAAGCCTCATGGGCGATATTACGCTTGTTTGGTTGAACGATAGGGAGCGCAAGAAAAATGGTCATTTCACCACGGAAATTGAGCTCATCGAGCAGTACGGGCTGAGGTAAAAGATCTCGCGAAGGAGCAGCGTAAATTTCACCATCTTGCCAAATCATTTCAATGTGCTCAATTGCTAGCACATGGGTCGTTAATTGAGATTCATCAAATTTGAGCTGTTGTACCCCATATGCGAATGGAATGGTGGCGCGAATAGTTTGATTTAAACGCTGTTCATGATAACTGTCTTGAATTTGAAAGTGCTGTGGTCTTAAAAACAGACCTTCACCCCACAGTACTTTTTCTGCTTTAAACATTGAGATTACCATTCATTAGATTCATTGCTATTTTTTACACCCAAGAGTTCATGGACTGATTCCAATGGGTTGTTATCGTTTTTAATGACTTGTGCGAGCCATTCATGAAGCGGCATTTGGCTCCATTTAATGGTTTTTTGAAGCATATAACTCACAGGACTATGTGGTTCATTTGCTTGAAAATAATCCGCAATATCTTTAAGCACTCGCATTGCTTGTTCACGATTTTGTAGATGACTTTGTGGTTGAGGTTGAAATGACTGCTGAGTTACTGCTGCTTGTATATTTGCTGTTGGAGCAGAATTTATATTTGAATTGTTTTCTTGGAATTGTAGGTCTTGATTCATGTCAGGAGTATCCTCAGACATTAAAAATGCATCTGCTTTGTAAATTTTTTTCAGTGTTTTATGTATGTCTTCCAACTGAGAATCAGTATTTGCGAAACTTGGAGCGTCTAATTGCATCAGTTGATCAAGTACTTGCTTGAGGGTATCCCAGTGCATCAAAATTTCTAAAAAGAACTGATAATTGCTGTATTGGAAACTTTTTGAGGTATTAAATAAGCTTTGTTCGAACTGCTCAACTTCTGGATGATTCTGAGAAGATCCATAATCATCAGCATTTTTTAATCTTACATTTTGTTGATGCAGTAATTTTTCATAATCGTAGATTGAATAGAAAGGAGCTGAATTGATGAGTGGAACACGTTTAATCAAAGCAGGTAACTGAGAAGTCAAACCTTGCAATAAACCCAGACGTTGATCTAAATCATCATCTTCAATTTCAGGATGTATAGCTTTCCAATAATTGGATAACATACGATGCGAAAGCTCAAGGCTACGAGCGACTCCTTCGTAACCGTAGAGTTGACTCCAAGCCTCGCTTAACCAAGTCAATAAACGAATATCTTTACTTTTTTGAGTCAGAACATCGATACATTTTGCCGAAACAAATGACCAATCTGCTTGCTTAGGTTCAGCTACCCAATCCCCCATATCTAAGAGCGGATCATCTTGGGTTTTCGCTTTCTTGATCTCATGAAATTCATTCGAAAAAGATAGATCTTCGCCACAGATTGCTTGATCTGAGATTGGTTGAAGTAGCTGTTCTATATCAATGTTCATATTAATTCATATACTCAAATAATTATGCTTCAACAATTTTCTTTTTGGTGGCTTTACGCTTTTTCGGTGCTGTTGTTGGATCTAATCGATAATCAATCACGTCATCTTTGCTATCAATTTGAATTAACTTAGGGACTTTGTTATCAGCCAAGGCGATCAATATTTGTGTTGCAAGTTCAGGTAAAACTGAAGAGTTTAGAATATTGTCGACATTACGTGCGCCACTATCGACTTCTGTACAGCGACTTAAGAGTAGTTCCACCAAATCATCCGTGTATTCAACACGTGTTTGATATTGTTTGAAAATACGATCAGTAATTTTGCCTAACTTATGATGAATAATACGCACAAGTAGATCATCATGGAGTGGGAAGTAAGGCACGATACGCATACGTCCCAAGAAGGCCGGTTTAAACTGTTTATATAAACTTGGCTTTAAATGTTCAATTAAGTCTTCTGCCGTAGGCCATTCTTCTACAGGTTTAGTCAAACAGGCCTGCATAATTGCGCTTGAGCCAGTGTTAGAGGTCAATAAAATTGTGGTGTTTTTAAAATCGATAACACGTCCTTCACCATCTTCAAGTGTGCCTTTGTCAAAAACTTGGTAAAACAACTCTTGAACATCTGAATGTGCTTTTTCAATTTCATCTAACAAAACAACGCTATACGGATTGCGTCTAACAGCTTCAGTGAGGACACCACCTTGACCATATCCTACATAGCCTGGAGGCGCACCTTTCAATGAGGAAACAGTATGAGCCTCTTGATACTCAGACATGTTAATCGTGATGAGATGAGATTCCCCACCATACAGCTCATTGGCTAAAGCTAAAGCCGTTTCTGTTTTCCCTACACCACTTGGCCCAACCAACATAAATACCCCTTGAGGCTTGTTTGGATCTTCAAGTTTTGCTTTAGAGGTTTTGATTCCTTGAACAAGTTGATGCAGGGCATAGTCTTGCCCCATGACGCGTTGTTCCAGTTTTTCTTCTAAACTTAGAATTTGCTTAATTTCGTCATTGACCATTTTTCCTACAGGAATACCAGTCCAGTCTGAGATAATCTCATTAATGATTTGAGCATTAACACGTTCAAATACCAGAGGTTGTTCACCTTGTAATATTTTTAAATCTGATCTAAGTTGCTGAATCTGATTTTTAAAATCATTACTTTGTTCTTCATCTTTTATTTCAAAATTTTTTTGCTCAAGTGTTTTAATTTGTTGAACAATTTCAATTTCTTGTTTCCACTTTTCAGTTGTGGTATTTAACTCATTTTCTATTTCATTGATCGTATTTTTAAGATCGGAAATGCGTTCGTCATGCTGTGGGAACTGATTATTCTCTTGTTCCAAAATATCTAATTCAAGCAATAAATTATGATGTTGAGCATGTAGCTGATCTAACTTTACTGGCTGAGCATTCTGAGTCAATGCCACACGAGCGGCAGCAGTATCTAAAACACTCACTGCTTTATCTGGGAGTTGTCGACCAGCAATATATCGATGTGAAGAATGAACAGCAGTCACAATGGCTTCGTCATCGATTTGAAGATTAAAGTGTTTAGCCATGACAGGAATCATGGCGCGAAGCATATCAATCGCAACCTCTTCAGTCGGTTCTTCAACTTTGACGACTTGGAAACGACGACTGAGCGCCGCATCTTTTTCAAAATATTGCTTATATTCAGCCCATGTAGTTGCAGCAATTGTTCTTAACTCGCCACGTGCTAAGGCTGGTTTAAGGAGATTCGCCGCATCATTTTGACCCGCTTGACCGCCTGCACCAATCAGTGTGTGTGCTTCATCAATGAAGATGATGATAGGATGAGCGGAACTTTGAACCTCTTGGATGACTTGTTTTAAGCGATTTTCAAACTCACCTTTTACACTTGCACCTGCTTGTAATAGACCCATATCAAGAACATGGATATGTACATTTTTTAATGCATCAGGCACTTGGTTGTTGGCAATCTTCAGCGCTAAACCTTCAACGACAGCAGTTTTACCTACGCCTGGCTCACCCGTTAAAATAGGATTATTTTGACGACGACGCATCAGAATATCCAACATAAGGCGAATTTCAAACTCACGTCCAATGACAGGATCAATCCCACCGTTAAGCGCTTTTTGAGTCAAGTTAATGGTGTATTGATCTAGTGCAGGTGTTTTTACATGAGATTCTGAACTTTGAATCGTATCCTGATCCTGAACATCATTTTGATGATCAGCTTGAGGGAGATGCTCTTCAATGCTAGCTCTACAAATTTCTATAAATTTGTGTTTCATCGTATCAATCGGGAACAGATCGAATAAACTCGATGCACGAAGCGCGATTTGATATAAATCTCCTGCAGTCAATAACGCAACTAATAAGTGTCCGCTACGGATGACTGGGGTTTGATCTGCGGAAGCGATAAGCCAAGCTTGTTCTAGCAAACGTACAATCGATTGAGCAAAAATAGGTGTACGCGTATTGCCTTTGGGCAAGTGCGAAATCGTTTCTTGTAAATCATCGATCAGTGCATTTTTAGAAATTTTATAGTGATCGAGCAAAATGGAGAGATCATTTTTTACGTTTTGATTTAATAATTCGAAGAGTAGATGTTCAATTTCGATTTCATAATTTTGTTGATTAATACAATAATTTGCAGACTTTTCTAGTGCTGTTCTTGTCGTAGGAGATAGTTTTGTAATCAAAATTTTCAAGTTATTCATCAGAATTCTCTGTGTTCAAATTATTTATAGTTACTTAAAATAAACCTGCATAACGTCTATTTTTAAGATTTTTAACGACTAAATATTTAATAAACAATAATTTTTAGTATGAAAAAATTCACCCATATTTTTTATTCTACCTAAATAAAGGTGATAAAAAAACTATCCTATAGTGTGAATCGTTTACAGAACTATATAATTTTGTAACTTAAAAAACTTAATTGTTTCTTTATTATAATGGTCATAATGTTGACTAAGTTTGCATTTATAAGTTTAAATTTTAATTAAATCTAATATATAGAAGACATTGCTCTAAACATTGAGTGTGTTAAAAAAATGATTTAATGAATCATATAGTTAATGTAAATTTTATAATAAATGAGGGTGTGTTTTGAATACTAAAATTCTGCTTATAACTCTGCTAATTGGGTTGGGGATGGCGTCTACAACTTACGCAGATGAAGTAAAACTCAAAAGAGGTTGTGTTAAAGATCATCCATTAGTAGCGGGTGAAACAGACCAGACATTGCTACAAATTTATGCTCAAGCATGTGATAAAAAAAATAAAGACAACAAAAATGGTTTTCTAGCACAAGCAGCTCAGCGTTTTCAACAAATCGGACAAAATCAGAAAGCACTTCAATTGGTGAACAGTCTTAATGCACAAAATGTTCAGCACTCATCGTTAACAGATACTAAGTTTTTAGCTGGAATCGGAATCGCGAATGAGGCATTAGAGCAAATGCGTGGACCAGAAGTACGTTATTTGACTGAAGAGACTTACGAACCTGCGTTGGCACTTTCTGAAGCAGTTAAAAAAGCTAAACCTTTGACTGTAATCGAAACCAAAGTTGAAGAAGCCCCTAAGCGTGTTCAAGAGACTCGAACTACTCGACAGCCTGCACGTACAACGCGCCGTGCATCGACTCCAGCAAAAACAACACCTGCTAAAACAACGACACCTGCGAAAGTTGAAAAACCAGCAGCACCAAAACGTGAGAATCCGTTTGGCTCGTTGAACTGATCAAATTACAAATTTAGGAAAAAATAATATGGCTAAGCGTGAAAGTGTTCAAAAAAAATTACAACGCATCCGACCACCTCGAGTACAACTGACGTATGACGTAGAAGTAGGTGATGGTAAAGAAATAAAAGAACTTCCTTTTGTTGTTGGTGTATTAGGGGACTTCTCAGCAGCATCTGAACTTGAAAGAACCAAACTGAAAGATAAGAAATTTATTAATGTGGATTTGGATAACATTGATGAAGTAATGAGTTCGCTAGCACCAAGAGCAGCCTTCCAAGTTGAAAACACAATTTCGGAAGAGGGTGGAAATATGTCGGTAGATCTTACTTTTAACTCAATGGAAGATTTCCGACCTGAAAATGTTGTTCAACAAGTTGACCCTTTACGCAAATTGGTTGAAGCGCGTGAACGCCTTTCAGATTTGCGTAATAAAATTTCAAATAGTGAACGTTTAGAAGATCTGCTTGATGAAATTCTTCAAAATACAGATCAAGTACGCAAATTAAGTGCTGAAGCAGGAGGCGACGACCGTGAGTAATTTACAAACCGCACCTGCGACAAGCAATGCTGTTGAAGAAACGAGTCTTCTAGATTCGATTGTTGAACAAAGTCGAATTGCGCGTAACGATGATGAACATGTTCGTGCGAAAAATTTAATTGGTGAATTAGCCAAAGAAGTTATGGCTGGAACAATTACTGTTTCAGAAAACATGACGGTCTCAATAGATAAGCGTATTGCTGAAATTGATGCTTTAATTTCTGCTCAATTAAGTAAAATTATGCATCATGAACAGTTTCAAAAGATTGAATCGACTTGGCGTGGACTTTACTACTTCTGTCAAGAAACACCATCAAATCCTTTAATTAAAATCCGCATTTTAAATACCACAAAAAAAGAATTGATTAAGGACTTCCAAGGCGCAACTGACTTTGATCAAAGCACATTGTTCAAAAAAGTGTATGAAGAAGAATATGGTTCTTTTGGTGGTGCACCATACGCAACTTTGATTGGTGATTTTGAGTTCGATCGCACACCGTCAGATATGTATCTTTTAGAACAAATCTCTCATGTTGCCGCTGCCTCTCATGCACCCTTTATTTCAGCAGCAAGCCCTTCAATTCTAGGTCTTGAATCTTTCACTGAAATTGATCGTCCTCGTGATGTATCTAAAATTTTTGAAACTGCAGAATATGTACAGTGGCGCTCATTCCGTGAAAGTGATGATTCTCGCTATGTGGCTTTAACTATGCCACGTGTTTTAGGTCGCCTGCCTTATGACCCTAAAGAGGGTTGGGCAACAGAAGGCTTTAACTTCGTTGAAGAAGTCTCAGGTGAAGATCACGATCAATATCTCTGGATGAATGCAGCATACGGTTTCGGTACACGTTTAACGAATGCATTTGATATGCATGGTTGGTGTGCAGCAATTCGTGGGGTTGAAGGTGGTGGTTTAGTAGAAGGCTTGCCAGTACATACTTTCAAAACTAATGATGGTGAAGTCGTATTTAAGTGTCCGACAGAAGTTGCGATTACGGACCGCCGTGAGAAAGAGTTGAGCGATCTCGGTTTTATTCCATTAGTACACTGCAAAAACACAGACTACGCAGCGTTCTTTGGGGCTCAATCGACCCAAAAGCCTAAGAAATATGATAGCGATACAGCGAATGCAAATTCAGCACTTTCAAGCCAGATTCAATACATCATGGCTGTGTCGCGTATTGCGCATTATTTGAAAGCAATGATGCGAGATAAAGTCGGAAGTTTTGCTTCAGCTGGAAATGTAGAAAGCTTCTTGAATGATTGGTTATCTCAATATGTATTACTAGATGATGGTGCATCACAAGAGGCTAAAGCTAAGCGCCCGCTTCGTGAAGCATCTGTAAAAGTTGTGGAAGACCCGGCAAACCCTGGTCACTACAAATCGGTCGTGTTTTTAAGACCGCACTTCCAGTTGGACGAGTTGTCGGTATCTTTGAGACTTGTCACTGAGTTACCTCAGTCCTCTAATTAAATAGAGCAACTTTATAATAACGTTAAATAAAACAGGAAATCTTCATGAAAGATATATATGTTCAATTTCGAGGAAAATACAAAGTAGACGGCGAATCTCGTGACACTGAGCACAAAGATTGGTTGGAAGTTAATTCTTGGTCTCATAACATCCGTCAGCCTAAATCTGCGACATCTTCAAGTGTTGGTGGTCATACTTCTGAGCGTGTTGAACATTCAGACATGTTGTTCGTTAAAGATTTAGATGCGACTAGCCCGAAACTTTGGGAAGCATGTTCTGCTGGTTACACTTTTGATGAAGTACAAATCGATTACTACCGTGCGAATGGTGATAAGCGTATCAAGTACCTTCAAATCAAATTGAAACATGTTCTAGTTTCAAGCGTAACACCATCTGTAAATGCTGAAGGTGTTCCGACTGAAGCATTTGGTTTGAAATATGCTGCTGTTGAGTGGACATATAACCAACAAGATATCGATGGTACTCAAAAAGGTGCGATCACGAAGCAATGGTCACTTTCTAACAACACTGCAAGCTACAAAGCTTAAAGTCTTGAAAGTGAGAGGAGTAGGGGCTGACTTAAGTTGGCCTTTATTCATCTTCTAGAGTAGGCAAGATGAAAACAAATTTAGATCATCTTTATCCATTTGGCTTCCGTTCAACTTTATTTGATCGCTTGATTCCAGAATACGAGGATCAGATCAAAGGCTTGTCTATGCAAGAGCTGCGTGAATCTGTTGCACATGACTTGGAAGATCTACTCAATAGTCGAGTAGCTAAGTTTGATCAGATTGATGACTTCCCTACGGTTAAAGGCTCGATTGCACAGTTTGGCATTATTGATTTTGTTGGATTATCAACAGCGAATCCAATGGATCGAGACAAAATTTGCCAATCTATTCAGCAGTCCATTGCGGCACATGAACCTCGCCTACGACAAATTCAAGTTGAAATGCTGTTAGACAGCGACAATATGGGCGCACTTTGCCTCAGTATTCAAGCATATTTAAATATCCATCCATTGTATGAGCCTGTAGTTTTTGATGCTTTATTGAAACCAACGACACAACAATATGTAATTTCGGCTAGATCTTAAGATTGGGGCTTTTGTGATAGAAGAACTTTTACCGTACTACGAAAAACAATTACAAGAATTTGGTCAACAATCTCGCGAGTTTGCTCAGAAGTATCCTAAAATTGCCCAACGGCTCTCGCTCAACCAAGAACAGATTGATGATCCACACATTGAGCGCTTAATTCAGGCGTTTTCGTTGATTGCTGCTCGAATTGATAAAAAATTAGCAGACAGTTATGACGTTTTTACACGTGCTTTATTTGAGGTGATGTTCCCTCAATATCTAAGACATTTTCCAAGTTGTACTGTCGTCAGTTTCGAGGATCAAAATAAAATAAAACAATTAACTGAAGCTCACGTCATTCCGCAGGCAACAACGCTAAAATCACGAAGCTTTAAGGGGGTACAATGTGAATTTAATACCTCTCAAGCTGTACGATTACTTCCCATTCAACTGAATCAAGTTCAATTTAAAACGAACCCAAGTGCTCAAATTCATCTCAATCAAAATGCCACTTTGCAATTAAGTTTTGAAACTTTCAATGAAGCAGGCTTGTGGATTCATCAAGAAAAACTCCCTATTTATTTAGATGCTATTTCAAATTTTCCGCTGCAAGTTTTGGATAGTATTTTCAAAAAAGATACGACTTTTACGGTACGCATTGGAACACAGCTTTATCAAATTTCTAATCCATTTTCCTTAATGGGCTTTGAGGAAGATGAGAGTTTATTGCCTATTGATCAACATACACATCATGCCTATCGCTTGTTGATGGAATATTTTTGTTTTGCAGATAAATTCAGCTTTCTTAATCTTGATTTTTCTTTTTTAAGAAATTTATTAGATCAGCAAACGAGTTTTGATCTCCAAATTCATTTTAAGTTAAACCTAAACGATCAGGCGATTATTCGTAATTATTCAGAGCTGAATGTTGCAAATTTCAAATTATTTAGCACGCCGGCTGTTAATCTTTTTGAAAAAAATGCTGAACCACAAAAAATACATCATCGACAACTTGAATATCCATTGATCACGGATGCGCATCATCCTGAGTTTTATCAGGTCTATTCGATTCAGAAAATGCACATGGTTCGTGAAAAGATTAATCAGGAACAGGTTTATCATCCAGTGTTGCCGTTCTTTGGAATGAGTCATTACCATGATGAAAATGTCCAATTTTTCTATGCATTGAACTCATCACAGCTCAACAATAAGTTTGTTGAAACGGGTTATTCCATTATTTCTAAGCATTTACAGCCGTATGATACAAAGTCTGATTTTATTAGCACCGTATTGCTATGTTCGAATCGGAATTTACCGCATGAAGCATTAAGCCAGTCAAATAATATTTTAAATCTGAATGATAGTAGTTTGGCACGTCGAGCGTTGGTATTGAAGCGTCCGAGTTTACCCTATCAATTTGAGCAAAATCAGAAAGAGCAATGGCGCATTATTTCTCATCTTTCATTAAATACGTTAGCACTGATGAAAGGGGATGCGGTAGTACATTTAAAAGAATTATTAGAGTTATATAACTTACCGGCGAATAAAGAAAATCATCTGTTAATTAATTCGATTAAACAAATTGAATTTAGCCTGACGCATAAGTTGGTTGAAGCAAAACCTTTCCCGCTTTTCGTACGAGGACTCAAAGTTGTTATCCGAATCGATGAACAAATATTCAGAGGTCATAGTCTTTATATTTTCAGTCAATTGCTGAGTCATGTGTTTAACTTAAAAGTGCAGTTAAACAGTTTTGTCGATGTCATAATCGAAGATGCTCAATCACAACAGGAGTTATACCAATGCGTGCAGAACGTTGGTGGCAAGAAGCTTCTGTAATAGACCATTTATTTCAACAGCCGACTGCTTATGAGTTTATTCAGTCGATTCGATTGTTAAGACATGTGCCCTTTGCTCGGCCACATACACCATGGGATCGTGATTTTAAATTTCATCCTTCCTTAGAGCTTAACTTCCCTAAAAAAGAAATTGAATCGCTAGCTTTAGAAGATGAAAAAGTTCAGCTTACAAATTTAATGGTGGGTTTGACTGGCATGCAGGGGGCATTACCCTATAGCTATACCAATAAAGTTAAATCAGCATCACGCAAATTTCGAGTTGAAACAACGCAATTCTTGAGTTTATTTAATCATAAGCTCACTTCACAATTCGTTGATGCGACGGTCAAGTACAATTTACCAGTACGGTATGAGGTCGAGTCTGAAAATCATTATCTGAATATTATCCATGCTTTAAATGGTTATATTAGTCAGCAACATCAACAACAAGAACTTGATGATTATTTTGCTGAATTTGCAGGATTAATGCAGGGGCAAAATAATACAGCACATGCTTTAAAAACCATGATTGCACAGGTATTTAATCAGCATGTGGCAATACAAGAGTTTATCCCTGAAAAATTTAAATTAGAGCTTCAGCAGAGAACATCCTTAGGAGGGGCGACGCCAAGCTTGTTAGGATTGAATACATTTTGTGGAGAGACTATTACCCAAATTGATGGCAAAATTGAAATTCAAATTGGACCGTTGGATCGTAAAACTTACCTAGATTTTCTACCACAACAAAAACTAAGTTTAAAATTAAAAAAACTACTACAAAGCTGGTGTAGCCCAACCTTATTGGTTGATGTTCGTTTAATTTTATCAAAACAAGAAATACAGCCTATTACTTTAAATTCGGAGCATTCTATGGGGCTTAGTCAGGGTGCCTTTTTAGCTCATAATCAACCGCTAGACAATGATGAAACTTGCTACCCATTGCTTGGAGTCGCGTCATGATCAAAATCATTGTTGGAGTGTTCCTTACTGTTTATCTGGTGATTTCTGCGATTGTGGTGCTGTATTGGCGTGACATCAATTTTGATCCTTCTGGCAGTGATCTACTTATCTTTTTTGGATTGTTACCTGTTGCAATCACTGCTTTTTTGGTGATGCCATATATGATTTATCATTGGATAAAAGAGCAAAAAAATAAACAGAATGATCCTCAACTTAGCGATGAGGTCGCAATTGAGGAGCTACAGCCTGAGCCTGTGGAGTGGATCAATTTAAATGTCTATCGCGCTTATGCACTCAATGCTTTGGGTCAAAATCATCTGATTATTGATGCGATTCGGGAATTCAAGAGTCCTGAACTTGATGACAAATTATTGAATGGGTATGGCTTGCCTATTCTGAGTTATCGAATTTCTGATTTAGACGTCGAACAAGATGAAGAGGATGAATATAGCTTCAAACGGCAATACCGCATTCACCAATTGATTCTGACTCAACTCGAACAACAAACAGAAATACTCTGGGAAATTAGTGAGCATTTAAAAAAATCTGCACTTTTCTACGATACTCAAATTAGCCAATCTTATCGTATGCATCCAGCATGGATTGATCCTCAGGCTGAGTATCATGATGGGGAAGAAGATACTCCTTCTGTGCAGCAAGTTTATCGACTGAATAAGCTTAAAATCCACCTGATTCTCGCTGAAGAATTACTGCATGTTTGGGATGAACAAGATTCTGAGCAACTCATTTCAGACTACCTGAGTCAGCTCAATTATATTCCTGAAGTGTTTCACGTGGAACACCACTATTGGGGTGCTGAAACAAGCTATAGTGAATGGATTCATCTTTTACAAAGTATTGAAAAAGATGAGTCGTCTATAAGTCTTGTGTTTATCGTTGATTCCGAAATTGACCAAGATACATTAGATGAAAAGATTTGGATTTCAGAGCAGTATATTCCTGCAGAATATATTTCGAGCTGTTGTTTAGCTTCACCTAAAATTCAAATTGAAAATGTTTTACCTACGAAAACATTAGATATTGCGATAAATGAAAAACAACTGAAACAGAGTTTAGATCGCTATAACATTGATCATCAGTTCAAAGTGGAAAATGAGCAGCCCTTTACAGTTCTGTTGGATGACATTACTCAACTCAAAACACTTAAGAAAATTGAGCAAAATTTTGCCAATACGAATATTGAGCAACATCACTATTTAATGCTTTTTCCAACACTTGGGAATACACAAAGCTTAGCTAAAATTTTTGGCTTTACTCTCGCTTTTCAGTTTGATGATGCCTTGATGACAATGGTGTATACAACTCAAAACCCAGATGTTCAGACATTTATTCAAACTTATCAATCAGAATCAGACATAAATCCTGAGCAGCAAAACGTTTAAAAATTTACGAAAAAAATGAGAATACAATGCACACGATATTAGGCTATGTATGGCAGTACGTTTCAAACCCAAAGGCAATCATTGCATTGTCATTGTTTGTTGCCTTAGTGTCTGCCTATCACACGATACCTAGACAGTATTTCTGGCCGCTTGCGGTGGCTTATGTACTGGGTCTAATCGGTTATGGAGTCTATTGGTTCATTCAACGCAAACGCCATGAGAAGCAAGGGGAAGAATTGGCGGAAGCAATCGAAAAAGATACCCAAGCTGAGTATGGTAAGCAGAAGGATAAAGATGAACTACAATTGGTTCATCAACAGATGAAGGATTCAATTCAGCTCATTCGTAAGTCAAAGCTGGGTGATAAAAAAGGGAATGCAGCGCTATATGAGTTGCCTTGGTATATGGTCATTGGTAACCCTGCTGCCGGTAAGAGTTCTGCCATTTATAACTCGGGCTTAAAGTTCCCATTCGAAGAAACGCATAAAAATGCAGTGTCTTCAGGTTTGAGTGGAACACGTAATTGCGACTGGTTTTTCTCAACAGAAGGGGTATTGTTGGATACTGCTGGTCGTTACTCAGTCTATGCAGAAGATCACTCTGAGTGGATTGGTTTTTTGAACTTGCTCAAAAAAAATAGATCTAAAGCGCCGATTAATGGACTGATTGTCACCGTCAGTATTGCCGAGTTAGTTAGTCAAAGTCCTGAAAAATCGTTGAAACTCGCTAAAAACTTGAGAGCACGTATACAAGATTTGACGGAACGTTTAGAAATCTTTGCACCTGTGTATTTGGTGTTTTCTAAAATGGATTTGATCGCAGGATTCACTGAGTTTTTTGATTGTTATGATCAGGATGAATTTGACCAAGTTTGGGGAGCAACGCTGCCTTATAATCCAGATTCATCTGAAAATGCTGTTGATCTATTCGAGCATCATTACAATATTTTGTATGATGGATTGAAAAGCGTAAGTACGACTCATTTAAGTCGCCGTCATGCACAGAATATCTCACCAAGTGTGATGACTTTTCCGCTTGAGTTTAAGACTTTAAAGCCAGCACTCAAAACTTTTATAGGAACACTATTTGAGGAAAACCCGTATCAGTTCAAACCTGTATTCCGTGGTTTTTACTTCACCAGTGCCTTACAAGAAGGAACGATCGAGAGTCCAATGACGGAGCAAATTGCTCAAGAATTTAGACTTCAGAAAATTCCGAACAGCGAACATGGTATTCCACTAAATTCTGTATCACAGAATCATGGGTATTTCTTAAAGGGATTATTTTCAGATGTCATTCTGAAAGATAAAAACTTGGTGAAGCAACATATTAACCCAGCGAAAAAGCGCCAACGTTATTTGAGTTTTATTGCAGCTTTACTTGGGGTATCTGTAATTTTAGGCCTGTGGGTGTGGTCTTACCGTAACAACCAACAGTTGATCGCAGATGTTCAAGCCGATCTGAATAAAGTGATGCAAATGGAGCAGGCATCAGGTCAGCATTTGGCGACACAGCTCGACTCGTTACTAATTTTACAACAGCGTTTAGAACAGTTAGATCAATTTGAAGAAGATCGTCCATTAAAGTTTGGCTTTGGTTTGTATCAAGGCAATGATCTGCGGGAAAAACTTAAAACCGAATATTTAAATGGTGTGCGACAAATTGTTTTAGAACCGTCTCAACAAAATATTGGCCAATTCTTGCAACGTGTCAAAAATAATGAAGCGACACTAAAAGAAAATCACGTTAATGTTGAAATTCAGCAAGTATCGGCTAAACCTGCACAAAATGCTTTGGAACCTTCTGATTCGAATCCGCAAGATGCTTACAACGCATTGAAAGCTTATTTGATGATGAGCAATTCAAAATATATGGAAGCAAGTCATCTGAGTGATCAGGTTACGCGCTTTTGGCGTTCATGGTTAGATGCCAATCGTGGACAAATGCCACGTGGTGAAATGATCCAAAAAGCGGAGCAGGTGCTGACCTATACCATGACATTGGCGAATGATCCAAAATTCCCACAGTTGTCAGCTGATGCGCAATTGGTTGATCAAAGCCGACAAGTATTGTTGGCGGTGATGAAGGGGATGCCAGCACGTGATCGAGTTTATAATGAGATCAAAATGCGTGCTGCCGTACGATATCCAGCAGTGACAGTAGCTCAAATTGTAGGTGAGAACAATCGTAGTGCCGTATTAGGTTCTTATGCTCTTCCTGGGGTATTTACATATAAGGCATGGAACGAATATATCGATCAAGCCATTGATGAAGCTGCGAATAGTCCGACAGACAGTCGTGACTGGGTGTTGAACAGCAATCAATCAGATGACCTCACCTTTAGTGGTAGTCCAGATCAAATTCGTAAGCAGCTGACTGAACTCTATAAGAAAGAATATATCGCAGAGTGGCGTAAATTCTTGAATGGAATTTATTATGCAAAACAACCTGATTTTGCCCAGCAACATAAAACAATAGATTTATTGGGTGAGCCTCAAAACTCCCCGATACGTTTGCTCATTGAGCATACAGCGAAAGAAACCAATTGGGATAACCCTGTGGTTCAAGCGGAATTAGCTGCTCCACAAACAGGATTTATCGCTTGGTTTAAACGTAAGGTTCTTCGTCAAGATAATACCAATGAAATTCAACGTGCAGCTGAGCGCGCCCAAGGTGCTATCTCAAAAGAATTTAACGTTTTTTATCAGTTGGTTCGTAAACGTGATGATCAGCAAAATAAATCATTACTTGATGAGTATTTAGAAAATCTCGCACAGGTACGCAGTAAGTTCAATGACCTCCGAAATGCAGGGGATATTGGCCCAAATGCGATGGCTTTGGTAAAACAAACCATCAATGAACAAACCTCAGTATTTAATACTACGCAAAAACTTGTCGATGAAAAACTGACGGTCGGTCTGAATGATATTGACAATAAGCTCATTCAAAAGCTTTTGGTGAGTCCACTGACACAATCCTTTGCAAGCTTAATCACGCCAGCACAAGATGAGATTAATAAATTATGGGTGATGCAAGCTTATCAACCGTTTAATCAGACTCTGAGCCAAAAGGTTCCATTCAATACCTCGGCTTCAATCCAAGCGACGAGTAGTGAAATCGGTCAAATCTTCGGTGAGGGCGGTAGTATTGCCAATTTTGTTAAAGAAACGCTCGATCCATTTGTGATTCGTCGTGGCTACACACTGACTTCTAAAACGTGGAAAGACCAAGGCATTATCTTGAATCCACAATTTGTGATGAGTTTCCAACGCTATGTTTCACCACTTAACGGTGTAGCTACAGGTACTTTGTCACAAGGTTCTGCGCCTGCTGCGACCAATCAGTCCAACTTCCAATTCTATCCATTGTCTAATCCACAGTTGCTGTCATATACGATTGATATTGATGGTCAACGTATGGTCTTTGAAAATGGTATCCAACAGTGGGTGAACTTTGTTTGGCCGAATACTGGTGCTATTCCTGGAGCACGTATTACTGCAGTCGATCTCGAAGGGAAAACGCATACGATTTTTGATGCACCAGGTGAATACGGGATCAATCGTTTGATCGACTCTTCGCAACGTCGTGATCAAAATGGTGTCATCGAAATGACTTGGGCAAGTGTTCAACAACCATCATTAGCGGTAAAAGTAAACTTTCGTTTGATCAGTGGGAATTCAGGTCAAGGTGGAACAGGCGTTGGTTCTAATCGTGATTTAAACGGTTTGCAATTGGTTGATAAGGTGACGACCAACAAGGCGACAGCACGTGTGGTATCTGCTCAAAAGGCACCAACACCAGCACCTCAAGCTGAGAATTCAACGAATACGGCATTGCAAAATGCAACACAAGGAGCACAGCCATGATGTATGGAGTACAACTTAAGATGGATCATCAGTAGGAGGCGATATGTACAGTGTGAAAACAACGCCTTTGTACTATGGTAAGAGTCCTGCTCGTGGCGATTTTCTGAAAACCAAAGGACAGTATTCTTTGATTCAAGTGATTGATCAGTGGATTACTGAAGCGCTTGAAATGGCAATGAGAAATCCAAATTTCGATCAAAATTATCAAAGTTTGGCATCATTAGATTTCTTTATTGCCAATCCGCGTGAAAATATGTTCTTGGTTGCAAACTTAGTGACCAGCAAAGACAGCTCAGGTCGTCAGTTTCCTATGGTGTTGAGTCACTTATTGGAAGTGGATGCACCCTACCAAAATTTGCTCTATGCACCTTATAGCTATAAGCCAGTTTTGATTGACTTATTTCAAAGAAACCGTGTGATTCGTCAAATTCGAGATGCTGATGATTTAATCGAAAAACTGGCTCAGCTCAAAAAAGAAATTCAAGTTCTTGATGTAACTGAATCAACCGCTTTTTTTGAAAATCATACCATGCATTCGTTTGCACAAATGATGAAAATATCGGTCTATGAGCTTGCACAAAGCATGATTGGACTAGGTCTTTTACTCCAACCTGTATTAAAAAATGGAACGAGTAAACTGAATAAGGTGTTAATTTTACCGATTCACAACCCTAGTTTTTGTTATGAAATCGCAGGATTCTGGGTTAGTTTAATCGCAAGATTTTTGCCAAAACATAATACCGAAGTGTTAATTGGTATTCTTCATTCAGAACGTCCAGTTTTATTATTTGGCTTTCAGGGCGCAGATATTGAAGCATTAAGTGATATTTTCAATCAGAACTTAAGCTCTGAACATTGGGTTTCATTGGTACAAGCACAGTGGATTGATCGCTATTTGGAGCAAAATGCAGGTCTTGCTGCACTCGAGCAATCTTTGTGCGAACGACAGTTAAGTTTAAATCAAGGAATGAAATTATTCCGACAGACTTTTATAGAAGAAAAATGATGAAGAAAACCTTATTAAAGATTTCATTGCTTAGTTCGATATTGAGTATAAGTGTTATATCGTTTGCGAAAGAAATTATCGTTGAGGGAGTTGTTCCTAACGAGATGAGCAAACAGGCCATATTGAATAAAATGAAAGTGGTCTATAGCCAAGACCAGATTATTGATAAAATTCAGGTTCGTCCTGTCACTGCACCCAATGGATGGAGTGATTCCGTGACACAAGTCATTACACCTGATCTTAAAAAAGTTTCTCAAGGAAAATTGAGTGTAAGAGGAACACAAGTTGAGCTCACAGGTAAAGTCCTCAATCAAAATGATATCGTACCGACTCAAAATACATTTCAAAATTTAGTTGTGGCACCTTATCGCTTTAATGCACAGTTATCTGTGAATCATGCAGAACAAGCCATCATTGATAATGCTTTAAAAAATCGAATTATTGAATTTGCTTCTGGAAGTGCCACACTTTTACCAGCAGGCACACAAATTTTAGACGAAATG
This sequence comes from Acinetobacter sp. 24-47-64, assembly GCF_057737055.1. Lineage (NCBI taxonomy): Bacteria > Pseudomonadati > Pseudomonadota > Gammaproteobacteria > Moraxellales > Moraxellaceae > Acinetobacter > Acinetobacter sp. 24-47-64. The sequence goes on from NZ_CM173215.1 coordinate 51,565, forward strand.
GTGGTTGCGCTAAACAAAGTTCAAGGCAAAAATGTCAAAATCATCGGACATACTGACAGTCAAGGTAATCCACAGAAAAACAAAGAATTGAGCTTGCAACGTGCGGATGCAGTAAAACAATATTTGATTGCCAAGAATATTTCACCTTCACGATTAAGTACAGCGGGTATGGGTGCTGATGAACCTGTTGCAGACAATGCAACGGAAGAGGGTCGTAAGAAAAATCGAAGAATCGAGTTTGAAGTTCAATAAAATATTATAAAAGGAACAAGTGTATGGCTTTCCCTTATATTACGATTGGCTCTCCAACCACTGGTGGTGGGCAGGTTATTTCAGCAAATAGTTCTTTCTTAATCGAAGGTAAGCCAGTTGCTTGTGTAGGGGATAAGGCCACCTGTCCTAAACATAAAACGGTGACGACAATTGTTGCGGGTGACAGCAAAATGCTTATTATGGGAAAACCCGCCGCACAGCATAATTCACCTTTGGCATGTGGATGCAAATGTATAGGGAATCAAAGTTTAACGGTTGGACAAAATTAGTTAATTCATTGGGATCTGTATCTAAAAAGAACCCTCTAATTTTAGAGGGTTCACTTTTTCAACTATAATTTTATCTCGATCAAAGTGTCTTCGGTATTTATAATCGCGCACCTATTGATGATCTGAAGATGATTATTACGCACTTACATATTGCACAATTTTATCAAACGCAGATTTAAGCGCTTTATCATCGAATTCATTGCCTTCGAATGTTTCACTGCGATTGCGTGCAAAAATATCGCGAATCTCAACCACGGCATTTGAGTCGACTAAACCTAATTGCGTAGCAACTTGACGGATTTGATCGATAGAGCGAGAGCCATTACTACCGCCATAACTGACATAAGCAGCAGGTTTTCCATTCCACTCTTTACCTAAATAGTCGAGTGCATTTTTAAGTGCAGGGCTGTATCCATGATTATATTCAGGACTAATAAATATAAATGCATCACCTTTCGCGATTTGAGCAGCCCATTCTTGTTGCTTAGGTTGATCATATATACCCGTTAGTGGTGGATTTGCTCCAGCGAAAAACGGTAAATCCCATTCTTTTAAGTCCACAATTTCTGTCTTAATCGTGCTGTAGTTATATGATGAAATCGTGTTTTGAACCCAATTTGCAACTTTAATGGCTGTGCGGCCTTCTCGAATGCTTCCCACAATAATTTGAATATTCACCAAATTTATCCTTCTAACTGTTATCACACTGACTTTAAAATGTTTTTTTTAAAAAAGGTAGATCGAAAATGTATCTAAAAAAAAGCGCCATAAGGCGCTTTTTTATGTACGAATCAGGCATTACATAATTTTGATGCCTTGCTGACCTGCTGGTGTTACTTTGAAAATTTCAACTTCAAAAGTAATGTCCTTACCAGCAAGCGGATGGTTAAAGTCGACCTCAGTGATATCATCACCAACCGATTTAACCACACCATATAATGACTGCTTTGCTTTATCTTCAAACTCAATCATTTGACCTTCAGCAGGACGTTGCTCAAATTTAACAGTATCAAATTTTTGCACGTTCTCTTGGTTCCAAGGGCCAAAAGCATCTTCAGCAGGTAAACTTACTGTACGACGGTCACCCGCGCGCAAGCCAAATAAAGCTTTTTCAAAACCAGGCAATAAGCTGCCATCACCTATCACGAGGCTTACAGGTTCTTCGCGACTACGGGTATTATCAATTTCAACACCATTTTCAATGGCTACTGAAAAGTGTAAATGTACTTTTGAACCCGCTTCAATGCGAGTATCTTCATTTGGATTAATAAAATCAGTCATTTTGCGCTTCCGCACGTTGAATACGATGTTTCTCTAAGAAAAAAGTATCGATCAGCATTAAGATGGTACCTAAAGTAATGGCACTATCTGCAAGGTTAAAAGCAGGGAAGTGGCTATTGTTATAGTAGACATGAATAAAATCTACAACATAGCCTAAACTTACTCGATCAATAAGATTACCAATCGCCCCACCTAAGATGAGTGCGATGGCTAAAGGCAATACTTTCATGTTTTTTGGCATACGCATAATCCAAAACACAAAAATAACCGAGACAATTCCTGCAAGTGATGTAAAGAAATAACGTTGCCATCCACCGGCATCGGACAAGAAACTAAAGGCAGCGCCGTAGTTATGTAGTAATGTCCAATTTAAAAAAGGTAAAACAGGTACAGGGTCTGCATAAGTCAGATGTGTACTTGCTATCCATTTAGTCCATTGATCCAAAATAATGGCAACAATAGACAATCCTATCCACCACAAATTGTGGGGATAGAATTGGAATAAACCTTTTTTATTATTTTGTGGATTAGGCATATTTTCTCTCTTCGCCTTGACCTGTAGGGAGGTTAATAATACAACGACCACATAGTCCTGGATGTGATGGATGTGTATTCACATCAGGCAGAACATGCCAGCAACGAACGCATTTTTCGCCGTCAGCAGCAGAAACTTTCACATTCAAGCCTTCTAAGTCAGATACTTCACCTTGTGCTGCATCGAAACTATTGACCATCACTTGTGAAGTAATGAGAACGAAACGAAGTTCATCGCCTAATTTGTCTAGAACGGCTTTAAGTTCCTCATTCGCCCAAAGCTCAACCTTAGCAGACAAGTTTGAACCCACAGTTTTCGCACCACGTGCTGCCTCGATAAACTTATTCACTGCCGATTTCACATTGATCAATGTTTGCCATTCAGTTTCTGATACGACATTGGCACTTGATGCAGTCGGAATATCATACCATTCAGCAGTGAAGACATATTTCTCAGTTTGACCGGGAATCAATGGCCAAGCTTCTTGTGCAGTAAAGCTCAAGATTGGTGCCATCCAACGTACGAATGCTTGTACCAAGTGATACAGCGCAGTTTGTGCAGAATGACGTGCTTGTGAGTCCGCTTTCGTAGTGTACTGACGGTCTTTGATGATGTCTAAGTAGAAACCACCCAAGTCATTAATACAGAAGTTAGTTAACGCACTTGTCACGATATGGAAGTTCATTTCTTCATACGCTTTCTTAACGGTTTCTTGAACCTCAGAGGCACGTTGTAAGATGTATTGATCAAGCGCAATCAGTTGATCGACAGGAAGCGCATCTGTTGATGGTTTGAAGCCATTCAAGTTCGCAAGTAAGAAACGAAGCGTGTTACGAATACGACGGTAACCGTCAGAGGCACGGCTAAAGATTTCTTTACCTGCGGTCATTTCATAACGGTAATCCGCAGATGCGATCCAGAAACGAAGGCCATCAGCACCCATATCTTTAATGATGTCTTGTGGGGTAATGATGTTACCCAACGATTTCGACATCTTACGGCCTTTCTCATCCACTACGAAGCCATGCGTCAACAAGCCTTTGTATGGCGCACGTTCATTGATTGCCATTGAAGTCAATAATGAAGATTGGAACCAACCACGGTGTTGGTCTGAACCTTCAAGGTACAAATCAGCAGGGTCTTGTAGTTCTTCACGCTCACGCAGTACTGCGTAGTGAGTTGTACCTGAGTCGAACCAAACGTCTAGCGTGTCACGCACAGCATTGTATTGTTCAGCATCATTACCAATGAACTCACGTGCATCACGGTTGTACCAACCATCAATACCTTCTTGTTCAATCAGTTTTGCAACTTCTTCGATCAATTCTGGGGTACGTGGGTGCAATTCGTTGGTGTCTTTATGTACGAAGAATGGAATTGGCACGCCCCAAGTACGTTGACGTGAGATACACCAATCAGGACGACCTTCGATCATCGCTTGAATACGGTTTTTACCCCAATCTGGTACGAAGCTGATCTCGTTTTCAATGGCATTTAGGGCATTGTTACGTAGACCTTTCGCATCCATGCTGATGAACCATTGTGGTGTCGCACGGAAGATAATTGGAGTCTTATGACGCCAGCAATGCGGGTAGCTATGCTTGATTACGACATGTGCCCAGAGCTTGGTTGCTTCAGTCAATGCTTCAATAATTTTTGGATTAGCTTTGTAGATGTGTTCGCCCGGGAAGATTGGCGATGTTGGTAAATACACCCCATTACCACCGACTGGGTTTTCAACTTTTAAGTTGTACTGTAAGCCAACTTTATAGTCGTCCACACCGTGACCCGGAGCCGTATGTACAGCACCTGTACCGCTACCATCGGTGACGTGCTCACCCAAGATCACTGGCACTTGGCGTTCAGCGATTAAAGGATGTTGAAGCAGTAAGTTTTCAAGTTTAGAACCTGTGAATTCAGCAAGCACTTCAAATGCAGTGAAACCATAACGCTGAGTCGCTGATTCAACCAATGATTTTGCAAGAATGAAGTTTTGCGCAGATCTTTCTTCACCAGTGGCTTTCACCAATTGGTATTCAAGTTCAGCGTGGAGTGCCACTGCTTGGTTAGCAGGCATGGTCCAAGGTGTTGTGGTCCAGATCACGATATCGGTACGATCAGCGATGTCTACGCCTACACGTGCAGATAAATCAGCAAGGTCTACAACCGTGAAACCAACGTCAATTGCGTCAGACTTTTTATCTTCGTATTCAACTTCAGCTTCAGCCAAAGATGAACCACAGTCTAAACACCAGTTCACAGGCTTCAGACCCGGCTCGATATGACCTGCTTTTGCAATCGCACCCAGCGAACGAACGATGTCTGCTTCTTGTTTGAAGTTCATCGTTAAGTAAGGATTGTCCCAATCACCGAACACACCCATACGCACGAAGTCTTTCTTTTGAAGTTCAACTTGGGTATAAGCATATTCACGGCAGGCTTTACGGAAGGTAGAAGCATCTACTTTTACGCCGACTTTACCGACTTTTTCTTCAACTTTAAGTTCAATTGGAAGACCATGACAGTCCCAACCTGGTACGTATGGTGCATCAAAACCATCCATTACTCGGCTTTTAATAATGATGTCTTTTAAGACTTTGTTAACCGCATGACCTAAGTGAATTTGACCATTTGCATATGGAGGGCCGTCATGAAGCACATATTTTTTCTTGCCAATACGCGACGCACGAATCTGCTGATAAATGTTGTCGGCATACCACTCTTCTAACCATTTCGCTTCACGTACTGCGAGATTTGCTTTCATCGCAAAGTCAGTACCTGGGAGGTTTAGCGTGGCTTTATAGTCCACTGCATTTTCAGGAGTTTGCTTATCGCTCATGCAAGTTGTCTTCCAATTTAATCAGTCTAAAGCTGACGCGTTTTACAAAAATTAAGGAGTATTAATAAGGAAAGTTGGGGTTGTTTCGGCGAAACTCAAGCAGTTGCTCAACATCATCATCGATCCCAGCTTTGAGTGCTTCTAGCGAAGGATAATTCTTTTCGCCATGAACAAAGTTCAAAAATGTTACCCGCATTAACAGGCCATACAGATTAGCAGAAACATCAGGGAAATGTACTTCTAATCGCCACTCTGGATGTTCCTGTTCGATGGCTGGTCGGGTGCCGACATGTCCTGCACCGAAAAGGGCTGTAGCCTCATAACCAGCAATACCTGGATATTCGGCATTTTCATTGCGAACTTTGTCTTTTAACGATTCTGTTTCACAAATCACTTCAACACCATAGATGCCATGCAAACAGGGCTTATGGCGGTTTAGACGAACATTGATAGTTGGAAAGTTAATGGTGCGACCGATTTGATCACCATATTGAACACGACCCGTAATGCTATACGGGCGACCAAGTAGCTCCGCAGCTTTTTTAAGGTCCCCTGTAGCCAAAGTTTGGCGTATTAAGGTAGAGCTAATACGCTCGCCATTCAGTTCAACGTTATTTAAATCGGTGACTTGAAAACCATAATCGCGCAAGAATTGGCTATTACCTTGTCGGTTTTTACCAAAATGATGATCTTCACCGAGTACTAGGCTTTGGGTATTCAGCTTGTATTTTAAAATATCAGCAAACTCTTCCGCACTTAAATTACGGAATGTGTCATCAAATTTGGCAACAACAATGTAGTCGATACCAAGTGCAGCCAAATGTTCCACTTTTTCACGTAATGAACTAATTCGTGGTGGTGCGTCGTAACTTTTAAAATATTCTAAAGGCTGTGGTTCAAAAATCATCACCACAGTTTTTAAATCTTGTTGTTGTGCTATGTCTTTTAATTGCTGAACCATCGCCTGATGACCCAAATGAACACCATCAAAATTGCCAATGGTGACGGCAGTTTTGGGCAATTGAAAGTTGGGCGCTAAAGCATTCAGACGGAGTAGCTTCATGGGCGAAATGGTGACTAAAATTAATTTGGGCTATATATTGCCATATTCTCACAGTTTCGTCTTGTTGTTGTGTTTTTATTCAATACTTTTCTTATTCTAGATCAAGATGCTTGAGTCATTAGATCAAAGAAACTTTTATTTCCGGATATATTTTTGTCTAATGTGTTCCATTCAATATTTAATGAGTAAGTAATGTCTGATCTAGCCCTAATTATGGCCTTAGCAAGTGAATCTAAAGGATTATTCGAAGCTGAAAATATTGCAGTGCATTATAGTGGTATTGGTAAGGTCAATGCAGCATTTAAAGCATTTGAGGTGATTCAAAAAACGGGATGCACAACTTTGCTGAATTTAGGAACAGCAGGAAGTTCGCATTTTGATGCGCATTCCTTGGTTGAAGTAACAACATTTGTACAGCGAGATATGGATGTTTCACCGCTTGGCTTTGAAGTTGGTGTTACACCGATGGATCAGGAATTTCCCGCAGCGATTAACCTAGAGCCGTATTTTCAACATCTTCCCAAGGGCATTTGTGGGACTGGCGATAGCTTTGAAACTGGTGAACCTAAGGTGCCATGTCAGTTGGTTGATATGGAAGGATATGCGCTCGCCAAAGTATGTAAGAAACTTGGCGTTCGTTTGATTTCCGTGAAATACATTACAGATGGGGCAAACGACACCGCACATTTAGATTGGGAGGAGAACTTGTTGTTGGGCGCTCAAAAATTATTGGCTTTATATCAGAGCGTGGAACACTAGATTTTGAAGATTTTGGCGACCATAGAAACTATGGTCGTATGCCAGAGATCAATCTCGAAGAGATTTAGAGAAACCAATTATGATCGAGGTAAAATACCGTATAGCATCATATGGACTGTATGCTCGATGGTACGTTGATACATGGTGCGATTGCGTAAGGTTTTTCCCGTTACCATTTCGGTTTGGGTGCTAAAATCAGCATAGTTTTGTGTGATACCCCAAAGGTTAATAATTAAAACCTCAGCATCGATCTTGTCTGATATTTTGCCTTGCTCTTGCCACGTGGAAATGACTTTAGATTTACGTTTGAAGAGTTTTTTTAATGGGCCTTTCAAAATTGGCAGGATATGTGGTGCGCCTTGGATAATTTCTAAAGCAAATAATTTTGATGCCTTATGTTGAGTACGGGAAACCTCAATCTTTTGCATGAGATATTGTGTGATCGCTTCAGCAGGCTCTAAATCAGCTTCCAACATTTGCAGTGGAGCTAACCATTTTTGCATGACAGTAGTCAGCACTTCGACATAGAGCGCTTCTTTATTTTCATAGTAATAGAAAATATTCGATTTGTGCATTTCCGCGAGTTGTGCAATTTCATCTAAGCTTGCACCACTAAAACCATACACAGAAAACACATCTAATGCAGCAGCTAAAAGCTGTTGACGTTTTTGCGTACTCTTCTTTTGTTCCATCTCGTCAGTAAATTATAAAAAGGAACCTCAAATTGTACGGCAAAACGTGCGATTTGTGCACAAGGATTAGGGCATTTGCAAAAGAATATGAAGAATAATTGTGTAGTTAAGTGATAAAACTAATAATAAGACACATGTACAATTTATTTGATAAACAAATACATATTACTCATGTGGGAAATGCTGATCGAGAATATCTTTTAATTTAATTAAAAAAAGCCATTTATCAGTACGAAAAGTGTCTAATTTTCCGACGAAAATTAGACACTTCCATTTACCTCATTCAACAATTCAGAATGTCATATTTTGTATCGCTTAAGTTGAAAGTACGGCTTCTAAAACTTGTTGTTCAAGCTCTGCAAATTTGACATTTTTTTGTCGCGGTCGTGGTAAATCTACTTTGAACTGATGTGCGATATGACCTTTATCGAGCAAAATAATACGATCTGCTAACTGAACAGCTTCACTGACATCATGTGTCACTAAGATGGTGGTGAAGCCTTGTTCTAGCCATAGTTTCTCGATTAAATTTTGCATGTCTAAACGCGTAAGCGCATCTAAAGCCCCCAAAGGTTCATCAAGTAATAGTATTCGAGGGGTATGAGACAAGGCACGTGCTAGCGCTGCTCGTTGACGTTGTCCACCTGAAAGTTGTGCAGGCCAAAGTTCAGCTTTTTCATTTAAGCCAACTTTTTCCAATAATGCTTCAGCCTTATCATGCTGGGATTTATCTAAGCCCAATTGCACATTTTTTAAAATGCTTTTCCATGGTAATAGGCGAGGATCTTGGAACATGACGCGGATGTCATCAGCGGTAATACCTTCACGAAAGTTCAGTGCAGATTTAAATTTAATCTCACCATAACTCGGTTGTTCTAAATCCGCGATTAACCGTAACAACGTACTCTTACCACAGCCACTTCGACCCACAATGGCAACAAATTCACCAGGTTCTATATGTAGGTCTAAATCCTCTAATACTTTAACTTTGCCATAGAACTTGTGCAGTTGTTCAAGATTGATTTCTGCACCGATCTTTTGTGGAGCTGATCTGGCATGATCTGGAATGACATGTTCATCAGCGAGATTTGAAATACTTAAATCAGTCATACGCATTCCTATTTTTGATAGCCTGGATGCCAGCGTAATAAATATTTTTCTAAGGCAACCGCGAGTACATCCGCTAATTTACCAAGTAGGGCATACAGTAGAATCCCAACTAAAACGACATCTGTTTGTAAAAATTCACGCGCATTCATGGTCATGTAGCCAATTCCAGCTTGTGCCGAGATGGTTTCAGCTACAATTAAAAGAACCCAAACTAAACCTAGTGCGAAGCGCAAACCAACTAAAATGGAAGGAAGAGCACCTGGTAAAATAATTTCTTTGTATAACTGCCAGCGTGTTAAACCATAACTCTTGCCCATCTCGATCAGCTGAGGATCTACAGATCGGATACCGTGATACGTATTGATATAAATTGGGAAAAACACGCCAATCGCGACCAAAAATAATTTGGCAGATTCGTCAATTCCAAACCATAGAATCACCAATGGAATTAAAGCTAAAGCTGGAATATTACGGATCATTTGTAGGGTCGTGTCGAGTAACGTAGAGGCGACTTTAGATGAGCCATTTAACAATCCTAAAAATAATCCTAAGCCACCACCAATCAGCAAGCCAATCAGTGCACGTCCCGCACTGACTTGGACATGTGTCCACAGTTCACCACTGAACAATAGATGCCAAAAAGCCAAAACCACTGCGGTTGGAGCAGGCAAGACACGGCTTTCTAAAATGCCAGTGACTGAAGCCAGTTGCCAAATCACAATAAGAAAAATGGGTACTAACCAAGGCAACAAACGTTGCCCCAGTTGTTTGATTCCTCGAGAGAGAAAACCTTCAGGTTTAACTACCTTGGTTTTACTCAACACGATAGAATGTTTTTGAGTTTTATCTACCGCTGTTGTCATGCCGGCTCCTGAACCTGATCTCCTTTTTTATTTTCTTCAGGAGTATAGTTATTCGCGACAATCTCACCAAAAGGACCAGTCAGATTAGGTTGAGTCAGTTTTTGGCGTGTTTCTAATGGTAGAAGAGGGAATATCAATTCAGCAAAACGAATTGATTCTTCAAGATGCGGATAACCCGAGAAAATAAAGGTATTAATGCCTAAATCTGCATATTCTTGGATACGTGCCGCCACAGTTTCAGGGTCACCTACTAATGCCGTGCCTGCACCCCCACGGACGAGACCTACGCCAGCCCATAAGTTTGGTGACACTTCAAGTTTCGAGCGATCTCCATTATGAAGTTCAGCCATACGACGTTGACCAACAGAGTCCATTTGTTTAAATTTTTTCTGTGCCGCAGCGATGGTTTCATCATCAACATACTGAATTAATTCTTCAGCAGCTCTCCATGCTTCCTCGTTGGTTTCGCGGACGATGACATGTAAACGAATACCGTAATCTAGGGTGCGACCTTTAGCTGCCGCCTTAGCGCGGACATTTTCAATTTTTTCTTTAACCGCTGCTGGAGGCTCTCCCCAAGTTAAATAGGTATCTACTTGATCAGTTGCCAGTTCAACAGCATCATCAGAAGAACCACCAAACCACAATGGTGGATATGGTTTTTGGACGGGTGGATATAATAATTTTGCATCATCCACGCTTAGACGTTCACCATGGAACGTGAAGCTTTCACCCGTATGAGAGCGTTTTAAAATTTCGCGCCAAATCGTAGTATATTCAGTCGCAGTTTTATAACGCGTTTTATGATCTTCATAGACGCCGTCACCTTTTAACTCTTGCTCATCACCACCAGTGACCAAGTTCAATAGAACACGGCCATTTGAAAGACGGTCAAAGGTTGCTGCCATACGTGCAGCCAGTGCAGGAGTGGTTACCCCTGGACGCAAAGCAACGAGAAATTTAAGATTTTTGGTGGCATCAATTAAACTTGCGGCAGTCAACCATGGATCTTCACAAGAACGACCAGTCGGGATAAGCACACCTTCATAACCTAGATTATCCACCGCCACAGCGATTTGTTTCATGTAGGCATGGTCGACAACACGTCCGCCTTTGCTTGTACCTAGGTAGCGACTATCACCATGAGTAGGAATAAACCAGAAAATTTTCATTACTTAAGTCCTTAATATGAGTTACTTACCAGTCCATACGACTTGGTTAATTTGTATCGGTTTAGGAATGATTTTGAGCTCAGCAAAGCGATCAGCCAGTTGTTGCTGATCTGCAATGACTTTCGCGGTTAAAGGTGCTGCATAAGATGGACGAGGTCGGCGCTGAACAAAGGTTTGGCTGACATTCGGCTTTAAACCTGTTGTTTTGGCAAAAATCGTTGCTGTAGTTTTTAAGTTCTTTTGAACCCATTGATCAGCAAGATTAATCTGTTCAATGACACCTGAAATCGCTTGAGGATGTTTGTCGATAAACTTGCCTGAAGCGAGATAGAACGTGTAATTCGGGCTCAGCCCTTGTCCAGTGGTCAAAACTTTTGCTTTATCTTCAAGTTCAGCAGCAGCGTAATACGGGTCCCAAATGGCCCATGCATCAACAGCACCTTTTTGAAATGCTGCGCGTGCATCAGCAGGACTTAACCAAATTGGTTTTACATCGCTCCATTGCAAACCTGCTTTTCGGACGGCTTGGACCAATAGATAATGTGAACTAGATCCACGATGTACTGCGACACGCTTGCCTTTGAGTTGTTTAAGCTGAGTAATTTTGGATTTTTGCGGCACTAAGATTGCTGAAGAAAGAGGCTTCGCCGCCTCATAAGCAATGTAATGCAAAGGTTTGTTTCCTGCTTGAGCATAAACAGGGGGGGTATCACCTGTTGCACCAATATCCACTGAACCCACTGCAAGTGCTTCTAAAATTTGAGGACCACCAGGGAACTCATTCCATGTAATTTTGGCATTGGGAAATTCTTGCTCAAACAGTTTTTGCTGTTGAGCAATCACCAAATTTACGGAAGATTTTTGGAAGCCAATGCGTAATTCTTTCACTGAGGGATCAACAGCCCATGCAGCTGAGCAACCCAACATCGCACAGGCAAATAGCATCGTTGTCATTGAATGACTTGAGGTTTTAAACCAAGTGTGTGCTGTATTTCCTGATTGATATTGAGTCATGTTCATCACCTTTTCATGTTGTTATTTGGGTGTAGGCGCAATAATTGCGGCCTGAATATTGATTTTGTTTGGAATTAACTTCTGTTGATGGAATACATCGGCAACTTTTTGCTGATGTTGAGCAACTTCAGTACTAATTGGATAAACGCCGAAGCTCATACGTCCAATTGAGGTTTGAAGAATTTTGAAATCTAGGCCTGTAGGCTTCACGAGCAGTTGAGCTGCTTCGTCTTTATTGGAAGCAATCCAATCTGATGCTTCATTAAGTTCTTGAACAACGGTTTGTATAATTTCAGGATTCTGTTCAACGAACTTACGATCAGCCATATAGAACTGGTAGTTATTGGCATGCCCTTCGCCAGAAGCGAGAACACGTGCGCCGATTTGATGCTCTGCTGCTGCAAAGAACGGATCCCAGATTACCCATGCATCGACTGCACCGCGCTCAAATGCTGCGCGAGCATCCGATGGTGGTAGGTAAACCACTTCAATATCATCAAGCGTCAAATGATTCTTTTCTAAGATCTTCAGGAGAAGATAATGAACGTTAGAACCTTTGTTTAACGCTACACGCTTACCTTTAAGTTGTTGAATATTTTTGATGTTCGAATTTTTTTGAACAATCAACGCTTCAGCGCGTGGAGTCGCAGGTTGATTTGCGACATAAACCAAATTTGAATTCGCTGCTTGGGCAAAAATAGGGGGTGCTTCACCGACTTCACCAAATGAAACACTGCCGACATTCAAACCTTCTAACAGTTGTGGTCCACCTGGGAACTCTACCCATTTCACTTGAATGTTTTGATCCTTCAAAGCGGCTTCTAATTCACCACGTTCTTTAATCACGGGCAGTAAGCCATACTTTTGATAACCGATATTTAACACTTGGGTTTTATCTTCTTTTTTTGAGTCGCAACCAGTGAGTAGCAAAGCACCTGTTAACGCAGAAGACAAAATGAGTGTTTTTTTCCAAAGATTAGCGTTAAAGCTGCTCATATTGAAAATCCTGAAAACTTAAAAATAAAAAAAATCAAAAAAATAAATGCGTCATGTAACGCGCCTAAGTTAATGAATTTTCTATTTCGTAAAAAATAAGAATTCAGGAATTCCTAATGAATAAAAAAGATAAAATTAAAAGAGAAAAAAATATCTAAAAAAATGCAAAAGGCTCAATCTAAGAATAACGATATTTTTGATTCTAAGTTTGTGAAATATATAAATATATATTAAAATATTAAATTGTGATAAGGATATGATTTGTATGAATATATCGAATGATTGTGAAGATAGTTCACCTAGGAATATCGATATATAAAAGAAAGATAAAGCAGTTCATAAGGGTGCAATAAAAAAGCCACTTTAGAGTGGCTTTTTACAAACAATTGAGTTTCTTTGGAAATTATAAAGTGCCTGACGCGCTTGTGGTAAGTCATCCACCGATGCTTTGACAAACCCTTGTTCCAAAAACCAATGTGCGGTTCGTGTCGTAAGAATAAATAACTGTTGGATATTAGACTTTTTTGCTTTCTCTTCTAAATAGTGCAAGATTTGGCTACCACGATTTGATTTGCGGTAACTTGGATGTACTGCCACACAGGCTATTTCTGCAGAACGAATTTCATTTGATTCAGTTGGTATTGGATATAATGCTGCACAAGCCAGAACCATACCGTCACGTTCAATCACAGCGAAATGATCAATTTCATTTTCCAAGCGTTCTCTAGAGCGGTATACCAAAATGCCTTCTTGTTCTAATGGGCGTAATAAACTGATTAATCCACCGACATCCTGAATCGTCGCTGTGCGGACTTCTTCATAATGTGCATCGGTGATCATCGTGCCATGCCCATCACGAGTAAATAATTCTTCGATTAATGCACCATCATGTTCATAAGATAATAAATGAACGCGGTTAACGCCATTTAAAGAGGCTTCCTTGGCATTTTGTAAATGCAATGCCAATTCATAATTTTGCTCTAAAGCAACGTCAATATGTTGATCTAGCTGATGCGGGGTCACTTCGCGCAACAACTGCTGTGGGCTTTGCATTAAACCTTGTTCGGAACCGAGAAAAATGAGTTTATCGGCACCGAGTTGGATAGCTGTTTTGGTCGCCACTTCTTCAGCAAGCAAGTTATAAACTTCACCAGTGGTTGAATAACCTGAGGGGCCAAGCAATACAATATTGTGATTGTCCAAATGTTTTTGAATCGCATCTGCATCGACTGAACGCACTTCACCGGTAAGTTGAAAATCGATACCATTACGAATGCCATAAGGTTTAGCTGTTATAAAATTACCAGATACCACATCAATGCGAGCACCATACATGGGTGAATTTGCAAGTCCCATAGACAATAAGGCTTCGATTTGTAAACGGATTGAGCCTACTGCAGACATGACCGCACCTAATGAGTCACGTGTTGTTACTCTACGATGATTATGAAAAGGACTATCTAAATTCTTCTCAGCAAGATTTGCACTGATTTGTGGTCGTGCTCCATGAACCAGAATGAGTCGAATGCCGAGAGAATGTAAAAGGGCAATATCATGAATAATATGTTGAAAATTTGGTGATTGAACTGCTTCGCCGCCAAACATTAAAACGAAGGTTTTATTACGATGGGCGTTGATATACGGCGCTGAGTTTCGGAACCAATGCACATATTGCTGTGTCATATTTTGAGTTGTATCTATTGAGTCCGATTGCATGCATGTACCGATAGAAGCGGGAAGTGGTCATCAGATTCTAAACAAAAAAATGATTTTCCACACCTGCATTAAAATAAAGACATAAAAAAGCCCAAACTGAGTTTGGGCTGAGTGCAGGGAAGATCAATTTGAGAAGATCTAGGAATAAGCTTATCCGATGATACGCACGATGCGATCTGTACGCTCATTCACTAAGACATAGTCTCCATTAATTTTGTACCACTGCTGGTTACGCGCCGCTTTAGGTAGATTCTTCGCTTGACGATCACTTAACTCAAATTTTGAAGAGTTGAATTGACGTGGTAACTGTTGACCTACTCGCCATTGACGGCTTGGATTTACATTTTGGAAGCCACGATTTTGTTCATAGCGGTCATGTTGATATTTCCCAGGCTGACCTTTATTCCAATGCGCTGGTGGTGGAGTTGGTTTTGAATAGTGACGACCATCGTCATGTGGACCAGCCATCGCAGATGTTGCCAATAAACCACTCATTGCTAATGTAAGTACTGATACTAACTTTTTCATGTGGGATACCTCTAACTTTGTTATTTATCCGATATCGCTAAAGTACAAAATGATTTGAGATAAACCGTGGAGAGATATAGTCAATTTGTGAAATGTATGAAGAAGTGATGAAGATGAATGATTAGGATTGAACTCAACAAAAAACCCGACATGAAGTCGGGTCGATTTAAACGTCAAAATTAATCTTGCTGGATTTTCAAAATGCTATTGCTGTTTGAATCCACCAGAATAAAGTCATTATTCACTTTGTACCATTGTTGGTTTTTACCAGGTTTTGGTAGGTTATGATCTCTATATTCGGTTTTATAACTATTGCCACGATAGTGTTGAGGCATGACGTAGCCAGTTTGCCATTTATGTTGACGTAAACGTTTTACGCCACGCTCTTCTCTGTTTTTACGACGATCTTGGAACTCTTGATCTGATGAAGCATCATGTTGAGTAGGTTTCTCAAATCCTTTACCACGTTCACGTGAACCTTTATCTTGGTAGTCATCAGAGTAAGGAGCAGCATTGGCAATATTTGCTGTAAATATTGCACTTAAAGATAATGTCAAAACTGTCATAATCTTTTTCATATTCCGCCCTCGTTGACCTTATAAATTGGGGTTCACACTAATGTACTGAAAAAATGCAGAGAAACTGTGAAGATAGAATGTAATTTAGATTAAAAATAACGAGATAATAAGAACATATTTTAATAGGAATGAAAATAGAAACCGATGCTTTAGCTGAGCAATCAATGCTTTGAGCAATTTTAAATTTTGAATCCTAATATGATTTTTAAATTGTAAATATTTTAATAACACAGAAGATGATTTTCTTTTAAATAAGAAAAATCATCTGATCCGTTTCATCTCAGTGCCACTGATTATGATATTCCTGCAATTGTTGAATAGCTTCGATAATGATCCACGCAGTTTCGGCATGATCTAAACCTTGAACTAATGAAGCATCCAACTGTAACTGTTCGATCGTTTGGATCGTTGATAATTTTCGAGCTTGGTCTGCCATATTATTTCCTTATAAAAGTGTTGAATTTCATGGCATTGATCATAGTTAAAACTTATAAATATAAAAAACCGAATATTTTTCTTAATTTAATCTAATTATTCGATTAAGGTTCAAATCAAATGCTTAAAAGACAGCATAATTTTTTATATCGATAAACTTAGCGTATGTATAGACTTTTGTTATAGTAAGAACAATTTTAAAGCAACACTAGGAATAGGTTATGTCTGTCGCTCCGCGTATTGGGATTTTAGGTGCTGGTGGCCGTATGGGTCGTACATTGATTCAAGCAGTTCAAGATGCTGGTTATCAATTAGCAGCAGCGGTAGAGCGTCCAGGCAGTAGCCTTATTGGCGCGGATGCAGGCGAATTAGCGGGTATTGGTACACTTGGTGTGAAAGTCGTGGGTGATATCCAAGATGTTTTAAATGATTGTGATGTATTTATTGACTTTACTGCACCAGTTGCAACTGAACAGCATTTGAAACTGTGCCGTGAGGCTGGTGTTGCATTAGTGATCGGTACGACAGGAATGAACGATGAGCAAAAAGCATTTTTAGATGAAAGTGCAACGATTGCTCCTGTAGTCTACGCAGCAAACTACTCCGTAGGCGTGAATGTATCCATTAAACTTTTAGAATTAGCATCTAAAGTCTTTGGTGACAGTGTCGATATTGAAGTGATCGAAGCACATCATCGTCATAAAGTTGATGCGCCATCAGGTACTGCTTTAATGATGGGTGAGGCGATTGCTGATGCATTAGGTCGTGATTTGAAGCAAGATGCGGTGTATCACCGTGAAGGACATACTGGTCCTCGTGAACGTCAAAGTATTGGTTTCCAAACCATTCGTGGTGGCGATATTGTGGGTGAACATACGGTAATGTTTATTGGTGAAGGTGAACGTGTAGAAATCACACATAAAGCCACGAACCGCATGAATTTTGCTGCAGGTGCAGTACGTGCCGCTGCTTGGGTTGTCGGTAAAGCACCGAAAAAATATGACATGAAAGACGTTTTAGGCTTCAACGATATCAAAGTTTAAGTTTAAAAATACTGCGTGATCATCTAAATAATAATGTGAAATATGAAGAATAAAAATGAAGAAAATTTCTATGATCTGCTTGCTTGTCAGTGCCATTGGCCTGACAAGCCAAGTTCAAGCCAATGAAGCCTCTCGACTCACCATTAACAAAAACAATATTAAAGTGTGGACGATACAAAATCCTGATCATCCTGTGTTGTCCTATCGTGCTGAAACAGTAGTGGATGCTTCACTCGAAAGAGCAGTTGCAATAGTTTTGGATGTGGAAAATGCAAAATCATGGGTACCCAATGTCGGTTCAGCACAGGTGATTTCTCAAGATTTGAAGCAAGGGGAATTTAAACTCTACATGGTGTTAGATTTTCCATTTCCTTTGAAAGATCGAGATCTGATTGTGCAAGGGAAAATGTATAAGGATTCAAAAGGTATTGTTCATATTAAGAATAAAGCTTCGCAAACGGGAAAATCGAAGAATCCTCAGTATATTCGGCTGCAACACTATGTTGGAGACTGGAGCTTTGAACAGATTGGACCGAATAAGGTGAAGGTCAGCACTTCAGGATATGCGGATCCAGAAGGTGCAATTCCACAAAGTGTGACCAATATGTTTGTACAACAGCAGCCTTATCAAATGTTGCAAAAAATGAAAACTGAATTAGCAAAATCTCAATCTGCGCAGATATCGTTACCAGATATTTTGAAATAATGACTTTATATCAGTCATTTAATCATTTTTCAAAGTGTAAGCTGTAAATTGCTTTAACTCTGCTGCTTGAGGCAAATGAAAACTCAAAATTGGTTGCTTAGTCTTAGACGTCTGATCCAATAGAAAAACTTGGTAGGTCTGTTTTTTGGAATCATCACATTGAAAATTTAAATTTTTTTGTGTGGGGCTATTGAGCTTGACTGCATGATCAGAAGACACGGTGTAAAGGTAAATTTTCTGCTGCTCTGGAGATTCAATATTTTTCGTAAAACGATAATGGCTGTTGTGTGTCACTTTCAAGAAGCCATCAATTAATGATGTACAAATAAATTTTTGCTCAAGTGCAACTTGATCGATCGCATGCTCTGGTTGGCAAGCTGTCATAAGTGTTACCAAGGGTAATATCAAATATAATTTATCGTTGTTCATGTGGCCTCCTGTGTTTTTTTAGCTGTAAGACCATCATAAATTTGCTAGGTTTATAGATACAGATACACACATTTTATAAAAATGAGCACAGTTCATGTTCCAGTATCAAATCTTAGCCAAACATATCAAACAGAAAATTCTGAGTGGAGAACTGTGTTCAGGACAGAAGCTCATTTCCCTTCGACAATTTTCAGCATTACATGCCGTCAGTTTAAATACAGCAAAAAATTGTTATGCATTATTGGAATCGGAAGGGCTCATCACTGTTAAAAATAAATCGGGTTATTTTGTTCAACATTTGAAATCCAGAAACGATCCGCCAGTATTGCCTTATCATCATGAATTTGAAGCTGAAGCAAAGGATATCAGTAACTTAAATTTGCAAATTGAAATACAGGAGTCTTCAACCAATAATCGATCAATTCATTTAGGTGCAGTACAAATCTCTCCAAATCACGTGCCTGTAGATGCAATCCGAAAGTCAATTCAACGTGCTTTAAAACACAGTCAACCAGAAGATTTCCTTTACAGTAATCGACAAGGGCATTTGAGATTGAGACAAGCTTTATCAGACCATTGGGCTGAAGATGGTTTTTATATCAATCCAGACGAGATTTATATCACCAATGGCTGTATGGCTGCGTTATCACTCGTGGTTCAGCTCTTGACCAAGGAAGGGGATGGCATTGTGATTCCAACCCCAAATTTTAATGGTCAATTACAGTTGTTAGGGACACTGAAACGCAAGTTGATTGAGATACCTGCAAATGTGGATGGTTTTGATTTAGAACGCTTAGAAAGAGCAATGCAGCACCCCGATACCAAAGCCTGTCTATTGACTGTGAATTATCAAAATCCACTAGGATTTGAGCTTTCAAATCATGATAAACAGAAAATTGTGCAATTGGCTGAACAATATCAATGTTATGTGATTGAAGATGATATTTATGCTGAATGTAGTTTTAATTTACAGCGACCTTTACCGATCAAACATTGGGATGAAGCAGGCTATGTCATTTTATGCAGTTCAATATCAAAATCATTGTCGAGCGCATATCGAGTAGGTTGGTTTTGTTTACCGCCGAGGCTTAAATATTTGCATCGTCAAATTGTCATTCAAAATGTCAGTGTGAATACACCTTTGCAATTGGCTTTGGCTGACCTGATGTATAGTAGAGCCTATCGTGAGCATGTACTCCGATTAAAACCAAAATTAAATCATCAAGTTGATGCATATCGACAAACGATATTAAGCGCTTTTCACGGGATCGACATTGGGTTAAGTCAGCCGGATGGTGGTTATGTTTTATGGCTGCAATTGCCGACACATATTGATGGTTTAGAACTCTATTATGCTGCACGTCAACATGGTATTAACATTGTTCCCGGTGATGTTTTTGGAGAAGAACGCCGTTATAAAAATTATATTCGCTTAAATGCAGGGCATGAACTAACTCATGAAATTCATGACTCCATCGTGTTTTTAGCGGATTGGGTGAAACAAAAAATGAGGTCATCATCCCAAGCACCTTCTTAAAAAGATTATGGCGCTAAACTAAGCTTTTTAAAGCAGTGATTTTCATGATCATCAATCATTCCTACCGCTTGCAGATAAGAATAGATAATGGTTGGACCCACGAATTTAAAACCATTCTTTTTTAGAGTTTTAGACAGTTGCAGGCTTAATTCGCTTTGTGTTGGTGCTAAGCGATAGTCTGGCACAGAATGAACTTTGGGTTGATGCCCTACAAAACTCCATAACCATTTGACCATATCAGGCATGATTTGGCGCATATTCAACCATGCTCGAGCATTATCTCGAATCGCCTTTAGTTTACCTAAATGACGAATTATGCCCGGATCTTGTGCTATTTCGATTAAATGTTCATCTGTAAAAGTCGCAATTTCTTCAATGGTGTATTGAAAGAAATGATATCGATATCGCTCGCGTTTTTTTAAAACAATAACCCAAGCGAGTCCTGCTTGCTGACCTTCTAAACAGAGCATTTCAAATAAGGTGTGTTCATCATATACAGGCACACCCCATTCTTGATCGTGATAATTAATATAAATCTGCTCATCGGAGCACCAGCCACAGCGTTGAATCGTCATGCGAATGCTCTGAAGTGATCAAATGGTAAAAGCAACCCACTGATCGTTTTGATTGTCCCAAAAGAACAACTCTGCCTGTTCTAAATCCGAAAAATTAATCCAGAAATCTTTACCTGCTTTATCTGCAAACCCAGTGCTAATCAACAGAGCTTCTTCGGTAATTTCCATAATCCAGCCCTGATGGCTTTGTCCATTTAAGACAATACGTTGTTGATTGCCAGATTCTGCAAATTCAACTAGACGATTAATCAAGGCTTCTGACATGAAAACTTCCTAATAATAAAAACTTTAATTTAACGTAAATAAGGGTATGGATTGACAGGGCCTCGACCGCGACCATCTAAGTAAATTCCATAATGTAAATGAGGGGCAGTATGTCGAGCATTACCCGTATTGCCGACATAACCAATATGGTCACCTCGTCGCACGAAGTCACCCTCATTGAGACCTTTTTTATGCTGATCTAAATGCGCATAATAATGCCAAGAACCAGCGGGTCCTAAAATCCAAATGACTTTCCCACCCAGCTTATTATCGCGCATACTGCGAACAATTCCATCAGTTGCACTATAAACTTTTGTACCACGAGCCGCCAAGATATCAATGCCTTCATGTGTTCGACCGTGACTTCGTGATGCACCCCAAGTGTCAGTGAGTTGTCTCGCTTTTACACCTTGTACTGGGATAGGTAATTTGCGGTCCAAAGGAAGCATATGTAAGCGAGCAACGAGGGTTGGGTCAAGCGGCGTTTGTTTTGGAGGTTGGCTACTGCAGGCAACAAGTAAAATAGCTACACTTAGGATGATGTAATGTCGCAAATACTTAGTCACTCCAACTCCTTGATTGATACAGCCACACTTATTTGAATCGACTATGTCACAATTTCACGGCTGAGATCAATTTTTTCATCGCAGTTGGAATGCCCATTTCTGTTACAACTTGTGGAGCGAGCCATTCACCTCCTAATTCTGTTTGGAGGTATTCCATCTGGTCGAGATCAACATGGAAAATATGTGCATTCAGTAACCAGGTAAAGTGGGTGAAACTGTGTGAAATTTGAGTTGGTAATTGATTACTCACCAAACCATATTGCTGAGTCAATTGACTAAATTCTGAAGTTTCATCAATGATGGGTAAGGTCCATAAACCACCCCATAAGCCTGAATGCGGACGTTGTTGCCATAACCATGTATTTTCAGTACTTCGCAGTAATAAAACATCCGCAGTCTTTATAGGCACTGCTTTTTTTGGCTTTTTAAATGGTAACTCTTGTGTCAGACCCTGCTTTAAAGCTTGGCATTCTGACTGCATTGGACAGTACAGGCAAAGTGGTTTTTTAGGAGTACAAATTGTTGCACCCAAATCCATAATGGCTTGCGTGTAATCATGGTTGCGTTGTTCAGGACAGAGTTGCTCGGCTAATTCCCACATTGCACGTTCATGGACAGGCTTTGATAAATCATCTTCAATGGCAAAGAAACGTGCTAAAACACGCTTAACATTTCCATCCATTATCACGCCGTATTTGCGTAATCCAAGTGACATCAATGCACCAGCAGTTGATCTACCTATTCCTGGCAGGGCCATCCAAGCTTCTAAAGTCTCTGGAAAATGTCCATTTTGACTTACGATTGTGGCTGCTTTATGCAGGTTGCGAGCACGCGCATAATAGCCTAGACCTGCCCAGTAAGGAGCAACTTCATCCCAAGTAGCATGACCTAAATCGTTGACCGTCGGAAAGCGCTCAATAAAACGATCATAGTATTTCAGAACAGTTTTCACTTGGGTTTGCTGCAACATAATTTCAGAGACCCAAACTTTGTAAGGATCATCTGCGACTTGCCATGGCAGGTCATGTCGACCATGTACATCAAACCAATCCAGTAACGCAGTTGAAAAAGAAAACATGAAAATACCATTAATACAATCTGTGCTCAGTATAACCAATCTAGGCAAAGACCTTTTAAAAAAGCATGAAAAAAGGCGCATATTGCGCCTTTTTGTAAAATCAACATTACTCTTGAATAATGCCCCAACGACTATCTAATTTAAGCGGTTGGTTTTTGTAACGAGGAATAATATGGATGTGTAAATGTTCCGACTCTTCATCGCCAAAAACTTTGCCATCATTAAAAGCGATATGAAAGCCTTCCGGATGATGACGGATTTTTAACTCGTTACGTGCCAGTTCTAACAACGACTGTAAACTTTTACGCTCTTTATCGGTAATTTCAAAAAAAGAACTCACATGACGTAAAGGAATAATAACGGAATGTCCTTTAGTCAACGGCTGCTGTTCTGGCAAAATCACACCGAATTCATTTTTATCAATCACATCATATTCATCGTGATTGCAATAAGTACATTGTTCACTCATCCTTATATTCCTCTTATATTTTATCTTCTTTCTTCAATAATCTTAGCGCTAATAAACTTTGAAAGTAATTAATCTAAGTGACGCGACAGTAACTCATACATCGCAGCTAAGCTTTTTTCCTCAGCTTCAGCGTTATAACCGAGATCTACACCATTGGCTTTTGCCCGTTCATCAGCTTGTGGATTGCTAAAACCATGTTTTGCATCCTCAAAGATAATGACCTCATGTGGCACCTGAGCTGCAAACATTTCTTCTTTAAATTGTGCCACATCATCTAGCGTGACCATGCTATCTAGCTCACCATGCAAAACCAGAATTTCAGCTTTTACTTGACCTTGTTGAGCAGGTGTTTGCGCAGATAAATTAGCATGGAAGGTAGCAACTGCATTTAAGTTCGCACCAGAGCGAGCAAGATCTAAAACAACTTTTCCGCCGTAACAAAAACCAATCGCAGCTAATCTAGTTGCGTCAACTTCAGGCTGTGCAGATAAAGTGTCTAACGCAGCTGTAGCGCGTTGTACAATCGTTTCAGGCTGTGCGAAAGTTTGCATCATCCACTCATTTGCTTGAGAAGCTTCAGTGGTTACCTTTTTGTCGCCGTACATATCAATGGCAAAAGCAGCATATCCTTGTTCTGCAAGTTCTCGAGCACGTTGTTCTGTATATTCATTACGACCCCACCACTCTGGGGCTACAATAATACCTGCAGCTCCTGAAGAGTTTTCAGGTGCGGCAAAATAACCAATCAATTGAGTACCATCTGCCGCTTTATACTGAATTTCTCTTGTTTGAATTGCTGAAGTCATTATTGAAAGTCCTTTCGTTTATGAAAATCAGCAAAGATTAAAGCATAAATGTTTTCCGAAGTGATGAATTTGCAATAAGAAAGTAAAATCAAATGTGAGAATTTATGAAAGATTGGAATATATAAAACGCGTATCAATGAACAGATAAAAAGAAATAAAAAAAGAAGAAGGAGTACCTTCTTCTTTTCATCAATCTTGTGTTTTCAATTTAATCTAGTGATTTAGAACACTAGACTTTGCCTCTTGAGATAAAGCCTACAATTGCGAGAATCACTGCAATCACAAGTAAGATAATTGCGAAATCTTTAGATAAGCCTGCTACACCACCAAACCCTAGCAAACTTGCTATCAATGCAATCACTGCAAAAATAATCGCCCAACGGAACATTTTGATTCTCCATAAATTTTTATTAATGTTCATTCAGTATAAGAAAATAAACTGAGCAAAATGTATACAAAGGGTATTTTAACGTAGAGTATTGATATTCTTTAGTTAATCAACTGTAACTGAGATTGATGAAATTTTATGAGAATTATTAGTGATATACTGACTCAAATTTTTGATATTTAGCTGAATCATGAGCACATCTTTACGCCTTGAATTTTGGAAACATTATTCACTGTTTGAAATGAACCAAGCAGAATGGGAGGCACTGTGTGATGGTTGTGGTATGTGTTGTTTGGTTAAATTAGAAGATGATGAAACCGAAGAAATCGCATATACCAAAGTGGCTTGCAAACTTCTAGATTGTCAGACGGGGCATTGTTCAGATTATGAAAATCGTCAGGTGCATGTACCTGACTGTATTCAGTTAACGCCTGAAAAATTACAACAAATACGATGGCTACCTTCGAGTTGTGCATATCGACGTATTAATGAAGGTAAAAAGCTACCGAATTGGCATCACTTGGTGACAGGCAATAAACAAAGTGTGATTAGTGCTCGAAAATCTGTAGCAGGTCGTTGTATATCTGAACAGCTTGTTAATGAAAATGAAATAGATGAATACATCGTGCGGTGGGTACGCTAGTACATTCAATTGCTAGACTGCACATATTTTGTAATATAAAAACACTTTTAAAATGATCATTGCCGTTTAATCCTAGAGACTGATATTCAAGGATTTAAAAAGGGAAAGGCATGTTAAAAGCTGCAAAACTGATTTGGATTGTTGGTTTGAGCGGAATCATAATGGCGTGTCATGCCAATCAAAATAAAGTCACTGAAGCACATAATCCGCAGGAATCAACAGTCAAAAACGAAAATTCAAAAGCTCAAGAACAACGATATCAAGTTGAAAAAATTGCTCTATTTAATGAACCATGGGCGATTGCAACTTTACCAAATGGTCAACTGTTAATTACAGAAAAGTCAGGCATACTTAAGTTGTTTGACCCACAATCAAAACGTAGTTTTAACGTGGCTGATGTGCCTCAAGTTGCTTATGGCGGACAAGGTGGGTTAGGTGATGTTTCGATTCATCCTAATTTCAATAATAACGCTTGGTTATATCTCAGTTATGCCGAAGAAAAAAATGGATTGTTT
This sequence comes from Acinetobacter sp. 24-47-64, assembly GCF_057737055.1. Classification (NCBI taxonomy): domain Bacteria; kingdom Pseudomonadati; phylum Pseudomonadota; class Gammaproteobacteria; order Moraxellales; family Moraxellaceae; genus Acinetobacter; species Acinetobacter sp. 24-47-64. The sequence continues at coordinate 76,707 of NZ_CM173215.1, forward strand.
GGTGCAGTGGTAATCCGAGCGAAATTGGATTTATCGAATATCGAAGCACCGAAACTGACGGATATCGAACGCATATGGGAGCAAGTCCCTAAAGTGTCGGGTCAGGGGCATTATGCACATCGTATAGTGTTTGACCAGCAAGCGAATTTATGGATTAGTTCAGGGGAACGGCAGAAGTTTCAGCCTGCACAAGATATGCAGTCTAATCTAGGTAAAATTGTATATTTGTATGATGATGGTCGTGCTCAAGAATCTAATCCATTTGACAAACAAGGTGGTGTCTCAGCGCAGATTTGGAGTTTAGGTCATCGTAATCCTTTAGGTATGGCATTTGATCATCAAAATCGTTTGTGGGTGGCAGAAATGGGTCCTAAAGGTGGCGATGAGTTCAATCTTATTGAAAAAGGTAAGAATTATGGCTATCCAATTGTATCTAATGGTGATCACTATGATGGGAAACAGATTCCGAATCATGAAACGCGACCTGAATTTATAGCCCCTAAACTTGATTGGTCTCCAGTGATTTCACCCTCGAGTCTGATCTTTTATAAATCTAACTATTTTCCACAATGGAAGAACAAAGCCTTAATCGGTGGATTATCATCGAAAGCCATTATTGTGGTAGATCCACAATCTGAACCTGTACGAGAAATTCAGCGCTTGGATATGGGGGTTCGAGTACGAGACTTGCATGAAGCGAAGGATGGCACAATTTGGGGAATAGAAGATGGACCGCAAGCTTATTTATTCAAATTAAAAGCAAAACTCGAATCTGAGTAAAATGAAAAATGTTGAATAGTGATGGTTGTTTTGACTATTAATATTGGAATTTGACTATTACATAGTAGACTAGTCAACAGCACTTTGAGATCTATAAAAAAATATGTCCGATACACAAATTCCGCTACCTGAACGCTTACGTCCACGTGATTTGTCTGAGATTATCGGACAAGATCATTTACTTGGTGAAGACGCACCTTTACGTCAAATGATTGACCAAGGACATTTACCTTCGATTATTTTTTGGGGGCCTCCAGGCGTCGGCAAGACCACCATTGCGCTATTGTTAGCTCAAGCTGTAGATCGTACTTTTATTAGCTTGTCTGCACTCAACACTGGTGTTAAAGAGCTTCGAGAAATCATTGGGGAAAGTGGTGATCTCATTGTGCCAGTGGTTTTTATTGATGAAATTCATCGTTTTAATAAATCTCAACAAGATGCCTTACTGAGCGCAGTAGAAAAAGGCAAGATTACTCTGGTTGGTGCAACCACAGAAAATCCTTCTTTTGAAGTCAATAATGCTTTGTTGTCGCGCTGTCAGGTGTATACGCTGAATGCATTATCTGAGCATGATATTCAACATTTAATTGAACGTGCACTCAAGCAAGACCAATTTCTGAAAGACCGTCATATTCACATCGAAGAATATGATGCATTAATTCAATTTGCCGCAGGTGATGCTCGTAAAGCACTCAATTTATTGGATCTCATTGCGAGCACATTTGAAGCAGATGTTGAAAATATTGTCACCAATGCCATCGTGGTGAAAGTAGCTCAACAAAATATTGCGCGATATGACAAATCTGGTGAGCAGCACTATGATTTAGTCTCAGCATTCATTAAATCAATTCGTGGAAGTGATCCTGACGCTGCACTATATTGGATGGCGAGAATGTTAAAGGGGGGGGAAGATCCAGTCTTTATTGCGCGTCGGATGTTGATAGCCGCTTCGGAAGATATTGGAAATTCTAATCCTAATGCGTTGTTATTGGCTGGGGAGTGTTTTAGGTCCGTTCAAGCGGTTGGGATGCCAGAATGCCGTATTATTTTAGGACAATGTGCAGTGTATTTGGCCACAAGCGCGAAAAGTAACAGCACTTACTTAGCAATCAATAAAGCATTAGAGTTGGCTGAACGTACGTCAAATCTTCCAGTTCCATTGCATTTAAGAAATGCTCCAACCAAGTTAATGAAAGAGCAGGGATATGGTGTAGATTACTTATATCCACATCACTATCCAGAACATTTCGTGTTGCAGGATTATATGCCTCCAGAGCTGAAAGGCACCAAATTGTACGAATCAGCTCGTAATAAGCGTGAAGTCGAAGCAGAGCGTTTACAGCAGCGACGTTGGCAGCAAGAGCAGCAACAACAATAAAAAAAGCCCAGTTCTATGGGAAGCTGGGCGAAAAGCGATTCATCTGGTCGGCAACTACAGTCTCTCTCTTGAGCCACCAACTCCTGTAGTTGCCTGGTATAAAAATATATTAGTTGAACTTAGTGATATTGTAAAAACGATCATTTTAATAAATAGCATTAATTTATTCGATTAATGGGTGTAAATTTAAAAACAAAAAAAACAATTGAGTTTTTTAATGATCAAAACCCCAGATTTGTCATCTTATTTAAATATCGATTCGATAAATTAATAGCATTACCAATGAGGAGAGAGCATTGGTAATGCGACTTAACAAAAATAATGAATGTATAACAAGAATTTGAAAATATAAAAATAATATCAACAGATACAAAAAAGCCGAGTCATATGACTCGGCTTTATTTTATCTAAATTTTGATTTAGATATCAGAAAGGTCAACACCGATACGTGTAGCAACTTCTTCATAAGCTTCAACCACACCACCTAAACCTTGGCGGAAACGGTCTTTATCTAATTTTTTCTTGGTATCTTTGTCCCATAGACGGCAACCATCTGGAGAGAACTCATCACCAAGAACGATACGGTCATGGAACACACCAAATTCAAGTTTAAAATCAACTAAAAGCATGTTGCCTTGAGCAAAAAGATCTTTTAAAACCACGTTTACTTGGTGAGTTAACTCTTTCATACGCTCAAGTTGTTCAGCAGTAGCCCAACCTAAAGCAATGGCTTGAGATTCATTCACCATTGGGTCGCCCAAAGCGTCATCTTTGAAAAATAATTCAAATGTAGGTGGTGTAAGTTCTAAACCTTCTTCAACACCCAAACGACGGCAAAGCGAACCAGCTGCATAGTTACGGATTACACATTCAACTGGAATCATATTTAACTTTTTAACCAAAACTTCGTTTGGTGTTAAAAGTTTTTCGAAATGAGTTTCGATACCTGCAGCTGCAAGTTTTTCCATGATAAAGGCGTTAAAACGGTTGTTCACCTTACCTTTGCGATCTAGCTGTTCGATTTTTTCGCCATTAAATGCTGAGGCATCATCACGAAAGACTAAAATCAGGTGGTCTGCACTATCGGTTTCATAAACGGATTTAGCTTTACCAGTATAGAGCAAGGTTTGTTTTAACATGGTGGAACCTTTTTCAGAAAAAATATGCCTAGAACGACTAGGCTGGCCAGTTTTGATAAATCTGGGTTAACAGGCTCGCAGCTTTTTGTTTGTCTGCAAACGCGTTAGTTGGGGTAAACACGGCCAAGGTATGACTCGAACCTACAGATGTCAGTTTAAGCACTAAACTTTCACCATCCACTTGAATTGTCGCGGAATGGGGATTCTTAGGTTGATTGACAAAGTTGTAGTTGAGGCTACTGAGGGTGGCGATTGTGTATTGCCAAATTGTAGCAGAATTTCCGTCAATTTTGATCAACGAATTGCCATTTCCATCAGTTAAAAGTTGTGGACGACCGACAGCAGTTGATTGTTCACTCTCAACAGGATTAGAAACGGTTGGTGCCACATTAGGACGAGGTAGCTCAAAACGATTACCTCGCTTATTAACCATTTGTGGCGCATTGTCTATTGCAAGCTGTTCAACAACAGGCGCTGGATAAAGCGGTGTTGCTGGTCTAACCATTGAACCTTCAGGGAATTTAAGCGGGGCTTGTGCAGTAGATTTTTTATAATCGAGTGAACCATTATCGATACCAATCGTACTACAACCGACCATGCTGAGGGCTGAAAGGGCAAGGGGTAAACCAAAACGTAGTTGCATAGTTGTTAAACTCTTCTTTAAATAATGCTCGCAGCTTTTAATGCATCACGCAGTGAAGCTCGATATTGTTCTGCTAATGGAGTAAGTGGTAAACGGATACCTGTACCAATTAATCCCATTTCATGAAGTGCCCATTTCACAGGAATTGGGTTTGATTCACAAAATAGAATTTCGTGTAAATTTGCAACTTGATCATTAATTGCTTTTGCTTGAGCTGCATCACCCACTAAACCAGCGGCACACACTTGGCTCATTTGCTTTGGAGCAACGTTAGCGGTCACAGAAATATTACCTTTCGCACCATGCTCAATCAGTTGATATGCTGTTGCGTCATCACCTGAATAGACCACCATATCTTTGCCTTCAAGTGCTTTTAAAAGCTCAGCACCGCGAGGAACATCACCTGTTGCATCTTTAATCCCTACGATTTGAGGAATATCAGCAAGACGAACTACAGTTTCATTGCTCATATCAACGCCAGTACGGCCAGGTACGTTATAAAGAATTTGCGGTAAATCAACAGCTTCAGCAATTGCTTTGTAATGCTGATACAAGCCTTCTTGAGTCGGTTTGTTATAATATGGCGTTACTAAAAGTGCAGCATCTGCACCAAGCTCTTTAGCTTCTTTGGTAAGCTCAATCGCTTCATGCGTTGAGTTTGCGCCTGTGCCGGCAATAATTGGAATGCGTTTATTGGCTACACGAATGATTTCTTTGATCACTTGAGTGTGTTCAGCCATGCTTAAGGTCGAAGCTTCACCTGTTGTTCCCACGGCAACGATACTATTTGTACCTTGTTCAATGTGCCATTCAACAAGCTTCTCGAGACCCTTCCAATCAACAGTTCCATCTTCAAACATTGGAGTGACGATTGCGACGATTGAGCCTTGAATTACCTGAGCTTGCTGAGTAGTCATTTTAAAACACGATCCTATTTTTCCATCCAGTGAAGGTTGAGAAGCGAAGTTTGGATGGGTATGTATTTTGATTTATATCACGATCCAATATGCCTGCATACTGGATAATGCGTATGCAAATTATGAACTAAGCAACCAATAAGAACAATATGAATTCACTTCAGTCAAAAAAAAGTTTAGTTAAAACAAGTAACTTTTTTTAAAAAAAGCAATTTTAAGACCTTATGGTTAGGCATTTAAATAACAGTGAAGATAGATGTTCGTCTATGAAAGTATTGCGGATAAAAATGAAAATTCGAACTAAAATCTGACCAATTTACCCTGAATTAATAGCTTATATCACTTACATCAGATTTAAGATGTATGTATATACAGGTGAATAGACTAATAATTTTTAAATTATGTGATTATTATAATTTATAAAACGTCTTATTTTTTTTACTTAAAGGTTAAATTATTCTAATACTTATAGATTTTATAATAGATTTTTCTTGGTTTTTTCCTAAATAAAAAAAATAATTAATCGTTTTGAAGACTAGAATTTATTTTGGTTGGCAAGAGGTATGAAATTTAATCTTATTTTGATTACATTTTATTACACCATTTGATAACTCTCACTTTCATTGACTTACATAGATAATCGGGCATCGGACTCAAATGCTGATGAGTGAGGGAAGTTCAATGCAAGAATCAGTAAGTAACAAACATGCAATTTTGACGGTAGGTATCTGCTTCCTCATTGCAGTAATTGAAGGCTTAGATATTCAGGCTGCTGGTATTGCAGCTGCGGGTATTCGTGAACATTTTGGTTTAGATAGTTCACAATTAGGTGTGTTTTTTAGTGCTGGTATTTTAGGTCTGTTACCTGGGGCACTGGTAGGTGGGCGTATTGCGGACCGTATTGGTCGTAAAACAGTTTTAATTTGGTCTGTTGCTGTTTTCGCTGTATTCACTTTATGTACGGTATGGGTAAATAGTTTTAACAGTTTATTGGCTGTACGTTTCCTTGCAGGTGCAGGACTAGGTGCAGCAATGCCAATTCTCATCACTTTGGCTTCTGAAGCTGTAACCCCACAAAATCGTGGTCGTGCTGTAGGGCTAATGTATTGCGGTATGCCTGTCGGTGCTGCGATCTTATCTTTAATTGCAAGTACAGATTTCGGTGCTAACTGGAAAAATATTTTCTATCTTGGTGGTTTATTACCATTAATTGTTATACCAGTGATGATGAAATTCTTACCTGAATCTAAAGAATTCTTGAAAACGCAAAATAGAACTGAAGCTGAAATTGCAGAAGCTCCACAAGGTTCGTTTAAAGATTTGTTTAATTCACAGAATCTTCTTCGTACGATGTTCATCTGGTGTAGCTATTTCTTCACGCTCATGGTGGTTTACATCATGCTCAGCTGGTTACCTTCTCTATTCCAAGAATTAGGTTTTTCGAGAAAAGAAGGTGCGACAGCGCAATTCTACTTCATGGTAAGTGCTACTGTAGGTACTGTGATTTTAGGTGTATTAACTGACCGCTGGAAAAAAGCTTATGTGATCTTGTTAATGTACGGTGGTATTTTGGCTGGCCTTCTTGCGTTGAATGCAGCAAGCTCACTCACACAAATGTATTTGGCTTCAGCATTGGTTGGTGCTTTCGTGATTGGCTGTCAAGGCGTGCTTTACGCATTTGGTGGTATTGTGTACCCAACAGAAGTACGTGGTACAGGTGTTGGTGTAGCATCAGCAGTAGGTCGTATCGGTGCTATGCTTGGGCCAGCAATTGCAGGATCATTATTAACGGCTGGATTTGGTGCAGCAGGCGTAATCTCTGCAGCAATCCCTTGTATTATTATTTCTGCAATCTTCATGTTAATGTTGGTACGTCGTATCCAGAATTAAGACAAAAACATAGATTAAAGCCTGCTTGATGCAGGCTTTTTTTATAGAATTTTGATATCAAATTTTCAACTCAAGCAATTGTAGTTCTCTTGATCCTATGCAATAGTCCCTAACAATTTTAAAAATATTGGGAGCTGAAAAGGATGTTCCAACCACAACAAAGTGCACTTATCGTTGTTGATGTTCAGAATGGATTTACCCCTGGGGGAAATTTGGCGGTAGCAAATTCAGATCAAATTATTCCAACCATTAATTCACTTGCTCGGCATTTTGATAATGTTGTCCTTACCCAAGATTGGCATCCTCAAGACCATATTTCATTTTTTGAAAATCATCCTGGAAAGTCTGCTTATGATACGATTGAATTAGCTTATGGCCGCCAGGTGTTATGGCCTTCACATTGTGTGCAGGGTACACATGATGCAGATTTTCATCCAGACTTGAATATATCCAAAGCGCAGTTGGTCATTCGTAAAGGTTTTCATCCACATATTGATAGTTATTCTGCCTTTTTAGAAGCTGATCATCGAACATCGACTGGCTTAGCAGGTTATCTGCGTGAGCGTGGAATTCGTGACATCTTCATTGTCGGGATCGCCACTGATTTTTGTGTGGCTTGGACGGCAATTGATGCTGCAAAATTAGGTTTTAACAGTTATGTCGTGTCAGATGCGACTAAAGGCATCGATTTAAATGGTTCGTTGCAACATGCATGGCAAGAAATGCTTGCACAAGGTGTGAAACGAATTTACGCCAAAGAACTGATGACTCTCAGACACTCAGCGCAGACCATTTAAAGGCATGGCTCAAGATCATACGTCGTTAATCCAACAAGTGAACTTCTAAATGAAAGCTATCAATCAATTCGTGCAGAAAACCTTTGCGCTGTGGGTACTCCTATTTGCGGGAATTGCCATGTATATGCCAGAAGCTTTTATTTGGCTTAAGTCTTATATCACTTGGATGCTCGGGATTATCATGTTTGGCATGGGAATGACCCTGTCGTGGGAAGATTTTAAAAGTGTTTTCAGCCAGCCTAAGGCGGTTGCCGTTGGCGTGAGTGCTCAATTTATAGTGATGCCATTATTGGCATGGGGATTGTGCATAGCATTTCGATTACCCGCTGAAATTGCCGTTGGCGTACTCCTTGTTGGATGTTGTCCCGGAGGTACAGCATCTAACGTCATTGCTTATATGGCAAAGGCAAATGTGGCTTTGTCCGTCGCGTGTACCTCAGTTTCAACGATGTTAGCACCTTTGCTGACACCATTGATTTTTTATCTCTTAGCGAGTCAGTGGATCGATATAGATGCGGTAGCAATGCTTGTATCGGTAATGCAAGTGATTTTGTTCCCTATCATTTTAGGGGTGATCGTGAGCGGCCTATTTAAGCAAAAAATAGATCGATATATCGCAATGATGCCTATGGTTTCAGTCATCGCGATTGTATTGATTGTGGCTGCGATTATTGCTGGAAGCAAAATGCAAATTTTACAGTCAGGGTTACTGATCCTTGCTGTTGTAATTTTACATAATGGATTAGGATATTTTATAGGTTATTGGGCTGCAAAATTATTGCAGCTTAATCAAGCAGATGCTAAAGCAGTTTCGATAGAAGTAGGGATGCAAAATTCTGGCTTAGGCGTTGCTTTAGCTGCGGTTCATTTTGCGGCAACACCCATTACAGCACTTCCAAGTGCGATTTTTAGTTTATGGCACAATATTTCGGGACCCATCTTGGCGAGTTATTGGGCGACGCGTGACAAAGCTCACCTTAAAAAACATGAATATGACGATGATGTGATTAAGTAGCTGATTTTATTTCATTAACTGATCTAGAAATTCTTTTTCAGTCATGATGTGAATACCATGTTGCTTTAAAAGCGCTGCTGTAACACCGTCCGCATTTATTTTTGACCCCGAAAAAGAGCCATCATAAATCTGACCAAAACCACATGATGGACTTTTAGCTTTCAAAATCGCATGAGTAATCCCATGTTTTTTCGCAAAAGCTAAGGTCTGTTTGGCACCTAAAATAAATGCTTCGGTAACATCTTTTCCCGAAAGATCAAATACTTTTGCATGGCCACTCAAAACATCGGAGCCTGTTCCTTTTTGAATTTCAGCAGGGGCTCTGGGAGTGCTAAGTCCTCCAGAAATTTCAGGGCAGATTACGACGGCCTGATTGGCATCAATCAGCGTTTTAATTTTTTCTTGAAGGCAATGTTGACCATCGTAGCGAACTGGATGTCCGACTAAACATGCACTGATAAGATATTTCATTTGATAAAAAAAAGACCGATAATTTTCATTATCGATCTTTTTAAGTGTAGATCAAATTGAATTATTCAACCGTAACTGACTTTGCTAAGTTACGCGGCTGATCTACATCGGTACCACGTAGTACAGCGACATGATAAGACAAAAGCTGCACAGGAATACTGTATACGATTGGTGATAATAGTGCTGAAACGCTCGGAACTTGAACGACGTGTTGGCGCTCTTTCTCCTTAATGCCACTATTTTCATCTGCAAATACAAACAGCTCACCACCACGTGCTTGAACCTCTTCCATATTTGATTTGAGCTTATCAAGCATGTCATCCTGAGGAGCAAGAATGACAACAGGCATATCATTATCAACTAAGGCCAATGGGCCGTGTTTCAACTCACCAGCTGCATAACCTTCAGCATGAATATATGAAATTTCTTTCAGTTTAAGCGCTCCTTCAAGCGCGATTGGGAACTGTGTTCCACGACCTAAAAATAGGCAATGTTGTTTTTCAACAAATAATTCAGATAGGCGTAAAATTTCTTTATCACATTGTAATGTGTCAAGAATCACTTTAGGTGTATGCCACAATCCAGTAATGATTTCTGATACTTGTTTATTAGAAATCGTTTGTTTAACTTGACCGAACTTAAGCACGAGAAGCATCAAGGCAGCAAGTTGTGTGGTGAATGCTTTGGTCGACGCAACCCCAATTTCTGGACCTGCTAATGTCAATAAGCTGTAATCTGTTTCACGCACCATGGAAGATGTTGCAACGTTACAGATCGTCATCGTGGTGATATTAATATTTTTCGCTTTGGCACGTTTTTGTGTATCACGAAGAGCAGCCAATGTGTCGGCAGTTTCACCTGATTGAGAAATACACACATAGAGTGTATTGTTCACGATGACTGGAGTGCGATAGCGGAACTCACTTGCAATTTCAACTTGACAAGGTACATCAATCAGTTGTTCAAACCAATATTTTGCGATCATGCCTGCATGGTAACTGGTACCGCAAGCGATGATTTGAACTTGCTGAATCTGAGAAAAATCTTCTACAGCATTTGCAAGAAAATCATCACGTAAGTGATCGGCATTTAAGGCTTGAGAGATGGTTTGCTTGATCGCTTCAGGTTGCTCATAAATTTCTTTCAGCATGTAATGCTTATATTCACCTTTTGAAGCATTACTCACTGTCGCATCAAGTTCTTTGACAGGGCGTTCAACGCGCTCACCTTGTACATAGACTTCAATCGTATCACGTGTTAAACGCGCAATATCACCTTCTTCAAGGTATATAAAACGATTGGTAATCGGTAATAGGGCCAATTGATCAGAACTGATAAAGTTCTCACCAATTCCCACACCGATCACGAGCGGTGAACCTTCACGAACAGTGATCAATTCATTTGGGTAATCTGTATGTACGATACCGAGTGCAAATGCACCTTTGAGTTGAGGCACAACTTGTTCAACGGCTTTAAGCAGGTTAGGAGCAGACTTCAGTGCATCATGAACTAAGTGTGCAACAACTTCAGTATCTGTTTGGGATGTAAACACATATCCTAATGCTTCAAGATCATCTTTAAGCTCTTGGTAATTTTCAATAATACCGTTATGTACCACAGCGACTTGACCAGATATATGCGGATGTGCATTATTTTCTGTAGGTTTGCCATGAGTAGCCCAACGTGTATGTGCGATACCAAGCGCGCCAGTGATCGCTGCTTCTGAAACCGCTTCTTCAAGGTTGATAACTTTACCGACACGACGTTCACGTAAAACTTGACCTGCATTGATTAAAGCTAATCCCGCTGAGTCATAACCACGGTATTCAAGACGCTTTAAGCCTTCAATTAGAATATTCGTTATGCTTCGTTCTGCTACACCGCCGACGATACCACACATATTGTAATCCCCTTAATTCTTAATCTTTTGTGGACGTGGATAATTGTCTTTCACAAATTGTTTAGAGCGTTCTACGGCTAAACTATGATCATCCACATCACGAGTAATCGTCGATCCAGCACCAACTGTTGCACCATTACCAATTTTAACCGGCGCGACTAAAGAGCTGTTTGAACCTATAAAGGCTTGGTCACCAATGATCGTTTTAAACTTGTTGGCACCATCATAATTACATGTGATCGTACCCGCGCCGATATTTGAACCCTCACCCACTTCAGCATCACCTAAGTACGTAAAATGATTGGCTTTAGAGCCTAAACCAATGGTGGTGTTTTTCACTTCAACAAAGTTGCCAATGTGTACTTCATTTGCCAATTTAGCACCAGGGCGCAAACGTGCGAATGGTCCAATTTGAGTCTGCTCACCCACAATGGCTGAATCAAATACGCTATACGGTTGAACTTTCGTGCCTGCAGCAATTTTGGAGTTTTTAATTACACATCCTGCACCGATTTCGACATTGTCACCAAGTTCACATTCGCCCTCGATAATGACATTGATATCGATACGCACATCTTGACCAACCTTGAGTGAACCTCGGAGATCGAAACGACTCGGATCGATCAAATGTACACCTTGCTGCATCAGTAATTTCGCTTGGTAGTTTTGGTATTCTCTTTCCAATGCTGCCAATTGCACACGATCATTTACACCTTCAACTTCGAAAGCTAAAGCAGGTTCAACTGAAGCAATTTCGAGTCCATCGTTAATAGCCATTGCTACGATATCTGTTAAATAGTATTCGCCTTGCGCATTATTATTATTCAGACGTGGCAACCACTCGTGCAATTTGGCATTGCTTACTGCATAAATGCCAGTATTAATTTCTTGAATTAAACGTTGCGCTTCAGAAGCATCTTTATGTTCAACAATGGCTTGGATTTTACCATTTTCTCTCACGATACGACCGTAACCTGAAGCATCGTCTAGTGTAAGTGTGACTAAGCCAATACCTTTAGATTGTGTTGCTTCAAGTAATTTTTGTAATGTATCGGCTGTAATACAAGGCACATCGCCGGATAAAATTAAAGAAATACCATCTTTGGGTAAGACAGGTAAGGTCATTTGAACAGCGTGACCTGTACCAAGTTGTTCAGCTTGTTCAACCCAGTCAATATTTTCTGTCGAAAATGCTTGTTTAACTAGAGCGCCGCCGTGACCGAAAATAGTAATAATATTTTCAGCTTGTATTTTTTTTGCGGTTTCAATGACATGCCCTAAGAGTGGACGTCCTGCTAAAGGCTGTAATACTTTTGGTAGTTTTGAACGCATTCGCGTCCCTTTACCTGCAGCAAGAATAACAACTGTGGTTGACATACAACATCCTTTCTTTGGAGCTTGGCTTAAGCCATATCAATATAGAGATAAATTATAATACAAAGTGCTGCCCACAAACCTGCGATCAGGTCATCAAGCATAATGCCGAAACCACCGTCGACTTGACGATCAATGACGCGAATCGGCCAAGGTTTCCAAACATCAAAGAGACGGAAAAGTGCAAAACCGACCAATAGCCATACCCAATTCATTAGGCCTAGGTAGATTAAAGGGAGAAACGTGATCGATTGCCCCGCAAATTCATCCCACACAATTCGTCCGTCATCATGGACGCGCATTATATCAGCGGCTCTTCCACAAATATATATTCCAATCAATGACATAACGATTATGGCAATCGTACTATACAAAAAACCTATTGTCATGAAAGCAGGGATAAACAGCAACGCAAAAGCTGAACCAAAAGTACCCGGTGCTTTTGGTGCCAAACCAGAGCCGAATCCAACGCCACAAAAAACAATGAAACGTTCAGACCAAGTCATCGCTTTAAAATTAATTGGTTGTTTTGGCAAAGTGCTGATATCCCTGTAATTCTAGTTCTTGTGGTTGTTGATGATGATAAAAATCTAATTGCTGAGTCTCTTTTACGACACCAATCACCGTGATCGGTGTATCGCAGTGTCGAGCTTTTAATTCATCCAAGGCAGGTGAAGGAATGGTAAAACACAATTCATAATCATCACCACCTGCTAAAGCCAATTGCCATTTTTGTTGATTGGGCAATGCTTGTAAGGCAGGACTAAGTGGAAGTTGATCTAAGTGTAGGTCGGCACCAACATGAGATGCTTTGAGAATATGTCCTAGATCTTGTGCTAAACCATCGGATACGTCAATCATACTATGCGCCAATCCTTTAAGCGCTTGACCGAGTTCACAACGTGGAGTGGGATAATCGAGACGTTTTTTTAAAGCATGATCGGGATATTTTAATCCGAATGCAGCATCACCGACAGTGCCGGATACACAGATTAAATCACCTGCTTGAGCACCAGAACGTGGCACGGCTTTTCCAATATCCACCCAGCCTAGAGCGGTAACTGATAATGTGAGATGTGGGCTTTGCGTTGTGTCGCCGCCAATTAAACTTACTCCAAATTGATCGCAACAATCATACAAACCCTGACTAAACCCTTTTAGCCAGTGATGATCAATTTGGGGTAGGCTCAATGCCAAGAGAATGCTTTGAGGTTTTGCACCCATGGCTGCAATGTCTGAAAGATTCACAGCTACAGATTTCCATCCAATCGCATGGGGATCTGTATCGATGGGGAAATGTCGACCAGCAACGAGGGTATCGGCACAAATGACCAATTGTTGCTGTGGAGGCGGGGTGAGCAGGGCTGAGTCATCACCGACACCTAGATCGACTGAAGAATAACTCGGTCGATTGAAATAGGTGTCAATAATAGAAAACTCAGCCATTTCAACAACAACTTATTTTGCTTGTTGCTTTTCTGCTTCACGTAGGCTTTGTGCCAAACGGTCTAATACACCATTGATGTATTTGTGACTATCTGCACCGCCGAAGTGTTTAGCCAATTCAATTGCTTCATCGAGAACGACGCGATATGGAATTTCAAGATGCTCTTTCAATTCATACGCGCCAAGACGCAAAGTAGCTAATTCAACGCCGTCCAGTGCCGAGATCTCACGATCTAGTACTGGAATTAATAACGCATCCAATGCTTCATGATTTGCAATCACTTGTGTGAGCAACTCGTGATAATAGCTGAGATCCACTTTATGCATGGCATTTTCAGCACGTGTACGTGCTTCAATTTCATGCACAGGGTTGTGGCTCATTTGCCATTCATAAATCCCTTGTACAGCAAAACGACGTGCTTTGCGTTTAGCTGCATAAGTAGCTTGGAGTGTCTGCGACATGCTTTAGATCGCCTTTAGCAAGTTAACCATTTCAATTGCAGTCAAGGCAGCTTCACCACCTTTATTACCTGCTTTTGTACCTGAACGCTCGATGGCTTGTTCAATGCTGTCTGTAGTCAATACGCCATTGATTACAGGTAAACCAGCTTCTAAACCAACAACACCAAGGCCTTTTGCACATTCACCAGCAACAAAGTCAAAGTGAGGAGTGCTACCGCGAATAACTGCACCAAGTGCAATTACCGCATCAAACTTACCAGAATTTGCGAGTTTTTTCGCCACAACCGGAAGTTCCCAAGCGCCTGGCGCGTGAACGACAGTGATATTATCGTCTTTAACACCATGTCGATGCAATGTATCAATTGCACCTTCTAATAAATGTTCAACAACAAAGCTGTTAAAACGACCAACTAGAATCGCGTAACGATCTTCGCTCGCGAGATGTAATAAACCTTCAATACGGCGAATCGCCATAGCAACCTCGATATTTAATAAGAGTTATGAATGAGAGCTCTGATCAGCTGTGATGTATTCGACCACTTCTAAATTAAAGCCAGACAATGCATTGAAGCGTAAAGGTGAGCTCAGGAGCTTCATTTTCTGTACGCCTAAATCACGTAAAATTTGTGCACCCACACCAATAGTTTGGTATTGCTGAGATAAGGCAGCATTTGACTTGGCTGGTTTTGGCGCAGTTAATGCTTCTAATGCTGGACCTAAATCAGACGGCTGACGTTGTCCAATCCATACCAAGACACCACGATCGCTTTGAGCAATTTCTTTTAAAGCACGATCTAAGTTCCAAGCTGCTTCACCATCTTGCTTATTAAGTTTTAATAAGTCTCGCGCTGGATTGAAGCCATGAACGCGAACAGTCGTCACACCTTCTTCAGGTTGACCTTTAACCAATGCCAAATGAATATCAGGATTCCCGACTTCACGATAACGGTAAAGATCAAAAGTACCATACTCGGTATCGAGTTTTTGTTGATCCAAACGCTCTACCGTTTGTTCATTGGTCATACGGTAGTGAATAAGATCAGCAATTGTACCAATTTTTAGACCGTGTTTTTCAGCAAAAATTTCAAGGTCAGCACGACGGGCCATAGTCCCGTCTTCATTGATAATTTCACAAATCACAGAAGCTGGTTCAAGACCTGCAAGACGAGCTAAATCACAACCTGCTTCGGTATGACCTGCACGATGGAGCACACCACCTGGTTGTGCCATGAGTGGAAAAATATGGCCTGGCTGAACGATATCTGCTGGTTTTGCATGTGCCGCAACTGCTGTTTGAATCGTGTGCGCACGTTCTGCTGGAGAAATACCTGTAGAAATGCCATTTGCAGCTTCAATAGAAAGCGTGAAGTTTGTCCCGTGTTGAGCGCCGTTCGCATCAACCATTAACGGTAAATTTAATTGTTTGCAGCGTTCACGACTTAACGTTAAGCAAACCAAGCCACGAGCATGCGTGATCATGAAATTAATGTCTTCAGGTCGTACGTGCGTTGCAGCAATAACGAGGTCGCCTTCATTTTCACGATCTTCATCATCCATCAGGATGACCATTTTTCCTGCACGGATATCTGCTACAAGTTCTTCTACAGTATTGAGCGACATCAACCTTCACCTTTTTGTTATGTCATTCTGACATTTGAATAAATTTGTTGCGCCATAGTCTAACGCTTTTTTAGTCAGTTTGCCTATGCTTATGACTGTACCATTCAATACAGTCCAACATACACCTTCATAGCACATTGAAAAGAGAGATAAAATTACCAAAAGAGCACTTTTGTATACAAACTAGACGCTTAGTCTAACTTTTCACGACTGTGAGCTTTTAAAAAGAAAAACCAGATTTAACTTAGCATCAAATCTGGTTTACTTATTAAAATTTAATCTAATTAAGAGCTGATTGTACGATCCGTCGAGGAGCTTTGGGCTTTGCCTTTCAAAATCTCAGTACGGATATTTTGTGCGAGTTCGGCACAGGCTTCGTTCATACCATTAATCATGAAAGCGTGACGTGTTAACACACTGGTTGGATTCGGCATCGGAACCAATTGGTAGCATTCACCAATATGCTTTAACTGATCGTGGGTCAAATATAGCGCCATTTCTTTCGCAATCAGGTGATGTGTGAGTCTTTCCGCCGCTTGTACTGAATCGAGTTGCATTGCCTCCACTGGTGCGGTTACAGCACAACGTGTTTGCAATACGAACCGTTTATCCTCACGGTAACGTTTATAGAGTACTTCTGACAATAATTGAAACACCGAACCAATCATTAAGATGCAAGCAATCGAGTTATTCTTGAGTGAAGAAATACTGATGACAGCGCCTTGTTGATCAAAACTACGATTCACAACGATATCATCAACATTCAAATGATAATGCGCTGTACACAGTTCGATGCTCTTATTTAAGAAAATTTGACATAAATTAAAATAAGGTAAAGAGACAGATTTGTTGACCGTATTAATTAATTGTTTCGGATCATAAAATTGGATATTCAGGGATAAAGCATCCTGATCTAACTGCAGAGTCGGTACTTTTGGCGTAATTGCAGCTTGTTCTTTATTTTGCTCTGGCGTATGAGGTTGTTTAGGCTGACTCTTTTCCAGTTCTAATGCTTCAGTGAGCAGCTTGATCTCATGACGTAAACGGGACTCATTATTTAATCTCGCAAGATATTCGCTACGAGTAGGGCGAGCAATGGCACGATAAGCCAACCATAATAAGCCATGAATAAAGAGTGACGAGAGGATCGCCAGCCATTGTGTTCTTAATATTTCACCGATACTTGGTTTAACCAATGTGATTTCCACACTGCCAATTTTCTTTTCATTTTGTAGTGCATCTCGAACGAAGATTTCACCCTGACGCGTCTTAGACAAGCCTGCAGTCGCGAGAACTTGATCTCCTGTGCCAAGAATACGTATATATGCAACACTTGGATTCGTTGCATAGCGGTTGGCTAATAATGCAAGAGATACAGTATTGGCAGGTTCAAGTTCAGTTAAGCTATCTGCGACCAGTTGAGTCGTCATTAGCAAACCTTGGCTTGCACGGTTTTCATTTAATTGATGTGTCGTTGCAATAACCAATAAAAAGGTATGCAAGGCAAAACTTACAATCAGCAGGCTAGCAAATAGCCCTTGTCTAGGCGCATTCAACGTAAACTTCCAAAGAAAATTAATTCAATTTCGATTATGATTCTTACAATATTCGTAGCTCAGACCCGAGTCAATTCATGCGAGAAATCATTCTTATTTCATTTTTAGGACCTGACCAACCGAATCAGTTTACTCGATTGATGCAGGTGTTGTCCGTACATTCTTTGCAAATTTTAGATGTAGGACAAGCAGTTATCCATAACCAATTGACTCTCGGCATCGTGGTTGCTTCCGAAGACCAGACAGCAACGGCTTTGGCCATGAAAGATATTCTGATTTTAGCACACGATATTGGTCTTACTGTGCGCTTTAAACCGATCGATTCAGAAGATTATGAGCAATGGGTGAAAGAGGGTGGACGTACACGATATATCGTGACGGCATTGGCACCTGAACTTACCGCAGCACATTTGCAAGCAGTGACTAATATTGTTTCAAGTCAAGGGTTTAATATTGAAACAGTCACTCGTTTGTCTGGTCGCCCAACGTTGAATCATTTTGAAAATGAACCAAAACGTGCTTGTGTGCAATTTGGTTTGAGCGGTCAGATGTTAGATGCTGCAACGATGCGAGCGGCATGTTTAAGTTTATCAAATGACCTTAGTGTCGATGTTGCAGTACAAGAAGACACGCCGTACCGTCGTAATCGTCGTTTAGTTTGCTTTGATATGGATTCAACGCTGATCGAACAAGAAGTGATTGATGAGCTTGCAATTGAAGCAGGTGTCGGTGCACAAGTCGCAGAAATTACTGAGCGTGCTATGCAAGGTGAGCTGGACTTTCAGAGCAGTTTCCGTGCGCGTGTGGCGCTACTGAAAGGTATGGATGCTTCTGTATTGCCTAAAATTGCAGAACGTTTAACGATTACTGAAGGTGCAGAACGTCTTATTTCAACCCTGAAATCTTTGGGTTATCGCACGGCTATTTTATCTGGTGGCTTCCAATACTTCGCTGAATATTTACAAGCAAAACTTGGGATTGATGAAGTTCATGCCAATATCTTGGATGTTCAAGATGGGCAGGTCACTGGCGAAGTTAAAGGGCATATTGTGGATGGCGCTCGTAAAGCATTTTTATTAGGCCAAATTGCGGATGAAATGGGCATTTCACTTGAGCAAACGATTGCAGTAGGTGATGGTGCGAATGATTTGCCAATGCTCTCTATAGCGGGCTTGGGCGTTGCATTCCGTGCTAAACCATTGGTGCGTCAAAATGCAAATCAAGCCATCTCAAGTGTTGGTTTGGATGGTGTTCTGTACCTGTTAGGTGTACATGATAAAGATTTAAGTCGAGCTTAAAATCAAAAAAAGCTTATTAAAAAGGCGACCAAATGGTCGCTTTTTTTTATCTAAGTGAATCATTCTTAGACAAATTTTAATCAGCTAAGTTCAGACGAAAAAACAGATGGTCATCATCGAAAAAAAGATGTTTTTGACAAAAAATTACGAGGTGTTTTTTTGTAATGACACGCCAAGTTTGACTGATTCTGACTCTATGAAAAATGTCTAATCTTAAAAAATGTAATGACAAAAGAATGTTGCGACAATATGTGTCGCTTACAAAAGCATCAGGTCTTTTTTTCTGAAAAAAACTCACCATAATGCTTTCATAGACGCCAACAAGACCATTGAAGAAAGTGAAGCGTTATTTAATTTGTTGTGAAACACCATTAGGCAGTATTTGAAACATCTAAATTTTGACGGAGATTTTTATGGTCACTTTAACTTTTGCAACGATACTCGGATTTGCTCTGATCGCTGTAGCATTGGCGGCCGTATTCTTTTCACCTTATCGTCATTGGCTAGGGTTTATGTTGGCGGGTATGGTCTTCTGGGGTTTACTTGAAGGTATTCGTTATAGTGTCCAACACGTCTTTGACATGTCTTTGGCATATAGTTATTTAACAGCGATTAGCTTAGCCATGGTGGCTTTAACGGCTTTCTTACTTCGCGAAGATAGTCGTGCGCAAAAGGCTTTAGAAAATCGTCGTTATATTGAACATACTCCTGTATATGAGGACGATTAAATCCTACTCATGACAAATGATATGTAGACCAAAACTGCGTGGTAACAATTTTATATTTAAAGGTGTATCAAAATGATATACCTTTTTTTTGCCTATACGTTTTGTTAAACAAAGCTGCATTTCCTTACTTATAAGATATGCTAGGATGAATCAATTATTTTTGATATTAAAAAAACGGACTTAAATTGTCATGAAACTATCTTCAATACCTGTTGTGAAATTACCTATCGTTGATGCAAGCACAGATCCACTAGACCTTTTGGTGTTAGGTTTGGCGTTGCGTATGAAACAATTGTCACGTACGAGTCCAAAATTTATTGAGTTAATTCATGATCGTCAGTTCCGTATTCAAATTGGTACAGATCTAGGTGTTGCACGTCAGATTTTAGTCAACAATGGTCAGATTGATTCTGTTTCAGGTGATGCAGAGAAAGCAGATTTCGTACTTCAGTTTGCTGATAGCGAGCAAGGTGTTAAAACCCTGTTGAAAGGTGATCCAACTGCATTCATGACGGGTATGCAAAATGGCAGTATTAAAATGGAAGGTGATTTCAGCTTATTGGTATGGTTTAACCAAGTCGCTAAATTAATTCCACCAAAAATTCCTAAACCTGTAAAAGAAAAAATACAATTTGCTCGTCAATTTATTAAAGAAAAGACAGGCAAGTAATACAGCACCTAAATACGGACTTTTCTCGTTTTGATTCTAGAGATGAGTATTTAAATGCAAGAAAAAAAGCCCTCATCAGAGGGCTTTTTTAGTCATTCAACTTCAAGATTGAAGGTTACCGGACCATCATTGATGAGATGCACTTTCATATCCGCTGCAAAGATTCCTGTTTGTACATGTTCAAACTGAGATTTAGCATATTCAACTAACTGTTCATACAGTTCTTTTGCTTCGAGAGGCGGCATTGCAGGGCCGAAGTCAGGACGCAAACCTTTTTGGGTTTGTGCCATCAGGGTAAATTGCGAGACTAATAATAATCCGCCTCCGGCTTGGCTAAGATTCCAACCCATTTTTCCTTGGTCATCATCAAAAAAACGGTATTTTAAAATCTTATCGATGAGCTTCTTACCTTTTTCAAAGTTATCTTCTTTGCCAATACCAATAAAAACTAAAATCCCTTTTTCGATTTGACCAGTAATCTCACCATCCACAACGACTTTCGCTTCAAGGACGCGTTGGAGTAAAGCACGCATAATTCAACCAAGTTTGATGTTTTTTAATTCAAATGAATTGTATCAAATTGGAAAAAAGAAAAGGGATAAAGTCGTCATCTATCCTCATAAGTCATTGATAAAAAAATAATTAATTGGAGTATATACTTTTAATTTAATAAAGCGATTGAAATAATAAAAATTAACCTTTTTACCAATTTTGTTAAAGAAGGTAATTTACGCGTGCAGGAAAGGTAAATTTGAGAGAGAAAACGATGTTTAAGCGTTCAATGTTGGTTGCAATGCTTGCAACTGCGACAGCAGCATCAGCTGCACCATTAACAAAAGATAACGGCGCACCAGTGGGTGATAACCAAAACTCAATCACTGCAGGTCCAAATGGTTCTGTATTATTACAAGATGTACAGTTAATTCAAAAACTTCAACGTTTCGGTCGTGAGCGTATCCCTGAGCGTGTTGTACACGCACGTGGTACGGGAGCTTATGGTGAATTCGTTGCAACTAAAGATTTATCAGATCTTACTATTGCTTCACTTTTCAAAGCAGGTACGAAAACTCCAGTATTCTTACGCTTCTCTACAGTAATTCATGGTAAGCATTCTCCAGAAACTTTACGTGACCCACATGGCTTCGCAATTAAGTTTTATACTCAAGAAGGTAACTGGGATTTAGTTGGTAACCAAACGCCTGTATTCTTCATTCGTGATGCGATCAAGTTCCCAGACTTCATCCACGCAATGAAACCAAGCCCAATTGACAACGTTCAAGACGCTAATCGCGTATTTGACTTCTTGTCTAGCCAGCCATGGGCAACAAATATGTTGACTTATGTATATGGTAACCAAGGTGTTCCTACGAGCTACCGTGAACAAGACGGTTTCGGTGTACATGCATTTAAATTGTACAACGACAAAGGCGAATATAAATACGTTAAATTTAACTTCCGTTCTAAGCAAGGTGTTAAAGGTCTAAACGTTAAAGAAGCTGCTGAATTACAAGGTAAAGACTTTAACCACTTAACGAATGATCTTTATAAGAACATCAATGCGGGCAATTTCCCGAAATGGGATCTTTATATCCAAGTGTTGGATCCTAAAGATTTGAATAGCTTCGATTTCGATCCACTTGATCCAACTAAAATCTGGCCTACTGATTTAGTACCAGAAACAAAAGTGGGCACTTTGACATTAAATCGTATGCCGAAGAATTTCTTCCAAGAAACGGAACAAGTTGCTTTAGCACCAGGTAATTTAGTACCAGGTATCGAGCCATCAGAAGACCGCTTACTTCAAGGTCGTATCTTCTCTTACTCTGATACACAAATGTACCGTTTAGGTGCAAATCACCAACAAATTCCAGTAAACCGTCCATTGGTAAATGTGAACAACAATAACCAAGATGGTTATATGAATGTTGGTGCTACGACATCTAATGTGAATTACGAACCAAGTCGTATTGAACCAAAACCATCTACAGCAAAAGCTCGTGCTGTTGAAACTCCACTTTCTGGTACGGTTCAGCAACGTGGTGTGAAAGAGCAAAACTTTAAGCAAGCGGGTGATTTATACCGTTCATACTCTGCTAAAGAGAAATCTGACCTCATTATGAACTTAGCAGCTGATCTTGGTAACGTAAAAGATTCAGAAACTAAACACATCATGTTGTCTTATTTCTATAAAGCAGATGCGGATTACGGCACACGTATGACTAAAGCTGTAAACGGTAACTTAGCGACTGTTAAAGCGAAAGCGGCAGCTTTAAAAGACTAATCAAGATTAGTCCTTGAATTGGTGATTAGGGTCTAAGGTGTCACCTCAAAAAAGTCCTGTAAAACTCAATTCCTTTCCTGCAACCCTAGGGGAGTTTTACAGGCACTCGTTATCGAATTTAAACTCAGGTGAGGGAAGAATGAAAAATATTGTATATAGTTTATTAATCGCTTTACTGAGTTTAAGTTCAGTAATGCTTCAAGCTCAAACGACGTCTGTCAGTAGCTCACAACAATCAGATCAGAAAGAAGTGATTGACTTATTTTTTGCAGCAGCGAAAACAGGAAACAAAGAAGTTATTCATGAATTTTTGAAACATGGTTTTCCAGTCAATATTAAAAACCATGCTGGTTTTACACCATTAATGATGGCGACCTACTATGGTCATCAAGATATTGTAACGACTCTATTGGAAAACGGCGCAGACCGCTGTGCTCGTGATAATAAGGGTAATACAGCTTTGATGGGTGCTATCTTTAAGCTTGAATGGTCGATTGCCAAACAATTACGCCAGGTCGATTGTGATGCTCAAGCGAAACAGACAGGACACAAGACCACAGAAGAATTCGCAAAAGTTATTGGGCAAGATAAAGCATTGAAAGCTTTGACTGAGTCATATAGTCAAGACAATGCAAAAAAATAATCAGTTTAAGTTTTAGTAATTAGTCGAATAATCTTCGACAATTACTAAAACGAGCTATGAATCGCAACAAAATGTGCTTTAATGCAATAAGTTGCTAAAAACTGAAAAATAATATGTCTGCCATTATTCAATCCTTACTTGATACTGACTTGTATAAATTCACGATGTTACAAGTGGTATTACATCAATTTCCTCAAACGGATAGTGTCTATCAATTTCGTTGTCGTAACCTTGAAGATACAGCCTATCCACTCGTGGATATATTAGAGGAACTGAACGAACAGTTAGATTTATTGTGTCAGCTCAAATTTAAAGAAGATGAATTACAATATTTAAGAAGTTTACGCTTTATTAAAAGTGATTTTGTAGACTATTTAGAATTATTCCAACTTAAGCGCCGCTTTATTAAAGCCAGTATAGATGATCAAGGCCGTTTAGATATTCGTATCGAAGGACCTATGGTTCAAGCAATGATGTTTGAAATTTTCGTGCTTGCAATCGTCAATGAACTCTATTTTCGTCGTATTCGCGATGAGCAGGTATTGGCAGAAGGAGAGCGCCGTCTTAAAGCTAAAATTGAATTGTTGAAACACTATGAAAGTAGTCAACAACCGAATGATCCACCATTTCTTGTTTCCGATTTTGGAACACGCCGTCGCTATAGTTTTGACTGGCAGAAACATGTGGTGGAAGAGTTTAATAAGGCTGCACCACATATTTTTCGTGGCACAAGTAATGTTTTATTGGCAAAGCAGTTGAGTATTACACCCATTGGTACGATGGCACATGAATTTTTACAAGCTTTCCAAGCACTGGATGTTCGCTTACGTGATTTCCAAAAAGCTGCACTTGAAACTTGGGTGCAGGAATATCGCGGAGATTTAGGCATTGCACTGACAGATGTTGTTGGTATGGATGCATTCCTAAGAGACTTTGATTTGTATTTTGCCAAATTGTTTGATGGTCTACGACATGACAGTGGTGATCCATATGAGTGGGGCGATAAAGCCTACGCACATTATAAAAAATTAAAAATTGACAGCAAAACTAAAATGCTCACTTTCAGTGATGGTCTAAACTTAGAGAAGGCATGGGATTTGCATCAATATTTTAAAGATCGTTTCCAAGTGAGTTTCGGGATTGGTACTAACCTCACCAATGATATGGGACAAACTGCTTTGAATATTGTTTTAAAGTTAGTCGAATGCAATGGTCAATCGGTAGCTAAACTCTCTGATAGTCCAGGAAAAACGATGACTGATAATGATACCTTCCTCGCATATTTGCGTCAGGTATTTGATGTTGAGTCTCCTTAATCATAATTTCCCTTTTCTGATTTTTTGCTAATACCATGCAAAAAATCAGAATAATTTTGAAAAAGTCTTGTGCTAAGATTTGAACAAGGCCAATAGAACTATTCAATAAATATGACCACTAACGCTTTTGATTTCGGTCTGCTCATTGAAGCAGAACAACTTGTTCCTCATTTAGGAAGTGAAAAGTTACGTATTGTTGATTTGACCCGAAGTTCGGTCTATGAGCAATTACATATTCCGCATGCTATACATCTGAAGCCAAAATTTTTAGTGCGCCAAGAGGAACAAGCTACGGGTTTATTGCCTGATGATGAAGGGCTTCAGCAGCTAGTCCAGATATTAAACATATCACCTGAGCATCATGTCGTGGTCTATGATGATGAAGGTGGGGCATGGGCTGGTCGACTGATCTGGAATCTACACTGTATGGGTTTTTATAACACCAGTTTATTAAATGGTGGTATTCATGCATGGTTAGGCGCCAACTATCCTACGTCTTCAGAAGTTGAAGAGGTTCAGCCAGTCACATGTCTTTTTCAAGTTAAGACATCCAATGTTGATCAACACCGTATTGATTATTCAACTTTAATAAAAAAAATTGAAAATAAAACTTGCCAAGTATGGGACTGCCGAACGGCTGAGGAGTATACCGGGCAACGTCTCGCGACACGTCGTGGGGGACATATTCCAACGGCTAGACATTTTGAGTGGAGTACTGCACTTAATCGTCAAAATCATTTAAAATTGCACCCCTTAGAACGCACGCAACAACGTTTAGAACAATTGGGCTTTCAATTTGATCAGCCAGTCGTCGTATATTGTCAGTCTCATCACCGTTCAGGTTTAGCTTACATTATTGGTCGATTACTGGGTTGGGATATCCAAGCTTATGATGGTGCGTGGAGCGAGTGGGGCAACCGCCTCGACAGTCCAATCATTACTGGAGAGTCACCTGAGTGAGTCTGACAAATTTAAAAAAGAAACTATTTATTCAAGCGCAGCAAATCGTCCCGCAACAAAAACTCAGCCGTTTGGTGGGTAAAGTCGCAGCCAGTGAAAACCCAGTATTAAAGAATGTTGTCATTCAAGCATTTAAAGCAAAATATGGCATTGATATGTCAATTGCTGAGCAACAAAATGCTTTGAAATTTAAATCCTTTAATGAGTTTTTCACTCGCTCTTTGAAAACAGGCGTTCGTTCAATTGATTCTAATCCTAGAAGTGTCGTGTCACCTGCAGACGGTGCAATTTCACAATTAGGTAAAATCAATGAGGGCGATATTTTTCAGGCAAAAGGTCAAAGCTTTTCAGTTGAAAAGTTAATTGGTGATCCTCAATTGGCAGCACCATTCAAAAATGGTGAATTTGCAACAGTGTACTTATCACCGCGTGATTATCATCGTGTGCATATGCCTTATTCTGGTACATTGACTGAAACTTTATATATTCCAGGTGAATTATTTTCAGTCAACCAAACTACAGCTGAAAATATTCCGGGTTTGTTTGCACGTAATGAACGAATGGTATGTTTATTCGATACTGATGTTGGTCGTATGGCTGTTGTTTTAGTTGGCGCAATGATTGTTGCTGGAATTGAAACTGTTGCGACAGGTAAAGTAAAACCAACAGGTCGCTTAGAGCTGAACCATCATGCGATGAAACTTGAAAAAGGTGATGAGCTCGGACGTTTTTATTTGGGTTCAACGGCTGTAGTTTTGTTTGAGAAAGATAAAATGCAATGGGACCAAGCATTTAAGGCGAACTCAACTGTAGTAATGGGTGAAGCGTTAGGTCATCTTATTTGAGTATATCTTCTCAATAAAAAAAAGCGCCTTAGGCGCTTTTTTTATTCGTGCATTTTATACAAGCGTTCTTTGGGAAACACGGCAATAAATGTAGAGCCTTCGTTTTCTTTCGACTCGATTTCAATATGTGCGCCATGTTGCATAAGTACGTGCTTAACGATGGCAAGGCCTAAACCAGTACCACCTGTTTGACGACTGCGTGCACTATCCACACGATAAAAACGTTCAGTTAAACGCGGTAAGTGTTTTGGATCAATTCCAATACCAGTATCCTGAACAGAAAAATAGCCACGTTCTCCATCATCATGCCAGCCGATGGTGATGGTGCCACCTTTCGGGGTGTACTTTATGGCATTGGTAATTAAGTTACTAAACGCACTCGCCAATTCCATATCTGAACCAATTAAGTCACAGTGGCTGTCTATATCAAGGTTAAGTGTATGACCATAATCAATATTGTAAGCTTGCGCATCATCGAACAGATGGTTCATTAAACTTGGCATTTCGATAATTTGATTTTTCGCAATTTGTTTTTCATTTTCTAAACGAGACAAAAGCAAAAGATCATTGACCAATGCATTCATGCGTTTAGTTTGCGATTGCATTTGTTCAAAGGCACGTTTCCAGCGCGGATTGATATCTTCTTGATCTGTGAATGTTTCGATATACCCACTTAACACTGTGAGTGGTGTTCTTAATTCATGTGAAATATTGTCAACAAAATCTGAACGCATTTGCTCGAGATTTTTCATACGGGTAATGTCGTGCGCAACTAAGAGGCGACTTTCATTGCCAAAGCGAGTCAGTTTAATTTGCGCATACTTATTATCATGGTTCACCAATTTAATTTTTACACCATCTGGTGCTTGATGGGTATTATGAAAATACTCAATAAAATCAGGTTGGCGAATAATCGTGAGCAGGTTACGGCCACGATCAACAGCTTGAATGCCAAATAACTTTTCCGCAGCAGGATTCCACCATTCGATTTGATGGGAATCATCCGTAAGAATAATCGCTTCTGATAAAGCCACGAGAGAAGATTGAGTTCGATCGATCAGTCCAACCATTTCAGACTGAACAATACGTTCTTGGCGTTGAGCCCGATATACATTGAACAGTAATGCCCCCCAGATTCCATTTAAATTTGGTGGTACATCGTAAGGACGATTCGAAATCCAATCATTGACTAAATATAATGAGCGTAATTGGATACCAAAAAATATGAGACAGGCAATGCCTAAGCATATCCAAAGATAGCCAATCCCTAACCCGATACAGCCCGCAATAATCAGTAGAAATACCAGTAAACGTAAGTCTTGCTTGGCAAAAGTCCATAAACTGCTATATAGAAACTTTTGATGTTCACGTGCCAATTCTGGGACGGGGTAGGGTTCGTACATAAAATCTAAATTAACCTAAAGCAACATCAGCTCGTGTTGAAAAACGATAGCCAGTACCACGCACAGTTTGAACATAACGGTCTGCACCATAAGGTTCGAGCACCTTACGTAAGCGACGGATATGGACATCGATGGTTCTGTCTTCAATATACACATTTCCACCCCATACCTGATCAAGTAATTGAGCACGGGTATAGGCACGTTCTGGATGAGTCATAAAGAATGCCAATAGACGATATTCTGTTGGCCCCATATCAAGAATATTTTGATTATAGCTGACACGTTGGCTTACTGGGTCAAGAATTAAGCCATTTGCATCAATGGTTTTTTCGCCATTTAACGCATTTGCACGTCTTAACACCGCTTTAATACGGGATACCAACTCACGTGTTGAAAATGGTTTCGTCATATAGTCATCTGCACCAGCATCAAGACCTTGAACTTTATGGTCTTCTTCGCCACGTGCAGTCAACATAATGACTGGAATTTCTGAAAGTGTTTCATCACGCTTAAGGCGACGACACAAATCTACGCCACTCACGCCACCCGGTAACATCCAGTCGAGTAGGATAAGCGCTGGACGTTGATCAACAATCATTTGATGTGCTTGTTTCGCATCTTCTGCTTCCAAGCATTGAAAGCCTGCCATATCTAAAGAAGTATGGATCATTTCCCGAATTGGGAGCTCGTCGTCGACAATTAAAATGTAGTCATCTTTCACAACGCAATATCCTATGATGAACGGTGAACCGTTTTATATTTATGACAGGCTTATTACAAAGATTAATTATGACAGTATCATTGCAAGATGGAAATCGAAGTTAAATATAGCAATGTTTTGTGACAATTAGGCTGATATTTTGTCTCATTGATATTTATTAATCTTAAATTAAATCAATATCTTAAATTTACTTACGATTTGTCACAATTTCTTCATCTTAATTTGATGCTACTTTTTCATTAGATCATTCAATAGGGCGAGAAAAACGGTTTTACATGCCTGAACGACCTCAGCACGTGGAAGTTTAAAACCACCTACTACCCAGCGAACAGCAACTTGAGTGACATAGCCATTTAGACCAGTTGCAATCAAGGAGATCTCTTTTTCAGTGAGATGGGTATGTGGCATCATTAATGTGACAAAGGCATGAATCATTCGGTCGAAACGGCCCATTGTTTCTTGAATGGTTGCATGATTATGAAGTTCTTGGACGAGCATTGCATCAATATAAATAATCCGAGCGGTACGCGGATCATCTTCTAAAAAACTAAAGAACGCATTTAGACCTGCATTAATCATGTTTAGAGGCTCAGGAGAGGCTTTCATAATAGCTTGCATTAATGTTTGTTGAAGCTTCTCAATCAGTTCTAAAAAGATCGTTTGGAATAAGTTTTCACTTTTCTTAAAAGATTCATAAAAGTAACGTTCAGTTAATTTCGCTTGTGTGCAAATATCTTTAACGGTTACTGAGAAAAAACCATGAGTTCCATATGCTTCAATACCCGCTTCAATAAGTTTCTCACGGCGTGCTTGTTTGCGTTCAGTTAAGGACATCCCTTTAAATTGACGCTCTTTTGCGGGAGGCTTTTCAATCGCTTGCTCGTGTTCTGATGGAGTGAGGTTCTCTGGGTTCATAGCAATTCGAGTCTTTTTATAAAAGTGTTATGCTGCGGTCAGTATAGAGTACTGATCAGCTAAAGATACTAAATTGGCCTATAGTAACAATAAAAATGGTCGATAGTTACATTGACAATAATAATTGTCAAAATTATAGTGAACATGAATGACCCAGATCAACGCTGTGGTGCATAAAAATCAAAAAAAGGATTCACAATGAAAAATTTTAAAAACAAAGTGGCTGCAATCACAGGTGCAGGTTCTGGTATTGGTCAACAACTTGCGGTGTTACTGGCTAAGCAAGGTTGTCATTTGTCTTTAAGTGACGTAAATGAAAAAGGCTTAGCAGAAACAGTTGAACTGACGAAGAATGCAAATGTACGAGTCACAACCAAAAAAGTAGATGTTGCGAATCGTGACGAAGTTAAAGCATGGGCGGCTGAAACTGTACAGAATCATGGTTCAGTGAACATGATTTTCAACAATGCTGGGGTGGCATTGGGTTCGACCGTTGAAGGTGCAACATACGAAGAGTTGGAATGGATTGTTAATATTAACTTCTGGGGTGTCGTATACGGCACCAAAGAATTCTTACCATATATTAAGAAAACAGGTGATGGACACATTATCAACATTTCAAGTTTATTCGGTTTAACTGCGCAACCAACTCAGTCTGCTTATAATGCAACTAAATTTGCTGTACGTGGTTTCACTGAATCTCTTCGTCAAGAGCTAGATATTGAAAATGTGGGTGTGAGCGCGCTTTGCGTACATCCAGGTGGCATTCGTACCAATATTGCGAAAGCTGCAAAAATGAATGACAGTTTAAAGTCTTTGGGCATGAATCCACAGAAATCTGCACAGACATTTGATAAATTATTACGTTGTCCACCTGAAGAAGCAGCGCGTCAAATTCTAGAAGCAGTGCAAAAAGATCGCCGTCGTTTACTGATTGGTAACGATGCGAAAGTGATTGATTTAATGCAACGTGTGATGCCAACGGGCTATCAAAAAGTGACTGCATTTGCGACTAAAATGAGTAAACGTTTCGATTCTAAATAATCGTTAAAAAAACCCGCGTCATGCGGGTTTTTTATTTTCTTGATTTCTAATTTAAATCAGTACTTGAACAGTTTTCTTTTTCCAAACAAATTGATAATACAAACCTTGCATCACACATAAGCACACGAAAGCCAAAGCATAAGCGTACCAGATTCCCGCCAGCCCCCACCATGCGCTAAATAGATAAGCTGCTGGGAGTTCTATACAGAGTATGGCCACTATATTGATGATCATTGGCATAGTGACAGTGCCACTTGCACGCATAATTGAGGCGAAAATAGCACTCGCGCCAAAAAATAAAATTGACCACAGCACAATAAACAATAATTGTTGCCCGAGTATCACAACTTTATCATCTGTAATAAATAATGCCATGAGATATTTTGAGAACAAATAAGCCAAGATTACGAGCCCGCCTGTAAAGACAAAATTCATGCCCAGTGCTGTTTTAGTTACACGTGATAAAGAATCCGCTTTACCTGCACCAATCGCTTGAGCCCCAAAAATAGAAGTGGCAATTGCGATAGACAGAGCAGGGAATTGGATATAGTTCAAAACCTGATTGACTGCGCCATAAGCAGCTGTTGCTTCTGAACCATAGCGATTGACCAAGCCGACAATGACTAAACCTGCCACAGAAGTCGTGACCATTTGAATGCCAGTAGGAACGCCAAGCCTGAGAATAATTTTGCTTAGTTCAGGATTGTGGCGTACATGTTTACACATTGCTAAATCTGGACGTAATGGATGATTTTTTTTATTTAAATAAACGTACAGAAAAATAAGCACGGCCAGATAACCCACAATCGTGGCGATGGCAGGTGCAATGATACCCAATTGAGGAAATCCAAAATATCCAGCGATGAGAACAGGGGTAATAAAGAGCCCAATTAAACTGGTCATTCCCAAAGCGATGAGAGGTGTAATGCTATCACCGACACCACGTAAGATAGAGGTATAAATAATATAAATAAAAAGGAGTGGGCTACCTGCTAACATCCATTGAACATAAGGCAAAGATAAATGCATGACACTTGGGTCTGTGCCCAAGGCCTCAAGAATGTGGCGTGCAGATAGAACACCTAAAATGGCAATAATCGTCCCGCCGATCAATGTCATAAAAATAGTAGAGCCGACAACCGCTCTTACTTTTTCTAAATTTTGTGCTCCCCACGCTTGACCAACCAATACCGTCGAGCCAGCCGAAAGCCCAATTACGAAAGCCAAGAGACAGAACAAAATAGGGAAGAAGACGGAAACAGCAGCAATTGCTTGGACGCCCATCATTTGCCCGACGAAGATCGTATTAATTGTGCCTGATAAATTTTGCAGGATATTGGTTGCAATCAGCGGAACTAAAAAAACTAAAAAAACTTTCCAGAAACCAGGTTCATCAATCGGCCGTAAGGTTCTCGCCATATATAAGTCTTATCCATTATTGTTTTCTATATCAACGGATTGACCTTAACACCTTATCATTCAAATTGCTTTAGTAATAAAGTAATCCGTCTCGTCTCTTTTCGTTATTGTGATTGAACCTTCGTTAAAATTTCTCCTGCAAGATGCAAGGTTTCCTCTCGTTTTGCAAAACAGACCCGAATGAGCTTCAGATCTTGAGGTGGCTGTTGATAAAACACTGATATAGGAATCGCTACCAGTTTGTGTTGTTCTGCAAGATATTGGCACATTTCTATATCTGTGAGCTCAGGTCTTAGTGTACTGAAATCTAAGTTTTGAAAATAAGTTCCTGGTGACGGCAGATATTGAAATTTTGAATGCTGAATTCCATGGATGAATAAGTCACGTTTAGCTTGATAAAAATTGGGGAGATCTAAAATATGTTCAGGATGTTGTTCGATGAATTGATTAAGCGCGACTTGAATCGGATGGACACCACAGAAATTGGCAAATTGATAAATTTGACGAAATACTTTCATCAGTACCTGAGGTGCAACGCAATATCCAGTTTTCCAACCAGTAACATGAAACGTTTTTCCGAATGAACCAATCACAAAACTACGATCTCGAAGTTCAGGAAAACTAAGCGCAGAATAATGTTGTTGACCATCAAACACTAAATGTTCATAGACCTCGTCAGAAAGTACACAAATGTTTTTATCCTGAATCAACTCGATCAGTTGTTGCCAATCTTGCTTGGACCAAATTGCACCTGAGGGATTATGTGGTGTATTTACAATGATTAATCGCGTTCGTTCATTTATTCGATCTTTCACCACATTCCAGTCAACATGGAAGTCTGGATGTACCAAGTTGATATGGATCGCTTGCGCCCCAGCGAGTTTCACTGCAGGTGCATAACTATCATAAGCAGGATCGAAAATAATTACTTCATCTCCAGCATTTACAACAGCTTGAATGGCACACAAAATTGCAGTCGTTGCACCAGGTGTAATGGTGATTTCGCTGATCGGGTCTAAATCGACTTGGTCTCGTTGGCAGAATTGGGCTGCAATTTTTTGTCTTAAACTCAGCAGACCGTCACCAGGTGGATATTGGTTATAGCCTTGTTGTGTGGCTTGAGCTAAAGCTGCAATTAATTCAGGAGGAGGTGGAAAATCAGGAAAACCTTGAGAAAGATTTAACGCGTTCAACTTTTGGGCGAGTACTGACATCACGCTAAAAATAGTGACACCTAAGTCTGGTAATTTAGATTCAATTTTAATCATGCTGGATAGTAATATTTAGCCCGTTTCTTCGTAGTTTAGCAGTTGAAATGCCTGCACTAAATACAAATATCTGCGACATATTCGTTTTAATTCTCATAAGATTCTAATGATCTTCAATTAAGTTTAAAACCTTAGATGATCTATGTGATCTCATGTTAAAAATGATTGATCTGACTTTGCTTCATTTCATTTTTTAACCAATTTAAAAAAATAATCTTCCGAGGATCTTCAATAAATCTAGTATGGGACAGTAGATAATAGGCAGAACCATCCTGAAGAATTGGTGTTATTTTTTTTACAGACTTGAGCTCTAATTCTTTTTCAATCATGTAGATAGAAATGATCGTCTTTCCTAGGCCAGCCAAGCAGCCTTCTAAACATAAGTAAAAATGCTCTAATTCTATTTTGGAATGTTTCTTCAAAATATCTTTGAGTTCATCCAATTGGTGTAATTTTTTTGAAAAATAAGGGCGTGATTTAGAAATTAACAATTCTTTGGTTTTAGGGTGGTGAGATGCTTGGACTGCCACAATATATTCATCGCCAATTTTCTCACTAAACAGATGCGATCCCCATTCAAAATCATTTCTTCGTATTGCGATATCGATATTATCTTTTTCAAAGTCGACTACACCACCACCTGTGAGCAAAACCACTTCAAAATCATGTCCGAGTTTTTTAAATTCAACAAGTCGTGGAATTAACCACTTCATCGAAATGGTTGGTTCACAGGACAGTACCAATTGTTTGTTTTCAGTTTTATTTTGAGTTAGTCCAATTAAACAATCATCCAATTGATTGAAAATATTCTGAGCGCAATGAAAAAGAGTTTCTCCTTCTTTGGTGAGTATCAAGGTTTTATTTCGTCGTTC
The DNA here is from genome assembly GCF_057737055.1 of Acinetobacter sp. 24-47-64. Taxonomy (NCBI): domain Bacteria; kingdom Pseudomonadati; phylum Pseudomonadota; class Gammaproteobacteria; order Moraxellales; family Moraxellaceae; genus Acinetobacter; species Acinetobacter sp. 24-47-64. The sequence continues at coordinate 110,478 of NZ_CM173215.1, forward strand.
AAATAATGTGATATTTAATATTTCTTCGAGATTGTAAATTTGCTTACTGACGGCACTTTGCGTAACAAATAATTTCTTTGCTGCAATCGTGACACTGCTGTATTTAGCGACAAAATAAAAAAACTTCAGTGAATTCAAAGATATTTTTTCTATCATTCCAAAAACTCATGTATTTTTAGTCGATTTTATTGATTTTATTTTTTTAACTTTTGTTCAAAATGAAGATTACCAAAAGCAAAATAAAGCTAATACAATGGAAAATATATTAAAATTCAGTCCATTTAACAAGCAGCATCTCGATGAATACAGATATTCAAAAGAGATAATCAAAAAGGGTTATGCATTTATTGATTTAAATACATTCCAAGAAATACAGAAAAATAATAATTTTCACGATGCTAATGAGCAAGATGTCAGTGATTTTATAGACAGTTGGAACGCTCTAGATTTAGATCAATTTATGTCGGATAAAGGTAAATATCGAACAAGAAAACATGCAACTTTTACTATTAATGATAAGCATAAAATTTTACTGAAAAATTCTTATATTCCTCATTTTCAGACGATTGAATACAACACTTTGAATGGTGGAATTGCGAGATATTTTTCAGAGATTGATAAAAATATAATTGAAAATCCAATTTTTAGAAATTTACTACAATTCGCATATCTTACCTTTTCAGAAATTGAAACTGAAAATTGGTTTATCGAAGCGCATCAATTTCGCATTGAAGCAAAATTTAACGATAGTGGTAAGCCAACCCCTGAGGGGATACATCGAGATGGGGTGGATTTCGTTTTAATGGCCATGATCAACCGTCAAAATGTTCAGGGTGGAATGACCCGAATTTATGACTTAAATAAGAATTTGAAAGCAGAATTTATGCTTGAAAATTTTTTAGATATCGCACTTGTGGATGATCATCAGGTCTATCACAGCGTAACGGAAATCAAAGTCAATGATTTTACGTTGGGTGATACTGGATTAAGAGATGTATTAGTGATCACGTTTAAAAAGGCATAATGAATGGGTGAGTTTATAGCAGTTATTCTCATCACCATACTCGCTGTTGTGAGTCCTGGTGCTGATTTTGCTATCGTGACAAAAAACAGTTACTTATATGGTAGAAGGATAGGTGTTCTCACTTCACTGGGAATTTCTTTAGGTGTGTTGATTCATGTGACTTATACGCTTATTGCTGTCGCATTTGTCATGGCGTATACACCTCAAATTCTAAATATTGTGAAGTATATTGGAGCCATTTATCTCATCTATATCGGTTATAAAACTTTTGTACAAAGTCCGGTTGTCGAGATGTCATCAACTGCTGCAATTAATCCTTTTCAAGCAGTGAAATATGGCTTTTTCACCAATGCACTTAATCCTAAAACGACTTTATTTGTGATTAGTACATACACTCAGATCATCAGTGTGAGTACGCCGAAAGCGATTCTGGTCGGTTATGGGCTATTTATGTCTTTTGCTCATTTTTTATGGTTTGGATTGGTGGCTTTGCTTTTTTCATCGATTGTTTTAAGACAGAAAATGTTAGCTAAGCAAGTACAGATTAACCGAGTGATTGGAACTGTATTATGTCTGCTAGGGATAGCACTTCTGTTTGCTAAATTTCAATAATAGGGTAGCAATATGAAAAAGATGGCTTTTATCGATATGGAAGGTGTTCTTGTCCCTGAAATATGGAAACACTTTTCAAATGTATACAATATCCCAGAGTTGGCGATTACAACTCGAGAAGTCGCAGACTATAAGTCTCTGATGGAATTTAGAATTAATTTACTGAAAGAAAATAAAATTCCTTTAAAACAATTAATCGATGACATTAAAGAACTGGATGTCATTCCAGATGCTAAGGAGTTTTTAGAATATTTGCAAAAGGCTGAAAATTTTGAAGTTAACATTATTTCAGATTGCTTTTATGAGTTTTTATTTCCCTTTTTTGAAAAATTAAATCTTCCTGTTAAAAATACATATTGTCATCACTTAGAAATTGGACCAGATGGATTTATAGAAAATGTTCTGTATACACGAGATAAAGGGAAACATGAAATTATTGTAGAGTTCCAAAAAGAAAACGTTTCAATGACCAATAGTATTGCGATCGGTGATGCATTCAATGATTTTTCGATGTTGCATTTAGTTGATTATGGTTTTTTATTTCAACCCTCAGAAGACGTGAGAAAGAACTCCCCAGCTTATTTTTGTAAAGTAGACTCTTATCAAGATATTATTTCACATTTAAATCGTAAAAAAATTATGTAACCTTATAATATTATTATGGTTTATATAAGATGAAGCAGATAGGAATGACTCTAGTGATAGCTTAGTTATTTAAATGGATTAAGAATAATAAATACAGCCCATTCATGCAGAAATGGGCTTTTTGATGACGTCAATTCACAATGAATTCAATTTTAGTCAGCGACCAAATTTAAATTTCATTTCTAAGTTAAATCAAAAATTCAACTGCTGCTCGGATGATCCCTAACACTAAACCGATAAATGCACCAACGACAACACCGTTGACGCGAATCATATGTAAGTCACCACCGACTTCATTTTCAATTTTATCGATCATTTCTCGTGAGTCCCATTCGTGAATGCGTTCACTGATAAATAAAATGACTTTTTCGCTGTATTGATCACTGAGATTGACTGCCATTGAACTCATTTTTTCATTTAATAATTGGCGTAATGCAGGATTGGAAATGATGTTTTGACCGACTTGTTGAATCGCAACACGTAAATTTTCAGCTATACCTGAATCTGCTTTCTCCAAATCTTCACGAATGGCATTGCACAGAATGACGACGGCACCAGTAATAAAATTTAAAACTTGAGGACTATCTAACAATGCATTTTTAGTTTCATTTAATTTAAGACTCGCCTGACTTTCAGGATTTGCCAGTTCAGTCATTAAATGCTGTGCAATACTCTCAATTTTTTGACGCCATGGATGCTCTGGATCAGCCAACATTGACTCGACACGCTCTATCAAAGAGTCAATCGTTCTTTGTTGAACATCGATACCGATCCAACTTGCGCCTTTGGCTAAACGCCACACTCCGAGTTCTTTAAATAGGGTGCGGGTTAGCTCCCGAGTTTGTTCAGGATGTGAAGTCACCCAACCGTGCGCAACATCGAGACCACGTTGTAAAACATCTTGGTGGAAGTCATTTTCTAATACGGCACGAATCATTTCACTGGCCAGGGTATTGATTTGAGTGTTCTTTACCCATTGCACACTGTTAGTTTGAATAAACCTACCGACTTGTTCTTGTCCAACAAACTCAAAAACTTTAGGCACTGTCTGTTGAATCACTTGAGTCACTTGACGATTGTTATCTGGATTGGCTAGCCATTGTCCTACTGCCAAACTCACATCTGTTTGACTCAAGCTTTTTGCCACAATCTGTGGCGATAGGAAGTTTTCTTGAACAAAACGTCCCATGGATTCTGCAATACGCGCTTTGTTACGTGGAATAATTTCGGTGTGATCTTTTAAAAACTTAGGAATAGGGATATGACCGAATGGGTTCCGAAACAAAACCGTAATGGCATACCAATCTGCTAAACCACCAACCACACCTGCTTCAGCAGACAACATTAAAATATGAATAAGCCAAACATATTCTGGAAAAATTTTGGCAGCCACCATGAGCGATATCCAAGCCAATACAGCGACAACCAGTGCGATCATGGCAAACCGTTTGCTTCGATCCAGACTAGGGGTAGTCATTGTTGGTGATGCACTCATGCATAATTCCTATGTAAGCTGTTGTATTAATATTATTTTATTGTGATTGAGAAGGCTGTGTTTGTACAGGCAGTATGTCGCCTGTAGCACTTAAACCATATTTAGACCCTAAGGCCTGTAAAATTAAACGTGCATCAAAAGTATCTTGAGGTGCTGTTTTTTGATCTTTAAAACAAGTGATGGTATAGGCTACTTGAACTGGCTCTAAACTGACCACCTGTGGCACATCATAAAAAGGATCAAAGAACATAGGATGTCTACGATATCCATAACCATACGGGTAAGGATTGGAATAAACCACAGCTTGACGAGGTGGTTGTTGTGTGCGATTGCTTGGATCATCTTGGACTTTAAAAAAATGAAAGCCCTGTTTGACCGTTGTTTGTGCAGCTTTAAGTAAGGTTATTTCTTCAGCTGTACCATAGCTCATGTTAGATGAGCCTTGAAAACTAATACGATACGTTGATTGGTTCAAGGGAATAGTTGCGAATTGCCCAAGCTGATCAAATGTACGCGGTTTACTTGGCGTCGTGACACAACCAGACAGCAGGAGCATGCCAGATAATCCCAAAATCATGCATAAGTTTTTCATTTCGCTCTCCTGAAGTCTGTTGTGTCAATATCAATTTAGAAGCTACTGTTTGGCTGTTTTAAGAATTCTATTTCCTCAGGCGTAGAGAGACGATTTAAAATTTCATTACGATGAGGATAGCGGCCGAAACGTTCAATGATGACTTGATGCTTTTTCTCAAAGTCTAAATTTACAGGGTTGCCTAATGCCTCAAACAAACGAAGCGCTTGAGTGTGAATGATTTTTGATTCGCTATGCATGAAAGGCATATATAAGAAGCTACGTTGTTCAGGTTCCAGTTCGAGATCTAAACCAAGACGAACCGCTTCTTGAGCTAGCCCAAGTGCTAATGGATCTTGGGCAAAAGATTCAGCTTTGCCACGATAAACATTACGAGAAAATTGATCCAAGACAATGATTTCTGCTAAGCGTCCTAAAGCAGCTTCCCGCCATGTCCATAGTTCGCCTGCGGCAGCTTGTTGGATGGTGTGACCAAATTGCGCTTGAATAAGTTGATCGAAAGCATCGCTTTTCGCAAACCAATGCGGTTGAGTTTCGGCACTGAACCAAAAATCTATAACGTTGTGATAATTCATATTCTTTACAGTTTGTTAGCATTTATTCTGCAATAAAATCACAAATTTCAGATGTCTTAAAGACTAAGATTGTGTTAAAAATTTGCCAAAATAAAAGGTTTATCCAACTGAAATGTATATGCAAACTGCATTTGGGAATATAAATCACGGTATACTTGATATAAATCAATAATTTTTTATCTCAGTCGTTCTTCTAGATAAGCGAGTAAGTAATGAGTCAACCCGAAGCGCTCTCTGAAACAATTTTACCAAATTGGGTGGATTCGACGGTGTTTAAAGGTATGTTACGAGGCATTGAGCGCGAAAGCCTAAGGATGCAAAGTAATGGCTTTATCTCCCAGAAAGATCATCCTAAGGGTTTAGGCTCTGCGTTAACTCATCCTCATATTACGACAGATTATTCTGAAGCCTTACTTGAGTTTATTACGCCTCCTCAATCTTCAATTTCTGAAGCATTAAGCTACTTAGAAGATATTCATGCTTTCACCCATCGACACCTAGAAGATGGTGAAAAGCTATGGCCAATGTCGATGCCATGTATGTTGGATGATGAAGAAGAAAGCATTCGTCTTGCGCAATATGGCTCATCCAATATCGGTAAATTCAAAACTTTATACCGCCGTGGTTTAGGTGTACGTTATGGTCGTCGTATGCAGACGATTTCAGGTGTACATTACAATGTTTCATTCCCTGATGCGTTGTTTGAGCAGTTGCAAGCAAACGAGCAAGATGAAGCTTTAAAACAGCTCAGTTTGCAGGATTATCGCAGCCATCGATATTTCGCTTTAATTCGAAATTTCATTCGTTTAACCCCATTGGTTATGTTCCTGATAGGTGCAAGCCCATCAGTCTGTCGTTGTTTTATGACGGGTCGTGAACATCATTTATTGCCTTTAATTAAGGGAACATTGTATTTGCCATATGCCACTGCATTGCGTATGGGGCGCTTTGGATATCAAAACTCGGCGCAGAAAGAGTTAGGTATTCATTACAATGATTTGAAAGGATATTTAGCAGGCTTACAAAAGGCGGTGAAAACGTCTTATGCTGCTTTCAGTCGTTTGGGATTAGATGACGAAGCGGGCGAACCGATCCAAATTAATGATCACGTACTGCAAATTGAAAACGAGTACTATAGTCTTGTACGTCCTAAACAAGTACCACAGTCTGGTGAAACACCATCTGATGCATTAGCAAACCGTGGGGTAGGGTATGTTGAATTACGCGCAGTAGATGTGAATCCATACAGCCCAATTGGTATCAATGAAGATACTGCAGGCTTCCTAGAGGTATTAGCGCTTTATTGTTTATTAAAAGACAGTCCTGAGCTGCTAGATGATGAACTTGAAGTGATTGAACAAAACCAGCAAGAAGTTGTGAATCGTGGGCGTGCCCCAAATGCTGCCATTGTTGAAAATGGTCAATCAATTGAAATTGAGACATGGGCAAATCAATATCTCAAACAGATGCAGCCTTTAGCAGAAACGTTAGATCAAGCTCACTCGACCTCGTTGTATTCTGATGCAATGCAAATTATGCAATCACGAGTAGATGAAGTGGATGAAACCTTCTCTGCGAAAATAGTAGAAGATACTGTAAAACATAGTGGTACTTGGAGCTTAGGCAGTGTGCTCGCGCATCAACATGCTGATCATTATCAAAATTATGTGTTATCTCAGGATAAAGTCACCTATTTTGAACAACTCACAGTGCAATCACTTGAACAGCAACAACAGTTGGAAGCAGAGTGTAGTCTAAGCTTTAAAGAATATTTAAAAGCATATCGATAAAAATATTGAGGAAAGTATATGCAGTGGCAAAATTATCGCATGGTGAGTGGTCTGTTGTTTGTAGCCAGCGTGATTGGAATGGTCTTCGCGTTGTATCTCGAACATGTCCAAGGACTTGAGCCTTGTCCATTGTGTGTATTTCAACGGTTAGGTCTGATCGGACTGGGACTGATTTCTTTTATTGCGGTTCTACACAATCCCGTCCGTAATGGTTTAAAACGAGCATATGCTTTCCTAGGGACATTATCGATTTTATGGTCAGCGGGTGTTGCTGCACGTCATGTCTGGCTGCAGAGTTTACCTCCAGATAAAGTGCCAAGTTGTGGGCCTGGTTTAGATTATTTGGTAGATGCTTTGCCGCTTAAAACAGTGCTTCAACAAGTGTTGTCAGGATCAGGCGAATGTGCGGTAGTAGACTGGACTTTCCTAGGTCAGTCTTTACCTGTATGGTCTTTGGTATTTTTTAGTATTTTGCTGATCATCTCGATTTGGCAGTTATTCAGAAAGTATCCTGCTTAAAATAAAAAAGCCAACTAATAGTTGGCTTTTTTATTGAAGATGGTCAGGTTTCTACGATTCCTTCCATGCTTTCTAATTTGATTAAATATTTACGGATTTGCTCTTCAGCTAATTCATCGTGATGTGGATAGAACCATTTAACGATTTGCTCAGCAACACTGGAATGGTATTGAATCTCCATATGATTGAGCCCGTAGAACACAGCTTTGTGTGATTCTGGCAATTTCAGTTGGAATCGCGGATTTGGATGCTCACCCAAAGCACTTTGCACACTCACTAAGTAATCGCCAATGACTTTGAGTGTACGATTTTTACGATTTTCAAACTCAATTGTTCCAGCTACTAGGAATGTATTGATATGTGAAGGCAGCGGTGCAGGTTTACGATTATCATCCATCATGCCAATACGAGCGTGATTGTGTTCCCAGTCATCATCACGGACACTACCATGGCGTAAATCCAAAATACCATCACTGCGAATATTCACAATGTGGCTGGCTAACTTGATGACGGGAAAGTGTCCAATTTTTTCTTGAACGGCAAAGCCAATACGTTCTAGAACCGCACCATGATGTGGAGAACCTAAGCAGACCAAATTCTCTGCCATGTGAAACCATTGATGGAGATTTTGTTTACCATAAAACAAAGCACTTCGAGAAACCAAACCACCCATACTGTGACCGATTAAATCAAGGCTGGTGATACGTGGATTGCGCTTTACCAAGTCTTCAAGCATATTGGCCAACGAACGACCATTCGCTGAAATTCTGCGACCAGTGTTGTAATGCAAATAAAGCATGGTGTTGTTGTCGCGTTGTGCAAGCAGTTTTTCACCAATGCCGCCATAGTTGCGATTGGTCCAATCAAGATGATTCATGCACAGACCATGGCAAAAGATCACGACACGACCTGACAGGTCACCCTGTTGTAACTCTCCATAGTGATCATACAGATTACTGGTAATCGCCAACGGATTTTGATTTTTGAGTAAATAGTCGCCAATCACGCCATTAAGAGCACTGACCAAAAAAATCATTTTTGGCGTGAGGGGTTTATCATGGAGTTTCGGAAATTGATCAATGATTTTGCGCAGGGCTGGTGCGACCAAATAATTTCCGTAATTTAGAAGCGTGTCATATGAAAATTTATATAACTTTCGAACGTAGGTTTTCTTTTGAAATTCTTTTGATGTTTTTTTACTTAAACCAAATACGGTTAAGAGCACTTCACGTTGAAGTGATTGAATGAGATTTTGAACAGCAAGGTTAATTGGAGTGCTGACCAGTTGTGCCAAACCTTCAAGCACATCGGCCTGACTCGGAGGAGATCGATCCCATTTACAATAGGTTTCATGTAGTGGCGTTAAACTCGGCATCTAGTCTTATCCTGATAGTGCATGATCATCTAAAGACACTTTATTTTTAGCAATGATCACTGTATAAAATTCCTTGTATTTATCTTATGTTGTTCATCCCGAACAATTTTTAAGATAACTTTGATTTCAGATCGGCTCTAATTTTTTTGTCTGACAATATTTGTGATCGTACAAAAGAGAAACAAATATGTGATCTGATTCACAATAAAAATTAGAACAATTTTGAGGAAAATGCAATTAATCAGTTCATGAATATTATCTATCTACATGGATTTCAAAGTAGTCCTTTTTCGATTAAAGGGCAACTGATTCGTCAGTATTTTGAAAGACATGAACATGTACAAGTGCATTTACCCGATTTAAATATGCCGCCTGATCAGGTCATTACTTCGATTTCGACACTCATCGAGTCTATGTCAAATGTCGTTTTGATTGGGAGCAGTTTAGGTGGATTTTATGCGACGCAGCTTGCCGCGAAACATGGAGTCGCAGCTGTACTGATTAATCCCGCTATGCAACCATGGAAATTATTTAGAAACTTGTTTTCAACGGCGCAGTTTCCTTATCCAGTCACTGCGAATTGGTCGTTAGATGAAGCTCAGCTTGATCAATTGGAGCATATGGCAGTTCCGTTTGTGCAAGATGCAGACAAAATCTTGGTCTTGTTACAACAAGGTGATGAAGTTTTGGATTATCGTGAAGCGGAACGTTATTATAATTGCGATGGTCATCAAGCGTTCCTCATTACGGAAACATATGGCAATCACGCGATGGATGATTTCGCGGATAAAATACCCTTGGTATATCAGTTTTTAGCTGACAGCTTAAAATAAGGAAACAATTCAACGTGTCTCAATATACGGCCCAATCCCTTGAAGTCTTATCTGGTTTAGATCCTGTACGCCGTCGTCCAGGCATGTATACCGATACCACACGTCCAAACCATTTGGCGCAAGAGGTCATTGATAATGCGGTCGATGAAGCATTGGCAGGACACGCGAATAAAATTACAGTGACTGTGTATAAAGATGGTTCATTGTCAGTAGAAGATAACGGGCGTGGTATGCCAGTTGATATTCATCCTGAATATGGTCAAAGCGGCATTGAAATTATTCTGACTAAACTGCATGCAGGCGGGAAATTCAGCACAGATAATTATCAATTCTCTGGTGGTTTGCACGGGGTTGGTATTTCTGTTGTAAATGCGCTTTCCACACGTGTGGAAGTCCAAGTTCAGCGCCAAGGTAATTTGTACAAAATGGCCTTTGAGCAAGGTGAAGCAACGGCACCACTTGAAGTTCTGGAAGGTAAAGCACCTAAACGTGCATCGGGTACCTCAGTTCACTTTTGGCCTGAAGCGAAATATTTTGATTCACCTAAATTTGCATTAAAGGCACTTAAACACAATTTAAAAGCGAAGGCGGTATTAGCTGCTGGCTTACAAATCAATTATGTTGATGAAATTAACGACGAAAAGATCACTTGGCAGTTTGAAAATGGTCTCGTCGATTATTTGATGGATGAGTTGGAAGATCGTGAAATCATCCCTATGCCTGCATTTGTCGCTACAGGTGACGCGGAACGTGCCAGTGCGGAGTTTGCGATTTGTTGGAATGTTGAAGGCGGAGAGAGCATTCAAGAATCTTATGTGAACTTGATTCCAACGGCGCAAGGTGGCACACATGTGAATGGTCTTCGTTCAGGTGTGACGGATGCGATCCGTGAGTTCTGTGAGTTACGTAATCTCTTACCACGTAATATGAAACTTTCAGCGGAAGATGTGTGGGATGGCGTGAACTATATTCTATCTTTGAAATTTCAAGAGCCACAATTTTCAGGTCAAACCAAAGAGCGTCTTTCAAGTCGTGAAGCCTCTGGGATTGTGCAGAACATCGCAAAAGATGCTTTTGCCTTATGGTTGAATCAAAATTCAGAAATTGCAATGCAATTGGCTGAAATGGCGATTTCAAAAGCGGGACGTCGTTTAAAAGCTGCAAAGAAAGTTGAGCGCAAAAAAATCGTTTCAGGTCCAACTTTACCAGGCAAATTATCTGATTGTGTGGGACATAGTTTGGAAGAGTCAGAACTATTTATTGTGGAAGGTGATTCTGCTGGAGGATCTGCCAAACAGGCGCGTGATAAGAATTTCCAAGCGATTATGCCGATCCGCGGAAAAATTTTAAACACTTGGGAAGTCTCTTCAGATGAAGTACTTGCTTCTCAAGAGGTGCATAATATTGCAATCGCAATAGGAGTCGATCCGGGTTCTGATGATTTGTCTGAACTTCGCTATGGCAAGATCTGTATTCTTGCCGATGCAGACTCAGATGGATTACATATTGCGACTTTGCTATGTGCATTATTTGTGAAGCACTTCCCAAGTCTAGTTGAAGCAGGGCACTTATTTGTTGCGATGCCACCTTTATTCCGTATTGATGACGGTAAAGATGTGCATTACGCGCTTGATGAAGCAGAATTAGAAGGCATATTGAAAAAAGCCAAAACTAAATCCCCACAAATCACACGATTTAAAGGTTTGGGTGAGATGAATGCAAGTCAGCTCCGTGAAACAACATTGGATCCCAATACTCGTCGTTTGGTGCAACTAGATTTGGATGATGTGCATTTTACTTCAGGTTTATTAGATAAATTATTAGCCAAGAAACGCGCAAGTGATCGTAAAGAATGGTTGGAACAAAAAGGCAACTTAGCTGAATTAGTCGTTTAATTGTCCGTAGACACGAGCATTAAAGCCCGCATCTGCGGGCTTTTTTATACTTCACAGAGTGAACAATTCACACCACGACAATTGTGTAGCACTGAACTGCGCGCACTATTTTTATTGGTACCTGGACCGCCGACTAAAGGTCCTGCAAGTTGTTCTGCGCCTGACTCTGGGCGCCATTTGGTCTTCATGTTGATTTGTTGTCTGCCAGTGATCATCGGTTTTGCTAAGGTTTGTTGTTGGCAGTATTTACATTCGATGGTGTCAGTTGCAATCCTAGAAATAGGCACACGTTGTTCAAAAATTCCTTCGCAGTGATCACAGCGGAAATCGTATAATGGCATGGTCGTGCTCCTACTTATTTTTAAGCATGCGCATGTTTAAAAGTTAAAAAGGAGGTAGCTCGCATGCTTACTCAAGCTACCCCGTAAAATGGTGAAACCTGTAACAACAATAATGCGCTAATTAGCGTTTATGCCCCCAAAATTTATCGTCATTTAAAGCACCTTGCGGCAAGATATTTTGTTCAAAAATGGAGGTTGGGAGTGAGACGGTACATGCACAGTTTGGAATATCTACAATACCTCCGATACGACCTTCAACCGGTGCAGCGGTAAGTAACATGTAGGCTTGTGACCCAGTAAAGCCAAAGTTTTCAAGATACTTAATGGCTTTTAAACATGCTTGGCGGTAAGCCACTGTCGCATCGAGATAGTGATTTACACCATCTTCAACACTGATCCCTTCGAAAGTCAGCCATTGATCATAATTTGGACGCACATTGCTTGGAACAAAGATAGGTGAATCAATATTGTATTTTTCCATCCCACCTTTGATTAAATCGAAACCGACACGTGTAACGCCATCCATTTCTATCGCACCACAGAAACCAATTTCACCATCACCTTGTGAGAAGTGGAGGTCCCCCATTGAGAAGCCAGCACCTTTTTGATAAACAGGGAAGTAAATACGGCTTCCTGCAGCAAGGTCTTTAATGTCTGTGTTACCCCCATGTTCACGTGGAGGAACTGTGCGTGCAGCTTCAGCCGCCATACGATCAAATTCGGGACCTTTCACACCACGCAGAACGGCTGTACGTGGATCAGGAGGGTTTGCCTGACCTTTAGGAACGAGCAATGCTTCACGGCGATTCCATTCTTTCAGTAAATCATGTGATGGTAGAGTTCCCATCAAGCCAGGATGTTTTAATCCTGCAATACGTACACCAGGGATATGACGTGAAGTTGCAAATAAACCTTTCAAATCCCAAATGGCTTTATCTGCTTCTGGGAAATAGTCCGCCAAGAAGCCACCACCATTTTCCTTGGCAAAAACACCCGAAAAACCCACATCAGAAATCGGTTGAATGTCTAGTAGATCAATGACCAACAAATCACCTGGTTCTGCACCTTCAACATAGAATGGACCTGTTAAAGGATGAGCACGTGTTAAATCCACATTTTTAACATCAGAAATATCGTCAGTATCTTTAATTTGAGCGTCAAGGAAATCCAAACTTTCAATCAGAATTTCTTCACCAGGTTTTACTGATGTCAGAAAAGGTAAGTCTGGGTGCCAACGGTTGTGACCAATTTCGGCTTGCTCCGCAAGTGGAACTCCTGGTTTGATTTTAATATGTTGCATAATGTATCCCCTGTATTGAGGTCAAATAAAGTTTAGGTCTCAGTGTTGTTGTGATGCTTCGTGTATCAGTAACGGATCAAGTTGTTTCACTGCAGGCTCAATCATCTGAATTTGAAGCTTCGTATTGTCGTAATCGATGATGAATTCACTAATGTGCTTGTTGTTTAGAAAAGCTTTCGCGAGTGCAGGTTCAACTAACACTTTAAAACGACGGCTTAACCCCCGAGCACCAAATCGAACATCATGTCCTGAACTCAGGAATCGAATGGCAGCATCGGTCAAAGCAATGGTTCGACTTTGCTTTTTTAGACGTTGGTTCATTTTGTCAATTTCGAGTTGGACTAAGGTTGCAGCAAAATCAGATTCAACTGGCTGATAATGTAAGATTCGCTCAATTCGATTTAGAAACTCAGGATCAAACTTTTTATCGAGTGCTTTTGTCGTGATTTCACTGTCATCTAACTTCAAATGCTTGGCTAATTTCAGGAGTGGTTTCGGTAATTGACTAAGTTGTTTCAGGCGCTTTTGAGCTTCTTTGGCACCCACATTACTGGTCATAAAAATCATGCAGTTTTTAAAGTCTAAAACCTTTGTACCCGCAGTTAATTTTAAAGTTCCTGTTTCAAGCACATTGAGTAGTCCTCGAATGACTTCAGTACTGGCTTTTTCAATTTCATCAAAGAGAACAATGCCAGGTTTGGAGAAACTCCCTTGAATCAGGGCTTCATCGAATAAAGTATTTCCTTCTTTAGAGCCGACATAGCCTGGTGGGGCACCTGTCAGGGCGGCTGCATAATGCTCTTGTGCCAATGTATTCATATCAATTCGGCAGAATGCATCAGCTTTACCGTGTATCGCTTCAGCAATGAGGCGGACTGTTTCAGTTTTTCCTACACCGGTAGGACCTAACATCAGTGTGACACTTAAAGGACGATGAGCTGCGTTAAAATCTGCTTTCACTGTGGTGAGCATATTTTCAATTTCATCAAGTGCGGCTTCTTGTCCAATAATACGTTCACGTAGATGGGTCATCACGGCATCTGGTTCAAAACTGAATCGGGAAGTACGTGCTATACATTCCTTGCTTTGCATGTCATAGCATTGTTTTGCCAAGCTTTCCTGATTGGCATGTATACGGTCACTGGCAAATGTCATGTTCGAAACCTCCTGAAATCAAGTCGGACGAAGCTTCTTTAAGAAGCTTCTTTCTCTAACCCTTCGTGAGGTAAGTTGCCAATTGGGCATTCTGCAACGCCAATGGTTGAACGCGTAAACTGCTCAACATTTTCCTGTGCTTTTTGTGCGTCTAAGACCCATGTCTTGTAGAAGTCGAATGGACAATCGGCAACCCCTTTAACACCATCACCATTGTTGTATACGCCTGTATAGCCACGGTGTAGCAGCTTGAATAAGTGGTTTTGTGATTGATCGTATTTACGTGCATCACGTATTTCTGTGAGTGATAACTGTGCGTATTGGATGCCATTTTCTTCCGTACCACATTCACCTAATGTACGTCCGTCAAAGCCGACCACTGCCGAATGTCCAAAGTAGGTATACACCCCATCAAAACCAGTACAATTGGCAACAGCGACATAAACGTTATTTGCCCAAGCCATACATTTGGCCATATTGATTTGCTGTTCATCAGCCGGGTACATATAACCTTGGCATCGCACCACAAGTTCAGCACCTTTCATCGCACAGTCGCGCCAAATTTCAGGGTAATTGCCGTCGTCACAGATAATGAGTGACATCTTGATGCCTTTAGGGCCCTCTGTCACATAAGTCGTATCTCCAGGGCACCAGCCTTCAATTGGGCACCATGGAATAATCTTGCGATATTTTTGAACGATTTCACCTTTGTTATTGATGAGCACTAAGGTGTTATATGGCACTTTATGCGGGTGTTCTTCGTGCTGTTCCCCAGTAATTGAGAATACGCCCCAAACATTTGCTTCAATACAAGCTTGAGAGAAAATTGCCGTTTCATCACCTGGGATTGTGGCTGCAGTTGCCATCATTTCATCATGATCATACATAATGCCCATGGTGCTGTATTCAGGAAAAACAATGAGATCCATACCTGGAATACCTTGTTTAATTCCTTTCAACATTTCAGCAATTTTTTTTGCATTCTCAAGTACTTCTGCTTTGGTGTGCAAGCGTGGAATTTTATAGTTCACTACTGCTACACCTACTGTATTTGGACTACTTGAGATATCACCGTGACGCATTCAACTTACTCCCCATATCTTTAAAATTAAAATCTATGTAAGGAGTTTCTCGTGAAATTGATCGATGCAAAATACGGTGAATTGCGTATATGAAGCGATATTTTGAATGAGTCTTTAGATCGAAATAACAATACCACTCCAACAAATGGTCAAAAAAAATCCCCCGAAAAATCGAGGGAGATGCCAAATTAAGAATTGATGAGATGACGTGCTTTAAACTGAAAGATATTTGCTAATGGTCGCTTCATCGACATTCGCTCTGACATCTTCATAAGCAAAACGGCCTTTATCGATGACCAAGAAGCGATCTGCCATCGCCATAGTAAAGCTCAGTACTTGCTCGGAGACCACGATAGTGAGGTCTCGTTGATCGCGAATTTCTTTTAGCGTTTTCGCAATATCTTTAATAATCGAGGGCTGGATTCCCTCGGTAGGTTCATCGAGCAGCAATACTTTGGGATTGGTGGCGAGTGCACGTGCAATTGCCAATTGTTGCTGTTGTCCACCAGATAAATTTCCCCCTTTGCGTTTACGCATATCCCAAAGTACAGGGAAAAGCTCATACAGATCGTCAGGTACTTTGCCATGGGCAGTCGCAGGGAGACCTGTTTGAATATTCTCTAGAACAGACATGGTTGAGAAAATCATACGACCTTGAGGAACATAAGCAACACCATTTTTCACACGTTGATACGGGTCAAGCTTTTCTAAGTTTTTACCATCGAGCTTGATTTCGCCTTGAGTATTTTTAATATCACCGATAAGGGTTTTAAACAGTGTGGTTTTTCCCATCCCATTTCGACCCATAATCGCCACAATTTCTTTGGGTTGAATTTTAAGTTCTAGATCATGAATGACTTGGCTTTGTTTATAACCTGAACACAAAGAACTAATTTCTAATAATCCGCTCATAAGGCCTCCTTAGTGTCCGAGATAGACTTCAATGACTTTTGGATCACTTTGCACATCATCCATTTTTCCTGCTGCGAGGATTTTCCCTTGGTGCAATACTGTCACTTTATCTGCAATGGTTTTTACAAACTCCATATCGTGCTCAATCACGAGGACTGAGCGTCCTTTACTGATTTCACGAAGCAGTTGTGCTGTCTGTTCGCGCTCAGAAACACTCATGCCTGCCACAGGTTCATCCAGCATTAACAACTTGGGGTCTTGCATAAGCAACATCCCTATTTCAAGCCATTGTTTTTGTCCATGAGACAATAGGCCTGCGGAGGTGTGTAATAAATCAGTGAGGAAAATTTTTGAAGCGACTTCTTGGATACGCTCTTCGACATCTTTGGTTCGCTTAAAGAACAAAGCCCCAAACACATTACGACCACGTGGGAAAGACATTTCGAGGTTGTCATAGACTGAAAGGTTTTCGTAAATATTGGGATTTTGAAATTTACGACCGACACCTTTACGAACGATTTCGAACTCTTTGAGCTTAGTCAGTTCAATATCATTAAATTTGATCGTGCCAGAAGTTGCTTTAGTTTTACCGCAAATCAAATCTAACACTGTTGTTTTACCTGCACCATTAGGGCCGATCACCACGTGAACTTCGTTTTTATCGAGATAGAAGTTGAGATCGCTGACGGCTTTAAAGCCGTCAAACGAGACTGTGAGATCTTCAATTACAAGTACAGGTTTTGCCATTTCTACGCCGACTTTACTCATTTCACACCTCCTTCTACTTCAATATTGCTATTTTTTTTGGACTCCGTGGGTTGATGGGGGATAGGCGAAGCCGTTGTTTTTTTATCTTTGAAGATAAGTCGGCGAACATATTTTTCATATAGGCCTGCTAAACCATTCGGTAAGAACATCACAACGCCTATGAACAATGCACCAAGGAAGTACAACCATACTTCAGGGAATGCTTCAGAGAAGTAAGTTTTACCAAGGTTAACTAAAACTGCACCATATACAGCTCCAATCAGTGATAAACGTCCGCCTACTGCAGCCAAGATCACCATTTCAATAGATGGGACGATGCCAATAATCGTTGGAGACATGAAGCCGACTTGCAGCGTAAACATTGCCCCACCGACGGAAGAAACGACTGCCGCAAAGCAGAAGATAAAGACTTTGTACATTGAAACGTCATAGCCAGAAAAACGTACACGTTCTTCTTTTTCACGCATTGCAGAAAGTAAGCGACCTAACTTTGAGCTGAGAACAAAGCGACTGATCATGATGACTGCGATGAGTAACAATGCATTGATGTAATACAAAACGTACTTTGCTTCATCCGTACGGATGTCCCAGCCATGTAATGTCTTGAGATCAGTAATACCGTTAATACCGCCAGTAAAGCCTTGTTGACCAATAATCAAAATTGTCAAAATCGCCACAATCGCTTGCATGATGATAGAGAAATACACGTCTCCTACACGACGAGTAAACATTGCAAAACCAATAATAAAAGCCAATAAAATTGGAATAATTACAATCGCGAATAGGGTAAATGTGAAACTATGGAACGGTTCCCAGAACATTGGTAAACTGGTAATTTGGTTCCAGTCCATAAAATCAGGAATACCGGGTGTGGTTTGAGCTGCTGTGGATTGCATGTCAGAAGCTTCGAGTTTGAGGAACATAGCCATACAGTAGCCACCGATCCCAAAGAAAATACCCTGACCTAAACTCAAAATGCCGCCGTAACCCCAGCACAGCACTAAACCAATCGCGACAAAGGCAAACGTAAGATATTTACCCATTAAATTGAGACGGAAAACATCTAAAAACATGGGCATTACAAATAGGATCAGTACTGCCAATATAGCCAGTCCAATCGCACCTTCTTTACCGCCTAACAAGGCATTCATTGGATTACTCATATCAATCTCTCCTGAATACCTATTTACGAACTTTGATTGAGAACAAACCTTGAGGACGTAACATCAAAATGATGATGACCGTCGCTAAGGTAATGACTTTGGCAACAGAGCCTGACAGGAAGAACTCTAAGATTGATTGGGCTTGTGCAATACTGAAAGCCGAAGCGATAGTGCCTAATAGACTTGCAGCTCCACCAAACACCACAACCAAGAACGTGTCTACGATATAGAGAGAGCCTGCAGTTGGACCAGTTGAGCCAATTGTCGTAAACGCCGCACCAGCAATACCGGCCAAACCACAACCTAATGCGAATGTTAGACTGTCCACACGCTTTGTATTAATACCAACGGCACCACTCATGAAACGGTTTTGGTTTGTCGCACGAAGCTGTAAGCCCCAGCGAGAACGATAGATGAGGAAATAGACGAAAGCGGTCACGGTGAGTGTGACACCGACAAGGAATAAGCCATTAATAGGAATATCAATCGTCTCTGTCGGTTGATAAGAGCCCATAAGCCAATCAGGTAGTGTTGGACTCACTTCTTTGGGACCAAATGTAGAGCGAAACACTTGTTGCATGATTAAGCTCAAGCCCCAAGTTGCAAGCAAAGTATCGAGTGGCCGTTGATAAAGCCGACTAATCATGAGCCGTTCGACCATATAGCCGATAATGCCTGCTGTCAGAAAAGCTGCCACAATCGCTACAATAAAATAATAGGGAAGCAATTGAGGAAAATAGCTTTCAGTCAGGGTTGAAATGACAAATGTGGTATACGCGCCTATTGTGAGGAATTCACCATGTGCCATATTGATGACACCCATTTGCCCAAAAATAATTGCAAGGCCCAGTGCCATTAACAACAGCACACAGAAAACAGAAAGACCATTAAAGCCTTGCATCGCAAATATTGCACCGAAGTCAGCTAAAGATAAATCCATCGCCTCATCCTCCAAGCTTTAAATAATAGGTTTGAAATGAAAAGATCAGGAGAGGGCTCTCCTGATCATGTGCTGTCGATTAGTAGCCTTTAGGGAATGGATTAGGCTTGATTAAACCTTTTGATTCGTAGACCACTTTGAATTGACCATTGGTTTGCACTTGTGCAATACGTGATTTGCTCCATAAATGATGATTGGCATCAATTTTCACGTAACCTTCAGGCGCATTTTTCATTTCGATGCCTGGAGAGGCTTTGGTAACTTTGGCAACATCAAAACTACCAGCTTTTTCAACTGCGGCTTTCCATAGCCATGGACCAAGATAAGCGGCTTGAGTCACATCACCAATTACTGCTTTAGGACCATATTTCGCTTTAAATGCTTTTACGAAAGCTGCGTTACTTGAATTATTTAGACTTTGGAAATATTTCATTGAAGAGTAGAAGCCCTTCATATTTTCGCCACCAATCCCCAGTAATTCATCTTCTGTCACAGAGAAGGTGAGCAGTGTTTGCTTATCGCCAGTCACGCCTGCAGCTTTCATTTGCTTATAGAATGAAACGTTTGATCCACCCACCACGGCAGCGACAATTGCATCTGGTTTACGAAGTTTGGTTTTGTTAATTAAAGAACCAAATTGCGTATGTCCAAGCGGGTAGTATTCTTCACCGACGACTTTACCTTTCAACACTTTTTCAATGTGTGTACGGGCAATTTTCATGGTGGTACGTGGCCAAATATAGTCAGAACCGATTAAATAGAATGTTTTGGCTTTTTTCTCACGTGCAAGCCAATTCAGAGACTCAAGCACCTGTTGCGTAGCTTCTTGACCGGTATAAATCACATTTTTAGATTGTTCTAGACCTTCATAGAATGTTGGGTAATACAGAAGCGAATTATTTCGTTCAATAATAGGTAATACGGCTTTACGAGAAGCTGAAGTCCAGCAACCAAAAATTGCTGCAACACGATCCTTTTCAGTTAATTTTCGGGCTTTCTCAGCGAAAGTTGGCCAGTCAGATGCACCATCTTCTTGAACAATTTTAATCTGACGACCTAATACACCACCTTGTTTGTTGATCTGCTCAATGGCTAAACGTTCTGCTTGGATGGCTCCTGTTTCAGAGATTGCCATCGTTCCCGTCGCTGAATGAAGCTGACCGACATAGACGAATTTATCATTTACGTTAAGTTTGGTTGTATTTACTTTTGCTGTCGCTGGAGCACTCGCAGTGGTCAAGACAGGTGCCAGTAAAAAAGGAACAGCGAGTAGTCCTGCGAGTAAGCCAGATGTTTTAACTTTAGATTTTAAGGTCATTGGTGTTCCCCTGATGAAGTGGATAAGGCCATTGCGCGATTTATTGTTTGCGCTTGCTATGGACTTAAGCCTAAGGGGTGTTAAAAAATGAGCATATACGTCACTTTACGTATATCGATGTTCCTCAAAATGATTTTTGATGAAAGTTAAGCTGGGCATAGATTTTGCTAACTGTAAGGGTCTATTTAAATTGCCTAGCTTTATGGTTTCATCTAGCAATACTCCTCAAGCACCGCAACGGGTGATTCATACACGCCGTAAATACAATACTTGGGTGGTTGATGAGAGTATTGAAGACTATGCACTACGCTACGCACCGAGGTCAGTAAGACGGTGGTCCCTTTGGACGGTGACCAATACAGCGCTTGCAGCAGTCAGTTTTCTAGCGATGGAAGCGCTTGGTGCAACCATGTTATGGCAATACGGCTTTAGCAATGCATTCTGGGCCTTAGTGGTCGTTTCAATCATTATCTTTTTGACCAGTTGGCCTATTGGATATTACGCGGCCAAATACAATGTTGATATTGACCTACTTACGCGGGGCGCAGGCTTTGGCTATATCGGCTCATCTATAACTTCAGTCATTTACGCCAGTTTTACTTTCATCTTCTTTGCTTTTGAAGCCGCTATCATGGCTTTGGCGCTTGAGCTTGGTTTAGGTGTGCCGCTGAGTCTAGGTTATTTAATTTCTGCGCTTATTATTCTGCCCCTAGTAATCAAAGGCATAGGGTTTATTAATAAAGTACAAGCGTTTACCCAACCATTATGGATTTTTTTATTATTACTACCATGGTGCTTTGTTTTGGTGAAGCACCCGACTCTGCTCTCAGAAGTTGCCCTAATAGAAGGCGCGCAAAGTCAAAGTGCAGGATTCAATTTGGCTTTTTTTGGCGCATCTTGCACTGTTTTGTTTGCGCTGATTACGCAGATTGGTGAACAAGCTGATTATTTAAGATTTTTGCCAGACAAAAAACATGCTCAAAACAAATGGAATTGGGCGGTATTTTTAGGCGGTCCTGCATGGATATTGGTGGGATTCATTAAAATTTTTATGGGCATGATTTTAATGGTACTCGCCCTTAAATTTATGGTGCCGAATCATGAATTAAGCAATCCGAATTATCTATATTGGATCGCCTACCAACAAGTGATTGAGCATCCTGCTGCTGCATTATTTCTTACAGTCATGTTTGTGTGTATCGCACAGTTAAAGATCAATGTAACCAACGCTTATGCTGGCTCATTGGCATGGTCTAATTTCTTTGCACGCTTAACGCACAGTCATCCCGGACGTGTGGTTTGGTTAGTGTTCAATATTTTTATTGCGCTATTGTTGATGGAACTAGGCGTCATCCATGCGGTGGAGCGTGTATTGGGGCTTTATAGTAATGTGGCTTTGGCATGGGTGGGTGCCATCGTTGCTGATCTCGTCATTTGTAAGCCATTGGGGCTGAGCCCGAAAGGAATTGAATTTAGGCGTGCTTACCTCTATGACATTAATCCAGTCGGTGTTGGCAGTTTATGTATTGCATCCTTATTGTCGATTTTATGCTACTGGGGATTATTTGGTGATATCGCAAAATCCTTAGCAGGATTTATTGCTTTAGGTTCAGCTATCGTCTGTGTCCCAATGCTTGCTTATTTTACTCGTGGCAAATACTACATCGCACGTCATGAAGATAAATCATTAAAACCAATAGAGACACAACGATGTGTGGTTTGTGAGCATGATTATGAAATGGCTGACATGGCGACTTGTCCTGCTTATAACAATATGATTTGTTCTTTATGCTGTACCTTAGAAGCTCGTTGCCATGATTTATGTAAGCCTCATGCACGGTGGTCTGCACAACTTAAGCATTTTGCAGTTTGGTTTCTACCGCGCCAATGGTTGAGATACATCAATACTAGATTGAGTCTTTATATTTTGATGATCTTTGTTCTGAGTGTGGTTTTGGCAGTCAGTTTAAGTCTGGTTTATTTACAAGAACTGAGTAAATTCGGCACAGTATTTGGATCAACTCAACAGCATGAGTTGCTGATGCTATTTGTGAAAATTTATGCCGTATTATTTTTACTGTTATGTGTTGCAGCATGGTGGTTGGTACTCAATGATGAAAGTCGCCGACAAGCTCAGCTTGAAAGTAATATGCAAACACAACTGCTCATGGACGAAATTGAAGCGCATAAAATTACAGATCGGCAATTACAAGATGCACGAACTCAAGCTGAAAAAGCCAATGAGGCCAAAAGTCGTTATGTTGTTGGAATTAGTCATGAACTGAGAACACCTCTAAATAGTATTTTAGGATATAGCCAGTTACTCAATAAACAAGAACAACTCTCTGAACAAGGAAAAGCTGCGCTGGGTGTGATTCGTCGTAGTGGGCAGCATTTAACGTCCTTGATTGATGGTTTACTTGATCTTGCAAGGATTGAAACAGGTAAAATTTCTTTAGAAATGTCGAATATTGAATTTCCGAAGTTTCTCCAACAAATCGTGAATATGTTTGAGCCACAATTCCAACAGAAACAACTGAAATTTACGGTCGAAATTAGTGAAAAAATACCACAATACGTACGTATAGATAAAAAAAGACTTGAACAGATCCTTATCAATTTAATGGGAAATGCTTTGAAATTTACGCTCGAAGGAGAGGTGAAATTTCGAGTAGATTATCGCTTTCAGACGGCATATTTTGAAATTCATGATACGGGATGCGGGATTGCTCAAGCAGATCTAGAGCGAATATTCCAGCCTTTTGAGCGCGGACAAAATGTCGTACAAGGTAGCTTTGCTGGAACAGGTTTGGGTTTACCAATTGTTAAACTATTGGTGGATATTCTCGGTGGGGAGTTAAAGGTAAGCAGTACGTTAAAAAACGGTTCAATTTTTAAAATAAAACTATATTTACCTTCAAAGTCGGTCATTCATCCCATTGCTGATGTCGCATCGAATACAGTATCTGGCTATACGGGACATCGCCGTAAAATATTGGTCGTAGACAATGAAGCAACTGATCGTGGACTAGTTTTAAATTTCCTTAAACCTCTCGGCTTTATTCTTGAAGAAGCAGAATCGGGATTGCAATGTCTAAGAAAAGTCCCTGAATTTCGACCAGATTTAATTTTGATGGATTTGAGTATGCCTTTGATGGGAGGGTGGGAAACTGCGAAATTATTGAGAAATAATAAAATGACCAATGTTCCCATCATCATTATTTCCGCAGATGCCAATGAACGAATGCAGAATCCTGAAACCGATGTATTGAATGAAGACTTTCTGGTCAAACCCGTGGACTTAAATCTGCTACTGAACAAGATTGGAGATAAATTAGGCTTAAACTGGCTTCATCAGAATGAGCCGAATCAAGCCGCAGAAGAACCTCAAAAACAGGTTGAACCCTTACACCATGATGGCAACGCTTTATCTGTCAGCGTGATTGATGAGAATGATGAAGCACCAGAACAAGCGCTAATCAAACTAGAAGATTATTTGAGTATTGGTTATATCCGTGGAGCCAAAGAGATGCTCGAAATTTGCAAGAAACTCAATGTCTGTGATCCTTCTATATGGCAGCACATAGAATTTGATATTCAACGCTTCGATACCCAACGTGCATTACAACGATTACACGAGCACCTATCTGATATCAGATCTGATTTGGAAGGGAGTTAAGCTATGTTAGAAAGTATCTTAATTGTGGATGATATTCCTGAAAATCTAAGTTTATTACATGAGAGTCTTGATCAAGCCGGCTATCAGGTCTTAGTTGCCACCAATGGTTTTACTGCTATTGAAATTGCGCACCGTTCACAGCCAGATATGATTTTATTGGATGGGAGTATGCCTGAGATTGATGGTTTTGAAACCTGTATCCAGCTTAAAGCGAGTCCAATGACTGAGCACATCCCTGTCATATTTATGACGGGTTTGACGGAAACCGAACATATTGTAAAAGGCTTTCAAGTTGGGGGTGTAGATTATGTGACAAAGCCACTGAATATCGATGAAGTACAAGCACGTGTCAAAACGCATTTACTGCAAGCCCGTTTAATGCACCAACAGAAACAAATGCTCGATGCAACAGGCAGTGCAATTTTGTCGATGAATATGGATGGGGAAATTATTTGGCAGACACCTGTAGTGCAAGGTTTATTAACGCAACATGGAATTGATATTGCTCATTTTAGAAAGAGTATAAATCAGTGGTTAAAAGCACTTTTCCAGCAATCGAATCAAGAAGAAATGCTACATGGTCAATATGGTCATGGGCATCAGCAATTACAATTAAATTTATTAACCAAGTTGAAAGAAGGACAATTACCTAAACATGTTTTGGTTCAGCTCAAAGAGCAAACACACATGCCAAGTGTTGAAGAGATCGCTCAAGCTTGTCCGAATTTAACACCACGTGAGGCTGAAGTTATGCATTGGGTAACGCTTGGCAAAACCAACCGAGATATTGCAGAAATTTTGGAGTTGAGTCCACGCACCGTCAATAAACATTTAGAGCATGTTTTTGAGAAGCTGTTTGTGGAAACGAGAACTGCTGCGGTGTTACATGTGATGTCAGCTTGTCAAAATCAAGCAGTCGTATAGAACTCATC
Source organism: Acinetobacter sp. 24-47-64 (assembly GCF_057737055.1). Lineage (NCBI taxonomy): Bacteria > Pseudomonadati > Pseudomonadota > Gammaproteobacteria > Moraxellales > Moraxellaceae > Acinetobacter > Acinetobacter sp. 24-47-64. The sequence continues at coordinate 135,423 of NZ_CM173215.1, forward strand.
GTTTCTAGCAAAATCTTTAAATCGCTATACCAGCTGATAGTGATCTTTCACTCTCCCTTCATTAACCTCTTTTTATCCTAAGATAAAAAGAGTAAATAAAATGAGTATGATCAATTCACTTCAAATCATAGACCAAATGTTTGAGGCATTTAGGTCTCAAGATTTACAGGCTGCTGTTGCAACAGTAACTGAGGATACGGTATGGATTCACCATGGCTCACAAAAACTGCCTTCAATTCGATTTGAAGGAAAAACGGGTGTAGAACAGTTCTTCAATACCAATTTCACAACCATGCATGTCGCATACTTTGATATTTTACGTATGGTCAAAGAAGGTAACAAAGTGGTGGTTTTTGGACGCGAAAAATTTACGATTGATGGTCAAGATGGTGAATTTGAGCAAAAATGGGTACAAGAGTACACCATTGAAAATGGACTAATTTCAAGAATGGAAGAATATGCGACATCGGTGAATGACAATGATTACCTGGTTGTAAAATAATAGTCAAAGATGGACATAAAATTAGATGGTCTCATGATCTGCATAACTGAGATGCATAAGCACCAGATTCAATGTGATATTTCAATTTGATCAAACTTAAACACGTCACAATTAGATCCACTGCCAATCCGATCCACCACCGCAAAATCGCTCGGGCTTTCCAATGTTAAAAGTGGATGATGCCAAGTCCCCGTACGATAGTTTACACCTTGAGAGCCATTAGTTATAAAAGCTTGTAGGTTTGAAATATCGGGCTGATTCGCATTTAAGACTGGTGCAACCACTATTAAAAACTTTTGTCCCTGCATCGGGATAAAAGCTTGTGATCCATGAGGATGACGTTCAAGCATCGAAATTTTAAACGGAATATTGGTACTTTGAATATTTCGAAAAATACTAATCCCGGCTTTGGCATCGCCAATAATTTCAGTGGTCACTAAAGCATGATAGCGCTCTGTATGCGCATCGTTAATATGAAAATAATCATTTCCTTGGCAAGCAATGACGTCACCAAAAGGTGCAAAATTTTCGGAGGTTAAAGGTTGTAGGGTAATGGTATGCATCATAAAAATTCGCTAAAAAGATACTGCATTTTCAATTTAGAATTGAGTCGAAAATGCAGTCAAAATAAGATCACTTTAAAAGTAACAAATGCTCAACTAAGGATTTACTTTACCCCAGAGGCGTATACGGCTAATCCCTCCATCAGGAATCATATTCACCCGAATATGAGAAATTTTTTCGTGTCCCAATACTTCATTTACAAAGTTATGAATGTGATCCATTTGCATTGGTTGAGGTGCGAGTATAAAAGGCCAAAACATACTTTGGGGAATCAATTGAGGATCCGTTGCATCTTCTATATAAATGGCTTGAATGGACACTTCAGCAGGATAATTTCCTTTAAAGTGGGCTGTATCAATCTCGATCTTTTCAATGTGACCAGCTTGCCCTAAAGCTAAAATACACCAGTCGAAACCGGGTGCACGACGGCGTGCGGTTTCCCAACCATCACCCATATTAATCCCACGTCCTGGATTGATCAGATTACGTGGATGTCCGAAGTGTGCATCACTATAGGCAATAACACGTCCACCATTTTCAAGTGCAAGCAGGTCGAGGGTTTGGCTTTGATCTTGGATTTTAACGCTGACTTCACCATATACGCGGAATCGTGCGATACCCCCATCTGGAAAAATATTTAAACGAAGATGGGTAAAGATCTGATTCATTGAAACTTCAAAGACATGGTGCTGACTTGGTCCCAATATACTATTTGGTAAAATTTGGTGCCATTCAGCATCATCCAAGTTTTCATTTGGTGCATAACACCCTTCTACTGAAGCAGAAGCGGGATAATTACCACTAAAAAAAGTAGTATCAATATCGAGTGCTTTAATTTTACCTGCAACACCTAACTGAACAATTGCCCAATCATAACCACTGTGACGTTTACGACGGGTTTCCCATCCATCCATCCACTTGCCATGATCATCAAATTTACCTTCTACAAAGATAGGCGCCTCAAACTGAAGCATACGTTGAGCTTCAGCAAAAAAATCATCAGAACATGTTGTGACTTTTGCACCAATTCGGGCATCTGCAAGGTTAGTAAGTTGCTGTAAATGAGTAGGGATTTCAAATTCCGGTGCCAATAGTGTTGCCATGTCATCTTCCATTATTGCTTTAAAACTTGATTCTTATCAAAAGAATGCATTCTTAGAATCGTAATGCGTTGTTATGTCGCATCTGCTTAAGGGCTTTAAAAAGAATGCACAGCATGTGCCAACCTTGCACTTATGTAGCGCTCTATTGGTGGAAATGGCACGTTTTTCGCTTTAAGCAGTGGGTTAAAGCAAAAAAAATTGTGGAAGTAAAAATGAATATCACCATTATTGGTGCCGGAATGGCAGGATTAACGACCGGAATTGCGCTGAAGAAATTTGGTCATCAAGTTTCAATATATGAACAAACTGAAAAAATTTTACCCGTGGGTGCTGCGATTTCATTGTGGTCAAATGGTGTGAAATGTTTGAACTATCTAGGACTCACGGATCAAGTCGCTCAACTTGGTGGGAAAATGGATCACCTTGCTTATGTCGATGGGCTCACGGGTGATGTCATGACGCAATTTAATTTATATCCGTTGATTGAAGAAGTTGGGCAGCGACCTTATCCAGTTTCTCGCGCTGAATTACAAAATATGTTGATGGATGAGTTTGGGCGTGAAGATATTCATCTTGCAAAAAAAATGATCGGACTTGAGGATCAAGGTGATGACGTCAAAATCCATTTTGCTGACGGAACAGAAATCACCACGGATTTATTGGTCGGCGCGGATGGCACTCATTCGATCACGCGTGCCTATGTTTTAGGTGAGCAAGTTGAGCGTCGTTATGCCGGTTATGTGAATTGGAATGGGTTGGTCGAAATTTCTGAGTCGCTGGCACCTGCTGATCAGTGGACCACCTTTGTGGGAGAAGGGAAGCGAGCTTCTTTAATGCCAGTCGCAGGTAATCGTTTTTATTTCTTCTTTGATGTACCACTTGAATTAGGTTTGGAAAATGATCGTACTCAATATAAAAAATTATTGAAACAATATTTTGACGGTTGGTGTCCGCCAGTACAAACTTTGATTGATTCTATTGATGAACAGCGAACCAATCGTGTTGAAATCCATGATATAGAACCATTTGCAGATTTCTATAAAGGGCGAGTTGTGATTGTTGGCGATGCAGCACATAGTACAACACCTGATATTGGGCAGGGCGGTTGCCAAGCGATGGAAGATGCCATTTATTTGGCTCGGGCATTACAGATTAATACATTGGGAATTCAGGATGCGTTAAGACGTTATCAAAACAAACGTAATGAACGCACTGCTGAAATGGTATTGAGAGCGCGTAAACGTTGTGATGTGACGCATATGAAAGACGAATCGATTACTCGTGAATGGTATGAGGACTTAAGAAAAGAACAAGGACCTCATATTATGAAAGGTATAATCAGTAATATTGTTGGAAATCCTTTGGATTAAAGATTTTAACTAAAAGGGCTAAATGCCCTTTTTAAGTATTTAGATTCAGTTGGAATAAGACGAGATTGCGCCAAGATCCAAATTTTTGTCCGACTTCTGGTAAATAGCCTGTTTGTTTAAAGCCAAAGTATTCATGTAATTTGATGGATGCAAAATTTTCATGATCTATAGCAGCGATCATGACATGAATTTTATGTTGGCTTGCGTGTTGAATTAAATGTTGGAGTAAAGCTTTACCTAAACCCAAACGTGTAAAATTGGGATGAATATACACAGAGTGTTCGACAGTTTGTCTAAAACCACTGATCGCTCTAAATGTACTATATTCAGCATAACCTGCAATTTGTTGGGTGAGTTCGTTTTCAACCACAAAAATAGGGAAATGATCTATTAGATGCTGACGATACCAATTCTGATAATAATAAATGTCTTGATCTTGCTCATTCCATGTTGCAAAACCATTCAGAATTTCATCGTTGTAAATATCTTGGATTTGAGTTAAATCCTGTTCAGTTGCGAAACGAATTTTAAAAGACATTTTTTATTCTAATCGTCAGTATTTATAACTTTATTTTGATTATTGAGCATAAAAAAAGCAAGACACTAGTCTTGCTTTTTTATTATAAATATCAATTAGAAATGATATTTAACCAATGCACTTACATCGTTTTGGTCTTGACCTTTTTGACCGAATTTATTGTTCCAGACAGAGTGTTCAACACCTACATACAATTTGGTTTTTGGAGAGATATGTTTACCAACATTCCATTTATATTGGCTTGTCCAGTTCAATTCACTCGCATGACCAGGACCTTCATTTGTAGACCAATCAAGGAATGCATCTGCCAAGAATTCTTCATTGCCTAGCTTGAATGGAACAGCGTAAGTGATCGTCATTTGGTAGTCATCTTCAGTCAAGTCATTGTCAACTCGATAGAAGTTAATATTTGCATATTGCGTGTAAGGAATATCTAAAGCAAAGCCTACGCCATACAAGAAGTTATTGAACTCAGTATTGTTGTTATAACCAGCGTTGTGTTCCCAAGTCGTTGCAATCAATACATCTTTGATTGGACCAACGCTTAGTTTTTGGCCAGAAACTTCACTTAAACTTAATCGTGGAGCTAATTCAAGATAAGTTGAATCACCATCTTTTCCGCCCCATTGTTGATCGACGAAAAAGAAAACATCCGAGTACTTAAGCTTTGCAGCATATTCAGCAGTGATGGTATAGCGTTCACCTTCTTGTTGAGAGAAAGGGTTTAGGTAGTTATCGCCATAAAGACCAGTTAGGCTGAAATCTTGCCAAACAATTGGACTTGCTTGAGTAAACGCTGCTGTAGAAGCTAATGCGCAAAGTGCTGCGATTTGATTAAGTTTCATAAAAGAATCCCCAGAGAAAGCGGTAACAGAATAACGATTCTTTTGCAAAAATAAAGCCAAAAGTGGATGAAAGGAAAAATTAATGCCCACGTATGCAGGCATTGATACAAAGATGGTTTAAATTAATGATGAGAATCAATTATTTGTTTACTTTTAATACTAATTTTCGGTCCAAATAATTTTAAGTGATTAAATAATATATTGAGGATTATCGCCATTAAGCAGGTTGAGCTAATACCCGAATGGAACAAGGTTTGGACCCATTTTGGGAAGTCGGAATAGAACGAATGGTCAATAATGGGTACCATTCCTGCAGCAATGGAAGTCGCGACAATAATTAAGTTTTTCTGATCGTTATAATCAATTTTTGCCAGTGTACGGATACCACTCGCGGCTACTGTACCAAATAAAACAAGGCCAGCACCCCCAAGTACAGGCACAGGAATCGCTGCAATAAAACGCCCCATCACTGGGAGTAATCCAAGTACGACCAGAATTATCCCGCCAGCAGCGACAACATAGCGACTTTTAATCCCTGTTATTGCAACTAAACCAACGTTTTGCGCAAACGCACTTTGCATAAATGAACCAAAGATCGGTGCTGCTGCACTTGATAACATATCTGCGCGTAGACCATCTGAAATACGTTTTGAATCTACATCGGTACCGATAATTTCACCGACTGCAATAATATCAGCTGTAGTCTCAGTCATAATCACGAGGGTAACAATGATCATGGAAAGTATTGCTGTAAAATCAAAGGTCGGCATACCAAATGCAAAGAAGCTAGGAACCTGTAACCAATGACCTTCCCCAACTTTGCTAAAATCACCAAAGCCAAACATAAATGCTAAGACAGTGCCAAGAATAATTGCCAGTAAAATTGAAAGGCGTCGAATTGTGGCACTGCCAGCCATATTCAATATTATGACAATTGCAAGCGTCGCTAACGCTAAACAAATATTTTCAGCACTTCCCCAATCAGGTGCACTTTTATTGCCGCCCATCATCCAACGCACAGCAACTGGCAGGAGTGATAAGCCTATGATTGTAATTACACAGCCTGTAACAACTGGGGGGAAAAATCGAATAATTTTAGAGAAGTAGGGCGCTAAGAAAAAACCTAAAAGGGATGCCACAATGACGGCACCATAGACTGCCTGTAATCCGCCACCTGTGGTGACAATTGTGACCATTGTGGCTACACCAGCAAAAGAGACACCCTGAACCAAGGGCAATTGTGCGCCAATATGTTTAACGCCTATGGTTTGTAAAATTGTCGCTAAGCCACCGACAAATAAAGCAGCAGCGATGAGTAGCCCAATTTCCATACCTGATAAGCCTGCAGCCGTACCCACGATCAGAGGAGGCGCTATAATGCCACCATACATGGTTAAAACATGTTGTAAGCCATAAGCAGCACTTTTACCAGCACCAAGATATTCATGTTCGGGTGATTGTTGTTGTTCGTGTGCAGTCATAATAAATCCCTCTATATTTTAAATTTGCGAGTGCTCAGCTGCCACGATAGGTGGAGTAGGCATAAGGGCTAATGAGCAAGGGAATGTGGTAATGTTGGTGAGCATCGTTTACTGAAAAATGAATGACGGCTTTAGGAAAAAAAGTTGGGATGTTCTGCGCTGAGAAATAAGCTTGTGTCATAAATTCGATGCTGTATTCAGCGACATCAATTTGATCGAGTCCAAAATCTGCTGCTGTCACACGTCCATCAGAATTGGTTTTGGCTATCGCTAATAACTCTCCAGATGCAGAAAAAAGCTTAACTTCAACATTACTTGCAGGACGTCCAAGGTGGGTATCTAAAATATGTGAGCTGATCATGCTTGAATTTCCTGTGAGAGGCGCAGTAAAGCAATTTCTAAAAGTTGGCGATGGACGATTCTTTTTTCAGTCTCAAAATCGTTTAGCAAGCGGTATTCCAATGCTGTCAGAATCTCTTCACTATTCAAACCAGAAGCTTTAATCAGAAAAATAAAACCGAATTTTTTTTCATAGGCCAAGTTGCCTTTATATAACGCATCTAGAATTTCTTGATCATGTGTGATGCGTGCTTGTTCACGCCTTGAAAAAGTTTGTTCTTGTTCTGATAATTCAAGTTTTGCTTTTCTTTCGCCAATCCTTGGGTGTGTATTTAGGGCTGCTAAAATTTCATCCCATGTCCATGTAATGGCATGTTGTTCAGCATACTTTAATAGTCCTTCTCGTGTGTCAAAAGGACCGTAATGAATGATTTCCTCGCCCCATCGTGGGATATGAACACATTGCAATAAAAATGCTTTCTGATGTTCAACAGATGTTTGATTAAATTCTGAAAGCAACACAATTCAAACCTATACATTGAAACTTTAGGCTTAAATTGCAATAACAATGCCAACGTAGATTTGGTGGAAAAAGTGACTGAAAAAAGATCAAAAGAGCACCTTATAAAGCACTCTTTTTCTCGTGAATGTGAAATTATGGTGCGAAATGATCGATCCAATGTTGCGCAATATCTCCACGACGACAAATCCAAACATGTTCATGAGATTGAACATAGTCTAAGAACTGTTGTAGTGCCTTGAAGCGTCCTGGGCGTCCTAAAAGACGGCAGTGCATCCCAATAGACATCATTTTTGGTGCAGTTTCCCCTTCGGCATACAAGACATCAAAGGCATCCTTTAGATATTGATAAAACTGTTCACCATGATTGAAGCCACCTGCTGAACTAAACTTCATGTCGTTGGTGTCCAGGGTATAAGGAATAATTAAATGCGGATGCTGCTCGCCATTGGGATGGGTGAGCTGTGTCCAAAAAGGTAAATCATCGCCGTAATAATCGCAGTCGTATTTGATTTGAGGAAATTCAGTTAAAAGTTGACGTGTGTTGGGACTATCTCGACCTGTGTACCAACCGATTGGGGCTTGTCCGAATAGCGTTTCAAGTACACAAATGGCTTGATCCATATGCTGCCTTTCGGTCTCAATATCCATATTCTGATAATGCAACCAACGTTGACCATGAGATACCACATCGTAATCCGCAGATTTAATTGCTTCGACCACATCTGGATGACGTGCCAAAGCCATTCCCACACCAAAAATAGTCATGGGTAATTGACGTTTCTTGAACTCATTATGAATACGCCAAAAACCGACTCTTGACCCATACTCATACATAGAATCCATTGACATATGCTTAGCATTAAAACTGGCAGCACCAACGATTTCAGATAAAAATTGCTCTGAACCTTGATCACCGTGCTCAATGTGGTTTTCACCACCTTCTTCATAATTTAAGACAAATTGCACTGCGATACGCGCTTGATTAGGCCAATGAGGATGAGGTGGATTCGCCCCATAACCTCTTAAGTCTCTGGAATAAGGTGCATTTTGAATCGAATCAATAAGCGCCTGTCCGCGTAAGTAAGTACTTGTCACAATGAGTAATCCTTTTATTAATTTTTTAAAATACCACTTGCATATTTTTGAGTTAGGCCCGATATTCAAAGTATAAGGACACGGTTCTGCAGACTCAAAAAGTGTTCATCATTCAATGTGGAGGGACGTATTCCAAACAGTAATTGAAGATGTTCGATGCAATTAGATTGCAAGCTACAAACGTGCCAAGATAAAAAGTTTTGCACAAAAATGATTCAGAAGAAGAGTGAGGATGATATTTATGAACATAGAAATCCGTACAGATAAGAATATTCAAAACAGTGAGCGATTAATTGATTATGTACGTGCAGAACTAAATACAGAGTTTCAACGCCATAGTGAAAGAATTACCCATTTTTCGGTTCATTTAAGTGATGAAAATGCCCATAAAGGCGGTGCAGACGATATTCAATGTATGATCGAAGCTCGCCCAGCTGGACTAAAACCAGTTGTGGTCAATCACAGAGGTCATAATATCGACACAGCGATTCATGGTGCGATTGACCGATTAAAGCGTAGTCTTGAACATGTATTCGAGAAAAAAGAGAACCCTCGTGGAGCGCCCATCCAACTGAAAGAAGATGAAGTGGATGTGGAATAGCAAAAAGCCCTTCGGGGCTTTTTTTTTTGAATAAAATTTTGAATGAACAGTTTTGATTTATTTAATTGAATAATGATCTGCATTATTAGGCATAATGTCGTTATAGATAAATAGTAGAGAAAGTAAATGCTAACAGCACATCAACAAGTGTTTTTACAGGCCTTAGAAGAATTAGACCTAGCACAGGTACAGCGCCTGTTAGCAGAAGGTTTAGATCCAAACTTTATCGCAGGAGAGAAAGGCCCTGCGGTTTCTGTGTGGTCAGACACTTTATTTCAATGGTGGGAAGAAATTTGTGAAGCGTATGAGCAAGGAAATGCGCTTTCAACAGAAGAAAAACAACAGAAATTACAAGTACATCTTGATATTCTAGATGCACTGATTGCAGCGAAAGCTAATTTCCATTTATGGGATGCAGAGGAATGTTACGGCCCACTTTGGGATGCTGCGAGTGCTGCATGTGTGCCTGCAGTTCAACGCTTACTTGATCATCAAGTTGATCCTAATACCAAAGATGAAGAGGGGAATACCATTCTGAGTTCAATTAGTGATTTATTTTTCGACTGCGATTTTGATACCATTGATTGGTCACAGGCTTTACCGGAAGAACGTGAGACACTCGAGTTATTACGTAGCCGTGGCGCAAAAATGACGAAAGAATTAAATTAATTTGGGTGCCCCATGACAAAATTAAAACAACTGAGCTTGATACTTTGCTCAACTGCGAGTGTAAGTGCGATGGCTGCAGATTTTGCCTTCGATCGACCTGGTACGAGTTTCAGCACAGGCATTACGCCCGTAGGTCAATTGGCATGGGAGCAGGGACTTCCAACTGCACAGTATGTTGAAAGTACTGAAAATGGTTTTAAAAATAAATCATTGCGACTCAATGCTGATGTCCTGTTGCGTACGGGATTGAGTAAGAATACTGAGCTTCAATTGGGTTGGGATGGCCCAGCGTGGGAGCGGACCCGAATCCAAAATCGAACTGATGACCATGATGGTTTAGGTGATGTTTCTGTTGGGATTAAGCATCACGTTGACTTACAAGATGATCAACTGAAAATGGCTATTTTGGCGCAAGCTAAAATCGCAACAGGAAATGATCGTTTTACTTATGTTGATGATATTTATACCTTGGGCTCATCTGTTGAGTATCAATATAACGATACTGTAACGACAGGAATAGGAATGTTCTATTCAGCTCAAAATAGTGATTGGTCTGTGACTGCTGTCCCGACAATTGGCTATAAAATCGTGGGTAATTTATCGGGCTATTCTGAAGCAGTATTTACCAAGAAAGAAAGCCAAGAGCGAGAGTATGGACTGGCATCTGGTTTAATCTATGCCTTGAATGATCGTGCGCAGTTAGATGCAAGCATCGGTGTAGACCTAAGTGGATCCGATCGAAGTTATCATGGTGGATTTGGTGTCTCATACTTATTCTAAATGAATAAAAAAGGAGTAGCTTACGCTACTCTTTTTTATGTTTACTTCAGTTTTGATTCAATCAGTCTTTATCCAAACGATGGGCAAACTCTGCGATATCGGTCAAAGCTTGCTTTGCTTCATCAAACCAAGCGCTAAACATTTGGAAGTTATGCCACATACCGGTGTATAACTTAAACTCAACATCTACTCCAGCTGCTTTAGCCTTTTCTTCAAATCGCGTAGAGTCGTCTAACAAAATTTCTTTTGAACCCACCTGAACCAATGTCGGTGGCAATCCTTTGAGATCTCCAAAAATTGGGGAAATTTCGGGAATTGAGACATCTACACCTTTAGGAACATAATGATTTATGCCTGCTTCTAAAGCTTCAATTGACAATAAAGCATCATGCTTTTGATTGTAGCGTAGAGATTCACTGGTCAAAGTTAAGTCAAGAAAGGGTGACATTAAAATCAAGCCACTTGGAAGAAGTTTTGGATTTTCTTCTTTTAAACGTAAAGCCAGTGCAAGTGCTAAATTGGCACCACAAGAATCGCCAGATAAAATAATATCTTTCGGTTGAGCACCTTGCTCTACCAATAATTGGTACACATCATAGATTGCTTCTCCGAGATCGGGGAAACGTTGTTCAGGTGAAAGAGGGTAATCGATATGTAGCACTTGCATTTGAGTCCGAAGTGCCATTTCAGTCATCAATGCGCGATGTGTATTTAACGATCCTAAAAAGAATGCGCCACCATGAATGTGAAAAATGAGCTGAGTCGTTTCAGGTTGAGGCAAAATTTCTTCGGCACGAATACCTGCGATTCTTAGTTTGCGAATACTGACATCTTTGGACTGTGGAAAAACACGCGTCATCTGCTCTAAGGCAACACGAAGTACGGTGGGGGGAAGATTAAAGCGACTCGGAAAGCGAAGACTCGTTTTTAAAAAAGACTCTGTTATGTATTGTTTCAAAACCGGATTGATCTTCATTGTTTTTCCATATTAATGAAATTATGTTTATTATCAGCACACAGCATTACAATGGTACACTAAATAGTCACATTCAAAAATTGCTTAAATGTTATCAATTTTTAATAATATTAAAGTCAATTCAGCAAGGGAAACAAAAAACAATGAAAAAAATTGCACTAGCGTTAGGATTACTCGCTTCAGCAGTATTTGCAAATGCTGCAGATCCACTCAATGGTACCGTGTGGAATACGATTGATGAGAAAACTAAAAAAGCTAAAGCTTTTGTAAAATTCACTGAACAGCCAAACGGAACATTGAATGCAACGATTCAGAGTGTTGTCACACCGGGTCAAGAAAATTCATGTACGAACTGTGAAGGTCCCTATCACAAGAAATCTTTAAAAGGTTTAACCATTGTGAAGGGTCTTAAAAATGTAGGTGGAACGAATTACGATGGTGGTTCAATCTTAGACCCACAATCTGGAAAAACTTACAAATTGAAGGGTTCATTGAAAGACGGTGGTCAAAAGCTCGAACTTCGTGGTTTCATCGGCGTATCAGCGCTTGGTCGTAACCAAACTTGGGTACGCGTGAACTAATTTAAGATTCATAAAAAAGCCGAGTAGTTGCTCGGCTTTTTTTATTTCTTTAATGCTTTTATCGCATTCTCATCAAAACCTACTACATAGCCTGATTCAGTAGTGATCACTGGTCTTTTAATAAGGCTCGTATGTGTAGTCAGTGCTTCAATCAAACCCTGTTCAGATGCAAGGGCAATTTGTTGATCTTCCTCAGACAATTTACGCCAAGTCGTTCCCTTTTTATTGAGGACAAGTTCAGCACCAAGATCATTTAGCCATTTTTGTACTGTTTCAGCATCAATACCTTGTTTCTTATAATCGTGGAACTCATAACTAAGCCCCAACTCATTGAGTAAATCGAATGCTTTTTTCATCGAGTTGCAATTTTTAATGCCGTAAACTTTAATCATCTCTAACAGTCTTATTCATTGTGATCAGTCTAGAGCTTAGCAAAATTTACGCAAAAACATAAATGAGATCAGAATATTTTAAATAGGTTTGAAATCTACAGTGTGGCTTTATGGTGGTTATCAATAAAATGGTGGAAAATTTCTTATCTTAAAATTTGTATTGATCTTTTAAATAGAGAAAACCCGCATTAAATCATCCTGATCATGCGGGTCTCAATTCAACGTCCAATGTCTTCATCCTTGGAAAATAAACCGAAATTTATTTTCTTTTCATCCTACGGCTTCCAATCCCTATTGTCATCCTGACATGTCCCTGTGCCGTGCGACAATAATGCACTGAATTAGTCGGAATAAAAATACGTTAACACGACAAGATTTGTGAGCAATTAGCGTACATTTAGGAAACAGTTGTTCACTCAGTTTGCACGGCACTAAATTTTATAATCGATAATGACAGGGGCATGATCGCTAAACCACGTTTCTTTATATACCCATGCATTCACAGTACGATCTTTCCAATCTGGTGAGCAAGCATGATAGTCAATCCGCCAACCCACATTCTTGGCACGGGCTTGTCCTCGGTTTGACCACCATGAATAAAGTTCTGCTTCTTTACGCACTTCACGGAAGGTATCGACATAGCCTAAATCATCATAAATATGATCGAGCCATGCACGTTCATGTGGTAAACAACCTGAAGCTTTTTGATTGCCTGACCAGTTCTTAATATCAATGCGTTTATGTACGATATTGTAGTCACCGCAAACAATCACAGATTTACCTTCATCACGCCATTGTTTCAAGATCTGCTTGTATTCATTTAGAAAGTGATCTTTACGGGCTTGTGCTTCTTCACCAGAAGAACCTGATGGTAAATAGAGTGAGCAAATATGAGCTGTTTTCTCTAAGCCTAGATCAAATTCTGCTGAGATAAAACGACCTTGTGAATCAGCCAATTCAAAACCCAGACCATCGGTAACTGAGATAAACGGCAAACGACTATAGATTGCGGTACCAGCATAGCCAGGACGCTCAGCTGGGAATAGGTGTGTATACCAACCTTCTGGCTTAAATTTATCTGTCCATTGTTCGTGTGTAATACGGGATTCTTGCATGCAAATGACATCGGCATCTGAAGTTGCCATCCAGTCAAAAATTCCTTTTTTTTCTGCAGAACGAAGACCATTTACGTTGATTGATACGACACGTAAAATTTTTTGATCACTAGGATAGCTACTCTTTGGTATCATGCTCGAGTTTAACCTCAATTTAATAAATGGAGCACCTCATGACAGCGCAAGCGGCATTTAATCCACAAGCTTTTATCGAACTGGCATTATCACGTGGTGTGCTTAAATTTGGTGAGTTTACTTTAAAATCAGGTCGTGTGAGTCCTTATTTTTTCAACGCCGGTTTGTTAAATGACGGTGAAGCCTTAACTGGCTTGGCTTCTGGCTATGCAGCAAAATTAACTGAATGTGATAATGTTGAAGTGATTTTTGGCCCTGCGTATAAAGGTATTCCATTTGTCGCTGCAACGGCTGTGGCATTGTCACAAAACCACGGTGTAAGTGTACCTTGGGGCTTCAACCGTAAAGAAGTTAAAGATCACGGTGAGGGGGGGGGTTTAGTTGGTGCTTCAGTTGAAGGTAAAAAGGTATGGATCATTGATGATGTAATCACTGCGGGTACAGCCATTCGTGAAGTTGTGACCATTTTAAAAAATGCAGGCGCGCAAATAGCGGGTGTATTGGTTGCGCTTGACCGTCAAGAAAAAGGTCAGGGTGAATTGTCTGCGATTCAAGAAGTTCAAAAAGAGCTTGAAATTCCTGTGCATGCGCTTATCACAATGAAAGATTTAATGGATTACTTAGATGCTAAAGGCGACAAAGATGCTTTAGCGAAAATGGAAGCGTACCGTGTGAAGTACGGAATCTAAGTCTTATAAAGTTCTACTTAATATTAATGTGAAACATTGCTTAATAAATAAGCGTGGAACTTGAAGAATCTATAAAAAAGCCCAGATCTATAGGTCTGGGTTTTTTATATTGATATAAGTTATTGATTTGTATTTAATAAAAAATCATTTCGCATAAGGTGTATTATGTTAATTTTAGGAAATCTAGATACTCTTTTGATTCACACGCTTTGAAAGCTCTTCTGCACTTTCTACACGTTCAGAGTAACGGTCTGTGAGATATGAGGACTGTCCCCTGGTTAAAAGCGTAAATTTATAAAGTTCTTCCATCACATCGACAATCCTCATGTAATAAGAAGAAGGCTTCATACGACCATCCTCTTCAAACTCTAGAAATGCTTTAGGGACTGAGGACTGATTTGGTATCGTGATCATACGCATCCAACGCCCTAAAATACGTAATTGATTTACAGCATTAAAGGATTGCGAACCTCCACACACTTGCATTACAGCTAAGGTTTTACCTTGCGTTGCACGGATTGCACCCGCTGCTAATGGAATCCAATCAATTTGAGCTTTCAATATCGAACTCATTGAGCCATGACGCTCAGGAGAGCACCACACCATGCCTTCTGACCATGCTAAGAGTTCATGGAGTTCCTTAACCTTTGTATGTTGCATATCACCATCTTCAGGGAGGGGTAGCCCTTTTGGATGGAAGATTTTCACTTCCGCACCAAAATATTCAAGAATTCGACCAGCTTCCTGAACAGCTAAACGGCTATATGATCTATCACGATTTGAGCCATACAAAAGCAGTATTCTTGGTGGATGTTTAAGGTTCTTTGCCTGAACTTTTTCTAAAGTCGGTTTTTCTAAAAGACTAGGATCAATATTTGGTAGGTTCATTCGACTCATGCCTCTTTAAACACTTTTTTTCTAAGCCATAGCGACACTGTCACTAAAGCAATCAATACAGGAACTTCAACAAGCGGACCAATCACGGTTGTGAAAGCTACAGGTGAAGCTAATCCAAAAGTGGCAATCGCTACGGCCAGTGCTAATTCAAAATTGTTGCCTGCCGCAGTAAAGGAAATAGCAGTCGTTTTAGGGTAATCATTGCCCATCCACTTACTCATAAAGAAGCTGATGAAGAACATCGCAACAAAGTAAATTGTCAAAGGAATAGCGATTCTAAGCACGTCTAGAGGAAGGCTAATCACTTCACCACCTTTAAGACTGAACATGGCTACAATCGTGAATAAAAGGGCAATAAGGCTGATTGGGCTAATCTTTGGGATAAATTTATCCTGATACCAAGCCAAACCATTCTTTTTAACCAAAATCAGTCGGGTTAAACACCCAAGTAAGAACGGAATACCTAGATAAATAAGAACAGCATGGGTAATTGTCCAAAAGCTCACATTAATGATTTGTGCTTCTACCCCAAAGAATGGTGGTAAGAAGGTTAAGAATAACCAGACATAAGTACTAAAGAATAAGATCTGGAAGATACTGTTAAACGCGACTAAGGCAGCGACATATTGATTATCCCCACATGCCAGATCGTTCCAGACGAGGACCATCGCAATACATCGGGCTAAGCCTATGAGAATTAGGCCAGTCATGTATTCAGGATAGGCATGTAAAAAAATGATTGCCAAACCAAACATTAAGCAAGGTGCTATTAGCCAGTTTTGAACGAGAGATAATGTAAGGGTTCGCTTGTCCTCAAAGACTTTAGGCAAAGTCGCATAGTCTACTTTGGCAAGTGGTGGATACATCATCAAAATAAGCCCTATTGCGATAGGGATATTCACTGAATTAATGCTTAATTGATCGAGTACCACAGATGCTTGAGGAAAAAATACACCAATACCTACTCCTAATGCCATGGCAATAAAAATCCATAGCGTTAGATTTCGATCTAAGAATGAGAGCTTTGATCCGGACATTGAATTACTCGCATTGCATAGAGATAGATAAGTTGCTTGCAGGTTTATTCAGTACTTCATCATTTAAGACATTGAGCACTGCATTTACCCATTCTGGTAAATCAGGATTTAATCGGTAATACACCCATTGTCCCTTGCGCTCATCTAGCAAAATTGAGAGGTTACGGAGTAAAGCCAAGTGACGAGAAATTTTGGGTTGGCTCAGTTGTAATATCTCTGTGATTTCACAAACACATACATTTTGTCTTGCTAAAATAATTTTTAAAATATCTAGACGTGTCGGGTCAGATAGGCATTTAAAGAAATCTGCTTGATCCATCATCTACACTCCAATATATGCTATTGCGAATATACGCATATCCATATATAAATGCAATATTACTAAGCTTTGAGTTAATCCAATGTCATCAAAAGTTAAGATCTATCACAACCCTGCTTGCGGAACATCAAGAAATACACTGGCTTTAATTCGAAATACCGGAGAGGAACCTGAAATTATTGAGTATCTTCTCAATCCTCCGAGCAAGAGAGAACTGATTAATTTAATTGAAAAATCAGGTCTTTCTGTACATGAAGCTATTCGTAAAAATGTAGAACCTTTTGAAACTCATAAATTGGATAAGCCACACTGGACAGATGAACAGCTCATTAATTTTATGCTTGAGTATCCAATTTTGATTAATCGTCCATTCGTAGTAACTGAGATCGGTGTAAAACTTTGTAGACCATCTGAACTCGTTTTAGATATTTTGTCTGCGCCTCAATTAGGAGCTTTTATCAAAGAGGATGGTCAAATCATCATAGATAAAGATGGTAAGCGGATTAAATAAATCCCCCCATTTAACATAATAGGCGTTATACGAAATTTTAAAAAAAATAGTAAAAAATGGGAGCCTAAGACTCCCATTTTTGATTTCGCATAAGGTGTATTATGTTAATTTTAGAGAAACTACTAAATTATATTGAGTTGTAAATAGTTGAAATTCCGTTAAGATATTTTGGATTAAATTCTATTCCTAGATAGCATTCGTGTTGACTCATCTCTCCAAAAAACTTTGGTTTTGTTTTCTTATGGTTTTTGCCATAGGATGGAGTAGTGTGTCTGTTGCATCAGTAAAGATAATGCATATCAATATGCAAACTGAAATGAGCCAAGATCATTGTTTAGATCAAGCACAGCAAGTCACTCAACATGGTATTAATCACGAAGTACAAACGAATACCGATTGCCATAATCATTTAGCTATTAATCAGAATATAGATCACAAAAAGTGTCAGGAATGTTCTAGCTTATCCTGCCAGACACAGATCTCATGTCTTCATTCTTTGCAAAGCTCGCTAGATCCCCTAGATACCTTCTATTCTATAGATCAGCCTAATTTTTATTACCTCAACCAATATCTAAATGGGTATTGGCAAGAAATTTCACGTCCTCCTAAAACTTAACCAATTTTTTTAAAATTTATTTATTTTTCAAAAATTAAGGTTAAGTTATGTCTCATAAAATTAGTTCGTACCTATTAGCAGGTATTTGTTTTGCATCGTCGCCTTTGGTTTTTGCCGAAGTGCGTGAATATCAGCTTGTTATTGATGAAGCAGTGGTCAGCCCAACTGGAAAGCCTGTAAAGCGCATTACCGTAAATGGTCAATTTCCTGCGCCTTTGCTTGAGTTTGAAGAGGGTGATGAAGCCATCATTCGCGTGAAAAATAATTTAAAAAACCAAGATTCTTCTATTCATTGGCACGGACTGTTGTTGCCGGGCATTATGGATGGTGTACCAGGATTTAATGGTTTTAACGGTATTAAGCCTCAAAGCGAGTATGTTTATAAATTCAAGATTCGCCAAAGCGGGACTTATTGGTATCACGCTCATTCTAAAGGACAGGAACAAGACGGCTTATATGGTTCTTTTGTGATTTATCCAAAAGGTAAAACACCATTGGCAGCACATGAAAAAGCTGAACGTGACTATGTGGTGATGTTGTCAGATTTTCATGAAAAAACCAGTGATCAAATTCAGAAAGATCTTAAAATTTCAGCTGAATATTATCAAGATCAGCGTGAAACCTTGGGTGATGTTTGGAAGCAGGTTAAACGTGATGGTATAAAAGCGACATGGTCTGACCGCAACATGTGGAATCAGATGCGTATGCTAAAAACCGACATGTCAGATGTTACAGGTTATACCTTCCTCATTAATGGCAAAACACCTGAACAAAATTGGACAGGAATGTTTAAACCGAATGAAAAAATTCGCCTACGTTTTGTGAATGCATCTGCGATGTCTTTCTACGATGTCCGTATTCCTAACTTGAAAATGACTGTGGTTAGTGCTGATGGTCAGCCTGTGAAACCCATTTCTGTAGATGAATTCCGTATTGGTACGGCTGAAACTTATGATGTGATTGTGGAGCCAAAAGGTGGACATTATCAAATTGAAGCTGAGTCAATTGACCGTTCAGGTTATGCGATTGGTACGCTACACAATGAACTAAATCCTGTAACACACGGCATTCATATGCCTCAGCCACGTTCACGCTCGCTTTTGACTATGGAAGATATGGGACATGGTGGTGGTGATCATTCAGGAATGGATCATTCGAAAATGAACCATGGCGATATGAAAGGCACGGATCATTCACAGCATAGCGCAGTAAAACCGCAAAAAAATGATCAAGTGGTTTATGGTTGGGCAAATGCCTCTACACCTGCAGGTAACAAAGCCTTGCAATATAGCGATTTAAAATCGTTAGAGCCGCAAAAAGATACTCGTGAAGCCAGCAGTGAATTGGTCGTGCGTTTGGGCGGTACTATGGAACGTTATATTTGGACCATTAACGGTAAAAAATTTAGTGATGCTGAGCCTTTAAAAGTGAAATATGGCGAGCGTATCCGTATCAAATTTATTAATGACAGTATGATGGCGCACCCGATGCATTTACACGGTATGTTTATGCAGTTGGAGAATGGTCAAGAGTCGGTAGATATGCCAAATAAACACACATTGATCGTACCACCGGGTAAAACAGTTACGGCTTTATTAACTGCGGATGAATTGGGTGAATGGGCAATCCATTGTCATTTGTTGTATCACATGAGTGCGGGGATGATGAACAAGTTAATCGTGGCGAATGTTAGCGATGAACAAGTATCTACAATGCCAATTCAAGGTACAAATTCGACTCAAACTCACCAAGTAACTGAGCAAAAAGGAGCTGAACATGCACATCACTAATTTTGTATTGAAAGCGATTTTTTCTGTTGCGGTATTGAGTTTAACGACCTTAAGTGTGGCGCACGAAGGGCATCATTCAACCACTCAGAATAATGGGAAAAATATGCCATCAATGAATCATCAAGCCATGTCTGAGATGAATCATGCACAACATCAGGCAACATCTACGGTTAATCATTTACATCATGTACCAGATGCGAATACTCAGCAGAGTTCGCATTATGATCATCGCTCAGAACACGGTGCGCAAATTTATGCGATTACGACGGTGGATAATAAGTGGTTTGTCAATGAAGATGGCACAGGCGGTTTAAAGTCAGAGTTTGAAACCAGTATTGGCACAGATGAAAATAAGGTTTTTATTAAAGTTCATGCCGATAAAGAAGAATCGCATGATGCACATTATGATGCCAAACTTTTATATAGCCGTATGATTTCAGACTTTTGGGATGCACAGATTGGTGCACGTTATCGCAGTGAAAAAGTTGAACTCGATGATCATCGCAAAGACACCGAAGAAAATGTTGATGCAGTGATTGGCTTACATGGTATGGCACCATATTTCTTTGAAACTGATGCTTATCTCTATGCAGGAGAAGACAGTTATGCGGGCTTTAGTCTAGAAACGGAACGTGATTTTCTGATTACCCAAAAGTTGATTATTCAAACTTATTTAGAGTTGGATGCGATCTTTAGTGATGACTCTAAATATGCGAAAAAAACTGGTTTAAGCAGTGCAACCGCAGGGCTTGAAACTCGCTATGAAATCAGTAAAAAGATCATGCCGTATATCGACATTGCCTATGAGTATTCAAAAGGTAATGATGAAACGTCGTGGCAAATAGAATCAAACTCTGAGAAAGGTTGGTTATATGGAGCTGGTGTTAGATTTAGATTTTAATTAATTTAATGATTACTAAATAGCTTTATTTAAATAAAACTCTAGCTTAATGTGGTCGGAAGCAAAATGTTAACTTATTTTGCTCCCTCCCTCCCATTTAACATAATAGAGCTTATGCGAAATTCTTATCTGCATCACACAAATTACATTTTTACGTTATGCCCAACTTTTCATTCAGTTCTTGTTACCTCATCACTCAAGGACGATTTTGCTACGGTGGGGTATATCAAATGTATAACCTGATCGCAGGCAAGAATCATCTAATCAATGATTTTTATCTTCTGAATAAAAGACGATAATGGCGGGTTGCATCATTAGAAACCCCGGGAATAAATTGTAGTTTAAATAAGTTAAAGAGACTCATAAAAGAGCGCTGTGCTGAATATCCCATACCCAGCGATGGTCATGAGGATCGCGCCACACAAGGCTAAGATTTTTGAATAAATACGTTGTTGAGAAATAGCGTTAAAACCTAAATAGACCAAAGATAGTACGACAAAATCTAGAAGAATCCATGTGATGATTAACAGCGTCAAACTTAAATCTATATTTGGTGTAATTTGAATAAACTGCGGAAAAAAAGCAGTGAAGAAAATAATATCTTTTGGATTGGAAATACCAACTAAAAAACCTTTGGAAAAACCACTATCGATCGGCTTGATCTTTGAAGAGGCAGTTTGATTGTGCTGAAAAGTTTCTCTAAGAATTTCAAAACCTAAATAGCCAATATAAAGACATCCTAGGACTTTGATGATGTTGAAAATATGCTCATTAAAATGAAGAACACCCTTAAGTGCAAGAATTGAAAGCGCAATTAAACATAGTGAGGCGACATTAGTGCCTAAAATGGTTTGTAATGCTTTTCGATAACCACCTTTTGCACCTGCACTGGCCACCAAAATCATAACAGGGCCTGGAGTGGCAATCATAATAATGACAGTGAAAATATATAAAAAATACTCAAGATAATTCATAAAAATACTAATTTTTAAATTTTATTTATATGAATATTACAACCTCTTTAGATTTCATACATCTCATTTATTTAAAATATTTCATAGAGTGAAATAAATAATAAAAAAGGAAGCTTAAGCTTCCTTTTTTAATAATATCATTGAATATTAATAACCGACGCTAAAGCGCTCTTGAATATGGTTATTATTTTCAAGCTCATCACTGAGCGCTACTGCGAAATCTTCTGCAGAGATTTTACTGCCTTCTTCACCAACGATAAGTTCATCTTTACCAGAGCGATATTCACCAGTTCGCTTACCAGGACCGAATTCCGCTGCAGGAGCAATAAAGGTCCAGTCAAAGTCGTCCACTTGTTTTAACTTATCAAAGAACTGAATGCCTGCTTCCGCCTCAGCTTTATATGCATCAGGGAAGTCTTCTGTATCGATTACACGCACATTTTGATTTGGTACAGTTAAACCGCCAGCGCCACCAACAACAATATAACGTTTAACTTTTGATTCACGAATAGCATTAAGAAGTGAATTGATATCAAGACCTTGGAAACGTACTGCACTAATTACAGCATCTTGACCTTTCAGCTCATTTACAAGTGCTTCTTGATCATTTAAATCTAAATCTACAGTTAAAACACGCTCTGTATCTGAAACTTTGCTTGTATTACGCGCAATCGCTTTGACGTAGTGTCCACGTGAAACAAGCTCTTCAAGAATACGAGAACCTGCCATGCCTGTTGCACCAATTAAAACTATTTTCATAATGCCCTCATTAAATTTATAACTATGATTATTGGAGTGCTAAATATTTAGTCATCACGATTAAAAAAATAAAATCATGAATGATTAAAATGTAATATTAATTTAGCTTAAAATAAAAAAGATTAATGTATTAAATCTATGTTGATTTATAGTTAAAATAGGAGTGAGAAGTTATTTAATTATTTTAAATGTAAATTTTATGTAATTATAAGCTTGAAAAATATTCATATAAAACCAGTCTAACTTTTATTTATTGTTGAAGTTGGTTTAAAGAAAATCGCCATATATCATTTTTATATCCATAGCTTCCATCTTTTGAGTTTGGTGGATGCTGTAAGATAAAATCATGTAGTTGCTTTTTTTGATCATTATTCAGAACTTCAACAATAGCTGGTTGGTCGACAATTTGATTATTTAAATTCGCAATAATGTCTTCAATCATCTTCGGATTTTTATGCGCAAGTTGTTCTAAAGTTGTGTTATTTCCCTGACCATTTAGCAGATATTGAGAAAGAAATTGTGCTTCGTTTGGTGAGATAGAATTTTGTTGAAGAAGTTCTTGTACAAGACTGTGCTGAGTTTGGACAGATGCGGTATGCGGTAGGCTAGAAATAAGAACTTGTTTAACCTTTGGATCTAAATTTGGATCCTGAAAACGTTGCTCTAAAGCGTGACTAATTTTCTGTCGAATCAAATGATTTTCAGGTAGGGATTTTTTGAGTTCATGTTCTCGATCAGTCAGCAACATCGCATTATTCAGTGCGCCTATCGCTAAGCTTTGAATTTTAGGATTTTGATGTGTGAGAAATGGCAAAATTTGTTCAGTTGCTTCTAAAGGATTGAGAGAAGTAAGTTGAGTCAGGATTTCTTCTATTGCATTTTCATCATGCTGGTTTTGTTCAAGGAGCTGAATTAAATCATGTATTTTTTCTTCTCGATTCGCAGTAGATTGATCCAGTTGAAGTAACTTTTTTGCCCATACGGGTAGGTTGTTAGTGTTGAGTTCCATATCTGCACTATTTTCAGACAAGCTAGTCGCACGATCTTCATTGCTTTTTAGCGTTGAAGTATTATTGTTTTGATTTGATATACTTTGAGTCGTATCTGCTGTCGATTTCAAATACACCCATAAAATTACTGCACAGATCACGAAGATCAAAATAACCAAAAAAATATTTTTCTTATTCATAATATTAAGCTGTCGTTGCCTTCAACATCAGAGATGTGAAGGCAATATAATGGGAATGATTTATTTACACTCGTGTAATTGTGAGTAAGCTACTGTTGAAAGTTCCACGCGGTGTGCTTCCTCCTAGATTACCATTACCTGTCTGAGTGTAGAGCCATTTCGTAAAGCTGTCACATCGGAACGTTCCCTTTTGCCATGTATATTTGCTACAAGCACCGTTGGAGTTATATTGTGAACAGACTTGCACAGCTGGGTTCGGTGTTGCTGAATACAGCGTGTAAGCGACATGAGGTCGTTGCTGATTTGAAATCGCAGTGATTTGATTAGCAGCAGATGAGTAAGGAGATTTATATCCAAAACTTGTTTTGGCCTTTGCTCCCCAATATTTTGTAGTTTTAAATCCACTTAAGCTGACATATTCAATCACATCTACATATGCCGTTTTGTTCATGACTTGAACAATATTGTTTGAACTTACATATACACCTGTATGCCCTAATGCACCAACGAGTGGAACGTCGAGGTCTCGACCGAGTACATCACCGACTCGTGTAGGATTGCCTGCTGCTAAAGTAATTGAACTGATAGTGAGTAAACAGAGTGTAGAAATTATTTTAATCATGGACTTGTACCTATTGTTGGAATAGCAAGTCCTGTTAGTTTTATTCAACGATGTTAATGTTTGATGTAACTTGTATTTGAAGTTGTAACAATAATTTTGTAATTTTTCTTAATAATTTAATTTGAAATAGTAATATTATTTTGTGAGTAAATCTTAATAAAAACGTAATAATTTTAGCGTAACTATGATATTTATTTAGTTATTCTTAAGGATTAATTGTGCTTGATCAATTAGACGCTAATACTGAATCGTATAGCAATTTGACTGCTATAAAACATCAAGAAATTGATTTGAAGAATACCTTCAAAGCAAAAGGGTATCTACATTATAAATCTATAGAGGTGGATCATTTTTCTAAACTATTACTAGCTAAAGAGTTTGAAAAACTTGAAAAAGATCCTTTTGCACCTACACATACTCAAAGGTTTAGAAGATACGGAAATGCCTTAATTTTACCTTGGGAAAAAGATCTTAAGCCTATTTGGTTGCCGACAGTGCGTGATAATATAGGGCAGGAGTTATCTGGATATGATCAGGGAGGGAACAATCCCGAGCATCAGTCGATTCGTTATTTTAACGCGTTGAGCCAAGAAGCTAAATCTACGCAATATCTTAATGATTTGATTGTAGATGATTATCAACTTACTTTTGGTTTGGAAAATGCCTATCTGCCAATTTACGTGGGTGTCCATTTTGTCAAACTGCGTTCAACTCATGCCGATCAGCTAGGAATTAGTTCGCCTAATTGTTTTCATCAGGATGGTGAGCCATTCACATTTGCTCATTTGTTTTATAGGAGCAATAACATTGAAGGAGGTGAAAACTTTATTGCATCACCTCAGGAAAGAAATAAGCGTTTAGATGAGGTAAATAATTATAATATTTATCAAAAATTTACGTTGAGACAAGCTTCTGAAAGTTTTGCTGTACACGATCCAGCAGTTTCACATTATGTATCACCTATTAGAAAAATAGATCAAGGCACAAATGCTGAGGCTGGTGAGCGCTGGATGATTTTGATTGATTTCTCTCTTACAAAGCAAAAAATATGATTCAAAATTTAATAATTTCGCTTTTACCTATTCTCATTTCTCTTATATTGGGTTGGGGCATAGGTAAAGCTGCAAACGTTCAAGTTCGCAATATATTGGTTGGTCAAATTACGTTTTTGGTGTGGTTGCTCCTCATTTCTATAGGCTTTCAATTTGGCAGTGTCTTGTTTGATAAAGATCTTGGTTCAAAAATATTAATTGAAGCTTTTATTTATTCTACAGTGTTAAGTGTGATTACCTTTGGACTTTTATTTAATCGTAGCCACTTTAAGGCTGAGCACCAAAAATCATTCAAGGATATGCTCAAACCTATTACCGAATGCTTGATTGCGATTGGAATGGTGTTGATCGGGATGGGGCTATATTGGCTATTACCCAAGACTTTATCAGGGGAAATGTTAAGCGCGATACTATTGTATGTGTTGATTTTTTTAATCGGAGTGGATTTGTCTACGATTAAAATTCAAGCCCTCACTATGAATCATATTAAAGTGCCATTTTTTTCAATCATTGCACTATTTATTGCGGCTTATTTGACGAGTCATATCATGACTCAATCTTTTGTCGAACTCGTTGTGATGGGGAGTGGATTTGGTTGGTTCTCTCTTTCTGGTCCTTTAGTTGCTAAAGTTTTAGGACCTGAGCAGGGAACTTTTGCTTTAATCACAGATCTTGTACGAGAGTTTTATGCGATTGCATTGTTGTATTTATTAGGTCAGCGTTATCCAAAGCCAATCATTGGTGTATGTGGTGCCACGGCGATGGACTCAACTTTACCCTTTGTAAAAAACAATTGTTCACCATTAGATGTACAAATTGCAATTCTCAGTGGATTTTTCCTGACGCTCATTGCGCCGTTTTTTATTATTTTTTTTAGTAGTTTGATATGAATCCAAATTCTAGTGCTCAGCAGAAATAGGAAAGAGCTTCTCTGAATTTATACAATTGATCCTTTGATAGATCAGTAGATCGTTCACTAAACTTCGTTATAATCGCTTCATTGATAAAATAGAGAACAGATCATGCGCGTACTTGTGGTGATGGATCCCATCGAAAATGTAAACCTCAAAAAAGATTCGACCATGGCAATGCTTTGGGCTGCTGCACGTCGCGGTCATGAGTTAGGGTATGCACTTCAGGAAGATTTATATATCGATCAAGGCAAAGCTTTTGGTTTGATCTCACCACTTAAAGTGTTTGAGGATTATAATCATTACTATGAACTTGGTGAAAAACAGAAAGAATCTTTAGCCGCATACGATGTTGTACTCATGCGTAAAGATCCACCTTTTGATATGAACTTTGTTTATACAACTTATATTCTGGAACAAGCGGAACGTGAAGGTTCCTGGATTATCAATAAACCTCAAAGTTTGCGAGACTGTAACGAAAAGCTGTTCGCTACACAATTTCCAGAACTGCAGGTTCCGACTTTGGTAACTTCACAGCAAAGTTTAATCCGAGAGTTTATTGCTGAACATCAAGATGTGATTGTAAAACCGCTAGATGGGATGGGCGGTATGGGGATTTTCCGTTTAACCGCTGCAGGGGCAAATATCGGTTCAACTTTGGAAATGTTGACTCAAATGGGTCAGCAACCGATTATGGCGCAACGTTATATTCCTGAAATTGTGGATGGAGATAAGCGTATTCTGATGGTCAATGGTGAGCCAATTCCATATTGTTTAGCGCGTATCCCACAAAATGGTGAAACGCGAGGTAACCTTGCTGCTGGTGGGCGTGGTGAAGCACGTCCGTTGACTGAAAATGATAAGGTGATTGCTGCTAAAGTTGGACCATTCTTGCGTGAGAAGGGGCTGGTATTTGTTGGTCTTGATGTCATTGGAAACTATGTAACAGAAATTAATGTGACTAGTCCAACGTGTATACGTGAAATAGACGCACAATTTGGTACTTCTATCGCAGATACATTATTTGATGTTTTGGAAGCTGGACGTTAGCTGATCTGCAAAAAAGAGCCTAAATAGGCTCTTTTTTTTGCGTATATATTTTAAATAAATAATAGCTGGTCAATAGTCCTAGGGTGGAAAGACTTACGGTAACCCATGCGGCATTGGACCACTGGTGAGAAGACGAAACGAGAGCTGCTGTTGCTGGGGGAACAAGGAACTGCGCACATGCAGAAATTTGCAGCACTAAGCCCATACTGGATGCTGCTGCATTGACCTGTGGTGCGTATCTAAGCGTATTGGCAAAGACGGTCGTCGGAATAATGCCACCGATAAAAGAAAACAAAATAGCGCACAAATATTGCAACTCAAAAATCAACCAATAGGGTTGTGAAAATACAACCCAGCTACATAAAATTAGACTTAAAAAACTAAATTGAAGTAATTTAAAAGGAGCTATGCCTTTTTGAAGTAATACGCCTGCGCCAAAGGTTCCACCTAAGTTAGATAATACAACCATTGACACCAAAATTCCTGCAAGCTTTAAATCCATATTGAATGAGACATAAAGACTGGGTAAAAAACCTGTGAGTGTGATCCATTGACTGGTATAGCAAGCAAAGATAACGGCTAGACAGAGAATGGGTGGATGGGTCACGGTGACTTTAACAATAGATAAAAAAGAGTTGGAGGTTGATGTGCTCAGTGCCTTTGTCGTTACAGTGGTTTGCTTATCGTCATAACGTAAAAAATGGTAAATCATCAAGGCAACCAGCCAACAAAAGGCACCAAATAATGCCCAAATGTGTTGCCAACTGAGCCATTCGAGTAATACAGGGATGGTCAAAATAGCAAGACTAACCCCAACTCCCATATAAGAACTCCATAACCCCATTTTAAAATTCATGGTTTCAGGCGTGCTTAGGCGTTTTAAAATTGCGGGAGCGCAAAGACTAATGGTGAGAAATCCAATGCCTTCCATAAATCGAAAAAAATAAAGGCTAATACTATGATCAATCCATAAGCCTGCAAAACTACTCATCCCCAATAGAATGAGTGCAAAAATAAGACATTTTTTGAGTCCTATTTTCTCAGATACAGCACCAATACACAGGGCAAATAGCATTCCAGCACCTTGAACCAGTGATAAGGATAGGCCTGCTTGGGTGAAACTTAGATTTAAATCTTTTTGAAGAATTGGAATAACAGCAGAAAGTTTACCGACATGAATTGCAGCAAGGTAGCCTGCCAAAATAATCCAAATGTCATAAGATGATATTTTTGACATTTGCGTTTAAAAATCCTTTTATTCGCGAGCTGAATCTCAATGAGATATAGCAATATCATAAATAGAACTATTGCCTCATACCATTTAGACATAAGTTTATATCCAATATGGTGGTAGCGCAGATACGAAGGAACAATAGAGCCAATACGGTGGTGGTTTTTAATGTGCACATTAATCATTATTTTGGTGCGTTATAAACTAGATCGAATGGTAAAATACATAAAAAAGGCACACCTCATAATAAATCTAGTTTAAACTCTGAAATCATATGAAAAAAACAATTAAAGGGTCCGTGAAAAAAAGTAAATAAACTTTCATGGATATACGATTGTGATTACAATTGATGCCATATATAAAATTTTCTGTTAGCTCTTAGATTTGAAGAATTAGACCGTGACACAAGCTCAGCATAAACAACCTAAACATGTCATGATGATGGCTGCAGGTACAGGTGGACATGTATTTCCTGCCCTAGCAGTTGCTCAGGAATTACAACAGCAAGGTGTCGAAGTGTCATGGTTGGCAACGCCTTCAGGTATGGAAAACCGCTTGCTTAAAAATCACCAAATTCCAATTTATCAAATTGATATTCAGGGTGTGCGTGGCAATGGAATCGTCCGTAAGCTGCAAGCCCCTTTTAAAATTTTAAAAGCAACGCTTAGCGCAATGCGCTATATGAAACGATTAAACGTAGATGCAGTCGCTGGTTTTGGAGGTTATGTTGCAGGTCCTGGTGGTTTGGCTGCGCGTATTCTTGGTATTCCTGTCATCATTCATGAGCAAAATGCAGTAGCGGGTTTCACCAATACCCAATTGGCTCGTGTTGCTAAAACGGTCTGTCAGGCATTCCCGAAAACATTTCCAGAAAATCATAAAATCGTGACTACAGGTAATCCCGTACGTAAGGAAATTTCTGCGATATTGAGTCCTGCTTGGCGATATCAAGAGCGAGAAAAAGCCAATCAACCTATTCGAATTTTAATTGTAGGCGGCTCTTTGGGCGCACAAGCATTGAATGAGCGCGTACCCGAAGCACTGAAACAATTAGATGTTCCTTTAAGTGTTTATCATCAGTGTGGTCAAAATCATGCTGATAGCACGCGGGCACGTTATGCCGATGCTCCTGATCATTTACAGGTAGAAGTTCAACCGTTTATTGAAAATATGGCGGAAGCCTATGCCAATGCCGATCTTGTAATCTGTCGTGCTGGTGCACTGACGGTCACTGAGATTGCTACTGCGGGTGTTGCAGCCGTATTTGTACCTTTGCCAAGTGCAGTAGATGACCACCAAACCGCGAATGCCAAATTCCTAGCAGATATTAATGCTGCAAAAATTTGTCCACAAGCGACACTCACTCCTGATTCATTAAAAGCAGTTTTATTGCCACTCATGAACCGTACATTGTTGACGGAAATGGCTGTTAAAGCACGTCAACAAGCTCAACCAGATGCAACTCAGCGTGTGGTTGGTTTAATTCAAGATTTGTAAGTTTTAGAGAAAATTATGTCTTCAACGAACCCAGCTGATAAAGCTAAAAACCTGATTAAAATTCCTGAAATGCGCCGTATCAAGCATATCCATTTTGTGGGTATTGGCGGTGCAGGAATGTGCGGGATTGCGGAAGTCTTAAAAAACCAAGGCTATAAAGTTTCAGGGTCGGATATTAAAGCCTCTAAAACCACTGCACAGCTTGAAGAAAATGGCATTAAAGTTCATATCGGACACGCTGCTGATAATATTAACGGTGCGAATGTATTGGTTGTATCGACTGCGATTGACCAAGAAAATCCAGAAATTAAAGCAGCGATTGAAACACGTATCCCTGTAGTTCGTCGTGCGGAAATGTTGGGCGAGTTGATGCGTTACCGTCATGGTATTGCGGTTGCAGGTACACATGGTAAAACCACAACAACAAGTTTGGTGACCTGTATGCTTGCTGAAGAAAACATGGATCCGACATACGTGATTGGTGGTTTGCTTAATCGCTCTGGAGTAAATGCTGCTTTAGGTGCGAGTCGTTATATTGTAGCTGAAGCAGATGAATCTGATGCTTCATTCCTATATTTAGAACCAATGGCCGCTATTGTCACCAACATTGATGCTGATCATATGGACACTTATGGTGGTAGCTTCGATGTTTTGAAAGATACTTTTGTTCAATTCTTGCAGAAGCTTCCGTTCTACGGTTTAGCCGTAGTGTGTGGCGATGATCAAAATATTCGTGAAATTATGCCACGTATTGGTCGACCTGTTTTAACTTATGGTTTTAACGAAGATAACGATATTCGTGCTGTAGATGTGGTACAAGAAGGGATGCAATCACATTTTACTGTGCTTCGTAAAAACAAAGAGCCACTCAAGTTAACCATTAATATGCCTGGTTTGCATAACATCCTTAATGCGTTAGCTGCGATTGGTGTGGCAACTGATGAAGGTGTATCTGATGCTGCAATCGCTCGTGCTTTAGAAAGTTTTAGTGGTGTAGGGCGTCGTTTCCAAATTCAAGGTGAATTTGAGTTAGGTGATGGAACGGTCAAACTGGTTGATGATTATGGTCACCATCCAAAAGAAGTTGAAGCAACGATTAAAGCTGCGCGTGCAAGTCATCCTGATCGTAGACTTGTGATGATGTTCCAACCTCACCGTTTTAGCCGTACACGTGATTGTTTTGATGATTTCGTTGATGTCTTGTCACAAGTCGATCAATTACTGCTATTAGAAGTATATTCTGCAGGTGAAAAGCCGATTGTTGGTGCAGATAGTCGCTCATTGGCAAGAAGTATCCGATTGCGTGGTGATGTTGAACCAATCTTGATTGATCCAGTAGAAGGGAATTTGCCAAATGTGATACAAAAAGTGTTACAAGCAAATGACTTGTTATTGACTCAAGGTGCGGGTAACGTTGGAGCAATTTCAATTGAGCTTGCTCAGAACCAGCTCTATTTAAAATAATCGTCGTTTGATGATTTGGCTAAATTGAAAATTTTATAAGTTTAAGGAACTAAACGTGTCAAATGCTTCTAAATTCGGCAAAGTTGCTGTATTGCTTGGTGGTAAATCTGCAGAGCGTGAGGTGTCATTAGATAGTGGTAAGGCTGTACTTGAAGCATTGGTACGTTCAGGGGTGAATGCAGAGGGTTTTGACCCTCAAGAACGCAGTGTGACTGAACTGGTAAATTACGATCGTGCATTTATTGTGTTACATGGTCGTGGTGGAGAAGATGGTCAAATCCAAGGCGCATTAGAGTGGTTAAATATTCCATATACTGGAACTGGTGTGCAGGGGTCGGCTATCGGAATGGATAAAGTAAAGACCAAGCAAATTTGGCAAGGTTCTGAACTTCCTACAGCGCCATACCGCATTGTTTCTAAAGATACTGATGCACAAGCACTCGTTGCAGAGCTTGGATTACCACTGATTATCAAACCCGTGCACGAAGGCTCGAGTGTGGGCATGAGTAAGGTTGAGAAAGCAGAGGATTTAGCTGAAGCAATTAAAAAAGCGACTCAACATGATGCCGTGGTCATGGCTGAGAAGTGGATTACAGGTCGTGAATTTACGATTTCATTTTTAAACGGACAACCATTACCAGTCATCCGTTTACAACCTCCAGCTGATGTAGCCTTTTATGATTATGAAGCTAAATACCAACGTAATGATGTTGAATATGGTATCCCTTGTGGTTTGAGTGAAGCTGAAGAAAAAAGTTTACAAGCGCTTTGCTTACGAGCGTTTCAAGCTGTTGGGGCAAGTGGTTGGGGTAGAATTGATGCTATGCAGGACGAGCAAGGTCAATTTTGGCTGCTAGAAGTGAATACTGTTCCAGGCATGACCAGTCATTCATTGGTACCAAAAGCAGCTCAAGCAGTAGGTTATAGTTTTGAAGATTTGTGTTTGGCTATTTTAGAGCAAACCTTAGCGAAAGAATCACACTAAGTTATGGCTCAACTACCTCCATCGATGCGTCGCAAACGTGCGGCGATTACATCGATTCATGACAAACCACCGACTCGCAAAGAGAAAATGATTAATGCGGGTGGTTGGGTCATGCTTATTTTTGCATGTTGTGTACTTTTGGTCGGGATTTATGGCTTATATAGCGTCATGACCAGTGCAAAGGTAGCATCTTTGGATGTGGTTGGTCTGCAAGCCGAGCCTGAAATTAGTCAAGTGAAACAGCAGTTAATGCCTACCATTACAGGCAATTATTTTACTGCTGATCTTGAGCAAAT
The DNA here is from genome assembly GCF_057737055.1 of Acinetobacter sp. 24-47-64. Classification (NCBI taxonomy): domain Bacteria; kingdom Pseudomonadati; phylum Pseudomonadota; class Gammaproteobacteria; order Moraxellales; family Moraxellaceae; genus Acinetobacter; species Acinetobacter sp. 24-47-64. Next base: position 167,822 of record NZ_CM173215.1, read on the forward strand.
TCGTGATAAGGCATTAGAGATTTCTTGGGTAGATCGAGTGGTCATTTCTAGAGCTTGGCCAGACGGTATTAAGGTTCGTGTTATTCCGAAACATCCGATTGCACGTTGGGGAACAGGACGTCTGTTAAGTGATCAGGGTGTGGTCTATACAGAGGCATATTCTAGAAATCACGCAAATTTACCACTTATGCATGGTCCGTCAGATCAGTCAAAAGTCATGATGAGACGTTATCATGAAATTAATCAACTGTTTAGTCCAGTGAATCTGCGTTTGAAAGAGCTATATTTAACAGATCGTCGGACATGGTTTATGCAGTTCGATTCGGGTTTACGTATTATTGTGGATCAGGATCAGACCATGAGCAAACTGCAACGATTGAGTCACTTATCTCAAGCAGATCTGAAAGTGGTTTGGCCAAGAGTTTCAGCGATTGACTTACGTTACCGTAATGGCTTGGCGATTCAATGGAAAAATGCGACACCACCAAAGATTATAAATGGTCAGTTTGTTGTAACCATTAATGACATTAACATTGCAGATTCAAGAGTTGCAAAGCCATAATACGTGGCTTTAAAAATAGGCATAAGCCAGATATAAACAATGAAGAAAATGGTAGTGAATCATGAATGAGGCTGTTCCCTCAGTTGTTGCGATAGACATTGGGACACATAAAGTTTCAGTTCTAATTGGTAAAGTGCATGCGCCGGATAATATCCAGGTCATCGGTATGGCGACTGCGCGAAATAAAGGCATGAACAAAGGAAAAATTGTTAGCCTTGAAAAAGTGATCTCTGCGATTAAGAATGCGGTACAAGAAGCAGAAGATATGGCGGAGTGCCGTGTGCATTCAGCATGGGTATCGATCCCGAGTACAGAACTGCAAAGTGCTTATGCGACAGGCCGGACACCGATTTCTAATCCAGAACGCACCATTACGACTTCAGAAGTGGTTAAAGCTTTAGAAATGGCAAAAGCCAGTCATTTAACTTCTGATCATTATCTTGCAAGTGCAGTCCCATTGGGTTTTGAGTTGGATGATTCACCTGAGTGGGTGCATAATCCAATTAACCTTTCAGCAAATAGCATGACGGCGCATTATCAACTCATGATGCTACCAATCAGCACCATGCAAAATTTAGATCGTGCAATGAAAGGCGCCAATATTTTTGTCGAAAAGATGGTGATTTCATGTTTAGCAACGGCTGAAGGTGCATTGCTGAAAGATGAAAAAGAGTATGGTGTATGCTTATTGGATATTGGGGCTGGTACAACCAATATTGCAGTTTATATTGAAGGTCATTTAGTGCTAGCACACACCATTCAACGTGGTGGTGAAAATGTAACGCGTGATATCGCCGCAGTATTGCAAACGACGACCGAAGAAGCTGAACGACTCAAATTGCTTTACGGTTGTGTTGATTTACAGCAAGTCAAACCTGAACATATGATCGAGTTTGAAGCGATCGATGGTCCTCAAGCGATCAGTCGGATTGAGCTATCAGAGATTATTATTGCACGTTACGAAGAAATTCTTTCTATGGTGCGTGATGAGTTACAACAACGTGGTGCGCTACAAAGTTTATATCACGGTGTAGTTTTAAGTGGTGATGCATGTCAGATTGAGGGTATGATCACATTATCACGTCGGATGTTGGGTGTTTCTGCTCATTTAGGCAACCCTCCGCTACAAGTATATGCGGATGATCAACATTTACCTGCATTAAGACGTTCAATGTATTCTACCGCAACAGGACTGCTGTTATTTAGTCAAAGCGATTTACAAGAATCGGTTGAGCAACCTGAAGAAGTGAATAAGCGTCCATTATTAGAGCGCATAGCGAATGGTTGGAATGCGTTTAATAACAAATTGAAAGGTATTTTTTAAGTTTAGTTTTTAAGGGAGTATTGTTTGCAACTTGTAAGAGCAACTTCATGTGCTTGACAAGAATGTGATTGCAACGCATCCTAAAAACAAATTTTTATTATTGAAGATCAAGGCAGTATACGGGCTTAAGTGACTGCCAAATTTATTAGGAAAAGTTAAGGTCATGGCTTCATTTGAATTTTTAGAAGATGAACAAACCGATAATAACGGTCAAGCCCGTTTTACTGTGTTTGGTGTTGGTGGCGGTGGTGGTAATGCCGTACAACACATGGTGCAATCTGATATCAAAGGCGTGAAATTTGTTTGTGCAAATACAGATAAACAAGCTTTGGATCGTATGAATGCGCCATTCAAAATCCAATTGGGCCAACAAAGTACGCGTGGACTAGGTGCAGGAGCAAATCCTGATGTCGGTCAAATTGCAGCAGAAGAAAGTCGCGAATTAATCCGTCAGCATCTGGAAGGTGCAGATATGGTATTTGTTACTGCCGGCATGGGTGGTGGTACTGGTACTGGTGCAGCACCAGTCGTGGCTGAAATAGCACAAGAAATGGGTATTTTGACGGTTGGTGTTGTCACCACTCCATTTAACTTCGAGGGTCGTCGTCGTCAACGTTCTGCTGAAAAAGGGATCGAAGAACTTGAAAAGCATGTTGACTCATTGATTATCATTCCAAACCAACGCCTACTTAGCGTTTATGGTGATATCTCGATGCAAGATGCTTATCGCAAAGCGGATGATGTCTTGCTTAACGCAGTACGAAGTATCTTTGATTTAGTTGTGCGTCCTGGTCATATCAACCTTGACTTCGCCGATTTAAAAACAGCGATGAGCACACGCGGTTATGCGATGATGGGTGAAGGTAAGAGTAGCGGTCCAGATCGTGCTGAAGATGCAGCGCGTCTTGCGATTCGCAGTCCGTTGCTTGACAACGTAAATATTATGAACGCGAAGGGTGTTTTAATTAATATCACTGGCGGTAATGATGTTACCTTGCGTGAAACTGAAATTATCACAGATGTTGTCAATCAAATTGTTGATCTGGATGAAGGTGAAGTCTTCTTTGGTACAGTATTTGATCCAGATGCGCGTGATGAAATCCGTGTTACTGTGATTGCGACAGGTTTAACTCGTAATGCGAATGAAACGGAAGTGAAGCGCCGTGCGCCAGTGAGTGTAAACCCATCAGTTGGTGGACAAGCTGCTGCTTTGGATGAAGATGATGTTCCAGCAATCAGTAAACGTCAGAATCAAGAGAGTGTAGCCCCTGAGCCTTCTGCAGCGCCTCGATCTGCACCAATGAGCATTCAAGATTATCTTAAAAATCAACAGCGTAAATAACATGTAACATAATGTGTTTACGATGATCAAACAGAAAAGGTGGCGCTTATGCCACCTTTTTGATTTTTATCAATGGCTAAATGTGCTAACGTATACTAGATTTTAGATGAATATTGAAGAAACATGTTGAAACAACGCACCCTGAAACGAGTCGTGAAAGCGAGTGGTATCGGATTACACAGTGGGCAAAAAGTAATGATTAACTTTGTACCACATGTAGCTGATGGGGGTATTGTTTTTCGTCGTATTGATTTAAATCCGCCTGTAAATATTCCTGCTAATGCGATGCTGATTCAAGAAGCATTTATGTGTTCGAATTTGGTACAAGAAAATGCCAAAGTTGGGACTATCGAACATATTATGAGTGCGATTGCAGGTCTTGGTATTGATAATCTGATTATTGAAGTATCAGCTTCAGAAGTTCCAATTATGGATGGAAGCGCCGGTCCATTTATCTATTTACTCATGCAAGGTGAGTTGATGGAGCAAGAAGCGCCTAAAAAATTTATAAAAATATTAAAGCCTGTAGAAGCATTAATTGACGATAAGCGCGCTATTTTTAATCCGCATGATGGTTTTCAACTTAATTTTACGATTGATTTCGATCACCCAGCCTTTGCCAAAGAATATCAGTCTGCCAGTATTGATTTCTCAACGGAAACATTTGTTTATGAAGTCAGTGAGGCACGTACTTTCGGCTTTATGAAAGATTTGGATTATCTTAAGGCGCATAATTTAGCTTTGGGTGCTAGTTTAGAGAATGCAATTGGTGTTGATGATTCAGGTGTCGTGAACGAAGAAGGCTTACGATTTGCTGATGAATTTGTACGTCATAAAATATTGGATGCGGTGGGTGATCTTTATTTACTCGGACATCAAATTATTGCGAAGTTTGATGGTTACAAATCTGGACATGCACTCAATAATCAACTGCTTCGCAATGTTCAGAGTGATCCATCTAATTATGAAATTGTAACATTTGATGACGAAAAGTCTTGTCCAATTCAATATGTAAGTGTGATCTAAGTCATTGTCTTCAGGTTAAATGTTATAGTGTAACATTGTTAAGTGTGACTTAATTTGCCTTTAAAATAGTGAATGACGTTTAAATCAAATGGTCCTGTTACTTTTTATTGCTTGCCAAACGTATCATAGCTTGGCTAAGCTTAGGATCGTTCACAAAACTAGCAGCGTTGAGTAACATTTCTTGCGTTGTCGGACATAAAGAAGTTTTGGAATTTTCAGTTTGTGTTTGGGGAATTTCTTTTTTTGCTCGAAGACGAACTTGGATTTTTTGTAAATCTTTGAGTTCAGGGATTTGTGATAACTGAGAAATATACTGTTTTTGAAGGTAACCGAGTTGACTAATCATGGCTTGATTTTCACCGGTGATGGTCAAAATACCGTATTGATAACAGACAACTTGCCATTGTTCATTTTTGGGCAATAGCGGTTGAATTAATTTTGTAAGTCTCTGCCAGTCAGCAACTTGCTTTGTGAGAAACGATAAGTTTCCTGTTTTTATGTGTTGTCTTGTTTGTTGAAACATATTTTTTGGTTCTGACATACATTGTTCCTACATTGTTTTGTCTTAATCTTAAACGCTTGTTTCTTTCGATATCAAGGAAGAGATCACACAAGAGACTTGAGTAAGAACAGTTTAATGAGGTTTATATGTATACGCGACGTATTTTATTAGCGTTTTCTTTAGCAGCTTCAGCAGCTTCGGTTGCATTTGCAGATTTAGTTCAATTAGATGCCACACAAGCCTCCAATCCTGATCGATTGGAAGAGTTAACAAGAACACTATCACAAGGTTCTTATAGTCATCCTGATGACATGGACATTCCAGCGACAGCACAAGTCGATGTGACAGTTCGAGCGAAGACGGATCCAATCGAATTAAATAATGCGCTGCTTAATAGTAAATACCCTGCTCAAAAAACTACAACGACAAGTTCAAATCGTTACTCTTCAAATAATGCATATTCATGGTTAGTGACACACCCGCTTCCAACTGGTCGTGTCAGTTCAAATTATGGCGGCCGAACAATGGGCGGCCGTGCTGAAAACCATTCAGGCTTAGATCTTGCTGCACCAACAGGCACTCCAATTTATGCAACCGGTCCAGGTATAGTGACCAAATCAGGTTGGGGTACAGGTTATGGTCAATATGTTGAAATCAACCACGGTAATGGGTATATCACACGATATGCACATGCTTCACGCTTGATTGCTAAAGTAGGTGATAAAGTCACTGCTGGTGAGCATATTGCCAATGTGGGTTGTACTGGACGTTGTACTGGTCCTCACTTACATTATGAAGTGGTCAAAGATGGTCAGCGTAAAAACCCTTCAACTTACCTAGCGATGTTGCCTTAATTAATTATCAAACCTCATTAATACACATCCATTGTTAAGTCGTTTGAATAAATCGCCAAGCAAAGTCTTGGCGATTTTCGTTTTTGCTGTCAGGTCACCTGATTAAATTTAAGATTAGAATAAAGCTTTGTATAAAAAAACAGCAATATTGGCGTTTTAGTGTTAATTTGTGTAATAAATGGTCAAGTACTATTTATTATCGAAATATTAGTCTAATGTCGTATTCATTTATAGCCATAACTGCGTATCGCGAAAATATGTTAAATATAGGGCATACAAATAGGCATGAATATAGGTGTAATATGGCGTATTACGGTGATACCGACGCACAAGAAACCCAAGAGTGGCAGGACGCTTTTGACTCTGTTTTACAGCATATGGGGACGGAAAGAGCAGCCTTTCTTCTTGAAAAACTGTATCAACGTGCGATTGCGAAACATGTTCCCATTCAGCGTCTAAATACTCCTTACTTAAATACGATTTCAGTAGAAGAGCAACCTGCAATGCCTGGTGATCCAGATATGGAGCGCCGAATTCGTGCTTTGATTCGTTGGAATGCTTTAGCAATGGTGCTTCGCGCCAATAAAACAGGCGACGATCTTGGTGGTCACTTAGCCAGCTTTGCATCTTCTGCAACTTTATATGATGTTGGCTTTAACCATTTCTTCCGTGCGAACAGTGATAACTTCGGCGGTGACATGATTTATTATCAAGGTCACTGTGCACCAGGGATTTATGCGCGCTCATTCTTGGAAGGTCGTTTAACTGAAGAGCATCTGAACAATTTCCGTCGTGAAGTTGATGGTATTGGTTTACCTTCGTACCCACATCCATACTTAATGCCAGACTATTGGCAGTTCCCAACGGTATCGATGGGTCTGGGTCCAATCATGTCCATTTATCAAGCACATATTCAAAAGTACTTGATGAACCGCGGTTTGATTAAAGAAGAAGATCGTAAGGTTTGGGCTTATCTTGGCGATGGTGAGATGGATGAGCCAGAAAGTACTGGTGCAATCTCGTTGGCAGGTCGTGAAAAGTTAGACAACTTGGTTTGGGTTGTAAACTGTAACTTGCAACGTTTAGATGGTCCAGTTCGTGGTAATGGTAAGATCATCCAAGAACTTGAGTCTTTATTCCGTGGTGCAGGTTGGCGCGTGATTAAAGTAGTATGGGGTCGTCATTGGGATCCACTACTTGCTAAAGATGAATCTGGTGCGCTTAAAGCCATTATGGAAGAAGCTGTAGATGGTGATTATCAGCGTTATCAAGTGAAAGGTGGTGCTTATACACGTGCGCACTTCTTTGGTAAATATCCTGAAGCTGAAGAGTTAGTTAAACACTTAAGTGATGAAGATATCGATAATTTAAATCGTGGCGGTCACGATCCTTACAAAGTATATGCTGCTTATGCAGAAGCCATGAAATCTACAGGTCAGCCAACGGTTATTCTCGCGAAAACTGTTAAAGGTTACGGCTTATCTGAAGAAATTGAAGCGGTCAATAAAACGCATCAAATCAAGAAAATGCAACTTGAATCGCTTAAATATGTACGTAACCGTTTCAACTTGCCATTTACCGATGAGCAACTTGAAGAAGTTCCATTTTATCGCCCAAGTGAAAACTCGCCTGAAATTAAGTATATGAAGGCTCGCCGTGAGGCATTAGGTGGTTACTTACCAGCACGTCGTAAAGAGAGCGAATCTTTAGCGATTCCTGAGTTGTCTGTATTTGATGCAGTGTTAGCTGGTTCTAATGGTAAGCAACAATCAACGACCATGGTGATGGTACGTTTAATCTCTGCACTACTGAAAGAAAAAGCAATTAAAGACCGTGTGGTACCAATTGTTCCAGATGAGGCGCGTACTTTCGGTTTAGAAGGGATGTTCCGTCAATTGGGCATTTATGCCGCGCACGGTCAAAAATATACCCCTGAAGATCAAGAGCAGTTGATGCATTACCGTGAAGCGAAAGATGGTCATATGCTTCAAGAGGGGATCAATGAAGCAGGTGCGATGAGTGCTTGGGCTGCTTTAGGAACAAGTTATTCAACCAATAACCTTCCTATGATCCCGATGTACATGTATTACTCAATGTTTGGCTTCCAACGTATTGGTGATATTGCATGGGCGGCAGGTGATGCACAGGCGCAAGGTTTCTTATTGGGTGCAACTGCTGGTCGTACTACGCTGAATGGTGAAGGTCTACAGCATCAAGATGGTCACTCACATATTCTTGCGAATACGATTCCAAATTGTATTTCTTATGATCCATGTTTCGGATATGAACTTGCGGTGATTGTACATGACGGTCTAAAACGCATGTATGTGGATCAGGAGCGTGTGTTCTATTACTTAACTGTAATGAATGAGAACTATGAGCATCCAGCGATGCCACAAGGTGCTGAAGAAGGCATTAAACGTGGTATGTATTTACTTGAGGAAGATGAAAAAGCCACAGTTCAGCTTTTAGGTTCAGGTGTAATTCTGCGTGAAGTGATTAAAGCGGCTCAAATCTTACGTGATGAATATCAAATTCATTCGAATGTCTACAGCGTAACAAGCTTTAATGAGCTTGCGCGTGATGGTATGGCGTGCGAAGAATATAATCGTTTACATCCACTTACTGAAGATGTAAAAGAAGCATGGGTGTCGAAGCAGTTGCGTGGTACGAAAGGTATCGTCGTTTCTGCAACAGATCATATGCGTGCTTACAGTGAGCAAATTCGCGCTTACCTTCCAGATAACCGTCCATTTGTAGCATTAGGTACAGACGGTTATGGTCGCTCAGATACACGTGCAAAACTTCGTAGCTACTTTGGTGTAGATGCTGCACATATTGTTGTTGCGACACTGAAGAAACTTGCTGACGAGGGTGAAGTAGATGCGCGTCTAGTTAAAGATGCGATTTCTAGCTTTGAATTAGATACTGACCGTCCAGTCGCTTGGGCACCTCAAACAACGCCTGAACTTCACGCTGTAGCTGACTACAAAGAGGAGAACTAAGCATGCAAATTACGACTCCTGATATTGGTGTAGATAAAGCTACAGTGGCTGAAATTTTGGTCAAAGTGGGTGATACGATTAGTGTCGATGACAGCATTGTTTTGTTGGAGTCTGACAAAGCATCTGTTGAAGTGCCAAGCACTTCAGCAGGTGTGGTGAAAAGTATTTTGGTGAGCCTTGGTGACGAAGTTGCTGAAGGTGCGGTTTTGGTAGAGCTTGAAGCGGAGGGGCAAACGTCATCTGAAGCACCTACAGCACAAGTTGAAGAATCGAAAGCACAAGCTCACGCAGAACCTGTAGCCCAATCTCAAGCGGAAGCACCAAAAGCAGCAACGGCATCTGAAACTGTTGATGTTCAAGTACCAGACATTGGTGTTGAAAAAGCCACTGTGGGTGAGATCTTGGTTGCGGTTGGCGACGAAATTGATGCCGATCAAAGTATCATTGTCGTTGAGTCTGACAAAGCGACAGTTGAAGTTCCAAGTGCTGTTGCGGGTACAGTTGAATCGATTGAAATTTCAGTCGGTGATACAGTGAAAGAAGGTGTTGTGATTCTGAAAGTGAAAACAGCAGCTTCAGCATCAACCGCGGCGCAAGCTTCTGCAGAAACTACACCGACGACTGTTCCATCTGCAGAGGCACCACCTGCAGAATCAACAAAAGCGACAGTTGCTTCAGCGCCAGCAGGTAAAATTGAGATTGCTGTCCCTGACTTAGGTGTAGACAAAGCTGCTGTAGCTGAAATTTTAGTGGCTGTTGGTGATAAGGTTGAAAAAGACCAAAGCATCATTGTGGTTGAATCAGATAAAGCGACCGTTGAAGTACCAAGTACCACCACAGGTGTGATTACCGCAATTCATATTGAATTGGGTCAAAATGTGTCTGAAGGTGTGGCTTTAGTCACGATTGAAGCTGAAGGTCAAGCAACCCCAGTTACAGAAGCCCCTGTATCAGCACCAGTGACTACAAAAGCGGAAGCACCAAAAGCTGCCCCTGCGCAAGCAGCGGTTGCTCCTGTACAAACAGCAGCCCCTTCAGCAGATAAACTGACCAAAGAGCAAAATGCAGCAAATGCCAAAGTATATGCTGGTCCTGCGGTACGTAAGTTGGCGCGTGAGCTTGGTGTTGTGTTGGCAGAAGTCAAAGCTTCTGGTCCACATGCACGCTTAATGAAAGAAGACATCTTTGCGTATGTGAAAACACGTTTAACTGCACCAGCACCTGTAACTGCTGCACCGACAGTTGCTGCACCAGCAGGATTGCCTAAATTACCAAGTTTTGATGCCTTTGGTGGTGTAGAAGAAAAAGCGTTAACACGTTTACAGCAAGTGTCTATTCCACAGTTGTCATTGAACAATTATATCCCGCAAGTGACCCAATTTGATGCGGCAGATATTACGGAACTTGAAACATGGCGAAATGAGCTTAAAGGCAACTTTAAGAAAGAAGGCATTAGCCTGACCATTATGGCATTCATCATCAAAGCTGTAGCGCATTTGCTAAAAGAAGAACGTGAGTTTGCAGGTCACTTGTCTGATGATGGCAAAACCGTATTACTGCGTAAAGAAATCCATATGGGCATTGCTGTTGCCACACCAGATGGTTTAACAGTGCCTGTGCTACGTAATCCAGATCAAAAATCAATTAAGCAAATCGCAGTTGAACTCGGTGAGTTAGGTCAAAAAGCACGTGATAAGAAATTGTCACCGAAAGATCTGCAAGGTGCCAACTTCACGATTTCAAGCCTAGGCGCAATTGGTGGTACGGCATTCACTCCGCTTGTCAACTGGCCGCAAGTGGCAATCTTGGGTATTTCACCTGCAACGATGCAACCTGTGTGGAATGGACAAGGTTTTGATCCACGTTTAATGCTTCCATTGTCATTGTCTTATGACCATCGTGTCATTAATGGTGCTGATGCTGCTCGCTTTACTAATAAACTGACGAAGCTGCTTAAAGATATTCGTACATTGCTCATTTAAATATTTTTAACGTATTTTGTCTGCAGAATCAAAACCTAACTTCGGTGGGGTTTTTATTTGTAAAAACAAAAAGCCAGGCTTATAATGGATAAACTTCATTGGGGAGTAGCCGCTGTTCTGCAATAGAACAGGTGATGGTCAACATATTTGCTCTAAAACGAGCATGGTCATCATAGCAAAGAACCAAATGAGCTCTATTTGAGCTTTCTTTTGTTGGCAAGACCTTTGATTTACCATTCTGCGGATTTTTGGCTAGCAGGGATGGTGGGTCATTGGTATTTGTTATGCTAGCCAGAGAAAGACATCATGTATGAATTCCTTCTGTCTACAGGTATCGTCGCACTAGCTGAAATGGGTGATAAAACCCAATTGTTAGCTTTACTTCTTGCTGCACGCTTTCGTAAACCCGTTCCAATCTTAATTGCTATTTTGTTAGCGACAATTGTCAATCATGGAGTTTCCGCTGCTCTAGGACAATGGGTTACAACAATTTTAAGTCCCGAGATCCTCATGTGGATTCTAGCAATAGGATTTATTGCTATGGCCGCTTGGATGCTGGTCCCTGATGAACTAGAGGATGAGTCAGGAAGTATTCAAAAATGGCAAAAATTTGGCGTTTTTGGAGCGACATTTATTTTATTTTTCTTGGCTGAAATTGGCGACAAAACGCAGATTGCGACAGTGGCACTTGCTGCACGTTTTGACAGTATCTGGTGGGTGATGGCTGGAACGACATTAGGTATGATGATCGCTAATGCGCCGGCAGTATTTATTGGTGATAAATTGGCGAATCGATTACCTATTTCCTTGATTCACAAAATTGGCGCAATAATTTTCCTTGTCATTGGTGTGGGCACTTTAGTACAACATTATTGTTTATAAATGGTTGTATACGCATAAAGATCTGAATCTTCAAAAGATTTAGTTTATTTATAAATAGTATTGAAATAATGCACCATGAAAGTGATTCATAATGGTGCATTTTTTTAATGGAAGTTATTGATTAGTAAATAAATATAATAAAAATAAATCTTGTTTTTGAAATTAAGTTTTTTTAGGATTTCGTCACTAAAAAATTATTTTTAAGAGATTTAAAAATGCTCTCTCAGATTTCTGCACAGGATGCGTGTTTAAGTTGTGGTGCTTGTTGTGCCTATTTCCGTGTTTCATTTTATGGTGCGGAAGCGATGAACATCCCTACCGAGATGGTTGAGGATATTAACCCTGTATATGCTTGTATGGTGGGGACGAATCAAACTAACCCGCGATGCGTTGCTCTAGAAGGAGAAATAGGGAAGCAGGTCTCTTGCTCGATCTATACGGTTCGCAGTTCATCGTGTAGAGAGGTCCAAGCCGGAGATGCGCAATGTGCCAAAGCTCGACAAGCCCATCATCTGATCCCATTAATTGATATTGAAATTGTTCCATCGTCGAATGATGACGATTACGATCAGGTCAGTTAATTTGAATGATTTCAAATATGCTTCTGTTTTATATGCTCTTATTATGATTTTTTCGGATAGTAAATTGCATAAAAATAGGAGTGGTGGGTAAATTTCATAAAATTGTCGATAATAAGAAATGAAATTTACCTTAAAATTTGTATATAATGGCGCACGGAAATTACCAGTGAGACTGTTATGTTGACCATCGTTCAAGACGCGTTAACTTTTGATGATGTCCTATTACTCCCTGCCTACTCTACTGTTCTCCCAAAAGATGTCTCTCTAAAGACACGTTTAACTCGCGGCATTAATTTGAATATCCCTCTTGTGTCTGCAGCAATGGATACGGTGACTGAATCCCGTATGGCAATTGCAATGGCACAAAATGGCGGTATTGGTATCCTTCATAAAAATATGGATATTGCAGCGCAAGCTGCTGAAGTACGCCGTGTGAAAAAATTCGAAGCAGGCATGGTGAAAGATCCAATTACAGTAACCCCTGAAACGACTGTGCGTGAGTTAATCGCAATTACGCAAGCGAACAATATCAGCGGTGTGCCAGTGGTGAAAGATGGCAAAGTAGTTGGTATTGTGACAGGTCGTGATACACGCTTTGAAACTAATCTTGAACAGCCAGTAAGCAACATCATGACTGGTCAAGATCGTTTGGTCACCGTTCGCGAAGGTGAATCGAAAGAAAACATTCAGGCACTTCTCCAAAAAAATCGCATTGAGAAAGTGATTGTTGTTGGCGAAAACAACGAACTAAAAGGTTTAATCACTGTAACAGATTTTAATAAGGCTGAGCTTTATCCAAATAGCTGTAAAGATGGCTTAGGTCGTTTACGTGTGGGTGCTGCAGTTGGTACAGGTGTTGAAACTCCAAGCCGTGTTGAAGCATTGGTTGATGCGGGTGTTGACGTGATTGTAGTCGATACTGCACATGGTCACTCTGCTGGTGTTATCGAGCGCGTACGTTGGGTTAAAGCCAACTACCCACAAGTTCAAGTCATTGGCGGTAACATTGCGACTGGCGATGCTGCATTGGCTTTACTTGATGCAGGCGCAGATGCTGTGAAAGTAGGTATCGGTCCTGGTTCAATCTGTACGACTCGTATTGTTGCAGGTATTGGTATGCCACAAATTTCGGCGATCGATTCTGTTGCTAACGCACTGAAAGATCAAATTCCATTGATCGCAGACGGTGGTATCCGCTTCTCAGGTGATATGGCAAAAGCGATCGGTGCAGGTGCAAGTACGATTATGGTGGGTTCTTTACTTGCTGGTACTGAAGAAGCACCAGGTGAAGTTGAATTCTTCCAAGGTCGTTATTACAAAGCTTACCGTGGCATGGGTTCATTGGGGGCAATGGCGGGTGCAACAGGTTCTGCGGATCGTTATTTCCAAGACTCTAAAGCAGGTGCTGAGAAGTTGGTTCCAGAAGGTATTGAAGGCCGCGTACCTTACAAAGGGCCAATGGGCAACATCGTGCATCAAATGATGGGTGGTTTACGTTCATCTATGGGTTATACAGGCTCTGCAGTGATTGAAGATCTTCGTCAAAATGCGAAATTCGTGAAAATCACGTCTGCGGGTATGTCTGAATCACACGTTCACGATGTGACCATTACTAAAGAAGCACCGAATTACCGTGTTGGTTAATTGCCTGTTATAAAACAATTTTTAAAAAAAACCGTCATGTAAATGACGGTTTTTTTATTTTGGTGTAAAGTGGTGCGCATTGAAAAAGGATGATGTTAATCACCCGCTAAGAAGTGAGAGAATGAATGAGTTATTTTGGTACTGATGGTATTCGTGGGAAATTCGGTGTATTTCCAATCACACCTGAGTTTGCACTCAAATTAGGGTTTGCTGCGGGTAAAGTACTTAAGCGTAGAACAAAAAGAAATAAACCGATTGTGGTGATGGGCAAAGATCCTCGTTTATCAGGTTATATTTTAGAAGCGGCTTTACAATCGGGTTTAAACGCAGCTGGTGTTTATGTGCATTTATTGGGTCCATTACCTACGCCTGCCATTGCTCATTTAACTCGTGCTTTGCATGCCAGTTTAGGGATTGTCATCTCAGCTTCACATAACCCTTATCATGATAATGGCATTAAGTTTTTTTCTTCAGAAGGAAAAAAATTACCAGACGAGTTTCAAGATGAGATTAATGCTGAACTCGAGAAAGATATTGTCATTGATGATATTGCGAGTCTAGGAAAAAGTGTGCGTGTTGATGATGCTCCAGGTCGTTATATTGAATTTTGTAAATCAACGTTCCCATACCATTATGATTTAAACAATTTAAAGATTGTCGTCGACTGTGCCAATGGAGCAGCATATAACGTGGGTCCTGCGGTATTCCGTGAGCTCGGTGCCAAAGTGATTGCGATTCATAATGAACCGAATGGTTTGAATATTAACCAAGGCTGTGGCTCAACTCATCCTGAGAGTTTGCAAGCTGCTGTTGTTGAGCATCAAGCAGATTTGGGTATTGCATTTGATGGCGATGCAGATCGTGTCATTCTAGTGGATCAGAATGGAAAGCTGATTGATGGCGATCATATTCTATATATCTTGGCGACACAAAGTGCCAATAAACCAGCCGGTATTGTCGGTACGCTCATGAGCAATATGGCACTTGAATTAGCACTTGAAAAAGCAGAAGTTCCACTGCTTCGTGCCAAAGTTGGTGACCGTTATGTACTGCAAGGTTTAGAGGAAAACGGTTGGGTTATTGGTGGTGAACCTTCAGGTCACATTTTAACTCTAGACAAGAGCACCACAGGTGATGCGATTATTGCAGCCCTACAAGTCTTAACTGTCATGGTTGAACAGAAGAAAGCATTGCATGAGTTGGTTGCTGACTTTAAATTACTGCCAAACGTGCTTGTAAATGTCCGTTTAGATGCAATGTTTGATCCATACTCAGTACCTGCATTGGCTGCAGAATTTGCCAAAGCCGAAGCGCAACTTAAAGGTCGTGGTCGATTACTGATTCGTAAGTCAGGGACTGAACCTGTAATTCGTGTGATGGTTGAAGGTGATAATCTTCAAGAAGTGACTGCACTGGCACATGCTTTGGCAGATGCTGTACGTGCTAATGCAGCAGCTTAATCGGGGATTGATCTCATGAGTGATTTGATTAAAGATCTCAGTGAACTGCGTCTAAATTATCAAAAAGGCGAATTACATGAGGATCAGGTGAATGCTAATCCACATGAACAGTTTTTATTGTGGTTTAACGATGCGTTAGAAGCTCAGCTTCACGAACCGTATGCCATGTCATTGGCTACAGCAAATGCTGAGGGTCGACCGCACGTACGTACCGTATTACTTCGCGGTGCCGATGAAAATGGTTATGCGTTTTATACCAATTATGACAGCCAAAAAGGACTCGACTTAGTAGCCAATCCTTATGCGCAAATACTGTTTTATTGGGCTGAACAAGAACGCCAAATTCGCATTTCAGGTCGAGTGGTAAAAATTTCGGAACAAGAATCCGCTGATTATTACCATAAGCGCCCGCGTGATAGCCAAATTGCAGCGCATATTAGTACCCCACAAAGTGGTGTGATTGCGAGCCGTGACGAGCTACAGCAACGCTTTAATGATTTGCATGAGCGTGTGGCAGATCAACAAACTTTAGATAAGCCTGATTTCTGGGGTGGTTACCGTATAGAGCCAGATTATTATGAGTTCTGGCAAGGTCGCCCAAACCGTTTGCACGACCGTTTGTGTTATGAAAAAATCGACGGTGCGTGGAAATTACAACGATTGATGCCATAAATGCCAAAACTTGAAATCAAGCAACGTCCATTTTTAACACGCCCTGAAAATTTTCAGGGCGTGCCTTCATTTATTGCCGAAATTTTGGCACGTCGTGGCGTTGAATCTGAACAAGAATTAGAACTGAAATTAAAACATTTATTGGCGCCAACCATGAAAGGTTTGGATGCTGCAATTCAGTTGATTGACCAAGCCATCAATCAACACAAAAAAATTGTGATTGTCGGTGACTACGATGCTGACGGTGCAACCAGTACAGCACTGATGATGCTTGCATTGCGTGACATGGGGGCAGATGTTGATTACTTAGTCCCTGATCGCTTTAAGTATGGCTATGGTTTGACACCTGCTATAGCAGATCTTGCGTTTGCCAACTTTACGCCTGATTTGTTGATTACGGTCGACAATGGTATTTCAAGTCATGATGGAGTTAAGCAAGCCCAAGATCATGGCATGCAAGTAATTATTACTGATCATCATCTCACAACCAAGCCAACGCCTATGGCTGAGGCAGTGGTGAATCCGAATCAACTCGGTTGTGAGTTTCCAAGTAAAGCTTTGGCAGGAGTAGGAGTTGCCTTTTATGTGTTGGCGAATTTATCTAGTCATCGTAAAAAAATGGGCAAGTCTTTTTCACAAATGATTAACTATTTGGATTTGGTAGCGCTTGGGACCTATGCCGATGTTGCCAGTTTGGACTATAACAACCGAATCTTAATCGACAGTGGTCTAAAGCGGATTCAACAAGGATTATGTCGCCCCGGGATTTCAGCCTTATTAGATATTGCAAAACGTGATCCTGCAGGACTGAAAGCGCAAGACTTAGGTTTTGTGATTGGACCGCGAATTAATGCGGCAGGGCGTATGGAAACCATGGACATTGGCATCGAATGTCTCTTGGCATCCGACTTGGCTACAGCATATCCTTTGGTTGAACAGCTGAATCAACTCAATGTTGAGCGTCGTCAGGTTGAAGGCAAGATTAAACAAGAAGCATTAAGTGCATTAGATCAAATTCAGCTAGATAAGGATGCAATACCTGCAGCGTTAATTATGTTTGAGCCACATTGGCATCAAGGCGTGATTGGAATTGTGGCAGGACGCTTAAAAGAGCAGTTCCATCGTCCGAGTATCGTTTTTGCCCGTGATGAAGATGGCATTCATATCAAAGGTTCAGCGCGTTCGATTGAGGGAATTCATATTCGGGATGCGATTGAGCGTGTGGCTGAGCAATATCCACATATTGTCAGTCACTTTGGTGGGCATGCTGCAGCTGCAGGTCTAACCATTAAAAAAGAACATTTTGCTGAGTTTAAGCAGGTATTTGAGCAGTTGATCGCCAGTCAAGATGAAAGTCTGTTTACTGCAACTTTATGGACGGATGGGGAGTTGCCAGCATCAGCTTTCCAAATTGAAACGGTGGACGTATTACAAAATTTAAGTCCTTGGGGGCAAAAGTTTCCTGCGCCTGTATTCGAGGGAGTTTTTAAAATTTTGGATTATCGCTGGCTTAAGGATGTGCACTTGAAACTGCGTGTAGCTTTAGAAAATGGTCAAGTGGTGGAGGCAATCGCCTTTAACGCAGCAGATAAATATCAGTTTGATCCGATGCTCAATGAAATTCGCTTGGTCTATGAGCTGGATAAAAATACCTTTAATGGCAATACCAGTTTACAAATGCGCATTTTACATATGCATCAATAAAAAACCGCTCATTAGAGCGGTTTTTAGCACTCAAAGATTAGAAGCGGTATGCACCACGTACAGCAAAGGTATTACCGTCATCTGCAAAACCAATTCGACCTTCGACACTTACTTGCTGATTGAAGAATTTTTTAGCATTTACACCAAATTCATCAAAAGATCCGCCGTTGAAATCTTGATTGAAATAGTCGACACCCACGCTGAGTGTTTTATCAATGTAATAATCGCCTCTTAAAGAGAACTCATCTAAATCACCAAATGCAGCACCAGCCTCTAAATTCACATCGTTTGCGCCAATTTGAGTGACATATTTTGCTCGAAGAGTAGGGTCAATACCATCATCGTTGTCATCATCCCAACCACGTAAACCAGCTGCGACCAATAAAGATGGTGCTAAGAAATAACCAGCTTCAATTTTATAGTTTGTGACATCATTATCAGGGGTGTTAGGTATTTTTTGAGTTTCCTGAGAAAGATTGGCATTTAGATAGAAATCAGTATTTGGAACAAAGTATTCAATTCCAACACCATAATTCCAGTATTCGACTACATCAAAGTCGTCATAAGATACTTTTGCATTCACGTTGCTCGAACGATTTAAAAATGCAGCTTCGTTCAATGGAGAGTTCTTGATTTGAACAGGATTAAAATAATATGTGCCATCAAGCGCAAAACCTGCAGAATTGCTACCATTATCAGGATCGATCAATTTGGCTGTAGCCCCAACTTCAGCTTGATACGCATGTGCAGTTCCTAAGCTTGCAATAAGTGCAGTCGCAAGTGTAATTTTTTTAAACATATATTGACTCTCTTTGTTATAGAAATATGACTGTTTTGTGACAGCTGATTTCTATTGTAAGAACAAAAGGGGATGAGTCAATGCACAAAAAATGACATTCCATCGGGATTTTGCACAAAAAAAGCCCATCATTAAGATGGGCTTTTAAGAAACACTAAATTTTAATTAAGATATTAGAAGCGATATTTAGCAGCTAAACCGAACTTGTTGTAATCATTATTTGCAAGTTCACCGAAACCTACACGACCTTCTAAGCTTACTTGAGGTGTAAAGAATTTACGTGCGCTTACACCAAACTCGTTTGTATCTGCAGGACCAGTATCTTTACTATAGTAATCCACACCAACACTTAAAGTTTTATCGATGAAGTAATCAGCAGCTAGATTATATTCATCAAGGTCACCGAATGCAGCGCCAGCTTCTAAGTTGATATCTTTACCGTTAGACAATGTAGTTACATATTTAGCACGTAATGTTGGGTCAACACCATCATCATAGTCGTTATCGTAACCCTTAAGACCTGCTGCAATTAATAAGCCAGGTGCAGGCAAATAACCTACTTCAGCACCATAAACTGTCTCATCAAAATCAGGTCCAATATCAAATTTACGATCATCACGACCAACATTACCGCTTACATAAAAATCAGAATTAGGTACGAAGTATTCAACACCTACGCCGTATTGATGTCTTTCATCATCACCAACTTCGCTGTATTGGTATTTCGCATTTACATTACTTGCACGATCAAGGAATGCAGCTTCAGCTAGTGGAGCATTGCGTGTTTGAACTGGTTGGAAATAATAAGTACCATCAACACCAAATGAACCACTTGTACTACCATTATCAGGATCGATAAGACCTGCAGAAGCACCTACTTCAGCTTGATATGCATTTGCAGTTCCAGTTACAGCTAAAGCAGAAAGAAGTGCAGACGCGATTGCTAATTTTTTCATGGATACTTCCCCTCAATAGAGTTAGTTGTTAATACATTTTTTGTTACAAGTTCAGTGTAGGGGAAAATCATGAAGGATCAATCAAGCAAAAGTAACAGTAATGTATCTTGTGTAATTTTTATGTAAAAATAAAACTTTAAATTATTGATTTTAAAAAATAAAAAATCATGTTAATTCATGTGAAAGATAAGGTGTTTTAGTCATTTTATGTTGCTTTTCAATATGAATTGTATGCAATTTGAACGAAAGTAGCAGTTTTGGCACTGCTACTTCCCCATGTTGAATGGAATTAGAATCGATATGTTCCGTTTATATTAAACTTATCTTCATCATCACTGAATCTTAAAATACTCCCAAGAGAGAGGTTATTATTGATAAAGTATTTGCCACGTAATTGGTATTCGTCTTTATGAATTTTACTAGTGCTATTCGTATCTCGCGTATAAGCACTACCTAGGCTTAAGCGTTGAGTTAAATAATAATCCCCACCAAATGTAATCGAATCAATATCATGTCCAAAGCTACCATCCAATTCTAAATTGAGATATTGACCATTTTGGCCTAATGGGGTGACATATTTGGCTTTTAAAGCAAAAGCATTTTCATCAAAGCCTTCACCTTTATAAGCATTAATACCTGCTGCTATCAGTAAATTTTGAATAGGAGTATAACCAACGAGAGCTCTATAGGTGGTTAGATCGAAACGCTGCTTAGCATGAGATGAACCGTTTAGTGAGCTTGAGCGTGACTCCACTTTATAATGTTGACGACCGACCTCACCTGTGAAGTACAGTTGATCAATATAATATTCTCCCCCTATTGAATAGCCGTGCAGCTCTTGTTTGCTTTGCGCAACTGTTTCATTTATATACAATTTATCGTCTTTAATATGCTGAAAACTATATTTCGCTGAAACGCGATTATGGTGGCCAAGAAATGCAGCCTCATTAAGTGGTTTATTTTCAGTATCAACTGCTTTGAAGTAATAAGTACCTTCTGTTTCAAATACACCGTGATAATCAACCTTGAGACTATCATGGTCAAAATAGGTATATCCAGCATCAATTTGAGCTTGGTAGGCCATGGCTGAAGTTGTCAAAGGGAGGATGGCCAAAGCCAAATAGGTTTTGTTCATTTTCATAAGTCTCTGCTTATTGTTGTAAAAATAAAGTAAGTATTTTTAATAATTAAATGTATTGTTAATAATAACTAAACAATGGTCAAGAGAATATTGAATAAAAAAGCAAACTCTCAAGTTTTACTTGGCTGTGTTAAAATATTGGCAATTTTGATATAGACATATTTAGGATCTACACCGTGGAAATTAATCCTTATCTTCTCCAGCTAAAAGACTTGAGCGAACGTGGTCAAACACTACGGGGGTATCTTTGACTACGATCTAAAAAAAGAGCGTTTAGAGGAGGTTCTCCGCGAACTTGAAGATCCAGCAATTTGGAATGATCAAAATCGTGCCCAAGCGATGGCGAAAGAAAAAGGTGAGCTCGAAAACGTTTTAAATGTTTTAGATGGTTTAGCAACACAACTTGATGATGCACAAGCGATGCTTGATCTTGCTGTAGAAGCGGATGAAGAAGAAATGCTTGCAGATGTTCAAGCAGAACTTGATTCAGCTGAGGCTGAACTGGCTAAACTTGAATTCAGACGTATGTTTAGTAATCCAATGGATCCAAATCCTTGCTATGTCGAAATTCAAGCGGGGTCAGGTGGTACTGAAGCTCAAGATTGGGCATCTATGCTATTACGTATGTACTTACGTTGGATTGAGCGTCATGGCTTTAAAGCTGAGTTAATGGAAGAATCTGACGGTGATGTGGCTGGGATTAAATCGGCAACAATTCGTGTAGAAGGCGAATATGCTTATGGTTGGTTACGTACTGAATCAGGTGTACATCGCTTAGTTCGTAAATCACCTTTTGACTCAGGCAACCGTCGTCACACTTCATTCTCAGCGGTTTTTGTGTCTCCAGAAATTGATGACAACATTGAAATTGAGATCAATCCAGCAGATGTTCGAACGGATACATACCGCGCTTCAGGTGCAGGTGGTCAGCACATTAACAAAACAGATTCTGCCGTGCGTTTAACCCATGCACCTACTGGAATTGTGGTGGCTTGTCAGAACCAGCGTTCACAACATGCTAACCGTGATCATGCTTGGAAACAGCTTCGTGCTAAATTGTACGAATTGGAAATGAATAAGCGTAATGAAGCAGCTCAAGCACTAGAAGATTCTAAATCGGATATTGGGTGGGGGAGCCAAATTCGATCTTATGTGTTGGATGATTCACGTATTAAGGACTTACGTACTGGCGTTGAAAATTCAAATACGGGTGCCGTGTTAGATGGTGATCTTGATAAATTTATTGAAGCTAGTTTGAAACAAGGGCTTTAATATTTTTTTAAAAAAAGGCAGGGCAAAAGCCCTGCCTTTTTCGTTCTAGCACGAAGCTTGCTAGATTAAATCAGTTCAATGTTAGAATCAGAATTATTCGGCACAGTCATTCATAAACTCGATTTGTTAAATATCGTAATAATTCGATATTAATATCTATAAAAATCGATATAATGAGTTCAGCACAGTGCAGATCATTAACTTGAGTGAAATGAGATGGATACTGAAGCAATTTTCAAAGCCTTATCGAACCCGATACGCCGCCAAATTTTACAATGTTTAAAAGATCCAGAGCGCTTTATTCCACAAGATGAGTGCGTGCAAGATTTTAGTCGTGGCGTATGTGCAGGACAGATTGAAAAAATTGCAGATGTATCTCAGTCAACCATGTCTAATCATTTATCTGTTTTACAACAAGCAGGTTTGGTTCATGTTACTAAGCATGGTCAATGGTCTTATTTTTCTCGTAATGAAGCATTGATAAAAAGTTTTGCAGAACACCTTCAACAATCACTCTAACGATAATGAGTGAAGAGGATAGATGAATGACTGATTTTAGTAGCCCAGTAGTCTTTGGTGAATTAAAGCTCAAAAATCGCGTGGTTATGGCACCTTTAACGCGTAGTCGTGCGACAGATGATCGTGTACCAACAGAAATGATGGCTGAGTATTATGCGCAACGTGCAAGTAGTGGATTAATTATCTCAGAAGCGACCGTAATTTCTGAGGAGGCGAATGGCTATTTAAATACGCCAGGATTATTCACTGATGCTCAAGTGGAAGGGTGGAAGAAAGTAACCCAAGCTGTTCATGACAAAGATGGCTTAATTGTCGCTCAGCTTTGGCATGTTGGACGTGTGTCACATCCAGATTTACTGAAGGGTGATATACCCGTTTCGGCGAGTGCTGTTCAACAAGCCGGACATGTCAGTTTGTTGCGTCCGAAACGTCCTTATGTCTTGCCACGTCCATTAGAAATTTCTGAAATTCACGCGATTACAGCGCAATATAAACAAGCAGCAATTCGTGCTAAAGAGGCAGGATTTGATGGTGTGGAATTGCATGCGGCGAATGGTTATTTAATTGATCAATTCTTGCAATCGAAAACCAATCAGCGTGAAGATGAATATGGCGGCTCGGTGGAAAATCGTGCGCGTTTCTTGTTAGAAGTCGTGGATGAGCTAATTGAAGTTTGGGGTGCTGGTCGAGTAGGTGTACATTTAGCTCCTCGTGGTGATGAACACGATATGGGTGATGATGATCCACGTGAAACTTTTGGTTATGTGTTAGAACAACTCGGTCAAAGACACATTGCATTTTTCTTTACACGTGAATATTTGGCAGAAGACAGTATTAGTCAAGAATTAAAAGCGCGTGGACAAGGTATTCCTTTTATTGCCAATATGCGTTTAAGTCGAGAGGATGCTTTACAACTTCTCACTTCAGGTCAAGCTGATGCAGTGTCTTTTGGTAAAGATTATATCGCCAATCCTGATTTATATGAGCGTTTGGTACAGAATGCTCCTTTGAATGAATTAAAGTTAGAAAATATGATCGGGACGAATGTGGCTGAAGGCTATATCGATTATCCTTTTTTACAAGGAAATTGAAATTTAAGATAAGTATTTGAACCGAAAAAATTCGCAGGGTATGATCTCAACTTCGTGGTCATGCCCTATTTTTTTAAGAAAGCTCGAGGTCTTACGTTTTGACAACTCCATTTTGGTATAACGCAGCATTGGCTTTATTAAAGCCAATTTATAAATGGCGTATAAAAAAGCGAGCAGACAATATTGAGCAATTTCATCAAGAGTGCTTAGAGCGCTTCGGTCCGTTTCAATCTCCAAAAAATCTTAATGCGATATGGTTTCATGTGGTTTCAGTTGGAGAAACCAATGCTGCACAACCTCTGATAGAACATTATTTAAAGCTTGGGTATGCTGTGTTGGTTACGAATACCACCAAAACAGGTCAGGCACGAGCTAAATCCTTATTTGCAAAAGTACCATATGTAGATCTTTTTCAAGCAGTATATTTACCTGCAGATCAAAAAAAATTAGTCAGTGCTTTTTTAAAAAAATATCAACCTAAAATGTTGGTTTTGGTTGAAACGGAACTATGGCCCAATTTAATTGATCAGGCGAAAATTAGTAAAATACCCACTTTTTTGGTGAACGCACGTTTATCTAAAAAGTCAGCAAAAGGATACGCCAAAGTACCAAGTATTACTCAGCCTATGCTCAGCGGTCTGACTCAACTTTTGGCTCAAGATGAAGCTTCACTGAATCGATTTAGGGCTTTAGGTGCTGCTACAGCGCATAGTCAAACAGTGGGTAGTATTAAGTTTGATATTCATGCGCCCGAAGAAATGCTATTGAAAGCGCAACAAATTCATCAAGATTGGGATTTGCAAGCACGCCAAATTATTACGATTGCAAGCACACATCATCCTGAAGAGAAAAATCTGTTATCTAAGTTTAAAGATTATTTAAATGATCATCCTGCCGTCTTGCTGATTATTGTACCGCGTCATCCAGAACGTTTTTATGAAGTTGCACAAGCCATTCAAAGTCATGAGTTAAAAATGCATCGACGTAGTTTAGGTGAAATCATTGAGGCTGATACACAAGTTTATCTTGCTGATAGTATGGGTGAAATGTGGATTTGGTATGCATTGAGCCAAGCAAGTTTTGTGGGTGGATCATTAAATGAACCTGGCGGTGGGCATAATATCTTAGAGCCAATATCACTCAATGTCCCGACTGTGATTGGACCGAACTACTTTAACTTTCAAACCATTGTCGATGAATTTGTGGAAGAAAAAGGGATTCTAATCGGTCAAACTACGGAAGAGGTGGTGAATCATCTTATTCAGTGCTTATCTCAGGATGAAACGATTTTAGCAGTACAAAATCAGGCTCAAAAGATCATGCAACGGAATACAGGGTCATTGCAAAAACATATTCATGTCCTGAATCAATACCTTTAGTTTTTAAGTATATGAATATTGTATTGCTTGATCCTGCATCAGCACAGGATGACCTCTGGACGATTCAATCTGCACGCCAAATTGAGCATCTGAAGCATCAACTTGATATTAAAATTGGAGATACTTTAAAGGTTGGTATTAGAGGTGCTGGTCGATATACAGCTGAGGTCATAGAAATTTCTGAAAGGAAAATCTTAATTCAGCCACTTTATGAAGAGCCTGTACCGAAGAAATTACCTGTAACGTTAATCGTTGCTATGCCTAGACCGAAAGTATTGAGACGATTGATTCAAGATGCTGTAACTTTAGGCGTAGAAAAAATCATTTTGCTGCACAGCTATCGGGTCGATAAAAGCTATTGGCAAACACCATTTTTACAGCAAATTGATCACTATGTTCAACTGGGCTTAGAACAAGCGGGTGATACATTTCCACCTGAAATCGGAATATATAAACGCTTTAAACCTTTTGTGGAAGATGTTCTTCCTCAAATGATTTCCGTTGAACGACCAGCTTATGTAGCACATCCTTATGCAACCCACAGTATGCCTCATGCGATTGAGCACCCGTGCACGATATTGATTGGGCCTGAAGGTGGTTATATTCCTTATGAGATTGATTTACTCAAAAAAAACGGCTGCCAAGCTGTCAGCTTAGGCAACCGAATTATCCGTACTGAGACGGTGATTCCTTATGTGTTAGGTCGTCTGTTTAGCACGTGGTGATTCATCTTCTTGTGAAGAATCTCCGCGATAGACTTTAACTTCTTGAACTGGATATGGAATCGAAATTTCATGTTCAGCAAAAGCTTGAATTACTTTTTCTTGCACTAAACTGATAGATGTAGATGTCGCAGTTTCACCCGTATTCACCCACCAACGTACAGTGAGGTTGATTGAGAAATCAGCTAAGGCAGAGACATTCACGCTAAATCCGGGTTGACTGAGAATCTGTTGATCGCGGTCTAAAATACTTAAAATAATATCTTTCGCTTTTTGAACATTATCTTCATAACCAATACCAACCACGAATTCACAACGACGACGTGGATATGCCGTATTGACGGTCACTGCATTGGTATAGACCGTTGCGTTTGGAATGACGATACGGCGACCATCAGGTGAACGTAAGTAGGTTGCACGAATTTGAATATCTTCAACGGTCCCTTCTAAACCATTCACAATGATATCGTCGCCAATTTTGAAGGGTTCACCGAGTAGAATTAAAATACCAGAGAGCAGGTTTTGAAAAATATCTTTAAATGCAAAACCAATTGCGACAGAGCCGATCCCCAGTGCACTCATCAGCTGTCCAGGTGTAAACCCTGGAATTGCAATAACCATCGCAATTAAGAAGCCAAAGAAAATAATAAAAGAGCTACCGACGCGGTTGAGGACGAGCACTAAATTTTGTTTGGTATATGAACGCTCTGAAAGTGCTTTTCTGACAAATAATTTGAACAGCTTAGACAACAACCAAAATAAGGTAAATACAATCAAAGCAATACAGATATAAGGGATTCGTTCCCAAAAGCCATCCATGATTTTATCAATGGTGGTATATGCATCATTGTATTTCGCAGTATGTGCAATGACGGTTTGAGCCGTTTTCTCACTTGCATCTTGTAGAAGTTGAGTCGTACCTTGAGCCACCTGACTCAAAGAATTTTGTTGTTCAGCCACGAGTGTTCCAAATGTATTGAATGTTTACATTTTGCCTGAAAATACAGTGAATAAAAATCACGTTCGCAGGTTTTATCGTCATTTTTATTCATTGAATAAACTGAAAATAACAAAAAAATTGCATGTTTTTATAAACATTCAGCACCTTGTCCAACAAAAAAATCGAAATGGTATTTATTGATAAAAAAATGGAGTTTTTTGACAACGACAGATTTTACTTGCTTAGGAATGATGATCAGCAATGATTCGGATCATTGATTGTTAGATATTTTAGGTTGTTCAATTGGCAAGAAGATACGGATAACTTTTGAAATAAATGAATGCTCAGTCTACGACCAAAGCATGATTGTTTGAAATTTTAAAGTATAGTCATACTCAAGATATAAGACAAAAAATGATCAGTATGATCAAGACAACTCTCGAGATGAGAAACATAAATCAAGGATGCGAATTATGAATGAAATATATCCAGTACCCGAAGTTTTTAAAAAAACTGCACGAACCAATGAAGAGCAATATTTCGAGCGGTATAAAGCATCTATTGAAAACCCCGAAGCATTTTGGACCGAAGCAGCCAAGAAACTAGACTGGATTAAGCCTTTTACACAAGTCAAAAATACCAACTTTGATAAAGAGAATTACAAAGTTGAATGGTTTGCAGATGGCCAATTAAATGTCAGTGAAAACTGTCTCGATCGACATTTAAAAGAACACCCACATAAACCTGCGATTATTTGGGAAGGTGATCATCCATCACGCCATAAAATTATTTCATTTGAAGAATTACACGATGAAGTTTGTCGTTTTGCCAATGTTCTCAAGAAGCATGGCGTGACCAAAGGCGACCGTGTTGTTCTGTATATGCCAATGGTCCCTGAAGCAGCCATTGCGATGTTGGCATGTACGCGTATTGGTGCGGTACATTGCGTGGTGTTTGGAGGTTTTTCACCAGATTCTTTAGCAAGTCGTATTGATGATAGCCAAGCAAAAGTCATCATTACAGCAGACTCGGGCATGCGGGGTGGTAAGCCAATTCCACTGAAAGAAAACGTTGATGCAGCGATGGAGCTTGAAGGGACGAGCTCTGTACAAAATGTCATTGTGGTACATCGTACTGGTAACCCAATCACGATGCATGAAGGTCGTGACCTGTGGTATCACATGGAAATCATGACAGTCACAGATATCTGTCCACCTGAACCGATGAATTCAGAAGATCCGCTGTTTATTTTATATACTTCAGGCTCAACGGGTAAACCTAAAGGTGTGCTACATACTACAGGCGGTTATCTGACTTACGCGAACTTTACCTTTAGGGAAGTATTTGATTTAAAGCAAGACGATATTTTCTGGTGTACCGCTGACGTCGGTTGGATTACTGGTCACTCTTATGTGTTGTATGGTCCACTTTCAAATGGGACGACAACATTGATGTTTGAGGGTGTTCCACAATACCCAACTTGGGCACGCACTGGACATATTGTAGATAAGCACAACGTCACAATTTTATATACGGCACCAACGGCGATCCGAGCGATGATGCGTGAAGGTGATGCATTTATCCGTGAAAGTGACCGTAGTAGTTTACGCTTGTTGGGCTCCGTCGGTGAGCCAATTAATCCTGAAGCTTGGAACTGGTACTACACCGTAGTTGGTGAAAGTCGTTGTCCAATTGTAGATACATGGTGGCAAACTGAAACAGGTGGCTTTATGATTTCGCCTTTACCGGGCGCAACTGCACTTAAACCTGGTTCTGCAACACGTCCATTCTTTGGTGTACAACCTGCTTTGGTTGATGCTGATGGTAAAGAGCTAGAAGGAGAGGCTGAAGGTAATTTGGTGATCAAAGATTCTTGGCCAGGACAAATGCGTACCATTTGGGGTGATCCAGATCGTTTTATCGAGGCATATTTCTCAACTTATCCAGGGAATTATTTCACGGGAGATGGTGCACGCCGTGATAAAGATGGTTATTACTGGATTACGGGGCGAGTGGATGATGTTCTGAACGTTTCGGGACACCGCTTGGGGACTGCAGAGATTGAAAGTGCATTGGTTGCACATGAACATGTTGCAGAAGCAGCCGTTGTGGGTATGCCACATGACATCAAAGGTCAAGGGATTGCAGCCTATGTAACTTTACAGGCAGATACGCCAGAGTCAGAAGAACTCAGGAAAGAGCTAGTAGGTTGGGTAAGAAAAGTTTTAGGACCTGTGGCTACACCAGATGCAATTTATTGGGCGCCAGCATTACCCAAAACACGTTCAGGCAAGATTATGCGCCGAATTTTGAGAAAAATTGCCGCTAATGAGCTAGATAGTTTGGGTGATACCTCAACTTTGGCAGATCCACAGGTCGTGGATCAATTAATTGCTGAAGTGAAATCACAGCAGTAATCCCGATTAAACAGACGAAGTCATGTTTTAAATACCGTTAGTTCAACTAGCGGTATTTTTAGTTCAGTGATAAGAAAAGCAGGCATTGTGATAAGTCAAATCATGTTGATCTGCTAAGCTTATCAGCAGATGCGATACGGAATATAACAATGAATTCTCCCCTAAATTTTAATCCTGAAACGCCACTTGAGACTGCGCAAATACTTGCATCTGAGTTTGCGAAAACCGCAGCAGAACGAGATAAACAAGGTGGAAATCCAAAGGCTCAGCGAGATCTAATTCGACAAAGTGGTTTGTTGTCTTTATCTATTCCAAAAGAATTTGGTGGGCAAGGTGCAACTTGGAGCACGATTTTTAAAACTATTCAAACCATTGCTCAAGTCGATAGTTCACTTGCGCATGTATATGGCTTTCATCATTTGCTTATTGCGACGGTACAACTTTTTGCACAGCCAGCTCAATATGGAGATTGGTTTAGACAAACCGCCAAACACAACTTATTTTGGGGAAATACGTTAAATCCATTAGATCGTAGAACAACCGCGAAACAAGTTTCTGATGAAGAATTTATCTTCCATGGTGATAAAAGTTTTTGTTCTGGATCAATTGATTCAGATATCTTGCTCTGTTCAGGATTTAATGAAGATGGAAAGTTACTGATTGGCGTGATTCCAACAGCACGAGAGGGCGTGAGCTTTCTTGGGGATTGGAATAATATGGGGCAACGTCAAACGGATAGTGGTACCAGTCATTTTGAACAGGTCAAAATTCGCAAGGATGAATTACTCCTCAATCCCGGTCCTTTAAGTACACCTTATTCAAGTTTGAGACCGCTAATTGCTCAACTGATTTTCGTGCATTTATTTTTAGGTGTTGCTGAGGGAGCGTTCAATGTTGCGAAAGAGACAGTTCAAACACAAAAAGCTTGGTCGAAATCACTGGTTGAACAAGCGGTGAATGATCCATTTACCCAGAAGCATTTCGCCGAATTTTATGTGCAACTTGAAGGTGTGCGCTTGCTCGCGGAAAAAGCGATCAATACATTACAAAAGGCGTGGGATGAAGGGGAAACATTAACTGCGGAGCAACGTGGTGAAGCCTCAATTGCAATCGCAACCGCCAAAATTGCAGCGACTCATACTTCACTTTATGTGACACAAAATATTTTTCAAGTGATGGGTGCACGCGCGACTACTGCAAAACTGAATTTAGATCGATTCTGGCGTAATGTACGAACCCAAACCCTGCATGATCCAATTGATTATAAATATCAGGAAGTCGGAGAGTGGGCATTAACTGGAAAAGTTCCAGATCCGAGTTTCTACTCTTAGATCCAATTGATTATGAAAAAAGCCTCTATCGTAGAGGCTTTTATTTATTTTTGATGAATATTTTCTAAAGTATCGACAAGCGTACGTGTCATCTGATCAATTTCGTAATTGACTTGATCGCCGACTTGAATATATTTCCATGTGGTTAAGCGTAAAGTTTCTGGAATAAGATCGATTGAGATTTGATTGTTTGCACGATCAACCCGATTGACTGTCAAACTGCAGCCATTTAAACCGATAAAGCCCTTTAAGAAGAAATATTTGATATTGCCATTTGGAATTTCAAGGTCGATATGAACAGTTTCACCATTTTTGGTTAAATGCTTTACGGTTGCAGTGCCTTCAATATGACCATATAAATTATGCCCACCATTCTCAGCACCTACTTTAGCGGAGCGTTCAATGTTGACCTCATCACCGACGTTGAGTTGACCTAAAGTGGTTAATTCAAGTGTTAGATTTGAAACATCAAAATGCACTTGACCAGCGATCAGATCAATTTGTGTAGCGGTTAAGCAAACACCATTAATCGCAACACTGGCGCCGATAAATACATCATGAAAAAGATTGAGCGCATTAGAAATAACAAAAGTCCGATATCCCTCTTTATGCTGTATATCTAATACTTTTTCTAACCCTTGCACGATACCTGTATACATAATAAACCTTTGCCTAAAAATAAATCTTAATTGCTTTTAATCCTACCTGAGATCGTAGAGATGATCATCTTACGCAGATCAATTGGTTCTAGGTAAAAAGAAGGTCAATAAACCCAGTAGTGGTAAGTATGAGCTAAAGTGAAATACCCAACGAATACCTTGATGATCTGCTACATAGCCCAAAGCTGCTGCCGCGATACCGCTGATGCCAAACATCAAACCAAACATCAAACCAGAGACCATGCCGACACGACCTGGCATCGCTTCTTGTGCATATACAACCATTGCTGAAAATGCGGAAGACATAATCAATCCAGCAAGAATCGCAAAGATACACGTCCACATCAAATTCACATGTGGCATGAGTAATGCAAAGGGTGCCATGCCAATAAAGGAAATCCAAATGACAGCTTTACGACCTATTTTGTCACCGATAGGGCCGCCAGCAAAAGTACCGATTGCTACTGCGGCTAAAAAAGCAAATAAATAAAGCTGAGCTTGTTGAATACTGACCTGAAACTTTTCGATCAAATAGAAGGTATAGTAATTTCCAATACTTGCAATGTACGTGAATTTTGCAAACATTAACGCACAGATAATCACAATTCCCTGTACAAGTTTAGAACCTTTCAACGGTGTTGATTGCTTGGCTTTTACTGCTGAAGCAGCTTGAACACCATATTGAATGGTCCATCGACTTATTCTGTAAAGCAGATAAATAGCGAAAATGGCAAATATCATGAGCCAAGCAACTGAGGCTTGGCCGTTCGGTACAATGATTGCTGCGGCCAACAGTGGCCCAACGGCAGAGCCGCTATTACCACCCACTTGAAAAGCGGATTGAGCAGTTCCGAAGCGACCACCTGATGCTGTTCTCGCTACTCGTGAGGCTTCTGGGTGAAAGGCAGATGAGCCCACACCGATGAGTGCTGCTGAAATCAGTAAGATTGGAAAAGTCCATGCAAATGCCAGCAAAACGATACCTAGCAGTGTAACGCACATACCCAAAGGGAGGAGGTAGGGCTTAGGATGCTTATCAGTGTAGAGTCCAACCCAAGGTTGCAGAATAGATGCAGTCATTTGATAGACCAAAGAAATAATCCCGATTTGGGTAAAGCTCAAGTCAAAATTGAGTTTCAGCATGGGATAAATGGCTGGTAAGCAAGACTGGATAAGATCATGTAATCCATGCGCTAATGCAATAGCGAAAATAATATGAACCGCCATTTTATTCGCTGAAGCACCAGAGGAATTGTTTGAATGTTCTATTGATTGAATTGAACCCATAAGGCTGTGCTGTCTTCATTTTTGAGGTGATTATAACCGTGCAACAGCGGAACAATGTACGATTTATTCAATTTTCGATGTACTGTTGCTGATCAGATTATATGAACTATCCAATAAAAAGCCCCCAAGCCGAGCCTTGGGGGTTAAGTTGCTACTGCATGACGCTATTATTATAGTTATCAGGGTCAAAACAAGACTGAACAAAGCGCTGATTTCATTCAGATCGTTGTTAATTAATCGAAGACCAATTAAGCTGATTTAGCGGTGATGTGTTGTTGCTGTTCAGCTTCGAGTTTTCGAACTAAAGGCAGTACTTTTTCACCAAAATATTCAACTTCCTCTATAAAATGTAAGAAGCCAGATAAGATCAGATCCACACCAACTGATTTTAATTCAACGATACGTTCAGCAATTTGTTGCGGTGTACCGATGAGATTTGTTCTGAACCCGTCGTTGTATTGGACAAGATCTTCAAATGTTGATTTTGCCCAGTTACCTTCACCTTCTTGAGTTGCGGCACCTGCTTCACGAGTTGCATCACCAAAAGCATTGACTGCTTCTACATTTGCATTGTCAATGATTTCTTGAAGTACAGCTTTTGCTTCCTCTTCAGTATCACGAGCAATGATAAAGGCATTCACCCCAATTTTGACTTGATGGTGATTCAGCTTGGCTTTTTCACGGATGTCATCAATCTGCTTTTTAATTTCAGCAGGCGTGTTTCCATTGGTGAAATACCAATCAGAAACACGAGATGCCATATCACGTGCGGCACGCGAGCTACCCCCTTGGAAAATTTCAATATGTGGGCTTTGAACAGGTTTTGGCTTCAAGGTGTAGTCTTTAAATTGATAATATTTTCCATCAAAACTAAAGTTATCCTGCGTCCAAATGCCTTTTAAGCTACGAATAAACTCCTCTGAACGTGCATATCGTTGATCGTGTTCAGGCCATTCTTCACCGATGGCATCAAATTCACCACGGAACCATCCGCTCACAACATTAATAGCGATACGACCATTGGTTAAATGATCAATTGTCGCGAGCTGTTTAGCCGCCAGCGCGGGTTTCCAAGGGCCTGGTAAAATTGCTGCGATTACACGTAACTTTTCAGTTTTTGCCAATAAGCCATGACTAAAGCTTACAGATTCATGCTGATTCTCCGCACCGTATCCTGCCGTGAATCGAATCTGTGTCAAAGCATATTCAAATCCACTTTTTTCAGCAGCTTGCGCGAGTCGAACATTGTAGTCGTAGCTCCAGTCTGTTCGTTGTTCAACATTACTGACGACAAGACCACCACTGACATTTGGAACCCAATAGGCAAATTTAATCGCTTGTTTTTCTGCATTAGACATGGCTTATACCCTCATTATTGATTCAATTATATTTATGCCACTTCAATTTTTGGGGCAGCATTATTCTTGTGATGCAAGCGTGACTCTGCTGCATCTAAACTTGGTACTGCTGCTGAAGGCAATACTTCTTCTTGTTCGATTTGTTTGTTAATGCCCAAGTTTTGATTGGCTTGTTGGGTTTTATCTTTAACGACTTCAGCACGTTTACCTTTGGCTGGTGCCCACTCTAAAATTGGTAAAGCACGAGCAATGGCTAAGGTAATGCGTGCACGTAATAGTTCACTGTGAATGGTGTATTCAGGCGTAAAATCACGATCAGTTGCATAAACGCCAATTGGCAAAGTCTGTGCTTGGAAGAAGCTAAATAAAGGACGCAATTGATGCTCAAGTACTAAGGCATGGCGATCACTGCCCCCTGATGCAGCTAGTAATACAGGCACATCAACCAGCGCAGTTTGTTCTACAAAGTCAAAGAAATGTTTAAATAAACCTGTGAAAGATGCGCGATATACGGGCGTTCCCACAATCAATGCGTCCGCGGCTTCAACAGCAGCAAGATCATCTTGAACACGTTGCGGCAGCTGATTGCGATAAATGGCACCACCTAATAAATGACCGATTTCGCTAAATTTAATAAAATGCACATTAATAGGTGTTGCTTCACCTAACTCATCTAAAATCGCTTGAACAAGCGCTTCAGTTTTTGAAGGATTATTTAGACCGCCAGAGACAGCAACGATATTTAATGGTTTTTGTTGAGCAGTAGACATAGTACAAACCTAAAAATTTAAAATTAATCTCGGATGCACTATTTATGTGGATTTATGCTTATTCTGTAAAATAAGCAAAATAAGAATAAATATCATTTTTGCGTATATAGCGATAATTTAATCTTTTTGAGATATAAATAAGTGATAAATAACTGAATAAACGTATATTTATGATTATGAATAAGCTATTTCAATATTTGAATAAATTTTATATTTAAAAGTGATGTGCTTATCGAATTTTCAAAATTACATAAAAAAATCGCGTTTGTAAGATTTAGCCCGACATTTTCTGCAAAAATTCGTTAATATTTATATATCCTTAACAGCTATAGCACAGTTAGTATATTGATTGTGTTTGAGATCTCTCGCCTCGCTTATGAATATTTTAATCGTTGATGATCATCCACTGTTTCGTCATGCTTTAATTCAAGCAGTTCGTTACAGCTTACCGCAAGCCCAAATCCATGAAACAGCTGCTGTTAATGAATTTTATGAACGTTTAGAAAAAGGTCCTGAACCAGATTTAGTGCTTTTAGATTTGAATCTTCCAGGTGCATCAGGCTTCTCAGCGTTGGTGCATGTGCGTGCACAGTATCCATCGTTACCAATTATTGTCGTATCGGCGCATGAAGAAGTTTCAATTATTCAACGCTCGATTGCACATGGTGCAATGGGCTATATTCCAAAATCAGCGCATCCAAGTCACATTGGTGAAGCGATTCGTCAGGTATTAGAAGGGGATATGTGGTTACCACCAAACCTGCCTGCGAATTTAAACTTTGATCCACGTGCTGCAGATGAAACAGCTTTAGCAGAACGTATTCAATCTCTAACACCACAACAATTCCGAGTGTTAATGATGGTTGCGGAAGGTTTGTTGAATAAACAGATCGCATACGAACTTGATGTTTCTGAAGCAACGATTAAAGCGCATGTGACCGCGATTTTCCGTAAATTAGGCGTTCAAAATCGTACTCAGGCTGTATTAGCGATTAATGCATTAAACATCGAAGAAAAACGTGTTTAATTGATTCTTAGATTTGAAAAAAAGACCTAATCAAAGGTCTTTTTTTCGATGCGTATCTACTTTAGGCTAAACAGTCCTGTTTAGGTGTCAACTCATTACAATATAGAGGATTGAGTGCACATTGAAGTTCATCAATTTGATCTTGTGTTACATAGCCCTTGCGTTTTAAATATTCTGCAACGCGATCATCTCTAAGACTTAAAAAAGCGGCATCATAAACTTTCAGATCAACAAAGAGTGCAGCCGTTTCAAGTCCATTAAAACGATCTAAAAATACCTCATTGCCATACATGAGAAAAATATGATCGAAATCTGCATATGCATCGATGCCCAGTTGTTCTGCGAGTGCAAGCGGCGGTGTTTTGATGAAGAGTAAATCTGAAATTTCATCAAACTGCGTGGTATCCAGCGTATTTTCACCAGTTTTCACTTTACCAAGCCAAGCTTTAAAGACCAAAACGGCACCACCACGCAACAACATACTCCACACTTGATGACGCGTATGTTCATCTAAATCTCGGCATTCTGATGCTAAACGTTGAATAAGTTGATTTTCTTGTTGTGCCAATTTATCAAATAAACCTAAGCCTTGAGGGTGATAAGCTGCTGGTGTAAATACATCAAATTTTAATTGTTCAAAAACCTGTAAAGCCAAAGGTACTGCAGTTTGGTAAATCTGTTCTAAGGCACGTACATGTACATTTTTTAAGGATGTAGATGGAAAAATTTCTTGCCACTTGATTTCAGGCAAAATTGCATTGGCACCATATTGGCGATGAAATTCGTGATTACGATCTAAACCATGTGGCATAGCTTCTGAAATATTCATTGCAAGACTCCATTTGATACTTTTATTCTCGAGAAAATTTGAGGCACTTTGATTTCTTTAATCGAAAGAAGATGTGCTGATGGCTAGATTTAGAATTATGTTGATTGCAATAAGAATAAGACTAAAGTATTAATTTTTATTTGATGAGTAAATTTGTCATCTAAAAACATGATGTTAGTAAACTTGTAACTATTTGTTTTAAATGATCTTTCAACTTTTGATGTGTTTTGCCATAGAAAATCGGACTTTGATTTTTTTGGTCAATTGCCAACGCTCTCTTTAGCTTTATTTTGTTCTCTTTTGCCACCTCTAAAGCTAAGGTCTGCCAATCATTGTAAAGTATGGTGTGAATATGTATCAAAATCACCCAGCTCTTCTTGGAAAAACTGGGTGATGAATGTATCAAAATATAACTATTCAAATCTTATTTTGAAATTTTTAAACCTGATAACCATGAACGTAGTGAGGCAGGTTTGAGAGGTTTTTTCAGTAGGACAATATTCAGCTCTTTGAGTCGTTGAGGAAGCTCAGGATCTGAATCAGCTGTAATCAATGCCACAGGTACATTTTCTTGACGATGGTCTACAATAAAATCTAATCCTATTTTATTTGAATTCAGGTGTTGATCGACCAACCAAACTTGAATGTTCTCTTGTTGAATAATCTCAAGCGCTTGTTCAGGTTCTGTGGCTTTAAACACTTGATAACCCCATTTAGTAAGCAAAGTTGCCATGCCTTCTAAAATAGTTTCATCATTGTCTAAACATAAAATTTTATACGCTGCAGATTTTAATGGTGTGGCTTGAATTGGTGCGGTCACAACCTTTGGTGCATCGATGAGTGGGACTTCAATCATAAAACATGAACCCTTACCTAACTCGGAATACACATGCACAGGATAACCCAACATGCTGGTCATTCTCTGAACGATGGCGAGTCCAAGACCTAAACCTTGTTCACCCCATGGCGAGGTATGTCCACAACGTTCAAACTCTTGGAAGAGTTTAATACGTTGTTGTTCAGCAATCCCTGGACCAGTATCCCAAACACCAATACGAATATGGTTTGCTCTTTCTGCTGAACGTAACACCCCAACAATTACACGACCTTTTGCTGTGTATCTTAGGGCATTACTGACAAAGTTTTGAATAATACGGCGAATCCATTGAGGATCTGTATCAATCCAGAACTTCACGTCATGCACTCGGAAGGAGATCGCTCGTTGTGCTGCAATTGATTTAAATTGTAGTTCTAAGTCACTCAATAGGTCATGTAATGGATAGGCTTGTCGTTTAGGTTGTATTGTTCCACCTTCTAAACGTGCAATGTCTAATAATGCAGAAAGCATACTCTCTGCACCATGTAAGGCACGATCGAGTTGCTGTAGCGTTTTAGCATCTTCTTCATTTTGAATGCTTTGTTCTAATGCCGTACTGAATAACCGTGCAGCGTGCATAGGTTGAAGTAAATCATGACTTGCTGCAGCAATGAATCGACTTTTTGACATATTGGCTTTGTCAGCTTGTTCACGTGCCAATTGTTGTTCTGCCAAGGCATTGGCAAGTTGTTGAGTACGATCTTGAACGCGTCCTTCAAGTAATGCTTCAGTTTCTCGGAATGCCGTAATATCAGCAAATGTCGTCACGAAGCCACCGCCTTCGATTGGATTTCCTCGCATTTGGATAACACGACCATCTTTACGAATACGTTCAAACTCATGAGCGCTACCTACTTTCATCCAATGAATACGTTTACGTACGTGCTCTTCAACGGAACCAGGTCCACATTCACCGCGCTCTGCGTTGTATCGGATCAAGTCTGCAATCGGGCAGCCCACATATACCAAATCTTTTGGATAATCGAATAAAACGAGATATTGATTATTCCATGCGACTAAACACATGTTTTCATCGACAACACTTACCCCTTGGGTCATGTGGTCGATCATGGTCATAATTAGATTTTGGTTAAAGCGTTGCCATTGTGATGCTTGGTCTAGAATATTAGCGACCTGTCCAAGTGCTAATCCATTGTTAACCATGGCTGTAGTGAGTAGGGTACGTGCCGATGCAGCTCCAATCGTGCCAGCAAGATATTGTTCAGTGAAACGCCACCACATCCCATTGGCACTGCTGTTTTCGTTTAATATCACATTATTGGATAAGCAGAATTGATTAAACGCATGCATGGTCGGACCTTCACCCGTAATCCGTTTGGCAAGCGTGATCAGGTCACCCACTTTTAATCGTGCGACATCATGATGTAAATAATTAACTTCATTTGAGGTTTGTTGCGTTTGTAGGGGTTTTGTTTCGTAATAGAAGAAACTTTCTGCCTGTATTTGCTCAGCAATACTTGGACGATAAATTCGTGAGATCCAGATGTAGAGCACGATATTTAAGCCAAGTGACCAAATTACACCATGTGTTAATGGCGCAAATGATTCAAAACCAAGTAATGCTTCAGGCTTTAATAAGTCAAATCCCAGAGGGCCAAACATCAGAAACGAATAAGTAAATTGATAATATTCATCTGGTAAACTTCTTAAAATTGTTGGTAAGAGCAGTGTGTAACTCCACATCACAAAACCAACGATGAGACCTGCATAGACCCCTTGCTTACTTCCACCACGCCAGTACAACCCCCCAATAAGTGCAGGTGCAAACTGTGCAACAGCACTAAATGCCAAAAGACCAAATACTGACAGCTGATCAATGTCATTAAAGAAATGGAAGAACAAGAATCCAAGTAGCATGACCGCCAAAATACATACGCGACGTGTGAATTTCAGCATTCGAGGTAAACGCTTGTCATGACGAGAAATCCAACCCAAGCGCCATAGCGCAGGCATAATCAAGTCGTTACTGAGCATGATTGAGAGTGCGACTGAAGAGACTAAAAGCATACCAGTTGAAGCCGAAAATCCTCCAAGGAATGCTAAGAGCGTCAGCCATTCTTGGTTATAGCTCAAAGGCAGTGACAGCACGGCAACATCAGGGACTGCCATGTATTCTGGTGCAGCATGAAGTGCCCAACTTGCAATCGGAATAATCGCGACAACGGTTAAAATGATGTAAGCGGCAAACCATCTGCGCGCACCACGAATATGTTTTTCATCACGTAATTCAACTACAGCAACATGAAACTGGCGTGGCAAACATATAATCGCTAATGCTGCTAAAAGTGTTTGAATCCAAAAGGTATCTGGCACGCCCATCAGTTGAATTTCATGGAAGGTTTTGGATACGTCTGCGGAAACTTGAATGAGGTTTTCGGGGCGTTCAAATAAAAAGAAAAAAGCGACACAGAGGAGTGCAAATAATTTAACAAAGGATTCAAAAGCGACTGCCAGCATTAAACCGCCATGCTGTTCGGTGTTGGCAATCTGACGTGTACCAAACATCATAGCCAAAATTGCGAGAACCCCTGTAAGTGCAAGAACACCATTGGTGGTCAGATTCATCACTTCTGAATCTTGTTGCAACATCACGGATGCACTGAGTGCAATGGCTCTCAGTTGTAAGGCAAGATAAGGAATGATGGCGATCACGGCTAAAATGGTGACGAGTGAGGCGAGAGGTCCGCTTTTGCCATAACGTGCTGCCACAAAGTCAGCAATTGAGGAAATAGCATGGTGCTGACGTACCCGACCTAAGCGACGCCAAATATCATAACCAAACCAGACAAACAGAAGTGGGCCTAAGTAGATTGGAAGGAAAATGATCCCTTCACGAACAGCAGCACCCGTTGCGCCGTAGAATGTCCAAGACGAACAGTACACGCCTAAGGTCAAACTAAACAATAACATGCGTCCACGTGGGCTGAGCCGACTGGCATGTTTTTCACCAAAAAAGGCGCAAATAAAAAGGATGAGGATGTAGAGGGCGAGTACCCCAATAATCAACCAACTGTTCATAGGACTTACACTTGAGAATCTCGTGTAATGATAACGCATCCATGAACTGTCACGTTCAAATTGATCAAAATTTAGCGACCAAAGTCTAAATTACAACCAATGCAAAATCTTGCTAATTTAAAAATCGGAATAATTTAAATAAAAAAAATGACCTACGGTTGGGTCTCATATGGAGTCTTGTTTATGGATGAGAGACAAGTAGAGCAAATTCTACAGAATCCCAAATTCAAAGAAATGGTCAAAAAGAAAAGCACACTGAGCTGGACATTGACAGGCATTATGCTGTTTGTCTACGTTGGTTTTATGCTTTTAGTTGGCTATAACAAAGAGTTTTTATTGTCATCGCTTTCAGGTGGTGTAACCACTTGGGGTATCCCTCTAGGATTAGGCATCATCGTGCTGTCTTTCTTGTTATGTGGTGTGTATTCGTACATTGCCAACAATAAGCTCGATCAATTAAACGAAGAAGCTATGCGCGAAGTTGAAGCCATCACTCACGAGAAGGGACTACACTAAGATGAAATGGAATTCTTTACTCACATTTGCAGGGACTGCAATGTTATCTGGATTGGCATTTGCAGGTCCTGATTTAGGTGCAGCAGAACAACAAGCAACAAATTGGCCTGCGATTATCATGTTCTTGATTTTCGTCGGTGCAACGCTGGGGATTACCAAATGGGCAGCTAAACAAACCACAAACACCAAAGATTTCTATACCGCAGGCGGTGGAATTTCTGGTTTCCAAAATGGTTTAGCCATTGCTGGTGACTATATGTCCGCAGCATCGTTCCTTGGTATTTCTGCGATGGTTTTCCTGTCAGGTTTCGATGGCTTACTCTATTCACTTGGTTTCATGGTAGGTTGGCCTATCGTACTTTTCTTGATAGCAGAGCGTTTGCGTAACTTGGGTAAATACAATTTATCTGACGTTGTATCATTCCGTTTACAAGAAAAACCTGTACGCACACTGGCAGCGTTAAGCTCTCTTGTTGTTGTTGCATTCTACTTGATTGCCCAAATGGTCGGCGCTGGTCAGTTGATCAAGCTTCTGTTTGGCTTGAACTATAACATTGCTGTCGTCATCGTCGGTCTGCTCATGATGGCATACGTTATGTTTGGCGGTATGTTAGCGACAACATGGGTGCAAATCATTAAGGCAGTGATGTTGTTGTCAGGTGCTACCTTCATGGCATTTATGGTGATGAAAGGCGTTGGCTTTAGCTTCACCAATATGTTCGAGCAATCGATTCAAGTCTTCTCTAAAGTACATGATTTAACCTTAGATGATGCAACCAAAATCATGGGAC
This sequence comes from Acinetobacter sp. 24-47-64, assembly GCF_057737055.1. Lineage (NCBI taxonomy): Bacteria > Pseudomonadati > Pseudomonadota > Gammaproteobacteria > Moraxellales > Moraxellaceae > Acinetobacter > Acinetobacter sp. 24-47-64. Next base: position 209,082 of record NZ_CM173215.1, read on the forward strand.
CAGGTAGTCTGGCATCAAACCCAATTGATGCGATTTCTCTTGGTTTAGCATTGATGTTTGGTACAGCTGGTTTACCACATATCCTCATGCGTTTCTTCACAGTAAAAGATGCGAAAGAAGCACGTAAATCAGTTGTTGTTGCAACAGGCTTTATCGGTTACTTCTATCTTTTAACTTTCATCATTGGTTTCGGTGCGATTCTCTATGTATCGAACAACCCACAATTCCTTGATATTGCGAAAATGGCAGTAACTGGCAAGCTAGAGCTTGTTGGTGGTAATAACATGGCTGCGGTTCACTTGTCTGATGCTTTAGGCGGTGACTTGTTCATGGGCTTCATTTCAGCGGTTGCATTTGCCACGATTCTAGCAGTTGTTGCAGGTTTAACGTTGTCAGGTGCTTCAGCAATTTCACATGACTTATATGCGAACGTATTGAAAAAAGGACAAACTACACCTGAATCTGAACTTCGTATGTCTAAAATCGCGACTTTAGGTCTTGCGATCTTTGCGATGATCTTGGGTATCTTGTTCGAGAAACAAAACGTTGCCTTCATGGTGGGTTTAGCATTCTCTGTTGCTGCATGTGCAAACTTCCCAGTGCTTGTACTTTCAATGTTCTGGAAAGGTTTAACAACGCGTGGTGCAGTTGCCGGTGGTGTTGTTGGATTAGTTTTAGCGGTTGTACTCATCGTACTTTCTAAAGCAGTTTGGGTAGATACGCTTGGTATTTCTGATACACCAATTAATCCATATAACGGTCCTGCATTATTTGCGATGCCTTTAGCATTCTTCTTCTGCTGGTTGTTCTCTGTGACAGACAATTCTGCACAAGCGCAAGCAGAACGTAAAGCATTTGATGCACAGTTTGTACGTTCACAAACAGGTATTGGTATTTCTGGTGCGTCAGACCACTAAACCATACTGATCATGATAAAAAGCCCCTTTAAGGGGCTTTTTTTCTTTACCAAATTTCTAGTTTAAATGACATACAAGTCATCAACTGTCCGCTATGCTTTCATTCAAACAAAACAATAAAAATAGTTGGAGTTGAGATGAGTTTAATATGCCGCGTGATACGTGATCTCGTACGTTTACCATCCGCGTGTCTACTGATTTTACAGCTGCTGATTTTATTCCTCGCAGTGATATCAAGTCATGATTTGGCTTATCGCTCCATAACTTGGATTCTCGGCGCTTTAGTCCTTCTCATTATTGCTAAAGTCATCAAAATGACCCCAATTTTTAGTGCTGTAGGTTTATTGGGGGTATTAGGGGCTCTCATTTTCTCTTTCTTGATTCTGATTGGATACCATCAAGCCTATATTCAAATTACAGCGCATATATTTGAAGTTATCGCGTATACGACAGCGGCTTATGGTTTGATTCGATATATGTTCGAAGACCGCTATTTGACCAAAGATGAATTATTTGCGGCAGCAGCTGTTTTTACTTTAATTGCATGGAGCTTCGCATTTTTATATAGCATCTGCCAGCTATATGACCCACTGAGTTTTAGCATAACGCCTGAACAATCTATTCAACATAGTTGGTTAGATTTGTTGTTTCTCAGTTTTAGTATTCAGTCGGCAACAGGTCTTTCAGATATTATGCCCTTGAGTCCGCCGGCGAGACTGATTGCTATGATTCAAATGTTTAGTGGAGTCATGTATCTGGCTTTGATTGTTTCGCGCTTAATTGCATTGCAATACATTGCTCATTTGCCAAAGCATCAGGATGATTAAAACAGAACGTTACATCTTGCTAACGGCATTCATCTGCAAAATCATGAATAATAAGTACTTAGATCAAAAAACAGTCTCCGATGCTCTATATTGAGCCGATTTTTCTATTCCGTCTTTGATGAAACTAACTCGGCTTTGTATGAGGTTGAGGATAAATGATCTCATTTCATATAGCGTTTTATCCAGTTTGAAGCGTTTCACCGAAAAATAAATATATAGGGGAATTATGTCTTCTCAGCATCCTTCATGGTATTCAAATGTGAATCCACGTGTTTTTATCAGCACGGTACTCATTATTTTTGTATTTTTGGCCACTGTGGTGTTATCTCCTCATGGTTTTGAATTAGTTACTCAGCAACTGAACCAATGGATTACGGATTCTTTTAGTTGGTTTTATGTTTTAGCAGTTGCCATATTTCTGATCGTGCTGGCTTATATCGCAATTTCTGACTACGGCAAAATCAGGCTCGGTCCAGATCATAGCCAACCGAGTTACAGTAATGGCTCTTGGTTTGCAATGCTCTTTACCGCAGGTATGGGGATTGGCCTGATGTTTTTTGGGGTAGCAGAACCTGTAATGCATTATGTCTCTCCGCCAGTCGGTGATGGAGAAACGGTTTTGGCAGCGCAGCAAGCGATGCGAGTGACTTTCTTCCACTGGGGACTTCATGCATGGGGAATCTATGCATTGATTGGATTGTCTTTGGCGTATTTTGCTTATCGACATCAATTGCCTTTAAAAGTACGTTCCGCGCTTTATCCGATCATTGAAAAAAAAATTCATGGTCCCATGGGGGATGCCGTAGACACATTTGCCACGATTGGAACAGTATTTGGTGTGGCGACAACGTTGGGTTTTGGTGTAACGCAAATTAACTCAGGCTTGAATTATTTATTTGATGTTCCTCAATCAGCAAGTACTCAAGTGATACTGATCATTATCGTCAGTTCATTGGCATCATTGTCCGTTTTTCTAGGTTTAGAAAAAGGAATTAAACGGTTGTCTGAGTTGAATTTGGTATTGGCAATAAGTTTATTGCTCTTTGTATTCTTCGCGAGTTCTACCATTTATCTTTTGCAAACCACAATTCAGAACATGGGTCAGTATGTTTCTAATCTCTTTACCATGACATTTAATTTATATGCTTATCAACCGAATGGTTGGATTGGTGGTTGGACGATTATGTATTGGGCATGGTGGATCTCATGGTCACCATTTGTCGGGATGTTTATCGCACGTGTGTCACATGGAAGAACTATTCGAGAGTTTATCGTTGGAGTTATGTTGATTCCTACTGGATTTACACTCATTTGGATGGGCTTTATGGGGAATGCTGCGCTCTTCAGTATTATGCAAGAAGGCAATGAAGCACTGATGCTAGCAGTACAGAAGGATTCTTCCGTTGCATTATTCGAATTTTTAAATAGCTTACCACTCGCTTCAATCATGAGTGTGGTGGCAACATCGCTGGTTATTTTATTCTTTGTCACTTCAGCGGATTCAGGTGCATTAGTTACAGACTATTTGACGGCCAAAGGTGAAGGTTCACCGACATGGCAACGACTCTTTTGGACTGTGCTTATGGCGGTATTGGCAATTGTATTATTATTGGTCGGTGGGCTCGGTGCTTTACAATCTGCAACCATCATGAGTGCATTGCCATTCTCCGTCATTATGCTCTTTATTTGTTGGGGATTACTCAAAGCCTTAAAAGTAGATTTAATTAAAATGAATGCTTTGCAAGAAGCGAGAATTACACCTCGAGCGATTCATCAACCACGGAGTTGGCAAAAACGCTTAGGATTGATTATGCACTATCCTCATTCTAAGGAAGAGGTTGATGTATTTATTGCATCTCAAGTATCTCAAGCATTAGAGCAAGTGCAGAAAGAGTTCAAGAGAAGACAGTTTAAGGTTAGTGTAAATCGATTGGGTGAAGGTGTAGAGTTGAGGGTAGATCATCATGCTGAGTTGAATTTCGTATATCAAGTGATGTCACAAAGAACAACGCCACCGAGCTTTATGCCAGATACAATGGTGACTGAGCAGGATTATTATCAGGCGGAAGTGTTTTTAAGAGAGGGTGGACAGGCCTATGATGTAATGGACTGGACACAAGAAGACTTAATTCAAGATGTCATTGATCAATACGAAAGACATTTACATTTCTTAAGTGTAATTCGTAGCCCTGAGTAAATAGTGAATGATTAAAAAAGGACGCATTATGCGTCCTTTTTTGATTCTGTATCTAATAATTTATTAGAAACGGAATTTAGCATTTAAGCCAACAGTTTCAGTATCACGGCTAGAACCATTTTCAGCGTTAGCATTTACATAACTTGCACCAACAGCTACAGCTGGAGTGATGAAGTAGTTTACGTTAGCACCGATAGCTGAGCTTGGAGTGTCATTAAAGCTTGATTCAGTATAAGAAACGCCTGCGCTTAACTGTGGATTGAAGTAAAGGTCAGATTTTAATTGGTAAAGTGTGTCTTCACCGTATACTAAACCAGCTTCAAAGCCAACAGACATATTTGTATCAGTGATGCCGCCTACATATTTAGTACGAGCTGTGATCGCATCTTGATCTTCAGCAATAGTACCTGTTTCAAGTGCTGAGAATACGCTGCCGTTGTTGATTGCTTTAAAGACATCAAAAGAGTATTGATCAGCAACGCTTGTATAACCTACAGCAACTAAGAAATTTGGAAGTAACATTGCACCAAGTTCTAAAGCATAACGATCGCCGTTACCATCTGCTAATTTAGCAACTTGTGGGTGGTTTAATGGGTTGTTTGCAGTGAAATCATTTTTAGCATCAGTTTTTGAGTGGCTATATGACGCGCTTGCATATAAAGGAATAAGTTTAGTTGGGATGTAAGCTTCAGCTTTAGCACCGTAGTTATGTTGTTCTGCTTTAACTTCTTCATTAATACTGTAAGCAGGTACTTTAACATCAGCAGAATATTCACCGAAGTTATAAGCCACAGATACATTAGATGCCTGATTTAAGAAAGCCGCTTCAGCTAAAGGACCTTTAGTTGAGTCAACATTCTTGAAGTAATAAGTACCTTGTACAGAACCAGTGTAGTTATCATTGTTCAATGAGTCATCAAAGTATTCAGCAGCCCCTTGTACTTCAACTTGATATGCGTGTGCCCCAGTCATTGCTACTAATAAAGCAGTGGCTAAACTAATTTTTTTCATAATAGTTACCAAATAAATGTCGAATGAATATGCAGTAAATATTGTATTGTAACAATGTATTAAGTCAATGATCTTTAAGGTAATAGTCTGCTGGTCTAAATTTATGTTGTGTGTTATGTCTTGATACAAGAAGATTAAGAACATGAATTTTTGAACATTTTATTCAAAAATAACAATATGATAAGGAGATTTTCAAGGTCGATTAAGCTAAAAAAATTGCATCGAAATTATACAAAAAAAAGATTATTAGAATCGGATAAAACGTATAAAGAAAATGTTAATTTACATGAAATTTAAGATTTTCGTTTAATTTTAACTCATTTGAAAATAAATAATGTGACTTTTTTCACCTACTTGGCTGTAAAGTGTTAGGTGGATTCGGAATTTCAAAGGGTTACGATGTTTGCAATTTAAGTTAATTTTCACATAATTACATGATTGTTAACTAAGTTTTTTTTTATATTTAAATAAATTGAGTTTTACCTTTTAGATTTACTAAATATCATAGTGGTTATTTCTCTTATATGCCCAGCTTTCCCCAAAGCTGGGTTTTTTTTTAACTTATATTTATTGCACTATTATGGTGCGTAATCGGGTGTATTCTTTATCAATACTGAGCAAAAAAAAACCTAGTTTTCTATGAAAACTAGGTTTTTTTGCCAAAACTTGAGGGAAATACAGAAATTCTGCTGAGGTATATTTCTATCTCGCCCTAATGTGGGGCATTATGCACCAGCATATTGCACATGTAAATATTATTTTTAAAAAAAGTGTTAAAAATAGACAAAAAAATTGGAAATAATCTGTCAAAATTGAATTAAATGCATTGGTCAAATTGGAACATTGAATTGAAAGGAATCTACGTTGTTGCACTTTTTTTAACGTCTGTTTTTTTATCTGCCTGCCAGGCCTTAGATCATATTAATCCGAGAATAAAAGCATACGATTTAAAAGACGATTCAATGCTGAATAGCAGTGAATCAAAGAATCAGCATCATATTGAGACCCTATTTAATCAGCAAAATATTCAAGGTGTATTTATCACCTATGATGGCAAATACGTTAAAACTTACGGTTCTGATCGAACAAGAGCAAAAGAAAATTTTATCCCTGCATCCACTTTTAAAATAGTGAATGCTTTGATTGGATTAGAGCATCATAAATCAACTCGGTATGAAGTGTTTAAATGGGATGGAAATAAGCGTTCATTTGATAGTTGGCAAGGTGATTTTACGCTTGGTGAGGCCTTACAATCATCTGTTGTACCTGTGTATCAAGCCTTAGCACACCGTATTGGACCAACATTGATGCAACAGGAATTAATTCGAATTCAGTATGGAAATGCAAAAGTCGGGGATGAGATAGATCAGTTTTGGTTAAAAGGTCCTCTAGAGATTACACCTGATCAACAAGTTAAATTTGTTTATAGATTGGCGCAGTTGTCATTGCCGTTTCGTAGAGATGTACAACAAGATGTAAGAGACATGATGTATGTCGAATCACGTGGTGCGAATAAGCTATATGCCAAAAGTGGTTGGGGAATGGATATTGAGCCTCAGGTGGGCTGGTATGTGGGTTTTGTAGAACAAGCCAGCGGTCAAGTCACTGCCTTTGCATTAAATTTAGAAATGAAAAATGGTGATAAAATTCAGCAACGGAAGGAAATCACTTTAGATATTTTAGATCGACTTGGTTTATTTCATTATTTACGTTAAAAGTCATATAAAAGATAAAAAAAACCCAGCCGATTGGGAAGGCTGGGCTGAAAAAGGATGTTCTGTATGTGGGAGAAACATCCGAGGGTAGAACAAAATTCATTAAGCAAATCTGATATGAATCAGTGTCTTTGCAATGTAAGCATTATGGTTTAAAGGATGAGGTTTGTATAATGATTAAAAATTATGCGCATGATCTATTTTTTCGATGCTGATTAAGTGATCAAAATAATCATCTGATTTTAATTCAAAAAAAGTAAATACTACCAAATATGTCACTTGTATATTGGTGGAAAAATAATTTAAATATTGAACAAAAAAAATTTACGGCATTACAATAGTGTGATATTTATCACATTGTTTCTTAAATAAAAACTTGTGCTTTAAGTGCTTTTTAAGCATGGTTATATTGTAAAATATAACTAAGTTCAAAGAAATTTTATAAATCTCACCGCTTTATACGGTCTTTTATTTTAGAGGTAGTTTGGATGTTAAAATCACATTCCGAGCAAATTGGTCGCCGCCTATTTGTGTTCGTGATGATTATCGTCTTATCTATCCTCTGTATTTCAATCCCATTGGTCATTAGCCATTATCGCGAATATCAGAAATCACAAACAGCATTGATTGAAATAGAAAATCTTCGTGCCGTTGCTGCTCTAGCGAATCGTATTTCACGCGAGCGTGGCCCTGCGAACATGGCAATGTCGAGTTCACAAGAAGAGTTTGAAAAAAATAAACAAGCGCTTATTGAGTATCGCGCGGGAGTAGATGAACAAATTAAGGTCTCGATTCATCGATTAGATCAGTCTGGATATGATGGGTTAGAAGAGTACGTCGCTCAATACCTAAATCCAAAATTAGCGGAAGGTCGCAAACAAGTCGATCACTATATTTCGTTGCCATTTGCAGAGCGTACGCCTGAAGCTTTAGATCAAGCTATTCTTACAATGTTTAATGCGTGGGATAGCAGTCATGATTTACTGAAGAAACTGGTAATGCAGTCTAAAAGTAAAGACAGTTCGATGGGGCATTATTACACCATGATTTTGGTGTTGGCTGATTTGCGAGATCAGGCTGGACGTGTTGCTTCAAATGTAACTGCACATGTGACATTTCAGCAGCCGTTACCAAGTGACAATATTGCACGCGCATTACAAACGCAAAAACAAGTTCGCTATTTGTGGGATTTAGTGAATACCATCCAACCCGAACGCCATCGTACAGCTGAATTCGCTCGCTTACACCAAGAAGTGAAAACTCAGTTTATTGATCAAGGTTTACCTATCATCATGCGATTAATTGATGAAAGCCGAAAGGGACAACCTTATTTTTTATCAGGGACTGAATTAAGTGTAGCTGTATCTGGTAAATTCTTAACAGTTATCGATTTACAAGACTATTTGCTCAATAAGAGCGTTGAAATCGCAAAGTCAGAAAAAGACGCGAATCAATTGAACTTCCTACTCACGTTGATAGTCTCTTTAATTTCACTATTGGCTGCTTTATTTACGATGATCTATGTTCAACGTAAAGTTATTTCGCCGCTTATCATGGTGAGAGATAAATTAGTTGAATTGTCGTATGCCAATGCTTTGGTCGATAGTCATTTTATTGAAGATCAGCAGAAGCAAGTACATTCATTATACGAAGCGATGCAAAAGCTTCAGAAAATGTTGCATCAACGTGATGAATTTGAGTTTGAATTAAAGAATATTGCCAATACCGATAAATTAACAGGTGTTTCAAATCGTTTTGCTTTAGAAGCCTATACCAAACTTATGGAAGCTCAGCCCAATAAGTTTACCCAAACGTGTTTGATGATTGTAGATATTGATTATTTTAAACAGGTCAATGATCAATATGGTCATGTGGCAGGGGATCAGGTCATTCAGCAGGTGGCAAATTGTTTAAGTCATAATGTTCGATCAACTGATTTAGTCGTTCGCTTTGGTGGGGATGAATTTTTGGTGTTGATTGAAAATTTAGATCTTGAACATGGGTTACGTGCTGCAGAAAAGATGCGTAAGGGTATTGGTGATTTACAATTTACAGATGAGCAAGGTCAATCATTTACGGTTTCGATCAGTGTGGGTGTTACGGTAGGTGCTGATTCTTGGAAAGCTTTATTTGCTAAGGCAGACCAAGCATTATTTAGAGCGAAAGCGCAGGGACGCAATACGGTTTCAAGCTAAGATTATGTGAATATTGGCTGTAATCACGTCCTCAATTGTCAGTTAGATTTTTTATTAAATTTGCGTAGTAGTTTCCTACTTTTGAAAGAAAAAAGTAGGCAAAATGCTTTTGTTTGATTGAGGATACATCCTTATATCTTAATCAAACGGGCGACATCCAGGTCGCTTTCTTGTGATTGGATTTCAGTTAAAAATTATTTAGGAATGGCTTTATTTAAACTTTGATAAAGTTGTTTTCTAGTCTCTAATATACTTGCTTTATATTCAGCAATTTTCTCAATTGAAACAGATTCTTTACGAAAACATGTATAGGAATTAAAAGCACCTACAAGTTCACCGTATCTTCTCAATATTTCTTGTTGATCTTTATAGTCATATAAAAGTAAAAGCCCTTCATTTTTACTTAATAGATTAAAGTCATCAAATAGGTTTTCTCGCAGAGGAGAGAGTCTGTCGCTAATTACTTCTTTATATAATACAGGCTTTTTAATTTCAAAATCAAATATAGCCCAAATTTTTAAAATTAAATGATTTATTTCCTCTATATCAGAAGAAATTTTTGTTAAAAGATTACGATTAAATTCTTTGTTTTCCTTATTTTGTTGTGCCTTCAAATTTGCCTTTTGATTGAAATAAGTAATGATCCCTGTAATGAGCGCACCTAAACCAATTTTAATAGCTGTATCTAATATTTCTAATAAAGTCATAAGAATAAAAAACGGTGAATGAATCACCGTTTTAGCATAATAAATTATTATTTTGAAACCTCCCTAACCCTCCTTTTCAAAGATGAGGAGCATTAATCCGTAAGGGGGGAGATTATTTCAACATTGGTTTTAAGAAACGTGCAGTATGCGAAACCTTATTTTTCGCTACTTCTTCAGGCGTACCTTCAGCAATAATCATACCGCCACCAGCACCACCTTCAGGACCTAAGTCCACAATCCAGTCGGCAGTTTTAATCACATCTAAGTTATGCTCAATCACCACAATGGTATTACCTTTATTGCGTAGCTCATGAAGAATATCTAAAAGTTTGGCAATATCGTGGAAATGTAAACCTGTAGTCGGCTCATCAAGCACATACAGGGTTTTACCTGTATCACGCTTCGCCAACTCACGTGCAAGTTTCACACGCTGTGCTTCACCACCTGAAAGCGTGGTTGCAGACTGACCTAAACGGATATAACCTAAACCAACTTGATGTAAAGTTTCTAAACGACGGTGAATCACAGGAATCGCATCAAAGAAATGCATGGCGTCTTCAACAGTCATCTCTAAAACATCAGAAATGTTTTTGCCTTTATAGCCGACTTCCAATGTTTCACGGTTATAACGCTTGCCGTGGCAGGCATCGCATGGCACATACATATCCGGTAAGAAATGCATCGCCACTTTAATCATACCGTCGCCTTCACAAGCCTCACAGCGACCACCTTTCACGTTAAACGAGAAACGACCTGCGGCATACCCACGTGCTTTGGCTTCTGGGGTTTGAGCAAAGAGTTCACGAATTGGCGTAAACAAACCTGTATAGGTTGCAGGGTTTGAGCGCGGTGTACGTCCAATTGGGCTTTGGTCAATATCCACGACTTTATCGAGGAATTGTAAGCCATCAATCGAATCAAATTTTTCTGCCGTTAACGTCGTTGCACCATTCAATTGTGTTGCAGCAAGTGGCAATAAAGTACGGTTAATTAAAGTCGATTTACCTGAACCCGATACACCCGTCACACAGGTCATAACACCTAAAGGAATGGTGAGATCAACATTCTTTAAGTTGTGACCACATGCACCCATCAGCTTAATTTGCTCATCAGGTTTAGGTGGTTGTACACGCGTTTTCGGCACCTCAATTTTTAACTTACCTGAAAGGTATTTGCCTGTCAGAGAATCCTCATTGGCTGCCAATTCATCATAAGTCCCCTCGGCAATGACATGACCGCCATGCACACCTGCACCCGGACCAATATCAATAATATGATCCGCTGCGCGAATGGCATCTTCATCATGCTCAACCACTAAAACGGTATTGCCGAGATCACGTAAACGAACCAAAGTCTCAAGCAAACGGTCATTGTCACGTTGATGCAAACCAATCGATGGCTCATCCAGCACATACATCACGCCCATTAAGCCAGCACCAATTTGCGAAGCTAAACGAATACGCTGTGCTTCACCGCCTGATAAGGTTTCGGCTGAACGAGATAGACTTAAATAGTTCAAGCCGACTGATACAAGGAAGTGCAAACGCTCACGAATTTCTTTAAAAATCTTATCGGCAATTTCACCTTTGGCGCCTTCAAGATTGAGATCTTGATAATAGCTTTCAGCATCGCCAATCGACATTTTGGTGATTTCGGCAATGGTTTTGTCTTTGACACGCACATGACGTGAAATTTCATTGAGACGTGAACCGCCACAAGCGTCACATGCAGCATTCGATAAATACTGAGCTAAATCATCACGTACATAGTTTGATTCAGTTTCACGGTAACGACGTTCTAAATGTGGTAAAACCCCTTCGAAAGCCATCACACGGTTATGACGGCGACCACGTTCATCGATATAGCTTAAATCAATTTTTTCTTTGCCTGTACCGTAAAGGAATTTCTTTTTGGTTTCCGCATCAAGTTCATTCCACGGCGTATCAAGAGAAAAGTCGAAATGTGCAGCGACTTTTTCAATCATGCTGTAATAGTATGGACGCTGACGATCCCAACCACGAATTGCCCCTTGGCTAATGCTGACTTCAGGGTTTGGAATGAGTTTGTCAGAACTAAAATGGCTGCGTGTCCCTAAACCATCACAGACTGGGCAAGCACCAAATGGGTTGTTAAAAGAAAACAGACGAGGTTCTAATTCGGCAACGGCACGGTCACATTCAGGACATGAGTGTTTTGCTGAAAACACACGATCAGATTGTTCGCCTTTCATCCATGACAAAATCGCAATATCGCCACCTAAACGCAGTGCGGTTTCAAAACTTTCTGCAATACGGTTGCCTAGGTCATCGCGGACTTTAAAACGGTCGACCACGACTTCAATGGTATGTTTTTTCTTCTTATCCAGTTCAGGCGGTGGATCAATTTCCATGATTTCACCGTCTACACGTGCACGGACGAAACCTTGGCTTTGTAATTGCTCAAATAAATTGGTGTATTCACCTTTGCGCTCACGTACAACAGGAGCAAGTAACAATAAAGCTGTACCTTCTTCAAGTGCTTTAACCGCATCAACCATTTCCGACACAGTTTGTGCCACCATCGGCAAGTCATGCTCAGGGCAGTAGGGTGTACCCACTCGAGCATACAACAAACGTAAATAGTCATAAATTTCAGTAATCGTACCGACCGTTGAACGTGGGTTATGACTGGTTGATTTCTGCTCGATGGCAATAGCTGGGCTTAAACCTTCAATCGAATCGACTTCAGGTTTTTCCATTTGGGATAGGAATTGGCGTGCATAGGCAGATAAAGATTCAACATAGCGACGTTGACCTTCTGCATATAAGGTGTCGAAAGCCAGTGAAGATTTACCTGAACCTGAAAGTCCCGTAATCACCACGAACTTATCGCGTGGAATATCAAGGTTCACATTTTTTAAGTTATGGGTGCGTGCGCCTCGAATACGGATATGACTTTGGCTCATAAAACATCTCGAAAATATGCTGAGTGAAGGTGATATATGATAGCGATTTAATTTTGTTCAAGCACAATTGAAAAATAAAACACGACAAATTATGTCGGTAGAATTTCATTGAACAGCAAAAGTCCAATGTAAAGTGCTTTGAGAGCTCCTGCAATCTGATTTTAAATAGATGAACAAGACAGAATCAATTCGCAAATTTGATGTCATGATGAGCCATAGGATGTTAAGTATAAGTGAATTTCGGGTGAATATTGATCAGCAAGCACGTGAATAGTGACGTTCGAAAATAGAGTCCACCTGTTCAAAACATATATGTCTTTCAATAGCATGATGTTGACGTGCGTAAAAATTCACTTCTTTTTCTAAGTGTTGAAGAAAATCGTTATATTCGGTTTCGAAATGTTGTAAATCTAGAAAGTCAAAACGTATCGAGCTTGAACAAGAGTATTGTGCAATGAAGTCGAGCATTAAATTTTGAATATGATGATTGGTAAAATAAATGAGATATGTGGCAGCAGATCCACAGTGTGTACATCCTTTTTCTAAATAAACTTCTTCATTATTTAACCAACAGCATTGTAAAGTGAAATATGCACGGATTGCTTCTGTTCCCAGTGAATGTTGCATAGAAAACCTCAAGTAAATTTTATTTATGATAATGAGAATTATTATCAATAATAATTGTGCTTGAAGTTTGCTTTAAAATCCAGTCTTAAATCCATTTAAATCGAAATGAGCCTGAAAGTCGGCAATGCAGTTTAGATCACCGACCTTTAATTTGGTTATGCAGGTGATAGCATCATCAGTGATCTAGGCTTAACCATTGACGTTGATGATAGGCACTATCCCAGAATAAATATTCGAGTTCAGCTCCCCGTGTGTAAGCTTGATGCATTTTTTCAATGGTATGTTGATCGCTTTCTGCCGCAACACGGTCAATAATTTCAATGACTTTTCGTACTTCTTCGTTGAAATGCTCGCCAGCATAAGTGTCAATCCAAGCTTGATAAGGATTATTTGCAATATTACGTTTAAGAATGTCTTTGCCCACTTCAGCATAAATCCAATAGCACGGCAGTAATGAAGCTAAAACGACAGGATAACTCTCTGACCATGCAGTAGCTGTCAGAAATGAGGTGTAATGATGGCAAGCAGCAGTCAAAGGTGTATTTTCAAAATCAGCTTTAGTGATGCCGAATTCGTGCATAAAACCATTGTGCAGTTCACGTTCAACCACAATTGCTTCATTAGCGCCTTGCGTAAATTGAATAATGGCATCGGAGTCATATGCTTTAGCACCACAAATAGCCAATGCTCGACCATAGGCAACTAGGTAATGCGCATCTTGGATGACGTAATGGCAAAAAACTTCTCGATCGAGTGTTCCAAGCGCCAGCTCTTGGTTAAAAGGGAGTGCTAATGTTTTTTGATATAAATCGTAGTTTCGTTGCCAAACGGCTTCTGAAAAACGCATAAATCCATCCTGAATAAAATCATCTCTAGGTATCATCTAAGATCATATCAATTTGTCGTTACAAAACTAGCTTGAGCGATACATCATCTTCAACAAAAAAATCATACGAAGAACTTTGGATTAATTTTGAAAACTCGTCATAATTAGCACAGTTTAATTGAGTGTCTTTTAGCGCTAGAGATCAGACATTCAACTCATAGAATTTTTACAAATCACTAAGCACAGACTTCACTTAATATTCGTCATATAAAAATTCTAAGTTTATGTTTTGTAAAATTTTTATTGATTCACCTCATTTTTTATAAGGTCGCTAGATTATGTGGAAACATTTTGGTTTCTCTATCGTATTCACGATCGTGTGTCTTGCGCTGTCTGCCTATTGGGGTTATACCCATGGTCCAGAAGCTGGCCTCAAGACCATGTTCACCGTACTGACCATCACTGCAATTTTAGCTGTGATGGAGGTTTCACTTTCTTTTGATAATGCTGTTGTCAATGCTTCAGTGCTTCGTCATTGGGATCACTTTTGGAAAATGCTTTTCCTGACTGTGGGTATTCTCATTGCAGTATTTGGTATGCGTTTAATCTTCCCAATTGTGATCGTCGCGGTCACAGCGGATATGGGCATGATGGAAGTTGTCAATTTGGCATTAAATGACCCTAAAGAATATTCGGCACGACTGATGAATCATCATCCTGAAATTGCAGCATTTGGTGGTGCATTCTTATTGATGGTATTCCTTAACTTTTTCTTGGATGATGGTAAAGACACGCATTGGTTCAAATGGATTGAGCGTCGTTTAGCGAAATTGGCATCTGTACCTGCACTATCTGTATTTGTTGCTTTAGTGGCTTTACTGATCATGGCTGCTAATGTTGATGAAGCTAAACGCTTAGTCGTGACTATGGCGGGTATTTGGGGCATCGTCATTTATATTGGGGTACAAGTACTGAGCCATTTGCTGGGTGGTGAGCCTGAAATTGATGAAAATGGTAATGCAATTGGTCACGATAGTAATGGTGTGCCAACAGGCGTAGTCAAAGCAGGTATCGGTGGGTTCTTGTATTTAGAAGTATTGGATGCATCATTTAGTTTTGATGGTGTGATTGGTGCTTTTGCCATTACTTCAGATGTTGTGGTGATTATGTTAGGTCTCGCGATTGGTGCCATCTTTGTTCGTTCGATTACCATCTATCTCGTTGAGAAAGGCACTTTAGATGCTTACATCTATTTAGAACATGGTGCGCACTATGCAATTGGTGCATTAGCTTTCATTATGATTGCGAGTGGTACGGGCGTACATGTTCCTGAAGTGGTAACAGGTCTGATTGGTGTAGCATTTATTGTTTGGGCAGTGATTGCATCTATTCAATATAAGAAACGTCAAGCGCTACAAGGCTAGATGAACACATCGAAAAAAGCACAGCACAAGCTGTGCTTTTTTTGCTTAAGGCCTTTGTTCTAGGGAAAACAGATGGTGTTGATCTTTATTTCAAATAAAATTCATGCCTGTTCATCAGCCGAATATTCTATAATCAAAGTAGACATAGAAATCACGCGATAACCTAAATTTTATGATGAATGCCTTAGAACGCCGTTCCACATTTGCATTGAGCAGCATTTTTGCATTGCGAATGTTAGGTCTGTTTATGATTGTCCCGGTCTTTTCTGTTGCGGGACAGGCTTATGAATATGCAACACCTGCTTTGATTGGTTTGGCCGTAGGTGTGTATGGTTTGACTCAGGCAATACTACAAATTCCTTTTAGTTTGATTGCAGACCGTTATAGCCGAAAGCCGCTGATCGTATTGGGTTTATTGCTGTTTGCCTTGGGTGGTGCAATCGCCGCAATGTCAGACACAATCTATGGTGTGATTATAGGGCGTGCAATAGCTGGGGGTGGAGCTGTCTCTGCTGTCGTCATGGCGTTATTGGCAGATGTTACGCGTGAAGAAAATCGTATGAAGGCGATGGCAATGATGGGGATGAGTATTGGTCTCTCTTTCGTTATTGCATTTAGTTTAGGGCCATGGTTGACCAGCGTGGTGGGTATTTCAGGCTTATTCTGGGTGACCACACTCATGGGATTACTTGCCATTGCAATGCTATTTCTTGTTCCCAAAACAACACGTCATCATAAAAATTTTCAGCAAGGTTATCTCACTCAGCTAAAACAAGTTTTGAAAATGGGCGATTTAAATCGCTTACATGTTTCTGTGTTTGCTTTGCATTTATTGCTGACGGCGATGTTCATCTATGTGCCTTCTCAATTGATTGACTTTGCAGATATTCCTTTAGCTCAGCATGGTTTGATCTATCTTCCCTTATTGGTAATCAGTTTATTTTTTGCTTTTCCTAGTATCATTCTTGCTGAAAAATATCGAAAAATGCGAGGTATTTTTCTGACTGCGATTGCTGGGATCATCGCCGGTTTGATCGTGATGATTTTTGGATTTGAATCGAAATACATTTTGTTGCTTGGTTTAGGTCTTTTCTTTATTGCCTTTAATGTGATGGAAGCACTACTGCCATCTTGGTTATCGAAGGCAGCACCTATCCAATCCAAAGCGACAGCAATGGGTGTGAATGCCAGTGGTCAATTCTTAGGTGCTTTTTTTGGCGGTATACTGGGTGGGCAATTGCTGATGTTAAATAACACTGCTCTAGGCTGGGGGGTACTGACAGGAATTGCCATTCTTTGGCTGTTGATTAGTTTTGGATTAAAGCAGCCACGTTATTTATCATCACTGATTTTGAGTTTGCCCAAAGTCCAAGAAACAGATGAATGGACTTCTCAGTTACTGGCAATTCGTGGTATTGAAGAGGTCGTGGTGATGACTGATCAACAAGTGGTCTATGTCAAAGTTGATAAGCAGCAGTTAGATGACACTGCGCGACAACATTTAACGCACTTGTTGGGTAAAGAGGTAGCCATTTAATCATAACTCTTATAAAGTAAAACATAGAATCGAATAGGAAGATTAGAGCACATGCGCGGCGTGAATAAAGTTATTTTAGTTGGTACTTTAGGTAAAGATCCTGAGACAAAAACATTTCCCAATGGTGGTTCATTAACGCAGTTTTCAATTGCGACAAGTGAATCTTGGACAGATAAAAACTCAGGTGAACGCAAAGAACAAACAGAATGGCACCGTATCGTCTTACATAATCGTTTAGGTGAAATTGCACAGCAATATTTACGTAAAGGTTCAAAAGTTTATATTGAAGGCTCTTTACGTACCCGTCAGTGGACAGACCAAAATGGTCAAGAACGTTACACGACTGAAATTCGTGGCGAACAAATGCAGATGTTAGATTCTAATAATCGTCAGCAAAGTGAAAATGGTGGTGAAGGTTATAATCAACCACGTTTTAATAACAACCAAGGCGGTGGTTATGGCAACCAAGGTGGTTATAACAATAATAATCAAGGTAGCGGTTATGGTAACCAAGCTGGTTATGGTAATAACAACGTTAACCAAGGCTTCCAAAAGCCACAAAATCAACCAGCGCCGAAGCCAATGGCGACAGCACCATCTGATTTAGATGATGATTTACCGTTCTGAATCATATACCTAATTAATTTGTTAAATTTTAATGTTTTTTATTATTTAACAATGAATTAAATAGTTAAAAACCCTTTGTATAACAAAGGGTTTTTTGTTTTTATGGTGATATAGTAAAACGTTTGTTCATAGTTGAATTAGGGATAGTTGAATGAAAGACGGGATTATATTTTTAACTTGTGTGCTGTGTAGCAGCATGAGCTTAGCACAATCACCACAATGGACCATGTTTGATCGGGATGATGGGGGCTGGTCATATATTGATAAAACGACTATTAAATCACTCGATCAAGCCTCGCATATTTTTGAAATTGACTATAAATATGTGTATGAACATGGCGTACCCTCATTAAACATCAAACCCAAGGGCTACATACAAGCCGTTCATCAAATTGATTGTCAAAATAAAGCCAGAGCCTATGTCAAAAGCCAGCGTTTTACGCCGCAAGGTAAAGCCGTAGATGATAATAATTCATTCGATACGATTTATTTTGAACCCATGTCAATGCAACTTTCTAAAAATATTAAGTTAATTGAAATGTTATGCATTAAATAAAATTTATTAAAGACTTTGTATAACGCTACAACTTATTGAGATTTGATGCGAATCCATGAGTGATCCTTCAAAGCCTTTTTAAATAACAAGGCTTTGAAGGATAGTTAACCTAAAATTAGAATTTACCATTCATAACGTAAACGGAATAAATGCATATCTGGGGTTTGGAACGTATCATGTGTATATAAACGTTCATAATCAAATCCAAAACCATGGTTAAATCTAGCTGCTATACCAACACCGAGATCACGGCGTTTAAACTCTGAGCCACTGGTATATTCAAGTTGATTTCCCATGATATAGGGCTGAATGAATTTGATACCGTATTCTTCAATCTTGAAGTGCTGTCCCGCATAAAATTCAACGCCATAAGCCTCAGTATTCAGCAATGATTGAAGTTGAAAATCGCTCGATTCACTGTAAGCATCAAAATTTGGAACTAGATTTTTATACCAACCAGCGCCAAAGCTAAGCATCCATTTTCCATCAAAATAAAATAATGAACTTGCCCAAATTTCTTGCTTTAAATCATGTTTATCTTGTTGATTATTCAGACTAGCATCGTTGTACTTCCATGAGGTCGCCCAACTTAAATTTTTATTTAAATGCACATCAACTGCCAATTCGGCACCATTTTTACGTTGATATTGCACATCCGTATCTGCGACCGTCGTACTATCCTTGAACAAATAGCTGGCATATAAGTTTGCTTTATCCGTTTTGAGCTCATAACGTAAAGTTTTATGAGCTGCTTGCGTACCATCTGTATAAGCGACAGGGCTCCACGTTTGGGGCTGAGCCAAGGTTGAGTAATTCCATAGGTCAGTTTTGGCACCTACAATGTCGTAATAAATACTATAGATTTTTCCAAATTTAACGGTACCGTACGCTGAATCACGCAGACCAATATACGCCTGTTCGGTGGTGATGTTTTCATCAGAGGAACGGTAATGACCGTCCCAATCCAGCATCTTGGGAAGATTGATATAGTTTTGATAGCCTGCAATTAAATGCAAACGTTCATTCCATGCATAATCAGCATTGGCATACATACGGCTATTTGAGCTATAGCCATCTCTGCGATATTTCTGATTTTCGTTAGATTTATCGTAATGATCGAAATTTAAGGCTTGTAGGCGAATACTACCAGACGTGGTGAGTTTTAAACGATCGGATTCACTCACAATTTGCTGTTCATCAATGAGTGTTATCTCGGCAAATGTAAGATTTGAAAAAATAAAGGTGCAGGAAAGCAATAGCTTGTAAAAGCATGGTTTTGACATAGTAACATCCGTGTGACTAAATATAAATTAAGCTGGTGATTCTGCTGATTAAAGCTGAGTAGAAATTAGGTGGTCATTGTCGATTTAAAATATCGTTCCAAAATGGAGTAGTGGTTAGTGTCTACAAAACTCAATAGATGCGTGAATTCAGGCTCTAGTTGCTGTCGAATTTGATAATATTTTTGGCTCTGCCATTTCAGTTCTGGTAACTCATCGAGTCCATACGCAATCGTACAGGGCTTAGCAAAGTGCGTAGAATGTTCAACTGGACTTAAGTTTTTAATGTCTAGCTCAGATAAATTTAGCGCCTTGTTTAAATGTGTTTCTTGAATCGGTTTTAGGTCATAGATCCCACTGAGTAATACTGCTGAACCAATCAGGGGGTGATCTAAATTTAAAGCAGCTAAATGGGCACCGGCAGAATGCCCAACCACAATGACATTGGAGCTGATCCAAGTTTGTTTGTGGATATAATCGAGCGCTTTGCGAATTTGTAGATTAATCAGATTTAAACTACTTAGAGGTGCTAAATCATATTCAACCAACACACATTGAGCATTTTGCTTTAAAACAAATTCAGCAACAAAGGCAAAATCCCTTTTTTCACACCATTGCCAATAACCACCATGTATAAAAATAACAGTAGTATTGGTGGCAACAGGCGTGGGGAAAAAATCCAGTGTAGATCTTCGCTGAAAGTCATACTGTAAATCGGCAATATGATGGTGTTGTTCATAAGTTGCTTGGCTCATTTTTTTAAAATCAGACAAGATCTGATTTTCATCCACCACAGTTTTCGAGTTGTCATAGAGCATGATTTACAGCTCCTTTACTAGGCTTGTTCATTTTCAGTTAATTGATGCTTTAACGATGATTTCTTCATTTGATAGAAAATGATTAACATCACGATAAAAGGCACGCCAAACTGGAGAGTTGATTTAAATTCTTGCGTAAACCATGTGGTAAGCGTGATTGCAAGAATTGCAAACAAACCAATAAAGGAAATATATCGACTACCAGGAATGCTGTATTTGAGGTGGATATTATTTTTTGCTAAGTTCTTTCTAAAGAAATAGTGTGTGGCAAAGATCGCCCCCCAAGTAAATAAAGCTCCAAACATGGACAGTGCAATCATGATTGGAAATGCTGATTCGGGATTAATGCTATAAACAATACTCGCCACGGCAATACCTGTTGCCGAAAGTAGCAAGGCATTGATGGGCACCCCATTTTTACGAATTTTACCAAACAGCTTAGGTGCATCTCCTGAACGTGACAAACTGAATAACATACGCGTTGAGATATATAACATGCTGTTCATTGCGGACAGTGCTGCCACAATCACAATGAAGTTTAAAATATGATCAGCAAAAGGAATGCCGACAATTTGCATAACAGACACGAAAGGACTGGTTGCACCTGGTGCTATCAATTGAGTCCATGGAACGAGAGTGACAATTAAACTCAGCGATAGTAAATAAAATAGAAATAAGCGAATCGCAGTGCTTTTGAAAGCGTATTTAACTGCTTTTTCAGGATCATTGGCTTCACCTGCAGCAACCGCGATCATTTCGATACTGAGATAACTAAAAATAGAAATAATGACACCAATCCAAACACCTTTAAATCCATTTGGCATAAAGCCATCATGTGCAGTGAGATTGTGAGTTAGCGCTTGATGAGGATTTGGATCTTGCGTCAAAATACCTATTGCCAACAGAATAAACACAATGATGGCAAACACTTTGATCGTCGAAAACCAATATTCAACTAAGCCAAATGCTTTGACACTATAAGCATTTACTGCGAGAAGTACGGTTGAAAAAAACACGATCCAAATACCTGAACCGACATGAGGAAACCAAAGTTTCATATAGTCAGCCACGGCGGTAATTTCTGTGCCTACAGCCAACACGATACATGCCCAGTAGCTATAACGAACTAAGAAACCAGAAAGTGGATTTATATAATGTTCAGCGTAAGCACCAAACGAGCCTGAAGTGGGGTGTTGTACAGTCATTTCTGCCAAGCAAGCCATTAGTGCAAAAGCAATTAATCCGCCGATCGCATAGCTTAGAATGACAGCAGGTCCTGCAAAACTAATGGCAAATTTACTACCCATGAATAGACCGGTGCCAATGGCACCGCCTATTGCAATCATGCCCATTTGTTTAGCGGTTAATTTTTTATGTAATCCTGCTTCGCGTGTTTGAATTTTATCGAAGTTACTCATAAGCCCTCCTGGCCATGGTGATATAAAGTGAGTAACTGAATTAAGTTACTTGACCTCGCACCGAATATTTTTCATTTTTCCATTCTTCATTCAGCATCACTTGTTTAAGATGTTGAACAGCATGCCAAATGTCTTCATGGCTTAGGTACAAAGGTGTGACCCCAAATCTGAGCACGGCTGGCTCTCGGTAATCTCCAATCACACCACGTGCAACAAGCGCTTGGACAATGGCATAACCGTGTTCATGGCAATAACTCACATGACTACCACGCTGTAAATGATCGATTGGTGTAATTAACTCAAAACCAAATTCAGCACATTCCTGTTCAACCAATTGAATAAAGAGATCTGTTAAATTTAGAGATTTTTCTCGGATCTTTTGCATGTCAGTTTTTAAGAACACATCTAAACCACATTCGATCAAACTCATGGACAAAATACTTTGTGTGCCACATAAAAAACGACGAATGCCTTGAGCTGGCTCGTAGTGATCAGCCATATCAAAAGGACGTTGATGCCCCCACCATCCTGAAAGAGGTTGCCAAAATTTATTTTGGTGTTTTGCATTTACCCAGATGAGAGCAGGAGAACCTGGTCCACCATTAAGGTATTTATATGTGCAACTTACGGCAAAATCACTTTGGGTCTTGTTTAAATCGATTGGCACAGCACCTGCAGAGTGACATAAATCCCAGATGACCAAAGCGTTATATTGATGAATCGTTTGGTTGACCTGTTCCATGTCATAGAAATATCCTGAGCGGTAATTGATATGTGACAACACCACAACTGCCGTTTGATGGGCTTTCAGAATGGTTTCTAATTCATCAGGATGTTCGATTAAAACCAGTTGGTAGCCTTTTTGAACAAGGTCAATATAACCTTCAATAATATAGAGGTCAGTCGGGAAGACGTCCTTTTCCGCAATAATCACTTTACGTTCAGGAGCGATTTCAGCTTGGATTTTGACAGCAGCAGAGAGTGCTTTAAATAAGTTGAGTGTGGTTGAATCAGAGATCACCGTTTCGCCTGGATTTGCCCCAATGAGCTGAGCCACCTTATCACCTAACCGAGTCGATAATCCCCACCAATCCGCTTTGTTCCAGCTATTGATGAGATCTTCCCCCCACTCTTGGCTCACCACTTCTTGAGCACGTGTTAAAGCAGATTTAGGGCGTGCACCAAGGGAATTTCCATCTAGATAGATAGTATTCTCAGGTAAAGCAAATTCATTTTTTAAATGTTTCAGTTCGTCTTCAGCATCCCATGCTTTGCATTGATCTAAGGTAATCATTTTTATCCTAACTCGGTCCGTGTTATTTCATTCGATTTTATCACGGCATTTTTTCATATTTATCCGATAATTATGCTTGAAATTGCATGAAAACTGGATAGTATTCGAATTAAATATAAAAAATCAGGATGATATTTAGGAATGAATTTAGACCTCATTGATCATAAAATTTTAAGACTATTACAACAAAATGCACGACTAAGTCATCAAGAATTGGCAGATTTAGTGAATCTTTCTGCTTCAGCATGTCATCGACGTGTCAAAATTTTAGAAAACAATGGAGTCATCGAAAAATACCAAGCAAAAATTAATTATGAAAAATTGGGTATTCAAGTTGAGGCGATTGTCGAGATTAAACTCAATCAGCTGACCGAATCAGATCATCAGCACTTTCTGAGTCAGATTCGTAATTTTGATGAAGTGATCAATGCTTTTATCATTACAGGGGATTCGAATTACGTTCTCTTTGTGGCCACCAAAGATTTAAATGGGTTTTCCCAGTTTATTATTAATAAGTTAAACAAAATTAAAGGCATAGCTAACATTAATTCTAAAATTATTCTTGAAAAAGTGATCGAGAAGACCTTCATGTGATCATTAATTTTTTTATGAAAAGTGAATCCGTATTTTAAAATCAACCTCGAATTGATTTTACAAGCGATGTTTTTTTATGAGTTAAAACACATAAAACTGCTATTATGGTCCATCTTTTTTTTAAAATAATTCTATGAACGAACATTACAAATATATATACACTAAATTTAGTTTTTTTGGTTCATTACCTACATATAAGGTGTTTCTGAATGAACAAAATAAGATCGTAAAATGGGTCTTTGCTGATAACTCTTTTATCTATGGGTATATATCTGATTGGGCATTGAATCATTCTGGTTTAGATGTGGGAAAGGCTACTTGGGCTGAAGAGTCGACATTATTACTAAATAATGAAAAATTTAAACTCAATTTGTATAGGTCTTTACATCAAAAATTTAAAACAGAATTATCTGAATAATTTATCTAGTAACGATAATGATTTTATAGTTTTTGATAAAAATAAATTATTTAGATTGCTATATATCTCAAATTAGCGTACAAATGCACTTGTTGATGCGGGATGGAGCAGTCTGGTAGCTCGTCGGGCTCATAACCCGAAGGTCGTTGGTTCAAATCCAGCTCCCGCTACCAATTAAAAACTAATTTAAAAGTTTACAACCTAATTGCGGTCGATCTGTAGTTAGGTTTTTTTATTAAAGAAAATTGAATCAATAAATCAATTAAATATGTGTTATATTGGTTTTCTAGAATTATAATTTTATTGTTTACTAATTTTATTTTGATCTGATATTAATTACATCTTTCATTCTATTAAAAGTCTATCTTCAAAATTATTTTCTAATTATTCATTACATAATATAGGAAATAAATGATGTCTAATTTAACAACTGGTACTGTTAAGTGGTTCAACGAAACTAAGGGTTTCGGATTTATCGCTGTAGATAATGGTCAAGATGTATTTGCTCATTTTAGTGAAATTCGAGCAAATGGTTTCAAGAATCTAGTCGAAGGACAGCGAGTTCAATTTGTTGTGCAACAAGGTCAGCGTGGCTTACAAGCAAGTGATATTGTAGCTATTTCATGAACACCTCATTAATTGAGGTGAAAGATCAGTTTGAAGTTAAATATGCAGTGATAGGTACATTTAATACTTCGCAGCATGCTTCGAACTTATCTCAAATAAATATTAAATTTATCACTGTTAATAATGAAAATATAAGACCTAGTTTTGATTTAAATTTTCATAGTTTAAATACTGGTAAAATTTATCAGCTCATTTAAATATTAAAATTAAACCATAAAGTATTTTTTATGGTATAATCGTTGTTGATCGAATCCGTAAGCGAAACGGAAGTGTTTAGATAGAACTTAGAATTGCGTATTCTCAATTTATAGATTTTAATATCTATGATGTCTAAACAGTTAACGCAGAGCATGAACTCGCACCATGCCGATCTTAGAAGTCCACAATCTCATTGTGGGCTTTTTATAATTAAATACATGCTAATGTAAAATTGTAATTTGAATTATAGGCTTGAGCCTCTTCGATATCAGAATCCATACTCTCGATTTAAATATTTAATATTATTTTTAATTTTACATGAGCTCATTAATGAGTAAGTGAAAATGAATATCTCTAATGGCTGGACTACAGCAAAAGCAGTGAATGGTGAAACCATTCGAATTAACATTATCCCATTTCATAAAGTTCAAAATACGATGAGAGGGCAAATTCTTGTAGAAGTTTCTAAACAAGTTGAAGTCGAATCAGGTGAAGTATTTGAAATAAACTTAGATGGCCGATCTTTTTTCTTGGGATTTAATAATCTATATAAGATTATGATTTAAAAATATTTTTCATAAATGATGCTATTTTTAGTAGTAAAACCTTTAAAGATCATCAAGATAAATTTAAGAAAGCGATACAAAATCACAGACTCTGGTCTCGAGAGGATATAGTAGCAAGTATCCCAGCATAAAAATAAGAGAAGCCTAGATTCACTATCTAGGCTCTTTTTTTAGGTAGTCATGATAGGTTTATTGATCGAATTATTTTGATTGGTCTTAAGTAAATATACCGTGAATAATCTGAGCACAGTTCATCATAGAGCTTTTAGACTCGTAATTCGAGCGACGTTAGATCGCTAGTTGATTTATTTCTATTGATGACCTTGAGTAATTTGATACAAAGTTAATTTTGATTTGTCTAGAGAATTGCTATTCTTGAGCTAGCGCTTGAAAATTTGAAATGTGAAACCGCCATACATATTTGTAAAAGTAATTCTATGAAAGATAATAAAAATGGGAAACAAACTTTGAGTAATGAACGGTGTCCTTTTGAAACGTCACTCCCGATACTACAAAAATCTAAGTTGGGGCATCATTTCTCTAGAGTGCAAAACTCACATATATCCATGGATCTTATTGAACTGATTCGTGGAAGAAAGTCATGATCGGTGTAATCGATGTGGCAACCAATCAAATTGAAACACTTGACGAAATGGTGAACACTTTGCGTAAAGTTTTGCAATTTGTCGATGCTGATAAGCTATACCCTTCAACCCACTGTGGAATGATACCACTGTCTCGTCACGTGGGACGTGACAAACTTGAAGCCTTAAGTATGGGTTCAGCGATCTTAAACTAAGAAGTTAGTGCTTTAGCTGAGTTTATTTTCTACATTCAAGATGGATCATCTGTGCAATCACCTATATCCTAGGTTCGCACGAGTTTAGCAATTTATATTTGAGAAGAGAAAAATGGTTGAAGCTTCAGACTACAGAAACGCAATGTCTTTATTAACCACTGCAGTCAATATTATTACAACAGCTGGTGAAACAGGACAGCATGGTTTCACGGCTTCTGCTGTATGTAGCGTTACTGATTCACCTGCTACGCTTTTGGTGTGTATGAATCAATCATCCCGATCTCATCAGTATTTTATTGAGAACAAAGTTTTATCTGTCAATGTGCTCAGTTCTCAACATGAGTCTCTTTCAAATGCTTTTGCATCGAGTCAATTAAGTGCAGAACAACGTTTTGGATTAGCCCAATGGGGTAAATTGAAAACAGGTTGCCCGGTCTTAAAGGACGCTTTAGTCAGTTTTGATTGTGAGATTGAGCAAATTCAACGAGTGGGCACACACAGTATTTTTATTTGCCGAGTTGTAGCCATTCAACAAAGCTCGCAAGAGGAAAGTCTTGTCTATTTTAATCGATCTTATCATCAGGTGAGTGCAGAAGAGGAAGTTTAATGAGCTAGAGCAGCAAGATTTTCAATCGTTTCTTATAATGATTATAGAAATAGATCAGCGTTTGATTAATGATCTTGGGAAAGATGGTGAATCGTAAGCCTCGAACAGTGAGCTTTCATAGTGTGAGGTTAAACCCAATGGATATTACTCGAATCGTTTATGGTCATACAGAGTGAATGATCTTTCTCTTTGGGATGAAAAAAGAAAAGTATTATTTTCAAAAATTTGAAACCAATTAAATAAGTTTTAAAAAAAATCAGTGTTTTATATTTAATTTATTCTCTTAAAGAAATATATTAACTTTTAAATCTAGAAATTCGATTGTTTTTATAAATACTTTCGGTTTTACCAATCCAATCATATTTTGTATTCTCTATTTCAACGAAGCAACACTCTCACAAAGAAATAGAGGAAAACACATGAGTTTAATCAATACTGAAGTCAAACCATTCAATGCAACTGCTTATCAAAATGGTGAGTTCATTGAAGTTTCTGAGCAAGATTTTAAAGGTAAATGGTCTGTTGTCTTTTTCTATCCTGCAGATTTTACATTTGTATGTCCAACAGAATTAGGCGATCTTGCTGATAACTATGCTGAATTCCAAAAGTTAGGTGTAGAAATTTATGGTGTATCTACAGATACTCATTTCACACATAAAGCTTGGCATGATACTTCAGATGTGATTGGTAAAATTCAGTATCCACTTATTGGTGACCCAACGTGGACATTGTCTAAAAACTTTGATGTATTGATTGAATCTGAAGGTTTGGCAGATCGTGGTACATTTGTAATTGATCCTGAAGGAAAAATTCAAATTGTAGAGATTAATGCAGGTGGTATTGGTCGTGATGCTCAAGAACTTCTTCGCAAAGTGAAAGCGGCTCAATATGTTCATGCCCACCCAGGCGAAGTATGTCCTGCGAAATGGAAAGAAGGTGATGCTACACTTGCACCATCAATCGATCTTGTAGGTAAGATCTAAATTAAGTTGAAAAGTAAAGAACCAGCACGATGTGCTGGTTTTTTATTAAGAGGCATAACCTTCTTGATTTTGTGCTGCTTGTCGTAAACCTTCAACCAAGTGGTCGATGAGTTTTTCCATCACGAGTCGTTGTCCTTTACGTGATGCATAAACGAGTTGCACAGTCCCTATATTTGAGCACCAGTCAGGTAAGATGTGTATAAGCCGTCCTGCTGCCAAATCCTTTTGCACTGTAAGATAAGGTAGATCTGCAATACCTAATCCATCCATCACTGAATAATACACACCAGCCAAATCATTACTTTTAATACGTGGTTGTAATGGAATTTCAATGAGATCATGCCCTTCAATTCGGTGCAAATTCCATTGATAGTGTGTTTTTTGAGTTCCTAAAACAATTGTTGGAAAATCATTGATTTCAGTTGGATATTCTAAAACGCGACCCTGTAAAAGCTCAGGGGTTGCCACTAAACAATGAGTGGTTTTGATGACATCACGAACCACGATGGTGGAGTCTTCATTGGCAGAAAAATTAGTTCTGATCGCCAAGTCAATATCATCGTGCAATACATCTACGCGTCGGCTGGTTAATTCCATCTCGACTTGAACTTTTGGATAGCGCTTCAAAAAATCATTGAGTAAAGAGCGAATTTGATAACGCATCATTACGGGTGGGCAACTAATTTTAACTAGACCCTGAGGTTCACTTTTCTGTTTAAGTAAAACATTATGAGCGCAATCAACTTGGTTGATTACTTTTTCACATTCTTGAAAAAATTCTTGACCTAAAGGCGTTACTTTGAAATGGCGAGTAGAACGTTGAATGAGTGTGACATTAAATTTTGCTTCGAGTTCTAAAATACGTCGACTAAGCTTTGATTTAGTTATATTTGACGCGTCACTAGCAGCACTGAAACCGCCGTATTTAACGACCAAATAAAAATAGTAATAGTCATCAAATGAATGCAATTTTCACCTCGACGCCTGATCTGATAAAGTTTAAGCATAGGTTAAACTAAGCCGTTCAAGAAATCATCTTGGGTTTTGAATATGGTAAAAAAAAGCGACCCAAAGGTCGCTTTTATTAAATATTATTTTTTAGTGGTGTTCTTTACATAGCTAACCATTAAGTTTTTATAGTCAGGAATATGCTCACCGAATAAAGCACCTAAACCTTCGATATCATTACGCCAGTCACGATGTAACTCACCTGCAGCACCAAACCATGTCATAAGTTGAGCACCTGCTTGAGACATGCGGTTCCATGCAGCATCGCGCGTAATTTGGTTGAATGTACCAGATGCATCAGTAATCACGAATACATCAAAGTCTTCAGCAAGAGCTGAAAGTGTAGGGAATGCAACACATACTTCAGTCACAACACCAGCGATGATCAGTTGTTTTTTACCTGTCGCTTTAACAGCATTTACAAAATCTTCGTTATCCCAAGCATTGATTTGACCTGGACGCGCGATATATGGAGCATCAGGGAACATTTCAACTAATTCTGGAACGAGTGGACCATTAGGACCATCTTCAAAGCTTGTTGTTAAAATTGTCGGCAAGTTAAAGTATTTTGCTGCTGCTGCGAGTGCTAAAACATTGTTTTTAAACTTATCAGGATCGATATCACGTACAAGAGAAAGAAGACCTGTTTGGTGATCGACTAAAAGCACTACTGCATTATCTTTATCTAAACGAACGTAAGGTTTGCCCATTATTATTAGCCTCTATGATGTTAGTAAGTGTGAATACGTATCAATGAACTCGTATTCAGTCACCAGTTATATTAGACTGAAAATGAGATAAATTTGTGACCATTTTTAGGATAATTAGTCTTATTAATAGGAATATTGTAATCATAAATTCCAAATTTCAGTGAATAGTCACATATATGAATTAATTTAGATTGTTATAATCATAAAAATAGGAATCTGTGTGGCAGTAAAGCTCTTTTTATTTTCTGTGCAAAGTCTAAAATGAGCGCATGTTCATCCTATCGAATATAGGAGTAAAAGATGAAAAGAGTAATTGGGGTTTATCGTAACCAACATACACATTGGGTTGGTGATGGTCTGCCAGTGCGTAACTTATTTTCTTATGATCGCTTAGGTCAAGCACTTAGTCCTTTTTTGTTATTAGATTATGGTGCACCACATCACTTTGAGCCAACGACACGTCAGTTAGGTGTTGGTTCACATCCTCATCGCGGATTTGAAACAGTGACTATCGCCTACCAAGGTGGTTTGGCACATAAGGATTCCAGTGGTGGTGGTGGTGTTATCGAGGCAGGAGATGTGCAATGGATGACTGCTGGGGCTGGATTGGTTCACGAAGAGTTTCATTCTCCTGAATTTGCTCAAAAAGGTGGAATTCTTGAAATGGCACAGCTTTGGGTCAATCTACCAGCCAAAGATAAAATGACTCAACCACGTTATCAAGCGATCACATCTCATGATATTCCAACAATTACCATGGATGATGATGCTGGTCACATCCGTGTAATTGCGGGTGAGTTTGGTGGTCATTATGGTCCTGCTGAAACATTTACTCCAATAAATGTGTGGGATGGTCAGCTTAAAGCTGAGTATGAAACATTCATACATGTTCCTGTAGATCACAATGTATTGGTTGTAGTGTTGAATGGTGAACTCGTAATTAATGGGACTCAAAAAGTTCTAGACAGTTCAATTGTGATGTTTGCTCGTGATGGTGAGGCAGCAATTCAATTGCAAGCATATAAAGATACACAATTTTTAGTGCTTACAGGTGAGCCACTAAATGAGCCAATTCAAGGGCATGGACCATTCGTCATGAACACCAAAGAAGAAATCATTCAAGCTTTTCATGATTTCAATAATGGTAAATTTGGTGAAATTGCACGTTAATTGGAACGCCAAAAGCGGAAATATCATTTCCGCTTTTTTTGTGATCATCATTTTAAAAAAATAAAGGACCTCTATCCCACACAACAGAGGTCCTTATACGCTGTAATTTATATTTATTTTCTAGATCACATTCTATTTGTGCTTCTTATTAATGTGATGTAGTTCTCATTTTCAAAACAATGATAATGCATTTTTTTTAAGCTGTAAACTAAAAAATTAAATTATTGGTGAAAATATCTATTTTGTTTTTAAACATATTTTTTGATTTCTTAAAAAATACAAGTGTATTAAATATTTAGCGTATGACGAATAGTGTAGCAAGAATTTTACGTAAATTTATTTGATTAAAAATTAATCAAAAACAAATAAAATCTGGAAGTTTTTAATAGCAAGTTTCAAAGTGTTCTATCGCATAATTAAAAAAATTTTTAATGCTTGGATCATAATTTTGAAAATTGCAGTGATTGGAAGTGGTATGGCAGGGTTGGCAACTGCGAGAATTCTCAAGGATGCTGGTCACCAGATCACAGTTTTCGAGGCGCTTCCAGGGCGTGGTATGGATAGTTATAGTCTTGAGTATGAAGGTGGGATTATTGATTCGCCATTACGTGTCATGAATCCAATGCTCTGGAAAAATACATTGAGTCTTGCCACACATTTGGGTCTCAACACTTTTCCAGTACGTACATATATGTCATGTAGCTGGTTATTTGAAGATAAAATCGAAACTTGGCTGACAACATCACGTTCACGCATAGGCAACTTTCCAATCATTAACAATCGAAAAGGATTAAAGCAATATGGCATCCGTTTAGTGAAAGGGATGTTACAACTTAGATCTGCATTGAAGCAGTTTTTTAAATCTAAAAATCAAGATATCACTTTAGATGAGTTCGTTAAATATAACCAAATAGAAGAAGTATTTTGGAATGGGGCAGTCATGCCTGTCCTATTTACCATTTGTACATGTGATGCCAAAACAATTGGTGAATGGCCAGCGAAACCATTGTTGATTTTCTTACGCCAACTGACGGATGGAGATGCACTTCTTCGAATTCAAGGTGGGACTCCAGCTTTCGTTGATAAATTGCTGGAAGATATCGATTTAAGAAGTGGGCAGCCCATTACTCGTGTACAAGAGCAGGGTGATTTAGTCTATGTGGAAAATGAAGCAGGTGAATCTGACTTATTTGATCGCGTGATTGTCGCGACACCAACAACAAAAGTTCATGAGTTTTTAGATGCTGAACAGTTTGCGGATGATATTGCACTTCTCAAACAATTTAAGTTTGTTGATGGTGAATTGGTCATTCATACTGATTCAGTGGTAATGCCTGTGAAGCGTAAAGATTGGTGCGTATTGAGTTATATGATGGATCGTAAATTTACTAAACAGCATTTCACTGTTTGGCTGAATTCGATTGAGCCAACATTAGTGGGTAAATCTCCTGTTTTTCAAACTTGGAATCCAGTAATTGAGATTGATCCTAAAAAAGTAATACATAAAGTGAAGCTCACTAGAGCTGTTGTAGATCGTCATACTTTACCACTAACCCATGAGTTGAGTGCTCGTCACCAACAACAAGGTCGCAAAGTATTTTATTGTGGTTCTTGGTCATGTGATGGATTGCCAATTTTGGAGTCAGCGGTGACTTCAGCAATGGATATAGCAAAATTACTTGATGCGCCGTTACCATTTTTAGGTTTAAAGCCTAAGGTACAAGTTGCACCAGAGTTAGGATATTAAGGGATTGAATGAAGAAGCTCCAAGCATGGATGAAAGCACCTCAACATAAATATGCGATCAATGCAGCTTTATTGGGGGATCACCGTAATTGTGCTTGGAGTAATTTAGGTCTATGGCAAACTGACCAGCTGAATTATCCACAAGCCTGCGAGTTACTCGCAATAACCCTTGCTCAATCTATCGATTTAAATTCAAAAGATAAATTAATTGATTTAGGTTGTGGGCAAGGTGCTAGCTTAATTTTATGGAAAGAAAAATTTCAAATCGAATACTTGGAAGGAATTGAATTACAAAAATATTATGTAAATCATACGCGTAAGTTTTTACCTCATGTCAATCGGATCTCGCAGGGAACATTTTTAAATTTAGAATCTAGATCATTTGAATTTAAATTTGATGCGGCAATTTGCATCGATGCTGCTTATCACAGTAATTTGAATTTATTTCTTCGTTCTGTAGATGGTATTTTGAATTCAAAAGGACGCTTAGCATTTCATTATCTTGCTTTGAATTCAAAGTTCTATACTTTGAGTCCTCTAGCGCAATTGAAAGTTAAATTATTATTAAAAGCAGCTGACGTTCAACTGAACCATTTGCACTCATTCGATGAAATGCAATCAATCTTAGTGCAAACGGGTTTTAGAGATATACATATTCAAGATTTGAGTCACGAGGTATTTGCAGGATTTGTAACGTATATTCAGAGTGATATTTTTAAAAATAACATCCAAGCTCATTCGTATCACGTTTTAGATTTAGCAAAAATTAAGATGACAGCAAAGTTGTGTGCGAAACTTTATCAAGAGGGGATCGTGCGATATGTACAAGTGAGTGCAAGTAAAAAATAAATCATCAAAAACAACAAAGCCTCACTAAAAAGCGAGGCTAAGTATAAAATGGTGCCGGCACACGGATTCGAACTGTGGACCTACTGATTACAAGTCAGTTGCTCTACCAACTGAGCTATGCCGGCAACGTGGAGAGAATAATAGCGTTTTTTCACTAAAACGCAAGTCAAAAATTAATCGATTAATTAAAATTGAGCAGGATGAATTGTTTTTGCTTTATTTTTGATCGTCTTTTCTCCTCATTTTATAGTGATGCCCGTCATAGCGTGTACAGGCATCTTGAGAAAATTTTATAGGATCAGCTATTTGTTTTTTAGAATACGATCAAGGTCTTGTGCACACTCTTCAAGAGTATAAGCCATATCAAATTGCATTTGAGGTTTTAACTCTTGTGCTAATTTTCTCCATTGCTCAATTAATCTTAGCGCTTTTTGAATTTTGTGTTTATTCACATCTTTAGCGATAGTGGGTGTGTAGCCACCACGTTTTGCATTTTTAATTTGTTTTACATAGTTGGCGCTGTTATTCATATTATCTCCGGAATAGCAGGTTCTATATTTAAATAGGTGTGCAAAAATCATCTATTTGAATAACGTTGTTAGGTTGCTCAGCTCCTTAAGTATTGTTTTTATTAACTTAACATGATGTTGATGACAGTAAAATGAAGCGAGATACGTGCCAAAAGCGAAGTTTTAGGCGAAAAAAAACCGAATCATGAGATTCGGTTTTTTAAATTCTGGCGGTGAAAGAGGGATTCGAACCCTCGATACGCTATTAACGTATACACACTTTCCAGGCGTGCTCCTTCAGCCACTCGGACACTTCACCAAGGCGTGCGATGATAACTAAAAAAAAAGCAGATGCCAAGTTGAAACAATTGATTTAAAGAAAAAGTTTTTAGCCAGTGATATGATTGCCGAAAAATTCTGTCGAATGCATGAAGACTAAAATATGCAAAGCACTGCAAAAAAAGCCGCACTTCCTGCGGTAACATTGGCAGCATTAGGGGTGGTGTTTGGTGACATTGGAACCAGTCCTCTGTATGCATTGCGTCAATGCTTCCTTACGGCTCATATTGCAATTACTGAGGCAACCGTTCTGGGCATTTTGTCGCTCATTTTCTGGTGCATGATGCTCACCATCAGCTTTAAATATGTCTCAGTCATTATGAAGGCAGATAACAATGGCGAAGGCGGTATTATGTCGCTTCTTGCCTTAAATCTACGTTCAACCCGTATTGCAGATCAGCGCAAAATTTATCTCATTGCCTTGGGCTTTATCGGTGCATCACTTTTTTTTGGTGATGGCATTATTACCCCAGCAATTTCTATTTTATCCGCGATTGAAGGTTTAAGTATTGCGACTCCGATGTTTAATCAGTGGTTATTACCATTGGCCGTCGGTATTTTAACAGCACTGTTTTTAATTCAGCGCCACGGCACGGCGACCATGGGTAAGTTCTTTGGACCAATCACATTATTGTGGTTTGCATCTATTGGACTATTAGGCTTATGGAGTGTTATGCAAACACCGTTCGTGTTGGCAATGATTAGTCCGCACTGGGCATTTGGCTTTATCATCAATCAACCTTTTGTTGCATTCCTCACGATGGGTGCCGTCATTTTAACGATGACGGGGGGTGAAGCACTATATGCAGATATGGGACATTTTGGTCGCATGCCCATTAAGCTTGCTTGGTTTGTGATTGTATTGCCAAGTCTAGTTTTTAACTATGCGGGTCAAGGTGCTTTACTTTTACGAGACCCAAATGCAATTGAGAACCCATTTTACCTGTTAGTCCCTGATTGGGCTTTATTTCCAATGATTGGTCTTGCAACCGCTGCTGCCGTGATTGCGTCTCAAGCGGTGATTACGGGCGTATTCTCAATGGTCAATCAAGCGATTCAATTGCGCTATTTACCGCGTTTAACCGTGCAACATACCTCTGATGTTGAACAAGGACAAATCTATGTCCCATTCATCAACTGGGTATTATTTATTTCAGTCATTATTCTCATTTTATTATTTGAAAATAGTGCAAATCTTGCCAGTGCCTACGGTGTAGCAGTGACCATGACGATGCTATGCGGTACGATTTTAATTTCGATTTTAGCTTATGGCGTTTGGCGCTGGCCTGTTTGGAAAGTAGCGCTTTTTGCCGTGCCTTTATTGATCATTGACCTTGTTTTTGTTGCTTCGACTTCTTTAAAAATTGTTGGTGGTGGATGGGTGCCGATCTTGATTGGTGCAATTGTATTTACTGTTTTAATGACGTGGAAAGATGGTCGTCAAATCGTACTTAATAAGCTTGAGTCTGATGCGTTACCAATTGATCTCTTCATTCAAAGTGTCAAGATGAGTGATGAAACGCTCATTGTTCCTGGGGATGCAATTTTCCTCACAGGAACACCCAATATCGTTCCACATGCGATGTTGCACAATATTAAGCATAATAAGGTTCTACACGAACGTAATATGATGATTACGGTCATTACTAAAGATGTACCATATGTACCTGATATTGAGAGAATTCGTGTAGAAAAGATGGATAATCGATTCTTTAGGATTTTTGTATATTATGGGTTTAAAGACCAACCCAACATTCCAGTTGCGCTGAAAGCGGCATATGAGCAGTTAAATTTTGAATTTGATATGATGCAAATTAGTTTCTTTATTTCACGTGATCGTCTGATTCATACCGTGGGAGAAGGAATGGCGCCATGGCGTGAAAAATTATTTATTTCAATGCAGCGGAATACCAGTCCTGTGAGTGATTTCTATTTAATTCCACCAAATCGCGTGGTCGAAATGGGAAGCCAGATCGAAATCTGAGTAAGCGTTTGCTAAAATTTTGGATATAAAAAAACCGCCTCAAAGGCGGTTTTTTTATTAAGTCTAATACATTACTCAGCCGCTGGTGCTTCTACAGGCGCTTCTTCAGTTGCATTTACTTCAGGTTGAGCTGGAACTGCAGTTTGTGCTTGAGGAGCAGTTTCTTCTGCTTCAGCAGGTGGTAAGTTTCCAATAGGCGCTTTCGCATCAGCAGGCGCTTGTGTTGTAGCACCTTCAGAAATAACTTTCATCTGACCATTAGCTAATACTTCTTGTAAAGTACCAGGCTGACCATTAACTGTTGTTACGACTTTAGCTTTAGAAAGGCTTTCCAAAGTTTCGCCAGCTTGAACTGGTGGCTCAGCAAATGCACTTGCACTTGCCAAAGATAAACCCATTACTAATGCTGTCAAAGAAGTATGTGCTAATTTCATAGTGTCCTCACTTTCAATTCTTTTAATTTACTAAATAACTTTTATAGCATCTCACAAGTAATTGATGTAATTCAATCAAATACACGTAAAACCTTAAAGAGTGTTAAAAAACTATTCTATAAAAACAACAATTTGTTACTTATTTTGAGTGATATTTGAACGGAATGCGAAGATCCTTTATTCACTTGAAAATTCACTTGATGTACTTCAAATTCATAGCTTGTTAAGCTGTGGCCGGTTTTGAATAAAGCCCACGCATTGGGCCAGAAGTTGAACACGGAATGAATAGGTAATCTGAGTTTGAATAATATTGTGGTAAAAGCTGTATTAGGTATTGTTGCAGCAGGAAGCTTTGCAATTGCTTTCGGTCAAGAAAAGTTGTCTTCATATCTGCCATTTTCAGGTTCGGTTAATAATACAGCTTGTCTAAATCAATTTTATCGCCAAGAGCCACCTTATTTAATCAAAGAGAGCTTAAATAAAGATCGCTACCCATTATGCTTTAATGGATTCACCACTATGTATTCTGGTGTCTCAAAAACACCATTATGGGTAGCTGAATATCTGAATCCAGATCGGCTGAGCCAAAAAATAAAAAGAGAAGACAGTTTCCATGAGGAGACTCGTGTAGCAGAAAAGCATCGAGCATTATTATCAGATTATCGTGGGTCGGGATATGACCGTGGTCATATGGCTCCAAATGCTGATATGCCAAATAAAGCTGCACAGTACGACAGTTTTTCTTTAGCCAATATGGTTCCTCAAGCTCCGCAGAATAACCAACAAATCTGGCGAGAAATTGAGGAAGCGACACGTGCAATCGTTACGAAGCAGAAACATGATGTGTATGTGATTACCGGGCCTGTATATAGTGGCAAAAAACTGAAAACCATTGGACGCGGTGTTATTGTTCCAACAGCGGTGTTTAAAGCCGTATATATACCTAAAACAGGTGCTATTGGCGCATATTACGCTCCCAACAATAATTCACTACAGATGCAAGTGGTCAGTGTATGCCAGTTAGAAGAAGTGCTTGGCATGAATCTGTTTCCTCAACTTACATCTGAGCAAAAGCGTAATACTTATAAATTGCCATTAAAAGCCAATCAGGTCAAAGCCCAACAAGCGATAGAGTATTCGCACTGGGATGCCGAAAGCCAATGTGCAGTTGATATCTCAACAGATCAACTCAAAGCGCTGCAAAAAGAGTTTAGTAGTCAAAGCGTACCTGTTAATACAACCGTAACGAATCAAGAGGCTAAGATTGATGAACAAGCACAAGATGCAATCGTGAAAGAGTTGGTTCAAGCGTTGTTGCAATATTTATTACAAATCCTTAAATAAAAAAGCTCGAATTCGCCCTGAAGATTCATTTATCTTCAGGGATTGATATTTATAAACTTAAAGAGATTTGCCATGTTTAAGCCTTTTGAAAATGGGACTGAGTCACATTCGATTCATGACTTGACGCTTGAAAATGATCTTGATCGTGTGAGTATTTATGGCAACTTGCAAATCACCAAAGATCAAACCGGTTTAGCCGCTGCGAAAGCGTTAAAACAATATTTAGATGCAATGGTCATCTACTTAGAAGATCAACAAAATTTAGCAGAAAAAATAGAAACGACGGCTGAGAATGAAATAGAAAATCCATTCTTGTGATTCATCAATCATCTTTAGAATGATGATTTAGATTGACAATCATGAACTGCGAATATGATGTTGAATACGCCACTGCTGGGGCGTCATCTTCATCCACTGACGAAATGCGCGTTGGAATGCACTTTGTTCTGAATAGCTGAGCAATAACGAAATCTCATGCAAGCTGAGATAAGGATCTTGTAGATATTGAATCGCTAGAAGTTTGCGAACTTCTTGAACGCGCTGCTGATAGGTATCACCTTGATTTTGTAAATGGCGCTGAAGTTGTCTGACGGACATTCCCACTTGTTCTGCGACAGTTTGAATTTGATAATTGTGTCTTTGGATTCCAATCAGAATGGCTTGCTGTAACCGCTCATCGATTTGTGTGTTATTGGGGAGTCGACTTAACAAATCTTGAGCTTGCTGCATCAGGAGTTTTTGTAAAGTTTGATCAGCTTGTTTAATCGGTGCTTGTAGGAGCTGGCTTGGAAAAGTAAGCTTGACATGAGGCTGAGAGAATTTTACTTTGCTCTGAAAAAAACGCTCATAAATCGCAATATTTTTTGGTGCTGTAAAGCGAAAGTGAATTTCTTGAATATGTAAATGCTCAATACCCGCATAACGTTTTAGAAATTCAACCAATAATGCCATCGCAATTTCATCCGTGATTTGTGTCGACAAATGCATCGGCAAATCTTCCCAACGTACGCTAAATACGCCTTGCTCCAGATCAACGGCGAGAGGTGTACCATCATAAATTAAACGATGATATTCATGATAACGGGTGAGTGCTTCTGCTAGGTTATCGCATGATAAAGCGATATACGCGATAATGCCTAAATGTTGCGGTTTGACCCATTGAGCAATTTCTAACCCTAACGCAGGTTGTGGGTGTACTTCATAAATTTCATTTAATATTTCACGCCAAATGCTAAAGTCAAAGCGTTCGGCTTGCTGAATACTTGCCAATTTTGCAGAAATAGGGAGACCGTTCTCTTCACAATAATTATGTAAGAGATGTCCAAGTCCACCATGAACCGAGCCTGAATAATCCTTTATCTGCTGCATGTGATTAATACTTTTCTTGTTTTATCAATTGAAATCACGATGAGTTATTAAGCCTGTTTTTACAGTGCTATACAAGCGCTTTTTCTACCATACGACATTGAAAAATATGTCGTGATTTGTCAATGAAAATTTTATCTTGCGTCAATGGTTGAGAGCTTGAGTTAGATATATTGAAAGAAAAGAAACAGGGATTTTGAACATGATTAAAGGTTTTGTTGCAGGCTTAATCATTGCCAATGGATTTGAATGGGTCGCGCATAAATATGTTCTACATGGTGTACACCGTCCGGGTAAAACGAGGTTTAGTCCTGTGCCTAAAAATATGGAATCTCATTGGGCACATCACCGTGAAGTTAGAACACAAGATTTCCATGATGAGGGTTATGTAGAGGGAATCTCAAATTGGCGAACAAAAAATGAAATCGTATCATTGGGGATTGTTGCTGCTGTATTTGGAACAGCATTTTATCCAATCTCGAAAGGCATGAGTTTATCCGTGCTTTATAGTGCTTGTAACTACT
This sequence comes from Acinetobacter sp. 24-47-64, assembly GCF_057737055.1. Lineage (NCBI taxonomy): Bacteria > Pseudomonadati > Pseudomonadota > Gammaproteobacteria > Moraxellales > Moraxellaceae > Acinetobacter > Acinetobacter sp. 24-47-64. Next base: position 248,776 of record NZ_CM173215.1, read on the forward strand.
ACTACACGCATCGCAGAGCTCACCTCGAACCTCATTGGGCAAAAAAGAAAATTCCTTGGCACTATGACCACCATATGAACGCCAATCAAGATGCAAATTGGTGTGTCACTAAGCCTTGGTTTGATTACATTTTAGGGACACGTGTCATTTCAACGCCAGATTTGAAGGAAGATAACCCTTTAGGGGTGCAGTTACCGTCTTTTATTTCAAAACGAGTCAATCATATTGTTGAACAATATTTCCCCTCAAAGTGGGTTGAGCAGAAAGCAGCGCGCTCCGATATTTCAAAAAAAGCTTTGGCTATAGTGGAGTAAGTCAGATTAGATATGGAATTGGCTGAATTGACATCTGGTTTGTCATGATTGGTCAATAAAATATGTAGCTTTTGTCAAGATTTCGTGCAGATCTGTCATTTATGATATGAGATGAATAAATCGGAGAATGAAAATCTGATGGTAGAACTCTCCAGTTTATCGCTTTGCATAACGAACCAAGCGCTGTTTTTTCTTGGTTTTTAGGGCCTTCGGGCTCTTTTTTTTGCAAAAAAAAGAGGCAAATGCCTCTTTTTTATGGGGCGTGATTAAAGACGCATTTCAATGCCTTGTTCAGCTAAATATTGTTTTGCTTCCGGGATGGTGTGTTGACCAAAGTGGAAGATAGAGGCTGCCAGCACCGCATCAGCACCCCCTTGTAAAATTCCGTCTGCTAGATGTTGAAGATTACCCACACCACCTGAAGCAATCGTTGGAATCGTTACACGATCATTAATCTGACGCATCAATGCTAAGTCATAACCAGCTTTTGTACCATCTGCATCCATTGACGTAATGAGCAATTCTCCTGCGCCGTATTCTGCCATTTTCACAGACCATTCAATCGCATCGATACCCGTTGGTTTGCGACCACCATGTGTGAAAATTTCCCACTTATTTTCACCCGTTTTTTTTGCATCAATCGCAACTACAATACATTGTGCACCAAAACGTTGAGAGGCTTCTTGAACGAATTCAGGGTTAAAGACAGCAGCTGAGTTAATACTGACTTTGTCTGCACCAGCGTTAAGCAATAAACGAATATCTTCAACTTTACGAACACCACCACCTACAGTCAGTGGTACAAATACAGTTTCAGCCATGCGCTCAACCGTACGGTAAGTGGTGTCACGGCCATTAGATGTTGCAGTGATATCGAGAAAAGTAATCTCATCTGCACCTTGTTCGTTATAACGACGTGCTACTTCAACTGGGTCGCCTGCATCACGAATATCAAGGAATTGAACACCTTTTACAACTCGACCGTTATCTACGTCGAGGCAAGGAATAATACGTTTAGCAAGCATAATTTTTTCCAAAAATAACAGCCGATTATGAAACTTACAGACTTTGGTGCTACACCTTGGTAGTCGGAGCAGGTATTCTATCAAAATAATGTAAGTTTTTTCGCAGGTTTTTTTATGTCGGTTTATACCACTTTGACTTTAAATGAAGTTCAGGATTTTGCTACGCCTTATGGATTAGAGGTGATTGACCTGATTCCGATTCAAGGAGGTATTCAAAATACGAACTATTTTCTAGTTTGTGCAGATCAAACCGAATTTGTTTTAACAATTTTTGAAGAGATGGATGAGCAAGGCGCAGGTGAACTCGTCCCTGTACTTGAGCATCTGGGTCATGCAGGTCTGCCTGTGCCTGTACCTTTGAAACATTCAGGACGTTCGATTCAGATCTTAAAAAATAAACCTGCACAAATTGCGCCTAGAATGCGTGGCAAGCATCCTATGCTTTCATCACTTGAACAGGTTCAGTCCATTGCTATTGCACAGGCTCAAATACATGTGGCTCTCGATAACTTTCCCTTAGAGCGCGCAGAGTATCGTAATCATGATTATTGGTTAAGTGTGGCTCAGCAGCTTCGACCTACGCTAAATCCAGCCGATCAAGTATTATTAAATAGTTTGTTAGGTTTATATGATGCTCTTACCGCAATGTACCCTGATCGTCCACGAGGTTTTATCCATTCTGACCTATTTAGAGATAACACTTTATTTGAAGGGGCTACTTTAAAAGGGATACTCGATTTTTATGAGTTGAATAAAGATGAACTTTTGTTTGATATCGCCATTACGATGAATGATTTCTGTACAGAATATCCAAGTGTTCATTTGAATGAGGAAAAGGCCTTAGCATTCTTGGAGGCTTATCAAAGTGTACGTGAAATGACCAGTGATGAAAAATCATGCCTAGAACTCTATTTAGCGATGGCAGCTGGACGTTTCTGGATGATGCGTTTGCTAGTGGCTCAAAAGAACAAAGAAATGGGGCGTGTTGGCGAGGATATTTTGCAAAAAAATCCTTTAGAAATGCGCAATATGCTGGTTGAACGATTAAAATTTGTCACAGCTTAAAAATTTAAAAAATCTGGGGGAAATATGCGTGATCAAGGTCGTCTAGTTGAATGGTTTGATGAAAAAGGCTATGGATTTATTCAACCCAATGATTCATCCAAAGATCGCGTTTTCCTTCACATTAAAGATTTTGCCAAACCAGGCCCAAGACCGATTCCAGGTTGTGCTTTGGAGTATATCGTTCAATTGGATGGTCAAGGTCGATTTAAAGCGAAACAAGTAACATACTTAAAAGCGGCTCAGGCAAAAAAAGTAAAAACGAAGCCGCGTCATTCACCAGTTACTCAACAAAAAATGCAACCGATGCAAGTAGCGATTATTGCTTATATCTTGACGCTTGCTACATTAGTCCTCGTGGGGCTATTGAGTATGATGGTGGTGTTGGTCATTTTATTGATGAACCTGATCACCTATGGCTTATATGCACACGATAAAGCGGCGGCTCAACAGGGGAGTCAACGTGTACCAGAAAATACATTACATGTGGTTTCTATATTAGGAGGATGGCCGAGTGCTTGGCTTGCTCAGCAACGCTTGCGTCATAAAACACAAAAACAACCATTTCGAAAAATTTATTTCTGTACTATAGCGTTTAATATACTGATTATTTTATGGATAATTTCACCATTTAATGGTTTGAAATTATAAAGCCTCAAAAAAATTAAAAAGGTGATTTTATGAATTATACAGCTGATCAAGATCCAAACCGCAGCTTAACGATTTTACTTTACATCCTGTATATCATCGCTATTTTTTCAGCAGGTATTTTGGCGGTTATTGCGCTAATTATTAACTATTGGAAACGATCAAAGGTACAGGGCTCAATTTTTGAAAGTCATTTTACTTGGCAAATTCGTACTTTTTGGTGGTATTTAATTTGGAATATCATCGCGTTCCTGCCGTTTTTGTTCTTATTCTTCACGGGTGACAATCCTAATGCCTTTGCTGGTGTAGCACTGGGTGCAACAACATTCTGTATCGCAGTGATTGGTTTGTCATGGGTTTGGATTGTTTATCGTGCGATCAAAGGAATTATTAAGGTCAATGATAACGAGCCAATGTATCAATAATTAAAACTCATGAATGAGGTGGTGTCATGATTATTGAGCATGTTCATTTAAATATCAAAATGAACCAGAGTGAGGCATTCGAAAATGTTTTTAAATTAGCTAAAGACATTATTTCACCAATAAAGGGGCTAAATGCGGTTCAGCTGATTAAAAATACGAATAATGAACATGCTTATATTTTACTGATTTACTGGGACAAACTTGAAGATCATACGGAAGGTTTTAGGCAGTCAGAGGCGTATTTAAAATGGAAGGAACTCTTGCATCCCTTTTATACGCCTATGCCTGAAGTGCAGTATTTTCAACCATGTATGATGTTAAAGCTAAAAGAGCCCCAATAAGCTTATTCTTTCTTCTTAAATTTTGGTCTCCACTCACTGGTAATTACACCGAGCACAACCAACACGCCACCTAAAATTGAGAGCATAGCTAAATGCTCACCTGCTAATCTCCCAATCAAAGCCGCCCAAACAGGTTCGCCAGAATAAATAATGGCAGCCTGTGAAGGATCAACCACGCGTTGAGCCCAGTTCATGACTAACTGAATGATTGCACTTGCAAGTCCTAAACCTACAATAATTGCAACGAAGATCCAGTTAAACTCAGGGAGTTGTGTTTCACCCACCAATGGTGCCATTAGAAAACAAATTAACGATGCAAAAATGAGTTGTAATATCGTCACTCGGCGTAAATTGACTCGAGGTGCAAAGTAACTAATGAGAATAATTTCAAGTGCAATCGCAATTGATCCTATCAAGGTAATGATCTGACCAAATTCAAGCCGAATAGCACCAAACCCATTGCCTGTTAAGAAAACTAAACCTACAAAGGCGAGTCCTGCCCCTATCCATGTCATGACATGTGGCCTTTTTTTAAAGAGCAACCACAATAAGATGGGAACCAATGGCACATAAAGTGCTGTCAAAAAGGCAGACTCGCTACTGGTGATGGTCTGTAAGCCAATGGTTTGCGTTCCATAGCCAATTGCAATCACTGTTCCAATGCAAAATCCTGCCCAAATATCTTTGGCACTAAAATTTTTACAATATTGAAGTGAGATGAGACCAACAGCCAGCGCAGCTGCTGCAAATCGAAAGGCAACGAAAAGCACTGGTGTGCTGAAGCTCAATCCATATTTGACTGTTATGAAACTGGCACCCCAAATCATCGTAATTGCAATGAGGGCAAGTTGTGGTGTTTTGGTTTTGAGGGTAGGAGATAAATTCAACATATTTTTTAAGTAAGAAAAAAGAGGTCCTAAGACCTCTTTAGAAACATGCGCTATTAGAGCGCTTGTTCATCAAGTAATAATTGAGCTTCACGAAGATTTAAAGTGCCTTCATAAATTGCACGACCAGTAATCGCACCTAAAATACCAGGCTGACCTTTTAAGTTGCGAACGTCGTCAAGATTGGTCACACCGCCTGAAGCGATCACAGGTAAACCTGAATAAGTCGCAAGATTAACTGTTTGTTCGATATTCACACCTTGCATCATGCCATCACGTGCAATATCGGTATACACGATACTAGATACTCCAGCATCTGCAAAGCGTTTAGCTAAATCAGTTGCTTTCACGTCAGTTACATTTGCCCAGCCGTCAGTTGCGACCATGCCATTGATTGCATCAATACCGACAATGATGTGACCTGCGAATTTTCTACAAGCTTCCTCAACAAACTCAGGTTCTTTGACTGCTTTTGTACCAATAATGACGAATGATACACCTGCATCTAAGTAGTGTTCGATGGTTTCAAGAGAACGGATGCCACCACCAATTTGAATTGGCAGTTCAGGTTGTGCTTTTGCAATCGCTTCCACAACAGGTTTGTGAATAGGTGTACCAGCGAAAGCACCATTTAGATCAACTAAATGTAAACGGCGAGCGCCAGCGTCTACCCAATGTTGTGCTGTTGCCACAGGATCATCAGAGAAAACGGTATCGTCTTCCATACGACCTTGTTTTAAACGGACACATTTACCATCTTTAAGGTCAATTGCAGGGATAATCAGCATGCTTTCGCTCCTTGCCAGTATTCTGGAGTTTATTCGCAGCAATCTTAGCAAAGAAACATCAAATGAGCGAAGTAACAATGAAAAAAAACCGTCAGAACAATGTTGACGGTTTTTAATACGAACTTTGAATTAAATGTATGGTGTTGTATCTAAGTTAGAGATTAGATCAAAGCTAGTTGGTGTGATATTGGTTGGGATTGCACCTAAAGCATTTGTGATCTCTCCCGTGAATCCTACAAGATCACCCACGACAGGAATCGATGACAGAGCATCTGTTACAGGTGCTAAATCATCCAATAAGTTATCTAATGTTCCTGAGACATCTCCTAATGTTCCTGTGACACTGCCTAAAGGATCATCAATGAGACCAGTCACGAGATCAAGAGGTTTGGTACTTGCGACATAATCTCCCGTTTCACTCACGAATCCCAAAAGATTTGAAGAGGTTTCTCCGACAACATCTATGACAGCACCTAAACCTGGCACTTGGCTTAGCAGGTCGGTCACGGGATCGGCTAAACCAGCGACTTCACCTACAAGATTTGAAACATCTTTGATGGTTTGGCCTACAGTTGCAGTAGTGCCATTCAATGCAGTATTAATGCCCCCTAATAGATCTCCATTCGAAAAATCATCAGCGATAGCGTGTAAGCCTCCGCTTAAATTTCCTAGTAAATTATTTTCAAGATTGAGTACCGATTCCACTGTATCTCCGATCAGTGGCAATTCTGTTAACTTATCCGTTAATGGTTTGGTCAGCGTCCCTACTGTGTCAACAACGGTATCTACAACTGTCGTTACGGTTTCTAGAATAAAACCAACTGCTTTCGTAATTCCCTGTAAAGCAAGGCTTAGAACGCCACTGATTTTTCCAGTAAAAAGTTTAAACATGTGCAGATTGCTCCAAAATATATGTGGTTAGTGTTGGATCTTTGTTGTTTCAGCAAGTTCATAATTAACAAAGAAAAAAATTTCAGACAAATCGAAAAAAAACAATATAAGTGGAATAATTTTGAAGATATGCCGTAAAAACAGCAACTTAATACAACACAAGGGTAATGTTTAAAAATGTTAACAAAATCAATTATTTATTGTGGTTTAATTTGGTGCTTGATAGAATAAATGTACACTTATAATGCATGAATATTATCGAGTAGCATGGTGTAAATACCTAAAATGCCAACTTGTTCGATTCGTTGATTGATTTTGTGAATTTTGTGTATTTTTTTAATGATTAAAATTGGTGCTCATTGTCTTTACATAAGTTAACAATTAATCATTGGGTCAATTTATTTTTCTTTTTAATTCAAACTGAGTAATGAGAAAAATTAGATCACACTTTTATTTGTGAATTATCTATATTGAAAATAATTTCAATTTCATCTGATTTGTTTGGCAATATTAGACTCAACTGCATAGGCTTAATGTTAAATTGAAACTGCAGACAGTGAATAAGATTTGGACAGAAGCGATGGCAGTTCAAGAAGATGATTTATTTAGCGAAGGTGCTAAAAAACTTAGAAAATTGATCAAAGAGAAAAACATTAAACCGACTGATGTGGTGAATGCATTGGGAGTCTCTAAGGAAACGCTGTCGAAATGGGTGCAAGAGTCAACTCCTGCCAATGCTCAACATCTAGTTGAATTAGCGAAAGTACTGAGTGCTGCAGAACGATGGGTTTCAGACGCTAAAGATGGTAAAAAATCAGAAAGTTTTAAACAGTATCCTTTGAAGGATGAGTTGGCTTTAAAAGATGCAACGCCAGAACAATTAATTTCAGAACTTAAAAGTCGTTATGCTGCGCTGAATCTAAAAGCAGAAATTAAAGTAACTGTTGAGCCAATTGAAGGTGGCTTTGTCGTAAAAGATATTTAGAGTAAAGTCTGAAAAAAAGCTCACTGAAAACAGTGAGCTTTATTATGGCTTTAAATTTTCCACTCTACAAAATTTTTCAACAACTGTAAGCCAGCTGTATGACTTTTTTCTGGATGGAACTGAGTAGCAAACAAATTATCTTTATGGATTGCGGTGCAGAATTCCAAACCGTAGTTACATGTCGCAGCAATGATCTCAGATTGTTTCGGTTCAACATAGAAACTATGTACGAAATAGAAACGAGCATCTTGATCAATGTTGTTCCACATTGGATGGCTTGGATCTGCTTGGTGTACCTGATTCCAACCCATATGGGGAACTTTTAAACCTTCAATATCTGGAAAGCGTTTAACAGCACCATCAAAAATGCCTAATGCATCTGCACCACCATTTTCTTCAGAGTGTTGCAGCAGAGCTTGCATGCCGACACAAATCGCAAGGACAGGCTTGTTGAAAACGGCATTGCGTACAACCTCGTCAATGCCAGCCTCGTGCATACCTTGCATGCAATCACGCATTGCACCAACGCCTGGGAACACAATTTTATCTGCTTGAGCAATCAGCTTAGGATCATTGGTCACATCAACGGTTGCACCAACATGTTCAAGTGCTTTTGCTGCTGAGTGAAGATTTCCCATGCCATAATCAAGAAGGGCAATACGGGTCATTACAAAGTACCTTTGGTTGAAGCTACAGTATTTTCTGCACGTGGATCTACTTCACAAGCCATACGAAGTGCTCGTGCAAATGCTTTAAATACACTTTCAATTTGGTGATGGCTATTTTTACCTTTCAAATTGTCTATGTGGAGTGTCATTAATGCGTGATTCACAAAGCCTTGGAAAAACTCAGAGAATAGGTCGACATCAAAAGTACCAATGCGCGCGCGCGTAAATGGAATGTCCATCCATAAGCCAGGGCGGCCTGATAGGTCAACAACGACACGACTCAAGGACTCATCAAGTGGTGCATAGAAGTGACCATAGCGACGTAAACCTTTTTTGTCACCTAAAGCCTGTGCAAATGCCTGACCAAGGGTAATACCACAGTCTTCTACTGTATGGTGATCATCAATTTCTAAATCGCCGTCGCAATGAATATCGATATCAAATAAACCATGACGCTTGATTTGGTCGATCATATGGTCTAAAAATGGAACACCTGTATTGAGGGTGCCTTGACCAGTACCATCAAGATTCACGCGAACACGAATTTTGGTTTCGTTTGTGTTTCTTACCACTTCACTGATACGTTGCGTCATAGACACGTTCCTCAAAAACGTTAAAAATGATGAATGTAGATTTTCGATGTCACGAAAGTGACAGCATATTAGATTGCTCAGGAGGGTTAATCAATGCCTATAACCGTACATGCAATAACTTCGCTTGATAATGTTGAAGTTCGTGAACAGCTTGAGCGCTTATATGACACCAGTCCAGAATTTAGTGACGGACAAGATGCCATTGAACAACTTGAGCAAAACTTAACTCAGTATACCTTACTTTACACGGCAGAATTTAATACAAAGATCATTGGGGCCATTTGGTCAACTGGACAAGGTGAAAGTCGAACGCTTGAAAATATCGTAGTTCATCCGGCTAACCGTGGACGTGGTGTCGCAGAGCGCTTAGTGAGTGAAGCATGTCGAATGGAAGAAGAGAAAGGCGTTAATCATTTTGAGCCTGGATGTGGTGCAATACATCGTTGTTTAAGTAGTTTGGAAAAAATTTAAAACTATTGTTCGATTTTAAATATTAAAAGTCAGTCAATACTGGCTTTTTTTATTGGATTTGTATGTATTTACATCGAATAATCTAAATGTTGTTTTAAAAACATCCAGTTGTTTAAATATCCCAAAAACTTGCTTGACTATATCGAGATGAAACTGTTTAATACGCGACATCGGCGTGATAGCTCAGTTGGTAGAGCAACGGATTGAAAATCCGTGTGTCCCCAGTTCGATCCTGGGTCTCGCCACCATATTCTTTTAAGAATTTGTATTTTCAATCTCTGATCCCATCAGAGATTTTTTTTGGGTAAAATTTACTCGAACAAATAAAAAATGCATGATTTTTATTGACTATTGAGCTCAGTTACGGCTTAATACACCCCATCGGCGTGATAGCTCAGTTGGTAGAGCAACGGATTGAAAATCCGTGTGTCCCCAGTTCGATCCTGGGTCTCGCCACCATATTCGAAAAATCCTCAACAATGTTGAGGATTTTTTTTGCTTATAAAATAATACAAAATGAATCGAAGTCATTCATAATCCATTTTTTTTGATGTGCTAAGGTTGATTTCTCGATCAAATTCAGAATAAAAAATGAAAGACCTATTTTCTGATCAAAGTGAGCTTTATCAACAAGCTCGTCCAAGTTATCCACAAAGTGTGATTGACGAAATCTTAAAATATGTTCAGAACTATGAAATGGCTTGGGACGGCGGGGCTGGTTCAGGACAATTTACTCGGATATTAGCTCCGCATTTTAATCAAATCATTGCAACGGATATAAGCGCAGCACAGCTTCGGCAAGCCCCAGCAATAGATAATGTAATCTACCGAATTGAAAACGCTGAACATAGCAATTTGAAAGCACAATGTTTTGACCTGATTACAGTTGCCCAAGCCATTCATTGGTTTGACTTCGAGTTATTTTTTCAAGAGGTCTATCGAACACTGAAGCCCCAGGGTGTCTTTGCAGTGATTGGATATGGGCTTATTGAAGTGGAGAATGAGGAGCTTCAAAGCTGTATTGAAAAGCTATATCACCAAGTATTGAAAACATATTGGGAGAGTGAGCGTCACTATATTGATCTGAAATATCAAACGATTCCATTTCCTTTTGAAGAAATCCCGACCTGTGAGCAGCACATGCATTGTAAATGGCGGATTGATCAATTGATTGATTATTTAAATACATGGTCAGCTTTAAAGAAATATCTTAAACAAAATACGCAAGCCAATAATCAGGCGACACAAATCTTAAATCAGATGAGCCAATATGCCTTAACTTTGAATAATGATACCGGTCATAAATTTAATATTCGATTCCCAATATTTTTACGGATCGGTAAATTGATAAATGCTCCTGTTTTATAAAATTTCTTAATGGTCGTGAATGAGTCTTTTAGCAAGGCATACAACTTCTTTTTCGTCATATCCCAATTGTTCATAAAAGTTTTGAATATCAATAAATTCTTTTTGCACTAAAAGCTGAACTTCTGGACAACCAAGTGCAATCAATCTTTTTTCCAAATGTTGAATCAACGCTGTAGCAACACCATTCCGTTGATGATTGGGATGTACCGCGAGGTAATTGATCCACCCGCGATGACCGTCGTAACCACCCATTAATGTTGCGATAATGAACTGATCTTGCACTGCCACCAAGAATAAGTCATCTTTTTGTGCAGCCTTCCTAAAAATATCAATTTCCGGATTATTCCATGGTCGTGTTAGATCACATCTTTCCCAGAGTTGAATGATGTCTTCTAAGTCAGTCTCAATATAAGGACGAATGATAAACATGATGCGCTCAAATGGTGGTTAATTTTAATACAGAGATTAGCCTACTCTGATGAAATTGATAACTCATAATCATCTTATGTGTCTATTTTCTGCTTTACATTTATGCAGTCTTTTTTAGATAGGAAGATAAATATCAATAAAAAAGATTTGTCTGTGAGGTGAGTCTAATAATTCCTGTTAAGTAAATGATATTTAAGATAAATGGTAGTTGTGTTTGGCTGAAATGTTTTTAAAGATGGCTTTTATTACGTTCAGTGAGAGCGATGGGGAATGAGACAATTTAAGCAAGTTTTGTGGGGAATCTGTGCTTGGGGTCTTTCGAGTTTGAGTTGGGCGGCACATCCTAACAATGGGCATTTTAAATTACTGCCAGATGATCAGTTAAGTTTGGTCAATGCTTTAGGTATTGAGGAATCTCAAATTCGTGAAATTACATCTTTTAAATCTCAGGATTTAAACCATTTAGAAAATTTCGTGAGTGATAGAAAAAGGATTCATTATACAAAGGATGAAGAGCAACCTTTTAAAGCGCTTATGGACTTAACATCTATGAACTCTTTACAATTCAATGGACAGGTTTTGGAGCAGCGGTTTGATCTTCAAAATCGGCAGATTTACATTAAATTTGGCCCAATTCGTGTTGACCGAATGGAGATGCAGTTAAATATGGATGGAGTTTACCAATTAGGTCATATTTTAAATCCACCACAAGCACTTCTTTCGTCAGCTAAATTTTGACTCCATTGATATTTATTTGATGTCCCATAAAAAAAGAACCTCTATTACGGAGATTCTTTTGGGATTAAAGCCTGTGCACACCTTCTGTGTTTTTCTTGCCTAATTTTTAAAGTAACGCATAAAAAAGAATCCCCAAAGATGGGGATTCTTTTTAGATTAAAGCCTACGCGGACTTCGTCCTTAGCTTACGTAAAAAGAAAAGCAGTGCTTTCTTTTTTACTCAGGCTTTAGGCCTTCAGCTTTTTCTAAAGTTTCATCATTGTTGAAGAACTTTTCACGTTGTTCTTCAAGAAATTTTTTTGCATCAGCTTCAAAGACATTTAAACGTTTTTCATTGATTAAAGTAGTTTGATGCTTTAACCATTCGCCCCATGCTTGCTTAGAAACACTATCAAATAGTTCCTGACCTTTAGGACCAGGGAATGGTGCAAAATCCAAACCTTCCATTTCTTTTTGATACTTACGGCAAAATACTTGGCGAGACATATCAATACTCCAAAAATATAATCAGAAATTAAGCGTAAAGAGCTTCTAAACGCGCATGAGCACGCTCAATTGCTGCTTCAACTTGAGCAGGTGCTGTACCACCGATGTGGTTACGTGCATTGACAGAAGCTTCTAAAGTTAATGCTTTTTCAAAGACGTCAGCTTGAATTAAATCAGAGAATTGTTGAAGTTGTTCAAGCGTAAGTTCTGATAAATCGTTACCTTCTTGTACGCCAAGCGCAACTGCTTTACCGACGATTTCATGTGCATCGCGGAATGCAACACCATTCTTCACTAAGTAATCAGCAAGGTCCGTTGCTGTTGAGAAACCACGCAGCGCAGCTTCGCGCATTTCAGGAATATTTGGAACAAGCGCAGGAATCATGTCTGCGAAAGCCATTAAAGAGCCACGAACCGTATCAATAGCATCAAATAATGGTTCTTTATCTTCTTGGTTGTCTTTGTTATATGCCAAAGGTTGACCTTTCATGAGAGTAAGTAGACTCATTAAGTCACCATATACACGGCCTGTTTTACCACGAACAAGTTCAGGTACATCAGGATTTTTCTTCTGAGGCATGATTGAAGAGCCTGTGCAGAAGCGGTCAGGAATATTCACAAACTTGAATTGTGCAGATGTCCAAAGAATTAATTCTTCAGACATACGAGATAAGTGCATCATGATGAGTGATGCCGCAGCATTAAACTCAATACCAAAATCACGATCAGATACAGCATCTAATGAGTTTTCTGCAACTGCTTCAAACCCTAAAAGTTCTGCTGTATAAGCACGATCGATTGGATAAGTGGTACCTGCAAGCGCAGCAGAACCTAAAGGCATGCGATTAACGCGTTTACGGCAGTCAATCAGACGTTCTGAGTCACGTACCAGCATTTCAAACCATGCCATTAAATGATGTCCAAACGTCACAGGTTGTGCAGTTTGAAGATGTGTAAAGCCAGGCATGATTGTATTTGTATTTTTAGCAGCCAAGCCTAGAATGCCTTTTTGCAGTTTGTGTAATAACGCTAAGATGGCATCAATTTCATCACGTACATACAAGCGAATATCCGTTGCTACTTGGTCATTACGGCTACGACCTGTATGTAATTTCTTACCTGTAATCCCAATGCGTTGTGTTAATCGAGATTCAATGTTCATGTGAACATCTTCTAAATCAATACGCCATTCGAAGTTGCCAGCTTCAATGTCCGCTTTAATTGCGGTTAAGCCTGCGATGATGTCATCACGCTCTTGTTCAGTGAGTACACCGACTTTTGCCAACATCGTTGCATGTGCGATTGAACCTGCAATATCTTGTTTATAAAAGCGTTGGTCAAATTGAACAGATGCTGTAAATTCAGCGACAAAGGCATCAGTTGCTTCGGAAAAACGACCGCCCCACATACCTGAAGTTTGGGCTTGTGACGGATTAGAGGAATTAGAAGATGTGGTCATGTCGGCTCAGTAAAAGAAAAAGCAGTAATTTTGCATCCAGTATAACAAATTCAAATCAAGATGCCGAAGTCTTGCCTATGGATAATTCTTCAAAAGATAAACAAGAATTTATTGATGCGAATTTCTTTGTACGTATTGGGCAGTGGCAATATTTTGCAGAGCTGTTTATTGCCAGTATTTTTTTGGCGTTGTTGCTGTGCCTAGCAGAGTCACAGTCTTGGTCAAATTTGCAGACATCACAGGTGATCAAGTATGTGCTTTACATCAATTGGGTGGTATTGGTCTTTATCGCCGTAATTGATTTGTTTAGGGAGTTTTGGCAAAAATTAACAACTTGGCAGTCTGCAATTTATACATTCGTACTATTAGAACTCATTATCCTATTCACTACTTGTAGTTTGAATTTTCTGTTTTTTTGGGGAAGTAACTTTTCTTTACAAAAATTTTCATGGTTACTTTTATTTGATCATGTGATTTTACATATGAGCTATGGCGTATTGTTGATCACTTTTTGTTTACGATATATCTATGTTCGGGGTGAGTGGTTAAAGCAGCAACAAGGTGAATTGAATGCTCGAATTCAAGCCATGCAAGCAAGAATACATCCACACTTTCTTTTTAATAGTTTAAATAGTGTGGTGAGTCTGATTGGGAGTGATCCAGATAAAGCAGAGCAAATGCTCATCGATCTTTCAAGGTTGTTTAGAGCAAGCTTTCAAGAGCTTAAAATTGTCACATTAAAAGAAGAAATCCAATTGTGTGAACATTATTTGGCGGTTGAAAAGCTAAGGTTGGGTTCGAGATTAAATGTGGAATGGAATATCTTGCAACCAGAGCAGTTGGGCCAAGCAAGTATCCCTTTTTTAACTTTACAGCCTTTAATTGAGAATAGTATCTTTCATGGGGTGGAGAAAAAGTTAATTGATGCAAAGATTGTCATATTGGTTGAAATATTACAAAATCAGGTCACTATAGTCATTACTAACCCTTATATAGCCGATAAAATGGCCAATAGGGAGGGGAATGGTATTGCGATAGAAAACGTGAAACAGCGTTTGAAAGCACACTATGGGTATACGGTACAGTTTAGGAGTCATGCAGGTAATGGAATTTACACGACTGTAGTCCAGTACCAATATAAATAAAATCAAGTTAATACATTAAAATAAGCAACGTTAACTTGAGCAAGGAGGAACAATGGACATCCTAATTTGTGATGATGAGCCACTCGCGGTTGAGCGCTTATCTCGCTTGGTCACTCAATTGGGGCATCAAGTTGTTGCAGCTGCGCACCATGGAAAAGAAGCTTTGACCTTAGTGCAACAATATGAGCCTGATGTAATTTTACTTGACATCCAAATGCCTGAAATGGATGGTTTGACATGTGCTCAGCATCTTTCACAGCTAAACCCAATGCCTGCTATTGTTTTTTGCACGGCCTATGATGAGCATGCTTTGACTGCTATTCAGGCACAAGCGAAAGGCTATTTATTAAAACCGATTATCAAATCAGAATTAGAAAATACACTCAATAATTTAACTAAACTTACTCAAGCTCAAATGTCGAATATAGAGCAAAAAGAAAATATGGAAGAAAAACATCAACGTCAGCAAATCGCTGCGAAAACGTATCGTGGTCTTGAACTCATTCCTATCGAAAATGTTTACTATTTTCTAGCTGATCAGAAATACGTAACAGTACGACACAAAAACGGCAGTGTGTTAATTGATGAGACTTTAAAAGATCTAGAGCGTGAGTTTTCAAATAAATTTATACGAATTCATCGAAATGCGCTGATTGCATTGGATTATTTGGATGGATTGGAGTTGGTTGCTTCAGGCCAGTATCAAGTTCGTTGTCGTGAACTTGAAGAGAAATTGGCGGTCAGTCGCCGTCACTTACCTTTGCTTAGAGAAAGAATGCAAAATATTTAGTTGCCTAAAATTATAGTGATTGCCGAACAATTTACTTGCAATTTTGGGACAGCAGGGTAAGTTTAGGATGTCTAAAGTTTGGCAGCATTAAAATGATCAAAACCTTAAAAATTGCAACTCGTCAAAGTCCATTGGCTTTATGGCAAGCGGAGCATATTCGTGAGCGACTTGAGACCCTACATGCTGGCCTAAAAGTTGAGTTGGTGACGTTTGTGACCCAAGGTGATAAAATTTTAGACACTCCTTTAGCCAAGATTGGTGGAAAAGGTTTATTTGTTAAAGAGCTTGAGGCTGCATTACTTGATGGTCGTGCAGATCTGGCTGTCCATTCCATGAAAGATGTGCCGATGGCGCTCCCAGAAGGATTAAGTCTTGCCGTGATTTGCGAGCGAGAAGATCCTTTAGATGCTTTTGTTTCGAATACTTATAGCAAGTTTGAAGATTTGCCCCTTGGTGCCAAAGTGGGAACCTCAAGTTTGCGTCGTAAATGTCAAATTTTAAAAGCCCGTCCAGATCTTGAGATTATAGATTTACGTGGAAATGTAGGCACACGACTATCTAAGCTTGATGATGGGCTTTACGATGCCATCATTCTGGCAAGTGCAGGCTTAAAACGTTTAGGTTTAGCAGAGCGTATTCGACACACGCTGGATGCACAGACGAGTTTACCCGCAGTTGGCCAAGGTGCATTAGGTCTTGAGTGTCGAGGTGACGATGCACGCGTATTAGAGTTGATTCGACCTTTATTACATGCAGAAACTGATGCGTGTGTTCGTGCAGAACGGGCATTTAATGCTTATTTGGAAGGCGGGTGTCAGGTACCGATTGCGGGATATGCGACTTTAAATGATCAACAGATTCAATTAGAGGGGCGCGTAGGCAGTGTGGATGGTCAAACATTATTGGTTGCTAAAGTAGAAGGTCCAGTTGAACAAGCTGAAACGTTGGGTGTTTCACTAGCAAAAGCTTTGATTGACCAAGGTGCTGCTGATTTATTAAAAGCACTGTATAAATAAAAAAATGAAATGAAGTTTATCAATACTCGACCTGCAGATCGTGCTAAGCCTCTCAATGAGGCACTGGTACGTGCAGGATATGAGCCTATCGAGTTATCTGTACTAGAGTTGGCTGCTGTTAATTGGAGTGATGAACTTGATCAGCTCTTTCAGCAATTAATTTCAGCACAAGTGATTGTGGTCGTCAGTCCAACAGCCGTTGAAGTTGGCATGCAGTTTCTCGAAAAATCGGGACTTAGATTGACCGATTTAAATCATATCAAATGGATTGCAGTTGGCCGGAAAACAGCTGAAGCTCTAAGTCGATATGGTGTTAAAAGTTTAGTTCCAGATGTTGAAACATCTGAAGGAATGTTAAGTCTTCCGGTTTTAACACAAAATGCTGATCTCAAACGTATTGCGTTTTGGCGGGGAGAAGGTGGCCGTCAGTTCATGATGCAGCAGTGTCGTACTGCTAAAATTGGAGTACTTAATTTTGTTTTATACTCCCGCTACTGCCCAAGTGATGCTCAAGATAAATTTAAACATCTACTTGAAGCATTCAATGCAAATCCACAACCTTATGCTGTATTGATTAGTAGTGAAGCCAGTTGGAAAAATTGGCTGAGTTTATGCAAAAATTATCCTGTATTTATGCAACACGGTCATTACTTGGTTTTAGCGGATCGGTTATATCAGATCGTGTGTATGTATCAACAGACCTCAAATACTAAATTTCAAATCACTCAAATTGCGGACTTAATGCCAGATACGATTTTGTCGCAGCTTGAAAGTGAACATAGGCACTCATGAAGAAAATTTTATATCTATTCATTTTAGGCTTAATCATTTGGTTGATTAAACTCAGCTATGATCATTTTTCATTACAAGAAAAAGTTGAGTTGCTACAACAAACTCAACATAAATCAGAGCAATTAGTGGCAAGTTTGAATGATCAGTTGGTAGCAATTCAGCGCTCAAATCAGCAGGTTTCGTCTCAATCCAATCCACCTCAGCAAAACAATAATCAACAAGAAATTCAATCTGAAATCAATCCAATCAAACTCTTAAGTCAAAAATTAGAGCTAATTCAATTTGTCTTAGATCAACATGAGTTTGTATATGCACTTGAGCAACTCAATCAACTGGATCAATTGGTTGAGCGCTTGGCTTTGGCAGATACATTGCAGGTTTCAATGCATCGAGCTGTTGAGCATGATCAAAAAATGATTCAACAATATGTTGTGGCAAAAAATATTCAAATTGCTCAGTTAGGTGACTTGCTTGAAAATATTGATGCAAATTTGAAAAATGAACAACAAGTACAGCAACTCACGAGTGATAACTCTTCGCAATCCTCATGGTTTGAGCGTGTATTCAAAGTTGAACGCGTTGATGAACAGATGCCGGTATTACTTAATCGAAGATTAGTTTTAAAAGAAGTTCAATTGAGAGTGTTATTTGCTCAAAGAGCACTACAACAAGGACAATACATTGATTATCAAAATGCACTGACCTCAATTATCGATGAACTGGATCAACTGCCTGATGCTGCGGCAATCAAAATAAAAAATAAAGCGAAACATCTCAAACAAGCACAACTTTTACCTGTCCCTAAATTGAACAGTAAAGCAATTTTAGAGGGCTAATCATGAAACATATTTTTATAGTTTATGCATTAGTTGGTTTAATGATATTAGCCGTGTTAAGTGTGCTGAGTTATCAAGAAGGGCCAGGTTATATGTACATGCTTTGGCACGGTATTCAGATTCAAACGAACCTCTGGTTTGTTTCATTTTTTCTTCTATTCGTTGCTTTGTCTCTTCATCTTTTATGGTTTTGGGTTGGAAAGATGAGATCACGAGAGCAGCGTAAAATTCAACAGGTGACAGACTTTTCAAGGCTTCATACGTATGAAAAATTAGGAGTTTTGTGGGTTTTGGAGGCCAACACAAAACAGCGAGAATATTTACAACCTGTGTTTGAGAACTCAGGATTACTCAAAGAGGTTATTCAATCTCGTATATGGTTGAAGCAAGATCGTATTGATGATGCGTTGAGTGTTTTACAACAAAGTCCTGCAGATGCTTTTGAATTGGCTGAACTCCAGCGTATTGAAATTTATTTAGCTCAAGAGCTTCCAGATCAGGCTTTAACCCATTTAGAGTTTTTACATGGTCATATGCTGTCACCTTGGTTAAAAGATCTTGAAGATGCTTATCAGCATAAGTTGAATCATCTATGGGGTAGATTTGCGATTCAATATCCATGGCATTATTTAAAAGCCACGCAATATGGTCATTTAGATTTGGAACATAAAAAGAAATGGCTTTTAAAGCTACTCAATGATTTTGACAACGTTTCAAATACAGATTTAGAGCTTATTCAAATTCGGTATGCTCAAATGAGTGATCAAATTATGTCGTCTTCATATGGTATTAAATCGTTATGGTTAAAACTTATTTCTCGCATTCCTGAGATGGCTTTTGATGAAACTCAACTTTCTTTGTCTTTATTAGAAGAACGGTTCGATCAGGATATTTTTTATTTATGGTTTCAACAACAATTGTTAAAACAAAATCCTGATTATGAAATGCTTGAAAACCAGATTGATCATTTTGAAATGAAATATCCTGGATTACCGATTTTGAGTTTTTCTAAATGGCATATTTATACTGCGACTCATCGTGAACAGGATGCTGAGGCATTATTGCAATTATATCCTGATCACCCTTTAATGAACTATTTAAGAATTAAATCTGTATTAAAAGGCGATGCTGTATTAACTCAGCAATTGAACAGTGTCTTTGAGACCCATAATAAATTTATTCAATTTAAGTTATGAGAATGATGAATGAAACAAATGAATGAGTACAAAGTCATCACCCATCAAAAAGTCGCTTGGGGTGATATGGATGCTTTTGGACATGTCAATAATGTGATTTATTATCGCTATATTGAAACTGCTCGAATAGAGTATTTGAATCAATTAGAAATCTTAGCGTTAGATATTAATACTGTTGTGGCTTCAAATAGTTGTAAATATCTTAAACCAGTGTTTTATCCTGATTATTTACGCATTGGAACTAAAGTGGTTGAATTGCGTAACTCTGCCTTCAGGATGGAATATACAGTTTGGAGTGAGCAACAGAATGAAATTGTGGCAATTGCTGAGGCCGTTATAGTTTGTGTGGATAAAAATACAATGCAAAAGGTTTTGATTCCAGAGCATATTAGAGAAAAAATAATAGAAATAGACTCGGTTAATTAATGTGTTAAATTATTTGTTTTATTTATGTATATTAAATAACATGATGGATTGATTAAAATAATTTATAACAATAAGATGGCGCTTTATAAATCTAATAATGATATTGAATTTTTTGGAGTAAATGTTATGCCTGATATTAGTAATTTATCTGTTGAAGAGTTAAGAAAGTTAACTGCTGAAGCCCAAGCTTTGATCGAGTCTAAGAAAGATCAGGAAATTGAAGATGCTTATCATCAGATTACTCAAATTGCTGAATCAGTGGGTATGTCTTTAGAGCAATTCATTGAATATGGTGCACAAAAGCGTAAGAAAAGCACGCGTAAATCTGTAGAGCCTCGTTATCGTAATAAAAATAATACTGCGGAGACTTGGACAGGGCGTGGAAAGAAGCCACGTTGGTTGGTTGCAGAGCTTGAAAAAGGTGCCAAATTAGAAGATTTCCTTATCTAATTTCACTGATTTGTCATGTAATGACACTAATATTAAAAAAACCAAGCAAATCTGCTTGGTTTTTTTATAAGTGAATTGGAGAAGTGTAAAATTTATGCATAATACCAAGATAGAAAATTTTCAAACATTTTGCGGTTAATTAGACTTAGATGTTGGTATACATGGAATGATAAAAAAATCAAAAAAAATGGTGTGGTTAAGCGTCGCTATCTTCGCTTTTTTATTATTTGTTTTTTTACAAGTTCCAGCATCGTGGCTCATTGCTAAATTTTATAAAAATAATCAAATTTTAAAAAATGTCAGTGGCAATATCTGGCAAGGTCAAGCAGATTGGCAAAAAGGAAATCTTGCAGGTTCTGTCATCTGGCAAACACGTCCTCTCGATCTGATTTTATTAAGAGCTGGTGCCAACTTAGAAATACATAGTGGTCAGACGCAACTCAACGGTGTGGTGGGTTATGGGCTTGGAAAAAAAATAATTATCAAAAATATGAATGGAAATATTGCCCCTGAAACACTCAAAACATTTGTGGATTGGCAATGGCCTCAGAATAGTATTCAGTTGAAGGATGTAGCATTTCAATTCAAACAAAACGATGGTTTTGCAAAAACCGCCGGAGAGATGCAATGGGGTGGTGGTACGCTAACTTATACCTTTGCCCAGAAACAAGAACGAATGAATATGCCATCTTTAAAAGGGCAGTTTTCAGACGAAGCTGGAAAACTGCTCATTGATGTACAAGATCAGCGCGGGCAAAAAATGGCCAACCTTAGTTTAGATCCTGAATTAATGTTGGATGCACAGGTGACCCAAAGATTATTAATGAATGTGCCTTCATATGATGGTAAAGCTGGTTTGGATACCTTTGTTGTCAGTACGAGACAGCCACTGCTGAGTGGAGGCTTCTAATGAAGGGATTCCAAGATAAGTTTTCACAAATTTCATTTAAAGATTTAGATCGAATTGCTCCGCTTACTTTATTTATTCTGATTTTAATCTTAATGTGGAAGCTCGCTTCATTATTTTGGTTGGTGGTTGCACCACCGCAAGTCATGCAAGTTGAGCGAGTCGCATTAGGTTCGCAGCAACCTCCTGTTCCGAATATATCGAGTTTCTCTTTGTTTCAAGAAACAGGTGCGCAAGTGAGTGGTGCTGATGCTAATTTAGCGCTTACGTTGCAAGGGGTTGTGGTTTCGACGCCAAGTAGTCAATCTTCAGCCGTGATTAAAGTGCGAGAGGTTGCTGATCGTTATACCATTGGACAAACTTTGGAAGGAAGTTCTTATCAGCTTTCAGAAGTATATTGGGATCATGTGGTATTGAAACAGCCGAGTGGTGCGACGACTGAGTTGAGATTTACTGGAATAGAGAATCTTAATCAGCCACTGATACCTGATGCACAGCAAAATTCTGCTAACGTAACACCGAATTCTGGTCAAACGACCACTCAAAATGCCATTGGTCAGGCAATCAATCAAATTCAAGAAAATCGTGAACAATACTTAAGTAATATGGGTGTCAACACTGACAGTGGTCAAGGTTATGAAGTCACGGATCGAACGCCTGCATTTTTGAGAAGCAAACTGGGATTAAGACCTGGTGATCGCGTTTTATCCTTGAATGGGCAGTCAGTCGGTCAAGGACAAAGCGATGCACAACTGCTAGAACAGGCTAAACGAGAAGGTAAAGTTCGCATTGAAGTAAAACGAGGTGATCAAGTGATGACCTTCCAACAAGAATTTTAAAATGTGTAAATTTGCATAAAGTATTAGGAAATATAACAAGTTATGGATTTTTTAAATCGAAATCGGTCACTTTGGGCGATGGTCGCAGTAGCACCAGTATTGGCTGTCGCAAGTACCGCTGCGCAAGCGCAAACTTGGAAAATTAACCTGCGTGATGCAGATTTAACTGCATTTATTAATGAAGTGGCAGATATCACGGGAAAAAACTTCGCAGTTGATCCGCGGGTTCGGGGTAATGTGACGGTCATTTCAAATAAGGCTTTAAACAAAGCTGAAGTCTATGATTTGTTCTTGGGTGTGTTAAACGTTAATGGCGTTGTTGCTGTACCTGCGGGTAACACTATCCGCTTAGTCCCTGACAATAATGTAAAAAATTCAGGTGTGCCTTTTGATGCCTCTCGGAACGCACGAGGTGATCAAGTGGTCACTCGTGTCATTTGGCTGGAAAATACTAACCCCAATGATCTAATACCCGCGTTAAGACCACTCATGCCGCAATTTGCGCATTTGGCGGCGGTACAAGGTACAAATGCGCTTATAGTCTCAGATCGTGCGAATAATATTGCACAGCTTGAAACGATTATTCGTAATTTAGATGGAACGGGACAAAACGATATTGAGGCTATTAGCTTGCAGTCTAGCCAAGCTGAAGAGCTGATAGTTTTGTTGGATTCAATGTCTTCTACGGGTGGTGCCAAAGACATTTCAGGTTCTCGAGTACGTATTATCGCAGATGCACGTACTAATAGGATTTTGATCAAGGGTGATCCAAGTACTCGTAAACGCATTCGTCAAATGATCGAAATGCTTGATGTGCCTTCAGCTGATCGCTTAGGCGGTCTAAAAGTATTTAAGCTTAAGTATGCAAGCGCAAAAAATTTGGCTGAAATTTTACAAGGTTTAGTATCTGGTCAGGCGGTGAATAGTACCAGTAATTCAAATAGTTCAAGCTCCAATTCAAGTGCTAGTAACTCATTAATTAATAATAGCTCGAGTAATACGTCTTCAAATGGGAGTGTGAATACCCCAGCGATTAATTTGAATAGTGGTTCAAATCAAAATCAACAAGATATTACAAGTTTTAATAGTAATGGCGTGAGTATTATTGCTGATGGTGCACAAAATGCATTAGTGGTAAAAGCAGATCCTCAACTCATGCGTGAAATTGAATCTGCTATTCATCAACTTGACGTGCGTCGTCAACAAATTCTCATTGAGGCTGCTATTGTTGAAGTTGAAGGAAATGACGTAGATCAATTGGGTGTTCAGTGGGCACTAGGTGACATCAGTAGCGGTATTGGTGTAATCAATTTTGATAAAGCGGGTGTAGGGCTGAGTCAATTGGCTTCTGGATTCCTTGGTAATGTAGCTACGGGTGCTGGTTTGATTGGAGCTGGTGCTTCATTGGCCTTAGGTGAATATAAAGAAGGTGCGAATGGATCGCGTAAACTGTATGGCGCACTGATTCAGGCATTAAAGACCAATACTAAGTCGAACTTATTGTCTACACCATCGATTGTCACCATGGATAACGAGGAAGCTTATATCGTTGTGGGTGAGAATGTCCCATTCCAGACAGGATCTGTGACAACAACAGGTGGAACAGCAAACCCTTATACTTCAATTGAGCGTAAAGATGTTGGTGTTACATTAAAGGTCATTCCGCAAATTGGTGAAGGTGGAACAGTTCGTCTTGCTGTAGAACAAGAAGTATCCTCAGTGAAGCCAGATAGTGGTGAGGCGAAAGACTTGGTGACCACTAAGCGTGCCATAAAAACCTCGATTTTGGCTGAAAATGGTCAAACAATTGTACTGGGTGGTCTGATTTCAGATGATACTAAGTTAACGCGTCAAGGCGTCCCAGGTTTAAGCTCGATTCCTGGTTTGGGTAGACTGTTTAGAGCAGATGCAAAGAATAATGTGAAACGAAACCTACTCGTTTTTATTCATCCAACAATCGTAGGAGATACGGCTGATATTCGTAGATTGTCACAGCAACGCTATGACCGTTTATACAGTTTGCAGTTAGCGCTAGATGGTGATGGAACATTTAAGAAGCTACCGGATAATGTTGATGATATCTTCCAACAGCGGTTGCCTGTATCAAGTACTCCTCAACCCGTTAAGCCTATCGTAGTGCCATCAAGGCCTCAAGCAGTAGAGCCACAGGTACAGCGTTATACTGCTCCGACAGCACAGTCTAAGCCAGTAGGGCGTGTGATTGAACGTCCAAATGTCATCGTGACTCAGGATCCTGTGGTGAAATCAACGCGAGTGCTGCCAAAGCCTGTGATTTACAATCAAGTTGCCACAACAAATACAAACAATGCCCAAGTCGTGGTGGAAACCCCTGTCGCGATTGAGCCAAAACACGATGTGCAAAGAACACAAAATACGGTCACAACCACGACATTGAGACCATCTCGATAACATGCGTTCAATGTGAATCTCGAAAACAGCCATGTTAAAATGTCAAAACTTGAATAATGGATCGAAACTATGACTTGGAAATTACAAACAATTACTGGCGAATTTACGGGTAAAGAAGTTGATATCGATCGAGACATGTTGGTGGGTCGTCATCAAGATGCAGATATTTTGATTCAGTCTGCAGATGTATCACGTCGTCATGCTGCTTTGTTTCTAAAAGAGCAGGTGCTCACTGTTCAAGACTTAGGTTCGTCAAATGGCACGTTTATTAACGATACAAAAGTTGCTGAAGGCGAAACTATTGTTAAAGATGGCGATATTCTGCAATTTGCTAGCCATAAATTTTCAGTTTTAGCACCTGCGCAATCTGCACAAACATTACAAGATGTTCAGCAGCCTAGCGAAGCAATCGCAACAGCTGAAATTTCTTCAAAGGTTGCAGTAGAGAAGACAGCAGCAGCTGAAATGCTTGAGCAGGGTATGCCTGATCTGAAAGAGCGAGATAGCTCAGTTCAGCTTACTCGAGATGGTATGCCTCAAAATGTAGGAATTCCTAAACCAGCCCCAATTCCTGAAGGAGTTGATGTTAATACAACTGTCAATAAGCATGAAGCGTGTGAGGTAAATATTCCTGCAGCTTGTACGGAAAAAGAGTTGGAAACTCAAAAAAATGCCAATATTGGCTTAATGGCATTATTGGTGTTAGTGATTGTGGCACTAGTTGCCTGGTTTATTTTCAACTAAGTTGCATGTGATTTTTTAAGGCATGCTTTCGCATGCCTTTTTTGTTAGGTTTAAAATAATGAATATTGCGAATTTGGAACAGCGTGACTTAATTCTTTTTGATCTGGATGGAACTTTGGTTGATTCGGCATTTGATCTATATCGTGCCATGAATATGAGTTTGAATGTATTAGAACTGCCTTTGGTCACAGAATCTCAAGTTCGAAATTGGATTGGCAAAGGGACTTCATTGTTCTGTCAGAGTGTTTTAATGCATCTGACTGGGCGTGTAGAGCCTTCTGAGCATCAACAATTATTGGATACTTTTTTAGAAATTTATAATGCCGAACCGTGCGTGGATACGCGTCCATTTCACGGCATTATCGAATTTTTAGAGTGGGGTCGAGCTCATCAAAAAAAAATGGTGTGTGTCACGAATAAGCCGGAATTACCCGCTAGAAAAATATTGGCTGAATTAAAGATGGATCACTATTTTGTGGATACGGTGGGTGGAGATCGTTTTGAGGTGAGAAAACCAGATCCTAAACCTTTGTTGCATTGTGTTGAGGCCTTTGGAATTGATCTGGACAATACCTTGATGATTGGTGACTCATCGAATGATGTAGAGGCAGCGCGCCGTGCGGGTATTGATTGTATTGTCGTAAGCTATGGTTATAATCATGGCGAAGATATTCAGCTATGTAAGCCGCAACAAGTAGTTGATGATTTAACTGTGTTGATTTCTAAGTAAGTTGTAATAAATAAAGAAGGGTAGAGGAATGAATAGTTTTAATGTTTTTCGATGGCGTCTCTCAGCGCAGACTTTATAGAACATTCAATATGCATCGAAAACTACAGAGAATTCCTCATGACAACATCAACTCAATTTCAACAGCTTCAATCGCAAGGTTTTAATCTAATTCCAGTTTATCGCCAACGCTTAGCTGATACTGACACTCCATTGTCAGTATTTGCACGTTTAAAACAACATCAACAAGCCTATTTATTTGAGTCTGTAGAAGGTGGTGAAAACTGGGCGCGTTACTCGATTATTGGTCTGGGCGAGTCAACGGTATTCTCTTGCAATGAAGGACAGTTAACAATTCAGAAAGCTGATGGTCAAGTCGAATCGTTTGAGTGTCAAGATCCTTTCCAGTATATCCGTGACTTTCAATCGCAGTTCAAAGTGCCATCAAAAGCAGAACTCCCAGATTTGCCCAACTTTACAGGGGGCTTGGTGGGCTATTTGGGTTATGACGCGGTACGCTATATTGAACCGCGCTTAAATAACGTTCCTGATGCTGATCCTGTTGGATTGCCAGATTTATGGCTCATGTTGTCTAAAACAGTTGTAGTTTTTGATAATTTAAAAGACACGCTATTTATTATCGTACATGCGGATACACAGGATGCGGATGCTTTTGATAAAGCACAAAGCCAGCTGGATGAAATTGAATCATTACTTGCCACACCGGTGAGCTTGCAGGCAAAGCCTCACACGGCCCCTCATTTTGAATCATTAACAGGTAAAGAAAAATTCTTAGAATCGATTGAAACTGTTAAAGAGTACATTCGTGCGGGTGATGTGATGCAGGTGGTTCCTGGTCATCGCATGGTATCGGACTTTGATGGTGATCCTTTACAAGTATATCGTGCATTACGTCATCTTAATCCTTCACCATATCTGTTTTTAGTACAAGGAAAGACGCTTAGTGATGAAAAGCCATTTTATATTGTGGGCTCATCACCTGAAATTTTATCGCGTTTAGAAAATGGAGTGGCGACTGTGCGCCCATTAGCGGGCACACGACCACGAGGTAAAACCAAAGAAGAAGATTTAGCGCTGGAAAAAGATTTACTTTCCGATGAGAAAGAAATCGCAGAGCACTTAATGTTGATTGATTTGGGTCGCAATGATATTGGGCGTGTATCAAAAATTGGTAAAGTGCAAGTCACTGATCAAATGGTGATCGAACGTTATTCACATGTCATGCATATTGTTTCTAATGTGCAAGGGGAAGTTGCGGAAGGCGTAGATGCTTTGGATGTTTTTAAAGCAACATTCCCTGCAGGAACACTTTCTGGGGCACCAAAAATTCGTGCTATGGAAATTATTGACGAGGTTGAGCCAGTAAAACGTGGAATTTTTGGCGGTGCTGTTGGTTATTTAGGCTGGCATGGTGAAATGGACATGTCTATCGCAATTAGAACCTGTGTTATTCGCGAAAATAAGGTTTATGTACAGGCTGGTGCGGGTCTTGTTGCAGACTCAAATCCTGATTCTGAGTGGAATGAAACCCAAATAAAAGCTCGCGCAGTGATCAAAGCGGTTGAATTATCATCAAACGGATTGATTTTGTGAGTTTTTAGGGTTTTTTTTGAAAAAAACACTTGCACGGATTTCAAGTTTTGCTAAACTGCACACCGTTCCGATACGAAACGTACGAAACACTAAGAAACGCCGGCATAGCTCAGTTGGTAGAGCAACTGACTTGTAATCAGTAGGTCCACAGTTCGAATCCGTGTGCCGGCACCATCTTAGAGAGTTTAAGTAGTCGAGTAAAGAACAACACTGAAGTAAGTGTAAATGGTGAGATTCCCGAGCGGTCAAAGGGAGCAGACTGTAACTCTGCCGCGTAAGCTTCGAAGGTTCGAATCCTTCTCTCACCACCAATTTTAAAACTTCGATCTAGTGTCTTACCAATATGCGGGAGTAGCTCAGTTGGTAGAGCGGCAGCCTTCCAAGCTGCATGTCGCGAGTTCGACCCTCGTCTCCCGCTCCATCGAAGTATTAAATGCTCTTATAGCTCAGTGGTAGAGCACTCCCTTGGTAAGGGAGAGGTCTCGAGTTCAAATCTCGATAAGAGCTCCAGATATACAGTTTAGTAGAAATTTCTACAAAGTTTTAAAGAAAGCAGGCTTATTAGTCTGCTTTTCAAGTATTTAAAGTGTCATTTTTTTTGGCGACAGGTCGATACTGAACAATCTTAGAATTGTGTTCGACGTAAACGAGGAAGATCTCATGGCTAAGGCTAAGTTTGAACGTAATAAGCCACACGTTAACGTGGGCACAATCGGTCACGTTGACCATGGTAAAACAACTTTAACTGCTGCTATCGCAACTGTATGTGCGAAGAAATTCGGTGGTGAAGCTAAAGACTACGCTGCAATCGACTCTGCACCAGAAGAAAAAGCACGTGGTATTACAATTAATACATCACACGTAGAATACGATTCTCCAACTCGTCACTACGCTCACGTAGACTGCCCGGGTCACGCCGATTATGTTAAAAACATGATTACTGGTGCTGCTCAAATGGACGGCGCGATCCTTGTATGTGCTGCGACTGATGGTCCAATGCCACAAACTCGTGAACACATCCTTCTTTCTCGCCAAGTAGGTGTTCCATACATCGTTGTATTCTTAAACAAATGTGACCTTGTAGACGACGAAGAGCTTCTTGAGCTAGTTGAAATGGAAGTTCGTGAACTTCTTTCTACTTATGACTTCCCAGGTGATGACACTCCAGTTATCCGTGGTTCTGCTCTTGCTGCACTTAACGGTGAAGCTGGTCAGTTCGGTGAAGATGCAGTTGTTGCTCTTGTTGAAGCGCTTGACTCTTACATCCCAGAGCCAGTACGTGCTGTAGATCAGGCATTCTTGATGCCAATCGAAGACGTATTCTCTATTTCTGGTCGTGGTACAGTAGTAACTGGCCGTGTAGAAACTGGTATCGTGAAAGTAGGCGAAGAAGTTGAAATCGTAGGTATCAAAGACACAGTTAAAACTACAGTAACTGGCGTTGAAATGTTCCGTAAACTTCTAGACGAAGGTCGTGCGGGCGAGAACTGTGGTATCTTATTACGTGGTACTAAGCGTGAAGACGTACAACGTGGTCAAGTACTTTCTAAACCAGGTTCAATCAAGCCACACACTAAATTCGATGCAGAAGTATACGTACTTTCTAAAGAAGAAGGTGGTCGTCACACTCCATTCCTTAACGGTTACCGTCCACAGTTCTACTTCCGTACAACTGACGTAACTGGAGCGATTCAATTAAAAGAAGGCGTTGAAATGGTTATGCCTGGTGACAACGTAGAAATGTCAGTAGAATTAATCCACCCAATCGCAATGGACCCAGGTCTACGTTTTGCGATCCGTGAAGGTGGTCGTACAGTTGGTGCTGGTGTTGTTGCTAAAGTAACTGCATAATAGAAGTACAAACGAAAACCGAGAGTTTCGATTCTCGGTTTTGTTATAGGTCAGTAGTTCAATTGGTAGAGCGTCGGTCTCCAAAACCGAATGTTGGGGGTTCGAGTCCCTCCTGGCCTGCCAAATTATTTTTGATAAAAAGCTTGATGCTGGCTAAACTGGTCATATAATAAGTCGCGAATTCAACGACGAGTACAAAAATGTCGAATGATAAATCGCGTGACGCATTAAGCGACGCGCCAATTCCTCAAAGAAACAATTCCGCTGAAGTCGTTAAATCTGGTTCACCAGTTGACGTGATTTTATGGATTATTGCATTGGCATTACTTGCTGGTGCACTTATGGTAAATCAACATCTTCCAGCATATTGGGTTCCCGCAAACAATATTTGGGTGCGTGTTGGGGTAATTTTGGCTTGTATCGTTGTGGCTTTAGGTTTATTATACGCCACCCATCAAGGCAAAGGCTTTGTTCGTTTGTTGAAAGACTCGCGCATTGAACTGCGTCGAGTGATTTGGCCAACAAAGCAAGAAACAGTAACTGCATCATGGCAAGTGTTACTTGTTGTTGTAATCACCGCTATTGGTTTATGGTGTTTTGATTACATTATTAGTTGGTTGATGAAGTTTATTATCGGGTAAAAGAGCTATGAAACGTTGGTACATTATTCATGCCTATTCGGGTTATGAAAAACAAGTGATGCGTTCGCTTAATGATCGAATCCAGCGTAGCGCTGTTGCCGATAGCTTTGGTGAAGTCCTTGTTCCTACCGAAGAAGTGGTGGAAATGAAGGATGGTAAGAAACGTAAGTCAGAGCGTAAATTCTTTCCAGGCTATGTGTTAGTTGAAATGGAAATGAATGACGATACTTGGCACATTGTTAAAGAATGTCCAAAAGTACTCGGATTTATTGGTGGTACGGCAGAAAAGCCTGCTCCAATTACGCAAAAAGAAGCTGACGCGATTCTTGCACGTGTACGCAATACTGGCGAAGCACCTCGTCCTAAGACAATGTTCGAGCCAGGTGAAGAATTATTGGTTACTGATGGTCCATTCACAGACTTTAAAGGTGTGGTGGAAGAAGTTCAGTACGAAAAGTCACGCTTAACGTTGACGATTAATGTATTCAATCGACCAACTCAAGTTGAATTGGAATTTCGCCAAGTCGAAAAAACAATTTAATCTGAATTGGTTGAAAACGCCCGATTTTATTAATCGGGCATTGTTGTTGTAACGGTATCGTTACTTGTAAATATTGGGGAGCCTTAATCGGCGTTTGTACCCAGAGGTAATTGAAATGGCTAAGAAGATTGACGGCTATATCAAGCTGCAAGTTCCAGCTGGTAAAGCGAATCCATCTCCACCAATCGGTCCTGCACTAGGTCAACGTGGTGTAAACATCATGGCATTCTGTAAAGAATTCAATGCTGCTACACAAAAACTTGAAGCTGGTCTTCCGATTCCTGTAGTGATCACTGTGTACAACGACAAGTCGTTCACATTTATCATGAAAACTCCACCTGCTGCTATTCTGCTTAAGAAAGCTGCTGGTATCCAAAAGGGTTCAGCTGTACCTAACAAAACTAAAGTTGGTAAGTTGACTCGTGCTCAATTAGAAGAGATCGCGACTACTAAAGAACCAGATTTAACTGGTGCTGACTTAGACGCGCGTGTACGTACCATTGCTGGTTCTGCACGTTCTATGGGCTTGGAAGTGGAGCTTTAAGACATGGCTAAATTAACTAAACGTCAAAAAGCGATTGCAGCTGCTGTAGAAGCGAACAAAGTTTATACTTTGGAAGAAGCTGTAGCAGTACTTTCTAGCCTTCCAGCTGCTAAATTCAAAGAATCTTTGGATGTAGCTGTAAATCTAGGTGTTGATCCTCGTAAATCTGACCAAGTTGTTCGTGGCGCGACTACACTTCCTGCAGGTACTGGTAAAACTGTACGTGTAGCTGTGTTTGCTCAAGGCGCTGCTGCTGAAGCTGCTAAAGCTGAAGGCGCGGACGTAGTTGGTTTTGATGATCTTGCTGAAAGCATTCAAGCGGGTAACCTTGACTTTGACGTAGTGATTGCTGCTCCAGATGCAATGCGCGTTGTAGGTAAGTTAGGTACAATCCTTGGTCCACGTGGCTTAATGCCAAACCCTAAAGTGGGTACTGTAACTCCTGACGTAGCAACTGCAGTTAAAAATGCAAAAGCTGGTCAAGCACGTTACCGTGTAGACAAAGCGGGTATCATCCATGCTGCGATCGGTCAAGTAGGTTTCACTGCTGAAGCTGTTCGTCAAAACGTTGAAGCTCTTGTAGCTGACCTTAAGAAAGCAAAACCTGCAACTTCTAAAGGTGTTTATATCAAAAAGATCACTTTAAGCTCAACTATGGGTCCTGGTCTTACTATTGATGTAACTAACGTTTCTAACTAAGTTTAACTTAGACAGAATTTTAAAGCCCTGAGTAAGATTTGAAGCACTGCTTCAAATCTTACGCAAGATACCGGTTTTGGATTTCTTGCGAACTTAGGCAAACTTTGAATTGGTAAATGAGAATTTATCAGCGTCAAAGACCTCAGGCGAGGGGAGTTTTATGCTTCGCTCTTAATATTCCAGCCTGCGTAGACGCGGTGGTGTGATTTAGTTCATCCTCCGCGTGTTGACTCAGTGATGAGTTAACGAACTGGGAGTGTACTTCGCGTGAGTACATAAATCACCGTTAGGAGGTTTTACAATGGCTCTTCTTATCGAAGACAAAAAACAGATCGTAGCTGAAGTTAACGCTGTTGCTTCTACTGCTTTCACTGCTGTTGTTGCTGACTACCAAGGTTTAACTGTTGAGCAATTAACTGCTCTTCGTGTTGAAGCTCGTAAACTAGGTGTTACTACACGTATCGTGCGTAATACTTTAGCTAAACGTGCTCTTCAAGATACTCAGTTCGATATCTTGAACGACAACCTTGTTGGCCCAACAATTTTAGCTTTCTCGACTTCTGAAGACGACATGGGCGCAGCTGCTCGTTTGTTTGAAGAATTTGCTAAAACTAATAAAGCATTTGAACTTAAAGCTGCTGCATTCGATGGCAAGGTTTATCAAGGTGCTGAAGTTAGCGTAATCGCGAACCTTCCGAACCAAGAAAAAGCGCTTACTATGCTTGCAAATGTTCTTCAAGCTCCTATTTCGAAATTGGGTCGCCTTATTACTGCGCTCAAAGAGAAAAACGAGTCAGAAGCTGCTTAAGCTTAATAAATCAATTTCCACACCATTCAATATCCATTTGGAGTTATTCTCATGGCTTTAACTAACGAAGAAATCTTAAACGCAGTTGCTGAAAAAACTGTTCTTGAACTTGTTGAACTTATCTCAGCTTTTGAAGAGAAATTCAATGTATCTGCTGCTGCTGTAGCTGTAGCTGCTGCTCCAGGTGCTGGCGCTGCTGCTGCTGAAGAACAAACTGAATTCAATGTAGAGTTGACTTCTTTCGGTGCTAACAAAGTTGCTGTAATTAAAGCAGTTCGTGAAGCTACTGGTCTTGGTCTTAAAGAAGCTAAAGATTTAGTTGAAGGCGCTCCAGCTCTTCTTAAAGAAGGTGTTTCTAAAGAAGAAGCTGAAGAACTTAAGAAGAAACTTGAAGAAGCTGGTGCTCAAGTTACTGTTAAGTAATTTCGCCATGGGGTCATTATTAATTTGACCCCAAAAATTGGCTGATGGCTCTTGGGTCATCAGCCTTTTTGCGTTACAATTATCGGCTCGATTTTTGTTAACTTGATGTAAAAATCATCAATACTAACTATAATTGAATAAAATCAAACGCTTACCAATATTTTTCCATGTTTAAAAATATTGTTAAGCGTTTTAATACCACTGAACATTGCAGCATTTGAACAAAGTGGTGGTCATATCGACCTGCGTAATTCCTTCTAGACCCGTTCTGCAGGCGGGTTTAGTTTACTTTCCGAGGACTCCAGATGGCATACTCATATACCGAAAAGAAACGGATCCGTAAGAATTTTGGTAAATTGCCCCAAGTGATGGATGCTCCGTACCTGCTCGCGATTCAAGTCGACTCGTACAGAACGTTCCTTCAAGATGGCAAAACACCAAAAAACCGCGAAGATATCGGTCTCCAAGCCGCATTTCGTTCAGTTTTTCCAATTGAAAGTTATTCTGGGAATGCTGCTTTAGAATTCGTTGAGTATAGCCTTGGTAAACCAGAGTTTGACGTTCGCGAATGTATTCTTCGTGGCTCAACTTATGCGGCACCAATGCGCGTAAAAATTCGTTTGATCATTAAAGATCGCGAAACGAAATCAATTAAAGACGTACGTGAACAAGAAGTGTACATGGGTGAAATGCCACTTATGACACAGAATGGTACGTTCGTGATCAATGGTACTGAGCGTGTAATCGTATCTCAATTACATCGTTCACCTGGTGTGTTCTTTGATCATGACAAGGGTAAGACGCATTCAAGTGGTAAGGTGCTTTATTCAGCACGTATCATTCCTTACCGTGGTTCATGGTTAGACTTTGAGTTTGATGCTAAAGATTTAGTATACGTTCGTATTGACCGTCGTCGTAAGTTACTTGCGACTGTGATTCTTCGTGCCTTGAACTATACAAACGAACAAATTCTAGACATGTTCTATGAAAAGGTTCCTGTATATCTAGACATGGGCAGCTATCAAATTGACTTGGTTCCAGAGCGTCTGCGTGGCGAAATGGCACAATTTGATATCACAGACAATGACGGTAAGACAATTGTTGAGCAAGGTAAACGTATTAATGCGCGTCATGTTCGTCAAATGGAAGCTGCAGGCTTAACTAAACTTCCAGTACCTGATGAATATTTATATGAGCGTATTACTGCTGAAGATATTACATTACACAATGGTGATGTGATTGCTGCAAACACGGTTCTTAGCCATGAAGTGATGGTTAAAATCGCTGAAGGCGGCGTTAAGCAATTTAACCTACTTTATACCAATGACATCGATCGCGGTTCATTCGTAGCTGATTCATTACGTGCTGATACGACTTCTGGTCGTGAAGAAGCGCTTGTAGAAATTTATAAGGTAATGCGTCCAGGTGAGCCACCAACGAAAGAAGCTGCAGAAAACTTATTCAATAACTTGTTCTTCTCTTCTGAACGTTATGACTTATCACCAGTTGGTCGTATGAAGTTCAACCGTCGTTTGGGTCGTCCTTACGAAGTGGGTACAGATCAGAAGTCACGTGAAGTTGAAGGTATTCTTTCAAACGATGACATCATTGACGTATTAAAAACACTGGTTGAAATCCGTAACGGTAAAGGTGAAGTCGATGATATCGACCACCTAGGTAACCGTCGCGTACGTTCTGTTGGCGAAATGACAGAAAACCAATTCCGTGTTGGTCTAGTTCGTGTTGAACGTGCTGTGAAAGAGCGTTTATCACAAGCAGAGACAGATAATTTGTCTCCACAAGACTTGATCAACGCAAAACCAGTAGCGGCTGCAATCAAAGAATTCTTTGGTTCAAGCCAGTTATCTCAGTTCATGGATCAAAACAACCCATTGTCTGAAATTACACACAAACGTCGTGTATCAGCATTAGGTCCAGGTGGTTTAACACGTGAACGTGCGGGCTTTGAAGTACGTGACGTACATCAGACTCACTACGGTCGTGTTTGTCCAATTGAAACGCCTGAAGGTCCAAACATTGGTTTGATCAACTCATTATCTGTATATGCGAAAGCGAATAGCTTTGGTTTCTTAGAAACTCCATATCGTAAAGTTGTTGATGGTCGTGTAACGGATGAAGTTGAATATTTATCTGCAATTGAAGAAGTAGGTACTGTGATTGCACAGGCCGATTCTCAATTGGATAAAGATGGCAACTTAACAGAAGAATTCGTATCTGTTCGTCACCAAGGTGACTTCGTACGTATGCCGCCAGAAAAAGTAACGCACATGGACGTATCTGCTCAGCAGGTTGTTTCTGTGGCTGCGTCACTGATTCCATTCCTTGAACACGATGATGCGAACCGTGCATTGATGGGTTCAAACATGCAACGTCAGGCTGTTCCTACGCTGATTGCTGACAAGCCTCTTGTTGGTACAGGTATGGAAGCGAACGTGGCGCATGATTCAGGCGTGTGTGTGATCGCGAAACGTGGCGGGCGTATTGAATACGTAGATGCATCTCGTGTCGTTATTCGTGTGAATGAAGATGAAATGGTTGCGGGTGAAGCAGGTGTAGATATCTACAACTTGATTAAATACACACGTTCAAACCAAAACACATGTATTAACCAAAAAGTGCTTGTGAACCTAGGCGACAAAGTTGGTCGTGGTGATGTACTTGCTGATGGTCCATCAACTGATGGCGGTGAATTGGCACTTGGTCAAAACATGCGTGTCGCGTTCATGACTTGGAACGGTTATAACTACGAAGACTCGATCTTATTATCTGAGCGTGTTCTTCAAGAAGATCGTTTGACGTCTATTCACATTCAAGAACTCTCTTGTGTCGCGCGTGATACTAAACTTGGTTCAGAAGAAATTACTGCTGATATCCCGAACGTAG
Source organism: Acinetobacter sp. 24-47-64 (assembly GCF_057737055.1). NCBI lineage: Bacteria > Pseudomonadati > Pseudomonadota > Gammaproteobacteria > Moraxellales > Moraxellaceae > Acinetobacter > Acinetobacter sp. 24-47-64. Next base: position 284,677 of record NZ_CM173215.1, read on the forward strand.
GTGAGGCTGCACTTTCTAAGCTTGATGAATCAGGTATTGTCTATATCGGTGCTGAAGTAACTGCTGGCGACATCTTAGTTGGTAAAGTAACACCTAAGGGCGAAACGCAGTTGACTCCTGAAGAAAAATTGCTTCGTGCAATCTTTGGTGAAAAAGCAGCTGATGTGAAAGACTCTTCACTTCGTGTTCCATCTGGTACGAAGGGTACAGTTATCGACGTTCAAGTGTTTACTCGTGATGGTATCGAGAAAGACGAACGTGCTCAAGCGATTGAAAAAGCTCAACTTGATGCATACCGTAAAGATTTGAAAGAAGAATACAAAATCTTCGAAGAAGCTGCACGTGAGCGCGTTGTACGTTTGTTGAATGGTCAAGAGTCTAATGGCGGCGGTACAACAAAACGTGGTGATAAGTTAACTGATGAAGTTCTTTCAAATCTAGAACTTGTTGATCTACTTGATATCCAACCAGTAGATGAAGGCATCGCGGAGCGTTTAACTCAAATTCAAGTATTCTTGAAAGAGAAGAGTCTTGAAATCGATGAGAAATTCGCTGAGAAAAAACGCAAGCTTTCTACAGGTGATGAGTTAACAACTGGCGTATTGAAAGTTGTTAAAGTTTACCTAGCAGTAAAACGTCGTATTCAGCCTGGTGATAAGATGGCGGGTCGTCATGGTAACAAAGGTGTTGTATCAAACATCTTGCCAGTTGAAGACATGCCACATGATGCGAATGGTGTTCCAGTAGATATCGTATTGAACCCACTAGGTGTACCTTCACGTATGAACGTGGGTCAGATTCTTGAAACTCACTTGGGTATGGCTGCGAAAGGTCTTGGTGACAAGATCGATCAAATGTTGAAAGAACAACGTACTGTACTTGAACTTCGTGAATTCTTAGACAAGATTTACAACAAAGTTGGTGGCGAGCAAGAAGATCTTGATAGCTTAACTGATGATGAAATCTTGGCACTTTCAGGCAATCTCCGTAAAGGTGTTCCACTTGCAACACCAGTATTTGACGGTGCCGAAGAAGGTCAAATCAAAGAGTTATTAGAACTATCTGGTCTTTCACGTACTGGTCAGACAGTACTGTATGATGGCCGTACTGGTGAACGTTTTGACCGTCCTGTAACTGTAGGTTACATGTACATGTTGAAATTGAACCACTTGGTTGATGACAAGATGCATGCGCGTTCTACAGGTTCTTACTCGCTTGTAACGCAACAGCCGCTTGGTGGTAAAGCACAATTCGGTGGTCAGCGTTTCGGTGAGATGGAGGTCTGGGCACTCGAAGCATATGGCGCAGCTTATACGCTTCAAGAAATGCTGACTGTGAAGTCGGATGACGTTGAGGGTCGTACCCGTATCTATAAGAACATTGTAGATGGTAACCATTATATGGACCCAGGTATGCCTGAATCGTTCAACGTATTGACCAAAGAGATCCGTTCTTTAGGTATCAACATTGAACTGAAAAATGGTGACTAAATCCCCCTCAATCCCCCTTTGATAAGGGGGAGACTAACCCCCTCTTTAAAAAAGAGGGGTTAGGGGAGATTACCAATTCAGTTAAAAAACAATATTTGTGACCCAGTTGTGAAGTGAAAATCTCCACAACACACGGAGAAAAAAATTGAAAGACTTGCTCGATATCATGCGCAAAAAGACGGATTCAGACGGTCATGCTCCTGTAGAGTTTGATCGCATCCGTATTGGTCTTGCGTCACCAGAAATGATTAAGTCATGGTCTCATGGTGAAGTTAAAAAGCCAGAGACAATTAACTATCGTACGTTCAAACCTGAACGTGATGGTTTATTCTGTGCCAAAATTTTTGGTCCAGTAAAAGATTACGAATGCTTGTGTGGTAAATACAAGCGTATGAAATACAAAGGCGTCATTTGTGAAAAATGTGGCGTTGAAGTAACAACTGCGAAAGTACGTCGTGAACGTATGGGTCACATTGAGCTTGCTTCACCAGTTGCACACATTTGGTTCTTAAAATCACTGCCTAGCCGTATCGGTCTTCTTTTAGACATGACGCTACGTGATATCGAACGTGTATTGTATTTCGAATCTTACGTTGTAACAGATCCTGGTATGACTCCTTTCGAAAAATACCAACTTCTGAATGACGAAGAATACTTCACAGCATTAGAAGAGCACGGTGATGAATTCACTGCGAAAATGGGTGCTGAAGCAGTTCAAGATTTGTTGAAAGACATTGATCTTGAAGCTGAGATTTCTCGTTTACGTGAAGAAATTCCGAATACAACTTCTGAAACGAAGCTTAAGAAAGCATCTAAGCGTTTGAAGTTAATGGAAGCGTTCAAAGAGTCGAATAACAAACCAGAATGGATGGTGTTGACTGTACTTCCAGTACTTCCACCAGATCTTCGTCCGCTTGTACCACTTGAAGGTGGTCGTTTCGCGACATCTGATTTGAACGATCTTTATCGTCGTGTGATTAACCGTAACAACCGTTTAAAGCGTCTTCTTGATCTAGCTGCTCCAGACATCATCGTACGTAACGAAAAACGTATGTTACAAGAGTCTGTAGATGCATTGTTAGACAACGGTCGTCGTGGTCGTGCGATTACGGGTTCGAACAAACGTCCTCTTAAATCTTTGGCAGACATGATCAAAGGTAAACAAGGTCGTTTCCGTCAAAACTTACTTGGTAAGCGTGTTGACTATTCTGGTCGTTCAGTAATTACTGTAGGTCCTACTTTACGTCTTCACCAATGTGGTCTTCCGAAGAAAATGGCACTTGAGTTATTCAAGCCGTTTATTTTCGCGAAATTACAAGCGTCTGGCCAAGCAACTACCATTAAAGCTGCGAAGAAAATGGTTGAGCGTGAGACTCCAGAAGTTTGGGATGTTCTTGCATCTGTGATTCGTCAACATCCAGTGATGTTGAACCGTGCGCCAACACTTCACCGTTTAGGTCTTCAAGCATTTGAGCCTGTACTGATTGAAGGTAAAGCGATCCGTCTACACCCACTCGTATGTGCTGCGTTCAACGCCGACTTCGATGGTGACCAAATGGCGGTACACGTTCCATTAACACTTGAAGCTCAATTAGAAGCTCGTGCGTTAATGATGTCAACGAACAACATCTTGTCTCCAGCAAACGGTGAACCAATCATCGTTCCATCGCAAGATGTTGTCTTAGGCTTGTATTACATCACGCGTGATGCAATCAATGCCAAAGGTGAAGGCATGGTGTTCGCGGATACTCATGAAGTAAACCGTGCGCTTGCAACAGGTCAAGTTGATTTACATGCTCGCGTTAAAGCTCGTGTACATCAAACTGTGATCAATGAAAATGGTGAGCGTGAGCAACAAACTATTATCGTTGATACAACGCCAGGCCGTTGTTTACTTTGGGAAGTTGTGCCAGAAGGTTTAAGCTTCGAGCAAATCAACGTTGAGATGACCAAAAAGAACATCTCTAAATTGATCAACTCTTGCTACCGTAAGCTTGGTTTGAAAGATACTGTTATTTTTGCTGACCAATTGATGTACCTCGGTTTCCGTCAAGCAACACGTTCAGGCGTGTCTGTTGGTATGGAAGACATGGTGATTCCACCTGCGAAGTATTCAATCATCGAGAAAGCTGAAGTTGAAGTTCGTGAAATTGAGCAACAGTTCGAACAAGGTTTCGTAACTGCCGGTGAACGTTATAACAAAGTTGTCGATATTTGGGCACGTACAAACGACCAAGTAGCGAAAGCGATGATGGATAACTTGTCTTACACGACTGTTAAGAACAAACAGGGCGAAGATGAGAAACAAAAATCATTCAATTCCATCTACATGATGTCTGACTCTGGTGCCCGTGGTAGTGCAGCACAGATTCGTCAGCTTGCAGGTATGCGTGGTTTGATGGCAAAACCGGATGGCTCGATTATTGAGACACCAATTAAAGCGAACTTCCGTGAAGGTTTGACAGTACTTCAGTACTTCATTTCAACACACGGTGCGCGTAAAGGTTTGGCCGATACAGCATTGAAGACAGCGAACTCAGGTTACTTGACACGTCGTCTTGTAGACGTAGCGCAAGACTTAGTGATTACTGAGCCAGATTGCGGTACTTTTGACGGTCTTGTAATGACGCCATTCATTCAAGGTGGTGATGTCATCGAGAACTTAGGTACTCGTGTACTCGGTCGTGTATTAGCTGAAGATGCGAAGCGACCAGGTTCTGATGAAGTGGTACTACCACGTAATACACTCATCGATGAGAAACTTGCAAACTACCTAGAAGAGCAAGGTGTCGATGAAGTTAAAGTGCGTTCAGTTGTAAACTGTGCATCTACTTTTGGTGTATGTGCGAAATGTTATGGTCGTGACCTTGCACGTGGTCACTTGGTGAATCCAGGTGAATCAGTGGGTGTAATGGCTGCTCAATCCATTGGTGAGCCAGGTACACAGTTAACGATGCGTACATTCCACGTGGGTGGTGCTGCGAGCCGAACTTCTGCTGCGAACAGTGTTCAAGTACGTAATGCAGGCTTTGTCCGTTTCCATAATGTGAAGACAGTTCAACACGCTAAAGGTCACTTGGTGTCTGTCTCTCGTTCTGGTGAGATTGGTATCACTGATGACATCGGTCGTGAGCGTGAGCGTTATAAACTTCCTTACGGTGCCTCAATCTTGATTAAAGATGGTGGTGCGGTAGAAGCTGGCGGTATTGTAGCGACTTGGGATCCGCATACGCATCCATTGGTAACAGAAGTTGCTGGTAAAGCACGTTTCAGCCAAATTGCTGATGGCGTGACTGCAACATCGAAAACTGATGATGCAACAGGTATGACGACAGTTGAAATTTTACCTGTAACGTCTCGTCCAGCTTCTGGTAAAGACTTACGTCCAGCGATTGTGTTAGATACAGTTGATGGTGGTGAACAGTTCTATTTCTTACCACAAAATACAATTGTGACTGTCCGTGATGGCGAAACAATTGGTGTGGGTGATGTAATTGGTCGTGTACCTCAAGAAACTTCACGTACTCGTGATATTACCGGTGGTCTTCCACGTGTAGCTGACTTGTTTGAAGCACGTAAGCCGAAAGAACATGCGATCCTTGCAGAAGTTTCAGGTGTTGTAAGCTTTGGTAAAGAAACTAAAGGTAAGAATCGTTTGGTGATCACACCGGATGATGGCTCAGAGATTTACGAAGAGTTAATTCCTAAGTGGCGTACGATTAACGTGTTTGAAGGTGAGCATGTTAACCGTGGTGAAACGATTTCTGATGGTCCGCAAAATCCACATGACATCTTACGTTTGAAAGGTGAAGTGGCATTAACTAACTACATCGTGAACGAAGTTCAAGACGTATATCGTCTCCAAGGTGTAAAAATCAACGATAAGCACATTGAAGTCATCGTACGTCAAATGTTGCGTAAAGTTGAGATCATCGATGGTGGTGATACAAGCTTCATCAAAGGCGAGCAAGTGGATTACATCCGTGTTGTCCAAGAAAACCAAGCAGTACTTGCTCAGAACAAGTTCCCTGCGAAGTTTGAACGTCAATTGATGGGTATCACGAAAGCTTCACTTTCTACTGACTCGTTCATTTCTGCTGCATCGTTCCAGGAAACAACACGTGTGTTAACTGAAGCTGCTGTAACAGGTAAAGAAGATGATTTACGCGGTCTAAAAGAAAACGTGGTTGTTGGTCGCTTGATCCCAGCGGGTACAGGTTTGGCTTACCACTTAGAGCGTCGTCGTCAAGAAGCAGAAGCTGCTGAACACGAATTGGTTAATGACTTCTCTGAAGTTGACCAAGCGTTCTCACAAGCGTTAAATGAAGATCAGTTTTAATCTAAACTGAATTAAGAAGGCACCTACGGGTGCCTTTTTTTATTGAGTTTGATAATGTGAATTTGAGGCTAAATATCTATTTTGAAAAAAACTCTTTACAAATAGCATCATTTTCGCGTTGTCTTGTAACAGAAATTGAAAATTTTATTCTCTAGATCGCGATATGCTTATATAAATAGACAAAGAGGGACATCAAGATGAAAAAGTTAACAGCTGTCATGGCGATGGCAACCGTATCTACAATGCTACTTGCAGGTTGTGAAAGCATGACGCCGAATCAACAGCGTATTGGTGCAGCTGCTGCAGGCGGCGCACTTGGTGGTGGTGTTGGTAATAATGTTGGTGGTGGTGTTGGTGCAACGCTTGGTGGTGGTGCAGGTGCCGCTGTAGGTAGTAAAGCTCAAGGGGGCTCAGATCGTAATGCCACTTATAGTGGTGTAGGCGGTGCAATCGGGTCTGCAGTCGGTAAAAGTATTTTTGGTGGTAACTCTGGCGCTGCAATTGGTGGTGCAATTGGCGGCGGTGCAGGAGCAGCGATAGAGCAAAAGCGATAGAACAAAATAATCGTTAATTTGCTAAAGTGATAAAAAAAAGCGCTCATAGAGCGCTTTTTTTTATTAACGGAAACGTGTGGCTTTTGCCTTCTTGCGACGGATATACACAGTTTTGTGAACTTCTGCGATCCGTAAGCCTGATTCATCCATAATATTCACAGTATAGTTACGGTAAACAGGAGCATGATTGCTAGCGAGCTCTTTGATGAGTTGTATTTCACTGGAATCAATGCGGATATCTGCATAAACAGTGCTACGACCAGGAGTTAAAAAATCGATGCTTGCAGCCTTATCCCAAACAATATATTTATCACCTAAGTGATACATGAGTAATGTCATATAGAATGGGTCAACCATAGAATAAAGGCTACCGCCAAAGTGGACACCCACAATATTTTTATTTTTTCGTGTAAGTGGCATTTTTACACGAATATGATGATTTTTTAAGTCGATTTTATCGATAGTAATGCCTGCGCCTTGAAAGGGTGCAAAGCTATTAAACATATACTTGGAGATTAACGGAATTGTCGTTAGCTTTTTCAAAATACTCATTTAGGTCAATTATTTTTATTTCATTAGTTAGCATACTAAAGTACAAAAAATATTCTGGCATTGATCGAAAATCATCGTAGACCAAGAAAACGGTCAATCAATAACAAAAAAGGTTGAGCATATTATGCAATTTGAATCGCATTGGATTAACACGACAGATCAACAAAAACTCTATGCTAAAACATGGGGAGATCGGAATAAGCCGGCATTGGTGCTTGTGCATGGTTATCCAGACAATCAAGAAGTATGGGAACCAATCATTTCGAATTTAATCGAAGATTATTTTGTTGTAACTTATGATGTGCGTGGCGCTGGTCAATCGAGCGTACCGAAAAAGATTCGCGCTTATGCATTAGATCAACTGTCTTTGGATTTGGAGAGTGTGGTAAATCATCTGTTGCCAAATCGAAACTTTCATGTGGCAGCACACGATTGGGGCTCAATTCAAACATGGGAATCCGTAACAGAATCTAAATTTAAAGGTCGTATTCTTTCATATACCACTATATCTGGACCATGCTTGGACCATGCTGCTTATTGGATGCGTGAACAATTCAAACATCAAAAACCAAAGTTCTTTAAGCAATTGATTAAGTCTTGGTACATCGTACTATTTCAGCTACCCGTAGTTGCACCGACGATGTGGAATTTTCTCAATCCAGATCGCTGGGGCAAAATATTTGAAATTCTTGAAGATACAAAAGGCTTACCTGTAAACCAAAATATCTCTAAGGATGGTGAGTATGGTGTGGCACTGTATCGGGCAAACTTTATTCCACGTCTAATGATGCCTCGTCAACGTCATGCGATTTGCCCCGTTCAAGCGGTAGTCTTAAAACGCGATAAATATGTAAGTCCAGAGTTGATTGACGAAATTCCAAAATGGGCGACAGGTTTTGAACGTGTTGAGCTAGATGCGAATCATTGGGCTGTTTTAAGTCGTGCCCAAGAGATCGCATCGTATATTAAACAATTTGCAAAAAAAAATGCGCAAGGCGAATAGAATCTGACGAGTGAAGGTATCAACCCCTGATGAGCAGATTTATTACAAACAAATTCTGATAAAATAGTTTTTTTGTCTGATTCCTATTTCTTATGTTTGCAATTCTTGCTGCCATTGGGGTCATGTTTGGCCTCTCTTTGGCTCGTGTGCCTGTGGTATTTGCACTGATCATTGGTGCTGTAACAGGAGGCCTATTGGCTGGTCTTGGTTTACAAGGCACTATGGAAGCGTTTAATGGTGGTTTGGGCAAGGGTGCCCAGATTGCTTTAGCTTATGGTGTACTTGGTGCATTTGCCTTAACTTTGGCTCGTTCAGGTTTGCCAGATCTTCTAGCATATAAAATGATTAATTCACTTAAAGGTGAGGCTAATCTTAAAATACAAAATCGTGTCAAATATGCCATCTTTGCAACGGTTGCAATAGCGGCTGTTTGTTCTCAAAACGTAATTCCCGTGCATATTGCTTTTATTCCTGTATTGATTCCACCATTATTGATGGTATTCAACCATTTAAAGCTTGATCGACGATTGGTTGCATGTCTACTCACATTTGGTTTATGTGCAACTTATATGTTGATCCCAGTCGGTTTTGGTGCAATTTTCCTAAATGATATTTTAGGTCAAAACATCAATACTTTTGGTGAACCACTTGGCTTCCAAATTGATTATGATCAAATCCCTTCTGCGATGGCGATTCCTGTGTTTGGGATGTTCGTAGGTTTATTAATCGCAGTGTTTTATAGCTATCGTAAACCACGAGAATATCGTGACATTCATGTCGAAGAACAACCACAAAGCATTTCGGGTGAAATGGGTGTTCAAGAAGGTTCTGCTAGACCGGAGGTTTCTAAATTTACGATTTATATGGCGGGGGGTGCTGTTTTAGCAACGCTTGCAGTGCAATTATATTCTGATTCGATGATTTTAGCTGGTTTAGTCGGCGTGGCGATCCTAAGCTGTGCAGGTATTTTCAAGTGGAAAGAAGCTGACGATGTCATCATTACTGGTATGCGTATGATGGCACTCGTGGGTTTTATTATGATCGCAGCACAAGGTTTTGCAGCCGTGATCGGCGCTACTGGTCAGGTTCCAACGCTAGTTGAGGCTTCAGTCGCATGGATTGGTGATAGTCAAGGTTGGGCAGCATTCTGGATGTTACTCATCGGATTGTTAATTACACTAGGTATAGGATCATCATTCTCCACAGTGCCAATTCTTGCAATCATTTATGTCCCATTATGTATTCAGTTTGGTTTTAGTCCAGCAGCAACAATTGCGCTCATAGGTACTGCTGCAGCTCTAGGTGATGCAGGCTCTCCAGCTTCAGACTCGACTTTAGGACCAACATCAGGCTTGAATATGGATGGTCAACATGATCATATGAAAGACAGTGTGATTCCGACATTTATTCATTTCAATATTCCATTGATGATTTTTGGTTGGATCGCGGCAATGGTCCTATAACTACATTTAAAAAATGATTGAATAAAAGGCGATTAATATAATCGCCTTTTTTATTTTAAATCAGATTAAAATAGTAGGTTTAAATAAAAAATTCCGAGTAAAATAATATGATTAATAGGTTATTTAAAATAATTGATGGTTTTATAATTGACTAAATTGGTATGATTTAAAATAAATTATTATTATAATCAGTTATTTATAAATAAAATGTATTTTATTTAATTTTTGAGAGTTGCATATTAATTTTTGGCATGTTTATTATATTTAAATAGTGGTTTATTTAGATATTTCTTTCAGAGGTTATAATAATGTTAAATAAAATTGCACTGATTGTTTTAGTTGGGATGTCAGCAAATGCACTGGCAGGAGAATGGCAACTTAAGGTAGGTGCATCTGCAATTTCTCCAACGCAAGAAACCACTGTGGCTGCTCTAGGAGGAGCTAAAGTGGAAGCCGATGATGAATTTGCTTTTACCCCTTCGGTGGAATATTTCTTTAATGATCAAATTTCTGCTGAATTATTATTAGCGACTCCAGTTCGCCATGATGTTTTGATTAATGGCGCTGATGCAGTGACGATTAAACATTTACCACCAACACTGACTGCGAAATATCATTTTAAAAATATCTCGGGATTTACACCTTATGTTGGTCTTGGTGCAACAGCATTTATTGCTTGGGATGAGCAAGGCGTTCAAAGTGTAAAAGAAGATTTTGGTTATGCAGCGCAGTTAGGTTTCAATTTCCAACCAGCTGATGCAAAAAACTGGGGTGTATTCGCTGACGTACGTTATGCAGATTTGAACCCTGAAGTGACTGTAGATGGAACAACAAAGTTCAAGCTAGATATAGATCCAGTCATCTATAGCATTGGTTACAGCTACAAATTCTAAAAATAAAGTTGCGCCTAGCCCTATTAATCAATAGGGCTTTTTTTATATGTCGTACTATAACAGGTAGAAAATACCATATAAAAAAACAATTTTTTTCAATAATCTAGAAAGCTCATAACCGAGTAGTATGCATGAAGAACCAATTCATAAAACTCATCATTGTGCTGGCTGCATGTGGAAGTGTTCCAGTATTTGCAGCGAGTTTTGATTGCAAAAAAGCGCAGTCCGAAACTGAGAAAGCTGTTTGTGAACATCGTATCCTGAATGATGCAGATGTTAAAATGGCTGCCACTTATCAAATTCTTCGTCGTTTAGTACCGATGGGAATGCGATCAATCATTCAGAATGAACAAGTCAAATGGCTGGAATTACGTGATCAATGCCAAGCAAATTTGCAATGCTTAAATCATGTCTATCAAATGCGTCAGCAAAAACTAGAAATACATCTTGATCGAATTTACAAACAAGGTCCTTTTTAAAAAAAATTAATTTTGACCATTGAAAAAATTAGAAGCTACACCATTCATTAAGCATTCAAAAAAATTGTTTTGATGTGTTTAAGGAGTAGTTTATGAGCGAGCAGAATACACAAAAACATAGTTTCCAAGCGGAAGTTGCTCAGCTTTTACATTTAGTGACGCATTCACTTTATTCAAATCCAGAAATTTTCCTTCGTGAGCTAATTTCAAACGCTTCAGACGCATGTGATAAATTACGTTTTGAAGGGATTAATCATCCTGAATACTATGAAAATGATCCAGATTTACGTGTACGCGTACAATTGGATAAAGATAATAAAACCATCACCATTTCAGACAACGGTATTGGTTTAAGCCAACAAGAAGCTATTGATAATTTGGGTACGATTGCTAAATCTGGTACTAAAGACTTTATGTCTAAATTAACCGGTGATCAAAAGTCAGATGCACAGTTAATTGGTCAGTTTGGTGTCGGTTTTTATTCTGGCTTTATTGTCGCTGATAAAATCACAGTTGAATCACGTCGTGCAGGGGCTGAAGCTTCAGAAGGTGTACGTTGGATCAGTGGTGGTACAGGCGAATTTGAAGTTGAGCAAATTACAAAAGAAGGTCGCGGTACAGATATTATTCTACACTTGCGCGAAGACGCATTAGATTATTTGCAAAGTTATAAAGTAAAGCAAATTATCAATAAATATTCAGACCATATCAGTTTACCAATTCAAATGGAAAAAGAGGTATGGCAACAAGAAGAAGCAGCTGAGGGCGAAGAAGCGAAACCAGGCCAGTATGTCAAAACGGGTGAATGGGAGGCGATCAATTCTGCCAGCGCATTGTGGACACGTAGTAAGAATGACATTACTGAAGAACAGTATATTGAGTTTTATAAAAACTTAAGTCACGACTTTGAAGCACCGATTACTTGGGCGCATAACCGCGTAGAAGGGAGCACTGAATATACGCAATTACTGTATATCCCAAGTAAAGCACCACACAACATTTTCTCACGTGAAGCGAAAGCAGGTATCAAGCTCTATGTGAAACGTGTCTTCATCATGGATGATGCAGATAATCTCATCCCGAACTATTTACGTTTCGTACAAGGTGTTGTGGATAGCGCAGACTTACCGTTGAATGTGAGTCGTGAATTACTTCAAGAAAGTCGAGATGTTAAAACCATCCGTGAAGGCAACACACGTCGAATCTTAACAACTTTAGATACTTTAGCTAAATCTGAAGATGAAGCAGATCAAGAGAAATTTAAGAAGTTTTATGCTGAGTTTGGGTCTGTCTTAAAAGAAGGTTTGGGTGAAGATTTCACCAATCGTGACCGAATTTTGAAGCTTCTACGCTTTGCAACTTCAAACAATGATGAGGTCACTACTTCATTGGCTGACTACAAAGCAGCAATGAAAGAAGGTCAAAAGGCGATTTATTATGTAACGGCGGAAAGCTTAGCCGCTGCTAAAAACTCGCCACAACTTGAGTTATTCAAGAAAAAAGGCATCGATGTTCTGCTAATGACTGAACGTGTAGATGAATGGGCAATGGAATTTGTTCATGAGTTTGACGGGACACCAATGCAGAATGTCGCAAAAGGTGCTGTAGACTTAGGTGATTTACAGGATGCTGAAGAGAAAAAAGCATTAGAAGCGGCGGCTGAGCAGTTTAAACCTGTGGTTGAAAAGCTGTCTGAGTCTTTAAAAGACAAAACCAAAGAAGTGCGCGTAACCACTCGTTTGGTTGATTCTCCAGCGTGTCTGGTGACGGGTGAAGGCGAGTTGTCTCCACAGTTGATTCGCATGCTAAAACAGGCAGGTCAAGCAGTCCCAGAAAGCAAGCCAATTTTAGAGATTAACCCTGAGCATCCATTGGTGAAAAAGTTGGATGGTTCAGCACAATTTGATGATCTTGCAAATGTGATTTTTGATCAAGCGATGATTGCGGAAGGTGGTTTACCAGAAGATCCAGCTGCATATTTAAAACGCATTAACAGCTTATTATTGAAATAAGCGCATATTTTAAATTGTGATCCAAAGCCTATCTTCGGATAGGCTTTTTTTATGCAGCGCCGTCGTAGGATGTAAAAGGAACTATTTAAGCTTTGGGTTAAACTAGATAAATTTTTTCGATGTTAATGATAAAAAATACGTCCAATTTTTGATTTGTAAAACATATTAAACAATAATAATTAATCTATAATAGCGATCATTAAATATTGGGAATATTCTATGAAAACTTCAATGATGCTCGCATTTAGCATGTTTTGTCTGAGCTTAACCAATGTCTCTTATGCAGAACATGAGGTGAAGAAAATTGTTCGAAATGATCGTGTAACCGTGGTGAAGCATCAAATTCCACAGTTTGATATTAATCCTTTTGTGGATAGTAAACGTATCGCACGCACAGATCGTGTCGGTTATGTTTTACCTAAAACTGAAGCTGAAGTGGCGCCTAAAAAAACACGTATTACACGTAATGATCGTATCGTGATTCAAAAGCCTGTCATTTGAGAATCTAAGATCCAAAAAAAGCCCATCAGTGATGGGCTTTTTTTATGACTATTATCGAGCGCTAAAATCTAGCTTCAAGACGAACTAATGCACGAGGATAGTGTGATCGATCTTCACGCTTGTCATTAAAATAGTTAAGATCACCTTGAACAAAGAACCATTCGCGGAATAAGGGTTGGCGCCACGAAACAAAAGGTCCCCAACTGTTCATACGTAAATCATCGTTATTGTAATACCCACCCACATACATACCGTAGTTAAAGCGGTTATCATGGAAAAACTGATGTTGGCGATAGGTACGATTATCCCACGTCCAATCATCATCCTGCTCATCCGCATAAGTTAGATAAAGCTGATTTGAAATAAACGCTTCATTTGGACGTGCGTGGGTGAGTTCCAAATTGGTTCTTAGATAATTTTCACTATCTATACCATAACGATAGATTTGTTCAGCATGAAAGGAAAAATCATTCCCGAGAGTCCAATCTTTTTTTGCCTTTAAGCGGGCATAAATGTCATCTCCAGATCGAATACCTAAATCAGCATCTAAATCGAAAGGTAATTTATCAGACAGTTGTGACCAACGTAAGGCGATCGAACTGTTATCTTCACGGATTCGCTTAGTGTCGACATTTTTGTCGGGATCACCAGCGGGATTTTCATTGGTAATGGCAATATTGTTGTCAATTTCATTATCCAGTGAATCATCACCAAAGACTAAACTTAATTTACGCTCTAAGGTTGGTAAGTCGATTTTACCGCGTATACGTGGCTTGAATTCGTAATCATCATACTTATTCCATTTATTATCAAAGATTACACGTAGCGTTGCTTTGGCGGTTTCATCTTTATAACCTTCACCAAACCAACCATCGATTCGCTGTGCAGTTCGGTCTGCCCAGTGACGAATAGATTTTTGACGTCGGTCAATCCATGATAAATCTTCAGTCGCTTGAGTAGGGGCGTATATTTTTTTATTAGATTGTTCAGGGAACAGTGTGGGTGTTGAATCTACCATGCGAGGAACGTAGTTAATCCAACCTAAGCTATTTTCATCCGATGTTGGCCAGTCTTTTTGTTGAAATTCTAAAGGATAGTCTAAAGTAGGGAATTCGCTACTGACACTAATTTCATCTGTTTGATAAGGATCAGTCAAGTGATCTATCTGATCTTGGCTATACACGAAAGTACTTAAAAAGCTACAACTTAAGACAAGACTTAAGGTTGACGGTTTGAACTGCTGCATGATTCTTTTCATATTCGCTCTAAGTCATTTTCATTGTTAAGCCGCTGAATTTATTTATAAAATTAAAAATGGGCTTAAGCATCGTGATATTATTAAAAATCAATGTTTGATCTATTCTAATGAATTGTTCAACAAAATTCACAATAAACAACAATGAATTTAAAGTGATTTAAAATTGGAACAGATAATGAGAAGACTTGAAACTGAAATAATTTTATTAAATGATTGTTTTATAGATAAAAAAAAGACCTCCTTGGGGAAAGAGGTCTATAAAAATTTACCATGTATAGAGTCATGCAGTGAATCTATACATGAAGTATATTCAGTTCCGATTCACTTGAATAGGCTTGTTTATGCAACGCTGAATTCTATTTTTATAACAGTCTAAATATGGCTTAAGTCATGCAACCTTAAGCCAGTATTTAGGTTCTCGAAGATGTTTTATGATTTACTTGGTGGCACGTCACAATGTTCATCAGTACAAGTTTCTGCATCTTCAACAGTGGGTTGATCTGTTTGTTCATTGGCAGTCGTTAATACTTTGTTGATCACATCTTGGAAGACTTGAGTCGGTTGAGCACCAGCCAAAGCCACACGCTGATCGAATACAAAAAATGGTACGCCAGTCACTTTTAATTGATCACGTGCAAGTTCTTCATCAAATTGGACAAAATCGGCATATTGATCAGAATCCAAAATATCATCCACTTCAACTGGATTTAAACCAATGCGCGAAGCAACATCTTCGAGGGTTTCACGCTCGCCAATGGCTAAACCTTGGGTCATATAGCTATAAAAAAAGGCTTCTTTTGCTTCCGAACCCAATCCTAAGCTTTGTGCATGATGAATAATTCGATGGGCGTTGAATGTATTTCCTGAGTTGGCATTTTCCCAATTGAACTCGATGCCTTCTGCTTTTGCCATTTCCGCAATATTGCGTTGCATTTCTTCAACTTCAGCGACAGTACGCCCATATTTTAATGCTAAACGTTCGCTATTTGAGACTTCTTGACGTGGCGGTGCATCAGGATCTAGCTGAAAACTGTGCCAATGGACTTCAAGTTCTACACCAGTTGCAGCAGCAGCTGCTTCTAAACGTTTTTTTCCGATATAGCAGAAAGGGCATACTACATCTGACCACACATCTACACGCATAAAAAATCTCTAATCATCATTTATGAATCTATAGTGTGGGCAATGACAACAAAATTAAAGGTCTAAATCTGAAACGCAGAGTTTCAACCCGCTATGTTTCTGTCGAAAATATGAATTTTGCGTAATAAATTATTGAAACTTGATCACAGAATCACGAATAAATCGACAAAATCACAGCAATATCCACTAAATTCATTCCTATTTCTGCTTAAAAAATATGCTATACAATACACATCATGTGCTTGTCATTGTTCGCAAGTGATTCATTACTCAAACAAAAAAAGGATAGGAGTTTGAGATGCGCGGAATTTTAGCGGTGGTTATCGTCATGGTGACCTTATTATTTGGTTATTGTGCCTACGCGCAAAATGAAAAAAATGATGAAGTGCAACGTCAACAATTTGATTTGGTGATGACGGAAAAAATTGAGCAGCTTTATGTTCAAGCGAAGGATTGGAAAACCCCTCTGAATTTTAAAGTTGAAGATGAGCGTTTGGATGGTGACTATAAAGTACTTTCTGAATTTATTTTGAAGTATTGGGTAGACAATATTGAATCACGAAATATGTATTTACGTGAGTTAGATCAAGCCAAGTGGGATGAGTTTCTGAACGTTCGTCGCCTAGAATTAGATAAAAAGAATAAATATCAAAACACCGAAAAGATGTTTGTCCAAGTGAAGAAAATTCAATCTGAATATCAAATGCGTGACCAACAAATTTATGCGACAGCTTTACAAGCGCTTGATGCTTTGGAGATGAAATCAGACTTGCGTGAGCCAATGAAAGAAAAGTTAAAATTCAGCCGACAGCATAATAATGATCAAGCTTTGTTTGCTTTAGAACTTAAGATCACAAAAAAAGCTGAAGAAATGTTTGAGTTTTTGAAGAATCATGACTGGCAACGCCGTAACGAAATGATCCTATTTAAAAGTGATCTTAGTGTGAATCGTTTTAACGAGTTATATCGTGAATTAAATCAATTACAACGCGAAATTGATCAGTTAAAAAATCAAAATGCCGAAGTGATTGAAGCACAAACAGTGAATCAAAGTCCAAGTTCTGAACCCGTTGTTCAGGAAGAAACGCAATAAACATTCTTTCTTGGTTGTTTCTTTCAGCGTGGTTACAAACAATGGACGCCTGTTTTACTCACGGAGTAAGGCAGAAAAGGCTTTACTTGAAAGTAAATGTACATCATGAACATGCTCAATTTTAGGATTAATATGTGCTTTTTCTTTCCATTGATTTAAAGTAATACCATTATCGAGGACTTTTTTGTCATATAAATAGTTTGGAATTAAACCTGGCAATGTCACGCGATAATCTCGTGGAATTTGTCCTACTGCATGTTCTAATAAATCAAACAAGATGGTCGTACAATTACTAATATAGGTGTTATACCAAACTGGGGTATGATTTAGCCGATTGGCTTTGTTCAGGAATTCTAAAAACAACATCTGAATTTCGGTTTGATTCATTTGAATTGGATAAATATAAACATCTTCTTCGCGAATATTTGAGCGGGTATAAATCAAATCATTTTCATCACCTACGACCAGTGCCAATTCATACTGCCGAAAAAACCCGCCAATGGTGGAAAATCCTTCATCTTTTTCCTGACGAACTTCTAAAGAAAAAGCGAGATGTTCGCCATCATCAAAACCAAATGTAATAAAAACATGCGCAATAGGACCTTGCATAAAATGTGATACCACTAAATCTATACGGTCTAACTTTTCTAAATCGTATTGTCGTGTTTCCCACCGCATCACGTAGTCTTTATCACTGTGCCAAATAAAATTTCTGACATTCTGTAATTCCACTTTGCCATCTTTGAATTGGAATTGAATAATTTTGTCGGTTTCATCCTGCCAAACGCGATCATTGCGTGGTTCTAAGGAAAAAAAGCTAATCATGGCAATCAAAAAAATAATCAAATACGCCCATGTGAAATAGGGCTTATAGCTGTGTTGCTTGAAAGGGAATATCCTTGTAATGATGGCAAGTCCAACCCAAAACAAGATCAGTGCATAAGTCAAAATGGCATTAACAGGCTGATGTGTCCAAATGAATAAAATTGCCCAGAGTGATGTGAGACATAAAAATATAACAAGTAGGCTGTTTTTTATTTTAGTTTTCATGGCTGATGGATATGTATGAGTTTTCTATTTTTATAATGAATTGAAGTTAAGCTTTGAAGTCCATATTTGTAAAATCAGACCGAGTCTTGAAATTCAGTTGCTTAGCAAAACTTTTAAAAAACACTTGAAACCATTTATCTGAGTACTGATGAATACGTAAATAAATTGGTGTAGTTTAATTAAAGAATGGTTCTATTTGTTTAGTTATTCTTCTTTCTTGGTGCTCGATTTGAACGATGCATGTCAGAGTCTTGCTTATGACTAATTCTAAATTATGTTTGATGTTCGGTGTGATCTCAGCTTTGCTGATGAGTTTGACTCATGCCGAAAATATTGCGAGCTTGCCTTCAATTCAATTGTTGGCGGACGATGACTTACGTGATGAAGTTGTGACGACTGTTACACCTTTTCAAGAAGATCAAAAGGTGCGTCAATCTTTGCAACATCAAGTGATCAAAAAAGAACAGGATATTCAAAATGCTGCTTTAGAGCAAAGTTCACCTGCACTGAATATTCAACCAAAAACCCCAGTGCCTGATATGAGTCATCTATCACCTTTACAGCAGCAGTATGTTTTGTCTGTTGCAGCAGGTTTACAGCCGAATGATCCGAGTTCAGGCATTTTTAGAATGTTGGAGCCTTTAGGGATTGATCGGGACAAAGCATTGAATCATATCCAACAGGGTGGAGGCGCGATTCCAATGACCTTTGATGAGCAACGTTTAAATCAGTTGTTGGGTGATGGATGGCGGAGTAATCTAAAATAAAATTTGATTTCTAAAGTATAAAAATTCCGCAAACAGCGGGATTGCTTCTAGTCACGTATCTAAACTTAAACACGTTTGATAATTTGCAAATTATCTTAAAGCCTAGGTAAATTATAGTAGATTAATTCACATGAATTTAAAGTGTTAAGATCTAAATTGATATTTTGTTGAGCAGATACATGGTTGCTCAAGTGTTGATTTTGTTGAGCACTAAAGCCCAAAAAAGAATTATAACCTTCAATTTGAATTTTATATTTCTGAATATTAAGGTTCAAATTTTGAGTTAAGCAATACTGCTTTAATGAGTATTCTCTCTTATTATCAGATAGCGTAAAATTTATCTTGTGAGTAACAGTATCAATAACATAAATAGAATGTTTGTGTGAGCCAATATTAATTTTTTGTTGATGAGTTGGATTAGCTTGTACCGTACCGTTAAATAGAAATTCTTTTATAACTGGCTTGCCAATGACTTCATTTATTTTGATCAGAGCGAAGTTTGAAAGCGTGATAAATTGCGGGAAAAATAACCTCCAAACAAAAAATAACACAAACCCTGTAAGAAGTATAAATATAAAATAATTCATGAATTTATTAATTTTTTTATAACGGAATTTTTTGCGATTCTCCTCAATTTCTCGGACATAAAACTGATTGATAATAACAAGAAAAATGGGAGTTAAAAAAGTAATAGCCAATCCATAAGCAATACTAGAAACTAATAGAGGATTAAAGAAAGGCAATTCATATTGATTTTCTAACTTCCATCCAAAATAGAAAATTATAAGACTGAGAATGATATAAAATACTGCATAGAAATATGTCTTTTTTTTCTTCATATTTATAAATTTTTTAACAAGATTTTTTTAAGAGAAAAAACCCCGCATTAAGCGGGGTTTCTTTTGGTCACGTATTTAAAACTTAAACACGTTCGATCACAGTTGCGATACCTTGACCAAGACCGATACACATCGTCGCAAGACCGATTTGTGTATCTTGTTGTTCCATCACGTTTAACAACGTCGTTGTGATACGAGCACCAGAACAGCCCAATGGATGACCAAGCGCAATCGCACCACCGTTTAAGTTCACGATGTCTTGTTTGTCATGTAAACCTAGACCTTTCAATACTGAAAGACCTTGAGC
Source organism: Acinetobacter sp. 24-47-64 (assembly GCF_057737055.1). NCBI lineage: Bacteria > Pseudomonadati > Pseudomonadota > Gammaproteobacteria > Moraxellales > Moraxellaceae > Acinetobacter > Acinetobacter sp. 24-47-64. Next base: position 304,420 of record NZ_CM173215.1, read on the forward strand.
AGCAAATGCTTCGTTTAACTCAACAGTTTGAATGTCACCAATACTCAAGCCAGCACGTTTAAGCGCTTTTTGAGTTGCTGGAACTGGGCCATAACCCATGATCGCAGCATCACAACCTGCAACTGCCATAGAGCGAATTACAGCACGTGGCTTAAGACCGAGTGCTTGCGCACGCTCAGCAGACATCAATAACATTGCAGATGCACCGTCAGACAATGCTGATGATGTAGCAGCAGTCACTGTACCGCCTTTAGGGTCAAACACAGGACGTAACGCTTTAAATGCTTCAAGGTTCGCATCTGGACGAATCACTTCGTCTACATCACAAAGGATTTTGAAGCCATTTGCATCATGACCTTCAACACCAATGATTTCGTTTTTGAAACGACCTTCTTGAGTAGCAGCCCAAGCACGACGGTGAGATTCAACACCAAAAGCGTCTTGCTCTTCACGGCTAATGCCATTCATACGACCTAACATTTCTGCCGTTAAGCCCATCATGTTAGATGCTTTTGCATAATGTTTAGATGCTTGTGGGTTCAAGTCGATACCATGCATCATGCCAACGTGGCCCATGTGCTCAACACCACCGATGATGAAGATATCACCTTGGTTTGTCGCAATTTGAGCAGCTGCGGTATGAATTGCTTGCATTGAAGAACCGCAAAGACGGTTAACAGTTTGACCTGCAACAGTTTTTGGTAAGTCTGCCAATAACACGATGTTACGACCGATGTTCATGCCTTGCTCTAGAGTTTGGTTCACACAACCCCAGATCACATCTTCAACTTCGTTCACATCAAACTGGTTACGAGCAACCAATGCACGAACTAATTCAGCAGATAAGTTATCGGCACGTACATTGCGGAACATACCATTTTTGGTTTTACCCATTGCTGAACGTACGCCATCAACGATGACAACGTCACGTGGATTTAAAGTAGCCATTCACGTTGCTCCTTAACCGTAGAATTTTTTGTTGTTAGCAGCCATGTCACGCAACATTTGTGGCGCTTCATAAGCCTTACCTAAATGCGCATACTTGTCGCAAAGCGCAACATACTCAGCTACACCAGTTTGATCGATGTAACGGCATGGACCACCACGGAATGGAGGGAAGCCTACACCCATGATCATTGCCATATCTGCTTCGTTTGGTGTTGCAACGATGTTATCTTCTAAGCAACGAACAGTTTCGTTACAGAAAGCAATCATCATACGGTCAATGATCTCTTGAGGATCAAATTCACGTTTTTCACCAGTCACGACAGAAGCAATTACGTCATACGCTGTTGGATCAACAGTTTTTGCTTTCTTGCCTTTCTTGTCCAATTCATATTTGTAGAAACCAACATCGTTCTTTTGACCAAGACGTTGTGCTTCATACATTGTTTGGATTGAACCTTTGAAATCAGGCTTCATACGGTCAGGGAAACCTTCAGCCATCACTTCTGCACCGTGAACGCCAGTATCAATACCGACAACGTCCATTAAGTATGCAGGACCCATTGGCCAGCCAAACTTTTCCATCACTTTGTCGACTTGTTGGAAGTCAGCGCCGTCTTTAAGAAGAAGGTCAAACGCACCAAAGTAAGGGAACAATACGCGGTTTACAAGGAAGCCCGGGCAGTCGTTTACAACGATAGGAGTTTTACCCATTTTTTGAGCGAGTACGACAGTCGTTGCAATCGCTTCAGGTGAAGTTTTTTCACCGCGGATGACTTCAACCAAAGGCATCATATGCACTGGGTTAAAGAAGTGCATCCCTACAAAGTTCTCAGGACGTTCAAGGTTTTCAGCCAAACGCGTGATTGAGATCGTAGAAGTGTTTGATGCAATGATCGTGTTTTCACGTACTTTAGATTCAGTTTCTTTGAGTACGATGCCTTTCACTTTCGGGTTTTCAGTTACCGCTTCGATCACGATATCGACTTCTTTAAACTCATCATAGCTTAATGTCGGACGGATACGTGCAAGCGTTTCACCCATTTGAGCAGGCTTGATTTTCTTACGTTCAACTTGTTTAGTCAGAAGACCGTTTGCTTCTTTCATTCCTAAAGCAAGTTGTGGGTTACCAATATCTTTCATGATAATTGGTGTGCCTTTGCTTGCCGCTTGATAAGCAATACCACCACCCATGATACCTGCACCAAGTACTGCAGCTTGATTTACAGGGTGAGCGCCTTGTTCATATTTTTTCGAAGTTTTCTTCACAACTTGGTCGTTGATGAATAGACCAATCAACGCGCCTGCTTGTGGCGTTACCGCTGCTTTTGCAAAGTGTTCAGCTTCTTGGCGAAGTGCACCAGCACGATCTAAGCTTGAACCCGCTTGCATAGAATCAAGCAATAATTTTGGCGCAGGGTATTGTGCAGGATTAGCTTTCGCAAGTACCACACCTTTAGATGAGTTGAAAGCCATCATTTGTTCTAATGGATTCAACTTAATTGGATCTAATTTTTCTTGACGCTTCGCTTTCCAGTCTAAACGACCTTCGATTGCTTGTTTAACGATAGAGATCGCAGCATCTTGTAATTTATCAGCAGCGACCACAGCATCGACAGCACCATCTTTAAGTGCAGCAGGCGCTTTTTTCGGGTTCGCCATTGCCATCCATTCAACAGCGTTATCGATACCGATTACACGGCTTAGACGAACGGTACCACCGAAACCAGGAATGATCCCAAGTTTAATTTCTGGAAGACCAACTTGTGCTGATTCTGACATCACGCGATAGTCACACACCAAGCACATTTCGAAACCGCCGCCCAATGCCATACCATTGATTGCAGCAACTTTAGGAATATTTAAATCTTCGAATGAGTTGAAGATTTCATGAACAGGCATTGCCCAATCTACAATGACTTGTTCGCCTTGCGCAAAGTTTTCACCAAACTCAGTGATGTCTGCACCAACGATAAATGTAGATTTACCAGATGTAACGATAAGACCTTTAATCTCAGCGTTTGATTGAACAGCAGCAATTGCAGCTTTAAAGTCGTCAATTGTTGCGCGGTTGAATTTATTAACCGACTCACCTTGTAAGTCAAAGCGGAATTCTGCAATTCCGTCCGAAAGCATTTGGACGGTAATGGCATTGCCAGCGTGGATCATGCCCTGATCTCCTTTTTTTTGGAGGACTTCTAAGTTGATGTTGTGAAGCAAGTGCGTATTTCCTGCGCACATTAAAGCTTCGCTAATCTTACGATAACTATATCGAAAAAGAACATAACAAGTTGTATCAAGCCGTGACGCAATGGTCATCTATTTATTGCACCAGCATGCGTTATAAAACAGCAGATGCGCATGTAGAGTTTGTTCTTCTTACAATAAAGCGATTGTTTCAATTGGCATTTTATTTAAAAACACTTCAACTTATATCTGGGGTAGGTAGGTAATTTCAAGTTATTTTGCACTTTAAATTTCGTCATAAAAGTCAATAAACTGAAATATAAAGCCATCAAAAGTCTATTTGTAGAACACAATGTTTCGTTGTTTGCGGTAGTCGTTATACAATTTACGTGATTATCTATACATCTAAATTGGAACAATTCATTTTCAATTTAGGTGCAGCATCTCTTCATTTAACCCGCTAACCAAAGATAAACCGAGTCAATCAATGATCAAGTGGATTATTCTCGCGATATTCATCATATCGGCACTGTATATTCAACGTCGTGGAAAAGTACGACATTCGTTCTATCGTCAATTCTTTGATCATTCGACCATTTTGGCACCTATTAATTTTTTGATGTATATGTTCTCTAAGGTGCCAAACCAGCCTTATATCGAAACACAGCATTTTAAAGATTTAAAAGTGTTAGATGAAAATTGGGAAATGATTCGTGATGAAGCCAAAGCTTTATATGAGCAGGGTGGGATCAAAGCCTCTGAAAAATATGATGACCTAGGCTTTAATTCATTTTTTAAAACTGGTTGGAAGCGTTTTTATTTAAAATGGTATGACTCTGCGCATCCTTCAGCAGCAGAACTGTGCCCTAAAACGACAGCATTGCTTAAAACATTACCGACCATTAAAGCGGCGATGTTTACTGAGCTTGCTCCTGATAGTCGCTTGGTTCGTCATCGTGATCCTTATGCGGGATCTTTACGCTATCATTTAGGGTTGTTGACGCCAAATGATGATCGTTGCTTTATTGATGTAGATGGTCAGCGGTATTCATGGAGAGATGGTGAAAGCGTTGTGTTTGATGAAACCTACATTCATTATGCAGAAAACACGACGGATCAAAATCGTATTATTTTCTTTGCTGATGTAGAGCGCCCTTTAAAGACACGTTGGATGGAACGGTTTAATCATTGGTTTGGTAAAAATGTAATGACTGCGGCAAGTTCACCGAATGAAGCAGGGGATCAAACGGGTGGTCTGAACAAAGCATTTGGTTATATTTATCGCTTGCGTGTGAAAGCAAAAGCACTGAAAGCGAAGAACCGTCAGTTATATTACTTTTTAAAATGGTTCTTGATGTTAGGGATATTCTTCCTGATTTTTATTCGACCTTATGTGTTTTAAGAGCATTCAGATCAAAATGCGCCTCAGGGCGCATTTTTTAATTTTACTTAAAATGATGTAAATTAAAATTGAGAAGTGGTTCAATAAAAGCTATGCTTTTATCTGTAAAATATACAAAAGAAAATTCAAATGAATCTCAAAAAAACAATATTAGTACTAAGTGTTTTACCGTTTTTTTTAAGTGCCTGTGGCGGCGGTGGGTCGGGAGATTCGTATGAATCATCACCGAGTACACAATTTCGAAACGGTGATCAACTCTATTCAATTTACTATAATTCTAATGATCGATTCGGCTTAAATTATATTGAATTTCAAAATGGACAATTTACTTATACGGATAGTTTTAAACCGTTGAATAGTGTGATTGTGACGCGAAATCGTATCTATCAAACCTATGATCAAGCCCAAAATACGCTCAGTGTGAATAGTCCTAGTCATTGGACGATGAATATCATTGGTGACATCCAAACGGATATCGAAATGGAGCGTGTAAACCTATCGGGTAAAAATGTTTTTGATACAGTTTTACCAGGTTATCGCAACATTGATCGAAATGATTTGAGCCCTAATGTGAGATTGTTTATCGCCAAAGATGGTCTTAAAAATTTTTCTTCAGGTAGCTATTGTTATAGAAAGAAAGCAGAACAAAACCGAGTAGATTATTTACAACTCTATCCAAACACGAGTGAACCATTGGAAGAGAGTTTTAACCAATTTTATGAAGATAACTTGCTGTATCTTGATCTTTTAAATGACAAAAATCCAATTGTTAAATTTCAACTCGCTAAAGATCGTTGGATGGGTATGAATTTTAGCAGTATTTTTGACACCAGTATGAAGATTAGTTTAGATGATTCAACAGCCATTGAATTTGAAAGCAAACTATATCCTGCTGAATATCATCAAACTTTGAAGCGTACGACTGATGATGAATATAAACTCTATGAAAAATTGTTAATGAACGATGATGTTGCAGAAAATAGACAGCGTTATCAGTTGTTAATGGCAAATATTGAAAAAGGGTGTACGTATTATAATAAAACGGCAGCAGAATCCTTTGTCACGATTCCTGGTTTAAGATGATTTGTTTAAAAAAAGCCCATAATGGGCTTTTTTTATTAATTGATGATCGTGAGCTGACCGTCTTTGCAATCCAGCTTGAGATGAAGTTGATCTGGATGCTTTAGAAAGTAGATCGCAATAATGGGTTCTAGTTCAGTTCTTATTTTACGTGCTAAATGACGTGCCCCAAAGCGGATATCATGACCCTGATAGAAATATGCTTTGGCAAGGTCTGATAAATGAACTTGACGTTTTTGATGTTGCAAACGAATGTTGAGTTTTTCAAGTTCAATATCAACCAATTTAGGGAGTGCATCATCTTGAACAGGTTGATAATGAAGGACACGATCAATTCGATTCAGAAATTCGGGATCAAAACTGCGATGCAGTATTTTTTCAATAATGGCTTTCGTGGGTAGGCGTTTTAAACATAGATTTTGAAGTTTTTGCGGTAAAACATTTAATTTATCTAAATATTGTTGTGCTGCGCGTGCTCCAGCATTACTGGTCATAAAAATCATACAATTACGAAAATCAATCGTTTTTGTTCCAGCAGTAAGGGTTAGGCGACCTGTATCCAACACATTCATTAAGCCACGAATCACTTCGGGAGAGGCTTTTTCAAGTTCATCAAACAGCATAATGCCAGGACGGGTATGAGAGCCATTAATCGCAGTTTCATCGAATAAACTGTGACCTTCTTTCGAACCGACATATCCGGGCGGAGCGCCTGTTAAAGCGGCTGCATAATGTTCTTGAGCCAGTGTATTCATATCGATACGACAAAACGCATCAGGACGACCATAAATCGATTCAGCAATCAAACGAACAGTCTCTGTTTTACCAACACCTGTTGGTCCAAGCATCAAGGTGACGGACAAGGGGCGTTCAGGACTTGAAAAGTCAGCTTTGACCACGTGAAGCAATTTTTCGATTTCATCTAAGGCTGGATTTTGCCCAATGATACGATCACGCAATAACTGCATCACTTTGGCTGGTTCAAAATGAAAGCGAGACTTTCCAATGAGTCGATCTTTTTCTGAAGGACTATGGGATGAGAGTGCAGGTTGTATGGCGTGAAAAGCACGATCGGTCGCAGTCATGTTGGCGCATCCATGAATGAATCAGTTGAAAAGCATATCAAACTTGAATTTAACAACTCAGACTTTTTAACAATCAGCTGATTATAAAATCTGCGATCATTGCCCTGAACTGTTGGATCAACAAGGTTTTAAAATCATCTACCGAAATGCACTTGAAATAGAGCGCGTTACCATCACAATAAGCTCATGCTGTTGCATGAATGACTGACTCTACATTAAAGGCTGCTTGTGAACGAAAACGCACGTGAACACATTGAAAAAATCTTAGCCAATCTTACGACTTTGCCTGGTGTCTATCGCATGTTAGGTAAAGATGGAGAGTTGTTGTATGTGGGAAAAGCCAAGAATTTAAAAAATCGTGTTTCTAGCTATTTTGTTAAAACCATTGAGCACCCCAAAACACAGGCTTTAGTTGCCCGCATTCATGATATTGAAACCATGGTGGTCCGCTCAGAAACGGAAGCATTACTTCTTGAACAAAACTTAATTAAGCTTCATCGACCGCCGTATAACATCATGCTGCGAGATGATAAATCTTACGTCTATATTTTTGTGTCTAGTGATAAGCCTTATCCACGTATTGCAGCAGGTCGTGGTAAGGGGAAACATCAAGCAGGTAAATTTTTTGGACCTTATCCAAGTGCCTATAATGCACGTGATACATTGGTGGTCTTACAAAAATTATTCAATGTCCGCCAATGTGAAAATAGTTATTTTGCGCAACGTAAAAGACCGTGTTTGCAGTATCAAATTAAACGTTGCTCAGCTCCATGTGTGGGCATGATATCACCTGAAGACTATAAAGATGATGTCGATAACTCTATTCGTTTTTTACAAGGGGACACACGTGAGCTTAATCAAGAATTAATTGCCAAGATGGAAGCGGCAGCAGAAGCTCTCGAATTTGAAAAAGCCGTTTTTTATCGTGATCGGATGGCATTATTGCGTGATGTCCAAACTCAACAAGCGATTTATAAAGTCAAAGGTGAAGCAGATATATTGGCGATCGCATACCAAGCGGGGGTAACGTGCGTTCAGATTATGCATGTGCGTAATGGCAAGATGTTGGGAGGAAAAAGTTATTTCCCAGATATGTTGGGCGATGATTTGGGACAAATGCTGGCAGATTTTATCGCGAACTTTTATTTCCAAGTTGCCGATGAGATTCCAACAGAATTAATCGTCAACGTGGAGCTGCCAGACAAAAAAGACATAGAAGAGGCACTACAACAAAATTTTGGCAAAAAAATTCTGATTAAATCAAAAGTTCGAGAAACCCGTGCAGAATGGCTCGAGCTTGCGACCATGAATGTACAGCATGCCATTAAAGGACAACTTGCTAACCATTATGAATTGAATGAACGTTTTCATCAGTTAGAAGAGGTGGTCGGACGTCCAATTGATCGTATCGAATGTTTTGATATATCCCATACGATGGGCGAAGCAACGATCGCTTCTTGTGTTGTCTTTGATAGTGGAGGGGCTCGCAAGCGCGATTACCGTCAGTTTGCTATCGAAGATATCACTGGCGGTGATGATTATGCTGCCATGCGTCAGGCTTTGACACGACGGTATAAGAAGGCGATGCTGCCAGATTTGCTTCTCATCGATGGTGGTAAAGGGCAATTACATATGGCAATGCAGGTCATGCAAGATCTTGGATTGGATGCATTCATGGTGGGGGTTTCAAAAGGGGAAGGACGTAAGCCTGGTTTGGAAACCTTACATTTCACTGATGGCACAAAGATTCAACTGCCTGAAGACCATAAAGCGCTACATTTAATTCAACAGGTTCGTGATGAGGCGCATCGATTTGCCATTACTAAACATCGTGCCAAGCGCGATAAACGTCGTGGGCAGTCAGTTTTAGAAGCCATTCCAGGGCTAGGACCAAAACGCCGCCGTGATTTATTAACACATTTTGGTGGGATTCAAGGGGTATTAAAAGCCTCTGAAAAGGATCTGAATTTAGTCCCAGGTTTTGGTGCAAATCTCGCTCGGACTGTGTACAAAATCTTGCATGAGTAATCATGCATATCAATTTGCCAAAATGATCATTGACCTGCGAGTCATTGATCATTTACCTCAATCTGAAAATTCAGCATGCTAGCGCGATAAGAAATTTAAAATAAAAGGGTTGCGCATGTCATTTGGACAGGTATTTCAAGAAATTGATCAACAAGAATGGGTGGAGATCCCTGAGGGTTGGTTGCAAGGTCGTACCATTTTTGGTGGTTTAACCACGGCGATGATGCTACACAAAGCAACACAAATGATTCATGACCCTCAAAAAAGATTATTGAGCACCAGTGTGGTATTTGTGGGTCCTGTTCAGGAAAAGCCAGTCAAAGTGACAGTGGAAATTTTAAGGCAAGGTAAATCAGTGACTAATATTGAGGCTCGAATTTGGCAGGATGATGCTGTACAGGGAATTCTGCTGGCAAGTTTTGGTTCAGACCGTGAATCAGTTGTGAATATGGATCAAACTCGCTCAGCACCACAGTATGATTCGCCTGAAAGTTTAGTTAAGTTGCCTTATCATCCTCTTATGCCGCAATGCTATCAGAACTATGATCTGATTTGGGCTGAAGGGAAATACCCTTGTACGGCTGCTGAAAAGCCAGATTTTGGCGGGTGGTTTCGATACGCAGAATCTAAATTTGAAGCAGGTCCGCTGAGCATGTCTGAATTTATAGCAATGTTAGATATTTGGCCTGCAGGAATTTTTCCTATATTAAAAAAACCAGCACCGGGCAGTTCAATTTCTTGGTATGTGACGCTGTTAGAACCAATTCAAGCTGACCGACGAGATTGGTTTAAATATAAAGTATTTACAGATCATTCTGCGCATGGTTATTCTACTGAATATGCTCATATTTGGGACCATAATGACCGTCTCGTTGCAATTTGTAGACAGACTGTCGCGATTTTTGCCTAGTCGACAGCGGGTAGTGAATCGTTTAAAGTAAGCGGATTAAAGAATCAAAGCTCAAGTTTTTATTGCAAATTTTAGCTGTAATTGGGGCAAACTGGCGGTGTCTATGTCTACAGGTCGCATCCTGAATATACCAAATATCTTGACGCTAGCACGTATTGCGTTAATACCTGTTTTTTTAATTATTGCCTATTGGCCTCCTGCGATTGGTGTGGGTGGGCATGAAGGGGGTATGACGCGTCATATCATTCTGACTGCAATTTTTGTTATTGCTGCTGTCACAGATTGGTTTGATGGTTACTTAGCAAGAACATTGAATCAGACTTCTGCATTCGGACGTTTTTTAGATCCTGTTGCGGATAAATTAATGGTCGCAGCAGCATTGATTGTTTTGGTGCAATGGCAACCTACAATTTCGATGGCTTTTGCTGCGATTGTGATTATTTCACGCGAGATTACCGTTTCTGCTTTACGTGAGTGGATGGCTGAGCTCGGTGCACGTACCAATGTAGCTGTATCAACGGTTGGAAAATATAAAACAGCTTTCCAGATGATCGCTATTTCAGTGTTCTTACTCAATTGGAAACCACTTGAATTAGTTGCATATGGTTTGTTGTATACCGCTGTAATTTTAACACTGTGGTCCATGTTTATTTATTTAAGAGCGGCATGGCCATATCTAAAACAACCCTAATATATTTAAAGCGCCAAAAGGCGCTTTTTTATTTCGTTGAGAACGTGATTTAAAAAATGAGAAGTAAATTTGCTATTGTTTTGAGTATCTTGTCGAGTTCAAGCATTTATGCGGATGATTTATCAATGGCACAAGAGTATTTGCATAATGATGGAATCGCGTATTGTCTATCTCATTCCGAGATTTATGCAAATGAAGCAAATATTGCGAGAGGTGGATATTTTCAACTCGGTGAGCATAGCCATGAGGCGGCAAAACAAGTGCAAAATTATATTGATCAAGCGTTCAAAGAAGCGTTAGGCAGCTATCAATATTCAAAAGAGAAAGCATACCTTATGCGTTGTTTGGAAATCTCTTATTCAACGCAGTATCGAAATTATATTAAAACTGTTTATGCGTTAGATGTTATCGAAAAATCAAAAATAACATTAATTGGTTATAGCTTTTCTGCTGAGGGTTAAAGTAATTCATATTGGGAGATTCAACCGCTTTAAAGTTGAATCATCTTAGAGATTAAAAATAACAATGAAAAAATACACTTTCAAAAAGTCATTGATGACTTAAACCTTTTGGAAATACTCAAGCGGTATCAAGTTACAGTGGTCGGTACGCCACCTTTAGGAATTGCAACAGCACAAAGTGATATCGATCTCATTTGTAGTTATCCGATTGAGCAAGAGAATCATTTGATTGAAACACTAAAATTATTTCAAACATATAAGGCATGGTGCATTGAGCGAAGTTATTTTGAACGTGATACTTGGATTTGCCGATTTGAATATTGTGCTTGGTCAATTGAGATATTTTGTTCTACAACACCAATTGATCAGCAGGCGGGATTCCAGCACTTCTATGTTGAACGTAGAATATTAGATTTGGCAAATGACCAATTTAAACAGGAAATCATTCGCCTTAAGCGAAAAGGTATAAAAACTGAACCTGCATTTGCACAGATGTTAGCGCTCGATGGTGATCCTTACACGAAGTTAAGTCAGCTATATGAAGCAGATGACTGTGTGTTGATTCAACTGCTTCAATGCCAAGGTTACCTAGATTAAACTTTAACTATGGGTTTCCTCATCTCCATCGTCTTCAAAAGTTTTTGCAATTTTTTCGATATTCAAACTTTTAGCCATCGCATCAAAAATTTGTTTATACACACCGTCTTGATGGTAAAGGGCATCATGTTCTCCATGTTCGGCAATTTCGCCTTCTTTCATGACATAGGTATAATCCGCATCGATAATTTGCGACAGGCTGTGCGAGATAATAATGACAGTACGTCCTTGTTTAATCTCATCAAGGCTTTGTTTAATTTGTTCCGAAGCGATGGCATCCAAACTCGCAGTCGGTTCATCTAAAAAGATAATCGGCGGATTTTTCAAGAACATACGAGCAATCGCAATACGCTGTTGTTGTCCTCCAGAGAGTTGCAATGCATCGGAATGATAGCCATCTGGAAGTTGTAAAATTTGCTCATGAATGGAGGCTTTTTTAGCAGCAATGATCACGTCTTCTTCAGTGGCTTCTGTTTTACCATAGCGAATATTTTCAAGAATAGTCCCTTGGAAAATATGATTTTTTTGTAGGACTAATCCAATATGATCTCTCAAATATTGAGTATCAATTTGATTGAGATCGATGCCATCGAGTTCGATACATCCCTGATTAGGTTCATAAAATTTATCTAAAAGACTGATTAAGGTTGATTTTCCCGCACCTGATAAGCCAACTAATGCAGTAATTTTATTGGGTCGAATCTCCATATTGATATTCTTTAGTGCGTGGTGACCGTTTGGATAAAAGAATTCAACATTTTTCAGCGTAAATTTTCCTTGAATTTGCGGTTTGAGTTGACCTGTAGGTTCAATTTGATCATCTGCTTCTAAAATTTTAAAGAAGCTTTCTGAATAGATCATGGCATCATTCACTTCATCATATATACGATGTAAGGAGCGAATTGGTGCGGATACATTATTGAACAGCAGTACATGAAACATGATCATACCGATGCTCATCTGACCATCAAGCACAAAATACGCAGTTAGGATGATGATTAAAACAATACCTATTTGTTCAATAAAGGTTTTTAACCCATCAAATAAAAAGCTGACTTGACGGGTTTGCATTTGATTATCTGTGAGTTCTTTTTGTAGTTTGAGTTGTTTGGTTGATTCTATTGACTCACGGTTGAAAGATTTGATAACCGTAATTGAATTAATAATTCCGAGGATACCTTGGCTTTTCTTTTCTCGACCATCACGTAAATTTCGACGCCAGCCTCCGAGTTTTTGTGCTTGTTTATAAGTTAACCAGAAGTAGATTGGAACGATAGTGGTCGCCACCAAGCCAACATAAAAGTTGGCGTAGTACATTAATCCTAAAGCCACGATCGCACTGGTAAATAACGGCAAAATGTCAATAAAGAATATTTGAACTAGACGAGTCAGAGAGCCAATACCACGATCGATTCGTGTTTGTAATTTGCCCGCCTGATTATTCTCTTCGTTGAAAAAAGCTAATCTATAGGTCAGAAATTTTTCAATGATGCCTTGTGCTAAATCTTGTGAAATAAAAATTCTAAGTTTTTCACCATAAAACTTTTGTCCGAATTGCACAAAAGCATTAATCACTTCTTTACCCAATAATATCGCTGTAATGGTAATCAGGATATTCCAACCTTCGGCTAAGCCAAAGCCATTCTCAACCAGCGCATTAATTTCATCAACCGCATACTGCAAAGTGAGTGCATTCACTTGAGCTGTGAATGAGCCGATGAGCGTAAGAAAGAGAGTGGCAATCACTAAAAAGCGATAAGGTCGAACGAAAGGTTTAAGTTTTAGAAAAAGTTGCCATAAATTCATAAGCGATTGTTTTTATTGTCTAGATTTATGCCAGTCTAAGCTTGATTGTCCAGTGTCACAAGCGTTCACAATGTTTCAATTTGTCAGTTGAAATATTCAGCTAATATACGGTTATATTTTCATGGCAAATTGGTTATGAACTTTGAGCTGTTTGCACCCGAACCCAATTCAAATCTCCTACCTTGTGATGGGATTGTAGAAGATTACGGCCTTATACTTACTCATGCTGAATCACAGGATTATTTCGATTATTTTTTAGAAGCTTTAGCTTGGGAACAGGATGAAGTGATTTTATACGGCCAATATTTTAAGACGGGTCGTAAAGTCGTATGGTATGGTGACCAAAACTATCAATATCACTATTCAGGGATGGATAAACAAGCACAGATGTGGGATTTGAAATTATTAGCACTCAAGCAAAAAATTGAACTTATAACAGGAGTTCAATTTAATTCTTGTTTGGCTAATTTGTATGAAGATGGAACTCAAGGTGTAGGATGGCATAGTGATGATGAGGCTGCATTAAGAGATCCTGAACATGGCGAGACCGTCATTGCTTCACTGAGTCTCGGCGCAACCCGAAAATTTAGATTTAAACATCGTGATAAAACTCATACTGCGGAAATATATCTACAATCAGGACAGTTAATTGTAATGAAAGGTCAAACACAGCGTTTTTGGAAACACACTTTAGCGAAATCAACCAAAGTATTAGAGCCTAGAATCAATTTAACCTTTCGCTATTTTTATCCTAGATGAAATGGTAAGTATTCTATTAAGGTTGAATACCTTGAGGATTACGATACCAACTTTCAATAAATAAAGCAGCTGCCAAGCTGTCTGCGGACAACTTTTTTCCACGCCCTTGCGCCTGATAATGATCGAGTTCATCACGCGCTTCGCGAGTTGTTAATCGCTCATCCACCATCCATGTTTCTATATTGGTTTGGTGTCTTAAACGACGAGCAAATTTACGTGCTCGTGTTGATAGTTCCGATTCGCTATCATCCATATTCAGTGGTAGCCCGACTAAAAACAGATTTGGAGAATGCTGTTTTACAATTTTGAGTAGATCATCCCAATTGGGAATGCCATCTTTCATCGGTAAAAGTGAAAGTGGCGTAGCACTTTCAATAATGGACGATCCTACAGCCATTCCTGTTTTTTGTGTGCCAAAGTCAAAGGCCATAATGAGTTGAGCGGTAGTTGAATCAGGCATGTCCAATCTCAGATGAAAGCCATGTACGATCGACCCCCATTTTTCTATAGGCAGCGTCCCAGCGATCGTCATAGGGTAAGTTAAAAATCAAATCCATATCGGAGTCACAAATGAGCCAGTCACCTCGAGCGATTTCTTGCTCCAACTGGTTTTTACTCCAACTAGCATACCCTAAAGCAATTTGATAGCGACCAACACCTTCATTGTGTGCGATTGCATCAAGAATATCCTTTGAGGTTGTTAAACAGAGGTTTTCACCTACAGCGATGGACGCATGCCAAGTAGGTTGACCTGTATGAAGTACAAAACCTGCTTCTGGTCGTAAAGGACCACCTTGTAAGACATCATGTGGGTGAACATGATCTGCCACGATATCAAGATCTGTTAAGAGTTCTTTAACCTGAATCCCAGCTGGACGATTGATCATAATTCCCTGCGCACCTTCATGATCATGACGCGCGATATAGACCACACTATTTGCGAAGAAATCATCTGCTAAATCAGGTGGGGCAATCAGGCAACGGTGCGTTAGAAATTGTTTACTCACCTAATGGCTTCTCCTATGTTTGAGTATCACTTTACTTCAACATACTAGACTTATGGGTTTTCAACAATCCTTTTAAAATAATCAAGATGTGCTGGCCTGAAACTTTAATTGTCTTAATTGTTTTGCATGTTGAAGGGTGGTCTCGCTAATTTCGACACCACCAGTCATACGAGCAAGCTCTAATATCCGTTGATCTTCATCAAGCTCAACGATAGTGCTGCTAGCAGGGTCTGTTTGCAGTTTTTTCACTAACAAATGTTGGTCCGATTGCGCTGCAACTTGGGCTTGATGTGTAATACATAGAATTTGAACATGTTGACCTAATCCAGCCAATAAGCGACCGACAATCTCAGCTGTTCCACCACTGATACCTACATCAATTTCGTCAAAAACGAGTACTTCAGCTTCGGTTTTCTCTGCATTCATGACTTGCATGACCAATGCAATACGTGACAATTCACCACCAGACGCAACCTTCGCAAGCGGTTGAGGTGGGATCCCTTTGTTTGCTGTGAACAATAATTGAATAAAACTAAACCCTTCAGATGAAGGTTGCTCCAGAGGATCAAAACGGAATTCAAAATGAGCTTCTGGTAAAGCCAGTTGCTTGACTTGTTCTGTTAAGAGTTTGGCTAAGGGTTCTGCTGCTTTACGACGGATATCATCTAGATATTGAGCTTTCTCTATAAACTGTTGATGTGAAATTTCAACTTGTTCAGCCAAAGTCTCTGGATCTTCAAGCTGATGTAGTTGTTCTAGCTCTGCCTGCCAATGTTCGTATTCTGATTTTAAATCTTCGGGTTGTACTCGATATTTGCGCGCTAAACGATGAAATATTTCCAGTTGCGTGTTTAACTCTTCCATTCGTTCAGGATCAAAACTTTGACGGTCAATGAATTGTTTTAAATTCGCACTGGCATCATCGATTTCACTTTGTGCATTTAATAATGAGTTATAAATTTCAGAGAGTAAATCACTACGACCTGCATGAGATTCAAGCTTGCGAATAATACTTGAAATTTCCTGAGTGATATTTTGATCAGACTCATCTAAAACGTTGATTGCATAACTACAATCTTGCATGATGTGTTCATGATGACTTAAGCGATCGAACTCTTGTTCAATTTCTTTATAGTCAAGTCGAACCACTTCTTCTAATTCTTCTAATTGAAGATTAAGTGTCTCAATGCGTTGAAGGCGAGTGGTCTGTGCATCAAGCGCAGCTTGATGCTGTCGGATATTTTTTTGCCATGCGTTATAACTGTCTTTGACAGCAAGCGTATGTTGAGCAAAGTTGCTGTAACGATCTAACCAATGTTTTGGATAGGGCGGTTCTAACAATTGTTGCTGACTATGCTGGCTGTAAAGTTGGACTAAGAGTCTGCCTATTTCCTTTAATTCTGACAGACTACTTGGACGTCCATTGATCCAAGCTTTACTACGACCTGTAGCAAAGATTACCCGTCTTAGATGAATTTCACCCGATTCATCTGCCAGCTCATGAGTGCTTAACCATTCAGCTTCAGGACTTTGATCTTGATAACTAAATACTGCTGTAACATCAGCCTTATCTGAACCATAACGAACATAATTCGTATCAGTACGCTCGCCTAAACACGCTGATAATGCATCTAGTAATAAAGATTTACCTGCACCAGTTTCACCCGTAAGCACATTGAAACCTTGATCAATATCAATGGCTAAGTTATCGGCTAAAGCAAAGTTGATCAGATTAAGGTGTGTCAGCATAAACGCATCCGAGCTGCGAAAGTGTGGATTCTAAGATAGAGAAATTTTGTTTTAGTCTCAAGTCACGACATTTGAATATGAGAACTTTTAATTTGCATTTTAACTGAAATTAGGTTGATTACTAGTGACTGAATATATTCTTTTACCTGTGTACAAAAGATATATAGAAGAAATCAAAAAAATCTTTAAATTTCATCAATAGGGAATAAAAGTTGCTTATAAAAACCATTGCAAAACACTGATTGATTAGTTGCTCGAGCGCAATTAAACTACGGCAATTAAAATTTATAAAATGCGCATTATTTGGAGAATACGCATGTCATCACAATTTGATCATGTATCTGTTGTAAAAAAATCAAATGTTTATTTTGGCGGGACGTGTATTAGCCACACTGTTCAATTTGAAGACGGTACGAAAAAAACACTTGGGGTTATTCTACCGACGGAACAACCGCTTACTTTTGAAACACATGTACCAGAGCGTATGGAAATTATTTCTGGTGAATGTCGTGTCACAATTGCAGACAATGAAGAACATGAGCTTTTCCGTGCAGGGCAGTCTTTTTACGTGCCTGGTGAGAGCCGTTTCAAAATCGAAACAGATGACGTATTAGACTACGTTTGTCATTTCGAAGGCTAATTACCCAAAAAAAAATTTGACCAACATTCAATGGTCAAATCGGTTAAACTATTCGCTATATAAAATCCTGTAAAGTTGGCTTTGCGGGATTTTTCTTTTCTATATTATTGTATTGTCTTAGTGAGTTGAGGTCGTTCATGGCTAAACCCGAATATTATTATGGCGTTCATTCTGTGGAGTCATTGTTGGAGTTAGAACCTGAACGCGTTTTGACTTTATTTGCACTAAAAGGTCGTGATGATCAACGTTTAAAACGTATTTTTGAGTTGGCTGAGCCTTTCGGAATTAGTATTCAAAAAGCGAGCCGAGACAGCCTTGAAAAACTGGCTGGACAACCTTTTCATCAAGGTGTCGTTGCTGCAGTTCGTCCTCATCCAACGCTGAATGAAAATGATCTTGAGCAATTAATCAAAAGTACAGACAATGTTTTTTTACTGGCGCTTGACCAGGTGACGGACCCGCATAATTTGGGTGCGTGTATTCGAACTGCGGCAGCCATGGGCGTACACGCGGTTGTTGTTCCTCGTGATCGTTCTGCGAGCTTAACACCAACGGCTCGTAAGGTTGCTGCTGGTGGTGCAGAGAAAGTTAAATTTATCCAAGTGACGAATTTGGCTCGTACTTTAGCCAAAATCAAAGATGATTTTAATGTACGAGTGATTGGCACGATGTTAGATGAGCATGCTCTACCTATTCACGAATGTGATTTGACTGGTCCTGTTGCAGTGATTATGGGTGCTGAAGATACTGGTTTAAGACCGATTACACAGGCGCAATGTGATCATAAAGTTTATATTCCAATGAGTGGAAATTTACAAAGTTTGAATGTGAGTGTGGCGACAGGCATGGCACTTTACGAAGCGTGTAGACAACGTCAAGCCTAATTTAAGATGGCACTTTCAGATCGAGCCCAAGGCTATTTTTTTCTCATTACTACCATGTGCATCTGGGGGGGATTTACCCTCACTGCACGATTAAATGCGCTATGGCAGATTAATGCATGGGACATTGTGGCACTGCGTTTTTCACTGGCTTTTTTTATCTTAATGCCGATTCTACTTTATCGTAGAGAAGCCTCTTTTTTACTTAAAAAAGAACCATTTATCTTGGCAATGATTGGTGGTGTGATCTATTGTTTGTTGGCTTATAGCGCATTTCACTATGCACCGACTGCGCATGCTGCAATTTTTCTCAATGGTTGTATTCCTATTTGTACTGCCATCGTGGCTTTTATATTGATGAAGCAGGCTTTTGATCGTCATACATGGGCAAGTTTGATCATTATGATCACCGTGCTCGGTATTATGAGTCTCCTGATGTATCGTGAATCTGGCATTCCTTTTGGTGCTGGTGATGGATTATTCTTCTTGAGCGCCATTTTTTGGGCAATATTTACCGTATTACTGCGTAAATTCCAACTGAGTGCATGGCAGGCGATGTGTGGGGTTGCCATCTGGTCAGCCGTGATTTATGTACCCATTTACGTGTTATTTTTACCCAAAGATCTTAGTACTCCTGAGCCTCAGCATTTAATGTTTCAAACAATATTTCATGGCATATTTGTGGTCATTATTGCAACTTTAACTTATGTGGAAGCGATTAAAAGACTCGGGGCTTTTAAAGCAGGGAGCATTACCAATTTAGCACCTTTTTTAGCTGCAATTTTGGCAGTGCCTTTGTTAAATGAACCTTTAAGTATTGCGATGTTATTTGGGTTGTTGGGTATGGCGATAGGCGCATTACAACCATGGCGATGGCTGGGTCGCCAAGATGCACTAAGCCAAAAACTTGAGCAACAAAAAAAGCAGTCTTCTTAGACTGCTTTTTTTCAATTTAAGCTTGTTGTGCAAGACCAAGATAATATTGGTGTTTTACTGCGAGTTGTTGATAGAGATGATCAAGTTCACCATCATTTATAACAACATCGTCTGCACGTTTTAATTTTTCTTCACGAGACATTTGCGCACTCATTATCTTTTTAATTTGCTCAATGTCTTGATGATCACGTTGCGAAGCACGCAAGATTTGTAATTCTGTTGATGCATCGATCAGTAAAGTACGTTGAGTCAGTTGGTGTTGATTGGTTTCAAACAAGAGTGGGGAAACTAAAATGGCATAAGGACTGGTCGCCCGTTGTAGTTGTTCAATAATCGATAGGCGAATTGCAGGATGCGTAATATTTTCTAATATCTTTCTAGCTTCAGGATGTTTAAAAATATGGTCTCTTAACGCTCTGCGGTCGAGTGCGCCATCTTCCAATAGCACCCAATCCCCAAAATGATCTTTAATTTTTTGTAGTGCAGGTTTTCCAATTTCAACCACTTCACGTGCTACGATATCTGCATCAACAACAGTAATACTTTGTGTTTCAAACCACTGACTTGCAGCAGTTTTTCCACTTCCAATACCACCTGTTAAGCCCAAAATAAAGCGCATGTAAAAAACCTTGTAATTATCATAATGGGGCTTATTTTAGCTTAACCGCCTAAATAAACCTTCATAATTTCGTTACCCCATAAGAATGCAATCCATCCAGCAATCGCAATATAAGGTCCAAAAGCAAAGGGCTGATTTTCTTTTTTGACTTTCATCAAAATGATGCCGATGATTGCACCGACTAAGGATGAAAGTAGGACAATGAGCGGTAATAAAAATGGACCCATCCATGCACCAAGCGCGGCCAGTAATTTGAAGTCGCCATATCCCATTCCTTCTTTGCCTGTCACGATTTTAAATAGATAGTACACCACCCATAAACAGAGGAAACCAATCAAATAACCCCAAATGGCGGAGGTAGGTGATGTGTAGAGTGCATAGCTATTTACCGCTAAACCAAGTGCAGCCAAGGGGAGAGTATATCGATCGGGTAAAAGTTGTGTATCGAAGTCGATGAATGTGAGTGCGATCAGTGTCCACGTTAAAATTAAGCCAAAAAGCATTTGTAGGCTTGGACCAAATACCGCGACGACCACTAATGAGCAAACAGCAGTCAAAACTTCTACCAGTGGATAACGAATGCCAATCGGATTTTCACATTCACCACATTTTCCACGTAAAAATAACCAACTTATCACGGGGATATTTTGATACCAACGAATAGGTGTTTTACATTTTGGGCAGGTCGATGCAGGTTTACTTAGCGTGAGTTTATCTTCATCAATTATGGCTTGGTCGGGATGTAAAAACATCTGACAGTCTTGACGCCATTCTTGCTCCATCATTTTAGGTGTGCGGTAAATGACAACATTTAAAAAACTTCCGACACATAAGCTGATGATTCCCACAGTTAAATAGAGTGCTGTAGGCGATTGAATTAAATACGCAATTATTTCGTTCATTACACCACAGAACCCATTTGGAAGATTGGAAGATACATTGCGATGACTAAGCCGCCGACCAAGACACCTAGAATGGCCATAATCAAAGGCTCCATCATGGAGGTTAAGCCATCGACAGCATTGTCGACTTCACTTTCATAATGGGTTGCAACCTTATCTAGCATAGCATCGAGTGAACCCGATTCTTCACCAATCGCTACCATTTGCACAGCCATAGATGGGAATAAATTGGTCGAGCGCATAGCGAAATGAAGTTGTTGACCAGTCGCAACGTCGTCACGAATACGCATAACTGCTTGCTCATATACCACGTTATTCGTTGCACCAGCTGTTGATTGGAGTGCATCGATTAAAGGGACGCCGGCAGCAAATGTGGTTGAAAGTGTACGGCTATAACGTGCGATAATTGCTTTATAAACCAAATCACCAAAAATAGGCAGCCTTAAAGCCGTGCGATCTAATGCATCCGCAAATTTTTGACTACGTTTTTTGGCTTCAATAAAGCCGATAATGGTCAGCGCGATACCGATAATTAAAATAAACCAATATTTTTGCACCCACTCAGACATTGCCACTACGAGTTGCGTGAACGCAGGTAAGTCTGCGCCAAATGAGCTAAACATCTCAGAGAAGACAGGAACCACTTTGACCATCAAAATAATGGTCACAATAATTGCAACCACAATGACAGTAATTGGATACTTCATCGCTTTTTTAATTTTTTGTTTGAGAACTTCACTTTTTTCTTTATAAATCGCAACTCGATCGAGCATGGTTTCAAGCGCACCTGATTGCTCACCTGATTCTACCAATGAGCAGAATAACTGATCAAAATGCTGAGGATATTTGCGTAGTGCACCTGCAAAAGTATTACCACCTTCGACCTCAGTTTTAATACCCAAAACCACTTCACGCATTGCAGGATTATCTAAGCCTTCTGCAACAATTTCAAAGCTTTGAACAAGTGGTACACCTGCTTTCATCATGGTGGCAAGCTGACGCGTAAAGATGGTGATGTCCAAAGTAGACACTTTCTTCTTCATTAAGCCTTCAAGAATATTCTTGCGCTTCTCGCGGATACTACGCACCGTAATGCCTTGTTTGCGGAGCATGACTTTTGCAAGTTGAATATTACGCGCAGGCATTTCACCTTTAACTTTGGTACCCTTGCGATCCACGCCGTCATATACAAACGTTGGCATCATCTGTGCTTTTTTCACCGCCATAATGATTTCCTTATTTTTAATTATTCACTGGTCACACGATTCACTTCTTGTAAAGAAGTGAGTCCGTTCATGACCTTAATTAAGCCCGAACGTCGAAGATTCTTAAACCCCAGTCTTTCAGATGCAGCTGCAATCTCTAATGCATTGCCATCATCCATAATAATCTTCGAAATTTCAGGTGTCACTTTCATGACTTCATAAATACCGACACGTCCTTTATAACCATCACGGCACTCAGGACAACCGACAGGTTGATAAATTTTAAAATCTGGATCTGCTAAATCCTGTTCTGTGAATCCCATTTCTAACAAACTTGGTTTAGGAATATCAGCAGGTACTTTGCAGTGCACACACAGTCGTCTAGCAAGTCGTTGAGCAATGACGAGATTCACCGAAGTTGCAATATTAAAAGAGGGAACCCCCATATTGCGCAAACGGGTTAAGGTTTCAGGAGCACTATTGGTATGAAGTGTAGACATCACCATGTGGCCTGTTTGTGCTGCCTTAATTGCAATTTCAGCTGTTTCGAGATCTCGAATCTCCCCGACCATAATAATATCAGGATCTTGACGCAGGAATGATTTCAATGCGACTGAGAAGCTTAAGCCCACTTTATAGTTGACGTTGACCTGATTAATGCCTTCTAAGTTAATTTCTACGGGATCTTCTGCTGTAGAGATGTTGGCATTTTCAGTATTTAAAATATTCAATCCTGTATAAAGCGATACTGTTTTACCAGAACCTGTTGGACCCGTAATCAGTAACATGCCTTGAGGCTTCTCAAGTGCCTCAAGGAATAAAGCTTTCTGATCTTCTTCATAACCTAATGCATCAATACCGAGCATTGCACTAGACGGATCCAAAATACGTAATACGATTTTTTCGCCAAATAAGGTTGGTAATGAGTTAACACGAAAATCAATCGCTTTAGTACGAGATAATTTAAGCTTAATACGGCCATCTTGCGGAATACGCTTTTCTGAAATATCCATTTGAGACATAACTTTCAAGCGTGAAGCTAATCGATTCGCGAGTTGCAATGGTGGATTTGCAATAGTTCTTAAAACACCATCAACGCGGTATCGAACTCGGTACGTTTTTTCATAAGGTTCGAAGTGTAAATCTGATGCACCCATGCGAATGGCGTCAACCAAAAGCTTGTTGATGTACTTAACAATCGGGGAATCATCACCTGAAGGACCATCATCGTTATTATTTTGCGGTGTATCGTTCTCGACCACGTTAACGTCAAGATCTTCATCACCGAAATTGAAATTCTCATTTTCAGAAAAATGCTTTTCGATCAGTTTTTCAAGTTTATTATGTTCTACAGTAATAGGAACGACGTTTAATTTACTATTAAATCGAATTGCTTCCAATGCTTCGATATCTGTAGGATCACTCGTCGCTACAAATAAAGATATACCTCGTTGATATAAAGGTAAGATTACATGTTTTGTAACAAGATTTTCTGCAACGATATCTTTGGGTAGTAACTCAACATTATATGCATCTAAATCGAACAATGGCTCCCCAAACTCTTGAGCAACCATTTCAGCAATCGTACTTGCTCGTATTTTGAGATGTTCAACGAGGTAAGGTACTAATTTTTGATGAGATTTTTTTGAATTAATAATAGCATTTTGCATTTGCTGGGAGGTCAAAATGCCTTCATCAACCAAACGACGACTTAACCCAGAAAATTTTGGCCCACTTTGATCTAAAGTCATCCCCAATACGCCTTAAATTCATTTTATAATTCGAATATTAAAATTATACGGTTATAAGTAGAAAATTCTATACTTAAAATCATTAATATTATCCGAAAACTATGAAAAAATTGAATTTTTTCACTTATTCTGTTGGATATTGTGTCTTATGTTGTCTTTTTTTAAAGAATTCTAGGTGCTGAATCTGTATCCATTGAATTTTTACGTTAATTTTTTAAAATCCGTGTAGAATGTGCGCATTTTTGATAGAAGGTTAGATCTATGTCGGGTTCGACAATTACTCCGTGGGTTGTAGGCAATTGGAAAATGAACCCAATGCAGGCTAACACGCAACAACTTTTAGCTGATTTGAAACAACAGCTTGAGCAAGCTTCAATCGCTCATGATGTTTGTAAAATTGGTGTTGCGCCAACTTTATTGGCTTTACTCCAAGTAAAAAATGAACTTGCAAAAGATGCTCATGAAGTGTTTGTGGTTGCTCAAGATGTATCGCGTATTGCGGGTACTGGTGCATTTACAGGTGAAGTCAGCGCAGATCTTTTAAAGGATAGCCAGGTCGATTATGTATTAATTGGACATTCTGAGCGTCGTGAAATATTTAATGACACGCCTGCGATTCTTAATGAAAAAATAAAAAATGCTTTAGCTGCTAACTTACATATCATCTATTGTGTGGGTGAAAGCCTTGAACAGCGTGAAAGTGGGCAAGCTGAGCAAGTGGTGTTACAACAAATTTGTGACATTGCAGGTGTTGTGAATCCAGAGCAATGGGTGCATATTACCGTCGCTTACGAGCCAATTTGGGCAATTGGAACTGGTAAAACAGCTTCCCCGGATGATGCACAAGCAATGCATGCTAAAATTCGTGAAGGATTGAGTCAAATTACACCTGAAGGTCAAAACATAGCAATTCTTTATGGTGGTAGTGTAAAACCTGAGAATGCTGTTGAATTGGCAGCATGCCCTGATATCAATGGTGCCCTCGTAGGCGGTGCATCACTCAATGCAGAATCATTTGTTCAAATTGCGCAAGCATTTGCCCAATCAAAATAATTAGGAGTTCATCATGCAATCTTTTGTACTGGTGCTACACATCATTTTAGCGTTATTGATGATTATTTTAATTCTAGTACAGCATGGTAAAGGTGCAGATGCAGGTGCGTCTTTTGGCGGTGGCGGTGCAGCGACTGTATTCGGCGCTTCTGGTTCTGGTAACTTCTTAACTCGTTTAACCGGGATACTTACTGCTTTATTCTTTATCACAAGTATTAGCTTGGCTTACTTTGCGAAGCAGCAAACGACAGATGCTTATGGTTTGAAAACGATTAACACAACTGAGCAAGTTGATCAAAAATCGCCTGAAACTTCATCAACTACACCAAAACCAGCTGAATAATTGAATATTTCGCTTTCAATTTTTCATTGAAACCACTAGAATGCGTCACAGCTGCGGTGGTGGTGGAATTGGTAGACACGCTACCTTGAGGTGGTAGTGCTTTCGGGCGTGGGGGTTCAAGTCCCCCCTTCCGCACCAACTTATAATCCAGAAGTTTAAGTTGGTGTTTGCAGCAAAATCTGTTGATGCGGGATGGAGCAGTCTGGTAGCTCGTCGGGCTCATAACCCGAAGGTCGTTGGTTCAAATCCAGCTCCCGCTACCAATCAATCCTATAATTAAGATGCAAACTTAAAATAGGCAACTTAAACAAAGTTTGAGTTGAGATATACTTTTTGCACGTTGATGCGGGATGGAGCAGTCTGGTAGCTCGTCGGGCTCATAACCCGAAGGTCGTTGGTTCAAATCCAGCTCCCGCTACCACTTTTGATTAAGGTGCAACTTAATCAAGTCTAATTAGAAAGTTTTTCTGATTGAAAAATGATTCAAATTTAGATATAATTTTGCACGTTGATGCGGGATGGAGCAGTCTGGTAGCTCGTCGGGCTCATAACCCGAAGGTCGTTGGTTCAAATCCAGCTCCCGCTACCAAGTTTCTAAAGAGGCTCACAACTAGGTGGGCCTTTTTGCACAGTGGGCATTGCTTTTCTGTGCAATAATGGGGGCGAATGCGCCCTTTTTTGTTATCTATCGTGTAGTGTGGACATCAATTGGTCAAATAATCATGCTATCACTATAGTTAGTCTGTGTCGGTCTGTTGGCCGATTGAATCGCACATAAATGACGAGAGTAAATGAAGTTATCAAATAAAACCCAAGCATTGTATGAACTGATCGCACCCGCTGTTGAGGCGTGCGATGTTGAACTATGGGGTTTAGAATTTACACCTCAGGGTAAGCGTTCGCTAGTACGTATCTACATTGACAAGCCTGAAGATCCAAACAAAGAACCTGTTATTTCCGAAGACGGTGAAATTGATCTTGGTCGTGGTGTGGGTGTGCAAGATTGTGTACGTGTTACCCAACAAGTTGGTGCAATCCTCGATGTTCATGATCCAATTTCTGGTGAATATGCATTAGAAGTTTCATCACCAGGTTGGGATCGCACTTTCTTTAAACTTGAACAGATGCAAGCATATATTGGTCAACAAGTTGCTTTACGTTTGATTTCTGCAGTGGATAACCGCCGTAAATTCCAAGCGAAACTGGTTGCTGTAGATGTAGAAAATGAAATGATCCAAGTTGAAGTTGAAAAGCAACAAGTGCTCGAGATCGATAGTCACAATATCGATAAGGCCAACTTGATCTACCAAGACTAAATTAATCTTAACTAAAAGAATTTGAATAGTAGGTGACTTATGGGCCGTGAAATTCTTACCGTTGCTGAGACGGTTAGTAATGAAAAAGGTGTTAGTCGTGAAGCGATTTTCGAAGCGCTCGAGCAAGCTCTAGTTGCTGCAACGAAGAAAAAATTCTACGAAGGCACAAATTCTGAAGAAGCACAGTTGCGCGTTGAAATCGATCGTAAGACTGGTGAATACCGTACTTTCCGTCAATGGACTGTAGTAGCAGATGAAGATCATGAAATGCCTGCATGCCAAGACGCGATTTCTGATGTGGACCCAGCGAAATGGTCAATCGGTGATGTGCGTGAGCTTGAAGTAGAATCAATTGAATTTGGTCGTATTGCAGCTCAAATCGCGAAGCAAGTTATTGTTCAGAAAATTCGTGAAGCTGAACGTGCGCTTATTGCAGATGCATATGAATCTAAAGTTGGTGAGTTAATTTACGGTGAAGTAAAGAAACAAACTAAAGATGGTTTCATTATTGACCTCGGTGAGAATGCGGAAGCATATCTTGCACGTGAAGAAATGATCGCAAAAGAAATTTTACGTCCTAAACAGCGTGTAAATGCGATTTTATTTAACGTAAACCGTGAAGGTCGTGGTGCGCAGCTACAACTTTCTCGTGCTAAGCCAGAAATGTTAATGGCATTGATGAAAAAAGAAATTCCAGAAATTTCTGAAGAAATCATCGAAATTAAAGCTGCTGCACGTCAACCGGGTGTTCGTGCTAAAATTGCAGTGAAAACGAACGATCATCGTATTGATCCAGTTGGTGCATGTATTGGTATGCGTGGAACACGTATCCAAGCTGTACAGCAAGAATTGAACGGTGAACGTATTGATGTTGTAGTTTGGTCAGATGATCCAGCTCAATATATCGCAAGTGCTTTAGAGCCAGCAGATGTATCGGGTATTGTGATTGATGAAGAAGAACGCACAGCAGATATTATTTTTGCTACAAGCGATCAATTGGCGCGTGCAATTGGTTCTCAAGGTCAAAACGTACGTTTAGCTTCTGAGTTAACTGGTTACAAGCTCAATATGATGCTTGAAGAAGAGTACCGTGCTCGTCAACAAAATGAAGCACAGCAATATCTCGATATGTTTGTAGGTCGTCTTGATATTGAAGAAGACCTTGCGATGGCATTGGTAGAAATGGGCTTTACTTCACTTGAAGAGATTGCTTACGTTCCAGCTGAAACATTTGATGAAATCGAATTAGATGCAGAAACGGTTGAGCTTTTACAAAGCCGTGCGAAAGAAGTTGCATTAGCAGATGCACTGAAAGAGCAAGAAAATATTCAAGAACCGAGCGAAGAGCTTCTAGCGATGGAAGGAATGAGTTCAGAGCTTGCTTATGCATTAGCGGCTCGCGGTGTAATCACAGTAGATGATTTAGCAGATCAGGCAACTGATGATATCTCTGATATCGAAGGTTTAGGTGCTGAGAAAGCAGGTCAATTGATCATGAAAGCACGTGAATCATGGTTTAATTAACGAGGAGGTCATACATGACGGATAAGTCAATTAAAGAGTTAGCAGTCAGCGTAGGTCTTCCAGTTGAAAAACTATTAGATCAGGTGCGAGATGCTGGGTTGCCTCAATCTAAGGCAGAAGACACAATCTCAGTAGAACAGCAAGACCGTTTAGTCGCTCATTTGAAAAAAGCGCATGGGCAAGACAGCGGCAGCGCAGGAAAAATCACGTTGAAACGTAAAACTACGAGTACTGCAAAAGTAGCAAGTACATCAGGTAAAGCTAAAACTATTAACGTAGAAGTTCGTAAGAAGCATACGTTCACTAAGCCAGATCCTGAACAAATTAAAGCTGAAGCATTGGCAAAAGCAAAAGCTGAAACTGAAGCAAAAGCACAGCAAAAAGTTGAAGTTAAACCAGCTCAAGCTGAAGAGAAGGCGCAACCTGCAGTAAGTAAAGCGAAAGCGAACTTAGATGCAATGCGTGCTGCAGCGAAACAATCGAGTGAGAAGCAAGAAGTTGCTAAAGCTGCGGTTGTGGTTAAGCGCAAGTCAACAAATAAACCGATTGTTAAACAAGCAACTAAGCCAACTGAAACTGCAGAACAGAAAAAAGCACGTGAAGCTGAAGCTGCTAAATTAAAAGCAGTCGAAGAAGCAGCACGTCGTAAAGCAGCTGAAGAAGCACAACAACGTACGCTTGAACAAATGCGTCAGATGGCTTCTAAGTACTCTAATGAAGATGCAACTGCAACGATTCGTGTGGTCGATGATTCTCCATTGGCTGCTGGTCTTGTTGGTCAAGCATACGAAGATTCATTCGCGAAAGAAGACCGTGACATTAAGCGTGGTAATAACACACCAGGTGCACGTTCTCCTAAGAAAGGTGGTCGTCGCGGTCAAGAAGAGCAATCTTTCCGTGACAACTCTCATAAACGTGGTTTGAAATCAAGCCAAGCTAATAAACATGGTTTCGAGAAGCCAGTTAAAAAGCAAGTTTATGATGTTGAAATCGGTGCAACTATTGTTGTTGCTGACCTTGCTGCAAAAATGGCGATTAAGGTTCGTGAAGTAATTAAAACACTCATGAAAATGGGTGAGCTTGTCACTCAAAACCAATCAATCGACCAAGATACAGCAGTTCTAGTGGTTGAAGAAATGGGTCATAACCCAGTTCTAGTATCAGATACTCAAGCGGAAGATAACTTGCTTGAAGCGGCTGAAGAAGCACGTGGTGCACAAACAACGCGTCCACCAGTGGTTACTATCATGGGTCACGTTGACCATGGTAAGACATCGCTTCTTGATCGTATTCGTCGTGCGAAAGTAGCGCAAGGTGAAGCGGGCGGTATTACCCAGCATATCGGTGCTTATCACGTTACAACGGATAAAGGTATTATCACTTTCTTAGATACTCCGGGACACGCAGCATTTACTGCGATGCGTTCACGTGGTGCGAAAGCAACTGATATCGTTGTATTGGTGGTCGCAGCTGATGATGGTGTTATGCCACAAACAGCTGAAGCGATTGACCATGCTCGTGCAGCAGGTACGCCAATCATTGTTGCAATCAACAAGATGGATAAAGAATCTGCTGATCCAGATCGCGTATTGAATGAATTGACAACTAAAGAAATCGTGCCTGAGCAATGGGGTGGTGATGTCCCTGTCGCGATGGTTTCTGCGCACACCGGTGCAGGTATTGATGAACTTCTTGACTTGATCTTGATTCAATCTGAACTTCTAGAGCTTAAAGCTTCTGAAGAAGGTGCGGCACAAGGTGTTGTAATCGAAGCACGTGTTGATAAAGGCCGTGGTGCGGTTACTTCGATTCTTGTTCAAAATGGTACATTAAAAGTAGGTGACCTTGTTCTAGCTGGTGCATCTTACGGTCGTGTACGTGCGATGACTGATGAAAATGGTCAACGTATTAAGTCTGCAGGTCCATCGATTCCAGTTGAAATCTTAGGTCTTCCAGAAGCGCCAATGGCAGGTGACGAAGTTCTTGTTGTAAATGATGAGAAGAAAGCACGTGAAGTGGCTGATGCGCGTATGGATCGTGAACGTCAAAAACGTTTAGAGCGTCAATCTGCAATGCGTCTCGAAAACTTAATGGCTTCAATGGGCAAAAAAGATGTGCCGATTGTGAATGTTGTTCTGAAGACAGATGTTCGCGGTACATTGGAAGCGCTTCATGTTGCATTGGCTGAACTTTCAACTGATGAAGTGAAAGTGCGTGTAATTGGTTCAGGTGTTGGTGCGATTACTGAGTCTGATGTCACACTTGCAGAATCTTCAGAAGCATTCTTATTAGGCTTTAACGTTCGTGCAGATAATACAGCGCGCCAAAAAGCTGACGCAGATGGTATCGACATCCGTTACTACTCAATCATTTACCAATTGATTGATGATGTGAAAGATGCCATGAGTGGTAAGCTTGCACCAGAACATCGTGAAACAATTCTTGGTGTGGCTGAAGTACGTGAAGTATTCCACTCGAGTAAGTTTGGTGCTGCAGCAGGTTGTATGGTTCTTGAGGGCTTATTACACCGTAATAAACCAATTCGTGTCTTACGTGATGATGTGGTTGTGTTCCAAGGTGAACTTGAATCACTTCGCCGTTATAAAGAAGTGGTTGAAGAAGTTCGTGCTGGTATGGAATGTGGTCTTGCAGTCAAAGGCTATAAAGACATCAAAGTACTCGATAAAATCGAAGTCTATGATGTTCAATTAATTAAACGGAGTCTTTAATGGCGGGTAGTCAACGTCTTAAGCGTATGGCGGACACGGTTCAGCGAGAATTGTCTGAACTCATCCGTCAGGAGCTGAAAGATCCACGCTTGGGTGGTCTTGTGACCATCTCAGCGGTGAAAGTGAGCCCAGATTTAGGCTATGCTGAAGTTTATGTCACGGTCATGGGGCGTGAACTTGGTGATGAGCAAAGTGAAGCAGCAAATAAAGATACTCTAGATGTTTTAAATAAAGCATCAGGTTTTCTGCGCCATGAGCTGAGTCGTCGTATTAAGACACGTATCACACCTCGTTTACGTTTCCATTATGATAAAACTAATGCATACGGAAACTACATGTTTGGTCTAATTGCTGAAGCTGTGAAGGACTTACCTCCAGCTGACGATAAAAAAGACGAAGAGTAATTTCAAACAAAAAGCCACCTTAGGGTGGCTTTTTTTATCTTAATGTTTTTATATAAATTAAAGCCATAAAATAAATGCTACATTCAATTTTGAATTTGCGTATACAATATTTTTAATTAAACAAATACAAATAAATAATGAGGTTGATGTCATGCAAATTTTAAAAAAATCAGCTGTTGTGCTTGCATTATCAAGTACCTTGCTTTTCACAGGTTGTGGGTACAATACACTTCAAGCGAAAGATGAAGCGGTGACTGCATCATGGTCTGAGGTACAAAACCAATACCAGCGTCGAGCAGACCTTGTTCCGAATTTGGTGAATGTAGTTAAAGGATATGCAAAACATGAAGAACAAGTTTTAACTGAAGTCACAGAGGCACGTGCAAATGTTGCAGGGCTTAAAGTTGATAAAGAAGTGCTTGAAAATCCAGAATTGTTTAAACGATACCAAGAAGCGCAATCGCAAATGACAAGTGCATTATCACGTTTGCTGGCAGTGACTGAAAACTATCCAGATCTTAAAGCGAATGAGCAATTCCGTGATTTGCAGGTACAATTAGAGGGTACAGAAAACCGTATAGCAGTTGCGCGTAATCGCTATATTTCTACCGTCCAAGATTACAACACCTATGTTCGTCAATTCCCACAAGTTGTAACTGCGAAAGTCATTGGCATGGATGCAAAAGAAAACTTTAGTGCTGAAGCAAGTGCACAAAAGGCACCTAACGTTTCTTTTGATTAAATCAAAGATTTGAAGTTGATGAATATGAGCATGAGAACTCAGCATCTTAGACACAATAGTATGAAATTGCTTTCATGGCTATTTGTCTTTGCGATGACCTGTACATTGCAAATGGTTCATGCAGAAACTGCAACAGCAGAAGATCATGAGTCTGACGCGATTGTGCTGGGAAAAGTGATTCAACCCAATTCAGCAAATGCATCATCAAGTGCTCAGCAAAATAACCAGACGTCAGTACCTCCTGTTACTGTTTCAAATGATATGCAGGAAGGAGACACACAACGTCAACTTCCTACATTAAATGAACCTGTGATAGATCAGGCGAATATACTCTCTCCTCAAGAAAAGTCAGAACTCGATACAATAATTCGTGGTCTGTATAACGAGGGTAAGGCTCAAATTGGGATCGTCATCGTTCCAACAACTGGTCAGGAAGGTATCTTTGATTTTGCAATGCGGACTGCACAAACTTGGGGGTTGGGTTCTGCTCAACAAGATAATGGTTTATTAATCGCAGTGGCAATTAATGATCGAAGATTACATATCGCAACAGGTTATGGATTGGAAGGTGTGATTCCGGATATTGTTGCGAGTCGAATCATTCGCGAACAAATCACCCCTTATTTTAAAGTCAATCAATTTGGACAGGGTTTAATTGCAGGGGTCAGAGAAATTGAACGAATCGTTAACCTTGATCCGGAAATTGCCCAACAAGCTGCTGAAGAACTGAAACTTAGACAAGAACAAGCCTTAAAAGCGCAATATGCAAAGGAAAAGACATTTAACACGGTATTATTTATTTTAATCGCTGGTGTGATTGGTTCTTTTATTATTGGTAATCGTTTAAGTGCATCGGTCGCGGGTGTTACTGCTTTTGCAGCAAGCATGATTTATGGTTCAGGGATTTTAATCAGCTTGATTGTGGGTATTGGAATTTTCTTTTTATTATTTACATCCATCGCACAGTTGATTTTCCAAGCATTTTTATCTGGCGGAGGACGCGGCGGCAGTGGCGGTCGAGGCGGATTTGGCGGTGGTGGATTTAGTGGCGGTGGTGGTGGCTTTGGTGGGGGAGGTGCGTCAGGCTCATGGTAACAAAAACTGAAACGACAGAAATTATCACTGAACCAAAGTTGCAACAAGCATCTCAACCGAGTTTTAAGCGCTGGATTAAGCACTTTTGTTATTTGCCTGCATCTAAACGTTATTTTTCCAAAATGGACCAAAATGCAATTGCAGAGGCAGTGAAACAAGCGGAGCAAGGTCATGTTGGTGAGATTCAAGTGGTCATAGAGGGATATATTCCATGTGCCTTGGCTTATTCCATGAGTACTCGTCAGCGCGCCGAACAACTTTTTGCTGAATTAGGTGTATGGGATACAGAGTTTAATAGTGGTGTACTGATATATTTAAATCTATGTGAGCAGAAAGTTGAAATTGTGATTGATCGTGGAATTCAAAAGGCCACAACGCAACAGGATTGGCAAGCAATCTGTGATCACATGATTAATGAGCTAAAAAATAAAAATTATAAACAGGGGGTTATTGTTGGTGTAATGGAAGTCGGCGAAATTTTGAATCGTTTTTATGATCATAAAGTGCAAGATTTGGAAA
Source organism: Acinetobacter sp. 24-47-64 (assembly GCF_057737055.1). Taxonomy (NCBI): domain Bacteria; kingdom Pseudomonadati; phylum Pseudomonadota; class Gammaproteobacteria; order Moraxellales; family Moraxellaceae; genus Acinetobacter; species Acinetobacter sp. 24-47-64. The sequence continues at coordinate 337,786 of NZ_CM173215.1, forward strand.
ATGAGCTCAGTAATCAGCCAATAATTTTAAATTGAGTCAATATAAGTGACAAAAAATGTCACTTTTTTACATAAATTAACATTAAAAATAAATTTGAAAATTATTTATTGGCAACTTTGAATAGTTATCTGAAAATAGCATCAGTTAGTTAGCAACAACAAAATCTATTTTGGGGATAGGTTGTTAACTTTGAACTTAAAAATTAGGAGAGATGTTATGAACGCTCAAAAAGGTTTTACTTTAATCGAGTTAATGATCGTTGTTGCAATTATCGGTATTCTTGCTGCGATTGCGATTCCTGCTTACCAGAACTATATCGCTAAATCTCAAGTGAGTGAGGCTTTAACGCTTGCTGGTGGTTTGAAAACTGGTATTCAAACCAATTTACAAAATAATTCATGTTTTGCTAATGGTTCAACAAGTGCAGTAGCGGGTACAGATACAATTAACGGAAAATACGGTAATGCAACTATCGTTGCTGGTACAGGAACTGGTGCAGAAAAAGATTGTGGCATCGAATATACTTTTGGGAATGCCGCATCAAGCAAGGTTGCTGGTCAAAAAATTACATTAAATGTTTCTGAAAATGGTGTGCTTTCTTTGAAAGGTCCTCATACAAACATTAAAGAATTTTTACCACAATCTTTAGCAGTTGTTGGTTCATAAGATATACTGAATTAAAAAGAGGATTTTAAGATCCTCTTTTTTTATATGAAAATTATTTATATTCTTCTCGCCAACTTTGCCCTTGTTGCACTTGCAAGTTACTTGGGTGTAGGGCGACCATTGATCAATTACGATTACCTATTAGTAGTGATCATCTTTTTATTTTTAAAGAATAGATTTCTAGCTGTTGTACTATTTACACTTTGTATTTTCATAGATGGTTTAAATATATTCTTTCAAATATTTCCTATTATTCATCTATCCGATATTATCTACCTACTTAAATTTATACCAGAAATAGATCATAGTAAAAAAATAATAATTTCGTTTGGATTCTTATCCCTATTTATATATCTGTTTTTCTTGTGGGAAGTGCTAGGCAAACTTTCGATTTCCAAAAAATACTTTTCCTATGCAGTCATTATTATAATCTTAGTTTCAATACTACAGAGTTTTTATATTGCCAATGGTGAGCGAGCATGGCGTATTGGTGAATCTAAATATTTTGATTCACAAATTTATAATTTCATTAAATTTAGAAATGTAGATTTTATAAAAAAATTTCAGACTTCAGAAACAGCTTTGGGAGAGAGGTATAACGTTTCAACGGGCTATGATGAAGTATTAAGAATTGAAAATCCTAAAAAAATTTTATTTATTGTAAATGAATCATGGGGAGTCACCTCAGATGAAATTCAAGAAGATTTATTGCATGAAATTTTAAAAAACAAACGGTTTAAATTACTTAAACGGTCTGAAGTTAGTACAGATGGGTTTACCGTCAATGCTGAAATTAGAGAGTTATGTGGTTTATATCTGAATAATTTTAATCTCAAAAAACAAAAAAATGGATTTGAACAGTGTCTACCTCATATTTTGAGTAAAAGGGGATTTCATACACTGGGTGTTCATGGTGCTGCGAGCACCATGTATGAGAGGAAAGACTGGTATCCAAAATTAGGTTTCAAGGAATCTCTATTTTATGAAAATTTTTTAAACTTAAATTCGCGTTGCTATTCATTTCCAGGATTGTGCGATCGAGATTTGATGCAAGTTATTAGAAATAAACTCATGAATCACGATCAAATTTTTCTTTATTGGCTTACGTTGAATACGCATCTTTCATATGACTTGAGAGATCTTAAAAATGATCAATTTGATTGCGAGCGATTTTTAATCGATGGAAAATCCTCTTTATGCCGAAATTTAAAATTACAGAAGCAGTTTTTTTCAAATATAGATGAATTGCTAATTCAATCACAACTTAGTGGAACAATGATCATAATTGTGGGGGATCATGTGCCACCGTTGCTCGAAAATAATGAAATCAAATTTAAAGATGCTAAAGTTCCAATGATCGTGGGGTATATAGAGTGACGAATTTAAAAACACATAATAATGTCTTTTTGTTTTTTTTATTTTTTATTGTAGGGTTTAGTAGTGTTTCTTATAGCCTTATCAATAATTTAGTAATTACTTTTATTTTGGGTGTGGCATTATTATTTGTTTTATTGAAATTTAAACTTGAATATTTTAGCTTCGAAAAGAAAAGATCACTGTTTTATTTTTTTTTATTGTTTCTAGTTTTTGGAGTTTCTCTCTATCTCTCACCTTATCAAAATGAGCACATGTTGTATCGTTATTTTGGAGTGGTCTTAAGTATTATTTTTGGAATATTTGGATACTTTAACTACAAGAATAAAGGCTTTGATCTGATTTTTATCAGCCAAATTTTGAGTCTAATCGGTTTCCTTCATTGTACAGTTTTAATATTTTATTGGTTTACTGTTCCGAGTCCAGCTGATTACGATTGGATATGGGATATGCCTTTTTTTTCAAACATCAGACATATTGCGGATTATCTGTCCATTTGTTTTTTGGCTTCATTTATTTTGCTGTTGAATAAAAAACTGAAGCTTGGTTTTATATATTATATCTTTTCAGTTGTTACACTTTCTGTGATTATTTGGACAGGAGCTCGGGCAGCTTATTTAAGTGTCGCATTAGCGCTCATATTTTTAGTTTTAAATGATATTAAGGCGATAAAAAAATTAATTATGGTTTTAGTTCCATCAGTCATCTTGCCACTATTTTTTAAAACAAATTTACCTGGTTTAGGTATGGGGCGATCATTTGATGTGGTTGGTAAGTCGGTTAATAGCTATACCTCAGGCCGGGTCGAGTTATATCAAATGATATTAAGCAAGTTTTCTGAAAGTCCGCTATGGGGCTTGGGTCCTGAGGCTGTGAGAAATATTGCGATTCCGCATGCAGGAGATGTGTTTGCCCAAGCACATAATCTGATTTTACAAATATTGCTTGAGTTTGGGCTCATCGGTTTTATTCTTATTTCAATTATTTTTGTGAAACCATTAATTCGTATTGCTAAATTTGAAAAGAACTATGAATTTATAATTTTGACGAGTTTTGTTATCAACATATTCATCGCTGCTATGTTCAATGGGGGATTCTATTACATCGTGACTTTACATATTTTTTGTTTCTTTTATGGCGCACTGTTGGCGAATTTAGATTCGAAAAGTACAATTACGATTTCTTAATTAAATATTTGTATGCTGAACATATTTGCATGTTTGCTATTTTTAGCGTTAGCTTGGCTGCTACCATATCATCGTTCTCCTTGGCCAACCTTCGGTTCAGAAGTACTGACGTTTATTGCAGCCTCTTTTTTATTGCTATGCTTCGCAAAATCTAAAGTAAAAATCGCAAAACCACAGCTTTATTTATTGCCATTTTTAAGTATTCCACTCATTCAATTTATTTTTGGACAGAACATCTATTTCAGCAATGCTTTATTTAGTTTTGCGTATATTCTGTTCTTTGTATTGATGGTCATTGCTGGATATCAACTTTGCCTCGAGCAAAAAAAGAGAGAGCAAGTATTTAAAATTACCTGTTTAACATTTGTTTCAGTTGGGGTTATCTCAGCTGTATTTGCGATGCTTCAATGGCTCCAGTTGAATTGGATTTTAGGTGATCTTATTTACCCACTAAAGGGAAATAGACCTTACGCCAATTTAGCTCAACCCAATAACTTAGGGACTTTACTTTTTTTAGGGCTACTGAGTTCGCTCTATCTATTTGAAAAACGATTACTTTCCAATCTTTATCTTATACCAATCGCATTTGTTATTTTATTGGGAATTGTTTTAGCACAATCCCGAACAAGCATTATCGTATGTGCTTTTATCGTGATCTATTGGTTAATCAAACAATTCAAAAAACAGAATCGATTTTCATTGACCCATTTAGCTTTTTGGTTAGGTGTTTTTGTACTCTTAACACTGAATTTAACGACGATCAACCAGTTGATTTTTTCTATTGGTGATTCAGCTTCAGTCGTGCAAAGTTCCGCAGCAAACCGTGCTGTCCAAGGTATGGGTGATATTCGCCTTGATATGTGGCAACAAATGATAGCTGCAATTCTGCATCAACCATGGTGGGGGTATGGATGGAATCAAACAGGCTTAGCGCAATACTATATTACCGATACCTTCCAAGTTTCACTTTGGTATAAAAGTGCACACAACATGATTCTAGATCTGTTGGTCTGGAATGGTTTGATTTTAGGTGGGCTTATTCTTCTGTACTTTACAGCTTGGCTACTGTGGCTCAATAAAGGGGTGAAGGATAATATATCGATCATTGCAACATTAATGGTATGTGCAATCCTCATTCATGGCATGTTAGAGTTTCCTTTGCATTATGCTTATTTTCTACTTCCAGCAGGTTTTTTACTGGGCATCATTCAGGCGGAATATACAAATTTGCCTTCATTAAAAGTGAATGGTCGAGTGTTCGCAGTGATTGGTCTTATCACGATTGTGGGGGCTTTAGTTACGACACGAGATTATTTTTTATATAAAGAACAAAGTGTACTCGCATCAAAGACTGAAGCTTTAACAGTAGATCAACAACACACCATGCAAAAGAAAATTTGGTTGATTACTCAATTTAAAGAGCGCGTGTGGTGGATCGGATTAGATCCTAAAACTGAAATGACAGAACAACAACTTGCTGATCTAGAGCGAATGGTTGCAAACTTGGCATCAAAATATGATTTACATAAGTATGCACAAGTGTTGGCTTTTAATGGGAAGGAGCAAGAAGCGAAGCATCAGTTATGGATTTTAGAAATATTGCATAAGCAGCATATTGAGTATGATGAGTTATTGAAATAAAAAAAATCCCCAAAAGGGGATTTTTTATATTTCAATCATTAAATTTGGCTTTGAATATAATTCTCTACACCAACTTGATCGACAAGATCGAGTTGAGTGGTCGCCCAATCTAAATACTCTTCTTCTTTTTCTAAAATCTCTTGTACTAAATCACGTGTAACATAATCGAGTTGTTCTTCTGCTAATTTCACAGCAGTTTGAATCGTTTCAATATTTTCTTTTACTTTCCGAACATCGCATTGCAGCACTTCAATGGTGTGTTGACCAATATAGAGCTTACCCAGATGTTGAAGATTTGGAAGACCTTCTAAAAATAAAATGCGTTCAATGATTTTATCTGCATGCTTCATTTGGCGGATAGATTCTTTATATTCCGCTGAACCGAGTTGTTCGATGCCCCAATCATTAAACATGCGTGAGTGTAAAAAATATTGGTTGATGGCTGTAAGATGGTGGTAAAGCACCTGATTTAACTGATGAATAACGTCACGGTTGCCTTTCATGATCTTAGCTCCAAACTCAAAATTCAGCCTATCATAGAAGGCTATCGATAGAGATTATCTTAACCCAACTTGCTAAAGTCTGACGAGTAATTTATTGAACAGCAAATGAAAATCGCAATCAAATACACTTTTTCAAAAAATAACCCCGCTGAGTCAAAGCGGGGGGAGAAATTGGAAATCTGAATTATAGTTATAGAATGAGTTCTTATTATTTTTAGCACATTCTGAATTAAGCGGCGATTGAAATTCTGGCAGCTATTTCAGCAAGTTCTTCATTAATAATACTGCGTGCTTCAGGAACACAGCGTCCGCAACAAGTGCCTAGATCAAGCACGTCACGAATTTCACGATAAGATTCAGCGCCATTTGCCATAGCATCTTTAATATCTTGATCTGTAATTCCACGACATAAACAAACGTACATTTCTGCTCAACCACAAGGATAAATGCGATAGTTGATATTATTGATAATTATTATCGTTTGTCAATGAAATTCATTTAAAAATGCTGTTTAATTCATCGATTTTCTAGATAAAAAAATACCACCTCATAGGTGGTATTTTTTAAGATATTGAAATTATTTAGAAATAATCACAACACCATCCATTTCAACCAGTGCGCCTTTAGGTAAACTTGCAACGCCTAATGCTGCACGCGCTGGATACGGCTGAGCGAAATATTCACCCATAATTTGGTTTACCAATTGAAAGTGAGATAAATCAGTGAGGAAAATATTCAGTTTGGCAATATCAGCTAAAGAACCACCAGCAGCTTCACAAACTGCTTTTAGATTATCAAAAACACGACGAATTTGAGCTTCAATGCCCTCAACCAATTCCATGCTATATGGATCTAATCCAATTTGTCCTGAAAGATAAAGTGTATCGCCGACAAGAATGGCTTGAGAGTAAGTACCAATTGCAGCAGGTGCATTTTCAGTATGAATGACTTGGCGGGACATCTATTTCTCCATTATTCAAATCTAGCTTCATCATAAAGGATGAACACTATAGGTGAAAGCTCTAATCTGTATTTGTTTAGCAGGCTTGTGAGACTTCTTCAACGGCAAGAGGGGCTGACATGCGTGAAATACGCGGAAAACCAAATTGCATGCGGAGTTCACGAATGATTTGCGCAATTTGCTGACGACTATGAACAACAATACTCAGATAGGTTTTTGATTCGTATTGTCGAACGGACTCGATTCCGATTTTTGATTTACGACAGATATAAATCAGTTGTGAAATTTGCTCATCACTTAATAATAGATCGATACACAAGTAAGCATTGAAGTTGATTTCTGATTCACCTTCATCTTTCCAGTGCAACGGCATAATATTTTCAGGGTGTAACTGTTGTTCGTGTAGAAGGTTCTTACATCGAGCACGGTGAACAATAAGACCGCGGCGAGATAAATGTCCCTGAATAGGATCGCCTAGCACTGCATTACAACAATGGGCATATTTTACATCTACACCATCAGTACCTAAGATCAGGCGACTTGATGCTTGATCTTGATGATGATCTTGAGCAAAGAGATGGTTCGCCACAAGTTGTGGGAGCAAATCACCTACAGCAATTTGTTCAAAAAGTTGATTCTTGCTTGGAATATGGCGCCATTGTAATAGTTCAGTCCAATTTTGATCGGTTAGATCATGAATAGAGGTATTAAATAACTTTAATGCACGATTTAAGGCTTGTTGACCGACAAGGCGCTGTTCATCAATATCTTGATCTCGCAAAATATTTTGAATAGAGCGTCTGGCTTTTTGAGTGTTGATAAAGCTCAGCCAATCCGGGTTGGGTGAAGCGAGAACATCGGTAATCACCTCAATGACTTGACCACTTGAGAGTGGTGTAGAAAGCGGTTTGATTTCACCATCAATTTTACAGCCGACGGCATGGTTACCTAAGAACAAGCTTGCAGAGTAGGCGAAATCTACTGCTGTAGCTCCTTGTGGTAACTCATGTAAGTGACCTTGAGGAGTATAGACCCATATTTTTTCTTGATGTAAATAATCCAATAGATCATTAAACGTGGTCTTAGCACAATCGCCACCGACTAAGGTATGCAAATTCTGCATAGATGCTTGAATGGCAGATCGGCATGTTTGAGGGGCATTTTCACCTAATACTACCCCAAATCGCGCAGCCTTACGCATAAGTTCAGTTTGTATGGTGAGCGAAAGCGTTGTTTTCTCGCCTTTCAAACGCAGCATCAAGGATTGATTGCCACCAGGGAGAGGGCGGCGGATATGATCTTGGTAATTTAAAACTTGGAAGTTATCTTTTAGTAACTCAACTAAACGATCGCAATCGGCAATGGTCTGGAGTACGATTTCAAACGCATGACTATGTGTGAGTTCTTGAAGGTTAATTTCGTTTTTAACAAAGTGGCGTAGCAATTCAATGTTATTGTTTTTCTTTTTAATCCGCCCAGGAATATTGGAGTTTTCCAAGAGGTCACTCAAATGCTTTTCCCAAATGGCTTGGTACTTACAGCGCTGCGGTTTGGTTTGCGCCAAAGCATCTTGAACATCATTGAACATATCTAAATCAAGATTTTGATAGCAGAGGTGTTCAAGGTTGTCAGCCATTTCATTCATGCCGACCAAACGCGCCATTGGCACGAATATATCAAAAGTTTCTTGCGCAATACGGGCACGTTTATCCGGTCTTAAAGCTTCCAAAGTCGTCATATTGTGGTAACGGTCTGAAAGTTTAATGATGATCACACGAGGATCTTGCAATGTGGCTTGTAGGATTTTTCGGAATGAGGCTGCTTTATTATATTCTTTGTCACTAGAATGGCTTAATTTCGTAACACCATCGACCAGCTCAGCCACTGTTTTGCCAAATTTTTCAGTAATGTCTTCTTTGCTAAAGTCGGTATCTTCAATAACATCGTGCAGTAGTGCTGCCATTAACGTTTCTGGGTCTAGGCGCATATGCGCCAGAATACAACTTACGGCTATCGGATGCAGAATATAGGGTTCACCGCTTTTGCGTGTAATACCATCATGCGCCATGTCAGCATAATCGCAGGCCACAAGTACTCTGTCGACGTCCTTTTCAGATAAATACGCGTCGATGATGACTTTTAGCTGTTGCTTAGCTTGGCTGACCAATGGGCCTGGCATACTACACCTTTGAATCCGTGGAAGAGAGTAAAAAGTAAAAGACTTTACTAAAAATTCATATTGCTACAATGCTCTATTTTTAAATAGAGAATGGATCTAATTTTTTTAACAAATTTTTTCAATTTTGTCGAATCATTCTCTAAAAAAATTCAATAAAAAAGCCTAGTCATTGGACTAGGCTCTTTTAAATGCAGGGCTTAAGCTTATTGGAAAGAAAAACCATCTAAGTTTAAGTTATTTGCAGAAAGTGCTAAATCTAAGCTAGACGTTTGATAATCTTGCTCACGCTGTTTCAAGATATCTTTAGTGACATGACCTTCAGCGATTTCACGTAAAGCAACCACTGTTGGCTTGTCATTGTCCCATTCTACAGTTGGTTCGATACCTTGACGAGCAAGTTGACGCGCGCGTTTGCTTGCCACTAGTACAAGCTCAAAGCGGTTGTCTACATGGTCTAAACAATCTTCAACGGTTACGCGTGCCATAAGAGTTCTCGTATGTATGAAATTTTTTAACAGACTGCGCAGTATAAAATGCTTTGTCTATAGACTCAAGTTTAATCACGAATTCGGTGTGATTAATTTTTGAATTAAATCTTTATGTCGGTGAGCCTGTTGTGATAATGAAAGACGGTTCGCATTAATGACAGACTCAAGATCATGTAAAGCTTTATTAAAATCATCATTCAAGATGATGTAATCGAAGTTTACGTACTGTTGCATATCTTCTACCGCACAACTTAAGCGATGTTCAATCACTTCAACAGAATCTGTACCGCGGTTTGATAGGCGTTGGCGAAGATCAAATTGAGTAGGTGGAAGAATGAAAATTTGTTTTGATTCAGGAAAAAGTTTGCGAACCTGTTCTGCACCTTGCCAATCAATTTCAAGTAAAACATCATGACCCTTTGCAAGTTGTTCTTTTACAGTCGCTTGTGAAGTGCCGTAGTAGTTACCGAAAACTTCCGCGTATTCGATGAAACCACCTTGATTCACTTGCTCAATGAAAGATTCTTTGCTGGTAAAGTGATAATGCACACCATCTAATTCACCAGGACGTTGACCTCGAGTAGTGTGTGAAACAGAAACGTGTAAATTGCTTACGCGCTCAAGTAGGGCTTTAACTAATGATGTTTTGCCAGTTCCAGAAGCAGCTGAAACGACAAACAAGAGACCCGACATGATATTTTTCCTGATATGATAAAATATCTTCTCTATTTTAGAGCAGAGTGCTTTTAAACTAAATAGCAATTCGCATTTGTTTTAAAAAATATTCTGATTCATTGACCAAATTTTAGCGATCGTTTGAGGGTCTTATGGAAATTGTTTTAGCTAATCCACGTGGTTTCTGTGCTGGTGTAGACCGCGCTATTGCGATCGTTAATCGTGCACTTGAAAGCTTTAATCCTCCGATTTACGTTCGTCATGAAGTGGTACATAACAAATTTGTTGTGGACGATTTACGCCAACGTGGTGCAATTTTTGTAGATGAATTAGATGAAGTTCCTGATGACAATATCGTGATTTTTAGTGCACATGGTGTATCAAAAGCTGTACAACAAGAAGCTGAGCGCCGTGGATTAAAAGTATTTGATGCCACATGTCCTCTCGTGACAAAAGTGCATATCGAAGTAACAAAATATGCGCGTGAAGGGATTGAAGCCATTCTGATTGGTCATGAAGGGCATCCAGAAGTTGAAGGCACCATGGGTCAATATGATCTAAAAAATGGTGGTGCAATTTATCTGGTTGAAGATGAAGATGATGTTGCTGCTTTACAGGTGAATAATCCTAATAAGTTAGCATTTGTCACTCAAACGACACTTTCAATTGATGATACTGCAAAAGTCATTGATGCTTTACGTGCTAAATTCCCAGCCATCCAAGGGCCACGTAAAGATGATATCTGTTATGCAACTCAAAACCGTCAAGATGCGGTCCGTGATTTAGCGACTCAATGTGATGTCGTTTTAGTGGTTGGCTCTCCAAACTCCTCGAACTCTAATCGTCTTCGTGAGTTGGCAGAGCGAATGGGTAAGCATGCTTATCTCGTAGATAATGCGGATGAGCTGAAAAAGGAATGGTTTGCTGAAACCACTAAAATTGGTGTTACCGCAGGTGCTTCAGCACCTGAAATTTTGATTAAACAAGTGATTCAGCGTCTACAAGATTGGGGCGCTACGTCACCACAGGAATTAAATGGGCGAGAGGAGAATATAACCTTTAGCTTGCCTAAAGAATTGAGAATTCAAGTTACTCAAGCTTAATAATGAATTATCAATGACATAGCAGGATAAGTGAACAGATTTCAAAAGTGTGATCTTATCCTCATTTTAATACCATTTGTCATAACTGTGTTGGATTTATAATTATATAATATTACTTTTGTAACATTAATAAATAAATACAAAAGTTTGAATATGAAAGACTTACAACGGGGCTTTACCATTATTGAGCTGTTGATTACCACAATTGTGCTATCAATCACAGCAACCATGGCTATTCCATCTTTTAAAAATATTGTTGCGCAATATCGCCTAAATTCAGATGTGCGTGAATTATCAAGCGTGCTGATGATGGCGCGTAATCAAGCAACATTGTTAAGAAAAGATGTGACTGTAGATCTTAAGTCGAATCAATCAGATAGCAGTACAATCTTTCATTGGACACCCAAAGCGCAAAATAAATTGAATTCATCACAAGAAAAAGTCACATTCTGGATGGATGGGGGAATTTCTGACTTTACATCTGACATAAATTTTTCTATTTGTAATAAGGTGTTAGGTGTTTCTAAAACGATAGCAATTACAAGAATGGGAACACAATATTTAAAAGCAGAGGGGACATGCTAATGCGTGCTGCGCAACAGGGGGTAGGAATGATTGAAATTCTAGTTGCCTTATTGGTTTTGGCCATTGGGGTATTGGGGTTTTCATTTTTACAAATGCGCGCAATTGATGCTTCACATGAAGCAATGTCTAAATTACAAGCCATGAATTTAGCGCGTGACTTATCTGAGAAGATACGTGCGAACTCAAATGCTTATACTCAGTATCAAGCCAGAATAAATGCAGAAACACAAACAACTACAGCCAAATCATGTGTGCAAAAAGGAACGACGAATCCATGTGTTCAAGCAGCCGATTTTGCCCATTATGATGCTGCCCAGATAATAAAAAATGCCAATGATCTTGGTATGAGTATCAAAATGCCGAATTGCCAAGTCAGTAATAATTTGCAATCTCGCCGATGCGTTTACGTAGCCTGGGGAAAAACAAAACCTATCGATGATGCTTCTGCAAAAGATGCATGTACCCATGGTGGAAGTTATTTACCAAAAGCGCAATGCATCGTTATGGAGCTTTATTGATGCAGCATCTTAGGTATACACAAAAAGGTTTGACGCTAGTCGAGCTTATGATCGCTTTGGTGCTTGGATTATTGATTACCGCTGCTGCGGTACATCTGTTTTTTACAGGGCAGATGGGATTCACGATGCAGAAAGGGATGTCGGAGGTTCAAGATAACGGCAACTTCGGTCTGCGCTTTCTTACTTATGAAATTCGTAAAGCAAATTATGGTCAAGTAAATATCATAAATGATCGTTTGACGCATGGTGGCATTGTTATCACTTCAGCTCAGTCTCCAGTGGTGCCTAAATCTGGTGATTTGGCATTTAATGCGACCAATATTCCCGTCAATATTTCACGAAATATTCCAAATACGGAGGTTGTGCCTGTATCGCAATCTGGTATGCCGAGTAATATAGAGTTGGTTTCAGCTGAATCTTCACAACCTGCTCAAGCGGGAATGAGCGACCAATTGGTCATGCAGTTTTATGCTGATACACAAGGTGTGGATTGTGAAGGTAATAATTACGATGCTGGACGATATATTGTTCAACGTTTTTTTCTACGTAAAGATGCAAATGCAAATATTCAAAAAGAACCACACGATGCATTGGTCTTGGCCTGTGAAGCAGGGTGGTACACGCGTAACAGCACTCAAATTTTAAAAAATTTTAATAATAAACAGACTGTCTTTGGAACAACGAATGGTGAAATTTTGATGCATCGTGTTGATCACTTTCACTATCTGTTGGGGATTTCTAATGAGGATAATACGGCACAGCAAAGATATATAAGTATTGAAGATTATAAAAAGCTCAATGTTTATCCACGTCCACGCATCAATTCAATACAGGTCGGTTTATTAGTAAGGTCATCTGAGAATGTAGGTCAAAATCAAGCAATTTCTCCTCATCAAGAATTTGAAGTTCTTGATCAAAAAGTAAAATTAAAAAAAGCACAAAAAACCGTCGCGACTAAATTTATTCGACAAGTCATTACACAAACGATCGCGATTCGAAATGGTATGAGTGTGATGGATTCAGCGGAGGGCTTATGATTCAACATCAACGTGGTGCAACGCTGATTGTGGTACTGATTATGTTAGTTCTGCTCACCATTATTGGTACTTGGGCGATTCGACAAAGTATGGTGAGTTTGAATATCACCACCAACAGCCAAGCGCAACAATTGTTAATGCAATCTTCCGATACTGTTTTTTATCGATTGGGGCATGGCGGCTATGCTGCCTCCAGTGGTAACCCTCTGAGCTTAATTGGTTACTCGATTCAGAATGAAGGTGACGAAGTCGTATTCTGTTTTAGAAACCAATCCAATAGTGCGATGTTTAATGTTTCCAACAGTAGTGTATTGCGTTGGAATGAAGCAATGAGTGATGTCTCAGTCGATGGTGTTTCTGGGTTTTGTTCCTTATCAAACGATGGGGATTATGCCAGTGCTCGTAAGGCGCAACTAACTCAGGTGTCTGTAATCGTAAGCCCTCCATCAGACAGTGATCATGATATCCCACTTTCAAACGCAAACGTTGGAACTGACACTGAAAGTATAGGACAACCTTCTGATACTAAAAAAATAACAGTCTATTCAACATCGCTCTTACCCGCATTGTCTTCGACAGATTTATCGGATGAAATCCATCTTTGTTTGCGCCGACCACATACAGCACCATTGGTGGGTAATGCACAAACCATTTCATCTTGTTTAAAGGATATTGGTGTGCCGTATAACACCCAAATTCAAAGTTACATTTTTGATGCTTATCAGCGCGCTGAATCTTAATGGGGATGTGTTGTGAATAAAAAGATAAAGAATCATTTTACAAAAAAGATGATTGCGCAAAGTATTGCAGTCGTGATGGCATTGGGTGCGATCCCAATGCAAATGAACGCCAGTGATCTACAAATTTATCAAAATCCTGTAGCAAAAAATAATCCGATTATCATGTTGGCGATTGATAACTCGATGAGTATGAGTGCAGTAGATGCAACTTATAAAGGTCAAAGTGTTAGCCGTTTAAATGCCTTAAAAAACTCATTGGTAGATGCCTTAAATGCAAAGGACTTATCAGGAAATTATCGTATTCCAGATAATGTTTATATTGGGGTGTCGGTGTTTACGTCAACGGGTGAAATAGGGACAACAGAAGATTGGTTAAGCTATGGTGAAAATGCTCGTTCATCTAAAATCTTACTAGAAGCAAAACAACTTACACCTGCTCACCGTACGGATTTAATCAATAAAATTAATAGTATTGGAGCCGTAGGTAGTACGCCCACACCCCTATTACTCTCAGAAACTTATGCGTATTTACTAGGAAATCGTACCTTTGGGGCTAACCTAAAAGGCATCGATTTACTTCCTTCATCTAAATATTCTAATTATAGCCGTGGTTTATCTGGAGCATCATTTGCGCCAGCGGACATTCGCAAAGCGGATGGTAGTTATAGAGCGCCACTCAACAAGTTGAATAACAGTGATGCCCAATGTAGTACGCAAGGTGTTTTTTTCTTAACAGATGGGGCGCCAGTTGGTTTGAGACCAAAGACGGTACTCCCTGTCATGCAAAATGCGTTGGCAGATGACAGCTTTACTTGTGAAGGCTCGCCCTTAAAAGATGTCTATTACAATTACGGTAATGCCAAAGGTGCCAGTGGTGCCGCGACCTTCAATGGCGAGTTTAAGGAAATGGCGACGCAGCCATATCGTTTTTATGAAGATGATATTGGTAATGCTGTGTCAGCCAATCAAACCACCTGGCAAAACCGTAGTTCATGGGCTTGCGTAGGTAAGATGGTTCAGCGTTTGGCAAATCAAACACAGATGACCAGCGATGCGAATCAGAAGCGTGTTTATACATCTACTGTAGGTTTTGGTCCCTTATTCCAAAAGCATCCACGAGAAACCTGTCGTGATTATGACAATGACGGGCTATACGATCATTGTACTTTTGATAGTAGCTATACAGGTTCTGGAAATGACATTTCCAATAGTATGAATGCTCAAGCATTAAAACAGTTGGGGAATGTGATTGGTAAAGGGGATACCTACGGGACTCGCCAAGAAATTGGGGGGTATACCCAAGCGACTTCTGGTGAAGATATTCAGAATGCATTAAATACCTTCTTGGTTGCGGTCTCTCACGGTAACTTTGAGGCTGCTAGTTTTGGTACTTATGTGGTGCCATTTGACCGTTTATCAACAAGTTCAGCATATCCTTATGTGTTCGCACCGCAGTTTCAACCACAGGTGAGCACAGCAAATTCGGTATTGGCTTCCACACATCAATTATGGTTAGGGAACTTAAAGAAATACAGTATTAACGCTCAAGCTGTGATGATTGATCGTGCGGGGAAAGAGGTACTTGATCGATCAGGTGCAATACGAACCAATACGCAGGATTTTTGGAACAATACTGGAATAGATGATGGTTTGAGTGCAATTCAAGGGGGCGTGTTCTCTCGGATTGTCACACCTTCACCGCTAGCAGGTGTTACTGCTGCAGACAAAATAAAAACGCGTCCGTTATTCACCAATGCGACGATTGCCACAACGGGTGATCAAGCAAAACGATTGGTAGGTTCTGAGAATGGACAACTGACGAAATTAACGACACAGAATGTGCTGGCCGCGACCTATATTGATTCAACAAAGTCGGGGTGGCGACAAAATGTATATCAACCCTATTTACTGTCGGCTTTGGGTTATCGACTTGATAAAAACTACTTAAGTAGCTTACCTGCTGGATACATTTGGAATGATCTAAATAAGGTTAAAGATCTTAAGGTGATGCAGCAAATGGGAGGCGTTGTTCACTCGGAACCATTGTTGGTGACGCTCGAAGCAAAATATAACGCGGGGGCTGGTACTATATTAGCGAATACCCGTAATGCGACTCATCGAAAAGATTACGTGGTATTTGGGACGATGCAAGGATTATTGCATGTTGTGGATCAAGAAACTGGTGAAGAGGCATTTAGTTTCTTAGCTCATGAAATGGTTCAAGATCCGAGTCGACGTGATGCGTTACTTGAACAGTCCAATACATTATTGTCGTCTGCGCATCCTATTTATGGCATGGATGGATCATGGACATCAGATGTTCAATATAAGATTGATCAGAACAACAATAAGTTTATTGCTGCGAAAGCCAACATTTATGGTGGTATGCGCATGGGTGGGCGTAGTTATTATGCCTTGGATATGAAAAATCCGAACCAACCTGAATTACTTTTCCATGTTGATCCAAGTTCTGGAACGATAAAGAGTAAATCAACATCAGTGAGTGGCACAAATCAATCAGATGCCTTAAAAGCTATGGGATATAGTTGGTCTAAACCTACCATTGCTAAAATTCGTTTTGACGGCAAAGTTAAAACGGTCATGATTGTGGGTGGTGGCTATGATATGGCCTATGAAACGGATGGTTATCAGCCTCAATCTGCATTAACTGGTCAACGAGCTAATCAAGGGGCGGGCGTCTATATTTTTGATGCTGAAACGGGCGAATTATTGTGGAATGCACGCTATGGCAACCAATCGAATCAAACCAGTGTTGATGTTAAGCATGCTGAGATGAAATATAGTGTGGTCAGTCAAATTAAAGCATTTGACCGCAATACGGATGGTTTGATCGATCACCTATATTTTGGTGATTTAGGTGGGCAAGTGTGGCGCGTCGATCTCAATAATCGTCTTGGAACGAATACAACCGCGTTTGGACGAGTGACACGTCTTGCTGATTTTAGTGCGTATCACCAACGTTTTTATGAAATGCCTGCTTTGACCATCCATGATCTGAATGGTGAGCGATTTGGTGCGGTGAGTATTGCGTCAGGAAATCGCAGCTTTCCTTTAAATACCAGCAATATTTATGACAATCGAGTCTATGTGTTACATGATTATGACTTGGCACAACCGAATTTATTTCAAGCGAATTTTGCTAAAACACAAAACCTTACCGAAGCTCATTTAACTGCATGGTCTAATTTATCAGGTACAACAGTGCCACATCTGATGAACCGTAATAAGCGTGGTTGGTTCTATGTGCTGCAACGAACAACGTCTAAAAACGAAACAGCGAATACTGGTACAGTTAAAGCATTAAATGGTTATATTGCGATCGCAAATAGTCCAAGTCATTCAGATTTATATGTGTCTTTATACAATCCAAATGATGCGTCGTCACAACAACCGAACCAATGTACTGGGGGCATTAAAGGAGCAAGTCGTACCTTAAAGCTTTGCTTGCCGTATGGTGTTTGTGGAGATGCTGGATCAACGTCTAATCTTCAAAATAAAATTGTGGCAGAAATCTCAGACACTAAGTCTGATGGGATTAGTAAGCTAAACAGCGTACCTATTGTCCAGAATGGTAAAAAGAAAACGACTTTGCTGGGCGGTGGTTATACCAACTACATCACAACCAAAGTGCTGAAAGCTTATAACTGGTTTGAGCGTCAGTAGGTGGTTACCATGAATCAAAAAGGTTTTACGCTGATTGAGTTGATGGTTGTTGTAGTGATAATTGCCATATTGATGACAATCGCAGTGCCATCTTACCAAAGTTATTTAAAACGTAATGCTGCTGCACAGGCTCAGCAAGAAGTATCCAAAATTATTGAACAACTTGAACGCTATAAAAGTCGTAGTTTTTCCTATCGAGGTTTTGATGCGAAGTATATCTACGATCAAGATACTTCAATGACGAGTATTTCCCTGCCTGATGCGAAGAAACCAAAATATGTGATTAGTATTGCCGATATCAGTGAAAAAACACCTAAAACCTTATTAAGTTCAGATCAGGGCTTGGGACGGGCATGGGGGATTCGAGCTGTACCAACGCAGACAGGCTATGATGCGTTTTTGGCGACGAGTCAGGGTATTCGTTGTAAAACAGAATATTTGGTGGAAAATGACTTAAAAGAAGTCAATGCATATACAGGATGTGGTGCAAATGCAAAACAATGGTAATTCAGGATTTACTTTAGTAGAGATTATGATTGCAGTGGTCATCATTGGAATTTTAGCCATGATTGCCTATCCGTCCTACCAAGAATATGTTCGTAAAACTAAACGTGTCGAAGTAAAAACCACATTGGCAGATATTGCAGCTCGACTTCAGCACTATCAGGTTGCGAATTACAGTTATATTAAACCGGATGGCAAAGCAGTCACGTTGGCTGAATTGGGATTTCAGACCAATGCGCAAAATCGAGTTGAAGTTCCGCATTATGATCCTGTCTATACGGTTGGTATATCAGATGTAACCAACAACAGTTGGGTGTTGAGTGCAGTGCCTGTGAGTGGAAAATTGATGCAAACAGATGGTCACTTTGTCATAAATGAAGCCAATGAAAAATGTTGGGTTAAAGCAGCTTCTTGTACGCCTTCTTCAAGTACAAACTGGGATGGAAAATAAATTTAAATTCAAAAATGTGGATAAATAATTTTTGAGCTTTCAATCGGATCAAAGTTCACGTAAAATACTGCCCTCTATGAAAGGGGTTTGAAATGTATCGATGGTCGGTGCAGGGATAATCCGTAAAAACTATAAGGTTCTATCATGGTTGTTATTCGTCTTGCACGCGGTGGTGCTAAAAAACGTCCGTTCTATCAAATCATCGTGACTGATAGCCGTAATGCACGTGACGGTCGTTTCATCGAACGTATCGGTTTCTTCAACCCTACAGCTCAAGGTAAAGCAGAAAAACTTCGTTTAGATGCTGATCGTTTCGCTCACTGGGTTGCTCAAGGTGCTCAACCTTCTGAACGTGTTGCTTCATTAGCTGCTCAAGCTAAAAAAGCTGCAGCTGCTGTTTAATACGGTAGAAGCTAGCCCATGACACCAACACAGAATGTTCCCGAAGATCGTATTCAGATTGGACAGCTACGTTCAGCTTATGGATTAAATGGGTGGCTCTGGGTCTATTCCAATACAGAACCTATGAGCAACATATTTGACTATCTGCCTTGGTACATCGAGACCAAAGCAGGTTGGCAAATTGTAGATGTGAAACGTTGGAAGCCACATGGCAAAGGCTTAGTTGTTTCGCTGAAAGGTGTGAGTGATCGTACTGCAGCAGACAATTTAGTTGGCGCAAATATCTGGATTTCTAAATCGCAACTGCCTCAACCAGGCGTGGACGAGTATTATTGGTCTGATCTAAAGGGTCTAACAGTGTTAGGTCTGGATGATGAAGAGCAAGAAGTCAATCTTGGTCAAATCCACGAATTGTTTGAAACAGGTGCTAACGATGTGATGGTAGTTCGCGCAACTGCTGACAGTGTCGATGGCGAAGAGCGAATGATTCCATGGCATAAAGATGTGGTGCAACGCGTTGATCTCGAAACTGGTCGTATCTATGTCAATTGGGGCGTAGATTACTAATATTTTCGGAAATACGGGAGTCTGCGATGTTTTTTGCAGTCATTACGCTTTTTCCTGAAATGTTTGAAGCGATTACAAGTTTTGGTATTAGCGGTCGCGCAGCGAAACGCGATTTAATGCAAATTCATTGTATTAATCCTCGTGATTTTGCAACAGGGAACTACAAACGAGTGGATGAGCGTCCATTTGGTGGTGGTCCTGGTATGGTGATGATGGCTGAGCCATTGGCAAAAGCAATTCATCGTGCCAAAGAGCTTGCAACGCAAGCAGGTGCTGTTCATGTACCTGTGGTGTATATGTCGCCACAAGGTAAAACCTTAAATGAACCTTCAGTACAAGATTTCGTGCAATATGACGGATTAATTGTATTGTGTGGTCGTTATGAAGGTGTTGATGAGCGTTTGATCCAAAAATATGTTGATCAGGAATGGTCCATAGGGGATTACGTTTTATCTGGGGGAGAACTGCCTGCGATGGTTTTATTGGACAGTATTATTCGGAGACTTCCGGGTGCAATGTCTGATGAACAATCACACGTTCAAGACTCATTTGTAGATGGTTTACTCGACTGTCCGCAATATACAAAGCCTGATCATTTTGAAGGTTTGGATGTGCCTGAGGTACTAAAATCAGGTCATCATGCAAATATTGAAAAATGGCGTTTTTTGCAGCGCTATCAACGAACGCTTGAACGTCGACCTGAATTGGTTGAAAAAGTTGAGTTGACTAAGCAGCAAAAGAAATGGCTCAAAGATTCGCAAAAATAAATCTTTTAGATTTATTTAAGCAAATATGACCTCAAGCATATTGCTTGAAGTGTTAAATAGGCTCTTTATGCATTGAAGCGGTCAAGCATGAAGGGAAAGTCAATCGGGTCTATGCGCCTTAGCCTCTAGCCCCAGTGGATATCAGACCTCTTCTGACCCACACATATTGGAGATACCCCATGAGCGGTAAGCATCCTTTAGTACAAGCTGTAGAAAATGCTCAGCTTAAACAAGACATCCCAGCTTTTGCACCAGGTGACACAGTAGTTGTCCAAGTAAAAGTAAAAGAAGGCGACCGTGAACGTCTACAAGCGTTCGAAGGCGTTGTAATCGCTAAGAAAAACCGTGGTTTGAACTCTGCGTTCACAGTACGTAAAATTTCTAGCGGTGTTGGTGTTGAGCGTGTTTTCCAAACTCATTCACCAATCGTAGCTAAAATCGAAGTTAAACGTCGTGGTGACGTTCGTCGTGCTAAACTTTATTACCTACGTGAACTTTCTGGTAAAGCTGCACGTATTCGTGAAAAGTTACCAGCTCGTAAACAAGGTTAATTTTAGCCTTGCTTCGAAGCAAAAAAATGCGCCTTTTGGCGCATTTTTTTATGATCAAAACTTACAAACCTTGAATCTTCAAACGATTGGCATGTTGTCTAAAGATTGATACTGGATCAGGAGCAAAGAAGCCTTTAAGCCCAAGTATTTGATTGACTTCATCAAAATGATTTAAGTTGTAATTATCACGAATTACTTTGCCGTATTTAGCACTACAAATAGGCACGAGACCATCGTGATTGCGTTCATTAGGCATAATCGCTGTCCCTAAGACAACAATTGCGGTATCTAAAATATCGAGAACATTGGTCACCTTTGAAGAACCAATCCAAGAATAATGATATACGCCGTTAGCCGTTTGTGATGAACCGTTAGAATTACAGTCTTTCGGGATCGCAGCAGAAGGGAACTTTTGATTAAATTCTAAAGAACCTTTTACAGAAAGATCATACATGGATTGTTCGTAATTAACGCTAAGACTTAGATTACCTTCCATAATTGTAATTGCAGGTGCTAAAATATCACCAATAACTAATTTTGCTACACTATTAAGCACTTTACTATTTACGAAAGTATCTCCTAGGGGAGAGCCCTTAATACTGCCTGCAACAGCAGTTAGAGAAGCAACTTTCTCAGGAGCAATGGCTTCAACGTAACGTACAGTAGGTCCTCCATGACTATGGCCGATCAAATTGACCTTGTCTTTACCCGTAATAGCTAAAGCTGTTTCTACTTGTTGTAACAGTTGCTCACCACGAACCACAGTTGATTCGACAGGAGACATTTGAGCGACAAAAACACGTGCACCATTTCGTGCGAGGTCAGGGGTAATTTGATAGAACTGATCTAAACCGAAATGTTCTGTACCAATGCGGCTAAAACCTAATGCAAAGCCATGGGCCATAACAATAGGGTACTTAGTTTGCGCATAATTGGTATTTACGTATTTAGCTTCGACATCGATCAGGCCGGAAGCATATGTAAGTTGAGATAATCCTACCAGACTTAGCAGAAGTGCTGGGATCATTTTTTTTGTTTTCATTTTTTCTTCCTTAAAAAGACAATATTTATTGTCAAAAAATATTGTAAAGAAAAACTAAACAAAAATAAGATAAATCCGACTAAATGTTAATCATTGTTAAACTGAAAGAAAGGGTGAAAAGCTCACCCTTTGTGTTTAGGTTTTATAGCCCTTGGAGTTTAAGTCGATTTGCATGCTGACGATAAACATCTACAGCGCTTGGTGCAAAAATGCTTTTTAAACCGAGGAGATGGTTAATTTCATCTAAATGATTCCATTTATAATTATCACGAATGACCTTGCCAAATCGAGCGGAGCAACGTCCTACAATTCCATCTCCATCTTTTTCAGCCAAAAGAGAAGAAGCTAACATGCCATAATCAGATGGATCTAAAGCGGTATTAAATGGAGAGTTACCCATAAATGAATAATAATGAGTATTGTTGACACGATAAGCCCCTTCACCACATTGGGTTGTAGGTACACCATTTGGAAAATTCTGACTAAATTTGAGTGATTCTTTCGTTCCTAAACTTTGTAGGGCTGCTTTAGCATCATAAGGAAAGACTTTTGGATCAAGACCAGATGCGAATGTAATCACTGACGATACCAGATTGTCAAAAATCGCGCGAGCAGGTGCTTCTAAAATATTACCTACCAGAACACCTTCTAGTATATCAGCCATTCTTGCTCCTTGATTTCCAGAAGCAATTGTCGTAACAGATGCGACATGATCAGGTATAACACCTGCAATATATCGAACAGTCTGACCACCATGACTATGTCCGATTAAATTCACTTTTTGCTTACCGGTAATGGCAAGTATCTCTTCAACTTGACTCAGTGCTTGTTCGCCTCGCACTTCACTTGAGTTCATCGTTGAAACACGTGTTTGCCAGATGTTTGCACCATTTCGAGCAAGATCAGGAGTGATCTGATAAAAGTAGTCAACACCGACCATACTACCAAAGCCAAATAAGCCATGGGCAAGCACAATAGGGTATTGGGTTTGTGCATAATTTGATTTAGGTGTTTTGACGGTATGGTTAACGGCTAAATCTTTAATTTGCGTTGAGGCTTGTGCAACAGGAAGAAAACATGAACCTATGCATAGGCTCATGACTATTTTTTTTAGTTTCATTTTCGATACTCATTCAGTGATTCGTTTATTTTTATGATTCAGGCGATATCCATCGCCATAATTTAAGATACTAAAATTGTGACTTAAGTCTATAAAAAAGAGATAAAGTGCAAATTTATTGATATAAATTGGATGGGTGACTCATTTATAGGATAGATATGTCATGCTAATGAGGGCTATTTAAACAGTCTGGACCCATCTAGAGATGAGTGCAGACAAAAAAATATATTAGAGACCTTGTTGTTTAAGGCGATTTGCATGTTGACGATACATCGAGACTGGATCTGGCGCAAAGACACTTTTTAAACCAAGCACTTGATTGACTTCATCTAGATGATTCCAATTGAGATCATCACGGATGGTTTTACCGAATTTCGCACTACAGCGTGAAACTAGACCATCATTCTCTTGACCACCATCAATTAATAAACTGGTAATTTTTAAAGCTGAGTCTACATCAAGTGGGTTTGTGACCGTTCCGATACCCGTAAAGGAATAGTTATATATTCCTTGTTCACGATATAAACCTTCAGAGCATGAGTTTTGAGGAACGCCTATAGGATATTTTTGATTAAATATTGCTGATCCTGCTAAGCTCAAACTATTGGCTCCCGCAAGTGAGTCATGAGGGAAGGATGCTGGATCAAGTCCCTGTGCCCAAATAATAGCTTTAGACAGTAGATTGACTACAGCCACAATAGGTGTTTCAAGGATTGGTGCTGTATCACGAATTTTTAATATAAAATCAGACACTGGTGAGCCTTGATGTGGCGCCCCAATCGCTGTCATTGATGCGACTAATTGAGGTCTTACACCTGCGACATATCGAATTGTGGGACCGCCGTGAGAGTGACCGATTAGATTGACCTTAGGCGATCCAGTGAGTGCAATGACTTCTTCAACTTGATGTAAAAGTTGCTCACCCCGAATTTCTGATGAGTTAAATGGCGATACACGGGAAGCCCATACATTTGCACCGTTACGGGCGAGATCAGGTAAAATTTGATACCAATAATCTACACCGAGTGGATCAGTGCCAATACGGATAAAACCAGACATTCCGTGACTAAATACGATTGGATACTGGGTTTTTGCATAAGTAGTTTGAAATTTTGAAGTCACTTGTTCAGGTGCTGTAGCAGCGTAACTCGTGCCAATTAAACATGCGAAAGAGAGGCATGTCCCCAAAATAAATTTTCTCATCTCTATTCCTTAGATGGATTGAAATACTCGACAATTTCCGTTGTCACAATAAGAGTATAGCGAAGCAAAAGGAAAGAAAAGTGGATTTAAACTTTAGGGAACAATTTTTAAGATAAGCCTCCATAATTTCGTGATGAGCGTATGGAGGCTTGAGAAGATTATAGTCCTTGAAGTTTCAAACGATTTGCGTGTTGTCGATAAACTGATACTGGATCTGCTGCAAAAATGCTAGTCATCCCCATCATTTGATTGACCTCATCTAAATGATTCCAACGGTAATCATCCCGAATCGTTTGTCCGAAGCGAGCACTGCAAACTGGGACTAAACCATCATTTGCACCTTCCTTAGATACAATGAAAGATGCCGCTTGCATTGCATAATCCGATGGATCAAGGGCATTGGTAAACGGTGTATTACCAGTAAATGAATACATACGCATGCCATTGACTTGATATGCGCCCTCACCACATTTTGTGGTTGGTACACCCGCAGGGAAACGTTCTGTAAATGCTAATGAGCCTGCTGTAGATAAACTTTTAGCCGAGGCAAGCGAATCATGTGGCAGGCTTTTCGCATTTAATCCTTGTGCCCAAACAATTGCTCCCGAGACAAAATTCATCGCTGTCGCAAGCACAGTATCAAGTCCTGTTCCTTCTGAACGCAAGATAAAGTCTGCCATAGGTGATCCTTTATTCACACCAGCGACAGTGGTCATGGATGCCACATGTTCAGGAATTGTTCCACCAATATAACGTATTGATGGTCCACCTTGACTATGCCCAATTAAGTTCACTTTTTGTGCACCAGTAATGGCTAAAATATCTTCAACTTGTTGAAGCAATTGCTCTCCACGAATTTCGTTGGAGTTGAATGGAGATACTCGTGTAGGCCAGACATTAGCACCATTACGCGCTAGATCTGGCAGGATTTGGTGCCAATAATCTAAACCAAAGCTCTCTGTACCAAGACGGACAAATCCTGTTAGTCCGTGTGCAAATACGATTGGGTATTTAGTTTTTGCGTAGGTATTGTATTTGCCAAGTGTCGAGGTTACAGGTTTCACTTCTAATGCAGAAGCATTAGATAATTGAGTCGTTAAGCAAGCTGCAGACGTAAGTAGGCACGCCATAATTTTGTTGTATTTCATCATCATCCTCAACTTTTTATTATCAAACCCTAATCCTAGAGTTAAATTGATTATAGTGATGTAAATCACATTTTAAATATCGAATAGATGAATGGTAAATTTTTAAGGTTAAAAAAGAGAGGTAGATTTGATCAATGAACTATCTTGATGAAGATTTGAATCTGCTTTCAAATCCAGCCTAATGAATTTGAAAGCAATTACTCAATTAAAGAGCTAGAGATTTAAAGTCCTTGTAATTTAAGGCGGTTGGCGTGCTGTCTATAAACTGCAACTGGGTCAGGAGCAAAAAATCCTTTAATTCCGAACAGCAAGTTCACCTCATCTAAATGATTCCACGGAAAGTCATCACGAATAGTTTTACCAAAATGGGCACTACAAACTGGAACGATGCCATCATTTTTTCCTGCTTTATGAACCGACAAACGGTCAAGTAGAACCATGACAGGGTCACCTAGATCCAAGGCATTCGTAAAAGGCTTGTTTCCTGTCATTGAATATAAATGAATTCCTTTTTCTTGATAAGCACCTTCGCCACAGTGGGTTAATGGTAAACCGAGAGGGAATTTTTGATTAAACAAGGCAGTTCCTTCAACAGATGTACTCACACCAGCGGCCATCGCATCATGTGGGAACGTATCAGCAGGAAGACCTTGCGCCCACATAATGACTTTACCAAAAGTGCTGATGAGAACATTCAGTAGCTCTGATGTTCCTGTTTTATCTGCGATTTTTAATACATCTGACGCGATGATTGTGCCTTTGTTGGCACCGGCTACAGTCATCACCGATGCAACATGTTCAGGTATTACACCTGCGGCATAACGAACAGAGTTTGCACCATGACTATGACCAATCAGATTGAGTTTGTCAGCACCAGTAATCGCCATGACTTCTTCAAGTTGTTGAACATATTGTTCACCTCGGACTTCAGAAGAATTGAAAGGAGACATTCTAGCCGCCCATGTGTTTGCACTGTTTCTCGCTAGATCAGGTAAAATTTGATACCAGTAATCCATGCCTAGACTTTCAGTGCCCAAACGTATAAATCCAACCATTCCATGAGCGAATACAATAGGATATTTCGTTTTGGCATAGTCAGATTTGACACTTGAGACTTTGATCTGTTGAGCTTGAGTAGCATAAGTTGTCGTAGATGTTAGACATAGCGCTGTCACCAGCGAGCCTAGAATGTGTTTTATTTTCATTATTATTCCTAGTTTTTAGTGAATCTATGATGTTCTTCCAGATGAACATACAGAAGACCTTAAAAGATGTTATTGAATGCAACAAGATACAAAAAATGCCAATTTAGCTTGCCGAATTAACATATAAAAAGCAAAAAAGAATCAAAAGTTGAAATAATTAAAGGATTTAATCATTAGCAAATGTGTTCAAAAAGCATTATTTAAATTTTGTCGAGAGTCGCTGATGGTCGGAAAAGCTATTCTGATGAATAGCTTTCCATTTAACTGCGCTATTTTGTGCGTCTAGAGTCCTGTCAGTTTCAAACGATTGGCATGCTGGCGATAAAGTGAAATAGGATCTGGGGCAAATAAACCTTTGAGACCGAACATCATATTAGCTAAATCGGTATGATTTAGTTTGTAATCATCACGAATTACACGTCCTATATGCGTGCTACAGCGCCCAACCATGCCATCATTATCTTTATTGCCATACGCTAAAGGCCCTAGCTGCATTAAAATGGTATCGATATCTAAGAGGTTGGTGGTTTGTGCAACACCAGTCCAAGAATAATAAAAGATTCCGTTGTCTATTGGGCTGCCTAAACGAGTACAACTTGACGCGAGAGCTTTTGTTGGAAAACGTTCATTAAATGCAGCAGAGCCTGTTTCAGTTAATGATTTCATCGAAGCATCAAAGCTGATCGGCATATCAGGACGACCTTGTGCATAAGCAATTAATGGGGGAATGATGTAATCCCCTAAAATATTAAATATTGTTCGAGTTGCTTCATTATTTTGAATTTTATCTGCGACCATAGAACCTCTGAAAGTCCCTCCTACACCAGTAACAGAAGCAACATAGTCGGGTTTTACTGCTGCAACATAACGCACAGTCGGTCCGCCGTGCGAATGACCAATCAGATTGACCTTTTTCTGCCCAGTAATCGCAATTACTTCTTCAACCTGAGAAATTAATTGTTCTCCTCGAAATTCAGTCGTATGAGCAGGTGAGAGTTGTGCTGCAAAAACGCGTGCACCATTGCGCGATAGATCAGGTAAGATTTGATACCAATAGTCAATATTGAATGTTTCATTGCCTATGCGAGACCAGCCTAACCAACCGTGTGTCATCACAATAGGATATTTGGTTTTTGCGTAACTACCGATCTTTGTCTCATTTACTTCGAGTAATCCCGGACCTGCGTGGGCAGTGAATGAGCTTGATAAGCATAGCGTTGTGACGAATGCTAACGTCGTAGGTATCAATTTAAGTTTTAAGTTTTTCATCGTTCTTCCCTGTGAATGAATGTGTTCCTTGAAAAGATTAATCGGCAAAAGGAAGTTGACCGCCTTGATCATGAACTTGCTCAAATGTTTCTACCCGAAGTTGCTCTTGTGAATTATTAAAATGTTGAGAACGGAGGCGTTGTACAGCTTCCTGCTTTGCACTAGGGCTCATATTACTTTTTACAATGCTGTCACGTTCAGATAAATATTGATTGACCTTGCTTTTCCAATTTGAGCGCTGTCCATCAAGATTTTCTAGACGTTGTGTTGCTTCAGGACCCACTAAGCTGAGACGCATTTGACGAATTTCTTCTGCGCTACCACCACGAGCTTTAATTTCTGCAGTTAATTGGCGCAGATCTTCAAGTTGAGAAAGTTGTTTTAAATTTTCTTTCCAATCTTCAGGTAGATCATTGAACAGTTCTTTTAATTTATCGGCTTTTTGTTTTTCAGATAAATTTTTATCTTCCATGACACTCATGCGAGCCAAGGTATAATCATGATATTCATCTTCGATACCAAATAAACCTTCAATTTCATAGTCTGAAAAAAATTGTTTACGCAATGATTTCATCTGATTAAAAATAGCTTTGTAATACTGCGCACTTTCTTTGTCATGGTTTGGTGGTGTTAGGTCACCCATTTTTTCACGATATTGAACATAGCGTGACCATAAATCTGTCAGTTGACCTAGTAATGGTTCTTGATAGGTGCTTTGAGCAAATTTAATAAAATCAGCCTTGATTTGCGGAATCTCTTTTTCGCCGTATTGGGTAATAAAAAACTCAAAACAGTTCTTAGTATTTTCATTCACAATCAAACGGTTGGCGTTATCGGTTTGGATTTGACAATTGATTTGAATATCTTGCTGACTTTTACTTGCAAAGCTAGAACCATTCACGGTTGTACTTTGTTGTAGCGCCATATTTTCTGATTGAATTTCGGCATCTTGTGCTGCTCGTTGTGAGTTTTCAGCAGATTCAGCTGAGTCAGGTTTCAACCATTGAAAGAGAAGGAATAAAACGATCAGACACGCCACAATCAGCAGTGTAATTTTCAATTTAGCTTTTGAATTCATTTCACATCCTATGAAATCATTTAGTTATTATTAATGGTGTAGAATAATTTGCCAGAAATGTCACATTTTATGCATAAAAATTTAATCAATATTCGATAAATGGATTTGATAAAATAGCAGTATTTTACTGATCTGAATATTATCTAATGTCTGCTAAATCTCCAAAAATTACTCGACGTCATATAAGTGGTGTATTTCTACTAAACAAACCTTTGGGGATTAGCTCAAATGCAGCATTGCAAAAAGTGCGTTGGCTCTATCGTGCTGAAAAAGGTGGTCATACTGGCGCTTTAGATCCATTAGCATCAGGCTTACTCCCGATTTGCTTAGGTGAAGCGACCAAGTTTTCACACTTTTTACTGGAATCTACTAAACGTTATCAAACGACGATTCAATTGGGAAATAGTACAACTACAGGTGATGTCGAGGGTGAAGTTTTGCTCGAGGCACAACCGATTGAACTTAACGAAGATAAAATTCAAAGCGTGATTCAGCAATTCGTTGGAGACATTCAACAAGTTCCTCCAATGTATTCTGCTTTAAAGAAAGAAGGTCGTCCTTTGTATGAGCTGGCGCGTAAAGGAATTGAAATCGAACGTGAGGCTCGTCCAATTCATATTTTCGCGATTGAACTGATGTCTTTCACTCAAGATTCAATTACTTTGGATGTGACATGCTCAAAAGGAACGTATATCCGAGTATTGGGAGAGGATATTGCTCAAGCTTTAGGAAGTTATGGGCACTTAACATATTTACATCGTATTCAAACTGGACATTTTGGTATTGTGCCAGAGTACACCATTGAATACTTAGAAAGTCTAACTGAACAACAACGTGAAGCATTGTTGTTACCTGCTTATGCGCCTGTGGATCATTTTCCAAAAGTTCAAGTACCAGAAGGTCGTGCAGAATTTTTTTGTCGTGGGATGGAAAGCAATATTGATCATCCTGCCGAATCTCAAGTCCTCGTTTTTGACGAAAAAAAGTGTTTAGGTTTAGCTGAAATTACTGATAAAAAACGTCTAGTTCCTAAACGTGTATTAAATTTATAAGCGAACTCAATTATGGAATTAGACATCATCCTCAGCCTGATTTTTTTTGCATTTTGCGCAGGCGCAATTGATGCAGCAGTCGGTGGTGGTGGTCTCATTCAGATTCCAGCATTGATGAGTGCTTTTCCTCATATGGCGCCAGCAACATTATTTGGCACCAATAAGCTAGCTGCGGTTGTTGGAACAGCAACATCTGCGTGGACTTTCGCTAAAAAAGTTAAGTTTGAATGGAAGTTATTACTGGTGGTGGCGATATGTGCTGCCATCAGTTCTTTTGCGGGAGCTGCCAGTGTTTCCATGATTCCGAAATCAATCTTGCAGCCCTTTGTCTTGGTGATGCTGATTGTGATGGCAATTTACACATTGTCAAAGAAGGAGTTTGGACAGGTTCATATTGCACAAACGGTAAACACTAAAATTCTGCTCTTGGCTGGAATAGGAAGTTTGGCGATTGGGTTTTATGACGGATTATTCGGTCCGGGAACGGGAAGTTTTTTTATTTTTTATTTTATTCGATATTTACAAGTCGATTTTTTGCATGCAGCAGCTTTGGCCAAGATTGGTAATGTGATGACCAATTTAGCCGCTCTTACATTCTTTATTCCTGCAGGCCACATTTTATTTGCAGTAGGTGCCATGATGGCTGTCGCTAATATGATTGGTTCGATTGTGGGGGTGAAGTTGGCGCTTAAATACGGTAGCGGTTTTATTCGTATTCTGTTTTTAATTCTAGTATCTATTTTAATTGTTCGATTAAGTTATCAGATGTTCTTAATGTAAACCATTCTCAACATTAAACTTTTTTATACAAATCACTTCTTAAACCTATCTCCAAGTTATCGCCTAAGCTCTTATAGTAAGTTGAGTGTTTTGAAGATCATTCAAGTTTTTCTTTTTTCAAATCATATTTATAAGACAGGATAACAAGATGAATATTTTTGAAGCTTTACGTGAAAGTCATGATGTTCAACGTGAACTTGCTGAGAAGCTGGTTCAAACTTCAGGGGACACGCCAGAACGCCGAACATTATTTGAGCAGCTAAAAAATGAATTGTTTGCTCATGCAGTGGCAGAAGACCGTTACTTCTATATTCCACTGATGATGACCGATTCAGGTTTGAATATTACGCGTCATGCATTAGCTGAACATCATGAAATGGACGAATTACTTGAGCAACTCACCGAAACTGAATTCAGTAATCCAGGATGGTTAGCCATCGCGAAAAAATTGTCAGAAACCGTGCATCATCATCTTGAAGAAGAAGAGCATGGCTTTTTTCAGCAAGCAGGAAAAATTCTAGAGGATAAACAAAAAGAGAGTTTGGCTAAAAAATATCAAACTGAATATAAGAAATATAAGAAATTAGATAAAGACAGCTTGGTTTAATTCCATGATAAAAAAGATGGCATGTGCCATCTTTTTTTATGTTTCTATGCCATGTGATTTCATTCTAGCAGCGCGATAAGTAACACCAATTGATGCAATCATAATACAACCCAAAGCAACGGCTTGTAATAAGGTAATGTGTTCATTCAACAGTAACCAACCTGTCAATGCACCTAATGCTGGTGACAAACTTGATAGCGTTCCATAAGACATTTTACTTAAATTCTTTAATGCCAATAAATCCAATGCATAGGGAATGGCTGTAGCCAAAAGCGCAATGACGATGGCTTGTGGCCAATATCCAAATTGAACTAATGCGGATGGATTATGAACCATACTGATCGGTAATAATGTCAATGCTGAGAGGACGATCGCAATGCTGAGAGCATGCATGCCGATATTCTGCCGAACGACTTTCTGTCCAAAATAAATATAGAATGCCCAACAAACGCCCGCACCAATGGCCATAGCAGCACCAAGATATGAAAAGTTAGTCGCATTGGCATCTTGCCAAGGCACCATCAGCACAACACCGAAAATTGCCAGGATGACCCAAATGTAATCACTTCGTTGTTGAATTGACAGTAAAGCCAAGGTGAGTGGTCCTAAGAACTCAAGTCCTACTGCAATCCCTTGCGGTAGTTTTCCTAATGATGCATAAAACAAGACATTCATCAAAGCGACTGAACCACTATAAAAGAGAAGATCTTTCCATTTTAAGTAAGGAAGGCGACGAAGAATTTTCCATGAACGGAACATCAATACAACCATAATTGATGCAAAGCATAGACGTAAAGTGACCACAGTAAATGGATCTAAAACTTCAAAAAGCTGCTTTGCGAAGGATGCACTAATTTGATAGGCGATCATGGATAAGACCATGAACAGCACGGCAGTGAGTTGAGCATTTGGCATTGGGAAAACGAAGCCGAATTAAAAAGAGTGAGACTGCTCAAATTTTAACATTATTATGATGACCACAGTGCTTCAATCCATCATGGAAAATGTAGTTTAAATTAAGTATGAGATCATTTTTGTTTGGCGTGTTGAGTGGTATAGGTACAGCCAATTGAGGCACAAATGATGGTAAACAATGCTAGCCATTGATTCCATAACAATTGCTCACCCAAAAATACAAAACCAGATAATGCGGCAACAGCTGGTTCAATACTCATCAGGGTACCGAAACTTAATGCTGTTAGATTTCTTAGTGCAATCATTTCTAAAGTAAAGGGTAAAGCACTGGCGAGTATCGCTAAAGTGATGAATAAAATTAGATGATTAATTTCAAATACGCTTGCTGGCAAGCCGATACTGAGGGCGATCGGCATAAGAATGATACTTCCAACAAACATGCCTAAACATACGGTGTGATTACCTGAAACTCCCGAAGGCCGCTGACCAGCAATAATATAAAGTGCCCAACATGCGCCAGCTGCCAACGCAAAAAATACACCAAGTAAATCCAAAGGTTGTTTGGCTTGGTCAAAGGGAAATAAAAGGATCAGTCCAATAATGGCCAAACTAACCCAAATAAAATCAAACTTTTGACGCGCATAATATAAGGCCACACTGAGTGGACCAATAAATTCAAATGAAACTGCTAAACCGAGTGGAAGACGATCAATGGCAAGATAGAACAACATATTCATGCCAGCTAATGCGACACCATAACTGACAATGGCTTTCCAGTTAATTTGTTTAAATTGAATTTTCCAAACTTGAAAAATAAGCGCCAAAATCACAGCACTAAATGTCAGACGTAGAGCTGACACAGTAATGATCGGGAATTGTTCAAACAAAACTTTTGCTAATGAACCACTACTTTGTAGACTGATCATGGCGATCAATAACAAACCGAGTGCTTGTAACTGCGGGTTTATTTTTAACAAAGACATGGTTTTAAACGTATGGTGGTTAGATTAGAAAGGGATATCTTTCATCTAAGTTGGCGGAGCCTACGTCAACTCAGATGAAACACCATAAAAAAACCACAGCTCGAAAAAGCTGTGGTTTTCCAAACGTATTAGAGATTAGAACAATACGCGAGCGCGGATTGTACCTTCTACGTTATGAAGTGTATCAAGTGCTTCAGCAGAAGCTGTAGCATCAACGTCCATGACTAAATAACCCACATCACCTTTGGTCATAAGAGACTGACCTGAGATGTTAATGCCGTGTTCAGCAAACAGGTTGTTAATTTTAGACAACACGCCTGGAATGTTTTTGTGAATGTGAAGTAAACGGTGTTTACCTTCAGTCAATGGGAGCGCAATTTCAGGGAAGTTAACTGCTGACAATGTCATACCTTTGTCAGAGTAAGCAACGAATTTCTCTGCAACTTCTAGACCGATGTTTGCTTGAGCTTCCATCGTAGAACCACCCACGTGCGGTGTTAAAATCACGTTCGGGATATTACGTAGTGGAGAGATAAACTCTTCACCGTTCGCTTTAGGCTCTTTCGGGAATACGTCAACAGCAGCACCAGCCAAATGACCTGATTTCAGAGCATCAGCTAAATCTTCAATTACTACACATGTACCACGTGCAGCATTGATGAAGATTGAACCTTGTTTCATCTGAGCAAATTGCTCTTTGGTCATGAAATTACGTGTAGAAGGAACATCTGGCACGTGTAGTGATACAACATCAGCATTTGCAAGAAGTTCGCCCATTGATCCAACTTGGCGAGCATTACCTAAAGGTAATTTTGTTACTGTATCAAAGTAAATCACTTTCATACCCATGCTTTCAGCAAGTACAGAAAGTTGTGAACCAATTGAACCGTAACCCACAATACCTAAAGTTTTACCGCGTGTTTCAAATGAACCTACTGCAGATTTGTTCCAACCACCTGCATGTGTATCTGTAGATTTTTCAGGTACACGACGAAGGAGAAGAATAGCTTCAGCTAATACAAGTTCAGCAACAGAACGAGTATTTGAGTATGGTGCGTTGAACACTGGAATACCACGGCTCATCGCAGCATTCAAGTTCACTTGGTTTGTACCAATACAGAAACAACCGACCGCGATCAATTTATTCGCAGCTTCAAAAACTTCTTCAGTTAATTGTGTGCGCGAACGAATACCGATGAAGTGAGCATCTTTAATCGCTTCTTTCAGCGCTTCACCTTCAAGCGCAGTTTTACGATAGTCGATGTTGGTGTATCCAGCAGCATTCAAAGTGTCGATTGCGTTTTGGTGAACGCCTTCTAACAATAGGAAACGAATTTTATCTTTAGGCAAAGAGAGATGTTGGCTCATTACGGCTCCGCTACAAAGGCCAAATTTAGTGGCAGTATGATAGCATACGTGAGCGTGCTATATACATTTCCTTTATGACTTGAGCTATGGATATTTTTGCAAGATATAGTCCTTATCAGACAAACTGCGGTTGAATTAACTGCATCATATCTAAGTAACATTCGCAAAATGTCTGATTTTATCGGGGTTTCATGGGAAAATGCTTTATAATGCACAATCGTGAAATTGACTCATCCAGTCGTGGTGATATTTTCTTCACATTCGCTTAACAAATACGCTTTTAAAATCTTGATTAAAGGTTTGTTTTTTAAGCAATCTACAACTTGTATCTTTCTTGCTAGGTCTGCAAACGATGAATGCTCCAGTTGCTTTAACCCCAGAGTTATTGACTCAATTAACGTCAATTGTTGGTGAAAACCGTATCAAAACTGATACGGACAGCCTACAAAATTGGGGACGCGATCACACTAAACATTTTGATCCAAATCCATCAGTCATCGTTTTTCCTTCGACGACTGAACAAGTTCAGGCAATTGTGAAACTAGCAAACCAATTTAATGTTGCTGTGACACCGTCAGGTGGTCGTACTGGTCTTTCTGCAGGGGCTGTCGCTGCCAACGGTGAAATCGTGGTCAGCATGGACAAGATGAACCAAATTTTGGAATTCTTCCCAGCAGACCGTATGGTGCGTGTACAAGCAGGTGTGGTGACTGAGCAACTTCAGAACTATGCTGAAGAACAAGGTATGTATTATCCAGTTGATTTCGCTTCAGCTGGTTCATCACAAATCGGCGGTAACATCGGTACTAATGCAGGCGGTATTAAAGTCATTAAATACGGTATGACACGTAACTGGGTACTCGGTCTTACTGTGGTCACTGGTAAAGGTGATGTGCTGCGTTTAAACAAAGGCATGATCAAGAATGCGACAGGTTATGCGTTGCAACACTTATTTATTGGTGGTGAAGGTACGTTAGGCTTAGTGACCGAAGCGGAAATTAAACTTGAGCGTCAACCACAAGATTTGCAAGTGATGGTGCTCGGTGTACCTGACTTTGATGCCGTGATGCCAGTTCTTCACGCGTTCCAAGCGAAAATTGATTTAACTGCGTTCGAGTTCTTCGGTGAACTTGCGATGCAAAAAGTATTGGCAAATGGTCACGTGCAACGTCCATTTGAAACCGAATGCCCATTTTATGTATTGCTTGAGTTTGAAGCGCCATTTGAGCCAATTATGGACAAGGCAATGGAAATCTTTGGGCATTGTATGGAACAAGGTTGGGTACTTGATGGCGTGCTTAGTCAAAGCTTAGACCAAGTAGAAAGCTTATGGCGTCTGCGTGAAGATATTTCTGAGTCAATCGCACCATTTATCCCATACAAAAATGATATTTCAGTGCTCATCACACACGTACCTGCATTCATTAAAGAAATTGATGCAATTGTTGCCGACAATTATCCTGACTTTGAAATCTGCTGGTTTGGTCATATTGGCGATGGTAACTTGCACTTAAATATCTTAAAGCCTGAAAATTTAACCAAAGATGAATTCTTTGCGAAATGTCAGGTGGTGAACAAGTATGTATTTGATACTGTGAAAAAGTATGATGGTTCAATTTCTGCGGAACATGGTGTGGGTATGACGAAGAAGCCATATCTTGAGTACACACGTTCAGCTGAAGAAATTGAATATATGAAAGCACTCAAACAAGTATTTGATCCAAATGGGATTATGAATCCAGGTAAATTATTTGATTTGTGAAACAAAATCTATCTATAAATAAGGCCTAAAAAACAGCATGCTTGTCATGCTGTTTTTTATTTCATGAGAAATTTTAATGTTAAAAAGAATAATTTTTCTAAGTGCAATTGCACTTTCACTTAATGCATGTATAGGTCAAAAACAGTCGAATGAGATCAATACTAAAAATCATAATTCTGAAGCTGGTCAAGTAGAAACGTCGAAACAAAATGCCAATTCTGTTCAAAACTCTCCTTTAGATCAAGTGTATCGGAAAATTCAAAGCTTTGAAGATATGAGAACAGTAGATTTACAACAGGAATTCGATACACCTGAATCTGGAAAATCTCATGCAAAAGTAACTGTCACCTATGGTGGACTAGCGGATGACTCTGTTTCTGCACAACGTGAAACTTACCAATTTGAATACATCAATAGTGAGTGGAAAGAAATATCAAAAGATGAAACTTGGAAATGTGGTCGTGGACCAGATACTACAAACTTTCATAATAAATTATGCCCTTAAAAATTTACTTTCGAAATTTTCCATAAAATTGTTACGAGCGTCATTTGAACTGTTTAAATTCAAAAATGTAGCATCAATATGCTGCATTTTTTATTCGTATTTCTCGTTCTATTAATCATTTTTAATGAGCTTTAGAAAAAATAACATACATATCTGTTCTTTTTTGTCACAACAGTTCAGAACATCATATGTAAAAGATCAATGGCGAACTGAGTAAAACAATGATGATGAAAATAATGACCACAGTTGGTCTAGTTAGTATGATGCTCACGGGGTGTGCTACTACGAAAAATGTTATTTCTAAAGTACATGGGAATGACACTCCTTTAGAGCAAGTCTTGAAGCTACATCCTGAATTACGCAATGAGCTTGCGACTGTTGAATTACGTCAGTATTTTAATCGTGCCGAAGCACCGACCGTAGCCGAAGTCAAAGTGACACAAACAGGCTTGATGGATGACTCAATTGCTGCCGAGCGCTTTATCTATAGTTTTAAATTGAACGATGGTAAATGGCAGCAAGTTAATAAGAAAACGGAATACAAATGTGTGCGAGGAAAAAATACAAAATCTTTCCAAACTGCGCTTTGTCCATGACATCAGACCAGAAATTCGGTTTAAAAAGGCATAGTGAGTTATGCCTTTTTTATTGCATGCACTATTGAGTCGAATAAGGATGAGTAGACGAGAAGCGCCACTCACGATAGCAAATATAGCCCATCGCTAAAATGGGAAAAATCATACATAAGAAGCCAAACAACATATAAGTAATCGCACCTAATATTGCACCTGAACTGAAGGATAAAATAGTCGGTAAGATTTTTAGAATATTTTGTTTGGCAACTTGTTTGCGTTCTTCTGATACATGAGGCGCCCCATAAGCAATAGTACAATCAATGGTCAGTTGAGCAAGATTGCCCGTCATTAAGGTTGAGGTAGCCATTGTAGATAGTAATGTTCGGATAATGGCATTTCGAATTCCCATTGCAGCAATGCCCAATGTTGCGGTAAGTATTGCGCCAAATTCAGCCAAAGTATAAAACGGGCTGAAATTAAGTCCCGCCAGCATGAAGAGCGTTAACAGTATTGTCTCTGCAATAAAGAACCCCAGTAAGATGTTCGGATATTTGTCTTTCCAACGTTGTTCACACCATGCGGTAATACCAATCGTAAATACGAAAATGCCAATAAAAAGAGCCCACAGTCCTAATCCTCCCAGGATCGTTTCTTTGCCTGCAGTCACGATATAGCCAGTAACATGATTGGTATAAATGCCAAATAATGAAATAAATCCAACGGTATTTAGCCAACCACCGACGAGAGATAGAATCGAAGCTTCATGATGATGTCGCCAGCGATTTTTAATTGGTATGTAGCATTTTGACATAGTTCTAAAAGCTCAAGGTGTACTGAGAGATTACATCGACAAAACAAGTGTTTTATTGAGTCTGCAGATCCTTTGCTTTGTGGAATTAGTCCACATGAACATTAAGTAATTAAAAGTTTCATATTTATCACTGGTGAATGTTCAGATTAGATGATTTCTAACATTTTATATGTTTCAAATTGCATCAAATTTTGATGACAAAAATATTTCAATTGATAAAACACAACTGAAAGCATCATAAAATTAACGTAGAGGGAAATCTAAAACCGCATTAAACTAAAGTCATTCAATAAATAAGATAAAAAATGAAAACACTCGCTTTTATCCATCGTAACGACAGTCATTTTTCAGTTGGAGACTTTAATCCGGTCGTGTCTGTTTTTTCACACTATGAACTCGGAAATACAGTATCCCCATTTTTACTTCTCGATCATATTGGTCCCGGTATATTGAAACCCTCTCAACTGCGTAAAGGTGTTGAAGAGCATCCGCACCGTGGTTTTGAGACAGTCACGTTCGTGTATGAAGGTGAGTTAGAGCATTGGGATTCGCAAGGTGGTGGAGGTGTTATTCAGAAAGGTGATGTACAGTGGATGACTGCTGCATCAGGCATTATTCATAAAGAAAAATTTAGTGAGTCATTTTCCCGAGAAGGTGGACGATTTGAAATGATTCAGCTGTGGGTGAATTTGCCAGCAACTGCAAAAAAATCGAATCCGCGTTATCAAAGCTTACTCAAATCTAATATCCCGGTTGTAGAGTTTGCTCATGATGCGGGTACTGCGCGTGTCATTGCTGGAGCCTTTATGCAAGTGAAAGGACCAGCATTAGTCCATAGTCCTTTGCTGGTTTTGGATTTGGATTTAAAAGGAGGTCACACACTCACATTACCAGCAGGACATTTGGATACCACACTGATGTATATGCACCGTGGTAAAGTTGAATTTGGTACAGATGATGAATTACTTACTGATCAGGGAATGGCGGTGTTTTCAAGTCATGGTGAAAATGTTGAATTCACCACATTGTCTGATAGCAAAATTTTATATCTCATGGGGCAGCCGCTGAACGAGCCTTTAGTCGGGCGTGGTTTTTATGTCATGAATACGCAAGATGAGATTGTTGAAGCGATTGAGGAAATGAAGCATGGTACTTTTTTGAAAAGTCATGCAATTGATGCCAAATGATGTCAATGTTTGGGTGAGAAATTGATTTACGATAAAGGCTAAATTTTCGTTTAATTTTCAGACTTTGTTTCGTAGTTCAGGGTTACAAAAACGCAAAACTTTGTCATGGCATTGTGATGCATTTCACGTAAACTACGCTTCCAAAAAATATTCAAACATGTGAAAAAAACATGCAAAAGGTGAGTAAAGCAACCTTAAGTCGGGCAACAATTATGTTTCCTTTGGCATTGGTGCTCTTCGAATTTTCAGTCTATATCTGTAATGATCTTGTACAACCTGCGATGCTTACGATTACACGTGAGTTTGGTGTAGGCAGTGAGTGGGCGCCATCATCCATGTCTTTCTTTTTATTGGGTGGAGCATCTTTGGCGTGGTTTTTAGGACCGTTATCAGATCGCTTAGGTCGTAAAAAAGTACTCCTTGGAGGTGTTTTCTTTTTTGTGGTCTGTTGTTTGCTCATTTTATTCACCCAGTCTATAGAGCAATTTCTTGCATTTCGTTTTTTACAAGGGATTGGGCTGACCATTATTTCAGCTGTGGGTTATGCTGCCATCCAAGAAATTTTTGAAGAAAGAGATGCGATTAAAGTCATGGCTTTAATGGCGAATATTTCATTGATCGCACCATTACTTGGTCCTGTGCTCGGCGCATTTATGATAGACCATGTGTCTTGGCATTGGGGTTTCATTGGGATTGCCTTTTTAGCAGCCTTAAGTTGGTTTGGTCTTAAAGCAAAAATGCCTGAGCAGCATTTGAGTATTCCAAAGCAACCATTAAGTTATGTATGGGATGATTTCAAAGCCATTTTTAAAAATAAAAAATTTATGGGCTTGGCTTTGTCAGTACCCATGGTCTCAATTCCACTGATTTTGTGGATCGCTATGTCACCTGTAATTTTGGTCGAACAGCTCGGTCTGACCAATATGCAATATGGCTATGCACAGGTGCCTGTATTGGGTGGTTTAATTATTGGAAATATTGTCCTGATTCGTGTTATTGATCGCTATGCAGTAGGAAAGACCGTGGTAGTTGCATTGCCGTTGATGTTATTTGGAACGCTTATTGTTTTGGCTGGTGCGATTTGGCAGGATTATTTGTTATGGTGCTTAATTATCGGCATGACCTTAATCAGTTTTGGTGAGGGCTGTAGTTTTTCTGTGATTTATCGTTTCAGTTTAGATGCTTCTGAGGTATCTAAAGGAACTGTTGCTGCCGCAGTAGGCATGATTATGATGATTGCATTCTTTGTTGTGATCGAAATTGTACGCATTATGTATGAATCCTATGGCACGATGGCATATGCATTGGCTTGTTTTATCCTTATTGCACTGTGGTTTAGTGCTCCAAGAAAAATTGTTCATCAGATCATGCAAGAAAGAGCCACTTCAGCGTAAAAAAATCCTCCTTGTGGAGGATTTTTTAATCATTGTATTTTTTCGAGATGTTTGAGTTTACGATCAAAAATAAAAGGCGCAAAGGGTAGAACGGAAGCTATTAGCCCAAGAATAAATACATTGATAGACCACTTTTGCTTCTCGCATACCACAAATAATACGACTAAAAACAACACAAATAGAACGCCATGTCCCATGCCAATATATTTCACATAAATAGGCTGATCTAACATATATTTCATTGGCATGGCAAAAAAAAGCAGTAGTAGGAATGAAATCCCTTCAAGTAAACCAATAATACGTAAGGACTTAATATTCATTCTCAAACCCCACAAAAGAAGACATCCTATTTTACCTAATCGTTGTTGTAGCAAAGTTAGAATCTATGTGGACTAGATCGCATTGTTTAAGGGAAATATAATTTATAATAATCGTTTTTTATGATAGTAGATTTAAAAATAAGCTAATGTGTCAATCATGTCTATAAAGATGAATATGAAGTGATACTCACAACATTTTATAGATCATCAGCGAAATAATAAAAGGACTAAGCTAGAGCTTAATCCTTTGATGAGTCTTGAGTGTAGCTTAGCGTATAACACCACATGCTACACGATCACCCCCACCACCTAGTGGTTTAGGTTGGTCTGAATAATTGTCACCACCTGCATGCACCATGATGGATAGACCTTGAATGTCTGCAAGTGTGAGACGTGGTGCAATCACTTGTGTTTTTGCATTACCTGACGCGTCAACATTTAACACTGGTAAGTCACCTAGATGACCATCGTTTGGCGTACCATGCCCAGGCGCTTGATTTGGATTGTAATGTCCACCAGCGGCAAGCGCAGCACCCATTTTGCCATCTTTTTCAGCAGGTTCACATGAGCCTTTTTCATGGATATGGAACCCGTGATATCCAGGTGATAATTTAGTTAAGTCCGTTGTGATCACAAGACCTTTGTCACTATCTTGGAAGCTAATCGTTCCAATTTGATCATGAACTCCTTGAGCACTCACCGCATTTACAGGAATGGTTTGGATTTTAGTGTTGGATTCTTTGGATGCAGATGTATTTTGCGTTGCTGCACATCCCACAAAGCCTAAACTCAGCAATGCACTGAGCATAGAAATTTTGAATGCTGAAACTTTCGATTGCATTTGCATGCTGTTCTATCCTTGTTCCATGTAAGTGATAACGCATTGAAACAAATTTGGCATTTAGCAACAAGAACGATTTAAGTATTTGATTGTATAGATTTCTTATCAGTAAAAATAAAACACCACTTATGAGAGTGGTGTTTCATTGTCTTGATCGTAGGCCATCGTGGCTTTAGGCACGGGTTCTGGTTCCAGTGTTTCATGTAACCATTCACGCCAAATGGCTAAAAGAATGGCGAGAATTACAGGACCAATAAAGAGTCCAACTAAACCAAAGCTCGCTAAACCACCCAATACACCAAACATGATCAATAAGAACGGAATTTGAGTAGCACCTGAAATGACCAAAGGACGAATGACATTGTCGGCTGTACTCACCACACAAACGCCCCAAGCCATTACGCCAATCGCCTCAACGGTCTGACCTTGTGAAAATAACCACAGTGAAACAGCACCATATGCCACTGGAGGACCAAAAGGAATTAGCGCCATGATAAAGGTCATAATGGTTAGAAGCATTGGATTTGGAACACCAGCAACGTAATAGCTGATTCCTGCCAATATCGACTGTGCAACGGCAGTCAAACCAACACCATATACCACTGCACGCGTTGTTTCAGAGATCGTGTCGA
Source organism: Acinetobacter sp. 24-47-64 (assembly GCF_057737055.1). NCBI lineage: Bacteria > Pseudomonadati > Pseudomonadota > Gammaproteobacteria > Moraxellales > Moraxellaceae > Acinetobacter > Acinetobacter sp. 24-47-64. Next base: position 380,166 of record NZ_CM173215.1, read on the forward strand.
TATAATGTTGGATACGTGGACCAATGACTTTCTCCATCGCTTTACTGACCTGTTGAACAATCGTTTGTCCATCACGGTAAAAGAAAAAGAGAGAGAGCATGGCAAAACCAAGTTTGACTAAATTTTTGGTAATTTCGCTAATCACGAATTTACCGTAATTTAGATGTCCTTGAATCCATACACTAATATTACTAAAAAGTGCATTTGGGTTGGCATTGATGTCACGTACAATTCGAGAAACTTCTTTACCTACAATGGGTAACTCACGTATCACGTCAGGAACGGTGATATGACCAGAAGCCAGTTGGCGCTGTAAATCAAAGAATAAGTTTCGGCCTTCATGTTGAAGTAAGAAGATAGCAAAGGTGAACGGTAAACCGACAACGAGTGCCAATAAGAACGTCATAATAGACGCACCCAATGTAGGTCGATTACCACACCAAGCGAGAATACGTTTGTATAAAGGCCAAGTCATATAGGCGATAATACAAGCCCATAACACAGGTACGATAAAGTATTTGACAATGTCATATCCCAAATAAAGCAGAATAAAAAACAAGCCAAATAAAAGTACACGCTGTAAAGTTGGATTAAAATCTTGCACTAAAGTCTCTGATCTATATTCTTGATTTTCAAACGTATCTGCCGCACATCTGATTCATTTCGAGTATGCATTTAACATCATATATGAAAATGAAAAAAAAGTGCGATGACAATCTGTATTCTTTATTTAGAACCAATCACTTGGATCATCAATTAAAACATCTAACAAGGGTTGCCATTGTTGTTGTATTGATAAATAAGTTTTTTGATTTTTATCAAAAATGTTGAGACCCTGCATCGCCAATTGACCATAAGCTGTTCGTTCAGAAATCCAAGCAACAGGTTGTTGATCAATCTTGGCAAAGAACTGTTGAATTTCTTGAGCACTCTGACTATTTGGTTTGACACGATTTGCCACCAAATGAACTTGAACTTTACCTTTTCGAATACGTTTAATGTCATGGATGTGTTTTAAGAAGCGACGCGTGCTGTCGATATCAAAAAAAGAAGGTTGCAGAGGTGTGACCACTGCATGACATTCTGCAATTAATTGTTCTGCGTGTTCGCCTGTTAATGCACCTGGAGCATCAATAATCAGATAATCAAGATTCTTCGGTGCATCACCAATCGATTTTTCATGGCGCCAATCTAAACTTTGAATGTGTGTTGCTGATTCTGGGCGCTGCTTTAACCATTGTAATGCAGATTTTTGATTGTCCGCATCCGCCAATGCAACTTTATAACCTTTCTGTGCGAGTGCTGTCGCCAGCGTAATCGCAGAAATTGTTTTTCCACAGCCACCTTTTTGGTTGGCAATCAGTATCGTTTTCATGAGTTTAAAATTATACATGCTTCAAATAAGGTCTAATCTTAGCTTAGCATTAAAATCAGCCAAAACGCGCATACATGACAAAAGTTTAGTTCTTGTTTAAATTGTCCGCATAACAAGTCATAGAGAACGTCAATGTCCATTTGGATGGCAATGTTAATAGGCGCCTGTATTGGCGTGGTAATCACCACAATGATGTTGAGCTCAACCCGCAATGGCCGTATCAAAGCAGAATATGAACAATATATTGCAGAGCTTGAACTTGAGCATCAACACGCATTAGCTGCTGCTCAAAAACGCAGTGTAAATACCAGTCGTGCGGTACTGAAAGGTAAAATGGCTGAACAATTAGCACCGATTATGCCAGAATTTCAATATTTACCCAGTGATGCTAAATTCTTAGGTGATCCTGTCGACTATGTGGTATTTGATGGATATACAGATTTCCGTGATGGTGATGGCGCGGCAGAAGATATTGAAGTTGTATTGATTGATATTAAAAGTGGTGGAGCACGGCTCACCAAAGGTCAGACGGCAATTGCGAATGCAATTGCCGAAGGGCGTGTGCGTTTTGAGACGATACGTATCGACTTTCAAGACTAGCTTGGATCAATAATCCACTATGTGAAGTGGTCAGTTGGTTTTAGTCGCGCGAGCAAGCATCATGCGACGACCTACTTTGGGCACTTCTTCTGCTTCGAAATAATCGAGTTCAGAAATCTCAAAGCCAGCATCAAGCAGTGCTTGCTCGATATTTCTGTTCAAATGACAACCATCAGCAATCACTTTCTGTACTGGCGTTAAAAGATCTTGAAGACGCTTTAAACTCTTTTGCTGTTGTGCATCGTAAGCGACATGTTCAACCAAATGCAAAGTGCCACCGATGCGTAATACACGTTTAATTTCATGTAGAACTTGTTGAACATGACTCACACTACACAATGTCCATGTGCTGACGACATGTTGAATAGATTGATCTTCAAAAGGTAAATTTTCCGCTTTAGCATGAACATGTTCCACATGGAACGGTGCATCTTGAATACGTTGTTCAGCTAATTTGTATACATCTAGACTCGGTTCAAGCGCATAGAGACTGTCCACAGCTTGATAAAATGGCAGGTTAATTCCTGTACCAAAACCAATTTCTAATACCTCACCTTGAATCGGAAGCAGAAGACGGCGTCTGCTGTCCATCATACTTGGTAACTGCATGACTTGATTCAGAATATGAGGGAATACTCGTTGCTGATAAAATTTATAGATCATTTTTGTTCTTAACATCTTCCATTATTCGATTATTTTACACGTTGATTACACTTTTAACAGTAGACAAAATTGTGACTAAATCACGATAGATTGTTACTGTTCATCAATTTCCTTTTCAGAATGAAGTTCTAAGATAGATCATATAGATTTAGGTTAAATACAATTCAGTCGGATGTTGTCCATAGTAGATGTATGTGCTGCGGTTGAGTTGTTTTTGATACTTAGCAAGAAGGATGGATGTCTGTTGAAAAAGTTAGTTCTCGCATTATGTATCACCCTTGGTGGTGTTTCGGCTTATAGCTCTGCCAGTGTGAAGTCGAGCGACTTTAATATTGCCAATGGTTTGCCGCCAGCTTCGTCAGATCAAAAGATTTCAGTATTGGAACCCTTTGAAGGGGAATTTCGTATTCTTGGTTCAAAAGAATATACCGATGATCCGCAAGCCCAATTTTCACCCATCGACTATGCAGTGACCCGCGGTATTTTCACAGAACCTGAAATTGCACGACAAATTTCGATTAATCAGTATGACCGCTATTTAAATTGGAAAATGGCAAAACCACCGATTCACCCACGCTTAGCAACACAGTTGGTGAGTAACATGCACATTATCCCGGCTAATCCAGAAATTGCGAAAGAGATTAAGAAAGTTCAACGTGGTGATCTGGTGCGCCTAGAAGGGGAATTGGTGCAAATCAATGCCAAAGATTTGGTGTGGAAGTCAGCTTTGGATTGGAATGGTATCGGTGATGGTGCATGCAAATTAATTCGCGTCGAATCGATTGAATGGTTAGAAAAGCGAAATATTTAAACAGGATTTGAGATTGATGAGTTTGAAATGACTTTCAGCTAAAAGTCTTCATCATTAGAGAAATGAGAGAGTGTGGATCATGAGCGTTGGCAAGACATCCTTATGGATAAGTTTATGTATTGGCGTACTCGGGAGTAGTCTTGCCGCATGTCAAAATCCAGTCTCTGAAGTGCAAGCGGAGTCCCATCACTATACTGATCAGCAAAATTGTCCTGCACTATTGGTGATGAAAGTGGGTGAAACCTTAGAATTTAATGCAGCAGAAAATCCAAGTACGGGTTATCAATGGCAAATTATGCAACCGCTTCATCTCTTTAAAGTTGAAGAACAATATTTGGCGACTGAAAAATCAAAAGCGATGGTAGGCGTTGGAGGTGAAAAGACAGTGAAGCTGACTGCGCTAAAGCCTGGTCAGGAACTCATTGAATTGGCGTATGTGCGACCTTGGGAAGTTGCTCAAGACCGTACTCAAACAGATGCCCCAACATCGTGGCAATGTCGAGTACGTATTTCTTAAGCAGGCAGAAGACTGTTTCTAAAATTGTGCTGTACTTTTACTATGTACGCTATTGTTCTTTCGTGACACTAGTATTTTGACTCCAATGTTGGAGTTGGGCTTTCGCAGTATAATAATCACTCATATTTCGAATTGCATCTTTAGGATTTCGAAGCTCATCTTCGGGAGACTGTTCGAGCTCTTGATAGACCTCAATCTGATTTTCCCAGTATTGATAAAATAAGCCTTGAATATATCTACCTTGTTCCGTCTTAAGATCTAAGTCTTTCAACATATTGAGGGAGGACTGAATGAGATCTCGTTTACGCTGAAACTCCATATCCGCATTTAAATTGCCATCTGCTTTTAATTGCTGAAGTTCTGCGTCTAGCTCATCACTTAATTGCTCAAAACTTTGATCATATTGATTCAGCAAAGCAACGTCATGTGCGTCATTTGGAGTGGATTCAAACGATTTGATCGGCTGTGCTTCAATTTGTGTTTTCAATTCAACAGATGGATCAACGGATTCTTTTTGTTCGGTCTGAGGGTTTTGTTCTGTTTTTTGGCATCCAATGAGCATGAAAGGCATACTCAAGCAGAGTGCAAATATCGAAAGTCGAATAGGGTGAAGATTTGCCGTCATGAGAGTCAATCCTCTGTTGGTTTTTTTAATGAATGATCGAGATTAAGTTTAGTTTATCGCGCACGATAGTGATAGGCATAAGTGATATAAGGAAAGGAAACTTCATCATGGAGCATGAGTCCCGTATGTTCAAATACGATCGATTCAAATGCTGTCTTCATTTTTGCTTGGTCTGCCGCTGACATTGCCGCAATAAAACTGGTAGATAAGAGTCGTTTGCTGATGACCTGTTCAACACTGCCGACTTGATGCTGAGTGAAGGTGCTTAAACTTTGGAATTCAAATAATTCTTGCTGCTGAAATACATTTTGCCATTGGTTGCTATGAAAGCGTGGCGTATCGGACTCAAAAGGTGCGATGTAATCTGCCAATGCTTTGACCCAATCCACTGAGATATCTCGTTGGTTCCAGACTAGACCTAAATGTCCTTGAGGTTTAAGAAGGCGATGCATTTCTTGCAATGTTTGGCGTTCAGCAAACCAATGAAATGACTGTGCGCATAAAATAGCATCAACACTATGCGTTGATTGCGCAATTTGATGGCTTGATGCTTGTAGTGTCTTCACCTCAGGATGTACTATTTTCAATTGTTCGAGCATTGCTGGAATCGGTTCAACGGCGATTATGTTCGAGGTGACTTGTTTTAGATAGTGCAGGAATTTTCCTGTCCCCGAACCTAAGTCAATCGCAACTGCATCAGGATGAAGATTCAACTCATCTTTCAACCACGTGACGATAGCCTGTGGATAATTTGGTCGGACTTGTTGATAAAGTTCAGCCGCAGAACTAAACCCATTTTCAGCAGCAGGATGAAGTGAATGTGTCATATTTTGCGCTTTTTAATCTGAACAGTATCTATAAAATATGACACCGACAATGTGATGTAAGCAAGTGAACGATTGATTCATTTTGCAAACCAAATGATGAGAACCCTTTTTCGGAATTGCAATGGATAAGCAAATAGTATTTGAAGACGAACACATCAGAGCAATTTATTTAAAAGGAACAACAGAAACATTGGTTCTCTCTTTTGGTGACTTGATCAGTCGTGCCAAAGGCAATGCCATTAATGCTGAAAAATCCTTAGCCAAATATGACTACAATGTCATAGGTATCATGCCAAAACAAAAGTCATGGTTCCCATCACAGAGCATGCACGCTTTAATCGAGCAAATATTGCCTTTGTTGAATCAATTTCAGCGTGTCGTGGCTTATGGTGGTTCTATGGGCGGCTACGCAGCGATTAAGTACAGTAAGTTATTGGGCGCAGCACGTGTGGTTTCAATGGTGCCGCAATATTCAATTAATCCTGCTGAAATTGAAGACCGCCGTTATACTGATTTTTACGATCCTAAGGTCAATGCTGACATGCAAATTGCCGCGACAGATATTGCGTGCGATGCAGAATATATCGTGGTTTATGATCCTTACTTTGATCTGGATCGCGAGCACTATGAAAAGATTAAGCCACTTATTCCTCAACTCAATACACTTCATTTACCTTATACGGGTCATGATGCGGTTGCTGTATTAGCAAATTCTGCGTTATTGCATGATTTTATTGAACATGAATTTGATGCAACTTACTTTTATCGCCAGATTCGAGCAGTTAAAAAGAACAGTAAATTTTACTATCGAAGCGTGATCGCACATCTGCTTGGCACCCACAATGAAGCATTAGGTAATATTTTAAAAACCATCGATCTACAACTAGACAGTAGCTTTTTTGATGCCAGTCTTAAACAGACGATTACCCGTATTTTACTGACCAACAAACGAGTAGATGAACAAGATCTACAAAAGCTAGGTATTTCGATTCATTTGCCGTTTGAAAATAAAACACAACTTCATGACAGCTTTGGCAAAGTGTTGGTCTTTAACGTGATCACCCAAAAACTAGAAAGCTATGAACAACATGTGATTGATATTAATGGTAAATATATTATTCCATTACATGTGGAAAGTACTGGATTGGCCCAGATTGAAATTAAAAAACAGCACTATCTCATTTGTATGAATGATCGCCGTGTCACCAAATTGATCAAAATGGATGATGCGCTCAGTGCGGATATGAGCCCTTTGATTGTGAAAAAGGGCGAAGGTTTCTTTAGCATCAGTTATAAGCATCTCTATATGCACTGCGATGAGTTAGGAAACTGTATTTTTGAATCAGACACTGTTGGTGAAGCAGAAAAATTTTCAGTGGAGTAAGGCTGAATTTTTCATAGTTATTGATCAAAGCGCTTCGGCGCTTTTTTTATCTTTAAGTAAAAAAATATAGAGTGTGTGATAGGTCTCAATCTGTCGTAAAAAGCGATATTGTTTAAAATTTACCCGTGTTTATTTTGTAACGAAAGCGATGGAATGACTCTGTTTCATTGTTAAGATCAGGCAATATATAACGAATTTGAATGATTCAAATGATGATGTATTTATGAATATCGGAATATTCATGCATCTTTGACGTGTCTACTTGAGCACAAAAAACCCATATAAATGGAATTTAGGTGGGACAGATGAATAAAAAGAAAATTGTAAAAACTGAAACAGGAATGAATCCTCCAAAACAATCGCGTACACATCGCCGTGTTATGCAGGTGATTCAAACTGCTGAAAAACTTTTAGTTAAAATGGGCTTAGAGTCAATTTCAATTCCTGAAATTGCCAATGCTTCAAACATTCCAAGAGCGAGTATTTATCAGTTCTTTCCGACAAAATATGATCTGTTGCATCATATGGCACAGTTGCATTTGCAGAAACTAGTAAGCTTGCTCAAGGAAGCTGGTTTAAACGTCATACGCGAACATCCGCACGAAAGTATGGCGGCTTATGGTCGAATGGTGGCTGCAGCTGTGATTGAAACCACTGCCAAGTTTTATAATGAATCTGCTGTGGCACGATTATTAATATTGTCAGGTCCACTGAACCGACAAGTGTATTTACGTCATCAAATGGAACTCAAACAGTTCAGTCAAGATTTAAGAGATGCACTTAAAGCAATTCGGGTAGATGATTATTTACCGCAACAACCTGACAGTATGTTGATCATTATTGAAATGATCTTTACTTGTATGAAACATGGTTATTACACAGAAGATCGGATTTCTGAACGTATTTGTGAAGAGGCGTATCGTTTGGCGACTGCATATTTAAATGCACTAAAAGAAGATCAATTTTCCCTAAAAGCACAGCGTGCAGCAACGACGCAATCTGAGACAAAAAACCAGTCAAATCAACTATTGTTGACTTACAATTAAGCTTACAATCAGTTGAATTATCATGAAAATCTTGCAGTCGAAATGCAGATAAATATTGCTGAGGTTCAACGTGAAAGCTGTTTTTTTGGATCAATTCTCTCTCGATCAGAATGATTTAGATTTTTCGGGGTGGTATCAAGTCTTTGATGAGGTAACATTCTTTGAGCGCACTGATCCAGATCAAGTGCTTGAACGCATTGCGGATGTAGATGTGGTGGTGACCAATAAAGTGGTGATTACGGCAGACATGATGCAAAAACGACCGCAGCTTAAATTAATTTTAATTTCGGCCACAGGCACCAATAATGTCGATTTAATCCAAGCAAAAGCTCAAAGCATTGTGGTATGTAACTGTCAGGCATATGGTACTGCCGCTGTAGCTCAACATACCATGATGTTGATGCTCAACTTGGCAACGTCTTTTATTCAATATGATCGTGCAGTTCGTGCGGGTGAATGGAATAAAGCATCACAATTCTGTTTATTAGATTTCCCCATTGCTGAATTGAATGGTAAGACCTTAGGGATTTTGGGCTATGGTGAACTTGGTCAAGCAGTAGCGAAATTGGCTGAAGCCTTTGGTATGAAGGTGATTGTGGCTCATTTACCAGGACGACCTGCAGCCGCTGATCGTGTCAGTTTAGAAAGCTTGCTGCGTCAATCAGACTTTATTAGCTTACATTGTCCATTAACTGAAACAACACGCGACTTAATTGATGCAGAAGCATTCAGTCTAATGAAAGAAAGTGCATATTTAATTAATTGTGCCCGTGGTGGCATTGTGAATGAACAAGCATTGGCGGAAGCACTAATCAATCGGAGAATCGCAGGGGCAGCGACTGATGTATTGAGTATAGAACCGCCTCAGCAAGGCAATGTGTTATTGAATTCGGATATCCCTAATCTCATTATTACACCACACAGTGCATGGGGAAGCGTTGAAGCACGTCAACGCATTGTGCAACAAGTACAGGAAAACGCAGCTGCATTTAAAGCGGGTCAACCGATCCGTCACGTCAACTGAAGTTAAGCAATAAAAAAGGTGCTGTGAGAAGCACCTTTTTTATTGAAGAGATATAAATAAACTCAACCTAATAAATAAACTCCACTTAGGTTTGAATAAAACGACATGGGTTAACGTGGGACACCTGCATCACTGTCATCTACAGCTGGACTAGAGGTGGTAGCTCCACTATTAGGTAAAGCAACACTTTGACGCTGAATGGTCGGTTCTGCTTCAGGTGCTTGATTTAGACTTGCTAGCGTGGTGTTGGCTGATTGCGCAGTTTCAAGGTTGACTGAATTTTCTTGAACGGGTAAAGCGACCGATGCAGTAGTTGGAGCAGGGGAGGCTATGACAGCAGGTGCTGTCGTTGGGTTGGGTTGACTCAAACTGCCTCTTTCGATGGGAACACCACCTGCACCGACGAGGTTCTGTTTAGCATGCTGCACAGATTTGACAGTTGTATCTACGCCTTGACGAGCACCGTCACGTAATGCAACCGCTTTTTCATTGGTGAATTCTTTGGTGTTTTGCCAAGCTGAATCGACGGATGGTTTGATTTTAGCAATACCACGCTTGGTCGCATCATCAACGGTGTTGGCTGTATTTTGCAAAGTCTCTTGTGCTTTGACTGCAAGTACTTTGGCTAAATTTGGATTGTCACCGTAAGCAGGATTGTTGCCCGTTAAAGTAGAGTCTTGAGCAAATGTAGTTGCTGAGTATAGCGTAATACAACTTACCAGCATCGTTTTCATTATGTTCATGAAGGATCCTCTTCTCGGTTCTGTATGGGTGGCGCTGTGACTCAATCGCCTCATCTGTACAAAACTTTTGAATTTTTTATCAGTTTCCAAGCAAACTACATGAGCGATGGGGCTGTTTCAATGTTGAAATGTATCTGTAACGTTGTGCTTCGGCAGTTTTAATGATTAACGCTACAATTTTTATTCATCTTGCATCGCTTAAAGGCTTTTAGGATACAACACTACATTGTGTGCATTCGATCGTGGACAATAAAATTAAAAGTAAAGTTTATCCTCCGATTCTAAGACAGGTGTTGATCAAACCAATGTATTCAACATAAAAAAGTCTGAGCATGGATTCATGCTCAGACGCTGTTTATAAGAAATCTAAAAATTAATGCTTCAGATATTGAGTCGGGACTTTTGGTAAAACCACGCTTGATGGGTATTGTGAATTCGAATAGATCGAAATCGATCCCAAAAGCGATGAAGTTAAACTTGGTAATGGGGCAACGCCTTTCCATACATCACTGGAAACCACCGAAATTTGAATACGATGTCCTTTAGGAATAAGCGCAGCAGTTGCTGGAATCTCAACATTGACCAAGACTGGCTTGTTTTTGTCTAAAGGTTGAATATCCGATGCTTTAAATGTATGCCAAGGTTGAATCATTTGTCCTTTGATATAACGAGAACGTGATTCGTCAACTTTACGCATGGATGCTGTGATAATACCCGTGCTTAATGTTTTAGCATTGCCCGTTCTCGGGTCCACATCGGATACACGTACGACTAAACCACTGTCTTTAGAGCTGGATGAAATCCACAAGTCAGCTTGCATCGGCCCATTTAAATAATAGTCTTCAGTTAAAGGTACTGAGTTAAAGACCGAAGCAGGAATATTCGCTAAGTTGCTATTTTCCAGACATGGGAAAGGTAGGATAGACGTTGCACCTATGAGAACTTGTTCAACAGTACTTGAGCATAAACCGAAAGTTGGGGCTTGTAATAAGTAGTTTTCACCAGAGCTTGACGTTGGTCGATCTTTTGCAAGATTTCCACGTGTATTTAAGAATAAACGATCTGGTTCTAATGCTACATGCGGCCAATCCGTACTGACGACATAATCTTCATAACCATGTACCCATTGTGTGACGTTAGGTAGAGTTTCAGCGCCAGTGTTGATACCTTTTAAATATTGATCAAACCATTGAAGTTGCATTTTGTCTAAACGCGGTACATTACCTTTAGGCAAACTTGGGAAAAGTTGTGCGGCTTGAATGTGTGCCCAAGGTCCAATAAAGGTTTTTACTGTGGTATGACCTTTTAATGCTTCATGCCAAAGCGGTTCACTGCGTTGGAACAAATCACGTGTTCCCCCGACAATAAAAGTCGGAACTTTAATATTATTGGCTTGTTCTAACAGCGATCTTTCTTGCCAAAATTCATTATCAAATGCATCAGCTTTGCCTTTTAGAGCATTGGCAAAAAGCGGTATTTGGAATTCTGTACTGTTAATAATTTTATCGAGTGCGGTCAGTTTTCCAGTAATCGGGTCTTGCACCAAGGTATCAATCGGTAAAGTACCCAACAGTGTAATCAAACTCATCCAAAGTGGAATGAAGTTAGTATTTAGCTGTCCGCCATTGAAAAGAATATCACGGTACGCATCACCCATAGGTACGATTGGGAACGCTGCCTTGATCGCTGGATGTTGTGTCGCTGCACCCAGCATCGCCGTGATTCCTAAATAAGAAACGCCATATAAGCCGACATTTCCATCAGAGAAGCTTTGTTTACTTGACCAGTCAATAATTTCATAAGCATCTTGTTGTTCGACTTTGCCAAAAGCTTCCCACTTACCTGTAGAGTTACCTGTTCCACGAACATCTGCAACGACTGTTGCATAGCCACGTTTCACCATTTCAGGGTCTGCACCACCTGCTATTGCTGAAACCTTACCTGCAACCCCTGCGCTATAGGCCGTTTGAATAACAATCACAGGGAATTTTGCATTGATAGGACGACCTGACTCATCCGCAGGGAGCGTGACATAAGTGGCGATTCGCGTTCCATCACGCATGGTAATCCACTGTGCTGGCAAGGTCACCGACTTAGGATATTCAGCAGGTCGATCATACAATTGCCATTGAGCATTGGCATTGGAAAGTGATGGGACTTGAGGTTGACTCGGAGATTGTCTAGTTCCGAGTCGGGTGTTTTTTAATGCAACGGGAGTACCTGGGAGGGTGACATCTGGGGAGGTCACTGGGTCGGGTTGAGGACTTAAATAGCTTAAGTCTGGTGTCACATTTGGTGTTGGATTAATTGTTTTATTTGCTATGCCAATGGTGGTCGCAAGTATCGTGACACCGATGCCAACAGCAGCATAGAAAGAATTTAGCAATTTCATTACATAATTCCTTTTTGTTTTTCATTTTTGTAGTCGTGCTTGAGTGAAGAATGAAATATGCATAAAGCAAAATCGTTCCATTCATTTTATTTTTATGTCTCCTAATCTGATCAAAAAAGATAATTCAGATTAGGCTTTGATGTTGTATCACTGTTTAGTTTAACTAACAAGTTGGGGTCTTGCTGTTTGTCGGATTGGCAATGATGTTTTGATTAAGTATTTTATTTTTAATATAAAAAAAATTGATTGGGTCAGTTTAAAAAATACAACTGTATATAAATTAATCGTAATTTAGAAGATATTTCTTCTATCTGATTTCTAAAGAAAATTATAAATTGTGAGCATTTATGCCAATTAGGTACTGTGATTAAGAAATCATGAAGTAGCTTCATTCCAATTAAAAAAGCACAATTGGTTTTAGCCAATTGTGCTGTCGTAGTTTATGAGTGATCAGATGAATGGTTTTTAGCGTCTTAGAAATGTTCACACTGTTGAAGATTTTGCGCTTTAAAGTGGTTTTTTAGCGCGTTGAAATTGGCTTTTTTAGTTGAATCTTGAATATCAAATACGGTCTGTTTGTTTTCGACATCTGCATCTAAATTTGAATGTGCTGAAATCAGTTTTTCCCCTTGGAAGAACCAGTATTCAGTAGCTTTGCCTGTCTCAAAGTTGCCTGTAAATTCAATGAGGCAGTTGTCTTTTTGTTTAATGAGGCGAGCAATATTGTGTTGAGTTTCAGGTTCAACAGCAATGTTTTTGTGTTGTTCTAGAATGCGAGGGGTATTGAGGTTGGATGGTGTAGTTGTACAAGCGCTAACAAAAAAAGCAGTAAGAGAGATTAGTATTGATCTTTGGATTTCCATAAACTTCTTTCTTGATGAGTGTTGTTAGAGTGAGTATAGGAAATAGAATAAAAATTAACTATAGTCAAAGGGTATAGATAAAAAATACATTAGCAGTTTGTTAATTTTCATGTTTGTTGAATATCTTAGCTTGCATGTCTGTTATAAATTTAACCCAATTTTGTATATCCTTACTATCTAATGTTGTATTGTGGCTAGAGTGAGCTAGCGAGTTTCGAATTCGAATAAGATAGATGAGTTCTTTCGTGTAAGGGTCTGGGATAAGTTGTAGATTAATTAATTGATTAATGATTTTTGCTAAAGACATTTTGCTAGAAGGTGTGCCTGTATACTTAGAGTGAAAATCCCGTATTTGATTTTCAAACTCAGAAAATTTAATAAAAAACTCTCCGAGAGAAGATTGAAGAGTAGTGTGAGGGGTAGTAGATTTTATCTCACCAAATACGTTGGAATCAGATCCTGTAGTATTAACAGTTTGTGAAGTTGCTGGAACATGTTTTGATATGTTTTTTTTCTGGCTAGTATGTGATGGTATCTCAGAAATTAAATCATTTAAGTTATTTTTACTATCTTCAAAAACTTCTTCATTATTCTTTTGTACAGACTCTGGTAAAAATGATCTATGTATAAACTTTAATAAGGCATAGGCAAAGAGAACTAAAGAACTAAAGCTCATAGACATAAAAAAATCTTGAAAAGCAGGATATTTAAAGCTACTAATCACTAGTAAGCTTGATCCTACTGAAAAAACTCCTATGAATAATGTTAATGTTAAATCTATGAAAGCATAATTCTTTGTTCTTGAAATGGCTTCTTCTAGTGTTGGATCACGTTCTTGCTTTTGATTTAATTCTGTATTCAAAAAACTATATGAAACGAGGCTTAATGCAACTAATGCAGATACAACTTGTGCAGAGGTAGCATGCAAATAAAGTATAGAGTCTTCAGTTAGAAATACAGGATAGTAGTTACAAATTGCAATAATTGAACTAGGTATAACGCATATTGCAGAATATGTAAAAATTTGATTTTTTAAGGATGAATTCATCTAATTTTAGTGGAAAAAAACCGCTATCAAGATAGCGGTTTTTTAAATCAATTACAATCTGTAACGATTAATGCTGTAACACCGAAATATCAGCCACTTTCGTAAACAAGTCACGAAGCTGTGCAAGCATACGTAAACGGTTCGCTTTTAATTCAGCATCATCAGCCATGACCATTACACCGTCAAAGAACGCATCCACTGGCGCACGAAGTGCAGCAAGTGCAGACAACGCAGCAGTGTAGTCTTTCGCAGCAAACAACGGCTCAACCACAGGCGTGATTTTTGCAAGTTCAGCGAACAATGCTTTTTCAGCATCTTCAACCAAGTTCGCTTCAATCACTTGACCTTCAGGTGCAGCTTCTTTTGCAAGAATGTTGGCAACACGTTTGTTGGCAGCAGCAAGCGCAGCAGCTTCAGGCAATGCACGGAAGTGATTTACTGCATTTACACGCTTGTCAAAATCAAGTGGTGATTTTGGAGACAACGCTTGAACCGCTTGAATCACATCTACAGCAACGCCTTGGTCTTCGTATTTCGCACGGTAACGGCCTTCAAGGAATGCAACAGCATCATTTAAAGTCTTGTCATGATCTTTCAATACATCGCCATAAGCAGCAAGTGCAAGTTTGATCAAATCTTCAATCGATACATCAAGCTCATTTTCAGTCACTAAACGTAAAATACCAATTGCAGAACGACGCAGTGCAAACGGGTCTTTAGAACCTGTCGGTGCTTGACCAATACCAAAAATACCTGTGAGCGTATCTAAACGGTCAGCAAGGGCAATCGTTGTACCTGTTTTGGTTTTCGGTAAAACGTCACCTGCAAATTTAGGTAAATACTGCTCACCTAAAGACTCAGCCACTTCATCATTTGCGCCTTCAAGACGTGCGTAGTAAGTGCCTGCAATCCCTTGAAGTTCAGGGAATTCACCCACGAGTTCAGAGGTTAAGTCACATTTTGCAAGAAGTGCAGCTTTTTCAGCGTCTTCCGCTTTTGCACCAGTGATAGGCGCGAGTGCTACAGCGAGTTTTGCAATACGTTCAGACTTGTTCCAAAGCGTGCCCAATTCTGCTTGGAAGACCATGTTCGCCAATTTCTCTTTACGAGAAGCAAGCGGTTGTTTTTGGTCTTGTAAGAAGAAAAATTCAGCATCAGACAAACGTGGACGAACCACTTTCTCGTTACCTTCAATAATTTGTGTCGGGTCTTTCGACTCAATGTTTGACACAGTAATGAAGTATGGTTGAAGTTTATTGTCGCTGTTTACTAAGCAGAAGTACTTTTGGTTGTCCTGCATTGTTGTGATGAGTGCTTCTTGAGGAACAGCAAGGAAACGTTCTTCAAAGCTAGCACGAAGCGCAACTGGCCATTCAACCAATGCAGTCACTTCGTCACGAAGGTCACTTGGCACAATCGCAATTGCATTCACTTCATCAGCCAAGGCTTTGACTTGACCGTCAATGATTGCTTGACGCTCTTCAAAGTTTGCCACAACGTAAGCCTCTTTTAACTTCGCTAAGTATTCATCAGCGTGCGTTAAAGTAATTGCTTCAGGCGCATGGAAACGATGACCGAAAGTGACGTTACCTGCTTTGTGATCTTGAATTGTTGCATCAATCACGTCGTTGTCTTTTAACAACACAACCCATTTTACAGGACGTACAAATTCAGTACGGCTTGCAGCAGAACGCATACGTTTAGCGATTGGAAGGTTGTCTAAAGCTGCTTGTAAAACTTGCGGTAAAAGTACGTCTAGGCTTTGACCTTTCACATCTTTTAAGTAGCAAACTTTTTCAACTTTACCTGCTTGGAATGTCGATACTTGATCAACCGTGATGCCTTGACCACGCATAAAGCCTTCTAAAGCTTTCGTTGGGTTGCCTTCAGCATCAAACGCTGCTTGTTTCGCAGGGCCATCAAAACGTTTTTGCGTGTCCGCTTGCGCGCCATCAACGTTTACGATTTTAAGGGCAAGACGACGTGGTGCTGCATAGGCTTCGATCGAGTCGAATGCAAGACCTGCATCTTTTAAGCCTTTTACAGTTTCAGCTTGCAGTGCATCACGTAATTTTTTTAAGCTTTTTGGTGGAAGTTCTTCACAACCTAATTCGAACAAAACGGTATGTTTAGACATTATTTGCTCTCCTCAGATTTTGCTTCTGCTTCAACTTGTGCCTTTAACTGTGCCAATACTTCATCACGTAATGCTGGTTCTGCCATTGGGAAACCAAGTTCCGCACGTGCAGCCACATAAGCATTTGCAATTGAACGTGCCAATGTGCGTACACGTAAGATATAACGCTGACGTTCTGTCACAGAAATCGCACCACGCGCATCGAGTAAGTTAAAGCTATGCGACGCTTTAACCACTTGTTCATACGCAGGAAGTGGAAGTTTTGCTTCGATTAAACGTGTTGCTTCAGTTTCATAGAAGTCGAAGAGTTCAAACAGTTTATCAACAGGTGCGTATTCAAAGTTATAAGTCGACTGTTCAACTTCATTTTGATGGAATACATCACCATAAGTCACTGTACCAAACTGACCTTTAGTCCAAACCAAATCGTAAACTGAGTCTACACCTTGCAAGTACATTGCAAGACGCTCTAAACCGTAAGTGATTTCTCCAGTAACAGGGTAGCACTCAACACCACCGACTTGTTGGAAGTAAGTGAACTGAGTCACTTCCATGCCGTTTAACCATACTTCCCAACCTAAGCCCCACGCGCCAAGCGTTGGAGATTCCCAATTGTCTTCTACGAAACGAATGTCGTGTACCAACGGATCAATTCCGATCGCTTTAAGCGAGTCAAGATACAACTGTTGGATGTTGTCTGGGTTTGGCTTAAGTACCACTTGGAATTGGTAGTAATGTTGCAAACGGTTTGGGTTTTCACCATAACGACCATCTTTCGGACGACGTGAAGGTTGAACGTATGCAGCGTTCCAAGTTTCAGGCCCTAATGCGCGTAGGAAAGTTGCAGTGTGGAATGTACCTGCACCCATTTCCATGTCGTAAGGCTGTAACACGACGCAGCCTTGCTCCGCCCAGTAGTTTTGTAAGGCAAGAATTAAGCCTTGGAAGGTATCAATATGCGATATGGCGCGACTCATGGTCATCCACTTAAAATTAGAGAAAAATTGTGCTTGATTATAAGGATTTTACAGGGGAGTGGCAAAGGGTTAATACGCTGAAAATATTTTGGAAAAAATTAAAATGGTCTTGATTCATGCCAGATTTTGCGCGGCTTTGCTACAATTTTATGCTAGATCAGCAATGGTGTGAGATCTAAAAATCAGGAATAAATCAGATGTATAGCATCCTGTTCACTGAAGCGCGATAAAGTTAAACTGATCTCATACGATTGCGGTCTTAGAATTAGTTCAATCTTCACACAATATAATAATGCCTAATAATAAGGAACTTCATGACCACTTACCAAATTCAGTGTCATTTGAAATACAAGATTGTGCAACCTACCGAATTTATTTTTATGGTTCAGGTCGCCCATCATCCCGATCAGAATATTCTCGAAGAACAGCTCACCATGAATATGCCGGTCAAATGGCATGAATTTCGGGATGCTCAGCATCAAAACCGTCATATCCGGTTGCAACTCGAGCCTTGTGAGGCATTTGAACTGAATTATAGCGCGACAGTTACCCGTCAGCCGTGCATTCCTGTTGATCTGAGACAAAACCTGAATGAAGTCAAAATTCCAGACCTGCCGGATGAAGTACTACCTTATTTGCTGGCCAGCCGCTATTGCAATTCAGATTTATTACTAGAAATGGCGAAACGCTCATTTGGCTGGATGACACCCGGCTATACGCGTGTAAAAGCCATCGAACAGTGGATTTATAACAATATTTTTTATGTCTCTGGCTGCTCTGACCAGTTTACGACTGCGACGGATGTACTGATCCACCGGGCGGGGGTATGCCGTGACTTTGCCCATTTAGGCATTGCGCTGTGCCGTGCTTTAGGAATTCCGGCACGCATGGTAGTCGGTTATGTGGAAATTGAAAAGTTTTTACCTGATTTTCATGCCATTTTTGAAGCCTATCTGGAAGGAGGATGGGTGCAGTTTGATCCGACCCGTTTAGCTCCAGTCGACGAGCTGATTCGCATTGGCACCGGGGTAGATGCCGGAGATGTGGCATTCTCAACCTATTATGGTCAGGTCGAGCTGCTTAAAATCGAGCCTCTGATTAAACCTGAATGCGATAGCGGCGCTGAGGCTAAAATTACCTGACATGAATGATCTTATTGAAAATCCTATGAGGAGTTGAACCGTAAAAGAGAACTAGATGGATGACTGTTGCCTGGAGAGAGACTTGGCTTTTTAAACAGCATCCATTTAAGTGTAATTAAAAGATATAAAATGAATACATCTTTAAAGCGACTAGTTTTATAATGAGCAAAATCTGTAAACATTAAAATCAGGCGCGCCGTGTTCCATTCCAATCTTGACTGGCTCAATACCTTAAAACCGAATTTTAAAGTTCTTCCACTCAAAGACCGTTTACTCTGCGGTATTGGGGCACTACTGGGTCTCACGGTATCGTCATTACTGAGTTTATGGATTCTGGGTGATTTTGAAGCCTGGTATATTGCGCCGATGGGGGCCTCATCTGTGCTGCTGTTTGCAGTTCCGGCCAGTCCCTTGGCACAGCCCTGGAATATTCTGGTAGGTAATACTATTGCTGCGGTAGTGGGTGTGACCTGTGCCTTGTTTATTGCCAGTCCGACTGAAGCTTTTAGTCTGGCGGTGGCCTTGGCCATTATCCTGATGATGACCACAGATTCCCTACATCCACCCAGTGGTGCTGTCGCCATTACGGCGGTACTCGGCGGCAATGCGGTCCATGAACTCGGCTATGCTTTCGTTTTCTATCCGGTGCTGCTGAATTCGATCTTATTGATGGTAATTGCGATCGTCTTTAATCGAATGATTGGCAAGCGTTATCCGCAGCAGGCGCAATTGAATACCCGTTCCAAAGATCCGACCCCGACCCAGAAAGTCACTATTCAGCCGCAAGATATTCAGGAAGTACTAGATCAGCAAACCGAGCTGCTGGACATTAGTGAATATGACCTGCAAAAGATTATTCTGGAAGCGCAGGACCGAGCCAATGCCCGTGCGGTCAACCAGTTTACTTGTCAGGACATTATGACCAAAGACGTGGTGACCTTGCATGCCAATGATGATATTCAGCATGCACTGGACAAGTTTAAGCAGATGAACCTGATGAGCCTGCCGGTGGTTAATGCGGAAGGCAAGCTGGTGGGAACGCTGGCCATGTATCAGGTGGTAGAATGGTTTAAACGTGCTGCAGATGTGCGCAGCAGCTGGGAACATCAGGTCAAACATATTATGACCCGCAAGGTAGTCACAGTGCAGCCATTGCAGCCGATTCAGGATCTGGTGCCCTATTTTGTGGAGCGTTCTTTTAACTATATCCCGGTAGTGAGCGAGCAGCGTCTGGTCGGAATTATTAGCCGTGCAGATATTATCGCTGCCCTGAATCAGGAACTAAACCATTTTAAAATGAGAGCTTAAAACTGTTTTAGATTGTCCTAAAAAAGCACCCAAGGGTGCTTTTTATTTGGAATCTGGATTTATTTAAACTTAGATAAAGAACCAGTAAATAAACAGGGAAACCAAGAAAATACACATGATATTCAGGACAAAGCCGACTTTCATCATTTCACTTTGTTGAATATGGCCAGTACCAAACACAATCGCATTCGGTGGTGTCGCAACAGGAAGCATAAATGCACAAGAAGCACCAATGCCGATCACAATAACTAAAATTTCCTTAGGCATGCCCATTTGATCTGCAATCGCTGCAAATACTGGTACTAACAGTGCAGCTGATGCAGTGTTACTGGTGAATTCAGTCAAGAAGATAATGAAAGTAGCAACGACGAAAATAATGAGGAGTGGGGAGGCATCACCAAAGGCATTGGCAAGCGTTTGACCAAGCACCAATGAGCTGCCTGAATCTTTTAAAATTGCACTGAGGGTTAAACCACCTCCAAATAGAAATAAGACGCCCCAATCTGTATTTTCAGCGACTTGTTTCCATGTTGCAGTACCGATAATCACGACCAAGCATGCTGCCAAAACAGCAATCCAAGTATCAGGTTGTGAAATACCAAAGTTCTCGGTCAGCTTTTTGCTGAAGATCCAAGCAATAGCCGTACAGACAAACAATACCATTGTTGCAATTCGAGTACCCGTCCAAGGAATATCCTCAGTCACAAATTGCACTTTATGATTGAGCTTAGGTCTAAGTACCAAATAAAGACTCAAGAGCATGGCAGGTAAAATAAGCATCATCATCGGTAAACCGATTTTCATCCAATCTGCAAAATCATAGTCTAAAGCCTTAGCCGCGATTGCATTTGGTGGAGAGCCAACCATGGTCCCTAAGCCACCAATACTTGCAGAATAGGCAATACCTAACAGGATAAAAACAAATGTTTTTCGATCTCGACTGACATCTAAATGTGAAAGTAAACCAAGGGCAAGTGGAAGCATCATTGCTGCAGTCGCCGTATTTGAAATCCACATAGATAAAAGTGCTGTTACAGCAAAAATCGCCATTACAGAGATGCCGAGATGACCACCAGACATAGAGATGATCCACATCGCAATTTTTTTATCCAGCTTTTGAATATGCAACGCGGTCGCCAATGCGAAGCCACCAAAAAATAAAAAAATCACAGGATCTGCAAATGTAGCTAATGCCGCTTGTGTTGTGATTGGTATAAGCTCATCGCCTTTAGCCATAGGCATCGCGAGAAGAACCGCGAGTACGGGTACCAATAGGGCGGTAATCGTGATATGGATGGCCTCAGTCAGCCATAAAATGCCGATAAAGCAAAGTAATGCCAACCCTTTATTGGCGTTTTCATCATAGGGTAAGACTTGATAGAGTCCATAAGAAATAAAAGCGGCGATCAGTATCAACCCCCAACCTTTGATCAGCCCTTTTGGCATCATGTTGGTCGGGGTCGCGAGTTGTTCCGTCATATTCGCTCCTTTTGAATATCGCTATAGGTTTTATAGTTGTATGTATTAAACTTCTTAATTCTGAAGAATGAATATCCTTATCACTTTTCAAAATATACTATTCAAACAATGAAATCGATTGCTCTAATAAATTATAGCTTTGCCACAGGGCTTGAATACCGAGCAAAAGTAATAGGATCAATACTGTATTTTTAAAAAACTGTTGAGAGATGTGTTGCCTGATCAGTCCGCCGATCCATACCCCAAATATTGCAAAAACACAGATCAACATGACTAAAAGTTGTTGATGCTCATCAATATTGACCAAAATTGGGTAAAGTAGAAGGAGTTGTATCAATTTGCTGGCGATAAAGCTTAAATTACTCACGATCACAATATCGGTTTTACTCAGCTGACAGCTGAGTAAATACATCATTAGAAATGGTGCCATTGCATTGGTAGCACCACCGATAATGCCTGCTAACAGACCGAATATCAGCATATTGAGCACTGACGGGCTGACGGTGAATGAATGTTGTCGTAATTGATCAATCACATACAGTACCATCACCATGCCAAGTAAAAGCTTTAAATAACCTTCATTGAGCCACAATAAAAGTTTCACCCCAAGCAGACTGCCAACTAAGCTACTTAGAATAAGGGGAAAAAATCTTATGCTGTAGTGTTGAATGCTCTGCCATATTGAATACTGAGGGTGAGCAGTTAGCAGAATTAAATTTAAAATGAGACAGGGAAGAATGACCAAAGTGACAGCGAGGCTGAGCGGGAGTTGAGTAGAGAGTACGGCGGTACTCATCATGGGAAAGCCGAAACCGCTCAGGCCATGTAATAATGCGGCCAGTGCGCATAGCCACAATACCATCCATTCCGACTGTGCCATTGATTGTCCATATTTATTGTTTTGTTCAAGTTAGCGCTATTTTGAGAAAGATGCAAAATGAGAATAAAAAAAACACGATAATTGGGGGAAATTATCGTGTTAAAAAACTCACCCGAGGTTGTGTGGGTGATTGAGGGTAAACTCAAGTTAAAGCGGTGATCTGTCCTGATGTACAGTGCGCATTGGACGATCATAAGCATTTGAATGTTCGTGCTGAACTTTATTTTTTGGCATCACTAACCAAAGAACTAAGTACACTAAAATTCCTGGAAATGCAGCGCTCATCACTGACACTAGAACAAAAATAATTCGTAATAAATTCGCATTCCAACCAAAACGTTCAGCAATACCGCCCATCACACCAGCAATCATGTTAGAGCGGTTTGAGCGATATAAACCAACATTGGCCATTGAGTTCTCCTTTAGAACCAAAAAATAGTCATGAAATAGACTTCGCAATTTCTCTTTAACGTTTGTCTATACATTTTATATGGAGAATAATTTTTAGTTTTAAAGGAGATTATTCACAAAATATCGTAATTTTATGTAATGAAAAAGATAAAACCTTGATGTGGTATAGGTTCTGGATAATTAGACAGAACATGCTAATACTTGTATATCCCTATTTTATAAGGATAATATTTTTATACATCGCAATTTATGAAATGGCTCAAGATATAAAATGATGAATTTAAATTTTAAAGTTCATTCAATCTCAATGTTCAGCATTATCGCCATCATGAATATTGCACTTGCGGCATGTAGCCAGAATGAATCGCCACATATTGAACACATCAACCAAATTCAGGAGTCGCATACGCCTGAGTCTTCTAACTCATTAACGAATGTTGCAGGTAAGGCACGCCCTCCAGTTCAAGAAAAAGCGGATACAACACCGCAGTCTGTTGCTAAAGAATGGCAGAAATTTGTAGGTCGCTACCAAACCACGATGCAATGTGATGATGGCTTTGCTCGTTGTGATAAGGGTGAAGCTGAGTTTATTATCAATTTATTGGCTGATGGCACAGCTCATCGTATTTTTATGCATCGTGGTAAGGTTGAATTTACAACGCAACGTCAATATCGCCAAGACCGTTGGTTGTACGATCCGCATCACCATCAAATCATTATTTTGAGAGAGAGTGGGGTTCAATTTTTTTACGATTTGGATGAGCAGGGTAATATGGTCATGGATCTTGATAAAATTGCCAATGCAACGCAAGTGAACCAAACTTTCTTTAAAGACAATCCGCTTCCGTCACGTGCATATACTTTGCAACGTCAAAAGCTTTGAAGATATAAGAATTGATACTCTATGAGGGTAGCTTGTAGTATATTGCAGGCAATAAAAAAGCCTTTCAAGATGAAAGGCTTTTTTAAGAATCTGGTGGGTCGTCCGCGACTCGAACGCGGGACCAACGGATTAAAAGTCCGCTGCTCTACCAACTGAGCTAACGACCCATAGAGGTTTCAAAATAAGTGGTGGGTCGTCCGCGACTCGAACGCGGGACCAACGGATTAAAAGTCCGCTGCTCTACCAACTGAGCTAACGACCCATCTCGTTTTGATGTTGCGTATTTTAGCAAGTTATTTGAGTAGCGCAAGTAAAAAATATAAAACTTTGTTACGTTTGGCTAGAAATGACACAATTTCGTGTTTTCTAGCCAAAAAACAATCGATTTTAACTTAAAAACGATATTTATACTGTTCAATATTTTTCAAAATCTCTTCATTTAAATCGCAATATGCATCTTCATTTGGTAATAAAACCAAAATACGATCTGAAGTTTTGTCTGGAAAATAAGCTTCTTCCTTTAACTTACTCTTTTGATATTTAAATGTTCCTGTTGTTTCGAGTGTTTTCTGTACACGTAAGAACACTGGAACTGCATAGCTAGGCAAAGATTTCTTAAAGAACTGAGCCATATCGGATAAATCTTGCTCATTCAGTTCAGCACCTTCTGCTAAAGTGATGGCTGCCATACCTGCACGACCATTAGTATTTGGAATTTCAACGCCGTATACCACTGCTTCTGTGATCTTTTCATAATCACTACAAATATTTTCAACTTCAGTTGTAGAGACATTCTCACCTTTCCAGCGGAAGGTATCACCGAGACGGTCAACAAATTGAGCATGGCGGCACCCGATATCTCGCACAAGGTCACCCGTGATGAAATAAGAATCTCCTTTGGTAAAAACATCATGCATGATCGAGGATTTATTCTTTTCTGGATCGGTATAACCATCAAATGGCGAGCGATTGGTAATTTTACCAATCAATAAGCCTGTTTCACCTTTTTTGACTTTAATACAATGACCTTTTGCATCGCGAATAGGAGCTTCTTTTTCCTTGTCATATTGGATGATGGCATAAGGAATAGGAGAGAAACCTACGGTATTGTCGAAGTTTAAAATATTGGAAAAGCCGACATTGCCTTCACTTGAAGCATAAAGTTCGAGCACTTCTTCAATACCAAAGCGATTTTTAAATTTATCCCAAATATTTGGACGCATGCCGTTACCAATCATCTTGGTGACGCGATGATTGCGATCTTGGTGTGATTCAGGAGCATCTAGAAGATAGCGACATAGCTCACCAACATAGCCAATTGCTGAAGCATTAAATTTTTGAACATCTTTCCAAAAAGAAGAGGTTGAGAACTTACGACGAATCGCTAGTGTCGAACTACCAGCAATTACACCACACCAGCACACTACCATGCCTGTAGCATGATAAAGCGGTAAAGTGACATACATAACGTCATCTTTATTTAGATTAAGGACATGACCATATGTGCCATACGCTAACATCCAACGACTATTGGTAAAGACTACGGCTTTTGGTAAACCTGTTGTGCCAGACGTATAGATGTAGAATAAGCCGTCAGCACCAGTCACCTTATGTGTTTCAGCTAGATTATCTTTAGATTCAGATAAAATTTCTTGTGCAAGATTATGATAGCCATCAGGTGCTTGACCAGCATTTTGGCGTGTATTTTGATCAGCCAGCCAATAGAGCTTATCTTTTGCGACAGTCAGTTGTTCGCGTACTTCATCTACAGCTTCACGGCATTCTTCACCGACTATTACGCCGATTGGTTTAACCAAATTAATACTATGGGTAAGTACCTTACCTGTTTGAGACGTATTGACGAGTGCTGAAACAACCCCAATTTTTGCAAGACCAATGACGGTGGCAATAAGTTCACTACGGTTTTCAACAATGACCGCAATCACATCACCTTTTTTTGCACCCTTAGCGATGTAGTAGTGTGCAATTTGGTTTGCCCAATCATTTAGTTGTTGGTAGGTATATTTCTGATCTTCACATAACAGCGCAATACCTTGAGGATTTTTTTGCGCTGCACGCTCAAAAGCGAGGGCAAGACCTGCTGGCGTTTTAGGAGTACGTAAATAAGCCTGTTTGAGCCCGACAAGAATATTTGGCAACTTCGTGACCAAATGTGGGAGTCGTGCTGCTACGTCTTTGATTCCAATGAGATCGTTTTGATAAGTCTGGCTCATACTGGTCCTATTTTTTGTGATATTCCGTTTAGTCTTTAATTTTTCGCAAGTTTTTTACTTGGTTTTGTCACTGAATATCTTATCCATTTTGAAAAATTGATCAATTCTGAACAGGATTTTTCAGTCAAAACTTTAAAGACCATAACAAAAAAACCTAGCCACCGTAATGACTAGGTTTGTCAAAAGCTAATGTAGTTTAAGCAAATTACTCAGCTGATGGTGTTGCTTTTTTTGGTGGGCGACCACGAGGGCGACGCGGACGAACAGGTTTATCTTCTTCCTGCTGTTCTGCATCATCCTTATCTGCTTCAGCATGTGCAGATTTATCCTCAGCACTTACGGCAACTTCCGCCACTTCAACTTTCGCAGTTTCTGCTTCTGTAGACGCAACTTCAGTTGATTCTGAAGATTTTTCTTCAGGTTGCTGTTGTGAAGAAGTTTGAACTTTTTCTTCAGTCTTCACTTCAGATTGAGTCACTTCAGCTGTCTGTGTTGCTGTTTCTTGATGTGCAACTTCAGATGTTGCATCAGCTGCTTGTGGAGCATCCGTAACAGGTGCTTCAACTTTCACGGCTTCTTGTGCTGCAACTTCTTCAAGGCGCGCTTGTTTTGCTTGCTCTGCTGCAAGTTTTGCAAGACGACGACGCTCACGTGGATCGTTTGCAACACGCTTATCAGACACTGGTTTTGGAGGTGTTAAGTCCAACACAGGTGCAGGCTCTTTTTCAGCTGGAGCTTGTTGAACAGCGACATCACGTGTTACTGGTTTTTTCTCAGTAGCAGGTTCAGCAGATTGAGTATTTAAACTCGCTGCATACTGTTCAGTGAACTTTTGCAATGCGCGATTGAAGGTTGGAATTAATCCAAACTGCTCAATCAATACAGAGCAATCCGCACCATAAACATGTTGAATTAAGCTTAAAACCGTATGTTGTGCTAAAGCTGGCACTTGTGAAGGGCGAAGCTTCGGCGCATCTGATTTTGCTTTCTGGTCATGTTGATGCTTGTTACGACGACGTTGACGTGGGTCGTTACTTGCACGTTGTGGTGCTTGTTGAGGTTTAACCTCAGCTTCAATGACAGGTTCATCAACCGTAATTTCCACTTGAGGTGCTGACACTTCAGCGTCTGTCACAACAGGTGCTGGAGCAGTTGCTACAGGTGCTGCTACTTCAGGCGTTAATGCAACAATCTCACTTTGTGCTTGATCAACATTAACCACTAACGCTGTTTTAAGCTCATCATTACGAGGTACATCAATTAAATCAACTTTAACTTGAGCTTCTGGAGCAACAGGTGCTGAAGATTGCTCTTGATTTAATACACTTTGATCGCGGTGACGATTTGGACGTTGTGGACGTTGTGCATTACGGTCACGACGTGGCACAGCTTGTTCAGTTTGTGCTTCGAAAGCTGTCTCGTTTTGTTGAGGGCGCTTTTGATGACGTTTCTGATCACGCTGTTCTTGGCGTTGCTCATGACGGTTTTCATTGCGTGACTCATGACGATTGTCTTGACGTTGTTCATGGCGAGGTGCCTGTACAACTTCTTCAATCACATGTTGATCTGCGTTAACTTCGCGTGTGTCACGTTGCTTATTGCGATTTTTCTTGTTATGACGTTGTGGACGCTCGTCTTTTTCAGCTTGACGTTCTTGGTCGCGTGTATCATTTTTCGCAACAGGCGTATGTGAAATATACGCATTTGTTTCAACTGGTGCAGATGCTTCAATTGCCACAGGTGTCACAGGTGCAATTTGACCGAATTGACCACGACTTACGGCACCACCGTTCACCATTTGTTCAATTGCAGCCGCTGCAGAATTGGCTGTACGAGATTGATCAATCGTACTCGCTTGTTTTTGAACAAACAGATTTTCTAACCATGCGCATGGGCTAGTTGCTGGAGCAGCTACTGCTGGGGCAGTTTTTTGCGCTACCGCAGGTTGTGTAGCATTTTGGTTATTTTTATGACGCTTATTGCCTTTTTCCTGCGTTACAGGGGCATGCGTAGGTGGAGCTGTATGCTCTTCTTCTAAGTGCCATTCTGAAGACTCATAACCCAACTCTTTTTCACTAGAACGAGTCGCTTCAGTACGTTCATAGCTGGTTGGTGCAAAGCCTTCCGGATTATACGAGATTTCGTAATGTGGCGTTTCTAAATGCGGGTGTGGGAGTACAGTCACACGTACATTTGAAGTTTGCTCCAAATACACGAGGCTATGACGTTTTTCATTGAGAAGGAATGCTGCAATTTCAACAGGAACTTCTACTTGAACTTCACCTTGACGCTCACGAAGTGCAATTTCTTCAACTTTACGCATGATCGAAAGTGAAAGAGAGCGTAAGTCACGAACCATACCTGTGCCATGACAACGTGGACATACATAGCCAGTCGCTTCTTCTAAAGAAGGACGTAAACGTTGGCGACTCATTTCCATTAAGCCGAAACGAGACAATTGACCGAACTGGATACGTGCACGATCACTTTGAGTTGATTCACGCAGTTTCGCTTCAACCATACGTTGATTACGTTCTTTGGTCATATCAATGAAGTCAATCACGACCAGACCACCGATATCACGTAAGCGAAGTTGGCGAGCGATCTCTTCTGCTGCTTCTAAGTTAGTACTAAGCGCAGTTTCCTCTACATCGTGACCACGAGTAGATTTTGCAGAGTTAATATCGATCGAAACCAATGCTTCTGTTTGGTCAATGACAATTGAACCACCAGAAGGAAGTTTCACTTCACGCTCGTAAGCTGTTTGAATTTGACTTTCGATACCAAAATGAGCAAATAAAGGCTCATTCAAAGTATATGTTTTTAACTTGTCTAATTGGTTCGGCATCACGGCTTTAACAAAGTTATAGGCTTCGTTATAAGCTTGTTCAGAATCAATTAAAATTTCTGCAACATCATCACGTAAATAGTCGCGAATTGCACGAGTAACTACACCAGCTTCCTGATGAACCAACATTGGAGAAGGTCCAGAATTTGCTGTACTTTGGATGCGTGCCCAAAGATCGAGAAGGTGCTGAAGATCAAGTTGCAGCTCTTCTTGTGAGCGACCAATCCCTGCAGTACGTACAATCACGCTCATCCCACGAGGTACATTTAAAGACGCCAACATTTCTTTCAATTCTTCACGAACTGAACCAGAAATTTGACGACTAATACCACCACCTTTCGGGTTGTTTGGCATTAAGACCAAGTAACGACCAGCAAGGGAAATAAAAGTTGAGAGAGCAGCGCCTTTGTTGCCACGTTCCTCTTTTTCAACTTGAACTAAAAGTTCAGTACCTTCAGTGATTAACTCACGAATGTTTGAAGTTTGACGAGGGTCAGCTTTGTAATATGAGTTTGCGATTTCACGCATTGAAAGGAAGCCTTGACGGCCTGCACCATATTCTACAAACACAGCTTCAAGAGATGGCTCAACGCGAGTCACATGACCTTTGTAGATATTGGCTTTCTTTTGTTCACGAGTACGATTTTCTAAATCGAAATCGTAAAGACGGTGACCAGTGATGAGTGCAACGCGAACTTCTTCGGCATGTGTTGCATTGATCAACATACGTTTCATGGGTGTAACACCTAATAGTGATACACAAGCAAAACATCGCGATTTACGTAGCGAACATCAACCCGCATGGATCAATTCCTAGATCACCATAATTAGATTGATCTAAGTGTATTACCGGCCTTTATTGATGGGCTTCGGTATTTTGATTCACGTATTGATGATGGCAATACGGCTTTAATCCTGTCACTGATTAAAGAAGCCTGAACATTCACTGGCGGACTAACGGTGCATTGGATGTTCGTTACTTTCACTGTCACATTGCTCGAAGATCATCTCTTCAATTTTTTGATAGAGTGTCTTGATACGGAATTATCGTCGTATCTTTACAAATTGTGCAGATCCAATGCATCTAACGTTATAGCCTGAATGAGAAATCAGGTTGCGACCATTCTGATGTGTATCAGTTAACGTTTAAAAACCAACATAATTTGTTGGCGACATATTTTTTTAAACAAACTGATTTATGTGCAAAAGCACAATTAAACGCAACAGTTTGTCTTTTTGCCGATATAATAAGCCTTCGGCGTTGGCATATTCTTTTGGGACCATTCCGAGTTTATGCTAAACAAAAATTTAGTTTGAATTTCAAAATTTTGAAATCTCTAAACAAATGTTCACTTACGGCGGTATCCGTGCGCTGACTATAGCAAACCTTAGATCATCTGCCTATGGGCTACACAGACATTTCTAGTCAATTGGGTAGTCTAAATGATCAGTTTTTAATCGAATTTAGTATTTTTTTAGGTCAACGTAACTGTATGAATTCTACGCAAGAATGGCAAAGCGTCACTTGGTTTGAAGTGGATGAGCACCAATTGGGGCAACGCATCGACAATTTTCTATTCGCTCGTCTTAAAGGAGTACCGAAAAGTCGAATCTATCGTTTAATTCGTGAAGGTCAGGTGCGGGTCAACAAAAAGCGTGTGAAAGCGGAAACTAAATTGAATATTGGCGACCAAATCCGTGTTGCACCGATTCGTTATGAACAAAAAGATGAATCTCAAGCTCCAGTATCAGACAAAGTCGCGCAGGGCTTGTTAAGCCGTGTGATTTATGAAGATGAAGGTCTTTTAGTGGTGAACAAACCTTCTGGGATTGCGGTGCACGGTGGAAGTGGTGTGGCGTATGGCTTAATTGAAGGCTTACGCGCAGCGACAGGGAAAAAATATTTAGAACTGATCCATCGTATTGACCGAGATACTTCAGGCTTGGTGATGATTTCTAAAAAGCGTAGCGTATTAAAAACACTTCAAGATATGCTTCGTGAACACAAGATTCAAAAAACTTATGCTGCTGTGGTGAAAGGCCAAGTAACACTAGATTCCCAATTAATCGATGCACCATTACATCGCTATGAGTTAGCCAATGGTGAACGTCGAGTGCGTGTATCTAAAGAAGGAAAGCCTTCAAAAACCCAATGGAAGGTAGCAGAACGCTTTATGCATGCATCACTCGTGTATGCATCACCGCTTTCTGGTCGTACACATCAAATTCGCGTACATGGACTCAGTATTGGTCATCCCTTGGTGGGTGATGAAAAGTACGGGCATGAGACGGAATATCGTGGACCTAAACCACGTCGTTTATGTTTACACGCAATGCGCTTAGAGATTCCTGGATATCCAGTAATTGAAGCACCATTGCCTGAGGATATGCAAAGCCTGGTTGCACAACTTCGCGCACAAAAAGCGGATAAACCTGTAGTGCAGTCTCAACAAGACTGATTGCGTCTCAGTGGTTGTGTAAGGATTGAATCATTGTGTCATGACGAGGTCATGCAACGATGAGATCTTAATATGTCAATATGATATTTAAATGGCATCTACCCGATCAAAATTAGGATACAAAATATGACATCAGCGGTAAAACTCATTATTTTTGATTGGGATGGCACCTTATTTGATTCAGTGGGTCAAATTGTTGAAAGTTTAAAATTTGCCGCCAAACAATTTAATCAACCTTTGACTGATGAGGATGCTAAAAGCATTATTGGCTTAGGATTACCTGAAGTAGCGCAGGTTTTATTTCCTCAGGTTCCTGATTTACACGAGGCAATTTTACAGTCTTATTCAGCGCATTATGTTGAGCACTCGAAACATGATCGTTGGTTTGATGGTGTGGCTGAAATGTTGCATGATCTCAAAGAGTCAGGTATTCATTTGGCTGTTGCGACAGGAAAAAGTCGTAAGGGGCTAGATCGAGTACTGGGGCAAACTCAGAGTGTGAGTTTGTTTTCAGCGACACGTGCAGCCAGTGAAACAAAATCAAAACCAGATCCGTTGATGTTGGCTGAAATTTTAGCCGAAACTGGTTTTAATGCAGATCAAGCGATAATGGTAGGAGATACTTCATACGATCTTGAAATGGCATTGAATATTCGTATGCCAAGTGTAGGGGTGACGTATGGCGTTCATGTACCTGAGGTACTACAGCAATATCATCCACTTGCGGTCGTGGATTCCATTGATGAATTACATCAACTTTTAAAAAATTTGATTAATCAGTCAGTTGCTTGCTAAATCACATCGATAAAAAACCCGCTCAATTCAGCGGGTTTTTTATTCACGTTGAACTTTGATTAAAGTCTAAATAAAAGACTTTTGAAAGTAACTCCATAAATTTTTGCACAGCAATACCAGTGGCATTCTTGCGATAACTTACAAAGAGATCAAGCGAAGGTAGCTCTACATCGAGTGGACGAGTCACACTATTTTCCAAGAGAAGTGGCATAATATAGCCAGGAAGAATCGTACACCCTAAGCCAATACCAATAGAGTTAATGTTAAACAAGATATTGTCAGCTTTTTGAACAATTTTAAAAGAAACACCATTTTGTTCAGCAAAGCCTAAAATGGTGTCATGCAGGGTCTTAGATTGCTCATCTGAAGGGATCACAAAATCAATGCCATCAAGCGCTTTTACAGGAATACGATCGTACTTTGCCAAAGGGTGATCTTTAGGCAGAATAAAAACTAAAGGCTCACGGAGTACAAAGCGACTCTCGATCTCTTCAGAATCTAAACGTTGACGAGTAAAAGTAATGTCCAATTCACCTTTCTTTATGCCTTTGAATTGCTCAATATTATTTAAGCTTTGTAATTCAATTTTTAATTCGGGATTTTGAACACGTAAGTTAGGTAATACATAAGGAAAGATTTTCATTTCTGCAACTGGCACAAAACCAATGCGTAGCATTTTTTGTTTTGCTTTAGACACTTGGCGCGCCATATTAATTGCTTTTTCTGCTTGAGCAATGGTGAGTCTCGCCTGTTCCAGAAACACAGCGCCTTCTTCGGTCAATTCAACTTTTCGTTTGGTTCGATTTAGTAAACGCACACCAACATCTTCTTCTAAATCTTTGATTTGTTGGCTGAGTGAAGGCTGTGCTGTGTAGAGCTTAAGTGCAGCTTTGCTAAAATTAAGCTCTTCTGCAACTGTAATAAAATAGCGCAAATGCCGTAATTCCATATAGCCTTCCAGAGAATAATCTAAAAAATGTCTTAATGTTGCTAAAGATGAGTATAAGTGAAATTGATCAATAAGTAGATGTATTTTGGTATTTAGTTAGTGAATGAAGCATTTTTTTGTATTTTAAAATTTACATGCATTTAATTTCTTACTTAGATAGAAATTTTAGATTTCAA
The DNA here is from genome assembly GCF_057737055.1 of Acinetobacter sp. 24-47-64. Taxonomy (NCBI): domain Bacteria; kingdom Pseudomonadati; phylum Pseudomonadota; class Gammaproteobacteria; order Moraxellales; family Moraxellaceae; genus Acinetobacter; species Acinetobacter sp. 24-47-64. The sequence goes on from NZ_CM173215.1 coordinate 412,762, forward strand.
GATCGAACTCTCATCGTGAATGAGTGACTGATTTGTATAGGTTTAGAAAAGATTGTATCTATTAAAGTTGAAACCAATTGTTTCGGCTTTAAGTCTATGAAAAATAATAATGTAGAGAAAAGTACGTTGAAGCTTTGGGAGATCAGTTGTTCAGCGTTAAGTCACATCCTAAACAAAATTTAACTTCCTCTATTTAAGATTTCTGTGGGTGATTAAAAAAACATCAAAAATCAGAAAAAAACAACAAAATCATAAACAAAAAGAAAGTCTGAGTTGTATATGATGAATAATAGAGGGATGATTGGTGTTCTATTTCACAATTTATTGATGAAATTATAACCACTTCATGGGAATTGAGATTGATGTTGTCTTAAATGAAACACGAACAGTGTATCTTTTAAAAACATAATTTAAAAATGCGAATAGATGATGAACATAATCTATTTATATAACTGAATAATCAACTATTTCAAAATCGCTTCGGTTTAAGGTGCTTACATTTATTATGTCTAATTTGACTGATATTCCAACGACGACTTCGAGTAATCCAGAGTCTACACTTGTTGTTGGACGGAAGCCGCAAGATTCTAATCTGCACTATCAACTAAAGACTGAAGATTGTATTCGGCATGTGTGGTTTAAACCAAAACTTAAATTGGTTTCACTGGATCACCATAATGGGCAAAGATTCGTTAATCAGGAACCACGTCCTGCACAGCTCAACCAATGGAATTTATATAAATGGTTGATGGCTCGTAAAAGCTTTACCTGGCAAGGTGATTTCGCGAAAGAGCAACAGGACTTTATTCAAACCAAACGTGCTAAGCCTGAGGCTCGTCCGCATGCAGATTTAGAAGATTGGCAAGTATGGTTTGTTGGTCATGCTACGGTTTTAATTCAAATTGGTCCATATAACTTCTTAACCGACCCTGTATGGGCGGATTATGTAAGCCCAAAGCACGGGAGTGGACCGAAACGTGTTATCCCTGCAGGGATTGCACTTGAAGATTTACCACAGATTCACGCAGTATTACTCAGTCATAATCACTATGATCATATGGATTTAGCGAGTTTGAATTGGCTACATCAAAAATTTGCTATGCCGATCTATACAGGTCTAGGAAATGCAGCCTATTTACCGAAAGCATTTCATGTGATTGAGATGGATTGGTGGCAGTCTGCCTTATTCAAAGATTTTAAAATTGTCTACACGCCTGCCCAACATGGTTCTGGTCGAGGGCTTCGTGATCAAAACCTTGCATTATGGGGTGGTTTTTCAATTTTATCTGAGCATGGTCATTGTTACTTTGCTGGTGATACAGGCTATGCACAACATTTTAAAGAGATTCACCAGCGCTTAGGTGCACCAAGGATTGCTTTACTGCCAATCGGTGCATATGAACCAAGAGTATTGATGCAATATCTACATATGAATCCTGCTGATGCATTCCAAGCACATAAAGATTTACACGCAAAACGTTCACTAGCGATTCACTATCGTACTTTTCAGTTAACAGATGAAGATCGGAATCAACCTGAGTTGGATCTGCACCAAGCGATGAAAAATGCATCTAAATTTATCAGTCCGTTTTATTGTATTCGGGAAGGTAAAAAACTAATTGTTTGAATAAAAAAAACCGCTGATAACAGCGGTTTTTTTATGGAGATATTAATTAAAGTAAGCCTGGATTTCCTTGTGCTGGGTCAGTTGCACGTGCAGCCTGTGCATCAGCTACGGTCATGCCTAATGCTTTTGCAACACCCTCGCCATATGCTGGGTCACAAGCATAGCAGTTACGAATATGACGATACTTAATGAAATCTAATGCATCGCCCATTGCTGCGGCTGTATTGTCAAATAAAGCCTGTTTTTGCTGATCATTCATGAGATTGAATAATGCGCGTGGTTGACTGAAATAGTCATTGTCATCTTCGCGGTAATCCCAGAAATCTGCCGCACCAGAAATTTTTAATTGTGGCTCTTTATATTGTGGCTGTTCCTGCCATTGGCTGAAACTATTTGGTTCATAGTGTGGCAAAGCACCATAGTTACCATCAGTACGACCTTGACCATCGCGACGGTTTGAGTGAACAGGGCAACGTGGTGCATTCACTGGAATTTGATAATGGTTAACACCAACACGGTAGCGTGCAGCATCTGCATAGTTGAACAGACGTGCTTGAAGCATACGGTCAGGTGAGAAGCTGATGCCTGGCACTAAGTTACTTGGGGCAAAGGCAGCTTGTTCTACGTCTTGGAAGTAGTTTTCAGGGTTACGATTAAGTTCGAATTCACCGACTTCGATCAAAGGATAGTCCCCTTTAGGCCATACTTTGGTTAAGTCAAATGGGTGATATGGAACTTTCTCTGCATCTAGCTCAGGCATGATTTGGACGTACATTTTCCATTTCGGGAAATCACCACGTTCAATCGCATCAAATAAGTCAGTTTGAGAACTTTCGCGATCTTTCGCAATAATCGCTTCAGCTTCTGCATCAGTTAAATTCTTAATGCCTTGTTGCGTGCGCATATGGAATTTAACCCAGAAGCGTTCGTTGTTGGCATTGATAAAACTGAAGGTATGGCTACCAAAACCATGCATGTGACGGTAACCATCTGGGATACCGCGGTCTGACATGACAATCGTCACTTGATGTAATGCTTCTGGAAGTAAAGTCCAGAAATCCCAGTTGTTGGTTGCACTACGTTTGTTGGTTTTAGGATCGCGTTTTACTGCTTTGTTTAAGTCAGGGAACTTACGCGCATCACGTAAGAAGAAAACTGGAGTGTTATTACCTACTAAATCCCAGTTACCTTCTTCAGTGTAAAATTTCATTGCGAAACCGCGGATATCACGTTCAGCATCTGCTGCACCACGTTCGCCAGCAACTGTAGAGAAGCGCACAAAAATATCGGTTTTTTTACCGATTTCAGAGAATAATTTAGCGCGAGTATATTGCGTAATATCATGGGTAACAGTGAAGGTACCAAATGCCCCAGAACCTTTCGCGTGCATACGACGCTCAGGAATCACTTCACGAACGAAGTTACCTAGTTTTTCATTCAGCCATAAATCTTGTGCAAGTAAAGGACCACGTGCACCTGCTGTCATACTGTTTTGGTTGTCTACTACAGGAGCACCAGCATCAGTTGTTAAGTGGGTGACAGGACATTTTTTTGAGTCATCGCTCATATTCATTCTCCATTTATAATATATGTCTTTCTTGATGGTTGGCTGAGCATTCACTTTTATAAGATCTAGCGCTTCCAATACCAGAGACATGAACCGTTTTGTTCGATCATTCTAAAGCAACATTGTGACAAGAATGTGTGTTTTATTGAGTTTACAAATTCATCATAAATCATGATGCGTTCAATTGGAGAGTTTAATTTGTAAATAAAATTCCAATTACCCTCATATAAATTAAGGGTTTATTTGAATATTCACCAATAGAATATTTGGTTCAGGTTAAAAGGATTTAACGATGATTTACAGTAAGGTTTTGGTTGTGCAATTCTTGGATATGAATCATAAGTTTGGTTGTTTAAGTGTTTGAATCTTACTGTCATGAAGCATTGCATGATTACTTCATGACGGCGATTAACTTAAGAATCTTTGTTAAACATCAAGCACAATGATTGGTGAGCGAGCTACAGTGTTGCATAGGGTAATGCGATGTTGAATAGTGGATGAGTCAACTTCTAACTGAGTTTGACCTTCCAATTTAGTGCATACACAGGCTTTGCATAAACCTTGTTGACAACCGCTTGGCAGTTTCAGTCCAGCTTGACGCGCGGCTTCAAGTAAAGTGACATTCCCTTCAATGTCGATACTTGAATTACTCTTTTTGAAAATCACTCGACGTGTAACCCCATCAGACTCAAAACTGAGAGGAGCAGGTTTAAAATTTTCTGTGTGAAATGCTGCTGCTTTAACGCCTGCTTGAATAAGTTGTTGGCGAGCAGAATCGATTAATGCTTGAGGGGCGCAGGCATATACGTGTTGGCATTTAAAATCTCGAATATAAGGTTGGAAAATTTCAAGACTAAAACGTCCTTGTCGTAAATCAGATGTCGACTCGTTCTGAACTTTGGAGCAGATGAAGTGAACATTCAAATTCGAATGCCCCGCGATTTGACGAATCTCATTTTCAAACAAAATAGAGTTTTCATCGTGGTTAAAGTAAAACAAATGAGCTTCAGCTTTACTTTCGATACGCTGATATTTTCTTAACATACTTAAAATTGGTGTAATACCGACTCCTGCTGCGATAAAGATTAACTTCGGCGGGAGGGCGTCTAAAACAAAATCAGGTGTAGATTGTGGTGGACTTACAATCGTCACCTCTGTATTTACAGGAACATGATCATGAATATAGTGAGAAACGATGCCCGCAGGTGTACGTTTCACTGCTATTTCAAAATAGCCATCTGCGCTTTGGCTTTCATGCAATAAGCTGTATTGACGAATATAAGTTTGCCCATTTATTTCAAAGCTTAATGAAATAAATGCACCTGCCTGCCATTTTAAATGTTCCCAGCCTTGAGGCTTGCTCATTTTGAGTGTTTTGACTTGACCATTAAGCTGTATTTCGACTTGTATAACTTTTGCCGACGCATTATAGAGCTGTGGCTTGTGTAAATATGTCATGGTTGAGGGTGGCTGATATTGAATTCCTCGTTTGATACGTTTTAATAATTCTTTTGGTCGAATGAGTAATTTGAAAGGGTTATTTTTTTCTTGATTACCAAAAGGTAGAGTTCTTTTAATGAGGCTGAGCGGTATCGCTGGAATCAGCTTTTCCATGGGTGAATTGTGATAAGGCAAATGATATTTTTCACAAATACTACGTACTACAGCTTTGATTTGTCTTTGACGATTACATGCTAAATCTGGAAATAAATGATGCTCAAGATGTGTATCTAATCCGCCATAAAAGATTTCAAATGGAGGTGGATTTGGATACGGGACCTCATCATCAAGGATTTTTTTGAGAAACTGATCCAGCGGTGCATATGGGATAAAATTGGTGGTACTTTTAATCTGTCGTATGAAATATTCTTCTTGCGTCTCATCAGGTCCAGGATCTGAATAAAGCTCCAAATTTTCAGCGTGATGTTCTAAGAAGAGGATATGAAGTAAAAAACCATAGCCTATCGTTGTTGTAAGATAATTTCCGATAAAAACAGGTAATTTTTTTGACCATTTTGCAGCGACAGGTGCTTCAATAAACTGTTTTTGAGCATGAGCTTTTATGAGACGAAGTGATTGAGTAAAGGTTTCTTTGGAAAGGATCTTTCGACCTTCTGTACGTGCTGCTGATGTGGCTGTATAGAGTGTGAAATAGTAGGATGGAGTGATCATCAGCGCACTGTAAATCAGCAATTGAACACTGTGATGCCCGTACCAGCTTTGACCTGCCAAGCTTCTTAAAAAGGAATACCCTAAATCATGATCTTTGCCAACGATGTTGGTAAATGGATGATGATTTTGATGATGCATGACGCGCCATTCACGAGGATCAGTCACAAAGTCCCATACCCAGCGTTCTGAATGAAACTCGGTTGCTTGGGGGAGGTGATCATAACTTCCGTGCATGATGTTATGACCGAGCTCTGAAAATTCGAGTAGGGTGTGTAAACAACCCAGAATAATGCCCCGTCCCCAAGATTCTAAACTTATACATTCACGAATAAGTTGCTCACTGCGTAATTTTATAGCCTTTGAATATGCAGCAACATTTCGAATATGATCAATATCTTGGTCGTTCATCTCGGCTTTGGTTTTTTGATATAACGCCGTGAGTTCATTGACCAGGCTTTGCTGTTCCTCAACAAGATTGGCATACATGTTCATAAAAAATTCCATTTTCTTTTATTTATGAATATAAGAGATTGAATTCACTTGTAGAATGATAATTAAACAGTTAAATTTGACATTAGATGACAAATAAAAACGCGAATAATGATGCTTAATTCATGGAAGTTTTTAAGGGAAGCGAATACAGCTCGGGTACTATGTCATGTTGCAGAAAGCTACGGTATTACTTTTGAGCAATGCCTAGAAAATACACAACTGACGAAACAAGATCTTTATCAAGAAAATTTTGAAATCCAAGAGCGAAATGAATTACAGATCATCAGAAATATTCTGAATCTAATCTCTGATGAACATCCCATTGCGCTCGAAGCTGGGCTTCGACATCACACCACCACATTAGGGGCTTGGGGATTTGCAATTTTAAGTAGTGCCAATGTCAGAGAAGCGTTGCTGATCGCGATACGATATCTGAAATTAGGCGCAATTTTTTCTGATGTGGCTTTGCAAGAAGATGGTGAATTTACACATTTAAATTTATTTCATCATGACCTAAGTGCTGATATGCAATTATTTATTTTAGAAAGAGATATTGCGACCATCATCACACTTCAAAATGACATTCTTGGTGCTCAATTACCATTTCAGATAGATTTAGCGATGACCAAGCCTTGCTATGCAAATCAGATAGAAGAATTAACTGGTTATCCTATTTTTTATGAGAAACCACAAAGTCGAATCACGATTCAATCTGAATTGTTGCTTACCCCATTGCGTCAAGCTGATGACTTCACTTTTATCCGTTACCAAAAAGAGTGTGAGCATGTATTTCGACGCCGAAAAAGCTTAGGGGACTATAGTAAAAAAATACGCGAGTTTTTATTAAAGAATGCATCACAAATGCCGACGATTGAAGATATATCCAAAGCTTTAGCTGTCAATGTTCGTACCATTCAGCGCAATTTAGCCAATGAAGGGATTACGTTTCACCAATTGGTTAAAAATTTACGTGAGGATTTGGCAGATGATTTATTGCTGGGTACTGATCTCACAATAGATCAAATTTCTGAACGGTTGGGTTATGCAGAAGTATCTGTTTTTTCTAGAGCATTCAAGCGCTGTAAGGGTATGCCACCAGCAAAATATAGAAAGATGATGCAACAATAGCAGAACACAATACTGAGATCATATTAAGACGTTAATAAAAATTTAATGACAATTTAGGTCATCATTTGCACTAGATAATCTACTTTCAAAAGCTATACTCGATAATATAAATAATGAAGTTATAGATAAAAATTCCAAAGAGGGTGCGTTTATGTCGGCATGGATGACACATCAAATACATAATCAATTTGATGAGCTTCAAGATTACAATCTATATACAACAGATCCAATCTTACAAGAAATCTTACAGCGTTATGGCAGTAGAAACTCAGTCCATTTAAGTGAGTTTGGCGCAGTCGTAGGTTGTGAAAGCTTTTATCACCATGCTGATCTTGCCAATAAACATCCTCCTATTTTACATAGTTTTGATGCTCGAGGCAGGCGGGCAGATTTTGTTGAATTTCATCCTTCATGGCACAAATGGATGGCGTTAAATCGTAAATATGCGGTTCATGCACATCCTTTTCTAAATTTTACTCAAGAATCTGGTTGGGTGGATTGGGCAGCAAAATTCTTCCTCAGTGGTCAAGTGGAGTGTGGAAACTTATGTCCAAATTCAATGACCTTGGGCAGCATTCCATTGATTCAAAAAGAACCTGAGCTGTGGAAAAAGCTAGGAGATAAACTTTTATCCACTGAATATGATGAACGTGATTTACCAATTGCTCAGAAAAAATCGATTTGGATTGGAATGGGCATGACTGAAAAGCAGGGTGGTTCTGATGTGCGTGCTAATGAAACGACAGCTGTTCCAGTTGGGCAGTCTGGAAGAGGACAAGCTTATTTACTAACTGGGCATAAATGGTTTTTTTCAGCACCTATGTGCGATGCACATTTGGTTGTTGCTAAAACTGAGCATGATGGCTTGGCATGTTTCTTTGTTCCGCGATGGTTGGAAGATGGCACAAAAAATGCGATTCATATTCAACGACTCAAAGAGAAGGTTGGAAATCGCAGCAACTCCAGCTCTGAGGTCGAATTTAAAGAGGCTTGGGGCATTATGATGGGGGAGGCTGGACGCGGCATTCCAACGATTATTGAAATGGCAAACTATACCCGATTAACGTGTGCGGTAGGTTCAAGTGGCATTATGCGTCAGGCCCTAGTACAAAGCATTGCCTATACACGTCAACGTCAAGCATTTGGTAAGAGACTCATTGAGCAACCATTAATGCGGTCGGTGCTCACAGATCTTGCTTTAGAGACTGAAGCGGCAATGCAGTTGAGTTTCCATTTGGCTCATTGTTATGAACATGACAGTGAACTTTGTTTGGCATGGAAACGTATCATGACACCAGCAGCAAAATTTTGGGTTTGTAAAAGAGCAGTAGAAATGACTGGTGAAATGATGGAAGTCTTTGGTGGCAATGGCTACGTTGAACATGGCATCATGGCTCGTCTCTTTAAAGAAGCACCTGTGAACACCATTTGGGAAGGGTCAGGTAATGTCATGTGTCTCGATGTGCTTCGTGCTATTTCACGTGATCCTGAATCAATCGAGCATTTATTTAAAGATTTAGCATCTACTGCAAGTCACGACAAAATACTTAATGAAGAGTTGCAGGGACTGTTTAGATTATTTCATCAGGAACCTGATGATTTACAATTTATGGGGAGAAGCTTAGTCAGTCGTTTGGTTGTGCTCTCTCAAGCAGTATTGCTGAAACGTTATGCGCCAGATTTTATTGCCAATGCTTTTATTGCGACGCGTTATCAAAAATTTCATGGTCAAGTGGTGGGAATGCTTGATCCTAAACAAGTAGATGTGACCTCAATTTTAAATCGAGTATTTGCCGCTTAATTATTTTCCAAAACCCTTTTCTGATAGACAGCCAACACATAGATGCGGTTGGCTGTTATCGATACATAAAAATAAATAAGTACGACAGTGTGAAAAAATAGAATTCACTAGAATCGTGTCATTAAAAATTTTTAAATTTTGATCATATTAAAGTGAATAAAACATGTTGATCAAAAGTTATCTCCTCAATAAAGATTATTCGTCATTATGCACATGCAAAAAAAATCAAAAAAATTAAAGTATTTTTTGGTCTTAGTGGTATTGGTTGCTTTAGCTCTTTCTGTTTATTTCTATATTCAGTCACAAAAAAAGCAGCCAGAACCGCAGACCGTTGAAGTCACTCAAGGTGATCTAACGCAGATTGTTAAAGCCACAGGTGAAATTTATGCATCTGATATTGTCTCCGTGGGTGCACAAGTCTCAGGTCAAATTCAAAAGCTGTATATCAAGTTAGGACAGGATGTAAAAAAAGGCGAATTAATCGCTGAAATTGACTCGACAACACAGTTGGACAAGCTCAATACCAGTAAAGCCGAACTTGAAGCTGCGAAGGCAGACTTGGCAGCGAAACGTGTCGCTTTACAAACTTTAAAACAAAACTATCAGCGTAAATTAACCTTATACAAAGCTGAAGCAGGCTCTCGTGAAGAGCTCGAACAGGCGAATAATCAGCTTAAACAAGCGATTGCAGATGTTGAGTCAAATGAATATCGGCTGAAACAATTACAGATTAATGTGAATACAGCACAAACTGAATTGGGCTACACACAGATTCGCTCTCCATTGACGGGTACCGTGGTTTCCATGCCTGTTGAAGCTGGTCAAACCATTAACTTTGCACAAACGACACCTTTGATCGCGACGATCGCCAACTTGAATAAGATGGAAATCCGAATGCAGGTCGCAGAAGGTGACTACACTAAATTAAAAGAAAACATGCCAGTTAAATTTAGCACCTTGGCAGACCCCAATGTGAAATTAGATGGTGTGATTCAAAGTATTGATCCTGCTTTAACGACCCTGACCAAAGGAACTTACGACGATAAAAATGAAAATGCGAATGCAGCAGTGTTCTACTATGCAAGAATGTTGGTGGACAACCCTGAGCGTAAACTCAGTATCGGTATGACAACCCAAAATGACATTATTGTAAATCAAAAAAAGAATGTGCTGAAAATTCCGAAAACAACGGTGATTGGATATGGATCAGATGCCATTGTTTACCTCTATCAACCTGATACAAAACCTCAACCAAGAAAAGTCGTGACTGGAATTTCTGACTCAAATGATATTGAAATCAAGTCTGGTTTAAAGTTGGGTGAAAAAATTTTGGCAGAGGCACCTGACGATAGTGCGAATACATCAGGCGATACTTAATGAGTTTGATTGAACTAAAAAAAATAAATAAATTTGTAGGTCCAGAAAATAATCAACAACACATCCTAAAAGATGTCAGTCTCAGTATTGAACAGGGTGAGTTTATTTCGATTATTGGGCAATCAGGTTCAGGTAAGTCTACTTTAATGAATTTACTTGGATGTTTGGATCAAGCCTCTTCAGGACAGTTTCTGTTTCGTGGACAAGATATTTCCTTATTGAGTAATGATGAGCTTTCATCGTTACGTTTAAAAAGTTTTGGGTTTGTGTTCCAACGCTATAATTTATTGAATGCTTTATCTGCTTTAGAGAATGTCGCCTTGCCCGCGATTTATTCAAATTTGAATGCAGAAAACCGTGCAGATCGAGCACTGCAACTTTTAGCTCAGCTCGGTTTAGCTGATAAGAGTGACAATAAACCCAATGAAATGTCGGGTGGACAGCAGCAACGAGTCAGTATTGCCCGCGCGCTTATGAATGGTGGTGAGGTTATTTTAGCCGATGAACCCACAGGCGCTTTGGATTCTGAAAGTGGTGAAATGGTCTTGCAAATTTTGGAAGATTTACACCGTCAAGGGCATACGATTATTTTAGTTACTCATGATAAAAGTATTGCAGAACGTGCAGATCGTGTCATTGAAATTAAAGATGGACGCATTCTTTCGGATACGCAGCGTAAATCTTTAGGGCAAGTTTCTCCATCAAAAGTTTTTCATGCGGACATGAAATTCAGCTTTGTTTCCCAAGTGTATGAAGCGATGAAAATGTCTTTGCACTCAATTTTCGCCAATCGTTTAAGGTCATTTTTGACCATGCTAGGGATTATTATTGGCATTTGCTCAGTCATCATTGTCATTGCCATTGGTAATGGCGCAAAAGAAAAGTTTTTGAATGATTGGGGAGGATTGAAAACAGCAACACTTGAGATTTATCCGGGGGGAACAGCTTTAGCTGCATCTGCCAGCCGTTTAAATATGGATGATTTAAATGCTCTCAATGAGATGAAAGAAATTACCCATGTTTCTCCACATGTCAGTTTAAGCGGGAACATGATTTATCAAAATCGTAATATTGATGTGAGTGCAACAGGTGCAGATGGTTTTTATTTAAAAATTAGAAACATGAAAGTTCAACATGGTCGCTTTTTTACACAGAGCGATGTTGAACAGCGCTCCCAAATCGTAGTGATTGATAAGCAAGCTGCTGAAAAATTATTTGGACAGCAAAAATTAGCTTTAGGTAAAACAGTCTTATTTAATAAGCGTTCTTATGAAGTTGTTGGAATCGCTGAACCTCAATATAGCTCAGGTTCTTCACAAATTTGGATGCCTTATAATGTATTGATGTCGCAAATTTCAAGTAGTGATAATGTCAATCTGCTGACTGCGGTACTACATCAAAATACTGACTCAGTGAAAGCCGAAAAGAAAGTGAGGCAACTATTGATTGCTCGTCATGGTGTGGAGGATTTTGATATATACAACAGCGATGAGTCTATGAAGTCCTTTGAAAAATATTTAGGAACGATGACTTTCTTTATTTCTGCAGTAGCCTTTATTTCATTGGTCGTAGGTGGCGTTGGTGTGATGAATATCATGCTCGTTTCTGTGACCGAGCGAATTAAGGAAATTGGCTTACGAATAGCAGTTGGTGCTCGCCAAAGTGATGTGCAGGCTCAGTTTTTGATTGAATCTGCAGTTTTATGTTTAATTGGTGGCGTAATTGGTGTTGCGATCGCCTTGATCGCCAGTTTTATTTTTAATGCGATTAGCTCAGATTATAAGATGGTATTTTCATGGTCAGTTGCTATTATCGCACTGCTATTTTCAACGCTGGTTGGTTTGATCTTTGGTTATATGCCCGCTAAACGTGCTGCAAACTTAAAACCAATTGAAGCCTTAGCCCATGAATAAGAAAAAATTAGAGATGGCTGTTCAGTGAGTATTGTCTGTATTAACAGGTATTCAAAGTTCAAGATACTAAAGTTAACATTTTTTATCGTGGAATTTATTGTTGCAAATCAGTCTAATATTTTAACTGCAAATTCAATTTTTTTACTTACTAAACCGTAAGTACTTCTCATCCTTCTTCTGCCTCAAGAAGCTTTTAATTCGCCTTGTTGCACTGCCACATCCGCAGTATGACGAGGGGGAATATGGCACTTTTGCTTTAAAGCTTATTTAAAAAATAAAGATCAATAAGAACCATAGATAAATTTATCTCATGAGGCTGATATGACAAAACTCCTAACCACTAGTTTATTTGTGACCACCATTGCTTTAAGTGGCTGTAATGATTCTGATGATAAAAGTCCAAAAGATTCATCAAATCCATCTCCACTCACTTTGCAGACTTATACTCCTGGAGAGGATGCTGTTTTTGCCGTTGCATCAACTTTAATTTCAGGAAAAAAAGATGCTATTTTGGTCGATGCTCAATTTCAGAATCAATACGCTAAAGACGTAGTCAATCTGATTAAGAAATCAGGTAAAAATTTAAAATATATTTATATTTCCCATAGTGACCCTGACTATTATTTTGGAACCAATGAAATTTTAAAAGCATTTCCAAATGCTAAGGTTGTTTCAACCGCGCAGACAGCTTATTTGATACAAGCCTCTAAAGAAGATAAGTTATCAGTTTGGCAGCCACAATTAGCAAAAGGCGATGCCCCTGAAAAGATTATTATTCCTGAAGCCTTAAATTCAGGATATATGGAATTAGATGGGCAAAAGATTCAAGTCCAACTTGATCCAGAGGATTCCGCACATAGTTTCTTATGGATTCCAAGTTTAAAAACAGCATTGGGTGGTATTTCGGTCGCTTATGATGAGCATTTGTGGATGGCCGATACCAATGGTGTGCAAGGGATCGATCTTTGGAAGAAGCAAATTGATAAAATACTGAGTTTAAATCCTGAAAAAGTGATCCCAGGTCATTATGTAAAAAGTGACTTTTCACCTAAGCCATTGGATTGGATTAAAGGGTATTTAACGAACTTTAAAACAGCAGTTACTGAAAATCAAAGCTCGGAGGGGATTTTGGGATATATGAAAGCAAAGTATCCAGATCTTGAGTCGAGTGAAGAAGTGCTAAAAATGTCTGCACAAGTATTTGCCAAAGAAACCGATTGGAAAGTTGCATCTCCTTATCCGCCAATAGGACAAAAAATTCAAGTCGATTTTACGAGTTTGAAATTTGATCTTGATGTCAAAGACCATCAGAACCTAACTTTTACAGGTGCTGGTGGCGCAGTTGGGCCAGATCTTTCTGAAGCGGTAAAATATACACCTGTTGAGATTGCTAAAAATATTTTTATGGTTTATTGGCATGAGGATAAATCAGGAGATAATGTCGTTCATATTCAAGATTATAATCGAGATATCGTTTACACCAACATTGCTGGGAATGATGGAACAATTCATCTTAAAGGCAAAATACTAGGCGTCAAAGGTGTAATCAAGGACATCGGTTTACAACAAGCATTGAATAAACCATTCTTCGCTATTGGACAGACTTTGGCGTTAAACATCAATGGTCAAACGCAGCGTCTTGAATTCAAAGACCAAGGTCTTTTAAATATCACATCAGGACAAAATACATCTGCCAATATTGAATATGTAGCCACACAGGTTGGACCTGAGCAGTTTATGGTGTATTGGACAGATGATGCGACTAGAGAAAATGTTGTATTAGTCATCGATCAAAAGCAAAAGATCGTTTACCAAAATATCGCAATGCCAGATGGAAAATTTAATCATCATCGAGGTACATTTAGTCTTCTACCGAAATAATGATGATTTAGTCCTTTCTATGCTGTGTAAGAGCACCTTTGGGTGCTCGAGTTATTGATCAATTTAACATAGAAAAATGGCAGAGCTAATCTTAAACATTGTATACCTTCGATGTAGGTCATTGAAAAAACCATTATCAAGTTGCTTGTATAATGTACAAAAAAGCGTAATATCGCTTTCCCATCATGAAGGATGGATAAACTGAAGGTGATTAAAAAATGGCAAAGAAAAAAGCGTTGCCAGAAGTTGTGATTCACAACTTTGTGGCAAAACATATGCATGAAGTCAACAAAAGCCAAGTTTTTGTAGATCGTAAGAAAAATGCAAAACGTGGCTACAGCAAGCATAAAAAAGGGAGATATTCGAATGACTATCTCCCTTTTTTATATGCCTAAACACGTGAAGATTATTCTGCTCCACCGATACTTCCACAGCAATCTATATCAACATGTGATGATAATTCGCCCAGTTGGTATTCAAAACTCATCGTTGAGCCATGACCTAGCGTATGATTTGAAATAGATTTGTTAGGTGTTGAACTACTTTTTAATTTACTAACATATAAATGAAATAGAATTACCGAGATCGCTACGATCGACATGAAGATAAAAAAAGCCAATTGATCATGTTGTTACTCAGCTGTATCTCTGCTTAAACGGGGATTCGTATTAAGCATTTACAATACGATTCGATTTCACCATATCCGCTAAACCATGGTGACGGAAATAATATTCCATCCAACTTTTCACAATGAGTGGATTACTCATTTTCACCACTTCATCTAAAAGCGTTTGCGCATCTACCATTGGAACATGACAAATTGCTTTACGGACTCTGAGAATATTGCTCGAACTCATTGAAAGCGTATTAAAGCCCATTGCCATCAGTAAAATTGCTGAGAGTGGATCGCCAGCCATTTCACCACAAATACTGACAGGTTTGTCATATTTATGACACTCTTGAACTAAGCGTTGCAATGCTCGAAGCACTGAGGGATGGAAGTGAGAATAAACACTCGATACACGTGGGTTATTACGGTCGACTGCCAACAAATATTGGATTAAATCATTCGAACCCACAGAGAAGAAATCAACTAATTCTGCAAACTCACCAATTTGAAGTAAAACACTAGGTACTTCCACCATGATGCCAATTTTAGGACGATTAATTTTAACTTGTTCTTCTTCCTGAACCGCAGCTAAGTCACGCTCAATAATATAAAGCGCTTCTTCTACTTCACTGACGCTGGTGATCATTGGCAGCAAAATATGCAAATTATTCAAACCAACACTGGCTTTTAACATCGCACGAATTTGTGAAGAGAAAATCTCAGGATGATCCAAGGTAAAACGAATCCCTCTCCATCCTAATGCTGAGTTTTCTTCTTCTATTTCGAAATAAGGTAAATCTTTATCTGCACCAATATCCAAAGTACGCATCACGACTGGTTTATTGGCAAAGTGACTAAGTTGTTGACGGTAAATCGCCCGTTGCTCTTCTTCACCCGGGAAACGATCACGCAACATAAATGGAATTTCTGAACGATAGAGTCCGACACCTTTGGCACCACGTTGTACACCACGCACGACATCAATCATTAAACCTGTATTCACAAATAAGCGTACTGCAACACCATCAGGAGTGATGGCATCTTTGGTTTCATACTGTTTAAGATCTTTGGCAATTTGTTCTTCTTCTTTTTGGATGTCACGATAACGTTGACGTAAACGACGTGGTGGATTGATAAATACACGTCCTTGATAGGCATCAACAATCATTTCCACATCATCAAGTGTGGTTACTGGTAGCTCGGTGACCCCAACGACTGTCGGGATACCCAAAGCACGTGCCACAATCACCATATGTGAATTGGCAGCCCCTTCAGACGTCACAATCGCTGCAATCTTATCGACAGGTAGTTCAACCAATGCTGCCGTACTGATTTCCTCACCCACGATGATACTGTCATTACTCAGTTCACGATGACTCAGATCATCTTCTTGAAGTGCTGCTAAAATACGACGCCCAAGGTCTTTTAGGTCTGCAACACGTTCTCGTAAATAATCGTCTTCCATTTGTGCAAAGATTGCCACATGACGATCAATAACGTGTTTAACTGCACCTTGAGCCCAGTGACCATCACGGATTAACTCTTTGATTTCAGCAGGCAGGGCATTCTCATCCAACATTCTCAAGAATACGCTAAATAATGCACGTTCCTCAGACATCAAAGAATCTTGCATTTTATCATCAAGTGATTGAATTTCTTGGCGAACTGAATCAACCGCATGATCAAGTAATTCAAGCTCTTCACTGATATCTTCAGCTTCGCGGTCAGGTACTGAACCTAAATCTGCGGGTGGATAAAGAATAAGTGCACGACCTAATGCAATACCACCTGCACCTGATGATCCTTGAAATGTTTTATAGGTTGGAGAATTATTTGGCTTACGGAAAACATCAATATTTCCAACTGCATGCGCATGCGCGATAACGCCAGAAAGTTGCGCACAAAGTGTGACTAAAAAGGATTCAGCAGCTTCGCTAAAGTCTTGTGGTTCAGTATTCTGAACCACGAGAACACCCATGACTTTTCGACGATACATAACAGGAACGCCAAGGAAAGAGTTATAAATCTCTTCACCCGTTTCTGGGAAATACGCGAAACGCTCATGTTTAAACGCATTCTCGATATTGACGATTTCCTCGCGTTGCCCAACAAGTCCGACCAAACCCTCACCCAACTGCAGTGAGACATTGCCAATGGATTCAGCGTTTAAGCCTTTGGAAGCCATCAGAACATAACGTTGGTTACGTTCATCAAGTAAATAAATAGAGCACACATCTACATGCATTGCTTCAGAAATTTGGTTGACCATAATTTCTAACGAATCATGCAAACTGACAGACGCATTGATTTCTTGGACAATGCGCCGTAAAGAGTCTAATTGCATGTTCGACATGTAGCGGTGCTCCTCTTAAAGGGATGTAATTATGGTGATTATTCAAATAGTCGAAATAAAAATCAAACATTTAAATTCAATGTTTAATATAAATCATGCTATGGCAGATGCATACACAATTCCAACATGGCACGACGGTAAACATCTTTTTTGAAGTTCACCACTTGGCCTAGTGGATACCAATAGCTGACCCATTGCCATTGATCAAACTCTGGCGGATCATTTAAGTTCAACTGAATATGATTCGTTGACGCGACTAATTTCAATAAAAACCATTTTTGCTTTTGTCCGATACACACAGGATCAGAATCTGATCTGATGTAGCGAAGTGGCAAACGATAATGTAACCAACCTTCGGTCTGAGCAATTATTTGGACGTGCTCCGGCAATAACCCGACTTCTTCACGGAGTTCCCTGAAAAGTGCCTGTTCTGGAGTTTCACCAAATTGGATGCCTCCTTGAGGAAATTGCCAAGCATTGTGACCAATGCGTTTTGCCCATAAAACTTGTCCAATATCATTTGCCAAAATGATCCCGACATTCGGTCGGAAACCTTCTGAGTCGATCATTTGGCACCTAAAATTTATTAAATTCGTTGACTTTGGGTTCGGGGGCATCCACTCTCTATGCCCAACTCGAAAAGTTCAAAGTAATAATGTTTTAAAATTGCTATGATCTTAACGAATTTCTATCGACTAGCGGAGATAGATTTACATTTTTTTTCTTAAATTTCAGTTTGAACGAGTAATTTCATGAAATTGGCGTTGTTTGATTTAGATCACACCTTGTTAAATACCGACTCTGACCATTCTTGGGGCGAGTTTTTAGTCAATGAAGGCTTGGTTGATCCAGTTCGACATCGTGCCATGAATGATAAATTTTATGAAGATTACAAAGCGGGACAACTTGATCCAATTGCCTACAACGAATTCGTATTTGAATTTTTAACACAACATGACAATGAGTATTTAACCGACTTACATCAGCTTTTTATGCAAAAAGTCATTCGTCCACAAATGCGCCCAGAAGGGTTTAAAGCCATTCAGCGTCACAAAGATGCTGGGCATCAATTAGTAGGGATTACCGCAACATCAGATTTTATTACTGCACCTATTTTTCGTGAATTTGGTATTACAGAAATTATTGCAACCAATGCAGAAGTGGTTGATGGTAAATATACGGGTAAAGTCATTAATATTCCGTGTTATCAAAAAGGTAAATTGGCACGATTAGATCAATGGCTTGAGGGACGAGACGTTACTGAATCATGGGCATATTCAGACTCTATTAATGATCGATTCTTATTGGAATATGCGGATCATGCGATTGCAGTCAATCCAGATGATCGTCTTGAAGCATTGGCTAAAGAGCAGGGTTGGGATATCCAAGACTGGTCCATTTAAGACAATTTTATTCTCAAAATTCAAAATTGCTAAAGCCATTGTATCAATGGCTTTTTTTCATTTATCAGAATTGAAATAACTTGAGATGAAATTCAGCATAAATTTACAGACGCTTTCATCGCTTGTTGATATCTTATGCGGAAACAATTAACTTAAAATTAATCAAAATCATAAGGAATACAGGATGCTAAATACAGAGCCAAGAATGACCAACTTATTTGAGCAATTAGGATTGGATTCTAGCGAGCAAGCTATTGCAGAATTTATTGAAACACATCAGTTAGAAGCTGAAACCTTTTTGACTGAAGCAAGTTTTTGGTCTGAAGGTCAACGTCAATTTTTGAAAGAAAAATTATGTTCAGATGGTTCATGGGCATTAATTATCGATCAGCTCAATGAGTCTTTACATGAAGATTCATTGAAGAAAAAAGCTTAAGTAGCTCACTTGTCTTAATAAAGTAAAAAGTCATCTTATTAGATGACTTTTTAAATATCGAGTGCCGAAATTATTTCATTAAATCAACCAGTGCCTTGGCTGCCTTAGATTGGGTGCGTCCCGGATGCCAAACCATACCCAATTGACGCTGCATTTCTAAATTAATATCCAGTCTGACCAAGTCTTGATTGACTAAAGTACTTGGCAAGACAGACCAACCTAACCCAATAGAAGCCAACATGCGAATGGATTCAAGCGGATTATTGCTCATGGACACTTTAGGTTTTAATCCATTTTTTTCAAATTCTGCAAGGGTGATCTGCGCTGTATATGTTTGAGCTGCAGGTAATAAACTTGGATACTGCATGAGATCTTCAAGGCTTAAATTTTTCATATTTGCCAATGGATGAAAAACTGCAGCAACGAAAACCAAAGGATCACTCCATAAAGGAACATATTTTAAACGTTCATCTAGGACAGGGGGTAAGGTTAAGAATGCCAGCTCAAGGTCACCGGCTAACACTTTTTCATGCGCTTGTTCTGAATCTACAAAATGCACATCTAATGTCACATCAGGATATTGCTGAACATAGCTTTTTAAATGTTGCGGTAAATGATGTAATCCAATGTGATGGCTGGTACCAACTTTGAGCTTTCCTTTAATCTGATTTTGGTCGTGGCTTAAGGTGTGATGAATATCACCTAGTTCATTTAACCAATTTTTAACTTTAGGAAGCAGTGAGTGAGCCGCATGCGTGGCTTGTACACCTCGGCCAGCAGATTCAAATAATTTGACACCAAAATAATCTTCTAAACTATGGATACGTTTGGTGACAGCAGGCTGAGTGATAAATAGTTGATCAGCTGCCATAGAAATCGAACCCGTTTCCATGACTTTTATAAAAGCTTCAAAGGCAGCAAGATTCATAATTTAAACTCGGTTATGAAAATATTATTTAATTATAAAATAAATTTATATCTATTGCGAAGTAATTCTTCATAAACTGTTGCAAAAAAAGCCGCATAGTGCGACTTAGATGAGGAGGATCACAGGTGAAACTATGCGACGATATTTTCTTCCTGTTGTATCGTTTTTTTCTCCCACACTCGTTCGTGAATGAAATAAGCTACGGCTTGTACAGTAGGCTCAAGTAAACTCAAAGTAATTGCCATCCAAATGCTGCCTGTGACAAGGTAGCCTACAATCATGGCTACCGTAATGTGCATAATGTAGTAGCTTAATGTTTTTTTGAACATGCGTTGATTATCTTCAACAAATTTTTGAATATGTGCCATGTGAACATCCTCAGTTGGTGGTGATCTTGGAGATGTTTAAATGATAAGCATTCTTATTTAATCTGTAAAAGCGAATATTGTTTTTAAATTAATCGTTTTTATAGATGGTTTTTGGTGTTTAAATTGATTCTAAAAAGTTTTTAAACTAATAAAAATGATAAATTAGATTTATGTGAATAGGCCGTTATAATCGTAATTAATGACAGAATTACCCAGTCCAGTGGAGCAAATCGACATGGCAGGCGAAACCCAAAAAGCAGAAACTCAAACAAAAAAAACGTTGTACGATAAATTGTGGGACGATCATTTAGTTAAACAACGCGATGATGGTTCTTCTTTACTTTATATCGATCGTCACTTGTTGCATGAAGTGACTTCTCCACAAGCTTTTGAAGGCTTACAACTTGCAGGACGTAAACCTTGGCGTTTAAGTGCAAACGTGGCAACTCCTGACCATAACGTACCAACGTCTACGAAAGAGCGTTCTGAAGGGATTGCGGGGATCGAAGATGATACTTCACGTATCCAAGTGCAAACTTTAGATGATAACTGTAAAACATTTAATGTTGCACAGTTTGATATCAACGATGTCCGTCAAGGGATCGCACACGTTGTTGGACCTGAGCAAGGTTTAACTTTACCGGGTATGACGGTTGTTTGTGGTGACTCTCATACAGCGACGCATGGTGCGTTTGGTTGCTTGGCACACGGTATTGGGACATCAGAAGTTGAACATGTATTGGCAACGCAATGCTTAGTTCAAAAGAAAATGAAAAACATGTTGGTACGTGTTGACGGTAAATTAGGTCAAGGCGTAACACCAAAAGACGTGGTTTTAGCGATTATCGGTAAAATCGGTACAGCTGGTGGTACAGGTCATGCCATCGAATTTGGTGGTCAAGTATTCCGTGATATGTCGATCGAAGGTCGTATGACGGTGTGTAACATGGCGATTGAAGGCGGTGCCCGTGTCGGTATGGTGGCTGTTGATGAAAAAACCATTGAATACGTAAAAAATCGTCCATATGCACCGAAAGGCGAGCAGTGGGATCAAGCGGTTGCGTATTGGAATACTTTGCATTCTGATGAAGGTGCACACTTTGATACAGTGGTTGTATTACAAGGTGAAGAGATTGAACCACAAGTGTCTTGGGGTACATCTCCTGAGATGGTGATTCCTGTTTCTCAAGCAGTACCGACTTTAGAACAAGCCAAAGATGATGTGCAACGTAACGACTGGACACGTGCTTATCAATATATGGGCTTAACCGCGGGTCAAGCATTGTCTGATATTAAATTGGATCGCGTATTTATCGGTTCTTGCACCAACTCTCGTATTGAAGATATCCGTGCGGCAGCTGAAGTTGCAAAAGGCAAAAAAGTTGCAAGCACGATTAAGCAAGCGATGGTTGTTCCGGGTTCTGGCTTAGTCAAAGCACAAGCAGAAGCTGAAGGTTTGGATAAAATCTTAATAGAAGCTGGTTTTGAATGGCGTGAGCCGGGTTGCTCAATGTGTTTAGCAATGAACGCAGATAAATTACAACCGGGTGAGCACTGTGCGTCTACTTCAAACCGTAACTTCGAAGGTCGTCAAGGTAATGGTGGTCGTACACATTTAGTGAGTCCAGCGATGGCAGCAGCAGCCGCAATTGCGGGTCATTTTGTTGATGTACGTTCATTCTAAGAGGAGCAAACAACATGAAAAAATATACCGTTGAACAAGGTATCGTTGCACCTTTAGACCGTGCCAATGTCGATACAGATTTAATTATTCCAAAACAGTTCTTGAAATCAATTAAGCGTACAGGTTTCGGCGCGAATTTGTTTGATGAGTTACGTTATTTAGATGAAGGCTACTTGGGGCAAGACAACTCAAAACGTCCTTTGAATCCAGATTTTGAGTTGAACAAACCACGTTATCAAGGTGCTTCAATCTTGATTTCACGTGCCAACTTTGGTTGTGGTTCAAGCCGAGAACATGCGCCATGGGCTTTAGAAGAATATGGTTTCCGTACCGTAATCGCACCAAGCTATGCAGACATTTTCTACAACAACAGCTTTAAAAATGGCATGTTACCAGTGATCTTGTCTGAAGAGATTGTGGATCAATTATTCAAAGAGTGTGCAGCACAAGAAGGTTATCAGTTAACGATTGATCTTGAAGCACAAGAAGTGCGTACGCCTACAGGCGAAGCATTTAAATTTGAAGTTGATCCATTCAGAAAGCACTGTTTGTTGAATGGTTTAGATGATATTGGTTTAACGTTACAAGCGGCAGAAGACATTCGTGCTTATGAGGAAAGAACTAAGGCTGTTCGCCCATGGGTATTCCAAGAAATCAAAGCGTAACTGATACTTAAAGCTATAGTGCTCTGATTCAAGTCTTGCTAATATCGGTGCAAAATTATTCTTTTAGTTTTGCGCCGTTTGGTGAGGTTGGGCACAAATGAAGGCAAAAGTTTTATTACGCTATGCGTTTTTCGGATTGTCTGTCGCCGTTTTATCCGCTTGTCAGACCGTAGACCGATTACAACTGAAAAAGATTAAAGAAACGCCTGAAACCAGAAATCATGCTTTGATTTATTGCTCAGGAACGCTGAATTGTGAGTTTGAAAGATTCGATGAGCATCCCATTGTTGATGCTCAATCTCGAAGATTAGATCAGCGTGCGATCAAGCAAGGTATCGTGCGATTAAATGCTGGCTCTTTGAAAGATCCGCAAGCCTTATATCTTTCAGTTCCTGCTGGACTGCATGAAGTGGTGGTTCGCTTTTATCCGATTTCAGAGGAAAAAGCAGAAACTATTAATGTCATCCATCGCTTCGAAGCAAAAAAAGATTACCGATTTGTAATGTTTAGAGATCGAAGCAGTGGGAAAAAAAGTTTACTTGATGCTTCTGCACCAGAGCCATTATGTGTTGACTTGTTGCAAGAGCAACAAACCATTCGTCGTTTCTGCAAACCCTATAATGTTCTCAATGGACTAGGTGAGTTTGTGGAACAAAAAAATTTAAAAACACGTTAGTTCATACTAACTTTATAAATGGAAAATCTCATGTCTAAACAAATCTTGATTTTAGCTGGTGACGGCATTGGTCCTGAAATTGTAAAAGCAGCTGAACAGGTCCTCACCCGTGTCAATGAAAAATTCAATCTAGATTTAACATGGGAACAAGGTTTATTGGGTGGCGCTGCAATTGATGCGCATGGTTCACCTTATCCAGAAGTTACCTCTGAACAAGCAAAAAAAGCAGATGCGATTTTGTTAGGTGCTGTTGGTGGTCCGAAGTGGGACACAATTGAGCGTTCAATTCGTCCTGAGCGTGGTTTATTGAAATTACGTAGCGAACTTAACCTTTTCGCTAACTTGCGCCCAGCGATCTTGTATCCTCAATTGGCAGATGCTTCAAGTTTGAAACCTGAAATTGTTTCAGGCTTAGATATTTTAATTGTCCGTGAATTAACTGGTGGTATTTACTTTGGTCAACCACGCGGTATTCGTGAATTAGAGAATGGTGAGAAGCAAGGCTTTAATACCGACGTATATGCAGAGTCAGAAATCAAACGTATTGCTAAAGTGGCGTTTGAAATGGCGAAACTACGCGGTGGTAAAGTGTGTTCAGTGGATAAGGCGAATGTTCTTGAAGTCACTGAGCTTTGGAAACAAACAGTAACTCAGTTACATGCTGAACAGTATGCTGACATTAACTTGTCACATATGTATGTCGATAATGCAGCAATGCAATTGGTTCGTGCACCTAAACAATTTGATGTGATCGTAACAGGTAACTTGTTCGGTGATATCTTGTCTGATGAGGCAGCGATGTTGACTGGTTCAATCGGTATGTTGCCATCAGCTTCTTTAGATGAAAATGGTAAAGGGATGTATGAGCCTTGTCATGGTTCAGCACCAGATATCGCAGGTCAAAATATCGCAAACCCATTGGCAACAATTTTATCTGTTGCAATGATGCTTCGATATACGTTCCGTCAAGAAGCTGCAGCAAAAGCGATTGAAGATGCAGTAGGGAATGTTTTAGATCAAGGTTTACGTACAGCTGACATTATGTCTGAAGGCATGAAGAAGGTCGGGACAATTGAAATGGGTGAAGCAGTTGTTGCAGCGCTTAACTAATTTCAGTTGATTCATTCAAAACGCAGCCTATGAGCTGCGTTTTTTATTGCCGAGCTTTCGAAAGCGATATTTTTTTTAACTAAAAACACTTGAGCAAGTCATTACGTTACCGTATCACAGCTTTGCTGAAGCTGCACGTACAGGAATAACAAAATCATTTTCATCTCTCATCGAATTTCCCATTGGAATCGAGGTGTTGACTATACGTTCAAAAGTGAAAATTGCCCGCTCAGCTTGAATCACAAGATTAGACTTCAGATTAATGTTAAAAGAATTCAAATCGGTAGTTTCCCGAATATGTTGTATATCTTGCCCTACAAATTGTGAAACATAAGTGTTCATATTTTTTTGTTTTGAAAATTTGCTGTTTGGCACGCCGTAAATAGGAAAAGTGTAAATATGCAGATGAGCAAAACCACAATTTATTTAATGCGCAAAATAGTGGGGCAGTACGACGATTTTTTAGATTGAATGTGCAAATGGGCTTTGTTGGTATATATGATTGGATAGTAAATTAATAAATAGTGAGTTTAATTATTCTATAACATCTGAGTATTGATCTTCTCACAAAGACAGACGATTGCTTTAGTAGAATGGATCTCCTGTAGTTTATAAAATAAAAGTACAAAAACAAAAAAAGCCACTCAATGTGGCTTTTCGCTTACTAACACTTAGCGTGCACGGTAAGTAATGCGACCCTTAGATAAGTCATAAGGTGTCATTTCAACTTTAACACTGTCGCCAGTCAAAATACGAATATAGTGTTTACGCATTTTACCAGAAATGTGTGCAATTACTTCGTGACCGTTTTCTAAACGTACACGGAACATAGTATTAGGAAGCGTTTCGGTGACAACGCCTTCGAACTCGATAAGTTCCTCTTTATTGGCCATAGCCTACCTGATGATCAAATTGGAAAGGCGCAAATTATAGGCAAAATTTTAGAAAAAAACAAGGTTAAACCAAGTTCAGTCGGCGTTTCTATGGTCAAACTTGTCGAACAAACAAATAAAATTTTTAAACAAAAAAATGCTTAACTATGTTGTCAGTTTGGTCAATCGACTGTAATCTAATTCATAAGTTTTAAGTAAATATTAATAACATACAAGGAAGGGCACTGCGTGAGTCAGCTAACTGATGCTTCGGTTGTTCTACGATTAGGTTATCAAGCAATTCGTCGTGCTGGATTGCCCACAGAAGAAATTTTAACAAAAGCGGGTGTGGCCTTAAATCAAGTAGATCAAAATGCGCGTACGCCTTTAAGCGCGCAGTACGCTTTCTGGGTTGCTGCCGAAGAAGTCAGTAAAGATCCAGATATTGGTCTACATTTAGGTGAGCATTTACCACTGTATCGTGGTCAAGTGATTGAACATCTTTTTATTTCATCTGAAAATTTTGGCGAAGGCCTCAAACGGGCTTTAGCGTATCAACGTCTAATCAGTGATGCATTTCATGCCAAATTGGTTATTGAAGATGATCGTTGCTACCTAACCAATGGTGAACAACCTTTCTCTGAAAACCTAGTCAATCGTCATTTTTCTGAGTGCGCGATTTCAGGCATTTTAAGATTCTTCAAATTTATTACTGAAGGTCGTTTTCAACCTATATATATCGATTTTAACTTTAGCGAGGGTGCTTCAGACGATGAGTATTTCCGTGTATATGAGTGCCCGGTAAGTTTAGGCCAAAAAGAAACGCGACTTTATTTTGATCCTGCAATTTTAGATTATGTACTTTGGCAAGCCGAGCCAGAATTACTTCAACTGCATGAGCAGTTGGCGATTGAAAAATTACAGGAGTTGGCTCGATACGATTTAGTGGGTGAGGTGCGCCGTGCTATTGGATCAACACTTGAGAGTGGAGAAACAACGCTAGAAACTGTGGCAGCTCAGTTGAATATTACCCCACGTCGTTTGAGAACACAGCTCAGTGAAGCTAATACAAGCTTCCAGCAAATTTTATCTGACTATCGTTGTCGTTTAGCTAAAAAACTTTTGGCAAACACCAATGAAAGCGTAGAGAGAATTGTCTATCTGACGGGTTTCTCAGAACCAAGTACGTTCTATCGTGCCTTTAAACGATGGACCAATGAGACACCTGTTGAATATCGTAAGCGTAAACAGCGCTAAAAAAGTCCCTTCTTATGAAGGGATTTTTTTCAATTCAAAATAAAAAATCTATTCAGGCATGTTTAACCAATGAGGGCCTAGCGGAACTTTAGGCAAGTTAAACTCTTCAGGATAGTGTGCTTGGATAAAGTAAAGGCCGTCAGGTGGTGCTGTGATCCCTGCTGCTTTACGGTCTTCTGCTGCGAATATTTCATCAATATGGTCAATGTCGTACATCCCCTGACCAATTTCCAGTAAACAGCCCATAATATTGCGAACCATGTGATGTAAAAAACCATCTGCTTGGATGTCAAGAACAAGGTAAGCACCGTGTTTGATGAGTTTGCAATGGCTCACATGGCGTACAGGTTGGTTGGATTGACACGCAGCAGCTCGAAAACTTTCAAAGTTATGAGTACCCTCAAATTTTGAGGCTGCAGCAATCATTTTATCTACATCAAGTGGGTAATAAGCATGCGTTACTTGTTTGTGGAGTAAGGCAGGGCGCATGGGGCTGTTATAAACGACATAACGATAACGGCGAGCCTGCGCTTTAAAGCGTGCATGAAAATCACTATCCATTTCTTGAATCCATTGGATGGCAATATCTTTAGGGAGTGTACTGTTAGCCCCCATAAGCCAGCCACGAATTGGACGTATTGCATTTGTGTCAAAGTGAGCCACCATATTTGTGGCATGAACACCTGCATCTGTTCGACCCGCACCATGCAAAATGATGGGTTCATCAGCAATTTTGCTCAACACTTTTTCCATGGTTTCTTGTACGCTCGGCACGCCTGGTTGCTGTGTTTGCCAACCTCGATAACGAACGCCACTAAACTCAATTCCGATTGCAAAACGTGGCATTTGAACCTCTAATTTGATGAATCATACCAATGCTGTAACCATTGATCTGTGGAGGGGTATTGTAAATACATTTTTAGAATTTTGGCATAAAGATCGGCATCACTGAGTGTATCGTCGATCAAAATATCAGATGCTTGAATCCAACTGCTAATTGCATAGCGTTGATCTAATTCTCCAAACATGACCTGACTACTTAATACAATATGGCAGCCTAAGGCACGAAGCTGCTTCAAAATATCTGTGGTATCCGCATTAATTGCTAAATTACCGGTTCCATATGCTTGAAGTATGAGTACATGAGGCGGGTTGTCGATAAAACGCGTTAAATGCTGATTGAATAATTTGATTTCAATGGGGCGAAGACTCAGATTCGCAATATTGAGTTGTGTCGAGCGTTCAATATGTTGCTCAGTAATGTCGACAAAAGAACTTGATATGGGCTTGATGACATTTGTAAATGCTTCACCACAAAATGCATTTAGTGCCGTGCGATGAGTCTTGACTGCAGTTCTGGCATGAAAAATTTGATGGTTAAAGCATAAGTAAACACCATCAGACACATTTTCCATATGTTGGATGGCATGATTCAGATTATCTAAAGCATCGCTCGATGGATGCAAAGATGTCGCTACATGATTGAGCAGAGGAAATTGGCTACCTGTGATAATGACTCGACACGTATCATGGAGAAATCGAGAAAGAATAGCCGCAGCATAACTCATGGTATCGGTACCATGAATGACAATAAAATTTTGAAATTGTTTAGCTTGCAATTGTTGAATTTTTTGGATTAACAGCAACCAATCACGCGCCGTACATGCACTACTGTCTTTAATCTCATGAGCCTGAACAAGCTCGATTTGATTTTGAACGGGCAAAATTTCTTTTAATTGCGGGAAAAAATCGGCAGCAGGCATAGGCGCTAAAGGTTCACCAACGCAACCAAATGTCCCACCCATATAGATTAAAGCTATTTTTGAACTCATAAAAAAAGCAGCCTGATTAGACTGCTTCATATTAAGATTAATTGGAATCAGATTCCATGCTCTCTCGGAGTTTTGCTGCACGCATTTTTTGTTCGTCATTGTAATGCGATTCATATTCCGTAATTAATTTTTCTGCTTCATCAAACGCGCCAAATTTAATGTATTGATCCGCTAAATCTAAGTTAAGTTGAATTTCATCAACGTTGAGTAATTCAGGAAAACGTTGTACAAGAGGATCATCAGGACGATTCGGATTCATTTTTATCGCAGATGTTTCATGCGAATGACTCTGTTGCACATCCACGTTTTCATCTGATGAATTGAGGTCAAAATTAAACTCGTTTGTCGGTTCAATTGAGCTTTCTATTGTAGATTTTGAATCAAGATTTTCCTCAAAGTCGAAAGTTACAAAATCTAAATTTTGATCATTCACGCTTTGTTCTGGAACTTTTGCTGAGCTAGATATTTCAGCATCAAAGTTAAAATCATCTGAAAGATCAAAAGTGAGTTCATCCTTAGATGTTGTTTGAGAATGAGGCTGTTCCGACTGATCTGAAAAGCTAAATTCCAATGGATCTATTTCAATATTCAGTTCTTGTGGATTTTTTTCTAATGGAGAAGAGCTCAGTGCTGAATGAGAGAGATCTGTTTTTTCAACCCATTCTTGACTTAAATCAAGTGTGAAGTCGAGATTTTGGATGGACTCATTTTCTGAAGCAAGGTTCTCAGCATCAGTTGAGTGCACTGATGCTGTTTGTGATTTATTTTCAGACTGAAAACTGGAGAAATCTAAATCAAACTCTAAGGGTGCGCGATCTCCAGTCGATTGATTGGTTGTTTCAGATTCAGTCTGTGTTTGAGCATTTGGCTCGAAAGTTAAATCTGTCGTTATAAATTCTAAAGGTGTTTGCTCTTTTGATGCAGGAGTCTTCTCATCATCTTGCTCGAATGGGTGTTGTGAGGTTGGTTGCGGTGTATCTTCCATAAAAAAATCGAGTTCAAAATGCTCGTTTTGCGATGGAGTCTGTTGTTCAGTTGCCTGCTGATTTTCAGCCTGATCAGAAGGGAGCTGGTCAATGATTTCTTCATTGGTTTTATTGAGCGTAAACTCTTCTGCTAAATCCAGCTGTTCTGAGCTAAATACAAAATGAGCAGTAGGTTCAGCAGAGACATGCTCAGTTTCTTCCTCAGGAGTGCTTTTCTTCTCTTTGGCTTGTAAGGGATGTGGGTATTGTTCTGTTTCAAACACAAAGGTTGAGCTTTGAGAAGGAAGAGAAGATTGCTCTGTGGTCTCATTTGTTTCAGTGGGTGTGCTTTCCTGAGTGCTATGTTGTTCATCCTGTGATTTGATGAGATGATCAAAGGCTTGTTCTGATTGAACTGCAGGAATTTCAGTTATAAAACTGGTGCTATGAAACTGTGCAGCATGACGAGGCTGATTCTCGGTGTTCGATATATCCCGTGATTCTTTCGCAATTTCTTTATTCTGTTCCGCTTCTTTTGCAGCTTTAAGTTTGTCTTCAGCTTCATCCGCAATGTAATGTAATCCAGTGGAGCGTAAATAATTACTTAATTGTTTTAAAGCAAATTCATCATTCTGTAGGATGTGAATATCAATCAAATACGAGTAAAGCTCATGTTGTCTAGGATCACGATTCAATGCTTGATTGATTTTTGCTTCGGCTGACATATAGCTTTCTGATTGAATTAAGTATTCAATGCTGGCTTTAAGTTCATCAGCCACTGGTTCGGCACTTAAGTCTTGTGGTGCGCCATGACCGTGCTGTGAATAGGCTTGTTGTGGGGTGGAGCGAGTTTTAGGGCTTTTCTTAGCGCGTTTTACACTCACATTTTTTTTAGATTTTGTTGATCCTGTGTCACCATTTTTTTGTTTATCCTCACGTTTTTTGAGCACCAGTGCGATTAACAGCAAGACGACAAATGGAATGACATACAACATAATTTTTCCCCTTCATTGAATTCAATGAATTTATTGCAAATCTAATACCTGAGTGCTCGAAATATTGGACTGTTTTTAATCTCGATTTTTTATATTCTCAGTTCATCATTATGCATCGATCAAGATGTTCGAAATAAGAAGTGATGAGATTGTAATTTAACTGTTTTTTGTATAGATGTCATAATATTTCCTTTCAAATAGCACTCCAAGCTCTAATCAATTCAAATTGCATAAAAAAAGCCGATCTAATCAGACCGGCTTTTTATTGAAGTGACTATTAAAAATTAAGCATTTTTATAGTCAATCAAGATGCGGAGCATACGGCGTAAAGGTTCAGCAGCACCCCAAAGTAATTGGTCACCAACAGTGAACGCGCCTAAATACTCTTTACCCATATTAAGTTTACGTAAACGACCTACTGGAACAGTAAGCGTGCCTGTTACTGCAACAGGTGTAAGATCAGTCATTGATGCTTCACGTGTGTTCGGCACAACTTTAGACCAGTCATTTGCACTTGCAATGATGTCTTCAATTTCATTTAAAGGAACATCTTTACGAAGTTTTAAAGTCAATGCTTGTGAGTGACAGCGCATTGCACCAATACGTACACAGTGACCATCAATAGGTACAATTTGTGAATTACCAAGAATCTTATTGGTTTCAACTTGACCTTTCCATTCCTCTTTCGATTGACCGCTTTCAAGCTGTTTGTCGATATAAGGAATTAAAGAACCTGCTAAAGGTACACCGAAGTTTGCTGAAGGGAATCCTTCACCACGTTGTAATTCAGCAATTTTAGAGTCGATATCTAAAATTGGAGAACGTGGATCGTCTAATAGATCTTTTGTATTGTTATACAAATAGCCCATACCTGTGATGAGTTCACGCATATTTTGCGCACCCGCACCAGAAGCAGCTTGGTAAGTCATTGAAGTCGCCCATTCAACAAGATTGTTTTGGAACAGACCACCAAGACCCATTAACATCAATGAAACAGTACAGTTACCGCCTACAAATGTTTTCGTACCTTTTACCAAACCGTCTTTGATCACATTCATGTTGACTGGATCTAATACGATGATTGCTTCATCGTCCATACGCAATGTAGATGCAGCGTCAATCCAGTAACCATTCCAACCATCAGCTTTCAACTTAGGGAAAACTTCAGTGGTATAATCACCACCTTGGCAGGTAATAATGACATCCATTTGCTTCAGACTATTAATGTCTGTCGCATCCATAAGTGCTGGGGCAGTTTTACCACCAAACGCAGGGGCTTCACCACCTGCATTACTGGTAGAGAAGTAGAATGGCTCAAAATGAGCGAAATCATTCTCTTCAACCATACGTTGCATAAGGACGGAACCAACCATCCCGCGCCAACCGACCAGACCTACTTTCATGTCACTTTGCCTCGGTGCGTTAAAATAAAAAAGGGGGTTCGAGTGTATCAAAAGAGTGTATAACTGCAAGTGGTACACAATCAAAACAGCAAATATATTGTGCAATATATCTTGTTTATGTTACATGCAAAACTAATATAAATTTATGAATCATCGAAAAATTAAGAATATATAAAGAGAAGCGCTATGCTATGGATTGAGATACTGGCTGTTGTTGTGATTTGGTTAAGTTTTTGGTCTTTGATTCCGCGTGATGAGTGGTGGTTTCGAGGTGCCGATTTTCCAAGACTACAAATTTTAGCCCTAGGCTTTATCGCATTTATCCTCCTGTTGATTTGGGATGGGGAATGGGATTTAAGACGCCAAGTCATATTTGTTGGATTAATTGCTGCATTAGCATATCAATTGAAGATGGTTTTGCCTTATACCTTAATTTGGAAAAAACAGGTGAAACAGGTCCAACCAGATCAACTTGATCCATCAAAGCAAATCTCTTTAATTGTGTCGAATGTTTTAACACCAAATACAGAATATCATCGTTTGATTGAACAGATTCATCAGCATCAACCCGATATCGTATTGACGCTTGAAACAGACCAAACCTGGCAGAATGAACTTTCAGTCATCGAAGCGGATTATCCTTATCGTGTTCCAGTACCTTTAGATAATCTCTATGGAATGCATCTCTACAGTAAGTTGGAATTGAATGATACCGAAGTCAAATTCATACTGAGTAATGAGATTCCTTCTATTCATACCACAGTGAAATTACGTTCTGGACAGCCAGTTCAATTATATTGTTTACATCCCAAACCGCCGAGTCCAACTGAAGCCAAAGACTCTACATTACGTGATGCTGAATTGTTGATTGTGGGTGATCAAATTAAAGACTTGGATGAAAGTTGCATTGTCATGGGAGATCTAAACGATGTGGCATGGTCTCGTACCACACGACTATTTCAACGTATCAGTGGTTTGTTAGACCCGCGTGTTGGACGTCATTATGTCAATACCTTCCATGCGGACTATCCGCTATTACGATGGTCACTCGATCATGTATTCCACAGCACTGATTTTGCTTTGGTGAAAATGGAGCGATTACCGCATATTGGTTCGGATCACTTTCCTGTGTACGTTGTTTTACAAACTGGACGACAATTTGAGCAAGTACAGCAAGAATTAGAACAGACGGATGCTGATGAGCAAGAGGCTCAGGAGGCGATTCAAGAAGGTATTGCGAAAGCTGAGAAAGAAGAGAAACAAGTGACAGATGAAATTGCGCAAGATTATAAAGATGGCAAACAAGTGTGAATGGATGCGTGTAAGAAATTGCTTACAATGAATGTGTCTGTTGACCCATAGTCACGAAGCGAGCTTAAGCGTAATCTAAGGTTATCGGCACAGGGAGTGGGAATGGAATGATCCCAATATGGAAGACGACGCCGACGGAAAATCATCATGGAGATGATGTAGGAAAGGAAAGCCAATAAAACAATAATATGATTTTTGAAAAGCACAACCTCATCGACCCGAGTTTTACAGGATGTAGAACTCGGGTTTAGTTTATGGTGGATTTAAACGTTTAAATGCATACAGGTCGAATGAATTAAATCTCGTTATTCAGCTCTAATCTTTTATTAATGCTATGATTTGCCAAAATGAAAATATTGAGCAGATGGGGTATGAGTTTGTTTCTTAAAAATATGAAAGACATAACTACAAGCAAATCCTTCGCTTCGATCGTTGTGTTAAATGTACTAATGAGTACCAATGTTTTTGCACAAGAAGCTGATGAAAAAATGATGGATGCGGTTCCATCTCAAGAACAGGTCGTGAACACTGAAGCTAAAGAAGCTAAAGAAGCTAAAGAAGCTAAAGAAGCTAAAGAAGCTAAAGAAGCTAAAGAAGCTAAAGAAGCTAAAGAAGCTAAAGAAGCTAAAGAAGCTAAAGAAGCTAAAGAAGCTAAAGAAGCTAAAGAAGCTAAAGAAGCTAAAGAAGCTAAAGAAGCTAAAGCACAGTCTTTTGCTCAAAAAGTAACGCCTGAACCAACAGCCTATCAATGTTTTGCTGAGCAATGTCCAAGGGTGGATTTAAAAGAGATTCAAATTGATCTCAACGGAAAAGTACCAAAATTTATAACCCCTGTTGCTGTCGGTGAAATTCATGCAAATCAATGGACTCGTTTAGGTACGGAGTTCAATGTAAATTGGACAGATCAGAATCAAAATAAAACTTCAGAAAAGCTGATATTAAATGTCTTGGACATGCAGCATATCACTTTAAAAGATGAGTTAGGTCGTATCAACCGCTATAAGATGGTAGAGGCGAAAAAGCCTGATACTGATAAGAATTCAGATGTATTAGAAACACAATAAAAAAGCGGCTCCGCCGCTTTTTTTAATAAATTTTTTCAAAACCTTCGGGACGTGTTTTAAATCTACGGTGGAACCACATATATTGGGTTGGTGCTAAACGAAGTTGATTTTCAATAATCAAATTTGTTCGTGTCGCGTCTGCAATTTCATCTTCACTTGGCATATTGTCTAACGCAGGTTCAATCAAAATATGATATTTCGGATTTGTAATATCACCTTTACGGTAGAAGTAAAGTGGAATCGCGGCAGCTTTGGTCATTTTTAATATACGGCGATGTGCAGTTACAGTGGCTGCGGGTACACCAAAAAAGGGTGCCATAACGCCTTGTTTAAGACCAAAATCTTGGTCGGGACTATACCAAATAGGTCGTCCTTCTTTTAAATGACGGATTAATCCACGCATATCATCATGGTCGATTTGATTGGTATAAATCGTGGCACGACAACGGTAAATCAGCATATCTAGCAATGGATTATTTTGCGGACGATATACGACATCTGGATCAAAATACTGGGCACAGACATATCCACCTGCATCGAGTAGGGTAGAGTGTGTACCGAGTAGTAAAGCCCCACGCCCTTCAGCTTGCGCTTGTTGAATATGTTCTAAACCTTCAATCGTTACACGATCTTTAAACCATTTGGGACAATACCAAGCATTCAGTGTTTCAAAAACACCGACCATTTGATCAATAAAGACTTGGCGAGCATTTTCATAACGAAGTTCGGGCATCCATTCAGGAAAGCAGACTTCTAAATTTCTTAAAGTTGTTTCACGACGTGAACGCAAGTATTTGAAAGCTACATTTCCCATCAGATAAGCTAAACGATGCTGAATTGCCCAAGGTAATATCGCAAGGAGCATCAGAAATATAATACCAATCCAAATGCCCCAATATTTTGGCATTAAGAAAGACCACTGGAACTCTCCCGGTTGGTAGTTTTTCTGTTTACTCATATTCAAACTTGATAACAATTTAAGGTAATTCACTATATTAGCACGAACTGTTTTTTTTCGGCGAAGGCAACAATCGGATTCTTTAGCAAAACGTTCTTAGATTTTTCACATGAATTACTCATCAATAACAACATTAAGTGCCTAAAAACCTTTAACCAAAATTAGCTTGAGCAAACTTGGTGCAATTTTTGCAGAACATTTACTGAAAATGATATGAATACGAAGATGACCGTGAATGAATCAAGTATTGTTCAATGAGCCAGTCAAAAATGCACAGTATTGGTTTGCTAAATTAGAGTTAGGTTTTACCAAAGATTCAAATCGCACAATTTTGGCGCATCGTAAGCACTTTGGACCTGTTCGCGTGCAAAAGATGCTCTGGCCTGAAAAAACAGGAGTATGTCACGCCATTATTGTTCATCCACCTGCTGGAATTGCTGGTGGAGATCATCTTACCTTTGAAATAAAAATAGATCAGGATTCGCATGCTTTGGTTACCACACCTGGCGCAGGGAAGTGGTACAAAACCAATCTTAAACAAGCATTTCAACATATTCATATTCATGTCCAAGATGAGGCGATTTTCGAATGGCTTCCTCAAGAGACGATGCTCTTTAATGGTGCGAATGCAAATTCAGAAACGATCGTACATTTAGACGTTGCTGCCAGTTTTATCGGTTGGGATATGTTGGTGATTGGACGGCAAGCAAGACATGAAACTTTCTCACAGGGTGCTTACCAAAATAAATTTCAGCTTTATCAAAATCAGAAAATATTGGTTGTAGACTGTTTAAATTTTAAAGGCAATGATCGTTGGTTAAAGTCTTGTTTAGGGATGAACGGTCATGCAGTGATGGCCAGTTTTTGGGCAGTGCCTCCAGAACAATACCGGTCAAATTTCTATCTTGATCGACATATTGATCGAATTCGTGAATTAATCATGCGTATGAATATTAACGTCACATTGACGTTACTCGGTTACGTCGTGACCGCACGTTATCTCGGAAATGATGTACGTGAGTGTCATGATGCATTTGCTGCAATTCGTGCAAAGCTTCGTCGTTATTGGTTTGATCTTGATGAAGAATTCCCAAGAATTTGGCGCACATAAATTTATTCTTGTCATAGCAACATAGTTAAGTTGTTTTAACACAAATATTTGAGCACACATCTTGCATCAATATTTAAAGATAGTGAGGAAAGCATTATGGAACTAACACCTACAGAAAAAGACAAAATGCTGATTTTTACTGCGGGGCTTGTAGCGGAAAGACGCAAGGCCCGTGGATTAAAGCTGAATTATCCAGAAGCAGTGGCTTATATTTCTGCCGCACTATTAGAAGGTGCACGTGATGGAATGAGTGTGAGTGACCTCATGCATTTTGGAACAACATTGCTAAAACGGGATGAAGTAATGGAAGGCGTAGCTGAAATGATCGCAGAGGTCCAAGTGGAAGCGACCTTTCCTGATGGTTCAAAACTGGTCACTGTACATCAACCGATTGTGTGATGTCTGAGAGGAAAAATTAAATATGATTCCAGGTGAAATCATTACGTCCGATACAGACATTGAAATGAATGTCGGACGGGCAACGCTCAAAATGACGGTAGCAAATGCAGGGGATCGACCGATTCAGGTTGGGTCACATTATCACTTTGCTGAAGCGAATGATGCGTTGCAGTTTGATCGTGAGTTAGCACGAGGATATCGACTGAATATTGCGGCAGGTACAGCGGTGCGTTTTGAGCCAGGACAGAGTCGAGATATTGAACTTGTTGCACTCGCAGGTAAGCGTGAGGTGTATGGCTTTGCGGGTCGTGTTATGGGTAAGTTGGATTAAGGGAAAATAATAATGAAAATGTCACGCCGTGCTTATGCGGAAATGTTTGGTCCAACGGTAGGTGATCGAGTTCGTCTCGCGGATACTGAGCTGTTTATTGAAGTTGAGCAAGACCTCACTACCTATGGTGAGGAAGTGAAGTTTGGCGGTGGTAAAGTCATTCGTGATGGCATGGGACAATCACAACTGTTGGCTGAAGATGTTGCGGATACTGTAATTACAAATGCGCTGATTGTGGATTGGTGGGGTATTGTCAAAGCCGATGTCGGTTTAAAAAACGGCCGTATTTGGAAAATTGGGAAAGCAGGCAATCCTGATATTCAACCCGATATCACCATTCCACTTGGTGCAGCGACGGAAGTGATCGCTGGTGAAGGACAGATTCTCACCGCAGGCGGTGTCGATACGCATATTCATTGGATTTGCCCGCAGCAAGTGGAAACGGCACTGATGTCCGGTGTGACCACCATGATTGGTGGTGGTACAGGCCCTGCGGCAGGGACTTCTGCAACAACAGTGACACCGGGGCCTTGGCATATCGGGACGATGCTTCAAGCCATAGATGATTTACCGATGAATATTGGTCTACTCGGTAAGGGAAACCTAAGTCAGCCCGACCCAATTCGTGAGCAAATTCGTGCAGGGGTAGTAGGTTTAAAGCTACATGAAGATTGGGGTTCAACCCCTGCAGCGATTGATACGTGTCTGACCGTTGCCGATGAGTTTGATGTCCAAGTGGCGATTCATACCGATACCTTAAATGAAAGTGGTTTCTTGGAAGAAACCCTCGCTGCATTTAAAAATCGTACCATTCACACCTACCATACCGAAGGAGCAGGCGGTGGACATGCCCCTGATATTTTAAAAGCCATTGGTCAGCCGAATGTGTTGCCATCTTCCACCAATCCAACTCGTCCTTATACCATCAATACCATTGATGAGCATTTGGATATGCTGATGGTTTGTCACCATTTAGACCCTGCGATTTCTGAAGATGTGGCTTTTGCGGAAAGTCGTATTCGCCGTGAAACCATTGCAGCAGAAGATATTTTGCAGGACTTAGGTGCCATTGCCATGATGTCATCAGACTCGCAAGCGATGGGGAGAGTTGGTGAAGTGGTGATTCGCACATGGCAAACCGCACATAAAATGAAAATACAGCGGGGTCCTTTAGAAGGTGACAATGCCACGCATGACAATAATCGGGTCAAACGTTATATCGCCAAATATACAATTAACCCTGCCATTACGCATGGTTTAAGCCATGAAATTGGCTCGGTTGAAGTGGGGAAACTTGCAGATTTAGTGTTGTGGAAGCCTGCATTTTTTGGGGTGAAGCCTTCGATGATTATTAAAGGTGGCATGATTGCAGCTGCGCCGATGGGAGATATTAACGCTTCGATTCCAACACCACAGCCTGTGCATTATCGTCCGATGTTTGGGGCAAATGCGCGCGGTGTGCATAACACCTGTATCACCTTTTTATCCCAAGTCGCCATTGAGGCAGGTGTACATGAAAAATTGGGTCTGAAAAAGTTGATCAGTCCATGTAAAGGTACACGCGATATTCAGAAGAAAGATATGAAACTAAATACCTATTGTCCTGTGATGGAGGTTGATCCTGAAATTTATGAAGTGCGAGCCGATGGGAAATTGCTAACCTGTGAGCCTGCGGAAGTATTGCCGATGGCACAGCGGTATTTCTTGTTTTAAAGTTGTCTCTAGAAAAGATAATTACTGTGATAGGTGATAAAGTCTTATGTAATTAATAAGACTTTATCATTAGATAGAATTCATCGATTTATTTTAAATACATAAAAATTTCAGCGGAATAAACGCGTTTGCTAAAAGAAATTAAACACTGAATTAAAATATATAAATTTTAAATTTAATCGATATTAGAAGTTTTCCAAGCACAAAAAATATTAAATTTAATAGATTCATAGAGGTACTCTAATGATTGAAACTGAGAGACTAATATTAAGACAATGGAAGGAAGCAGATTACTCATCTTTTATAAAAATGGGTTTAGATCCAGATGTTATGAAATATTTTCATGAAGTTTTGACCCCACAACAGAATATTGAGATGGCGGAAAAAAATTTATGAGTTAATTGAACGAAACGGGTGGGGCTTTTGGGCTGTAGAGTTGAAAGATACTAGTGAGTTTATTGGTTTTATTGGATTGCACAATCAACCAGTGTTATTCGAATTTTCTCCATGTGTTGAAATTGGATGGCGGTTATGAAAAAGATATTGGGGAATGGGGTACGCAACAGAAGGTGCAAGAGCTGCATTGATATATGCTTTTGAAGAGCTTAATTTAAATAAAGTAGTTGCATTTACAGCTTTGACAAATAAGCCTTCAGAAGCAGTTATGAAAAGGCTAGGTATGACCGAAGTTAAGCAATTCAAGCATCCAGAATTACCTACAGGGCATATTCTTGAAAATCATATTTTATATGAAATAAATAAAGATACCTTTATAAAATAATTTTGAAATTAATTTATTAAAACTAATCTTTCTTAGACAAGGAATATACAGACCATTTTTTATCTTGAAATTGTTTGAGCCAATGTCTAATCATGACTTCAGTTTCAGAAAAAAGTGGTTGTGGAAGCTCATCAATGCTAAACCATTCCCAACGCTCAAAAATCTCAGATTCTGTCACGCAAATTTGAGTTTTTAAACGTTCATCTAAAAGTTGATAAATCGTTCCGAACGTAATCTTCACCGCCTCAGCATTTTGATCAATGATCGTATTTAAGGGTTGAATAGACTCAATATATTGACTCAGATCTAAAGCAGTTTCCTCTAACAATTCGCGTACTGCAGCATCTTCAATTGATTCATGGGCATCCATTTTTCCACCCGGGAAACACCATGAGGCAGGTTCATCATTTTTGTTTCTATAACCCAATAGAACTTTTTGACGTTGATCAATCAACATGATGCCCACGCCGATGATGGAGTTGCTTTTAATATTCATGATTGTGCACATCTAGCTGCTCTGTGTTCTACAAAGTACAACAGCGATATGACAACGCTAACTTTCAAATGTTTCAAAACATGTAATTTAAATAAAAAATCATTCACATTTATAGGGGATTTTACCTATCACTATAGTGAAGAAAACCTATTTTATTTCTCTAAAACCTCTATACCAGTGAGAATAAATCAATATTTCTACAAGATAATCCCTTAATTCAACATAGATTCATCCTTATATTTCCCTGCCTCCTTTCAAGACTAGATTAAGACATGCGCTAGACGATTTAGAACATCGCCAGCAAGGAATTTAGCAACGAGGGGGATGCGGTAAATGGTAAGGAAATATCTAACTTCTGTGGCATTGACCACATGTCTTTTCAGTAGCGCAAGTTTAGCGCTTGCCGCTGAAAATGGCGGAAGTGCTTATCCAGATGGGACAGAGAGTTTTTTTGGTGGCGCAATGCCGCCACCTGGGATGTATCTCGTCAGTTATAACCAATACTACAACGCAGATAAATTTAAAAATGATTATCCAGTATTTGATGATTTTAAAATTGATACTTTTGCCACAGTTGCTCGTGGTGTCTATGTCAGTGACAAAACATTTTTAGGCGCGACATGGGGCATGCATGCATTCCTTGTATATGCCCATGCAGATCTTACATTAGGTGGTCGTCAAGATGATCACATGTCAATGGGTGATCTCATTATCGATCCATTCTTATTGGGTTGGCATAAAGGGGATTGGCATGTGGCGACAGGTGTCGACTTTTATATTCCAATTGGCTCTTACAACAAAAATAGACTCGCAAATATTGGGCGTAATTATTACACCATTCAACCGATTATCTCGACCACATACTTAAATAAACA
This sequence comes from Acinetobacter sp. 24-47-64, assembly GCF_057737055.1. NCBI lineage: Bacteria > Pseudomonadati > Pseudomonadota > Gammaproteobacteria > Moraxellales > Moraxellaceae > Acinetobacter > Acinetobacter sp. 24-47-64. The sequence goes on from NZ_CM173215.1 coordinate 453,316, forward strand.
AGGTATCGAAGTCAGTACCAAGTGGATGTATGACATCAATTTCGAGAATAAAGATACCAAATACGAGTCGGGTAATGCTTTGCATGTCGATTACTTAGTCGCGAAACACATGGGACCTTTGGCGGTTGGTGTTGGTGGTTACGTACATCGTCAGCTTGAAGGTGACTCAGGTGAAGGTGCCGTTTTAGGTGATTTTAAAGCTAAAGCAGCCAGCGTAGGACCACAGGTTCGCTATCAATTCCCTAAAGGATATGCAATCGCAGCGAAATATCAAAAAGAATTTGATGTTGAAAACCGACCAGAAGGTCAGAAGTTCGCAATTGATATCACCATTCCATTTTAAAACATTGTTACCCAAACATTAGAGCAAGCATATAGAGGTAAGGCCATGAAAATTGAGAATCAAGAATATGCAGCAGGCAGTGCTGGAGCTGTCGATTATTTAGTGGTGAATGAGTTTTCAGGCGGTATTGTGGGACCAAGCCAACGTATGCTGGGACCTTTAAAAAATGGTGGAACGTTAAAAACAGGCACACCGCCTGGCTGTTGGGGTCCAATGATTACACCTGCATTCCAAGGTGGTCATGAAGTGACACTCCCTGTCTTTATTGAAGGTGCAGAGGTAGGTGATGCTGTCGCTTTAAAGATTAAGGATATGCATGTCACTTCTACAGCAACCTCATCGGGTGTGATGCAATTTGTTGAAGGGCGTTATAAAGGCGATCCGTTTGTTGCGAAATACTGTGAAGCATGTGGTACAGAGCAACCAGCAAGTTATGTAGAAGGAATTGGTGAAGATGCGATTCACTGTAAAAACTGTGGGGCAGAAGTCAGTGCTTTTCGCTTTTCACATGGTTATGTGATTGTGTTGGATGAAGAAAACAAAGTGAGCTTGACGGTCAATCAAGAGATTGCCAACAAGTTAGCAGGCAATGCCAATGAGCTTTCTGCACTGCCTGAACATGCAGCGCAACATTCAATCTTGTCGCTTGCACGTGCTGATATGCCAGGGGTTGCTGCGCATATGCGTCCATTCCTCGGAAATATTGGTACGACACCTTCACGTGACTTACCAGACTCTCACAACTGCCACGACTTTGGTCAGTATTTGATTGATGCACCGCATAAATTCGGGATGACTGAAGAAGAACTTATCGCAGCCAAAACAGACGGTCACATGGATACCAATTCGATTCGTCCAGGCTGTATTTTGATTTGTCCTGTGAAAGTACCAGGTGCAGGTGTTTACATGGGGGATATGCATGCGCAACAAGGTAATGGTGAAATTGCAGGACATGCCACGGACGTTTCAGGCGAAACAGAATTACAAGTGGAAGTGATTAAAGGCTTAACCATTGATGGTCCAATTTTGCTTCAAGCACCAGATGACTTACCACCAATGGCACGTCCATTTACCAAGGAAGAGCGTGAAAAAGTGAAAGCTTTAGGTGCACGTTGGGGACAAACTGAAATTGAGGAAAGTGGTCCAATCACATTTATGGGAACAGGTAAGAACCTCAATGATGCAACGGACAATGCTTTAAATCGAGCGGCAAAAGTCACAGGTTTAAGTGTGGATGAGGTTATGAACCGTTGCACAATTACAGGCTCTATCGAAATCAGCCGTTTACCAGGAATGGTACGTGCAACCTTCTTATGCCCAATGCCAATTTTAGAAAAATTGGGGATCGCAAACTTAGTTCGCGAACATTACCAACTTTAATTCATCACGTGAACGGCGGTTGATTCAGATGATTCAAACGCTGTTCGAAAAAAGCATGAAATTTACTGAACTTAAAACTTAGAAACGAGAACTTGAACAGGAATGTCATATGAACAGTAATGCAAAACTCCGTTGGGGCGATTTATATCCAGAACTTGGTATTGAGCCTATTCCAACCGAACCATGTATTTCGCCAGAGATCTATCAAGAGGAAATTGAAAAAGTTTTCTCAAAAGTTTGGCTGAAAGTGGGGCGTGTAGAAGAAATACCAAAGAAAGGCGACTACAAAGTTAAACGCTTAGATTTTGCTAAAACCTCAGTCATTTTAATGCACGGTAAAGATGGTGAAATTCGTGGATTTCATAATATTTGTTCACACCGTGGCAATAAAGTTGTGGTGGAGACTGGCAATGAAACTTTTGGTTCAAATAAAGCTGCAGTCGTGACTTGCCGTTTCCATGGCTGGGTTTACGATGCTAAAGGTGATTTGGTTAGTGTACCTGAAGAAGAAAAATTTACTTCTTGTTTTGATAAAGGTCATAACGGTCTTGCACCTATTCGTACCCAAGTTTGGGAAGGTTTTATTTTCATCAATTTGGATAATGATGGCACTCAATCGGTAGAAGAATTCTTAGGTGGTATGGGACAGCATTTAGGCGGTTATCCATTCCATGAAATGGAAGAATGCTTTGCCTATAACACAGTTCTGAACTGTAACTGGAAAGTCGCTCATGACGCATTTGCTGAAGCGTATCACGTGGCGACCATTCATGCAGGCTCTTTCCCGAATGTATTCGCATCAGGTTTACAAGAAGTGCAATTGTTTGGTGATCATCGTACTTGCGCTGTGTGCTTAACCAAAAACGCCAATCCAAAACCAGCGGCTGCATTGTCAGGTGAGATCACTGGCGCATCATTGGTGAATCACTATGAACGTGTTCAGCTACCTAAATCAGTCAATCCAAATGATCGTGATGACTTCTCGTTTGAATTATCTGTCATTTTCCCGAATATCTTGGTGCATGTGACTGAAGGTGTATGGTTCACCCATCAGTTCTGGCCGGTCGGTCATAACCAAACCCGTTGGGAGGGTCGCTATTACCTGCCTAAAGCGAAAACCTATTCAGAGCGTTGGGCGCAAGAGTTTGCACAAGTATTACAACGTAATGCGTGGTTAGAAGATACTGCCACCATGGAAGATACCCAAGAAGCACTTGAGTCTCGAGCGAAAAAAGTGATGCATCTACAAGACGAAGAAATCCTGATTCGTCACGGTTACCACGTTCTTGAACAATACCTGAATCGCGCATAAGGAGAATGCACATGTCAAACATCATTTCACAATTGCCAGCTGACTTTTCAAGCTTAGAACCTTATGTCGCGAAATGGGCTTTAGGGACATCGAAACAACGTCATGCAGCACGCTTAAATTCGACTACAGCTGAATTGCAAGCTTTTTACGATGCTATTTTGCCTGAAATGCGCAAGCTACTTGCAGCACTTGACCAATACGCTTTAGGGACCTTGCCTGAAGAGCTGCACAAGTTGTACTGGTTAAGCCTGAGTTTTGCCGAAGTTGCTCCACATATTGAACTTTATAAAGGTTCAGTGGGTGTGCCATACGCCTTTGAAGAAAAGCGTTTCGTTTATGAAACTGGTGATGTAGTTAACGTTTAAAAGGATCTCGAAGATGAGCCAGCACAATCTAGAACAGCGTTTGCACTATCTGGAGACCTGCGAGGTGATTCGTAGTCTGATCGGTCGTTATGCAACAGCGGCTGATCAGCGCAACAATTCAGCCATTTTACAGCATGTATTTCATGAGGATGCCATATGGTGTGCTAAGGGTTTTGGAGAATATCAAGGACGCCAAAATATCTTGAATGCATTGTCAGAGATTGCAGAAGCACAAGTGCTTTGGAGCTTACATATCATGGCGATGCCAGATATTGAAGTCATTGATCAAAATCATGCAAACGCGTCATGGATGCTTTGGGAAGTCTGTAATCTGGCAGATTCATCAACACAACAAAACCAACCAACAACCTGTTGTTTAGGTGGTTTTTATAAAACGGAAGTACGTCGGAATCAATGGGGTGAATGGAAATTTGATCGTGTCGAACTGAATCTGACCTTCAATCAACCTTATCCGAACACAGCAATATAGGCACTGTATCAGTACGGCCTAAGGGGAATTCAAGATGAGAAAAATCGCAATTATCGGTGGTGGACAAGCAGGCTTATTACTCGCGTTCTCGCTACTCGAAAATAAATATGATGTCACTTTATATGTAGATCGCCCTGCGGATGAATTGTTACACGGTCGTATGGTCAGTACCACGATGTTCTTCGCCAATACATTAGAGTTTGAACGCAAACTTGGTTTGAATTTCTGGGATGGTAAAGCCCATCATGGTCAAGCCATTCATGTAGATTTCCGTGGCCCAGATGGTTCAATTGCATTGCCACTTACAGGATTCTTGCATCAGAACAAAGGTATCGCGATGGATCAGCGAACCAAGTATCACCGTTGGTTAGAAGAATATCCACGCCGTGGTGGCAAGCTCATCATTCAAAATGTCAGTCCAGAAGATTTGGAAGTAATCACTGCTGAAAATGATCTGACGATTTTGGCGGCAGGTAAGGGCAATATCACGAGCCTATTCAAACGCAATGAAACACGTTCAGTGCATCAAACACCGCCACGTAAATTGGCTGCTGCACTCGTCGTAGGTGATGATTTGTGTGGTCCAAATAGTTGGCAAGGTCAACCCTCACAGACCTTACATTTCAACTTCGTGGCAGGTGCAGGTGAATACTTCAGTATGCCATTCTACAGTCACACGCATGGTCCATGTCGTAGTTTCTTATTTGAATGTGTACCGAATGGTCCAATGGATATCTTCGATGATGTGACATCTGGCGAAGAAATGGTCCAACGCATGAAAGAAGCGGTTGCCAAAGTAACACCAGATCAAAGCTTCCGTATGGTCGATAATATGGAATTAAGTGATCCAAATGCATGGCTCAAAGGTGCATTCCGCCCTGAAGTTCGAGATCCTGTTGCAACCTTAGATAACGGTGCAAAAATTTGGGGGATTGGAGACACTGTCATTGTAAATGATCCAATCGCAGGACAAGGCGCAAACAATGCAACTCGTATGGTGGAGCATTATTTAGCTGCGATTTTAGCACGAGGTGATGAAGACTTTAGTGCAGATTGGATGACAGAAGTATTCGAGCAATTCTGGGAAAAGTCAGGTCGTTATACCACAGAATTTACCAACTTGCTGTTAAACCCACCAAGTGAAAGCTTATTGCAAGTGTTAGGCGCAGCATCGCAAAACCAAGCCATTGCAGATGATTTTATGGGGCATTTCAACAATCCATGCGGTTTCTGGCCAGCGGTAGATGGTGAAGCTGGGGCAAAAGAGTACTTGTCACGAAAGGAGTTTCAACATGCAGCTGCCTGAATTACTTTGGCAGGATGTTGATCTGGCGGAAGCGAAATCGCTCCGTCAGGCATTTGGTGGCTTTGCGACAGGAGTGGCAATCGTCACTTGCCTAGACCAAGATCAACAACCTGTAGGGTTGACGATTAATTCCTTTAGTTCAGTGTCTTTAGATCCTGCATTGGTGTTATGGAGTTTAGTCAATCATTCTCCGAGCCGATCCATTTTTGAAAATGCTGAATACTTTGCGATCAATATTTTAGGTGCACATCAGCGAGATGTAGGTTTGAACTTTGCTAAGCCGATTGCGGATAAGTTCCAACATGGCACGTGGACTATTCAAGATTGCAAAGCACCTATTTTAGAAGGTTGTGTGGTGCAGTTTGTTTGCAAACGTGAACAACAAATTGAAGCAGGCGATCATCAAATTTTCTTAGGAAAAATTGAGCAATGTCGTCACAGTAACCAACGTCCACTGTTGTTCTGCAAAGGTCAATTTAATGAATGGCCTGAGTACAAGGAGGTTTCATGACAGACTTAAATGGCAAAGTGGTCCTGGTGACAGGTGGTGCAACGCACATTGGTCAAGCCGTGGTGCAAGAATTAAAAAGCTTAGGTGCACAAGTCATTGTTGCCGACATTAATCAAACGCAAGGTCAGCAAGTGGCAGATGCAACCCAAGCGCAATATGAATTTTTAGATCTCGCTAATGATGACAGTATTCGCACATTAAGTGCCAAATTAACACAGTTAGATATTTTGGTGAATTTGGCGTGTTTGTATGAAGATCATGGATCTGAATCTACACGTCAAGATTGGCAAAACACGTTCAATGTCACGGTATTTGGTCACGCAGCGTTAGTACAAGCATGTCGACCACTTTTGAAAAAAAGTACTGATGGTGCAGTGATCAATATTAGCAGTGTCAGTGCACGCATTGCACAAAAAGAACGCTGGGTCTATCCAGCGTCTAAAGCAACTTTAGAGCAACTCACACAAAGCATGGCACTGGATCTAGCGCAAGATGGTATTCGTGTACATGCACTCTCATTAGGTTGGACTTGGTCAGTACCAATGCAAATGATCTCTGGCGGAGACCGTACCAAGACGGACCGCGTGGCAGGACGTTTCCATGTGTTAGGGCGTATTGCGGATGCAGAGGAAGTCGCACAAGCATTAAGTTTGTTGTGTAGCCCGAAATCAAAATTACTGACAGGCAGTGTGATTCATGCCGATGGTGGTTATCACATTCTAGGTCCTGAAGCCACAGATTCACCCATAGAGGAGTTAAGCCAATGAACATTAAAATGACCAATGTTGCTGAGAAATTTTTGTGTTCAACCTCTGATGTGGAACAGGGTGAGGGACTACAAGTCATCATTGACGGTTATCCGCCATTGGCAGTATTTCATTTAGAAGATGGCGAGTTCTATGTCACCGATGATACCTGTACACATGGTGATGCATCATTGGCAGATGGTGAAATTGATGGCTGTGAAGTGGAGTGCCCATTTCATGCAGGTGCATTCGATATCAAAACAGGTGAACCTTGTGGGGCGCCATGTACAATTCCACTGAAAACCTATCAATCCATCGTGCGTGAAGACAAAGTCTATTTGGTGGAGTGATGCCGATGTATAAAATTCAAATCGAAGGTCAGGGCACATTCAACTGCGCAGCGGATGATGTATTGCTCCGTGGTGGCTTACGTGAAGGGCTAGGCATTCCTTACGAATGTAATGCGGGTGGTTGCGGAACGTGTAAAATCGAAGTCCTGTCAGGTGAAGTAGAAAATTTATGGGCAGATGCACCTGGATTAAGCGATCGTGATAAACGTAAAGGTCGGTTACTGGCGTGTCAGTGTCGCCCCAAATCGGATTGCGTGATTAAGCTTCGTTTAGACGAACAATGTGTTCCTAAAATTATTCCAAAACAAAAAAAAGTAACATTGAAGCATGCTCATTTGGTGACACATGATATTTTGGAAGTACATTTTCAATCAGATGAGCCAGCACAATTTATTCCTGGACAATACGCTTTAATTTGGGTGAATCAAGAGTTACTTCGTGCCTATTCGATGTCCAATCTGCCGAATGACGACGGTTTATGGGTCTTCCAAATTCGACGTGTTCCTGATGGTAAAATGACCAATTTGTTATTTGATGAACAGTTACGTGAAAAGGCTGATATTCAAATTGATGGTCCATATGGGTTAGCGCATTTACAAGAGAAGCCTCGCCCTATTGTCTGTGTGGCTGGTGGTTCTGGACTTGCTCCCATGTTAGCGATTGCTCGTGGCGTTGCAGTTAACCCACATTTGCAACATCAAAAAGTCTGGTTTTTCCATGGTGGTCGTGAGCAACGTGATTTGTTTACTGAAAATCAATTACGTGACTGGACAGAGTTAGGGGAACGCCTCAATTATGTACCTGCAACCTCCTCTGAACTCATTGAAGGTATCCGTTCGGGGTTTATTCATGAAGTGATTCAAGATGTATTAGGCGAACAATTGCGTGAGCATGAAATTTATTGTGCAGGTCCGCCACCGATGGTGAAATCTATTGAACAAATGGCCCATCAAGCAGGTATTCCACAACAACAAATTCATTTTGATCGTTTCTTTTAATCGAAGATATCATTTTTCTCCCGCTCAGGCGATGGTTAACCCATCGCCAGTATTGAGCGATCACGACACATCAAGACCATATTGACGATCTGTGCGATAGATTCAGTTCCTAATTTCTGACGAATATGAGTGCGGTGAATTTCTACTGTTTTATGGCTGATATTCAACATTTGTGCGATATGTTTACTCGAAAGTCCATCGACCAATAAATTGATAATCTCACTTTCTCTTGGTGATAAAGATTTCAATTTAATCATCTGTTCTTGACGTTTTTCTTCTTCAATAAAGTCTTGTTCAGCAAGTTGCAGACAGATTTGGATTTGATTAAGCATATGCTGTGGATTAAAAGGTTTTTCTAAAAAATCAAATGCCCCAGCTTTCATCGCATTGACCGACATTGGAATGTCGCCGTGACCAGTCATGAAAATGATTGGCATACGGATTTTTTGTTGATTCAATTGTTGTTGTAGTTGCAAGCCACTCATCCCTCGCATACGAATATCAAGGATTAAACATGCAGGTGTTTGCGGGCGCTGAAAATTCAGGAATTCAGTAGCACTATTGAATGTTTTAGTTTCGAGTTGCACTGAATCAAGCAACCATGTGAGTGAATTACAAATGTCTTGATCATCATCTATCACATACACAATGGGCTCGGGAACATGAGAATTAGTTAAATACATTTTGCACGCTCCTGTGCTGCTAAAGAAATATTAAAAATGGCACCAGACTCACCTTCACAGACCCATAAATAACCATGATGATTTTCAATGATGCTCCGAGACAGGGTTAAGCCAATGCCCATACTGTTGTTTTTACTTGAATAGAAAGATTCAAAAATTTGTTCTGGATTTTGCCCTTCGAGTCCAGGACCATTATCTGCAATTGCAACCCGAGCATGTTGGTTATGTTGCCAAGTGCGGATATAAATGTCCCTTTCACCTTCGGGATTATTTTGTAGAGCATCGACCGCATTAAAGACGAGATTGATAATGACTTGGCTAAAGAGCGTTTCATCTGCTGATATAAAAATAGGTGAAACACTTAATTCATAATGTATGGTACATCCACCTTGATCAGCTTTAAGCTTAATCAAAGGATGTAACTCTTGAATAAGATGATTCACAGAATGAATCTGAAAATTCGCCTCACCTTTACGCAAAAAACTTCGCATGCTGTGAATAATACCATTGACGCGATGTGTTTGATTTAACGCAGCATTGAGGGCATCAAGTGTCTCTTGTGAGTTGGCTAAACCGTTTTGAATGCGAATAATACTGCCTCCGACATAATTATTGAGTGCAGCAAGTGGTTGATTTAATTCATGTGCAAGTGCGGTAGCTAACTCACCCATAGTTTTGCAACGTGACATATGACCAAGTTGCTTTTCTCGAGCACGTGCTTTTTCTTCAGCCTCAATACGTTCAGTGATATCACGATAATTTACCAATATACCTTGAATATCAGGGTGATCTAATAAGTTACGATAGGTTGCCTCATGGTGTCGCCATTTTCCATTGTGGTGCAAGATTTTGTAATGAATCACACCAACTGCATGTTGTTCTGTTTTTTTAAATAAAAGCTGTCTGACTTTAATACGATCGTCGGGATGAATAGCGGTTAACACATTCTTATTAAGTACAAAGCGATCCCGATAACCAAGAATACCTTGTAGAGACGGGCTGGCATACAGCAACTTGCCTTGTAAGTCGAGAATAGCAATTCCATCTCCTGAATGTTCAAGCAGTATTTTGAAATACTGATCTTTAGACTGTAAGGCATATTGATATTTTTTGATTTCGCTGATGTTGCGTACTAGAGCAAGAAGCTTTGGTTCATTTTCGATTTCAACTTTTTTAAGACATACTTCAACGGGTATATGACGTTGGTCATGAGACTCTATTAACCATTCAAATGTGATTGCTTCATCTGTTGTTGTGGCGGCCTGTTGAACTTTTCTGAGCGCATGATGTAAATCAAAACCATGTTGAAAAGCACTGATCTTTTCAACAGTCATCTGTGTCAATTCAGATTTACTATATCCTGTAAGTTCCACAGCGGCTTCATTGACATCCATAAATTGGACGCTGCCAATATCATGTACAAAAATTGCATCGCCCGCTTTATCAAAAATAGTTTGATAATATTGTAAGCTGGTCATTGTAGGTCCTTACCTGAGATGGCTTCCGGCTATCGGGTATAGGGAGAAATATCGTCACTGATAAATCATTTTTTTTATAAGTAAATACTGCATTAAGGGGCAGCATCTTGCAATTAGACTTAGGGTCTAATTACATACTTTTAACATATAAAAATATTCATGTGAAAAATTTATCAGTGATCTCAATGTTATGCAATTTAGATACCATATTACTTCAACTGATTTAGGTGACAGTTACACGAGGAATGTTAGCTCAAAAAATATCATCTTTTTATCTAACGAATAAAATCAAACTTTATGCTATCTACATACAATCCTTTTTTGATTAGTCATTACACTGGATGAGGCATAGAATAAAACCCGTCAGTCCTACTCATTAAAGTGATATTTTTATGGCGTTCAGTTGGATTCTCTTTACCCTCATGGCTGCTTTTATGCAGGCTTGGCGCAATGCCTTTCAAAAACAATTGAGTACCACTGTCGATGTATGGGGCGTCACCCTTGCACGCTTTATCTTCGCCTTGCCTTTTGCATTGATTTATTTGAGTAGCCTTTATCACTTCTCACCGGTAACAGCGACTGTTCAATTTACGACAAAATATTGGGTTTATATTTTTATCGCAGGCATTAGCCAAATTTTAGCCACTGCATTGATGGTGCAGTTATTTAAACAAAAAAACTATGCCATTGGCGTGGGACTGGCTAAAAGTGAAGCGATCTTAGCTGCAATCATTGGCGTTGCTTTTCTCTCTGATCATTTGTCATGGTTGGCATGGTTTGGGGTGTTACTGGGTGGTTTTGCTGTGTTTCTGTTGAGTCGGGGACATGGTTTTACTGGATTTTCACCCAAAACACTGATGATTGGCATCGGGAGTGGTTTGTGTTTTGCTATCACTTCACTATTGGTTAGAGAGGCCAGTCTTGAACTGACAATGTTGCCAACAATTCATCGTGCTGCATGGGTATTACTGTCGGTGATTGGCTTTCAATGTCTGAGCATGCTTTTGTATCTCAGCTTATTCCGTCGTCAAACCTTGCTGGCGATGTGGCAACGTCTAGGACTGACCTTTAAAGTCAGTGTATGTAGTTTTATGGCATCTCTCGGATGGTTTACTGCCATGAGTATGATGAGTGTCCCAGTGGTGAAAACACTTGGACAAATTGAAATCTTATTTAGTTTGTTGATTTCAGCTTATTTCTTTAAAGAAAATTTAGCGAAAGCCGAACATTGGGGATTAGCCTTAGTTGTAATTGCAGCAATCTTGGTGATCTGGGCTTAAACATTTTTATAGATCATTGAATATTATTTAATAAGAAAGAAGGGGATGCACCAATAGATTTCATGTTGGCATGAATAATGCTTAATTTTGATGCGTAAATGGATTGATGTTGAACAAGACATTTCGCGAGTTGAAATTAAAGCAAAGTATTCAAGCGACAATAGGAAAGGCATGAAAATCTATACTCAAAGAATAGAAGCAGTGACAGAAGATCAAGCTTTCGAAACTGTGCAACTCAACTTTGATACACGACAAAAGAGCCGTTTTCGTGCAACTTTAGTTTCAGGGTGCGATATTGGTGCAGATTTACCGCGCACAGGTATTCTTCGCGGCGGATCATTTATTGCAACTGAATCAGGTGACTTACTGCGGGTGGACGCATTGCCCGAACGCCTGATGTGTGTTCAAGCTTCTTCTGAATTTGAGCTTTTGAAAGCAGCCTATCATTTAGGGAATCGTCATGTCCCTCTTATGCTCACGCCTAGTGCACTATATTTTGAACCTGATCATGTCTTAGCCGAAATGGTCGAAGGATTGGGTTTAATGGTCACGGAAGTGGATCATCCATTTGAGCCAGAAAGTGGTGCTTATGCTCAGCATGCACATGATCATCGTCTCAGCCCAATCAAAGCGATTCATGCTCATGCGCATCACTAATGCAGCTCACTTACTCAAACTGTTAACTTTGTCCTCTACAGCTTTGCCTGTAGGCGCTTATTGCTATTCGCAAGGTGTTGAAAGTGCGATCGATCAAGGTTTGATCCATGATGAGCAATCCAGTATTGCGTACTTCGAAGAAGTTCTGGAAATGCTTTTGGTTCGTTTTGAGTTACCTGTATTGAAGCGTTTGATGCAGGCCCATGATGATGAACAGCAGTTTAATCATTGGGCGCAGTTGTATCGAGCCAGTCGTGAAAGTCGTGAGTTATTGGCTGAATCGCAGCAGTTGGCATTTTCCTTGAACGCATGGATTAAAGATGTATTGAAAATGCCCGTTACGGTCAAAAAACAACTTGGATTTGTACCTGTATATGCTCAGTTATGTGGGCGATTGGATCTGAATATCGAAGATGTTTTAACGGCGTATACATTTACTGTTTTAGAAAACCAAGTACTTGGCGCAGTCAAAACTGTGCCGCTCGGTCAGATGAGTGGTCAACGAATTTTGTGGCATTTACATGGTTTAGTCTCAGATGCCATAACGCATGCAATGTGTATAGAAGATCATCAACTCAGCAGTGCCTTACCACAATATGCCATGCTCAGCATGTCCCATGAAACACAATATTCGCGTTTATTTAGATCTTAAAAATTATCATAAGGAATCAATCATGTCAGAACGTTCTCCTTTACGTGTCGGAATTGGTGGACCAGTCGGATCTGGTAAAACAGCACTGACTTTAAATTTATGCCGTGCATTGCGTAATAAATACAATATGGCGGTGGTGACCAATGATATTTATACAAAAGAAGATTCCAACTTCTTAACTCGTCATGAAGCCATGTCACCCGATCGTATTGTGGGGGTGGAAACTGGCGGTTGCCCTCATACGGCTATTCGTGAAGATGCCTCAATCAATTTGGCAGCGATTGATGACTTATGTGAAAAGTTTGATGGTCTAGAGTTAATTATCATTGAAAGTGGTGGTGATAATTTGGCAGCAACGTTTAGCCCTGAACTGTCTGATCTGACGCTATATGTGATTGATGTTGCTGGTGGTGAAAAAATTCCACGTAAAGGCGGTCCAGGCATTACCAAGTCTGACTTACTGATTATCAATAAAACAGATCTGGCGCCAATGGTTGGAGCGAATTTGCAGGTGATGGATCAAGATGCCAAGCGTATGCGAGGAGATAAACCGTTCTTGTTTTCAAACATGAAAACTGAAGATGGTTTAAACGAGATTATCAGTTTTATTGAAAAACAAGGTTTATTCAAAGCTTAAACAAGAGGGCTTAAAGGATGAAACAATGCAATAAATTCGGTCTATTCATTCTGGCAAGTGTTCCGAGCCTTGTAATGGCACATCCAGGCCATCATCACCATGACGCTAATTTTTGGACGGGCTTAATTCATCCGTTTACAGGATTGGATCATTTGATGATGGCACTCAGTTTCGGCGTTTTGATGTGGAGCATGTCTAAAATTTGGAAGATGATTGGGGCATGGGGCTTGCTTACAGCGCTCGTTGCTGGATTCAGTTTAGGTGCGCATGGAATTATTCCGAATGGCGTTGCAGAAATTGGAATTGTAGGTTCATTGTTCATCTTAGCTGTAAGTTTATGGACCAAATCGAACAGAATTTTTCCAGTTGCAGCAGTGTTTCTATCAGTTTTTCATGGTTCAGCACACGGAGCTGAATTAGCGATGAATGGAAATGTTGGCGTTCAGATTTTAGGCATGATTACTGCCATGGCAATGATTTATGCTCTTGGACTGGGTTTAGGGGCATTGATGGTGAAATTTGTTCCACAAGGTAAAAAGATTGTAGGTGTGCTAGCAGCATTGGTTGCAGTAATTGGTTTAGCGTGATCAAACTTGGCAAAATAAAAAACTCCGCAAGCGCGGAGTTTTTTTATTCATCAGGGTAATCAGCCACCATTCGCAAGACTTTCAAGCGCTTCCCAGCGCTCTAATTTCTCTAAAAGTAACTCATCAATTTCAGTAAGGCGAATCGAAAGTTGAGTTGCTTTGTCACTATCTGTCACAAATAAAGAACCATCTGCTAAAAGCGCATTAATCTCGGCTTGTTCCTTTTCCAAAGCTTCCATTTCAGCAGGAAGTTGTTCTAAAGCACGTTGATCTTTATAGCTTAGTTTTACTTTTTTAACCGCTGGTGCAGGGGTTGCCGCCGCTTCAGCTTTTGCAGCTGCTTTCTTCACCGCAGATTTCTGATCGACTACAGTTTGATCAGGACGTTGCATGAGGTAGTCTTGATAACCACCGACATATTCATCGATATTGCCTTTGCCATCGAATACCCAAGTTGAGGTCACGACATTGTCCATAAAGGCACGGTCATGCGAGATCAACAATAAAGTTCCTTTGTAATCACTGAGCATCTCTTCAAGCAGCTCAAGCGTCACCATATCCAAGTCATTGGTTGGCTCATCCATCACGATGAGGTTCGATGGTTTAAGCAGTAATTTCGCTAATAAAATGCGGTTACGTTCACCACCAGAAAGGGCTTTTACAGGTGTACGAGCACGCTCAGGGGAGAACAAGAAATCTTGTAAATAGCTATAGATATGACGACGTCCGCCATTGATATCGACAAAGTCTGACCCTTCGGCCACGTTGTCTTTTACCGATTTTTCAAGATCGAGCACGTTACGAAGCTGGTCAAAATAAGCCACTTCGAGTTGTGTCCCTGTTTTGACCGTACCTGAGTGTTCTTGTTGACTCAAAATTGCTTTGATTAGCGTGGTTTTACCGACACCGTTATCGCCCACGAGACCAATACGATCTCCACGCAGAACCAGTGCATTAAAATCTTTGATAATTGGAGTGTTGTCGCCAAATTGCACACTGAGGTTTTCAATTTCGAAGACCACTTTGCCTGAACGTTGAGCATCTTGGGTGGCCATGCTCACTTTGCCTTGCTGCGAACGGCGGGCTTTAGATTCTTCTCGTAATGCTTTTAAGGCACGCACACGACCTTCGTTACGGGTACGACGTGCTTTAATCCCTTGACGAATCCAAACTTCTTCTTCTGCTAACTTTTTATCGAACAGCGCATTTTGTTTTTCTTCTGCTTCCATCTGTGCAGCTTTGAGTTCGAGGTAACGTGAATAGTTCCCTTCATAACTGCGTAAGATGCCACGATCCAGTTCCACAATACGTGTAGCAATACTGTCTACAAATGAACGGTCATGCGAAATGAAGAGTAATGTTAGATTATTTTGATCGAGTAAGAATTTTTCTAACCACTCGATACTTTCAACATCTAAATGGTTCGTTGGTTCGTCGAGTAACAAAACATCAGGTTGGGTGAGTAGTGCGCGTGCAAGAAGCACACGACGTTTACGACCACCTGAAAGATCAGCTAAATCAGCATCAGGATCAAGTCCCATTTTACTGAGGATTGAATTCACTTTAGTTTCAAGTGCCCAACCATCTAATTGATCCATTTTATGTTGCAAGTTACCCATGCGATCGCAAGCTTCCATATCGCCGAGTACACAAGCTTCGCTTGCTTCGTGATAAGCTCTAAGAACAGAAGCTGCTTCACCTGCGCCATCTGCCACAATATCTGCAACACGTCCCGAGTCCATTGGCACGTCTTGAGCCAGCATAGAAATGGTGATGCCATTTTGCAGGGAAACTTCACCAGCATCAGGCAATAAACTTCCATCAATGAGTTTAAGTAAAGTAGACTTACCCTCACCATTACGGCCAATCAAACACACTCGTTCGCCGCGTTCTAAACTAAAATTCGCGCCGTCGAGTAAGTACGGTCCACCAAATGCGAGTTGGACGTCCCTTAAGGTAATATAGGCCATAATGTTTCCTGAAATCCCCTGATGAGGACTTATAATGTCGAATCAAAAAAATCTAAATGAGCAGGCGTCATTTTCCGCACCCATAGAAGATTTGCAAGTCCGAATTGCATTTTTAGATGAATTAGTTGATCAGTTAAATATTCAAATTGCATTACAAAGCCGTGAAATCAGCGATTTAAAGAAACAAATGCAAATTTTGTATCAACGTGTTGAAGCTACTCATGCTGACGATGGTGTTGCTCCATTTGATCCAATTTTGGATAAACCGCCACATTATTAAGACGTGACATAAATACTGATTATTTATTAAGAAGTATGCGTAAATAGTTTGACCTTTGATATGAAGGTCGTTGTAATAGTCTTTTCACTTGCCGAATTCTGAATCTTATCCTATGAGCGCTAAAGTTGTCCTAATAGATCTTGAAAATAACATGCCGACTTCGACGTTATTTCGGGAGATTGTGCAACATTACACCACGACCTATCTATTTCATTCGAAAGGGAGTTTTCATTACAGTCTCACTGATTTGACTGAATTTGCGAGTTGGATTAGTAGTGGTCAAATTGTCATTTTAGAAATGCTTGAGGCAAAAGAAAAAGAATTTGAGTACGCTGTGATTGTGGGGCAAATCTTGGCATTGGTTGAGCATGGCGCAGAGATTGATGTGATTTCTGCACGAAACTGTAGCACGATGTTGGCTGACATGATGCGAGCTTCTGGCATTCAATGTAATTTGATACAGGTACAACCAGAGCAACCTGTGTCAAAACTCAAATACAACGTGCCTTCAGTTGAAACTATTCGTCAAAATCATGATTTATTTAGAGTAAAGCAATATTGTGATGTTGTGGTTCGTATGGAAGGGAAACCCAACACCTTAGCTAAGCTTAAAAACTCGATCGAGAATACGTTGAGAATAAATGACGAGCACAGCGCTAAATTGATTGGCATGCTCATTAATTTAAAGGTGATTAAAAAAGAAGGTGAGCAAATTTCCTTTCGTAAAAAGGTATTAAAGCAGTGGGCTCAATTGGATATGAATGTTGATGAAGATGTAGTAGCAGACCACAAGCTTGGTCAGGTAGATGCGTTATTGGCGAAGCTACATATCGAAGCAAAAGACATTTTAGCTGAAATTGAAGAGTCACAAGACATTCAACATATTCAGAGTGATTTGTTTAAAAATTTTGAAAAAATAGATCCTGTCCAGCTGGAAGTCATCCAAAAATTGAATGCTTTAAAATCCGGAAAGCCTAAAGATATTTATGAACTGCGTGATTTATTAGAACAACTATTTCCAAAATCAGATGTGCGGTTATTGCTTAAGGAAATGATTGATAAAGGATATATTTATTGGAATGGTCATGAAGTACTTTATAGCCATGAGATGTTTTTGAACTAAAAATGCCTAGGAAAAAAGCGATGATTTTATCGCTTTTTTTTTATTTCAGTTGCACTGTGCTTAGGTGAGTTATACCACATCATGCCTTATTTGGTTCAGGTCTCAATACTGGTTTCATGCCGCTATAAATCGTATTTTTAATTTTCAACTTGCCTTTTATATTCGGCTTATGCAACTCTAATATAAGAAGCAAAAGGTGAACTATGGAAAATGCTGGACTTTGGATAACGATTCTTATCGTTGTTTTTGTGCTGGGCTCGATCTTCGGATTACGTGTAAATCCAAGAGAAAAAGCTTTGGGGATCATGCGTGAGAAAGCGCGAAAAATAGGATTACACCCGCGTTTGATTGCTGCACCTTCATGGACCAATATTCCAATGGCATCAGAAAATCGTGCCAGTATGGTAGCGTATTACAGCGTTATCATTCCTGATGGTCGCCTACCTTTAATGCGCGCATTGGTTGAAAATGAAAAACTCAATGTTGTTCACGGAAATGAGAAATTTAATGATTTCCCCATTGCATTAAAAGGGATTTATGCTATTGATATGCAGTCTAATTGCGTCGGTTTGTACTGGAAGGAAGAAGAAGATCTTCACGCTACACAACTTGATGAAATGAAAGCACTTTTACATAAATTGGCTGAAATTTAATTTTTTTAATCTTATAGGAATAACGGTTCACTATGGCGAATGCTCCTAAGTCCACATCCAAAAGCGCTACAGCTCAATCGTTAGAAGCTGGAAAAAAACGTGCTTTAGTGATCGTCGAGTCGCCTGCTAAAGCGAAGACCATTAATAAATACTTAGGTTCAAACTACATTGTGAAATCATCTGTGGGTCATGTTCGTGACTTACCAACAGGTGCTTCAAAAAGTACGGAAAAGAAACCAGTAACACGTACCAAACAGACTGCTGAAGAGAAAGCTGAAAAAGCTCAACAGGCACTGATCAATCGTATGGGGGTAGACCCTGAGCACGGTTGGAAAGCACACTATGAAGTGCTTCCTGGTAAAGAAAATGTTGTTTCAGAACTGAAAAAGCTTGCTTCGCAGGTTGACGAGGTCTATCTCGCAACCGATTTGGACCGTGAAGGAGAAGCAATTGCTTGGCATTTAAAAGAAGTTATTGGTGGTGATGACTCTCGTTATAGACGTGTGGTTTTCAACGAAATTACTAAAAATGCCATTCAAGAAGCATTTAAACAGCCTGCTCGTTTAGATATTGATAAAGTCAATGCACAACAAGCACGCCGTTTCCTTGATCGTATTGTTGGCTTTATGATTTCACCACTATTGTGGGAGAAGATCGCACGTGGTTTATCTGCGGGTCGTGTACAGTCAGTTGCTGCGAAACTTGTGGTTGAGCGTGAGCGAGAAATTCGTGCTTTTATTCCTGAAGAATATTGGCAAGTTTTTGCAGATACCAAATCTAAAAAAGATGATATTCGTTTAGAAGCAGTCAAACAGTCAGGTAAGACATTAAAACTTCAAAACAAAGCACAAACTGATGCTTTATTGGATGTTTTAAAAGAAGCTGAATTTAAAGTTGCTGCCCGTGAAGATAAACCGACCAAAGTTAATCCAAGCGCACCCTATATCACATCGACCTTACAACAAGCAGCAAGTACTCGACTTGGTTTCTCTGTAAAGAAAACGATGACGATGGCACAGCGCTTGTATGAGGCAGGTTATATCACCTATATGCGTACCGACTCTACATTCTTGAGTGATGATGCGGTCAATATGGTACGTGGACATATCGAAACTGAGTATGGTGAAAAATATCTCCCTGCAAAGCCAAACCGTTTTGGAAATAAAGCAGGTGCGCAAGAAGCCCATGAAGCGATTCGTCCATCAAACGTCGCGTTGAAGGGTGATCAGCTTGCGGGCGTAGATCGCGATGCTCAGCGTCTATATGATCTGATTTGGCGTCAGTTTGTTGCATGTCAAATGACACCTGCTGAATATTTGTCTTCGACAATCTTGGTCGATGCAAACGGTGTAGAGCTTAAAGCTAAAGGTCGTACTTTGGTATTTGATGGCTTTACGAAAGTACGTGGCCAGAACAAGTCGGATGATGATGTTTTACTGCCTGCTGTGAAAGTGGGTGAAGTTCTACAACTTCAAAAGTTAGATCCTTCGCAACATTTCACTAAACCGCCTGCACGTTTTACAGAAGCATCTTTGGTGAAAGAGCTTGAGAAAAAAGGTATTGGTCGTCCTTCGACTTATGCAGCGATTATTTCAACGATTCAAGATCGTGGTTACGTGAAATTGGATAACCGTCGTCTCTATGCAGAGAAGATGGGTGAAATCGTAACAGATCGTTTGGATGAAAGTTTTAACAACTTAATGAATTATGCATTTACTGCAGATCTAGAAGGTCAACTGGATAAAGTCGCAGATGGTGAGCGTAATTGGAAAGAGTTATTAGATAGTTTCTATGGTGATTTTAAGAAACGTCTGACTACTGCACAAGGTGAAAATGGCATGCGCCGTAATCAGCCTGTTGAAGTTGATGCTGTGCATTGTAAAGAATGTGATCGTCCGATGCAGATTCGTACCGGTACCACAGGGGTATTCTTAGGTTGTTCTGGCTATAACTTACCACCGAAAGAACGTTGTAAAGGTACACTCAACTTAACGCCAGTAGAGTCCTTGGCCGCATTATCTGATGATGAGTCTGCAGAAACCGCAGATTTAATGTCGAAAAAACGTTGCCCAATTTGCGAAACAGCAATGGATAGCTACGTTATTGATGGTGGTCGTAAACTTCATATTTGTGGAAACAACCCAGATTGCGAGGGTTTTGAGCTTGAAGAAGGTGAGTTCAAAATTAAAGGGTACGATGGTCCAACAATTCCATGTGACAAATGCGATGGTGAGATGCAGTTAAAGACAGGGCGTTTTGGTCCTTATTTTGCCTGCACAAGCTGTGAAAATACACGTAAAGTATTGAAGAACGGTCAACCAGCGCCTCCTCGTGTCGACCCGATTAAAATGGAACATTTGCGCTCAACGAAACACGACGACTTTTTCGTATTACGTGATGGAGCAGCAGGCTTATTCTTAGCAGCAAGTAAATTCCCTAAAGTACGTGAAACTCGTGCTCCTAAGGTTGCGGAATTGCGTACGGTTGCTGAACAGCTAGATCCAAAGTATCAGTTTATTCTGCAAGCGCCAGATACTGACCCTGATGGAAACCCAACTTTAGTGAAGTTTAGTCGTAAAAACCAAGCGCAATATATTGGTTCTGAAACGCCTGAAGGTAAACAAACGAAATGGTCTTTGATTTACCAAGATGGTAAATGGATTGAAGCATAAACTTAAAAAGCTCACTGTTAAGTGAGCTTTTTTAATGGGGATTTAGGGTTGTACACGATAACGGCTACTGATCGCAATTCGGTTCCAACTGTTGATGACGATTGTTAGCCACTCAATAGCAATGATTTGCAGATCTGTTAAATACTGCGTTGCTTCCTCATAAATGTGATTTGGTACTTGACCTTCACTTATAAGTGTAATTGACTCAACAAGTTTCAAAGCTGCACGTTCCTGTTCATTAAAATATAAACTATCTGCCCAAGCATTCAATAAGCTAATTCGTTCAATACTTTCATTGGCTTGTAAAGCATCATGAGTATGTAAACGAATGCAAAAAGCACATTGATTAATTTGTGACGCACGTAATTTTAATTAATGTGTAAAACCTTCTGAAATATTGGCTTCAATAATTTTTTTCATCGCTAAAGCATCAAGCTCAACGACTTTTTTATATAGTTCAGGAGCATTTTGGCCCAAATTCAAGCGTAGCACTTTAGGATCCATTCTATTTTTGATGATCTTCAAGCTTAAATCAGTTATGGTTTCTACCAAGAACAATTTGAAAAGAATTATGAAAAATTTTGTACTGGCTCCCGACTCTTTCAAAGAAAGTATGCCTGCTGAGCAGATATGCATGATTATGAAAAATGCCATCCATAAAGTCTTACCCGATGCACAATGTATTTTGAATCCAATGGCAGATGGTGGTGAAGGAACCATTGATGCATTGGTCATGGCAAAATCAGGATTAAAAATCGCGTGCGAAGTACAAGGCCCATTCGCTGATGAGCGTGTCATGACTCATTTTGGATTAATTGATCAGGGACAAACAGCAGTCATTGAAATGGCGAAAGCCAATGGCATTCATTTAATACCACCTCATTTAAGAAATCCTTTGTTCACTAATACTGTAGGGACAGGGCAACTGATTGTCGCAGCTCTTGAATTCGGTGTGAAAAAGATCATCATCGGATTGGGTGGGAGTGTGACCAATGATGGTGGTGCTGGTATGGCACATGCTTTGGGCGTGAAATTTATTAATCAATATCATGAAGCATTTGAGCCAACAGGTGGAAACTTAAACCAAATCGATTCCATTGATGTGTCACAACTCGACCCAAGATTGACTAAAACAGATATTGTTATCGCTTCAGATGTAAACAATCCATTATGTGGTCCACTTGGCGCATCGTATATTTTTGGTCCGCAAAAAGGGGCTACACCTGAAATGGTGCAAGTATTGGATCATAATTTATTGCACTTTGCAGGGGTGGTAGAGCAGCAGCTTTTAGTCGATTTACGTCATCGATCTGGTGCTGGTGCAGCAGGTGGTTTGGGATTTGGATTGATGGCATTTACAGGCGCAGATATTCGATCGGGTGCTGAATTAATCATTGAGGAAACTCGATTGGCTGAAAAAATTGCGCAAGCTGATTATGTATTTACGGGTGAAGGTAAAATTGATGCTCAGACTCAATTTGGTAAAACCCCATTTGGTGTTGCTCAAGTTGCGCATCAGCAGAATAAGCCTGTATTTGCATTCGCTGGTAGAGTTGGTGAAGGGGTAGAACCATTGTACGAACAAGGATTTCATCACATCTATAGTATTAATCCACCGGATCAAAGTTTGTCAGAATCCTTGAAAAATGCAGTTCAGAATTTAGATTTAACGGTACAAAATATCGTAAGGCAGTATATCTAATTCTCTATGTAAGTGGGCTTTGAGGTTTAAAACTGAAGCGTGTTTGTATTTTCTAAATCTAGCTCTGTTAAACTATTGTTATTGTAAAATTGATGAGTAGCGATGAGTTTAGACAGCCTGATTGATGAATTAAATCCTCAACAAAAACAAGCTGCAACCACAGAAGCCTTACATAGTTTGGTGTTGGCGGGTGCGGGCTGTGGTAAAACCAAAACGATTGTGGCACGTGCTGCTTATCTCATTGATCAAGGTATACCCGCCAATCAAATTCAAATTTTGACGTTTACGCGTCGTGCTGCCAGTGAAATCGTGGCGCGTGTCGAATTGGCACTCGGTGAACAAGCAAAAGGATTACGAGCATCCACATTCCATACTTTTTGTATGTACTTACTGCGACGTATACCAAAAGCTTTCGGCTTAGCGCAATTCTCAATTATTGATCGTGATGATCAACTCATGATGTTTCGTTTGATACGTGGTAAAGATGATAAGAAGAATCCCAATCAGCTCCCGAAGCCTGCTGAATTATGTGATCTGTATTCATATGCTAGAAATACGCGTCAAAAGCTAAGTGTTGCCATAGAAAAGCAAATGCCTGAATTCTTAGCAATGAAAGACCTGATTGCAGAAATCATGAAAGAATATGAAACTCGAAAGCAGGCACGTAGCTTTCTTGATTATGACGATATTCTTGCGATCGTGGCATCAGCTTTAGCACAGTCTGAGGGTCTAGTCGATTATGTGGCCTCGATTTGCAGACATATGCTTGTGGATGAAATGCAAGACACCAATCCATTGCAATGGGCGCTATTAGAGCCTTTAAAGGATCGAGTAAGTTTGTTTTGTGTCGGGGATGATGCTCAATCGATTTATGGTTTTCGTGGCGCAGATTTCGAAAACATTCATCATTTTAAAGAGCGTGTGCCAGCAGCACAGATCTTTAAATTAGAAAAAAACTACCGATCTACTCAAGAAATTTTAGATTTATCAAATTGGTTGCTTGATCAAAGTGAGATTAAATATGACAAGCGCTTAAATGCGTATCGAGGTACAGGCATAAAGCCTAAAATTCATATTTTCCCGAATGAGTTTGATGAAGCAAAATGGATTGCCATAGATATTAAAGAGCGACATTTGCTTGAGGGAAGTCCTTGGCGCGATCATATGGTTCTGGTACGTTCAAGCTTTGCAGCTCGTCATATTGAAGCAGCTTTCATTGCAGCCAATGTCCCATATCGGTTTATTGGTGGTATGAAACTTCTTGAAACTGCGCATGTTAAGGATTTACTGAGTTTACTACGGGTCATTGCCAATCCTTCAGACGATATTGCGTGGATGCGGTTTTTGACGCTTTGGGATGGGGTCGGTGATGTTGGCGCAAGCCGTTTAGCGCAACAGTTGTTACAGGACCCTCAAGATGACGTCATTGCGGAAAAACTAGAAAAATTTGGACGTATTCCTGCTGAGGCTCTACTCATTATGAAGCAGTTGAATGTGTTAAAGACTGAAGTTCAAGCTTGCGTAAGCTTGGCAATTCAGGCAATAGAAATTCAGTTGAGTGAAAATTACAAAAAGGATTGGGGGCGTCGTCAAGGAGACTTTGAGTTGGTGAAACAGTTAGCTTCAAAACATACTCAGTTAAGTGAGTTTTTAGAAGCCTACGTGCTTGATCCAGTTTCAATCAGTGAAATCGAACGCCAGTCAGATACTGATGTTGTTACTTTGATCACGATACATTCTGCTAAAGGAACTGAACAAAAAGTTTGTTACGTGGCGAATGTGACACCTGGTCAGTATCCACATGCAAGAGCTCAAGGGGATTTTGATGAAGTTGAAGAAGAACGCCGTGTGCTTTATGTAGCACTTACCCGTGCACAAAATGAATTGATTTTAACCAAGCAAAATTTGGTGACGTGGGCAAGGGAACAAGTCGATGAGCAAGGACGAAAAGTTGAAAGCTATTTTCTCAATGATCTTTCAAGACATTTGTGTACAAGTGAAACACATTATAAAACCAGAAAGCAAACGGTTAAGAGTGCTTTGATTGAGCGACAGTCGATTAATTTAGATTTTGGGATTGATCTCGATTAAACTATCTAGATTGTTTCATACAAAAAGTAGAGTAGGCGCGTACTTTTTGGTTTTTTTGCCTATCCTCTTAAGGTTTTTTCATGAAAATTTTAGTTCGTAACTTAGAGCGCAGCATTACTGAAGCTGAGATTCTGGAGTTATTTCAGCAGTTTGGAACAGTAGACTCATGTACATTGGTGTTAGATGCTGCAACAGGCAAATCGAAAGGATTTGCCTTTGTTGAAATGCCACATGGCCGTGAAGCTGTGAAAGCAATTAAGGGGCTGAACACCCGTAAAGTTAAAGGTGCAGGTATTCGAGTAAAAGCTGCAGACGAAAAGCCAGAAGCATAACTTGATGTCTAAATAAAGTAGGAGCAGTTATTGCTCCTTTTTATTTGATATTTTATTTAATTTCACTAATAAATATGAATCTTTTTTAGCTTTTTTGACAGACTTTTGTACTTTGAAGAATTGACATATTTTTGAAATGTATTTCTGTTATATATTAATATTTTTATTAAAAAAATACACTTAAAATCATATTTATATACAAATTATTGTGAAGTATATCTTAATAATAGATTGAATAAGTTTGAGTGAAGTGTGTAGTATAAAAGCTCCATTATAAAACCCCAAAAGGTTATAAAAATGTCTATTCAAGAATTAAATCATCTAGAAACAGAAATCGTATCAGGTGCAGGTACGTTAATCGGTGACACGCTTCAAAACGCATCAAACTTATTTTCGAGCACATTGAATGTTCAAGCTCCAATTTGGAAGCCATTGAGCCTAATTCCTGGTGTTGGTACAGTTCATCAAGCAATTGATGTTGGCTTTCTTGCGATTTCAGAGGGTCTTTACAAGGCTGGAACATTGTTAGGTGGTGATCAAGATCAGGTCAAATTTCATTATGACAATGAAAAAGGCGATGGGACTTATAATCCATTAGGAATTTTTAAGGGTATTGTTCGCTAATATAACCTTAGATTCATTCGAAAGGGTCAGCCATGCATTTGGCTGGCTTTTTTATTTAAGCAGTATGCATTAATCATCAAGCTTTCAATCAATCTTGTTGATCTAAAATTAATCTGTATTTTTTTCTTAAAAGCATTGCGTGATATGGCGCCAACATTTAAGTTGTATGACATAAATGTTGCTAGGAAGTTTTCATGTCTCGTGTTGCTCGTTTTCATGCAGATCGCACTAATCAAAAACTCTATTTTGCCCGTCTATCATGTCAGCAAGCCGAACAGACAGATCATATTCAACAAGCTCAAGCCCATCGTGAAGCGGCAGTCTTTCATTTGCATGGAGCGGTCTTGGCATTTTTGCAAGAGTTGGTGCGTTATTACCGTTTAAATGATTTTTCACCTACATTAAAATCTATTGAAGAGCATATGGCCGCTAAAGGGCAAGTTTCTCCAGAAATCACTGTGTTACAGCATCTTGCAAAGGATGGTTTTATTGCAGAACTAAAGCGCGCTTATCGTATGTGCCAGTATGCACCTGAACCAAGTGCACCAGAACCTGAGGATGAGACTTCTTCAAATCTTATTATTAAAGTCACGCAGACACCTCAAGCGTGGTTGCCAGACACTCAAATTCTTCGAGAGTGGCATCGTGACTTAACCCATCTTATTGACGGTTTTCGTAACGAAATGGTTGAGTTTTAATTGTAATCATGACAGTTTTAAACGATTAGACTTGAAATATAAATTTTAGAACTTATATAAAATAGTCTAAGCAATGCAAAGTGCATTCAGCATTTTGCCACCATGTGAATCATGGAGGGTATATGTCTATAGAGCAATTGAAAGAATTATTCGGAACACAAGAAGCAATTTTAGAATTGGTGCAACTTGAGAATGGCGAGTTAGCGCTTCGTCACGCTGCATCTGAAGATGAGCCACTTGTGAAAATTCAATTTAATGATGAAGTGAAAGCTTTATTAGGTGATCATATGCCTTTGATTGCCCAACACATGATTCAGGCTGCGTTATTTGCACTTCTCGAAAAACAATCGAATGAATGGCATGCGGAAGTCGTAGATGAAAAACCACAGTTTTATAGCTAAAAAAAAACCGCGCAAATAGCGCGGTTTTTATTTTACTTAGTGAGATGGTGCATGATGATGTGCGATTTCAATTTGATTTAGAATATGATTACTCATGTTCTTCGCCATTTCTTCCTTCGCGTAATACACTTCACCAATTTCATCTGCACGTATTGCTTCAGCTTCTTCTTTACTTTCCGCACAGATCAAAACTTGAATCTGTGGATTCAGAAGTTTGGCAGTATCTACAATCTTATGAATATCTAAAATATCCATCGGCGAGATAATTAAAAGCCTCGCATGTTGTATATGCGCTTGAATTAATACGCCCGGTTCTGTTGCTGAACCTGATACTGCAGCAATATCTTTTGCACGTAGTTTTTCAACAATTTCTCGATTTTCTTCAGCAATCACCACTTTGATGTTATTTTCCATCAGTGTTTTTGTTAAGCGACGTCCAACTTCTCCATGACCGACCATGACCACTTGATCGCGCAGGTAGTCCTGTGAGACCTCGTCAGGTAACATCGCCAATGGATCACCACTACGCTCAAGCAAACGAGCCAAATGCGAGCGCTCACGAATCCATTTCTGTACGGGTTCAATGGCTGAAAATAAAACAGAATTGAGCGAAATAGAAAATAATGCCCCGGCTAAAATCAAGTTTTGAGCTTCAGGGGTTAATAATCCTATAGATAGACCGAGTGTTGCCAAGATAAAGGAGAACTCACCGATTTGAGCGAGTGAGGCACCTACTGTAAGTGCGGTATTTAATGGATAGCGGAAGAACAAAACCAGCGCCATTGCTGCCAATGTTTTTCCGATCATAATAATGCCAATCACAGCCAGAATATGAAGTGGTTCTTCAACGATAATTGTTGGGTCAAACAACATTCCGACAGAGACGAAGAATAGGATGGAGAATATCTCACGCAGTGGTAACGTTTCTTCTTCAGCACGATGACTGAAGTCAGACTCTTTAACCACCATCCCAGCAAAGAATGCACCTAATGCCATTGAAACGCCAAAAACTGCATACGAACCATAGGCAATGGATACGGCTGCTGCAACCACAGTCAATGTAAATAGCTCGCGAGAACCTAAGCGTACGACAAACTGAATAATTTTAGGGATGAGGCGCTTACCTATAATCAGCATAAAGGCGATAAAGCCCGCAACTTTAAGTAAGGTTATTCCTAAAGTCACAAAGACATTTTGATCTGGATTGGCGCCTTCGAGTGCTGTTCCGCCGAGGAGTACGGCTGTAGCGGGTAATAAAACTAAAGCGAGCACCATAACTAGGTCTTCGACGAGTAGCCATCCCACAGCAATTTTTCCATTGACTGAATCCAATAAGCCTCGGTCACCCAAAGCTTTCAGGAGTACCACAGTACTCGCACAAGATAAGCTTAAGCCAAACACCAATGCTGACCCAAAACTCCATCCCCATACCATAGAGACGCCAATCCCGAGGATGGTAGCCACTGTGATTTGTAAAATTGCACCAGGGACAGCAATACGCCGAACTTGCATTAAATCTTTCAGTGAAAAGTGCATCCCGACACCGAACATCAAAAACATGACGCCGAGTTCTGCGAGTTGATTGGCTAGTGTGATATCGGCGACGATACCGGGGGTTTTAGGGCTAATAATAATGCCGGCAATGAGATAGCCAACGAGAGGGGGTAGACGTAAACGTGCGGCGATAAAGCCAAAAATAAGGGCTAAGCCAAAACCAACCGCAAGCAATATAATTAAATCTACATCATGTGGCACTAATCACCCCTTAAATATTTATAAATTATGAATTGGCTTTTGAGCTGTATAAGCATAAAAAATGCCAAACTGAGATTAAATTTTAACAACCTGAAGAAAAAAAAGGCAAAAAAAACGACCCAATGGGTCGTATTTTTTTAAAGAACTAAAATTATTTGATTTTAGCTTCTTTGAAGATTACGTGTTGACGGATTTTTGGATCAAATTTTTTGATTTCCATTTTTTCCGGCATAGTACGTTTGTTCTTAGTAGTGGTATAGAAATAACCTGTACCAGCAGAAGAAACTAGGCGAATCTTATCACGCATTTTCGTTGCTCCTTAGATCTTTTGACCTTGAGCACGTAGGTCAGCAACAACCTTTTCGATGCCCAATTTGTCGATAATACGCATACCTTTAGTAGTTAGACGAAGACGTACGAAACGTTTTTCGCTTTCTAACCAAAAACGGTGGTGGTGCAGGTTCGGCTCGAACCGGCGCTTAGTTTTGTTGTTGGCGTGTGAGACGTTGTTACCAACGACTGGACGCTTGCCGGTAACTTGGCAAACCTTAGACATGGTGTAACTCCATTGATTTAGCCAACAGCAAACCTGTATGGCCAGTCAAAATAAAACGGATTGAATTCATTCAAGGGGCGTTTTATATCAAAAATACGCTTAAAAGACAAGCGAAATTGATAAAAACAGGGCATGACCTGTTGTGATAGATCATGCCTTGATCATTTAACGAAGAAAGGCTTTACGGATAAGACTAGGGATCGGTCTATTAAACGGAGGCAGTACGTATTTCAAGCTGAATAGCTTTGGAATAGACATGACTGAGCGTTCATTTGATAAACTGAAGAAGCCTTCGGGACCATGGTATCTGCCCATACCAGATGCACCAACGCCACCGAAAGGTAGATCATCTTGTGCAACATGAGTAACAACAGCGTTTTGACCAAAGTGTCCAGAGTGAGTACGTTGCGAAACGTATTCTGCTCGAGCATCGTTAAAGTCGAAATAGTATAATGCAAGTGGACGTGGTCGGTCATTAATAAACTCGATAACTTCGTCTATTTGATCATATTCTAAGATTGGTAAAATTGGACCAAAGATTTCGTTCTTCATAATTTCCATATCAGGGCTGATATTGGTCAGAAGGGTTGGCGCTATTTTACGTACAGAAGCAAGCTCTTCTTTTAATGGGTTAATTTCAGTGACTTGAGCACCATTTTGAATCGCATCTTCTAAGTAACCTTGTAAGCGTTTATTTTGCTTATCGCTCACTATAGAGGTGTAATCTTGGTTGTCACGTAATGTTGGATACATCGTTTTCGCAACGGTTTCAAACTGGTGAATAAACTCTGAAGTTTTACCACGTGGTAGGAAAATATAATCTGGTGCGACACAAGTTTGACCCGCATTCCACAATTTACCGAATGCAACACGCTCCGCGACATCCTTTAAGTCAATTGAAGGGTGCACGATAACTGGTGATTTACCACCAAGTTCTAGAATAACTGGAACTAAGTTTTCAGATGCTGCTTTCATCACAGTCTTACCAACATTGGTAGAGCCTGTGAAGACTAATTTATCAAATGCAAGATGACTGAATGTGTCAGAGATTACGCCACCACCTGTAACAACGGCAACTAACTCTTGTGGGAACGCTTCAGATAAAGCATTTTGTAATACATAGCCAAAGTTACGAGAGGTGCTTGAAACTTTAATCATGGCGTGGTTGCCCGCTGCCAATGCACATACTAATGGGCTAATCGCCAATAATAAAGGGTAGTTCCAAGGGGAAATGATACCGACAACACCTAAAGGTTGATACTGAACCCAACCTTTTGCAGGTTGATGTAAAATACCGATATGGCGTTTAGAAGGCTTCATCCACTCTGTTAAATGTTTGCTGTAATATTTGATTTGTTCGAGTGAAGTGAGTAGTTCACCAATTTTCGTTTCAGAAACC
Organism: Acinetobacter sp. 24-47-64; assembly: GCF_057737055.1. Lineage (NCBI taxonomy): Bacteria > Pseudomonadati > Pseudomonadota > Gammaproteobacteria > Moraxellales > Moraxellaceae > Acinetobacter > Acinetobacter sp. 24-47-64. Next base: position 483,347 of record NZ_CM173215.1, read on the forward strand.
GAACGATTACCATAATCTTGGCTAATTGCTTCTGCAATTTGGTCCTGATATTTAATCAAAACTGCTTTAAGACGAGCCAAACGTTCAATACGCTGTTTTGCTGTCGGGTTCGGATAACGTCGATAGGCTGCTTTCTGAAGCGCTAGAAGATCATGTAAATGCTGAACTTCCGATGCTTCAGTCGTCATTAAATTTGTTTTTGTTTGACTGTTCATGACCAGTACCACTAATGTAAGGGTTGATGTGATTTTTATTTTTAGAGTAAATACTCTAAAAGTCAAGTCACTTTTATGTTAGCTTGGGCTAAACGTCATTATTCTTGTTATAGATGGTATTAGGATGTCGCATTCCAAAACGTTAAAAACCAAAGACCGAATCTTGCAAATTAGTTTGCAACTCTTTAACGAACGTGGAGAGCGATCTGTCACAACTAACCATATCGCAGCAGAGTTAGGTATTAGCCCTGGTAATCTCTATTATCACTTTCGTAACAAGCAAGAGATCATTAAAGAGTTGATGGAGCAATATCAGCATGCAACTTTAGAGCTGCTAGCATTGCCAGAAGACCGTGATGTAAATGCCAATGATAAAATCCGATACTTTCAAGTACTCAGTAGTCAGTTATGGGCCTATCGTTTTCTGCATCGTGATGTATATCATTTAACCGAAAATAATGATGACTTTAGAAAAATTTACCCGCGTTTCGCAGGTAAAGTGATGCAACAAGGTCAAAAGATTTACCGAGCCTTCGTCAATGCAGGTCTCATGCAAATGACAGAGTCTGAAATTGAAGCGTTGATCATTAACCTATGGATTGTCCTAACCAATTGGACGAACTTTCTCTATATGTCTGGTCATTTAAAAGATTCCAACCATCTAGATGAAAAGTGGGTTTGGCAGGCACTGCGTCAAATGGTGTTTCTTGAAGGTCCTTATTTACGTGGTGAAAGTCGTCAGACTTATGAGCGCTTGCTTGAAACGTTGGGAACATCTGAATTATTTGCTAGTCTTTCTGCTGATCGAGAAGATTGATTTCAGCAAAGATAATTTGAAAGCATTAAAAAAAGAGTTAGAATACGCGGCTGTTTTTCAATTTAACTGTTAAGTGATATAAATCATCATGAATATGACAACTGCTAACACAGCACGTTTACTGATTACTTGCGAAGATAAACCAGGAATCGTGCAGGCTGTATCGAGCTTTTTGTATCATCAAGGGGCAAACATCACTGCGCTTGATCAATATGCAACAGAAGCTCAGGGCGGGCGTTATTTCATGCGTGTTGAGTTTGAACTCGACAATTTGCAAAGCCGTAAGGAAAATATTCTACAAACTTTCGCCACAAACGTAGCTGAACGTTACAACATGCATTGGCGTCTAGCTTTAGTGTCAGATGTAAAGAAAGTCGGTATTTTGGTATCGAAAGTCGATCATGCCTTGCTTGAACTTTTATGGCGTCATGCACGTGGTGGATTACCTTGTGAAATCACTAAGGTTGTGTCGAATCATGAAGATCTACGTGAGTCTGTGGAAAACTTCGGTATTCCTTTTGAAGTTGTGCCTGTCAATAAAGAGAACAAGCGCGAAGCATATGCAAAAATTGATGAGTTAATGCAAGGTAATGATTTGCTTGTACTCGCACGTTATATGCAGATTCTTGATGAAGAGTTCGTCTCTAAGTGGGAAATGAAAGTGATCAACATTCATCATTCTTTCCTTCCAGCTTTTGTGGGTGCTAACCCTTATAAGCAAGCGTATGAAAAAGGCGTAAAACTGATTGGTGCAACAGCGCATTATGTGACAGCTGATTTGGATCAAGGTCCGATTATTGAACAAGATGTTGAGCGTGTCAGCCATGATTTTACAGTTGATCAATTACGTGAATTAGGTCAAGACGTTGAACGTAATGTCTTGGCGCGTGCTGTTAAGTGGCATTTAGAAGACCGTATCATTGTTGATGGTAATAAAACTGTGGTATTCCAGTGATTTTTAATTAAATATCACTGATTTATTAAGGCATGCATGAGCATGCCTTTTTTATTGATGATCAAAAAAACTCATCAAAACTGCAGAATTAATAGTTGCAAATGAAAACACTTCTCATTTATTATTGGCGTACTTTAATTGTACTAACCGATAAGTTTGATTGAAATCTTCCTTATGAAGACAGCGTCAATGTATATCAGATCATAAATTTTAATGAGCCCATCTCCCATTCCTATGATGCAAAATCCAATCTCAATGAAAAAGAAAGTGCTTACTTCGCTCATTGCAGTGGTGATCGGGCATATTGGTGTTTTATTTGCCGTGAGTCAGATGAAAACACCTGAATTAAAACCTATTGATAAGGATCCAATTAAGGTTCGTTTTGTTCAGATAAAAGAGGATGCGCCACCGCCGCCACCTCCTGTTGAACCTGTGAAACCTCAAGTTCAACCAAAACCAGAACCTAAAGTCGTTGAACCACCTCCTGTGGTTAAACCCAAAGTCATTGCTGAAAAGCCTAAACCTGTCGAACAAAAAGCAATTGTTCAAGAAGATAAATTAGAAAAGCAAAAGCAGGAACAACAGCGTTTAGAGCAAGAACGTAAAAATCGTGAGTTGCTTGAACAGCAGCGACGTGAGCAAGCATTGCGTGACCAACAGCTACGTGAGCAACAAGAACGTGAGCGCTTGGAAAATGAAAGACGCGAACAAGAACGTCGTGAGCAGCAAGCACGTAATACACCAAAGAATTTAAGTATTGGGCAAATATCATGGTCTCGTACACCGAAGCCATCATATACCAACCGAGATTTACAAGGTTCTGATCGTACTGTTGTAGTATCGATTGAAGCGGACACTAACGGTAATGTAGTGAATGCCAGAATCACAAAATCAAGTGGAATTGATTCGCTTGATCAAAAGATTTTACGCTCGGTGCGTAATGCAAAATTCAGACCTTATAAGGAAAATGGCGTGGCTTATCCGTTTAGAGCGGAACAACCATTTGAACTTAAGTTGAATTCTAACGGCTAACTTTTATTAGGAGTTCGAGTATGAACTTTTCAGTTTATTGGCAACATGCTGATGCAGTCAGTAAGACGCTTTATTTCGTTTTACTCGCAATGTCTATTGCGACATGGACAATTGTCGTTTTACGTGTGATGGGAACACGTCAACTGAAAGAAGTTGCTTATGCTCAACTCTCTAAAGCATTAGCAGGATTGAAAGCAAAACTCGCTCCTTTGGGATTTGAACAACGTAAAGCTGTTGCTGAGCAAGCTTTATTGCGTCAGATTGCTTTGGAAAAAGCATCTGCTGAAAAAGGTGTTGCTGTACTCGGAACAATTGCCTCACTTGCACCATTTGTAGGGCTATTTGGTACAGTATGGGGAATCTTCCATGCATTGGTTGCAGTAGGTAAAAGCGGTCAAGCAGGACTTGCACAAGTTGCAACCCCTGTGGGTGAAGCCCTGATTATGACTGGTATTGGTCTAGCAGTAGCTATTCCAGCAGTGATCGCATACAACATTTGTATTCGCTTTAATCGTACATTAAGTAATGAACTACAAGATCATGCTCACAGTCTTTTAATCGACACGATGCTGCAACAAGATTCTTCTGCGCAAAAAGTTGAAGTGAAAGCGACTCAAGAAAGTTACGTTGGAGGTCAAGCTTAATGGCTTTTCAATTGGGTGAAGACAACGATACAGGCATGACGGAGATGAACCTCATCCCGTTAATTGACATTATGTTGGTTTTGATGATCATCTTCTTGGTGACAGCGACCGTTGCTAACCCATCAATTCCATTAACTTTACCAAAAACGACAGCGGATATCATTGATCCACCACCTGAATCGATTCAAGTAAGCATTAACTCACAGGGTGAGATTGCATGGGATTCAGAAATTATCAGCTTAGATCAATTGCAAAAAAGATTTAACGATGCCGGTGGTTCAGCACAACAACCGACAATTATTCTTAAAGCAGATAAAGAATCACGTTACGATACTGTTGCTCAAGTGATGTCACGTGCAAGCGAAGCCGGGCTTGCTGACATTGCCTTTGCCACAGATAATTAACTGATTAACATGAGAAAAGCGACCATAAGGTCGCTTTTTTTAAACCTGTATTAGTCTTTGAGTAAACCTTCAAATTTAGAGCGCAGCTTTAAAAGTTTTGGTGGGATACTAAAATTGCAGTAGCCTTGAGTCGGGTTACGAGCAAAGAAATTTTGATGATATTCTTCAGCAGGGTAGAAGGTCGGTACTGAGCTTAGTTCTGTAACAATATCTAAACCTTCTGCTTTTAACTGTTGAATCGCTTTCTCTGCAATCTGGCGCTGTTCTTCATCAAAATAATAAATGACAGAGCGATATTGCGTACCTATATCATTACCTTGGCGATTGAGTGTGGTTGGATCATGTGTTGCAAAAAATACATCAAGCAATTGAGCAAAGCTAATTTGACTTTCATCAAAATCCACTAAAACCACTTCTGCGTGATGGGTGTCTCCTTTGCAAATGTCCTCATAGCTTGGATTGGCCGTATACCCACCCGCATAACCACTCACGACTTTAGTGACACCTTTGAGTTGAAGGAAAACTGCTTCAACACACCAGAAGCATCCGCCACCGAGCAAAGCTTGTTGCATGGGATTCACCTTATTGAGTTGCAATGACTGAAATAATGGGGTGTAGAATGAAAAAAGCAACCAGTGAAATGGTTGCTTAACTGTTAACGCGGTTGTATTGCAGACTCATACTGCAATACTGGATTACCATTCTCATCGAGTAGGCGAAGCGTTTTTTCATAGACTTGGAATGCCGCGACTTTTGCCAAGGCAGCATTATAGCGATTTGCAAGTTCTTGAGTATTCACACACATCATTTGTGTAGTTGCAACTTCACTCAAGCTAATTTTGTCAGCTTTAATGCTATATGCACCCATAAAACGGTTACAACCATCTGCACCACTCAAACGACTAGATGCTGCATCAAATTGAATACTTGGAACATTGTGTGCAGTAGGGTCGGTCTTAAATTCTGTTGCGCCAATATGTGTCAAAATCCAAGTTTTATTTTGCAATTGATTAAGTGCTTGTTGTTGCTTTTCAGCAGATGGTGTTGTGGTACATGCTGTAAAAAGTAATGCTGAGCCTATAACGGATACGGCTAAAAGTTGTTTTAACATATGAAATGCCCCTGTGTTATTTCTTTCTAATGTAAATTAAATTCAAGTCAATTTTATGTATATCAACTGATACGCTAAGGTGCAAGCTCTGGCTGACTCTGAGGGAGACCCAGACGAATCAATTTTGAATAATTTTCACTACTTTGATATTTAAATTGATTAAATTGGTCTGTTCTTGGGTTGACATGTGCCTTGTTGTACCATGTTTTGATATCCCAATGATGTTGTAATGCCCCTAAGTCATACAGATAATTAGGTAAATAACCTGAGGCTAATAATCGGTAGTCCACTGGCAGTTCATGTTTGGAAATCGCTTGAACCATATCAAAAACCAAAGTGGTGCAGTTACTGGTCAAGGTGTTATACCATTTTGGTTCTTGACTAAGTTGATCTGCTTGCTCTAAATATTCCTCAAATAAAGCTTTCATTTCAGCAGCTTCCATGTTGATTGGGAAAAAATAGACCTGCTCATTACGTACATTGCTACGTGTATAAATAATGTCTTTCTCGTCAGCAGCAACTAAACTGACTTCGTACTTTCTAAAAAAACCACCAATAGCAGAAAACTCTTCATCTTTTTCTTTGCGAATTTCAATCGAAAAGGTCAGTGGTTTAGAGTTTTTGAAATCAAAGCTGACTAAAGTGTGGGCGATTTGTGGGCCCATCCAATATGAAGTAATGATGTTAATGCCACTGATTTGATTCAAATCAATTTGACGTGTTTCCCAGCGTTCTTGATAGGTTCCGTCTTCATTCCATGCAAAATTACGCACATTGTGTAAAGTGACCCAATCACCTTGACGTTCATAATTGAGAATTCTTGCGACTTCAGGATTCCACTCACGGTCTTGTTTGGCAGGGATACTAAAATACCAAACTAAACTGAACGCAAAAAAGACAATGTATAAGACAACATCTTTACTACGGCTGAAAAAATGTTGTGTTGCATATATGCCTAAAACACTTAAGGCAAAAGCGACCCAAAAGCCAATGATAATACGACTGACTAACCAGCCAAATGGCTCTTGAACCCATAAGGCCATACATAACCAAATTGAAGAGAAGATGACAAATAAACTAAATAGGGAGTGAAAAGCTCCCTTTGCAAGCGCAAGAATAAACTCTCTTTTACCGATGTTATGCATTGTTATTGGCTATATGTAAGAAAGCTTTATTTTTGGTAGGTTGCGAACTCAAATGCAATATTTGTTTTGTCATCAATGTGTTGCTCTGATGCCACTTTTTTAAATTCAGGTGGAATCTCAGGATAATGAGCATCACCTTGAACGTCTAATTCAACATGCGTGAGTTCTAAGCGATCCGCAATAGAGATCGTTTGGCTAAAAATTTCTCCACCACCTATGATAAAAATAGATCCAGGCTTTTCTGAAGCTTTTACATCATGGACTGCCTGCTCAAGTGCACTCTCGATTGTATGCGCGATTTTTGTTCCTTCAAACTGCCATGACGTATCTCGTGTAATGACCCAATTTACACGTTTAGGAAGTGTTCTACCCATAGACTCAAGTGTTTTACGTCCCATGACCACAACACCACCTTGAGTAATTTCTTTAAAATGTTTGAGATCAGCTGAAATATGCCATGGCAAATCATTTCCTTTGCCAATACAACGTTGCTGATCCATTGCAACGACGTGTACGACTTCTAAACCTTGAAATGCCATGATTATTCTTCCAGCGAATATGAGTTAAAGAGGGAAATGTAAAGTTGGATCACGATTAGTATCAACTGTGATCCCAAAAGACATTAGTTAAAATCAAACCGCAACAGGTGCTTTAATTGCAGGATGCGATTCGTAATTTACGATTTCAATATCTTCAAATTTGAAATCAAAAATATCTTTAATTTCGGGATTCAGTTTGAGTTGGCACAATGGAAGTGGTTCACGTGTTAATTGAAGTTGTGCTTGCTCGAAATGATTGGCGTAAAGATGAGTATCACCACCTGTCCAAACAAAATCACCGACTTCTAGATCACAGACTTGCGCAATCATATGGGTGAGAAGTGCATAACTTGCAATATTAAATGGAACGCCAAGAAAAACATCAGCACTACGTTGATAAAGCTGACATGATAATTTTCCATCCTGAACAAAAAACTGGAAAAGCGTGTGACAAGGAGGGAGTGCCACTTGTCCAGCTTCTTTTGGGTTCCAACCTGATACGATTAAACGACGGGAGTTTGGATTGGTTTTAATTTCATTAATTAACCATTTGATTTGATCGAAACCATCTTGCTCGTATAAACCATCGTCTTTTTTAGTTGCACCAAAGTTACGCCATTGGTGTCCATATACTGGACCTAGCTCTCCTTCAGGACGTCCAAAACGAGCAGTCTGCTCAGCTGTCGACCATTCATCCCAAATTGTAACTTTATGATCTTGGAGATATTTAACATTGGTATCACCTTTAAGGAACCAAAGTAATTCAACCACGATTGAACGGAAGTGAACTTTCTTTGTGGTCAGTAGAGGAAAACCTTTAGAAAGATCAAAGCGCATTTGATGACCAAATACAGAACGAGTACCTGTACCAGTACGGTCACCTTTATCACCGCCATTGTCGAGGATATGTTGTAGTAGGTCTAAATACGCTTTCATAAATTTCCTGATCGATTTGAATGTGGCATTTGAAGAATAAACCAATGCCAAAAATTTCATTGGCATCAGTTTATACTAAAGCAGCATGCTTTTTAATATCTTCCTTACGGAATAGAATCTTTGAAAGCGAGTAATTAAAGAAATAAGAAAGCACCCTTTAGGGTGCTCTCATTTAACTCAAAATTTTAGGGCTTAAGTAGTTTTGTGTCCTGTATGTACAGTATGAATTAAATCGCTTAGGTCATAACCAATGGATTGAGCATATGCAAGATACGCTTGTTTGATAGATTCATTTAACACAGGTTCACGGTGCAGAATCCAAAGATATTTTTGATTAGGTTCACCGACTAAAGCAGTTTGATAATTTTCATCGATCTTAAGTACCCAATAGTCACCTTTAGTGAATGGAATCCAACGAAATCCTTCAGGCAAAAAGCTGACTTCTAATTTGCCATGTGCAGCATCTACGACTGTGGCTTCGCCAATAGACTCATCCAGTTCTTTGTTGCCATCAAGACAACGATTTTGAACACGTACAGTTCCATCGCTGTTTAAGGTATAGACTGCCGAAATATCCGTACTGTCTTCAGGTTGATGCTTCATTGGTAAGCGTGCAATCTCATACCAAGTACCTAAATAGCGTTCAAGTTGGAAGTTAGATACGGTCGTTAAATTTTGACTCATTATGATGTACTCCATTTAATCTAAATTAGATACATCCTTTGAGTATAGGCACAGTTTTGGAGTAGAAATAATACTGTTCTGTAGCAAAGCGTTAAGTGAGTGCGATTAATTTATATTTATTTTCATTTGCTTAGTAGTTTTGAAATTCAGCGGGGTGTACGAGATGCATATAAACTCACTACGAATAATCCCACTGCGCTATAACCCATGAGTTGTACAAAAAGTGCAAAAAACTCTCTGCTATTTTGAAAGTTCAGCGCTGAAAGCATGAAGATAAAAAATACAATCAAGATGAAAGGACTAAAAGCATAATATGCTTTCAGCTGATGCTTTAGACGCTTAGATTGGATCAAAACATGATGAATAATGTGTAGACTTAAGCCTAAACATAAGCTCATTAGTGTCGATAGAAAATCAAGTTTTTTAATTTCAGCTGTCAACAGAATCACTACACACGTTGATATACAAATGATCAATTTAAGCCTGCGTGTGCATCGTTCCGAATACCAGAAATTTAACATAATGAAGTCTTAATGCTGATGTTGATGAAGTAGAGACAGTGGGGAAAATAAGCAAATAGATAAAGCCATAAATCCTAATCCTTGAGCGCCAGGTAAAAGAATTTCTCCATCTTTTGCATGCATGAAAATCAAGGCAAGTAGCAGAGCGATAGGAATCCAAGTAAATAATCGGTACATCAACCCTGTTGGATGGTGTGAAGCGAAATGAATTTTACAGTAACGGCAAATAAGAAAAACGATACCTGTGCCCACAAACATTAAGATGGCATCAAAGTTAAGCGGTTGCATCCAATATAACGTAGCGGTAGCACTCGCGATCAAAATAAAAAATAAAGCTTTGTGCTGTATTGAAACTTTAGGATCAAACCAAAACTCGAGCATAGTAATCTGAATCAAAGTAAATAAGTCAAAACTCTAGCACAAAAAAAGGTGAACAAGATGTTCACCTTTGAGGGCATGATTTACTTATTTGCCATTATTTTGTAGAGGACCCCAGTCATATACTTTCTTTTGGTAGGCATACCAAAGCATCCATAGGCCGATGAGAATCATTGGAACTGTAAGGAATTGTCCTTTGCTCATCCATCCGATAAATAATTGACCATTATCTGGCTCACGGAAGAATTCAACTGTGAAGCGAGCGATACCATATCCAATTAAGAATAGAGCAGAAACAGCCATGCGTGGACGAGGTTTAGAACTAAACCACCACAGAACAATAAAAAGAATCAAACCCTCACAGAGTGCTTGGTAAAGTTGGGATGGATGTCGTACGAGTTGTAAAGGATCTGTAGGGAAAATCATACCCAATGCGAAATTTGGATCTGTGACTTGTCTGCCATAAAGTTCGCCGCCAATAAAGTTGCCAATACGACCAAACATCAGACCTGTTGGAACACATGGGGCAATAAAATCCAGTGTTTGGAACCAAGTCATTTTGTATTTTTTACACCACAATAACATGGCCAACATGACACCTAAGAAGCCGCCATGGAAGCTCATGCCACCTGTCCAAACTTGGAATAACCATATCGGATTTGCAAGGAATTGATCAAAACCATAAAAGAACACATAGCCTACTCGACCACCAATCACGACACCTAATGCACCGTAAAAGATGAGATCAGAGACCATGTCTGGTGTCCATCCTCGTTGCTTAGCACGGAATGTTGCCAAGCCCCACGCAAATAAAAATGCGAGTAGATACATGAGTCCATACCAGTGAACTTGTAATGGACCCACAGATATTGCCACTGGGTCAATAGAAGGATAGGTCAGCATTGCTTTTCCTTTATATTATGTTTTGTGTCGATTCTAACGGAAAGACTGAAAAAATGTTGTACATTCAATGTGTAAAGTTCTAAGGATGCAACGATGTGTATTGTAGCAATCGCATGGCAAGTGTTGGATGAAACACCATTATGCTTAATTTCAAATCGGGATGAGTTTTATCACCGACCTGCTTCACAAATTCATAAGTGGGAAAATAGCCCAATTATTGCAGGTCAAGATTTACAATCTGGTGGGACATGGATGGGGATTACTGCTGCAGGGCGTTGGGCACTTGTGACAAATTACCGTGATGCAAATGATAAGAAGGAATATCCAACTTCAAGAGGACATATCATTCAGCAATATCTGGAGTCTGAATTAGCACCGATCCGATTTGCCCAAGAATTAGAAAAAAAGCAATGTGATTACGCTGGATTTAACCTTTTTATCGGAACCTCTGATCAAGCGGTTTATATGAGTAATCGTGGTGAATCTCCACAAGTTCTTGCCAAAGGTGTATATGTGGTTTCCAATGGTGTATTAAGTGATCCATGGGAAAAAACCAAACATTTGCGTAAACGCTTTACACAAGAGTTCTTACCATTATTGCAATTAAATCCCAATGCTCAAAAAGCGTATGATTTAGAGTACGCCGTTTGGGATATCTTACAAGATGAAAGAAAAATTGATTTAGACTTATTACCTCAAACGGGCATATCAGTGGAAATGGAGCAGCTGTTATCTTCTACTTTTATACAAAGCCCGATATATGGAACACGATGCTCAAACTATTTATTGATGAAAAGAAATCAATGGACTTGGCTTGAAAAAACGCAGCAAGGTACGCATCAGAATCACATAGTCAAAATTGATTTGCATCTCTCAAAAAAAATGCCGACATCGTAGTCGGCATTTTCTATTTCAATGTTTGAATTAAGCAGCAGGAGTGTTTTCTTTCTTTTCTAGACTTTCCCCAACAATCTCGCCACCATCTTTACGTGTAATCACGACCGTCGCAGAGCGAGGACGTGTACCTTTACCACCGCTGATACTATTGCTGTGATTTGCAGGCCAAGTACCACCAGGATGCTGAACATTCACAAAAATAGCTTTATAGTCTGGTGTCATCGTTACACCTGTAATTTCACAGCCTGAAGGACCTGTTAAAAAACGACGTAACTTTGAATCATCAAGCTGTGCGCCAGCAGGAGTAAGTTGAGTGGCATTATTTGAACCAGCATTTGCAGAAGTCACTTTACCATCACTTACTTGACCTGGAAGTGCAGCGAGCATCATGCAATTCGTTTCATCTGTATAAGCGCCATCATCAGTTTGTATCCACAAGACACCACGTGGATCAAACCATAGGCCATCTGGACTTGAGAAATCATTTGCTGATGTGAGTCCAGATAGGTTTACACCTGGAAGTGAATCTTCTTCTGCGCCAAATAAGAAGATATCCCATACAAATGTTTTTGCTGTAACAGTATCACCAGTTTCACGGAAACGAATAATATGTCCGTTGATATTCCCGCGAGGAGTACCACCTTTATCATTATCAGCATAGTTACGAGGGTTAGCAGCATCAATTGTATGCTCACTTCCACGTAATGAGTTATTGGTTAAGGTGACATAAACCTCACCATTCTCTGGGTTTACTGCAACCCATTCTGGACGATCCATTTTGGTTGCACCAACTGCATCACCTGCTAAACGGGCATTTACCAATACATCAGCTTGATCTGTAAATTTGTATTTTGAATAACTAGCAATTAATGGATTGGAGATATTGAGTTCAATCCACTCACCAGACGTCTTTTGAGTTGCTTCATTAAAGTTAAATTTAGCAACATAGAATTTACCGTTATTCATATATTTATCACCAGCAGCATAACCGCCGTTGATATCTTTAGGGTCCCAAACCGCATCTGAAACAAATTTATAGATATATTCGCCTTGAGAGTCATCCCCCATATAGAAGGCTAGTGGTTGTCCAGGAATGGCACGACTCACACGGCAATCTTCATGAGCGAAACGTCCAAGAGCTGTACGTTTTACTGGGCGCTGACGACCATCAAATGGGTCAATTTCAACAATCCAACCAAATGTATTTGGTGAGTTTCTAAAATCTTGAGTTGCAGAAGATGCAGAGACTTTGGTTAACCAGCGCTCATAGACATCTTGAGGGAACAGTTGTGCTTGAACAGTGTGCCACTTATAAGAACTATTTGAAGCAATTTTATAACGTTTTAATGACTCCAAATCCTTTTCAGAACGATCTTTGTCATCGCGAGTAAAGTATTGGTTAAAGTTTTCTTCGGTGGTTAAGTACGTGCCCCAAGGCGTATAACCGTTACCACAGTTATTGATCGTACCTAATGTAAATGTGCCTTCTGGACTGATCTTGGTCTGCACCAATTCATGCCCTTTTACAGGACCAGCGAAATCGATTGGTGTTGCAGCTGTAATTCGACGGTTGAATACAGAGCGTTTATTTAGAGTGACTTGTTGAGTTGTTGGATTTTTTTGTACTTCAATCACTGAAACGCCGTGACAGTTGATTTCACGTAATGCTTCATCTTCAGAACGAATATCCGCTGAAATGGTATTATTCGCTGGATGTAAAATTGCTTTGTTATCTACATATTCATGGTTGAGTACCAGTAAACCTACATTTGACTCATTTTGATCATAACGGCTATTTTTCATGCCGAAATATGTCATACCGTCATGACATTCACCTGAACGCATGGTAAATGAAGCACCACTCGGAATATTATCTGCATCCCATTCAGGCATACCTTCAAAAAGCGGGTCTCCTAGTGCATAAATAACACGTGCTTCATATCCTTCAGGCACTGTGAATTCATTTTTAATATTTTTATCAACCGCTTTAAATGTTAGTTCAGTTGGCGTTTTTGATTTGTCGAATTCAGGTAGTGAAGGATTTGAGTTGTTATTGTCATTGTCGTCACTGTTACAGCCTGCGACTGAAGCCGCTACTGTCAATGCTACTGCACCACCAGCAGTCTTCTTAATGAGATCTCTACGCGTAATTTGCTTTTCAAGTAAATGGTGAAATTCTGGATTCCCCGAATCATTGCTATCGTAATCATCGTTAAAAGGTATTAAATCAGTCATGTTCGTTCCTAGCATCTTGCTTGGTAGTTTTTAGCGTCACAAACAACTTAATGCGCAATCATGACAATCAAATGATAGATTTATGTCAGTTGAATTAAGCTTTTATTTAAAGAGTATGAAAAAGGCGAGTCTTAAGACTCGCCTATGTTTAAAAGGGTCAAAATATCAAAGTATTGACTTTGCTCTTCTATTTTCGAGTAATTTTCCAAAGAAAAGTCCCAATTCAAATAACATCCACATTGGTATCGCCAACATAATCATCGATAGTGCATCAGGTGGCGTCACAAACATAGAAACGAAGAAACAACCTACAATAATAAAACGTCTTTTTTCAACCAATTGTTCTGTGGTAACGACCCCAATCATAATGAGTAATAAAGTCACAATTGGAATTTCAAAAGTTAAACCAAAAACCAAGAATAACTTTAAACAGAAACTCAGATAGCTATTAATGTCAGTCATGGGTGCTACCGTTTCAGGTGCAACGCTAATGAAAAAATGTAAAATCGAAGGGAGGGCTACAAAGTAAGCAAAAGCAACACCCGCATAAAATAATGTAATACTTCCGATGAGTAATGGTAGAGCTAAAGCTTTCTCATTTTTATATAGCGCCGGTCTGACAAAAGCCCATATTTGATAAATGATAAATGGCATGGCGATCATTAGAGCAACGAAGAAGTTTAACTTAAATGGTGCCATAAATGTCGCGGTGACATCAGTTGCAATCATTGATGAATTTATTGGGAGTTGAGCTCTAAGAGGCTCAGACATCATTTGATAGCTTTGATTTGCAAATGGTAATAAACAAAAGAATAAAACGAGAATGACCCCAACTATTCTAAATAAATATTTTCTTAAAATAATAAGATGCTTGGTTATTGGCATTTCTTCAAGCTGAGGATTAACTTCATTTGAAGAGATGATATTTGGGAGAGTATTGTGACTCATACTGCCTCCGCTAAGACTACATACGGTTTATTGTGTTGCGCTGAATTTTGAATATGAATAAAACTTTGCTTAGGTGTAGCGTGTCCTCTAAAAGGAACAGCTGTACTTTGCTGAACGCTTAAATACACATAAATAGATCTTGTTTCAGAGAGAACCTGTTGATCGATAGGTGGATTTAAATATTCATCGCTTAATACTGTGTGTTTTTCAATTTCCTGCATTTGCGCTTTCATTTTTTCTTCTAATTCTTGAATGCGCTTCATTTCAGTCTGCATTTGTTCTTTAAGTTCAGACATTCTTAGTTCACGATCAATATCATTTTGTACATTGCTGACCATACGCTTAATTTTGCCATACCATTTACCAGCAAATCGCGCACCCTCAGGAAGCTTTTCAGGTCCAAGAACAAGCAATGCAATGATGCCAAACATTAATAGTTCAGCCATACCAATATTCAGCATTACTGTTACCTACCTTTAATGTTTCGCTGTTGAGTTCAAATCATGAGATGTTTGATGTTCAATCGTGCGTGGTTCTTTTAATTGAGCAGATGTGCTCTGGTCTTCGTCATCCTTAATTGATTTTTTAAAATCTTTAACCGCACCTCCAACATCTTTACCCAAATTTTTTAGCTTAGACGTACCGAACAAAAGTAAAACGACAATTGCGAAAATAAGTACGTGCCAAATTGATAATCCAGCCATGATATATTCCTTATTGAAAATGATCTTGAATGATTTCAACAGTTCTTTATGACAGCAAGTTGACGGAATTATTTCAGTTTGAAGTCATGGATTTTTTATGTGTGCAAGAGACTTATTCTGAAGTGAAATAGATGTTGTGCTAAGATGAGAAAAAATCTATTTCATATTTAATATGGTTCTTCTACTCCCACTAGTCTCCTTTCTCATCGGCTATTTTGGCGTAGAATATTTACAAAAAATTCGTCCCTTTATGGCGATGTTGTTGGCGAAAGTGCTGATTCCTCTCATCATTATTTACAATATGGTGTTTTACCAAGAGGGCAGTATATGGTTGATGTTATTTAGTTTTATCGCTTCATTTTTGCTGTATTTATTTGTTTATTACCGTACAAAAGACAAATTAGTCTCCTTATGTTCCAGTTACCTGAACATGGCTTGGCTTGGCTTTCCATTTGCATTCGCTATTTTTGGTGCGCAAGCATCTAGTCCTATGGTTGCACTTTATGTCGGGGGCTCTATTTTTGGTAATATTTGTGCAGTGACCGTATTAAGTGCTGAAAAGCAGTCTGCGATGGAGATTTTGAGAAAATTGACTTTCTCTCCACCGATTTTAGCTTTATTAGTTGCTGGTTTTCTTTCGTTATGGAATGTTAGTCATTTTCAGCAGAATGCAATGATTCAATCATTGTATATATTGGATAAGTGGTTAATGACCTTTACAGGGATGTGTATCCTTGGGATGTGGTTATCTCAAGTAAAAATTCACTTGTCCGATTTAATTGAAAGTTTAAAACTTGCTTTGATTAAATTTCTATTTGGTTTAGTGTGCTGTGCGGTAGCCTATTTTCTTCTACCGATTCCTCACGAACTGGTTGTTATTGCACTGATGTCTATGTTTTTTTTATTGCCACCCGCAGCGAATATTGTTGCTTTAGAAACACATTATTCAGGAACAGGTGTTTCAGCCCAATATATCGCAGCGGGTACCATCGTAAGTTGCATGACAATTGGTTTATTTGCCATGGTTTATCATGGACTGATCGTTTAGTTCGTTTCGAGGCTTGCTTTGAATAACTGCATGGCTTGACCACGATGACTGATCTTATTTTTTTCTTCTTTGGTCATTTCAGCGCTACTAATATTGAGTTCAGGTAGCCAAAACAGTGGGTCGTAGCCAAAACCATTTTTGCCACGTGCTACTTCCAAAATTTCACCTTTCCAGATTCCTTGGAAAATCTGAGGTAAAGGATCTTCAGCGTGTTGAACTAAGGCGAGTACACACACAAACATCCCTTCAATCACGTCACCATTGTTACGTAATGGTGCTAAATCTGCCAGTAATTTAGCATTATTGGCAGCATCATCGCCATGCTCACCAGCATAACGTGCAGAGTAAATACCAGGAGCACCACCAAGTGCAGGGACGCAAATACCTGAGTCATCTGCTATAGCTGGTTTACCCGAAATCTTAGAAGCATGTCGTGCTTTGATAATGGCATTTTCTACAAAACTTAACCCATCTTCCACCGCATCCTCAATGTTCAGTTTTCCTTGAGGCACAACGTTAACAGGGAGTTTTAATTCTTCAAATAACTTTTCGAACTCAGCTATTTTCCCTTTATTGTTGCTCGCTAAAACCAAAGTACCTTGATCTAACCAATCTTTAGACGCCATGTTGAATCGCTTTCAGTTTCAAATTTGAAGCTATTCTAACGGATATTTGCGATGATACAGATGAACTCATCTCTAAAATAACCAATCATTAATCATGAGAGATTTAAATACCATTCATATTCGTCAAGCAGAGATCGCGGATGTTGAAAATATTGCGTCCTGTATTGCTTTAGCTTTGAATCACTTTGATGAAATGCCAAAAAGTAAGTCCCTATTTTCAAAAGAAGCTCTTGTATCGCACATCAATCATCAAGAGATAAAATACTTTGTTGCAGAATTAAAGCAGTCGCTTGTTGGGATGATTGCTTACAAACAACCCACTCATATTTTTCATTTTTTTGTTCATCCAAATCTGCAATTTCAAGGCGTTGGAACTCATTTATTTAATTATGTGTTAGATCAATTAACTCAAACGGATATCCAGTAGATAACAGTCAATGCGCATATAGGGGCTGTTCATTTTTATAAAAAATTAGGTTTTACTTCACAGAGTGAAGTGGACATATTCGAAGATATGAAATTCATAAGAATGAAGAAGATGCTCGAATAAAAAAAGCACCGATAGGTGCTTTCTTCAAACTTATAAGCGTGATTAACGGCTTTGAATCCATTGATCAGCACGATCACGTGCAGTACGAATTTGTTCTGGTGTCAGGTTAGCAGCCAAAGCCGTCTTTTTTGTCTCAGACATATTGATCACTTTATTATCTAACATGCCATCACGTGTAGAAAGCTCATACCATTGGTAAGCAATCATATAGTTTTTCTTTTGCTCTTCCATAACGGCTAAATTGAAACTTGCACGATTGTCACCATGACTTGCTGCTTTTTCGAAGTATTGGCGAGCTAAGGTTTCATTTTTAGCAACACCAATACCGTCAGCATACATACGACCCACATTTAGCTGAGCAGATGAAATACCTTGATCGGCTGCTGCCTTATACCAAACGAAAGCTTGCTTTAGGTCTTTAGCAACATCTTTACCATGTTGATAATGTGTTGCCAGATAAAACTGGGCAGCCGGTTGACCTGCTCGAGCAGCTTTTTGCAGCTCAGATACAGGCATACGTGAATACTGTGCAGCCAGTGCAGAAGTTGATGGTTGTTGAGGTACATAATCTGCATGAACTTGGAAACTCAACAACCCTAGAAATAATGAAGTACCTAAGAATAACTTTTTCATAGAGCGCTCACTCGATAAATCGCGACCTCGCCAAACAAGTTCGGGATATGCTTGCTGAGCAAACTCCCTTGTTGATTCCCATTCACGGCTAAACGGTCAATAATTTTAATTTGATTCTCAGCACAAAGTGCTTCGAAATCCTTAAACGTGCACAGATGGATATTTGGAGTGTTATACCACATATAGGGTAAGGCATCCGAAACAGGCATTTTCCCTTTTAAAGCAAGGAAAGAGCGTGTTTTCCAGTGTGCAAAGTTAGGAAAAGTAATAATTGCTTGTTTCCCAACACGCACCATATCGCGCAAAAGCACATCAGGTGCATCTACAGCTTGCAAAGCTTGTGCCATGACAACATAGTCAAATGACTGGTCTGCAAAGCGTCCCAAACCGAGGTTCAAGTCTTGTTGGATGATATTTAACCCTCGACTGACTGCAATTGCAATCTTTTCTTGATCGATTTCTAATCCGTATGCACGAATGTTGTGCTTTTTGCTCATATGAGCCAGTAACTCACCATCGCCACAACCAAGATCTAAAATGCTTGAATCAGGTTTAATCCATTTTTCTGCAAGCTTCTGATCGATACGCATTACACGGTCTCCTTAGGGGTTGAAGCAAGATGGTCTACACCACCTAAGAAAGCCCTTAAAGTTTTGACATATAAAGGGATAGGGAACAAGAACGAGTCATGACCTTGTTCTGCATCAATATCAACATAGCTCACAGGCTTATGATTGGTAATCAATGCATCCACAATCTCAACAGATCGGGAAGGAGAGAATCTCCAATCCGTAGTAAATGAAATCACAAGGAATTTACATTTTGTATTCGACATTGCTTTAACTAAAGATTGTTCATACTCACGAGAAGGATCGAAGTAATCCAAAGCTTTAGTCATGATCAAGTAGGTGTTCGCATCAAAGTTACGACTAAATTGTTCACCTTGATAGCGAAGATAACTTTCAACTTGGAATTCAACATCGAAACCATACATGAATTTGCCAGATTTTAAATCACGACCAAATTTTTGTTTCATGGCTTCTTCAGAAAGGTAGGTAATGTGACCTACCATCCGCGCTAGAATAAGACCACGTTTAGGATAGCTGTCTTTTTCTAAATAGCGACCATGATGAAAATCAGGATCAGACAAAATGGATTGGCGCGCGACCTCATTAAACGCGATATTTTGCGCTGAAAGTTTAGGTGCACTGGCAATAATGACACAATTATTTAATCGGTCAGGATAATCTACAGACCACTGAAGTGCCTGCATGCCTCCCAAAGAGCCACCAATAATCGAGTGCCAAACAGTGATACCAAGACGATCAGACAGCATTGCTTGAGTTTTAACCCAATCGCGCACGGTCACTAATGGAAAATCTGGACCATAAGGACGATTTTCATTTTCAGGATTTGGGGAGGTTGGTCCTGTTGATCCGTTACAACCACCAATATTGTTTAATGCCACCACAAAAAATGTATTGGTATCAATTGCTTTGCCTGGCCCAATACAAGCATCCCACCAACCTGCTTTTTTATCATCTTCATGGTGATAACCAGCAGCATGATGATGACCAGAAAGCGCATGGCAGATCAAAATTGCATTGGATTTATCTGCATTGAGTGTGCCATAAGTTTCGACCATCAATTCGAAACGTGGTAAAACGCGGCCACATTCTAATGCGAGTGGTTCTTCAAATTGGAACTTTTGTGGAACAACAATGCCCACTGAGTCAGCTGGAAAAGACACAGGATAAATTCGCCTAAAATCTTAAGTATGAATAAATAAAAGGATACCACTTGAGGGTATCCTTCTAAAGTCATTTTCGTGCTAAATATTATTGCTAATATTTATACTGCCGCAGCGATCACTTGATCTGTGCTCAAAACACCTTGATCAATTAAACGATTTGTACATGCAATAATTCCTTCAATAGATGAAGTCACGATGTTGTCATGTACACCAGCACCGAATGCTGATTTACCTGTACCTTTGACTTGAAGTTCAATTAATGCCAACGCTTTAGCATTTGCACCAGAACCAATGCTACGTTCTTCATAGTTCACAACATCGATTGGCAACTGTAAAGCATCTAAAATTGCAGAGATTGGTCCGTTGCCTTCACCACGTAGATGTTGAACTTGACCACCGATTTCAATATCTAATTCAATGACTTGATTGCCATTTTCATCAGATAATCGATAGTTTTTCGCGACATAATGTTTATCTTTCTGATTTACATATGTACTTTGGAATAAACTCCAAATTTGCTCAGCAGAAACTTCTACGCCTTCTTCGTCAGCTACCTGTTGCACGACTTGCGAGAACTCAATTTGTAAGCGACGTGGTAATACGACGTTGTAGTTCGACTCTAACAAGTATGCGATACCACCTTTACCTGATTGTGAATTGACACGAATGACTGCGTCATAATCACGTCCCAAATCTTTAGGATCAATTGGTAAGTAAGGCATGTCCCAAATTTCTTCGTTTTTCTGGAACTCAAAGCCTTTTTTAATCGCATCTTGGTGCGAGCCAGAAAATGCAGTAAATACTAAATCACCCGCATATGGATGACGTGGATGAACGGGTATACCTGTACATTCTTCAATAGTAGAAATGATTTCATTAATATTTGAAAAATCTAGATTTGGAGCGACACCTTGGGTATACATATTTAATGCAATCGCCGCAACGTCAACGTTACCTGTACGTTCACCATTACCAAATACACAACCTTCCACACGATCAGCACCAGCCATGATCGCTAACTCGGATGCTGCAATACCGCATCCACGGTCATTGTGACAGTGTACAGAAATAATGACACCATCGCGGCGTTGTAAGTTGCGATGCATCCATTCAACTTGGTCAGCGTAAACATGAGGCCCAGAAACTTCAACAGTCGCGGGTAGATTCAAGATAACTTTATTATCTGGGCGAGCATCCCAAATTTCAGTGACTGCATCACAGACATCTTTTGCAACTTCTAATTCAGTTGCGGTAAAGCATTCAGGAGAGTATTGGAACACCCATTCAGTTTCAGGATATTGTGCTGCATATTCTTTCACTTTTTGAGCCGCATTCACCGCTAAGGCTTTCGCACCCGCTACATCAACATTCAATACTTTTTGACGGAATGTTGGTGAGTTTGAATTATAGATATGCACAATTGCACGTTTTGCACCTTGTAATGATTCAAATGTACGTTGAATCAAGTGATCACGAGCTTGAACTAATACTTCGATATAGACATCATCTGGAATATGATCTTCTTCGATTAATTTACGGGTAAAGTCAAAATCAATCTGTGAGGCAGATGGAAAGCCAATTTCAATATGTTTGAAACCAATTTTCACCAACATTTGGAACATCTTGAACTTTTGTTCAATGTTCATTGGTTCGAAAATAGCTTGGTTACCGTCACGAAGGTCGGTGCTCATCCAGATAGGCGCTTTATTAATTTCGTTATTTGGCCATTGACGGTCAGGTAAGTCTACACGTTGGTACATGCGACGGTATTTTTTGCTTGGATCAGCCAACATCATGAGATAACTCCTTTCATAGCACAACATGCTTGGGTCTTGTGTAAAGGCACTGCGCTATTTATATCGATTGTGTCTATTCTATCAATTTACAAGTGGCTTACTGCATCATTTTGCTGAATTCTCTAAAAATCTTTTGAATATATAGAGCTTAGCTATACCGTCACAGTGCTTGTAAATTCTTTCTTTTATTATAGTGCGATCTTCAAGAGAATTATTCCCTGATTTAGATCAAAGTATGATGAATGTGAAATTTTTTTTCACAATATATTTTTTTTTAATAATATTTTTCATTATAAAAATTAACTGTGAAAAATAAATTATAGTTCTGCCCATTTTCGAATTAAATTGTGATAGAGGCTCGTGAGTTTGATGACTTGCTCATGTTGATCCCCTAATTCCAGACGAAGTTGCTGAATAGATTGATCTAAAGTAAATAACATATGTCGATTTGAATCATCTCGAATCATACTTTGTACCCAAAAAAATGATGCCAAGCGACAACCCGATTGGATAGAAGTGACCTCATGTAAGCTAGTAGATGGATAAATTATCAAATCTCCTGCAGGGAGTTTGACTTCGTGATATCCATAAGTATCTTCAATGACTAATTCACCGCCGTCATATTCGTGCGGATCACTCAAGAATAAGGTACAAGATAAATCTGTTCTCAAGCGTTCTTGTGAGCCTTGAACTCTGCGAATCGAATTGTCGACATGAAAACCGAATGATTGATGCTGTTCATAGCGATTAAACAGAGGAGGGATGATATCTAGTGGAATTGCTGCTGATAAGAATAAAGGATGTTGACCTAGGGATTCTAAAATAATATCACCTAGATGTTTGGTCAGGGGATGATCATTGGAAAGTTGCTGATTATGTTTCACTGTTGCAGAGAGTGTTCCAGCTGTTACCTTTCCATTGACCCAATCTACTTTAGACATTTCTTCACGAAAATATCGAACTTGTTCAGGGCTTAGAATATTTGGAATATGATGAATCACTACGATCACTCACTGCTTTAGGTGATGAAAAGCATAGCTTGTATAGAGCTATGTTGAAATGAAATCAAAACTTGAAATTTAAAGACAATACAGCATTTCGACCTTCAGCTTCAGTTGCATAATGCGAAGCATAAGCTTTCGTGAAATAGCGTGTATCTGAGAGATTATTGACGTTCAATTGAAGATCAATATCTGAATTTACTTGATAGCGAGCCATGGCGTCATAACGAACATAGCCTGGTACAAATTTGGTATTTGCAGCATCTCCATACACTCGATCCATAGCTAAAACACCAGCACCTAATTGTAATTTAGGGAGAACTTGGTAAGTTGTCCACAAAGTGGCAGAGTGTTTTGCGACATTTTGGACTTGGTTACCATTAGTTGGGCTAGCCGAATAACTTCCATCGCTATTTTTGACATAACCTGCATCAACAATTTCACTATCTAAATATGTGTATCCTGCAGATAAAGCCCATTTATTTGTGATATTGCCGTTTAAGCCTAATTCAACGCCATCAACACGTGTCTCACCAATATTTCTTGTAAATCCATCACTATCTAAAGCGCGAGTATTTTCTTTTTCTGTACGAAAAATAGCAGCTGTGAGATTAATTCTGTTATTCAAAAGGTCCCATTTGGTTCCGATTTCATAGGTTTTGACTTCTTCAGGTTTGAGGTTGTTAATTGCTCTTGCTTGTGCATCAGTCGTATTTCGTCCTGGGACACTTAACCCTTCTGAACCATTACCAGCATCGATTCCAACGGGATTAGCTGAAGTCGCATAGCTTGCATAAATTGATCCATTTTCTCTTGGTTTAAAGGTTAATCCAACTTGATAATTGAAGAAATCGTGTTTTGAATTATATTTTGTTCCTGCTTGAATTGCTGAAGTGCCTGAACCAGTATCTTGATTGTATTTCATTTCAGTTTCGAATTCATCCCAGCGAATACCAAGGTCAAGGAGCCACTGAGGATTAAGCTCAATATTATTTAGGGCATATACTGATTGTGTTTCAGATTTAATCTTCATGACATTTGGATTCGCTTGAACTTTACCTAGCCAAGCATCATTCGAATTGGGGTTATAAAGATCAGTACACCAACCATTTGAAATATTTAATGAGCATGCATTATTAGCACCACTACCGCCTATTAACGTGGTATTAGGGTCGGTTACAATGTTTGTGCCGCGTTCAGAATCTTGTTTACTGTATTCAGCACCCAAATTGAAATTATGTTTTATGATGCCTGTTTGGAATTTACCTGTTAATGCGAGTTGATCTGTAAAACTGTCAGTGGTTGTTAGGTTGGTATTTAGACGACGCCAAACTTTTCCATTTGCGACGTTGCCCTGACTGTCATCTGGTTGAGTCCATAAGTAATTATTTTTTGATTTGCTTAAGACAGCAGTATTCGTCAAGCTTAGATTTTCGCTAAAATCGTGCTCTAGCTTAAGGGTCCCACTTTGATTTTCTTGCTTTTGAAAATCACGATTTAACCAACCGTAGTATGTACCCTGTTTAACATCAACGGGTGAGCCGACGGTCGCTTTTCTGTCAGTGTCGTATTTATATGGAATACCTGAATCTGGCTTATCATCAGACTTTAGGTAGTAGTAGGCTAGTGTCGCTCGAGTGGGCGTGTCTAACCCAAAGCTAATACTTGGTGCAATACCAGCACGTTCATATTCAGCGCCATTATGTTGTCCCGCTTTTTCATTCTGGTGACCCATTGCCACGACACGAGTCGCAATACCATTCCCAAAATCTTTATTTGCATCTAATGTGATACGTGCATAAGCATCAGTACCGCCAGCAACAGAGCCTTGGAAAGCATCTCCAGATTTGGCTAATTTGGAAATTAGGTTAATACTACCACCCGTAGAACCTCCACCACCTAAAGTAGAGGCGGAGCCTTTGGTGACTTCAACCTGTTCGACAGCAAACATTTCACGGTTTTGAGAAGTAGAGTTTCTTACACCGTCAACGTACATTGAACTTTCAGAGTTATAACCACGGATAAATGGACGGTCACCATTTGGGTTGCCACCTTCGCCCGCACCAAGTGTAATTCCTGGAACAGTTCTTAAAGCATCAGACAGCGTAGTCACTTGAGTATCTTGTATCTGTTTTTGAGAAATAACAGAGATTGATTTGGGAGTATCGAGTAGGGGAGCAACGTATTTAGCGTTTGAGGATTTGTCGACTTTAAATGACTGCTCTGATTGAGCCTCTGATTTAATTGTTTCTAAATGCGCTGTATCTTCTTGTGCAAAAGTTTGACCTGAAATAACAGCCAATGACGTTGCTATAGCAGATGAAACGATTTTTTTACGTGTTGTGATAAAGGCCATGTTTAACCTGATATGAATTTGTTTTCAGGTTGAGAATAATAATGATTCTTTTTTAGCTTTAACGGATCTTAAAATTGATATTTGCGATTTAAGTCAAACTAAATAACGGAAGCTTAAATGTAATAATGTAATATTATGTATATAAGTAAATGAATTTAAATAATATTGGAAAAATTAAAGTTTCTACATTTTTGTATGGCTATTTTTAATAGGGAATTTTATTAAAATAAAAAACCCTGCTAGCGCAGGGTTTTGCTAGAGAGAATCTACCTAGAATTAGAAATCATATGAAATAGATAACCAGTAGTTACGACCAGCTAAGTATGTGCCTTCAGAGCTACGTCCAATTGAAAGATATTTATAAGCTTGTTGAAGATCGCCGTTAATATCTACATATTCCATATTTTGAGTAAAGTCTTTATCCAATAGATTGTTTACTGCAGCATTAATACGAATTTTATCGTTCAGTTGATAACTTGCACCAAGATTAAATAAATTATAACCAGAAAATTCGTTATTGGTTTGTTCCAAAATACTAATTGAGCCAGCGTCTGTAGGTTCACTAGTAAATCGAGGACGACCAGATTGATATTCATGTTGTAACCATAGGTCTAAAGAGTCATTAATGTGCCAAGTAGATGTTAGGCTAGCTAAATGTTTCGCAGTAGACTCTAAAGCATATCCTTTGTCTTGACCTTTAGTTATTTCTGAATCGGTATAGGTGTAAGCCGCTTTTAAGCTCCATTCTGGAATAATTTGATAATTTAGGGATGTCTCTAAACCATAAATTTCTGCTTCATCCGTGTTGAAACTCTTGCTATAAGAAGTTGCTTTATCACTAAGATTAGAGCAATCATTGGTGTTACAACTGAACGTTCTAGAAACGATCTTGTCTTCAACAACGTTGAAGAATGCAGTTGCTGTAAGGTTAAAATTATCAGAAGGTTGATAATTAAATCCAAGCTCATAGTTGATTGATGTTTCAGGATCTAAATCTGGATTTCCAAGACTCGGTGTAGCACCTTGACCACTATAACCATTGATTCCGTCGTAAAGATCCTTAGCGGATGGTGTTTTATAACCTGTACTTACGCCACCTTTGATCGTTAGTGCATCATTGGTGTTCCAAACTAAATAAGCCCGCGGACTAAATTGTCCACCAAATCCGCTATGATCTTCGAAGCGACCACCGAATGTGAAAAATAAGTTGTCTTTGAGTTGCCATTCATCTTCAGCGTAGAGAGACCAAGTATCCTGTGTAAATTCTTTTCCTATACCAGCAATATCATCTGCAATGGTTGTATCTTTGTATTCAGTACCAACTGTCAATTTATGACTTTTGATTGGTGCAACAATATGAGAGTCAATCACAAGATCTTTATTTTCGAGTTTTCGAGCTTGACCTGCTAACTCTGGGAATGCATCTGTTGGAATGGTGCGACCTTGGGTCTCTGTTGTGTTATGGCTTAGATAAGTTTTCCACAAACCAAAATCATAGTTACCATCATGACCAAGTGCAAATTGAGTTCGATTGAACTCAAGCTCATCGTTATAGCCTGCGATACCACCACGAGAAATAAAGTTTCCTAAACGTTGATCTGTGTTGTCATAGCGTTGGCTAGAATAAAAACCATCGATCCATAAAGCATTTTGTTCATCTAATTTAAAGTCTAATT
Source organism: Acinetobacter sp. 24-47-64 (assembly GCF_057737055.1). NCBI lineage: Bacteria > Pseudomonadati > Pseudomonadota > Gammaproteobacteria > Moraxellales > Moraxellaceae > Acinetobacter > Acinetobacter sp. 24-47-64. The sequence continues at coordinate 509,854 of NZ_CM173215.1, forward strand.
TTGCACCATAATCATAATTATCTGCTTTACTTGGGCGTGGATCACGGCTAGTCGAACCCTCAACAATACGTTCAGAACGTTGACGATCCAAATAGCTACCTCTTAATTGTAAACCTAAGCGGTCATTAATAAGTGGACCATTAATCACAAAACTAGATTTCCAAGAGTCTGCTTCAGCATTACTTTCCATAATGTTGCCACTCGTTGTGACATTTGCTGACCACTGATCTGCAACTTTTTTAGTAATGATATTGATCACACCACCCATTGCTTCTGAACCATAGCGAGTAGCCATTGGTCCACGGATAACTTCAATTCGCTCAATAGCGGCTAGAGGCGGTAAAAAACTATTAGAGGTTTCACCAAAGCCATTAGGTGTTACATCTGATGAGGTTGTTTGACGGCGTCCATCAATAAGAACTAAGCTATAGTCATTACCAAGACCACGCATCTTAACGTTAAGGCCAGATGTTTTCCCAACTCCAGAACGAATATCAATACCAGGGACATCTGATAAAAGATCAGCGATGCTTGTCGCATTTTTCTTTTCAATATCTTCTTTAGTTACAACACTAATAGATGCAGGTGCATTTTTAATATCCTGCTCAAAACCCGCAGCAGAAACGACAATTGTCGAAAGTTGATGAGCACTACTTTCATTTGTGGTATTTGCAAATGTTACACCGCTAGACAAAGCGAATAATGCAACTGTAAGAGGTTGAAGCTTAAACTTACTCATATTATGTTCTTCCGCTGGTATGAGTGATGCTTGAGGGCATGATCAAATTTGATGCAAATATTAATGATAAACTTTATCATTTGCAATAAAAAACAAACAATAATTAAGAAATATGAATTGAATATGGTCAAACCTTGTGAGCAAAAAAATATTCTCAGGTTCATAAAAAAGATGGTTTGAAAAAGGTATTTTGTATATCTTTGATTGTTGTCATATAATGTGGCACTTTAAAAATTGCAATTACTATTTCTATATCGAGGAAGCCATGCAAGTAACTTCTGAAGCGGTTTCGGGCGTAGCCCGTCGTTTAAATGTATCTGTACCGACGAGCCGTGTTAATGAGCAATTCGAAGCTCGTTTAAAACGTACTGCTAAAACAGTTAAGATCAACGGCTTCCGTCCAGGTAAAGTGCCTTTAAATGTTGTTCGTCGTGAATACGGCGCGAGTATTTACCAAGAAGTGGTAAATGATGTTATTCGTGACACAGTATTCGAAGCAATTCAACAAGAGAAAATCAATGCTGTAGGCATGCCTAACATTGAAAAAGTTGAAAACAAAGAAGATGCTTTAGTTTATGAAGCAACTGTTGAAGTTTACCCAGAAGTTTCAGTTAAGTTTGACGGTTTAGAAGTTGAACGTAAATCTACTGAAGTAAATGATAAAGATGTAGATCAAATGATCGAAAATCTTCAAAAGCAACGCGCGACTTGGACTGAAACAAAAGGCATGGCTAAAAAAGACATGCAAGTTACTTTTGATTTCGAAGGTTCTATTGACGGCGAAAAATTTGAAGGTGGTTCTGCTGAAGACTTCAAACTTGTATTAGGTTCTGGTCGTATGATCCCTGGCTTCGAAGACGGTATCGTTGGTATGAAGAAAGGCGAAGAGAAAGTAATTGATGTAACTTTCCCTGAAGATTACCAAGCAGAAAACCTTGCAGGTAAATCAGCTCAATTCAAAATCACAGTTAAGCTTGTTGAAAAACAAAAGCTTCCTGACGTAGATGCTGAATTCCTAAAAATCTTTGGTTTAACTGAAGAAGAAGGTGTTGAGAAGTTAAAAGCTGACGTTCGCAAAAATATGGAACGTGAAGTGAAAAACGGTCTTCGCAATCAAGTGAAAGGTGCAACTTTTGATGCGCTTGTAGCTGCAAATGAAATCGAAGTACCTGCATCTATGTTGTCTCAAGAAATTGACCGTCAACGTCAACAAATGATCCAACAGTTTACTCAACAGTTTGGTGCTCAAGGCGCTAAAGCATTTGATTCAAGCATGCTTCCAGATGAATTATTCAAAGAGCAAGCTGAAAAATCAGTAAAATTAGGTGTTTTGGTGAGCAGTATTCTTGCTGAAGCAAAAATCGAAGTTGATCAAGCACGTGTAGAAGCTTATATCGAAGATATGGCGACTTCTTATGAAGATCCTACAGAAGTTATTGAATACTTCAAAAATGATAAGCAACAACGTGCACAAATCGAAGCTGTTGTTTTAGAAGACCAAGTTGTAGATCACATCTTAGCGTCTGCTAAAGTAACTGATAAAGCTGTTAGCTATGAAGAATTGTTGAAAGAACAACAAGCTCGTCAACAAGGCTAATCGGTTATCCGAAGGAAGAGGCGCTTAACGCGCCTTTTTTCTTGTAAAAAATATGGATCAACTTGTCCTGTATTCACAAAGCCTAATTAAAAAATATCTGATATTTAATGGTGAATATTTTGCATTTTCGACAATTATCCCTCATATTGTGAAAATGTATTGAGTGACAAAAAATTCAGGAATAAATAACGTATGTATGTTCCAACAATTGATAATGCTTTGGTTCCAGTTGTCGTAGAGCAATCATCTCGTGGTGAGCGTTCTTTTGATATTTTCTCGCGTCTTTTGCGCGAACGTGTAATTTTCTTAACGGGTGAAGTTGAAGACAATATGGCGAACTTAATCGTTGCGCAAATGTTGTTCTTAGAAGCTGAGAATCCAGAAAAAGATATTCATCTGTACATTAACTCACCTGGTGGTTCAGTGACTGCGGGTATGGCAATTTACGATACAATGCAATTCATCAAACCAGATGTCGTGACATATTGTATGGGCCAAGCAGCCTCAATGGGCGCTTTTTTATTGAATGCTGGTGCTAAGGGTAAACGTTACTGCTTAGAAAACGCTCGTGTTATGATTCACCAACCATTGGGTGGTTTCCGTGGTCAAGCTTCAGATATTGAAATTCATGCACGTGAAATTCTATTTATTAAAGAGCGTTTGAACCGTCTAATGGCTGAACACAGTGGCCAAGATTATGAAACTGTTGCACGTGATACAGACCGTGATAACTTTATGACCGCTCAAGCTGCAAAAGAATATGGTTTGGTCGATGAAGTTTTAACGAAACGTCCGCAACTTTAAGCTGTAAAGCATAGAAATTTATTTGGAGTGAAGATGTCTGAAAATCCTCAAGGACAAAAGCATTGTTCATTTTGCGGTAAAACGCAGTCTGAAGTGGGTAAACTCATTGCAGGCGAGGACGCTTACATTTGTAATGAATGTGTAGATGTATGCTTAGATTTAGTTCAGACGAGCCAGCAAGTCGAAACTGGTGAATGGGCAACTCGTCCATTACCTAAGCCGCATGAAATTCGTGCAGCTTTAGATCAATATGTGATTGGTCAAGACACTGCGAAAAAAACGCTCTCTGTTGCGGTATATAACCACTATAAACGTCTTAAAGTGACTCAATCAACTGCAAAGTCAGAAGATCGTGTAGAACTTGCTAAAAGCAATATCTTACTCATAGGACCAACAGGTTCGGGTAAGACTTTGTTGGCGCAAACTTTAGCGCGCTTATTAGATGTGCCATTTGCGATGGCTGATGCAACGACATTAACTGAAGCTGGTTATGTTGGTGAAGATGTTGAGAATATCGTTCAAAAATTGCTACAAAAAGCAGATTACGATGTTGAGAAAGCACAGAAGGGTATCATTTATATCGACGAGATCGATAAGATTACCCGTAAGTCTGAAAATCCTTCAATAACACGTGATGTTTCAGGTGAAGGTGTTCAACAAGCGCTTTTAAAAATGATCGAAGGCACGGTAGCTTCAATTCCACCTCAAGGTGGTCGTAAGCATCCACAGCAAGAGTTCATTCAAATTGATACGTCTAATATCCTGTTCATCTGCGGTGGTGCATTCTCTGGTTTGGAGCGTGTCGTGCAACAGCGTCAAGAAAAAGGTGGAATTGGTTTCACTGCTGACGTGAAGACTAAAGATGACTCTAAGAAGTTATCTGAATTATTTAGTCAGGTAGAAGCTGCCGATCTTGTGAAATTTGGTTTAATTCCTGAATTCATTGGTCGTCTGCCAGTGATTGCAACGCTCGAAGAATTGGACGAAGAAGCATTAATGCAAATTTTGACTGAACCAAAAAATGCATTAACGCGTCAGTATCAATACTTGTTCGAAATGGAAGATGTTGATCTATTATTTGAAGATTCAGCATTGCGAGCTGTTGCGAAAAAAGCACTTGAGCGTAATACAGGTGCACGTGGTTTACGTTCAATTCTTGAAAACGTCTTACTCGATACGATGTACGACTTACCAAGTCGCTCTGATATTGGTACTGTTGTGATCAATGAAGCTGTGATCAATGAAAATGCTGAACCAGAATATCGAGCTGAGCGCCAACCTAAACAAGAACAACAAGTTGAAGAAAAGGTCGATTTAAAGATTTTAGATACTAAATCTGCTTAATTGATTGTAATTCATCTGAAACGCGTAAAAAGTCCCACTTTTTGCGCGTTTTTTGTTTTTAATCTCGGATTGAGATGATAATCTAACGATAACAAAAACATGACATAGAATAAAAAGTATTCGTGATGAGGGATAATCATGCGATCAACCGTAGCAGTGTGTGCTTTGAGTCTGTTTCTTGTGGCATGTCAGACACATAAAGGGCTTAACGAAAATAATCAAATTCATGTGGTTTCAACGTTAAAACCGGTAGATTTTAGTGAGAAAAAAACTTTTATATCTCAGAAGCTAGATCAATATAAAGTTGCAGGATTTGATCTGGGCTCATGGGTAAATCAAAAACCAGGACAGTTTTTCAGCCGTGTAAAACCTCAACATCAGCAAGCCGCAGTGTTGTATCTGTACCGTCCTGATAGTAAGTGGAATCGTCAGGAAATTATTGCACCGAGTTTTTTTCTAAATGGTAAGCGCATTCCGAGTTTAATCAGCAATCATTATTATTGGATAGAGCTGGCTGAAGGGGATTATCAACTTAGTATTAGTCGACCTTTAACTGTGATGCATTTTCAAAAACCTTTGGTTGCAAGTTTTAGTGTTAAAGCGGGGCAGCAGTATTTCTTAAAATATGAAGAAGAACAGTTTCGAGGTGGACCAAATGGTAGTGAAGATCTCCTCAGAGTTGGACCATTGATGCAAATGCCAACAAAACAGGCATTAAGAGAAATTGGCATGACTCAGTTGAAAACGCCTGGGCTTAACTATGTTGCCGTTATTCAACCGAACGGAACATTGCAAAAATCAAAAGAAAAAATTAAAAATAAAGAATATAAAGCCAGTGATGATGTGCGCTTAACAGAACCTTTTAAGATATATGATCCACGCACATGGTAACTCTGATTCAGCAGAATGGTTTTTAGCTTATTTCGAGTCAGTATGAATACTTTGTTTTTGTAGTTGTTCTAATTTCTTTTGGACTTCAGCAAAATTCTTTTCTGTAGATTGTAAAGAGCCTGCAAGTTGTTGATTCAGGATTTTCATGGATTCTTGAGCAACAAGTGGACCTTTATTTAAAATGGATTGACCTGTTGGAGAGGAATAAAAGTCGATCTGGGCTTGAACTTCTTGGGCATCATAGACATCTTTATAAATTTTGAGATAGATCGGTTTAAGTTTTTCCCAAGAAGTTTGCTTAATATTTTCTTGGTGAATTTTATCAGCCAGCTCATTGGCAATAACTTGTTGTTGTGGTGTTAATTTTTCGGCCTTAACAATATTTTGAACAATGCTATAGGCCTGTTGATCAATTTGAGGTCGGATTTGTTTAAGTGTACTTTGTAAGAGCTGATCTAAATTCAATACTTGTATGAGTTTTTCGATTTGTTGATCAGTCGCTTGAGCTGCCATAACCGCAGGTGAGCAGATCATGCATCCGCTCAAAAATAATGTTCTTAAAATTTTCATGAGTATTCTCGGTATAAAAAAGCACCCTAATGATAGAGTGCTTTTTGAACTTGAGACAAGTCGAATATTATTTATTGTGCAGCTGCATCTACAACTGGAATTTTACCAATTTTAGCCTGCCAAATTTTTGGTGCAGTTGCGTGAACTGATGTTCCGTTAACGTCTACTGCAACAGATACAGGCATATCTTTAACCACGAACTTATAGATTGCTTCCATACCTAAATCTTCAAAAGCGACAACTTCCGCTTCACGAATTGCTTTAGATACGAGATATGCAGCACCGCCTACAGCCATGAGGTAAGTTGCTTTATTGTCTTTGATAGCTTCAATCGCAGCAGGACCGCGGTCCGCTTTACCGATCATACCGAAAAGACCAGTTGCTTCTAAAACTTGACGTGTGAACTTATCCATACGTGTTGCAGTTGTTGGACCTGCAGGACCTACAACTTCGTCACCCACTGGATCAACAGGACCAACGTAGTAAATGAACTTACCTTTAAGGTCTACAGGAAGCTCTTCACCGTTGTTTAACATATCAACCATACGTTTGTGCGCAGCGTCACGACCTGTATAGATTGTACCGTTAAGAAGAAGCGTATCACCTGGTTTCCAAGAGTTCATTTCTTCTTGTGTGATGTTATCTAAGTCAACACGTTTAGAAGAAGATGAGTCCCAAGTGACTTCAGGATAGTCTTCAAGTTTAGGTGCAATAATATTCGCAACACCTGTACCGTCTAGTGTGAAGTGTGCGTGACGAGTCGCAGCACAGTTCGGGATCATACCGACTGGTTTACCCGCAGCGTGACAAGGGTAGTCTTTAATTTTGATGTCTAGAACAGTCGTTAAACCGCCAAGACCTTGTGCACCAATACCCAGCGCGTTTACTTTCTCGAAGATTTCGATACGAAGTTCTTCAAGTTTATTTTGTGGACCACGACGAAGAAGCTCGTCCATGTTGATCTCTTCCATCAATGCTTCTTTAGCAAGCATCATGGCTTTTTCAGCTGTACCACCGATACCAATACCGAGCATACCAGGAGGACACCAGCCTGCACCCATGGTTGGTACAGTTTTCAGTACCCAGTCCACGATTGAATCAGATGGGTTTAACATTGCAAGTTTAGATTTATTTTCTGAACCACCGCCTTTTGCTGCAACAGTGATATCTACTTTGTTACCTGGAACAAGTTTATGGTAGATCACAGCAGGGGTGTTGTCTTTCGTATTCTTACGGCCAAAAGCAGGATCAGCAAGTACAGATGCACGAAGTACGTTAGAGTTTTCTAAGTAACCTTGGCGAACACCTTCGTTAATCGCGTCGTCTAAGCTCATTGTTAAATCAAATTTAACGTCCATGCCCACTTCAACGAATACGTTGACGATACCAGTATCTTGACAGATCGGACGGTGACCTTCGGCACACATACGTGAATTGATTAAGATTTGTGCGATCGCATCTTTGGCAGCTTTGTTTTCTTCACGGTCATACGCACGACTCATTGCTTGGATGAAGTCTTGTGGATGATAGTAAGAAATGAACTGAAGCGCATCTTTAACGGATGTGATCAAGTCGTCTTGCTTGATAATAGTTGTCATACAAATATCTCTTGAGCGGGCTGATAGCTAGCGGGCTAAATTATAAGACAAAATGATTAAGTTGTGGCTGTTTTGCTGAGGATTTGACCGAAAGTTTACGAGAAAGGTGGGCTGTTCTAAAGGTTTTGCTTGATATATTCATCATATCTGGAGTGAACTTTCCAGATTGGGCTATTTGCTTCCACTGTTGGTATTTTGGGGGTATTACTGTAGCTGCTATCTATGCTCTACAATAAGATCGAGTTGTAAGCTTTATATTCGCTTTTTTGTGTAGAGGTGTCTAAAAATCATCGACCTATCAAGTTAATTTACCTCTTCATTTATCCACCTTTAAAGAAGGCAAGTTCTAAAGCACGATATTCAGAAATCTGATACCCGACTTTGTTTTGCATTAAGTAGTAAAATTTTTCAAACATCATCTCATTTTTCAACTGATCAAGAAGTGTCAAATATGCTAAATACGTTTCTGGTTGTTTAAAAATTTGATGATGGGGCTTACTCTCGCTTAAAAATCTGAATACTCGGCTATCCCAAATTGCATATTGTTCGGGGTGAATAAAGTGCAATAGTTTAGATACGCTCACCAGTGAATTATTGAACGCACTTTTGAGAATTTTAAGCTCTTCAACTGTGATGCGATGACCCTGTTTGAATTTATTCAAAATAAGGATTAGATCATCTGCTGAAGTTAAATCAATTTTTTTTTAAATCGTAGGCATCCATGAATAGGTGAAGCTGATCCCGATCACAATGTCATCTAAAGTTAGGGTTTCGCTACTTTTGAAAAAGTTCAAAAAATAAGAATAAGCAAGTAAATAGTTTTCCTGATCTTTGTTAAATTGATTTGCGATTTCAAAGATTTGTTTAAATATTTCTGAATGACTTTTCAATGTTAAGGGCATATGACTATCATTTTAATATACAGAAAAAACAAATCTATTTGATTTTATTGATGTCTCAAAATAAAAAACCACCCCATCTTTCGAAAGGGTAGGTAACGCGGAGACATCAATTGTTAGAAGCTTAAGATGCCAATTGTTGATCTGCTTGAATAGCAGTGAGTGCAATAGTGAATACAATGTCATCAACCAAAGCACCTCGAGATAAGTCATTGACTGGCTTATTCAAACCTTGCAACATTGGTCCAACACTCACCACATTGGCAGAGCGCTGAACAGCTTTATAAGTGGTATTACCTGTATTAAGATCTGGGAAAATAAAGACATTGGCACGTCCAGCCACTTGAGAGTCAGGAGCCTTAGAACGTCCCACACTTTCGACAGATGCAGCATCATATTGAAGGGGGCCATCGATCAATAAATCTGGACGACGTTCTTTTGCGATGCGTGTTGCTTCAGCAACTTTTTCAACATCAGCACCTGTGCCAGATGTACCAGTTGAATATGAAATCATGGCAATACGTGGATCAATACCAAACGCTTTGGCTGAATCGGCAGATTGAATCGCGATTTCAGCAAGTTGCTCTGCATTAGGATCTGGATTGATTGCACAGTCACCATAAACATACACTTCATCTGGTAATAACATAAAGAAAACAGACGAAACTAAAGAGTAATCAGGTGCCGTTTTAATCAACTGAAATGCAGGGCGAACTGTATTGGCTGTGGTATGAACTGCACCTGAAACTAATCCATCCACTTGATCTAGTGCTAACATCATCGTTCCAAGAACTACTGTATCTTGTAACTGTTCTTTCGCTTGCAGTTCATTTAACTTGCCTTTACGCAACTCTACCATTGGCGCAATATAGTTGTCGCGGATGAGGTCTGGATCAATGATTTCTAAATCATCAGGTAATTCAATCCCTCGAGCTTTGGCTACATCTAAAACTGCTTCTGGTTTTGCCAGTAAGATACAGTGAGCAATACCACGTGATTGGCAGATCGCGGCTGCTTGAATCGTACGAGGTTCATCACCTTCAGGAAGAACAATTCTTTTCTTCGCTGCAATTGATTTTTGTACCAACTCATGACGGAATGCAGATGGAGAAAGACGTGGTTGGTATGAGCCATTCAGCAACTGCGTTACCCAATCCGCATCAATATGGCTAGATACAAATCGAGTGACTTGTTCAGCGCGAGCAGTATCATCTACAGGAATTTCATTGCTTAAATTAGCCAATTGAGTCGCTGTTTCAAATGTACTCAGTGGTGTGTGTAAAATAGGTAAGCCCTGTTTTATCGCAGCTTGGCAGAAAGCCAGTACTTGTTGATTAGGCGCATAATGTTCAGTCAGTACTAAACCTGCAAGAGGAATACCATTGCTGCTTGCTAAACTACTTGCAAGTAATACATCAATACGATCTGATGCGCTAATAATCAGTTCACCTGCCGTGAATTTGTGCAGTTCGCGCTCGATATTTGAAGCGATCAAGCTACTATGCAGAACACGTCGTTGTGCAGCCTCACCTAAGTTAATCCATTCTGCTTGAATATGTTGCGCGATATCAGACATTCGCGGCACACTTAAAGTATTACTAAATGGTACTAATGCAATAACAGGAAGTTGTTCGGAACCAATCAGTGGATGTGTTTTTTGAATTTCCCCAACAAATTGTTGAGTCTCTTGTGTCAGACGAAGATTTGGATCAATGGTCACTGGAATCTGTGCAGACTCCTCAGACAGACCTTTGGTTCGCATGAAAAGCACACCAGCTGTTCGGTTGCTGTTTGCTCCACCAAAATTACGTAATTGGGTTTCAACTTTTTCTGCTGTATAGGCTGGTTGTTTGATATCAGCATTGCTCACAATGATGACTTTCGCATCTAGTGCCTGAGCAAGTTGAGCATTCAGTTCAGATGCAAAACTATCACGGCTGTTTGGAACTAACCCTTCCACAATAATAAGATCATGTTTTTTAGCAATTTGACGATGTAGACGAACAGCTTCTTCTAATAACTCATCACTTTCATCAGCATTTAATTGCTGAACTACATTTTGATATGAGATTGGTTCAACTGTTTCGTTCTGAGAAACATGGCGGAATAACGCTGTGGTGCGATCGAAATTTTCAGAATGTACTTCTTGTGAAAACGGCTTAACAAAACCAGCTTTTACACCTTGACACTCAAGTGCATAAATTAAGCCTAAACACGCTGATGTCAGACCTACACCTTCACCAGTTGGAACAAGTACAATTGTTTTCATATCATCAAAATCTATATCTAAAAATAAAAAAGAAATATGTAAATATGTCTGAGCGGGCGACTACTTAAGCAGTCGCGGTTTCAAGTTCAGACTTTTTTTCAGATGAATTCACATCTCCGATTTGATTCACCACATGTTCTGTTTCTTGTGCAATACGTCCTTCTTCATCTGTAGGAATGACCCAAATTTGCGGACCAGTACCTTTATCAATGCGACCTTCTGTACCGCGAGCTAATTGGTCATTTTTTTCTTTGCTAAAGTTAAAACCAAAATGTGGCAAATAAGATAATGTTTTTTCACGGATAAATGCTGAATTTTCACCAATACCACCTGTGAAGAATAAGCCATCAAGACGAGGTAAACCACAGCTGAGTGCTGCTAATGATTTAGCAAGACGATAGCAGAATACTTCAATAGCAAGTGCAGCATCTTCATTGCCTTCTTCTGAAGCTTCGATAAGTGTTCGCATATCGTTTGACAGGTTTGAAAGTCCTAATAAACCAGATTGGCTATTGAGCATTCTGTCAATTTTGTAAATGTCCCATCCTAGGTTTTTGGCTAAAAAATTATGTAAACTTGGGTCTACATCACCACTACGGGTACCCATCACTAAACCTTCGAGTGGCGTTAATCCCATAGAGGTATCAACACTTTTACCATTCCAAATTGCACAAGTAGAACTACCGTTGCCTAAATGAGCGGTGAGCCAACCACCTTCACGGAAACTACCAGCAAGCTCAGAACCACGATCTGATACATAGGCATGGCTCGTACCGTGGAATCCATAGCGGCGAACATTATGTTCAGTGTATAAAAATTTTGGTACCGCATAACGATAGGCATGCGCTGGCATTGTTTGATGGAACGCTGTATCAAACACTGCAACTTGCGGTAAGTCTGGGAACAAACGTTTAGTCGCTTCGATCCCAACGAGATGTGCAGGATTATGTAATGGAGCTAAAGGTGTTGCTTCACGGATTTTTTCAATAATTTCATCGGTGATTAACTCTGCTTGAGTTAAAGAACCACCATGTACAATACGATGACCAATGGCATCAGGCTTGTGATTCGCTAAGCGAGATAATCCAACTTCAAGTGCTTCTTTATGGTCTGCATTTGGAATACGAATATCAACTGGTTCGTTGCCTACAGTCACGCCTTTGATGCGCGCTTCTGGCGTACCTAAGTTTTCAGCAAGACCATGAATTCGGAAATCTTGATCTTTAAGTAATAATGCAAACTTGATCGAAGAAGAACCGCAATTGATGATAAGAACTGAATGAGGCATGGTGTGTTCCTTTACTGGCAATTTTAATATTTCGTTTGTTTTCTTCCAAATGAACAAAAAATGTTATTTCTTGATCGTGAAGCATTTGTATCATGCGTTTTTTTATTGTCCTAGATAGACTTTAGGTGATTAGACTTAAGCACTATCGACCACTAAGGCAATAATAATTAAAATTTATAGTCTTTATTTATTCATTTATTAAATAAATGATGGTTATATTTTAATTAAATTGTATGCGTAAAACATAGCATGTATTGTATTTTTTATATACCACTTCTGCTTTGTAATTGATTTAATTCATACGTTTTTTATTTTGTTATAATGAGTTGAATCACTCAAAAACAAAGCCCTTTACTCAAAGGGCTTTGTTTTTTAAGTTAGGTTTATTGACGGATTTGGCCATCGCCTAAAACAATCCATTTTTGTGAGGTGAGTCCTTCTAATCCGACTGGACCTCTGGCATGAATTTTATCTGTTGAAATGCCGATTTCAGCACCTAAACCATATTCAAAACCATCAGCAAAACGAGTAGAGGCATTAACCATGACCGAACTTGAATCGACGCGAGTAAGGAATTTTCGCGCCGTGCTAAAGTTTTCAGTAATAATCGAATCAGTGTGATGCGATCCGTATTTATTGATATGCAAAATTGCTTCTTCAACGCCACTGACCACTTTAACCGCTAAAATAGGTCCTAGATATTCCTCATACCAGTCTTCTTCGGTCGCAGTTTTAATCTGTTCACCTAAAATTGCTTTGACTTTCAAGCAACCACGCAATTCAACTTGTTTTTCAGCATAAAGTTCAGCAATGCGAGGCAGAAAGTCGTCAGCAACTTTTTCATCAACCAGCAGCGTTTCCATGGCATTACATACGCCATAGCGATGAGTTTTTGCATTTAACGCAATTGGCAATGCTTTTTGTAGATCTGCTTGGGCCTCAACGAAGACGTGACAGTTACCATCAAGATGTTTGATTACAGGAATAGTCGCTTCACGTGTAATACGTTCAATTAAGCCTTTGCCACCACGTGGAACAATAACGTCAACATACTCAGAGAGGGTAATCAATTGCCCAACTGCAGCACGATCTGCTGTATTGACAACTTGGACTGCGTTAACTGGTACACCAGCTTGCTCTAAACCTTTTTGAATTGCGGTAGCAATGGCTTTGTTTGACTCTAATGCCTCTGAACCACCGCGAAGAATGATGGCATTGCCAGACTTAATCGCTAAAGAGGCTGCTTCTAGAGTGACGTTAGGACGTGATTCATAAATCATACCTACGACACCTAAAGGCACTCGCATTTTTCCAAGCTGAATACCAGACGGGCGATAAGCTAGGTCAGTAATTTCACCAATGGGATCAATTAAACTGATGACATCTTTAAGACCTTGTAACATTCCACTGAAGCGTGTGGGTGTAAGTTCCAAACGATCGAGTAATGCGCTGTCTAAATTGTTTTCATGACCACGAGTCATGTCTAGTTTATTCGCAGCTAGAATTTGAGCTTGATGGTCTTCCAAAGCGGTATGGATTGCCGTCAAAGCATTATTTCGTTCAAAAGTCGAAGAGCCAGCCAAAAAGCGTGAAGCTTCACGCGCATTCTGACCGACGACTTGCATGTACTGTTCGATGGAGTCTTGCATAGCAGTTTAACTGATCATTTTAAAATCTCATTCAAATAGTAGCAGCGCAGATGACAACAATCTATGTTTATAAGCGAAAAAAGCTAAGTTGATAAAACTTGTAACTATTTTTAGAACCTAACGGCAGTTAAAAAAGATAAAAGGTGAATTCTTGCATTGCGCAGATTTCATGCATCTGTATAAAATGAAATGAATGTTAATTATGTTGCATAATCATAACGAATTGAGAGTATGATCAAATTAACGGCTGTGAAAACAAAACAATAAAGCCAAATGGAGATAAGGGAATGAATTCCATGATAAAAATGGAGCTTGAAGATTATTCAGCTGAAGACAGCACTCATTTTTTTGATCTGTACCATAAAAATAGTTTTAAAGAGCCGCCACGAACCACATGGATTGATGGGTGGAAAATTGAATATATGGCGATCGCATCGCCAGAAACACTGCATCAGACGCCAACTCTGATTGTCGGAGGCGCATTTCAAAATTTTAATTCATATAAATATTGCGTTGAACAGCTCTTCGAGAAAGGACCTGTTATTTTAATCGACTTACCATCTTTAGGTTCAAATCAACAAATCCACAATCGTGATACTGGAATTTCTGCTGGTACTCTAGAGCTACCAGAGCTTTCAAAAATGTTAGGTCAATGGTTGGATTTGGTGGAGATTAAGAAAGTCTCTGTTATGGGGATGTCATTAGGCTCTGTGGTTGCTTCCTGTTTTGCTCATTATCGTCCAGAACTGGTAGATCGATTAATTCTGATGGGCGTCATGCAGAAGACGCGGAAAAGCTGGCGTATGTTGCTTGAAGAGTCATTAAGATTGATGCAAGAGCAACGTATGGATGAGTTTGGTCAGGCTGTCATTTTGTATTTGGTGAATCATGCAAAATTAGATCAAACGCGTATGTCTCCAACAGCTAAACGACTTTTTTATAAGCAGATGTCTGAGTTTGATATCGCTGAGCGTGAGCGATATGAAATTAACTGTAATCGTTTATTGCGTCTTTCCCATGTTCCAATTCCGATGTGTAAAACATTAGTAGCATGTGGTCAATTCGATAGTTTTACTTTGCCATTTGAGAATGCGAATTTTGCCTTGCAATGTCCAGATGTTGAGTTTGCAATGATTGCAAATGCGGATCATGTGCCTCAATTGCAACGTCGTAAAGAAACCATGAATCTTTTTACCAGTTTCTTAAAAGGCGAATCGATTCACAATCTAGATGGAATCATTTATTTAGATAAAGACCAAATGCAATCTTTGGATCGAAGGGGGGAAGTTCGATTTGCCCTTAAAAATGCGCATTCTGTTTTAATTCATCAAACAAATGCACAACGTTTTGAAGTTGAAATTAAAGACCTGAATTACTTTGGTGTATCATTCTTTTTGGATGACCCATCTCAAGTTGAAGTCTTACAGGAAGATGCTCGAAGTTTTGCAATTGAATTTGAGGATGAGCAAGGACATTTTGCTGTCGAATGCTTAATGTTCGATTTTATTGGAAATGAAGTAAGAGCATTATTCAAGCATGGTTATTTTGAAGTGGCTGATCGCTTACTTCAATTTATAGATACCCATAAACACAATGACAGCGTGGATTAGGCTGTCATTGAATTCATTTGAATCAAAAAATAGATACTTCGTAATATTGCTACGAACGAATCATTATTTTATTGCATGAATCATCCATACTAGATCACCAAGATGCTGATCTGTATCCATATTTTGATTCTTTTTTTCAAAATACAGTTGAGGTTGAATGACTTCAACTTCAGTAAAACCTGACAGTTTAAAAAAGTGCTGTACCTCTAAAGGGTCTTTAAAGTGGAAGGTAAATGCACTTCTTGAAGCGTATTTGAGTAATTTGCTGCTCGACCAAATTAAGTTAGCCAGTTTATGTTGCACAGGCTCGGGATAAAGGTCAGTTAAATAATGAAGCATTTGGAATGGTTGACCAAAACGCACAATCGAATTCAGTAATTGTTTGAGTAAATCTTGATTAAAATAATTGATTAATCCTTCACTGATAATCACTAGCGGTCGTGTTGGGTCGAATTCGTCAAAAGCTGTTTTGAAATCATCCGTGAATAAGTCTGCTGATAAAACTTTAGGGCTTTCGGGATCGATTTTATTCAAAGCGGATTGTTTTGTGGTAGCCATGTCTGGTAAATCTAATTCGCGATAATCTATTTCGGGATAATGGGATCTAAACCACCAACCACGAGGTGAAAGTCCCGCTGCAATTTCTAAAATTTGCAGGTTTGGATATTGTTTGATTAATAATTTTAAGTGATCGTCTAATAATGTATGTCGTGTCTTCAGGGTTGAACGCATACTTCCACCGATAAACTTCTCAGCCATACTTTCAAAAGGGTGAGCGAATTGCACCAACGCTTTACCTTTCGAAGTCGCAAATGCTTCGTGAGAGATACCCATTTGGTACCAAATATAGCCAGTGTAGTGAGCAGTAAACGAAATATGACGGTGCTTCGATTGTTTTGATTGAGACATACACATCCTTAGCTATGATTATTATTGGATTGGTCAAGATAAAGGGAGCATTAGAATGCTCCCTGTATTATTAAAATGATTGTCTAAAATCTTCAATGACCTTTTTGACAGATTTCCATTCGTTGCCTAAGTCAAGTTGTTCACCAATGCGATTCTCTTGAATCTTACCGCGCATACGCTCTAAGCGTTCTTGGTTCGGCAATGGATAATTCTCTATGGCACTGAGCGCGACACATGCAGATTCCCGATTATTGCAGACTAAGCCCATATCACAGCCAGCTTCAAGCGCGGCTTTGATGCGAGCATCTGCACCACCTGCAACACAAGCTGCTTGCATACTTAAGTCATCAGAAAACAAGACACCATCGAACTCAAGTGTTTCACGAAGTACTTTTTGAACCCAATACTGAGAAAAACCAGCAGGATTTGGATCTACTTTTTCATAAATCACATGTGCTGGCATGAGTGCGTCAAGTTGAGGTTGGAGTTGAATAAAGCTTTGCATATCTTGAGCTTCAATTTCAGCATAACTTCGTGTATCCACAGCTGCAGCAATATGTGAATCAGCTTTAACCGAGCCATGGCCAGGGAAGTGTTTCCCTGTGGTTGCCATACCTGCGCGTTTCATACCTTGCATAAAGGCTTGGGCTAAAGGGATGATATCTGAGATATTTTTAGCAAAAGCACGATCACCAATAACATCGCTAATGTCGTTAAGGTCTAATACAGGTGCAAAGCTGAAATCGATCCCGACTGCAAGAACTTCGGTAGCCATGAGCCAACCGCATTGTTCAGCCAATTCAATTGATCGTTCTGGCTGACTTAAATAGAGCTCACCGAAACGTCCCATGGCAGGAAGGAGAGTGAAGCCTTGTTTTAAACGTTGTACGCGTCCGCCTTCTTGATCGACTGCAATTAAAATATCGGGACGAACTTGGCGCATATGATCCGTTAAGGCGCGAACTTGTTGAGGTGATTCAATATTTCTTCCAAACAAAATGACTCCACCAACTTGTGGAGATTGTAGGAGTTGAATATCTTCTTGATTAAGTGTTGTGCCCTCAATATCAAGCATCAATGCGCCAATCATAGTGGAATCCGTGATTCTAATTTTAAAAGAGAAAACAATACCCGAATTTTGCAATGATTTGCTACATTTTCTCCGTACAGATTATGATAAAACTATACGGCAGAAATAAAAAAGTTGTTTAAGGTTTTGAATATTAATATTTCTATCTGAAAACAATAGTGTAAATTTGGTTTATCCAAGGAAAGACAAATTCGTTATGAAACTTCAAACAATCGCTTGCGCGGTAGCCATTGCCACTGGTGGTTTATTTTTTGGTCATACAATTAATGTTGCGATCGCAGCGAATGAACCAGCGGTTCAACAGGTTCAGAATATAAAGCCCACACAAGAACAAGCTTTAGTTTCAAGACAATTAGCAACTTTGGTGGATCGTCAGCACTATTTAAATATGCGTTTAGATGCTACGACCTCACAACGTATTTTTGATATGTATATTGATAGTCTTGATCCTGACCATAGCCTTTTCTTGGCAGATGAAGTGGCAAACTATAAGAAAAAATACGGACCAACTTTTGGAGCGGTGCTCAAAGCGGGTAACCTTGAAGGACCTTATGCCATTCACGCTCAATATCGTGATCGTTTAAAGTCATTCTATGAGTTTATGTTGGCGGAGTTAAAAAAACCGCAAAACCTAAATCAACCTAATGTGTTTATCGAGTCTGATCGTGAAAAGGCTCCATTTTTCAAAAATAAAGCTGAGCAAGAAAATCAATGGCGCAAAATGTTGGTGTCTCAGTTAATCAATTTAACGATTGCTAAAGAAGAAGATTTGGCTAAGCAAAAAGCGCTGAAAGATGATCCTTCTTTAGCAGCAGGACAAGATCTCACTTCAGCTGAAGATTTAACGCCAGTTCAGACTTTGACCAAGCGCTATATGCGTCAATTAGAACGTATGAAGCGTACAAAAAGCGATGACGTTTTAGAAAAAACGCTCAATGCTATGTTGGCGACCTATGACCCGCACAGTAATTATTTCCCGCCAATCGATGCGATTGAGTTAAATCGTCAGACCACATTGCAGCTTGAGGGGATTGGTGTGTCGATCCGTCCAGAACGCGGGAATGAAGACTATACGCGTATCGAGACGATCGTAGATGGTGGTCCTGCGTTTAAGACGGGGCAGGTCAAGTCTGGTGATCGTATTATTGGTGTCGCGCAAGACGGTGACAAAATGGTCGACGTCATTGGATGGACCAGTTCTGAAATCGTTGGATTGATCCGAGGTAAGCGTGGGACTAAAGTCACCATTAAATTGCTCGGACCTGGAGCATCTATGAGTCAGGCACGTACCGTAACTATCGTACGTGATGTGATTCAAGAAGAGGATGCGGGTGTACGTTCAAGAACAGTTGAAATTGTACGTGATGGCAAGAAACATAAAGTTGGAGTAGTCGAAATTCCATCGTTCTATTACAACTACCGTGCCCGTCGTGCTGGTGAAAGCTATCGTTCAGTATCTGAAGATACCAATAATGCATTGAAAAGTTTAGCTGCGCAAAATGTCGATGGCATTATCGTTGATCTTCGTAATAACCCTGGTGGTTCACTCGAAGAAGTGGCAAAAATGATTGGGCAAGTGATTAAATCTGGTCCAGTGGTTCAAATTCGGGATGGGAATGGTAACGTCAGTGTCTTCGAAGATCGTGATGGAGGTGCTCAAACCTACGCAGGTCCGTTAGCGGTCATGGTGAATCTGGCTTCTGCATCAGCAAGTGAAATCTATTCAGCTGCTGTGCAGGATTATGGTCGTGGGATTGTGATTGGAAGTACTACGACAGGTAAGGGTACAGCTCAAGTTCAATTGGACAGCTTAGCGTATGGTCAAGCGACATTGACGCAACGAAAGTTTTACCGTGTTACTGGTGGAAGCACACAAAATAAAGGGGTTGTGCCTGATATTCAATTGGTTGATATCTACGATGAAGAGTTTGGGGAGCGTAAAGCTAAGAATGCTTTAGAGTGGGATACCATCCCTACAGCTCCTTTCAAACGTGAGGGAGAGGTGCAGGCCTTTGTACCAAAATTAGCTGCTCATTCAAAACAGCGTGTTGCGAATGATATTCAATTTAAGTATCTAGAAGCGCGCAAAGCGATTTCGCAGAAAGCTAAAGAGAAAAAACAAATCGTGTTAGATCTCGATCAACGTAAAGCTGAACTCATCGCTTTGGAAAAAGAAACGTTGGCGGAAGAAAACAAACGCCGTATAGCAATGGGTAAAACTGCTTATCCAAATTGGGAAAGTTATCAGGCGTCGATGGAGGCTTTGGCTGAATCGCGTGCTAAGATGAAAACTAATCAACGTCCACCTTTACCTGAGGAAGAGGCATTTGTCACTGAATCAGCTCATATCTTGCTCGATTACATTGCCTTGCAAAAATAAAAATATTTATTGTTAAGTTTTACTTAAAAATGGCGTATTTCGATACGCCATTTTTTATGGATCTCGCCGAAAAACAACTTGACGTTCAATGAGATGGTGATATTGTTGTAGGCGACAAATGCTCATTAAAAAGTTGAACCTTCTTACATTTATTTGCTGTACTTTTGGGGTTTAAATAAAATAAAAACAGGTTCAGGTACGGATAAGTCTCTATATGATTCATATGAGTTACGATTATGCAATGGTGGCGGGTTCTGCTGTGGCGGCAGTGATCGTCTGCTTTATTGCTATTTCATTTGAACAACTCATTAGTACCCACAAAAACCCAGTTGGTCAAAAAGTGCTGCTCGGTGTAAGTGGCATGATATTTGGTCTTGCGATTTGGGTCATGCATTTTGTTGGAATGCTGGCTTGTCATTTGCCCGAAGATCATAGTTTCGATGTAGGTTTGACGCTATTTTCTTATGTGATCGCAGCTCTCGCTTCAATTTTTGCCATATGGCTCACGACTAGATCTACACTTCCTTTAGCTAGATTAGTTTTGGGTGCACTTCTGATGGGTTTCGGTATTTCAGGTATGCACTATACTGGAATGGCGGGATTGATCGTTCCCAACTACATTATTCGTTATGACACCATTTTGGTGATTTTTTCTGTGCTGATTGCTGTATGTGGTTCAGGGTTGTCATTCTGGCTGATGTTTAAATATAAGCGTACCTATCACAATAAATTGGCATTCAAGCTTGCCGTGGCATTCATGATCGCTTTTAGTATTGTGGGAATGCATTATATTGGTATGGCGGCTGCGACTTTTCAACCCGTGGATGCTAAATATGCAGCATTAAATCAACTCCATGAAGGTCAAGGTTTATTACTTTTTGTCATTATATTTGTCACCTGCTTGGTTTTAGTGGTCAGTTTTTTTGTCGCTATTTTAGAATTACGACTTGAAGAACGAAATCAACAACTAATCAAAATGAATAAGGAGTTGGAAAGTCTTGCTCTTCAAGATAATTTGACCAAACTTCCAAATCGACTTTTTTTGCTTGATTACACCACTTCATTATTTTCACTTCACCAATCTAAAGATCATAAAGTTGCATTCATTTATATTGATTTGGATCGTTTCAAGGCAGTGAATGATGCTTTTGGACATCATATTGGTGATCAGCTTTTAGTGAATTTAGCGCATCGACTCCATGCATTACTCGAAAAAAACCAAAAATTAATTCGTATTGGTGGTGATGAGTTTTTATTGGTTGTTGAAGATTTTTCTACAGACCAAATTGATCAAGTTGCCAATCTAGTATTGAGTAAAATCCAAGAAGGCTTTGTGATCTCGGGGAAGGAAATCAATATCTCAGCAAGTTTAGGTGTGGTCTATTATCCAGATCATGGTGCTGATTTACATGATTTGTTGGTGAATGCTGATGCTGCAATGCTGATGTCCAAAGAGCAAGGTCGCAATACTTATAGTGTGTTTAACTATTCATTAGATCAACAAGAAATCGCACGTAGCCAATCAAAACTTATCAATGATTTGTATCGTGCTGTTGAAGAACAACAATTCATTTTATTTTATCAGCCGAAATTCACAGCAGATTTTAAAATTTGTGGCGTTGAAGCTTTAATTCGTTGGAAGCATCCAAGTCTAGGACTTCTAGCACCGAATATGTTTATTGAGGGTGCGGAGCAAACAGGTCTTATTATTAAAATGGGCTACTGGGCCCTTGAACAAGCGTGTATACAGATTCAAGCTTGGCAAAAAAAGAAATTGCCTTTCTGCCCGATCGCTGTAAATTTATCAGCTGTTCAATTTGAACATAAAGCGCTGGTAGATACATTAAGATGTTTAATCACGCAATACCAGATCGATCCAGCCCATTTAATTATTGAGATTACTGAATCGACAGCAATGCATCATATCGATGTCAGTATTCGTACTTTTGAGAGCCTACGTAATTTGGGGATTGGGCTTGCGATTGATGATTTTGGAACTGGTCATTCAAGCTTCTTATATTTAAAGAATCTCCCGGTAGATGAACTTAAAATTGACCGTGAATTTATTCGAAATCTTTCACCCAATACTAAAGATGAAATTATCTTAGAAAGTATTATTGTATTGGCTAAACGTTTAGGTTTGGTGGTGACAGCTGAAGGCGTTGAAACTCAAAAACAAGCCGATATCTTAAAACGTTTAGGTTGTCAGCAATTACAAGGCTATTTATTGGGTATGCCATTACCTGTGGATCGTTTAGAAAGCACATTTAAGAACTATTAACTTCTGGTCAGTTTCTGATTCATCACATTCACATTCGGTATTGATCTGCTACAATATCGCCAATTTTTATTTTGATCTTTTTTGATCTTCTAAACTGCATGTCTGCAGTAGGTGTTATTCATGAGCTTTAAGCAAGAGTTAGCGGAGCAAGTTGCTCAGCGACGTACATTTGCCATTATTTCCCACCCCGATGCGGGTAAAACAACAATGACGGAAAAGTTATTGTTGTGGGGGCAAGCGATCCAAGTTGCAGGTATGGTAAAAAGCCGTAAATCTGACCGTGCTGCGACATCAGATTGGATGGAAATGGAAAAAGAGCGTGGTATCTCGATCACGACCTCTGTGATGCAGTTCCCTTATAAAGACAAAATGATCAACCTGCTCGATACACCGGGGCATGAAGATTTCTCTGAAGATACATATCGTACCCTTACAGCCGTAGACTCAGCGTTGATGGTGATTGATGGTGCGAAAGGTGTCGAAGATCGTACGATTAAATTGATGGACGTGTGTCGTATGCGTGACACACCGATTATTTCTTTCGTTAACAAAATGGACCGTGAAATTCGCGAGCCACTTGAACTACTCGACGAAATTGAAAACGTACTTAAGATTAAATGCGTACCTTTAACTTGGCCTTTAGGTACAGGCCGTGACTTCGCGGGTGTTTTTAATCTGATCGAAGAAAAATTCTATGTCTATAAAGCAGGTTTTGGTTCAACCATTACAGATATCGAAATTCGTGACGGTTATGACCATGCTGACCTTCGTGAAAAAGTCGGTGAATTAGCTTGGGCTGCATTTGAAGAGTCACTAGAATTAGTTCAAATGGCAAATGAACCGCTTGATCGTGAAGAATTCTTAGCAGGGCGTCAAACTCCAGTATTGTTTGGTACAGCGTTGGGTAACTTTGGTGTAGACCATGTCTTAAATGCATTTAGTGAATATGCACCACCACCAAAAGCACATCCTACCCAAGATCGTAAAGTTGAAGCGACTGAAGAGGGTTTCTCTGGTTTTGTCTTTAAAATTCAAGCCAATATGGACCCTAAACACCGCGATCGTATTGCTTTCATGCGTATCTGCTCAGGCAAATATGAAAAAGGCTTGAAAATGAAGCATGTACGTATTGGGAAAGATGTGCGTATTTCAGATGCATTAACGTTCTTGGCGGGTGATCGTCAGCATTTAGAAGAGGCATGGCCAGGTGACATTATTGGTTTACATAACCATGGTACGATTCAAATTGGCGATACTTTCACTTCGGGTGAAAACTTGCAATTCACAGGTATTCCTCACTTCGCTCCTGAAATGTTCCGCCGTGTTCGTTTAAAAGATCCTTTGAAATCGAAGCAACTCCAAAAAGGTTTAAAAGAGCTTTCAGAGGAAGGTGCAACTCAGGTATTTATGCCACAAAACAGTAATGATCTTATTGTGGGTGCTGTGGGTGTTCTTCAATTCGAAGTTGTAGCTTATCGTTTAAAAGAAGAATACAAAGTAGATTGTATTTACGAGCCTGTGAGCATTAACACTGTTCGTTGGGTTTCATGTCCAGATGAGAAAAAATTTAACGAATTTAAGAAAAAAGCACATGACCAACTTTCAGTTGATGGTGGTGGGCATTTAACGTACTTAGCACCTAGCCGTGTCAATTTACAATTAATGCAAGAGCGTTATCCTGATATTGTTTTCCGTAATACACGTGAACATTAATTTTGCTTGAAAATGTAAAACAGCTTCCTCGTGAAGCTGTTTTTGTATCAGAATAACCAATGATTTAATTTTGGTTGATTTTTGTGATTACTCTAAACTTACAAAAAAAACGATTGCGTATTCTTCTTGCTACCTTAGTCATTGGGATGGCATCTTGTGAAAAACAACCAGAGTCTAAGACACAAAAGTCAGGGCAGTCTGCCCAAGTTAAAAACGCTGATGTGTTACCATACTTAAATGATAACGCGTTTCAAGTTGAAATAAAGAGCGAAAATTGCACAAAATCGGTCTGTGAAAAAATTGAAATTTTAAGTTTAAAAACCGCAGATCAGTGGGTCAATCAACAACTTAACAACCATTTGGCTTTTGTGATTCAAGATCAAATTAATGAAAAAGAACAATTGAGTTTGGATCAATCCATCGAAACCTATATAAGTCGCTCTGAATCATGGATGAAGGAGTTTTCACTGAATCAGCCTTATGAGTTGGATATACTGACGCAAGTCGCCACCCAACGAAATCAATATGTGTTGATCCAATTCATTGTTAACACAAAACAAGCTGAAGTGATCGTTAAAGATCGTGGTTACTTTATGGTATTGGATCGAAAGCAGAAAAAAGTTTTACAGTTGCAGGATGTGATTCAAAAGAACCAAATAAATGATTTTGAAAGAATACTTCAAGTGTCCTATCAAAAATGGTTAAAGGCCCAGAGTGGTGAAGTGAGAAGTATCGCTCCAGTGAATCTCAGCTGGCAAAATCAGGAATGGTTCTTTGATGGTGAAGGGATTGGTGTTCATATTCGTGCGAACGAAATTGTCAAAGGTGGTGAGCAATTGGATATCTATTTGAATCATGCTCAAACCAAGCAGGTGGTTGTACCGCAGATCTTTCAAAAGATGTTTTGAAATATTACAAATATTGTAATGTAGCATATACAATTGCAGTTAAACCCATACAAACGAAGCTTGAGCTATCAATTTCATCGGGTTAGGCTTAAATCAATGATAAATGACCGTTTCTCCTCAAGGTTGTGAGATGTTAAAAAATAAAATAGTTTGGACTGTATCTGTACTTACTGCCGCAATTACGCTGAGCGCATGTCAGCCAAAAGGGGACGGGCCTAAAGAGTCACCTGACACTCAAACTCAAGCAGCATCGGAAGTTCAGATACTCGTGCTTCAGGGTGAAACTGAAAAAGTGCCTGTTCGGTTGGTAGAATGTGATGGTAACAATTGTCCAGAAATTTCAATTGATCGATTGAGAACGAATCAATTTGTGTTAGATGGCTTAATTGATCAAGCGATTATCAAAAATTTACAAGAAACGCTAGAGTTGTTCGAACCTGAGCAGACGCTGCCTAAAGACAAAGATACTCAAGCCGCAAGTGAAGTTGTTGAATATAAAACTGCAGCGCAGTTACTTGCAGAGCAGATTCAGCCCTATATTGATAACTTTGTGGGTTTAGATAAAGAGTTAAAGCACTTGGGGGTTGGACATCAAATTAGTTTGAGTATTAGTCCTAAAATTTTAAATTCACAAGGACCACTTGCAACCGTCGTATTGAATACGAGTAACTATTTAGGAGGTGCACATGGTTCTTCTTCACAAACTTACTTTAATTTTGATTTGAAACAGCAGAAACAAGTGTCACTAGATCAAATTTTAGTGAAAGACCAAAAGAATAAATTAAATCAATTGGCCCATGATGAATTTAAAAAATGGGTCATAGATTCGCAGTTAGCAGATAACGTTGAAGAGTATGAAGAGGCTTGGAAATTTAAACTCACTGATAATTATTATTTGGGTAAGAAGGGTTTAATTCTTCAATACGGTGAATATGAAATTGGTCCTTATGTGGTGGGTTTGCCAAGACTTACGATTCCTTATGAAAAGCTACAGGGTGTGATTAAACCTGAAATGCTGGAGGCTGTTCATTCTTCGGTTCAAGTTGCTGTACCTCAAGCTGCAGGTGAAGCAAAATAACATGTCCATGCCACGTTTGTTTGATACGCATACGCACTTTGATGTAGAAGATTTTGACTTCGATCGTGAGCAACTTGCGTATCAGGCTAAACAGAAGGGAGTGGATGCCCTTGTACTGATTGGGTTTCAACACCAACGCTTTCATACATTGATTGAAACACACCATTGGTTAAATGGTTTAGATCAGGCACCGAGGAGTTATCTCGCTCCTGGTCTACATCCTTTTTATATCGAACAACATCAGCCTCATCATCTAGACGATCTAAAAAAAATTCTTGAAGTACAACAATGCATCGCCGTTGGAGAAATTGGTTTAGATACTTTTCTCAAGCAACATAAGCAGTCGGAAGTTTTCGCTAAGCAACAGGATTTTTTTGCGCAACAAGTCGATTTGGCTCAACAATTTAAGCTTCCTGTGCTGTTACATATTCGTAAATCTCATGCTGAAGCATTAAGGCTGTTAAAAGCAAAGCAATTTGTTCACGGTGGTATCGCCCACGCATTCAGTGGAGGGATAGAAGAAGCGAAGGCATTTATTCAACTTGGATTTAAGTTAGGGGTCACGGGACAGATTACCAATCCCAATGCTAAAAAATTACACCAAATAGTTCAGTATGTTGGTATTGAACATCTGGTCATTGAAACAGACTGTCCTGATATGACGCCATTATGTTGTCAAGCTTCAACTGAACACCGTACCCGTAATACCCCACAGAATTTAATTTATGTTTTAGAAGGTTTGGCACATAGTTTAAATACAAGAGTCGAAGACATTGCGCAACGTGTTTGGGAGAATAGTGTGTCTGCACTCAACCTAAAAAATGAACTGAAATTGTCGTGAGTTCAAAACTCTCTATTCCTCCGAAGTTTTGCTAAAATACGCCTTTTCCAAATAGTGTTAGAGCAATATGACTGACTTAGTTCATGATGATGAATATGAACGCCG
Source organism: Acinetobacter sp. 24-47-64 (assembly GCF_057737055.1). NCBI lineage: Bacteria > Pseudomonadati > Pseudomonadota > Gammaproteobacteria > Moraxellales > Moraxellaceae > Acinetobacter > Acinetobacter sp. 24-47-64. The sequence goes on from NZ_CM173215.1 coordinate 536,417, forward strand.
TTTTACGGGTGTAGCCAAAATTTATGGTGAAGAAAATTTTCAGCATTATGAAAACAGTCATGTCATGGTGATTGGTATTGGCGGTGTTGGCTCTTGGGCTGTCGAAGCTTTGGCTAGAACAGGTTTGGGCGAGTTAACACTAGTTGATATGGATTCTGTTGCAGCGTCAAATATTAATCGTCAGTTACCTGCGATGACATCAACATTAGGTCATGAAAAAATTGAAGTGATGGCAGAGCGTTGTCGCCAAATTAATCCACGTATAAAAATCAATTTAATTGATGATTATCTAACGCCTGAAAATGTAACGGAGATTTTGAGTTCAAATCCAGATGTTGTGTTGGATTGCATTGATGATGTCAAAGCAAAACTCGCATTGATGCTACATTGTCGTTTCAATAAAGTCCCTTTGATTGTATCTGGTGGTGCTGGTGGTAAATTAGATCCACTCAAAATTCGGGTCGCAGATTTGTCAAAAACAGAATACGACCCGATGCTGGCAAAATTAAGAAGTCAGTTACGCTCAAAAGGTATCTGTAAAAAGCCGAAAGAGAAGTTCGGTATCACCTGTATTTATTCGGTGGATAATCCTTTTTCGAATGCTGATATTTGTGCGAGTGCTGGGTTAAGATGTGGTGGTTATGGTTCAGCCGTGGTGGTGACATCAAGTTTTGCAATGGTGGCAGTGGCTGAAGTGTTAAAACGATTAGATTCGATTCAAGCAAAACAAGCCTAAAAGTGATTATCAAAAAAGGTCTCTATCAAGAGACCTTTTTAATGATGAAATTTGTTTATTCAGCATTGATTTTTAAGCTTTCTTGTTCAGCATGTCTTTGAATGGCTTGTTGCATACCGATTAAGGCATTTTCAATATCTTTTAATGTTTTCGCGTTACCCCCACTCAGGGCTTGTCGCCATTTTCGTGCACCAGGAAGGTTTTGAAATAAGCCTAAAATATGACGTGTAATCACTGAAAGTGGCGCACCATCAGCTAAACGTTTTGCAATATATGGCATCATTTCCTGCATGATCTCAAAACGATCAGGTGCTGACAAATTCCATAATTGTCCTAGTTCAGCCAGTAGATAAGGATTGTGATAAGCCTCGCGACCAATCATGACACCATCCACATGTTGTAAGTGTTGTTGAGTTTCAGCAAATGTTTTGATCCCACCATTGATTTCGATCAATAGTTCTGGGCGATCTTGCTTTAAACGATAGACATCTTCATAACGTAAAGGCGGAATGTCTCGATTCTCTTTTGGTGACAAACCCTGTAGTAAAGCAATGCGTGCATGCACGATAAAATTTTGACATCCCGTTTTTGCAACGGTATCGACAAAATGCAGCATCTCCTCATACGATTGCATATCATCGATGCCGATTCGGTGTTTTACCGTGACGGGAATATCAACTGCATTTTGCATTTCAGCAATACATTCAGCAACCAGCTCAGGCTCAGCCATGAGGCAAGCACCAATTTTATTGTTTTGAACACGATCACTAGGGCAACCAACATTTAAATTGATTTCATCATAGCCCCAATCTTGAGCCATTTTAGAACAGGTTGCGAGGTCTTTAGGATTTGATCCACCAAGCTGTAACACAATAGGGTGTTCTTCTTTGCTGTAATCTAAATGACGGGCTGCATCGCCAAATAAAATTGCGCCTGTGGTCACCATCTCGGTGTACATGATGATATTTGGATTGAATAGACGTGCAAAAAAGCGGTAATCACGAGTCGTCCAATCCATCATGGGTGCGACGGAAATTCGAGGCTGTAAGGATTGGATATAAGACATGGTGAAACCTAGATTGAGTAAATCGTGAAAAGCTCGGCATCTTACCATAATTTAAAAAATGGTTCATTGAGGAAGGTGTTAAAGAATACTGCTTCTAAAGGTTAATGAATCTCTAATTTTTAAAGGCTTTGTTGCACAAAGATTTGAAAGGCAAAGCGCCCCTAATTGAGCCAAATTTAAGGCGTAACTTGGGGAAGTGGTCGACCCAATTCCGTAAACCTGTTGAGGACTGCTACACGTGCATGAACCTCATTGACTTGGCTATCAAAGCTCCTTGCACTGAGTTTATCTCCTATTAATTTGATGCAGTGCATTTTAGTCTCAACCAAACTTCGGCGATGATAGCCTGACCATTTTTCCATAGTGTCCTACCTAAACGTTTAACTGTTCGAAGTAATTCATTTCGCTCTAGCGCGCTGCTCTTTGTATCTTTCCATGGTTTCGCATTTTTTCTAGGTGGAATCACCGCATGCGCTTGCCGATCTGCAATGGCCTGACGGCATTGCTTGCTGTCATAAGCTCCATCGGTATAAACAGAGTCAATCTGTTCATCTTGTGGAATCTGATAAAGTAAATCACCTAGTACCTGTGAATCACTGATATTATTGGTTGTGAGCTGTATAGCACGTATTTGAAGAGTTTCAGCATCTATAGCAATATGTAGCTTACGCCATTGGCGACGATATCCAGGTCCATGTTTCTTGCGTTTCCATTCGCCCTCATCTAGAAACTTCAAGCCTGTAGAGTCCATGAGTAGATGCAGCCCATAGCTACTTTTTTGGTAGCTGATTGCAATATCAATATACTTTTGTCTTCTACAAAGTGTACTGTAATCTGGCGCTGTCCAATTTAATCCGCAAAGTTTAATTAGACTTTGCACAAAGCCAGTGACCATACGTAAAGACAGACGAAATAAGGATTTAATCATTAAGCAGCATTGGATGGCTGCGTCGGAGTAGGTTTGATTTCGTCCTTGTTTGCCTTTTGATAGAGCATACCATTGCGTAGTAGGATCAAACCAAATGGCAATATTTCCGTGATTAATGAGTGCTCGGTTATATGCGGGCCAATTGGTTGTGCGGTAGATTATGTGTAGGCTTCTTCATTTGAAAATTATATGGCTGAAGAAGCCCTTAAGAATAGCTTTGTGAAACAAAGCCTAATGGAACTAAAACACATTATTTATTTGATAAGAATGGGAAATATACTGGGAAATGGTGTTATGAAAATATTTTTATCAGATGTACGACAAGTATTCAGCGGCTTATTGACCCATAAAATCAGTCGAGAGGAAGCTGAAGAGTGGGCAAGAATAAGGATGAATGCGCTTGACCATAATGAATTGTTTTTTGATCCTCCTACTGAAGAGAAGCTTCTATGGAAAGCAATAATTTATTTGAGTGGTGTAGCTTTAAAAATATCACCTGAGGAATATATGGAAGATGATGATGGTATCAAAGAGATGTTTAATACTTATTGGTCAAAGTGATGTGGCGTCATGTATTAAACTGGACGGTATATTTAGCCAGACTTTGAGGAAGTTTAATACACTGCTTTATCTAATAGATGAAGGATGTGTGGATATGGGCTATGAAGCCAAATGTGGGTTTTCAAAATGATGAGTGGTTTTAAAAACCCAGGAGACTTTTTACTCATTTTGGCTTATTTTTTTATTTTTCAGGCTACATTGACTCTCTTTGGTTGGCAATTAAAAGAGAAAAGAGAAAAGATATTGAACTGGAATATTGTAATTGGCTCGCTTCCATTTGTACTCAGTATTGAATTGTTGTTTGATCACTATCAGAATTCATTTTTTGGGGAACTAACATTAATTCTCACTTATTTTTGTATATGTTTTGCTTTAAATACATTTTTTTGGATATTTAGTTTTTTATTTAAATTAAATCTACTTAAAATTAGATGGTATTTTTTTTCTTATATCAATGTTATAGGCGGTTGGATATTTTCAATATTAATTTAAATATTATCAGAAGCTTTGGCTTTTTTTATATAAATCTTTTTATATGAATAAATCTTTATTATAGGAAATATAATTTTTTATTTTAATTGATTTGAATCAGGCGGTTATGAATTATTGTTTGCAACAAAGCCTCTTGGTTATTATATTTTTTTGCTTGGTATAAATATTAGGGTTCTTTCATAAATCATTTTTTACTCAGTTCTAAATTATAAACCCCTGCGATTAAACTGAATCTTAATCCCAATCTTTTGCCACGGTTGCGATATCGCTCAGCAAGGATTTTGAAGGTCTTCAAAGTTCCAAATACATGCTCAATCCCAATTCTTCTTTTATTGATTTTTTGATTGTAAACTTTTAGCTCAGGATCTAGTTTACAGCGCTTTTTTGCTTTTAATGGCAATAGACTATTTGGATACACCGTATAAATCCCTTGATAACCTTTCTCTGCAAGAATAAAAGCACCTTTAGGAATCTGATTCAAGTTGCGTTTGAAAAGCTCGAAATCATGTACAGCACCACAACTCGTGCATAAACTCAGAACTTGCTGTGTTCTATAATGGATAATGGCTTGTACTTTGAAAGTATGAGCTTTCTTCTTACCACTATAGCTTTTCTTCTGTTTTTTTAGGTCTTTGTATTGGGGTTTCTGTGGCATCTACGATCACCACATTCCAGTCGATACCTTCGCCTTCAGGCAAACTCTTGGGTAAATTAAATAGATTGGACTTGATCAGGCAATCCTCTACGTGGCGGACGATTCTTGAAGCAGTAGGCTCTGACACACCATAACTGGTTGCGACATGAAACAATGTTCGATATTCACGCCAATAACTTAAGCACAGCAGGATTTGATCTTCTACACTTAACTTAGATGGTCTACCTTTAGCAGGTACAAGCATTTTTAGCTGTTCCGCCATTAAATCAAAGGTTGACCATGAGATGCCTGTATATCGCTTAAACTGTGTTTCAGAAAGCTTCTTTGAGTCGATGTATTTCATTCGCAAATTATGTATGAATATTTAAAATTATTCGGTACAAATAATCAGCAAAGGATAGATCTTTTTTTGATTTATGAAAGAGATATAATTTAAATTTTTCAATCATTGGTTTAAACAGTGTTCAAGTGAAGTCATATTTTATTGATGATTTTATTTTAGAATTCTATTAGCTACCCCTTCAAGAATAAACTTAGCTGCTTGAGTTTGACTCTGGATAAAACCATTATATTTTGGCAAATCATCAGCTACATCTTGCACACGACGATGGTAAAAAATATGCATATTTTCAGGGGGAACTTGCGAGAAGTCTTTTAAGTTCCATTTAGGAATAAATACCAACTGATCTAATATTCCAAATTCAATAGAAGGGGACTGACATTGTTTGCATATCCCACGACGGATATTGGGTGGTGACTTCAAACGTTTAAAAGTAGTCTGTTTAATATTTAAATCATAAACATCTTGTTTCAAGAATACTAAAACATCTGAAAATGCCTTACCTGTATATTCTTGGCAAACTTGGCAGTGACAAATAAAATGTGCGATGGGTGCATGAGAAAAGCGAAAAGTATTTGCGCCACAAGAACAACTTGCTTCAACATTGAAAGGCATGTGATTTAAATTTGACATAAAACTTCCTTGTTTAAGATCTATTCATAGATGAAATTAAAATTTTAAAGTTCGATTGAGTATCACGCAGGATAAATAAGGACTCTGATCAAGTTTGAGCCCCATAGTAAAAAAATCGCTGAGCACTTATGTCGTATAGAACCTAAAGATTATCTAAAGTGCACTGATATCAGATCCGGTCTTTTTGGGGTCGACCAAAATTTTAGCGTGTTGTTCAGGATCACCTAAGGCCTGAAAAGCATCTTTGACTCCTGCAAGACCTACAACGCCCGTTATCAGAGGAGAACAATCAATTTGACCTTCAGCGATCATATGGAGCGCATCTCTGAACTCAAGTGGCGTATAACCAATCACAAACTGGATTTCGATTTCTTTGTTTAAAGCCAAAGCGGGTTCGATGCTGTCGGATTGCATACATACACCCACACCGATAATTTTAGAAAATAATGGCGCACCGTTAATAATCTGTTGAAGGATGCCTGGCATCCCGACACATTCAAAAATCACAGGACGTTTGGGTAAAGCACCTAATTTGTCAGCCACACGCCACGCATGCCACCATGGAATATGCATAGACTGAATCTTTTCAAAAATACCGATTCCATAGTTAATCGCTTCAGAAGCATCACTCAATAAACCGTATTCTTTCCAACTCTCAAAAGGCGAGGATTGTTTAGGATCAATGACGACATCTGCACCACAAAGTTGAGCCAGCCGACGGCGATTTGGTGAGAAGTCACTGGCAATAATTTTTTTCACACCAATCGCTTTGAGCATTAAAATGACACCTAAGCCTACTGGACCACAACCAATAACAATTGCGGGTTCTGATTTCTTTATTCTGCTCCGACGTACTGCATGTAAAGCAACCGCCATTGGCTCGGTCATTGCTGCAAGATCGGGATGTAATCCATTTGGCACCGCAAACATGAGTTGAGATTGCACCAAGATTTGTTCGGCATAACCACCAGAAGCTTGAGGGGAAAGACCAGTAGCTTGATAACCCCACTGATCAACTTTCAATAGTGGCATCGCACAAACTAAGGTATCTGTTTTAAATTTTTTTCTAGTTTTAGGACCATAATCTAGAACACGACCGCAAAATTCATGCCCCATGACAAAACGGTCTGTTGACTTTGCAACACCTTTTAGACCCACTTTAGCCGTAAGTTCATGCATGTGGTCACAACTATGTTGCATATGTAAATCACTGCCACAAATACCACATCGCACAACTTCTAATAAAGTTTGTCCTTGTGATGGTGTTAGATGGCTGACATCTTCAAGTGTTAATTCATTTTGATGACATACAACAGCTTTCATTCTTGTCCACGAATATTTTTTATAATGATAGTGAACAGTGTGTGTGATTACGCACAAGAGATACACAGCTTTAGAGGACTGAATGATGACTGCAGAGGCTAAATTATTGAAAAAGCCTCCATTTATAGAGGCTTAACATGCATATTTTATGAGTTAACTGAGTTGGGTTCGATGATAACGTTGATCCACTAGCGTGAATAGTGCCGTACAACTGACCAGGATTAATCCTACGATACACGCCATTGCCCATCCACCATGATCCCAAGCATAAATTCCTAGCGCGGAACCACTTGCGCCACCAATGAAATAGCTGGTCATATAAAGTGAATTTACACGAGATTTAGCATCCGGTCTTAAATTAAAAATCACATTCTGGTTGCTACTATGCACCAATGCTAGACCGAGATTCATCAGTCCAAAACCGATGATATAGCAACTTAAATAGAATGCACCTAAATAAAGGAATATCCATGCGCTACCTAGGATTAAAATGCCAAACCAAGTGATTTGTTTGACGTAACCACGGTCGGCGATCTTACCAATTTTCTTGGTGGACAAGGCGCCAAATACGCCAACCAAAGTGACTAAACCCACCATGACATCTTCAAGAGAAAAAGAGGATTTAAGTAAAATAGAAATGGTTGAGAAGAGGATGCTCATCGTTGCAAATGCAAAGGCACCAATGATAGAGCGATAGATTAAACGAGGCTCTTCTTTAAGTAGCAGCCCCATGGATTTAAACACAGCAAAATAACTAATTTTAGAGCTAGGAATATAAGGCAGACGAATATTAAGTACCACAGCGACCATTAACATCAAAATTCCACTGACGATATAAATGAGCTGCCAATTAAATAAGTTGGATAACAAACCAGCTAAACTGGTCGAAATTAAAATGCCTACCAATAATCCGCTCATCAGTAACCCGACGACTTCGCCTGTTCGTTCTGGTCGAACCGCCATCGTGGCAAACGGAATCAAAATTTGTGCTGCAACCGAGAAAAGCCCAGTGATAATTGTGCCAGCCCATAACATATAAAGGTTGAGCGAAAAAGCACAAATAAATAATCCCACTGCTGCAAAGAACATTAAAAATGGGATTAATTTCGTTTTATTGAGAATATCACCAAGTGGTACGATAAAAAGCAGTCCGACAGCATAAGAGACTTGAGCCAAAGTAACAGTTAATGCCACATCTGTTGCAGGGGCATTAAAGTAAAGTTGAACAGAGTGAATTAAGGGTTGCGAATAATAATTAGCGCCTGCACAAATACCACAAGCAATGGCCATCAACCAAAGTAAAGCAGTGTCATTCGTGATGTCTTTTTTATTTAAATCGTCAAGATCGTTATACATGAATAAATGGCTCAGTGGATGAGGAGCAGTAAGCTGTGGCTTCGATTTCAATTTGCATGGCGTCTAATGCCAAGCGAGACACAGGGATTAGTGTGCATGCTGGGAAATTTTGATCTTTCCATATTGTATTCATTTTCAGATTTAACAGGTGATGTTTTTGTTGGTCAAAATTGACAATCAATACGCTTAGAACAGCAATGTTATAAAAGTCGATATGTGCATAGCTGAGAGCGATTTTGAGATTTTCGAAGACTTGGTTGAGTTGTTCTGAATAATCAGTGGAATAATGTCCTTCGGCATTTTCACCACCTTGACCTGATATATGAACGACTGTGTTGAAGTGTTTGACCTCACAGATGTGGCTATATCCAAATTGCCTTGGGGAATAAAGCTGAGGTGGATTTTTAGTGGTTAAACTAAATGGTGGCTTATTTGGTTTTGTCATTCTATCTTCTCTGGATTAAGCTTAGAAAAGTATTATGAAAGCTCAACTTAACTTGAGGTCAAGAGCATGGAAGAACAAAAATTACAACAGTGGCTCAGTATAGGCGCGTTAGCTGCTCGAAGTGGTGTATCGGTCGCAGCACTCAGATTTTATGAAGACAAAGCTCTTATTTGGAGTGTGCGGACGGAAGGAAATCAACGGCGATATCCACGATATATGCTGAGAAGGATTGCCATCATCAAAGTGGCACAGCAGGTTGGGATTTCACTCTCTGAAGTGAAGCAAGCATTTAACATACTCCCTAAGAATAAAACCGCGACTAAATCAGATTGGACCGCATTATCGAGTGCATGGCAAAAAATTTTAGATCAAAAAATCTTAAATATGCTTCAACTTCGTCAACAACTGGATTGGTGCATTGGTTGTGGGTGCTTATCTTTAACTGAATGCCCACTAAGAAATGAAAATGATCAAATGGGGTCTACATCGTCAGGTTCCCACTTTGTTCCACTCGACATTAAATTTGACGATGATCAAGGGAAAATAGAAATTCACTATGAAGACTAAGTTTCATCGTGAAGCATTATTTTGAAATTTGAACTGTGAGGTTAATGTTGTCTTTATTTCAGTTTAGTTTTGGAAAGCGTAATCATCATCACACCCAATATATTCAGCGCACAACCAAACCATTGAATCATATTCATTGATTCCCCTAAAAAGATAGTTGCCAATATAATGGTCAGAATTGGACCAAGTGAACCAATCATGGCTGTTTGAGAAGCACCTAAACGAGCAATACTTTGCGCAATGAGAATAGTTGGAATCACCGTTACCCCAATACCTAATGCAACACCATATCCGATTATTTCTATAGGTTGTTGAAGGATATTGGATATAGGACTTGGCTGAGCAATAAAGTAGTGAAGAATCGTCCCTAAGCAGGCGATAGACATTGCTAAGCCCGTAAAATTCCACGATCCAAATTTTTGGATTAATTTTGGAGTCATCAATAGATAACTCGCAAAGCAAATCGCGCTTGCGAAAACTAAACTCACACCTAGCCAAAAATTACTTTCATGAGGCACATTGCTTTGTTCTTGGAGCATCACTATAAGCGTGCCGCCATAACTTAGTCCAATCGCAAAAATAGTCTTCATTGAAAGAGGATGTTTGAAAATTACACTTGATGCAATTACTGTCATGGTGGGATATAGAAATAGGATAATACGCTCCAAAGAGGCACTGATGTACATCAGACTCATAAAATCGAGCCAACTTGAAAAATAATATCCAATCAAACCAGCAACGAGGAGTAGGGCCCAATCCTGCGCTGAAAATCCGCGATTACGGTGTCGGTTCAACCAACAAATAAAAAGAAAAACGGGTAAGGCACTGAGCATCCTTAAGGCAACCAGCAATGTTGCATCAACATCTTCAGAAACTGCATAAGCTTGTTTGATTAAGATCGCTTTACTACTAAACAAGAATGCTGCCAACAGCGCACATAAACTCCCTAACTGAGTGGGAGTCAGCTTAAGTACCATAAATGTTAAAAATCAATTTTTAAGTAATGGAAGTATAAGCCAATCTTCATTGTAAGCTCTAAAATTCAATCTCTAATTTTCGCTTAATCACCTACCTAGCGACATAAGGCGTTTTGATTTTTTGTTTAAATGCATCATTGTGGTGCGTAATATGAAAAAAACAGTGGTCTATCAACCCAAAAAATACATCAAAAAAATATTTCAAATTTTTTTTGCACGGTTTGTAAGCATTCTTTTCAAGAATCAGTCAGCTTGTATTTCATGTTCAGCCAAAATTTAAGCTCAATTTTAAAACCAAGATTTATCTAAATTTTGTCTTATTTATAATTTTTAAGAATGTCGTGAGAATTTGAATCGATTAGTCTGATTTTTTGTCAATTCGGCAAATTGAGATTTATGAGAATGAAAGAAGCAACTAAAAATGTGACATGCACGGCGCTTTAACACAATCAAAAGGGATAAAAAGAAAGCTAAAAAATGTCAGAATGATCAAAGCTTAATAAAGTCAAGCTCCCTATACTGACGATAAATTAGAAAAAAGTTTCTTTTTTGTTAAAAAATGGATCGAAAATTGAACGAATCTGGAACTATTTTTTATGAAAATGATAGATCAAATACCATGAAATTTTGTGATGATTGTGAATCATGAGTTCAAAATGAGGGTATTTATTAAATAAATATTGGGTGGTAATTTAAAAAAGTTCAATTAGAATCCAAAAAATTCACATGAATACATCCAGGGGTATATCGCAGGAATGCGATATCTACTTTAAGAAAAATTAGCTTGAGGAATGCTCATGCAGATCGGAATCCCTACCGAAACTGTAGTTGGTGAAAGTCGTGTAGCTGCGACACCAGAAACAGTAAAGAAGTTAATTGGTGCTGGTCACAATGTCGTTATCCAACGTAATGCAGGTGTTAAAGCTGCTTATATTGATAGTGCCTATGAACAGGTTGGTGCAAAAATTGTTGATGATGCTTATACCGGCAGTCAATTGGTTTTAAAAGTTCGCGCACCTAAAGGCGAAGAAATACAAAAATTAGCCCCAAACACCACAGTGGTTGCGATGTTTGATCCGTACCGTAATACGGAACTTGATCAATTCGCTGCTCAGCAAGTGTCTGCATTTGCACTTGAGTTATTACCACGTACGTTATCTCGTGCCCAAAATATGGACGTGTTGTCATCACAAGCAAACTTGGCAGGTTATAAATCTGTGCTTCTTGCGGCGGCAGAGTACCAACGTATGTTCCCAATGTTAATGACAGCGGCGGGTACGGTTAAACCAGCTCGTGTAGTCATTATGGGTGTTGGTGTAGCAGGCTTACAAGCGATTGCAACAGCCAAACGTTTAGGTGCTATTGTTGAAGCGACAGACTTACGTCCAACAGCCAAAGATCAAGTTGAATCTTTAGGCGGTAAATGGTTAGACGTACCAATGTCAGCAGAAGAGCAAGCGCGTGCCGATGAAGCTGCAAAAAATGGTTATGGTTGGATGCCTGGTGAACAATATATTAAAGACCAAGCTGCAATTGTAGACAAAGCGGTATCGAATGCTGACATCGTGATCACGACGGCGCTTTTACCAGGTCGTGATGCACCGCGCTTAATTAAAGCTGAAACAGTTGCCAAAATGAAACCAGGTTCAGTCATCCTCGATATGGCAGTTGAAACTGGCGGTAACGTTGAAGGCTCAAAATGCGGTGAAACTGTTGTGACTGATAATGGCGTGAAAATTTTGGGTATTCCAAATATTCCAGCGACCGTTTCTACAGAAGCTTCAGCGCTATATGCACGTAACGTTTATAACTTTGTTGAAACGCTTTTTGATCAAGATAAAAACTACAGCATTAATCAAGAAGATGAAATCCAAAAAGCATTGCTTGTCACTCATGGTGGTCAAGTGTTGTTGAAGCGTGGTTAAGGAGACTGATCATGGTTGAAACTATTACAATTTTTGTCCTCGCAATCTTCGTAGGTTATTACGTTGTTTGGGGAGTGACACCTGCGCTTCACACGCCGCTGATGGCCGTAACGAATGCATTGTCCTCAATTATTATTGTCGGTGCGATGATCCAAACTGTTGGTCTACCTGTTATGGGTGTTGAGGGGGCTGTTGATTTTCAAACCATCAATGTGGTGAGTGTATTAGGTGCGATCGCTGTTTTCTTAGCAAGCATTAATATTTTCGGTGGCTTCGCTGTAACCGCTCGTATGCTTGAAATGTTTAAGCCAAAGCAAAAGAAAAAAGAGGGTTAATACATGGAATTTATTCGTGAGTATGCGGATTGGTTTTACCTAATCGGTGCCGTTCTTTTTATCTTAACTTTGCGTGGCTTGTCTGGTCCTAAGACAGCAATTGCAGGTAACCGTTACGGTATGATTGCAATGGCAATCGCCGTGTTAACAACTTTCTTTGTTGCTGATAATCCTGTGGTATGGATGATTGTCGGTGCAATGGTATTGGGTGCGATTGTTGGTATTGCTCGAGCTCGTACAGTGCCTATGACACAAATGCCAGAAACAGTTGCTCTCATGCACTCACTCGTGGGTCTTGCTGCAGTGTTGATTGCGATCGCTGCAATTATTCACAACAACAAGCTCGTCGAGCTTGGGCCAGACTTACTGGCTGCAAATGGTATGAACTTCCATGAAATGAGTCGCGTACATTTATTCGAATTATTCGTAGGATGTTTCGTTGGTGCCATTACATTCACTGCATCGGTATTTGCTTATGGTAAATTGGCGGCAAAGCAATGGGCAAAAACGATTTCAGGTGCATGGGTTAAACCTGTTCAAGCTTTAATTTTTATTGCTATGCTAGCAGCAGGGATTCACTTCTTCTTGACGGGTAACATGACCTCGTTCTGGGCAATGACAGCACTTGCTTTAGCCTTTGGTTGGGTATGGATTGCGCCTGTTGGTGGTGGTGATATGCCAGTTGTGGTGTCTTTGCTTAACTCATTCTCTGGATGGGCGGCAGCAGGGATTGGTTTTACGCTTGAAAACAACATGTTAATTGTTGCAGGTTCGCTTGTAGGTTCGTCAGGTGCAATTCTGTCTTATATTATGTGTAAAGCAATGAACCGTTCAATCATCAACGTATTGTTTGGTGGTGCAATGGGTGGTGCTGCAGCACCGACAGCAGCAGCTGGTGCAGCAGTTCAACGCAACTACCGTTCTGGTTCTGCTGACGATGCTGGTTTCTTAATGTCAAATGCAGACAGTGTTGTAATTGTACCGGGTTATGGTATGGCGCAAGGTCGTGCTCAAAATGCGGTGAAAGAGCTTGCAAACTTATTGAAAGAGCAAGGTGTAACAGTACGTTTTGCGATTCACCCAGTGGCTGGTCGTATGCCTGGTCACATGAACGTTCTTTTAGCTGAAGCAGATGTTCCGTACGAAGACATCTTAGAGATGGATGAGATTAATTCAGACTTCCCAGCAACAGATGTGGTATTGGTCATCGGTGCGAATGACGTCGTTAACCCTGCAGCGAAAGATGATCCAAACTCACCAATTTATGGTATGCCTATTCTTGAAGCACATAAAGCTCGTACCATTATGGTGATCAAGCGCTCTATGGCGACAGGTTATGCGGGTCTTGATAATGACTTGTTCTATAACGACAAAACAATGATGATCTTTGGTGATGCGAAGAAAGTTGTTGAAGATATGACGAAAGCCATTAATGGTACAGGTCACTAATTCATAGCTTGTTTTTAAAAAACCACCTTCGGGTGGTTTTTTTATTTTTCATGTGTAGGTTTTCGCCACATTCCCCAAATTTCAGGTGCATCGTAGGGCAGATCGCGAAGGTGAAAGATCACTTCAAATCCATAATGACGATAGAGTCCAACATTGCTTGGTGTTGCAGTTTCTAAATAACATGGGATACCGTGTTGATCGCTCTTTGTAAGAATAGGTGTTAAGACTTTGCTGGCTAAGCCTTGTCCTTGGTGGTCAGGACTTACACCTATGAGTTGTAAATAATAATGCGCCTCACTGGGATGATGTTTCTGCACTAGATTAATGATGTGAATAAATTTCACCAGTTGTCTTAAACCGATAATCTTCGTTAATTGAGGGAGTAGTTTAACCTGCTGAATGAGGTTTAAATCCCACTGATTTGGCGGAATCCAAAGTGCAGCAACTGAGCGATCGGGATTGGTATAGACTTCATCATATGGTTGAGCGATATCTTTCAATTGAATACTAAAGAATTGCTCAAGTTTTGCATGTTTTTGTTGGAAACTCAGTTTTTCAGCTTGGATCGCCCAGTTGCAAAACTCTTCGTTCCAAAAGGATTGCTTTAATGTTTCTACCAATGCATCGTGATCTGTTCTTGTGGCTTTTATCATGGTCATATCAAGGTAAACCAAATTAGTGAGTTCTTTTTTGTTGGCTTTATTGTTATTAATATAAAATGCAAAGTATAAAAAAGCGACCAAGAAGGTCGCTTTAATATGTTTATGCTACAGACTCTGTAGTTGAAGCATTACGCCATAAGTTTTCTAAATCATAAAACTTACGTGCTGTAGGTAACATCAGATGTACTACAACAGCGCCAAGATCAACAAGGATCCATTCTGCATCGCTTTCGCCTTCAATACCGATAGGGCGAAAACCTGCTTTACGTGCTTCATCAGCGACGTTGTTTGCAAGCGCTTTCACGTGACGTGTAGAAGTACCTGAAGCAATGACAATTGCATCTGCAACATTGCTCACTTCGCTAACATCAATCGTTGTGATTTCTTTTGCTTTAACGTCAAGTAATGCTTCTTGAACAACTTTTAAGCAAGCTTGAACGTCTTGTTTTGGAGAATTCAAAGAGAGTTCGTGAGAATTAGAAGCGCCGGGCGATGGTTCTAAATTCATGAGAAGTGTATTTTCCTGACTATAACTCATCTTTCACTATAGCGCTTTCTGCTTGAAAATTCAAACTTTGAACAAATTTTATACCACAATATGATGATATTAAAGAAGTTTATTTTTCCATTCGAAAGAATCTGTTGAATGAGATTGGGGGCGATATTCGGCTGCGACAAATCCTTCATACATGCTATTTGCAATGCATTCAAAAATAGCGGGATAGTCAATTATCCCTGTGAGTGGTTCATGGCGACCTGGTACATCTGCAAATTGGATATGCCCAATGTGTTGCATATTTTCTTTGAGTGACAGAATCAGGTCTTCTTGCATTCTAGCCATGTGATAGCAATCGAATTGCATTTTTAGAGCTGGATGATTGACGTCTTTCAGTAACTCTTTGGCTTGATGCATTGTTTGAATCATGAAGTTGGGCATATCAAAGCCATTAATCATCTCAAAAACGGGTTGAATCCCATGCGCTGTGAAGATCTCGCTGACAAATTTAAGATTTGAGACTAAGGTTTCATAGCAGACCTGATATTCAACATTATCTGGTTGCTTGCCAGCCAAAATATTCACTCGAGGTATATTGAGTGAGCATGCATATTCAATCGCTAAGTCAACAGCTTGTTTGAATTCATCAGTTTTACTTGGGCTACTTGCTAATCCGCATCCGCCTTGCATTAAATCTCCGGCAGGAACGTTGATGAGACACAAGCTAAGTTGATGTTCATTGAGTTCATGCTGAATTTGATTAATACTCAGCTCATATGGAAATTGAATTTCTACATGTTGGAACCCATATTCAGCAGCCAGCGCAAAGCGTTCAATGAGTGGAACTTCTGTAAAGATCATCGATAAATTGACAGCGAGCTTCATATTGAATGCGACCTATTTATTGTTTTGTTCAACTTGCAGAATGACTGAGGCAAGGTCTGATTCAGAAAAGCCGTTGGATTGATGCGCTTTCAATTGTTCTAAGGCTTGTTGAGCGACAGGAATATTAAGGTCAAATTGTCGAGCCAAACTCAAGGCGTTATTTAAATCTTTAGACAGCGTCTGAACTTTCCATTGCACAGGCTCAAACTCGTGCGTTGCCATACGTGGTGTTAAAATTTGAAAAGGTTTAGAGTCGGCGAATCCACCTGCTAAGGCAGGTGCAAGCAGTTGAGTATCAACACCCGCCTGATCTGCTAAAGCAACAGCTTCTGCGATGAGTGTGCTATTTGCAGCAACGATGAGTTGATTACAAATTTTGGTGGCTTGTCCTGTTCCAGTTCCACCCATACAGGTTACACGTTGTGAAAGAACTTGATACATTGGTTGTAAAGATTCGATGATGCTCGATGGTCCGCCAGCAAAAATAACTAAACTGCCATTTTCAGCACCAGCTGTTCCACCTGACACAGGAGAATCTATCCAATGCGCTGATTTAGCAGTTGCACGTTGTGCAAGATTTTTAGTTTTATCAACAGATAGACTCGAGAAGTCCACAATAATCTGCTCGGGTTGAATCAGTGATTCAATTTGAGAAAAAACAGCCTCTACCGCATTGTCATCGGCTAAACAAGTTAGGATCAGATCAAATTGTGCTATCTCAGAGAGTTGAAGGGGATGTGCCCCAAGCTGGATTAACGGCTCACATGCGTTTGGACTTCGGTTCCAGACAGCAGTGTAAAACCCAGCCTGTATCAATCGAGTCGCCATTCTGCTACCCATTAAACCCATACCTAAGAACGCGATTTTAGTTTGATCGTTAATCATTACTGAAGCTAATCCCTTATCTAAGTTTGAAAACCAATTTATTTGAATTGACGTGGTAAAAATTCCAAATCTGGATTTTTATCTTTTTTACGCGCGATTTGACTGTTTTTGCCAAGGAGTAATTTGAGTTGCCAAATTTTCTCAAGACGAAGTGATTTTTGGGGTGCGTGTTCCATTGCATCTAAGACTTGTTTGACTGCGGCTAAGGCATCTGGTGAGCGTTGCAACATTTCTTCGGCAAGCTGTTGAGCTTTTTGCATCGGCTTGTCATCAACATGCGTGATCAATCCAATTACTTTGGCATATTCACCATCAAATACACGTGCTGTTAATGATAATTCTTTGGCTAGGTCGACTCCAATAATACCTTTGATTGAGCGCGTTAACCCCATATCTGGAACTAAGCCCCAACGGGTTTCCATGATCGACATTTGGGTATTGGGGTGAGCAATTCGAATATCAGCCGCTAAAGCCAATTGCATACCTGCACCGAAGCAATACCCATCAATAGCTGCAATGACTGGAACAGGGAGTTCTTGCCAGATTAAAAAAGCTTTTTGAAATAGACTTTGACCAGGCTTAATGAGTTCCCATGCGGCATAAGCACGATTTTGTGGATTATTCAGGTCTGTTAAATCAATACCTGCACTAAATACGTTGGCTTCACCAGTGAGAATCACACAGCGGATAGTACGATCAGATTTAATTTTTTTTGCGACTTGCACCAACTCTTTCAAAAGTTGAAAGCTCATCGCGTTACGTTTGTCGGGACGATTCAGAAAAACCGTCGCAATTCCATTATTTTTTTCTACACGTATTACAGCCATTATTGTGACTCGAGTTTATTGTTTCTTGTTTTAAGCATAACATGTCCAAAATAGACTGTCGTGACAGTAGAGTCATCACGTATTGCCTAATACAGTGCGTTGATCGTCTATTAATGATTCAAAATAGACTCGGCTGCTTCTTTTACTTGTACAATCGCATCTTTTAATTCATCCAGCCGTTTCATCACATTTTCAATAAATTGCTCATCTGCTTTTCTACGCTCTTTACGCAGCGTTGAAACGAACTGTTCAAATTCACCTGTGATGCTTTGTAAATTCGGAGTGCCGACGTAGCGTGTTGCCCCATATAAACGGTGTAATACATGTTCGAGCTGCGGATAATCTTCAAGTTCGATGAGTTGTTCTATTTCAGCAAGTTCATTTGGGAAACTATCTACCAGCATCTTCAATAAATCTTGTGCTAAATCTTCTTTATTCGCTGCCAATTGAACGCACTGTTTCCAATCTAAAACCTGATGATCTAAGGTTTCGATACGTAAAGTTTTTTCTTGGGATTTAATTGGATGAATAAACTTATCACTGCTCCAATGGGTCAGAATTTGAATAATCTGATCCATTTGGATTGGTTTGGTGACATAGTCATCCATGCCGACTTTAAGCAACTTTTGTTTCTCATCTGCTAAAGCATGTGCTGTAAGTGCAATGATCGGTGTGTGACGTCCCTCGATGGTGGATTCTAGTGACCTGATCGCACGAGTCGTATCGATGCCGGACATCACTGGCATTTGAATGTCCATAAATATCAGATCAAACGGCTTTTCATCATTTTGAATCTGTTGTTGTAAAATTTGTAGTGCCTCTTGTCCACTTTGCGCTTTAGTTGTTTGAACATTAATTTCGCCGAGCAAAGCTTCTAAAACGATTAAGTTTGGTAGATGATCATCTACTGCAAGTACATGTAAATTAAGGGCTTTAAAGTTATCATGAGGTTCTACTTCAAATATTGGCTGATTTTCCAAAAGCTGAATTAATGATGAACGGCTCAGAGGTTGATACAGTGGTCTCGCTTTGTATTCATTCAACATGTTGAGGTCGAGCGCCATCTGATAGCCATATACGGCTAAGTGACCTTGATAACGTCCGCGAATCTCTTTTAATAAAGCCTCTGGATCACCACTGTGATCTACAATCAACCACGTATTTTCAGGTTGATGTGTTAAACCATTTAGACGGCTGAATAAATCTAGAATGGATTGAGCTTCTGTGTGTTCAACACCATAATTTTCTAAATAATGACGTAAAACATTCGCAGTTGCAGGGTGGGCTAAATAGGAGATGACACGCATGTCATGGAATTGCGGATGAATAATTTCATATTCATCAACCGCAAATTTCGCAGTAAACCAGAATGTTGAACCCTTTTCAGTTGGGGCACGTTCTTGGTTATCTTCAAAGCCAATTTGTCCATGCATAAGACTGACCAATTGTTTTGAGATTGCTAACCCTAAACCTGTGCCACCAAATTGACGAGTAACGGAAGCATCGCCTTGAGAAAATGATTCAAATAACCGTTTACGATCTGTACCACTTAATCCAATACCACTATCTTGAACACTGAAATGCAATAGGCAATATTCTAGATCGTCATGCTCCATGCGAACACGTACAATAATTTCACCATCAGGAGTGAATTTAATGGCATTTGAAATCAGGTTAGTCAAAATCTGTTTACAACGTAAAGCATCGCCAATCACATACTTTGGAATGTTATCGGCATAGTAGAAGGCCATATCGATATTTTTTTGTGCGGCTAATGGCGACAACATGTCCATAACATCGAAGATCGCTTCTTCTAAATCAAATGATGCGGTTTCTAATTCAAGTTTACCGGCATCAATTTTTGAAAAGTCTAAGACATCATTGATCAGTGCTAAAAGATGTGCTGATGATTTGCGAATCGTTTGCAAATACAGGCTTTGATCATTGCTGAGATTCTCTTGGCGCAATAACAAGTGAATAAAACCATCGATACTATTCAGCGGGGTACGCAACTCATGACTGATATTGGCAAGAAAAACAGATTTTGCCTGATTGGATGAGATGGCCTGATCGCGTGCTTGTTTATAAGTAATATTTTGCACTTCAAGTGTATCAAGCGTACGTCTTAAATCGTCTTCGGTCTGCTCGGTATGTTCCTTCAGCTCTAAAAAGCTGAAATGTAGACGCTTCACGACATTCGCAATATCACGTTGGAGTAACCTTAACTCGCCAGTACTATTGATGACCATGTGTTGGTCGAGTGTGTCTGCATTGAGTCGCTGTAATTGCATACGTATTTCGTACATAGGTGCAATCCAACGTCGTGAATAAAAGTTCAAGCACAGTAATAAGAGTAAAAGTGTCAACAAACCCGTCGTGATCAGTACAATGAAAACACGATATTGAGAGATGGCGAGAGGTTGATTATCTAGCTCGATAACAAGCCATTTTTTACTTTGATCAGGCGTATTTAATGCTAAGCCATAAATATGATTATGTTGATCTTTAATCGGACCAAATGTTTGTACATTGGTCGGGAAGCTAGGCCAAGGTTTTTCATTGCGATAGCCTAACCCAAAATAAGGTTTTTGTTGTTGGTCTAGGACTGCGACACTGAGTAAATATTTTTCATTAAACATCTTTTGTAAGATGCTTTTAGCGCGGTCTTGTTGCGCTTGTGAGGGGTTTTTTTCAAGCGCAATAAGTAGGTTTTCTGTCGTGTATTTATAACGACTTAAAATTGCATTTGCGGCAAAGCGTTGTTCTGATTTTGCGGAATTAGACGTTTCTGTGAGCACCAGTGCAGAGCCGACGCTTGCCAGTACCGCAATGGGTACAAAAATGAGGGCAATCAATTGCCCATAAGCATGGTTTAGTTTTAAGCGATTGAAGATTTTTTTATTCAAATTCGACATGTGCAGAGTGACTCATTCCCCATGTTGGGCATATTAGCACGCTTTAAAAAAATGATGGTGCTTTAATCACCCTCATTAAAAAGCCTTTGAAATTGATGCAGTGAGATACTTTTTTTCATACAATACCTGCACCTCAATATGGGTGCAAATAATGAGTAATACACAAGTAGATTTTCAATCAGACGATTTTTTATTAGACCACTATGTGGGTAAAACCCCATTGGTTAGGTTACAGCGTCTGGCAAGTCATACTCAAGCGACTGTATTGGCAAAACTGGAAGGTAATAATCCAGCGGGCTCTGTCAAAGATCGCCCAGCATATAACATGATCATGCAAGCTGAAAAACGTGGTGACATTAAGCCAGGTGATACGCTGATCGAAGCGACTAGCGGTAACACAGGTATTGCATTAGCCATGGTTGCGGCAATGCGTGGCTATAAAATGAAATTGATTATGCCTGCAAGCTCTAGTCAAGAGCGCAAAGATGCAATGCGTGCGTATGGTGCTGAGCTTATTGAATCCGAGAATATGGAAGAAGCTCGTGATATCGCATTGCGAATGGAAAAAGATGGTCTAGGTTTAGTACTCAATCAATTTGGTAATCCAGACAATGTCCAAGCACACTATTTGACAACTGGTCCAGAAATTTGGCAACAAACTGGCGGTAAAATTACGCATTTTGTAAGTTCGATGGGAACAACGGGAACCATCATGGGGATTTCAAAATACCTCAAAGAACAAAATCCAAATATTCAAATTATTGGTTTACAGCCATCTGAAGGGTCGAATATTGCAGGTATTCGCCGTTGGCCTCAAGAATATTTACCGACGATTTTTGATGCTTCTCGTGTTGATCAAATTATGGATATTCCACAAATTGAAGCTGAAAAAATGGCTCGTCAATTGGCACGTAAGGAAGGAATTAGTGCTGGTACTTCTTCTGGTGGTGCAGTTTGGGCATCAATAAAAATCGCTGAACAACATCCTAGTGCTGTGATTGCATGTATCGTGTGTGATCGTGGTGATCGTTATCTCTCTACGGGGTTATTCTCTGTAGAAGATGAACAATAAATTCGAGTAAATCTATATGCGCTTACCTGTTTTAGTGTTTGATATTGAAACATTGACCGATCTTAAATCAGGAGCGCATCTATATGGCTTAGATTTACCAGAAGATAGTATTGAACAAGCGCTGAGTAAGTTAAGACGTCAAGAAGCGGGCACTGACTTTCAGCGACTTGCTTTACATGAAATTGTCTGTATTTCAGGACTATGGATTGATGAAAAGGCGGGAATGAAATTATTTTCATTCAGTCGTGAACATTATTCAGAACCTGAAATTTTACAAAAATTTCTATCAATTTTTGATAAACGTAATCCGACTTTAGTCAGTTGGAATGGCTCCCAATTTGATCTGCCTGTTATTATGTATAGAGCAATGTATCATGGGTTGTCTGCGCCAAGTCTGTTTGATCAAGGCGAAATTGATACACAAAAGCGCTATAATAACTACCAGAATCGTTACCATCATCGTCATATTGATTTGATGGATTTTATGGCAATGTTTAATGCGCGTCACTTCCAAAAACTGGATGATGTCGCTTATATGCTCGGTTACCCGGGTAAGCGCGGAACACCAGGTTATTTTATCCCTGAATATGTTCGTAACAATAATTGGATAGAATTAACCAGTTATTGTGAAGGGGATGTTTTAAACACATGGTTAGTCTATCTGCGCTATGTATTGTTAAAAGGACAGATTTTGCCTGAAGATCATCGTCTGTGGATTCAAGCGACGATTCATTATCTTCAAGGTCAACCCCAGCAAACAGAATTTTTGCGTATTTGGCAAGAATCTGCTGAAAAAACTGACTTCACCGCTTCGGATTTTAAATCAACTCAACATTAGGTTATCTCTTTGAAACAACGTGCCGCACATCGCTCATCTCAACTTCCTCGTTATACATTTACAGTTGAGAGACTTTCACACGAAGGGCGAGGGATCGCACATTTTCAAGGACAGGAACATCCTCAAGACAAATTGGGTAAAAAGGTCTTTATTCGTTTTGCACTGCCAGGAGAAACAGTAGAAGCTCAAATTACCCATCAGGCAAAAAAATTAGAAGAAGCTGATTGTGTGCAGTTGATTGGGGCGCCGAGTCCAATTCGTACACAGCCAGTTTGTCCACATTTTGGAAAATGTGGAGGCTGTAATATGCAGCACATAAAATTAGATGAACAAATTCGTTTAAAACAATCAGTTTTAGAGTCGCATCTCACCCACTTTGCAGGTGCTCTTCCAGAGTCGTGGCTAGAACCATTGCGTTCGACACGTGAAGATTATCGTCACAAGGCTCGTATTGGCGTTCGCTACATTGCTAAAAAAAATAAATTAGTCATGGGTTTTCGTGAGGCTCAATCTAATCAGCTTACTGAAATTAAAACCTGCAAAATTTTAGATGCAGAGCTAGATGCTGCGTTACCTCACCTCAAGGTACTCCTTGAAAATCTAAAAGCAAAAGCAGATATAGGTCATATCGAATTGGCGAAAGGAGATCAAGAGGTTGCACTTTTGATACGTCATACCAACAAATTACTGCAAAATGATGTCAACCAACTGCGTGAATTTGCGTTAGAAAGATCATGGCAGCTTTATTTGCAACCAGCTGGTGTAAGTAGTGTTCATCGTGCGGATGGTGACCTATCTGAGCGATTACATTACTCACTACTGGATTTTAACGTGACGTTTGGATTTAAACCGACTGACTTTACTCAGGTTAACCCCACCATTAATCCACAAATGGTGAAGCTGGCATGTGAATTGCTTGACCTGAGCGGAAATGAGCGTGTTCTTGATTTATTCTGTGGTTTAGGGAATTTCTCATTGCCACTTGCACGTTCTGTAACACGGGGTGAGGTCGTCGCGGTGGAGGGAAGTGAGGAAATGGTGATGCGTGGGACAGAAAATGCACTGAAAAACGGCATCACAAACGTAAAATTTTATGCTCAGGATTTAACGCAAGATTTTTCGCAACATTCTTGGGCAAATCAAGGGTTCGATGCACTCTTAATAGACCCTCCACGCGCTGGAGCTGAAGAAATTATGCACTATGTGCCAAATTTTGGTGCAAAAAAAATCGTCTATGTTTCCTGTAATCCTGCTACATTAGCACGTGATACAGGGATTTTAGTACAACATGGTTATCAGTTGAAGAAAGCTGGTGTGATGGATATGTTCAGTCATACAGGCCATGTTGAATCTATTGCTTTATTTGAAAAAAGCTAGTGCTAAGTGTTGATTTAATAAAATGAAGATTAGATTTAAAAAAGGAGAAGGGTATGGTCACAGTACGTGAGCAGTTACCTGGACGACTGACTGAGTTGTCTGAGGAAACGACTGTAGAACATGCCGCTGAAGCGCAACTTGGTTTAGCAACTTGGCTAGACCGTGCGCGGATTATTTTAGACGGTGCAGAACTTAAAAAATTAGAAGAAGTCGCTCTTAGTGTTTTAAAAAAAGAACTGACTTCTGATCACCATCATAAAACCAATACCTTCGCGACTGGCTTAGGTATGGCAGATATTTTGGCTCACCTACATGTTGATGAAGATACTTTGTCAGCAGCGATGCTTTATCGTAGTGTGCGTGAGGGCATGACGTCGCTTGAGGAGATTCGTAAAAGCTTTGGTGAAAGTGTCTACAATTTGGTGAAAGGCACTTTGGCAATGGGTAAGTTGTCAGAGCTGATCGAAAAAAATAAACGTTTAGAAGATCACTTCAATAATAATCAGCGTGAACATTTAACTGGGATTTACAAGATGTTGATCTCAGTAACAGAGGATGTTCGCGTTGTATTAATCAAGTTGGCTGAGCGTACGCTGGCTTTGCGTGAGTTGGCAAACTCTCCAAAAGAGCGTCAAGAGCGTGTCGCACGAGAAATTTTGACCATTTACTCGCCCTTGGCGCATCGTCTTGGTATCGCGCAGTTAAAATGGGAACTTGAAGATCTTGCATTCCGTTATTTAGCACCAGAGCGCTATAAAGAAATTGCATCTTTACTCAATGAAAAACGCTTAGAGCGCGAACAATATATTCAATTCGTGGTCGATAAGCTGAAAAGTGAGTTGTTGAAGCATGGCATTGAGGCTGAAATCTCAGGTCGTGTGAAACACATTTATTCGATTTATCGAAAAATGAAAAGCAAAAACTTAAGTTTCGATCAGCTATATGACATTCGAGCTGTTCGTGTATTAGTTCAAAATGTATCTGAGTGTTATCACGCTTTGGGGATCGTACACCAAATCTGGCGTCATATTCCCCATCAATTTGATGATTACATCACTAACCCGAAAGCCAATGGTTATCGCTCTTTACATACTGCAGTGATTGCTGAAAATAAATCTTTAGAGATACAAATCAGAACCACTGAAATGCATGAAGAAGCTGAGTTAGGCGTTTGTTCTCATTTCAATTATAAAGAAGGTGCGAAAACTACAGATTATTCATTTAATCATCGTTTACACTCTTTACGTTCCGTGCTTGAGCATTATCAAGAACGAAATGAAGCAGGTGCGCATCCGAATGAAGACGAAACTGAAAATTTCAATCAGCTTCAAGATTTTGAAGATTTTGAAAAAATTTATGTTTTTAGTCGTGATGGTGACATCAAAGAATTACCACGTAATTCAACCGTTTTAGATTTTGCATACCATGTGCATACGGAGGTTGGCAACAAGTGTTATGCAGCACGTGTAAACCAACGTTATGTGCCACTGACTTATACATTAAAAACAGGTGAACAAGTCGAGATTTTGACCAAGAAAGATCGTGAGCCAAATCGTGATTGGTTGGTGAACTCTTTAGGTTATATCAAGACAGCACGTGCAAGAGACAAGTTGCGCCATTGGTTCAGACAGCAAGACCGTAGTAAGAACTTAGAAGTCGGTCGAGAGATTCTCACCAAGGAATTATCACGTCTTGCAATTCACCCAAAAAGTATTGATTTGAGTGATTATTGTGCTCACTTTAACGTTAAAACAGGTGAGGACATTCTTGTATCCTTGGTGAGTGGAGATATCAGTCTTCATGCATTGATTAATCAAGTCAATCGTCATATGCACTTGGATCAAGATGAGCCTGAGTTAGTGCTGAAGCCAGCATTAAATCCACGGGCGAGTCATACATTATCAGCGCATGGGATTCTGATTGACGGTTTGGATAATGTTGAACTACATATTGCACAATGTTGTCAGCCTGTTCATGGTGAGTCGATTGCTGGATATATCACACTCAATCGTGGCGTGAGTATTCATAAGGTGGCTTGTCCGGATTATGTGCGTATGATCAGCCAAGAACCTGAACGCGCTGTTGAAGCAGATTGGGAAATGCAACCCACAAGAGGGCAGAGTGTCCAAATTGTGGTTGAGGCTTATGATCGTCGAGGACTGCTGAAGGATCTAACCCAAGTGATTTTTTCAGATCAGATTAATATTCGCCAAGTGAATACTATTTCGGAAGCGGATGGTATTGCCAATATGAAACTATTGATTGAGGTCAAAGGTTTGGCTCAATTGTCTCGCTTGTTGGCTCGATTGGAACAGCAACCAGGCATCATTAGCGCAAGACGTTTGGTTCAAGGAAATTAAAAAAAAGCCTGCTTTAGCAGGCTTTTTTATGACTGATCACTCAAATAGAGTTAAATCAGATTTTGCATTTTTTAGAACCTTGATAGATTCCAATATTATCGATGTTTGCTTGCGATGCAGCTTTGATCTGTTGCTGTAATGGAATATTTGCAGCATCAGAAGTATCGCTTTCACCCGCTACAGAGTTTGCAACTTGCCCCATTTTTGTTGCTTTTTCTGAGTTGCCACCGAAAGTAGATAATGCATTACCTGCCATACCCGCCCATTTGCTCAATGATTTAGCTGGCGTTTGGGTTGCAGCAGCTGCAATATTTTTATCAGCATTTTCTAAGTTACGCTTAGCATTGGCTTTTTCAACAGCTAGTGTTGCACAATCCATTGCCTTGAGTTCAGCAGTTGAGTGTTGTTTCGTTGGTAGTTCACCCGAAGCTTGAGCAAGAGTCGTTGTTAAAGCAGTAGCGATAGCTAAAGTTAAAATTTTTTTCATTATATATTCTCATTTGTAACGCATTGTTATAAATGCCCCTGTTGGGGCGAGAGAATATACACAAATGTGACTAATTTGTCATTTCTTTTTACTTAATATTAAATTTGTCACTCTATTGATCAATTGAGGACTGAATCTTGACAGGTGATACATTAGTTCAGTTTTGATGCCAACCGTATGGTGAGTCACGGTTAAGTGATGGCTTTTTAAACGTGCGACACGGTAAATTTCCTGAGCAACGTCTTGGGCGCTGAGACTGACTCCCATATTTTGAATCGTACCCGCATCCATGCCTTTTACCATGGCAGTCTGAACAAATAATGGCATGATGTCTAATACGCGTATTCCATATTTTTGCCATTCAACATCAAGACCTTCTGTAATGCCGCGAACAGCAAATTTACTTGCTGAATAGGACACTAAATCAGCTTGACCATAGATAGCAGAAGCAGAGGACATATTGATGATACGTGCGTGGGAGGCCTGTTTTAAGAAAGGGAGCGCAGCATGACAGCCATTGAGAACGCCGTTAACATTGATATTAAATGTTCGATGATGCGATGAGATATCTGTATTTTCGAATGCCCCTGAATATAAGATGCCAGCATTATTTAATAATATATTTATTTCACCAGCCCATTCGTTGAACTCAGTTAAAGCACTTTGCCATTGGTCGTATTGGGAAACATCTAGCAAACCCGCTTTAGCATTTGGCCCTAAAGATTGAGCCAATTGTTCAGCTTGTTCGAGATTGATGTCATAAATACCGACTTTATAACCTTGCTGATAGAATAATTTTGCGGTAGCTGCGCCAATCCCTTGTGCTGCGCCACTGATAAAAATACTAGATGTCATCGAAAATCCTTGTTGTTTTACATCATTTTATGTTCCTAGTTGAGCATAAGATTGTTCATTGAATCAACAATATCTTTAAACTCATCATTCACTAGAGATCAACTTTCATGGAAAAACTTTTAAATATCATGCAAGAGCTTCGTGCGAAATGTCCATGGGATCAAAAACAAACGCCTGAAAGCTTGACTCGCTATGCGATTGAAGAAGCTTATGAGGTTGAAGAAGCAGTTCGATCACAAAATACAGCGCATATAAAAGAGGAATTAGGAGATCTTCTGCTGCAAGTTGTATTTCAAGCGCAAATGTATAGTGAGCAAGGAGCATTTAATTTTCATGATGTGGTGGAAACGTTGTGCGACAAGTTGATTCGAAGACATCCTCATGTCTTTCAATCGGCTCAATTTGAACAACTGAATGAACAGCAGGTGAGTGAACTTTGGCAAAAAATTAAGGCTGAAGAGAAAAAAGACAAAACTAAATCACGTTTAGATGAAATTAAAGCGGGTCCTGCCTTAGATCAAGCCGAACAAATTCAAAAAAATGTAGCTCAGATTGGATTTGATTTCGAAAATGTTGAGCAAGCGTATGAAAAGTTAGATGAAGAGTTATCTGAATTGAGAGAGGCGCTCAACCATCAAAATTCCGACGAAATACAAGAGGAGTTTGGAGATTGTTTATTTTCTTTAATCAATGTTGGACGTAAAATCGGCATTTCAAGTGAGATGGCTCTACTTGGAACCATCCACAAATTTAAACAACGTTTTTCATACATTGAGTTGCAGGCAAAAAATAGAAATACGCCCATTGAAAATATGAGTCTCAAAGAAATGGACCAATTGTGGGATCAGGCAAAAGTGTATCTAAAACAACATAACAATAAAATTCAGGTTCAACATGAATAGCATCTTTTCTTTTCTTCTTCTGATATTTACTGCATGTGTGAGTTTAATCAGTTCGGCATATCCACAACAGTTTGATCAATCTTACTTAAAATGGAAAGCAGAGCAAGAAGCTCATGATC
Source organism: Acinetobacter sp. 24-47-64 (assembly GCF_057737055.1). NCBI lineage: Bacteria > Pseudomonadati > Pseudomonadota > Gammaproteobacteria > Moraxellales > Moraxellaceae > Acinetobacter > Acinetobacter sp. 24-47-64. The sequence goes on from NZ_CM173215.1 coordinate 564,885, forward strand.
AACGACTTAACCGGCAAAGTGCGAACCATTATTTATCTCGACCAGCCGTAAATACATCATCAAAGCAAGCAGCTGGTGGTGTCGGGCAATCAACTAAAGTTCGTCTTAATACGGCTTCAATGGTTGAACTACAAATGATTAAAGGAGTGGGTGAGAAGAAAGCTGCTGCAATTATTGAGTATCGGCAAAAGCATGGCAGTTTTAAGTCAGTAGATGAACTTCAAAATGTCAAAGGAATAGGTCCAAAGTTTATCGAAAAGAATCGCAACCAGTTAGCCCTCTAACACATTTTTATAGAGATCAAATGGCACTAAGGGGTGTTGAAATTTAATCAATTTTGACGGTGAATCTTGGAGAATAAAATTGCCCTTTGATTGTGTTAGAGCTATGATTAGCACAATTATGATTTTACGTTCTGACGTAGGAGACAGCGTCTTTTGCAAACTTTGCACGCGTCAAAGTGCGGTTTATCCACTGCACAATTACCTTCTTCCATTTTAGATGTTATTGATTCTTTAACTAAAGCCGGCTATGAAGCTTATATCGTCGGTGGTGGTGTCCGTGATTTGATGCTTGGACTTGCGCCTAAAGATTTCGATGCTGTAACCAATGCGACACCTTCACAAATCAAAGAAGTATTTGGTCGTCGTTGCCGAATTATTGGTCGTCGTTTTGAGTTGGCTCATGTCTATTCTGGTCGTGAATTAATTGAAGTGGCCACTTTCCGAGCTCCTCCTAAAAAAGCAGTGACTTCTGCTGCAGGGATGATTCTAAGAGATAATAATTGGGGCTCAATTGAGGAAGATTTTGCTCGTCGAGATTTCTCAATCAATGCGATGTATTACCAACCGCGTAAGGGTATCGTTCTTGATTTCTGTAACGCTATTGATGATATAAAAACAAAAACATTGCGTTTATTGGGTGATCCAAAGTTACGCTTTGAAGAAGATCCAGTTCGTATGTTACGAACACTGAGATTTGCTGCGAAACTTAACTTTAAAATTGATCCTGCAATTTTAGACGTATTTACACCTGAAGCAACCTTGCTTTTACGTGATGTATCACCACATCGTTTATATGATGAATCTCAAAAGTTATTCACAATGGGGCATTTGAATCGTGTGCTCCCGATGTTGATTGAGTTTGGAATCTGGAAGCAATTATTTGCAGATATTCCTCCTCATATTGATGCATTTATTGAACGTGCAGCGAAAAATACAGATCAGCGAATTCAAATTGGTAAAACGATCAACCCTGCATTTTTCTATGCGGTATTGTTGTGGAAACCATTCCTTGAGCGTTGTGATTTTTATATGCACAAAGGTGTTGTGGCAGCTGAAGCACGTGCTCAAGCTGGCTTAGATGTGCTGAAGCGCCAAGCGACACGCACGATTATCCCGCGTTTTGCAGAAACATTTATTCGTGAAGTTTGGGAAATGCAAACTCGTTTGTTGAACCCAAAACCTCAGCAAATTGAAGCACTCTCAGGTCATGCTCGTTTTAGAGCAGGTTTTGACTTTATGTTGCTGCGTGAAAAGTCTGGAGATCAGACGACCAATGGCATGGGTCAATGGTGGGATGCTTATCAGTTGATGTCTTTGGACGAAAAAGAGCGTGTGATTGCGCAGTACAATCGTCAACGTATTAAATCACGACGTAAAGTTGCCGTGGCCGAAGATGTTGCGGAAACAAAGCCTCAGCAGATTGAACCGCTAGTTAAAGAAACGGAGTCACGTAGCCGCCGCAGTCGTAAGGCCGCTTCAGCGAATGAGCGAAGAACAGAGCAAAATGCGAGTATCGCTTTGGATAATGGTATTGCAGCTGATCATCCTATTTTGAAGCGTAAACGTGTCAAACGCGATTTAAATACAGTGGTGTTTGGTCCTATCCAATGACAGTACGAACATATATTGGACTGGGAAGTAATTTAGGTGATTCTCAGCAGTTGATGGCAGAAGCCTATACGAAACTGGCAATGCTGGGTGTGGTGAAAGCATCAAGGCTTTATCATAGTCCACCTATGGGTCCTCAAGACCAACCACATTACCACAATGCGGTCGTTCGTTTAGATACGAGTCTAACGGCGCTTGAATTATTAGATGAATTACAAAAAATAGAAAATGAAGCAGGGCGGGTGCGTTTACGTCGTTGGGGTGAACGCACACTCGATTTAGATCTATTGTTATATGGTGATCAAACGATTCAAAATGATCGCTTAACTGTTCCGCATATCGGGATATTTGAGCGAGATTTTGTCATACTGCCGTTATTAGATCTGGATGTCGAATTAGAAATTCATGGACAGAAAATTCGAGAAACGAATATTGCAAAACACAGCCAATTGGATGTTTTAGCAGATTCATCTTGGATCAATATTTAAACTTTAAAATGTTCTAAGGAACTGTGTTAGAGGACATCTTATGATCAGTCTGAGCGATTTAAGACAATTCAAACAGCAAGGTCGAAAATTTTCATGTCTGACTTGTTATGACGCCAGTATGGCGAAGGCAATGGAAATTGCTGAAATAGATACCATTTTAATTGGTGATTCGCTTGGGATGACTATTCAAGGCCATGATTCAACGTTGCCTGTGAATGTGGAAGATATGGTCTATCACACCTCAGTTGTACGTCGTGGAAATAACCATGCTTTCATCTTAACTGATCTGCCTTTTATGAGTTATGCCACACTCAATGATGCACTAGTAAATTCGAAAAAAGTGATGCAAGCTGGTGCACAAATGGTCAAGCTTGAAGGTGGTGCTTGGCTTGCTGAAACGGTAGAAGTATTGACTCGCAATGGTATTCCAGTGTGTGTCCATCTTGGACTAACGCCACAATCCGTTCATGTATTTGGTGGCTATAAATTACAAGCCAAAACGCGTGAAGCTGCGGATCAGCTGATTGCTGATTGTAAAGCCGTTGTTGAGGCTGGGGCTGCAGTGTTATTGCTAGAGTGTGTACCTGCACAATTGGGTCAAGAAATTACAGAACTATTTCCGCATGTACCTGTGATTGGTATTGGTGCTGGAGCACAAACCGATGGTCAAGTTCTGGTTGTTCAAGATATGCTGGGATTAAACTTCGGTCGTGTTGCACGTTTTGTACGTAATTTTATGAAAGAACAGTCTGGTGAAACGGCCATTCTTGATGCAATCAAATCGTATCATGTTGCTGTACTAGATCAATCTTTCCCTGCTAAAGAACATACGTTCCAAGTTGAGCTTTAATCATGAAAACTGAAACAACAATCCATGGTTTAACCGCATCACTTCATGCTGCTCGTCAAGCACGAAAGACTATTGGTTTTGTCCCGACCATGGGGAATCTACATCAAGGTCACTTAAATTTAGTACGTGAAGCACGTAAATTATGTGATGTGGTTGTGGTCAGTATTTTTGTGAATCCGATTCAATTTGGACCAAATGAAGATTATGACAGTTACCCACGCACACTTGATCAAGACAGTCAGTTGTTGGCTGAAGAGGGTTGTGACATTATTTTTGCACCTTCAGTTGAGCAAATGTATGGCAGTCAACCTCGCTTAACAAACATTAGTGTCGGTCAAATTACCAATGATTTATGTGGTGCTCAACGTCCGGGGCACTTTGATGGTGTTGCGGTAGTGGTAACGAAGTTATTTAATATCGTACAACCACATTTTGCATTTTTTGGTCAAAAAGACTACCAGCAGTTGGCTGTGATTAAGACAATGGTACGTGACTTGAACATGCCGATTGAAATTATTGGTGTGCCAATTGCACGTGCTGAAGATGGTTTGGCATTAAGTTCACGTAATGGTTATCTTTCGGCTGAACATCGTCAAATTGCACCAGTCATTTATCAATCTTTAAAAACTGCTGAAACAAATTTAAAACAAGGTCAAACGCTTACAGAGGTTCTTGCTGAGATAAAATCAACTTTAAGTGATGCTGGCTTTGTCGTGGATTATGTTGAAGCACGTAATCCAATGTTGCAGGCAGTAGAGCAATTTGACCAAGATATTGTGTTATTTGTTGCTGCGAAAATTGGTTCGACACGCTTGATCGACAATTTACAAATCAGTCATTAAAACAAGATTAAACTCGATGATGATCGTCAGGTGTGGTGCATGAAGCGAATTCTTATTGTTACAGGACAATCCGGTTCAGGGAAGTCATCTGCATTGCAGGTTCTCGAAGATTTAGGTTATTACTGTATCGATAATTTGCCGCTAGCATTACTTCCTGAGATCGTTGGAAAGTTAGATCGAGAAAATAATTTAGAACAATTGGCTTTAGGGGTTGATGTTCGGAGTACACGCGCTGATTTGCAAGAATTTGAGCAAGTTTATCAGCAACTGGAAAAACATGGTGAGGTCGAGGTGATTTATCTCACCACCAAAGATCAAGAGTTAATTGCTCGTTTTAGTGCTTCGCGTCGACCTCATCCACTGGCGAATCGTTTTAAAAGTCTGAATGAGTGCATTCAGGAAGAGAAACAATTACTGTTGCCGATTCAATTAAGAGCAACTGTACAGATTGATACATCAGATAAAAGTGTCCATGATCTTAAAGATACATTATTATCCCGCTTAGGGCAGGTAGATAACTTAATTGTTATTTTACAGTCTTTTGGATATAAGCATGGTATTCCGTTGGATGCTGATTTTATTTTTGATGTGCGGCATTTACCCAATCCACATTGGGATTTAGAGCTTAGAAAATATTCGGGCTTAGATGAGCCCATTGAAAAATTCCTGACATCATTTGACCAAGTGAATATGATGTTTGAGGATTTAAAGCAATTTTTAGAGAAGTGGTTGCCTGCCTTTGCAGAAGGGCATCGCCATTACATTACGGTTTCGATTGGATGTACAGGTGGTCAGCACCGCTCTGTATTTATTGTGGATAGACTCAAAAAGGCGCTTGAGGCACAATGGTCTATTCAGGTCTTGCATAGAGAAATGAAGCACTGGTCATGATTGACACAACTGTTGACGTAATTAACAAATTAGGATTACATGCGCGTGCGTCAGGCAAGCTCATTGAGGTCACTACCAAATTTCGAAGTTCGATTAAAATTGGTAAGGGCGATAAATTAGTCGATGCCAAAAATATTATGTCTTTGCTCATGCTCGGTGCAGGCAAAGGAACTACATTAAGACTAGTGATTGAAGGGGCAGATGAAGAGAAAGCTTTGTCTGACGTTCAAGCATTATTCGCAGCAAAATTTTACGAGGCTGAATAATCGTGGCACGTCGATCGCAACGTTTTACTGAAGATGATTTTGAGTCTTTAGAAGGACGTGCAAGTAAAACTGAACAAAAGAAAGCTGTACAACGTATGGCTGCTTTAGGGGCTCAACTTGCTGAGTTACCCAAAAAAAAGATTGAAAGTCTTCCTGTGGAAGAGCGCTTAATTGAAGCTCTTTTGGATGTTCAATTGATAACATCAGGTGAGGCTCGTCGTCGTCAATTTTTGCGTATTGGTAAATTATTACGCAATGAAGACGAGAGCATGATCTTATCTTATTTGACACCTCAACAAGGGGCGAAAAAGACAGCGCAATTGCACCGCTGGGTCGATCGTATGATTGCACAAGGTGAGCCTGTTATTAAAGAATTTATGAAGACTTACAATGCTGCAGAGCAGCATGCAATACGTCAGCATTTACTTCGTATTGAACGTGATATTCAAAAAAACTTAGGTGAGGATGCTGTTGCACAATCTAAGTTAAATTTGCTGAATTACGTTCAGCAAGTTGCGCTCATCTCTGATCGTTAATGGTCATAAAAAAGGTCTGATGTTTCAGACCTTTTTTTATTTCTTAGATGCTTAATATTTAGAGTGCAGCACGATCTTTTGCCCAATCTCGTAATACAAACTTTTGCAGTTTGCCTGTTGAGGTTTTAGGAATTTCAGTAATCACTACGTCTTTGGGTACCTTGAATCGAGCAAGATGTTGTTTGCAGTATTCAATGATTTCTTCAGGTGTAGCTTGTTGCCCTTGCTTCAATTCAATAAATGCGCATGGAACTTCTTGCCAACGTGGATCAGGTTTTGCAACAACTGCAGCTGTCAGCACGGCAGGGTGTTGATACAGTACTTCTTCCACTTCAAGTGAAGAAATATTTTCACCACCAGAAATAATCACATCTTTCGAGCGATCTGTAATTTTGGCATAACCATCAGGCTGGCATACGGCAAGATCGCCAGTATGGAACCATCCACCAGCAAATGCTTCAGCGGTGGCTTCAGGGTTCTTCAAGTAACCTTTCATGACAATGTTGCCACGGAACATAATTTCCCCCATGGTCTGACCATCGTTCGGTACAGGCAGCATCGTTTCAGGATCCAATACTTTCATCCCATCTTGAAGTGGATAAGGTACACCTTGGCGTGAATGTAGTTGAGCTTGTTCTTGGATGCTTAAATCACTCCAGCCTGCTTGCGAAGCACATAGCGCTGATGGTCCATAGGTTTCAGTGAGACCATAAACGTGGGTAACATTGATTCCTAGATTTCGCATACCTTCAATAATGGCAGCTGGTGGCGCTGCACCAGCAACCATCACTTCGACTCGATGATTAATTTCGCGTTGTTGCTCTTTTGGTGTGTTGATCAACATGGACAATACAATTGGTGCACCGCAGAAGTAATCGACTTGATGATCCGCGATCAATTGATAGATCTGTGCTGGATCAACTTTTCGAAGACAAACATTTGTGCCACCGTTGGCGGCCATGGTCCAAGCGAAACACCATCCATTACAATGGAACAGAGGCAAAGTCCATAAATAGGTGGCACGGGGTGTCATACCACAAGCAATGATATTACTCGCTGCATTAATATAAGCCCCACGATGATGATAGACCACACCTTTTGGATTCCCAGTTGTGCCTGAGGTGTAGTTTAAGCTGATGGCATCCCATTCATCCTGTGGTAATTGCCACTCAAACTCAGGATTACCTTGTGAAAGCCAAGATTCATACTCAATTTTTCCAATACGGGGCGCTTGATCATTGAATTCATATTCAGTATCTGCAACATCGATAACATAAATGTCCTGAGGAACTTGTGCTAAAGCTTCCTGTGCTAATTCTGAGAATTCAGGGTCAACTAAAAGTACTTTTGATTCAGCATGTTCAAGCATAAATGCGAGTGTTTTTGCATCTAGGCGCGTATTTAATGTATTGAGTACAGCGCCTGCCATAGGCACTGCAAAATGCGCTTCGATCATGGCTGGAATATTTGGAAGTAATACCGACACAGTATCATTTTTTTGAATACCAAGCTTTTGCAGCTGATCGGCAAATTGACGGCAACGTTTGTACTTTTCTTTCCAGCTAATCCGGCGTGTACCATGAATAATTGCATCTTGCTGAGGGTAGATATAGGCCGCACGCTCTAAATATCTGAGTGGAGAAAGGGCAACAAAATTTGCTGGCGTTCTAGGTAGTTCGTCATACGGACTTAAATTCATTTTAGTATCCATCTTCATTTTTATAATCCTGAGTAAAAGATAAGCAAAAAATAAACGGAATACATTTATCCTTTAGTCGAGCAAACGTGACATTTTGTCAATTAGGCGAAATTTCATATTTTTTAACTTCATTTTATTGCGATTTATTCGTGAAGTTGGTGATATTTATTTGTGCTGAATAATGTAATTGATCGAGAAATAGGGTAAATTTTAAACAGATTTTAAGTTTCAAAATCGAATAATAAAAGCAAAAGGATTTTGCATATGTATATTGTTGGGTGGGGGAAAGATGAAATTAACATCGAACCCAAAGGCTATGCCATGTTTGGCTATGGGATGTGGCATCACCGTGCCTATAAAAAAAGAACTGCGCTGTATGCGAGAACAGTGACCATTCAAAAAGATCAAGATGCCCCATTGATATTATGTTGTCTAGATTTTGGCTGTATTACTTCAGCAATTCGAATCAATGTAATCCAACGCTTGAATGAAACGTTGAGGGATTGTTTCGATCCACATCGTTTGGTTCTAATGGCAACGCATACCCATTCAGGTCCAGGCGGTTGTGGTTATGAAGCTCTTTATAATATGCCGACACCAGGATTTGTGCCTGAGCACCTTGATGCAGTTGTGGATGCTGTGCAATCCAGTATTCAACAGGCATTATCCAATCGCGATTTTACAGAGATTCGATTAGCGACAATTGACATTCCTGAGCAAGTCCCTGTGGCATGGAATCGCTCGATAAAAGCGTATAATCGAAATCTCGATACTGCATTCGTCGATGAATCTGAAACTTACAAAGCAATCAATCGACAAATGCAAGTCCTTGGCTTTTATCGTGGGGAAAAGCTTCATTCTCTGTTGTCACTGTTTGGTGTGCATGCGACATGTTTGGGCAATCAATTAGACGCTCATGATGGTGATAATAAAGGCTATGCCGCAACACTTTCGGAAGAGACCTTAAGTGGTGCTGGGGTGGATGGACCAGTTTGTATATTTGCACAAGCAACAGCAGGCGATGTGTCACCACACTTCCATGGAAAGAATCAGACTAAGATCAGAAAAAAGATAAAAGGAGAAGCAGAATACATCTATGCGAGAAACAATGGTCGTATACAGAGTGAGTATGCTTTAGCCGCTTTAATTGAGCAGCAAAATCAAAAAATTCAATATCAGGATTTGGATGCAGTACTCGAGTATGTGGATATGTCAAATACTGTGGCTGATCCAGAGTTTTCAGGTGGATATAGCAATGCGATAACAAGCCAAGCTTGTCATGGGACAGCATTTATTGCGGGCACACCAGTCGATGGTGTGGGTGCTGCAAAGCCATTGATCATGGCTATGAATTTACTTTCAAAACAATTCAAACGAAGTAAATTGAATTCAAAAGATCCAGCGGAAAGTGCTTATTATCAGAAGCTTTATCATGCTCAAGGACCCAAAAATATTATTTTTGAATCGGGTCAGCATCGCATATTAGGAAAAAAATTAGGTTCACTTCCTGGTGTTTTAGATCCACTCATTGCTGAAATGAATGCTCAAGTTCACGCCGGCGCAATTCAAGAAAGCGATTTAGTGCCACATATTGTGCCAATTCAGCTTATTCGAATCGGTCAACTTTTTATGGTATGTGCTCCCGGAGAATTTACAACAACCTCAGGTAAGCGCGTATTAAATACCATTCAGAAAAATATATTACCGACATTTCCTAACGCAAAAGTTTGGTTTGCATCTTATTGTAATGACTATATGGGCTATGTGACGACATTCGAAGAATATCAAGAACAAGCCTATGAAGGTGGACACACTTTATTTGGTCAATGGACTTTGGCAGCTTTTCAAACCTATTTTAAACATTTGGCTAAACAGATTTGTTTGCCACCTGAACAACGTCAATTATCAAATTGCGTACCTAAAGCAGTACCTCAAAAAGAATTAGAGAAAAGAACCAATCGGGGAAATGTTCAAACCGCCGTTGCACAAAAGGAGTTGGCAACATGAGTAATCTGACACATCATTATTGGTCTAACTGGTCGGGATATTGCCACTCAAACCCGCAACACATCTTATATCCAGATCAATTACATGAATTACAGGATATTGTGATTCAACATCCTAAAGTTCGTGTGGTTGGTGCAGGGCATTCATTTACTCCTTTGGTAAAAACGGATGCGTCTATTATTTCTTTAGACCGATTTTCAAGTGTCTTAAATGCTGATCAGGCTAAATGCCAAGCGACGTTATGGGCAGGTACTCGACTATTCAATTTAGGACAGCATCTTGCTCCTTATGAACAGTCGCTTATGAATCAGGGTGATATTGATCAACAAAGTTTAGCTGGTGCTGTGTCTACAGGAACACACGGGACAGGTGCAGCGCTATATTCTATTTCAGGCTATGTAGAAGATTTTGAGCTATTACAGGCAAACGGGGAGTTAATCCAATGCTCCAAGACGGATAACACTGAAATTTTTCAGGCAGGGAGAGTATCGTTGGGATCACTCGGGATATTAACGAAAATAACCATGCAAAACCGCCCTAGATATAAATTGAAAGAGAAAATTCATTTAGCCCCTGTAGAAGAAAGCCTTGATCAATTTCTCCAATTGATGCACCAACATCGGCATTTGGAATATTTTATTTTCCCTTTTACAGATCAATTAATTTTTAAAACACTTGATGTTACAGAGGGTGAGGTGAAGCCAAGAGAAACTTCTTGGCCATCTGAGGATCAACTTTTAACATGGTGTTGTGAAATTTCTAAAAAAGCCCCTTTTTTGACGAAATATCTTCAAAAATTAGTCGGTGTTTTTGTGAAGCCAACAGAATTCATTGATTGGTCGAGTGATATTTTTGCAACACCTCGGAATACCAAATTCAATGAAATGGAATATCAAATTCCAATTGAGAATGGCATTCAATGCATCAAAGAAGTGATTGCAACGTTTAGAAAATATCAAATAAATTCTTTTTTCCCTATCGAATTCCGCGTGGTCAAAGGGGATGATATTTGGCTAAGTCCTTTCTATCAGCAAGACAGTATTTCGATTTCAATCCATCAATATTATAAGCAGTCACCTCAAAAAGTATTTGATGTTATTGAGCCGATTTTTCAAAAATATCGAGGCCGTCCACACTGGGCTAAGATGCATCAACTGTCTCACCAAGAGATTCGAGCTCTTTATCCGAAATGGAATGAATTTATGCAAATCAGAGAAGCGCTCGATCCCCATCGAAAGTTTCTCAATCCCTATCTTGAAAAACTATTACTTGGGCAACAAGGATGAGAGATGAATAGTTTTTTTAATCAAATGAATGATGATTTGCGGGCACATGGTTTAGGTCAACCTATGCTCTTGATCGATGACGATGCATTAAACTTTAATATTGCTTATGTAAAACAGCAGCTAGCTTCGGCAAAGCACTTAAAACCGCGGTTAGTCGTTAAATCTTTGGCTTGTTTGCCTTTGTTAAAAAAGCTAAGTTTCGATTTAGACACCCAACACTTTATGGTATTCCATATTGATCACTTACAATTGATGTTCAATCATTTTGATCAAGCTGATTTACTCTTTGGCAAGCCGATGCCAATTCGTGCAGTAGAAAGGTTTTATCAAAACCATCACACGCCAATCAAATGCAAGATACATTGGTTAATTGATTCCTTTGTTCGCTTGCAACAATATCATGCCTTGGCTGATCAACTGGGACTTAGCTTCAATATCAATCTTGAAATTGATGTGGGATTACATCGTGGAGGCGTTCAAAATTCTGCTGAATTTATACAAATGCTCAATTATATTCAGCAGCATCAAAAAACGCTAAATTTGAGTGGCTTAATGGGCTACGATGCGCATGTCACTAAACTACCTAAGGTGGTGAAGCGTGCAGAAACAGCTTATGCTGAATCTCAACATATTTATCAAAATTATCAGCACATCTTAAAGCACCAATTCCCAGATTTAAATCATGCTCAGCTGTGTTTTAACGGAGGAGGAAGTCCAACCTTTAGTTTTCACGTGAAACATAGTGTGTGTAATGATCTGTCATTTGGCTCAATGTTGCTTAAGCCCAGCGATTTTGATTCTGAATATCTTTCTTCACTTAAATCTGCTTTATATATAGCGAGTCCCGTACTGAAAGTTTTAGACCAAGTTTCATTGCCAGGAATGCCTTCATTTAAAAAAATAAAATTCTTCCAGAAGCATCAATCGGTTTTTATCTACGGTGGCTATTGGATGGGTCAATATGTTTATCCAGCAAAATCTCATCCTCATTTATTGTACGGACGAAGCACCAATCAGGAAATGATTTGTGTCGATCGTAAAATTGATATCCATCCTGATGACTATGTATTTATTCGACCGAGCCAGAGTGAGGTGGTCATCCCTCAGTTCAATCGCACGTACCTTTATCGAAAGAAAAATGAGTGGAATTCATCTGATTTGGAAACGAGTAGATTTGAACCTTGGGACAATTTTAGAGAGTAGTGATTAAAAGAAAAAAGGGATGAAGTTAATCATCCCTTTCTAGCATTGGCTTGAAATTTATTGGATACCGCCGTAGTGGATGCCCGTTAATTCACTGATTTCTTTTTTCCAAGTGGTTAAGTCATCCAAATTAAATTTACTTAAATGGTCATGCCCACAAGCACGCGCCATTACCTGCATCAATTCGACTGAAGCATTGAAGAAGTTGGCGAGTTGCTGTGCTGATTTTTCAATTTCGAGTCTTCGACGCAAATGATCTTTTTGTGTTGCAATACCGACAGAGCATTCATTTGTATTACACGCGCGCATTCCCAAACAACCAATTGCCTGCATGGCAGAGTTAGACACTGCAATGGCATCTGCACCCAGCGCTAAGGCTTTAATAAAATCAGCAGGGACACGTAAACCACCTGTAATGACCAAACTAATGTCACGACGTCCTAAACGATCTAAATGACGACGTGCCCGTGCCAAGGCAGGAATGGTCGGCACTGAAATATTGTCACGGAATAATGTTGGTGCTGCACCTGTACCACCACCACGACCATCTAAAATAATGTAGTCCACACCTATCGCAATCGCAGCATCAATGTCTTTTTCGATATGCTGTGCAGACAGTTTAAAGCCAATCGGAATACCACCTGTCTGCTCGCGTATATAGTTTGCAAACTCCTTGTACTGTGAAAGTTCAGTCCAATCCGGGAAGGTTGCGGGAGAAATCGCAGATTGTCCTTCTTCTAAACCACGTACTTCTGCAATTTTTCCGACCACTTTATGCCCGGGTAGATGTCCGCCTGTTCCTGTTTTTGCTGCCTGTCCACCTTTAAAGTGAAAAGCTTGGCATTTTTTTACTTTTTCAATGTCATAGCCAAAACGACCAGAGGCCAGTTCGTAAAAATATCGTGAATTCGAGGCTTGTTCATCATCTAACATTCCACCCTCACCAGAACAGATGCCAGTACCAGCCATTTCCGCACCCATTGCCAGTGCAGTTTTTGCTTCTTGCGATAAAGCTCCAAAACTCATGTCGGAAACAAATAATGGAATATTGAGTCTCAATGGTTTTTTTGCATTTGGTCCAATAATCACTTCGCTTGCAACGGGGGCATCATCCAGTAGAGGAACTTTCCAAAGTTGAGCTGTGACCAGTTGAATATCTTCCCATTTTGGAAGTTTGTCAAAAGGCACACCCATGGCTGCGGTAGGACCATGATGACCGAAATTTTTTAGACCATTTCGAGCTAATTCTAAGATGAATCTATTGTGTGGCTCTTCAGGAGCAGGCTGAGAATCTGCGTAGAGTCCTTGATAACGATCACGATTGAATTGCTGTGGATTTCTTTTTTCCCAAGCTTCGATTTCTTCTAAGTCAACATAGACATGATCATCATGAATCCAAGCTTTAAATTTTTGCAGATTTTTATTGAGATATCTCGGGTTAATGCCAGTTTTATAGAGGTAATGAGAGCCGTGAAGGCCACATACAATTTTGTCGCCTTGAATATGGGCATCGGACATGAGTGCTCCGCGATGCTGACAACGACCATACATGACTACGACTTTTTCTTCATCATGATCTTCAAGACGAAGAACAACAAGATCCACATTGGCTGCTAAAGCATATGCGGGTTTAAGCGGCTGGAGTGTAGACCAAGCAATTAGTGGGTGAGATTTCATATGACCTGCCTAATGATTTCAGTGGGTTATATTTATTTGTTTAAAAGTATGTTGATCATCTAATAGAAAGTATAAAAGATTATTTTTCTGTAATTGGGATAATATTGGTTTAAATATTAGATTGGGAATATATTTTAACTATTTTTGTCACAATTAAAACTGCTATCGCCTAATGCTCGATTAACGGTTTATTAAACAACGTGACACGTGTAAAATCTCTAGCGATTTTATTCATCCACCGTTTTTATCTTTTGAGGTTCGCCTCGATCATAATCTCGCGGTGACATGCTCCATTGTACGGGGCATCACTCCTTAAGGATTTTTTATGCCAATTATTACTTTGCCAAACGGCGATCAAAAACAATTTGATCAAGCTGTCTCTGTCATGGAAGTTGCTCAAAGCATCGGTCCAGGTCTTGCAAAAAATACGGTTGCAGGTCGTGTAAACGGCCATCTAGTTGATGCATGTGACTTAATCACTGATGATGCCACGTTGCAGATCATTACGCCTAAAGATGATGAAGGTGTTGAAATTATTCGTCACTCTTGTGCCCATTTAGTTGGTCACGCAGTGAAGCAGCTTTTCCCCGAAGCAAAGATGGTGATTGGACCTGTCATTGAAGATGGTTTCTATTACGATATCTACAGTGAAAAACCATTTACACCAGATGATATGGCTGCCATCGAAGAGCGTATGAAAAAGCTCATCGATCAAGATTATGATGTCATTAAAAAGATGACACCTCGTGATGAAGTGATCAAAGTATTCACTGAGCGTGGTGAAGATTATAAATTACGCCTCATCGAAGATATGCCAGATGAGACTCAAATGGGTCTTTATTATCATCAAGAATATGTGGATATGTGTCGTGGTCCACACGTACCAAACACTAAATTCTTAAAGTCATTTAAGTTGACGAAGATGTCAGGTGCTTACTGGCGTGGTGATGCGAAACACGAACAACTTCAACGTATTTATGGTACGGCTTGGGCGGATAAGAAGCAGTTGGCTGCTTATATCAAACGTATTGAAGAAGCTGAAAAGCGTGACCACCGTAAAATTGGTAAAGCGCTTGATCTGTTCCACATGCAAGAAGAAGCACCAGGCATGGTGTTCTGGCATCCAAATGGCTGGACGATCTATCAAGTTTTAGAACAATACATGCGTAAAGTTCAGCAGGACAATGGTTATCAAGAGATTCGCACACCTCAGGTGGTCGATTTTAGTCTTTGGGAAAAATCAGGACATGCTGCAAACTATGCAGAAAACATGTTTACTACACATTCTGAAAACCGTAACTATGCCGTTAAACCAATGAACTGCCCATGTCATGTTCAAGTGTTTAACCAAGGTTTAAAATCTTACCGTGATTTACCAATTCGTCTTGCTGAATTTGGTTCATGTCACCGTAACGAACCATCGGGTTCATTACACGGGATTATGCGTGTTCGTGGTTTCACCCAAGATGATGCACACATTTTTTGTACAACTGAGCAAATTGGTCAAGAAGTTGCTGACTTTATTAAACTGACTTTAGATGTTTATAAAGATTTCGGTTTTGAAGAAGTGCAAATGAAACTCTCAACACGTCCAGAAAAGCGTGTAGGGGATGATAAGCTTTGGGATGTTGCTGAAAAATCTTTAGCTGACGCACTGGATGCAGCGGGTCTCGCTTGGGATTTACAACCTGGTGAGGGTGCGTTCTACGGTCCTAAAATTGAATTTTCTTTGAAAGATTGTTTAGGTCGTATCTGGCAGTGCGGTACAATCCAATGCGATTTTAACTTGCCATTACGTTTAGATGCATCTTATGTCACTGAAGACAACGATCGTGATCATCCTGTGATGCTTCATCGTGCAATTCTTGGCAGTTTTGAACGTTTTATTGGTATACTTATTGAACACTACGCTGGATTTATGCCACCATGGTTGGCACCAATTCAAGCATGTGTAATGAATATTACCGATTCTCAAGCAGATGCTTGTCAGTCAGTCGTCGCTAAATTGCAAGAAAATGGCATTCGAGCGATTTCAGACTTGAGAAATGAGAAAATCGGCTTTAAGATTCGTGAGCGTACTTTAGAGCGTATTCCATACCTATTGGTGCTTGGGGATCGAGAAGTAGAGGAAGGTACAGTGAATGTACGTACCCGCTCTGGAACAAATTTAGGTACTATGTCTATCGATGCATTCGTTGACTTAGTGAAAGTAGCCGTAGCCGAACGCGGCCGGTATATTGTGGAGTAAGAAAGATTAAACAGCCTGACCGTAACCAACAACAAGGTGCTAAAAGCAATCGTCCTGCATTAAATGATGAGATTCGTGCGAAAGAAGTACGTCTCGTTGGCGCTGACGGAGAACAAAAAGGCATCGTTTCACTTGCTGAAGCGTTGCGTGCTGCAGAAGAAGTTGATCTTGACCTCGTTGAGATCGTTGCGAATGCAGAGCCGCCTGTTTGTAAAATCATGGATTACAACAAGCATTTATTTGATCTGAAGCAAAAGCAAAAAGATGCTAAGAAAAAGCAGCATCAAGTTCAGGTTAAAGAGATCAAGTTGCGTCCTGGTACAGACGTTGGTGATTACAATGTTAAGTTGCGTGCTATTCTGAAATTCCTTGAAGAAGGCAACAAAGTTAAAATTACTCTACGTTTCCGTGGTCGTGAGATGGCTCACCAACAATTGGGTCTTGCTCAATTACAAAAGATTGAAGCTGATGTGGCTGAAATCGGTGTAGTGGAACAAGCACCAAAAATGGAAGGCCGTCAAATGGGTATGTTACTTGGTCCTAAAAAGAAAAAGTAAAACCGATTTAGAGAAAAAGCCCTGCACATGCAGGGCTTTTTTATATGTTGATTGAAGGAATATAGGTACATCCTGAGTTAGTAAAGAGAGGAACGACTGTAGTTGGGGTATAAATCATCAGTTGAATATTTCCATCAGGCAGTACTTTAGTGAAGTCTAATAAACGTATATTTTAAACTTCTCGAATCATTTTGTGGCTTGAGTAGAAAATGTAATTATTTCGACAGGTAAACTCGTACTTATGCATAGAAAATTCTAGATGGATGGTAAAACTGAATAGGTTTAGAGAGTTTACTGTCTTGAAAGATGACCCAAAAAGGATTTTTTATATTGCACATCAGCACATCAGCACATCAGCACATCAGCACATCAGGAAATTCGTTGCTCAAAGTACCTGTAGATTTGATCTATAAAAAAAAGCCGATACTTTTGCATCGGCTTTTTTTGTGACTCATTAAGTTGGATGCTTTATTCGACATGAACTGTTTTTTCAGTAGACTCTGTATTTTCTAACAGAAGTTTTTTGCCAATTGGAATTTGTCGAGGTAATTTCTCTTCTGGAATGATACGCTCTAAGTCGATCACTAATAAGCCATTTTCATAATCTGCTTGTTGAACTTCAATATGTTCATCTAAGCGAAGCGATAATTTAAATGAACGACGCGCAATTCCTTTATGAAGATATTCGGTTTGTTCAGATTGAATAGCTTCTGGTTTTCCTGTGATCGAGAGAAGCTGATTTTCAAGACTGATATTTAACTCATCTTGACTAAAGCCTGCAGTAGCGACCACGATGCGATATTTATTCTCACCTTTTTTTTCAATGTTATAAGGTGGGTAGTTTGGAGCATCACTTTGCATTGCATAATCAATAAAATCGTTTAAACGATCAAAACCAATGCTACGACGAAACAATGGATGAAGATTTAAGTTACTCATGATTAAAACCTCCTGAGGTCAGCAAAGTCATAAAAATAAGAATGTTGTTCTGTCATGACTATCATCAACAGAACCAGATGATCATCATAAATCTGGCAATTTTTTATATAGGTTCAGACCGAAATTTTTCAATAATAAATTCAAAAAAAATTTAAAATATTTTATAAATAATTGATTTTTTACAACTTATAAATAAAAAATTTCTATCCTTGTTGTTTGGTTTGAAATGATTTATGGTGGATAAATCAATCAACAAAGGGCATATGGAGCCTGAACTGTAATGATCGATTTATATTACTGGGGAACACCCAACGGATTAAAAATAACAATTGCACTCGAAGAAATGGCTTTAGATTATCAAATCTATCCAATCAATATATTAGAAAATGATCAGTTCCAAACTGACTTTCTTGCGATTTCTCCTAATAATAAAATTCCTGCGATAGTTGATCAAAATGGACCGAATAATCAATCGATTTCGATTTTCGAGTCTGGTGCAATACTGCAATATTTAGGACGTAAAACGGGACAATTCTATCCTCAGCACGAAATCGCGAGGATTCAGGTTGAACAATGGTTGATGTGGCAAATGGGTGGTCTAGGACCAATGTTAGGTCAAAATCATCATTTTGCTAAATTTGCTAAAGAGAAAATCCCTTATGCGATCGAGCGCTACATTACAGAAACTAAAAGATTATATGGGGTGCTCAATAAGCAGTTAGTTGGGCAAGACTATGTGGCTGGTGAGTACTCTATTGCGGATATGGCAATTTTCCCTTGGTTGATGCGGCACGAGTGGCAAAGTATTCATTTAGCAGAGTTTCCTGAAGTGGAAGCTTATATTCAACGTATCCAACAGAGACCAGCGGTACAAAAGGCGCTTGCACTACTTAAGTAGATCACTGATTTAAGTGTGCTAAACTCTATACATCTAAACCACCATTTGGTGGTTTTTTTATGGAGAACTGCCATGAAGGATTTTTTTTTAAATTTCAGCAAAATTGTTGAATCTAATTCAAAAGTATACTGGGCAATTATTGCTGGTATTTTACTCTGTGTTGCTTCTTATATCGTCGAAATATTTCATGTGCAAAATATCATTGCAGCAATCGATCCAGATTCTAGGGATCAATTAAAACAGGTGATTCCAGCGATAACGAGTAAATATACGGTGCTACGTGTCATCATAGTAGTGTTGGCAATTGCGTGGTCGATAAAAGAATATCGCAAAACGCAGAAACTTTTAGCGGCGAACAAGTCCAGTAAATGAATCTGATTTTATTGTTTTTAAGTGCCTTTGGAGCCGCCACTTTATTGCCCTTACAGTCCGAAGCAGTATTGTTGGGGTCATTTGCTTTAAAACAATTTTCGCCGTGGATGCTTATTTTTGTTGCAAGTGTAGCGAATGTGATGGGTTCATGCGTCAATTGGTGGTTGGGCTTAAAAATAGAGCAGTTTAAAACCAAAAAGTGGTTTCCATTTAAGTCAGATCAAATGATTCGTGCTCAACGGGCTTATCAGCAGTATGGTACATGGTCACTTCTTTTAAGTTGGGTGCCTATCATTGGTGATCCAATCACCTTAATTGCAGGAATCTTGAAAGAAAAATTCTGGAAATTTATCTTCGTGGTGGGTATAGCGAAAACAGGTCGATATCTATTTATCTACTGGGTGTATCTTGGTTTGTTCTAAATTTTCGTAGAGTAAAACTCATCAAGATTAATTTGTCTGAATCAAGATTAACGGTGCTTTTGTTTTGCGCAAAGATGCTATAGAATACTCGCTCCCTTACCTGCAGGTCGTATTGTAATGGTGCAAACGAGCCGAACAGGTGTTCAAAAGAGGTTGTTATGCCTAAGATGAAAACTCGCCGTGGTGCAGCAAAACGCTTCAAAGCGACTGCTAACGGTTTTAAGCGTAAACAAGCGTTCAAACGCCACATTTTGACCAAAAAATCTGCTAAGCGTATTCGTCAATTGCGCGGCTGTGTAATGGTTCACGTAAGTGACGTTGCTTCAGTTCGTCGTATGTGCCCGTACATCTAAGGAGATTATAAATGGCTCGTGTAAAACGTGGTGTACAGGCTCATCGCCGTCACAAAAAAATTCTTGCTCGCGCTAAAGGTTACTATGGTGCTCGTTCACGCGTTTACCGCGTAGCGTTCCAAGCGGTAATCAAAGCAGGTCAATATGCTTACCGTGACCGTCGTCAAAAGAAACGTCAATTCCGTGCTTTATGGATTGCGCGTATCAATGCTGGTGCACGTCAAAATGGTTTGTCGTACAGCCGTATGATCGATGGCTTGAAAAAAGCTCAAGTGATCATCGACCGTCGCGTACTTGCTGACATCGCTATGCATGACGCAGTTGCATTTGCTGCTTTAGCTGAAAAAGCTAAAGGCGCATTAGCTGCTTAATCATCGTAGATGAGAAAAAGACCGCTTTTTAGCGGTCTTTTTTATTTTCATTGTTTACGACCAAATAAAGCCAAGAGATTAGTATGAATAAAATTATGGTCGTCGGTACAGCAGCATCTGGGAAAACAACCTTTGCACGTAAGTTGGCTGTTCAACTGCAAGTCGATCATATTGAACTTGATAATCTCTTTTGGTTGGATAACTGGACCGAGTCAGCTTCAATACAATTTCAAGAAAAATTTATAAATCGTGTTAGGTCTATGAATAAGGGCTTCGTGATTGATGGTAATTATTCCCTGATTCAAAATTTAATCTTAAATGAGATCGACACTGTGATTTGGTTGGATTTTTCACTACGCGTAAATCTTTATCGTGTGATTAAGAGGTCACTATATCGTGTGATTAGCCAAAAGAAAATATGGAAAAATTCTAACAATAGAGAACATTGGGCGAAATTGTTAAGTAAAGACTCAATAATATTGTGGGTAGTCCAAACACATGGGAAAAATAGACTTAAATATTCGCAGATGATGAATGCCACTCAATGTCATCATATAAAGTGGCTACATTTTCATAAAACTGAACAATTAGATGAATTTTTAAAACATCACAGTCCAAAATAGTAAGCGCAGAAACAGATTATTGCAGTGACTAAAATGAGGGCAAACACATTTGATTTACCTGTTTTAGGTGTGGGTTGGTGAGAACTGGAATCATTGTTGAAAAAGCGTTTTCCATGTTGAGTATGTGTTAAGGCTTCATCCAAAGGGGAGTGAATTTCGGGGCTTTTTAAATGAGCAGTTTTATAGTGATTTGCTACTTTAGTAATGAATTTTGCACTCAGGTCATCTAACTTTTGTTGAAATACCTTCAGTTGTTTTTCTTCCTCAAGAGATTCTTGATGATCTTGCTCCAAAAGCTTTCGTTTTTGAATCTTTAAATGTTGTTCTAGATGCATGAAACGCACTAAGGTTTCATTGGCATAAGGTGCTGCATAATCTTGTGGCAGTAATGGTAAGGCAACTCCAATGTTGCAGGGCGATTGATCGTCAGTACCATAAAAGATTGCGCCACGTTTAACGGATTCCACCCCTTGTGCTAATGCGCGATCGAACAGCTCATTCTCTGTGTAGTCGTGAATATCATTCCAATTAGGTGCTTGAAGATCTGCCTCAACACGTTTGATATGTTGGGTGGATAGATCAAAACGCCAAAATGTTTCAATTCGTGCAGGGAGTGTTTGGTTGTTTGGTATGTCGAAGTCTTGTTCAGAACTATACCATTCGGCAAGTTCTTTACCACAGATCCATGCTGTTTTTACATTGCGGTGATGACTGACAATGAAATGGGGATATGGTAAAAGCTCAACATTTGGATTGGGATTTTTTTCATCGATTAATAAACTTGAGTTATGTAGGCTTAAGCGTGTGACACCCTGACGTTTTAAGCTTTCTAACCAAACTTGGAAATGTTGTGCCAATAAGTGTTGCGTATTTAAATCTCGAAAAAGGAAATGGTGCTGATTAAAAATCGCATGATTTTTCCAGTGTTGAAAACTTAAATCCTGACTTAAAAACTCATTGCCGTAAGTCACGAGTGTGAGCTGTTGTTTCCAAATTTGATCTAATGCCATGACATATCTTCTCAATGATCATTGCGCATATCTTAAACTTTTTATAAATGTAATTTCCAATTTAATTCCACATCCAATTTTAACACTTGCTGATCTTCATACGGAGCTATAAAAGCTGTTAGAATGCGCAGTTATATTATTTTTTATATTTGTTGCTTTGAGAGTTACTATGTCACTGGAAGCCCTGACCACTGAAGCGCTCGCTGCCATTGCAGCAGCTCAAGACCTTGCAACACTCGATCAGGTTCGAGTGCAATTTACGGGTAAGAAAAGCCAGCTTGCTGAACAATCGAAAGCACTGGGTAAAATGGATCCGGAAGAGCGTAAGGTTTTTGGTGCGCAGATTCATTCAGTTCGAGAAGCGATTAATGGCGCATTAACTGAGCGTCAAACTGCATTACAAAAAGCTGCACTAGAACAAAAATTAGCAAGTGAACAGATCGACATCACGTTGCCTGGTCGTGGACAACAGGTGGGCAGTATCCACCCAGTGACCCAAGTACAAGAGCGTATTTGTCAATTCTTCACGAAAGCAGGTTTTTCTGTTGCGACTGGTCCAGAGGTTGAAGATGACTATCACAACTTTGAGGCATTAAATATTCCGGGTCATCACCCTGCGCGTGCAATGCACGATACCTTTTACTTCGATGTAAACCATTTGCTTCGTACGCATACCTCTGGTGTACAGATTCGAACGATGGAAACACAGCAACCACCAATTCGTATTGTATGTCCAGGTCGTGTGTATCGCTGTGACTCAGACCAAACACATTCTCCGATGTTCCACCAGATTGAAGGTTTGTACGTTGCAGAAAATACGAGCTTTGCTGAGTTAAAAGGATTATTGGTTAATTTGCTGAATGAGTTCTTTGAAAAAGACTTGAAAGTACGTTTCCGCCCATCTTACTTCCCATTCACAGAACCAAGTGCTGAAGTCGACATCATGGATGAGCGAGGAAAATGGTTAGAAGTATTAGGTTGTGGCATGGTGCATCCAAATGTTCTTCGTTCAGCGGGTATTGATCCAGATAAGTACAAAGGCTTTGCATTTGGTTTAGGTGTTGAACGTTTTGCAATGCTTCGTTATGGCATAAACGACTTGCGTATGTTCTACCAAAATGATGTGCGTTTCTTACGCCAGTTTGCTTAAAACTTTTTATTAAATCCTCTCCTAACTTGAGGAACTCCACAGAATCATTTGGGGTTCTCTCCCTTAGCAAAGGGGGTTAGAGGGAGGATTCTAGAGATTTGAATTACAGGTTTTATATCAATGAAAATTAGCGAAAATTGGCTACGCACATGGGTTAACCCAGCCATCGATAGCGATACTTTATCTGACCAACTGACCATGCTTGGCCTTGAGGTAGATGATTTATCTCCTGCTGCAAAACCATTTACAGGTGTGGTTGTAGGTGAAGTACTTACGGTAGAACAGCACCCAGATGCAGATCGTTTACGTGTAACGACTGTCAACATTGGTGTGGGTGAACCATTACAAATCGTCTGTGGTGCACCTAATGTACGTGCAGGAATGAAAGCACCCGTAGCAACCATCGGTGCAGTATTGCCAGGTGATTTTAAAATCAAAAAAGGTAAGCTTCGTGGTGTTGAATCACAAGGTATGCTGTGCGGTGCATCTGAAATTGATTTAGAAGATAAAATCGACGGTCTACTCGAGCTTCCTGCGGACGCGCCAGTCGGGGTAAACGTACGTGAATATCTAGACCTTGATGACAACGTGATTGATATTAGTATCACACCAAACCGTGGTGACTGTTTCAGTATTCGTGGGATTGCACGTGAAATTGGTGTGATTAACCAACTTCCCGTGACTGCGCCTGAAATTAAAGAAGTGGCTGCAACGATTGCTGATGAAAAGAAGGTCGTTGTATCTACTGAAGGTTGCCCACGTTACTTAGGTCGTGTGATCAAAAACGTCAACACCAAAGCGCCAACTCCTGAATGGATGGAGCGTGCACTGGCTCGTTCTGGTATCCGTCAGCACAGTATCTTGGTTGATATTACCAACTATGTATTAATGGAGTTGGGTCAACCGCTTCACGCATTTGATGGTGGTAAAGTTCAAGGTGCGGTACACGTTCGCCAAGCAACTGCAGGTGAAAAACTTGTTCTATTGAATGAGCAAGAAGTTGAAATGCAAGACAACGTGATGGTGATTGCAGATGACGAAAAAGCATTAGCAATTGCGGGCATCATGGGTGGCTTGTCTTCATCGGTGACAGACACAACGACTGAAATCTTCCTTGAATCAGCATTCTTTGCGCCACTTCATATTGCGGGTCGTGCGCGTAGCTTCGGTTTACATACAGATGCGTCTCAGCGTTATGAGCGTGGAGTGGATTTCGAACTTCCAATGATCGCAATGCACCGTGCATCTCAGTTGATTTCTGAGCTTGCAGGTGGTGAATTTGGTCCAATTACGGTAGCAGAAAATCAAAGAGTATTGCCAACACGCGAAGCAATCGAGCTTGAGCAGGCGCAAGTTGATCAACTTCTTGGTTATAAAGTTGACTCTGACTTTATTACTGATGCGTTAACACGTCTAGGTTGTCAGGTAACAATTAAAGCACAAGGTCAATGGTCTGTCGTACCGCCATCACATCGTTATGATATGGCAATCTACCAAGACTTAATTGAAGAGGTTGCGCGTATTCATGGTTATGACAACATTCAAATCAGCTTGCCTGTGATTGATGTGAAACTTGCAAAATACCAAGATCAATTTGAAGTTGCACAATTACGTCAAACTTTGGTTGCACTTGGTTATCAAGAGGCAATCAGCTTTAGTTTTGCTGATCTAAAACTTGAAAAACAGTTAAATCCAAGTGTAAATCCTTTGGCATTGGCAAATCCAATTTCAAGTGATTTGGCGGTAATGCGTTCGACTTTACTTTCAAGCTTAATTCCTTGTGTCCAATACAACGTTAATCGTCAACAAAGTCGTGTGCGCTTCTTTGAACTTGGCTTGCGTTTTGATTATCAAGAAGCAACCAGTATTCATGATCTTAAGCAAATACCTACACTAGCGATTGTGGCAACAGGTGCGAAGAATCAGGAATCTTGGCATGCTAAACCTCAGCCAATGGATTTCTTCGATTTTAAAGGTGAAATTGAGGCTGTATTGGCGGCTGGACGAGTTCAAGTAGAATATGTGCGTTCAGAGCGTTCATGGTTGCATCCAGGTCAATCTGCTGAAATTTTAGTGGACGGACAATCGATTGGTTATATTGGTCGTTTACATCCATCGCTTGAAGATGAGCTTGATCTCGCAACGACATGGGTAGCAGAACTCGATCAATCGTCTGTTTTGCAAACTTATGTATCTAATTTTACAGAATTATCACGATTTCCTTCAGTGAGACGTGATATTGCAGTTTTAATTAGTGATAAGATTAATGTTAGTGAAATTCAGCAACTTATCGAAAAAACTGGAGGAGAGTTACTTGATTCTTCTTGGTTATTCGATGTGTATACGGGTCAAGGTGTAGAAGAGGGTAAACGTTCATTGGCGTTTGCACTTTTATGGCAGCATCCGAGTCGCACGCTTGAGGATGCTGAAATTAAATCTGGTATGGATAATATTTTACAAGTGTTAGAAAACACTTACCAAGCGACATTGAGGGCCTCATGACAGCATTAACAAAAGCAGAAATGGCTGATCATTTGAGTGAGCTGACGAGTTTAAATCGTCGTGAAGCTAAACAAATGGTTGAGTTGTTTTTTGATGAAATTAGCCAGGCATTAATTGCAGGTGAACATGTCAAATTATCGGGTTTTGGTAATTTCGAACTGCGTGACAAGCGTCAGCGTCCAGGGCGTAATCCAAAAACAGGTGAGGAGATTCCTATTTCTGCACGCCGTGTAGTGACCTTCCGTGCTGGTCAAAAGTTTAGACAGCGTGTAGGGACAGAGCAAGTCGATTAATCGCTTGATCAAATAACATTAAAAAAAACCTGAGCTCAGCTCAGGTTTTTTTTATGCTCTTAACTTTATGCGTATTCATAAAATTCAGCGCATAAAAAAAGAGAACCAAAGGTTCTCTTTTTTTCGAATAATCTAAACTTTAGATTATTGAGCAGCAGAAGCAGCAGCAGTAGCGTCAGCAGCAGCGTCAGTAGCTTCAGCAGCAGCATCAGTAGCTTCAGCAGCAGCAGCGTCAGCTTGAGCAGCAACTTCAGAAGAAGCTTCAACAGCAGCAGCGTCAGCAGCTACAACAGCTTCAGAAGCAGCTTCTACAGCTTCAGATGCAGCAGCGTTTGCATCAGCAGCAGCTTCTTCAGTTTTTTTAGCACAACCAACGAAAGCTAAAGTAGTAGCAACGGCAGCAGCAATAGCAATTTTTTTGAATAACATGGCATCACTCTCATTAAAATAAATTGAGACAAAAAACCCGGTTAGTCTGTTGTGTGCTTTTATTATTCCTAACGTTAGTAAGGTTAATAACGCATGGAGCAGCCTAACTGGTATGCCGACATGCTATCACTGAGTATTTTGAATTACTACTAGGCGAAATGAAAAAATGCTTAAAAAATGAGAAATTTGACCCTATTTTTAACAGAAAATTACAATCATTTTTGCATTTTGAATTGGAGAAATACTAAGTAAATACTTAAAAAATAAAGGGAATTAAAATACAAGATGATAAAAATCACATACTTGCAAGAAAAGTTACATTCAAAAGTTAGTATTGTGTATTTATGTAAATGGTGTCAACCCAAATAAAAGGCCATCAATAAATGATGGCCTTTTGCGTATTAGTTGGCAGCTTTGCGTTTCATTTGATCGAAGAAATCATCATTGGTCTTGGTTTCCTTCATGCGATCAAGTAAGAATTCCATCGCAGCAAGTTCGTCCATAGGATGGAGAAGCTTACGTAAAATCCAAACCTTACGTAGTTTATCTTCATCCATGAGGCGTTCTTCACGACGTGTACCAGATTTCTTGATATTCATCGCAGGGAATACACGTTTCTCAGCAATACGGCGATCAAGCGTAATCTCTTGGTTACCTGTACCTTTGAATTCTTCGTAGATGACTTCATCCATTTTACTGCCAGTTTCAATTAAAGCAGTAGAAATGATCGTAAGTGAACCACCTTCTTCGATATTACGTGCAGCACCGAAGAAACGTTTTGGACGTTCTAAAGCGTGGGCATCAACACCACCAGTTAAAACTTTACCTGATGATGGAATAACTGTGTTATATGCACGTGCTAAACGTGTAATTGAGTCAAGCAAAATAACAACGTCTTTTTTGTGTTCTACCAAACGTTTTGCTTTTTCAATCACCATTTCAGCGACTTGAACGTGACGTGCAGGTGATTCGTCAAATGTTGAAGCAACAACTTCACCACGAACGGTACGTTCCATTTCTGTTACTTCTTCTGGGCGCTCATCAATGAGAAGAACGATTAGGAAGCATTCAGGATTATTACGAACAATAGATTGAGCAATGTTTTGGATCAACATTGTCTTACCAGCTTTGGGTGGTGCAACAATAATTGAACGTTGACCTTTACCAATTGGAGCAACTAAATCGACAACACGCGCAGTTAAATCTTCAGTCGAACCATTTCCTAACTCCATCACTAATTGTTCAGTTGGGAATAAAGGCGTTAAGTTTTCAAAAAGAATCTTATTGCGAGAGTTTTCTGGCGTGTCGTAGTTAATTTGATTCACTTTTAAAAGTGCAAAATAACGTTCGCCTTCTTTTGGTGGACGAATCGTACCTGTAATCGTATCCCCAGTGCGCAAATTGAAGCGGCGAATTTGAGAAGGGCTGACATAAATGTCATCTGGACCCGCAAGGTAAGACCCTGCTGCAGAACGTAAAAAACCGAAACCATCAGACAGAATTTCAAGAACACCATCGCCGAAAATTTCTTCACCATTCATAGCATGGCGTTTCAAAATGGCAAAAATAATGTCTTGCTTACGGTTACGTGCCATTCCTTCAAGGCCCATGAACTCAGCAATTTTGATGAGTTCGCCTATCGGTTTTTTCTTGAGTTCAGTTAAGTTCATAAATGGTCGATTGAATTAAAAGGAAGTGTGGAACACAGATAGAATAGAAGCAAAAGACATCCGCAGTGCAAGAAAAGAGCAGCAATTGATTTGCACAATAACAAACTCAGAATCTAGTAAGTTCTTTCGAGGAGAAATGTGTAAACAATTTCTTTAGCCGAGCGGCGATCTTATGTTTTGTGTATTGTAAGAAACGAGGAGAAATTGTCCAAGTGTTTCTTGATCATGCAATATAAGTGAGATATGGCTCTTTGTCAATTTTACCGTCAAAAAAAGCGCCAAAAATTTGACGCTTTCAAAGCCATTAAAATTGAAAGAATTAGATATTTTCTTCAATAAAAGCTGCAAGTTTAGATTTAGGAGCTGCACCAACTTGTTGAGCAACAACTTCACCATTTTTAAACATCAATAAAGCTGGGATATTACGAATATTGTAATTTACAGCAGTTTGTTCGCATGAAGTTACGTCAACTTTTACGATTTTAACTTTACCTTCGTATTCAGTTGCTAAAACTTCAAGTACAGGAGCAATAGCTTTACATGGCGCACACCAGCCTGCCCAAAAATCAACAAGAACTGGCGTGTCAGAATTTAAAACGTCAGCTTCAAAATTAGCATCAGTTGTATTAACGATATTAGCAGACATGGAATTTGCTCCGAATAATTTTTTGAAAACGGTCTATCTATGTATATAAGTATTACATAGACCACTTTAACAAAGTAGGGGATAGGGTTTATTTTCGGACTAAATTCTGTAAATGTCTAATTGATGCTCACGATTTCCATGATCGGTGTAACACAATTGTCATATATGATGATTTTTTAAATAGTCGTTAAATTGACTAAATAAATGGCTTTTAAATTACAGTTATGTGAATTAATCTAGGCACAATTCTGGTTGAACTTAGCGCAACAATGTCTGATTTTTTGATTGATGAAGAACTCCTTGCAGCCATTGATATGGGCTCAAACAGCTTCCACTTGGCGATTGCTCGAGTTGATCATGGTGAGGTAAAAAAAGTCGCATCGATGTCTGAAAAGGTCCAATTGGCCGCAGGTTTAGATGAAAATAAAAATTTGACAGAAGCTGCTCAACAACGTGGTTTAGCATGCTTGGCTCGATTTGTAGGGCGCCTAAGTTCAGTCCAATCGAATCGTTTAAGAATTGTCGCCACCAATGCTTTACGCCAAGCTAAAAATGGGCATGAATTCATTCAAAAAGCAGCTGAAATTCTGCCTAAACCTATTGAAATTATTGCTGGTCGTGAAGAAGCACGCTTAATTTATTTAGGTGTATCACATACTATGGCGAACAGCGGTCGCCGTTTGGTGATTGATATTGGTGGTGGCTCGACTGAGTTAATCATTGGTGAAGAGTTTGAGCCGATTCATACTGAATCCGTGCAAATGGGATGCGTTGCATTTACGAAGGCCTATTTTGCAGACGGCGATATTAATCCAAAAGCTTTCGATCGTGCGGTGACTGCTGCACGCAAAGAAATCTCGGGTATCGCGACAACTTATCGTGCGGCAGGATGGGATACTGTTGTCGGTTCAAGTGGAACCATTAAAGCCTGTCGTCAAATTGCGGTAAATATGGGCTGGAGCGATGATCAGGAAAACTTGACTCGTGAAGGCTTGGAAAAACTTAAAGATAAATTACTCAAATATAAACATATTTCAGACATGGAATTTGAGGGTCTTAAGGAAGATCGTCGTGCAGTCCTACCTGCGGGTATTGCGATTTTATACGCTGTATTTGAAGTTCTTCAAGTTGATAAGCTGGTCTATTCAGATGGCGCCTTACGAGAAGGTGTAATGTATGATTTACTCGGGCGTTTCCAGCATGAAGATATTCGAGATCGTAGCGTACAAGCCTTGATGGGGCGTTATGGTGCTGATCAAAAACAAGCAGAACGTGTTGTTGAAACGGCTCAACATTTATTTGATAGCGTGGCAGGAACGCTTGGTCTAAATAATGACGATAGTGATTTGCTACGTCGAGCAGCTTATCTTCATGAAATAGGTTTAGCCATTAGTCATAGTGGTTATCATCGTCATGGCGCATATTTGCTTCAGCATTCTGACATTGCTGGTTTTTCACAAATTGATCAAAATCATTTGTCACATTTGGTCGCTCATCATCGCCGTAAATTGCGTGCTGAAGCAAAAAATGATGTGACGAAAGTCGGTGGAATTAAACTTGTCTATCTATGTTTGCTCCTTCGTCTCGCAATTTTGCTGAATCACAGCCGAAGCGATGAGATGCTTCCTGCCATTGAATTAAAGATATTAGATGAGCAACAATGGCAACTGAAAGTTTCTGGTGATGCAAAACAATGGCCTTTGTTGGTTGCAGAGCTGCATGATGAGCAGGTGCAATTTAAACATTGGGATATCGTTTTGAATATTCAGTCGGAACAATTTATTGGCTAACAGAAGCTGATAAGCGAATTTTATTAGTTAACTACGTCATAGTTAATTTAGGGATATTCATCGACTTATGAAAAATAAAGCTGCTCAATCTAAAGCATGGAAAACGGTTCAAATTGCGCGTCATCCAGATCGCCCACAATTTTTAGATTATGTGAGCGAAATTTTTACAGAATTTGATGCACTTCATGGTGACCGTTTATATGGTGATGATGGTGCAATGGTTGGCGGTTTAGCACGTTTTAATGGTCAGGCTGTGATGGTGGTTGGTCAACATCGTGGTCGTAGTACACGTGAAAAGTTACAGCATAATTTTGGGATGAGTAATCCAGAAGGCTATCGCAAGTCTCAGCGTTTACTTAATATGGCTGAACGCTTTAATCTTCCAGTTTTCACATTTATTGACACCATGGGTGCATACCCTGGTGTTGGTGCTGAAGAGCGTGGACAAGCAGAAGCAATTGCTACGAGCCTAGCTCAACTCTCAAGTTTAAAAGTACCTGTCATTGCGACTGTTCTAGGCGAGGGTGGTTCTGGCGGAGCATTAGGCATTGGCGTTGCAGATCGTGTGATTATGCTCTCTCACAGTATTTACTCTGTGATTTCACCTGAAGGTTGTGCCTCAATTCTTTGGAAAACTGCTGAAAAAGCTGAGCAAGCGAGTGAAGCACTTGCACTCACTGCAGATAAACTGAAAGAACTTGGTATTGTTGAGTATGTTGTAGATGAAGGTGAGGGTGCTCATCTTCAGCCAGACGTAGTCATGGATAAATTAAAACATGTGTTACAAGCTGCACTTGATGAGCTTGTTCCAATGGATGCAAATGCAAGATGCGAAGCACGTTACCAACGTTTAATGAAGTTTGGCAGCGACAATTCAGGTCTAGCTTCTTAAAACAAATTGCCAAATTTGGTGATGAACACACGTTCTTAGTGGGATGTAGTGGCGGCATGGATTCCATGCTGTTGCTGTATCTCATGTCTCAATTAATTCCCCAAAAAATCCGTGCAATTAACATTAACCACCAGTTGCAATCTGCAAATCAGGAATGGGCTGAATTCGTCCATCAATTTTGTATAGCAGCGCACATCCCTGTGGTTCTCGAGACAGTTCAAGTTGCTGAAGGGAATTTGGAACAGCAAGCTCGAGCAGCACGTTATCAGGCTTTTAAACATCATTTATCCGACACAGATATTTTAGTACTGGCACATCATCAGCAGGATCAAGCTGAGACCGTATTATTACGTTTGTTCTCTGGTGCTGGAATACAGGGGTTGTCCGCGATGAAATTAGTTGATTCGCGTGAAGACATCATTATTTGGCGACCATTATTAAATCTAAGTCGTGAGCAGATTTGCCAATGGGTAGAACAACTCAAATTGCCCTACGTGGATGACCCGACCAATTTTGATACGCATTATGATCGAGCTTGGTGCCGTCATGAGCTTTGGAATATTTTGCAAAGCCGATTCCCAAAAATGCAACAGGCGATTGTGAGAACTAGTGTGCTGATGCAAGATGCGGATGAAATTTTGCAAGAGGTTTTACAGCAAGATTTGGCGTTCTGTGGCGATGATGATCATCTAGATTTACGACAACTCAATCAATTAAGTTTAGCAAGAAGAAGACAACTTTTATCCAATTGGATGAAAGGTAAGGATCAATACCGTCCTGCATTTGAGATGGTAGAGCGGTTGACTGAAGAAGTTATTTTGGCGAAACCTGATGCACAAGCAGCATTGCATTGGAATGGACAATATTATGTTCGTTTCCAAAACATCTTATATCGAGTTGCTAAGGATGAATACTTAGCAGAATCGAATACAACTGATTCAGAAATAAAATTTGAACTCCAGCAAGTTGTAAATTTAGCTTCGGGTCAATTTAAGATCTGCCAACATCATGAAGAGTGTGGTCTGCGTACAGAACTTTTAAATCAGTCTCTGACATTGCATTATCGTCAAGGTGGGGAAAAAGCCCATTTGCATGGACGTGTGGGGAAATGGCCATTAAAAAAAGCAATTCAAGAGGCACAAATTTTTCCATGGAAACGTCATACTATTCAAATTTTAAGCTTAGATAATGTTATGCTTGGTGTTTTCACGCCAAAAGGGTTTTGGCTGGCTGAATCAGAGTATTGTGAAGTCGGTGGTTGGCAGCCAAAGTTAGTTTCATCGCTATAAAATCAAGGTTGAGAGTCGTTCATGAGTGTTGCGTTAAACTGTAATATTTGTTTCATTGGTGGTGGTAATATGGCTCAAGCCCTAATTGGAGGGTTGATTAGTCGTGGTTTACCAACAACGCGTATTACAGTTTCCGATCCTGTAGAACGTGTGAGAGAGTTATTAAAAGAAAAAGAAATTCAAGTTACAGACAATAATGAAGACGCGATCCAAAATGCTGATGTTGTTGTTCTGGCGGTGAAACCACAAGTACTGGCACAAGTTCTTAAACCGTTAAAAGATAAATTTGAGAATAAGTTAATTGTTTCGATTGTAGCAGGAGCTGAAATTGCAACGATTGCTGCATTAACGGGGACGGAGTTTATCGTTCGTGTCATGCCTAATACACCTGCATTGGTTCAAACAGGTGCCCATGGTTTATATGCTCATGACGTTGTTGACCAAGCAAAGCGTGAATTGGCAAGTCAGATTTTAGCTGCAACAGGCTTAACACTTTGGGTAAACTCAGAAGAGCAAATTGATGCAGTAACTGCGGTATCGGGGTCAGGGCCAGCGTACTTTTTCTATATGATGGAAAGTATGATTCGTGCTGGAAAAAATTTAGGCTTGGATGAGAAAACTGCAACAGCATTAACGCTACAAACAGCTCTCGGTGCTGCACAAATGGCGATCACCAGTTCTAATACGCCATCTGAACTGCGTAGAAATGTGACATCACCAAATGGTACAACTCAAGCGGCCTTGGAAGTTTTTGATCGAGCGCAAATTTCACAGAATATTCAAGCTGCTCTTGCGGCTGCAAAAAAACGCAGTCAGGAGCTCGCTCAGGAATTAAGTGATAGTTCTAAATAACTAAATTTTAGGAAAATTGAAGTATGGGTGCGAACTCTGCGCTATTTTTTGACATTATCATTAATGTTGCGATTTTATTGGTATTTTTCCGTTTTTTAATGCAATTAGCGGCAGTCAGTCCATATAACCCTGTTGTGCTATCGACAGTGAAAGCAACTAAAATTGTAGATGTGTTTGGACGAATCTTGCCAACTGTGGCACAGGGGCGTGTAAATCTAGCAGCTTTAGTGCTGATCGTGTTGTTGTATTTTCTTAAGGTATTTGGCTATAAATATTTAAATGCCTTACCAACAGGCGATGCATTGTACTTTATTGGTTCAACAGTACTTTCAATGTTGCAGGCATTAATTTCAATTCTTAAATATTTGCTGTTTGCTTACATTATATGTAGTTGGATTTTGATGTTTTCACAAACACGTTCACCATATATTGAAGTGATTCAAGAATTAGCTGAACCGATGTTGGCACCATTCCGTAAAGTAATGCCAAATTTAGGGATGATTGATCTTTCTCCTATCCTTGCATTCTTTACACTTTATATTGCTGAAATCATGTTGAAATCAATTGGTTAAATCTAAATTGCGGATTTAAACAATCTCATAAAAAAGGACTCATTTGAGTCCTTTTTTACAATCTAAGAATCTTAGAAATTAGTGCGCTTCGCCCCAGTTTTTCCCTTTGCCGACTTCAACAACAAGTGGCACAGAGAGTTGAACAACGCCTTGCATTGCATCTGCGATTTTAATAGCGATCTCGTCAGCGATCGCTTCATCTACCTCAAACACTAATTCATCGTGAACTTGCAATAATAATTTGGCCTGATCTTTAGGTAAAATTTTATCTACTTCGATCATTGCCATTTTGATAATCTCCGCAGCAGAACCTTGAAGAGGCGCATTAATTGCAGCGCGTTCAGCTGCCTTTCGAATCATCATATTGCGCGCATCGATATCTGGTGTGTATAAGCGTCGCCCTGTAATGGTTTCAACAAAGCCTTGTTCTAATGCGACTTGTCGTGTGCGTTGCATATATTCATAAATGCCAGGATAGCGATGGAAATATTGTTTAATGTAATTTTGAGATTCTTCGCGTGTGAATCCCAATTGACGTGTTAAACCAAACTCAGACATGCCATAAAGTAATCCAAAGTTGACGGCCTTGGCTTGGCGACGTTGATCATTGGTTACATCATCCAAAGCAATATTTAATACTTCTGCTGCAGTACGGCGATGAACATCTTGGCCGTGATTAAACGCGTCAACTAAAGCCTCATCTTGTGAAAAATGTGCCATAAGACGTAGTTCAATTTGTGAGTAATCGGCAGCAAGTAAAACCCGACCTTCAGGTGCAACAAAAGCTTTTCGGATTTGACGACCGATCTCTTCGCGAATTGGAATATTCTGAAGATTAGGATCAGTAGAAGATAATCGTCCAGTTGCGGTTAAAGCTTGATGGTAGCTGGTATGAACACGATGACTTTCGTTATTGGCTTGTTTGATTAAACCGTCAGTATAGGTACTTTTTAACTTAGACAAGCCGCGATATTCTAAAATAAGTGCAGCGATCGGGTGATCAATTTTCTCAAGAATGCTTTCGCTGGTACTGTATTGACCTGTTGAAGTTTTCTTACCACCTTTTAAACCTAACTTATCAAAAAGAATATCACCCACCTGCTTAGGTGAGCTGACATTAAAAGGTTGACCCGCGATTTCGATAATCTGATTTTCTAACTCTAGAATTGTATTAGAAAATTCTTGACCCAATTGATCGAGGAAACTCAAATCGAGCTGAATTCCATTTTCTTCCATCGTCGTCAGAACTGCAGCTGTCGGCATTTCGATTTGATGAAGAATATTGAGAAGCTCTGGGATTTCTTTAAGCTTACGCTCCAATACCTCATACAAACGATAGGTTACATGGGCATCTTCAGCGGCATAATGCGCTGCTGTTTCGATTTCAATTTGATTAAAGGTTTTTTGTTTAGCACCTTTGCCAGCCACTTGTTCGTAAGTGGTGGTTAAGTGGCTAAGATAAACGCGCGCAACGTCATCCATACCATGGCGCGTCGCCACAGCATTGAGCACGTACGAGGCAAGCATGGTGTCAAAGTACCAGCCTTGTAAATGAATTCCATGATTTTCGAGAATATGAGCATCATATTTTAAATGATGACCAATCTTCTCAATCTCAGCGTTTTCTAAAATTGGTTTGATTTGCGCAAGAATAGCGTCGCGATCCAATTGCTCTGGAGCACCTTCATAGTCGTGAGCAAGCGGAACGTAATATGCATCTTGGGCATCAAATGCCACAGAGAAGCCTACCATCTCTGCAACACGATAATCTAAACTTGTGGTTTCAGTATCGAAAGCAAAGCGTTTCTCAGTAGTCAATCTTTGAAAGAGTTTTTCCCAATCCGCTGGTGTTAAAACGGTATGGTAAGTTGCCTCGCCAAGCTGATCATCTACACTAGTTTGAACCGCTTGGTCTTCGATTTTCGATGTTGCAGTACTCGGTTTTGCGATAACTTGACTTGATTGTTTATACGCAGCACTATTTGGATTGTTGGGATGATCTAGAGACTGAAGTTGATTTCTAAACTCAAGTTCGGTGTAAAGCTGACGTAACTCTGCAACATTTGGATCTCGGAGTTTAAGATCATCGTAGGTCAGATTCATGTCTAAGTCACAAACAATACTTGCTAGCTGATGATCTAGCGCAATACCATCTGCATTGTCTTTAATATTTTGGCCTACTTTGCCTTTAATTTTATCGACATTTTCAAGAATTCCGCCTATTGAACCATATTCATTCAGCAGTTTAGCCGCAGTCTTTGCCCCGATACCAGGAACGCCCATGATGCCGTCAGAGGCATCTCCCATGAGGGTTAAATAATCAATAATTTGGTTCGGCCAAACACCAAACTTTTCAAAAACGCCATTCACATCCATGGGCTTGTCTTTAAAACTGTCTTCAAGTGTCACTTTGTCCGTGACCAATTGAGCCATGTCTTTATCGCCTGTGGAAATCAAGACTTTATAGCCTTCTTTTTCTGCACGTTTTGCCAGCGTACCGATGATATCATCGGCTTCCGCACCAGGTATGGCATGGAGTGGGATACCTAAAGCACGAATTAAATTATGTAAATACGGAATTTGTTGAGCGAGTTCGTCAGGCATGCTCGGTCGATCCCCTTTATATATTGGGGAAAGTTGATGACGGAAAGTTGGTTCAGGTGTGTCAAAAATGACAGCCATGTGTGTAGGTTGAACACGACGCATTAACTTTTGGATAGCAGAAATAGCTCCGCGAATTGCGTTGGTTTGTAAACCTGTTGACGTCGTTAGCGGTGGTAGTGCGTGATAAGCACGAAATAAAAAATATGACCCATCGACCAAGACAAATGGTGGCATTGAAACGTTCCTAATCCAATTAACTTTTTCATTGTACGTGATTTTCAGCAGTTGCGCTGATACAAGATTTGCAATCAAGTGTACAGAATATGCGATGAAAAACGCAAAATGCCAATTCTTGCTGAGGTATCATCAATCTAGCTAAAAAGGAATGATGTGTATGCTGAAGCAATATAGTGAAATAAAAATGATTTGGTTGATGCTACTCATCATAGTAGCGATCAGTACTTGGGTTCTAGGGTTGCCGATCATTACGTTTTTATGTGTTGCTGCATTCCTCATAAGTGTTATGCAATATGCCCATCATATTGAAAAACCGCTTACCAACATTGAGCAACAGACTCATTATTCGAAACAGAATACATCACGATTGCCCTTATATATTTCGTCATTTCTTGCACTAATTGGCAGCTTGTTCGATTGGACATGGTTGGTTGGATTAGGTTTAACACTCTGGATTTATTTTTTTCTAAACTGGTTGCGACAACTTGAGGGTCGATTAATTCAAATCGGTGCTTTGCAGGAAAAGCTAATAAAACTAGATCGAGACGATCAGACCAGCACCACAAGTATTTTACAAGATTCAGAGGGAATCCAGACAAATCAGCAGCATGATTTGGGTTTTGGGATGCAAATCAGACGATGGATCTTTCATGGTAATCCTGTTCTCAAAGTTGCGATTACCGTCCTAGTGATTGGGGTCGTCTTATTATTGAGATATATGGTTGAACATTGGACCTTAAGTCTTTCAATCAAATTTTTGGCTGTTGCTGTCATCGCCGTCATATGTGTTGCCTTTGGTTATCATATACAGAAAAAAAACCGCGGCTTTGGTCTTGCTTTACAAGGACTGGGTTTTGCGGGATTGTTATTAAGTATTCTATTTGCTTATCACTATGATCTGTTAAATCTCATTAATACGATTACGCTTTACAGCTTGAGCATGCTGTCGTTGGTCATACTGATTTTAAAACAGCGGTCAGTGGAGCTTTCCCTGATGGGAGTTTTGGTTGCTTATATTGCACCGTTCACATTACCTCATGCAGATTTTTCCTCAGCTCAATTACTGTCTTATTATCTAGCGGTCAATAGTGTTGTAGGTGTAATTTGTACATTACATCCATGGAAAATACTCACTCAAATAGCGTTGCTGCTCATTGTTGTTATCGGTGGTGGTTATGCCTTTTTGAATGGCGGTGTTGCAGAGAGATTCGTTTTATCCTGTCTAGTTATTGCACATGCGAGTGTATTTATTTGGTTGGGTTTCAGATTTAACCAGCTCGCTACACATCAAAATCAAGCTCATTTAGGTCAGCGTATTATTGACTCCGCATTGATTTATGTCAGTCCCTTGGTCGCATATGCATTTTTACATCTCATGTATTTAGATCAAACATCGGTTCAAATTGCCTTGTGTTTGGGTTTTGCATTGACTCACTTTGCGATTTTTAAAGTTGTGCAGCATGCGAAATTTGATACGGCGATTAAACAAAATTATTTAATGTTAGGTTTTATTTTTCTAAGTTTTGTCCCGCCGATCTTGATCCCACAAGTATGGAGTGTGATCGGGTGGATCATTGAAGGACTTCTTATTTTAATGTGGGGTTTGCATCGTGAGTTTAGGGTAGGGCGAACATTAGGTTATGCGTTGTTAACAGTTGGATTATTTTCGTATTTATACTATTTGATCGAGTTAGCATCAATTCCAAATATCATCCCATGGTTACTAGGTCTAAGTTATATCCTTGCGATTGTGGTCTCCAATGTTGTGATGCGTTATCAAAAACAGCTGACACTGTCAGATAAAATTTTCCTGTCTATTTTTTCTTTTTTTGCGAGTCTTTTACTGCTTTATCAAGGTGTGGAAAGTTTTAGTGAACCGATGAGATTAATCTACACACTTGCATTCACAACTGCGATTTATTTTGCTGCCAATTTTGTGTTGCAACCGCGCCAAGTAGTCTCATGGTCATGGTTATTACCAAAATGGTTGGGGCTGATTCCTATTGTAGTGTTCGCAGCTATTATGCTGATCGATCAATACACTCAAGGAGTCATCGTCTGGCAGTCATTTGGTGCGCAAGGCTTGTTTATCTTGGCTTGCTTGGGCCTGAGCTATCTGTGGTTAAAACCAATTTCAAATGCTCAGTACGAAAATGAATGGATCGCCTTTGGTGGACTCGCTTCTTTAGCTTGTGCCAGTGTGGGTGTAGTTTCAATGTCACCTATGATGGGAGCTGTTCTTTTACCGTTGATACTTTATGGCTATAGTGTTTCTAAAACAACAGACTTGAATAAGCTTTGGTTAACTAAGACTAGCCTCATTTTATTGTTGTGCTGGATTGTCAGCTCACAAATTTGGGTGGTAGAACCCTTTTGGAAATATTTTATCCCAATCTTAAACCCTATTGATTTCGTCAGTCTGACTGGTTTGTGGGTGCTTATTCAGGTGCTTCGCAGTCAAATCAGAATGGGGCTAGAGCGAACACTTGGCGCATTCTTGATCTTACTCGCTGTGCTATGGGTAAGTAGTTATGTACTTCTGAGAGCCTTACATTTTTATTTTGCTACACCTTATAACCAGTGGATCATTTGGCAAGATTCTGCAGTGCAATTGGCGTTGACATTATTGTGGGTGGTCATGGCATTCATTGTGATGAAATATGCCGCTATCATCCATAATCGAGTGGTATGGATGTTTGGTGCAAGTATTTTGGCGATCGTGACTTTTAAGTTGGTGTTGTTAGATTTATCCCATATCGGCACTCTAAGTCGAGTTTTATCATTTTTAGGCGCGGGAGGATTAATGTTGATTATTGCGTACATCGCTCCAGCGCCAGAGCAAAAACGAGTAGAAGAGACTAATGCTTGATCCTGAGATCAAGCATTAACCTTAATTCATTATAATTTAGGCTCTCTTTTGATTTCCTTAGCATTGGCGTATTGGTCTATTTCCTCATCTGTTAACGAGGGTTGTGGAGGGCGATCAACAAAACCCATTTTAGGTACAGGAATTTCAATATGGTGATCAACAAAACCGTTTCGAATCCGCTCTTGCATTTCATCACGCACTTTTAAAAAGTTTTCCTGTTGGCACCAAATGGCGAATAACAATTCGATTGAAGATTCACGGAATGCGGTTACCGTTACAGCAGGTTTGGGATCTGCTAACACTAAAGGATAGCTGTTTGCCACTTTTAATAAAACTTCTCGTACTTTAATGATGTCTTCATGAAAGTTGATTGCAAGTGTAATGGGGATGCGCCGTATCGGGAATTTAGAAAGGTTGTGTACGGGAGCACGAATTAATTGCTCATTAGGTAAACGGACATAGACATTATCTTGAGTCAGTAATTTGACAGACAGTAAATCAATGGAGATCACTTCACCTTCGATGGTATGTCCACGAATTAACGTAATTTGAATGGTGTCACCAATTTCAAAAGAACCTTCACCAATCAAGAATAAACCGCTGATCAAGTTCGTCGCAGAGGTTTGAGATGCAAAACCCAGCGCTACGGTCAAAATACCAGCGGCACCTAGAAATACACTTAATTTAAAACCTGCTTCTTTTAAACTCGCCATCACAAAGATGAGGAAAATAAAATAAAAAATACCGCGCCGCCATACCAAACGCTGATGAGCATTAAATTTGGCGCCGATCGTTCTCACAAAAGTATTGGAAACGACTCGAGCAAAAAGGAATCCAATAAAGCAAAGCACAATCGCAATAATAATTTCAGTTAGGCGATCCGTATTGATATTGGTAAATATACTTTTGAGGCTATCAGCAATGGTGCCGGTAAGACTATCTGCCATATGCCCCCCTTAGAAGAATGAATCAAACATGTTAAATAAAGTACTACCTGGGGCACGTGCTGGATTGACATAAATTACATCACCAGCCAATGGTGGGGTGCGATTTTCAATACGAATACGTGCTGGTCGATCCATCCCTTCGTGAATGACTTTAATTTGTGACGTCCATAATCGCTCTGTACTTTCACTATAAAACAAAGGCAGGGCAGGAACAGGTACATTCATTCGATCGAAACGGAGTTGATGTCCACTGACATTGTGAAAGTCAATTGGAGTGACTGCACGAAATGCACGTGGACGAAGTTGTTTTAGTTCTGTTCGACCATCAACTGAAGTGGCGTAACACATTTCACCACTGCGTTGATCAGGTCCGAACCATGTATCTTTAGGCATAATGACCGGTATATCGAATAATGGGGTCTTTTGACTTTCGACATAACCTGAAAGCCACAGAGGGGTACTAATATAAAGCGTGCCACGTTGACCAGCTGGAATGTAAATTGGGTCTACAGGACGGATCACCACAGATCGATCTGCAAGACGTGGTATCAATTGAATTTTAGGGTGAGTTTCCCTGAACATGTAACGTTCTACATGCACTGGACGAGGAAATGAAAAATGGGGGTCATCCATTTCCTGCCACTTTTGTTCGTAGTCGTATTGAATTTGAGGACGGTAGTACTCCATGCGCCATTCTTGTAAGCCACGAGTGAGTCGAAAGAGCAATGAACCAAATTGCCAAGCACGCACTTGATTGAGTTCAAAATGCTGCTCACCCCACCATCTTAAAGTCGAAGGGTTTTGCTCAAGTTTCTGATCTAGTGACAATAGGGAATATCCTTAAATAAATTCATTAAAAAACTGTCTTCACGCTGTCAAATGCTTAGAGTACACTCGAGGTAATTTTAATCATGATTATCATCCCTTATGCAAGTACTTAAACAAATACAAATACCGTATAGTTTTGCAAAAAAGCATGGCGTTTTGTTGCGTTATGAAGGGGATCAAGTTTTTATTGTCCGTCGTCAAGATACTGCTTTGGTTGCTTTGCAAGAAGCACGCCGTTACGTGGGGCATACAGCCAAATATCAATTGGCGACTGAACAAGATTTTAGTCAGTTACTCAGTTCAAGTTATGCTGGCGAGACAGGCGAGTCTCAGCAAGTGGCTGCTGGTTTAGAAGATCATCCTGACTTGTTAAGTTTAGCCGATCAAGTACCTGAAGCAGAAGATCTGATGGATCAGGAAGACGATGCTCCGATTGTTAGATTGATTAACGCATTATTGTCCGAAGCCATTCGAGTGAGTGCATCAGATATACATATTGAAGCTTTTGAAAAAAAGTTATCGGTTCGTTTACGTGTTGATGGGCAACTTCGAGAAATCGTGCAACCACGTCGTGAACTTGCCCCATTGTTAGTTTCACGTATTAAAGTAATGGCAAAACTTGATATTGCTGAAAAGCGAATTCCTCAGGATGGTCGTATCTCTTTACGACTGGCAGGTCGTGAGGTGGATGTCCGTGTTTCGACTTTACCCTCTTCACATGGTGAGCGCGTAGTAATGCGTCTTTTAGACAAGCAAGCAGGTCGTTTAAATATGACCCATTTGGGTCTGATGAAAGATGATTACGAGCGATTAACCCAATTAGTGCATCGTCCTCACGGTATCATTCTCGTGACCGGACCGACAGGTTCTGGTAAAACGACGACACTTTATGCTGCACTCTCGGATTTAAATGACGGATCTAAGAATATTTTGACCGCGGAAGATCCAATTGAATATCAACTTGAAGGTATTGGACAAACTCAGGTTAACACTAAAGTGGATATGACATTTGCGCGTGCATTGAAAGCGATGCTTCGTCAAGATCCAGATGTGGTAATGGTGGGGGAGATCCGAGATTTAGAAACTGCAGAAATTGCTGTGCAAGCATCCTTGACGGGTCACTTGGTATTGTCGACGTTGCATACCAATACTGCGATTGGTGCAGTGACGCGTTTAAAAGACATGGGAATTGAGCCATTTCTTCTGTCGAGTTCTTTAATTGGTGTGATTGCGCAACGATTGGTTCGTACTTTGTGTTCGCATTGTCATAGTTGGCGTGCCGCGGATGACTTTGAAAAAGAAATTTTTAAGAATGTCCATGATGGTATTGCGCTCAATCTGCCTCAACCAGAGGGGTGTGAACATTGTGCGCATACAGGTTTTAGTGGTCGTACCGCCATTTATGAAATCGTCCCTGTTGATGATGGAATGCGCCGTCTGATTCACGGGAATGCTGCAGAGTTTGAAGTTGAAAACTATGCTCGCCAGCAGTCAGGTTCGATACGTGATGATGGATTACGAAAGGTGCTTGAAGGTAAGAGTACATTAGAGGAAGTACTTCGAGTAACAAATGAAGCGGCGGAGTGATTCAGAGATTATTTAATAATTCTCGATAAAACGAAGAAGCGCTGATTTGAAATTAAGCTCGAAAGCTGAGGATTCAACAAAAGAGCTCAATTATAATAGTTGGGCATTTCGCATTCGCATAAGGTAATGAATTACATTAATAAATAAAAATAATTTTGAATAAGGTTTATAAGGTGAATTATAGGAATATTTATGAATTATCTTATGTCAAAACGCCATTACAGTAAGACATCTCACTAAAATTATTTTACAAAATTAAAGATTATGTAATATTTAGATTTTGCAATGTGATAATTTAATTTTGCATTTGGTTTCATACTTAATGTAAAAAATCTGTGAAGTATTACCAAATAGATCTAACAATACAAAACAATAGCTATAAAACATATATTTACTAAAAAATAATAAAAACATATGGTTAATTAACATGCGACAGACATTGAACTTGAAGATCTACATTTCTATGTATTCTACATGCTTAACTATAGAATGATCCTTTCCAAGTCTAAAGATACCTCGACGTGTTTCTCAGCAAAGCTGAGTTGTTTTACATATTGAACCGTGTAATCAGAAGTGCTTCAAAATCAAATATCAGTAATTAAGGAAAATTATACATGGAACTCAAAACACTCATCTGCACCCTCACCGCACTCGGTGGTATCGGATTAGTTGGATGTAATGATTCAAATTCATCTGAGCCTATTCCTCCAACAAATGCTACTGGTAATCTCTTGGTACTGACCAGTGACGGTATGATTAGCTCACTCAATCACGACCAACCTAGTTCGCTGATTTCAAATATTAAAATTTCAGGTTTAGTTTCTGGGGATCAGCTGGTTGGAATGGACCATCGTCCAAGTGATGGAAAGTTATATGCAGTAGGTTTGTTGGGTAATATTTACACGTTAAATCCAAGTTCTGGAGTAGCAAAATTCGTTATTAAAATGACAGCTGATCCAGCAGATACGACAGATGGTAATGCAGCTTTTAGTAAAATTACTTCCAATCCTGATGCGCTTAGCGTGAATTTCAACCCTGCTGCGGATCGTCTAAGAATTATTGGTCAAGATGGTCAAAACCTAAGAGTTAATGTTGATACAGGTCTCACCATCACCGATGGAGAAATTAGTCGGGTTGGTGATGCTACAACCGAAGTAAGTGCCGCAGCTTATACCAATGCTTTTGCTGGAACGGCAAGTACAAAATTATACAGTATCGAATCTTCGACAGATCGCATTTATCTGCAAAATGCAAATGCCGGAACATTAGGTATCTCTGCACCCTTAGGTCAGGATGTATCGAATAACGGTGGTTTTGATATAGACCCAATAAATAATAT
Source organism: Acinetobacter sp. 24-47-64 (assembly GCF_057737055.1). NCBI lineage: Bacteria > Pseudomonadati > Pseudomonadota > Gammaproteobacteria > Moraxellales > Moraxellaceae > Acinetobacter > Acinetobacter sp. 24-47-64. The sequence goes on from NZ_CM173215.1 coordinate 608,811, forward strand.
TGGTTTTGCTGCATTAAAAGTCTCGGGTGCATATAAACTATTTCAAGTTAATCTTGCTCAAGTCGGAACGACCAATAACGCTATTTTTGAGACAAGCGACTTGCCTAACGAATATCGTCAAACCTCCATTCGTGGGATTGCGCTTAATCGAGCAGAAGAAACCACTTCAAAAGGAATTGGGTTGACCAATAATAATTCTTTAATTAGATTTGAAATCAATAGTCCAAATGATACGACCGAACAAAAAATTACAGGCGTATTGGTCAATGAGAAATTCGTAGGTATTGATTTTAGATTACGTACTGCTGCTGATAAAACCGATACACTATATGGTTTAACTAATCAAGCAAACTTGTATACCATTAACCCAAATTCTGGTGCTGCAACACTTGTGACTGCACTTAAAGCAGGCACGGGTAGTAACTTTAGTACTCTAGACGGCACACAGTTTGCTGTTGACTTCAATCCAACGGCTGACCGTTTAAGAGTCATCAGTAATTCAGGGCAAAATCTGCGAATCAATGTCGATACGGGTGAAACCATTCAAGATGGCAAAATTAATGGGATCACAAATGCAGTGATTAGCGCTGCGGCATATACCAACAGTTTTAAAACACCTATTTCAGCTCTTAGCACCGAATTATTTAATCTAGATCAGGCCAATCAGTTACTGACGAAGCAAGTTCCACCCAATGATGGAACATTGGTGAGATTAGGTAGTCTTGGCGTGAACTTAAGCTTGAATGATGGTTTCGATATTGCTGGTGGTGATAATGGATTAGCTCTAGCGGCAATAAGCAACAATAATGGTGCTTCTATCCTATACCGTATAGATCTAAATAGCGATACAGCACTTACAACTCCTCGTGCACGTCCAGCTATTTCCGTTAATGGGACGCCTAGTGTTATGAAGTCAATGATCGGCTCAATTACAACGCCCGCCTTAATTGACTTAGCAATACTTTTTAAATAGTTTACTTGCTAGATTAAAAGAGTAATAGTTAAAAAGACATATGTACTTTTGAATTGATATAGTTGAAGACGGAAATTTTGGAGATACTGAACTAGTTAGTGGAGGTATCTCCAAATCACTATTTTTCTTTAAATTAAGCTGCAGGACTGATTACTGCAAGCTGAGGCAAAGAGTCATTATTCCTTTAGATACACATAAATCTACTTGATCCCACCTAACATAAAATTTCTTTTTCTAAGTTGAAATTAACTTATAACCACAAAAAAGCTGAGATGCAATATGCATATCAGCGTGATTTTTAGGATTGAAACAACTGGATCAAACAATCACATTCAAGGTCACATCAATATTGCCACGTGTTGCATTTGAATATGGACAAACGATATGAGCAGCATCTACTAGCTTTTGAGCTTGCTCTTTATCCAAGCCTTCCAGATGAATATTTAAAGTGGCTGCTATTCCAAAACCAGTTGGAATAGGACCAATACTCACTTCACCTTCAATATAAGCATCTGGTGTGATTTTCAATTTATCGCGGTTGGCAACAAATTTCATCGCACCTAAGAAACATGCAGAATAACCAGCAGCAAATAATTGCTCTGGATTTGTTCCACCACCGGGACCACCCATTTCTTTTGGTACAGCGAGCTGAACATCTAAAATTTGATCTGATGATGTAGCACGACCATCACGCCCACCAGTAGCTTTTGCATGTGCGGTATAAACAACTTTTTCTAATGACATGATTCCTTCCAGATAGAGTATAGGTGAATATCTATACTCTCTGATTTAAAAGGAATGATAAGCGGTAATTTTGTAAAGCTTGGTATTCAATTTTTTATGTGTGAGCAGGTTAAAGCTGAATGAGTTTACGATGCTGAATTAATGGCATCGATTCTCTAATTTTTTTCTGTTCATCGATGTCAAACGGAACTGTAATCATTTGAGCACCTTCTTCAGAGATGATATCTAACAATTGACCACGAGAATTCGCAGCACCAGAGTGACCCCAGGTTTGTCTTTTTTCACCGTGCCACCCTTGTTGAGCTGAGCCTAAAACTTGGCATTGACTATCCATGGCACGAGCTTGTAAAAGTAATTGCCAGTGCATTTGACCTGTCGTGTAAGTAAAAGCAGAAGGTGCTGTTAAAATATTTGCGCCTTGTGCGCGCAGCTTTAAAGCAAGTTCAGGAAAACGAAGGTCATAGCAGACCATTAAACCAATATTGCCAAATGGAGTTTTAGCAATGACGGTGTGATCACCTGGTTCAAAAAACTTAGATTCTTGATATCCACCTACCGCATCACCGACTTGAACATCGAATAAATGAATCTTGTCATAACGTGCTTCTGTCTTTTCAGGGCTAATACAAAGACTGGTTGTTCTGACACGACCATCTGGCACAATGGTGCCGTCTGGGCGAAAAGGACAGGGGAGTGTCCCAGCAACAATCCACATTTGATATTGATGAGCAAGTTGTTCTAAACGAGATTGTATTTCTTCAAATCGTTCAGCAGTCTCACGCTGTTTGCCTGCCGCAAAACAAACGAAATTCTCCGGGAAAACGATCAAGGAGGCCCCTTGATTCTTACTTTTTGCTAACAATGATTCAATGACTTGAAAGTTATTTTCAATATCATTTTGGGAGTTCATTTGGGTGACAGAAAGTAAGGTTGTCATGAGGTTCTCCTTAAGCGCTCAGTATGCTTAAGAGAATATCAGATGCTGTGATCGATGGTATCTTGTTGTTGTTCTAATTGTTTAACCAAAGGCTCGAACATATTTTGGTTATCAGCATTTAATTTCATTAATGTACGATGAGCATCTAATACAGTTGAAAGCATTGCATTATGTGTGATGTGTTCGTCCAATAAAGCGCGCGTGCACACATTCGGATCTCCGCAATAGTTTAAAATTACGAAAACCTGACCAAGACCCATACTGTTCGCAAGTGTAGTGATATCTGGGTTAGTAGATAACATAACAGCTTGAACTTGATGCACTTGTTTGAGCTTTAATCCTAGTTTTGCGAGGATTCCAAGCACAGTACTGTCTATGAATGTAGTTTGAGTTAAATCAACAATTGCGCCTACGACGTTTTGTTGTTGTTCAATCCGAGATAATAATTTATCAAGGCTTATACAAGATTGAGCGCGCACTTCTCCAATGAGTTTGAAAATGTGCGTACCATCCAAGCTTGCATATTCAACATGACCTGTTGACATATAAATGCCATTTGCAGAAAGGATGCTAAAATTATCACATAGCGCAAGTCGATACTCAAGTAGTCTTCAGTCGTAGATCGATTTATAAACAGCTACACTATTGATTATTAACTTAATTTAGACGTTGGAAGCTGAGTATTGCAATATCATCTGCAACATGTTCAGGAACTTCGAATGATTGATTTTGCAAGTGATAGACCAATTGTGTAAATTGTTCATTCAATCCACCATCAAAAGGTTCAAGTGCACCATCTGAGCAAATAATAAAACGAGCTCCACGATTCAACGTACATTCAAACTCTTCAATTTCGAGATCTTCAGTAAGACCTAAGGGAAAGCTGCTGGTGTTGAGGATGCGAGCATCCTGATTAGGTTCAAAGATAATTGCTGGAGGGTAATGCCCTGCGCTTGACCACTTAAGCTGGTGGGTCTCTAGATTCAATGTGCCTGCAATCATTGTAATATGCTTTTCGATGTTCTCTTGTAAAAGCATGCCATTAAGTTTTTTGAGGAGTTCTCGTGGGGTTTTCGATCTACCGTGAAATGCAGCCATCCAAGAGGTAAGAAGTGAGCTTGTTACACCATGCCCAGAAACATCCGCGAGATAAAATAAAATTTCACGATCACTGAGTTTCCAATAATCATACCAATCACCAGATAAATAAGCAGACGGTTGAAATAAAGTCTCGACTTCATAATTAAGCAGGTCGATTGGGTTGGGTAATAGTTTTTTTTGTAATTCGGCTGCGGAGGGCAGGTCGCGGCTGTCCTGATTACGTTTGTATTTTGCTTCGATTTTAGCAATCGATTTTGCGAGGTCTTTTGGAAGACGATCCCAAATCCAGCCAGCGAGTGCACCAAGTTCCCATGCTTGCGAGAGTTGAAGTCCCTCATCTGCATGACCTATCACGATCGTAGGGAGAGTCCATTTAAATTGCAGAAAATCATTAACATCACTAATGGCAATGATGGTTGAATCGTAAAGATGAAGATCATCTATATGAATCATTTGTAAACTCGGCAGAGCCTCTAGAACGCTATCTAGAAGATGGATGTCACGAGTGGGTTGAATGAAATACATAGATGAAAGAATCAATCCTAAATGCTTTATTTATAAAACTATCTTAGACGAACTTATATCGAACGCCAAGTTAAAGTCTAAAAACAGAAGATTTAGACTTTAACTTGCATATGGCTTCTATTCGGATTCCATAGACTCATCCATGAAGGATTCATCATCTGAAAAATCATCTTCAATAAATAGCCCAGAACCCGTTTCTAGACCGCGTTTTTCAGCAATAACATAGTTTTTTCGTTGTAAGTAGGCATCACGCATTGCTGCATACTTGTCACCTTGCAAGACTTGTTCAATCTCTAAAAGTTGAGCACGTGTATCTAATGCGCTAAGTGCCCAGTCACTATAATAGATACGATCATGACCATCGAGTAAATATTTTTGAGGGCGTGCCTGACTATCTACTACGCGACCAACAGTATCACGGAAGGTGCTTGGTCCCATAAAAGGAAGAACGAGGTAAGGACCAGAAGGGACACCGTAATAGCCTAGAGTAGTTCCAAAATCCTCATCTTCCATTGGCAGAGATAAGCGACGTGCAGGATCAGCGAAACCAAGCGTTGTAATTGTATTTAATGTAAAACGACCAAACGTTTGTGCGGCACGTTTAAAGCGACCTTGAGCAACCTGATTTACAGCATTCCATGGCTCACCCAAATTGTCTCGGAAGCCACGTAATGAATCTCTAACTTGTTCTGGAACTTTATCAGCGTACTGCACGGCTATAGGGCGCAAGACATTTTGATCGACAACATCATTAAATGCGTAGATTTGTCTGTTTAAAGGTTGAAGTGGATCTTTTTCATTTTCAGGTAATGCTGCTGTTGCATTGACTTTGAAATTATCAATTTTTAAATTTTTTAAATCTTTGATAGATCCATTGGTGTTAACTGAATTTTCTAAAGCTGGTTGTGAAGCCTTAGCAATATCGTTGTTTAAAGGCTGGTTATTATCATTTGAGGTAGACAACTTATCAGATGTTGATAATGCAGTATCGTCAGCAATTTTATTGCCTGCAATCTCAGGTTGTTTGGCGTAAGCGGGTGCTGCTAAACCAATACTTAACATACTGACCCAAATAAGTTGAGAGTACTGCATAAAAACATCCTAGAATAAAAGCTGAATATTAGTCTTATTAAATAAATAGTAAGTATGAACAGAATAACGCCATTATAGCGAGAGTTGAAAGCAGTTTACTAAAGTATATTTGCACAAAAAATGTGAATTAACCGTGAAAAAAGAGTGATTTTGTAGAAAATATAATCACTTGTTAAGAAAATATAATTAAATTTTAAAAAAGAGGTTGCATTGGATATGAAATCCTGTAGAATGCACATCCATCGGCGGTGATGTTGATTAAAACTTGTTGAAAAACAAGGATTTAGCCTAATAGGTTGGATCTAAGTTTTGGGAATAAGTTAGAAAATAAATTAACATTGCTAGTTGACTTTCTGAAAAGAAAGGGTAATATAGCCGACCTAGCTTGATGCTGACGAAGCATTAAGAAGATCATTAAGAGATTATGAAGAACAACTTGTGTGGATTTTTACTGGTTGATTGATCGATATATATTATCATTAATAATTGGTAGAAATTTCTCGAAGTTTATTTGAGCAAATTTTTTGTCAGTAATTGATGAGCCAAGATTGGTACCCTTTAGGTACTATTGATTTTAAACTGAAGAGTTTGATCATGGCTCAGATTGAACGCTGGCGGCAGGCTTAACACATGCAAGTCGAGCGGGGGAAGGTAGCTTGCTACTGGACCTAGCGGCGGACGGGTGAGTAATGCTTAGGAATCTGCCTATTAGTGGGGGACAACATCTCGAAAGGGATGCTAATACCGCATACGTCCTACGGGAGAAAGCAGGGGACCTTCGGGCCTTGCGCTAATAGATGAGCCTAAGTCGGATTAGCTAGTTGGTGGGGTAAAGGCCTACCAAGGCGACGATCTGTAGCGGGTCTGAGAGGATGATCCGCCACACTGGGACTGAGACACGGCCCAGACTCCTACGGGAGGCAGCAGTGGGGAATATTGGACAATGGGCGGAAGCCTGATCCAGCCATGCCGCGTGTGTGAAGAAGGCCTTTTGGTTGTAAAGCACTTTAAGCGAGGAGGAGGCTACTAAGATTAATACTCTTGGATAGTGGACGTTACTCGCAGAATAAGCACCGGCTAACTCTGTGCCAGCAGCCGCGGTAATACAGAGGGTGCGAGCGTTAATCGGATTTACTGGGCGTAAAGCGTGCGTAGGCGGCTTTTTAAGTCGGATGTGAAATCCCCGAGCTTAACTTGGGAATTGCATTCGATACTGGGAAGCTAGAGTATGGGAGAGGATGGTAGAATTCCAGGTGTAGCGGTGAAATGCGTAGAGATCTGGAGGAATACCGATGGCGAAGGCAGCCATCTGGCCTAATACTGACGCTGAGGTACGAAAGCATGGGGAGCAAACAGGATTAGATACCCTGGTAGTCCATGCCGTAAACGATGTCTACTAGCCGTTGGGGCCTTTGAGGCTTTAGTGGCGCAGCTAACGCGATAAGTAGACCGCCTGGGGAGTACGGTCGCAAGACTAAAACTCAAATGAATTGACGGGGGCCCGCACAAGCGGTGGAGCATGTGGTTTAATTCGATGCAACGCGAAGAACCTTACCTGGTCTTGACATAGTAAGAACTTTCCAGAGATGGATTGGTGCCTTCGGGAACTTACATACAGGTGCTGCATGGCTGTCGTCAGCTCGTGTCGTGAGATGTTGGGTTAAGTCCCGCAACGAGCGCAACCCTTTTCCTTATTTGCCAGCGGGTTAAGCCGGGAACTTTAAGGATACTGCCAGTGACAAACTGGAGGAAGGCGGGGACGACGTCAAGTCATCATGGCCCTTACGACCAGGGCTACACACGTGCTACAATGGTCGGTACAAAGGGTTGCTACCTAGCGATAGGATGCTAATCTCAAAAAGCCGATCGTAGTCCGGATTGGAGTCTGCAACTCGACTCCATGAAGTCGGAATCGCTAGTAATCGCGGATCAGAATGCCGCGGTGAATACGTTCCCGGGCCTTGTACACACCGCCCGTCACACCATGGGAGTTTGTTGCACCAGAAGTAGGTAGTCTAACCGCAAGGAGGACGCTTACCACGGTGTGGCCGATGACTGGGGTGAAGTCGTAACAAGGTAGCCGTAGGGGAACCTGCGGCTGGATCACCTCCTTAACGAAAGATTGACGATTGGTAAGAATCCACAACAAGTTGTTCTTCATGACGATGTATCTGAGGGTCTGTAGCTCAGTTGGTTAGAGCACACGCTTGATAAGCGTGGGGTCACAAGTTCAAGTCTTGTCAGACCCACCATGACATACTCATACGATACATTGATCTAAATGATAAGCTGGGGACTTAGCTTAGTTGGTAGAGCGCCTGCTTTGCACGCAGGAGGTCAGGAGTTCGACTCTCCTAGTCTCCACCACGTATTCATTCGAATACGTAGTAAGCAAACGAGTTGATAGCTTATAGAGCTTAGTAATAAAGCTGTGTATACTGCACGCCTTGATTATTAAGCTCTGTGATTTATCACAGTTGACTGCGATCTGACGAAGACGTAGTGAATCATTAACAGCATATATTTGAGTTGAAATAATTTGTTCATACTCATAGAAAGAGCGGAAACGAGATAACGTAAGTTATTAAGTTGAAGTGATTGAAATGAGAACTAGCGAAATTAACTGAATCAAGCGTTTTGGTATATGAATTTGAATTGAAGCTGTACAGTGTTTAGATACACAGTACTTCAAACTGTAATGTTGAACGATCTACTTGTAGGGTCGAACGACTGTTTGGGGTTGTATAGTCAAGTAATTAAGTGCATGTGGTGGATGCCTTGGCAGTCAGAGGCGATGAAAGACGTGATAGCCTGCGAAAAGCTCCGGGGAGGCGGCAAATATCCTGTGATCCGGAGATTTCTGAATGGGGGAACCCACCTATCATAAGATAGGTATTGCAACATGAATACATAGTGTTGCAAGGCAAACGCGGGGAAGTGAAACATCTCAGTACCCGTAGGAAAAGAAATCAATTGAGATTCCCTCAGTAGCGGCGAGCGAAAGGGGAAAAGCCCATTAAGTTATGTAAGCTTTAGTGGAATGCTCTGGGAAGTGCAACCATAGTAGGTGATAGTCCTGTACACGAAAGGGCTTACATGATGATGTCGAGTAGGGCGGGGCACGTGAAACCTTGTCTGAATATGGGGGGACCATCCTCCAAGGCTAAATACTCCTGACTGACCGATAGTGAACCAGTACCGTGAGGGAAAGGCGAAAAGAACCCCTGTGAGGGGAGTGAAATAGATCCTGAAACCGCATGCATACAAGCAGTGGGAGCCACTTCGTGTGGTGACTGCGTACCTTTTGTATAATGGGTCAGCGACTTACATTCAGTAGCAAGGTTAACCGAATAGGGGAGCCGTAGAGAAATCGAGTCTTAATAGGGCGTTTAGTTGCTGGGTGTAGACCCGAAACCAGGCGATCTATCCATGAGCAGGTTGAAGGTGAGGTAACACTTACTGGAGGACCGAACCCACTGTCGTTGAAAAGCCAGGGGATGACTTGTGGATAGGGGTGAAAGGCTAATCAAGCCTGGTGATAGCTGGTTCTCCCCGAAAGCTATTTAGGTAGCGCCTCGGACGAATACCATTGGGGGTAGAGCACTGTTTCGGCTAGGGGGTCATCCCGACTTACCAAACCGATGCAAACTCCGAATACCAATGAGTACTATCCGGGAGACAGACTGCGGGTGCTAACGTCCGTAGTCAAGAGGAAAACAATCCAGACCGCCAGCTAAGGTCCCTAAATCATAGTTAAGTGGGAAACGATGTGGGAAGGCATAGACAGCTAGGAGGTTGGCTTAGAAGCAGCCACCCTTTAAAGAAAGCGTAATAGCTCACTAGTCGAGTCGGCCTGCGCGGAAGATGTAACGGGGCTAAAACTATGTACCGAAGCTGCGGATTTGCAATTTATTGCAAGTGGTAGGGGAGCGTTCTGTAAGCCGATGAAGGTGGATTGAGAAGTCTGCTGGAGGTATCAGAAGTGCGAATGCTGACGTGAGTAACGATAAAACGGGTGAAAAACCCGTTCGCTGAAAGACCAAGGGTTCCAGTCCAACGTTAATCGGGGCTGGGTGAGTCGACCCCTAAGGCGAGGCCGAGAGGCGTAGTCGATGGGAAATTGGTTAATATTCCAATACTTCTGTGTAATGCGATGAGAGGACGGAGAAGGTTAAGTCAGCCTGGCGTTGGTTGTCCAGGTGGAAGATTGTAGGCATGTATCTTAGGCAAATCCGGGGTACTCTATGCTGAGAATCGATAGCAAGCTAGTTTACTAGCGAAGTGGCTGATACCATACTTCCAGGAAAAGTCTCTAAGCTTCAGTTACACAGGAATCGTACCCGAAACCGACACAGGTGGTCAGGTCGAGTAGACCAAAGCGCTTGAGAGAACTCTGCTGAAGGAACTAGGCAAAATGGTACCGTAACTTCGGGAGAAGGTACGCTGCCGGCGGTGATAGGACTTGCTCCTTGAGCTACTGGCAGCCTCAGAAACCAGGCCGCTGCAACTGTTTATTAAAAACATAGCACTCTGCAAACACGAAAGTGGACGTATAGGGTGTGATGCCTGCCCGGTGCTGGAAGGTTAATTGATGGGGTTAGCGTAAGCGAAGCTCTTGATCGAAGCCCCAGTAAACGGCGGCCGTAACTATAACGGTCCTAAGGTAGCGAAATTCCTTGTCGGGTAAGTTCCGACCTGCACGAATGGCATAATGATGGCGGCGCTGTCTCCAGCAGAGGCTCAGTGAAATCGAATTCGCCGTGAAGATGCGGTGTACCCGCGGCTAGACGGAAAGACCCCGTGAACCTTTACTGCAGCTTGACATTGAACTTTGATCTTACTTGTGTAGGATAGGTGGGAGGCTTTGAAGTAGAAACGCCAGTTTCTATGGAGCCGTCCTTGAAATACCACCCTGGTAATATTGAGGTTCTAACTCTGCTCCATTATCTGGAGCGAGGACCATGTCTGGTGGGTAGTTTGACTGGGGCGGTCTCCTCCTAAAGAGTAACGGAGGAGTACGAAGGTGCGCTCAGCGTGGTCGGAAATCACGCGTAGAGTATAAAGGCAAAAGCGCGCTTAACTGCGAGACCCACAAGTCGAGCAGGTACGAAAGTAGGTCTTAGTGATCCGGTGGTTCTGTATGGAAGGGCCATCGCTCAACGGATAAAAGGTACTCTGGGGATAACAGGCTGATACCGCCCAAGAGTTCATATCGACGGCGGTGTTTGGCACCTCGATGTCGGCTCATCTCATCCTGGGGCTGAAGCAGGTCCCAAGGGTATGGCTGTTCGCCATTTAAAGAGGTACGCGAGCTGGGTTTAGAACGTCGTGAGACAGTTCGGTCCCTATCTACCGTGGGCGTTGGAAATTTGAGAGGATCTGCTCCTAGTACGAGAGGACCAGAGTGGACGAACCTCTGGTGTACCGGTTGTGACGCCAGTCGCATCGCCGGGTAGCTATGTTCGGAAGGGATAACCGCTGAAAGCATCTAAGCGGGAAGCCTACCTCAAGATTAGATTTCCCAAGGACTTTATGTCCTCTAAAGAGCCGTTGAAGACTACAACGTTGATAGGTTGGATGTGGAAGTACGGTGACGTATGAAGCTGACCAATACTAATTACTCGTGAGGCTTGACTATACAACACCCAAACAGTTGGTGTTGTGGTTCAAATCATGACAAATAACTTGATTTAGTTAGATAAAACGCTAAACTGCACAAATTAAAGCAACTCAAATAGCTGTTAATAACTTCTTTGACCAAGCAAAGGCACGCAAACAATACATGCGAATAAGACCCAAGCAAAGTCACAACAGTTGTGCTGGCGACAATAGCAAGAGTGAACCACCTGATCCCTTCCCGAACTCAGAAGTGAAACCTCTTAGCGCTGATGGTAGTGTGGGGTTACCCATGTGAGAGTAAGTCATCGCCAGCTCATTATTCTAAACACCCCCTTCAATACAAGGGGGTGTTTTTTTATATATAAAAATTGAATTTCAAAATAATTAAAACCTTGTAATTAAATAAGAAGCTCCATTCAGTTAATTTATGCCAAAAGATTGATGATTCTTGCAATTAAAAAAACAACAATAAATGTCAGTATGCCTATGAGGATTTAAATAATTTCAGGGACATAGTTGATGCAATACAATCCGATCTATTACACAGATGAACACTTTGCATTTGCCGATGCAGTAAAAAAATTTGTAGAAAAAGAAATTATTCCCTATGTAAATGAGTGGGACGAAGCTGAAACTTTTCCACGAGAACTCTACAAAAAAGCTGCAGCAGTTGGATTGATGGCATCAGGTTTTGATGAAAAATACGGTGGTATCCCAGATACAGATGCATTCTATACTTTATTGGGATGTGTGGAGTTGGCAAAGGCGGCATCAGGTGGGTTAATCGCTTCCTTACTTTCACATATGATCGGTGCACCGCCAATCAATAGCTTTGCAAGTGAAGATGTTAAAGCAGAGGTTTTGCCACAAATCTTATCAGGTGAGAAGATTTCTGCTTTAGCAATTACAGAACCAGGCGGAGGTTCTGATGTTGCAGCACTTAAAACAAAAGCAGTAAAAGAAGGTGATTACTATATAGTTAGTGGTGAAAAAACATTTATTACTTCTGGTATTCGTGCTGATTACTATACTGTTGCCGTTCGAACTGATCCTGAAGGAAAGGGACCCAATGGTATCTCAATGCTACTGATTGATGCCCATACGCCAGGTATTACAAAAACGAAGTTAGATAAAATGGGATGGTGGGCGTCTGATACCGCTCATTTGCACTTCGATCAAGTTAAAGTGCCTGCAAGAAATTTGATTGGTCCTGAGAATATGGGTTTCTTTGTTATCATGAATAACTTCAATATGGAACGTTTTTTCTTGGCTGCGAGTAGTTATGGTTATGCAAAAGTTTGTTATGAAGAAGCTCTAGATTGGGCTCAACAGCGACGTACTTTTGGTAAACGCTTGGTAGATCATCAAGTTGTTCGTCATAAATTGGTAGATATGGCAACACGTTTACAAACGACTCGCACTTTACTTGAAGATACGGCATATAAAATGGGTCGTCCTGAACTTCAAGGGAATGAAATGATTGCACAAATTTGTATGCTTAAAAACGTAGCAACGCAAACTATGCAATTCTGCGCTGATGCAGCCGTTCAAACACTAGGTGGTATGGGCTTTATGCGTGGCATGAAATCTGAACGTATATATCGCGAAGTTAAAGTGAATATGATAGGCGGTGGAGCTGAGGAAATTATGAAAGATTTGGCAAGCCGACAGCTGAGCTTCTAAAAGAAATAAAAAGGTGGCTTAAGCCACCTTTTTTAATTAATCAGATATAAAGTTAAGCATTCATTGCCATATCCCAGACGATATTGGTTAACTCATCAAGTGACATTTTCCCTTCTGGATTGTACCAAGTTACGGTCCAAGCGATTGACCCACCAATCAGTCTTCGCCAAATAAAAGGATCGTGCTTAATTCTGCCTTTGTCATGTAATACCTTGATGACACTCAGCCATATCCCTTCATAATCATTTCTTAATTTTAATAGTTTCTTCTGATTTTCCTCAGAAAGTGAAAACCATTCATAGACCAATACAGCCATAGCGGAACCTGTATCCCCAGAGATCGCATCGAGTTCAGCTTTAATCAGAGCCTTGAGTTGTTGCTCTGGATGGTCTGAAGTGGATATGGCACTTTCAAGGCAAGCGTGATTGTAAATGATGGTTTGTTCCATCACATGCGCCAAAATATCGTCTTTGGTTTTGAAATGATGAAATAAACTTCCAGATTGGATACCAATAAACTGTGCGAGTTCACGAACAGTGGTTTTGGCATAACCTTGTTTATGGAATAAATAAGCTGCCCCCAAAAGTAAACGACCACGTGGTGTATCGTCAAAGCAGGCTATCGGTTGAATTTGGTCAATAGAGGTCGCAATCATCTTGTTATTTTATCCTATTTTGTTTTCTAAACGCGTTGCTTCCATGCAAATTTTAGCGCAATAAGCAGATTTGCAAATAATAATAACATTTTGCACTTTACAAACCAAGCGCTTGCTTGGTAGATTAAGCTTAAATTCTAAACAGAATAATGAGATGGTTATGACAAATATTCAGGATGAACAAAAAATTGTAAAAATTGGATGTGCTTCAGGTTTCTGGGGAGATACCAACACAGCTGCATTTCAATTAGTACATATGTCGGATATTAACTATTTAGTATTTGATTATCTTTCAGAAATCACCATGTCTATCATGGCAAAAGCCAAAATGAAAGATCCTTCTCATGGATATGCATTGGACTTTGTTAGTCGTGTCATGACACCACTCATCAAAAAAATTGCCGACAAGAAAATCAAAGTTGTAAGTAATGCTGGCGGTGTAAATCCATTGGCATGCAGTGATGCACTTCAAGAAGTGATCAAAAATGCTGGTTTAGATTTGAAAGTAGCGGTGGTACTTGGTGATGATTTAATGGATCAGCACACTGAACTTCAAAAACAAAATATAAAAGAAATGTTTAATGGTGAGGATCTTCCTCCACATGTCGCAAGTAGTAATGCTTATTTGGGTGCCGTAGGTATTCGTGATGCTCTGGATTTAGGTGCAGACATTGTGATCACAGGTCGAGTGGTGGATTCGGCTGTGGTGATTGGGCCTTTATTGCATGAATACAAATGGGATTTAAACGATTACGATAAATTAGCACAAGCTGCACTTGCAGGTCACGTGATTGAGTGCGGTGCACAATGTACTGGCGGTAACTTCACAGATTGGCGTTTGGTTGAAGGCTTTGACAACATGGGCTTCCCAATTGTTGAAGTGAAAGCAGATTCATCATTTATCGTCACTAAGCCAAATGGTACAGGTGGTTTAGTTTCTACAGGTACTGTGGGCGAGCAAATTGTGTATGAAATTGGTCATCCACAAGCTTATTTATTGCCTGATGTCACTGCTGACTTTAGCCAAGTAAAACTTGAGCAAGTCGGTGAGCACCGTGTATTGGTTACAGGTGCAAAAGGTACAGCACCGACACAACACTACAAAGTAAGCACGACCTATCCTGATGGTAACCGTGTATTAGTCAGCTTCTTACTTGCAGGCCAAGATGCAGAAGAAAAAGCCTATGCAGTTTCTAATGCGATTTTAAATAAAGTTGAACGTGTAATGGCGCTTCGTTCGATTCCGCCATTTACTGAAAAATCAATTGAGATTTTAGGTACAGAAACAACGTACGGTGCAAACCGCCGTGTGCAAAAACCACGTGAAGTTGTGGTGAAAATTGCCGTTAAACATATGTTTAAAGAAGCATGTATGTTCTTTGCTTCTGAGATTGCACAAGCTTCAACAGGTATGGCACCTGCATTAACAGGTATTGTGGGTGGTCGTCCAAAACCATCTCCAGTGATTAAATTATTCTCGTTCTTGGTAGAAAAATCTCAACTAAATGTTGAAGTGGATATCAATGGCGAGCGTCATAAAGTTGATGTACCACATGGTGAGCCACTTGCAGAAATTCCAACAATCCCTGCAGGTGAAGTTGCAACTTTAACAGGTAACGAAATTGAAGTGCCATTGGTTGAAGTTGCACATGCACGTAGTGGTGACAAAGGTAATTACAGCAACATCGGTGTGCTTGCACGTAAACCAGAATTCTTACCTTGGATTCGTGCATCTTTAACTGAAGCGAATGTTGCTGAATATATGAAGCATGTATTTGAAGGCGGTGAAGGTGGCGAAGTTCGTCGCTATGAATTACCGGGTTTAAATGCAATGAACTTCTTATTGATTGATGCACTTGGCGGTGGTGGTGTTGCGAGCTTACGTATTGACCCACAAGGTAAAGCCTTTGCACAGCAATTGTTAGATATGCCAGTGAAAGTGCCTGCAGATTTACTGTAAGCACAGATTTGGGCATCGAGATGGTGCCCAATTCAAAATAATTTACATCAATTAAAAATGGAAGTATGCGCAATGGGTTATCAATCAATTTTTAGAAATGATGCATTCGCTGGCAAAGTCGTGATTGTGACAGGTGGTGGCTCTGGCATTGGTCGTTGTACGGCACATGAACTTGCATCACTTGGTGCACAAGTGGTGATTACAGGTCGTAAGATCGAAAAACTTAAAAAAGTAATTGCTGAAATCACTGAAGATGGCGGACGTGCACATGGCATCGTGTGTGATAACCGCGAAGAAGAACAAGTGAAGAATATGATTGCCGAGGTGATCGAAAAATTTGGTCGCATCGATGGTTTAGTGAATAACGCAGGTGGTCAGTTCCCATCGACTTTAGAAAGTATTTCTGCCAATGGTTTTGATGCGGTCATCCGTAATAACTTACACGCAACGTTCTTTTTAATGCGTGAAGCCTATAACCAGTGGATGGCAAAAAATGGTGGCGCCATTGTGAACATGGCGGCAGATATGTGGGGCGGTATGCCGGGTATGGGTCATTCGGGTGCAGCACGTTCAGGTGTTGATAACTTGACCAAAACGGCTGCAGTGGAATGGGGTAAATCAGGTGTGCGTGTCAACTGTGTAGCACCGGGTTGGATTATCTCATCAGGTATGGATACTTATTCTGGCCCTGTGGCGGAATTTATTATCCCTAACCTTTCAAGCAATGTGCCTTTACAACGTATGGGAACAGAATCGGAAGTGTCTTCAGCGATTGTATATTTACTCTCTGAAGCGGCCAACTTTGTTTCAGGCATGACCGTACGTATTGATGGTGCTGCATCACAAGGTACACGTGTATTCCCATTATCAACTGCGAATAACAGTGAGTCGTATAACGGCTTCCACCGTGCATTTATTCCAGATGTACTAAAGAAAAAAGACGAAAAGAATTAATCGAGATTATAAGGAACAAGGAGGAAACGGAATGGCAGTGATTCAGTCCGAAGTTGCAGTAGGAAGCGAAGTATTTGAACAGAATAAAGCGAAATTGCTCGAGCAAATTGAAGAGATTCGAGCGATTCAAAAAAGTGCGCTAGATCGTTCTTATAAAGCTAAGCCTAAGTTTGATAAAAAAGGAAAGATTTTACCGCATGAGCGTGTACGTATGTTGCTCGATGCAGATTCTCCATTTGTAGAGTTGTGTGGTCTTGTGGGTTACAAGATGCATGATGATAAAGATGGTTCAGAAGCAGGTGGCGGGATCATTGCAGGGATTGGTTTTGTAAATGGTACACGTTGTATGGTGGCTGCCAATAACAGTGCGATCAAAGGCGGTACGATTGCCCCAATGGGTGTACACAAAAGCCTTCGTTTACACCAAATTGCGTTAGAGCAAAAATTACCAATCATTACTTTGGCAGAAAGTGGTGGTGCAAACTTAAACTACGCAGCAGAAGTATTTACTGCCGGTGGTACAACATTTGCCAACCAAGCACGTTTATCTGCAAAAGGAATTCCACAAGTTTCTGTAGTCCATGGTAACGCAACAGCAGGTGGTGCATACCAACCGGGTCTTTCTGATTATGTGATTACTGTACGTAAGCAAACTGAAATGTTGCTTGCAGGACCGCCATTGTTATTGGCAGCAACAGGGGAAGTGGCAACTGCTGAAGAATTGGGTGGTGCAGAAATGCATGCACAAGTGGCAGGTACAGCAGAATACTTAGCAGAAAATGATGCTGATGGTATCCGTATCGCACGTGAAATCTTTAAGCATTTAAACTGGAAAGAGCAAGTTAAGCTTGAAACACCAGAATATAAAGAGCCACGTTACTCGGCAGAAGAATTGCTTGGCATCATTCCTTCAGATCCAAAACAACCTTTGGATATGAAAGAAATCATTGCCCGTATTGTTGATGATTCTGATTTCTTCGAGTTCAAAAACGAATATGACTCACATACAGTGTGTGGTTGGTCAAAAGTCGGTGGTATGCACTTAGGCATCATTACTAATAATGGCCCAATTACACCACAAGGTGCAGCAAAAGCAGCGCAGTTTATTCAATTATGTGAACAAACCAAACGCCCAATTTTATTCCTGCATAACACCACAGGTTTTATGGTGGGTACAGATGCAGAACAAAACGGCATCATTAAACATGGTTCTAAACTGATCCAAGCTGTTGCGAATTGTACAGTGCCGAAGATTTCGATCATTGCACATGGTTCATACGGTGCAGGTAACTATGCGATGTGTGGTCGTCCACTTGGCCCACAATTTATTTTCTCATGGCCGAACTCTCGTGTTGCGGTGATGGGTGGTGCGCAAGCAGGTAAGGTACTTCGTATTGTTGCGGAAGCGAAACAACGTGAATCTGGCATGGAGCCAAATGAGCAAATGTTGGACTTCTTAGAGCAATCGACAGCAATGAAATTAGAGTCGCAATCGACTGCATTATTCAACACAGCGATGTTGCATGATGATGGCATTATAGATCCACGTGATACACGTAAATTGCTGATTTTCTTATTGCAAACCATTAATGAATCACAAGCACGTGAATTGAATCCAACACGTTTTGGTGTACCAAGATTCTAACTTTTATTACCTCACCCTAACCCTCTCCTAAGAGGAGAGGAAATAGCTTTCTTAAATGAAGTGAGAAAGCTCCTCCCTTTTTCAAAGGAAGGTTAGGAGGGATTAAAGATTAAAAACAAATATTGAAATTTTAAGGAAGACAAAAATGAAATTTACTGAAGAACATGAAGCGCTACGCCGTACAACACGTCAATTTGTAGAAAATGAAATCAACCCATATACAGCAGAATGGGAAAAAGCGGGTCGATTCCCAATCCATGAAGTATTCAAAAAAATGGGTGATTTGGGTTTATTAGGTATTTGTAAACCTGAAGAAAACGGTGGTTTAGCACTCGATTATTCTTATAACTTGGTGGTTGCAGAAGAGCTAGGTCGTATCAATGTTGGTGGTGTTGCACTTGCGATGGGTGTACAAACTGATATGGCAACACCTGCGATTGCTCGTTTTGGTTCTAAAGAATTACGCGATGAGTTTTTAACACCAGCAGTTGCAGGTGAAAAAGTTGCAGCGATTGCGGTATCTGAAGTCCAAGCAGGTTCTGACGTTGCAGCACTTAAAACTACAGCTGTAAAAGATGGTGATGACTACATTATTAATGGTCACAAAATGTGGATCACAAACTCGCTTCAAGCAGACTTTTTCTGTTTGTTAGCGAATACCTCTGACGGTAAGCCACACTTTAATAAGTCAATGATTGTGGTTCCAGCAAACACACCGGGTATTACATTCTCTGAGCCATTAGACAAATTAGGTATGCGCTCAAGTACCACTGCACAGGTGTTCTTTGACAACGTACGTGTGCCACAACGTAACTTAGTGGGTCAAGAAGGCATGGGCTTTATGATGCAAATGCTTCAGTTCCAAGAAGAACGTATGTGGGGTGCAGCTAATGCTATGGGTGGTATGTTGCAATGTATCGAAAAAACAATTCAGTACACTAAAGAGCGTACGACATTTGGTCAGCCATTAATTGATAACCAATATATCCATTTCCGTTTTGCTGAACTCATGACTGAGATCGAAGCGCTTAAAGCATTAACCTATCGTGCTTGTGAACTTCATATCGAAGGCGAAAACGTAACGCAAATGGCATCTATGGCAAAACTAAAAGCAGGTCGTTTAACGCGTGAAGTTGCAGATAGTTGCTTACAGTTCTGGGGTGGTAATGGCTTTATGGCAGATAACCCAGCTGCACAATTCTACCGTGATGGTCGTTTAGTATCGATCGGTGGTGGTGCGGACGAAATCATGCTTGGCATTATCTGTAAGATGATGGACATTCTTCCTGGTAAGAAAAAATAAGCAGGAGATCTGATATGACATTATCAAGTTCAATTGCCAATTTAGAGGTTGATGGCAGCATCATCCTAGAGCAAGACGGTGGCATTTTAACCTTATGGTTAAACCATCCTGAAAGCCGTAATGCCATGAGCCTAAAAATGGTGGAATCGATTCAGGCTGTATTCACAGCAATTAAAGATGATGTGTCTGTACGTGCTGTAATTTTACGTGGTAAAGGTGGTCATTTCTGTGCAGGTGGGAACATCAAAGATATGGCAGGTATCCGTGCTAAAGCCATGGAAGTCGGCAATAACACACCTTATACCGATTTTAACCGTACCTTTGGTGCAATGATTGAGCAAGTCGATCAAGCACCGCAAACCGTAGTTGCTGTACTTGAAGGTGCAGTACTTGGCGGTGGTTTTGGTTTGGCGTGTGTATCTGATGTAGCCATTGCTCATGCAGAAGCACAATTTGGCTTACCTGAAACTGGCTTAGGGATTTTGCCTGCACAAATCGCACCGTTTGTAGTGACGCGTGTCGGCTTAACTCAAGCACGTCGTTTGGCACTTTTAGGTATGCGCTTTAAAGGTCAAACTGCTTTAGAGGTGGGGATTGTGCATCAAGTGGTTGCAGATGAAGTTGAACTTGCATCAGCACTTGAAGAAACCATTACCCAAATCAAACGCTGTGCACCATTGGCATCTCGTGCAACCAAAGCATTATTACATCGTACTACCAAAGAAGAATTGGGGCCGTTATTAGATGATGCAGCACGCCAATTTGCAGAAGCAGTCGCAAGTGCAGAAGGCATGGAAGGTACTATGGCGTTTATCCAAAAACGTCAGCCAAGCTGGGCAGAATAAACCACATTCCAACGCCTGTATGAATGTGAATTAAAAAGGATATGCTCCCCGAAATTAAAGGGGAGCCTAAAGAATATTGGTGGAACTATGGCGTTTACAAAAGTATTAGTTGCAAACCGTGGTGAAATTGCTGCTCGTGTAATGCGTACAGCAAAAGCCTTAGGTTACGAAACCGTTGCTGTGTATTCTGATGCCGACAAAAATGCGCGTCATGTACAAGTAGCAGATGAAGCGGTTTATATTGGCCCTTCAAAAGTATCAGAATCTTATTTATCGATTCCAAATATTATCGAAGCGTGTAAGAAAACGGGCGCAGATGCTGTACATCCGGGTTATGGTTTCTTATCTGAAAATACAGATTTTGCTGCAGCATGTGCAGAAAATGGCATTACCTTTATTGGTCCACCAGCAGGTGCGATTGAGCTCATGGGTAGCAAGCGTTTGTCTAAAATCGCGATGATTGAAGCAGGCGTACCATGTGTACCGGGTTATGAGGGCGACCAACAAGACATCGACTTTTTAGCAGATCAAGCCAAAAAAGTAGGTTTTCCATTGATGGTGAAAGCATCAGCAGGTGGTGGTGGACGTGGTATGCGTCTTGTACATCAAGAAGCTGATTTGCTTGAAGCCTTAAAAACTGCACGTTCTGAAGCAGAAAATGCGTTTGGTTCGGGTGAGCTGATTATCGAAAAAGCAGTGATTGCACCTCGCCATGTAGAAATCCAAGTGTTTGGTGATACGCATGGTAACTATGTGTATTTATTTGAACGTGATTGCTCGATTCAACGTCGTCACCAAAAAGTGGTTGAAGAAGCACCATGTCCAGTATTGACTGAAGAAACACGTCAAGCGATGGGGAATGCCGCAGTTGCAGCCGCTAAAGCATGTAACTACGTGGGCGCAGGTACAGTTGAATTCTTACTTGACCAATCAGGTGAGTTCTATTTCTTAGAAATGAACACACGTCTACAAGTAGAGCATCCTGTTACTGAGATGATTACAGGTCTTGATCTTGTTGAATGGCAACTTCGCGTGGCAAACGGTGAGACTTTACCGCTCAAACAAGAAGAATTGACCATGAATGGCCATGCCATTGAAGTGCGTTTATATGCAGAAGACCCACGCCAAGACTTTTTACCACAAACAGGTAAAGTATTGCGTTGGCAACCAGCGGATTTAGAAGGCGTACGTATTGACCATGGCATGATGCCAACCGATGAAGTTAGCCCATTCTATGATCCAATGGTCGCAAAAATTATCGTACATGGTAAAACACGTACCGATGCAATCCGTTTACTTGCACGTGCAGTGAATGACTCTGTACTCCTTGGCGTAAACAGCAATAAACAATTCTTGGTGAACTTGCTGCGCCATCCGTTAGTGGTAGAAGGTGATGTTAACACTGGTTTTATTCAACAGCATTTCCAAAGTGATGTGAGTTTGAATAAACAGAGTCTAAATTTAGAAAGCTTAGCATTGATTGCAGCGTTGTTGATAAATGCATCTGCGCAAACAGATTGGAACACAGGAGTTTCTTCAGCATTACCACTGAAACTTCGATATGATGATCAAAAGTTAGATCTCATTGTGCATCGTGATGGTCGTTCAGTGAGTGTTGAAACCTGTGGTGAAAGCCAGTCGATTGAGGTTGTCGCGCAAAATACACAGCAATTGATTTATAGCATTAATGGAATTCGACGTCGAATTGACTATGTTCTTGATGGTAATTTTGTTTATTTAGATCGCGCGAATGGCAACGTCATGGTGGAAAATATTACCTATTTACCACCTGAGACTGCCGATGTGGCAGGGGATGGTAAAATTCGTGCCCCAATGGATGGTGCAATTATAAATGTCATTGCTCAACCTGGAGAGCGTGTAACTAAAGGGCAAACATTATTGATTCTTGAAGCGATGAAAATCCAACAGCAAATTAAGTCAGATGTCGACGGTGTTGTGGGTGAAATCGTAGGACAAGTTGGTCAGCAAGTGAAAAAACGTCAAATCTTGATGAATATTGAGGTTGATGCTGAATAAGCAATAAAAAAAGCCATCTAACGATGGCTTTTTTTATGACCGGATTTATGCAAATACTGTTTGTACGGCACAGTAAAGCACCCAAAGAATTGCAATCGCAACTACAGGTTCTAAAACTTTTGCCCAAGTTGGTGTAGCCGCTACTTCTGGCTCAGCAACATCGTGGTGATCATGTTGAACTTGATTGACCATGTCATGAAACTCCTTCATCGTTTGGTCTAATGATATCTCTTCTTGAATGACAGGTTGAGAACCAATCAACTCATTTAGGTTATTTGTTAGCCAAACCCAATCTTTTGCTTTACCAGAGAGATGTTCAACTTGACCCTGAAGTAATTCATTCATGCCTTGTAGTTGATAATGACCTGTTACATCAAGTTGTTTAAGTTCATTAAGCTGTAAGGTCAAAATCTCTGATGTCGCAGTTTCAAGTTCTTGATGAGACAGCGTAGACTGATTATGTTGAGATGTCGTCAAATGCCGTGCGACTTCTTGAATATAAAGTTGGTCAGCGGCATGAATTTCTTGGTATATTTTTTTTTCGTCTTTACGCCATAGGCTGATGAGTTTACCTAAAGCTAAGATATTTAATTCATTGAGATATTCATGCCGTTGTTCAGCTGGATACTGTTTCAACAGCTGAGGCTTTTGAATTTTGGTCTGCTCAACAAAATATTGTACTAAATCAAAAGCCATTCAACTCTCCTGTAAGTTTTTAATCCAAAATTCTTAAACTCGGTTTTTTCTTTGGTGTTTCATTTTCTTGATTTTGTTGCTGTTTAGATTCTATCGGATTTTCATCCGTTTGTGCATTGGCATATTCATCAGGATCAAAGAATAATCCTTGACCATTTTCTTTTGCATATAACCCGAGTACAGCATTGATTGGCACATAAATATCTTTGGAAACACCACCAAAACGTGCAGAAAAGGTAATCGCTTCATTGCTCATGTGTAGTTGATGCACAGCATGTGGCACGATATTTAAAACAATCTGACCGTCTTGAACGAACTGTGTAGGTACATCGGTATAAGGCTGTGTGGCATCTACCAGTAGATATGGGGTGAGATTGTTATCGCAAATCCATTCATAAATCGCACGTGCTAAATACGGGCGAGTTGGACTTAATTTAATTTCTTGATCAGACATGTGACTCACTCTTTTGCTTTTTTAAGCGGATTTTAATTCAGGACTATAACGATTTTTTTCCTGAACCGTCATGGACTTAAGGAAGGCTGGACGACTGAAAACACGCTGGCAATATAAATAAAACGGGCGGCATTGTTGCTTTGGAAGCTCAATACCCATCGTTCTTAACCGTATAAAAATCGGTGCCAACATGCAATCTAAAATTGTAAATTGCTCAGACATGAAATAAGGATAGTGCTGAAACAAAGGTGTCAGCGAGATAAGCGTATCTTTTAACTTTTTTTGAGCCGCCTTTTGTGCGTCAACATCAAGTGTGTCTGGGTGGCGCAACATATCATCTGCAAGTTTTAACCAGTCATTTTCAAAACGCCATATATATTGGCGTTGTTCTGCACGTGGAGCAGGAGCATCTGCATATAATTTATTCTGACGATAGCGATCATCTAAATATTCAGAAATGATGGATGTATTGAAAAGTTTTAACTCATTTTCAATCATCATCGGGAGTCGATTGTATGGATTTAAACTCGCAAGATCCTCGTTGTCTTCGTCGATAATAAATAAATTGTGTTTAATTTGTTTTTCTGCCAGTAAGAAGCGAATCCAATGCGATCGAAAGTCATCTGCATGACTATAAATGGTGATGCCTTGTAATGGGGTGGTTTCGACTGACATATTCCAATCAAAGTATTAATGAATAGATAAGGATACTAAAAAAGCACGCTAAAATCATCGTTTTATGAGCGATGCATATTAAAACACTTGGATTTTATATTGATTCGTATTTATGTCTGGACCGTTTTTTATTAACTTCTATCCTTGCATTGTTGAAATTCAATCTTTAACTTTTTTATCCAAAGCGATGTAAAAAGCCGATCTTTAAATCGGCCTTGTGCACTAATGTATGATTCCACTCCACCATTGACGGACGTCGCGATTGTTAGTTAATGCACTTGTGTCGCCAGGTCTAAGTTTATAGCCACACTTGTAAACCACTGAGAATTTTTGACCTAAAGATCGATGTACCAGACTATTATTTTGTACAGGATATCCATCTGAGCATCCAACTAACTCTAATGCTTTATTTATGTTTTCATATGAAGACATTAATCTTTGTATAGGTCCATCACAAACATGCTTACCCGTATTGGATTGCCAGCACACGGCTAAAGCATCTATTGATTGTGAGTTATTTGCTTGTGCAATATTGGATGTACCGAATATTGTAGCGGCTACGGCGAATGATAAACATATTTCCCTATTTAACATTTTTATCCTCTTAATTTAAAA
This sequence comes from Acinetobacter sp. 24-47-64, assembly GCF_057737055.1. Lineage (NCBI taxonomy): Bacteria > Pseudomonadati > Pseudomonadota > Gammaproteobacteria > Moraxellales > Moraxellaceae > Acinetobacter > Acinetobacter sp. 24-47-64. The sequence goes on from NZ_CM173215.1 coordinate 633,324, forward strand.
AACTGCATGAAAGTATTTTTTAATGAAGTTATAAAAGTTAACAATCCTCAAATTGGGATAGATGATTAAGCATATGTTTGTTTAAGTCAGTCAAAATAGACCAATAAAAACTAGCGTCTTTTTATTGATATCAGAGTTTAATATTCATTTTAAAGTATCGTGTACGACTGATTTTCATGAGTAAGGGAAAATATAAAGATGAAAAAAAACCTTGGCATAAGCCAAGGTTTTTTTGTCCGAATTCGGAAAACGAATTAACGTTTAGAGAATTGTGGACGTTTACGAGCTTTACGTAAACCAAGTTTCTTACGTTCAACTTCACGAGCATCACGAGTAACGAAACCAGCTTGACGAAGAGCAGGTTTTAAAGTTTCGTCAGCAGCGATCAATGCACGAGTAATACCGTGACGGATTGCGCCAGCTTGACCACCGATACCACCACCAGCAACAGTGATGTAAAGGTCATATTTCTCAGTAGCATCTAAAAGCTCTAGTGGTTGACGTACAACCATACGAGCAGTTTCGCGACCGAAGTATTGTTCTAAAGAACGGTTGTTAATAACGAGTTTACCAGTACCAGCAGATAGGAAAACACGTGCAGTTGCGGTCTTACGGCGACCTGTACCATAGTTAGTAGCCATGTGCTGTATCCCTTAGATGTCCAAAACTTGTGGCTGTTGAGCTGTGTGAGGATGCTCAGCACCAGCATACACTTTCATTTTCTTGATCATAGCATAACCAAGAGGACCTTTTGGCAACATGCCTTTTACAGCGCGTTGGAAGATTTCTTCTGGCTTGTGAGCAACTAATTTTTCAAAGTTAGTTTCACGGATACCACCAGGGAAACCAGTGTGGCGATAGTATTTCTTATCAAGTGACTTATTACCAGTTACTTGAACTTGCTCAGCATTGATAATTACGATGTAATCACCAGTGTCAACGTGAGGAGTATAAGAAGTTTTGTGCTTACCGCGTAAACGACGTGCGATTTCAGTCGCAAGACGACCTAAAGTTTTGCCAGAAGCATCAACAACGTACCAGTCGTGTTGAACTTCAGCTGGCTTAGCGCTGAGAGTTTTCATTAACCACTACCTATTATAGTTGGTTTGGACGGTGGAATCTGTCCAAACAAAAAGGAGAGCGAATTCTAGCGGAAAAACACTAGAACCACAATCAAAATATTAAGATTTCGAGGGGCATATTCTATTTAATTTAGATTGAAAAGTATAGCGGTTTATTTAATCAATTTCGTTTGTAATGCGGAAATAATCATAATAATAGCTCGGAGTTTTGATGACTTCACAAAATAATAATGATCGTTTCTCTCCTCCTGTTCGTCATTCAGATTTATCTTCACGCCATGATCAAATCAAAGTGAGCAAGGTGACGAAATTTTTGACCGGATTTTTATTCATTTTTCTCGGAATATATTTAGCGTTAGGCATGGTGTTTGGCACTATTTATGGAATCGATGTTTTAAGTGTCATTCTTATATATTCAATGTATGCACATTTTATGATTTTCCCTTGGATCATCTATTTAATCGGTGGCTTTGGTTTCTTGTGCATTAAAGATTCAACATTTTATTCAGCGCGTTCAACGATTGGACAGATTCTTTTGTTGGGTTTGTTCTTCGTCATCGTGATTGTATGTGTATCCGAAGTCGCTCATGCTTTTGGTCTATTAAATGCAAGATTTCGTATGGATTGGCGCTAAAAGACTCAAAAGAACGATTAAAAAAATCAGAGGGCTAAGATTTTACCATTTTGGGATTGTTGAACATCCTACATTCGATCTGTATTAAAATAATAAAAATCCTTGAATGATGATCGTTATGCTTCCTTTGTATGTCACCAGCGGTGAGCCTGCTGGAATTGGTCCTGATATCTGTTTAAGCCTTGCGCAACGTTTGGATGAGCGTCCACTCGTCGTGCTTGCTGATATACAAATGCTCAAGCAACGTGCAGAAAAACTTCATCTTGAAGTTGAAGTGATTGAGTATCAAGGGCAACAAACATCGTCAAAAGTGGGTCAGCTTTATGTGGAACATATTCCTTTAAATGAAACTGTAATACTGGGTGAGTTAAATGCTCAAAATGCGAGTTATGTCTTAGAGCAACTCCGCCGTTCTGCAGACTATGCGATGTCAGGTAAAAGCGTTGGCGTGGCGACAGCACCTGTACAAAAGTCAGTGATCAATGAGGCAGGTATTCATTTCAGTGGTCACACTGAGTTTTACCAAGAGTTTGCTGGTGTATTACGCGTGGTCATGATGCTGGCAACCAAAACCTTACGTGTTGCACTTGCAACCACGCACTTACCCCTTCGTGCGGTTGCGGATGCGATTACAGCTGAGCGCTTGCATCAGGTCATCGACATTCTGATTCATGATTTAAAATCAAAATTTAAAATCGAATCTCCCAAAATTTTGGTGTGCGGTTTAAATCCTCATGCAGGTGAAGATGGTTATTTAGGAGTGGAGGAGATCGAAGTGATTAATCCTGTACTTGAACGCTATCGTGCGCAAGGGATAGACATGAGTTTATGTCTGCCTGCAGATACCTTATTTACACCAGAAAATTTAAAAGATGCCGATGCAGTTTTAGCCATGTATCACGATCAGGGATTACCTGTGTTAAAATCGCAAGGATTTGGTGAAGCCATTAATATTACTTTGGGCTTGCCGTTTATTCGCACCTCTGTCGATCATGGCACAGCACTCTCCCTCGCAGGTACTGGACTTGCGAAAAGCTCGAGCTTACATGTGGCTGTGGACTTAGCGCTCGATTTAGCGCGTCAGTGATCTTGTCTTAATTACACGTTGGAAATCTTTATGTATCAGATTAATGCCTTAAACCCGAAAGATGAAGGGCATCACACGCGTAAGCGTTTTGGTCAAAACTTCTTACATGACCAACGTGTCATTGCCAAAATTGTGCGTTCGGTGAACCCGCGTACTGGTGACAATATTGTTGAAATTGGTCCAGGTCTTGCTGCTTTAACATCGCCTTTAATTGGTGAATGTGATGCTTTGACTGTCATTGAATTAGACCGTGATTTAGCAGCTGGATTACCGGGTCGTGTACCGCATCCTGAACGTTTAACTATTGTGGAAACTGATGCTTTACGCTACGACTTCACTGAATTGTTTGATGGTCGTCCGTTGCGTGTTGTCGGTAACTTACCTTATAACATTTCTACGCCTTTGTTATTTCATCTCTTAGAGTTTGGTGACAAGGTCAAAGACATGCACTTCATGTTGCAAAAAGAAGTGGTCGATCGTATTACGGCATCACCAAATACCAAAGAATATGGTCGTTTATCAGTCATGATTCAGTACTACTGTAAACCGACATTCTTGTTTGAAGTGCCACCTGGTTCGTTCAACCCACCACCCAAAGTAACTTCTGCGGTATTTCGCTTAGAGCCGTATGATGTAAAACCAATAGTGGCGAAGAATGAAAAAGCCTTGGCACGTTTAGTCTCCCATGTATTTACACAACGCCGTAAGACACTTCGCAACAGTTTAAAAGGCATGTTGCAAGAGGAAGGATTTGAAAAAGCTGGTGTTGATCCAATGGCGCGTCCAGAAACATTAACACTTGCTCAATTTGTTGCACTTGCAGATCAAATGGTAGATGCATAAATGGCTGGTGAAAACATTCGATATAATTACGTGATTGGTGATGTTCAGGGCTGTTTTGAAGCTTTGAAAATGTTACTCAAGGAAATCAAATTTGATCCTGATCAGGATTTTTTATGGTTTGCGGGTGATTTAGTCGCACGTGGTGAAAACTCGATTGGCGCTTTACGTTTTATCAAGAAACTGGTCGATCGAGGCGTTGCTGCGACAGTCTTGGGTAATCATGATTTGACCTTGTTAGCGTGCGCAAGGGGCATTAAAGAGATTAAAGAGAAAGACAATACTCGTGATGTGATTGATGCGATTGACAGTGATGATTTAATCGACTGGTTACGCAAACAACCCTTATGTTTATGTCCAAATGAAAATATTGTCATTACACATGCGGGTATTCCACATATTTGGACAGTAGAGCAAGTGAAACAGTTTGCTCAAGAGGTTGAAACGGTTATTGCGCATGATGATTTTGATGTTCTGGATGCATTTTTGAAAGAAATGTATGGTAAAGAACCTACATTATGGTCAGATGATTTAACAGGACATGAGCGCTTACGATGTATCGTGAATTATCTAACCCGTATGCGTTTGACTGATCCAGAGGGTCGACTTGAATTTAGTTTTAAAGACGCTTTAGATGAGCCGATGCCAGCTGGCTATCAGCCATGGTTTGAATATGAGTCAAAAGCTGCTCAAACTCATCAAGTCATTTTTGGACATTGGGCTGCCTTACAGGGCAGAACAATATCTGCGCATATTCAGAATGTTGACGGTGGTTGTGTCTGGGGCAATCAATTAATGGCGTATCGTCTTGAAGATCAGCAAATGTTTGCTGTAGATAATCCTATGTTTGCATAGAATCTACTTTAGGTCGTTTTCGTCTAATAAAAAAGCCACTCATCAGTGGCTTTTTTATTTTCAATCGTGGGTAAATCAAGAGGTCGCTTTTAAAAAGTGAATAAAAGTAGGGAGCCAAACGGCTGTAAACGTTGCATTTACCGCCATACCAAATGCAGCATAACGACCAGCTACACTGCCTCGTTGCCAAGCTTGAGCTGTCCCAATCGCATGGGCTGCTAAACCGAGTGCTAAGCCTGAGGCACGCTCATCATTAATATGACGTAGTATGAGTGGTGAAAAAGCTGCGCCAATCACACCAGATAAAATAACGATTAAAATGGCTAAGCTAATTGGTGCATGGAGTAAGGTCGCAATATTAATTGCGATTGGTGTTGTCACTGCACGTGTAGCGAAAGCCATAATGGTCGAATCTGCCATATGCAGTAGATACGCTAAGCCCATAGGCAATGCGACAGCACTGACACTAGCAAACACTAATATTCCTAAAATGCCTTTTAGTGGTAAATCGTCATAACGCATCGCTGCAAGTGGGATCGCGAGAGCCACTGTGACGTATCCTAATAAATGATCAAAAATCGGATTGACATCTTTCATGTAGTGATCATAAGGAATACCAATAATCAGTAAGATGACGATCACAAAGAACATCCCGAATACAATTACAGGAATCTGTGGTACGACACGGTTACAGGGTTTTGAAATTAAATAGGCGAATAACGTAATAGCAAAGCCGATTAAAATTGCGAGCATATTTCTCTCCTATAACCAGCGTTTTGCCATTTTGGCGTAAACCCAAAGTGGAATAAGTGTACTTAACGTGAGTACGAGTAAAAAAAGAGGAATTTCTTTACCCATATGAACCAACATAACCAATGCCCCAGCACTAATTGGTAAAAATGCGAAAGCACTTTCTTTCATGATTTTATTATTTACATCGACAACTCTGGTTGGAAGAGTGCCAAATCTACGCCAAGCAAACAGTACAAGTAGTAAGGAAAGCAACCCGACAAGATTGCCCAGTTCGGGATGATTCAATTGAGTCATAAGCCAAACTGAACCTTCTCGGAAGCCAATAATAAGCACTATGGTGCCAATCCATGCTGGCCAATCTATCGTTTTCATCCACTGCATCATGATTATACTTTTAACATTATTTATCACGTTTTAACTGATTTATGATTTGATTTCAAACTCTTCTAAAGGTCTTTTAAATTGTTGCGCCTTATCACCAAGAATTTGATCAATTGGTAAATGTGCTTGTTTTATAAGTTGCTCTAATTTATGTGGCGCAATTTGAATATTTAAAATCAAATGACCTAGATCATCATAATGTTCAGACTGAATCACATTTAATTCATACAGTTGATTGCGTAATTTGCCATATTCAGGTCTGAGTGTGAGTTCAAATTGTTGTATTTGCCCCATTAAACATTCTTGAACGGCTTGTCGCAGTAAATCTAAACCTTGACCTGAGTGTGCTGAAACATAGACTCGATCGGGCAAATTGGGAGAAGCATAAATGATTTTAGGCTCTTCACCCGTTTGATCAATTTTATTGTATACGCGTAATATTGGCACCTGAGCCCCAATTTCTTTCAGGACTTTTTCAACAGCATCAATTTGCTCAAGCTTTTCTGGACTATTTGAATCGATAACATGCAAAAGCAAAGTCGCCTCAAGTGTTTCTTCAAGGGTTGCTTTGAATGACTCTACTAAGGAGTGTGCAAGATTGCGAACGAATCCCACTGTGTCAGCCAAGACCAATGTTCCAATGCCATCCCAATTTAATCTTCTTAAAGTTGGGTCAAGAGTTGCGAACAATTGATCTGCTGCATACACATCACTTTCAGCAAGAATATTAAATAGGGTGGATTTTCCTGCGTTGGTATAACCGACTAGAGACACTGTTGGAATAGACGCTTTTTGACGCGCTGCACGACCTTGGATTCGTGTCTGGCGGACTTTTTCAAGTTTGTCTTTAAGCTGGTTTATGCGGAGGCGGAGTAAACGACGGTCTGTTTCTAATTGTGTTTCACCTGGACCACGTAAACCAATACCCCCTTTTTGGCCATCTAAGCCCATGCGACCACCCACTAAACGTGAAGCGAGATGGTCTAACTGAGCCAATTCAACTTGTAGTTTACCTTCATGTGTTCGTGCGCGTTGTGCAAAAATATCTAAGATAAGGCGAGTACGATCGATGACACGACATTGAATAACACGCTCGAGATTACGCTCTTGAGATGGTGTGAGGGAATGATCGAAAATGACAATATCAGCTTCTACCGCTGCAACAAATTCGGCGATTTCTTCAGCTTTACCCGAACCAATAAAAAATTTAGGGTCAGGTTTAATACGTTGAGCTTGTATATGTTCAAGAATCTCTGCACCAGCAGATTTGGCCAATAAACGAAATTCTTCTTGATCAAGATCTTCTAATATTTGGACATTAACACTCACCAAGACCGCACGTTCATTTGCTTGATTTTGTCCAGTAACTTCCACTCAGCTAATACTCCACATCAAAACTCTAGTGTAGAGGAAATTGAACAATTGAGGGAAATAGATTTAAATTAACCTAAAGCAGTTTTGAACATAAGTATAAACGCCAGCATAAATAAAAAGACGCCACCGACAATTGATGCCAATGAGAAGAGTGCCGACCGGATGGGAATGACTTGATTTGATGGTGATTGAGTTGTAGTTTGCATAATTTTTAAATCTATAAATTCGATTTAAAAATTATATTTTATTGGGTATTTGAATTGAAATTGAATTTTCAAATATGTGTATACGGTTTTTATAATCAATGCATCTCTGGTGAGCTCAGTATAGAATGGAGCTATAGTGGATAACGCCTGTTATTATTTAGTGAAATAATTTATGACAAAATTAACGCCTAAAAAACTCAATTTATTTTCAAAAACAGCGCTATATAGCCAAAAAATCATCTCAGGTACTGCTGCTGTCACTGAAGGGTTTTATTTAATTTTTAGGCATCAAATGTATAAAAATCCGAATAATCCAAACAATACTCGCTATGTACAACATTTTTGCCGTCGCTTATGCAAAGTTTTTAATATCGATTTACAAGTACATGGCAACATTCCTCGTGAACCCGCATTATGGGTGAGCAATCATATCTCTTGGTTAGATATTCCTGTATTAGGTTCGAGTGCGCGTGTATTTTTCTTAGCAAAAGCAGAAATTGAAAATTGGCCGATTTTTGGGAAACTTGCCAAGGGTGGTGGAACACTGTTCATTAAACGAGGTTCAGGAGATTCGGTCCGTATTAAAGAGCAAATCACAGAATTTTTGAAGCAAAATATTCCTGTCTTATTTTTTCCAGAAGCAACCACGACTGATGGAAGTAAAGTCAAAAAAGTGCATGGAAGACTTTTAGCTGCAGCTATCGAGGCTCAAAAACCAGTGCAAGTTTGTTTAATCTGTTATGTCAATCAAGAGGGGGAGTTAGATCAGGTTGCTCCCTTTATTGGAAATATTGGATTTACAGCGCATCTCAAAGCAGTATTGGAAATGCCTCAAGTCGTTGCACATTTAACAGCTTTGCCCACGATTGATGTTACTGGACATACAGTTGAAAGCTTAACGAGAGAAGTGCAACTCAGAATGCAGGAAGGATTGGAAGTATTACATCAAAAAGTACTCAAAGCTTAATCAGTAAAAGCAGGGATCATGATGATCCCTGCTTTTACATGAATCCTTCGATTGGCAACCAGGAGATAACTTTCAAGCTTGCTTTTTGCCACCATTTCATTTTTGGTTCTTTGGTATAGATTTTAATACCTTCAGGTGTCGCTTGTTTCCAATTAATATTATTTTGTGAATCTAGAACTAATTTATAGGCATATTTTTTTAGGTTCTGATCCATGGTTTTATGCACAGCTTGCGCTAGGGGCTGGCTGTTTAAAATGACGCCTATTTCAGTATTTAAATTGGCTGAACGTGGATCAAAATTAAATGATCCGATAAATACTTGCTTATCATCCAAAGCCATCATTTTTGCATGTAGGCTTGAGCGACTCAGCCCTTTAAGGCTCACTTTGGACTGCTTAGAAATTTCAATATTATTTTTATTTTGGAATTCTTCTGGCAAAGCAGGGAGGAACTCATATAACTCTACGCCGTTTTGCAGTAAATCCTGACGATATTTCGCATAAAATGCATGTACAAGCGCAACATCATTGGCTTTAAAAGAGTTGGTCAGTACGCGAACTTTAACGCCATCTTGTGCGATCGCACTTAAGCGTTGCTCACCCTTGCGTTCAGGAACGAAGTAAGCGGAAATGATATCGACACTTTTTTCTGGTTTCTCTAAGCGTTCAACCAGTTGAAAGTTGAGATGTTCTTCTTTCTTCGCTTTCGATTTGATTTTTTCAGGAGAATCTTTGATGACTTCTGCTTTCACCCAATCCAGCTTAATTTCTTGATTGAGCCAACGATCAAAATCATGAGATTCACGAGTAATTTCAACATAACTACGTACAGCACCATCATCAAAGTGCTCTTGCAGTTGCTGTTTTAAACCTTCATAGCGCAATGTATATTGTTGATGATTGACAATATTTTTAACTGGATAGGCATATTCATGATTCCAGTACTCATCAAATGAGTGTGTAATATCACTTACTGCATGACCGACAAGCATGACATCAACATCTGAAAATTGATATCGGTCACTGACATTGTAGTATTGATTACTCATATTTCGGCCGCCAATCAGGGTAATTTGATTGTCAGCTGTAAACGTTTTGTTGTGCATCCGTCGATTGATACGTTTCAGATCCAAAATCATATCAACGGGTCTAAGGCGTCGGAATTTATAAGGATTGAATAACTTTACGTCAATGTTTTGATGTTGATCCAGCGCGAGATAAATACTTTCCATCGTCTTAGCGTTATTGTCATCCATTAACAATCTGACGTTTACACCACGATCAGCAGCTTGAATGATTTTATAAAGAGCCAATGCACCTACACGGTCGTTATCCCAAATGTAATATTGAAGGTCGAGTGTTTTTTCGGCTTTCTCAATTAATTGAAAACGTGCAGCTATCGCTTCGATTGGATCATATAAAACATGAAAACCTGTTAATTCAGGATTCTTAATTTTCAAAGGTTCGACAATTTGCGCCAATGAAGTGTCATGAGTGTCGATGTCATACGCATATTGAGGTGCAACAGCTTGTTGAGTGGGTAAAGTTGAGCATGCGGGTAAAGCAAGAATCAAACATGAACTCATGATGAAGCGCATTTTAAAAGATGTTTTCTTTTGGCGATTCAATTGTTGAGATTGATTCTTTTCCATGTGATTTGCTTGCATAATCTATTCTTTGAACTCAATGTGCTAAAGTATAAAGAGCACCATTTAAAAGATAAATGAACCACTCAGATTATTCGTCTGATTTAATGAAAGAGATTGAATATGTGGACAACAAATAACATCCTTGCTGCGTTCTATATTATTTTCTCGCTCTTCGCTATTTGGGGAGTCACGCAAGCATGGATGAGCCAATCTCGAACTGAAACCATACATCCATTTAAAGCCTTTGTTCATCTCTTGGCATTTTATCTTTCTTATTTACTTGTTCCGTTGTGGTTTTTTAGTATTTTTGCTACTTGGCAAGGTATATTTTCATTGCATGAAGGTGTGTTTATTTTCTTGTTGAGCAGTGTATTGATTTATGCACGTTTCATTGAGCCACATCGTGTAGTAGTGAATAACCTGAGTTACAAGTTAAGTTCGGCGCAACCCTTTAAACATCCGATTAAAGTGGCATTAATTGCAGACTTACATATTGGATTGTTTTCTGGGCATGAAAGACAACTGAAAATTATCGTGAATAAGATTAATCAAGCTCAACCAGATTTAGTGGTTGTGGCAGGTGATTGGACCTATGAACCAGAAAATAAGCTGGCAGAAGAGCTCCGAGTATTAAGAGAAATTCAAGCGCCTGTCTATTCTGTGAATGGTAATCATGATGAGCAATATCCAGGTCCACCGATTCAGGCATTATTAAAAGATGCGCTAGCTTCAAATCAGGTGATGGATATTGAAGGTAAGATTGTTGAGTTTGATGAGTTTAGATTGATTGGTGTGGGGGATTTGTGGGCAGGTAAGGCTGACATGCGGGATATGCCTGATTTACCACAAGATAAGCCGTGGTTAATTCTGTCACATAATCCGGATACGGTGGATATGGTGCCAAAATTGCCAACTCATCCGTTGATGTTGTCAGGGCATACTCATGGGGGACAAGTGGAGCTTCCGTGGTTGACAGATTACATCATGAAAAAAGTGTCTATCTTGGGTCATAAACGTGGTTTATATAAGCATGAACATGCCAATGTTTATGTGTCCGTAGGTACTGGCATGGTAGGTGTCCCATTCAGATTCAGAGTACCACCGATGATTGATATCATTGAGCTCAGCTAATAAAAAAACCGGCTTAAGCCGGTTTTTTTATTAGCTGAAAGCATCAAATTTGATTATTCACATCATCATGTTTCGTTTCGCGAATCATGAGGAAAGCAATCAGCGAAAGGATTGATGCAGCCGTCAAATAATAGCCTACTGCAGACAAACCATATTCAGTTGCCAATTTCGTTGCAATCAAAGGTGCGAAAGATGCACCAAAAATACCAGCAAGGTTAAATGTTAACGCCGAACCAGTATAACGCACCGATGTCGGGAAGATTTCTGAAAGTACTGTACCGATTGGACCATAGGTTAAGCCCATAATCGCAAGACCAATACATAAGAATAAGAACACAATCAGTGTGCTTCCTGACTCCAACATGTCCGCAAAGAAAATACCAAAAATAGCAGAAATTAAACACACCGCGATCGAAGTGGTTTTACGACCGAACTTTTCCGCAAAAATTGCAGAAAGGGGAATAAATGCTGCAAAACAAAGCGTTGCAACCAACTGAAGTTGTAGGAACTCTTCACGAGAGTAACCTAATTGTTTTGTACCCCATTGCAAAGCAAATACAGTGGTTAAGTAAAAAACTACGAAAGTACAAATGGCTGCAATCGTTCCGAGTACAAGCATTTTTGAATGCTTTTTAAAAACTTGTACAAAAGGAACATTCACTTCTTTTTGTTTATCAAGCACGTTTTGGAATGCTGGCGTTTCATGCAACTTTAAGCGAATCCACAAGCCTACAATCACCAATAAGGCACTTGAAATAAATGGAATACGCCATCCCCATGACATGAATGCTTCTTCACTCATGAATGCCCCAAGCGTAAGGAAAGAGCCTGTGGCAAGGATGAAGCCGATAGGTGCACCAAGTTGAGGGAACATACCGTACCAAGCACGTTTGCCTTCTGGCGCATTTTCAGTTGCGAGTAGAACTGCACCTGACCATTCGCCACCTAAACCTAAGCCCTGACCTAATCGGCACAAAGCTAAAAGTAAGGGTGCCACAATGCCAATTTGCGCATAGGTTGGAAGTAAACCAATCGCAACGGTAGAAAGTCCCATGGTTAGCAATGCTGCCACTAAGGTTGCTTTACGACCGATTCGATCTCCCAAATGACCGAATAGTGCGGCGCCGATAGGACGTGCGATGAATGCGATTGCAAAAGTTGCTAATGATTGAATCGTTGCTGTCATAGGATCTGTGCTTGTTGGAAAGAACAAGTAGGGGAAAATTATGACCGCAGCTGTTGCGTAAATATAAAAATCGAAGAACTCGATGGTTGTACCAACGAGGCTTGCAGTTAATACCCGAGTTTTAGAGTTTGCGGGCTGAGCTTGTTGTGATGCTGTATTAGACGCCATGAGAGACCTTACACTTACTAAAAATAAAAAACTTAGATTTAATAGCGTAATCTTTTTAAAAAAGGCGTAATTTCTTAAAAAAATACGAAATACCAGCTTGCTCTACGGTGTTAGGGTTGCTAGACGATGTAGTTAAAGTGGTTATAGCACGTAAAGATAAATAGACAGGAAATGTGATCCTGCACCTATCAATACAAAAATATGCCAGATAGCGTGAGTGTATCTTACCTTTTTTAAGGCATAAAACAATGCGCCTATGGTGTAAGCAAGACCACCAACAATAAGGGAGGTTAAACTTTGATCAGATAAATATGTGCGCATATCATCGATCACAAGTAATGCTAACCATCCCATTGCGAGATAGGCAAAAAGCGATATTTTTTGAAAATGGTGAATAAATACCAATTTAAATAAAGTGCCAATCGCCGCAATTACCCAAAGTGCAATTAATAAATAGTGAGCTTTTTGCGTTGGTAAAGCTATAGATAGAAAAGGCGTGTATGTTCCTGCGATGAGATAATAAATAGCAGTGTGGTCCAATTTTTTAAACCAACCCCGACGCTCAGGTGTTTCCGCAAAATGATAAAGACTAGACGCCGTAAAGAGTAGAACTAAACTAAGTCCATAGACCCAAAGCCCGATCCATTGTGCCATAGGATAAGCAGCACCTTTTATAATCAATAAAATGGCACCGATGACGGCCAAGACAGCACCAATGGCATGACTGATGAAATTAATTTTTTCTTCTAATGGATCATACGAAGCAGGAGATGCTTTCATTGTTCACTTACACATTTAATTATACATCTGTATCGTAATTGAATTTTGCTTTTCGCGTAAGACGCATTAAAATTTAATAGCATTTCTTTTTTTGGCACTGTTTATGACCGTTTCGGCATCCTCCACACCGCAAGAGCAACAATTTCTTGAAGCATTTCATCAAGCATTAGCTTCTCAGCGTTTTGATCGTATGATTCTGAGTCAGTATCAGGGCGAGATAGAAGCTTTAGAGAAGATGACTTTACGCATGATTCGATTACAAGATGAATGGATGCTGAATGTTCTGTATCGCTTTAAAACTCAAGATGTGACCAAAAATTTTCCAATTGATGCAGCTGATCCGTTGGTGAGTAAATTGGTCAGTGAATGCAAACAAGCCAATCTTTTTACATTGGACAGCGAGTTACAGCTCAAGAAAAATAAGAAAAAAGCGATCTTAACTCAAAGTAAAAAGGCTTCAGTCTCCAAGATCATTGAAAAATCACACGACCGTCAAAAACACCGTTTTGTTGAGCAAGAAAGTTATTTTCTTCAACCGTTGGGTATTACGGATCAAAAAGAACAAATTATTCCAAGCATGGCGCGTAAGTGGAAACAGATTAATAAATTTGTTGAGATTTGCTCAGGCGCATTAAACCAAATTCAAGTTGATCAGCAGCTCAACGTTGTCGATTTTGGCTCAGGTAAAGGTTATCTCACCTTTGCACTGTATGACTACTTACAAAAAAATGATTATAATCCTTATGTTACAGGTGTGGAACTGAACGAGAAAATGGTTCAATTCTGTCAAGATGTTGCCCGTAAATCAGATTTTAAGCATTTAGATTTTTTCCAAGGAGATGTACGAACTTACTCGCCTGAAAAACTCGATGTCATGATTGCGTTGCATGCCTGTGATGTAGCAACTGATTTTGCGATTCATACCGGTATTCGATTGAATGCGCAAATGATTATGTGCGCGCCGTGCTGCCACAAAGAGTTGAGACCTCAAATGCAAAGTCCCTCTGTATTAAAACCAATGTTGCAGTTTGGTATTCATGAGGGGCAACAAGCTGAAATGCTGACAGATACAATTCGAGCGCTATTGTTAAAAGCCTATGGTTACGAGACTAAAGTTTTTGAATTTGTGGCTTTGGAACATACCAGCAAAAATAAAATGATTTTAGCCACCAAGCGCAAAGATTTGAACGCACCAGATCAGCAAGTGTTAGATCAAATAATTGCATTAAAAAATATGTATGGTATTCAAAAGCACTCATTAGAGTTGCTTCTAAAAGGAGAGTGGGAGCAACAAAATATTGGTGAAAAGTGCTAACACACCTTTGGGAATTAACACATGAGTAATGTCTTCGATGTTCAAGTAGGTTCATGGTCGCAATTAAAGTGCTACGCGATGCAGATACGAGAGCAAGTATTTATTCTGGAACAACAAATTTCACCTGAAGACGAATGGGATATGGAAGATGAGACATCGATTCATTTCGTTGTTTTCCATGAAGGTGAGGCAATCGCCACGGCTCGACTACTTCAAAACCATAGTATTGGAAGGGTAGCAGTCATAAAGGCTTATCGAGGAAAAGGTGTTGGGTTTGAGCTCATGAAATTTATAATTGAGTTTGCTCAAAGGGAAAAGCGACCAACCTTGAATCTTTCTGCTCAAGTTCATGCATTACCATTTTATCAACGTTTAGGGTTTGAGCCCCAAGGTAAGGAATACTTAGATTGTGGTATTCCTCATGTTTATATGACGATGCAGCTTGAATAAAAAATGGAGCCAATGCTCCGTTTTTTCATCACAAATATCAATGACTATGTGAACCTGATTCACCATCATGTGTATGACTGTGTTCGCCCATTGCTGCGTGTTCATCTTCAGTCATATTGTGTTCAGTTGCACTAGCTTGAGCAGCTTTGTTGGCTTCTATTTTTGCTGCTGCCTCTTCAGACATCACAGGTGATGCTTTGAATGCATGATGTTCACTGGTTTCTGTTCGTTGTTTACTTGGCATATAGTCAGGTTCATTTTCAATGGCTATATAGAAAATCACCATAAATATAATACTTAAAATGATCGCGATAATTAGCGCTTTCCAACCCCAAGGAGATTTTTCTGGTGAAGAATGATCAGTCATAATGCTATACCAAGTTGGGTAAAATGAATCTGAGAATATGTTACTTTATAACACATATTTATCGACAAGACCGAAAAAAACCTCTCCGAAAAGAGGTTTTTAATTTATATCAATCAGATTGATTGACCAGACTGAACTTTGTCCTTGAGGAGTTGAGGTGCTTTAAAACGCTCACCATACTTCGCTTCAAGCTGATTCGCGCGCTCAAGCGCTTGTGCGAGTCCATATTGATTGAGGAACTGTAAAGCGCCGCCAGTCCAAGGGGCGAATCCTATGCCAAAAATAGAACCGATATTTCCATCAATGACAGACTCTAAAACTCCCTCCTCCAAACAGCGCAGCGTATCCAAGGATTGAACAAATAGGAAGCGATCAATCATTTCTTGTTCAGAAATATCTGTTTCTTTCGTCCAATGGTTTAAACCATCCCAAAGGTATTTTTTACCACTTTCAGGATATTCATAAAAACCAGCACCAGCAGCTTTCCCTTTACGCCCAAATTCATGGATCATTTGCTTTAAAACATCTTCAGCAGGGGAGTGAGGTAAATCTTTGCCTTCAGCCTGAAGCGCTTTACGCGTTTCGTTGGTCACATGCTCAGACAAGGTTAATGCGACTTCATCTTGGATTGCTAATGGACCGACTGGCATACCTGCTTTTAAAGCAGCCATTTCAATTTTGGCTGGATGTACTCCCTCAGCCAGTAAACGCAAACCTTCGTTGACAAAAGTACCAAATACGCGGCTGGTGAAGAAACCACGACTATCATTCACAACGATAGGTGTTTTTCCAATTTGTTGAACATAATCATAGGCTTTAGCTAGTGTCTCAGCTGAAGTCTCTTTACCTTTAATAATTTCAACCAACTGCATTTTATCAACAGGGCTAAAGAAATGCAGTCCAATAAAGTTTTTCGCATCTTTGCTTGCTGTTGCAAGACCTGTGATCGGTAAGGTGGATGTATTAGAAGCCATCACACCGCCGTCAACCAAATATTGCTCAGCTTCTTGAGTTACTTTGGCTTTGAGTTCTTGATTTTCGAATACAGCTTCAATCATTAAATCACAGCCTTGTAGATCGGATGCATTTGCTGTAGGGGTAATGAGAGATAAAATTTGTTCGCGCTTTTCAGCAGTCATTCGACCTTGTGAAACACGTTTATCTAACAGTTTTTGACTATATGCCTTACCTTTTTCTGCATTTTCAATCGATACATCTTTAAGGACGACTTGAATCCCCTTAATCGCTGTCGAGTAGGCAATGCCAGCGCCCATCATTCCAGCGCCTAAAACACCTACTTTCGTCGCTTGCCATTTTGCAGGCTCTTTAGGGCGGCTTTCACCTGATTTGATTGCATTCAGTCCATGCCAGAAAGTACCAATCATGTTTTTCGCAACTTGACCAGTTGCCAAATACGTAAAATAGCGAGATTCAATGGTTAATGCAGTATCAACATCTACCTGAGCACCTTCAACGGCAGCAGCCATAATGGCTTCAGGGGCTGGATAGCAACCTTTTGTTTTATCACGCAGCATCGCTGGTGCAATCGCAAGGACTTGAGCCACTTGAGGTGATGATGGCGTACCACCTGGAATTTTGTATCCTTTAACATCGAATGGTTGTTGAGATTTTGGATTTGCTTTAACCCAAGCAATCGCTTTATCCATGAGCTCTTGTTCAGAATCAGCCGTATCTTGAATTAAGCCTAGAGATTTTGCTTTTTCTACACCAAATTGTTTACCTTCCATCAAGAAAGGAAAAGCATTCTGCAAGCCGAGCAGTCGCACCATACGCACGATACCACCGCCACCTGGTAACAATCCTAAGGTAACTTCAGGTAGACCAAATTTCGCTTTAGGATCATTTAATGCAATACGAGCATGACAGCCTAGTGCGATTTCCCAACCACCACCGAGAGCTGTTCCATTTAATGCAGCAACAACTGGTACACCCAAGGTTTCAATATAGCGGAATTCCGCTTTCATTTTTTGGATCATGCCAAAGAATTCAGTGGCGTGTTCTGGTTGAGCTTGAATCAACTCATCCAAATCACCGCCTGCAAAAAAGGTTTTCTTTGCAGATTTAAAAATGATACCTGTAATGCCAGATTCGGCTTTCAGTTTTGCTACAGTCTCTTCCAAAGCAACTCGGAAATCTGCATTCATGGTATTGGCAGACTGATTAGGTGAGTCTAAGGTGAGAATAACAATGCCATCAGCATTTTTTTCAAATTGAATTGCACTCATTATTCTTCTCCTTATACCAATTCAATGATCGTTGCGATACCCATACCACCACCTACACACAGTGTAGCCAAGCCACGTTTTTTACCTTGACGCTCAAGTTCATCGAGCAACGTACCTAAAATCATGGCACCTGTCGCACCGAGTGGATGACCCATTGCAATTGCACCACCATTTACATTGACTTTTGCAGGATCGACATTGAGTTCATTAATAAAGCGCATTACTACAGCCGCAAACGCCTCGTTCACTTCAAATAAATCGATATCATCAATGGTTAAGCCAGCTTTTTCCAAAGCTTTGCGTGCCGCAGGTGCTGGACCAGTTAACATGATTGTTGGATCAGTTCCGACAAGCGCAGTTGCTAATACTTTGGCACGTGGTTTTAAGCCTTGTTCTTGAACCGCTTTTTCAGATGCAAGTAGAACAACAGCAGCGCCGTCTACAATGCCTGAAGAGTTTCCTGCATGGTGAACGTGATTAATCTTCTGAGCTTCTGGATATTTTTGTAATGCGACTGCATCAAATCCCATACCACCCATCATTTCAAAGCTTGGATTTAATTTGGCTAAGCCTTCAACGGTAGTCGTTGGTTTGATGAACTCGTCTTTATCTAAAACGACAACGCCAGCTTTATCTTTTACTGGTACAACTGATTTATTGAAGTAACCATTCGCTTGAGCCGCTGCTGCTTTCTTTTGTGAATCTGCAGCAAAAGCATCTACATCAGCACGAGAGTATCCATCTAAAGTTGCGATTAAATCAGCACCAATCCCTTGTGGAACAAAGGTAGATTTCAGGTTTGTTTCTGGATCGAGTGCCCATGGCCCACCATCGGAGCCCATTGGAATACGCGACATTGACTCTACACCACCTGCAACGACAACATCTTCCCAGCCTGAACGAACTTTCTGTGCAGCAAGATTGACAGCTTCTAGTCCTGAAGCACAAAAACGGTTGATTTGAACGCCTGCTACATCATCATTCCAGCCTGCAGCAATTGCAGCAGTTTTAGCGATATCACCGCCTTGATCACCAATTGGAGTTACACAACCCAGCACGATGTCATCGACTTTAGAAGTATCGAGTTGATGGCGAGTTTGAAGTTCATTTAACAGTGTTGTGAGTAATGTGATTGGTTTTACTTCATGTAAAGAACCATCTTTTTTTCCTTTTCCGCGTGGTGTGCGAATGGCATCAATGATGTAAGCCTCGCTCATAATAGTTCCTTTTTTATAGGTTGAAATTGTTATGGTGTTTTGAGTGTAGATGATCTATGTGATTGTGCAATGACGAGAACGGATGAGTCGTTTGATATTTTTGGTCACTGAAAAATTAAATGTTTTAGATTGTGAAATGAAAGTTTTTGACGAATTAAAAAACAAATTTGTATTGTGAATGCTTTGATTATAATTTTGCTATATCAAATCTTTGGCGTTTGATATGGCAAGCTTTACACCATAAGAACCTTCATCATCTTCATCAACATACCAACCACCGTTAATTACAGCGGGCACTTTTTTATTGATAATCTGCCCTTTCAGCTTTTCTGCTTCTAATTTACTTAAATAGCCAACTGTTAATCCGTTGATTTCAACTTTGATTGCATTTGGATCGTATTGGTTAAATGGTTCTGACAGAACATGAGCAGTACATTCATGAAATTTAGATACAGCTTTTTTTGACCAGCTATTTTAAGTAAATTTTTTGATATGCATTTTCTCCGACAATATTATAAGTGTACTGTATATCAGCTTGAGGTCGAGAGCTGTGCGATTTTACACTGTAAAAATAAATTGCTATTCCAATCAAAATTGATTTCAGGATTGTAGTAAGTGTCATCTTATTATTCCTTTAAATATTCCGAATAGTTTAATTTCAACTTGAATATTTTTGTAAAATAAATAAGCACTTAAATCCATATGTAAAAAAAGCCTGAACAATGTCAGACTTTTTTTATGTTTGAATAAATTAATGATAACCATGTAATTGACGATACAGTCCTGGTGTTACCCCTGTCCACTTCTTAAATGCTCGGTGGAAGGTACTGGTTTCACTAAAGCCGACTTGTTGTGCCACATCTTCTAAAGTTAAAGATGGGTTTAAAAGTAAGTGAATTGCGGCATCTCGACGCAAAGCATCTTTCACACCTTGATAGCTCTTACCTTCAGCAGCTAAGCGACGGCGAAGCGTCTGTGGTGATAAATAGAGCATGGCTGCAACATCATTTAATGTTGGCATTTCTTCACCAATTTGGCTCTTCAATACTTCGCGAATACGTGATGTGAGTGAATTGGTATTCTTGAATTTCACCAACAGTTTCGCTGGAGCACCTTTTAGAAACTCTTCCAAGGTGTTTTCATCTTGGCGAATTGGAAGATCTAAGTAGTCTGCAGCAAATGTGATTTCAGTACGAGCTGAATCAAATTGGATTACTGGCGCAAAAAATAACGCATCATATTCATCTGCATGTTGTGGGCGTGGATATGAAAAATGTACACGCTCTAACGGGATACGACGCTCAATGAGCCACGATGCCAAACCATGCCAGATCATGAGCATACTTTCAGTAATGAAATGGTCAGGATCCATTGTTTTTGGAATGAGTGGAACTAAGCGTGCTTCATGCTTATCGCGCTCTAAAGTCACAGACCACTCATCACCAAATAACTTGTAGAACTGTGATGATAACTCAAGCGCATCACCTAAAGTTTTGGCATGTATGATCAATTGACACATGATCGCAAAGGTCCCTAAGCGACGTGGCTGGATATCAAAACCAACGTGTTCATCTTGGGTGACCATCCACAGCATTTTAACAAAGCGTGTGTACTGCTCAGGAGAAATACGTGCTTTAGGTTGGCGGAGTAGTTCAGCTTCAATGCCGACATGTGAAAGTAAAGTGTCAACATCCATCCCTAGACGTTTTACCCCAGTCAGGGCTGCATTCACAAAATGGATACTTATCGTATCGCGACTCATGTTAAATCCTTCAGTCTCTTTGATGTTCACTGCTACTTGACCTAAATGACACAAAAAATAATTTAATTGGCAATTATCACTAGAGTAATTGCTCTTTTACATCATAAATTGCCGAAATGATCAAGGTAAATGGCTGAACATGACATTGTTAATCTTGTTTTATATTTCTATTATGGGTGAAAAATCAACATATTCTTGGTGAAAATAACAATGACAGCTGCATTAAAGGGATTGAAAGTTTTAGATTTTTCCACATTATTACCCGGACCCTTTGCGACCTTGTATTTAGCAGATCTAGGGGCAGAGGTGGTCCATATAGAGTCACCAAATCGACCAGACCTTGTCAGAATGTTGCCACCTTATGCAAATGGTCAAGCCACGGCGCACAGTTATTTGAATCGTAACAAGCAGTCGATTGCTCTAGATTTAAAAGATAGTCAGAGTATTGAACTCATTAAATCAAAAATTTCAGAATACGATATCGTCATTGAGCAGTTCCGTCCTGAAGTGATGCGACGTTTAGGACTCGACTATCAAACTTTATCTGAAATAAACCCACGTCTGATTTATTGTTCAATAACAGGATATGGGCAAACAGGTCCTTATAAAGATAAAGCGGGACATGACATTAATTATGTATCGCTCTCAGGGATTGCTGGGCATTCAGGTCGGCAGGAAAGTGGACCACCACCTATGGGGATTCAAATTGCTGATGTCGCAGGCGGTTCTTTACACGCAGTGATCGGCATTTTAACAGCCGTGATTGAAAGGCAACGGAGTGGTTTAGGTCAATATATTGATATCTCTATGACGGATTGTGCGGTGACCTTAAACAATATGGCTGCGGCAGCTGTACTTGCAGGTGGACAGAATCAACACCCTGAAAATGAACATCTGAATGGGGGAACATTTTATGACTATTATCAAACGCAAGACGGGCGCTATATCTCAATTGGGAGTCTAGAGCCCCAATTTATGACAGGTCTGGCAACTACATTAGAACTGCCTATATTATTGGAAAAAGGAACCTCATTTGATGTTGAAGATCGAAAAGCAGTCAAGGCTGCGATCGCTGATAAAATCAGGGAAAAAAGTTTTGATGTATGGCGTAAAACATTTTCTGAATTAGACGTATGTGTAGAACCTGTGTTAAATCTAGACGAAGCTCTGACGTCAGATTTGGCTCAACAACGTGCTTGGACAGTAGATGTACCTCTAAGGAAAGATGCAAATGAGGTAGAAAAACAGTTGGCTTGCCCAATTAAATTTTCAAGATCCAAGGCACAGTATCATTATATCGGCCAAACACTGGGTGAAGGGAACTGGTAGTCAAAGTATTGAATATATGAGAAAAAAGAGGCGATCTGTATCGGTTTTTTAGTCTATGCTGTCACACAGTAAATGAAATACTTTAGACTAAAGTCTATAATTATCATGGAATGAAATTAGGCTGAGTCCCAATGGATTTAATTCAAGTAAATGGTCAACCGCGCTATGGGCGTTTTACAGAATTGCCAAGCGCAATTTCTGTTTCAAAATATATTTATAAAACGCCATATGGCAAAGTGCTCAAAGGGTGGAGAAAAAAACTTAAATATAAGAAATTTAAGTTTTGTAGTATCCAACATGAGCAATACAGCATTGGGATGGCTATCGTCGATATCGCTTGGGCGGGACATGGTTTCATCTATATCTATGACCATAACACCGGACAAGTCGTCGAGTGGAATGCGATTAATGTATTGGCACACAGTACGGTTCTAGATGAACAGCCACTATTTAATCATAGCCATTTTCAACATGGAAAAATCCAACTCGATATCCAACATGCTAATGGTGTTCGTTATATCAAAGTGATCAAACATGGTGAAGAAAAACTGTCTGCACGAATCTTTTGTGCTGGAACAGATCCTTTGTCGATGTGCAGTCCTACTGGTATTAATGGTTGGACCTATACTCAGAAACTAACTACATTGGCCGTTGAAGGGTATTTCATTAATAAACAAAAAGAAAAAATTGAATTTAACTCACGAACTTTTGCTTCGCTTGATGATACTTGCGGTTTTCTAAGACCTGAAACGGCTTGGTTTTGGCTATCTTCTAATTTTTGGGATGCGCAAGGAAACCGTGTGGGTTTGAATCTTGCCTCTGGCGTGAATGAAAGCTTTGGCAATGAAAACTGTTTGTGGATTAATGGGCGCCTTTATGCGTTGACGGATGTTCTTTTTGAAATGCAAAATGATCAGATGTGGACCATACGATCTATGGATGACAAATTACAATTGACCATTGAAACAGGCTGGCGCCGTTATGAAAATCTTAATCTTAGAATGGTAGGCAGCCAGTTCAGTCAGTGGCAATCTAAAATTACGGGTTTTATTATTTCAGATGATGGTCAGCATATTGAGCTTAATCAAGAGTATGGACTATTAGAGCAACATTACGCTAAATGGTAATGGCGTCATAACAACAAAAAAGTCCGATTGATCGGACTTTTTTTACATTCTTTTTTATATCGCAGCTTGCCAAAAAGCTTCACCTGCTTGAATTGGATCTTGAGTTTCAGCGAGCGTATCAACCCAAACTTGGTATTGATGAATAATAGGGTGTTGGTTTGGGTGGAAATCAGGTTTAAACCAGTCTAAATATTCTCGTTTTTTTGCCGTTAAAATGCCATCTTTCCCAAGCAACCATTTCAAGCCTTGAGCAAACATTTTTAACCTTTCAATTCGAGTAAAGCCATCTTGTTTGAGAAGTCCATGTGTTCTTTGCATGGTAAATCCAAACATCATAAGCGTAACTAAAACCAAGACGGTATAACGTGTAAGGTTTGAAGTCTGCGCTACCTCGATCATGACATCATAAGCAACATCGCGATGTTCCATTTCTTCAATACTATGCCATGCAAATAAACCACGGACAAAAGGATGTGCATGGGCCATCGTACTTTTATGACTGAAAAATGTCGTTGCCATTAAAGCGGTTAAGTGTTCGCATGAAGCGGTAATCGCAATATTAAAACGATCAGGATACCTTTTTAACGCATGTTTGAAACGTTGATTGACTTGATGAATATATTTTTCAATTGGCATACCTTGCTCAATTAAAATTTTATTCATTTTGTCATGGGCAATACCGTGTTGCGCTTCTTGTTGAATAAAGTCTTTCACACGTTTGGCTAAGACAGGATCTTGAATATGCGGTTGAAATAGTCGGACACACTGTATGAAATATCGTTCTCCATCTGGAAATGTCAAACTCAAAGCATCAAATACACGTGTTTTAAAAGGATCGTTGTTAAACCAAAATCGTGGTACTTCGTTAAGTCGGAAATCAAGGTGCTTACGAATCACTGGATGGTATGTGGTAATTGCATTCATTTTATTTTTATCACTTATGCAGAAAGAACAAGTATGTAAAAAAATCACATTAAGGTCATTATCTCTACAGGACAAAAGAAGAGAGAAGGAGATTAAAACTGTAAGTAATGTCGGCTAAATCATCCGAATAAAAATGATTTAGCCGGCGATAGGAATATTATCGAGCTGCTTGCCAGAATGCTTCACCAGCTTGAATTGGATCATTGGTCTCGGCTAATGTTTTTACCCAGACATCATATTGGGCAATCACAGGATGTTGGCTTGGATGAAAGTCTTTTTTAAACCAATCTAAGTATGGACCTTTCATTCTCGTTAACATGCCATTTCGACCGATAAACCATGGAAGTCCTTTGACGGTCATTTTGAAACGGTCTAAACGACTAAATCCGTCATACTTCAACATGATATTGGCACGATAAGTTGTAAATCCAAGCATCATGAAAGTTGTAAATGCCAAAGCAAATTGTCGAGTGAGTTCTGGAACATCGCCGACTTGTTTCATGACATCAAAAGCCACATCACGATGCTCCATCTCTTCGATAGCGTGCCATGCTAAAAGCGCGCGTACATAGGGATGAGCATCTTCAAGGGTTGCTTTTTGACTATAAAAAGTATCAGCCATTAATGCAGTTAAGTGTTCGGCTGCAGCAGTCATGGCAATATTGTATTGAGGTGAACGACGTGTCAGTTCGAATTTAAAAATTTTGTTAAGAACTTTAATAAATTGATCGACAGGCATACCTTGATCTTTCATGACCTGATTCATCTTGTCATGCGCAATTCCATGCTGTGCTTCTTGTCGAATAAAATCTGCGACGCGTTTTTGTAATTCAGGGTCTTTGATTTTATCTCTAAATAATCGAACTGATTCAATGAAGTAGCGCTCTCCGTCTGGGAAAGTTAGACTCAATGCATCAAACATACGGGTTTTGAATGGATCTCCACCAAACCAAAAACGAGGAATTTCTGAGAGCTTGAAATTGAGATTCGTGCGTACGACAGGATCAACCTGATATTTTACCAATGCGTTCATCTTATTTTCATTCATCCGCTTTAGATCGTTTAAGTATGTATGGCATTGGTCTGATTGTTTTGACAGTACTTGCCATTTTTTATACATTTTACGACAAATGAAAATGAATAAAGTCAATTTTGCCTAAAGGAATAGTGCATCGTGAAAGATATTCAAATACCCAATGGATATTTCCATTTATGGCAAACATTTATTCAAGTGAAACAGCTCGATAAAGAGATAAAGACTGCATTAAATCAGGATGTTGATACGCTGAATAAGATTTTGGCAGCACCGATTGCCATGCAATCATCTTATTCTTTTTTCTTAAAGCTTAATTCTCTCACGCAGGTTTATTTGAATCGCGCCAATTATATTTTTGAAATGGCTCAATATGTGAAACCTGAGCATTTTGGTGTGCTTGGATATATGGCGACACGAAGTGAGACGGTGGCGGAAGCACTGAACTATATTTTAAGATTTAGCCGCTTGGTGATTGATGGTGAAGAGATTACACCCATGCAGATCCATCAGGACGGTGAAATACTGATTTTAAGCTGGCCGTTTATTTGTGATGACTATAATTTTATCAATGAGTTGACGAATGCCATGATGGTCTCATTGGCAAAGCAAATATTAGTGCATGATACCTTTCCACTGTATAAAGTGATCATGGCGCATGAAGCTATCGCACCATTGTATGAATATCAAAAGTTCTATGGTTGTCAGGTAGAGTTCAGCCAAGTTGAATATCAGTTTCAAATTCGCACTCAGGGGTTGCAGCTAAAACCCCAACAAGCAGATCCTTCACTTATGCAATTGTTGGTTCAACAAGCGGAAGAGGCGATTGCATCAAAACCCGTGCAATCGAGTCTTGATCGGCAACTCCACTTAATTATTGCTGAGTATTTGCGTATTCGTCACGAAGCGCCAAAGATTGAAGATATTGCGACAGAATTATGTTTGTCGGTGAGGACTTTGCAACGACAATTAAAAGATCGCGGAACATCATTTAAACGCATACTTGAGCAAGAGCGGATGTCACAATGTGAGCGCCTATTAAATCAGGGGCTAGAGTTAACTGATATCGCAGTGCAACTCGGTTACTCAGATCAGTCTGCGCTTGCTAGAGCATTTAAAATGTATAATGGAATAACGCTGTTGCAGTTTAAAAAACAACTTAAACAACGACCAACTCAACACCATAATCTAAGTTAGATTATGGAAATAAAAAAGGTAAGCATGTAGCTTACCTTTAAAGACTTCATTTTTATGCCAGTCTAAAATTGATTCATCTGTATTTTGGGATATCTAAAAGCAATGGAGAGTATAGCAATCACCGCTAAGATCCAGCAGTAAAAAACGTTTTGGATCATTTCCATTGGCGATAATTTTGCAATTGAACACGCCAATAATAATTGTGCGCCAAACGGAATTAAGCCTTGAACAACACAAGAAAAAATATCCAACAAAGCAGCCGAGCGTTTTGGGTCAACACCATATTCTTTAGCAACTTCACGTGCCATATCGCCAGATAGAATAATGGCAACCGTATTATTCGCCACAAAGAAATTAGACAAGATCACCAGAAGGCAAATTCCGATTTCACCAGCTCTTTGCGTCCCCACTTTGAATAAACGCGTAAGTTGATAAATGCGTTGTATTAGCCACTCTAAGCCACCTTCTTTTCGCATAAGGGCAGAAATACCACCGAGTAACATTGAAAGCAATGCGACTTCAAACATGCCCAAAAAGCCATCGTAAATCGCATTATTTAATTTAAGTAGGTTAAAGTCAGGGGCTTGAATCAGACCGACGAGTCCAGACATAACAATGCCCAGCATAAGTACAGCCAACACATGTAATCGGCTAAAAGCCAAAGCAAATACGGCTAAATAAGGCAAAATCAGCCAAAAATTATAGTCATTGAAAGAAATTTGTTGCGTATCACGACTCATCACAAAATAAATCAAAATCGTGAAAAGCGCTGCTGGTACTGCAATCCATACATTGACTTTAAATTTATCCTTTAGTTCTACACGTTGGCTACGAGTTGCAGCGATAGTGGTATCTGAAATCATAGACAAGTTATCACCAAACATGGCTCCTCCAACCACAGCACCAATCGCAACAACAGGATTTATATCGGTGACTTGAGTGAAGCCAAATGCGATCGGCGCACAAGCAGCGATAGTACCCATCGAGGTTCCCATCGCGGTAGCAATAAATGCTGAAATAACAAAGAGCATTGGCAGGACAAAAGTCGAAGGAATGAGAGATAAACCTAATTGTACTGTTGCATCAACACTACCAATGGCGCTACTAATACTGGCAAAAGCACCTGCCAGCATAAAGACCATAAACATTAAAATAAGATTAGGATGGCTTGCCCCACGGAGAAACTCATCTATACCTGTGTTTAATTTGCCACGATAAAGTAATACCGCAAGAATGAGGGCAGGGATAGCAGCAATGGGTGCTTTAATTTGGTAGAAGGCAAACTCAGTGCCAATCAGAGTGTGATAAATACCGCTGCCCAAAAAAATGGCTAAAAACACAATAAGCGGTAGAAGGGCAAGCGCTCGCGGAGAAGCTTTGCCTGGGGAGATTGTGGTCATAACATAAGAAATAAAAGAGTAAGCATGTATAGTATAGAACAGCTTTGGCTAATTCAGAAAAGTTAAAATGTAAGTGCTAAGCTATTTGTTTTTAAACATTTTTAATCAATAAACATAAGTTCATATAAATATTCATGATTTAGAAAAAACAGAAAAAATCGAGCTTTTTGATCATTGTTAAAAAAATCAAAACATTGATAAATATGCACTTGGAATACTTAACTGAAAAGAGTGTTTGGTGCTTTTCATCACACTCTGTTCAATGAGTAAAAAATAGCGTTACAATGGGCCGTCTTGTATTTTACAAAACCAACTCCTCAATTCTATACAATTCAAGGAAAGTACATCCCTATGTCACGTTTAGCCACACGATTTGCACAGCTTAAATCTCAACAGCGTAAGGCTCTAGTTTCTTATGTCATGGCAGGTGACCCTCATCCACACGTAACGGTTCCTTTGTTACATCAAATGGTGGAAGCAGGTGTGGATGTAATTGAACTTGGCTTACCATTTTCAGATCCAATGGCCGATGGTCCAGTGATTGCACTTGCGGCTGAGCGTGCATTGGCAGCCGGTACAAATACATTGGATGCATTGGAAATGGTCAAGCAATTCCGTGAAAAGGACACAGATACACCAGTGGTGTTGATGGGTTATTTGAATCCTGTAGAAGTCATTGGATATGAAAAATTTGTATCAACTGCTCATGACTGTGGTGTGGACGGTATTCTGTTGGTGGACTTACCACCTGAAGAAGCACAAGCGCTCGATGTTGTCTTGAAAAAGTTTGATATGGATCAGATCTTCTTGTTGGCGCCAACATCTACAGATCAACGTATTCAACATGTCGCTAATCAAGCGAGTGGTTTTATTTATTACGTGTCTTTGAAGGGTGTAACAGGTGCAGCGACTTTAGATGTGAATGAAGCTGCTCAACGCATCGAAAAAATCAAGTCGATGACGGATATACCTGTTGGTGTAGGTTTTGGTATTAGTGATGCAGCCTCTGCAAAAGCAATCGGAAGCGCAGCGGATGCGGTCATTGTTGGTAGTGCTTTTGTTAAACCATTTGCACAGACAACTCCTGATCAAGCAGTTGAACAGGCGGTCAATAAAGTCAAGGAGCTTCGAGCAGCGCTCGATGAGTTAGTATGAATCAAGAAGTTAAATCAGGGAAAACTTTAGCACCTGCAACACCTTGGACAGATCGTTCAGTACCAGGTATTCAAATCCCTGATCAACAGCAATCGTTAAAAGCGACGTTTACTGAGCCTACGATTGAATGTCCAGAATGTCATGCTCTGGTGACTCGTACGGCGATGTCTTTCAATGCTTATGTTTGTCCTCAATGTGATGAGCATTTAAAAATGAAAGCACGTGACCGCTTAAATTGGTTCTTTGATCAAACCGCAAAAGAATTAGGTCAAGAGTTTGTTGCAAAAGACCCACTCAAGTTTGTGGATAGCAAAGCTTATCCTGTGCGTATGAAAGAAGCACAAGAGAAAACTGGCGAAACTGAAGCACTCGTGGTGATGGAAGGTCAAATCAAAGGTTTATCTTTAATCGCTTGTGCATTTGAATTTGATTTCATGGGCGGTTCGATGGGTACTGTAGTTGGTGATCGATTTGTACAAGCAGCAGAGCGTGCGATTGAAACCAAACAGCCAATGATTTGTTTTGCTGCCTCTGGTGGTGCTCGTATGCAAGAAGGAATGTTATCTTTAATGCAAATGGCACGTACATCAGCTGCGATTCAAAAAATGAAAGATGCTCGTATTCCGTACATTGTTGTATTAACTCATCCAGTATATGGTGGTGTGACCGCATCTTTAGCCATGTTGGGTGATGTGCATATCGCTGAGCCTAAAGCAATGATTGGTTTCGCTGGTAAACGTGTCATTGAACAGACTGTACGCGAAAAGTTAGAAGAGCCGTTTCAACGTGCTGAATTCTTGCTTGATCATGGTGTAGTCGATCAAATTGTTCATCGTCACGCATTACGTGATACAGTTTATCGTATCGTAGCGAAATTGATGAATTTGCCTTGAACCTCACTGCTCCACTCAGTACAGATAATTTACAAACATGGCTCGATTATTGGAGCCATGTTCACGTTACAGGAATTGATTTAGGGCTTGAACGCGTCATTCCTGTGGCTGAAAAATTGGGCGTTACACACCCGCAAGCGAAAGTCATTACTGTCGCTGGTACGAATGGTAAGGGTTCAACAACCACAACCTTAGCTTCTATTCTGAATGCTCAAGGATATCAAGTCGGTTTGTATCAATCTCCGCATATCTATCGTTTCAATGAGCGTGTAAAACTCGCAGGTCAGGAAGTTTCAGATGAGCTTCTGATCGAAGCATTTGTTCAAGTTGATCAAGCACGACGTGAATGTGATTTAAGTTTATCTTTTTTTGAAGCAACAACCCTTGCAGCTTTTGTCATCTTCAAACAACAGAAATGTGATGTTTGGGTATTGGAAGTTGGACTTGGGGGACGTTTGGATGTTGTGAATGTCGTTAATCCAAAGGTTGCGGTCATTACCAATATTGGATTGGATCACACAGATTGGCTGGGTGACACCATTGAAAAAATTGCTTTTGAGAAAGCGGGTATTATTCGTCCAGATATTCCAGTCATTTTTGGTGGGCAACAAATACTTCCAACATCAATTCAGGATAAAGTCATTGCATGTAATGCGACGCTGTCATGTCTAAATCAGGATTATTTTTATCAAGCAAATGGTGATGGTAAAACTTGGACATTTTCAAGTTCAGCACTGACCTTAAAATTACCATATGGTCAGTTGGCCCTAGATAATGTTTCTACTGCCGTAGCTGCATTATTGGTCAGTGGATTGAAAATTTCTCAAACTGCACTAGAGCAGGGCATTATTCAAGCACATTTACCAGGTCGATTTGAAATAAGGGAAATCGCAGGAAAAACAGTGATTTTCGATGCGGGACATAATCCGCATGGTGTAGAATTTTTGTTAAAGCAATTGCGAAATTATTTAGAATACAATAAACAGTACACAGAAGTTATCGCTGTGTTTTCGATGTTAGCGGATAAAGATATAGATTCAGTCGTTAATTTATTGAAAAACACGGTATTTATGTGGAAAATTGCGCCGATGGATGTGCCTCGTGCAGCACCATTAAAACAATTAAAGTCAGCGCTTCAAGGTGAGACAGTACAACAGTATTCAAATGTACAGGTCGCATTTAAATCAGCACTTGAAGAAACAAAAAATAATCAGCTGATTTTGGTGTGTGGTTCGTTTCATACCTTAGAAGCGGTCTGGGAGTATTTAGAGAATGTCAATGAATAACAAACAACGCTGGATGGGTGGTGTTGTTTTATTGGGTGGTGGTGTTTTATTGGCAGCATTACTTCTAAAAGGCAAAGAAGAGATCCACCAAAATAATGTTGAACAACCGGTTGAAGCTGTTCAACAAAAAAAGAATGAACCTGAAGCAGTACAACTTCAACCTCTCACAGTTGATGTGGAAACTGAAAAGCGTTTACTTGAAGAGCAACGACGTGCTCGTGAGAAAGCTGTGGCAGAGCAAGAGGCGCGTGCTGCTGAATATTTAAGAATGCAACAAGAGGCCGAAGCTGAAGCCGCACGTCGCGCTGCTGAAGAATATGCTGCAATGAATGCTCGTCGAAACGCTGCTCAGCAAAGTTCAGACAATATTCCTCCTGAATTGGTTGAGGATGAAGCTGAAAAGAAAAAGCGTTTGGCTGAAGAAAAACGCATAGCAGAACAGAAGCGTTTAGCTGAGCAAAAAGAACAACAGGCGAAATTCTCAGAAGAACAAAAGCGTAAAGCCGAAGCAGAAAAACGTGCAGCTGAAAAGAAAGCAGCAGAGCAAAAAGCTGCTGAGGAAAAACGTAAAGCAGAAGAAGCGAAGAAGAAAGCTGAAGCTGATAAAAAAGCTGCAGAAGAGAAAAAACGCAAAGCTGCTGAAGAAGCGAAGAAAAAAGCTGAGGCAGAAAAAGCTCGTGATCTGCTGGAAAATGGAGATCGTCAATGGATGGTTCAAGTGGCATTGGCTGCGAATGAGGCGAATGCAGATGCGCTTGCGGCTAAGCTTCGTGCCAAAGGATATAAGGTAACGAAGAGTCCAACGTCGAAAGGTATTCGAATTATGGTTGGTCCATCTAAAGATCGTGATTCGGCAGATGCGTTACGTAAGAAAATTAACAGTGATGCAAGTTTAAATATGAAATCAGCATGGGTGATTGATTGGGTACCACTGGATAAGCGTCAATAGTTTCTTGCTTTGTTTTAGAAAAAAGGATTCAAACTATAATTTGAATCCTTTTTAAATCAATATGTTAAAGATTATAAGCCTTAATCAAAAAAAAGCCTATCTGAGGATAGGCTAAACGCTGAAACTTGATGGTTCGTCAAAATTAATCAAGATCAGGTTGAGGTGTTAAACGTAGATAAGGTGTCACTGCCTTGTACCCTTTAGGGAAGCGTTGTTGAATTTCATTTTCGTCTTTAATAGACGGAACAATCACAACATCTTCACCATGTTGCCAGTTTACAGGGGTTGCCACTTTATAGTTATCTGTTAACTGTAATGAATCTATAACACGTAAAATTTCATGGAAATTGCGACCAGTTGACGCTGGATAAGTAATAATCAAGCGTACTTTTTTATTTGGATCAATGATCACAAGAGATCGGACCGTTAGGGTCTCGTTGGCATTGGGATGGATGAAATCATATAAAGTCGAAACTTTACGATCCTGATCAGCAATGATTGGGAAGTTCACCGTGGTAGACTGAGTTTCATTGATATCTTTAATCCAACCATGATGTGATTCAACATCATCTACAGAGAGAGCAATCGCTTTAACATTACGTTTTTCAAACTCGTCTTTTAGTTTTGCTGTAAAACCTAATTCCGTCGTACATACGGGAGTATAGTCGGCAGGGTGTGAAAATAAAACTCCCCAATGATCTCCTAGCAAATCATAAAAATTAATTACTCCTTCACTTGATTGCTGTTCAAAGTCTGGAGCGGTGTCACCTAAACGTAATGCCATATATACCTCTATTCTTATCAAAACCTTAATGTGCTGAAATTAATATGGCGGAAACTCTTTATAATTAAAAATAGTGTTTTTTTATTTGGTTATGAAAAAAACAGATTTATTTGAATGTCTGAAGGCAAATAAACGTTCGTAAATTTGAATTTGAACGATATATATTTCTGATCAAATTTGCTACATTAACTCGCCGTTGCTCATGCGTCATGGAAAATAATCCAGAAATTTTTTGATTGCATTTGTTTAAAACCCTTGTACTTCAAATTTCTAGCACCATAATAACGTTTGAGAAAAATCATTTTGATAAGTAAGTTTTAGAGAGTCTATATGTTGGCAAGTCTGATCGGAGGAATCTTCGGTACTAAAAACGAGCGCGAATTGAAGCGTATGCGCAAAATTGTCGAAAAGATCAATGCGCTCGAGCCGACGATATCTGTGTTAAGTGATGCAGAATTATCTGCAAAAACAGAAGAATTCAAACAACGTTATAAAAACGGCGAAAGTCTTGATCGCTTGTTACCAGAAGCTTTCGCAGTATGTCGTGAAGCTGGTAAGCGTATTATGGGTATGCGTCATTATGACGTACAGTTGATTGGTGGTATTACCCTACATGAAGGTAAAATTGCAGAAATGCGTACAGGTGAAGGTAAAACCCTAATGGGTACTTTGGCTGTATATTTAAATGCAATTAGTGAACAAGGTGTTCACGTTATTACTGTCAATGATTATCTGGCGCAACGTGATGCTGAGTTAAACCGTCCACTTTATGAATTTTTGGGATTATCTGTTGGGGTGATCTACTCCATGCAGAATCCTGTCGAAAAAGCAGAAGCTTATCGAGCAGACATTACCTACGGTACAAACAACGAATTTGGTTTCGATTATCTTCGTGACAATATGGTGTTCTCGTTAGCCGAGAAAAAACAACGTGGTCTTGCCTATGCGATTATCGATGAGGTTGACTCAATCTTAATTGACGAAGCACGTACTCCACTTATTATTTCGGGTCAAAGCGAAGATTCCTCACAACTTTACGCGGCAATGAATGCGATTCCGCCAAAGTTACATGCTCAAAAAGAAGAAAAAGTTGCAGATGGTGGGCACTTCTGGATCGATGAAAAGCAACGTTCAGTCGAAATCACAGAAGCTGGTTTTGAAGCCATTGAAAGTGAACTTATTGCGATGGGATTATTGGCAGAAGGTGAGAGTCTATATTCTGCAGCCAACTTAAATCTTGTTCATCATGTGACAGCTTCTATTCGCGCACATTACTTGTATCAACGTAACGTGCATTATATTGTCCATGACGGTGAAGTGATTATTGTCGACGAAAATACAGGTCGTACGATGCCTGGTCGTCGTTGGTCTGAAGGTTTACATCAAGCGGTAGAAGCGAAAGAAGGTTTAGAAATTCAACCTGAAAACCAAACGCTTGCAACGACCACATTCCAAAACTATTTCCGTTTATACCGTAAACTTTCAGGTATGACAGGTACAGCAGATACTGAAGCTGCTGAAATGAAAGAAATTTATGGCTTAGATGTGGTGTTGATTCCAACCCATCGTCCAATGATTCGTAAAGATCTGAATGACTTAATTTATTTGAATCGTAATGGTAAATACAATGCGATTATTGAAGAAATTAAGAAAATTCATGAAGCTGGTGTTGCACCGATTTTGATTGGTACGGCAACAATTGAAGCTTCTGAAATCTTATCGGATAAACTGAAAGAAGCGGGTATCGCACACGAAGTACTGAATGCCAAACAGCATGAGCGTGAAGCGGATATTATTGCACAAGCCGGCTCTCCACGTGCCGTGACTATTGCGACCAACATGGCAGGGCGTGGTACGGATATCTTGCTCGGTGGTAACTGGAAAGCGAAACTGGCGAAAATTGAAAATCCAACTCCTGAAGATGAAGCACGTTTAAAAGCAGAATGGGAACAAAATAACCAACTGGTGCTGAATTCTGGTGGTTTACATATTATTGGTTCTGAACGTCATGAATCTCGTCGTATTGATAACCAATTACGTGGTCGTTCAGGTCGTCAAGGTGATCCAGGTGTTTCGCGTTTCTTCTTATCGTTAGAAGATGATTTGATGCGTATCTTTGCGGGTGATCGTGTCGTCGCAATGATGCGTGCAATGGGTCTGCAAGAAAATGAAGCCATTGAACATAAAATGGTGTCTCGTTCGATTGAAAACGCCCAACGTAAGGTTGAAGCACGTAACTTCGATATTCGTAAGAACCTGTTGAAGTATGATGATGTAAATAACGAACAACGTAAAATTATATACTCACAGCGTGATGAAATTCTGGCAGAAAGTACATTGCAAGAATACATCGAGTCAATGCATGAAGAAGTGATGAAAGGGGTGATTGAAACGTATATCCCACCTGAATCAATTCATGATCAGTGGGATGTCCCAGGTCTTGAATCTGCATTACGCTCAGACTTTAATATTGATCTTCCTGTGCAGCAATGGTTGGATCAAGATCGTCGATTAGATGAAGAAGCATTAGCACGTCGTATTACTGATGAGGTTTTACAACGCTATCGTGCGCGTCGTGAACAAATGGGTGCTGAATCTGCAGCAGTGTTAGAACGAAACTTTATGTTAAGTTCTTTAGATCGCCACTGGAAAGATCATTTAGCAGCGATGGATTATTTACGTCAAGGTATTCATTTACGCGGTTATGCGCAAAAGAATCCTGAGCAGGAATATAAGAAAGAAGCATTCAATCTGTTTGTAAATATGTTAGCTGTCATTAAGTCTGATGTTGTGACAGATCTTTCATTAGTACGTTTACCAACGCCTGAAGAGCTGGCAGAAATGGAAGCACAGCAGCAAGCTCAAGCTGAAGCGATGCAACTTTCACTTTCTCATGCTGAAGTTGATGGTTTAACAGGTGAGCAAACAGTTAATACTCAAGAATTGGATCAGAATGAAGTTGAGATTACGCCACCTCAAAGCCGTAATGCACCTTGTCCATGTGGTTCTGGTTTAAAATACAAGCAGTGTCACGGTAAAATCTAAATTTCATGAAGCAGAACTTAGGTTCTGCTTTTTTTATTTTATTATAGTGCTTGGTCAGTTCATGTGAATAAGCATTGCCAATTTTCTCAGTTAATGCTATTTAATTTTGCATGATTTAATATATGGTAGCGACAATGAAAAAAATACTAAAACCGGCTTTATTTGCAGTTTTTGCTTTACCAACTTTTGCATTTGCCAATGCTGATACGAAAACTGTACCTCTAGCGAAAGTTCAAGCAGCTGCGGGTGTTACTCAAGCACAAACTGAAGTTAAAAATGACTCCACAACGGTGATAAGTCCACGCACTGGTATTCGTTACACACTTGGTAATACAGCTGGTCGACCAATCATTCTTCAAACGGCTGCAATAGCACCAGCAACTCCAGCTACAGCAAATCGTATTGTTGCATCAAATCCAGCTCTATCAAGTTCAAGTCAAGAAAAAGCAAAACAAGCCTTATTGGAACAAACTGTATCTAATTAATTTTAGAATTTCGTACAAAAGCCAGTCTTTGACTGGCTTTATTGTTTTTAGGGATCGAGATTTATTTCAAATCATTCATTTCAATCAACCCTAATGCCTTATTCACTCGATTTTTTTTCTAATTTCTAATAAGCTTAGCCATCATTTTTTTTAATTCGGACAATCAAAAATGGCGGTGGGTGACGTATCAATGCCACAAATGCATGTGGTAAAGGGTGTAAGAATTGGCTCAGCAGAAGCGTATGTACGTTACCCAAATCGACGTGACTTGGTTGTATTTGAATTTGCACAAGGCACTCAAGTTGCAGGTGTATTTACCCAAAATGCTTTTTGTGCAGCGCCAGTACATATTTCAAAACTGCATTTGTCTCAAACAAATCCACGTTACCTTGTAATTAATACAGGCAATGCGAATGCAGGTACTGGTCCTAAAGGTATGAAAAATGCAAAGGACACTTGTGCTGAATTTGCCAAAATTGCTGGTGTAAATGAGAACGAGGTTTTGCCATTCTCAACAGGCGTAATTGGTGAACAGTTACCCATGGAGCGTTTGATTGCTGGGTTAAAACCAGCATTTGAGAGTCTTGAAGATGATGTATGGCCTCAGGCAGCATCAGGTATTATGACGACCGATACTTTGCCTAAGGGCGCTTCTGAACAATTTGAAATTGACGGGGTTGTTTATACAATGACGGGTATTTCAAAAGGTGCAGGAATGATCCGTCCTAATATGGCAACGATGTTGTCCTTCGTAGCGACAGATGCGCCTATTGCTCGTGAATTGGTTCAAAAACTATTAAAAACCACGGTTGAACAATCATTTAATCGCATCACAATTGATGGTGATACATCTACTAATGACTCTTGTATTTTTGCAGCAACTGGTCAAGCAGGTGGTGCTGAAATTACATCTGAAGAAGATGCTCGTTATTCTATTGTTTTAGATGTACTTACACGTGTCATGAAGCGCTTGGCTCAGTTAATCGTTCGAGATGGTGAGGGTGCAACCAAATTTATAACTGTTTCAGTTGAAGGTGGTGCAAATACGCAAGAGTGTTGTGATACCGCTTATAGCATTGCACATTCACCTTTGGTAAAAACAGCGTTCTTTGCTTCTGACCCTAACTGGGGGCGTATCTTGGCTGCAATTGGTTATGCTGGTGTCCAAGATTTAAATGTCGACAAAATCCAAGTATGGTTAGATGATGTCCAGATCTGTAAAGATGGTGGTGCAGCGGCAGATTACACAGAAGAGGCTGGTGCTAAAGTGATGAATCAATCAGAAATTACTATTCGCGTTGATTTGGGCCGTGGTTCTGCCAAAGATACGGTTTACACCTGTGATTTGTCATATGATTATGTCAAGATCAACGCAGATTATCGTTCTTAAATAAATTAAGCCTCCCTGTTGAGGCTTTTTATTTATCAAATTTTAATGATTGGTCAAATCCAATCGGTGTGTAATTGCTTATATTGATAAGCGCTATGGATAGAGATGCAAATAATGAATGATGCAACCAATTTAATTGCAAATGATGCGAAAGCAATTGTTCAAGCTCATTTAGACCTGATTGGTGAATCTAACAATCAAGATTTAACACCAGAGTTAAAGCAGCAAAAATTTGCTGAGATCCAGGCTGAATTGGAAAAGCGTAATGCGGTATTGGTTGCTCATTATTATTGTGATCCGGTCGTACAGGAGCTTGCGGAACTTACTGGTGGTTGTGTTTCAGATTCACTTGAAATGGCACGTTTTGGACGTGATCATGATGCGACAACACTCGTTGTGGCTGGTGTGAAGTTTATGGGTGAAACTTCTAAAATTTTATCACCTAACAAAACCATTTTAATGCCTACTTTAGAGGCAACTTGTTCACTCGATCTAGGTTGTCCTGTAGATGAGTTTACCAAGTTCTGTGATGCTCATCCTGATCATACTGTTGTGGTTTATGCAAATACCTCAGCTGCGGTAAAAGCACGTGCAGATTGGGTGGTAACATCAAGTTGTGCTGTCGAAATTGTTGAGCATTTAGATAGTTTAGGTGAAAAAATTATTTGGGCACCTGATCAGCATTTAGGACGTTACATTCAAAAGAAAACTGGAGCGGATATGTTGCTCTGGGATGGTTCTTGTATCGTACATGAAGAATTTAGAGCACGTGGCATCGCTCAGATGAAAGCCATCTATCCTGATGCTGCAGTTTTAGTCCATCCTGAATCACCAGAATCGGTAATTGATGTTGCTGACGCAGTAGGAAGTACCTCACAATTGATTAAAGCTGCAAAAGAACTACCGCATGAAACAATGATTGTTGCGACCGATCGCGGTATTTTTTATAAGATGCAGCAAATGGTGCCGAATAAGACTTTGATTGAGGCTCCTACGGCAGGTGAGGGAG
Source organism: Acinetobacter sp. 24-47-64 (assembly GCF_057737055.1). Lineage (NCBI taxonomy): Bacteria > Pseudomonadati > Pseudomonadota > Gammaproteobacteria > Moraxellales > Moraxellaceae > Acinetobacter > Acinetobacter sp. 24-47-64. Next base: position 671,779 of record NZ_CM173215.1, read on the forward strand.
CGACTTGTCGTTCTTGTGCACACTGTCCATGGATGGCAATGAATGAATTGGATGGCATTTTACATGTTTTACGACATGGTGATCAAGAAGTCCATGTTGATCCCGCTTTAGCAGAGCGTGCTAAATTACCATTAGATCGAATGTTAAACTTTAGTGCGTCATTAAAGCGTTAATATTAGTCAAAATGCTTGATAAATATACATTTGAAGTGTTTTTTTGATTTTTTTTGAAGATAGGTGTTGACGTTATCCAGCGTCACGCCTAGAATGCACACCGTACCGAACGATACATCAAACGATAAGTTGAACGGTACAAAAGCTGAGATGAATCGGAGTATAGCACAGCCTGGTAGTGCACCTGGTTTGGGACCAGGGGGTCGTAGGTTCGAATCCTACTGCTCCGACCAATTCTTCAAGGCAAAGGTTTTCCAATGATCTCGCAATCATGGGTAATGCGCCTGTAGCTCAGTTGGATAGAGCATCCGCCTTCTAAGCGGATGGTCACAGGTTCGAATCCTGTCAGGCGCGCCATTGGTCGCTTGATTTTATAGAACCAAATTTTGTGATGGTGGATGTAGCTCAGTTGGTAGAGCCCCGGATTGTGATTCCGGTTGTCGCGGGTTCGAATCCCGTCATTCACCCCAACACAAACCGATGTAATCGGAGTATAGCACAGCCTGGTAGTGCACCTGGTTTGGGACCAGGGGGTCGTAGGTTCGAATCCTACTGCTCCGACCATTTATTTCATTATAAATGGTCAGATAAAATATACCGCGTTAAGCGGTTTTTTTATATCTGATTTTTGCTGTTAAAAAAAGATCCTATTAGGATCTTTTTTTGTTGAGTGTTTAAGGCACGATAATAACAGCAACGCGTCTATTTTCTGCATGGGCAGCGTCAGTATTTGCAGTATTAATAGGTTGGGTTGAACCGCGACCAATGGTTTGGATATGAGCAGGTTTAAAACCCTCTTCGATAAAAATAGTGCTTACGCTTCGGGCACGGCTTTCAGAAAGTTTAAAATTATAATCTGGATTGCCAATAAGATCGGTATGACCGACGATACGGACTTTCTTTAAATTGTATTTTTGTAGTTGTGCTGCGAGATGTTGAATCTGTTCACGATTTTTTTGAGAGATTTCAGCCTGATCGAAATCGAAAAGAAGTCGTTCGGGGAGTCCTAAACTCCAGCCTTCCTCTGTGAGGACGAAACCTTGTTGTTTTAACATTTTTACTTGTTTATAGCTTAAAGATCCCATACCCAAGCATGCACTTAATCCTATACAAAGAATGCTCATGATAAAAAGTTTGAAACTACGATTGAGCATAGGTATTAATCCTCAGTAAAAATTCTATTGTTGAAATATGTGCCAATGATGTTTTAGATTCTTCGCTTTGTACATCGCTTGGTCTGCTTGAGAAATTAAGTCCTCAGGGGTATGAGCTTCTTTAGCCAAAGCAATACCAAGACTAAAACTAAAATGGATTGATTGTCCGTTATATTTTAAGGGCTCATCAGAACATTTTATAAGATTTTCGGCAATCGAAATTAAGTGATCAACCTGACTGACAGGACTTAGGATAATTGCAAATTCATCCCCGCTTAATCTTGCGACAAAATCATTTTGACGTGTGTTTTGTTTTAATCGTTTTGCCATTTCTTTCAACACTTCATCCCCCACTAAATGACCATATTGATCGTTAATAGACTTAAATTTATTGTTATCTATAAAAATCAAAACAGTATTTTCACGTTTATCAGGCTGATCGAAAAGGCTACACAAAACTTTATAAAAGTAATGTCGGTTTGGTAATTGTGTTAATTCATCATGTTGTACTTGATAATTAAGCTGAGTATTTTCAGACTGTAACTGATTGTGCCAAGATTGAATTTCTTCTAATAGTTGATTAAATACTGAGTTTAGATGATGAAATTCTTGAATATCATTTTTTGGAAAGCGGAGATTATATGCTTTTTGTTGACTCACTAATTGTGCTGTATGAATAATTGGTGATATAGAATTCATAATATGACGATAGGTTGCATTAACCGACCACCATAAGGCGAAAATCATAAAAAGCATACCTAAAATCAAGGCTAAGCAAATCTTGATAATGAATAAAATGATATCTTGAGAACTGCCGAATAGATGAAGCTCACCGACCAATTGTCCATTGTGAGTAACTTCAATTTGAATCGGCTTAGAAAAAAATAATCCATCAAACCAAGTTTGAAGTTCTGAATGGCGATCGATCAGTTTACTGCTTTCAGTTATTTTAACTTTACTGCTATCCAATACTTGGATAAGGCGAATTGAATGTTGTTGTGTGTACTCGTGTAAAATATTGTCTAAAGTGTATTTATCTTGGAAAACAAGAGCAGGTTGAATGCGTTCCGCAATTGTGCGACTCACTAAGGTTAAGTTTTGATTGGCGTATGATTTCACCGTAAAAATTGAAATCGTTGCAAAAATTAAAGTGCAGATCAAAAAAGTAATCGCAAAAATTAAAAATTGTGATCTTCTAAATAGTGATTGGAGTGAAGTTAATCCAAAAAATTTATCAATCATCTGAATTACTCCATTTCTGTGCAAGAAGTAATACACGAGGATCAACGTGGATTTTGGTTTTTGCAAGACTGTCTAAATTGACTTTAAATTTTGTAATACCTGCTTTATTGCTATAGAGACAGAAAACACTTCCAACCTCGCAATCTTCATTATTTGTTGAAAACGAGAGAATTGACTTATTTAGTGATTCTCGGATGAGTTTTTGTTCGACTGTTGGAGAAGATTTAGAGAAAAATATAACATCACAATTGGTCTTGTTTAATTCATAATCATGAATATTTTGTGCTTTGATATTTGAATTTTGCTTTTGAATAGTTTGATTAAACTCTGCTAATGCCACAGTGTTATCAATTAGACATAAATCTGGTTGTGGAGATGAAATTTTGGCATAGCTCAAAATAGATAGAGTCATTTGATAAATGTTCTGGTTGGAATTGGCATGGCTAAAGCTGCACATCAAAAGCAGTAGGGAGATCAATACGGCTTTTTTGATTTTAAATATAGCCATTTAGTAACATAGTTCTAGTCAGTTAAATAATAGTGACTATTCTAATCTAATTTTAATAAAGTTAAAGTGTTCGATTTTTTATCAATATCATACTGAATGATGTGAATTTGACTATTAAATGCCCACTCAACACTCATAATTTAAAAAAATACTAAAATATTGAAAAAAGAGGTTGCATTGGATATGAAATCCTGTAGAATGCACATCCATCGGCGGTGATGCTGATTAAAACTTGTTGAAAAACAAGGATTTAGCCTAATAGGTTGGATCTAAGTTTTGGGAATAAGTTAGAAAATAAATTAACATTGCTAGTTGACTTTCTGAAAAGAAAGGGTAATATAGCCGACCTAGCTTGATGCTGACGAAGCATTAAGAAGATCATTAAGAGATTATGAAGAACAACTTGTGTGGATTTTTACTGGTTGATTGATCGATATATATTATCATTAATAATTGGTAGAAATTTCTCGAAGTTTATTTGAGCAAATTTTTTGTCAGTAATTGATGAGCCAAGATTGGTACCCTTTAGGTACTATTGATTTTAAACTGAAGAGTTTGATCATGGCTCAGATTGAACGCTGGCGGCAGGCTTAACACATGCAAGTCGAGCGGGGGAAGGTAGCTTGCTACTGGACCTAGCGGCGGACGGGTGAGTAATGCTTAGGAATCTGCCTATTAGTGGGGGACAACATCTCGAAAGGGATGCTAATACCGCATACGTCCTACGGGAGAAAGCAGGGGACCTTCGGGCCTTGCGCTAATAGATGAGCCTAAGTCGGATTAGCTAGTTGGTGGGGTAAAGGCCTACCAAGGCGACGATCTGTAGCGGGTCTGAGAGGATGATCCGCCACACTGGGACTGAGACACGGCCCAGACTCCTACGGGAGGCAGCAGTGGGGAATATTGGACAATGGGCGGAAGCCTGATCCAGCCATGCCGCGTGTGTGAAGAAGGCCTTTTGGTTGTAAAGCACTTTAAGCGAGGAGGAGGCTACTAAGATTAATACTCTTGGATAGTGGACGTTACTCGCAGAATAAGCACCGGCTAACTCTGTGCCAGCAGCCGCGGTAATACAGAGGGTGCGAGCGTTAATCGGATTTACTGGGCGTAAAGCGTGCGTAGGCGGCTTTTTAAGTCGGATGTGAAATCCCCGAGCTTAACTTGGGAATTGCATTCGATACTGGGAAGCTAGAGTATGGGAGAGGATGGTAGAATTCCAGGTGTAGCGGTGAAATGCGTAGAGATCTGGAGGAATACCGATGGCGAAGGCAGCCATCTGGCCTAATACTGACGCTGAGGTACGAAAGCATGGGGAGCAAACAGGATTAGATACCCTGGTAGTCCATGCCGTAAACGATGTCTACTAGCCGTTGGGGCCTTTGAGGCTTTAGTGGCGCAGCTAACGCGATAAGTAGACCGCCTGGGGAGTACGGTCGCAAGACTAAAACTCAAATGAATTGACGGGGGCCCGCACAAGCGGTGGAGCATGTGGTTTAATTCGATGCAACGCGAAGAACCTTACCTGGTCTTGACATAGTAAGAACTTTCCAGAGATGGATTGGTGCCTTCGGGAACTTACATACAGGTGCTGCATGGCTGTCGTCAGCTCGTGTCGTGAGATGTTGGGTTAAGTCCCGCAACGAGCGCAACCCTTTTCCTTATTTGCCAGCGGGTTAAGCCGGGAACTTTAAGGATACTGCCAGTGACAAACTGGAGGAAGGCGGGGACGACGTCAAGTCATCATGGCCCTTACGACCAGGGCTACACACGTGCTACAATGGTCGGTACAAAGGGTTGCTACCTAGCGATAGGATGCTAATCTCAAAAAGCCGATCGTAGTCCGGATTGGAGTCTGCAACTCGACTCCATGAAGTCGGAATCGCTAGTAATCGCGGATCAGAATGCCGCGGTGAATACGTTCCCGGGCCTTGTACACACCGCCCGTCACACCATGGGAGTTTGTTGCACCAGAAGTAGGTAGTCTAACCGCAAGGAGGACGCTTACCACGGTGTGGCCGATGACTGGGGTGAAGTCGTAACAAGGTAGCCGTAGGGGAACCTGCGGCTGGATCACCTCCTTAACGAAAGATTGACGATTGGTAAGAATCCACAACAAGTTGTTCTTCATGACGATGTATCTGAGGGTCTGTAGCTCAGTTGGTTAGAGCACACGCTTGATAAGCGTGGGGTCACAAGTTCAAGTCTTGTCAGACCCACCATGACATACTCATACGATACATTGATCTAAATGATAAGCTGGGGACTTAGCTTAGTTGGTAGAGCGCCTGCTTTGCACGCAGGAGGTCAGGAGTTCGACTCTCCTAGTCTCCACCACGTATTCATTCGAATACGTAGTAAGCAAACGAGTTGATAGCTTATAGAGCTTAGTAATAAAGCTGTGTATACTGCACGCCTTGATTATTAAGCTCTGTGATTTATCACAGTTGACTGCGATCTGACGAAGACGTAGTGAATCATTAACAGCATATATTTGAGTTGAAATAATTTGTTCATACTCATAGAAAGAGCGGAAACGAGATAACGTAAGTTATTAAGTTGAAGTGATTGAAATGAGAACTAGCGAAATTAACTGAATCAAGCGTTTTGGTATATGAATTTGAATTGAAGCTGTACAGTGTTTAGATACACAGTACTTCAAACTGTAATGTTGAACGATCTACTTGTAGGGTCGAACGACTGTTTGGGGTTGTATAGTCAAGTAATTAAGTGCATGTGGTGGATGCCTTGGCAGTCAGAGGCGATGAAAGACGTGATAGCCTGCGAAAAGCTCCGGGGAGGCGGCAAATATCCTGTGATCCGGAGATTTCTGAATGGGGGAACCCACCTATCATAAGATAGGTATTGCAACATGAATACATAGTGTTGCAAGGCAAACGCGGGGAAGTGAAACATCTCAGTACCCGTAGGAAAAGAAATCAATTGAGATTCCCTCAGTAGCGGCGAGCGAAAGGGGAAAAGCCCATTAAGTTATGTAAGCTTTAGTGGAATGCTCTGGGAAGTGCAACCATAGTAGGTGATAGTCCTGTACACGAAAGGGCTTACATGATGATGTCGAGTAGGGCGGGGCACGTGAAACCTTGTCTGAATATGGGGGGACCATCCTCCAAGGCTAAATACTCCTGACTGACCGATAGTGAACCAGTACCGTGAGGGAAAGGCGAAAAGAACCCCTGTGAGGGGAGTGAAATAGATCCTGAAACCGCATGCATACAAGCAGTGGGAGCCACTTCGTGTGGTGACTGCGTACCTTTTGTATAATGGGTCAGCGACTTACATTCAGTAGCAAGGTTAACCGAATAGGGGAGCCGTAGAGAAATCGAGTCTTAATAGGGCGTTTAGTTGCTGGGTGTAGACCCGAAACCAGGCGATCTATCCATGAGCAGGTTGAAGGTGAGGTAACACTTACTGGAGGACCGAACCCACTGTCGTTGAAAAGCCAGGGGATGACTTGTGGATAGGGGTGAAAGGCTAATCAAGCCTGGTGATAGCTGGTTCTCCCCGAAAGCTATTTAGGTAGCGCCTCGGACGAATACCATTGGGGGTAGAGCACTGTTTCGGCTAGGGGGTCATCCCGACTTACCAAACCGATGCAAACTCCGAATACCAATGAGTACTATCCGGGAGACAGACTGCGGGTGCTAACGTCCGTAGTCAAGAGGAAAACAATCCAGACCGCCAGCTAAGGTCCCTAAATCATAGTTAAGTGGGAAACGATGTGGGAAGGCATAGACAGCTAGGAGGTTGGCTTAGAAGCAGCCACCCTTTAAAGAAAGCGTAATAGCTCACTAGTCGAGTCGGCCTGCGCGGAAGATGTAACGGGGCTAAAACTATGTACCGAAGCTGCGGATTTGCAATTTATTGCAAGTGGTAGGGGAGCGTTCTGTAAGCCGATGAAGGTGGATTGAGAAGTCTGCTGGAGGTATCAGAAGTGCGAATGCTGACGTGAGTAACGATAAAACGGGTGAAAAACCCGTTCGCTGAAAGACCAAGGGTTCCAGTCCAACGTTAATCGGGGCTGGGTGAGTCGACCCCTAAGGCGAGGCCGAGAGGCGTAGTCGATGGGAAATTGGTTAATATTCCAATACTTCTGTGTAATGCGATGAGAGGACGGAGAAGGTTAAGTCAGCCTGGCGTTGGTTGTCCAGGTGGAAGATTGTAGGCATGTATCTTAGGCAAATCCGGGGTACTCTATGCTGAGAATCGATAGCAAGCTAGTTTACTAGCGAAGTGGCTGATACCATACTTCCAGGAAAAGTCTCTAAGCTTCAGTTACACAGGAATCGTACCCGAAACCGACACAGGTGGTCAGGTCGAGTAGACCAAAGCGCTTGAGAGAACTCTGCTGAAGGAACTAGGCAAAATGGTACCGTAACTTCGGGAGAAGGTACGCTGCCGGCGGTGATAGGACTTGCTCCTTGAGCTACTGGCAGCCTCAGAAACCAGGCCGCTGCAACTGTTTATTAAAAACATAGCACTCTGCAAACACGAAAGTGGACGTATAGGGTGTGATGCCTGCCCGGTGCTGGAAGGTTAATTGATGGGGTTAGCGTAAGCGAAGCTCTTGATCGAAGCCCCAGTAAACGGCGGCCGTAACTATAACGGTCCTAAGGTAGCGAAATTCCTTGTCGGGTAAGTTCCGACCTGCACGAATGGCATAATGATGGCGGCGCTGTCTCCAGCAGAGGCTCAGTGAAATCGAATTCGCCGTGAAGATGCGGTGTACCCGCGGCTAGACGGAAAGACCCCGTGAACCTTTACTGCAGCTTGACATTGAACTTTGATCTTACTTGTGTAGGATAGGTGGGAGGCTTTGAAGTAGAAACGCCAGTTTCTATGGAGCCGTCCTTGAAATACCACCCTGGTAATATTGAGGTTCTAACTCTGCTCCATTATCTGGAGCGAGGACCATGTCTGGTGGGTAGTTTGACTGGGGCGGTCTCCTCCTAAAGAGTAACGGAGGAGTACGAAGGTGCGCTCAGCGTGGTCGGAAATCACGCGTAGAGTATAAAGGCAAAAGCGCGCTTAACTGCGAGACCCACAAGTCGAGCAGGTACGAAAGTAGGTCTTAGTGATCCGGTGGTTCTGTATGGAAGGGCCATCGCTCAACGGATAAAAGGTACTCTGGGGATAACAGGCTGATACCGCCCAAGAGTTCATATCGACGGCGGTGTTTGGCACCTCGATGTCGGCTCATCTCATCCTGGGGCTGAAGCAGGTCCCAAGGGTATGGCTGTTCGCCATTTAAAGAGGTACGCGAGCTGGGTTTAGAACGTCGTGAGACAGTTCGGTCCCTATCTACCGTGGGCGTTGGAAATTTGAGAGGATCTGCTCCTAGTACGAGAGGACCAGAGTGGACGAACCTCTGGTGTACCGGTTGTGACGCCAGTCGCATCGCCGGGTAGCTATGTTCGGAAGGGATAACCGCTGAAAGCATCTAAGCGGGAAGCCTACCTCAAGATTAGATTTCCCAAGGACTTTATGTCCTCTAAAGAGCCGTTGAAGACTACAACGTTGATAGGTTGGATGTGGAAGTACGGTGACGTATGAAGCTGACCAATACTAATTACTCGTGAGGCTTGACTATACAACACCCAAACAGTTGGTGTTGTGGTTCAAATCATGACAAATAACTTGATTTAGTTAGATAAAACGCTAAACTGCACAAATTAAAGCAACTCAAATAGCTGTTAATAACTTCTTTGACCAAGCAAAGGCACGCAAACAATACATGCGAATAAGACCCAAGCAAAGTCACAACAGTTGTGCTGGCGACAATAGCAAGAGTGAACCACCTGATCCCTTCCCGAACTCAGAAGTGAAACCTCTTAGCGCTGATGGTAGTGTGGGGTTACCCATGTGAGAGTAAGTCATCGCCAGCTCATTATTCTAAACACCCCCTTCAATACAAGGGGGTGTTTTTTTATATATAAAAATTGAATTTCAAAATAATTTGAGTAGATATAGCGAAATTTTTGGATTCATTCTGATGTTTAGTGTACTGCTGAAATTTTATCTAAAAAATATTTTGTCCTTTCATGTCGCTCTAGTGGCTTATTAAAGAAGTCATCAGTCGGGCAATCCTCTAGAATTTTGCCTTGATCCATAAATATCACTCGATCTGAAACTTTTTTTGCAAATCCCATTTCATGGGTAACACACATCATCGTCATGCCTTCTTTTGCAAGTTGGCTCATGACTTCAAGCACTTCACCCACCATTTCAGGATCTAATGCGGAAGTGGGTTCATCAAAAAGCATACAGACTGGGTCCATACAAAGACCACGTGCAATCGCGACACGTTGTTGTTGACCACCTGATAATTGTCCTGGAAATTTATCTTTGTGTGCTGTTAAACCGACTCGATCCAAATATTGTAAGGCCTTTATTTTAGCTTCTTCAGTTGAGCGATTAAGTACTTTGATTTGTCCTATTGTTAGGTTATCTAACACAGTTATATGAGGAAAAAGTTCAAAATGTTGAAATACCATACCTACTCTAGATCTGAATTTTGCTAGATTCGTTTTAGAGTCTTTTAAAGCGGTACCATCAACGATAATATTTCCTTGTTGAAAAGGTTCTAAAGCATTTACTGTCTTAATAAGTGTAGATTTACCTGAGCCAGATGGACCGCATACAACGACAACTTCACCTTTGTTGATAGTGGTTGAGCATTCGCTAAGTACCTGAAAATCTCCATACCATTTGGATACATCTTGAATTTCAATCATTGGCATTTTGATTCTCCTTATCGAATAATGGCTATTTTTTGATGTAAGCGTTTAACTAGTCGTGAAAGTGCAAATGAAATGACAAAATAGACGACAGCAACAACTAGATAGAAAACGGCTTTGGTTTCCGAACCATAGGTATTAGCTAAAGTATTTGCATTGCCTAAGAAATCTGGTGCACTGATGACATAAACCAAAGACACATCTTGAAAAAGAACAATGGATTGCGTCAATATCACGGGTAACATATTTCTAAAAGCTTGGGGTAAAACTACGTATGACATCGTCTGGCGATAATTAAACCCCAAGGCGTAACCTGCATTCACTTGTCCTTTAGAAACTGATTGAATGCCAGAACGGACAATTTCTGAAAAAAAGGCAGCCTCAAAAATGGCGAAGGTTACTACACTTGAAAATAAAGGTCCCCAATAGGTGTGATATTGGAAATCGAAAAACTTAGGAAGTAAAAAGTAAAAGATAAAAATAACTTGAATGAGGGGAACACCTCGAAAAAAGTCGACATAAAATTTTGCAAATCCACTGGCAATTTTATTATTTGATAGACGCATCATCGCGATTGGTGTACCAAGAAGAATCCCACCAATAATCGAAAGAATGGTTACTGTAACTGTAAATTTAAAACCAGCGATCAAACTTGCAACGACATCGGGATGAGTTAGAACACTAAAGTCCATTTTATTTACCTCCCGAACCTAGACCTGGTACAGCCATCCGTTTCTCAATCCATGCCATCAGGTATTTAATTGAATAAGTGATGATGAGATAAACAGGTGTTGAAAGAATTAAAATGACCACGTCTTGAGAGGTTTCTTCTCGCATTGTTTTGGTATATGCAAAAAAATTCAAAACACTTAAGGCAAAAAGTACGGCTGAATTTTTAAATACATTCATTGCTTCTGATGTCAGTGTTGGCCAAACGATTCGATAAGCCACTGGCAGAATGACATAACGATAACTTTGGTTTAAATTTAAACCAATCGCATAAGCTGCATTTTTTTGACCTTGTGAAACAGTATTAATACCTGCTCGAACCTGCTCAGCAATCCTTGCAGCGGTATATAGACCCAGTGCAAATACACCAATAATTGCTGGATTATTATTTAAAATATTTTGCCACCATCCGCCAGGAACCATTTCACCACTTCCAGTACTCATACTTAATGGCAGGAGTTGAGGAAAAACGAATGCCCAGAAAAATAATTGAACGATTAAGGGTATATTTCTGAATAACTCTACATAACAAGTCCCAATGAATGAAAGTAACTTATTGGGTAATGTACGCATAATGCCAATAAGTGAACCAAGTAAAAATGCGATGAAAAAGGCAATGACAGCAGTCCAGATCATGGTCCAAATACCTGATCCAAGTATTTGTAACCAGGTCGGTGCATCAGCAACAGCTGAATAACTTGAACCTCCAATCGCACTACAGATAGATTCAGCCCAATCTTTTTTATCAACGCCATATTCGTTGGATGCCAAGCAAAATGACGTCCAATTTAAAGAACCAACAGCCATTGAAATTTCCTGCAATGGTTACGAGAAAAAAGGGCTTAAGTGTTTTTATTTAAGCCCTCATAATTTTTGTTATTTAATCCCTGCATCATTCGGAGATGCTTTTAATTTTTTAAATGAGCTACTCATAGGCATGTTTAGATTGATATTGCGTGGTGGAATAGGTGATAAGAACCATTTTTTATAAAGGGTATCCATTTGACCATTTTTCCACATTCCAGTTACCACACGATCTGCAATCGCTTTAAACTTGGCATCCCCTTTAGGCAGCATAATTCCGTAAGGTTCTGACGAAAGGACTGGACCTACAATTTTAAAATCTTGAGGTTTTGATGATTTGGCAATGAGCCCTGCAAGAATATTGTCATCCATAACAAATGCAGCTGCACGTCCCGAAGCGACCATTGCAAAAGAATCAGCATGATCTTTACCATAGACATTGGTAACTTTTATTTTTTCTCCTCGTGCACCCATTTTAATATATTTATCCGAGGTTGTTCCTTGCGTTGTGGCAACGGCTTTACCATTTAAATCACCTAAATCTTTGAAAGGCGCTGAAGCTTTGACTGCCATACGTACTTCAGTGGCAAAGTAATTTGTAGAGAAGTTGACTTGCTGTTGTCGCTGGACAGAGTTGGTTGTCGTCCCGCATTCCACATCAATGTTTCCAGCGAGCATTTCAGGAATTCGCGTGGAAGAAGTAACCGCTTTATATTCAACTTTTAAGTTGGGGAGTTTTAAGTCTTTTTTTAATTCGTTAGCTACGTTATTACAGATATCGATGGCATATCCCATAGGTTTACCACCCACGATATATGAGATTGGATCAGAAGATTCACGATACCCGATGATCACTTTTCCATTTTTTTTGATTTTCGCAATGGTGTCAGTGGCATTGGCTTGACTCATTGTTCCGCCAGCGATGATGAAGCCTAACGCGCTGAGAAGGACTTTACCAGATAGACTTTTCATCAAGAAATCTCCATGTCTTGTAGTGCATCGTTCTTATAATTTTGACAGTTCTCAAATTTGGTTGAAATCTATTCAAAATAAACTATTAATTATTTTTATACTTTCTATGAGAATAAGTAAAGAATAAAAAATACTCGAAATTCAAATGAATTTAGATTTTTTGATCAACGCGAAATAAATCATGAGCTTATAAAACCTTGATTATGAGTAAGTGGTTTATTTTTAATCAACCATAACTGCAGATAACGCTAAAAAATTATTTTTTTAATTTAAGCTTGAGTGCTCATATTTTTTGAATATTAATTAAAAAAAAGTGATTGAATTATAATGTATTTTATCTCTATTTTTTATTAACAATTAAGACTAATTGATTAACCTAACACTTGAAACTTATGTTATAAGAGTTGTAGGCATGATTATTGCATGAATAATAACGATGTTAGGGGGTAATGATTTATGAAATTAGCGTTAGGACTAAAAGTATCCAATTCTTTGTCTTTGACACCCCAGCTCCAACAAGCGATCCGACTTTTACAATTATCCAGCTTAGAGTTGGAGCAAGAAGTTCAATTGCAGTTGGATAGTAACCCCTTACTTGAAAAGGTGGATGATGATTCTCCAATGCAAAGTTTGGAGGACTTGAATCAGGAAAATTCTGCTAGTGATCTTACTCGAGAATTAAATGCAGATCATTTGCCAAATGATTTACCTGTAGATACGGAATGGGATGATGTATATACCCATCAATCATCATCAATGGAATTACCAGAATATGAAGAACGTGAGGATAATCGATCAATTCAAAATACACTGAAAGATCATATTTTACAGCAAGTTAATCTTCTAAATTTCTCCCAAACTGATCTTTTGATCGCTTATTGCATCGTAGATGGTTTGGATGAAAAAGGCTTTTTAGATGAGAGCGTTGAAGAAATTCACCACGCAGTGCTGACTTTACTCGCACAGATGGATATTGAAGAAGATGTTGAGATTGATGAAATTTTAGTGGTGTTGAAACATATTCAAAGACTAGAGCCGATTGGCGTTGGTTCACGCAATCTTGTGGAATGCTTATATGTTCAGCTTCAAGTTTTGCCTAATACCTTACCATGCCGTAATGACGCGTTATTGTTATTGCAGCATTATGAATTATTGATTGCCAATGACCTAAATAAATTACTGAAGCAAACAGGTTTTAAACTTGAACAGCTAAAAGCAGCGATACAACTTTTAAAATCATTACAACCCTATCCAGGGTTAATGTTTGAAAATAAAGAATCTGAATACCAGGTGCCTGATGTTGTGGTGGCAAAGAAAAATGACAGTTGGCATGTGCACTTAAATCCAGATATTTTGCCAAAATTACGTATCAACCCTTATTACGCAAATATGATTCGTCGAGCTGATCAAAGTGCAGATAATCAATACTTACGCAATCAAATGCTTGATGCTAAAAATTTTATTAAAAGTGTAGATGAGCGCCATAAAACGCTTTTAAAAGTAGCGACATGTATTGTTCAGCATCAACGAGATTTTTTAGAGTTGGGTGCTGAAGGAATGAAACCTTTGGTGTTGAGAGATGTGGCGGAGGAGGTTGAGTTACATGAATCAACAGTATCTCGTGTAACGACCAATAAATATTTGCTTACGCCGAGAGGGTTGTTTGAACTTAAATATTTTTTCTCAAGCCATGTTGGAACAACGTCAGGTGGTGAAGCGTCTTCAACTGCGATCCGAGCAAAAATTAAAAAGTTGATTGCTGAAGAGAACCCAAGAAAACCATTATCTGATAATAGTTTAGCTAAGTTGTTAAATGAGGATGGTATCGATGTTGCACGTCGTACAGTCGCAAAATATCGCGAATCGTTACATATTCCTGCATCATCCGATCGAAAAGTCTTGATCTGAAATTTGAAGTGTGATTATTCTAGAGGTTCATTATGACGAAATAATGAATCTCTTTTTTTTAGTTACACGAGGTTTAGCCAGCATGATTTCATGACTTAAATTTGCAGAATAATTCTATGTTGAATGTTCTGTCATGCAATCACATGGCTTAACTCAATCAAATCCTTTAGAAGGAGAGGGATAGGATTATGCAAATAACAATTCGTGGACATCATTTAAGTATTACTCCTGCAATAGAAGAGAATATTCGTTGTAAATTCGCCGAAATGACTAAGCACCTTGATCAGGTCAATAGTATGCAGGTGAAACTCACAAAGGATCACCAAGTCGATAAGCGTTCGAAAAAAGGAAGTTCGAATCATATCGCTGAAGCAATCGTGCGTTTACCAGGCGTCGAACTTTTTGCTCAGGCATCTGGCGATGATATGTATGCATCAATTAAAAAATTGACTGAGAAAATAAAAAGACAGTTAATGCGATATCGTAAAATGCAAATGGCTTTTCAGCCGCTGCCTATATGACGGTATGTAGCTGAAAATAAAAAAAGAGGTATATTGCCTCTTTTTTTTATAGATAAATTGTATAGCAGATGAATTCATTGAATGAGTTATAGTAAAATAATCCGTTTTTACACAATCGATCGTCCCATGAGAGGTCTTTGCAATGAATAGTGAACAGCTCACTGAAATCTTAAAAGCTGCTTTCCCTTCTGCTGATGTTGCTGTAAGTGGACAAAGTGGGAAATTTGACCTCCGTATTGTAGATGATCTGTTTGAAGGTAAAAGAACAGTTGCTCGTCAACAAGCAGTTTATGCTCCTCTTAACGAATATATTAAAAGTGGTGCAGTTCACGCTGTAACCATACGCGCAATGACAAAAGAAGAATGGCGCAAAGCTAGTCTTTTCGGAGCTTAAGGAATAAATGGATAAATTTCTAATCACTGGTGGTAAAAGACTAGAAGGCGAAGTTCGCATCTCTGGTGCAAAAAATGCTGCATTGCCACTTTTAGCAGCAATGATTCTTGCTGAAACACCAATTACGCTCAGAAATGTACCCAAGCTTAAAGATGTTCATACGCTTGTAAAATTAATTGCAGGTCTTGGGATTACCATGAAGTATGAAGGTGACACTGTTGTCGCTGATACTTCAACCCTTGATAATCAATTTGCACCATATGAACTCGTAAAGACTATGCGAGCTTCTATTTTGGTGCTTGGCCCATTGCTGGCGCGCTACGGTAGTGCAAAAGTATCTTTACCTGGTGGTTGTGCTATTGGCTCACGTCCTGTTGACCAGCATTTAAAAGCATTAGAAGCTTTAGGTGCGGAAATTGAAGTCGAAGCAGGCTATGTCAATGCAAAAGTTGATGGTCGCTTAAAAGGCGGTGAAGTTGTTTTCGATATGGTTACTGTGGGTGGGACAGAAAACATCCTCATGGCTGCTGTTTTAGCAGAAGGTGTTACTACCATCCGTAATGCGGCTCGTGAACCTGAAATCACTGATCTTGCACAAATGCTCATTAAGATGGGTGCGAAGATTGAAGGTTTAGATACGGATACATTAATCGTCACTGGCGTAGAAAGTTTGCATGGTTGTGAATATTCAGTTGTTGCTGACCGTATTGAAACAGGATCTTATTTAGCGGCTGCTGCTATTACGGGCGGACGAGTTAAAACGACACATACAGATCCATTGCTGATGGAATCAGTGTTGGATAAATTTGAAGAAATGGGTGCAGAAGTTACGCGCGGTGATGATTGGATCGAACTCGATATGATGGGTAAGCGTCCTAAGGCCGTTAGTTTCCGTACATTGCCTCATCCAGATTTTCCAACAGATATGCAAGCACAATTGATGGCGGTCAATGCAATCGGTCGTGGGTTTGCAACAATTTCAGAAACGATTTTTGAAAACCGTTTTATGCATGTACCTGAATTGTCACGTATGGGCGCTAATATTCAGGTTGAAGGTAATGATGCAGTTGTAACAGGAGTTGAAAAACTTTCAGCTGCACCTGTTATGGCAACAGATTTGCGTGCTTCATTTTCTTTAGTTTTGGCTGCTTTAGCTGCTGAAGGAGAGACTTTAATTGACCGTATTTATCACATTGATCGCGGTTATGAAGATGTTGAAGCAAAATTACAAGGTTTAGGTGCCCAAATTAAGCGAGTGAGCGAGTAAGTTAATGAGCGATATGAGAAACGATGATCCTAATTTTGACGTAATGGGCAATTTTGATCATGGTTTAACCTTAGCATTAAGTAAAGGTCGTATTTTAAAAGAGACATTGCCATTGCTAGAAACAGCAGGGATTAATCTTTTAGAAGACCCAGATAAATCGCGTAAATTAATTTTTCCTACGACGCATAAACATGTTCGAATTTTAATTTTACGTGCATCTGATGTACCAACGTATGTAGAAAATGGTGCGGCTGATATTGGTGTTGCAGGTAAAGATGTACTGATGGAACATGGTGCACAAAATGTCTATGAACCATTAGATCTTAAAATTGCAAACTGTAAGTTAATGACAGCGGGCAAAGTGGGTATGGAGCGTCCGAAAGGTCGTTTGAAGATCGCGACCAAGTACGTGAATTTGACGCGTCAATACTATGCGAGCTTAGGTGAGCAAGTTGATGTGATTAAACTTTACGGTTCGATGGAGCTTGCACCATTGGTTGGTTTGGGTGATTACATCGTCGACGTCGTGGACACAGGTAATACACTTCGCGCGAATGGCTTAGAGCCTCTTGAAGAAATCTGCAAAGTGTCTTCTCGTTTAATCGTGAACAAAGCGAGCTTTAAGCGTAAGCAAGCCTTACTTAATCCGATTCTTGCACAGCTTGAAAAAGCGGTGGATGAACGTGAAGCAGCTAAAAAAGCATAATTTAATTTATGTTTGATAGACCGTCCGAAAGGGCGGTTTTTTTATTCTGCTAGAATATATTTTCTAACTTGACGTTTATAGATCTTATTATTTTTCATAAATAAATTTCTATAAGAATCAAGGATATCTAATATTTCACCTGCTGATAAATTGTGATTTAAGCAGTTAAATATTGTTCTTTCAAGTTGGTTTAAGAAAAAGGAATAATCATTTCTTATTTTAAAGAAATTAGGATCATCATTTAATTCATAGAGTATCATTGATTTGGAAAGTATTTTCGATGAGTTAGTGGATAAGTCTCTTAAAAAATGTGAAATATCTTAGTTATATATTTCCTGAATTTTTAAATCAGGATTAATAGTTCTAAAAAAGGATGAGATATCTGTAAATATTCTAATATCATCATTAATTGCAATGAGTAATTCTTTAGCTTCATCTGCAAGAATTAGTGAGTTATGCTGCAGTTTCCAATTTAAGAATCCGATAATTGCAACTATTGGCGTCAGTATATAAGCGGTTACAGTTACTATATCCACGATTCCAGTTTTAGTAACGGCACACATCAATGATTGACCTTGACAGTAATAAAAGTATTGAAAGAATCCACAAATAGCTAAAACAACGACATAAACACCTAAATAGTATCCAACATATTTTTCTATTTCTTTCATCTAAAATTCCCTCGAATAAAAACGAATAATTTTAAGAATATAGCTGAAAAGAAAATTCAATTTAATCAAAAGTTATTTTCAATGATCTCTATACGAGTTGGTTGAATGAAGATGCCCACAAATCAACAGAAAACAGGTAAACTAAAGCTTCCCTTTAATTTCATTGTGGATAAATTGATGCGACGTTTATCGACTCAAGATCAAAACTTCAAGCAAGACTTTGCTGACTTGCTCGCTTTTGAAACCGTGAGTGACCCAGAACTTTTAAAAACAGTAGACCAAATCATTGCCGATGTTCGTCAACATGGTGATGCTCATGTTCTTAAACTTACTCAGCAGTTCGATCGACATCCAGCGCATCAATTTTCAGATTTAGAACTGACACAAGAGCAACTTAAAGCTGCATTTGATCATTTAACGATTGAAGTTCGAGAAGCTTTAGAGTTAGCTGCAAATCGTGTCCGTGAATTCCATCAGGCACAAAAACAAGATGGTTGGACCTATGTTGATGCTTTGGGTAACACCTTAGGTCAAAAAGTGACGCCGCTTGACCGTGTTGGAATTTATGTGCCAGGTGGTTTGGCTTCATACCCATCATCAGTACTCATGAATGCTGTTCCTGCTCACGTCGCAGGAGTACCTGAAATTATTATGGTTGTGCCTGCACCAAATGGTGATTTAAATCCATTGGTGTTGGCAGCTGCGTATTTGGCAGGTGTCACTCGTGTATTTACGATTGGTGGTGCACAAGCGGTTGCAGCATTGGCCTATGGTACTGAAACCATTCCAGCAGTAGACAAAATCACTGGACCTGGCAATCGTTTTGTTGCAGCAGCAAAACGCGCCGTATTTGGTCAGGTAGGTATTGATATGATTGCAGGTCCTTCAGAAATTTTAGTGTATGCTGAAGGGGACAATAATGCAGAATGGCTTGCAATGGATCTTCTGTCTCAAGCGGAGCATGATACTGTTGCTCAAGCTGTATTTATTACGCCAGACGAGCAACTGCTTCATGATGTCGCGATTGCAATTGAAGAGCACTTAAAAGCACTTCCTAAAGCAGAAATCGCACGAACTTCTATTGCTAATCGTGGTGCGCTCGTTTTAGTTAAAGACCGTGCCGAAGGTGCAGAATTGATCAACCAAGTTGCCCCTGAACACTTGATGCTATGTTTAGATGAAGCACAAGAAATGGCTGAAGGTATTCGCCATGCAGGTGCTATCTTCATGGGGCGTTATACGCCTGAAGCAATTGGTGATTACTGTGCAGGTCCGAACCATGTATTGCCAACCTCGGGTACGGCACGTTTTTCATCACCACTCGGAGTGTATGATTTCCAAAAGCGTTCAAGCTTAATCATGTGTTCAGAGGATGGCGTGAAAACCTTAGCGAAAACAGCAGATATTCTTGCACAGCAAGAAAACTTAGATGCTCACGCTCGTTCAGCACGATATCGTTATCAGTAATTTAAGCGATAAATTTAGAATGAATATTCCTCTCTAAATCTGTTTTTAAGCATTGCTTGAAATCGAAATGCAAGTGAGGTTAGGTGAAGGTAATTAAAAAATCTCTCCCTAACCTCCTTAGTCAGTGAGGGGAATTTAGAGAATTTAAAAATGAATATTACAGTAGAGCAAATGCGTTTTTGGAGTCCCGAAGTACGTGAACTAGAGCCTTATGTGCCTGGTGAACAACCCAAGATCCAAAATCTTTTAAAATTGAATACCAACGAGAACCCGTATCCACCATCTCCAAAAGTTGTAGAAGCGGTACAACAAGTTTTAGCAAATGGCGCGGATGTTTTACGTTTGTATCCTGACCCTGACGCATCGGAATTAAAGCAAGCAATTGCGAAACAGCAACATGTTCCAGTGGGACACGTGTTTGTTGGTAATGGTTCTGATGAGGTTTTAGCTCATATTTTTAAGGCATTTTTTGTTCAAGATTTGCCAATTCTTTATCCAGATATTACCTACAGTTTCTATCCTGTTTATAGCCAATTTTTTGGTGTGAAAACTCAAATTTTGCCTTTAAACGAAAAATTTGAAATTGTTGTGGATGACTATAAGCAACCAAATGGCGGCATCATTATCACCAATCCAAATGCCCCTACCAGTATTGCACTTGGTTTGTCTGCAATTGAGGAAGTACTTCAATCGAACCCAAATTCAGTGGTTGTGATTGATGAAGCATATGTAGACTTTGGTGCTGAATCTGCAGTGGCTCTCGTAGAAAAATATGACAACTTGGTGGTCTGTCAAACAACTTCGAAATCACGTTCGCTTGCGGGATTACGGGTCGGGTTTGCGATTGCACAGCCGCATTTAATTGCAGCGTTAGAAGCGGTAAAAAATAGCTTCAATTCATATCCAATGGACCGTTTTGCGATTGCCGCTGCAGTGGCGTCTTTCGAGGATCAAGCCTATTTCGAAGCGCAAAATGCCAAAGTGATTGCTAGTCGTATAAAGTTAGTTGAGCAACTGAAATCCTTAGGGTTTGATGTGTTGCCTTCTGCCGCAAATTTTATATTTGCAACACTGCCTAGCAAAGATGCAGGTCAGCTTGCAAATGAATTGCGAGAGCGTGGCATTATCGTGAGATATTTTAATAAACCACGTATTAATCAGTATTTGCGTATCACCATTGGTACAGATGAGCAAAATCAACGTTTAGTAGACACCTTGAAGAATGACATTTTAAAAGTGTGAGTGCTGCAAATTTTTGTTGTTGAAAAAGCGACCAGATAGGTCGCTTTTTTATGATTCGTACCATTGATTCATCAGTTTTAGCATGGCTTCAACCTTATCAAAGCATTCTTGATATTCTGCATCGCAATCTGAACTGATTGTGACACCACCACCAGCCCAAATAGACACATCTTGCTGATATTTTTGAATTGTTCGGATCAAAATATTCCAAGAACCAGTACCATCAAAATTGAAATAACCAATAGAGCCACAGTATGCACCGCGTGGGGACTCTTCAAGTTCTTCAATAATTTCCATCGCTCGAATTTTGGGTGCCCCCGTTATTGAACCGCCGGGGAGCGCTGCGTGTAAAACATCTAATTGATGAACATCGGATTTTAACGTCGCTTCAATTTCACTGACCATGTGGTGGACTTGATTAAAGCTTTCAATGTTAAATAATTTTGGTGTCTTGACAGTGCCAGTTTCTGCATAAATGCTTAAATCATTTCTGAGAAGGTCAACAATCATTAGATTTTCGGCTTTATCTTTCTCAGAGTTGATGAGTGTTTGTTTTGATTCTTGGTCTTTTTGAGGATCTTTAAAGCGTGGCATGGTGCCTTTGATCGGTTTAGTGATCATTTTTTTATTGGGTCTAAACTCGATAAATAACTCAGGTGAACAGCTCAAAAGTTCAAGGTTATCAATTTTAAGATAAGCAGCATAAGGAGCATTTGTGAGTGCCCAAAAAGGTTTAACTATACTCAGTAGCTCACCTTCAGCTTGTGCTACAAATTCTTGAGTTAGGTTAATTTGGTAACAATCCCCAGCAACAATGTAATCTTGTACTCGTTGAAATGCAGTTCGATATTGTTGTTTAGTCCAACGTGCTTGCATGGGTGAACTGAGTTGAAATGATGATGGACTAGATTGCTGAAAACAGTCTAATAATCGTGTATAAAGGCACTCGGCATTATGTTCAGTGCTATAGAAAACCCAATCATTATTTTCATAAATCAAATAGCTTTCATACAAGCCAAAAAACAATTGTGGTTGTTTTTTTACCTTGGTGTTGATTTGAAAATTTGCTGCAAAATTATAATCATAGTAACCAATGTAACCGCCTCTGAAATAATGGCTTGCAGAATCTGGAAGTGAATTTTCGCTACATTGAACAAAATCTTTGAGTGAAGAAAATTGGCTTTCATACTGATAATTAAAATCAGAGCAACGCACAAATTGACTGAATCCGCCGTTTATATAAACGCAATATTTTTTTGGCAAAAATCCGATAATCGGTAAATCCTGATTTTCAAGATATACCAATCCTGTCAATGAACCAATTTTTTGCAAAAAATCAGCTTTACTTAGTCCTGAAATTTTTAAGTTTTGTTTAAAAAATGAAGCACTTACCATTTGTGACTTGTTACACTCTTTTTAGAAAATTTGCATCACCCATTTAATACTAGTTCACACTTATGCCATTTATCGGGAATAGGTCGAATTTTCTTAACAGATATTGATCATAAGATAACATAAGGTTAACTTAATACTGCAAAGCGAACTGCTCAAGGATGAAGTTTCAGTCGTTAAATTATAAAAACTTCAGAAACACGGAGAGCAGTCAAAAAAATGAAAAAAATGCTCTTGGGAGAGTACATAATGAAATTATTCACAAAATTGGCTTTAGTTTCTTCAATGGCGGTGAGCGTGAATGCTATGGCGATGCAGGCAATGGATGATGCATCACTCAGCGCAACGACTGGTCAAGATGGTATTACTATTGCCATTGATACAACTGCTGGTATCGAAATCGATAAGTTATATATTCATGATAATGATGGTTTTACAAATAGCGCTTTGACATTCGGTGATACGACCATTAATACAGCTGGCACTGCTGATCCAACAATTGGTGCTGGTGCAATCACGGTTAACGGTTTAACGATTTCAAAGGGTACTGGAAATACTCAAAACTTAGCAACGTTGAAAGTTGATGCCGCAGATGTTGGTGGTCAAGCGGTACTTAATGTTCTTGCTGAAACTGGTGCTTTAGACATCAATGTTGGTTCTATTGGGGTTGCAAGCTCTGGCACTTACAGTTCTGATGACAATGTTCGTGGTGTTGTTGAAGGTTCTGAAAAACAAATTATTACAGGTTTAACATTATCATTGGGTGCAACCAAAGCAAACGTTCAATTAGGTAATGCACCTCAAGGCGCTATGATTGTCGTTGATTCTGAAATCACTGGTGGTTTATCTACAAGCTTAACTATTAATGATACATCTACATCGGGTGGTGGTAGCATTGGAATCGAGGGCTTGAAAGTTACAAGTTCAGGCAGTAAAAACCTGAATGCTGATGCCAAAATTGGTGTAACAAAAGATGGATTATATATCAGCCCAGCTCAATCACCATTGAATGCTTACATCCAAAAAGTTTCTTTAGGTGAAGCTAATAAGAGTATCGGTTCAATCGAAGTTCAAGGTTTGAATTTGGGTAGCACTTCAATCAAAATTTCTGGTCACTAAGTTTTTATACAAAAAACGCGTGTTGATCACGCGTTTTTTAAATTTTGCGAATTTGAAATTAAAAAGTAAAAGTACTGTATTTTTAGGATGAAAAAGGTATTCTGAATATAAGAATAAATGTGAGTGCAAACTCCAACTACAGAATCATAAAGGCAAGTACGCCGAACTAGAACAGTTAACATTATGATAGAAATTACTTTAGGCTCTGCAATCATGTATTTTTTTGCGAGTCATGCTCTCGAAATTAAAGAAAAACCACGCGAAGCAGTTTATTACAGTGAGATTGCAGACTCACGACATCTATCTTATACAAAAAATCACCGTGAACCTGTAGCTATCAAGCCGGCTATCGAAAATCAGTTTAGAGGAATAGTCCGTCAAGCGTATGACTATAGTTGTGGTTCTGCGGCGTTGACGACAGTTCTTAATGGTCACGCTGGTCTAAATTTGACAGAACAACAAACCATGGAGGGATTGTTGCGATTTGGCGAGTATGATCGAATCATTGAGCGTAGAAGCTTTTCATTATTGGATATGAAGCGCTTCGTCACTGCTTTAGGTTATGAAAGTGGGGGTTACCGTGGTGAATTCAAAGACCTGATTAAACAGACACAACCTGCTATTGTTCCAATTCACTATGCAGGTTTTAAGCACTTTGTTGTATACAAAGCATATAAAGATGGAAGGGTTTATGTTGCTGACCCTGCATTAGGAAATATCAGTTTTGATGAAGCACGATTTAAAGAAATTTGGGAAAACAATACCTTATTTTTAGTGAACGTTCCTGAATCTCAACAGAAAGATCTATTGGCATTACAAGAAACAGATTTAAGACATGTCGATGATGCAACAATTAACCGTTACGCCTTAGTTGATGCACAATTTTCGTCAGATTATATGAATAAAATCGCAGATAAAGCCTCAACTATGCGTAAAGTATTAGATCTTGATCCCAAATCTCCAACGTATAATCAACCCATTACAACATATATGCGGCTTTACTATAAACGTAAGTAATTTAAATGCAATTAAATTGAATTGAAACAAAATCCAAATAATGAAGAATTGTGGTAGGAAGTAAAATGAATAATCAATGGACGAAAAGAACGCTACTCGCAATCAGTATTCAAATGATTGTCACAGGCGTCTATGCAGCACCCGAAACAGTTGAAGCTCCATCAGAAGAGAATATTTCTCAAGATACTCAAAATAATACTGAAAATAGTTCGGCGACCCAGCTTGAACAAGCACAATCAAGTTATACGGCAGAATCTACTGAAAATGTTGATGCAACACCTTCTCTTAAGCCAGGTGTTGAAGGGCAGGCTGCAAATGCGCTCCAACAAAAAGAAGGTGATGCGACGCAAGAGACTAACTTGCAGGAAGTTTTTTCCTCTAATGAGCGACAATATTCACTGATTAAGCGTGGTGAGTTTTCAACGTTCTATGATCTTGATTATTCGTACTATCGGGATTCACAAATAAATGCTTCGATCGATGAAGGACAGTTGTATCAACTTCGTATTGATGAAGATGCAAATCATACGATTACCAATACCATCACAGCGCAATATGGTTTAAGAGATAACATCACGCTAAACGCTTCAATTCCATTGGTTGCAAAGTCTGATAGTGTCAAAGATACGACCACTGCTGGTTTGGGTGATATTAGTTTAGGGGCGCGTTGGGAGCCATTTCCACTGAAAGAAGGTCGTTTGCCACTTATTTTGTTTGGTAATCTATCGACAAAAACAGGTGATAGCCCCTATGAAATTAATCCTTTGACGGATCTCTCAACAGGTAAGGGGTATTATTCAGTTGGTGTTGGTGCAAGTACAAGAAAATATATTGATCCAGTTGTATTGTTTGCGTCAGTATCAACAAATTATGGTTTTAAAGAATCTGGCTTAAATCAAATCCGAGGGGGAGGAAATACTCAAGGTGAAGGTTTAACTGGGCGTAACCGTGTTTTAGATACTTTTGAACCCGGTGTTACGGCTGGATTCTCGTTCGGGTTTGCATATTCATTTAACTATGATGTCTCCTTGACCATGTCTTATCAGCAATCGATGAACATGGGTACCAAATTTACATATGATACAGGTGAATATTACGAGCCTGTGACTCAGACCAGCTCTATGTTTGCGGTGGCACTCGGTGTACGTGTTAGTCCGAAGACGATTGTCAATGGAACGATAGGTATCGGTTTAACTGAAGACTCTCCAGATGTTTCTCTCGGCCTATCGTTCCCATTAGATATACTTGGCTTCGGTAAGAAAAAAGCAAGCTAAAGGAGTTCGGAAATGAGTCAATTCCGTTTGCATCCTTTAGTTACAGCAATTGTTCTGAGTGGATGTAGTACGCAAGTCTTTGCACACCTTGGGCAGAATTTATCTGTAGATGTACGCTCATTATCAATGGGTAATGCTGTCACTGCAGATCCACCCGGGATTAGTGCAATTCACTTTAACCCTGCGGGTTTAACCAAACTCAAAGGGTTACAAACCGACGTTCAAGGCTTAGTTGCTAATTTTGATATTCAGCGTGAATTTTCCGCGCCATCAGGTTATGACGTCTTTGGATATTCTGATGATCCATTAATCTGTAATGATGCGCTTGATAATCCATCAAACCTCTGTACTGATTTTAAGGATTCTGTGAGAGGTGATGTCGAGTACGCATCCTTATATATTCCTATATTGAAAAAAATGGTGGATTTAGGAGAAGGATGGCCAGTAGCAGCTCCAACTGGAGGGATCTCCTACAACCCACCAGGATCTAAGTTTACTTTCGCTACAGCAGTTTATGCACCAATGGTTGCAGGTTTCGGTGCAGAAGATGGTAATCCGGGTAACTTCATGGGGCAGCAAGTTGCCATGGAGCGTATTACATATTTATCACCATCGATTGCATATCAAGTAAATGATGAACTTTCAATTGGTGCTTCAGTGGGCATGTCTTATCAAGCCATTGCCATGAAAACAGATTTACGTTTTCCAAATGAAATGATTGGTCTTCTTCGGATGGTGGATGAGTCTGTCTGTGCCCCTTTCCGTGGAGGGAATGACAATATTGTCACGAATATTTTGTTATTCGGCTTATGTAATACCAATGAGGGCATGAATCCATTTTCAACTTTCGGGAAAATCAATGTTGAAATGGAGCAGAGTTTATCACCAAGCTACAACTTAGGTGTCTTGTGGGAACCCACTGAAGAGTTTGGTTTGGGGCTGGTTTACCAAAGCGGTGCTAAAATGCGCTTGAAGGGTAAATATATTGTAGAAAATGGAAACGCATCCCGAGAATTAATCAAAGGACTAAACTCCTCACCTACGGGGCAAGTTTTGGCAACCATACTTGGTTTTCCGAACTATGTACCTGCGATTGAAACTGGTCTAATGTCTATGGATTTAGAATATCCAGCACATTTCCAAGCAGGGATTAAGTACAAAGTATTCCCGGACTTACAGGTAAATTTCGATGTGGGATGGACTGACTATGCGGCTTGGGATAAGTTTAAATTTGAGTTCGATCGTCAAATTTCTGCTCTGAAAATTGCAAAACTGTTATCTAATGATGTAACAGACTCATCTTTATCTCTGCCTCTAGGTTTTCAATCTCCATGGAGTTGGGGCGTTGGCGTTGAATATTCTGCCAATGACCGTTTGAAATTCCGTGCTGGTTATGAACCTAGAACAAGTGCGATCCCAGATGGAAAGCGGAATACAATGGTACCGATCAATAATGCACAATTGTTTGGATTGGGTATTGGTTACCGTTTTGATGAAGATACAGATATTGATTTATCAGTCGGGTTCCTTCGTAGCCGCGATAGAATTCCAGCGGGATCAAGTAGCCTAGCCAATCTAGACGCCGTGGATAATTTATTACTTAATCCATATGCTGGCTTAAATGTATCGACGAATACCAAAGTTACGATTTTAGGTATAAATTATAGAACGAGATGGTAATGGACTTAAATCTTGAGCAATTTAAACAAATAAAGACAAGAGTAAGCCAGTCTCTCGGTTATGTCTTATGCGCAGGTTCTTTTTTAATATGTCCTACATTGAATGCCCAAGACTTTTACACAATTATAGGTCCAGATGGTAGACCGATTGTCATCGAAAGATCTGCATCTAGTGCTCAAAAAAACGAATCTATTAAAAATCGAAAATCAATTCAAAGAGAAAATGTTCAGCCAAAAATCATTCAAAAAAAACCAGCAGATGAGCCTAAAAAAATACTGGTTGAAATCGCTCAGCCGAGTATTAAAGCTCCTACAGCGAGCAAATCAGTTGGGCGCAGTCAAAATGACAATGTTGAACAATCAACAGTGAGTGTTGAAATAAAGACTCAAGATCAAATGACGAAAATTGATCTTGCACAGACTAAAGTCAATACGAAACATGAGCAGTCATTAACAAAAAATAAATCTACACACGATCAAAATTCTAAAGAAAAAGTTCAACGTGTTGAGCAGATTTCAGATAGCAAAAAAGCAGGTGGTTTACTGAAAGTTGAAACAGGAAGTCCTGTAACTCTGATTGATGGTGTTGAATACATTGATCATGAATATCTTGAGGATCATGAGTTTAATCTGGAAGGAAGAAAACGGTTTTATGTAGTTCCTGATACGCAGGGTGTAGGTGCAGCTCGTTTTGAAACGATTGAGCGTCAAAAAGGGATTGCCAAAGCCGTTTTATCTCAGTTCCTACAGCCGACAGAGCCTGCAGCGAAAGAAGCAATGGCTTTATCGAGTACGTACATGCGTATTGAAGCAAAAGATCTTGCAGAATCTCTGGAACATACATGTTTTCAAGATAAAAAAATTCAGAAAGCTAAGCGATTGAAGGGCGCTCAAAGTGAAATTGGTTTATGGCCAGTTGCGCCATTGAAAGAACGTTTTGCTTACGAGGTGGTGGAGTTAGATGAATCAATTGATCAGATTCAAATTCAATCATTTGCTTCATCTCAAAATAACCCAACTTTTTATTGGCCGATTGCAGTATTTTTGGATCAGCAAGGTTGCATTTTAGAGGGAGCGACTGGTTTTAAAAGTACAAATACTCAAGCCAACGTCACGACCTATTCTGCACTCGAAGGTATATTAAAAAAACCACCTCAAACACGATATTTATTACTCACCCCTTTAGTCGAATCAATTGATATTCAAAATCAAAAACTCGTGAATACTGGTCAGCTAAAGCTCAAGGCCATCAAATAAAAGAGAACTATAATGAAAAAGTCTAATATTATCCCATTCACGTTTTCCACGCTTTTTTTAGCATTGACTGGATGTGGTGGAGAGAGTGCTAAAATAAATGAAGATCCTAACCGTGGTTCCGTTACAACCTCTAATGGTTGTTTAACCTCAAATGATGCTAATTGTCTGGGATTTGTCTTGGACTATCCTGTAGAGGGACTAAAGTTCGATTGTAGTACTGACAAATTGAATCACTATCGAACTGAACTCGATCCTAATGTTGCGATTGGTTCATGCAAAGTGGGAGACAAAGTTACATTTTATATTCAGGGTGAAGCCAGTGCTCGAAAAATTGAGTTAGGGACGGTCGATTTAGGTTCAATTGTGCCTAAGAAAATGAGCGATGTTTATATTCAGATTGGTGTGCAAGATATGGCTCAAGGGCTAACTGGTAAGCCAATTGAAAATTTTAATATGTCCGATCCTACCTATAACGCAATGGTCGGAATTACACGAATTTTGCAAACATTAGGTGTAGATCAAATCAGTAATGTGCCTGGTGATATACAGCAAGTTGTGCTGTCAAAAGACAATTTGGATGGGCTTCAAGTGATCAGCCAAAATATAACGGCAAATGAGTTCAAAAATGGCAGTTATGTTCAGATCCTGAAACCATGGTTAGATGTCGATAAGGTATCAATTGATGATGCGGAAAAAGTAGCACAACAGATCATAAGAATGAGAAGTGTGGGTATTTATCAGGCCAATCACTTACTCTTTATTGGACAAAATACTAATTTCGCAGGGTTTCACGGCTCAAGCCTAAACAATAATCAAGCAATTGCTGATATGAGCGTAATTACTACGCGCGAAGGTTATGCGAGTGGTTATCTCTCACAGTGGAGAGGGAAACCAATTGTTACGGGTAGTAATACTTCAGAAGAGTTAGCACGAGTATTATTAATCAATCAAGTACCACCTGAAAAATTAGATGTCGTTTCTAATTCAAAAGATTGGTTGAATAATATCTCACAAAAAATACAAAAACCTTTAGTTTTTAAAAGTATTGAATCTTCAAATGACAAATTAGAAATCTATAAAGGAACTCTGTTTGGTCAATCCATTATTCCTGGTAATCAGTATGCTTATCAAGGATTCTTAGGCAGCAAGGATACACCTACAAGCACTGAGGTATATGGGGAGTGGCGTCAAGATGTCAATTCTGAGCGCTATACAGGTAAGCTTGATATTCTAAAATACAGTCCAGTGAGCTATTTAGATCGTAAAGTGTTCAAAACACGTAAAAATGTTGAAGCTGGGGATCAAATTATTTTCCCATTATACGCAGATTTAGTGTTTAACTTTAATGATAAAACGATTCCATCACAAACAGTGAGTATCGTCATTGATGAAAATGGAGATATACGAACCAATCGTACTGCATCGAGTTTAAAATCTACCACTTGTCCAAGCATTAAGAATACTTCAACCATGACCGATGAATTGGATGTTCAACAATTCATTATTGGTACGACAGGCACAACATATTCAACTGCAAATGATAAATCTCTGACAATACGTATGATTCTAGCGAATCCAATTTTTGGGAACCTAAATGGGGTCAGAGCTGGACTAAATAACAGACCAGACTTTGGAGTCGATTCTAATAGTGAACTTGTGTCATCTGGAGGTGTACGTTTAAATTTACAAAACTTAATCGTAAATAATGACATAAGAGCGGGTATTAATATCACGAGTTGGGATACTAAGGGCTCTACAGCCGCAGCTGAATGGGTGAATACGCATGCGACATACCAACACACGTACAATTCGATTCCAGAGAATAAACCAACGACTGAACAACTTAATCTAGCAAAGCTTAGAACAGGAACAATTGAAATTGCTTTAACACCTTGTTATCAAATAGGTCGAAAAGCTTAACCAAAAAAACTCCATCTTATGAGATGGAGTTTTTTTTAACCTGTTTGATCAAGTCGAGTACCTAAGGTCTCTAAGTGTGTAGGAAAATGATTCGATTTTCGGTCTTCAAAATAATGACGAAGCGTTCGTTCAACACTTGGGAAAGCTAAACTATCCCATGGAATCTCGTGTTCTTCAAATAAACGACTTTCGATGGTTTCTTCACCAGCTCCAAATTTACCTTCAACAAGGTGAGATTTAAATAATACGTAAATTTGACCAATACGAGGGATATTGTACATACAGTACAATTGCTCAATTTCCACTTCAGCTTCAGCTTCTTCACGAGTTTCACGAGCTGCACCTTGCTCCATTGTCTCGAAGAGTTCCATATATCCTGCTGGTAGCGTCCAAAGACCATAGCGCGGTTCAATCGCTCTACGACATAAGAGTACTTTATCTTCCCAAATCGCTAAGGCTCCACAAATGACCTTCGGATTCACATAGTGAATGGTCTTACAATGCGTACAGACTTGGCGTACTTTATGATCACCTAAAGGAATCTGTTCGGTCGTCGGTTGCCCACAGGCCGTGCAAAAAGGCATATGCTGTCAAGTAAAAATGAGATGATTCAGCATACCCCAAAAAAATAACTTTCGCATCATTTATAGCCTTATGCACAAAATTTCATATATGATGGGATGAGAATAAAAAAGAGAGATCGAGCTATTCAAGATGATGGATCATTCATTAACATTGCAACTGCAACAACACCTTAGGTTTTCTAAACGCATTCAAAAAGCTGATGCTGCAGTATTACTTGCAATCACTAATGAAGATGATCCTAAAATTCTGCTGACGCGTCGCTCTATTTATATGAATAATCATGCGGGTGAAGTGTCATTCCCAGGAGGAAAAAGAGATCCGAACGACACCAGTAATATTGTTGTTGCACTCCGAGAAGCGTGGGAAGAAACGGCTTTGAATCCGTTCGATGTAAAGTTGCTAGGTGATCTGCCTTCAGAGCG
Source organism: Acinetobacter sp. 24-47-64 (assembly GCF_057737055.1). NCBI lineage: Bacteria > Pseudomonadati > Pseudomonadota > Gammaproteobacteria > Moraxellales > Moraxellaceae > Acinetobacter > Acinetobacter sp. 24-47-64. The sequence goes on from NZ_CM173215.1 coordinate 702,954, forward strand.
CTCGAAAGCGGGTGTTTTAGTAAAACCTGTGGTTGGATTGATACCGCCTAATGTGAAGCTTGTCCCACAACCTACAGAAATCGATCGTATTTTTTTTGCTTCAATCCGCGAAATGATGGATGCTCGCCCAACACCTTATGAAGTTCGATTGGCTAAGCAATCAATCTATTTTCCAAGTTTAAGAGTTGAGAATGAGGTGATATGGGGTCTTACAGCAAGGATCCTGATTTCGTTGTTTCAGTATGGCTTAAATTATAAAAAAAACTGGCCCTTTTTGCTCAATTCCCCAAGTTTTAAATCTTCAATTTTCAAACAACATTAAAATATTAAATGCATAGGATTGCTGCATATGATGTACAAATTTCAAGACAAAACCCCTTCAACGACGATTCAACCATGGAATGGATGGATTGCAGAAAATGCCACTGTGATTGGCGATGTTGAACTTGGACAAGAGGTGAGTGTTTGGTTTGGTGCGGTAATACGCGGGGATAACTGCAAAATTCGTATTGGTGATTTCAGTAATATTCAAGAAAATGCCGTCTTACACACTGATCCCGGCATTGAATTGAATGTTGGGCAATATGTCACCATTGGTCATCAAGCAATGTTACATGGTTGTACGATTGGAGATAATAGTTTGATTGGTATCAACGCCGTCATATTAAATAATGCTGTAATCGGTAAAAATTGCATTATTGGCGCGAATGCGTTGATTCCAGAAGGTAAAATCATCCCAGATAATTCATTGGTGATGGGCTCTCCTGGCAAAGTAATTAAAACATTAGATGAGTTTGCAGAAGCTAAACTCAAAATGAGTGCGATGCATTATGCGCATCATTTCAAAAATTTCACTCAGCTTGAAAAATTTGAATTTTAAATATAAGTGTTGAGATTGATACCAGCGTTCAATAATCACTAAATCTGAACAGATCTGCTCTCGCAGGAATAATTCGAGTGGAGTATGATTAGCACCATTTTTAACGATTTATAGGGGCATGCATGAAATTGCTTGCATTAGAAACTGCCAATGAGCAGTGCTCAGTTTCGTTAATTGATGAGAATCAAGTACTTTTTTATAAACTAGATGATCGTGCAAAAGCGCAGACCCAATCTATCCTCCCAATGATTGAAGCAGCTTTTCAGCAAGCTGAAGTACACGTTTCAGATTTGGATGCGATCGCTTTTAGTCGTGGTCCTGGCTCATTCAGCGGTGTGCGTATTAATGCAGCAGTCACTCAGGCACTTGCATGGTCACATGACGTGCCTGTGATTCCTGTTTCATCCCTTCAAGCTCTGGCACAGGCTGCTTATCGAATGTATCAACTGACAGAAGTTACGGCTGTACTTGATGCAAGAATGAGTGAGGTCTACATCGCAAGTTTTCAGTTAAATGCTCAAGGTTTAATGCAGTTGGTGGATGAAGAGCAATTATTAAATTATGAAAATGCTGCAGCCTATCAAAAGTTTCAAATGATTGGTTCGGGAACAAAATGTATTCATCCCGAATTAAATGATTATTCAAATGTCCAAGCAACTGCTGAGGATATAGCGACGATTGCACGTGAACATGCTTTAAAAAAACACTGGCTCAGTGCCGATCTCGCACTACCCGTTTATTTACGTGACAATGCGTGGAAAAAAATTCCAGAACAAGGCAAAGCATAATTAGGAATTTCTATGGATCTTTTACTGCTGCTTAAAGCGGCAATTATGGGTATCGTTGAAGGTATTACTGAGTTTTTACCCATTTCTAGTACAGGCCATTTAATTTTAGCCGCTGAACTCATGAATTTCTGGACCAAGGAAAAAAGTGATGTCTTTGTGATTGCCATTCAAATGGGGGCAATCGCAGCGGTTATTTATGAATATTGGTCGCGCTTATGGGGTGCTGCAACGGGTATGGTCACTGGCGAAGCACAAGGTAGAAGACTCGGATTTGGTTTAATCTTGGCTTCAATCCCAATTGTTGCAATAGGTTTGACCTTTGGGCAAACAGTAAAAGAGCTATTATTTAATAACTACGCGATTGCAATTGGCCTGATTGTGGGTGGTTTAATTATCATTTGGGTAGAAAAAAATCCCCCAAGAATACGTGTCAAAGAAGTTGAAGAGCTCAGTTATAAAGATGCAATTTGGATTGGTTTAATTCAAGTGCTCTCTTTGATCCCAGGTACATCACGTTCTGGTGCTACGATCATCGGGGCAATGTTTTTAGGCGTTTCCCGCAAAGCAGCGACCGAATTTTCATTCTTTCTTGGAATTCCAGTCATTATTGGTGCTGGATTATTAGATTTATATCAAAGCTATGATGTGTTCCAGACTGCTGAAGATTGGGCAGTGTTGACAACTGGGTTGATTGTTTCATTTGTCTCAGCTTTATTACTCATTCGAGCTTTGGTTGCCTATGTCGCAAAACGTGATTTTATGATTTTTGCTTGGTATCGAATTGCTTCAGGTTTAGTGATCCTTCTCTTTGCATTTACAGGTTGGAAATTATGGTAAGCGAAATACGCTTATTTGCTGAACGAGATTTTCTTGAGAAAGCACAGCATTTTAATGCTGTGCTTTCTTCTCGTGGGGTGCAGTCAACAATCGAAGAGGTTGAAAAATTGAATGCTCGATTTTTCAGACATCATCCTGAACTTGCGCTTTGTGTTGATCAAGATGGGTTGTGGCTGTGCGCACAGGGCATGCGTATGCAACCTGATTGGAAAGCCGAAGTCGGTCGCTTAAAACGTGCTAGCTTGAAATCTGAAATGATTGCAAGGGCATGCCAGTTATCTGAAAAACCTCAGCTCATTGATGCCACCGCAGGGCTTGGACATGACAGTTTATTGATGGCACATTTAGGGGCAAATGTTACATTAGTTGAACGACATCCAATTTTATATACTTTGTTAGAATCTACTCATCAACAAGCGAGTCTTGACCCATTTTTAAAGAGTGTTGTTGCGCGTATTCAGCTGGTTTTTTCAGATTCCGCTGATTATCTTAAGCAATGTGCGAACCAATTCGTCAATGCCGATGTGGTGTATTTAGATCCAATGTTTCCACAGCGCGACCAAAATCAAAATGCCATTAAAAAACAAGCGCAAGTTAAAAAACAAATGCAGCTGTTACATCTTCTGTTACCAGAAGATGGAGAGATGGATTTAGGTGATGAATTATTGGCATTGGCTCAAAGCGTTGCTAAGCGAGTTATTGTAAAGCGACCAAGGCATGCTGTTTATCTCAATGCACAAAAACCTGATCATCAATGGTTAGGTGATGCATGTCGCTTTGATGCCTATTTTCAAACGATTGTTTCTGAGTAGTTTGGTAAATGACTCAAAAATAATCGAAAAATTGTTATATAGTTAAAAGTAGCATTGATAATTATTTAACCGAGCATAAACTTAAAAAAGCTGATCCAAGCACCTACACAGTAATCTTATGATAGACCTTAAACCTTCAATTAACTTTTGGCATGATTTAAAAAGTAACCAGCTTGCAGGGATTTGGTTATTTTTAGGTTCAAGGAAATCACTACAGATTGTAAGGCCATCAATTCTTCAACTTATTTTTTGGGGAATTCTTGGAGGTTCAGCGAGCTCTTTATTTAGCTGGTTGTTATCGAATGGTGCTGGAGAATTTAATTCTCAAGGATTAGTGAGTTATGCGCTCTGGCCATTTATTGCTTTAATTGTTGGGATTTTCCTTTCACAGCGTACTAATAATCCACGTTTGATGTTAGTGCCAGCATTACTTTGGTTAGTACTAGACACACATATTGTTTTGATTCAGTGTCTTATCCAATATTATTTTAATAACTTTGACTATCAACCTAATTTCCTTGTTGATCATTTACAGCACATATTTTCTTTATTGTTTGTTTGGCAAAGTTTAGCTGTTGTTTGGGTTTTTTCGCGTGAATTAAAATGGCCTTGGTGGGAGCGACTGCTCATCATGATCGCCACGTTTTTTACACTTTTTGTGTGGCAGATTTCGTCACAAAGTCAACCAATTTGGAAGGTAGATGAGGCGCCTCCAAGTATTTCAGAACAATCATTTTACGCGCAAAGCAGATTATTAAATCAGGCGCTTGAACAGATCCAATTTGGAGAGTTCGCGAACTCGCATTGGTATTTTATGGGCGTAGCTGGTGCAAGTTATCAAGATGTATTCAAATTGGAAATTCAAAGATTTAAAGATCAATTTGATACGCGTTTCGGAACCTTTGGTCGTTCAATTGCGTTAATTAATAATCCTGCAACTCGCGAAGAATATCCAATTGCGTCAAAGACCAGTATTGATTTGGCATTGCAACGTATTGGCGCTCAGATGAATCGTGAAAGTGATGTCCTGTTTCTTTATATGACTTCCCATGGATTGAGTAACCAATTTCAAATGGAAAATACGCCAATTGATTTGGAAGACATAGATCCAAAATGGTTGCGCCAAACGCTTGATAAATCAGGGATCAGATGGAGAGTCATTGTGATTTCATCATGTTTCTCTGGTAGTTTTATTCCAGCGTTGCAATCGCCAGATACATTAGTCATTACTGCAGCTGCAGCAGATCGAGAGTCTTTTGGTTGTTCAAATGATGCAGACTCGACTTATTTTGGACGTGCTTTCTTTGATTTAGCGATGCGTGAAAAAAATAGCTTACGTGAAGCCTTTGAAGATGCATCAGTTAATATTGCACATTGGGAAAATGCACAAGGGTTTATGCCATCAGAGCCACAATGGGTCATTGGTAAGAATATGGAAATTATGTTGCCGCAACTTGAAAAGAGATTATTTCCTCAGGTGGGATTATCAACCGTAAGTAGTGAACACCAGAGTGATAGTGCTCAGTTTACGAATATGCGATGATGTTTAAAAATTAAATGTGTGAGGCAGTGCAATGGAATTGGTTCAAAAGAATAAATGTTTTGACGGTGAACAACGTGTTTATCAGATCAATTCAAAGTTTTTGAAAAATCCCACTAAATTTTCTGTATTTTTACCTTCACAGGCACTCGAAGGTCAAAAATGTATTGCGTTGTACTATCTTGCAGGTTTGACTTGTACTGAAGAAACTTTTGTCATCAAAGCACACGCACAACGTTTAGCTGCGCAATTGGGAATTATCTTGATTGCTCCAGATACATCGCCTCGTGGTGACGACGTGGCTGTCGGGGATTCTTGGGATATAGGGCAAGGTGCTGGATTCTATTTAAACGCAACTCAAGCACCTTGGGCTGAGCATTATCAGATGGAGTCGTATCTTATACAGGAGTTGTATCCTTTAGTTCTTACATCGTTTCCTGTACAGGATGATGGGATTGGTATTTTTGGTCACAGCATGGGAGGGCACGGTACACTCACGCTTGCTTGGAAGTATCCAGACTTATTCAAGTCAGTCTCAGCATTTGCACCGATTTGTGCGCCCTCAATTTGCCCATGGGGTGAAAAGGCATTTTCAGCTTACCTCGGAGAAGATCGTGAGTTATGGAAAGCACATGATGCGAATGAGCTCGTGAAAGCTAAGGGTGCTCTATATCACGAAGTTTTAATTGATCAGGGTGTTGCAGATCAGTTTTATGCTCAACTTAATCCAGCACTATTTGCTGAATCATGTAAAGCCGTAGGGCAAAAGCTCACATTGCGTGAGCACGAGGGTTATGATCATGGATACTTCTTTATCCAAAGTTTTATTGATGATCATCTGCAATTCCATGCTTTACAATTGCAAAATTAATCTCATTTGAATTTTAAGATATTCATACTTAAGTTCGTTATAATGTGTGCGATATCACATTTAAACCATGTTGAATGATGACATCTCTCGGGATGTCATTTTTTATAATCAGAGAAAATAATAATGAATTCATCAGAACACTCCGCTGAACAAGCACCCTTACCATTGATCAACGATCCATTTCCATTATCTGATGCAGATGAAAATCGACCGATTTATATGGGGAAAGTATTTAAATTTAAATTTCATGGCAATGCGATGGAGTACTTTGGCATATGGATCGTCAACATTCTGTTGACGATTGCGACATTGAGCCTATATGCGCCATGGGCGAAAGTACGTCGTTTAAGATATTTTTATAACAATACCGAATTTTTTCATCGCTTTTTTGATTTTACTGGTTTACCGACTAAAATTTTGATTGGTCGACTGATAGCCATTGGCATTTGGGCAATATTTGCGATTGCCTCATATATGGATATGACGATAGCAGCATTTGGTGGTCTGATTATTTATATCGCTCTTCCATGGTTGGTTCGTGCCACAGTACGATTTAATGCGCGCAACAGTAAATTTGGGAACAGTCGTTTTTATTTTTCTGGCACGAATAAAGAAGCCTATAAGCAATTTTTACTTGCACTTGCTATCACCATTTTCACATTAGGTATATTTAGCCCTGTCGCAATTTGGATTTATAAAAAATATACGCTTAATCATTTATATGTTGGACAACTCAAATTTCAATTAAACAATGACTGGCCCAGTTATATGCGAGCAGTATATGTTCCCATGATTCTCTTTGTATTGATTCTTATGCTCATTGGATTTGGTGGTTCGACATTATCAATACTCAGTGGTCATGGAATGGATATGATGCTGATGATGATCTTTGCCGTTTATGCGATTGGAATGTTGTTTATTGGTCCGTTAATACAGGCACGAATTTTTATTACTACGTGGAATAGCACAACACTCAACAGCAGTCAGTTTAAGACCAGTTGTAATCAATGGCGCTATGCATGGATTGTTGCGAGTAATTGGATCGCTAGAATCTTAAGTTTAGGATTATTGTCAGCATGGGCTGCTATTCGCATTTATCGATACCAAGTTGAGTCGATGAGCTTAGAATTAAATGATGATCCAAACCTGATGATGAATATTGCGCAAAGTGATCATAGTGCCATCGCGGAAGAAATTAGTGATATTTTTGATATTGATATTTCACTTTAGGAGTTAATTCAATGAATCAACCTCTCACAGTGACATATTATGATGGTGTTCTTTCTAAGCCTTTTACAGCACAGATTCGCCCTGCTAATCAAGACAGTATCGCTGTCAGTTATACAGATAAAGGCGAAGTGAAAACAGTCTACTATCATGCAGATGAAATGGTATTGCTTGGTAAAATTGGTCGACGTAATCCAGCTTTAGAGTTAACACATGACGCTAGGATTGAATTTCATGAGCGTCAGCTTCCTGAATGGTTGCCTGTTGAGCATAAAAATTTTCATCAAAAAGTATGGAAACTTGAACGTACACCATCGTTGATTATTTTTAGTGTTATTTTCGTGGTCGCACTTGGTTTCTCCGTCATTAAATGGGGAATACCGACGGCATCGCACATTGTTGCTTTCCAGCTGCCAGAAAATACGCTGAATCGTTTGGGTGGACAGGCAGAAGTTTATTTAGCCGAATACACTAAACCTTCTCAGTTATCACAGCAAAGACAGGATCGGATTCTCGCGGATTATCTGAAATATGTTGCTGAGGGTCGTCCCGCTCAGTTGAAATTTAGGGAAGGTACCTCGCTTGGAGCCAATGCACTCGCATTGCCAAACAATACAATTTATCTCACCGATGAATTAGTGAAGCTTGCCAAGAATGATCAGGAAATTATCGGCGTTTTGGCACATGAACAAGCACATTTATTAAAACGTCACAGCTTACAACAAGGTCTTTCGAGCCTAGGATTCAGTGTACTTTATATTGCTATCACTGGTGATGGATCGGATTTAATTGCGACTTTGCCAGTTGCCATGATTGGTGCAGGATATTCACGGAAGTTTGAGTTAGAATCAGATCAGTATGCGCTAGAACTCATGCATAAACATGAAATGGATACAGTGCATTTTGCAAACTTTTTAAAACGTATGAGTGATGATATGGGAGAAGACGAAGATCAATCAAAAATTCTTGATCTCTTTGCAAGTCATCCTGCCACTGAAGAACGAATTCGCCGTGTTACTGAATTTAAACAGCAACAATAATGAAAAGCCGACTTTATGTCGGTTTTTCTTTAACTTTCTCTAGACCATATAACTTGATAGTCAGCTTGAACCATGCGATTGATATGATCAAGCACGACATTTTCTAGTCGTATTAATTCTTCTAAAGATATTTCTTCTTTATTCACAATACTGACATGAAGTTGATCAGGTTGTATTGATAATTCAACTGTCACTTTTGGCATAAAAATTTGATATTGGTCATCGGTATTGGTGACATCAAATTTATGTTTCCAATGATTGCTTAATCGTTTAGCGATACGTAATGCTTCGGAGCTGTCTATCGTTGTGGTTGTTTTCATTATTTACCGTAATGCTTGAAATTTATTGTATCTTAACATTCATCTCACCATAAGGTTGTTCCGAATATGCAACATAGCTTTGCATAAGTCATATTCCGTCCTTGAAGATTTTTTTATCAACGATTTGCATTTTGAGTTGAAATTTAAATAGCAGTAATTTCGAAGGAATGAATAAACGAAGTTTTGCTATAATCAACTTTTGAATTCTAATTTCCCGCCAGGTCCTGACATGTCCAAGCCATTCTTAATTGCTCCATCGATTTTATCTGCTGATTTCGCTCGCTTAGGTGAAGAAGTCGAAAACGTACTTGAAGCAGGTGCAGATGTGGTCCATTTCGATGTAATGGACAATCATTATGTACCAAATTTAACTTTTGGTGCTGGTGTATGTAAGGCACTTAAAAAATATGGTATTCAGGCCCCAATTGACGTTCATCTTATGGTGAAACCAGTCGATCGTATGATCGGAGATTTCTTAGAAGCGGGTGCAGATATCATCACTTTTCATCCAGAAGCATCAGACCATATCGACCGTTCATTGCAGCTGATTAAAGCTGGTGGTGCTAAAGCAGGTTTAGTTTTTAACCCTGCAACGCCTTTACATTACCTTGATTATGTACTGGATAAAGTGGATCAAGTCTTATTAATGAGCGTCAACCCTGGCTTCGGTGGACAAAAATTTATCCCAATGACGCTAGATAAACTTCGTAAAGCACGCAAAATTATTGATGCATCTGGTAAAGATATTCGCTTAGAAGTTGATGGTGGTGTTGGTCCAGCAAATATTCGTGAAATCGCTGAAGCTGGTGCAGATATGTTTGTAGCTGGTTCTGCCATTTTTGGAAAGCCAGATTATAAAGCTGTAATTGATGAAATGCGTGCAGAGTTGGCGAAAGTAGGTTCAATTAACGTTTGATCCGAAACATGTATAACACTACACACATCTGTGGATAAGTCTATGGATAACGTGGTGGATATCTGTGTTGATAACAGTCTGGATAATTTGATTAGATTATAATCATATTTAGTTCAATGGTTTGTTTATTAGACAATAAATGTATAAAAAGGACTCATTTGAGTCCTTTTTTACAAAAAATGGATCTTCTTATCTTTTCTGTTGTATTGTTTGGGGGAGAAATTTTCGTTGCTCATTATTTGGCTTATCTTCGTGAATAAGTCTTAAAAGAGCGAGATAAAAAATCAATTTAAACATCCCAGACCAGTGATTCTATAGTGCAGTAAAGTGTTTTAATTTAGTGCGGATTTAGTCTTCTATCTGCCAATAGCGATCGCCTTTGTAATGCAATAGCCTAAAAATGCAGAAATAATCTAGAAAAGCTAGTCCGATAATGACCTATTTTTTGTAGGTGTATTTTGGGTCAAAAATTGTAAAATTGCGCCTATTTTGTGCGTGTGTTGATATAATTCAACCATCATTTGGAGGAACGACCTCCCTCATTTCTCTGAGAAAAATCGTCAGGACGGCCTGACTCTTAAATTATTTTAATTGGGAGCAGGCATCATGGCTTGGTTTATTCTTATTCTCGCGGGTTTATTTGAGATCGTTTGGGCATATAGTATGAAAATGTCTGAAGGATTTACTAAATTCACACCGACTGCAATTACTCTATTTTTTATGGTTCTCAGTTTTGGGTTGTTGGCACATGCCATGAAAACATTCCCTCTGGGAACTGCCTATACGATTTGGACGGGGATTGGTGCAGTAGGGTCTTTTTTAGTCGGCATTTTTATTCTGGGTGAGCCTGCGACAGCAATGCGGATGATTGCGGCTATTCTGATTATTTCAGGTTTAGTCATGATGAAATTAGCTTCAGCGTAAGATTTAAGGCAGCGTATCCATACGCTGCTTTTTTTAATTGAGAGAGGGTTTATTTTGGCTTGGTTAGTCTTGATTGTTGCAGGGTTGTTGGAAGTGGTCTGGGCCTATTTTATGAAAGTTTCAGATGGATTCACCAAATTGACACCCAGTATTTTGACGATCGTTTTCATGATCGCAAGTTTTGCTTTACTTTCCCATGCGATGAAAACTTTGCCACTCGGGACAGCTTATACCGTATGGACAGGCATAGGCGCTGTAGGTTCATTTGTGGTTGGGATTTTTATTCTTGGAGAACCTGCAAATGCAATGAGAATGATCGCTGCAGTATTGATTATTTCGGGTTTGGTCTTGATGAAGTTATCATCAACATAGTTAGATGATTCAACTTTCAGGCGATTAAAAAATGACTCAATTTTATTTAAAAAAAATAATGACACCTGTCGGTGAACTTCAATTGGTTGCTCATGATCGAGCATTGATTGTTGTCGCTTGGGAGAATGCACTTCCTCAGTTTATCCGAAATCAAATCGTAATTCAGCGGGATGATCACGAGATTTTATGCATTGCTGAAACACAGCTTCGCGAATATTTTTTAAAACAACGTCAGGTATTTGATTTGCCTATAGAGCTTTATGGGACAGAATTCCAACGCTCGGTATGGAATGCGCTGTTAAAAATTCCTTTTGGAGAGTCTAGAACGTATAAGCAAATTGCTGAGGATGTTGGGAATGTAAAAGCGGTTCGAGCGGTAGGCTTGGCCAATGGGAAAAATCCTATCGCGATCATTGTACCTTGTCATCGTGTAATAGGTGTCAATGGCAAGCTGGTCGGATTTTCAGGAGGTGTGGAAAATAAGCTTAAGCTGCTGCAGCTTGAAGATGATAAGTGGTGATGTTATAACAGCATAAACATATGAAATACAAAAATTATGTCTAATGAAAATCCTATAATTACAATTGTTTTTAATCTCATATCGCAGTTATGGTGGTTGATCTTAATTCTAGCAATCATCCCTGTATTCAAAATGTTTGTACCTTATATCAAAGGAAAATTGGGTGAATACATTGTCCAATATCATGCAAAAAATTTTTTGAATGAGGACTATATTTTACTGAATGATCTAACATTTTTGGATCAGGACAATCAGACCACACAGATTGACCATATTTTATTGAGTCCTTATGGAATATTTGTGATTGAGACCAAAAACTATAAAGGTTGGATTTTTGGCTCATCACATCAAAAAATGTGGACTCAAAAAATTTATAAATCTAGCCATAAATTTCAAAATCCATTGCACCAAAACTACAAGCATATAAAGGTTTTAGAGGGATTGTTAAAAGATTTAATCGATTCAAATCTGTCGATACATGGGTTAATAGTTTTCGTGCCTAATTGTGAGTTTAAAACACCAATTCCTGTACATGTTCATTGGGGTAAAAGTTGGATTGAAGAAGTTAAAAGCTACCAAATGAAAGTGATTGATGATCGTAGACTACAGAGAATTAAATATCGTATTGAAAAAGCAGCGCTTCAAAAATCGTGGAAAACCAATAGAGAACATATCCGATCAGTCAAAGAAAGACTAAAAGATTAATAAAAAAAAGCCCACAGTCAGTGGGCTTTTTATTTAGAAGCGTTTTGGAATTCTTTGGCCACCTTCAACTGGGATTTCAGCACGTTTTAATACACCAAATAGCCATGTTTCCGCATGGTGAACTGCATTTTTAATTTGATCACCTTGTGCCAACCTCCCTGCAATAAAACTAGCAAGAGAACAGCCTGAACCATGATACTCACCTTCAAGACGAGGACATTTTGTTTCAGAGACCATATCACCGTTGATGTAGAGTGCATTTCTAATATAAGTCGGTGTGTCTTCGTGACCACCTTTGACTAATACAGCTTTAGCACCCATTTCAAATAACTTCTGTGTAGCTTGATCTAAATCTTCACAGCCTGTTAATGCGCGAAGTTCAACGGTATTCGGTGTAAGAATCGTAGCAAGAGGAATCAATTCAACAAAAGCCTTGACCAATGTTGCTTGATTTCCTAATGAGCCACCACTATTGGCAACCAAAACTGGATCGAGTACGTATTGGAAATCAGGATGTGCTCTTAGGAATTCTGCCAAAGCGGCGATATTGTCGGTAGTGCCGAGCATGCCAGATTTCACTACTTTGATAGGAAGATCGTTCACTACAGCATTCGCTTGAGCCAGCAGTAAATCTTTTGAGGTTGCTTCAAATCCAAAAACTTGTTGAGAGTTTTGAATGGTTAACGCTGTACATGCGATTGCTGCATGAGCACCACTTTGGCCGATCGCTTCAATATCTGCTTGTAAGCCAGCACCACCAGATGGATCTAAACCAGAAAAGCACAATACAGTAGGGCGCACAACAATGTCCTTCATCGATCAATTTGGAGTAGTATAGGCAAGTTTCTGAGAAGTCTCGATAGCATTTCTAAAAAAGGTACAGCATGATTAAAAATATTCTCATTGATTTAGATGGAACGCTAACTGATCCTAAAGTGGGTATTACGACTTCTGCACGTTATGGTTTAGAAAAAGTAGGTCATCTTATCGCGGAGGATGAGAATATTGATTGGATTATTGGACCACCTTTAAAAGCCTCGTTGGCCAAAATTTTGAAGGTTGATGTGAATGATGATTTGGCGGAACAGGCTTTACTTGGTTATCGTGAACGCTTTGCTGTAAAAGGTTTATTTGAAAATTTATTATTTGAAGATGTAGCAGAGACATTGGCAACACTTAAGAACAAAGGTTACAGATTGTTTTTAGCTACTGCAAAGCCTGAGGTGTATGCCCAGAAAATTCTTGAACATTTCAATCTCATACCGTATTTTGATTATGCCTATGGCAGTGAGTTAAATGGTGACCGCACCAATAAAGCTGAACTTATTGCATATATTTTAGAGCGAGAAAAAATTAAGCCAGAAACCTGTTTAATGGTAGGGGACCGAGAGCATGACATTATCGGTGCTCGAAAAAATGGGATTGAAACGATTGCGGTGGAATACGGTTATGGCAGTGATGCAGAGTTAGCCGCTGCTGCACCCAAAGCCAGAATTCAAGCTTTCCATCAAATTTTAAATTACGTTGATTAATCTAAGCCGAAATTTGGGCTCAAGAGCAACTCTCAAGAGATTGCTCTTCGTAGCTTAGCTTAGATCCAAGTACAAGGACTCTTTGACCTCTTCCATCACGATGTAACTATGGGAGGATGCAGAGGAGGGAAGCATTTTAAGCAGGTCACCCAGTAGTTGGCGATAAGCACTCATTTCTTTTAGTCTCGCTTTCACCAAGTAATCGAATTCACCTGAAATTAAATGACACTCTAATACCTCAGGTATCTCAACTAAATTCTTGGCGACTTGATCAAAAACATCTCCAGATTTCGCCGATAACTTAATTTCTAGAAAGACGAGTAAATTACGCTCCAATAACTCCGGATTTAATCGGGCGTAATAGCCCATAATAATGCTATCTCGTTCTAGTCTTTTCACTCTTTCCGAGCATGGGGTTGTAGAAAGATTTACTTTTGCAGCCAGTTCACTAATGGCAATACGACCGTCCTTTTGCAGAATATCTAAAATCATACGATCAGTGCGATCTAATTTCCGCATGAATAATTTCCTTATTTTTTAATTTTTTCAGGATAAAACCCTTAAATTACCTAAATTATAACGATTAAAAGAGTGAAAAAAACTATTAAAGCAAAAATATACTAGTGAAATAAACTACACAGTGCTGAGGGATAGTTCATGCGCGTTATTGTATTAGGTAGTGGTGTCATTGGTGTTGCAAGTGCGTATTACCTAGCGCAACAAGGAGCAAGCGTCACTGTATTAGATCGTCAATCAGGTCCTGCCGAAGAAACGAGTTTTGGCAATGCAGGACAGATTTCTCCTGGGTATTCTACACCATGGGCCGCACCAGGAATTCCATTTAAAGCGGTTAAATGGATGTTTCAACATCATGCACCATTAGCAATTAATGTAGATGGAAGCTTGTGGCAGCTGAAATGGATGGCTCAAATGTTGAAGAACTGCAATGCGGCACATTACGCCATCAATAAAGAGCGTATGGTACGTGTTGCTGAATACAGTCGAGATTGTTTAAGAGAATTACGCGAAAATATTGGCATATCTTATGAGAATCGTTCAAAAGGAACATTACAAATTTTTCGTAAGGATGCGCAATTAGACGCAGTTCAACGAGACATTGAAGTTTTAAAAGAAACAGGTGTCGAATTTGAGTTATTAGATCGTGAAGGTCTAGGTCGAGTTGAACCTGCATTAGCGGAAGTTAAAGACAAATTAGTCGGTGGCTTACATCTTCCAAATGATGAGACTGGTGATTGCTATATCTTTACCAACGCGCTTGCTGAATATGCAAAAGGTATTGGTGTTGAGTTTAAATTTAATCAAAATGTTGAAAAACTCGTAGTTGAGGGCGACGAAATTAAAGGCGTTATTGTAGACGGTCAGGTACTCACGGCAGATCGTTATGTACTTGCCTTCGGTAGCTATTCACGAGATTTTATTAAACCATTAGGTCTAGATTTGCCCATTTATCCTGTAAAGGGATATTCATTAACTATACCTATCGTGGATGCGCAATATGCTCCTCAATCAACTGTCTTAGATGAAACTTACAAGATTGCAATAACTCGTTTTGATCAACGAATTCGTGTTGGTGGGATGGCTGAGTTAAGTGGTTTTAATAAAGAGTTAAATGAGGATCGCCGTGGCACCTTAGAGATGGTAACACGTGATTTGTTCCCAGGTGGAGATATGGCACAAGCCAGTTTCTGGACGGGACTACGACCGATGACACCAGACAGTACGCCTATTATCGGTGCGACGAAATATAAGAATCTATTTTTAAATACTGGACATGGCACGCTCGGCTGGACCATGGCATGTGGTTCTGGAAAGCTGATTAGTGATTTAGTGCTGAATCGGACTCCAGAGATTAGTACCGATGGACTTTCAATTCAACGTTATAACCACGCAGCTTAAAGGCTGCGTGGTTTGCTATTAAAAAATAAATAATAGGACAAGGAATATGTCTCGCCCAATACAGGCTGTTATTCACTTAAACGCGATCAAGCATAATTTGAAAGTTGCTAAGCAACATGTACCGAATGCCCAAGTTTTTGCTGTTGTTAAAGCTAATGCTTATGGTCATGGGATCGAGCGCATTTATTCAGCCTTAGTGGATGCAGATGGAATTGCACTTCTAGAGCTGAGTGAAGCACAACGAGTTCGAGATTTAGGTTGGAAAGGCCCAATTTTGCTTTTGGAAGGTATCTTTCAAGAAGCGGACTTACAGTTGTGTCACGATTTGGATCTTCAATTTACCGTTCATAACGAGATTCAAGTCGAATGGATTAAGCGGTTTAGTCTTGATGCTCATTTTAATATTTTTTTGAAAATGAACAGTGGTATGAACCGTTTAGGATTCCAACCTCAACGTTACCCTGAAATTTGGAGTCTGTTAACTGAATTGCCACAAGTGGCATCAATCACTCACATGACACATTTTTCTGATGCTGATGGCGAGCGCTTGAATAAGGTTGGGGTTGACTATCAAATTTCAGTATTCAATCAAATCATCAGCGTTTTAGGTGGTCCTTGTTCACTAAGTAATAGCGCAGCCATTCTTAGACATGCCAATCATGTCCACTCTAACATTGTACGTAGTGGCATTATGTTGTATGGGAGTTCACCGGATTATCCAACCCATACTATTCAAGATTGGGACTTAAAACCAACAATGTCTTTAAGAAGTGAATTGATTGCAATTCAAGAAATTAATCCTCAGCAAAGTATTGGCTATGGATCGACATTTTTTGCAGAACAAGCTATGAAAATTGGCATTGTCGCTTGTGGATATGCAGATGGATATCAACGGATTACTCAATCTGACACAACAGTGCTTGTGAATGGACAAAAAACTTCTTTGATTGGTCGTGTAAGTATGGACATGCTAGCTGTTGATATCACGCATATTGAAGATGCAAAAATTGGCAGTGAAGTCGTACTGTGGGGCGTCTCAAAGTACGGAAGTTTGTTACCGATTGATGAGGTCGCTGCAGGAGCGAGTACTGTGGGATATGAGTTAATGTGTGGCGTAACGACGCGGGTTCCATTTGTTCTAGAAATTTAATGTTAAAAATTCAACGATCAACACTAGGATCGATACTGAGTAATCAAGGAATTAATATGCAAAATCAGGATATTCAAAAATTCAATAGTAATGGCGTGATGAGTGCAGTTACAGTCTTTAATCAAGTGGCTTATCTTTCTGGTCAAGTACCTAAGATTACGACGCCTGATATCGCCTTACAAACGAAAGATGTGCTGAATACGATCGACGCTCTTTTGGCTCAAGTAGGCACAGATAAATCTCGTTTATTGTCAGCACAAGTTTTCGTGAAGAATTTGGAAGATTTTCAAATCTTCAATCAAATTTGGATTGAATGGATGGAGGATTCAATACCACCATCACGAGCAACCATTCAGGCTGACCTCGTTAATCCAGAATGGTTAATTGAAATCGCAGTGATTGCTGCATTGAAATAACTGAATATAAGTAAGAATTCACGAGGAAGAGTCATTTATGGCTCCTCTCATAATAACAAAATCTCTCGAATCTCAGTTTGAAGCGGAATTTAGGCTGATCGATTAGATTAGATGGTGTAAAAGGATGTTGAATAATGACAACCACAAATATTGATGAACAATCATCTCCCAATGAATTACAGCGTAAGCTTTCAAATCGACATTTACAACTCATCGCCATCGGTGGAGCGATTGGTACAGGGTTGTTTATGGGCTCAGGAAAAACGATTTCACTTGCAGGACCTTCAATCATCATCATTTATATGATTATTGGTGCTATGTTTTTTTTCTTGATGCGTGCCCTTGGTGAAATTCTTTTATCTAATCTGCACTACAAATCATTTATTGATATGGCACATGATCTCATTGGACCAGGTGCAGGGTATTATATTGGTTGGTCCTATTGGCTGGGATGGATTTTGGTCGGTATTGCTGATTTAGCAGCAATTATCAATTATCTCAGTTTTTGGTTACCTCCAGATCAAATGTTTACCCCAATGGGGCAAGCAGCGATTAGTGCAGGATGTGTCTTATTCATACTCGCAATTAACTTAGTCACTGTAAAACTTTTTGGTGAAATTGAGTTTTGGTTTGCATTAATCAAAATTCTAGCCATTATTGGATTGATCTTGGTGGGTGCCTTCATGGTGTTTACGAGTTTTCAGTCACCAAGTGGTGCTGTTGCAAGCTTCAGTAACATTTGGTCTCATGGTGGAATGTTCCCGAAAGGAACCATGGGCTTTTTGGCAGGCTTTCAAATCGCAATGTTTGCCTTTGTTGGTGTAGAGTTACTCGGGACGATGGCTGCGGAAACCAAAGATCCTGAAAAAAATTTACCAAAAGCGGTTAATGCTATTCCGACACGTATTATTATTTTCTATGTGCTTTCGTTGATCATGATTATGTCTGTGACACCTTGGATCAATATCCCAGCAGATCAAAGTCCATTTGTCACATTATTCTTATTTGCGGGTATTGGTTCAGCTGCTGTGATTATGAACCTAGTGGTTTTGTCTTCTGTGATGTCTTCCATGAACAGTGGTGTCTTTTCTACCAGTCGAATGTTATTTGGATTGGCCCGTGACGGCCAAGCCCCTCAAAAGCTAGCAGAACTTTCAAGTCGTGCCGTACCTGCTAAGGGATTAATCTTTTCATGTACATTTATTATGGCCGGTGCAGCATTTCAGTATTTTGTGCCAAATACGATGGAAGCTTTTACATTAGCAAGTTCGCTGTGTGTGATTCTTTTCATTAGTATTTGGGCGATTATCATGGTGTGCTATATACGCTACCGTAAATTGCGACCTGAGCTACATGAAAAGTCGAATTTTAAAATGCCGGGTGGAGTGGCAATGTCATACGTTGTATTGGCATTTTTGCTATTTGCATTAATCATTTTAAGTTTAGAGCCAGACACGCTTAAAGCTTTGATGATTAGCCCAATCTGGTTGATTCTGTTAGCTGTAACATACCGTGTTCTTTATAAACCACGTATGCGTAAGCGTAACCATAATTAATTTTTAGAGAAAGAAAAAACCTCCACGAATGGAGGTTTTTTTATATTCTTTAGTTAGAATGTAGGTTTGACCACAACTAAAATTACAACTGCGAATAAGATCAATGTGGGCATTTCGTTGAAATAGCGCCAGAACTTATGACTTTTATAGTGTGCATTATCAATGAGTTTTTTACGGTAATATCCACACACTAGGTGGTATATGACCAGTAATCCGACTAAACCAACTTTTAAATAAAACCATAAAGCTTCATGATAATGTCGAGTTGCATCACCCCAGTCCACTAAAAAATGTGCAGTGATCAATGTTGCGATCATCGCAGGCCACATAATGCCACGATAAAGCTTACGTTCCATGACTTCAAAGCGTTGATGACTTATGGCATCGTCACTCATCGCATGATAAACATAAAGCCGTGGTAGATAGAACAAAGCAGCGAACCAACATACCACAGCAATAATATGTAATGCTTTTACCCATAGGAAAGCATCTGAAGGAGCATCCATCTAATCACCCATTATGGGCGGAATTAAATTAGCCTTCCCATTTCTTGAAAATGAGGCAGGCATTTACGCCGCCGAAACCAAAACTGTTACTCATTACAGTATTCAGTTTTGTATCGCGTTTTTCAAGTACGATATCAAATGGTTTTGCACCTTCATCAAGCTCAGTAACGTTGATATTTGGTGCAATAAAGTCATTCTGCATCATGAGAATAGAGTAAATCGCTTCTTGTACACCTGCAGCGCCTAAGCTATGACCTGTCATAGATTTTGTTGAACTTAAAGGTGGTACTTGACCTTCACCGAATGCGCGTTCCATTGCTTTCAATTCAGTCACATCACCAGCTGGTGTAGATGTGCCGTGTGTATTTACATAATCAATTTTTTCAACACCATGCTGTTTTGCTTCATCAAGTGCCATCAAGATGCAACGTGTTGCACCTTCACCTGATGGTGCGACCATATCAGCACCATCAGAGTTGGCTGCATATGCAACGACTTCAGCAAGAATATTTGCACCGCGCGCTTGAGCATGCTCAAGAGATTCAAGTACCACGAAACCACCGCCGCCAGCAATGACAAAACCATCACGATCAGCAGAGTAAGGGCGAGAAGCGGTTTCTGGTGAGTCATTATATTTTGAGCATAAAGCACCCATTGCATCAAATAATAGACTTTGTGACCAATGGTCTTCTTCACCACCACCAGCGAGCATTAGATCCTGTTTGCCAAGTTGAATCAGGTTGTATGCGTAACCAATGGCATCAGCTGAGGTTGCACAAGCACTTGTAATAGAGTGAGCGATACCTTGTAATTTGAATGCCACACCAACGTTAGCTGTAATAGTATTTGACATATTGCGTGGAACAAAGAAAGGGCCAATTTTACGTGCGCCTTTCTCTTCAAGAAGTTCAATCATTTCAGCGACAGAAGCTGTAGAGTTGCCGCCTGAACCACCCGCAATACCATAACGAGGATTGCCCGCAAGATCTTCAGCGGTTAGACCCGCATTTTCAACCGCAGCGACTGCAGCGTTATAGGCATACATCGCACATACACCCATAAAGCGTTTCAGTTTACGGTCAATACCGTCAAAATTTTGTTCTGCTGCAGCACTAACATGACTTTTAAAATTAAGTTCAGCATAAGTTGGGTTAAAACGTGTGCCTGAAATACCATTTTGTAAGGCATGATTTACATCTTCTAATGTATTACCAATGCATGAGTTAATGCCCATACCAGTGATTACAACACGTTTCATTTACAATTCCCTATTATGGTGAAGTCATTTTATGGAAAAATTCACATCGATGATTTGATTGGATGTAAAAGTCCATAAGATCTTGTCAAAAATTCGTATCATGATATCAGAATCTATTTTAAATTCTTATGGCAAATCAATATCGCAGCGTTAAAACGCTTATTGGCAGATATGTTCACTATATTGCAACCGAATAAAACACGATAAAGTTGAGATAACTCTTGACTGCGCATAGAATTTTAAACATAAGTGATAAATGCGAAGGAGGGTTGTAAATGGCAAATTCTAATAATAAGCAATCTAGCGGACTGGTATTAAAAGCATTTGGAGTGGCTAAAAAGCTCAGTGCTACTGGATTTGAACTGGCACAACATGTTGCACCAGGATCAATTGCGAAATTGACGCAACAACCTGATCCACAAAAAATTATTGACATAACTTTAGATGAGAGAAAAATGACTGAACAAAAAAAGTACGAAACCCCTCAACAATTATTTCGTGATCATGTCCCTCAAGTTTCTCAAAAAATTTTTGGTCGTCATTACAGTAAATTAAATAATGTTGCTTCTTTTATCTCTCCGGACTTAAACAACAAAGTTGCAGATTATTTTTTTGATAAATTGAATGATTTTGTTTCTGAGTTAAGTTCAGTTGAGCATGTATTAAAGGAAGTTGGTGCAAAAAGCTTGGATGAACTTAAATCAAGCCCTGATCGTGCGAATCGTATCGGTGAAGCATTAGCCAATCAAAATAAGTTGATTGCAGCGGTTCAGGGGGCAGTGTCTGGTGCGACAGGCGTAGTTGGTACGGCCATCGATATTCCTTTCTCGTTGGCATTTACGTTGCGTAGTATTTACCAAGAAGGGCGCGCGCACGGTTTTGAACTTAATCATCGTCAAGAGCAAGAGATCGTTGAGTATGTATTCAAACAAGTCGATTTAGGTGTTATTGCGGAAAAGCAAACACTTTTAGTGGCATTAAGAACAGTCGCAAATTTATTGGAAACACAAGATACTCATCAGCTACAAACCCTATTGGGCTCTAGTAACGACTTCACGGCTTTAAAAAATTGGCTGAGTAATCCTGAAGGTGGTTATAAATGGAATTGGTTGAATCAGATTCCTCAAATTTCAATTTTATCTAAATTAGCACCTGTGGCTGGTGCTGGTATTGGTGCAGTATATAGCTGGCGTTTGGTGGAAGAGGCTCATACTAAAGCTAGAGCTGTTTTTTCAGGAGCACAGCAGTACATTCTCCAACATCCAGATGAGCAGGTATCTGTTCAGGAGGCCTTTGAGCGCGGTACAGAATTATTAAAGCAATCTTCACTCGCATTGAATTCCGCAGTGTCAATCAATAATGAGTTAGTGGTTGAGGTTGAAGAGTTTGCAAAAAAACTTGAAGGAGAAGAGTCTATTCAAGTTGATGAGTCTGCAGTTCATAATGATTCAATTTCAGCAATTAAAATTGAAGCAAAATCTACCGAGTCTGAAAAAGAAGAAGTGGTCAGTGTTGAGGATGGTCTTAAGGCCTTAGCTGAAAAACATGTGGAATTGGCTTCTAATGAAAGTGTTCAAGACGCTGATAAAGACCAGCCTCAAGGCGAACCTATTGTGCAGGTAAAAGCGCCCCCTAAGCGTCGTAATTCAAAAAAGAAAGACGAAGCAGCAAACTCACTACCTACGTCACAGAAAAAACAATAAATTTAGTTATGAATGGTTGATCAAATCATTCTGAAAATTTCGTTGTAAGCACACAATGGTCAATATTTGATGTCATGTTGAATGTTGACCATTTTTACTTCTTGGCTTACAATTGCATGCCCTCAAAAAGTAGTATTTTTTGGGGCTTTTTATTAACGGGAGAATTGCCACATGGCAACAACAAATCAGTTGATCCGTAAGGGTCGTACGACTTTGATTGAAAAATCAAAAGTTCCTGCGTTGAAGGCTTGTCCACAACGTCGTGGTGTTTGTACACGTGTTTACACAACTACACCTAAAAAACCTAACTCAGCAATGCGTAAAGTTTGCCGTGTTCGCTTAACTTCAGGTTTTGAAGTATCTAGCTATATCGGTGGTGAAGGCCATAACCTACAAGAGCACAGTGTTGTTCTTATCCGTGGTGGTCGTGTTAAAGACTTACCAGGTGTACGTTACCATACCGTTCGTGGTTCTTTAGACTGTGCTGGTGTTAAAGATCGTAACCAGTCTCGTTCTAAATACGGTACTAAGCGTCCTAAGAAATAATCTAACTAGATCATTTTCTTAAACGTATAGAACTGCAATCCTTTATCGTCTCGCTTGTCTGATTTCTGCATTTAATTTTGTGAAATTCAAGCGACGTGTAGTAAGGCCAGCGAATAGTACATGACACTTTGTACTGCTGCTGGATAAACCTGAAGTGTCATATTTATAGGTAGTATTAAAATGCCAAGACGTCGCGTAGTCGCTGCTCGTGAAATCCTTCCGGATCCTAAGTTCGGCAGCCAAACAATCGCTAAGTTCATGAACCACGTAATGCAAGATGGTAAAAAATCTATTGCTGAAAGTATCGTTTACGGTGCTTTAGACCGCGTTCAAGAAAAATCTAAAGTAGACCCAGTTGAATTTTTCGAGACTACTCTTGAAAAAGTTCGTCCTATGGTCGAAGTAAAAGCACGCCGTGTTGGTGGTGCTACATACCAAGTTCCTATGGAAGTACGCCCATCCCGTCGTACTGCTCTAGCGATGCGTTGGTTAGTAGATGCTGCTGCTAAGCGTTCTGAAAAAACTATGGCGTTACGCCTTGCTGGTGAGTTGCTTGACGCAGCTGAAGGTAAAGGTTCAGCGATCAAGAAACGTGAAGATGTGCATCGTATGGCTGAAGCCAACAAAGCCTTCTCTCACTACCGTTTCTAAGCGGATAAAACAGCCCCTATTCAGGAGGGTGGTAAGTCGGGTTTCACTGATTTGTCATCGAATCGCTTTAAGCTGCTCAGCAGCTTAAAGCGTCCTGTTTTAAACAACAAAATTTAGGAATGCAAGAAATCATGGCTCGTCAAACCCCAATTTCTCGTTACCGTAACATTGGTATCTCAGCACACATTGATGCTGGTAAAACAACGACTTCTGAACGTATTTTGTTCTACACAGGTGAGAGCCACAAACTAGGTGAAACTCACGAAGGTTCAGCAACAACTGACTGGATGGAACAAGAGCAAGAACGTGGTATTACTATTACTTCAGCAGCAGTAACTTGCTTCTGGAAAGGTATGGGTAACCAGTTCGAACAACACCGTATTAACGTAATTGACACACCGGGACACGTTGACTTCACGATCGAAGTTGAGCGTTCTATGCGTGTTCTTGACGGCGCGTGCATGGTTTACTGTGCTGTAGGTGGTGTACAACCTCAGTCAGAAACTGTATGGCGTCAAGCAAATAAATATAAAGTACCTCGTATTGCGTTCGTTAACAAAATGGACCGCACTGGTGCAAACTTCTTCCGTGCTGTTGAACAAGTAAAAACACGTCTTGGTGGTAATCCAGTGCCAATCGTGATTCCTGTTGGCGCAGAAGAAAACTTCCAAGGTGTAGTAGACCTTATCGAAATGAAAGCGATTATCTGGGATGAAGCATCTCAAGGTATGAAGTTTGAATACGGTGAAATTCCTGCTGACCTTGTTGAGCTTGCTCAAGAATGGCGTACGAACATGGTTGAAGCTGCTGCAGAAGCATCAGAAGAACTCATGGATAAGTACCTAGAAGAAGGTGATTTGACTAAAGAAGAAATCATCGGTGGTCTTCGTGCACGTACATTGTTGAATGAAATTCAACCAATGCTTTGTGGTTCAGCGTTCAAAAACAAAGGTGTTCAACGTATGTTGGATGCTGTTATTGAATTCTTACCAGCACCTACTGACGTTGAAGCAATTAAAGGTATCTTAGACGACAAAGATGAGACAGAAGGTTCTCGTGAAGCGTCTGATGAAGCACCGTTTGCTGCGCTTGCGTTCAAAATTATGAACGACAAATTCGTTGGTAACTTGACATTCGTTCGTGTTTACTCAGGTGTTCTAAAAGCTGGTAGTGCAGTTTATAACCCTGTTAAATCTAAACGTGAACGTGTTGGTCGTATTGTACAGATGCACGCTAATGACCGTCATGACATCGAAGAAATTCGTGCGGGCGATATCGCGGCATGTGTAGGTCTTAAAGATACGACTACAGGTGATACACTTTGTGATGAAAACAACGTGATCACATTGGAGCGTATGGAATTCCCAGAGCCAGTAATTGCACTTGCAGTTGAACCTAAAACTAAAGCTGACCAAGAAAAAATGTCAGTTGCTTTGGGCCGCTTGGCGAAAGAAGATCCATCATTCCGCGTTCGTACTGATGAAGAATCTGGTCAGACTATTATTGCTGGTATGGGTGAGCTTCACCTTGACATCATCGTTGACCGTATGAAGCGTGAATTCGGTGTTGAAGCGAACATTGGTAAACCAATGGTTGCTTACCGCGAAACGATTAAAAAATCTGTTGAGCAAGAAGGTAAGTTTGTTCGTCAAACTGGTGGTAAAGGTAAATTCGGTCACGTATATGTACGTTTAGAGCCAATGGATCCTGAAGCTGGTAAAGACTACGAGTTCGCTGAAGAAGTTGTTGGTGGTGTTGTACCTAAAGAATTCTTTGGTGCTGTAGACAAAGGTATTCAAGAACGTATGAAGAATGGTGTCCTAGCTGGTTACCCAGTTGTTGGCATCAAAGCGACATTGTTCGATGGTTCTTACCATGATGTCGACTCTGACGAATTATCGTTCAAAATGGCGGGTTCTTACGCATTCCGTGATGGTTTCATGAAAGCAGATCCTGTTCTTCTTGAACCTATCATGAAAGTTGAAGTAGAAACTCCAGAAGACTACATGGGCGATATCATGGGTGACTTAAACCGTCGTCGTGGTATGGTTCAAGGTATGGACGATTTACCTGGCGGTACTAAAGCAATCCGTGCTGAAGTTCCACTTTCTGAGATGTTCGGTTACGCAACACACATGCGTTCTATGTCTCAAGGTCGTGCGACTTACTCTATGGAATTTGCTAAATATGCTGAAACTCCACGTAACGTGGCTGAAGGCATCATTGCTAAGTTCCAAGCTGGTGGTAAAAAAGGTGACGACGAGTAATCTTTCGATTACTATAAGCCCAACTAATTCATAGTTTAAAACCAAGTGCTCATGGAGTGATCCTCCATGAGTAGTTTAAAAAGGAAGATCTCATGGCTAAGGCTAAGTTTGAACGTAATAAGCCACACGTTAACGTGGGCACAATCGGTCACGTTGACCACGGTAAAACAACTTTAACTGCTGCTATCGCAACTGTATGTGCGAAGAAATTCGGTGGTGAAGCTAAAGACTACGCTGCAATCGACTCTGCACCAGAAGAAAAAGCACGTGGTATTACAATTAATACATCACACGTAGAATACGATTCTCCAACTCGTCACTACGCTCACGTAGACTGCCCGGGCCACGCCGATTATGTTAAAAACATGATTACTGGTGCTGCTCAAATGGACGGCGCGATCCTTGTATGTGCTGCGACTGATGGTCCAATGCCACAAACTCGTGAACACATCCTTCTTTCTCGCCAAGTAGGTGTTCCATACATCGTTGTATTCTTAAACAAATGTGACCTTGTAGACGACGAAGAGCTTCTTGAGCTAGTTGAAATGGAAGTTCGTGAACTTCTTTCTACTTATGACTTCCCAGGTGATGACACTCCAGTTATCCGTGGTTCTGCTCTTGCTGCACTTAACGGTGAGGCTGGTCAGTTCGGTGAAGATGCAGTTGTTGCTCTTGTTGAAGCGCTTGACACTTACATCCCAGAGCCAGAGCGTGCTATTGATAAAGCATTCTTAATGCCAATCGAAGACGTATTCTCTATTTCTGGTCGTGGTACAGTAGTAACTGGCCGTGTAGAAGCTGGTATCGTGAAAGTAGGCGAAGAAGTTGAAATCGTAGGTATCAAAGACACAGTTAAAACTACAGTAACTGGCGTTGAAATGTTCCGTAAACTTCTAGACGAAGGTCGTGCGGGCGAGAACTGTGGTATCTTATTACGTGGTACTAAGCGTGAAGACGTACAACGTGGTCAAGTACTTTCTAAACCAGGTGCGATCAAGCCACACACTAAATTCGATGCAGAAGTATACGTACTTTCTAAAGAAGAAGGTGGTCGTCACACTCCATTCCTTAACGGTTACCGTCCACAGTTCTACTTCCGTACAACTGACGTAACTGGCGCGATTCAATTGCAAGAAGGCGTTGAAATGGTTATGCCTGGTGACAACGTAGAAATGTCAGTAGAATTAATCCACCCAATCGCAATGGACCCAGGTCTACGTTTTGCGATCCGTGAAGGTGGTCGTACAGTTGGTGCTGGTGTTGTTGCTAAAGTAACTGCATAAGTATTGATTGTGTGAAAAAACGCCCCATTGGGGCGTTTTTTATGTAATCTAAAAATTGTTAGACAATAAGAATTGTAAGCTGTCCTTAACTGATAATGATGTGACCTATAAGGCATTTATCATAAAAATAATAAATCACTAAGATGAAGTAATGAAAAGAATCATAAAACTAGATTTGGATAGATCCCGAATAGGAGTCCAGCAATGAATGCTAAAGTAAATATTACAAATCGTGCCGGTGCATCATTTCCAGTACGTCGTATGCAATTTGATTTTGATCACGTACCAGAATATTGG
The DNA here is from genome assembly GCF_057737055.1 of Acinetobacter sp. 24-47-64. NCBI lineage: Bacteria > Pseudomonadati > Pseudomonadota > Gammaproteobacteria > Moraxellales > Moraxellaceae > Acinetobacter > Acinetobacter sp. 24-47-64. The sequence continues at coordinate 729,788 of NZ_CM173215.1, forward strand.
ATGAATGGTTCAGCAGGATTAACTCATTTCATGACAGCGTTATCTGCATTATTTCCTGCAGGTGAAAAATTCTTTATCGATTCAGTGCGTGCAGTTCGCCAACATCCAGCCATTAAAGATAATGAAGATCTCCAAAAAGAGATTTCAGCATTTATTGGTCAGGAAGCAATGCATACACATGAGCATGCTGGCTTTAATGCATCAGCACAAAAATTTGGACATGATGTTGCTGCACTTGAAAAAGCCACAGATACGGTCATTCAAACTTTTCGTAAGTCAGCTAGCACCGTTATGAAACCATTTGGTATTTCACAAGAAATGATCGATCTGATGGGAACGACTGCGCTAGAACATTTTACAGCAACCATTGCCTCAGAATTATTGCGTAACGAACATATTCAAGCATTAATGACTGATGAAACAATGGCGACGATGTGGGCTTGGCATGCCATTGAAGAAAATGAGCATAAGGCTGTTGCATATGATGTATTTGAAGGTGTGTTCGGTAAAGGAATCAAATCTTATCTTGCTCGAACATCTTCTTTAGTGGCAGCAATGGTTGTGCTATTCATGGTGCAGACTTATTTTGTAGCGCGTTTATTGAAAGACGATAAACAGTTAAATATTGCATCTTTGAAAGATATCTATACCTATGGATATAGTCCATCTAAAGGCATTATTTCTGGTATGGGTAAGGAAATGTTGGCTTATTTTAAACCAGGCTTCCATCCGAATGATTTGGATACCGTGGGTTTATTGGCAACATGGAAAGTAAAACTCGGTTTTTAAGTATTTACTTTTGTGCATTCGGGCAGCGTAAGCTGCCTTTTTTTATTTCATTTATTTTCGAACTTTCTATAATGTACTCACTTAAAAAATGTAATGTAGTGATTATGATTCGACCGATGCTGACATCAGATGTTGAGGTGGTATATGAAATTGAAAGTTTGGGGCAAACGCATCCTTGGACAAAAAAACAATTTTTAGAAGCGGTTGATTCATATCAATCTACAGTGATTGAATACCAGAATCGTGTTGTTGGTTTCTGTATTTTACAGCCTGTATTGGATGAAGCGAATTTGCTGTTGATGGCAGTTCATCCGAAGATGCGTGGAAAAGGGTTGGGATATCAATTGCTTGCAGCTTCAATGGCTCAACTCAATAATGATCCTGTACAAATCTTTTTAGAGGTCCGAGAAAGTAATAAGGCTGCGATTGCGCTATATGAGAAATCCGGATTTCATCAAATTGATATGCGTAAAAACTATTATCCAACATTAGATGGTGGAAAAGAGCATGCCATCATTATGGTAAAGGCATGCAGTGATAATTTTGCAGATTTATTCAAGTGACAAAATTCAATACCTTACTTTACAATAAAGTTATTCCATTCAGAGGGAAGTGTCGTCATCAGCATATGACCTAATTGATCGATTTCTTCGTTGCTGAGCATTTTATTAACACGTCGCCATTGACCATCCAGTAATAATTCAAAAGGCGCATATTGGGACTTATAGTTCATTTTGAATGAATGGGGTACCCAATATCCTAAATATACAAACTCTTGATTGTGCTGCTTTACATATTCAATTTGCTTAAGGACTGCAAAAACACCTAAAGAACGTTTGGATTCATCTGGATCAAAAAATGTATAGACGGCGGATACTCCATCATCTAATACATCGCAGGTTGAGACACAAATGAGTCGATTATCTTTCCAAAGTTCTATAAAGAAACTATTGCTACAACTGTGAATCAAAAACTTCTCGAATTGATCATAGCTAGGGGGGAACATATCTCCATCTGAATGACGCTCATTGATGTAACGTTCATAGAGTTGATAGTGTAAATCAGTAGCATCTTGAGTTTGGGTTATTCTAACTTCTAAGTCTTGATTACGTTTCCAAGCTTTCTTTTGTTGACTGTTCATTTTAAAATCATAAACAGGTACACGACATGAAAGGCATTGTCGACACAAATGACATTCAGGTCGATAGACAAAATCTCCGCTTCTTCGAAATCCTACACGAGACAATTCTGATAAAGTTACAACGTCGATTTTATGAGCAGGATCTAAAAAGACCATCCGTGCTGATTTCTCGGGAAGATAACTGCAGTCATGCGGTGGTGTAATGTAATACTGCAGTTCATTTAATAGGGACTGGGGTTGATAAGAATTCATATTGTCCCTCCTATTTCTCAATCCATGAGTCGTTGATCAAATGCTATTGTTTTACTTGAAAATACACCGTCTTTATACTTTTGCCAATCAATCTGAGGCTGTTTTATCACATCTTGTAACGAATTAAGGTAGTCTTGGCGAGAAATTGTGCAAGCACCTAAGCTCATGAGATGATCATTCACCAATTGACAGTCAACCCAGGGTGCCTGGTTTTCAAGGCTGATCAACATGAGGGTATAAAAAGCCATTTTTGAAACATCAGTCTCTCGACTAAACATGGATTCACCAAAAATACCCTGACCTATAGAGACACCATACAGCCCGCCGACAATCGAATTTTCTCTGCGTACTTCGACACTATATGCATAGCCTGACTCAAATAATGAACAGTAACCCTGAATGATATCTTCATTAATCCATGTTTCATTGGCATAACTTCGTGGTAATGAGCAAGAACGTATCACATGTTCAAAATCACGGTTAATGGTAATCGTATAATCATGTTTTTTCATGTTACGAATGAGTGATTTACTTGGATGGTATGACGAAGGGTAGATAATGCAGCGAGGTTCTGGACTCCACCAGCAGATCGGCTCACCTTTGGAAAACCAAGGAAATAAACCATGTGTATAAGCTTCAAATAATGTAGAAGGGGAGAGGTCAGCACCTATACAGATTAGTCCTTGACCTTCGGGATCGGATTCAATTGGATTAGGGAAAATAAATTCAGAAGGAGGGAGCATAGGGATTAAGTTCTAAAAATAATAATGAAAAACCGAAGATAAAAATGTTTAAAATGATTATGCCAAGTTGAAAGAATAAAAAAACCACCCGAAGGTGGTTTTTTGGGTTTTTAAATAAATATTAGTTGTCTAAATATTTCTCAGCGTCTAAAGCAGCCATACAACCTGAACCTGCTGATGTAATTGCTTGGCGGTAGATATTGTCTGCAACATCACCTGCAGCAAATACGCCTTCAACAGAAGTCGCAGTTGCATTACCACGTGTACCACTTTGAACTTGGATATAACCATCACGTAGTTCAAGCTGACCTTCAAACATTGCAGTATTAGGTTTGTGACCTATAGCGACGAACAATCCAGTCACTTCAACGTTTTGTGTTGTAGTATCAGTTGTAGATTTCAAACGAACACTAGTAACGCCATCTTGAGGGTTACCAAGTACTTCTTCAACTTCATGGTTCCAGATGATGCTGATTTTGCCTTCTTTCTCTTTTGCAAAAAGATGATCTTGAAGGATTTTTTCAGAACGTAATTTATCGCGACGATGTACAAGTGTTACATGTGAAGCAATGTTTGATAAATAAAGCGCTTCTTCAACCGCAGTGTTACCACCACCGACAACCATGACTTTTTGATTTTTATAGAAGAAACCATCACAAGTTGCACACGCACTCACACCTTGACCCATATAAGCAGCTTCGGATTCTAATCCTAAGTATTGAGCCGTAGCGCCTGTTGCAATGATCAAAGCATCACACGTGTATTCTTCCATATCACCTTTTAAAACGAATGGACGTACATTTAAGTCAACTTCGTTAATGTGATCGTAAACCAATTCAGTACCAAAACGTTCTGCGTGAGCTTGCATACGCTCCATTAAAGCAGGACCTGTTAAGCCTTCAGGATCACCTGGCCAGTTATCAACTTCTGTAGTTGTGGTGAGCTGACCACCCAATTGCATACCAGCGATCAAAGTTGGTTTTAAATTTGCTCGTGCAGCATATACAGCTGCGCTATAACCTGCAGGACCAGAACCTAAAATAATCAATCTTGAGTGACGAGCGCTCATGTATAAGCATCCTTTTAATTTGATATATCGATTTACTGAAAATTATACGTGAAACTTCACCACAGTTGTGTGGAATGAATGTGGATTATATTGATCAACTAAATCGAATTGAGCTATATAGTTAAAAGTGTTAACAAGGAAACCTTAGAAAGCTGCACCTTTTTTTAATGAACAGGTGCATAATAGTAAGTTTTCTATAATGAAGAAATTGTTCCATTTCAACATTAGAACATTAATGAATAATCGTTTACAGGACAGTATATGACTGCGGTGTCGAGTGTATATGCACAGCGCTTAGTTTTAACATTCTTCTTAATATCATTTGGTATTTATCTGTTTTTAGCAACAGTGACTTATACGCCATTTGATCCGGGTTGGATGCATATTTCGAGTGATACTCAACAAGTTTCAAATGCAAGTGGTGTCGCAGGTGCTTGGATTGCAGATCTCTTATTTGGATTTCTGGGCTGGGCAAGTTTACTGATCCCAATTTATTTATTCATTGAAGCGATTCAAGTGTGGTGGCCAAGAAGTTTTTTGAGTCGTCCATTTCGTTTTGCTGCTCAATTTTTCATTCTACTTACCGTCGCGAGTTTGTTTTATTTACTTTGGTCAGTGCCTGCAGATACGCTTGCTAACGCTTCAGGTGGAATCATTGGTTACGAATTGGGTGAGAGTTTAAAACAGCTTTTGACGATTTATGGCGCCGTTTTTTTTCTGATCGTACTTAGCATCGTTCTAATCACACTGGCTTTTGGTATTCAGTGGAACAAGACATGGTCTACTTTGAAGGCGACACCCGCTTATTTGCAAGATTTATTCTATAAAAATGTACCTGAGACTGAATCAGCTTATGATTTGACGACTCAGCCAAAAGCGAAAAAAGAAATTGAACCTCCTGTAAAAGATTCAGCTCCAGTCCCTCATCAAGCTGAGCTCAATGATGTCAGTCATTTAGAAGAAATAGATCAATTACAAGCGCGTCATGAACGTACTGCTGAAAAACTATTTGAAGATATGCGTTTCCAAGAGTCTCAACAAAATCATCGTTTTGATGAAGATGATGAGGCAGAGCTCGAGCGTACCATCGCGAAAGCGCATGAGTTAGAGCGTGAGAGTCAACGTATTGTTCCAACGGGTGAAGTTTGGAAAGCCTTGCATAGCGATGAAGATCATAAAAGAGAAATTGATGAGCTTTTGCGCGCAGCAGAGGAGGATCAGCTTGATCAACGTACTTCAGAAATTAATGAATTAAGTAAAAACGTTCGAGTAGAGCAGCGCTCAACTGTTCAAGATACTGCTTTGGACTGGAATGATGATCAAATCTTTGATGAATTGCTTGAAGTTGTTCCACAAGGACAGCACGCCAAAGATATTCATACTCCTTTTCATCATCAAACAAATCCTTCAGGTCAATCTGCTGATGATCAAAATACAGCATCCCTAATCCAAAATACCTCAGCTATTGGTGCAAGTGCTGTATACGCAAGTCAATCGAGCGCAGCGGCGGAAGCGATCACTAAAGCAGATCTGTTAGCTTCTGAGCTTGATGGTCTTGCATCACTTGCGGATGAAGCAGAAGCTTTGTCTAATCCAGAGGTCAAGCGTCCAAATTTGGTGACGCCAAATATTAAATTTATGACTTCACCTAAGTCAGATACAGTCGCAGAATATGAATCAGAGCAAGACACTATTGCCCCATCACCACAAAACATTGTTGAGCAAGAGGGATCATCAATTCCTGTTACTAAAGTGAGTGATGAGGAAAAACAACGTATATCTTCAGATAAAGATGCTTTTAGAGAAGCTTGGCAAGAAACGGTAGGTAAGCCTGAAGTTGAAGAGGATGAGTTTGATTTCGATGCGCCATTAACAGATGCTGCTGGTCGTCCAATGTCTCGTGCAATGCAAGTTGCGGAGCGCCGTAAAGATTTATCACCACTTCCTGGTTTGGATTTACTTGATGAAGTAGACCCAAACAAAAAAGTAAACTTCACTGCAGAACAATTATCAAGATTATCAGAACTGTTAGAAATTAAATTACAAGAATTTAATGTCAAAGCGAAAGTGATTGAAGCTCAACCGGGTCCAGTCGTGACCAGATTTGAACTGGATCTTGCGCCTGGTGTGAAAGCCTCGAAAGTAACTAATATTTCTCGTGACTTAGCACGATCAATGTCGATGGCATCAGTACGTGTTGTTGAGGTGATCCCTGGAAAACCTTACATTGGCATTGAAGTTCCGAATAGTACACGTGAGATGGTGCGCCTGATTGAATTGGTACAAATTCCAAAATTTAAGGATCCAGATGGAATCTTATCCATGGCCATGGGTAAAGACATTTCTGGTAACCCAGTCATTACTGAGTTGGGCAAGGCACCACATATGTTGGTTGCGGGTACCACAGGTTCAGGTAAATCTGTTGCTGTAAACTCGATGATTCTATCGATGCTTTTAAAATATACGCCAGATCAATTGCGCCTTATTTTGATTGATCCTAAACAACTTGAATTGGCGAACTATAACGATATTCCGCATTTACTCACGCCTGTTGTGACTGACATGAAAGATGCAGTCAGTGCTTTAAATTGGTGTGTGAATGAGATGGAGCGTCGTTATAAGCTGATGTCGTTCTTAAAAATACGTAAATTGAGTGACTATAACCGTAAAGTTGAAGAAGCAATTGCCAATGGTGAAGATCTATTTGATCCAACTTGGAAAGCCAGTGAGTCAGTTGCTGGAGAACGTGCACCTAGACTTACACCATTGCCTTCGATTGTGATTGTTGCAGATGAATTCGCAGATATGATCATGCAGGTGGGTAAGAAAGCGGAAGAAATGATCACTCGTTTAGCTCAAAAATCACGTGCTGCTGGCATTCATTTATTACTTGCGACACAGCGTCCATCCGTCGATGTAATCACGGGCTTAATTAAGGCGAATATACCGACGCGTGTTGCGCTACGTGTAAACTCTAAAATTGACTCGCGTACGATTTTGGATGCGGGTGGTGCAGAAGATTTGCTTGGACATGGTGATATGCTGTTCTTAGGACCAGGTAAAATTGAGCCTGAGCGTGTGCATGGTGCATTTATTGCCGATGACGAAGTGAACCGTATTTGTGATGCATGGCGTGAGCGTGGTGCACCAAACTATGTGGATGAAATTCTCACCCCATTTGATGAAGAGCCAGCATCACGTGGCTTTGAGGATGGTGATGGTGCTTCTGACCGTGACGCACTTTATGATCAATGTGTTGCTTTTGTTTTAGAAACCCGCAAAGCATCCACTTCATCTTTACAGCGTAAGTTTAGTCTGGGTTATAATCGTGCCGCACGTATTATTGACCAAATGGAAGAAAACGGTATCGTGAGTGCAATGGGCGCAAATGGTAAACGTGAAATTTTAGTTTAACGAAGACTGACTCAGAAAAAGCAACCATAGGTTGCTTTTTTTTATTTAACTCAAAAAAGTGTTGTTTTTGGGGGTAGTCCATTGGCTGGCAAATGTGATCAGTTCACTCACAGAGTGAACATTCAAGCTTTGATAAACTGACTTGACACAATCTTTAAATACCGCAGGGCTAATGGATAATTTTTGTAAAATTTCACTTTTATTCATGCCTGTAATTAACGAAAAAGCCACTTGGCATTCTCGGGGGGATAGATCAAGTGCTTCTAGTTTTTTTAAAATAATGAGGGAGCGTGGTAATGAGCGCTTTAAGTATAAGGCGATATTTGTATCGGTTGTATTTTGACTACTTAACCATTCAGCACGAAGGGTTAATATTCCATTAGGAATGGTCAAACTAAGCTTGGGGATTTGTTGCCCATATTTAAGCTCATTGATGACTTGATAGCATGATTTTGGCAACGCTTTATATGGTTCCCAAAATTCATAATGTATCGGGAAGAGATTCAGTAAATCCTTTGCAGCATCAGTCATCATGACTAAATCATTTTGAGAATTCACGATTAACAACGCTTGATCTGATTCAATTACATCGTCGCCATCCTCCATTTGATTGTTAAGCGCATATTCGATATAGACACCAGCTTGTTCTAATAAACGATGATCTTGTAATTGGAAGGGGTGTGACATACGCCTATAGAGGGTAATACCTCCTGCAGGAATATGATTGCGTTCTAATCTTAAATCTAGTGTATGGTGAAGACCGCTTTGGCGCACAATCATCTGGTAGGTTAAGCTATGAAAATACGGATCATCTGGGCGTAAAAGATTTCCGACTTTGGGTAACATAGGGCAGTTGAGCCAGCGGATATGGCTTTCGGTTTTTAAGTTTAAGAATAATTCAGTATTTTCTTGCACATACCTCATCGACCGAGGGTTAAGATTTTTGTAATACAGTATATAAGGTTCACCATTTGGATAGGTCAGTGCCATACCGTAGGCATCATGTGGAATCAAAAAATTCAAATAGTCAAAAATACTGGGCGCAATGGTAAGGAGCGGAAGTTGAGTACAGCAAAGATTTCTCAGGCGATGGAGGGTGCCGAGCCTTGTTCGATCACTTTTACGAAAACCTATTGAATTCATCTTCGATTGAACTGTTTTGATTATAACAAATTCAAATTATAGATTTTTTTAAAAAAATTGAGATAAAAAAGTAAATATTAATCATTTTTTCACAAAAATATTTTTTTCATCCCCCCTTAAAGGGGGGCTTCTAGATTATCAGCTTTATGGTTTGATTTTCCTCATTATAAAAGGTCTTTCTTGCAAACTATGGAAAACCTGCAAGTGACATGACCATGTCAAAAACTAAGGGGAATTACATGAACCATATATACCGAGTTATCCGTAATCGTAATGGAAAATTAGTCGTAACAGGGGAACTTGGACGTACACGTTTTACACAATCTTTAAAAAATATTGGAATGACGACAGGTTATCTGATTTTAATTGGGGCATTAACCGCAATGACGAGTCAGGTGCAAGCTGATGAATGTGAGGGTTCAACAGGCACAGCGACGAATTCAGACACTACATCTTTCATCTGTGGTGAAAATAACTCAGTGGTTGCACCGAACAGTGTGGTTATGGGACAAAGCAATAACGTCAATATTGGGATGAATCATACTGTTTTTGGTTTGAATAATACGGTGACACCAAACGCTGTAACGACAACGCAAAATAATGTGGTCATTGGAAATCAAAACACAACGCATCATACAAGTAATATTGCCATTGGTAATAATCAAGTGGTTAAGGGGGAAGGGAGTATTGCGATCGGTAGTTCAAATACTGCTGAAGGGGGTATCTCTATAGGTATTTCAAATTTAAACTCGTCTGTAAAATCTGTTGTTGTTGGTATGAATAATATTCACGACGTCAACACTAATGGCTCGATGATTTTTGGTGGATTTAATGAGGTTGGTGCGACGAGTTCTCATATATTTGCCTCCAACAGTAATGTGCAAGGTCACACTAATGTGGCTGTCGGTGGTTCTATTATTATTCGACCAGGACCAAATTATACATCCGTAAGAGAGTCAGTCGCGATTGGTGAGCTGAGTCAGGTTTATGCGAGCAACTCTGTTGCTTTAGGAAGTGCATCGGTTGCAGATCGAGAGAATGTTATTTCAGTCGGTAGTGATCAATTAAAACGCCGAATCATGAACTTAGCATGGGGATTAGATACTCATGATGCTATTAATGTTGATCAATTGACAGCCAGTTTACAAAGAATTCTGGGTACTGGGGTGACTATGTTTCAGGGGAGTGTGATGCCCCTTTCATTTGAAATGCAAGGCTCTACATACCAAAACGTAAATCAAACAATTAGAGGGATTGATATTGAATTTACAGCGTTAAAAGACCGAGTGTCTGCACTCGAAAATAATGGTGTTGGTGGTGAAACAGGTACAGGTACCACTGGACCAGCTGGACCAAGTGCGTACGAGGTTGCTGTGAGTAATGGATTTGAGGGCTCTGAAACAGATTGGCTTACATCATTAAAAGGTGAAAAAGGCGATAAGGGAGATAAAGGTGATCAAGGTCCACAAGGGTTGAAAGGTGACAAAGGGGATCAAGGTATACCAGGTGCAAGCGGTGGACCTGGTGGCGGTGTAGGACCACAAGGTGATAGTGCTTACCAAGTGGCGGTGAATAATGGATTTGTAGGAACAGAGCAAGATTGGCTGACGTCACTCAAAGGAGATAAAGGTAACCAAGGTCCTCAAGGATTGAAAGGTGATAAGGGAGATCAAGGTGATCAAGGACTTCAAGGCTTAAAAGGCGACAAGGGCGATAAAGGTGATCAAGGACTTCAAGGCTTAAAAGGTGACAAAGGTGACAAAGGTGACAAAGGTGATCAAGGTTTTAGTGCTTTTGAGATTGCTGTACAAAATGGCTTTAATGGCACCGAACAACAGTGGCTAACGTCTTTGGCTAGTGGTGGAACTGTCGCAATATCTGTTGGAACAAATCCTAGTGAAAATGCAATATTACCAAATGCAACAGGTGAAGATGCTCTTGCAATCGGAAGTTCATCAGTAGCATCGGGTCGTGAGAGTATTGTCATTGGGGCTGAATCACAAGTCGCTGGTGAACATGCAACAGCTTTAGGAAATCACAATACGGTTACGGGTGAAAATACGCATTCAGTTGGTAATTTCAACAATATTTCAGGAAATAGTACTGTAGCTCTTGGGAATAATATAACGTCTGACGCAAATAATGCTGTTCTTTTAGGAAATGCTTCGTCTACCGATCGGGACAATACGGTTTCAGTGGGTTCCTCTACGCAACAGCGCCAAATTGTTAATGTGGCAGCAGGTACAGCGGATACCGACGCAGTCAATGTAAAACAAATGCGTCAAGCAGATCAGCAAGTTTTGAGCGATGCACAGGAATATACGAATATACGAACCAATGAAATATTGAATCAGGCCAATGAGTATACTAGTCGACGTGTAAATGCTTTAGAACAGAGTTTTGCCGATGAACGACGTGACACTCGAGCAGCTATTGCAGCGTCTTTGGCTGTCGCTTCATTACCCCAGCCAACTTATGCTGGTGCAAGTATGTTCAGTGCAGCTGCTGGTACATGGGATGGTGAGCAAGGTATTGCCATTGGATTTAGTGGGGTTTCTGAAACGAATCGCTTTGTCTATAAAGCATCTGGAACCGCAAGTTCACAAGGTGATGTTGGTGGTGCTATTGCATTGGGTTGGCAATGGAAATAATCTAAGTTTCACCCAAACGTATAAGTAACCTTAATACGAAACTATTTTTTAACAGGTATAAGATAGATTTAAATCAAAAAAGCCTGCTCAAGCAGGCTTTTTTATCTGTTTTTAGGCAAATTTTGCTAAAACAGCAAGGAATTCTGCACTTTGGCGTGGGAATTCTGCGATCACATCATGAATACGTTTGCCTTCAGGATTTTGAGCGTTAAGATCTCGACCATCTGCTATAAATTTAGTGAGTAAACGCTCATAGTCATTAGCACGCATATGTTTAAAAGCATGATAGAGAACATGAAAATCAGCGTTTACACCTTCAGGAGGTAACTGATTTAAATAGGCAAAAACACGCTCGTCTGACCATTCTTCATTGAACGTGGCTGGCTGTGATAATGCCATCACAATCTCCTTGGTATTTTTAATCAATAAAAAAGGGCAAAATATGAGACTAGATGAGCGAAGCACTGCTTTGTCTAGTCGCAAGACTTGAAGCTCTGCTTCAAGTGGGCGGAATATAGCTAATAGCCTATTTCTGCCACTCTCATATTTTGCCCTGATTCAATTTGCTTGACTAATCAAAAATCAGATTAACGTTCTTCAGGCAAATTGATATTCATTTCTAGCATTTCGATATTTGCTTCTGAGCGAACCGACATTTGTATATGCTGTTCATCTACACCACGCACATAACGATTCACAACTTGCATGATTTCTTTTTTCATTAAATCAATTTTATCTTGGCTTAAACGCTTACCTAGACCATTTTCAGATGCCACGATAACTTTTAAGCGATCTTTAGCTGTTTGTGCACTTGATGGTTTGTCATCACTACTAAAAAGTTTACTCCAGAATCCTGCCATCTTTATGCTCCAAATAAACGTGCTAACCAGCCTTTCGGCTTCACAGAGATGTGACGATATGGACGTTCTTCACCAAGGAAGCGTGCAACAAGATCGTCATAAGCTTGTCCAGCTGCTTCTTCAGTATAAAGAATAACAGGCTTACCTTCATTCGAAGCTTGTAACACGCTTTTACATTCAGGAATTACACCGAGCGTTGGCACGCGAAGGATATCTTTAGAAATATCATCGACTGTTAACATTTCTTGCTTATCAGCACGTTCAGGGTTGAAGCGTGTGATACAAAGATGCTTACGAATACGACCTTCGTTATTTTCTACTTTCTTCGTTTTACTGTCCAACATACCAATAATACGGTCGGAATCTCGGACAGATGAAATTTCAGGGTTCGTTACAATGATTGCTTCATCAGCATGGTACATTGCTAAAATCGCACCACGTTCAATACCTGCAGGAGAGTCACAAATGATGTAGTCGAACTCTTGAGAAAGTTCGTCCATAACACGTGCAACACCTTCATCGGTTAACGCATCTTTATCACGGGTTTGTGATGCAGGTAAAATATATAGATTTTCGATTTCTTTATCGCGAATAAGTGCTTGTTGTAATCTCGCTTCGTTATTTAATACATTCACAAAATCATAAACAACACGACGCTCACAACCCATGATAAGGTCGAGGTTACGTAAACCTACGTCAAAATCGATTACAACAGTTTTGTGGCCACGAAGGGCTAAACCTGTTGCAAAAGATGCACTGGTAGTTGTTTTACCTACGCCACCTTTACCTGATGTTACGACAACAATTTTCGCCACCGAATCCACTCCTGTTATGTTTATCCCCAATACTATAGGGGTTCTCATGTTTAGTTATACATTAAAATTCGAGTGCTTCAAAGACAAGCTCTTGAGCATCATTTAAATAGATATGTACTGACTTTTTTAGCATATGTGGTGGAATATCATCTGCAACACAATATGTTCCTGCGATAGATACTAATTCAGCTTCTAAAACATGACAGAAAATTCGTGCTGCTGTATTGCCACCGGCGCCGGCGATGACTCTACCACGAGCAGAGCCATAAATATGTATATTTCCTGAAGCGATGATTTCAGAGCCACTATTAATTCCAGCAGTTAAAATAATATCGCCGTGATCTTGTACCAGACATTGTCCTGTTCTAAGCACTTCATCGTGATACGAAGTTTTATGTGTGGTTGCAGGAGCTATGTGTGTTGGAGCCTTCTCAGCTTCAGGGGTATTTGCTGGGGCTTCTACCACTTGTTCTTTTGTTGCTTTGATGCGCTGCAAAGGACGATCAGCCGCAAGAACTGGGAATTGGATCGCACGTGCTTCATCACCCATTAAACCATCAACGACAGCCATTGGCTGTAACCCTAAACTGATGACCAATTGAATGAGTCCAATGAGTTCTTGTTCAACGGTTGTGTCTAGAATGACAAGCGCACCTTCATAAGAGGTTTCACTCATCATGGCACTTAATTGTTGGCGGATAACATTATGATCATTGGTGTCAAAGGTAATTCGGGTAAAATTCACCATTCTACCGGTAATCCGAATATCTGCCATATTCATTCCTTGCTTGCTTCGCGCTTTATAATCGAAGTAAAAATTGTTAATTGTGCAAATGCTAGTTCAATTCTCAAGAATTCTCTAGCGGATATATTAAATTAATAGAGAAATGATCATTCCTTGACTTGATTGTTTTTTGATAACTCTATTTGCCATTGTTTTACTGCCACCTGTTTTCTTAAAGACTCAAGACTTTCATAAACGACAGATTCAACGAGGTGTTCTAATGCATGATTATCAATATTGAGCTGGCTAATTTTTTCAGCAATGAGTTGATAATGCGCATTCGGTTTATCAATGGTTCCAGAAATAAAAGGTTCAACTAAACCGTCGGTAATATTTTCACCTAATCGTTGACCAATGTTGTGGATTTGCTGTTCTATACGACCACCCACCAATGGAATCAGCTTTAAGAGCTGTGTTAGCTCTGGTGTGTCTTCAATTGCTTTAATGACAATGTGACCAACCCCTTGCGAGATATTATCTTTTTGAAGTTTTAATTCGGTTGCTAAAGATTCTTGTAAGACTTGCGCTAATGTCGTGGCAAACATGTCTCGATGGTGATTCACCAGATCATGAATTATTTTTTTATGGGTTGAGCTAGTGTCTAACTCTTTTTTTACACTATCAATGACAGTAATCACCACACGATCAGAGAGCTCTTCCATGATCACGTTATAGTAAAAATTAAGACGTCTGAACCATTTATTAGGTATGACTTTATAGCCTAGCTCATGCAGTCTATAGGCAATCACTCCGACGCGAATTAAACGTAAAAAGCGAAGGTAAGGGATAATAGCTAATATTTCATACCAATGAATGAAGGGAAAGAAAAACCAACGCTGATGATGTTTATTGACGATTGCAATCAGCCATCTTACAGCGAGTTCAACAATTAAAAATGTGATAAACCAACTTTCAGTAATGATGACCCATGGGTGAAGCTCGGATTTATAAAACTCCAGAATTTGAGGTAATTGAACCGTGTCAAATACCCATGAGCCAAAATTACTCATTAAAAATGCATTGGCACATAGACAAAACAAATTGACTAAAATAATGAGCATCATAAAGATGTCATAAATCAGGAACATCTTCCAAAATAACGTGTCATGACGCTGTGGACGGAAAGTTTTTCGAGAATTAGTCATGCGATCTGTCATATGCAATACATTCTGAGGACAGCTTAATTTACAGATTCAGCTTGAAGCTGTTGTTTTAACTGTGTAATTAACTGATCTTTTTCTGTCCAAAGCTCATCAACCCATTTTTGGAAACGAGCGCGATAGTCGGCATCATCCTCATAATTGCCGCCATGCACCCAAGCAGGAATTTCAATTTTTCTTAAATTGACGGCAATTTGAGAAACTTCTCCTAACCAAAAATCTCCATAACCTGGCACACCATCTGGATAGACAATGGTCATATCGACTAGCGCATCAATTTCACTTCCTAGAATATTTAGGGCAAGTGCTAAACCACCTGCTTTGGGCTTGAGTAAATTTTTATATGGAGATTTTTGTTGAGCATGTTTTTCGGGCGTATAGCGCGTACCTTCTAAATAATTTAATAAGGTAAAAGGTTGGCTGAGCAGTTGTTCACACGATTTACGCGCTTCTTCCATATCACGATATTTCAGCGCAGGATTTTTTTCGATTTGCGCTTTGGTATGACGTTTCATCATAGGAAAACCAAGGATCTTGAATGCTTGCCCAACAAAAGGAATAAAAATGAGTTCCCATTTCGTAAAAAAACGTGTGAGCGGCATACGTTTAAGACCAAAATACTGAGTAACAGTTGTATCCACCCAGCTTTGGTGATTACAGGTCATGATGTAACGACCTAGTAGATTGAGATCTAGATCTTCATCAATCGTAATGTGCCATTTAAGCTCAGGGAGAACTTTTTCAATGAGCCAGTTATTCGTACCAATCCAACCATTGGCGATATTGATATTGGTTTCATCGATTTTTGATGATTTTTTTACGAGTTTAGTCAAACCTAATGCAAGAATAGGTGGGCCACGAAAAAATGTACTTCCTGTGATTACAGAACCTACGGTTAAACCCTTAGAAATTTTTTTTAAAATAGGTTGTTTCTGCTTCTCTGCTGCCATTGCACAGTCCTAAAAAGTGATTGCATGTGATTGAAATTTTTAAAACACTATAAATCGAGTCGCTCAAATCACAAAGCCCGTTTTCTTAACTATGTATAAAATATGATGAAGCATTAACGAAAGATGCTACAAAAGATTACATATTGTTAATAAACTGTTTATTATTAACAAAATAGTAATGGTTAAATTGTTTCTAACAAATCATTATTCATCACATACAAAAACATATAAAAGGAGTCATCCCATGCGTGCATTAGCTATTTCAGCTGCAGTGGTTGGGGCAATGGTACTTTCTGGTTGTCAAACAACTGGTAACAATATTGGTGGCGTCGAGTATGACAAAACTGCATTGGGTGCTTTAATTGGTGCAGCAGCTGGTTACGGTGTTTCTAAAGGTAATGCGAACACTAGCCGTCAAAATAACCGTGCAGCAGCCATTGGTGCTGTATTAGGTGGTGCTGCAGGCGTATATCTCGACAATAAAGAGAAAAAATTACGCCAAGCAACTGCTGGTACAGGTATTGATGTAAACCGTAATCCAGATGGCTCTATTAACTTAGTAATGCCAGGTGCTATCACGTTTGATACAAATAAATCAAATATCAAGCCAAACTTCTATGACACTTTAAACCGTGTTGCACAAGTTTTAACTGAAGACAACAAGAGCGGTATCCTTGTAACTGGTTATACTGATAGTTCAGGTAATGATGCGATTAACATCCCATTGTCACAAGCACGTGCTCAATCTGTTGCTAGCTATTTAGCATCTAAGGGTGTTTCTACAGCACGTATTAATGCTCAAGGTTTAGGTTCTTCAAACCCAATTGCTGATAACACAACTGCAGCAGGTAAAGAACAAAACCGTCGTGTAGAGATTGCTGTTTACGCAGTTCAATAATACATGATCTTAAAAAAGCCACCTTCGGGTGGTTTTTTTATGTCTGAAATTTATTCAAATATACCTTCATTAAATTTAACGTTAGTCATATTCGAAGCAGATGACTATAATCGAGCGCTGAAGGAAAAGAGGAAAGAATATGTCATCAGCCAGTCATTTGAACGACAAGCAACTTGAAGCCATGAAATACACTCAAGGACCCTTGTTAGTACTTGCTGGGGCAGGCTCAGGTAAGACCTCTGTAATCACACAGAAAATTGCATATTTAGTCAAAAAATGCGGTATACCAGCACATCGTATTACGGCGATGACTTTTACCAACAAAGCTGCACGAGAGATGAAAGAGCGTGTCGGTAAATTGCTTGGTAAAGAGGATGGAAAGGGTTTATCTGTTTCTACCTTTCACACCTTTGGTTTGAATTTATTAAGACTAGAATTAAAACATACGCCACTTAAAGCAAACTTTTCCATTTTAGATGCTGATGACTGTAAGCGTATTTTAATGGATTTAATGCACCGAGATAATTTGTCTGGTGCAGAAAGTAAAGAGCTGATCGCAAAAGCGATGAAGATGATCTCAGATTGGAAAAACGATCTAATTTTGCCTGAGCAAGCACATACGACTTGTGAAACGGCTGAAGATGTTCAATTTGCGCATCTCTATCAACTTTATGAGCGTAATTTACGTGCCTATAATGCGGTCGATTTTGACGATTTAATCGTAATGCCGACACGCCTTCTTCAAGAAAATGCTGAAGTCCGTGATAAATGGCAAAACCGTGTACGTTATTTATTGGTTGATGAATATCAAGATACCAATACCGCCCAATATATCTTGGTCAAACTGCTTGTTGGTGTCATGGGACAATTTACGGCTGTAGGGGATGATGACCAATCAATTTATGCTTGGCGGGGGGCAAAGCCAGAAAACATGGCCTTATTGAAGGAAGATTTCCCCAATTTAAAAGTCATTAAGCTTGAGCAAAACTATCGTTCAACCAGTCGTATTTTAAAAGCTGCAAACCATGTGATTGAGAATAACCCACATATTTTTGATAAAAAATTGTGGAGTGATAAAGGACATGGTGAGGTGATCCGTATTATTACTTGTCGTAATGATGATGATGAAGCGGAACGTGTTGTTAAAGATTTGCTGACTCATAAATTGATGAATGGCAAAAATTGGAAAGATTACGCCGTGTTATACCGTGGAAATTTCCAAGCACGTGTTTTAGAAACACAACTTCGTCAGATGCAGATTCCTTACAAACTTTCTGGTGGTCAGTCGTTCTTTGGTCGTGCTGAAATCAAGGATATTATGAGCTATCTACGTCTCATTATTAATCCTGAAGATGACAGTGCTTTCTTACGGATTATCAACACACCTAAACGCGCCATAGGACCTGTGACTTTAGAAAAACTAGGTTTATTTGCGCAAGAGAATAATCTTTCTCTACTAGGTGCCGCGAATGATCAGCGCCTAAGTATGGTATTACCGAAGAAGGCGACATCTCAATTGGCTGAGTTTGCTGATTTTATCGAAGGTTTTACGCGTGAACTGTTAGATGATGATGAACCTGTGCCTAAAGTCCGCCAAATGATGGTTGAGGCAGGATATATCGACTACATCAAAGAAACGGCAGCGACGCCAGCACAAGAAAAAACTAAAATTGACAATATTGAAGTGCTTTATAGCAGTATTCAAAGTTTGATCAATCGTGCTGAAGATGTCGATGAAAAAAATATCGAAAGTGTCATTCGTAAGATGGTGTTGCTGGATATGTTGGAGCAACAGCAAGAAGATGAAGATATCGATAAAGTAAACTTACTGACTTTGCATGCTTCTAAAGGCCTGGAATTCCCATTCGTTTATATTATGGGGCTTGAGGAAGAGTTGCTTCCGCACAAGAATTCAATTGTGGCTGATACCATCGAAGAAGAACGTCGACTGATGTACGTTGGTATTACCCGTGCCAAACAAGGTCTGACTTTGACGCTTGCAGAACAGCGTAAAAATGGCGGTCAGATGAAACAAATGACACCAAGTCGCTTCTTGGATGAGTTGCCACAAGATGAAGTCGATTGGCTAGGTCGAAAAAAGAAATTGGCTGAAAATATCGATCCAAAATTACAGGCACAGCATTATCTGCAAAATCTGAAAGCTTTACTCAAACGTTAATTACATTTTAAAACAGGATTGAATATGAAAGTTCAAGTGAAAGTACTCGACCAACGACTTGGTCAAGAATGGCCATTACCTACTTATGCAACAACAGGATCGGCAGGTTTAGATTTACGTGCATGTGTAGATGAAGCGATCACTATTGAGCCTGGTCAGACTGTTTTAGTTAAAACAGGTATGGCAATTTATATCGAAGACCCAAGTTATGCGGGTTTGATTTTGCCTCGTTCTGGCTTAGGTCATAAACACGGGATTGTATTAGGAAATCTCGTCGGTCTAATTGATTCAGATTATCAAGGTGAATTAATGGTTTCAGTTTGGAACCGCAGTCAAAATGCATTTACATTAGAACCGGGTGAGCGATTGGCTCAATACGTATTGGTTCCTGTTTTACAAGCTGAATTTGATTTAGTTGACGAATTCAAGGCAAGTGAGCGAGGAGCTGGTGGATTCGGACACACTGGAAAACAATAGTATTTTGGATAAAAGCCTGTAAAATCAGGCTTTTATTTATATGTTGCAAAATATTAACAAAGATTATATAAATTGAAATTGGTACACGTTATATAAAGAATAACGATATTTTCTATTACTCAATATATTCAAAATTTATTTGGATCAACTCTCATCACGCTGTTCTGTCTCAGCAGTCAACGGTGTTAATTAAGAATGAATACCCAACCACTTATTTTTCCAAGACAAATTTTCCGCGCTTATGATATTCGCGGAAAAGTCAGTCAATTGGATACAAGAACAATTTATGCGATTGCGCATGGGCTCGCTGCTCAGTATCAATCACGTGGCCAGAAAAGTATTGTGCTAGGTTACGATGCTCGATTGACTGGTCCTACTTTTGCTTGGATTATTGAATCAGTCTTCAAAAACCAAGGGATGAATGTCGAAAACGTTGGATGTTGTTCAACCCCACAAATGTATTTTGCTGCTCGACATAAAAATGGCAATGGCATCATGGTGACCGCGAGTCATAATCCTAAACATGATAATGGGATTAAATGGATTATTGAATACGAACCGCCTTGTCCAGACATGATTCAAAATGTTGGGGAATATGCGGAAGGTTTCTATTTTCAACATGATCACTTTCCAACGCCACCTCAACTGACACATCAGATTGAATCAGAGTATTGCTTGGCTTATCAGCATGCTTTGCTCAAGGATATTCAATTAAAGCGTCCACTCAAGGTTGTATTAGATGGTATGCATGGTGCCGCTGGGCGTTGTGCTGATTTAGTACTACAAAAAATGGGATGCGAAGTCATTTCAATACGTTGTTGTGAAAATGGAGAGTTTCCAGATCATCCTCCAGACCCTTCACAAGCGAAGCATTTGACGCAGTTAAAAGAAAAAATTTTGTTGCATCAGGCGGATTTAGGGATTGCTCTCGATGGTGATGGTGATCGTGCCGTCATTCTGGATGAGAATGCTCACATTGTGTCTGCTGATCGCTTGTTGGCATTATTCGCATCATTGTGTTTAACTCAGCATCCACATCATGAAATTGTTTATGACGTAAAATGTTCAACGATGGTGTCAAAAACCATTGAACAATTACAAGGCATCGCAAAAATGATTCGTACTGGCAGCAGTTTCATGCGCCGTTATATTTCCCAATCCAAAGGTCGAGCTGTTTTTGGGGGAGAATATGCGGGTCATTATGTCTTCAATGATGGTCGTGGTTTTGGTTACGATGATGGTATCTATGCAGCATTACGGGTCATGGAGGCATTGAGTCAACTTAATATCACGCTATCTGAATATCTCGCTCAATTCCCAGATCGCTTTGGTACTGAAGATACCTATATTGAAACTCAAGATGCAAATCCGCAAGACGTCCTAGCCTTGATAGAGCAGAATTGTAAAAGTACTGGGGCTAAAATGAGTAAAATCGATGGTATTCGCCTTGATTTTGACTACGGATTTGGCATTATGCGAGCATCAAATACTGGTGAATACTTCACGGTACGGTTTGATGCAGATAGTCCATCAAAACTTTATGAAATTCGCCAGCATTTTGTAAAAATTTTAAATGAAAAATATCCTGTGCTTGCTCAAAGTATTTTGAATGCACACTAATGTAGGAATGAAGGAGAGGCGAATGCCACACCAACAAACTGGCATCGACAAAGCTCAAATTTTGACAGAAGCTTTGCCATACATCCAAAGATTTACAGGTAAAACACTTGTAGTGAAATATGGCGGCAATGCAATGACTGATCCTGCATTAGAAAGTTCGTTTGCCCGTGATATCGTGCTTCTGAAAACAGTTGGTCTTAATCCGGTTGTGGTTCATGGTGGTGGTCCTCAAGTCGATTCATTTTTGAAACAACTTGGGCGTGAATCAGACCGTATTGATGGAATGCGTGTAACTGATCCTGCAACTATGGAAGTTGTAGAAATGGTGTTGGGCGGAAGTGTAAATAAGTCTATTGTGAATTTGATCAATCAACATGGTGGTCGTGCAATTGGATTAACGGGTAAAGACGGTAACTTAATTCGTGCTCAAAAGTTGTTGATGGAAAAAATCCAAGAGGATGGATCTGTTCAACAAATTGATCTTGGGTTAGTGGGTGAAGTAGTCGGTGTAAAAACTGACGTTCTGGAAATGTTCACTCAAAGTGATTTTATTCCAGTGATTGCGCCACTCGGTGTTGATGAGGAAGGTAACACTTATAATATCAATGCGGATTTAGTTGCTGGTAAAGTTGCTGAAGCTTTGGGTGCAGAAAAGTTAATTCTTCTTACGAATATCAGTGGTGTATTGGACGAGAATAAAAACCTACTCACAGGATTAACAACACAAGAAGTTGATCGCTTGATCGATACAGGTGTGATCTACGGCGGTATGATTCCGAAAGTGGGATGTGCGCTTGATGCGGTGAAAGGTGGTGTAGTGAGCGCGCATATTGTGGATGGTCGTGTTCCACATGCGACTTTATTGGAAATTTTTACGGATCACGGTGTTGGAACATTGATTACCAATCGTTCTAAGTCGGCGCACTAACTCATAATCACATAATAAAAAGTCACTTCGGTGGCTTTTTTGTTTGATAAGAATAATCGTTTTATGTCCCATATATCCGGTATAAAACATATTCAATTGCCATATTCATATTTGCAACATCTATAAGGCTGATGCACAATAAAACTGATAACTAAAGCAAAATGAAAGATTATGTGCCAACTACTTGGAATGAATTGTGCCACCCCTACGGATATTACGTTTTCTTTTCGTGGTTTTTCTCAGCGCGCTGGAATAACGTCAGATCATTCAGACGGTTTTGGCATTGCTTTCTTTGAGGATAAGGCATGCCGCTTATTTGTTGATAACCAATCTGCAGTCGAGTCTCCAATTGCAGAATTCGTTCGTAATTATCCGATTAAATCGCGTAATGTCATTGCGCATATTCGTAAAGCAACACAGGGAAAAATTACTTTAGAAAATTCTCATCCGTTTATTCGTGAATTGTGGGGGAGACAATGGATTTTCGCGCATAATGGTGATCTGCATGATTTTCATCCAAGGTTGTCGGGACAGTTCACACCAGTAGGTAATACAGATAGTGAGCTTGCATTTTGCTATTTATTAGAACATCTCGTACAAAAGTTTAGTTATGTAGAGCCAAGTGTCCACGATGTATTTCATGCCTTAGAAGAAATTTCACCAACAATAGCAGAACATGGGACATTCAATTTTTGTTTATCAAATGGACAGGCTTTGTATAGTTATGCGACCACAAAATTACACTGGATTGTTCGTGAATATCCATTTCAACCTGCACGATTAATTGATATTGATGTTGAGGTCGATTTTAGTCAGGTCACGACACCTGAAGATCGTGTGGCTGTGATTACGACAGAACCATTAACAGATAATGAAGCTTGGTTTGCATATACGCCCGGCGAAATGATTTTATTTCAGGATGGTAAGCCAACACTACGTACCATAACTCACGTTGAGCGATTGGTCAGAGAAGCTCGTGACCCAAGTTTGAAGCGTGTTACTCGCGCGGATCAATATTAAAAATTTAATTTGAAGTGGCTAAGATCTACACTTATTTTTTTACGCTAGACTTTGATTTTAATGATTGAGCTAGGCAAAATAGCGTAAAACTTTTTAATGGAATACCTCATGCAGGACACCGCTATGTCACGATGGTTATCGCCGCTGATGGCATTTTGTTTGTCATTTATCATTATTGTGGGTCTAGCACCAAGCTTAGGCTTGCAAATTGATCGACAACTCGATTTTTGGTTACTTTGGTTTGCAACGATGTTGTTTTTAGCGTTGCCAATTATTTATTTAGAAATTGGATTGGCGAAACGAGCTCAAACTTCAGCGCTGAACGCATTATCAAAATTGACGCGTGAAGCCGATGCAAACCAACGTTGGAGAGTAGTGGGCTGGCTTGCTGTTATTTTTATTCCATTTTTAGCGGGCGGTATATTACTTAATACTTCTAATGCTGTAGCACAACAAAATGATTTTGGTATTGGTTCAAATATTTTGATGGGTATCGCAGCATTCATTGCATTTGGTTTATCATTTCTTCAACGTTCTGTATTGGTTGTACTTACTGCGATTACAACGATTGCAAGTTTAATCGCGGCTCAAGTTTTTGGTGTCCAAGTCAATGATTGGCAGCTGACTCCTGTTGAGTTTAAAGAGTGGGGTAATGCAACTATTCTCGCTTTAGTGGCTTCTGGTCTCGGGCTTGGATTATATTGGCAGACAAATCTCAATCAAGAGAAACAAGATGCTGCAACGCCAAAAACTTTACCGATTTGGCTAGCGCAACTGGTGGCTGTGGCTGGATTTGGATATTTTGCAATTAGTGCTGCAATGCCAGCATATATCGTTTTAATCGCGACAATATTTGCAGTAGCTTTACTCCTGCAACTTGGCAAGGAACAACTCGTACATCGTGGATTAGCACAAGCGGTGCAATATATTTTATTGCTTGCACCACTTTTAATTTGGGTATTCCCTGCAGCCGATCTATTTTTAACTCCGATTTTAATGCTTTGGGGATTAAGCATTTGTTTAATCTATGCAATTTTCGTGGGTTGGATCATGAAAATTAGTCATTTACGTAAAGCGCTGAATTTTAGTAATGAAGCTTTTTATAATATCTGGCGTGTGGCTGTGCGTATTGTGACACCTTTAGCAATTGTGGTTGCGATGATTTCTTACTTAGGTCAATTGTTACCATGATCCAAAATGCAAAAGTTTGGGTTGCTTATGCTGCTGTAGACCAGCAGTTTCACATTGAACTTGAATTTGTGGAAGGCATGTCTGTTGCGGATGCTATTACACAAAGTGGTATTGCGTCGTGTACGCAGTTGCCAGATGAGTATGCTGTTGGAATTTTTGGGATGAAAGTACAAGATCAATCTCATGTTTTGCAGGCAGGTGATCGGGTGGAAATCTATCGGGCATTAACGATTAATCCAAAAGATATACGCCGTAAGCGAGCGGCAGCGAATCCAGTTGGGCGCTATTGTCGTGGCAATCGCTTTAAACAATTGAAATGATATGAAAAACCCCTCTTTGAGGGGTTTTCTTTTATGTCTAATTCTTTATAGTGGTGGCGCGTTCAAAATCGCATCTTTCGAACCTGGTAAACCAGGTTGAGTTTCTGGGATAGTTTCTAAGCCTTCGATTTTATTCACGACGCCAGAACCATCGAAATATACTTTTAGATGCTGACCTTGAGTTGCAGGAATATTTGCTTTTTTAGCATATGTACCTGGGGTATAATTGTAGATGTAATCCCAACGTAAAGGATTCAAAGGATCTGAAATGGTTGGGCTACCAAGTAAAAAACGAACTTGTTGGTAAGTCATCCCGACTTGAATTTTTGAAGCTTGCGCTTGGGTTAATGGTGTTCCTTGAGGAATATCAACTTTGTATACACCAAAGACAGAACAACCACCCAGTAAAGAAGCGACGAATAACGTCAGCATGATTTTTTGCATTTTGCTACACTATCCCAAATTAATTATGATGCAATTGATCCAAGGATAGATCATACTGCATCTCAACTCTGTTGCATATTCCAACTTAAAATTTGTTGAGAGACCTTTTTATATGCCTATTTCAAATCAAGATTTACGCAAAGCTGGACTTAAAGTTACCCTTCCACGAATCAAGATTTTGGAATTACTAGAAAATTCAAGACAGCATCATTTGAGCGCGGAAGATATCTATAAGACCTTACTTGAGCAAGGCGAAGATGTCGGTCTAGCAACTGTATATCGTGTGTTAACTCAATTTGAAGCTGCTGGTATTATCCAACGTCATCATTTCGAGAATAATCACTCTGTATTCGAAATCATGCAAGATGATCACCACGATCATATGGTCTGCCAGAACTGCAACAAAGTAGTTGAATTCCACAATGATTTGATTGAACAAGAACAACATAATGTTGCTGAACAACTTGGTTTTGTTTTAACAGGTCACTCTTTGAATTTATATGGTTATTGCGATGCGCCTGAATGCCAAGAAGCATACCGTAAAAAATAAATCTTGATTTCATTAAAAAAGGAGCAATGATTGCTCCTTTTTTATTCACTATTAATTAATCATCTTGACCATCAAAAGTGAGGCGGGGGCCAGAATTCAACAGATAGTTTGGATCTTCTTCAGAGAGTTTGATTTGTAAGCGTAAATCGTTGGCAGAGTCAGCATGACGTAATGCTTCGTCATAAGTGATTTTCTTAGCTTTATATAAGTCAAATAGCGCTTGATCAAACGTCTGCATTCCAATTTCACGGGAACGCTTCATGACTTCCTTAATTTCATGAACTTCGCCTTTACGCACTAAGTCTGAAATCAGTGGAGAATTGATTAAGATTTCAATTGCGGGATGACGTGATTTTTTATCAGGAGTCGCAATTAACTGTTGCGCAATGATTGCCTTCAAATTCAGTGAGAGGTCCATAAACAGTTGGCTGTGACGATCTGTCTCAAAGAAATGAATAATACGATCTAAGGCTTGGTTAGCATTATTTGCATGTAAAGTCGCAAATACTAAATGACCTGTTTCAGCAAAACTAATCGCATAGTTCATGGTTTCACGTGAGCGGATCTCACCAATAAGAATAACATCAGGTGCTTGACGGAGTGTGTTTTTCAGTGCAATTTCAAAGGAGTCTGTATCAATGCCAACTTCACGTTGAGTAATGATACAGCCTTGATGTTGATGAATAAATTCGATTGGGTCTTCAATGGTAATGATATGACCTTTAGAATTTTGATTACGATGACCGATCATTGCTGCAAGCGAAGTCGATTTACCTGTACCAGTAGCACCTACAAATAAGATGATCCCGCGCTTAGTCATTGCTAAATCTTTAAGTACGGGCGGTAGTTTCAGCTCATCAATACTTGGAATGACAGTTTCAATCCGACGTAAGACCATGCCAGGTTGATCACGTTGCTGAAAAGCACTGACACGAAAACGTGCAGTTTTATCACGATTGGCAATAGCAAAATTACATTCGTGTGTTGCAGCAAATTCAATTCGTTGTCTTTCACTCATAATAGAGTGAATCAATTGACCTATGATTTCACCAGTGAGTTTTGTTTTAACTACAGGCACAATTTCACCATTAATTTTCATTGATGGTTCAATATCTGCACTGATAAATAAATCTGAAGCCTTGCGCGCAATCATCATGTCGAGCAGGTCATTAAAATCCATTATGATTCCCCTAAATCAAATGACGTTCACTTTTTTATAAAAATGATTCTGGTTGTTTAGCCGCAGTACGTGCAACTTGCGGGGTAATAATGCCTTTCGCGACAAGATTTTTGAGACTTTGATCGAGAGTGGTCATGCCATAATTTGCACCGGTTTGTATTGCAGAATACATTTGTGCAACTTTGTTCTCACGGATGAGATTTCGAATCGCTGGAATTCCAATCATAATTTCGTGAGCAGCTACCCGACCGCCACCTGTTTTCTTTAAGAGCGTTTGAGAGATGACGGCTTGAAGCGATTCAGAAAGCATGGCACGAACCATGTCTTTCTCATCGGCAGGAAACACGTCGATAATACGGTCAATTGTTTTTGCGGCAGATGTGGTATGCAGTGTTCCAAACACCAAGTGACCAGTTTCCGCAGCAGTGAGTGCAAGTCGAATGGTTTCGAGGTCACGCATTTCACCGACGAGAATAATATCTGGATCTTCACGCAGTGCAGAGCGTAGCGCTTCATTAAAACCATGTGTGTCACGATGCACTTCACGCTGGTTAATCAAACACTTTTTGGATTGGTGCACAAATTCAATTGGATCTTCGACGGTTAAAATATGGTCGTACCGGTTGTCGTTAATGTAATCCATCATCGCCGCAAGCGTAGTCGATTTACCTGAACCCGTTGGTCCTGTGACCAAAACAATTCCTCGTGGATAGGCGCAAATGTCTTTGAAAATTTGCCCCATGCCCAAGTCTTCCATGGAAATCACTTGAGAAGGAATGGTACGGAATACCGCGCCAGCGCCACGATTTTGGTTGAATGCGTTGACACGGAAGCGTGCTACACCAGGTACTTCAAATGAGAAATCGGTTTCTAATTTTTCTTCATAATCGCGACGTTGTTTATCATTCATGATGTCGTAGATTAAGCGGTGTACTTCTTTGTGTTCTAAGGCTGGTAAGTTAATACGACGAACTTCACCATCAACACGAATCATCGGTGGCATTCCTGCAGAAAGGTGCAAGTCAGACGCCCCGTTTTTCACTGAAAATGCCAGTAATTCTGTAATATCCATAAATTCCCCGAACGCATTAAAATCGTAATTATTTTGATAGAATAATAAGGCTTTCCTACAGCTTAACCAACAGTTAGCGTGCAAGAAAGTAAAAAAAGATAAATTAACTGAGATAGCTATACATGATGAGTCTAGAGCAAGCGAGAAATAGTGTCATTCAACAAATTGAACAAGCCTGTGAAGTTGCTCAACGACAATCTAACGAGGTTAAACTCCTTGCTGTTTCCAAAACGCATCCAGCGGATATTTTGAGAGAAATGTATCAGACTGGTCAACGAGCATTTGGTGAGAATTACCTGCAAGAAGCATTAGATAAAATCAAAGCGCTGAATGATTTAGACATCGAATGGCATTTTATTGGTCATGTACAACGCAATAAAACCAAACAGTTGGCTGAACAATTTGCATGGGTGCATGGAGTTGATCGCTTTATTATCGCAGAGCGACTCTCTAATCAACGCACAATCGAACAGGAGCCTATCAATATTTGTCTTCAAGTGAATATTGATGCTCAAGAAAGCAAAGATGGTTGTGCAGTTTCAGAGGTCGAAGATCTGGTTGCTCAAATGAGCATATTACCTCGACTTCGATTACGAGGATTAATGGTCATTCCAGCGCCTGGCAATGTAGATGCACTCTATGATGCCAAGACACTTTTTGATCAGATGAAAGAGCATCATGCACATCCTTCTGATTGGGATACCTTGAGTATGGGAATGTCGGATGATTTACAAGATGCGATTAGCGCTGGATCGACTATGGTTCGCATAGGGACGGCCTTATTTGGGGCGCGAGATTACTCAAAATGATTGGATTCAGTCTGCACTGAACTTTCGGGTTCAGTCACTGTCATTGTAAATACAACTTTTTATGTATAAAAATAAACCAATATATTTCACATAATCATAAAACAGGGAAGAATTGGATGAGTTCGTATTATCAGCTTTTAGAACGAAACGTGTGTGATGATGGATCAGTACTGGCTAAGTATAAGTCGACTATACATGCTCAAGGTGCATGGAATGCGCACGAACAGCATATGGCGCCCGCAACAGGGATTATTTGTGCAGAGTTGGATCACTTTTCTGCTCGGTCTGACCTACGGATTGGACGTATAAGTTTAGATATTTTGGGCCTGATACCCGCTGGGGAGTTTCAAATTGAAACTCGAATTATTCGACCTGGAAAAACCATTGAATTGATCGAGTCGACCATGTCTGCACATGGTAAAAGCTGCATTCAGGCACGTACTTGGCGAATGATGATGAGTGATACTCAGGCAGTCGCAGGATTAGAAGATCAAAAAGTTGCTGATCCTGACGAGGGGATCTTATGGGAAGAAATTAGAAACTGGCCTGGAGGCTATATTCAATCACTTGAGGCACGCCGTTTAGATCGACGGGCAGGCAAGGGAATTGTATGGCTAACCAATCCTTATGACATGGTTGAAGGACAAATACATTCAGACTTTGTGAAGTTGATGGGAATGGTCGATACAGCGAATGGAATTGTCACACGACAAGGTTGGCCATTTAACTATACTTTCCCAAATTTAGATTTACAGATACATCTCTATCGTATGCCAATAGGTAAGTGGCTAGGTCTGGAAACAGTGCAACAATATGGTGATGACGGTATCGGGTTAACTTCATCTATTCTTCATGATCTGAACGGACCTTTTGGACGAGCTGAGCAAATTTTAACTTTAAGAAAACTGGCTTAGATTAAAGCCGTCATTTGACGGCTTCAACTTATTATCATTAACCATTAACCATTAACCATTAACCATTAACCATTAACCATTAACCATTAACCATTAACCATTAACCATTAACCGACAATATTAATGGTACTCGCACCTGCACCTACAGGTTTGACTTGAATCTGTACAGGAATACGTTCATGCATTTCTTGTATATGAGAGATGAGCACGACCTTACGACCTTGGCTTTGTAAATGATCGAGGGCATTCATGACCATATGTAAGGATGCCGGGTCGAGCGTACCAAAGCCTTCATCAATAAACAGTGATTCAAGTTTCATTGAACCTGATGCCATGTTAGCAATCGCTAAAGCAAGGGCTAAAGACACTAAGAAAGTTTCACCACCTGATAACGACAACACAGGTCGAACTTCGCTGTTCATATCTAAGTCAATAATGGCCAAACTTAAACTGTCAGGAATACGATGCAACTGATAACGTGGCGCAAGCGGCTGTAATTGCTGATTGGCATATTCCACCAAAATATCTAAATGATGCTCTTGAGCAATCTTTTTAAACTTGGTGCCTTCCTTATGCCCAATCAAATCGTAGATACGACCCCAACGATATTCTTCTGCTTTAATTTGCTCAATTTGGCTTTGATACTTAGCATAGTTGGCTTGATTGGCGGAATTCATGCGTAACTGAGTTTCTGTATCGGTGAGCGCTTCTTGTTGAGCGAGCTTTTCCGTTTGCAAGTTCTCAAGTTGCTGCTCGAGCATGCTGAGATCATGTTCAGGCTGATGTTTTAAATGTGCCTGATAACGTTCTTCTAAAACTTGCCAAGCGGTTTTGGCATTCTCTAAAAGTTGTCGCTGCGTATTTAACTCATGGCGTATTTGTTGATGCTGCGCTAAATCAATGCTTAACCATGTGGCAATGTGATCTGTGGTTACGGTTGGATGGCTCAGTTGCCATTGCTGAATAGCCTGTTGTACTTGCTGTAATGCCTGTTCAAGATGATGTAAATCACTGAGCAACTGCTGCTGTTGTAGATTGGCTGCATTTAGCTGTTGTTCAGCATGTGCAGTTTTACTGCGTTGTGCATGAACCTCATTGGCATGGGCGACAGCAGTTTCCTCAAAATGTTTTTGCCAATCCGCAGCATAACGGTAGCTTTGACCGGCATAGTCTTGGGTCAGTTCCGCAAGTTTCGAGCGTAACATTTTGCCTTGCTCAATCAGTTGTTCAATCTGGTGAGTCAGGTGTTGTTCGTGCTTTTGCGCTGCTTCAAAGCGCAGCGTCATTTTTTCAAGTTCCTGCTGTGCTTGCAGCAGTGATGTCTCTACCTGTTTTTGCATGGTGAGCAATGCAACACGTTGCTGTAGCTGCTGTTGTAATTCAGCAACCCAATGTATTGGCATGTCTTGCTGATAGCGAGCAGGCAGTAACTGCACAATGGGTTGAATACCTTGATCAAGTTGCACACGACGTTGAATATTCAATTGTAATTGCTGTTGTTGCTGTTGCTCCTTACGCCATTGCTCAAGCAATTGACCAAGTTGTTGTTCTTGTGCCTGTTGTTGTTCGATATGCGATTGCAGTGTTTCGATCTGCTGCATTATGCGCTGCTGTAACTGAATCGGGTCTGCCGTGTCGAGATCTAAACCCAGTTGTTGTAATGCTGCTTGAATATGCACGATCTGTTGCTGAGTCGACTGCGTCAGCTGTTGCACACGTTGTTGTTGTTGTTCAAGTAAGGTCTGTACTTTGGATTGCTCAATCTGGGCTTGCTGTACCTCACGATTGAACTGTTCCAGTTGTTGACGAGCCTCCTGTAATTGCTGCTCGTGTAGTTGCAATAAACCTTGTTCTAAGCGTTGCTGACTTTGTAAAAACGGATGTTCATGGCTCCCACAGACCATACACGGTTGATTGGCTTTGAGCTGTTCACGTAAATGCTGCACGTTTTCGCTATGCAATAGACGCTGTGCCTCCAAGATGCTTTGTAGCTGGGTATAGGCGGCTTCTTGTGTGGCTTTTTCGCTCAAGCGTTTTTCAAGGGTCTGTTGAATAATCTGCAGTTGCTTTTGTTGTTCAGCGATTGAGCCTGTCAGGTCGTGTGTTTCGCTGATATGGGTAATGACTTGATCAAGCTGCTGCTGTTGATGTTGCAGTCGTAATACCGTGCTTTGGTGCTGTTCACGCTGTTGTTGGATGTTTTTCAGCGATTGTGTCAAAGCGTCAAGACTTTTATGTTGAGCCACATAGCTTTGCAGACGTTGTACAACGGTTTGCTGTTGTTGTTCTAAAGTTGCGAAGGATTGTTGTAATAGTTCTGGCTCTTGTTGATGAAGCAACTGATATTGCTCTACATAGTGTTTTAGCGCCTGCAAAGTACTTTGTGGTTCTTGGTCAAAGCATTGTAAAAATTGGCTTTGGGTTAACTCAAAGTTGATTTGTTGCTGTTTGTTTTGCCAAGCCAATACGCTGGTTTTTTGTTGTTCCACAGCATGTTTTGATGGTTCTAACTCATTGAGAACAAGTTGATCTTTATCTGCACTGAGTTTTTTATACTGTTCAGAAATACTGTGAATGTCATGATCCAACTTTAAGCCTTGTTCAAGATGCGGCTTTACATCCAAACGCTGCTGCTCAAATTGCGCTTGGGCATGTTCATAGGCTTTTAAGCGCTGTTGTTCAGTAGTAGCTTGTTGTTGTAAAGAGACAAACTCAGCTTGAAAGGCGAGTTGTTTTTGTTGGACCTCAAGTTTTTGAGGTTCTAAACGTGCACGCTGTACATATTGCTCACGAATGGCTTGAAATGCATCAAGCTGTTGTAACAATTGTTGTTGTGCTGCGGATTTATTTATGGCATCAAGCTGAACCTCATAAATCTCTTTTTTGCCATGGACTTCAGCATACAATTGATCACGCTCAAGATACCATTTACGTTCATTTTCAAGCAGCTTTTCTGATTGTGCCAAATGTACGAGTTGTTGTTTTAACTGCTGATGTTGTTGATTTAAGGCTGCAAGTTGTTCTTCACTCAGAATATCAATATGACCGAGTTGCTTTTCTAAATCAGTACGTTGCTGTTTAATTTCACTAAATTTATCAGCGGCTTTTTTACTGACTTCACTAAAAATTTGCGAATTGGTTAAATATTCGAGTAAGTCTGCACGTTCATGGTCTTTGGCTTTTAAAAATGCACCGACTTCAGACTGTGCTAACAGGACTGCACGGGTAAATTGCTCAAAACTGAGACCAATCAGCTTTTCAATCAGTGGCGTCACTTCCGAGATTTTTTGCGTTAAGGTCGCGCCATCATCTAAACATTGAACAAAGCGCTCGACTTTTAAATTGCCATCAACTTTTTTACGCGCACGGCTAATGTCCCACCGCGCCAAATAGCGTTTACCATCAAGGGCAAGAAATTCAAGTTCAGCAAAACCAGCGGTGGTACCACGACGCAGAATATTCTTCGAATCTTTAATTGAAATGTCTTTACCGCCTACATCTTTCATGCTGCCAGCTGCGCCACGTAAACGAGGGATTTCATCGTACAAAGCTAAACACATGGCATCGAGCAGCGTCGATTTTCCTGCACCTGTTTTACCAGTAATGGCAATCAGACCTGCCTGAGCCAATGGCGCTTGTTCAAAATGGATATGTTGTTCACCGGCTAAAGAGGCCAAGTTGTTTAAACTGAGTCGAATAATTTTCATGACCTGTCCTTAGTGCGCTTTTTGATCCAAATCGTGTTGTGCCGCTTCAAGCAAAGTTAAGAAATCACGCTTCACCGATTCATCCTGCTCATAGCCCATTTTTTCCCACAAGCTTAAAAATAATTTTTCAGGGGTGGGGGGCGCTAAATCGACTTTGTGACTTTCATCGTTTTGCTCCGTTGCTTTTTGATAAATTCGAGCTATACGCAGTAAACGATAACGATTTGGTGGCAGTGCCAGTTCAATCTGCTGACGTAAGTCTACAGGCGGTGGGGCATCTGTCGTATATTCAATCTCTAGAAAATGTCGTGCATTGAGATTGTCAATTTCGCCTTTTGGCAGGGCATGTACCGTAGTGATTAATTCAGACAAGGGTTCACGAATTCGAATCAAATCCACGGTACGTGGAATAACGTGCGCTTGATATTGAAAATGATTTTGTTCATCAGCTTCGGGGTCAATGGTGACTTCAACCACTTGATGTTTATAGTTGCGTTCACTAAAAGACAGTGGAATAGGTGAGCCACTGTAGCGAATATGTTCCTGTCCAACTTTTTGCGGTTTATGCAAATGACCGAGTGCCACATAATCAATCACATCATCAAATAATGCAGTGGATAAAGCCTCTTCGTTACCAATCACAATTGGACGTTCGGAATCTGAGGTTTCACCGCCTTGCATATGGGCATGTGACATCAAAATTAAGGCTTGATTGG
The DNA here is from genome assembly GCF_057737055.1 of Acinetobacter sp. 24-47-64. Lineage (NCBI taxonomy): Bacteria > Pseudomonadati > Pseudomonadota > Gammaproteobacteria > Moraxellales > Moraxellaceae > Acinetobacter > Acinetobacter sp. 24-47-64. The sequence continues at coordinate 763,584 of NZ_CM173215.1, forward strand.
GTTGTTTACGCGCTTTAGCTTCCGCAATAAGTTGTTGGTGTAAATAGGCAATCGCATTTTGGCTGTTGGTGGTATTTTCATTTAAGCCTGTAATTTCGGCACTGCGTAAATAAGGCAGGGTTAAGCACCAAGCAACGATATTTTTATCAGCATCATAAATAGGTACCAACAAACGATCGAGATCAAATTCACCATCCTGTTTGCCAATAATACCGACCGCTTTGGCATTGAATTTCGCTAGAAAAGGTTCAACCTGTTCAATGCGGTAACCGGAATCATGATTACCTGCGATCATTAAGGTTTGCATATGCGGGGCAATGGCATGGGCATCGGTAAGAAACTGGTATAACTGTTTTTGAGCAGATGATGCAGGATTGACTACATCAAAAATATCACCGGCAATCAGCAGGGCATTCGGTTGTTTTTGTTGAATTTGCGCAAGTAGCCAGTTTAAAAATTGTGTGTGTTCATAGTCACGATCATGATTGTGAAAAAATTGCCCCAAATGCCAATCTGAAGTATGAAAAAAACGCACTGCCATTACCGAACCCCAAAACATCTCAATTGTCATCTTATCCAATATCGGACTTTAAAACATCGAAATTTTTAACATCTCTATAAGACAGCTTTTAATCGCTATTTTTTATTCGATTTACTCTTTTTTCGTCTTTTTCTCTTGTTTCTATTTTTGATTCTCGAGTTGATCGAGATTTGCTTATGAGAAGAGGATGCATGCAGTTTAGCTGCTGTTAACAATTGATCTATTTTATGATGAAAAAAAGACTGGATGACTAAGGGTACCAATAGAATGCTTAGCCAAATACTCATATTGATGGGAATTATTTGATAGATATAATTTAAAGAATAGACTGAAACCGTAAAAATGAGTGCAAACCGAGCTTCTGTTTTAGAAATTTGATCTTCTGAAAAACGTTTGATATGGATCAGCGTATTTTGTTTGACATCTGAAAAATAAGAAGGCGTGTATTTATTGGGAAAATAGCTGAGAAGCAGCATTAAGTTTTGAAAAAGATATAAAGACGATAAACCGAGTAAAAAATATCGAAATAATAAAATTAAACGCTCAACCCAACGATGCTCAGATGTAATATCGCCCTGTGAATAAAGTTCTATAATTTGATCAATAGACAAAATTAAAATTGAACAACAAGTAAAGAAACTCAGTAGAAAACGGCTTAAATGATGATGCTTAATTTCAAAAAAGGCATGTACAATCGAATAGAGTAAAAATATTAACAAGATTATTGTGATGAATGTCGATAATACTGTATCAACACCAAGCATCTGTTTTTCGAAAAACCAATAGCAAATTCCAAGTGCGAATAAAAAACTAAGCCCTTCACCAAAAGGTGTGGTTAAACTCTGATGATGCTCTACAGAAAAAATCATTAAGTAAGCACCAAGATAGAAATAGACCCAAATTATTAATGGATTCGAGCTAGAACTCTGTATAGAAATAAATGAAAGTGCACTCAGAAATAGACTTAAAATTGAATAAATTAAGATTTTTTCTTTATTTTTAATGATTTGATAACTTTGATAAAAAACACCACAGAGTAAACTGATGATTGTAAGCGGTATGTGAAATTGATGATTAAGAAAAGCTTTAAGAAAAACAGTGCAATAGCAAATTAATACGATACCGATAAGAAAGCGAGTGAAGGGATAATTCAATACATCCCAAAAGTCTGATTTAAAATTTAGACGTTTTTTTAGACTAATTTTATGTTTAATTTTTTCTTTATACATTGCGACTAGGATTTATTCTGATTGTTATCTCATCTTTATGGATAAAAGTATATTTAGAAAATTTATTAAGTTCAAAAATAAAGCCGACGATTCGAGTGATGTGAAATCGTCGGCCAAAATACTTCAGTCATTCAAATTTAGGCTGCTAAACTAAATTTTTCTGCAAGAAGCATGATTTATAGGTCTCATTGGGGTATAAGGTCACCGTGTATCATTGCGGATGCCGGTGCAATGACTACGCGGTTGCTACTGACCTTGTACCTTATATAACGCATAAGGTTGTGATTCGGTTGACAAGAAAATTAAAAATATTTGATTTATTTTCGGTTATGCTTTGTGACAGGAATTTATTGCGTCTGAGAGTTATGGTTTCTTTAAGAAAATATTTTTTATGGTTCTTTTTACTTTGCTTAGGATTAACGCTGGTTGCAGGTATTTTGGCAGCGTTATTGCCTTCGGCAATTGCAGGAATAGTCACTGCACTTCCATATTTAATAGCGATGATTGTTGTTTTATATAAATTTATTGATCAACAACAACGTGCACCTTCGGATCAAGAACGTAAAAAATTCACATTAGGTTTTACGTTGATCTTTTGGGGCTATAACTTTCTTGGTGTTTTTTTAAGTATTTTATTTTTTTCGAGAAAAGACCCTGAAATTTGGCAGAACTTTTTACTCTATGTCCAAAATTCCAGTTTCTTAAGTCTCAGTGTAATTATGATTTTGATGCTAGCGATACCATTATATTTAATTACCTTTTGGTTTTATGGTCCACAAGCGAAGCGCATGGCGAATAAATTGGTGGTAAATAAGTAATCATGAATTGAGCTCAAAGGCATCTTTCACCATGATAGAGAGATCAGATCATAAGAGTATTTCTATGTATCATCCTTGCGTTTTGGTTACTGGTGCAACAGGTTTTATTGGATCTTATTTGGTTGCATATTTGCTAGATCAAGATTATCAAGTGATTGGTTTAAGCCGACAGTCCAATCCAAAAATGAAGCATCCACGTTTGACATGGGTTCAATCTTTCGATGATATCCAACACGCTCAAATTGACTATGTTATTAACTTAGCGGGTGAAAGTATTGGTGATGGTCGCTGGACGCAAAGGCGAAAACAAAAACTCATCGTCAGCCGAGTGAATACGACCGATGCATTATTACATTATCTGCTGACCCATCAGCAACATCCCAAGCGAATTATTTCTGGTTCTGCTGTAGGATATTATGGTATTGATCCTGATCAAGAATGGTCAGAAAAAAACAATGAGCAGGGATTATCTCAACCGATCTTTATGTCCGAACTTTGCCAAGAGTGGGAGAGGTCGGCTCTCCAACACAAAAATCAGTTTGATATTAAGGTCATTCGTTTAGGCGTGGTGTTTGGGCATGGCGGAGGAATTTTACAACAATTACTCTTACCGATTCGATTTAATCTGGTAGGTAAAATTGGTTCAGGTCAGCAGCCCTTAGCATGGATTCATATTCAGGACGTGATTCAGGCGATTGAATTTCTGATGTTGAATGACACTCCAAAAGAAGTTTTTAATTTCGTTGCTCCTGAACAAACGAATCAGGTGTATTTTGTTCGCACCGCAGCAAAAATTTTAAACAAGAAACCGCTTTTAAGTCTGCCTGATTCATTGTTTAAAATCATGTTAGGTGAGCAGTCTCAATTGGTTTTAAATGGACAATACGTTATACCAGAAGCACTTATTCAAGCAGGTTATACATTTCAGTATCCAGAACTCAAAATGGCGTTGGAGCAACTACTTCCATCACATTAAACTTGAAACTTCAAAGATGGGTCATAGGGTCTAGGATCAACGAGGGTGGTCTGATTCAGCATGAGTTGTCGTAGTAACTGCGCTGCAGCTGGCCCCATGCATAAACCATTTCTAAAATGACCAAAATTCGCCCATAAGTTTTTCATTTCAGGCATTAAACCGATATATGGAATTCCATCAGGTGAGCTAGGTCTCAAGCCTGCCCATTGTTGCACAATCGGGAAATTTTTAAGTTCAGGTATGAGTTGAATGCATGCTTGGTAAATGAATTGTTGTGTTTTCAAATTTGGGCGATGTTCAAAACCTAATTCCGCCATACTGGAACCACAGACGATATGGCCATCTCGACGTGGAATCATATACATGACATTGTACATACACATCGTGGGTAGCCAGTTTTCAGGGGTTTTGAATAGGATCATCTGCCCCTGAACAGGTTGAACAGGGATATTGAAATCGAGTTGTGATGCCCAATGTGCCGACCAAGCTCCAGTAGCGATAACATACTGATCAGCTTTAATTTGATGTTGATCATGCAGAACAATGGATTGCACTTGCTGATTTTGAATCAGTAATTTTTCTACCCACTTATGCTCGATAATCTTTACTTTTGAATGTGATTTAAGATAAGTCAGAATAGATTTTAAAAGACGAGGATTACGAACATTAGACAATTGTGGAAAATGCAAAGCCTGCTTGAAAGTATTAGAAACTCGTGGATTCAGATTTCTTAATTGAGTCTCGTCGAGTAAATCGCAATGCTGCATCGGCTCGTTATATTGCGCCTTATAACTGAGTCCAATCTCAAAATCATCTTCATCAAAAATTAACATGCCTGAATCGTGAATTTCGAAATCAATGCCACTCAATGGTTGAATTTTTTGATTCCAAGATTGATATAACGATTTACCATGTTGTGCCAATTGATTGACTGCTTTGGGATAACGCCAAGGATACATAGGTGACAAAATACCACCACCTGCCCAAGATGCAGCTTTAGCTGCTTGTTTTTGATCAATGAGGGTAATTTCACAACCTTGTTCGAGTAATTCAAGCGCTGTTAGTAAGCCGCTAATTCCACATCCAATGATGGCAACGTGCATTTTTATCCACCTTCAAAATGACGGGGTGTATTAGACCATATTCAAGCTCTAATCGTGCAAATAATCTCAATGATGTAAAGAGATCGATGAGATGTAAGATGTTAAATGAGTGAGTTAAAAGTTGGGTCTCGAATACAATGATGATGATTTTAGTAGAAAAAAAGCGCTTTATGGAAAAGCGCTTTTGATTCAATAGTGTATTACATATCTTTAAGCATTTTTGCAGCATCTTCAGCAAAATAGGTCCAAATTCCATCTGCACCAGCACGACGACAGCTCATCAATGATTCTAAAATCACACTTTCAGAAAGCCAGCCGTTTTGGATTGCTGCTGCCAACATGGCATATTCACCACTCACTTGATAAACAAATGTTGGAATGCCAAATGTGTCTTTAACTTCACGTACAATATCTAGATATGGCATCCCTGGTTTTACGATCACCATGTCTGCACCTTCTTGAATATCTAGTGCAATTTCGTGAAGAGCTTCAGCTCGGTTTCCTACATCCATTTGGTAGTTATACTTATTACCACCTTTTAAATTAGATGCTGAACCCACTGCATCACGGAAAGGACCATAGAAGCTTGATGCATATTTGGCAGAATAAGCCATGATATTGGTATAAATATGACCATTTGCTTCAAATGCTTGACGAATCGCAGCAATACGACCATCCATCATATCACTCGGTGCGAAAACATCGGCTCCTGCTTCTGCATGGCTTAAACCTTGTTTAATCAGACACTCAACAGTTTCATCATTCAGGACATAACCTGTTTCATCGATGATGCCATCCTGACCGTGTGTTGTATAAGGGTCTAAAGCGCCATCAGTGATGAGTACCATTTCTGGTAATTCTTTTTTTAGAAGACGGACAGTGCTTTGAACTAAACCATCATCTCTCCATGCTGCTTCAGCAGTTAAACTTTTGTCTTCTTGTGGGGTAACTGGGAATAAAGCTAATTTAGATACACCTAATTCTAAAAGTTTTTCAGCTTTGTTTAACAACAAATCAGCTGAAAGACGGTGAATATTTGGCATACTAGGTATTTCTTGGGTTTGATTTTGACCTGGTAGAACAAATACCGGATAAATGAGATGTTCAGCAGAAAGATGTGTTTCTCTCACCATCGCTCTGAGTTTGTCATTTTTTCGAATACGGCGCATGCGTGTTGCAGGAAAAGCAGGGCGATTAAACGTATAAGTCATCACAATCTCGATGTTTGGTATTTTACTTGGGTCTAATTGTAGCCCCCTTAAGGCGGTTTTTGGGAAAATGCTGATGGTTTTTTCTCATGATGTTAATTTGAGTTTTGTATGAACGATTCCCAAAAAAAATGGATGGGTAACCTCCATTTAGGTGCTAAACCAGATCTTGAAGTGGTATTAAATCAACTCACTCAAGTATTTAATACCTCTCCTTATTTCGCTTACAACGAAATGCAAATGCGTGTCGTAGAAGGTGAAATCCAAGGTTATATTGAGATGAAACCTAATCTCATTGGTAATATTTCTTTCCAAATTTTGCATGGCGGTGTAGCAGCAACATTACTCGATAGTATTGGCGGGATTGTTGCAATGGGCGAGCTTTACAAGCGTGCAGAGCCTGATATGTTGCCTGAAACTTTAAAGAAAGTTTCACGTTTAGCAACAGTGGATATGCGAGTGGATTATTTATCACCAGGGCGCGGAAAGTATTTTATTGCCACTGCTGAAGTCCTACGCATGGGTCGCAAAGGTTGTACGATGCGCATGAATATGGTGAATGATGAAGGTAAAGCAATTGCAACAGGTATTGCTTCATACGCATATTGAAAAATCTATGTATCTCTTATAAGAAAACCGCCCTTGTAGGCGGTTTTTTATACTAAACATCTGATCTTGAACGTTTTAACGCACTATTCCATTGATGTAAATGAAATTGACGTTGATCTTCAGACATTGTTGGCTCAAAGGCTTTTTCCAATTTCCATGATGCCGCAATATCAGACGGATTTTTAAATACACCTGCAGTTAAACCTGCCATTGCCGCAGCTCCCCAAGCCGTTGACTCCAAAAGTTGCGGTCTTAATACAGGAACATTCAGTAAGTCGGCTTGAAACTGCATCAACATATCATTTTGACTCGCACCACCATCTACACGTAATTCTTTTAAAGGGTTTCGAATATCAGATTGCATGGCATTCAAAACGTCAGCGACTTGAAATGCGATTGATTCGAGAGCTGCTCGCGCAATATGTGCTTTATTTGTCCCTCTAGACATACCGCATAATAATGCGCGGGCATCCGTATCCCAATGAGGTGCTCCTAAGCCTGTAAAGGCAGGAACAAGTACGACACGATCGGTACTGTTAACTTGACACGCCAATTGTTCAACTTCTTGGCTACTTTGAATAATTCCAAGTCCATCACGTAACCATTGCACAATTGCACCAGCCATAAAAACACTACCTTCAAGCGCATACGAGGTGTGTTCTTTACATTGCCAAGCTAAAGTGGAGAGGAGTTGATTTTGACTCAGTTGAATTTGATCACCTGTATTGAATAACATAAAGCAGCCAGTACCATAGGTATTTTTAGCTGAGCCTACGTCAAAACATGATTGACCAAATAACGCTGATTGTTGATCACCTAAAATCCCTGTAATTGGAATTTCTGCACCTAAGAGACCTTTTGCTGTATTGGCAATATGGCAATCAGAAGCCACGATTTTGGGTAGTATTGCTTTTGGGATATTAAATAGTGCGAGTAATTCGTCATCCCATTGCTGGGTATGCAGATTCATTAACATGGTTCTTGAAGCATTCGAGACTTCAATCACGTGTTCAGCACCTTGAGTGAGATTCCAAACTAGCCAGCTATCAATGGTTCCAAAAGCCACTTCGCCTTGTTCCGCACGAGCTCTTAAACCATCAATATTTTCAAGTAACCACACTAATTTTCCAGCACTGAAATAAGGATCAATGCGGAGTCCTGTGGTGTAATTTATCTTGTTTTGTAAGTCTTGTTGAATGAGGGAATTACACCAATCACTTGCTCTGCGATCTTGCCAAATAATCGCAGGGGCTTGAGGTTCACCAGTTTTTTTATCCCAAATCACTGTCGTTTCGCGTTGATTGGTTAGGCCTAAAGCTTTGATATCTTTAGGCAGTAATCGCGCATCAGCAATTGCTTGCTGCACTACAGCGATTTGTGAACTCCAAATCTCTTGTGCATTTTGCTCTACCCAGCCTGACTTTGGTGTTCGTATTTTAGTTTCTCTTTGAGCTGTTGCATGAACGTTTCCATGTTCATCAAAAATGATCGCACGACTTGACGTCGTCCCTTGATCCAGTGCAAGTAAATAACTCATAAAATATGCAATTTTGAACTTGAAAAAAGGGATTTTATCTCAATTATTGAACTAAGCGCATGTGTATGTTTAATTGTTGTGAAATTAGAGGTCGTATTTTCGAACTTTTATGCTATGATTGCGTCGTACTTTGGGGATGTTCCTGGCTTCGACGCTGGTGATGAAACTCATAGATGCATGCCGAGAGCGCATTTTCTCTCGTAAATAAAATTTGCATTTTAAATAGTCGCAAACGACGAATCTTACGCTCTAGCTGCCTAAGGGCAGCTTGTCCGCATCTCTGAATACTTGTGGTTAGAGATCCCGACTGAAGCGCACGCACACAAGTCCGTATAACATCAAGCCTTGGGGTGTTGTACTAAACTTAAAGGATCGCTCTCTTAACCCTGTTCGTCGGGTCTTTGAGGGTTAAAGCAATAGACGATATCTAAGCATGTAGTAATCTCGAGTGTAGTGCTTGCGGACGCGGGTTCGACTCCCGCCATCTCCACCAAAATTCTTGTTATAAAAAAGCCACTTTTTTAAGTGGCTTTTTTATTGCTACATATTTGCCACATTTTCACTCCAGATGATTTTGATTTCGAAGTTTTTAAGCTGCACTTGCCACGCTAAGTTTCGTAATTTCTTGCCAGTTCTATATTCATGCAACCATTTAAAATAGCGTTTGATCAGCATGTATAAGCTATGCTCAAGTTGATCAGAGACAAACATTGGATTTAGACATCCATGAGCAACATCATCACATAAGTATGTCTCGCATTGTATGCAGGGCGATGACGTATAGAACACGATTTCATTGCTTCTACAAGACGCTCTCTCGGTGGTTTTTTATTAAATAATGATTCCTTCATCTTGGGACATAGCATTACATAATCTGTTTGGTAGCCTTGATCCTTTTTAAATTGAAGCAAAGCTTTTAAAGCCAAAGTCAAGCGTTCATTCAAATAGACCTCACGAGAAGTATGTGTTTTGGTCACTTTCTTTTCTAAACCACGTACATGACTTTTGTTAACTTTGAATGTGCCATTGAACCAGTCAATAACACTTTTTCTGAGAGCAATCATTTCTGAAGGTCTACAGCCTGTCCAAAAAGCAAATTCAAAATACTAGCCACAAAATTTATCCTCATCATGTAAGCTTTTGTCGAGCCAAGCTAGTAAGGCTTCCATCTCCTTACGTGTGAAGAGGGCAGGTATTTCTGCCTGAACCTTACGATTCTTAATTGTATGCATAGGATTTGGAGAAATCAGATTATGCTTAACAGCCAATTTAAATACCCCGCTTAGCGTAGTTGCACAGTTATTAAATGTTTTCGCTGTTTGAAAATCACGATCGATGATAGATCTGTTTCATAAATCACAAAACGATCTATCTCTTGCTGATTATTTGTACCGAAAAATTTAAAAATCCATACAAAATTTGCGGACTAAAATCATCAACTGAAAGAAACTTTTTGATACACATTTCAAGCGATACACAGGCATCTTATAGTCAACCCTTGATTTAATGGTTGAACTACTAAAAATGCTTGTGCCTGCTAAAGGTAGACTATTCAAGTTAAGTGAAGAAAATCAGGCTTTACTCCGTCTGAGCTATTGGCGTGTCAGAGCCTACTGCTTCAAGAATCGTCCGCCACGTAAAGGATTGCCTGATCAAGTCCAATCTATTTAATTTACCCGAGAGTCTGCCTGAAGGCGAAGGTATCGATTGGAATGTGGTGATCGTAGATGCCACAGAAACTCCAACACAAAGATCTAAAAAAACAGAAGAAAAGCTATAGTGGCAAGAAGTAGGCACATACATTTAAAGTTCAAGCCATTATCTATTATAGAACACAGCAATTTCTGAGTTTATGCACGAGTCGTAGTGCTGTACATGATTTCGAGCTTTTCAAACGCAACTTGAATCCGATTCCTAAAGGTGCTTTTATTCATGCAGATGAAGGCTATCAAGGAATCTATGCAATGTATCCAAATAGCTCATTGCCTCTAAAAGCAAAGAGATGCTGCAAACTAGATCCCGAGCTAAAAGTTTACAATTGAGAAATCAATAAAAGAAGAATTGGGATTGAACATGTATTGGGCAGTTTGAAAGCCTTCAAAGTCCTTGCGGCGCGATATCGTAATCGAGTCAAAAGACTAGGTTTAAGATTCAATTAAATTGCTGGAATCTATAACATGGAACTGCATAAAAATGAATTATGAAAGAATTCTATAATTTTAATAAACTCTTAAAATGTAAATTTAAAAATTCTTAGATTCTTAAATGAAGTGCGACAGAGATTAATTCTTAGTAGAAAGAGGTTTTAGTTTTTTGTCAAATTTGTACTTATCAACTCCAAAAGAGTCTCACATTTATTGGCTATTTTGGGCTCAAAGATTTTCAACTGAATATATTGAAAAATAGAAATTTATAAATTAAAAAATTGCATTATATAATGTTATAACATAACATTATAAGCAATAAAAAATAACCTTAAATATCACTATGCGTATCTTTTTAGGAATGGGTCTCTTTGTAACTCATGTTGTCTTTGCAGAATCAACAGACACAAATCATCATCCAGCACACAGTATGAATACGATTGTGGTCACAGCATCTGCAAAAAAAGAAAATATTCATGAAGCAATGGCGAGTATTGATGTGATTGATGGTAAGCAACTTAATCAACGATTTATAAATGATGTTTCAGATGCTTTGAACGATCGAGTAGGTCTACAAAATGTAGGTATCGGGCTAAATCGGAAAGGGGTTTCGATTCGAGGAATGAACCCGACACACACCTTATATTTAGTCGACGGACTAAGAATTAATAGTTCATCCTCAGCCATTGCTCACTCTGATGGTGAATTAAACTGGGTTCCAACCGAAGCGATAGAACAGATTGAAGTGATTCGAGGACCGATGTCTTCACTCTATGGATCAGAAGCTTTAGGTGGAGTAGTGAATATTATTACTAGAAAACCAATCGAAAAATGGACAGGCTCTGCTTCGATTCAATCGTTATGGAATGAATCTAATTTGGGTGGTGATCAGTATAAAACCAGTGCTTACTTGTCTGGTCCACTCATTGAAAATAAATTAGGTGTCAATTTCTGGGCCGAATTTAGAAAACGTGATGCGCTTGAAGATCCTACCAATTCTCGTTTAAGCAAACACGATGAGCAGAAAAATACCAAAGGGCATCTTGGTCTATTTTGGCAAGCAACAGATCAACAACAGATTGAATTCATAAGTGAGTACGGCCATGAGGATCGACAAGATTTAAGAGGTGGAACACGTAATCAATATTATCAAGTTGATGATGAAATTGAGCGGGCTCGATTCGGGTTAAAACATGAAGGTGAATGGGGTTGGGGTAAAAGTATTGTTAAGCTTTATCAAACACAATTCAAACGAGAAAGTGAGCGCAGTGATGGCGGAGATACGACATCTCCACAAAAATTAACTGATCAAGTGGCTTCGACACAGTTTCAATTTGATTTATCTAATCATCATTTAATACTGGGTAATGAGCTTCGTAAGGAAAAGTTGGAAGATCCAACGGTCAATTTAAAACAAAAAGACAGTATTACCCATTATGGAATTTATCTACAAGATATTTGGCAAATCTCTGATCAATTTAAAGTTGGATTTGGGGCACGTGGCGATGAGCATTCAGATTTTGGATGGGAACTGAGTCCGAAGTTTAATGCGTCTTATCAACTCAGCGATGCATGGACAGTCAAAGCTGGTGTGGGCAAAGGCTATAAAGCGCCAACTTTAAAGCAACTATCTAAAGAGTTTGAGTCTAATGCTGCAATGGGTGGTATGGGTATTATTCGAGGCAATCCTGATCTTAAGCCTGAAACCAATACCGCTTATGAAGTTGGATTACATTTCCATCGAGATAATTTTGAAACCTCATTAGGGTGGTTTAGAAACAATGTCGATGATTTGATAGATACACAGCGTCAGCCTACATGTTCAGTCGCAGGGAAAATTTGCTTAGATTATGTCAATGTGACAAAAGCAGAACTACAAGGTATTGAATGGAGTGGTGCTTATCACATAGAGCCATATTTACATTTAGAAGCCAATTACACTTATTTAGACGCAAAAGATAAAAGTAAAAATATCCCTTTAGCCGATCGTTCAAAGCATCAATTAAATAGTTCAGTCATTTGGCAAGTGAACGACAAACTGCAAACCAAATTACGCCAGCAATATCGCAGTAAACAATTTCAAGCTGTGAATACACCACACAGTCAAGGATATATCTTCTGGCACATGTATGCAGATTATAAAGTGACTCCGAATTGGACAGTCCAGACAGGAATTGAAAATCTGACAGATAAAAAAATTGGCATGCAACCTGATCAATTACAGACTTTTAGTGATGCAGGACGTCGTTACTTTGTTGGTATGAATGTGAGATTTTAATGATAAAGAAATCTTTCATTCTGCATGCAATAGATCCAACTCATATTCAAAAAAGTTTGGATCTAAACTCCATCCTGCGTATTTTGAGCATCTTCTTATGTGTTTATCTCACATTAAATGTGGCTTTTGCACAAACAGCAGATGCTCAAACTAAGGTATTGGTGTTACATACCGATTTTGTGGCAAATACTAAATTTGAAAAACTTGTGCCAATTGCAGCGAAACAAAATGTGCAATTACAGCATTTACAAGTAAATCAAAATCAAAAAGCTGTTCAGCAATCTATTCAGCAGGCGGATGTGATCATTTTAGATGTTCCGCGACCGCCAGATCGTAAACAGGTTGAAGAGCTTGCACTTGAAAGTTTAAAGGCTCAAGACAAAGAATATATGACCGTTGGTGGTGGAGCACCGCAGTTCCAGAAAATTCCAAAATTATTTGGATTTAAATTATTAGATCTGTATTACAACGGTGGAGAAATTAACTTTTCACATTATTTTGAAGCAGTACATCTTTGGAATACTGAAGGTAAAAAAGCCACATTTAAGACGCAAAAATTACCAGAAATTTCGATTTATCACACCAGTGCACAAGACTATTTTGACAATGTGCAATCCTATTTAGATTGGTATCAACAGAATCTAAAACATCAGAAAAAATCAACTATTCAAGGACAAAATGCCTATTTGGTTTATGTGCTTCATCCAAGCAATATCACCAATTTAACGTCTGAAAAAATTGATCAACTCATAACGCTTACTGAACGAAAAGGTGTTGTTCCTATTGTCTTGCTTTGGAATGAGTCGAAAACCAAAACCAAACTTTCAGATTTTTTTAAAGTTGTACCAATCACCGCAATGGTCAATATGACGCATATTCAGAATGGTCAGGACTTAGTTGCCGAGCTACAAAAAATGAATGTGCCTATGGTTCAAAGTTTGAGTTTTAATGGCAATTTTGAAGAATGGAAAAACTCGAAATCAGGCATACCTCCGCATTTAGCATCTATCTTTTTGAGTCTTCCCGAAACTTGGGGATTTTCTGATCCTTTAGTGCTGTCTTTAAATGAGGGTGGTCGCGAGCAATGGATTGAACCACAGGTCAATATATTACTTGAACGTGTAATTGCCCAATCCAAATTGAAGATTAAACCCAATAAAGAAAAGCAAATTGGGGTGATGTTTTGGAATTATCCTTATGGTCAAAATAATTTATCTGCATCAAATTTAAATATTCCGCTGAGCATCGAAAATATTCAAAAAAGTTTAAAAGAACGTGGATACGACACCGAACTGATCAGCGAAAAACAAATTATTTCAGATGCTCAAACTTTATTATCTGCATATTACCAGCATGAAAAATTAGCTGACCTACAACAGAAAGAAATGCTCAGCTATTTTCCTGTTCAGTATTATCTTGATTGGTTAAAAACCTTGCCTGAACAGCGTCAACACGAATTAAAAGAAAGCGCGGATATTCAAAAATTATCTAAACATTGGGCAGTCGTGAAAAGGGAGGGCGAGTTTTATTTTGCAATTCCAAGTCAGCGTTACGGAAATTTATTACTACTTCCTCAGCCTACTCGTGGTTCTAAAGTAGGTGAGAATTACCACAGTCAAGACGCTGTTCCAGATCCATTATATTTAGCGACTTATCTGTATTTGCAACAAGCAACCGATGCATTGATTCATTTGGGAACACATGGCACACAAGAATGGTTGCCTGGAAAAGACAAAGGCTTAGCAGCGAATGACTATCCTTTATTGACCGCAGGTGCTTTACCGATTTTTTATCCTTATGTTCAGGATAATATCGCAGAAGCCATGCAAGCGAAACGACGTGGTCGTGCAGTTATAGTGAGTCATCAAACTGCGCCTTTAGCACCCTCTGGTTTATATGATGAATTACGAGATATTCACGATTTAATTCACCAATATGCTCAGCTCGATGAGGGTTTAGTCAAGCAGCAAACTCAAGGAAAACTGATCGCTTTAACAGAGCAAAGTGGTGTGCTTAAAGATTTAAACCTGACTCAGGTTCAGGCTCAGAATAATTTCCCTCAATTTTATACTCAGCTTCATGATCATTTGCATCGCCTAGCGCAACAAGCTGTACCCATGGGCTTGCATCGTTTCGGTTTGTCAGCCCAAGAAGATCAAAGATTAATGATTGTTTTACAGCAGTTAGACTCAGACTATTTCAAAGCATTAAAGCTGGATAAAAATGAAGTGTTTAATGCCGATGTTGAAACAATTCGTCAATCTCTAGCTTATCGTTATTTGGCGCATTATGTTTTAAATCCGGCTGAATCCACAGGTTTAGGATGGTTTAAATCTAAGGCTTCAAATGTTGAGGTTGATGCAGATATTCAAAAGATAGGGCAAAGTGGAAAACTAAAAGCGTATATCGAAACTGCACAAAAAAATTATGAATATTTGAGTGCAGATAGAGAAATGCAAAGTTTGTTGAATGCTTTATCTGGAGGCTATGTTTTACCGGGAACGGGGGGAGACCCGATTCGTCAGCCTGAAAGTGTCAGTGGACGCAATTTATATGCTTTTGAAGCCAATAAAATCCCGACTAAAGCGGCTTATGAAATGGGACAAAAAACCTTTGAGCAGATGATTGCGCAGTACCAACAAAAGCATCCTCAGCAGTACCCTAACAAAGTTGCATTTAGTTTGTGGTCTTCTGAAACGATTCGTCATTTAGGTGTTTCGGAAGGACAAGTTTTGGCAGCGCTTGGTTTAAGACCTGTGTGGGATCAAGCAGGTAAAGTGGTGAGTTTAGACATTATTCCACAACAAGAGCTCAAGCGCCCACGTGTGGATGTTGTGATTCAAGCCACCAGTGTTTATCGAGATCAATTTGATGGTTTTATGCGTCTACTTGCTAGTGCAATGGCAAAACTTTCAGCGCTAAATGAACCCAATAATCAGCTTTATCAAAATTCACAACAGATACAGCAATCATTAATTGCTCAAAAAGTTGATCCTGAACGAGCTAAAGCGTTATCACAACTTAAAATTTTTAGTAATGAACCTGGAGAATATGGCTCAGGTTTAACGAAAAAAACCTTGTCCTATGATGATTGGGAAAATGATCAAGAATTAGCTAATACCTTCTTAAATAATCTGCAATATGCCTATGGCGATAAAACGTGGGGTGAGCAAGCACCAGTCAATCTATTCGCTGAAAATTTAAAAGGCGTTGATGTTGCCATTATGTCACGTTCTTCAAATGTGCATGGCGTGTTATCGACAGATCATCCATTTGAATATTTAGGTGGATTATCTTTGGCAATTCGTTCCGTTCAAGGGAAATCACCGGAATTACTCATTACAGATTTACGCCAAAATAAAGCTGAAGTCACCTCATTGAAAGCTTATTTGTCAGATGAATTACGTACCCGTTATTTAAATCCTGAGTGGATTAAAAGTATGCAAAAGGAGGGTTATGCTGGCACATTGGAAGTAATTAATGTGACCAATAATTTATATGGCTGGAATGTGACTGACCCTTCAGTTGTCCGTGCTGATCAATGGAAAGATATGTATGAAACTTACGTTCAAGATAAGCGCGAACTTGGTGTAAATGAATGGTTCAAACAACATAATCCATCTGCGCAACTCCAAGTATTAAATCGTATGGCGGAAGCGATTCGTCAAGATTATTGGCAAGCTGATGATGAGACAAAACGAGAAATTGCAGAAAAAATTCAAGCGTTGCAAGAACAAGTGAATTTGCCTTTAGAGTCTGAAAAGCTTAATGAATTTACCCAAAGTATTTTGAAGCAAAATGACAGTGTATCACTAGAAAAAAATGCACAGATGACTGTAGTAACTGATCAAGTAAATCTTGAAAATTCATCTGAAACAAAACGCACAGCCGATGAGCAAAATACTCAAAATCAGCAAGCTATAGGACAAGGTTTAAACCCAATAACACAGACTTTGAAAGCGGCCGATGCCAATCAGTTTGCTCAAGATCAACATCCATCTTCTATAGAAATACAAACACCCAAAATAGATCAAAAAAATACTCAGAATCAGGCACAACAGAAAGTCAAAGGTCAGGCTTTGGAACAAGTCCAGAAAAAGTCGGAAGTACAAGATTATGCTTGGGTTGGTGCCTTCATACTGAGTTTATTGATTGGATTTGGTTTTTTTAAACAATTTATGCAACAGCGAAAAAAATAAGAGGAAATTTATGCAAATTTTAGAAGTCGAAAGTTTGATTTATCAGGCTTCAAAACTTTTCTTATGGCCTGTGATGTTGCTCATCCTTATCTCATTGATTTTTTCATTGGTTTCTTTGGGTAGCTTTATTATGGAATGCGTGTTCAGAACCTCTAAACGTTATCGATCGATTTTGATGAAATATGCAGAACAAAATCAATTTCAAGCCTCGACTGATGATTTAGAACTTTGGATTATTAAACGTTTGGAATGGCTAAGAATTGTATCCCGAACTGCACCGATGTTGGGACTGATCGCAACTATGATTCCAATGGGTCCTGCATTACTCGCTTTATCTTCAGGTCAAGCTGAACAAGTGGGGCAGAATATGGTGATGGCATTTTCTTCAGTAATTTTATCTTTAGTTTCGGCTTCTATATGTTTTTATATTTTGGTTATCCGACGTCGTTGGTTGCTTGAAGAATTACGTGAGTATGAAAAAGAATTTGAAAGTCTTCATCAAGGGGAAGCTTAATGCGATTTTTGGAACAGGATGAAAGTGATGATCCTATGCTCTCTGTTGTGAATTTGATTGACCTTTTTTTAGTTATTATTGTGATTCTAATGATGTTGGTAGTACAAAACCCGCTAAATCCATTTTCAAATAATAATGTCGTTGTAATTGAAAATCCTGGTGAAAAAAATATGAAAATTTCATTTAAAGAAGGACAAGAACTTAAACAATATGAGTCTACAGGTCAAATTGGTGAGGGCGAAGGAAGTAAGGCAGGGGTGACCTATAAACTGAATGATGGCCGAATGATTTACGTGCCTGAATAAAATGTACGTGTGATACAGACTCATCTATTAATCTAAACTTTAACATTTGATCTATTTTTCTAAATATTAATACATAATTTGCGGACTAAAATCATCAACTGAAAGAAACTTTTTGATACACATTTCAAGCGATACACAGGCATCTTATAGTCAACCATTGACTTAATGGTTGAACTACTAAAAATGCTTGTGCCTGCTAAAGGTAGACTATTCAAGTTAAGTGAAGAAAATCAGGCTTTACTCCGTCTGAGCTATTGGCGTGTCAGAGCCTACTGCTTCAAGAATCGTCCGCCACGTAAAGGATTGCCTGATCAAGTCCAATCTATTTAATTTACCCGAGAGTCTGCCTGAAGGCGAAGGTATCGACTGGAATGTGGTGATCGTAGATGCCACAGAAACTCCAACACAAAGACCTAAAAAAACAGAAGAAAAGCTATAGTGGCAAGAAGAAGGCACATACATTTAAAGTTCAAGCCATTATCTATTATAGAACACAGCAATTTCTGAGTTTATGCACGAGTCGTAGTGCTGTACATGATTTCGAGCTTTTCAAACGCAACTTGAATCCGATTCCTAAAGGTGCTTTTATTCATGCAGATGAAGGCTATCAAGGAATCTATGCAATGTATCCAAATAGCTCATTGCCTCTAAAAGCAAAGAGATGCTGCAAACTAGATCCCGAGCTAAAAGTTTACAATTGAGAAATCAATAAAAGAAGAATTGGGATTGAACATGTATTGGGCAGTTTGAAAGCCTTCAAAGTCCTTGCGGCGCGATATCGTAATCGAGTCAAAAGACTAGGTTTAAGATTCAATTAAATTGCTGGAATCTATAACATGGAACTGTATAAAAATGAATTATGAAAGAATTCTATTGTTGAATGTCTTTATCTAAAAAATTATATACCAATTTATCAAAGATAGATGTTTTAAATACAACTCAGAGCTTTGCTGTATTCAAAACAGATTCAAAAGAAATCTCAAGTTTTTATGAAAATTAACTACATACCCCACCAGTAATCGGCTGATTCCTATTTTCTAAGTGCTTGACTGAACTTGCAATACTGATTGAAAGTTGATCAATGGCTTTTTGCGAAACAGTGACTAAAGTGTTTAAGTCTTTATTTTTTTGTGGAATTTCTTCATAAAAACTCATCCGACAACTGAGTTGATGACGTTGAGGTAATGTTTGAGCGTTTTTGGGTATGGATAAGGGGCGATTAGGATCATCATATCTTAAAGTCCAAGTCGCATTCATGAGCATAAAGCGTTGCTGATTTGATTTTTCGATGAAATCAAAGTTAGAAAAATCTAAGGCAATTCGATAAGCTGCTTGTCCACCAGTCATACCACTATTATAACGATCCACTGCACCTAATGTTTGCTGTAAACGCGCAGAAACAGCATCTCTCAATTCAGCCGATAAAGTAGATGTCCAACGATCATCGAACAATACTTTAGCCTGCCCATTTTCTTGTTGAATTACCAATGGAATTCGGTTTAAACGATCGGATAATCCAACAGGAAGCACCTCAATCATCTTCACTTTTTGATTTGACGAAGATGATGTTAGCGTTTGAGTGCTCAATGAATAGAACTTAGGCGTAGGGGATGAAGAGCACCCACTGACGATGAGTGCAAACAAACCAACACTCAAGCTTGAAAGGACTTTTAGGTAGCAGCGTTGCTGAGATTTCAATAATTTATTCTCTGTCATCTTTCTTCGGCTCCGCTGTTTTTCCACGAATCAATGACTCAGGATTTTGTTCTATTTGATCTGCCATTAACTGCAATGAAGCTGCGGCACGGGTAATTTGTTGTAAAGCACGACGTAGATCTTGTTGTAATGGTGCATCACTTGCCAAGATGGTTTCAGAAGACTGAACTGTTTTACGAACATCATCCAAAGTGGCTTGTAAATTAGGCGCAACTTTGCCATCCAGTTGATCGACCAAACTTTTTGAAGATTGTATAGTTTTATCTAAGTTTGCCAAGGTTTGACGAACGTCCTGACCAATTTCAACCAATGGAAATTTAGATACATTATCGGCGATTTGGGACACTTGTGCTTGAAGGCCTTTTAATTCTGTAGGAGTTGTTGGAACTTCAACTACACCATCATTTCGACGGATTGCAGTGGCATATTTAGCTTTAGGGAAAAGATCAAAGCTAATGTAGTTTTGACCTGTAAGTAAATTGCCAGTGCGCATTTGAGCTCGCCAACCACGCTCAACAAATTGCTTGAATACTGTACCTTGCGGGTCCAACTCATGACCTCCAGCAATACGTGAAGGATAAACTTCAGCATCAACACGCATTCGAATTTGCGAGTGATTATTGTAGAACTCAGTGTTGATTTTTTTCACAGTACCGACTTCGACACCCATGAAATCAATTGGAGCTCCTACTGATAAACCTCGCAATGACTCATTGAAATACATTACGATCCGTCTTGGATTAAGATCAGGCTCTTTAAGCGCAAGCTTTTCAGAGTCAAATAATTCAAATTTCATTTTATTCGGAGCAGGAGCTGCATCAGAATTTTCAGGATAACCGAATGCGATCCCTCCCGAAATGATGCTTGCCAAAGATTGTGTGTTTAAACTAAAGCCCGAAGCATTCAAATTGACATCTACACCACTGGCTTGCCAGAAACGCGCATCTGTGGTGACAAATTTGTCATAAGGTGACTTAATGAAAGTTTGAAGTTCAACGCTTTTTCCATCATCAGCCAGTTGGTAAGAGGTCACTTGTCCAACGTTGATTCTTCGATAATAAATAGGTGAACCGAAATCGAGCGAACCTAAATCTTGTGCCTTTAAGAAAAAGATTTTTCCAGGAACATCGGAAGTTACAACTGGTGGAGTTTCTAGCCCTTTAAATGAAGTGGTTTTGACATCTGATTTACCGCCATCTACTTCAATATATGCGCCAGAAAGTAAAGTATCGATACCTGAAACCCCACTTGCACCAATACGTGGTCTCACTACCCAAAAACGTGAATCTTCCGTGGCAAAATTACTGGCATCTTTCCGAAGTTCAATTTTAGCAATGATATGAGACCGATCTTCCGAAAGGTCAATTTCACGCACTAGACCCACATTAACTTGACGATAACGAACTGTAGTTTTGCCAGCTTCAATGCCTTCTGCAGTCCTAAAAGAAACCTCAATAACAGGACCAGTATTCAAATACGCCTTGAGAGCTAATGAAAATGCAATGAGTAATGCAACAATTGGAATAATCCAAATGAGAGAAGGTTTCCATTTGCTACGTTTCTTATCAGGTACACCGACCTGACTCAGAACTTGTTCATCATGAGGATGACCATTACTCGATTGGTTTTCTGACATAGTTATTGATCTTATTAAATCGTAATGTGGTTGTTGTTTGTACGCTTCATCATATGAATATCAAGCAAGAAGTGAAAGGGTTTTATGTAAATCTCAATGTTCTGAAGCGTCATTTTTTTTTTCATGCTGACTCAGAATTGAAACGTAATAGTTGTCCCAAATGATTCTAGGATCAAAACTCAGTGAGGCTAACATGGTCAAAACCACCACTGCACCAAAAGCGACTGCACCTGTGCCTGCTAAAATAGTTGCCAATGATTGAATTTGGATTAGTGCTGCGAGCATGGCGACAACGAAAACATCAATCATTGACCAACGGCCAATAAACTCCACGACTCTATACATGATCGAGCAATGCTTCGGTGAGAGGTGAATTTTTTTTGAGGCTTGTAAATGTACAGCACTGAGCAGGAGAGCAAGGATGACCAATTTCAGTAGTGGAATAAATATACTGGCAATAAAAATAACGGACGAAACGAAATAGTCACCACTTTTCCAGAAATAGATGACTCCACTCATAATCGTGTCTTGTTGACGACCAAGAATAGATTCTGTAATTGTCATCGGTAAAACATTAGCTGGTATATAAAGAATACTCGCTGCAATTAAATAAGCTAAAGTTCGTTCTAAACTTCGGGTTTTTCGGGTATGTAAGGGGCTATCACAACGAGTACAGCGGGATTTTCGTGCTTGTTCCATGGCCGACAAGGACGTCATGCGGTTGAGTGTTCCACAGCAATGACAAAGTGTGAGCTCAAGATCAATTGCACGCGGTGCAAGCGTTTCTAATGAGGCGGGTTTCTGCACAGGGTGTGGCGAATGCTTCATCTGATCGGGTTGATTCGTATGAGTGGAAGTAATGGTCATGAGATTTGATTTCCATCAATTACATTCCATAGATCCTTGATTTTGATTGATACTAAATAGACCAACAAAACACTTAAAATGGCAAATGCCCATAAGGCAATTCCAGGAATCACAACCACCATCCCCACTAATTTCACTAAGGTGACTAAAACGCCGATCAGAAAGACTTCAACCATTCCCCAAGCTCTC
The DNA here is from genome assembly GCF_057737055.1 of Acinetobacter sp. 24-47-64. Classification (NCBI taxonomy): domain Bacteria; kingdom Pseudomonadati; phylum Pseudomonadota; class Gammaproteobacteria; order Moraxellales; family Moraxellaceae; genus Acinetobacter; species Acinetobacter sp. 24-47-64. Next base: position 785,453 of record NZ_CM173215.1, read on the forward strand.
AATTGAAATAGTGATCGTAATGCGAGTTTAAGTGATGCATACTGTTGGGTTGCAATAACATTTTTATTGAACATGGCCATCAAAAGAATATATCCCATCAGAAGTAAGTAGGCCAAAGGGACAACAAAAGTGGTCATCAGAATAAGAAAGCCTACAAAAGCACGATCTGCCTCGAACATTGCCCAAGCCGCACCCAATAATGTGGTTTCTGAATAAATGCCTTGGAGTTCAACTTTGACAATTGAAAAACTATTGGCAATCGCAAAGATAATTAACGCAGTACAGACTAAGGCCAACAGTGTGTTAAATGTTGGAATTTTACGATAGAGCTCGGAACCGCAAGCCGAACAATAGGCACGTTCATTCTTATATAAATCGGATTTGCGAAAGAGAGTATCGCACTCTTCACAAGCAACATAATTTTGATTGATTTGCACCATTCTTAAATCAGGGGCGAGTTTAGAATCCGATACAGTTTCTACATGCGTTTCAGACATCGTTGTCTCAACTTTTTCATCAATATTCTTGGTTTTTTATTTCTCCCTATAGTTTATATCGAGATTCAATAGGTTTGCCTATGATTATTTTGTTGAATCGAGATACATACCTTTTGGTTTGGCTTATCAGTGTGCAGTCATGTAACTCAACGAGGGTATAAAAGGGGTTGAAGTGCTCATTGATCAGCATTTGTGTAGTCAAAATGAGGGTGAGTTAAGTTTATATGATGAAATTAAATTAATATTAAATTCAATTATTAAGCGTGAAATTCAAGATACAGCGTGTGCTTCACATAAACTTCATATATCAAGAACTACACTTTATTTAAATCATAAAGATCGATTGCTTAGTTTGGGATGACTGTATGTTGAAAAGCCTCATGCAATGGCTGGATAGTTGGTCCGTAAGCGTACCACATGATGCATTGACCTCTGAGAGTAAACAGATTCAATGGCTCAGAATAATTCCTTTTATCCTACTGCATCTTGCTTGTCTGGCAGTGTTTTGGGTCGGGTTTTCTTGGTTTGCTTTTGCATTTATGTTGTTTTTTTATTTTATTCGCATGTTCGCAATCACGGCTTTTTTTCATCGTTATTTGTCACACAAAACTTTTCAAACTTCGAGATGGCTGCAATTTATCTTTATTTTAATTGGCACAATGAGTGCGCAGCGTGGACCATTATGGTGGGCAGCACATCATCGATATCATCATCGTTATACAGATACTCCTCAAGACCCACATTCATCAACGCATGGATTTTGGTATAGCCATGTTGGTTGGTTTTTAAATGAATATAATTTTTCAACGCGTAAAAGTGTCATTAAAGATTGGCTGAAGTTTCCGGAGCTGATTTGGTTAGATCGTTTTAGTTTGATGATCGTCTTAATAACGGCTATCGGAATTTATGGTCTTGGGGAATGGGTTGCTTGGATGTGGCCGCATTGGGGAACCAGTGGTTTACAGTTATTAGTATGGGGAGGCGCAATTTCTACTGTTCTGCTTATTCATGCCACATTATGCATTAACTCACTGGCTCACCATTATGGAAGCCGAGATTTTGAGACGAATGATCATAGTCGCAACAACTTATTTTTATCTCTAATTACACTTGGTGAAGGCTGGCACAACAATCATCATTTTTATGCAGGAAGTACGCGCCAAGGGTTCTATTGGTGGCAGATCGATGTGACCTATTACATCTTAAAATTTATGTCATGGTTCGGCTTGGTTTGGGGAATGAAACCCATACCAGCTCGAGTCTATGAAGCAAGTAAAATTACGCGTTCGAAAAAGGCCAAACTCCAACATTCTCAAGTTCAGTCAAAGGAATCAAGATGAAAATTGCAATTATTGGATCGGGTATTTCAGGACTTTATGCAGCTTGGAAGTTGAGTAAGTTCCATGAAGTGACCGTATTTGAAAAGAATAATTATTTTGGGGGACATACTGATACTCATCAATTAAAGATCGATGGTGAGCAAGTTGCAGTGGATAGCGGATTCATTGTTTTTAATGAACACAACTATCCTTTATTTTGTGAGATGTTGAAGGAGCTTGGTGTACAAGCTCAAAGCAGTGATATGGGGTTTTCAGTTAATAATCAGGTTACAGGACTGCAATATAATCCTTCCAAGAAATTCTCATTATTATTCAAACCACAGAACTTTTTAAAGACCCGTTTTAGAGCGATGCTGTCAGATCTATTCAGGTTTTATGCAGCGAATAAAGATCTTGATGTAGATGGGACCGACCCGCATTACACTATTGAGCAATATCTCAACGAGCATGGATACTCGGATGCGTTTAGGCAAGAGCATCTCTATCCGATGTGCGGTGCATTATGGTCTTGCCCAGTAGAGCAAGCAGGTCAAATTCCATATAAATTTGTAGTCAGTTTTTTTCAACATCATCGTATGTTGCAACTCAAAGATCGACCACAATGGTTAACCGTAAAAGGCGGGTCTTCTAAATATATCCGTGCAATTCAAACTCAAGCAAAGCATATTCAGTTTAAAAAAGTAGAAGTGAAGTCAGTCAAGCGCTCAGCAAATGACGTGAGTATTGAAACGGTACAGGGAATTGAACAGTTTGATTGGGTAGTATTTGCAAGTCATGCAGATGACACACTGAAGTTGCTCGCTGAACCGACAGTTAAAGAAATAGAAATATTAGAAAATTTTCAGTATCAAGACAATCATATGGTGGTGCACTCAGATACTAGCATTATGCCAAAATCAAAACGTCAGTGGGCGAGTTGGCATGTGCATGTCACACCGAATAGGGCGGGTCAAGTCACTCCATTTCAGCAAAGTAGTGTCCATTATGGATTTAGTTACTGGATGAATCAGCTACAAAATTTGAAATGTGAAACTCAGATTTTTGCGACATTAAATCCTAATTTTGATTTAGATCCAAACAAAGTCTGGGTTCAGCGTAACTATCGTCATCCTGTATTTAATGCGGAAGCTATTGCAGCTCAGTCAAGATGGTCTGAAATAAACGGTTTAAATCGGACCTATTTTTGTGGTGCTTATTGGGGATGGGGCTTTCATGAAGATGGTGCAAGAAGTGCGTCATGGGTGGTTGAAGCCTTATTAAACTCATCAAATCAAGCCGCTTAGGAGTACTTATGCAGCTGTATCCGCTTGCAATTGCAGTTGCTGACATTCGTCATCGCCGTTACTTGCCTAAGCCTTATGCTTTTCAGAGTCAGCTGACGTATTTGTGGTTTGATCCAGAACAGCTCGAACACTTCGCGCAAACTTCGATACTTTGGTCAACGAAAAAATGGAACTTTCTGAGCCTAGATTCTGATGACTTCTTGGCAAACTATCAAGGCACGATTCGAGAGAAGGTTCTGCATGTGTTGGAAGAGCATACTTTAGAAGAGCCGACGGAGCTCGCTGAAATTCGGGTGTTGGCTTTGCCGCGCACGCTTGGCTTCAGATTTAATTCGGTGGTTTTTTATTTTCTATTTAATGCCCAGCAAAAATTACAGTTCATTCTCAGTGAAATCACCAATACACCCTGGTTAGAAAGACAGGTATATGTTCACGATTGTCGCACCGGGGGGGAGCAGCATTCCGAATATACGAGCTTCCACTTCCAGTTTGACAAAGCTTTTCACGTGTCACCCTTCATGCCAATGGATCTGAAGTATCAATGGACGTTTAGTTTGGCTGAAAAACAAAATTATGTGCTTATGCAATTGTTTAAAGAGGAAAAATTACAATTCGATGCATCAATGCGTTTTGAGTTAACTCCCATCACACTTCCTTCACAACTTCATCGCTATGCTGTTTTTAAACTATTTGAGCCGATCAAGATGGTTGCAGGTATTTATTATCATGCCTTTAAGCTTTGGATAAATAGAGTTCCATTTTATCGGCATCCCAATAAAACGAAGGATAAGCTGTGATATGAAATCATTGTTAATGGGAGAGCAATCTTCACTACCGCTGGTATTACGTCATTTACTGAAATTAAAACACGGCCAAATTCATTTTAAAGGGATTTGGGAGGGTTCAGTCGGTGAGGTGAGTGATCTAGACGCAGTGATTGAGGTCCATGATGCAAAGTTGATGGATCTACTTTTTCGTCAGGGGGTTCTTGGTGCAGCTGAAGGTTTCATTCAAGGATATTGGACGACACCAGATTTAGTGAAGATTGTGCGAATTCTTGCGAGAAATCGCGATATTTTAGATCGTATGAACCAAAGTGCCTTAGCAAAGGCGAGTCAACTCTTGCTCAAAACTTGGTATGCATCGCGTAAAAACTCATTGGAAGGTAGTCGCAAAAATATTGCTGAGCATTATGATTTAAGTAATGACTTTTTTAAGTTATTTCTTGATCCGAGCATGATGTACTCCAGCGCGGTATTCAAAGATCCATCTATGACTTTGGAACAAGCATCCGATTATAAAAAAGAAATCATATGCCAAAAATTGAAACTTCAACCGATGGATCATTTGGTTGAAATTGGCAGTGGATGGGGTGGTTTTGCGATCTATGCTGCGCAAAACTATGGTTGTAAAGTGACTACTATTACCATTTCTCAAGCTCAATATGACGAAGCTAAAGCTAGAATTGACGCTGCGGGTCTGTCTCATCGTGTTGAAGTTAAATTAAAAGATTATCGTTTACTTGAAGGTAAATTCGATAAATTGGTTTCAATTGAAATGATTGAAGCCGTTGGTGCTCAATATCTATCGACATATTTTGAAAAGTGTAGACAGCTGTTAAAACCTAATGGTTTGGCGCTTATTCAAGCCATCACCATTGAAGATGCGAGATATGAAAAGGCATTGAGTACGGTCGATTACATCAAAAGATACATTTTCCCAGGTAGTTTTATTCCTTGTATCAGCGTGATGACCAACGTTGCATCAGAACAAAAATTACGTCTAAAGCATCTTGAAGATATTGGTTTAAGTTATGCACAAACGATTCACTGCTGGCGTGAACGTTTTCTACAACAGCGTGAGCAAGTTTTAGCACTGGGCTTTGATGAAAACTTTATTCGCATGTGGGATTTTTATTTATGTTATTGCGAAGGAGGTTTTCTCGAAGGCGTCATTAGTGATGTGCATTTATTGTTTGAAGCAAGTCCATACTAAATCAGTGAGAGGACATCTCGATGTTGCTCAATTTATTTGTGATGAATGTTTTCCTGATGCTTTGTGCATGGATTTGGGTGACATTTAATCATCGTGCAGGTTTGGTCGATGTCATTTGGAGCTTTGGAATAGCTTTAAATGTCCTCATCGCAGCAAATGTAATGAATGAAGCCCCTACATCTGTTCGCATTTTTCTAGCGATCGCGAGTGGTCTTTGGTTTCTCCGTTTAGCATGGCATTTATTCAGACGATATATCCGAGAAGATGCTGAGGACACGCGTTATGCCAATATGCGCCGTGCGATGGGAGACTTTCAACATTTAGGTTTTCTTCTCTTTTTTCTATTTCAGACTGGGTTGATCTCCTTATTCTCATATCCAATGATCAAATTGCTCAGTATACCTGCGATGCAGTGGAGTAACTCGACAGAGCTGCTGCTGCTAATTTCAGGATTAATCATGCTGGTTGCATTTATTGGTGAGGCACTCGCAGATCATCAGTTGTATCAATTTAAATTGAACCCGAATAATCGTGGCAAAACGATGGATCAAGGGTTATGGAAATATTCACGCCATCCGAATTACTTTTTTGAATGGATACATTGGTTTGCTTATCCAATCTTAGGTATAGCGGCGGGAACGCCTTGGTTGTGGATCTATCCGGTGTTGATGTGGCTCTTTTTGTACTACATCACGGGTATTCCATTTAGTGAACAGCAAGCGCTCAAAAATCGTGGTGCAAACTACAAGATGTACCAACAAAAAACATCAATGTTTCTTCCTTGGCCACCGAAAAAGTAGGTAATTACATGGATTCAATCGTTCAACAATCGTTAAAACTCATTGAAAGTGGCAAAGTTCCAGATCAAGTTATTCGTCTTGGTATCCAAGCACTTTGCAAAAAACGTCTTGAGCAAGAAGGTCGTTTTGACCCTGTATTCGCTTCACAGCGTTATATGGATGTATTAAGAGACTTGAAAAAAAGTAAAATCGCGATTGATACAGACAAGGCAAATGAACAACATTATGAATTGCCTACAGCATTCTTTCAGGCCGTGTTGGGCAAGCGTTTAAAGTACAGTGCCAGTTTATTCCATGATGCTAAAACCAGTTTAGATCAAGCTGAGGAAAATGCCCTGCAGGTCTACTGTGAACGTGCGCAATTACAAGATGGTCAGGACATCTTAGAAATAGGCTGTGGTTGGGGATCACTCAGTTTGTATATGGCAGAGCATTATCCAAATGCCAACATTACGGTAGTATCAAACTCCAATACTCAACGTCTTCACATTCAACAACAAGCCAAAGAAAAGCAATTTAACAATTTGACAGTCATCACATGTGATGTAAATCAACTCGAGTTGGAGCAAAACTCTTTTGATCGTGTTGTATCCGTTGAAATGTTTGAGCATGTTCGAAACTATCAGCGATTATTTGCCAATATTAGCCAATGGCTCAAAGCAGATGGTTTATTGTGGTGTCATATTTTCTGCCATCGATTTATTCACTATCCATTTGAAGTTAAAAATGATTATGACTGGATGTCTAAATATTTTTTTACAGGCGGTTTAATGCCTGCTGTTTCGACTTTCCTGCACTTTCAGGATCATTTACAGTTAGAAAACCAATGGCAATGGTCTGGACAACAGTATGAACATACAGCCAATGCATGGTTAAATAATATGGATCAAAAAAAGGACTTACTTAAACCACTATTTAAGCAAACTTATGGTCAAGATGCGGAAATCTGGTGGCAACGTTGGAGAATCTTTTTCATGGCTTGTGCAGAACTGTTTGGTTATGACAAAGGTCGTGAGTGGGTGATTGGCCATTATTTGTTTAAGAAGCGAGCTGTTTGAAGTTCAAACTAATTTTAGCGATAAGGTGAAGAGGGTACATGTCCATGATGAGGCTATTTAGGGATAAACGCGATCATCCTTTGGGTGAGGTGTTTAACCGCTATTATTGGCTACAAATTGGTCTTATTGCCTTGTCTATTGTGATTGGGATTGGTTGCAGTGCTTGGGTCATTAAAGGAACATTGCTGACCACAGCGCTCGAACAGGAGATGGAGCATTACTGGCAGCGTATGGAGCGTAATCCAGAAGCTGCTTTACCCGACACTAAAAATTTATATGGATATCGTTGGTCCGATGACGAGTTAGCCCCCTCTGAATTTCGTAATTTAAAACTCCAATCGGGTGTACATCGACACTATATCGATGGTAAAGACCGGATGACAGTTTATGGGACACGCAATGGTAAACACGTTTTTTTAGTGTTTGGTGAAAGTAATGTTAATAAGCTTATTTGGCTGTTTGGTTTAGCGCCACTCATGGTCAGCTTATTTTTGCTATACAGTGTGCTGTGGTGGTGGAATCGCCGTGCACGCCGCTATTTTTCGCCCATCACACGCTTAGCCAATGCACTCGAACATATCGATTGGGAACATCAGAATAATCGAGCATCACCATTTAAAGAAATTAAAACAGATTCTAATTTGGAGGCTGAATATCTCAAGCAAGCACTTGAAAAATATCATCAAGTTTTAAGCGAATTCATTCAGCGTGAAAGAGAGTTTACTGGCGATGTTAGTCATGAACTTCGAACACCGCTCACAATATTGAAGGGAAATGTACAACTTTGTCAGGCCCGTTATGGTGATAACAAATCTTTTACTCGATTGCAAAACACAATAGAAGATATGCAGTTATTGGTCGATACACTTTTGGCGATTGCTCGAAATACCACAAGCAATTTACAAAGTGAAAAAACACGCTTATCAGAACTGCTTCAAGATGTTGTAAGTGACTTGAATAGTGTCAGTTTGGCAAAAGGAATGAGTATCGATTTAAACATCGAAGTTAATGAGGTCAAACGTCATTTATATCCATCGATGACAAAAATGGTGTTTAGCAATATTTTAAGAAATGCATTGAATTACTCTCAAGGTACAAGCATTAATGTCATTCTCGAAAAAAATAAAGTGTTGGTCGCAGATAATGGTATCGGGATTGATTTACCGAATAACTCTAAGGTGCAAGAACTAACGAATCAGCAGCTGCAACTCGATATCAAAGGTCATGGTATCGGGCTACAACTAGTTCAAAAATTATGTAAACAACTTGGCTGGAGAGTAGAGTTATTTGATCGTGAATACTATTTGATGACTCATCCAAAAGTTGACTTGTCACTCAGTTCAGGACTGATTGTGGTCGTTTACTTGAATGATCAGCCTCCAAAATAGTGTATTTGGAGGAATTTGATCTGAAGTGCGAATTCAGTAGTAACTAGTTTTATTCAACTGCGATCTTTAGACCTACCCCTGAAACGGTGTGTATTAATTTTTGTTCAAAGGGCTTATCGACCATTTTTCTTAAATTATAGATATGGCTTCTGAGTGCATCGCTTTCTGGTTCTTCATCCCCCCATAACTCAAGCATGATCTCCTGTTTAGTGAGCACTTTAGGTGAGTTTCGCATAAGTAATTTTAAAAGTTTGAATTGAATAGGTGGCAGTTCGATCATTTGACCTGCACGAGTGATTTGCTGTAAAGCAGGGTCTAATGTGAGATCGTGAATTTTGATTTGGCTGTTAGATACTTCTCCTAATGAGCGTTTGATCAGTGCACGAACACGATAAACCAATTCATTAAAATCAAATGGTTTGACTAAATAATCATCTGTACCTGCTCGGAAACCTTTTAATTTATCATCCAAAGTATCACGAGCAGTCAGCATCAGTACCGGGAGGTCGAGTCCTTGTTCGTTGCGAAGCCATTCACACAGGTCATACCCTGTACCGTCAGGTAAATTAATATCTAACAGTAGAATATGATAAGGATGTTGCTTGAGCAGTTGACGTGCCACATCCAAATTACGCGCATGATCAACCACAAAATTATGCTCTTCTAAAAATTCACATAATGTTGAAGCAAGTTCGTAATGATCTTCGACCATTAAAATAAAATGTTTAGTCATGTCGACACGATTAGTCCAATAATTGCTTTTTTAAAGTATCACTAAATGGAGACGAACCCAGCCAAATTTTAAAATAATCATTGGCATTCATGTATTGAATTTTACCCAAAATTTTTTGATTTAGACTCAAAGTTAAAGTCTGGGTCGTATGGGTATAGCTTAGACTGTAAATATCACCAGATCGAACCGGTCGATACAATTGTGTGATCTGGTCAAGCTGTTTCAACGTATTGGCTTGTTTGACATTTCGTTTGAGAAAGTGCGTTGCAGCCCTTTTAAAAGCCCATTCTGGAATATTTTGAGTATAAGCAAAGTCCATGCGAATATCTTGATTCTTCCAAGTGCTTTGACAATTTTGAGCGAAATAAGTTGCTTTACCGACATTTTTTTGTCCGACTTTGAGGTCTCCTTGACCACACTCACGTACACTTTGTGCATGCGCGAGTGGTAAGAAGAATAGACTCAAAGCAGAGAGAGCCATTATTGCGATTTTTTGAAAGGTAATAACCATGCGTATAACCCTCCAGCATATGGTAGTGAGCGAAATAAGCCATCAGCTGGGTCCCAAAAGTCTTGCTGGAACACAATTTTGTCTTGCTCATTGAGTTTTATTTCACTGATTCCATGTGATTCCATGCTTCGAGTCGTGCCGAAGATTTTAAAATCATATGCCATACGCCAATGCACATAGGCTGAGTCGTCAAAATGTGATGTGTTGAGCAATTTGACTGAAACATTACTGACACGGTTATTCATACCTTTGAAATGTTCGACTAGATTTTCACGCTTACTAAATTGTGAAAGTGTGTCATTGATATATAAACTGTCAGCATACAGATTGCTTGCTCGGTTAGTGAATTCAGGTGTACCTAAAGTATTGAATGCACTGGTAAAACGAACCCCTATATCTTGAGCTTTGGCAGGCGTCATGGTGATGCCTTGAACTGTCGATCTTGCTTGAGCATAATCATCAGAGTAACTTGGAATGCTTGCACAGCCTGATAAAAAGAGTAGAGGAAGGCTCAATGTCGCAGCCACAATTTTTTTGACGTGTTTCATGATCTCAATCCACTAATTTATTCTTATTTTTTAATCTACTGGCAATCTTGTGAAATGGATGTGAAATTAAAATATGAGCTGTGATCGATGAAAGGTATTTGTGTTAAAGGGAGTTCCGTTGAACTCCCTTTAACTTTGTTTTATTTAAATTTCCAAGTGTAATCAATGTTGACACGCATTTCGTCATCCGACTTAAATGCCATACCTACTGGTGGGATATCGTTACGGTAGCGACTATAACGTGTACGAATATTTAAACCTTCGAGTTTACCCGTTGGAACACGATAGCTGAGCTCGAAATCAAGAGCATCTTGTTCAAACGTCTGATTGTCGGTGTTACGAATTTCAATATCATCGCCTTTACTATAACGAGTCATAAACTTTAGACCTTTCAATGAAGTGTCTTTAAAGTCATAGTCATAGCGTGCGTGATAGACTTTTTCATTAATGTTGGTGAAATCAGCACTCATACTATCTAAGAACACTGCTGGCTCTGAACCCGCTAAGGTCGGAAGAGCTGTATCACCAAAAGACTGCATATAGCCCAAACTGAAAGTATGATTGTTACGGTTAAGCCCAAAAATACCGCTCAAATGTTGATTTTCAATATGTCCTGCACGAGCTTGACCAGAGTCTTCACTCACAAACAGGCGTAAATCCCCTAATAAATGCCCAATACCTATATCATGTTTGCTTTTTGCACTAATGAAATTTTGGTGATAAACATCATGAAGATTGGCATGAAAGAGTTGCGCAGTAATTTGATCGTTAAATTTATATTCAGCACCAAACATGTGTAAGCCAGATGATTCGGCAGCAGTCTTAAATCGATTATTAGGATTGCCAACTTTAATTTTTTCATAATCTGTTGAATCACGTTGATTCACACGATCCACATACAGGGCATGAATTTTCAAATTATCCACTTCATTGATTTGAAGATGTGTACCTCGATAATTTTGCTGGAATAAACGAGCTGGTGAAGAGAACAAAACAGGGAACATTGGTGCGAGTGTACCCCCATGTAAAGTCGATTTGCCCACTTTCGCTTTTGCCGTCCAGCGAATTTCTCCATACTGATCAGCTTTACCTGATGGACTGCTTGGCAGTAATCCCGAAGCTGCATAATCGTCGGCATCACTGCCTAAAAGATTAAAACCTGCCAGTGCCATAATGTCTAAACCTAGTCCTACGGTACCTGGTGTATAGCCTGAATTAGCTTTAAAGATAAAACCTTGAGCCCAGTCTTTCTGATCTTTACCTGATTCATCTTGTGTATATGCGCGATCAAAATAAAAATTGCGAGCTGTTAGATTGACTGATGATTCATCTATAAATGAATTTGCTTGCGTTGTTGATAGAAATCCAGACGCAATTACCCCTAAAAAGATTGCAGAAAATCTCATTATTGTCCCTATATGAAAAGTGGAGCTAGACGTCTTGTCTAGCTCTAAAGTATTAAAAAAATGATTATGCAGATGTTGGTTGTTGGAAATGCAATTGTGCAGTTTCTTTATTTTTGAGTTTTGAAATGCTTAATACCATGATAATGGCTGCAACGAATGCCAACGCATAATAACCGTAAAGTACAAGTGATGAGATACCACTGTCGAGGAAAGCACCTGCTACCAGTGGAGACAAAATACCGCCTACACGACCAAAACCAATCGCATAACCAACACCAGTCGCACGAACATCAGCATCATAGATTGCAGGAGACATCGCATATAGACCTGCGACACATCCGTTTGACATCATGCCAAGGAATAAAGCGAGAATGAATGCGATCATGAGTGAACCAGTACTGTTCACAAATAACCAGATCAAGATTGCAGTTAAGGCAAGGAAAGCCGCTTGAACATAGTAAATACGGATACGTGAACTAATCAGACCTAACAGCGCAGCACCAAACATACCGCCAGCACTAATCAGGACACCTGCTGTTACACCTTGTTCAGTGGTCATCCCATTTGCAGATAAGATTTTTGGTGTCCAACTCATGACGAAGTAGAAACCAAACATAACGAAGAAGAAGCTAAACCAGATACAAATCGTTTGAAGTGCCAATTTAGGGCTGAACAAACGTGCCAAACCACTCTTTGCTTGTTCGCTGGTCATAGTAACCGTAGGAAGTTGCTGTAATGGGGTAATATTGATTTTCTTTGCTAAAACATTAATACGTTCTAGAGCATTTTTTGGCTGTTTAACCAAAAGGTAATCAAGTGATTCTGGTAAGGTGAAATAAGACACGACCAACATGAATAAAGTCGCTAGACCACCTGTTAAGAAGACTGCACGCCATCCGAAATTGCTGATAAGCGCAATTGCAATAATCCCACCAACGGTTGCACCAATCGCGTAACCTGTACATTGTAAGCTGACTGCGAGACTTCTCCAACGCAGAGATGCGTACTCACTTGCAATAACATTACTACTTGCGAGAATACCGCCGATGCCTAAACCAGTCACAAAACGCATCATGCCAAGTTGCATTGCAGTCTGAGCAAATGATGCTGCAACCATACTTACTCCAGAGATAAGTAGGCAAAGTAAGATGAGTGGGCGGCGACCGATTTTGTCAGCCCAAGGTGCAAGAAATAGTGAGCCAGCACCCATACCAAATAGGCCAGCACTCAATAGTGCACCAAGTTCAGCGCCAGTCAGTCCCCACTCGGCAGAAACAGATGCAGCAGTAAAGGCCATGACAAGAACGTCAAAGCCATCAATAACATTTAATAAAATACAGATACCGATAACAAACCACTGAAACCCATTCATGGTCTTGTTATTCATTTCCTCACGCGGGTTCTGAACCATTTACTTTCTCCATGGAATAAGACCTCATTGAAAAGCACTACGTCTGGCATGTGATTACATGTCATAAACGTAGGCAGACTTCAGAAGTCATCCTAGTAATGTTTAAGGTGTTCATCGCAGTCAGAACCCGTCCATATTCTGGTATTGATGAAATAATCAACACGTCTGCAATGTGCATGAATTTAGCATTATTGGATCCAAATTCAAGCAAAAAAATATTAACTTAGATATATTTTAGATTAAATGGATCCATATTTGCGAAGAAGTACTTGAAAAATATACTAAAGTACTAGGGATTAAAAAAATGAACGCCTCAGTTAAAGAAAGGAAAAAAATCTTAAAAGTTCATTCGAATCTTCCGAATTTTATAAAATAGCGCGCAAATCATGAGCTACTTGTTTAAGCTGGGGCAAAATATTTTGGATTAAATATGTTTCTGTAATTCTGTGGCTGGATCCGATACAGTTGAGTGCGGCTACAGTATCACCTTGCATGTTGAGAATAGGGACAGCTAAAGCAATAATTCCCAATTCATGTTCTTCTGTAGAAATGCAATAGTCTTGTTTTTGAACAGTTGCAATAGTGTTTATAAACTTTTGATGATCTATGATGGTAAAAGGCGTTAATCTCTTGAGTGGATATTGTGCAAGCCATTGATTAAGTTCATCATGTCTCAATCTTGAGAGTAGTATTTTACCTGTTGAGGTGGCGTAGGCTGGAAGGCGATTACCTAGATGAATACCCAACGGACTCATTTTAGATGATTCGTTCTGTTGAGGAACACTTTTCGCAACAGGTACTACTTCATGTTCATCGAGTACCGTGACTGAATAGCTCAGTGCAGTTTTGATACTGAGTAAATTCAGCATAGGTTGAGCGACTTTTGGCAAATATGCAGAGCTTAGATAAGCACTTGAAAAGCGTAAAACTTTGTAGGTGAGCCAATAAAAATGTTCATCTGTGTCTAAATAACCTAAAAATTTTAAAGTTCTTAAATATCGTCGTGCTGCGCTGCGACTCAATCCTGTACGTTCAGCAATTTGGGTGACATTTAATTTTTGACGTTCAACACCAAAGCACTCTAATAGATTCAAACCTTTAGCAAGGCCTGCAATATAATCATCATATTGAATTACTTCTTTATTTTTAGCATTTGAAATCAATTCATTGCGCATGATATTGCTCTGATTTACACCCTTTAATTCTGATATCTTGTCCGATGATCGGTCATTTGTCACTAAATTCGGTCGTATTTAGGGCTAAAGTCTAGTACCTCAGTTGGAATTTCATTAGGTTTTACAAAAGGAAAAAAATTGAGGGTGTTTGCAATATGGAAATTTTAAAAACCAAAGTCGCGATTATTGGTTCAGGTCCAGCAGGTTTATTACTCGGTCAACTGCTATATAAAGCGGGTATTGATCATATTTTAATTGAACAGCGTAGTGCTGAATATGTTGCCAGTCGTATCCGTGCTGGGATTTTAGAGCAAGTTTCAGTAGATTTATTGACTGAAGCTGGTGTAGATCAGCAACTCCGTGAAAAAGGGTTACCTCATCAGGGTATTGAAATTCTAACCAATGGTGAAAAGCACCGTGTTGATTTAACGCAGTTGACGGGTGGTAAACAAGTTACGGTATATGGCCAAACTGAAGTCACCAAAGATTTAATGCAGGCTCGCACAGCGGCTCAACTCACTTCATACTATGAATCAGCTAACGTTCAAGTACATGATTTCTACGGTCAACCAAGTGTTACTTTTGAGCATAATGGTCAGCAAGTTAAAGTTGAATGTGATTTTATCGCAGGTTGTGATGGGTACCATGGTGTGTGCCGTGCCAGTGTGCCAGAAGACAAAATTAAAACTTTTGAGAAAGTCTATCCATTTGGCTGGTTAGGGGTATTGGCAGATGTACCTCCTGTTGCGGAGGAACTAATTTATGTGCAATCTGATCGTGGATTTGCATTATGCAGTATGCGTTCTAACACGAGAAGTCGCTATTATCTACAAGTACCGTTAACGGATAAAGTTGAAAATTGGTCAGATGAGCAATTTTGGGAAGAGTTAAAAAATCGTCTAGATCCTGAAAGCCGTGAAAAGCTCGTGACTGGTCCATCAATTGAGAAGAGTATTGCGCCATTACGTAGTTTTGTCACTGAGCCAATGCGTTTTGGTAAAATGTTCTTGGCGGGTGATGCTGCTCATATTGTACCGCCAACAGGAGCTAAAGGTTTAAACCTCGCTGCATCTGATATTGCGTATCTTTCTCAAGCTCTCATTGAATATTATCAAACGGGTTCTGAGCAGGGGATTGAGCAGTATTCTGAAAATTGCTTAAAACGTGTATGGAAAGCAGAGCGTTTCTCTTGGTGGATGACTCATTTATTACATCGTTTTGAGACAGAAACCGAATTCGAGCATAAAATCAAACAAGCTGAATTAAGTTATATTCTTGGTTCAGAAGCAGGGCAAACTACGCTTGCTGAAAACTATGTTGGACTACCACTCCAAAAAGCGAGTTAATCCTCGAAGTCAAGCTTAATCCATTGGCTAATTTTTAGCACACACCAAATTGCTCCACAATTTGGTGTGTTTTTTTATTAAACAAATTGTCTAAATTCAATCGAGGTTTGCTGTAATAAGGGCAGAATATACTGAATTAAATATTCCTTACTGGTTTTACCTGTCGGTGACACAATGTTCAATGCTGCGACAACATCAGCACGATGATTGTGAATAGGTACAGCCAAAGCATGTACGCCTAACTCATGTTCTTCAGCTGAGTAACAATATTCATCAGCTCTAACTTCTGCTAATAATTTTATAAATTTCTCATTATCGGTATACGTATATTTGGTGAGTGCTTTGAGTGGATATTTTTCCAACCATTCTTGTTGTGCTTCCTTGGATAAATAACTTAATAAAATTTTCCCTGCAGATGTCGCATGAGCGGGTAGTCGATTACCTAAATGTAATCCATAAGGATTAACACGATCAGTCTGTTGATGCGCTGCACTACGTGCAATCGTAATAGCTTCGTAGCCATCTAATACCATCACGGAATAAATGAGAGAGGTTTGCTGAGTGAGTAAATTCAACAATGGCTGAGCAATTTTAGGCAGCTGTGCACCACTTAAATATGCACCTGAAAATTTTAAAACTTTAGGTGTTAAATAATAGTAATGACCATCAAATTCTAAATAACCTAAATATTCTAAAGTCATTAAATGTCGCCTTGCAGCGGCTCGAGTCAACCCTGTTTTTTCTGCAGCCATGGTCACATTTAAACGGTGACGGTCATTTGCAAAACAATCTAGGATAGCCAGTCCTTTGCTGATACCTGCAATAAAGTCTTCATGACGAATCCACTTTTTATTATCTGGATTTTGAAGTTGTCTGTTCCTTGAGTCTGATTCTGTAGACACAGCATTTTCCTTGCTATTTTAAAAATTGAATTATTAATGCTGATTTAGAATCTTGAGCAATATACTCAAGATATTGTTCGATCATCGAACAAAAAATCTGTAAATCGTACAAAAACCTTTTTTCAAGGTAGCTCAAGCTTTTTAATTTATCAAGAATGGAGTGTCGGAATCCAAGCGATTTAGTTGCATATTTCAATCTCCGTCCAGATTGAAATTGCGCTAATCGTGGATTCCCCAAATATTAAAATATGTTGTACAGAGGGAGTTGTTGGATGATCGATAAATCGTCACAGTCTTTAGTTGAAGCTTTATCCCAAATTAAAGACGGTTCAACCATTATGATTGGTGGGTTTGGTACCGCAGGTCAGCCTGCTGAACTCATCGATGGCTTAATTGAACTCGGTATTAAAGACTTAGTGATCGTCAACAACAACGCAGGTAATGGTGATTACGGCTTGGCTAAACTGTTACAAGCAGGCGCTGTACGTAAAATCATCTGTTCTTTTCCTCGTCAGTCTGACTCTTATGTCTTCGATGAACTCTACCGTGCAGGCAAAATCGAGTTAGAACTTGTACCGCAAGGCAACTTGGCTTGCCGTATTCAAGCGGCGGGTATGGGCTTAGGTCCAATCTACACACCTACAGGTTTTGGTACTTTGCTTGCTGAAGGCAAACCAACCATGAATTATGAAGGTAAAGACTACATTTTAGAAAATCCAATCAAAGCTGACTTTGCGTTTATTAAAGCGCATAAGGGCGATCGCTGGGGGAACTTGGTGTACCGTAAATCTGCACGTAACTTTGGTCCAATTATGGCCATGGCAGCAGATATCACCATCGCACAAGTATCAGAAGTCGTGGAACTCGGTGCCTTAGATCCTGAACACATCATCACCCCTGGGATCTTTGTACAACACGTTGTACAAGTTCAACCTGCACAGTAATTTGAGATTGGAGAAATAAAATGAGTTATCAAAAATTAACCCGTGATCAAATTGCTGAACGTGTTGCACAAGATATTCCTGATGGTGCTTATGTCAACCTTGGGATTGGTTTACCAACTAAAATCTCGAGTTACTTACCTTCTGACAAAGATGTCTTTTTACATTCTGAAAATGGTTTATTGGCCTTTGGTCCACCCCCTGCGGAAGAAGACCGTGACCCTGAGTTAATTAACGCGGGTAAAGAGTTTGTAACCCTGCTAGAAGGCGGAGCTTTCTTCCATCATGGTGATTCATTTGCCATGATGCGTGGTGGTCATTTAGACATCGCAGTCTTGGGTGCTTTCCAAGTCGCTGAAAATGGTGATCTTGCAAACTGGCATACCGGTGCACCTGATGCCATCCCTGCTGTGGGTGGTGCAATGGACTTAGCCGTGGGTGCGAAAAAAGTCTTTATTACCACCGATCATGTGACGAAAAAAGGCGAGCCTAAAATCGTTGCTGAGCTGACTTATCCTGCGACAGGTTTGAAATGTGTGGACCGCATTTATACGGACCTTTGTGTGATTGATGTGACGGCAGATGGCATGAAAGTCATTGAGAAAGTTGAAGGCTTATCTTTTGAAGAGCTTCAATCGATGACGGGTGCCAAACTCATTGATGCCACTCAGGCTTAAGACTGGTTTTAGGATCTTACACTATGAAAAACGCATACATCATTGATGCCATCCGTACGCCTTTTGGTCGTTATGCCGGTGGTTTAGCACCTGTCCGTGCGGATGACTTAGGTGCAGTGCCATTAAAAGCGTTAATGGAACGTAACCCTTCTGTGGATTGGAATGTCGTCGATGACGTTTTATTTGGCTGTGCCAACCAAGCCGGTGAAGATAATCGTAACGTCGGTCGTATGTCGGCGCTTTTAGCAGGTATTCCTTATACAGTACCTGCAACCACAGTCAACCGTTTATGTGGTTCATCACTCGATACCGTAGCAATGGCTGCGCGTGCCATTAAAGCTGGTGAGGCTGACGTGATTGTGGCAGGTGGTGTTGAATCCATGTCACGTGCTCCATTTGTGATGGGTAAATCTGAGAGTGCATTTGGTCGTAGTCAAAAGATTGAAGACACCACCATGGGCTGGCGTTTTATCAACCCGAAGCTTAAAGAAATGTATGGTGTTGAAACCATGCCGCAAACGGCTGAAAACGTGGCTGAACAGTTCAATATTAGCCGTGCTGATCAAGACCAATTTGCGTTATCCAGCCAACAACGTACGGCTGCTGCACAAGCACGCGGTTTCTTTGATCAAGAAATCGTGCCTGTGACTATTCCACAGCGTAAAGGTGATGCAGTTGTGGTGGCAAAAGATGAACATCCTCGTGCCTCAACCACTTTAGAAGCGTTAACCAAGTTAAAACCTGTTGTAAAAGCAGACGGTACAGTAACCGCAGGTAATGCATCAGGCATTAACGATGGTGCTGCTGCGATTCTGATTGCTTCTGATGCAGCTGTAGAAAAATATGGTTTAAAGCCTCGTGCCAAAGTGATTGGTGCAACCACCGTTGGGGTTGAACCTCGCATTATGGGCTTTGGTCCTGCACCTGCGATTAAAAAGTTACTGGCTCAAACAGGGTTAACACTAGAGCAAATGGATGTGATTGAGCTGAACGAAGCGTTTGCAGCACAAGCATTGGCGTGTACACGTGACCTAGGTTTAGCCGACGATGATGCACGTGTAAACCCAAATGGTGGTGCTATTGCATTAGGTCATCCATTGGGTGCATCAGGTGCGCGTTTGGTGACGACTGCACTGAATCAACTTGAAGCAACTGGTGGCAAATATGCATTGTGCTCTATGTGTATCGGTGTGGGTCAAGGCATCGCTTTAATTATTGAAAAAGTTTAACAGCAATTTTTGGACAGACGCTTTATGGTGAAACACATGATGAAGCGTAATAGGGATAAGTTATGAGTCAGTTATATGCAAGTTTGTTTTATCAGAATGATGTAAATATCATATTTAGTGATGAAGCACTCGTAAAATATATGTTGCGTGCAGAGGTTGCACTGGCTCAAGCTCAAGCTGAAGTTGGTGTTATTCCCTTAATTGCTGCTGAAACGATTCAACGTGTTGCAGAACAAGAAATTCATTCCATTATTAATTTTGATCATTTGGCACAGTCCAGTGGTCTCGCTGGCAATATTGCAATTCCATTCGTAAAGCAATTCACTGCTGCTGTGAAAAAAATCAATGAAGATGCTTCTCGTTATGTGCATTGGGGTGCGACCAGCCAAGATATCATTGATACGGCCTTTATGCTGCAAGCTCAAGATGCGTTACAGCTGATCGAAATGCAACTTATCCAGGCTATTCAGGCAACTAAAAAACTGACGATTCAATACCGTGATCAGGTGATGATCGGACGTACATGGTTGCAACAAGGTTTACCTCTTACCTTTGGACATAAAACAGCACGGTGGCTCTCTAGTTTAGATCGAGATTTAAAGCGTGTTCAGCAGTTACAGCAACATGTCTTAACAGCGCAGTTAGGTGGTGCGGTAGGTACTTTAGCTTCATTAACTGAATATGGTTCGGCTGTAGTGAGTACCTACGCACAAAAACTTGGTTTAAATACACCCGTATGTACATGGCATGGGGAACGAGATCGTGTAGCCGAAATTGCACATGTACTTGCAACGATTACAGGAAACTTGGGCAAGATGGCCCGTGACTGGTCACTCATGATGCAAACAGAAATTGCAGAAGTGTTTGAACCGAGTGGTGCTGGGCGTGGAGGGTCATCGACGATGCCTCATAAGCGTAATCCTGTTGCAGCTGCTTCAATTCTAGCCGCTGCAAATCGCGTCCCTGCATTAATGTCAAGTATCTACCAAAGCTTAGTACAAGAACATGAACGAAGTTTAGGTGCATGGCATGCTGAATGGCTAGCGTTACCAGAGTTATTTCAACTGACGGCGGGTAGTTTAAGTAGAGCAATCGATGTATTTACGGGATTAGAAGTAGATCCTGAAAATATGTTCAGAAATTTAGAGTGCACGCAAGGATTAATCATGGCTGAAGCACTGATGATGTCACTCGCACCTCAGATGGGTCGATTGAATGCACATCATCTTGTGGAAGCTGCTTGTAAGCAAGCAGTTGCCGAACAACGACACTTACTCGATGTTGTACAAAATAATCCAGAAATATTAGCTATTTTTGATCTAGATCAACTCCGTCAGATTTTTAATCCGCAACATTATCTAGGAAATACTCAAGCACAAATAGATGCGGTACTAGAGAGCGTTCAAGGAAGTACACCATAATGACATTAATCAATAATCGTAATGGTCAGCAGCTTGCGGTCTATCGTTTTGGTGACGATACAAAACCAAGCATCATTTTTTCAAACTCACTGGGCACTGATCATGGCATGTGGCAAGCCCAAATTGATTATTTTTCCAAAGATTATGATGTGATTTGCTATGACACACGTGGTCATGGAAGAAGTAGTGTCATTGAAAATACCACAATCATTGATTTGGCCAATGATGTCCTTGATGTACTCAATCATTTCTCTATAGAAAAAGCGCATTTTTGTGGTATCTCCATGGGGGGAGTTACTGGGATTCAATTAGGCATAATTGCACCAGAGCGTTTTAACTCTATTACGATTGCAAATTCAGCAGCAAAAATTGGAAATGCCGAGGCATGGTTGAGTCGTGCAGATGCGGTTGAACAAAATGGTTTGGCTGATATCGTCAGTACTACACATACGCGTTGGTTTAGTGAACAGTTTGATTATTTACACGATGTGACAGCTCAAAAAACCATTCAGAGTTTGTCTGTCACTCAGCCTAAAGGCTATGCAGCCTCTTGTCGTGCTTTAGCTCAGACGGATTTACGCAATCAACTTGGAAAAATTATTGTGCCTTGTTTGGCATTATGTGGCGGCTTAGATCCTGTGACCACAGTGAATGATGGTGAGTTTTTAAAACAACATATACCTGACTGTCAACTTGCAGTCATAGATGCATCGCATTTATCCAATATTGAGCGACCAGTTGAATTTAACCAAGCATTGTTTGCTTTTATTCAGTCTTAAGCACATCTGAACATCAAATAATTTCAATTTTAAAGAGGAACAACCTCATGAATGATGAAGAACGTTATAAGCAGGGGCTAGAAGTCCGTACTGAAGTCTTGGGTGAAGCCCATGTCGGGCGTTCACTTGAAAATTTAAATGAATTTAATGCTGATTTTCAAAACTTCATTAGTCGTTTTGCATGGGGTGAGGTTTGGTCACGACCAGGATTGCCAAGACATACACGTAGTTTGGTGACGATTGGAATCTTACTTGCATTGGGGCGTGAAGCAGAGCTCAGAATGCATATTCGTGCTTGTTTCAACAATGGCGTTACTAAAGATGATCTTAAAGAATTATTTTTGCATGCGGCTTTATATGCAGGACTTCCTGCAGCCAATGCTGCAATGCATATGGCAGAAGAAGTATTTGCAGAGTTAGGCATTTCGCCTGAGAAAATTAAATAAACGGACGATATTTTAAATTGAATAAGGAGAGATTCATGTCTCAAATTCTGATGGGTGCTTATGCACAGCGAAATACAGATGATCATCCACCAGCATATGCACCGGGATATAAAACCAGTGTATTACGTTCCCCGAAAAATGCACTGATTTCGATTGCGCAAACATTAACCGAGGTTACTGCACCTCACTTTAGCGCAGACTTATTGGGTCCTAAAGACAATGATTTAATTTTAAATTATGCAAAAGATGGTTTACCTGTTGGTGAACGCGTCATTATTCATGGTTATTTACGTGATCAATTTGGTCGTCCTGTTAAAAATGCTTTGATTGAAGTATGGCAAGCGAATGCCTCAGGACGTTATCGCCATCCAAATGATCAGTATGTGGGAGCTATGGACCCTAACTTTGGTGGTTGCGGTCGAATGCTCACAGATGAAAATGGATTCTTCATTTTTAGAACGATAAAACCAGGACCTTATCCGTGGCGTAACCGTATCAATGAGTGGCGTCCAGCACATATCCATTTTTCTGTGATGGCAGATGGCTGGGCACAGCGTTTGATTTCCCAGTTTTATTTTGAAGGCGATACATTAATTGATAGCTGTCCAATTTTAAAAACTGTTCCTTCAGAACAACAGCGAAGAGCTTTAATTGCGCTCGAAGACAAGAGCAACTTTATTGAAGCAGATAGTCGTTGCTATCGTTTTGACATTACTTTACGTGGTCGTCGTGCGACATATTTTGAAAATGATTTGACTTGATAGGGAGCATCAGGATGAATGGCTGGAAATTTGAAGAATTACATGAAACACCATCTCAAACAGGTGGTCCATATGTCCATATTGGATTAATGCCTAATCAAGCTGGTATAGAAGTATTTGAGCATAGCTTCAATAATCAAATGGTGAAAGATGGCACTCAAGGTGAACGTATTCGCCTCGAAGGGCAAGTTTTTGACGGTTTGGGTTTACCACTTCGCGATGTACTCGTAGAAATTTGGCAAGCTGATGCCAATGGTGTTTATCCAAGTCAGCAGGATACGCAAGGGAAGCAGCCAGATCCAAACTTTTTAGGTTGGGGTAGAGCGGGTGCGGATTTTGACACTGGTTTTTGGAGCTTCGATACGATCAAACCAGGTGCTGTTCCTGGACGTAAGGGTTCACAGCAAGCACCACATATCGCGCTGGTTATTTTTGCGCGTGGTATCAATTTAGGTTTACATACTCGAGTTTACTTCGAGGATGAAGCTGAAGCGAATGCGAAAGACCCAATTTTGAATGGTATTGAGTGGGCACCACGTCGTCAAACACTCATTGCTAAGCGTGAAGAGCGTGATGGTCAGATCGTTTATCGTTTCGATATTCGTATTCAAGGTGAAAATGAAACTGTATTCTTTGATATTTAAACTTTAAACAAGAAATTAAAAAGGTCAGTGATTTCACTGACCTTTTGTTGTTTCTATCAATAGATTTTGATGAAACAACTTATCTTAACAATACAAAGTTATATATTCGTGAGCATAAATTATTGAGGCTCTTTTTGTAAAACGACATATGGTGTATTTACTACGGATCTTTGTTTTAACTTATAGATGATCAAAATGGCAATAGCTGCTAAAACAAATGCAAAACCAAAATTTCCGTACAATTCTAAAGGCGAGTTTCCTAGGTCTAAAAAGTATCCCGCAATAATTGGAGAGAAAATACCACCAAAACGACCAACACCAGTTGCAATCCCCACGCCTGTTGATCGTACATCTGCCTCATAGAGCTGTGTAGAAATGGCATAGATTCCAGCTAAACAGCCATTAATAAAGAATCCTAGCGTTGTGGCAACGATGATTAATATATTTAAATTATCTGTATTGTTCACAAACAATAAAATACATACGTACGTGAGGATTAAAAAGGCAATTTGATTGATGTATACGCTGACTTTAGAACTAAGAACACCAATGATAAAACTACCTAAAATACCACCCACGCTGATCATCATGGCAGTTTTAATAGATAATGAGTTATCTAGACCAGAACTATTTAGAATTTTAGGTGTCCAGCCCATCACGAAATAAAAACCAAAAAGAATAAAGAATATAGAAACCCATAATACAAGGGATTTAACTAAATACTTGTGGTTAAATATTTCTACGTAAGAAGACTTTTGATTTTCTACATATGCTTTGGGGAGTGTGAGAATTGGTTTTTTATGCATTTTAGAGAAAATTTGATTCAATTTTTCCAAAGCATGTTTTGGTTGTTTCAGCAACAAATAATCGATCGATTCTGGTAAAAATTTCAATGAGCACAGAAAAGCAAATGTAGTAACGAATCCACCAATTAGAAATACTTGTCTCCAACCGATACTTTCTAAGCTATATACAGCAAGTAGTGCTCCGCTAATTGCTCCAATCCCATAACCGGCAGATAATATCCCAACACTAAAACTTTTATATTTAGTCGGAGAATATTCACTGGCCAAAATCATAGCACTGATTTGAACACCACCAATACCAACACCAGTGAAAAATCTGCACAGAACCAATTGCTTAAAATCGGTGGCAAATGCAGATGCAAACATGCTCAAACCACAGATTAATAGACAAAGGTTAATTAAATTACGTCTACCGATTTTATCTGCGAGAGGTGCAAGTAAAAATGAACAGACGGTCATACCAATTAAACCAGCACTAATTAAAGTTCCTATATTAGTACCAGTTAATGAAAACTCATTGGCAACTGAACTTGCCAAATAAGCCATTATCATGAAATCGAATCCATCGATAATGTATAAAATAAAACAGAAAAAAACGACGAATTTTTGATATGAACTTATTTTGTCGTTATCGACACAGTCCTTTAATTTTAAGATATCCATTCTTTTTTTAATCCTTATAGAACCATAAATGCAGCACTGGTTTTTGCCACTAACTTTCCATGCTGCCAAGCTTCACTTTCAATGCTTAAAATTTTACGTCCTTCTTTGATGAACCACGCTTTTGCCAATACTTCACCAACTTCACATGGTCTGAAGAAATCAATTGTTAAATTAATTGTGGCAGCTGGTTTTTCTGTTTGATTTAAGGCAGCTAAAATGCCCATTGCATCATCAAGCATGGCACAGACCATGCCTCCTTCAACACTTCCCCTAGGATTAGTAAAACTTTCAAGAGCAGTATATTGAACTGAAATTTCTCGCTTTTCCTTGTCCCAGTGAAGTTGATGACCACCCAATAAATGATGAATAGGAGGTAAATTAGATAAAACTTGTTCGTCCATTGAAAAGTACTCCTTTTAATATTTATTTCACTGCAAATGCATCATAGATCACGGCTTTTCCGAGACGCATTGCACTTCCAACTGCAATTGTCTGATTTAACCATGCATATTTTTCTGAGCTAGTTTCAAACTGCATGGTTAACTTGAAGTAATATTGAGTGGGATTAACATCTTCACCACGACTTAATTGTTCTAGTACTTGTGGTGAAGCATGGCGATAACCTTTAGTTTGTAAATAAATCAGAGCACCATCATCAGTTTCTAATAAATAGCGCGTATCTATATATGCCAAACCTTTGCTATCGACCTTTTGCCAATCTGCACCATTGTTAAGAATACGCCCCTTCAAACTTGGTCCAGAAAAAGTTCCTCCAGTGATTGGGATAATGCGTCTTTGCCCTAAATCTGAAGTTTTACCGAGTTCCCAAACTGGGGATGTGAGTTCAACATTGAATGTCGCAAGGGGTTCAAGTTTTATGGGTTGTGGTGAATATTGGGTATTTGCCAAACTTAATGTAGTGGTGGTATAGACCAATAAGCCGATTAAATATTTCATACTTATTATCCTTAGAGAGGGTAGGGTTCCTCAGTAAAGAACCCTTTTGTTATTATTTAAATTTCCACGTGTAATCAATATTGATACGAGTTTCATTGGCCGGCTTAATATTGGCGGTAATTGGCATATCATTATCGTAGATCGCGTAACGCGCGCGTAAACCTAAATTTTTTAGTGGGCCATTTTGAACTATGTAAGCTAGATCAAAATCCAATTCATCTTCCGAAAAATCTGTACCACCCAACTGTGGTGCGTAAATATTGCTACCATGGGTATAGCGGGTCATAAAACGAAGACCTGGGATATAGTCTTTAAAATCGTATTCATAACGCAGGCTATAAACACGCTCTTTCGCATTCAAAAACTCACCAGTCCAAGTATCAATTGCTAGTCCAGTTTCTCCTCCAGTTAAGTATGGAAAAGCAGTATCTCCAAAGTGGTGAAATGTAGAAAAGATAAACTTATGGTTTTGGTGTTGAAGTTCTGAATGGCTATGAAGTAAATTATTGTCAACTAAACCCGCTTTAGCAGTCCCATCTTCATCGCTAATGTAGTAACGCAACTGTGTTGTAAAAGTGGAGTGATTTGAGATTGGATATTTATAGGTTATGCCTAACAACGATTGGCGATATAAGTCGTTAACATCCATATGAAATGCAGTCAACCGCAATGGATTATGAGTCAAGTCATAATGTCCACCTAAGTAATACAAATAATCTGTTTCTTCAGAAATATAACGACCATTTACTCCAGAGATCTTTATAGCTTCATAATTTGTAGAATCACGTTGATTGACTTCATCAATATAGGATGCTTGGAGATCCAGACCTTGAATATCTTTAGATTGAACTGCAACACCTCGATACGTTTGAGGTAAAAGTCGTGCTGGAGAGCCGACTAAAACAGGGGTCATGGGTTGAAGAGTCCCTATACGTACCTCGGTTTCAGAAACTTTAGCTTTTAAAGTGACTCCAACTTCACCATATTGATCTGCAGGCTCATTGGTTGCCAAGGAACGAATTAAGTTTCCTGTGCCTCCATATTTAGCATCAGCATCCAGTTTAAAACCTGCGGTCGCTAATAGATCTAAACCAAAACCAATCGTTCCATCGGTGAATCCAGATTGCGCTTTAAAGATAAATCCTTGTGTCCAGTCTCTTAATGCGGGGTATCTATTCTCAACTTTAAAGTCACGGTCAAAGTAGAAGTTACGTGCAGTTAATTCGACTTTACTTTGGTCGATAAAATTATTTGCAAATACTGGAGCGGTACATAATAGAAGTGGTGTGATCCATAATTTTTTCATCTTTATTTCATCCTGAAATAGTATTAATACATAGAGGTAATCTTTGTGTTATTTTCCTAAAAGTTCTCTTGCAACGATTTCTTTCATAATTTCATTGGTTCCCCCATAAATTTTTTGAACACGTGCATCGACATAAAATCGAGATATTGGATATTCCCGCATGTATCCATATCCCCCGAACAATTGCAGAAGTTGATCAATGACTTCACATTGGGTATCAGTGATGAAGCATTTCAATGCCGCAACTTCGCTTACATCCAATACTCCCTGTTGATAAAGCGACTTACATTTTTCGACAAAGGCTTCGGCTGCTAGAGTTTTAATTTTGGCTTGAGCGATTACAAAACGAGTATTTTGAAATTGTGCAATTGATTGTCCAAAAGCTTTACGTTCGAGGACATATTCTTGAGTAATTTCTAAAGCACCTTGCAAAGCGCCTAATGCCATGAGAGAAATACTCAAACGCTCACGTGGAAGTTCTTGCATGAGATAGCTAAAGCCTTGACCTTCCTGACCTAATAATTGGTCTTTAGGAACTCTGACTTGGTCAAAAAATAATTCGGCAGTGTCTTGAGATTGAAGTCCAATTTTTTTTAGACCACGACCTTTTTTTACTCCATCTAAATGAGCATCCACCAATAAAATCGAAATACCTTTAGCTCTTGCTTGAGGATCAGTTTTAGCAATTAAAACTATGAGATCTGCATGTTGACCATTCGATATAAACGTTTTTGAGCCATTTACCACATAATGATCGCCATCTAATAAGGCTTGAGTGCGGATGGCTTGTAGGTCTGAACCTGCATTGGCTTCAGTCATTGCAATAGCTGTAACAACTTCACCGGATACCATTTTAGGTAACCAATATTGTTTTTGATCTTCACTTCCAATATTCTGGATATAGGGTGAAACAAGTTCACTCTGACCACCGATTGCAACGGCTAACGCAGAGAAGCCCGCTCGAGCCGTTTCTTGAACGATCATTTGTGAATAATATATCGGTGCGCCGTAACCTCCATATTGTTCAGGCACATCGACGCATAAAAATCCATTTTGTCCAAGTTGATCCCAAACTTGTCGAGGCATGAGTCCTTGCTCTTCCCATGACTCATAATATGGGGCGACAAACTCTGCTAGGAAGCGTCGATAATTGTCCCGAAACAGCTCAAAATCACTATCTTTCTGCATAGCGTTATCCTAATTTTGAATGCAACTGTCTAAGCAGCGTTTGACTAAACGCTGCTGAATAAAAAAGTTGAGTTAATTTCTAAGGGTTGGAATGCGAATAATGAGAGGATTATTAATGTTTTTTTCGTATAACTCTTCCACCATTGCTATGCGACGTTTCAAGATACCACTTTGATTGAGATTGCCTTTATCAGTGGTTTCTCCTGCATCAAGAAATGGAGGTTCAATCATGAGGTAAAGCATTGAAACAGTGTTTGAACTACCTGTCGCATCTTTGTTGAAATCAATTAAAAACTGCTTAAACCACTGTTGAACTTTAGGGTGTAGAAGCACCTCTTTAGTATCCACTAGACTTAAATCTAATCCTGCATACTCAGCGCAATCTGCAATTTTGGGAAATATTAAAAATCCAATCGCACTTAAATTAGAACCGGTGATACATACATCTTGAATAAGTCGATTACCTGTAATGAGAACTTTATTGCGTAAAGTTCCAACATTGACAAAGGTACCTGTATTCAACTTAAAATCTTCAGCTATACGGCCATCATACATGAGTCCTTGACTCGGGTCGGATGGATCCACTAACTTCACTGCATCCCCAGTGCGATAAAAGCCTTCATCATCAAAGATATTAGCTTGTTGTTCCATAGGCAGACGCCAGTAATGTTTCATGACATTTTTACCACGAACACAAAACTCAAGTTTGTCACCATAAGGAACTAATTTCACTTCACAACCTGGAGCTGGATATCCAATGAACCCAGCCATTACTTTGGGACCAGTTGTAAACACACATGATGGTGCAGTCTCAGTCATCCCCAAACCGCTCATGATACGAATACGTTCTCCACAGTGTGACTGCGCGATTTGATCAAGTCTGTTCCAACCAGCTTCTGATAGTGCAGCACCAGCAAAAAACAAAATTTTAACTCGACTAAAAAATTTTTCGCGTAACTCAGCATCTCGTTCAAGAGCTACGGTTATTTCTTCCCATCCTTTAGGAACGTTTAAATACACAGTAGGTGCAATTTCCTTAAGATTCCTGATGGTTTCTTCCATCTTTCCTGGAACTGGCTTGCCGTCATCAATATAAATTGTGCCGCCGTTATATAATGCGATTCCTACATTATGACTGCCACCAAAAGTATGATGCCATGCTAACCAATCAACTAATACTGGGGGGGTCTCTTCAAACTCAGGGAAGGTCTGAAGCAGCATCTGTTGATTGGTACATAGCATTAGATGCGTTGTAGGTACCGCTTTCGGCATTTTAGTTGAGCCAGATGTAAATAGAAATTTCGCTATTTGATGTTCATCAATGGTCTCATAATGATCTTTAATATCACTAATTTCAGAGGAGAGGAGTGAAGAGAAAGCAAGGCAATTTTTCTCACCAAATTTTCCAGAATTCGTAACGATCACAATATCATCTGTATCACAGCAATGTTCAATCGCTTTAGCAAAAGCTTGACCATCATTAGCAAAAACCAAACCTGGTGTTAGAACATCAAACACATGTTTGAGCTTGCCAAAATCTTTAGAAATAAGTGAATAGGCAGGAGAAATTGCGGAGAATGGAATCCCTGCAAGCATTGCTCCCATTGACAAAGTAAGATGCTCTAGATCATTTCCAGATAGAATGACAATAGGACGTTCAATTGAAAGATGTGAATATTGTTTCAAACTTTGTGCAATACGCCATGCTCGATCTAATGTTTCTGCGTATGTAAGCTTAATCCATTCATCATCATGACCACGTTTTGCTGCGAATACACGATCGGGATGTGTTTGAGCATATTGAATTAAACGGTCAGTAATTTTTTGTGGGTATGGTTTAAGTTGTTCTTTTGGGGAAATATACAAAGTGCCATTTTTAGATTGAAACTCAATCTCGTGACTGCCTAATTTAACAAATCGCTCAGGGTATTTATGCGTATGAACCGTCATATTCGACATTGTTTTCACTCCATGTATTTTTAGCTATTCTTTTCCAACGAAAAGAGCTGACTTCATGTCAACTCTTTGAAATATTCGTTAAATAGGGTAGTGACGAGTTTTGGTTTGCATGGTGATCCAACGCAGCTCAGTGAACTCTGCAACTGAGACTTTACTCCCAAATCGTCCATAACCACTTTGTTTCACGCCACCAAAAGGCATTTGCGCTTCATCATGAACGGTTGCACCATTAATATGACAAATACCTGATTCGATACGTTTAGCAACATCTAGAGCTAGGGATAAATCTTGACTAAAAACTGCTGCAGATAATCCAAATTCTGAGTCATTTGCTAAATCGATTGCTTCATCAACAGTTTTAAAACGTTGAACGGTGCACACAGGACCAAAAGACTCTTCGGCATAAATCTGCATATCTTTAGTGACGTCAACTACGATAGTAGGTTGCATCATAGCACCATCAATGCTTAAACCTAGTGGTAAATATGCACCTTTTTCACGTGCATCTTCAATTAAATTTTTGATTCTTGTTGCAGCTTTTAAACTTTCTAGAACGCCCAGGGGTTCTTCACTCTCAAGTGGATTTCCTGCTCTGATATTCTGAACTTTATTGATCAATTTTTCGATGAATTGGTCTGCGATTTTTTCATCCACAAGAACACGCTCTGTCGACATACAGATCTGTCCCTGATTGAAAAAAGCGCCGAAACTGATGGCATTAACGGCTTCGTCCAGGTCCGCTTGCTCCAATACAATGACCGGTGCTTTGCCACCAAGTTCCAGCAACACTGGTTTGAGGTATTTCGCTGCAGTTTCTGCAATTATTCGTCCTACATGCGTTGAACCTGTAAAATTAATTCTTTTAGTCAATGGATGACTGATTAAACGCTCTACAATCTGTGGAGCATCTTGCGGAGCATGAGTAATGACATTGACAACACCATCGCCAATACCTGCTTCATGAAGTACTTCCCCAATTAATCGATGCGTTGCAGGGCAAGCTTCAGATGCTTTAAGTACGACTGTATTCCCACAAGCCAGAGGCATCGCTAAGGCACGAGTGGCTAAGATAACAGGAGCATTCCACGGCGCCATACCAACGATGACACCACATGGAACGCGAACACCCATAGCGATATTGCCAGGAACATCTGATGGAATAATATTTCCATCAATTTGTGTAGTCATGGCTGCCGCTTCTCTCAGCATATTGGCAGCAAGATGAACATTAAAGCCATACCACGTCGCAGTTGAACCTATTTCATGTATTGCAGTTTGAATAAACTGTTCAGTTTTTTGATCCATCAAATCTGCAGCTTTAAGCAATTTTAAACGTCGGTCTGTTGGTGATAGAGCAGACCAAGTTTTGAATGCTTCATGCGCTGACTCAATTGCACGATCAACATCGCTTAAAGTCGCTGCTGCACTCGTTGATGCGATTGAGCCATTAATTGGACTGATTCTTTCAAAAGTTTGTCCTGAACTTGCTGCAACAGATTGGCCGTGAATAAGTAACTGTACGTTTTGCATGGTGAATGTTTCCTTACATGTCCATCATGACGAAAAAAGTAGATTCTGCTTAAGCAGGACGTTTATAAGTTTGAAGACCTGGTTTGATTGTTTTGTCATCCAAGAATTGCTTCATACCTTGTGCACGACCACCTTCATCATCACGGTAGTTGCATTGATCCAGTTTGGCGTATAAGTAATCTTCGTTTTGCTCCCAAGTCAGCTCACGACAGCGTTTAAAACCATTCTTCGCTGTACGCAGTACAACTGGATTCTTTTCAAGC
The DNA here is from genome assembly GCF_057737055.1 of Acinetobacter sp. 24-47-64. Lineage (NCBI taxonomy): Bacteria > Pseudomonadati > Pseudomonadota > Gammaproteobacteria > Moraxellales > Moraxellaceae > Acinetobacter > Acinetobacter sp. 24-47-64. The sequence continues at coordinate 817,416 of NZ_CM173215.1, forward strand.
AAATTATTTGCCAATTCAGTTACTTCTGCACGTAATTGAGCAAGTGGAACACTCTTGTTCACTAAGCCCATATTTGCAGCCTCAACACCAGAGAAGGTTTTGCCTGTCATGATGTAGTACATAGAAGCACGATGACCAACTGTATCAGCCATAGCTTTGCTCACTAAGTTACCTGGAGGAATTCCCCAATTCACTTCAGACAAGCCAAATGTAGCTTCATCTGCTGCAATGGCTAGATCACATGCGACTAGTGGTGAGAATCCACCACCGAAGCACCAGCCGTTTACCATTGCAATCGTTGGTTTTGAATAAAAACGAAGTAAATGCCATTGCCAACGTGATGCATCACGACGAATTCGCTCTTGGAAAATTTCTGGCTGGCTGTCAACCTCACGGAAGTACTCTTTCAAGTCCATACCTGCTGTCCAAGAATCCCCAGCACCAGTGAGTACCAAAACACCTGCTTCTGGATCGAGTTCAAGCGTTTCAAGTACATCAATCATTTCTTTATTTAAGGTTGGACTCATCGCATTTTTCTTTTCTGGGCGATTTAAAGTGACCCAAGCAATGCCAGCTTCAACTTTTACATCAACAGTGGACCAGCGATTTTGATAAGACATGATAAGCTCCTTAGTGTTTGTTTTATGTCCTGTTGGAATTAAGATAATATCAGTTAAACTTACATACAAGTGTTTTTTTGAATTTTTTATAGAATTTTTATAATATATTGATATTTAATAAAATAATATTTTAAATGAATTTTATTTAAAAAAAAATATTGATTATTTTATAAGTTTGGGTGATATTTTTTGGGTTGCCTGGACGGAGGCAATACATAGGATGTGTATTTTTTTAAAAGTATTTTAAAAGCTCTAAAAGGGACAATAAAAAATGGAACAAAGTGTAAGTAGTAAGACTAAAGCTACGCTTACACTCGTACTGTGTTTCGCTATCGCTGTATTTGAAGGTTTCGATCTTCAATCAATGGGCGTAGCAGCACCACGGATGCGAGCAGAGTTTGGCTTAGATAATACTCAAATGGCATGGGCATTTAGCGCGGCAATCTTGGGTACTTTACCTGGTGCATTATTAGGAGGTCGTTTCGCTGATAAAATTGGGCGTAAGGCAGTTCTATTGACCAGTATTTTAATTTTTGGAGTGATGTCAGTTCTAACGGCATATGCTTCTGATTATACACTGCTTTTAATCATTCGTTTCTTAACTGGCTTAGGGATGGGTGGCGCTTTACCAATGATGATCACCATGGCATCTGAGGCAGTATCAGAGAAACATAAAGGCATTGCAGTCAGTATTATGTATAGCGGTATTCCATTTGGTGGAATGTTGACATCATTCGTGGCAATGGGTTTAGCTGGTGATGCGCAATGGAGACATATCTTCTACATTGGTGGCTTCGCTCCAATTCTTTTAATCCCTTTGCTAATGAAGTATTTGCCGGAGTCTAAAGACTATTTAACAGCGACGAAGAATAAAACTTCTACCCCATTCTTTGAAGTGTTGTTTGCAAAAGAACGGCGTTTTTCCACGATTCAAATTTGGATCAGTTTTTTCTTTACGTTAGTTGTTTTATATTTTTTACTCAACTGGTTGCCACTATTGATGGGTGCACAAGGTTTAGGAAAAACAGAGGCGAACTATGTTCAAATTGGTTACAACATCGGTGGTATCTTCGGGTCGATTCTCATGGGAACTTTACTTGATAAGATTCGCATGAGTACTGTAATTAAATTTATATATATTGGCATCTTGTTATCACTGTGCTGTCTTGCAATGTCTCCAACTGTTGCTTTACTTGTATTGTCTGCTGTGGGTTGTGGTCTATTTATTGTAGGTGGCCAATCAGCGCTCTATGGATTGGCAGCGATGTTCTATCCAACAGAAATGCGTGGCACGGGTGTAGGCGCTGCAGTCGCAGTAGGGCGTATAGGATCTTTTGCAGGGCCCCTATTTGCTGGCATGCTACTGTCGTTAGGTTCTAGTTCAGCAATGGTCATTGGTGCAAGTATTCCACTGATTTTATTTGCAGCTGTTGCGGCATTAATGCTTGTACGCAAGCCACGAGCAGAGCAGTCTGATGCTGTTCTAAATATAACTACACGTTAAACATATGTTAAAAGTATGATTACGACAGTAGTCATACTTTTGTTCATCTATTAAGGAATATAAAATGTCAGAAGTTAATCATTCGATTCCGACACTGAGCTATATAATTGCAAGGGTTGATCGTATTGTGAGTAAACTTTTAACTGAACGTTTAAAAGACTTAGATATCACCTTATCTCAGTTTACAGCATTGTCAGTTATCGCTGCGAAAGGCAATCTATCTAATGCAAAACTTGCAGAACGTTCATTTATTAAACCGCAATCTACCAATAAAATTCTACAAGATTTACAAAACCAGGATTGGATCAGTAGAGCTTCAGATCCCTCACATGGACGAAGAATTTTAATTAATGTAACGCCTAAAGGATTTGAAAAACTCGAACAATGTCGAAACATTGTTAATGAGATAGAACAAAAAATGTTAGATGGGGTAGATATCCATTTAGCTTATTTAATTCGAAACAATCTAGAGTTAATGGCAACCAATCTTCAAAAAATAAATATTGATGATACGAACTCATAATCACCTCAGTTATTAAAAATAGAATAGTGAATTTACGGCCTAAAAGAGTCCTTTAAGTCAACAGAGATTGATATTCCAAATCTGACTCGTTAGGATCAATCATGATCAAAAAAATTGAGTAGTTATATGTCTTCAGGGCAGCAAGTGTTAATTGAACTTCGCAAAATGATTATTTCTGGGGAGATTGCAGGAGGTTCTCGTTTGGCTGAAATTCCGACTGCTGAAATGCTAGGTGTATCACGTCAACCCATTCGAATGGCTTTTCGGCTTTTAGAGCAAGAAGGCTTACTCGTTAAAAATCCAACTCGAGGCTATACTGTTCGAGAAATTTCATCCAAATTAGTTCATGATGCTTTGCATGTACGTGGCGTTTTAGAAGGTCTTGCTGCAAAAACGCTTGCTGAAAAAGGCATGACGATAGATCAACATCAAACACTTTTGAATTGTATTACCCAAATTGATTCCATATTCAATAAACCAGAATTAACAAGTGATGATTTAGAAACCTACCATCATTACAACACTATTTTTCACAATACTATTATTCAAGGCTCGGATAATATCGCAATTGTGCAAGCACTCAGTAAAAACAATCAGTTACCTATGGCATCTGCACAAGCACTGACTTATGATAAAAATAATGCGCTGTCTGAAATTCGTCGTTTGCAATATGCGCATATCCAACACTGCTCAATATTCAATGCATTAAAGCAACAAGACTCAGCACGCGCTGAAAGTTTAATGCGTGAGCATAGTCATGTGGTTACTTTAGGGGAGACTATGCGTTCAATATTTCATACAGATGGGTCTATATAAAAAACCCTTCAATTAATGAAGGGCTACACTTGAAAATCTATCGATCCAAATTAAACATCAATGATAATTCGTTGAGATTTGGCTCTTGAGCAACAAGGTGTGAATTGATCATTTGCAGCTTGTTCCTCTTCAGTTAAATACATATCTCTGTGATCAATTTCACCTTCAACAACATTTACTAAGCAAGTGCCACAAATACCTTGTTCACAAGATAAAGGGATACAGATTCCAGCATGTTCTAAAGCTTGTGCTGCAGATTGATCAGCTGCGACATGAATACGTTGCCCTGTTTTTAAAATCTCAATTTCAAAACTGCCATCTTGACTGGTATCAATAGCTTGTGCGCTGAAATGCTCTTTATGTACTTGATGACTAGGCCAAGAGAGCGTATCTGCGGTATGGATCACATAGTTCATAAAACCATCTGGGCCACATACATAAATATGATGATCGATATGAGGAGAGGCAAAGACTGTATTCAAAAGAATATGTGTTTCAGGTTCATCATCAATATGGATGTGGACGGAATCTCCTAGACCCTCTAAATCTTGTTGGAATGCAATAGAAGCTCTCGTTTTCACAAAATACAGTAATTGGAAGGACTGATTATTGCGTTTAAGCTCTTTAGCCATTGCTAAGATAGGAGTGATACCGATTCCACCTGCACACAAATATGCATATTCTGTCTCAGGAACCAAGGCAAACAAATTTCGTGGTTCACTAATCTTGAGCTGCTGACCCTCACTAAGTTGTTCATGAATAAATTTAGAACCACCACGTGATAAAGGATCATTCAGGACACCAATGACGTAACGGTGCTGCTCTGAACTACAATTTGCCAAAGAATACTGTCTAATTAATTGATTACCTAAGTGCACATCAATATGTGCACCGGCTTGAAAAACTGGTAATAATTCACCATGGGTGTTTACCAGTTCGAAAGATAAAATGTGTTCATTATGACGATAAATCTTCTGAATAGTCACATCCATGTGAGTATCGCTCCTTGGTAAAATGAAAAACTGATAAAATGTGGGTTTACTTTAAACAACATTCAAAGTTGTAATTTTCTGCTCATCATTCGTTTGCTCTAAGCTGATCAAGCGGTCAATTACTTTTCGAGATTGAACACCGCCTGCATCAATATTCAGCATCAGCAATTTACGATCAGGATGTCTCAATAAATTCTGTTGCTGTTGTTCAAGCATATCTAAATCTTCCGAGAAAATTTTGCCCTGTCCCTCACGAATTTGGTTAGTTAATTCGATGTTGTCAGGTTGGAAGTGTCGAGCCATTCCCCAGAAATACCAGTGAGACGTTTCCGTTTCGGGGGTAATAAAATCTACAACGATTGAAGACACTTTTTTATTTTCCGGTGCGTTGTAACCACCATGTCCTGCGTGGGCAACACCAACTTCAATATGAACATTACTAGGTGCATGAAAGTGACAAATTTGCCAACGGTCTACTAGAACATCTGCAGCGAGATTATTACCTTTTAGAGCCATTTGCCAAAATGGAGGTGCATAAATGTTTTCCATATGGCGTTCAGTCACAACATGGTCACCATCAACACGAGTGGTTGGTGCAGCTTCATCAATTTCTTTTTGACCAATGCTGTTTGCATGAACATATGTTTCATGGGTGAGATCCATTAAGTTATCAATCATCAAACGGTAATCACAGTTGATGTGGAATAGTCCACCACCATAGGCCCATTCTGGATTTTCAGCCCACTCTAAAGTTGGGAGTTGATCTTCACTTGCAAGCGATTGGTCTCCTGGCCATACCCAAATAAAGCCAAATTTTTCAATTGCGCGATAGCTTTTATTGCAAGGAAAGCCACGTACACGTTGCCCAGGCATTGAAACCGTTTTGCCGTCACATCCCATCACTAACCCATGATAACCACAGACCAGTTGACCATCTTCAACAAAGCCTAATGACAAAGGTGCACCGCGATGTGGGCAAAAATCTTCAACGGCATGTATTTGGTTTTCTTTTCCACGATAAAAAACCATTTTTTCACCGCAAATTTGTCTTCCTAGAGGCTTATCTTGTACTTCTTCAGGTCGTGCCGCCACATACCAAGCATTTTTTACAAACATGAGTTGATCTCCTTATCAATTGGATCCAATAATTCTATTTTTTAGATAAAAAGTCAATAATAATCTTTAAAAATAAATATTTTGGATCCATTTTTGAGAGAGCATTTAAATAATAATTATTTTTGAGCAAAAATGATGGCAAATCACCATCCAAGAATATGGCGAAATTGATTCATTGTCAGAGAGGGCACGAGGGGTTAATTTATTAAACAAAAAATACTTAAACTTGATGGATTATTGGGATTTTATTTTTAGCTTCATTAGAAAATTAAAATTGACCTAATTTTTTCATTTGACGACGACGTCTCGTGAGCCCCAAGATTTCTTGGCGATCTTGAATTTCTTGAGCAGAATAAGGAAGCGTCTGTTGCAATGCTTCGAGTTGAAGATGACTGTTTTCAATGAGGAAGCAATCATGCTCAACTGGCCATGCACTGGTAATGGGTTTGCGTTTACGGGAATAGTTCATGGTTAAATTATAAAATTTGAGAAAAGAATAGTGTAGATGGGTATCAAGTTAAACGACAAAACATGTCGTAATGATTTAGAACACTAAGATTTTAAACCCTATTTTAATGAGAATCTTTCAACGTACTTTTAAGTCATATTAATTGAATAAAATTACCTAGATTTACACGGTTTACATAACATGTGGATTTTGAAATGAGTTGTTACGTTTCGTGCCATCCCTCTACTGGTTTTTAAGTTAATATTTTAAAAGTTAAAACTTAATAACACCAAGAAAATTAACAATAAAAATAAAGAAATAATCATTTCTGTAATGAACGATTCAATGAATAATCATCGGAATGAGTAAAAAATATGATGCTAATCGTGGTGTGTTTTGCTTTGGTCAGTTGCTATGCCGTATGGCGACTATTATTACAACCTAAATTGATTATGGGGAATACGCAGAGGCACTTTGATTTAACAAAACTCCTCAAGCCTACTGATCTCAGCCAGCCGGCGCGCTTGGTGTATGATACGGATTCTGTCGAAGATATTCGTATGTTTGATGAGGTTGCAAAATTACTGTTTGAGAAACGTGTAAATCATCGTGATATCAAGTTTGCTCAGCAAATTCAATATGAGTTTTTGAACAAGATGCCATCACGAACTTTATGTCAGATCAATCAATTTGATTTAGGTGAGTGGTCGATTTTATGGGAATATCGTAATCAATCCCTTGAATACTATGTGAGTCAATATGGCATCATGTATCGACATACTGACGCACAAGGGGTAGAGCATCAATTTGACTTTATTCAGTAATTTAGAATTTAATCATTAACTAAATTGAGATAATTTTGGAGCATGTCATCCCAAATTTTTTCTGCGCCTTTTTTGAAATATCCCATGTGTCCAATTGCAGGCATTTGATACTGTTTGGCTGTGATATCAATGTAGCGCATATCAGCAGAATGATAATGTTGCATAAAGGCTTGCCTCGAATTTGGGAGAGCCCAATCATCATCTAATGCTGAAACAGCATAAATTTTGGTTTTAACACTTGCATATTGTGCTTTTAAATCTTGTTGCTCGGGGTCAGCGAAAAAATATAACGGATTTTTGCACCAACGACGCCACTGTTGATATACCCCTAAAGGCAGATCAGAGCCCATATTGAATTTACTCCAAGGTAAATAACCTGTGACTGCGACAATGGGTGGAAACACAATACTCCACATCACGGATACTTTGAATCTTTCTTTGAACGGCATATATCCTGCCCAACCTGCACCTGTACCGTAGCAACACATGGCACTGACTTGATGATGATTAGGGGTAAGTCCCAAGGCTTGACCACCATAAGAGTGTGCAGTCACAAATAAGGGGAAAGTATCGCTAGAAAAGTATTCAATGGCACCAGCGAGATCAAGTTTCCCCCAATCCAAATAACTCATTTTAAAACCTTTGAGTTGTGCTGGAGATGATGCCCCCACACCACGATAATCAAAGGTTAGCACTTCAAAACCACGTTCTGCAGCATACTCTGCAAATCTGCGATAAAAAGGTTGGGGAACCGCTGTCGCTGAAGCCACAATAATACGTGCAACAGTCTTCACACCAGATGATAGGTAGCGAGTGCCGGTGAGCATATAGTTATCTAAGGCAGGAAACTGAACTTGAGTTTTATTGATGCTCGGCATCTGGTTCACATTTGGAATAGCTTGCATGTCTATATTTCCCGATATTGAACTATTGACCTTTAAAGCGAGGTTGACGTTTTTCGCTCATTGCTCGCATACCTTCGACTGCATCTTCAGATTGTATTAGTGGAAGAAGATGAGTCTTTAATTGATTAAAAGCGTACTGTTCATCATGTGAAATTGCTTCATGAGCAGCCGTCAATGTGGCCTGAACAGCGAGTGGAGCAGCTGAAGCGATGGATTCGGCGAGTTCAATGGCACGGTCAAGCGGATCTTGTTCTGTTACTTCGGTAATTAAATGAAGTCGATATGCAGTTGCAGCATCAAAAAAATCCCCCGTCAATAAGTAGCGCATTGCATTAGACCAACCTGCAGTTTTAACGAAGCGTGAAGTTGCTCCGCCAAAGGGGAGGATGCCACGTTGCACTTCAAGTTGAGTAAATTGGGTATTTTGATGGGCAATACAGATATCGGCATTCAACATCAATTCTATTCCAGCAGTAAAACAATACCCCTTCACAGCGACAACGACTGGTTTTTTTCGTTTACGACCAGTCGTGCCCCATGGGTTAATCAAGTTCATATCTTCCGAAAATATACCATCTGACATACGCGGCTGAAGCTCAACCAGATCTAATCCTGCCGTAAAGTGCTCTCCATGTGCATAAATCACAGCACAGCGTAAATCGGACTGGTCTTCATAGGTGGTAAGTGCTTGTGAAAGTTCATCAATCATATGACTGTCGAATGCATTGCGCTTCGCAGCACGGTTTAAACCAATCAACATCAGATGATTGCGAATTTCAATGGTTATTCTGGTCGTTTGAGTTGTATTCATCATTATTATTTTCCATTGAGGATATTCTATTTTTAGAGGAGTTTAATGGTTAGGTCAAAACTGTGCAGTTCAAATTGAACAGCGCTAAGTCGTGTTCGTTAAGAATCATGTATGGTGCCATTCAATATGCGTTAGGATAGGCGTATCAAATAAACCACGATCATTTTACGTAGTGTATGAGCCTTTTAGAAATTATTTCAGTATTGATGAGTGTATTGGGTGTAACCCTCACGATTCGCCGTAATATTTGGTGTTGGCCTGTGAATCTCGTGGCTTATGGCTTATATGCAAAGTTATTTTATGACTATCAACTCTATGGTGAAACGATATTGCAATGCGTGTTTATCGGTTTAGGAGTGTATGGTTGGTGGATATGGAAAGCTCAGTTTAAACAGCAAGAGCAACTTGGCATCAATCGTATTCAAGGGTTGAGAATTATCAAACATGTGTTTTTTACAATGTTGGCAGGATTTATTTTTGGTTTAGGTTTGGATTATTTTACGGATGCTTCCATTCCTTATTTAGATGCTCAATTGGCGAGTTTGAGTTTGCTCATTACATATTGGACGTCTAAACGATATTTGGAAATTTGGCCTGCTTGGATCGCGGTGGATATCATCTATGTCATGATGTTTATGTATAAAGATCTATACTTGACGGCTGGTCTTTATGGCGCATTTATTGTTTTAGCCTTATTAGGTTATCTTCAGTGGAAGAAAAAATATCAAGTTCAACAGCAAACCGTCTACTCACTCTGAAAAATTTACATCCTTGGACATTGATTTGAATGATTCGATCTGCAAAATAAAGCAGATCGACGTAACAATGAAATTGAATTTAACCAGTAGACTTTAGATCTATGATTATCCACTTTTGGGAAGCTCGATTTCTGCAATTTGTAAAATCATTACAACAGCATCCTCATCGTTATCTTAATTTTGAATCCGTTGCCGATTTTTATCAAAGTCAGTGGTTAAAAACGCTTCCTCCTCATACTGAATATTTTTGTACTGGATTAGACGATGGTGCAGAGCAGTTTGATATTTTGATTCAATATTTGCATCATCGAGTCAGTATTCACATTGCACAAGAAATTAAAGTTATTTATCGAGAACTCGATCTCTAAGAGTTAGGAGTGTACTTAGCAATTTTTAGCTGAGTCAAATTAAAATGCTTGAGCGTATCGCTAGCTGGATTTAAGCAAAAAAAGCTTTAAAAAAAAAATAGAATAAATGGTAAAAAAACCTTGATAAATCCTAATCTTAAGGTTAGATTGTGATAATAAGTGCAATTATAATAAAAAATATGTGATTTTATTCACTATATTTTGTAGGGGTGAAATAGATTTAATGATTACAGAGTTAAATGAAAATAAAGTTTATTTTGATGAGCTGTTTCTATTGAGTTAGTTCATTATGTTAAGACTATTCAATCGGATTTTTCGCCCCTATACACTTCATTCATTTATGAATCAAAGTGTCTTGATGAATTGGAGTAACTTAAATAAATGTATTCTGGTCATGGTATTGGGCGGACTTGCACATATCACCTGGATCGCATGGTATTTATTTTCATTCCATCATCCTGCATTACATCATTGGCTCAATCCTGACTATTATCATTTTCACCTGTCACGAATGTTACTGTGCTGTGCATTACAGTTTTTGCTGATTATTCCTTGTGTCATATGGCGTCATAAAGAGTGGGTGAGACAATATTTACCCTATTTTATTATTTTAGTATTTTCCGTGAGTTTCATTTATGGGGGCTATTCTGTTGGTGTCAGTAGTCCTGCTACCGTTGCGGGATTTATCAGTATTTTAACAGTTGGTCTGGTTTTGTTTGAACGCAAAATTGTGTATCTGCTTTTTTTACCTGTCACTATATATATGCTCATTGCAATTGTCAGCAGTGCTTTGGGGTACATGACCTACGCACCAGTCTTTAGTGATCAGCTCAATTATTCAGTCATGGTATTTAATGAATTCTGGGTTTATTCACAACTTTATTTTTACGTGCCTATTTTTTTTGCGACTTTTGTATTGTTTGAGATTTTGTTGACGCAATGGAGAAATCGTGAAAAACAAATTAATTTAATGAGTCAAATGGACCCGCTTACGGGGATTTATAACCGTCGAAAAATAGGTTTAGAACTCAATGAAATTCAATTACAAGAACGAAAATTTGCTCTCATTCTGTTAGATCTTGATCATTTTAAGAGTATTAATGATAACTATGGTCATGATATCGGAGACAACGTCTTAAAGCGTGTTGCCAATGTACTACGTCAAAATATACGTGATACAGATATTGTCGGGCGATTTGGTGGTGAAGAGTTTGTGATGCTGTTGCAGAATAAAAACCTCAGAGCTGCGATGGAGGTCGCAGAGCGGTGTCGCAAAGAAATTGAAAATGAGCTCTTTTATATCGATGAACGTACGACGATCAGAGTGACAGCAAGCTTCGGTATAGCCATTTCTGAATTTAATTTAAATAAAGAAGCGGTGATTCGTCATGCAGATCAAGCATTATATCTGGCAAAAAAACGTGGTCGTAATCAGGTTAGACACTACTACGAACTTCAGGATGCTGATGTCATACAAAAAAGTGAAACTTGAGCCGTAAAATTATCAGGTCACAAATTCGTCATTTAAATCAGTTTTACTTCATCTTGAAATGCTTTAAGATTGGTTGACTATTAATCAAATATTTGATTTAAAATTTAAAAAATTATGAAGATCAAATTCTTATCATAATTGAGATGAACGTATTATGACGATACTACCCGTTGCTCAAAAAGGTGAAGTGATCCTTGAATTGGTTGCATCGCCGGTAAGTGAACTTGAGTTTAGTAGTAGCTGGTTAACGCATCTGGTTGAAGCAATGAATTTTACGATGCAACAGCGCAATGGTGTCGGTATTGCTGCACCACAAGTTTATGTCTCTAAAAGGATTATTATCGTCGCTTCAAAACCCAATATACGGTATCCCGATGCGCCTGAGATGGAGCCTATTTACATGATTAATCCTGAAATATTGGAGCGTTCTGATCATGTTGTTTTAGGAGAAGAGGGATGTTTAAGTGTAGAGAATCGACGTGCGGAAGTAGCTCGAGCTTCATCAATCCGTGTCCGTTATCGTAATATGCAAGGACAGGAAATTACTGAGACTTTTTCAGAATTCCCTGCACGAATCATTCAACACGAAATTGACCATCTTGATGGGATCTTGTTTGTAGAGCGAGTTCACGCTGCTTAAAAAGACAATATAAAAGATAAAAGGACAGAATGAAGTTAATCAGGAAGATTCAACATATGATTAAGCGATTGTATCGTGTGGCCAATACGTACATCCTTGATCCTCAAAATATGCTGATCAATTGGAGTGATTTTAAAAAGGGACGGCTTATCCTCTTTTTTGGAATTCTAAGCCAACTTGAGGTCGCTCGCTGGTTAATTGTGGCTTTTTATAACCCTGAAAAAGCACAGTGGTTAAATCCTGACTATTTTGAATTACGTGTTACCCAATTGTTGGTGACCTCCGTGATTTATCTTGTCCTGTTTTGGAGTTGTTTCAAGTTTCAGCATATCACTAAGTTTCAAACCTTCATTGCTTACTTTGCTCCTAGTTTCTTTGGAATGACCATGATTTATTCAGGGTATTCGATTGGAATTTATAGCCCTGCAACGATGGCAGGGTTCATCAGTATTGTATTGGTCGGGTTGGTATTTTATAGCCGTAAAATTATTTATGGGATTGCAATTCCAATTACGATATACACGTTATTAACGTGTTACTTGACGCATATCGATCGAATTCGTTATGCACCTATGTTTAGTGATGAGTTGAATAAAAGTATCGTTTACCAAAATGATTTTTGGGTCATGAGCATGGTACAGCTCTACGTGCCCATTTTACTTATGAGTGTTTTATTCTTTGAGATTTTACTCACTCAATGGCGCAGTCGTGAAAAACAATTCGAAACCAGCAGTAAATTTGATGCGCTGACGAACGTTTATAACCGTCGTCAGATCAATGAAGTGTTATCACATTTTCAGCTGGATCGTGCTGATTATGCTGTGATCTTATTGGATTTGGATCATTTCAAACAAATTAATGATCAATATGGTCATGCAGCAGGAGATGAAGTCCTGAAACAGGTGGCGACGCGTTTGGAATATCATGTTCGTATTGGTGATACGGTTGGACGTTATGGCGGTGAAGAATTTATATTAATTCTGGACAATCTCAGTCGTGATCAAGCGGTTGATATCGCAGAACGTTGCCGTAACGCAATTGCACAGCAGCCGATTGTGCTGGATGATGGAACCTCGTTAAATGTGACGGCAAGCTTTGGTATTGCATTATCCCATGAGTTATCTGATCAAGACGTCATCACGCATTGTGCAGATCACGCTTTATATATTGCCAAAGAAAGCGGACGAAATCAGGTACAGTTATATCAACCAGCTTAGTTGAATGATTAAATTTCGGTTTTGGTACTACTAACTATAGAGAAACATACGCTTAGGTTTTTTTATAGCAATGCTTTTGTTTTGGTCAGTGATCATCAAATCCATACCATAAATTGATCTGAACGATAAAGCAGTCTTTTTAATGCTTAAAGCGCATTGACATGATCGCTGAATACATCCAAATTTTAATAAAAATAAATATGAATATTCGATAATACAATTAGATGATGACTCGAGAGAATGAAGTACAACAACAGCGCAGTTTATTGCAAGCTATCAAATATGTCTTGTTAGAATCTGATCGTTCTATTATTAACTGGTCCAACTTTAATAAAGGGATTCTGTTACTTATATTTGGGCTGTTGATGCTCATCGGTCATTGGTTGTGGTACTACCTAACTTTCCATTCAGAATATCAAATTTGGTTAGATCCAGAATATTATCCTCATCGGACATTGACCACATGTTTACAAGTGATTTTGACCATGTGTTTTCTGATAATCGCTTTAATGCTTCGTAAAAATGCTACTGCTCGCCGAATCTTGGGCTATTTAATCCCCTTATTTTATGGATTGATTGTCATTTTTTCAGGATACACGGTTGGGATTTATAGTCCTGCGGTGATGGCGGGAACGGTCAATATTGTATTAATTGGTTTTGTGTTATATGAACAGCGCATCATCTATAGCGTCTCTTTTATTATTGCTTGTATTATCTTGTGGTTGGCAGTACTGACGGCCAATGGTCAACTGACTTATGCACCATTATTTAGTGATGCACTGAATCAATCTAATTTGTATGCCAATCCTTTTTGGCTGAAAAGTATGGCGGTACTATATTTACCCATACTGTTGTGCTCAGCAGTTTTTTTTGAGTTGATCTTGTCGCAGTGGAGACGACGTGAGCGTAAGATTGAAATACTAAGTCAGAAAGATGCGTTAACCAACCTCTATAACCGTCGTTACATCAATCAGTTTACTAGTAAGTTAATTCAACAAAATCGCAGCTTTGCTTTCATCATCTTAGATCTCGATTTCTTCAAGCAGATTAATGACAATTATGGTCATGATGTTGGTGATCTTGTACTTAAACGTATTGCTCTCATTTTAAAACAGCAAACACGAGAAGAGGATATAGTGGGACGACTCGGTGGTGAAGAGTTTGTTCTAGTACTTAAAGATGGTGATATCGACGAAGCATTAATCATCGCAGAACGCTGCCGTCGAACGATCGAAAGTGAAAAAATTGAGATTAGCCCAGCGACTTTTATTCAAGTGACCGCAAGCTTTGGCGTGGCGATGTCACAAAATTTACCACATCTATACACAGACGAAGTAAAGCAAAGGATTTATAGTGCAGCGGATAAAGCACTATATCTTGCAAAGCAGAATGGTCGTAATCAAGTCAGATGTGACACGATATCGACAGCTGAATTTAACATTTGAGATCTTATTTTGGGTCTCCATTGATCACCAAGAGAATAAAAATGAAGACACCTGTACCTGATTATCTTGCCCATGTATTGGACCAATGTCATGCGAATACCGAAGGAGCATTGGCTGACTATATTCCAGAACTGGCAGCTGCCAATCCAAATCGTATCGCTTTAGCACTTTCAACCATTGATGGTACGATTTATTCTTCAGGGGATGATGAAGTTGAGTTCACAATTCAATCAATGTCTAAACCATTTGCTTATGCGTTAGCGATTCAAGAACATGGTTTGGCTCAGGTATTAGAAAAAGTTGGTGTTGAACCTTCGGGGGAAGCATTTAATCAAATCTCATTAGAAAAAGAACGATCGATTCCCAAGAACCCAATGATTAACTCGGGTGCGATTACGACACATTCTTTATTACCTCATAAAAAGACTGTTTCTCGTGCAGAACATTTACGACGTTTCTTGAGTGAACTGTGTGGGCGTGAATTAACCTTTGATGAGCAAGTCTATCAATCTGAACTCAAAACAGCATTTCGTAATCTTTCGATTGGATATATGTTGCGTACCGTCGGCGTGCTAGAAGAAGACCCAGAGCATATTGTTCATGGTTATATTCTACAGTGTGCGATTAAAGTCACCGTGAAAGATTTAGCGCGAATGGGCAGTGTATTGGCGAATGGTGGAAAAGATCCTGTTACGGGGAAATGTATTTTAGATCGTCAGGTATGTCGTCAGGTACTTAGCGTCATGATGACGTGTGGTATGTACGATGCAGCTGGAGATTGGTTGACCACCGTAGGTATTCCTGCCAAAAGTGGTGTGGCAGGGGGGATCATTGGTGTCTTACCAGGTCAGGTCGGAATTGCGGTTTTTTCGCCTAAATTAGACAGCCATGGCAACAGTGTTCGAGGTGTGGAAATCTTTGAACGTCTATCAAGTGATATGGGATTACATTTAATGGAGGGAACCCCTTCAGCACAAACCATTATCCAAAGTCGCCGTGAGTATGATGATGGCATGGTGGTGTATGAGCTACGTGGTGTCTTGCAATTTACAGAGACTGAAATGTTCTTGCGTGAGTTACAGAATGAGCCTGTAGGTAAAAATAAAGTAGTGCTTGATCTTACACATCTGACTTTAATCCATGATGTCGGTGCTCGAATGTTATTTGAAGGTGTGAAACGTCTACAGGATGATGGTCACAAAGTGGTGGTTTTAGATGCGGAATCATTGTTATCGGAACAACAAAGTAAAGGACACAAACGCGTCATTGTCCAACAGCACTTGCATGATTATTTAAAGTGATCAGCAAAGATGATGCACTTTAAGATGCGTGTATAATATTGAAAATTGTATACCGTTTTTTGGGAATGTTATGAAGTCTGAAGTCCAGCAAGGAAAAATTAAAATTTATCATGCCGATAAAGGTTTTGGTTTTATTGGTGGTGCAGGTGAGGATATTTTTTTCCACATTTCTGACTTTCCTGCAGATGAAGGTGAGCCAAAACGCAATGACCGAGTCAAATTTCAGGTTGTTGAAAATCAAGGTAAATTAAAAGCTGTCAAAATTCAACGTGTAGCTGACCAGTCAGCGAAAGCGAAGAAGTCTCGTGTGGCATCACATAATCAGGCGATTACCAGCGCATTATTATCAAGTTTTAAAAAATAAAAAGCAAAAAAAGCCCTGAATCATCAGGGCTTTTTTACATAACTAATCAATCATTTATGTCATGTGTAGATGTTATTTTAGATGATCAGCAATATCGGTAAAAATCACGCCTAAACCATATGCACCTGCATCAGGATAGCCTAAGCTACGATCCCCGACAGTACCTGCACGACCCATACGTGCAACAATCTCTTTGGTCGATTCAGCACCTTGAACAGCAGCTTGAGCACCTAAGATAAAGTTTTCCTTAAAGCTTTTGTCGGTGTTGGCTGACCATGAATCTGCGCATGGCACGAGCGCATCAATGAGAGTTTTATCTCCCACTACCGCGCCACGTCCAAATGAACGTTCACCTGTGGTTTGAATACCTTTTACTGCGGCTTGCAGCATATCGGCAAAATCTGCCACGCTTAACGTGGTTTTACCTTGAATGGCTTTACTTGCGGCACGAAATGCAGAACCCCAGATGGGACCTGATGCACCGCCACAATGTTCCATGATGATCATGGAGCTATTGAGTAAGAATTCATCCATCTGCTGTGCTTGGATCAAGCTTTGCCATTCTTTCTTGAGTTGTTTAAAGCCTTTAGCCACACTCATGCCGAAGTCACCATCGCCTGCGTGTGCGTCTAACTCACAAAATGGCACTTCATTTTTAATAATACAGGCAGCCATGACATCGACCACATAGCGCATGTTTTCAATGGTGAATTGCTCATTTTGAATTTCAGCATGTTCTGCTGCAGTTTCAACTTCGCTATTGCCTTGATGTTGGGTAGCCGTATCTTTTATCGCAAACTCAATGGCTAAAGCAGGTGAACCATCAAGTTTAAAGGCAGGGGTGTTAGCTTCTGCATCTAAGTATGTTTTGAGTTCATCATCCAATTCAAGTAATGAAATGGATGCACCATTCATGTCGATACTTGTCATGTAGTTGCCGACAAAGGTACGGTAAATTTTAATGCCCTTATGTGCAAGGTGTGCGCATACATCATGGTCAAACAGATACAGTTCTTGCATTGGGATAGAACCAAAGCCATTGATCAATACTGCAACTTCTTTCATGTCTGGACGATCTAAAAACAGGTCATCGACCATACGTTGTGCCAGTTCTTTTGCTGGCAAGATTTTTTCACGACGGATCCCCGGTTCACCATGAATACCCACGCCGTATTCCATTTCATCATCGGCAAGGGTGAAGGTTGGTGTGCCTTTAGCAGGAACAGTACATGAGCTATAGGCAAAACCTAAACTGATGACATTGTCAGCCGCTTTTTGAGCGACTGTTTTAACTTCACCTAATTCTAAGCCTTTAGATGCTGCTGCGCCTGCAATCTTATGAACAAAGATTGTGCCTGCGACACCACGACGTCCGACGGTATATAAACTATCTTTGACTGCAATATCATCTGCCACTTTGACGTAGTCGACCTTGATGCCATCTTCAGTTGCTAAAGCTGCACCGTTCTGGAAATTCATCATATCACCAGAATAGTTTTTGATGATCATCAGCACGCCTTTGTCAGTTGCGACGTGTTGTAGTGCTTTATAGACCTGAATTTGCGAAGGTGATGCAAAGACATCGCCACATACGGCTGCGTCTAACATGCCTTGACCGACAAAGCCCGCATGTGCAGGTTCGTGACCGCTACCGCCACCACTGATGAGAGCAACATTATTGTGTTTTTCTTTTCTTGAAATGATTTTGTGAGACTCAGTGAATGCAAGTTCTGGGTGTGCCAAGACAAAGCCTTTGCACATGTCGACAACCAAGTTTTCAGGGTGGTTGATGAGTTTTTTCATGGAAATATCAAACTTTTGGTAATTTCATTAATAAGTATTAATTATTCACTAAACTTGAAACATTTGCTGATCTAAAAATGTTAAAACGGATGATTAGAGGTTTGGTTGTTAGAAAAGGGGCGGTTTTTAATGTATATATTGGTGAAAAGAATCCCCCTAAATCCCCCTTTCTTGCGCTTCTACATAAAGCAGTGCTTAAGTCTCGCTCAGGGGGACTTGCGCGAATTTGATTGCGGTTTTAGATGCGTGAAATTTCCCTCTTTTCCCTTGCGCCATATATGGCTCAGGGGTAGGGGAGATTTTAAAAAGAGAATAAAAATGAAGCCCTACAATCAAAACTTAAAACAAGCCTCACGTGTTTTACGCAATAACATGACTGATGCTGAAAAGCTGTTATGGTCACGACTTCGCAATAAGCAAATTTTAGGTTTGCAGTTTTATCGCCAGAAACCTTTATTAAATTACATTGTGGATTTTTACTGTCCTGCTACCAATTTGGTGATTGAGTGTGATGGTAGTCAGCACTTTACGGTTGTAGGTTTAGAAGTAGATCGAATTCGAGATGAGCTTTAGCTCATCTTGGATTAAAGGTCTTGCGGTTAGATAATGGGCAGGTGATGGAGCAGATTGATGATGTGGTGGAAGTGGTTTATCGGTATTGTCTGAAACAATCCCCCTAAATCCCCCTTTGTTAAAGGGGGACTGCACGCGAATTTAATGACGGTAGCAGGTTCGTGGTGTTCCTCTTTTTTAAAGGGAAGGTAGGAGGGATTATATTTTCCCTTCATACAGCTTTTTTGCTTCGATAGCTTTGTCTAATTTTCTATGAATCAAGGATACAGTAGATAAAATATCTAAGGCATCTTGTTCATCTATATTCCATGTGATTTTTGGAGCATGGGCTGTAGTATTTCTGAATGTTCCAAATATACCTTTGAGTAAATGCATAAAACCATTTTGTTCACTTTGATGACTTGGTGTAGTTAAATTGTTTAAAGCTAAATAAGGGACTTTATTTTTATAAGCAAAAGCTTGGTCAACTAGTTCGGCTCCGTCATATGTGAGTTGAGTCTTAACTCGAATTTTTTCAGCGATACTTTTTGTAGCCTCGAATACGGCATGAAAATAATTATCTACTAATAGTTCTGCTTTGCAAAAGGTTAGAACATCAGGATGAATTTTTCTATCGGATAAAGATTTTCTTAAATTTTGAGCTCTTGCTTCAGCTTCACTGAAGGTATGAACTTTTTCAGCGTATCTGAGTTCGCCACTTTCAGCTAATTCAAAACCTTCGAAAGATAAAGCAAAATTTAACTGAGTTCGTATATGTTCAAACCATTCTTTTCTATTTATATGTCTTGAAGGGCGCATAACATGTTTAATGAAAGCTAAAATATTATTTGAACAACAGTCAATATTCTGCTTCATGCTAAGAGCTTCGTAGAGACGTTTCCATTTAGTTAGATTGGGTTGAATATCTTGAATATGACATTCTGTTAAATATTTTCCTATTTCAGTTCCAGAAAGCCCATCATTTGTTTCACCAAGAATTTTACAGATGGTTTCTAAGCTTCCTGAATCTAAAATTTTTATGTTAGACATATTTTAATTTTCTATTTTTTTGCTTGTATATATTTTAAGTAATTGTTTTATTTATATCAATTAATCTCTCTTATCATCCTTTTTAAAAGGTATCAGCTGTCACGTACTCAATTTGACACGCGAAATTCCCCTCTTTGAAAAAGAGGGGTTAGGGGAGATTAAAAACGAAAATCCCCTCACTTGACGGGATTTCCATTCCCTCCTTTATCAAAGGAGGTGAGAAGCATTTCTTCGTAAAGAGGATTCAAAATCAATTAAACAATCGAATCATCCAAATTCGGTGCTAACCAACGTTTCGCCTCATCCAATGTCCAACCTTTACGCTTCGCATAATCTTCCAACTGATCACCAGAGATTTTACCCACGTTAAAGTATTCCGTTTCAGGGCTTGCATAATAGAAACCGCTCACTGATGAAGGTGGCCACATTGCAAAGCTACTGGTTAAGTAAGTTCCGATCTTATCAGTCGTACCTAACCAATCAAACAGCGGCGCTTTTTCAGAATGTTCAGGACAAGCAGGGTAGCCCGGTGCAGGACGAATACCCACATACTTCTCTTTGATCAATTCTTCATTCGAAAGCTGTTCATCGGCTTGGTAGCCCCAAAACTCTTTACGAATACGTTGGTGCAAGTGTTCTGCAAATGCTTCTGCAAAACGGTCACCCAAGGCTTGAACCATAATCGCGTTATAGTCATCACCTTTAGCTTTATATTCTTGCGAAAGCTCTTCTGCACCAAAGATCGAAACGGTGAAACCACCTAAGTAGTCTTGCGCTACATCTTTTGGTGCAACAAAGTCAGCCAATGAGAAATTGGCTTTACCTGTGACTTTGTCAGACTGCTGACGAATATGCTCAAAGGTATGCGTCACATTGCCGTTTTCATCTGCAACAGCAACTGTATCGGCTGCAACACGGTTCGCAGGGTAAATGCTAAAGGTTGCACGCGCATCAAAGCGTTTATTTTCAATAATGTCTTTGAGCATCGCTTGTGCTTGTTCAAACAAATCACGTGCAGCTTCACCCACCACTTCATCTTCAAGGATTTTCGGGTATTTACCTGCCAAACTCCAAGAAATAAAGAATGGTGTCCAGTCGAAGTATTCAACCAACGTTTCTAAAGGATAGTTGGTGAATGTTTCAGAACCAATAAAGTTTGGTTTTACAGGTGCATGCTTTTCAAAGTCAATTTTGAAACCATTTTCAACGGATTCAGCATAAGACAGTTTTGCAGCTTTCGGTTGCTTATTCGCTAGACGTGTACGGATTTTTTCATAATCCGCTGCATAATCCGCTGCCAATTGCGGCTTCATATCAGCAGATAAAAGCTGTGTTGCAACACCCACCGCACGTGAAGCATCAGCCGTGTAGTACACACCATCATTGTGATATTGCGGCGCAATTTTCACGGCAGTATGCGCTTTCGATGTTGTTGCACCACCAATCATCAATGGAATGTTAAAACCTTTACGTTGCATTTCTTTGGCAACAAAGACCATTTCATCCAATGACGGTGTGATCAAACCTGATAAACCGATGATGTCAACTTTTTCATCAATCGCAGTTTGTAAGATTTTCTCACAAGGTACCATCACGCCAAGGTCAACGATGTCATAACCGTTACAGCCCAGTACCACGCCGACAATGTTTTTACCAATGTCATGTACGTCGCCTTTTACTGTTGCAAGCAAGATTTTACCTTTGGCTTCGCCTTGGGTTTTTTCTGCTTCAATGAACGGGTTCAACCAAGCCACAGCTTGTTTCATCACACGTGCAGATTTCACCACCTGAGGTAGGAACATTTTGCCGGCACCGAACAAGTCGCCAACCACGTTCATCCCTGCCATGAGTGGACCTTCGATCACATCAAGTGGACGAGCTGATTTTAAACGTGCTTCTTCGGTATCTTCATCAATATAAGTCGTAATACCTTTTACAAGCGCGTATTCAAGACGTTTTTCAACAGGTTCATTGCGCCATTCAAGGTTTTCTTCGGCTTTTTGCGCACCCGCTTGACCACGATATTTTTCCGCAACAGCGAGTAATTTTTCAGTCGCTTCTTGACCGCTTGCGCCTTGGTTACGGTTCAGCACCACATCTTCAACAGCTTCTTTCAGCTCAGCATCGATATCATCATAAATCGCAAGCTGACCTGCGTTGACGATACCCATGGTTAAGCCTTGTTGAATGCCGTGATATAAGAACACCGCATGAATCGCTTCACGAACAGGCTCATTCCCACGGAATGAGAACGATACGTTTGAGATCCCGCCTGACACCATGGCATTTGGCAGGTTTTGCTTAATCCAACCTGTTGCTTCAATGAAGTCCACGCCATAGTTGTTGTGTTCTTCAATACCTGTTGCGACCGCAAACACGTTTGGGTCAAAGATAATATCTTCAGAAGGGAAGCCCACTTCATTCACAAGCACATCATAAGAACGTTTACAGATTTCTTTTTTACGTTCAGCAGTATCCGCCTGACCATTTTCATCAAACGCCATGACAATGACTGCCGCACCGTACTGACGGCAGAGGCGAGCACGTTCTACAAACTCGTCATAACCTTCTTTTAAGGAAATCGAGTTAACAACTGCTTTACCTTGGACGCATTTCAAACCTGCTTCAATGATCTCCCATTTAGAAGAGTCAAGCATGATTGGCACACGTGAAATATCAGGCTCAGACGCGATCAGATTCAGGAAATGCACCATCGCTTCTTGCGAATCCAGCATCCCTTCATCCATGTTGATGTCGATGATTTGCGCACCGGCTTCAACTTGTTGACGTGCCACATCTAAAGCTTCGGTGAAGTTACCTTCTTTAATTAAACGAAGGAATTTTTTAGAACCTGTCACGTTGGTACGTTCACCGACGTTGACGAATAATGAATCTTTAGTGATGTTAAATGGCTCTAAACCACTTAAACGACATGCAGGTTCAATTTCAGGGATTTGACGCGGCGCAATACCTTCAACTGCTTGCGCAATCGCACGAATATGATCAGGCGTCGTACCACAACAACCACCGGTGATGTTGATCAAACCACTTTCAGCGAATTCTTTAATAAATGCTGCAGTTTCTTCAGGGGTTTCATCATAACCACCAAACGCATTTGGTAAGCCTGCGTTTGGATGCGCTGAAACAAAAGTATCCGCAACGTCAGACACGGTTTTGACGTGTGGACGCATCGCATCTGCACCCAGTGCACAGTTAAAGCCAATCGATAAAGGCTCAGCATGGCGCATTGAGTTCCAGAATGCTTCTGCGGTTTGACCTGTGAGTGTACGCCCAGATGCATCGGTAATGGTGCCCGAAATCATAATTGGCAGTTCGTAACCAATTTCTTTAAACACTTCTTTCACTGCAAAGATCGCAGCTTTCGCATTTAAAGTATCGAATACCGTTTCAATCAAGATGATATCTGCACCACCTTCAATCAACGCTTTAGTCGCTTCAATATAGTTAACTTTTAACTCATCAAAGGTGATGTTACGGAATGCCGGATCATTTACATTTGGTGAAATTGAAGTGGTACGTGACGTTGGTCCTAATACGCCCGCAACAAAACGTGGCTTTTCAGGTGTTGAGTATTTTTTGCATGCTTCTTTGGCAATTCGAGCTGCTTCACGGTTAATCTCAGGAACCAAGTCTTCCATATGGTAGTCAGACATTGAAACACGCGTTCCATTGAACGAGTTGGTTTCAATAATATCTGCACCAGCTTCAAGATAAGCTTCATGAATGCCTTGAATAATCTGTGGCTGAGTTAGAACCAATAAGTCGTTATTACCCTTAAGGTCGTAGGCCCAATCCTCAAAACGTTCACCACGGTAATCAGCTTCTTCCAATTTGTGGCGTTGGATCATGGTACCCATTGCACCATCAATAATCAGGATACGTTTGGCAAGAAGCGCTTTTAAGGTGGCGAGGGTAGACATCAAATGACTCTCACAAAAATCTGCACAAATAATGGTGCAATATTTTAGCAGAGTTACGTCCACTTTTCTGATAAATAAAAATTTATGAACCTATTCCCAAAAAATTAAGGATGAATTTCATCCATCGACTACGATGATCAACCTATCAAAACTGAAACTGTCTATATTTCATCATGTTGTCATAATCTAATGTAATAATAACTGCCGTTGTAACAAATGTGACAGTGATGTCATCTTTATTTCATCTATTTAATTACCGATTGAAATAAAGATTAAAGACGAGGCTTTTGTATTAACTATATGATTATTATTGATAAATTTTGAATATTGGTTGTTTTTAAAGTTTAATTTTCTTAAATAAGTGTCGTTTGGATGACTTATATGACAGCTCTTTGTCATATAATTGTAATAATTAAATTGAACAATAGAGGGGATATTTATCCTCTTTCTCTGCTTGCATGAATTCTAATCAAACTCCAGTTTCAGATTCAGCACAATCGTCAACGCCTATGCAGTCGACGAATGTTCACGTGCCAACGCCGAAATTCTTTATGCCAGTGTTCCTTACACTGATTGTTTCAACCTTGATTTACATTGGTTTTCAGTTGGCTGCTGATTTATCTCATGTGCCTGCTTTAAATCTTTATGCTGTGATCATGTTGGCCACGGCATTGTTTATCGCATTGGGTTTCGAGTTCGTTAACGGTTTCCATGACACGGCCAATGCTGTGGCAACGGTCATTTATACCAACGCTTTATCTGCACCTGTCGCTGTAATGTGGGCAGGCTTCTGTAACTTCCTTGGCGTAATGGTCGCAAGTGGTGCAGTTGCCTACGGTATTATCGCGCTATTGCCTGTTGAATTGATTATGAACGTCGGTTCAGGTGCTGGTTTTGCCATGGTCTTTGCCATGTTGATTGCCGCAATCGTATGGAACTTAGGAACTTGGTTCCTCGGTATCCCTGCTTCTAGCTCTCATACACTGATCGGTTCGATTTTAGGTGTGGGCATCATGAACTACATCTTAAACGCAGGTAATGGTGCGTCAGGTGTAGACATGGAACAGGTGATGAAAGTGGGTAAAGCACTTTTATTCTCACCATTAATCGGTTTTGCATTTGCGGCTGTATTGTTCTTATTGGTTAAAAAAATCTTTAAGAAACAAGTGGAATTATTCCAACCACCAGAAGGGAATAAACCGCCGCCGCCACTTATTCGTGCCATTTTGATTTTCACGTGTACCGGTGTAAGTTTTGCACACGGCTCAAATGATGGTCAAAAAGGTATGGGTCTGATTATGTTGATTCTGATCGGGATCGTGCCATTGGCATACTCTTTAAACAAGAGTCTAGATCAACAACATATCCAAACGTTTGGTCAGTTATCTGCTCAAACTGCTGATTTGATTTATCCAAATCACCAAGATATTCCAGATGAAAAAGCGCGTGAAATTATCACGTCATATATCCAAACCAAAGAAATCACGCCTGAAGTTGTGCCAGCTTTGGCAAGTTTAACGGATCATTTAGGTGAAAAAGTAGGAAGCTACACATCCATTAAAGATGTTCCTGAAGATCAAGTGGCTGAATTCCGTAATGATATGTACCTCAGCACGACTGCATTCAAGCGTTTAGATAAAGCAGAAGCTTTACCTGCCATGACTGAAGCGCAAGAAAAAACAGTGGACAATTACCGTGATAACTTAGATTCATTCCTTCAATACATTCCAACATGGGTGAAAGTTGCGACTGCATTGGCATTAGGTCTAGGGACGATGGTAGGCTGGAAACGTATTGTTGTTACCGTTGGTGAGCGTATTGGTAAACAACACATGACTTATGGTCAGGGGATGTCTGCAGAGTTAGTTGCAATGTCAACGATTGCTGCTGCTGATGGCTTTGGTATGCCAGTGTCAACAACACACGTTTTAAACTCTGCTGTAGCAGGTACGATGGTTGCGAATAAGTCGGGCTTAAACTTCCAAATGGTTCGCACAATCTTATCAGCGTGGATTTTCACACTGCCAGCAACAATCTGTTTATCAGGTGGTTTATTTTGGTTGTTCCTTCAGTTCACCTGATGGAATTCAATACTTAAAGACTAAAAAAGCGCTGAACAATCAGCGCTTTTTTTATGATCAATTGTTTATGACGCTTATTTTTGGAATTTAGACCAAAGTTTTTTCAAGGGGAGTTTTTCCTCAGCAAAACCATATAATGCGGCAAATGGTAGGGCGGTGCGTGCGAGATATGCTACACGCCATAATCCACCATGATTAGCACCATGCATGATTAAGTCTAATGGATGATTGAGGGCGATGTCAGGATTGGCAACCGACTGTGGGTTTCTCAAATCATGAATCCACAACGCAGCCATAATCGCATTGGTCGTCGCGGGTTCAAATGCTTCAACATCAAACAAATTGGCACCATTGAAAGCAGCTTTTAATAATGGGTTTTTGGTTACCGAATGTGTAGTGGTCGATGGAGCAATATTAATGCTGACACGTTGACCTTGTGACCGTGCTAACGTAGCGCGCCATTGTTGAATCCTTTTCGCCAACGCATAATTTGGACCTTGTTCAACCACAAGACAGTCGCAGATCCCATACTGTTTATCATGACATTGGAATAAGCGTTCTTCATTTTGTTTGAAAAAATAATCACGAGAGACAGTCGAAATACTCTTGGACAGAATATTTTCAAGTTTAGAGCGTGATTTAAACTTATCTAATCCAGCTTGAATCACTTCCTGTGGTACAGCGTAGACGTCAGTGGGCGTACACATATACATTAAACTGGTATTCGATTTTTGTTGGCTGACATGTTGCATAATGGCATCCATCGCCATAGAAACACGAACGTGCTTTTCGCCATCTAAATACGCAATCGCGGCAAGATCTAAGTCTCGATCAAACTGGGTGAGCCAATGTGCAATCTCAGGGGTATCTGTTAATAAGTTAACGCCTAAACGCTCTGCAGCTTCACGTATAGATGCAGATGAATCTATTGATTCGACACTTGGAGCGTATAAGGTCGCATTGCCTTGCAGAACAGTATTCAAAATCTTTGTCCATACTCGCTCATGATTTAAATCAAGCGCCACGATATTGGCTTTCCATTTCGCCAGCCAAGGTAAAGGTCCTGCTTCAGAAGCTGCACCAAACAGCACCATTGTTCGATCCGAAAGGTCAAACCACTCTGGATGCTGCACACACGCTTGTAGTGCCTGAGCATGTGATGCTTCTATAATACCTCGGTCTAACCAAAGTTGAATTTGGTCGAGTAGGGTTTGACCTTCTAAATTTTTACCCTGATAAGGTACAAACCATTGCGGCTCAGCAGTAGAGTTTCCTTGAAGTGTGTAGGTATTTAAATCTTTTGATTTAAGATTCATCACTTCATTCAATGCATGTGTATGTTGATCACGTTGAAAACTAAACTCTTCATAAGCTTGTTGAAGTCCATCTTGAGCGATGCGCAGCGCAGCTTCAGGTGATGAGAGCCCACATTCTACCAATCGTTTAAAATGAATCGGATAGGATTTGCGCCAATTCTTTTCATTGATAACTGCATCAGCGTATTCTGGCTGAATCTGTTGTAATGCCGCACTGACGATGCGTTGGCCTGATTTTGAACTGCTGGGTTTAGAGGACGTGTTAGAGGAAAATTGTAAACCATCAGGTTGATTAGACATGCAAAAAATCTCAAAAAAAAATGAATAAATTCGCGGATGCCTACATTATCCTGACAAAATTAATGATCTAGGTGGCATTAATTACCAGATATTGATTGAATTATTACGAGATATTTCTAAAAAAAGGAAGCCGAAGACTTCCTTTATAAACAAAATCAATTATTTAGTATTTTTTATACCATTGATCAATTCTTCTAACATAAATGCAGTGTTATCTAAGCCAGCGCCCGTTAAATACCAGGCATCGGCATCAACAAAGATGACACGATTCTCTTTGATTGCTTGACTATTCTTGAGTAATGGATGTGATTGAATATGTTGTTTCGCAGCATAGTTTTGCGTGTTTACAGCACCACGGTCTAACACAATGATGAAATCAGGATTTTGTTTTATTGCTTGTGCTAGACGCTCTAAATTGCGTTGCGCGGCAGCAAGAGCTTCTGGTGAGTTTGGAGCAGGTCGAGTACTTGAGGCTTGAGGTGCTGCAGTCGGCACCACTGACTTTAAGCCAGAAATATCATAGGCAAATCCAAATCTTTCATTCTTTGCATGCGGTATAAAATTATCACCCATGGCAAAAAGCATCAGGCTGGATTTACCTTTAGTAAGTTGTTTAAGTTGTGCTTGAAGGGCATAGACATGATCTAATTTAGATTGTGCGAATTGTTCCTTATTAAACATTTTTGCTAAAAAAAGTGTGCGATTTTTCAGGTCTTGATTGAAGTTTTGAGTATCAGGCCAGAGGTTGATTGCAGGTGCAATTTTTTTGACCTCATTTAATTTTGCAGCAGAACGCCCGCCGACAATGATGAGATCTGGCTTTTGTTCTTTTAATAAGGTTTGGTTGGGTTCAAATAAAGATCCAGCTTTTACATATTGTTTGTCAGTAAATTTTTTCAAAGCACCAACAAAAGTAGTTTCGGGTACGATTGATGCTTGAATACCTAAAGCATTCAGTGTATCCAACGTGGATAGTTCGTAAACAGCCAGCTTCTGTGGTGTATTTTGAAGTTGAATAGTTTGATCTTGATAAGTGAATTGAACAGGTTGAGCATATGAAACAAAGGCGCTGAATGAAAGAATGAGTGCCAATGGAAGTTTAATGTAAGTCATATCAATACCTCGAGGTTTGATAAAAGCTTAACATGAATATATAAATGATAATCATTATCATTTTTGAGTTTGTGTTTTTGATTTATTTAACAGCATCAATTTTGAATTTAAGGGTATTTGTGCGGAGTGTTTTAACCCTCCGCAATGATCAAAGGATTAGAAAGGTAGTTGAAGCAACTTGCTGAAGAAATGTGGAATAATTTGAGGTTCAATCAATATCGTAACTACGACACCGTAGGCTGCACCCCATAAATGTGCGCTGTGGTTGATGTTACTGTTTCCACGTTTACCTGACCAAATACTATAAGCAACATAAAGCACGGCAAAAATAATGGCTGGAACTGGAATAAAGAAGACAAATATCAGTTTCCATGGCTGAAATAAAATATAAGCAAACAAGACTGCTGACACTGCTCCAGAAGCCCCTAGACTTGCCCAGCGGTGATCATTTTTATGTTTTAAATAGCTTGGAATAATTGCCGCGATTAAACCGCCTAAATAGAACAGAACAAATCCGAGTTCATATAAGTATTGTCGATAAAAACTTTCAATTACACTTCCAAAGAAAAAGAGTGTGATCATATTGAACAGTAGATGTGTTCCATCTGCATGTATAAAACCATGCGTGATAAATCGATCGTATTGACCTTTCTGCATGGCTGGAGGCCAAAAAATCAAACGATTCATAATATTTTGATTGGAAAATGCAACCAGTGAAATGGCAACCGTAATTAAAACGATGGTGACAGTATGATTAAAAGGTAAATCAAGCATATGGATAAGATTGAATAAATTGCTTTAATTCTGTTCATCATGCCATTTTTTTAAATTTAATTGTTATTAATATAATAATTCTGACAAATTTAGTTGAATTTTAAATATTATCCCCGATCTTCAGTTAAAATAGAGTCTTCAGCTTGAGGAAAAATTGTTATGTCGACTGAGAACACCAGCACTGCAGTTGCTGAAGAAATTCCAAATTTATTAATTACACCAACTGCGCAAGAGTATTTGTTTGAACTTTTAGAGAAGCAAAATACTCCTGGTATCGCGGTACGTGTTTTCGTAGAACATCCGGGTACACCACGTGCTGAATGCTGCATGGCGTATAGTGCACCAGATGAAGTCGTTCCAACCGACTATAAACAAGAATATCCAAAATTTGCTGCATATATTGATACACCATCAATCCCATACTTATTGGATGCAGTGATTGATTACAACAAAGATCGCTTTGGTGGTCAGTTGACTTTCCGTGCACCTAACTCGAAAGTGCCACGTGTAGGTCCAGATGCATCGATTGAAGAACGTATAACCTATGTATTACAGTCAGAAATTAACCCTGGTTTAGCAGGGCATGGTGGAAGCTGTGCATTGGTTGAAGTGGTTGAAGATGCTGAGCATGGTTTAACAGCGGTCTTGAAATTTGGTGGTGGCTGTCAAGGGTGTTCAGCAATTGATGTGACACTTAAACAAGGTGTTGAAGTTACGCTAAAACAGCATATCCCAGAGTTACAACGTGTTGTGGACCAGACAGACCACAGCCAATCAGAAGGCGCTTATATGAAATAAGTTGCCTTTAAATTTACAAAAGTTGATTTGAAAAGCTCCCATTAAAAGGGGGCTTTTTTTTATGAAAACTGAACAAAATGAGTAATATCAATAAAATTGAAATGTAAAAACAAAACTATAAATGAGAATAGTTATCATAATCTATTGCAAAGTGATTATCATTTGTTACAATGCGACACAATTCGAACAAGATCTCTCCACACATTCTTTGGTAATTACACAATGCAAAAGACATTTTTAAAATCTAAGTTAGCGTTTGCTGTCTTAACCACCATGTCGGTTTCAAGTTTTGCACAAGAGCAAATTGGTCAAGATACTAATGCAAAACAAGATACAACTAAGTTAAAAACAATTGTCGTAACTTCAGCGAGTGGTTATGAGCAAAATATAGCGGATGCTGCTGCTACTATTTCAGTGATTACTGCCGAAGAATTAGAAAAAAAATCTTATAGTGATGTAACTGATGCATTGAAAAATGTTCCAGGTGTATTTGTACAAGGCGGTGGAACGAACCAGACGATCTCCATTCGGGGTATGGGATCAGCTTATACCCTATTTTTAGTAGATGGACGTCCAATGAATGATGGTAGTCTTTTAACAACAAATGGGGGGGTTCAAGGAGCATCAGTAAACTTCTTACCGCCAATAGAATCGATTGAACGTATTGAAGTGATTCGAGGCCCGTCATCCTCTCTATATGGTTCTGATGCAATGGGTGGTGTAATTAACATCATTACTAAAAAGCATCAAGATCGTTTGACTGCAAGTATTCGAACAGAATATATCAAAGCTGGTAAATCGAATGACGTTAACAACGACGCAACCAATACCAGCTTGTATGTAAATGCACCATTAATTGATAAGCTTCTTTCGGTTCAAGTTACAGCTGGTCTTCAAAAGATTGAAGAAAGTTCATTACAAAAAAATACTGCCGAAACAGGTGAGAGTGAACCAGATTTTCAAAAAACAAATCTAGGTACAAAGTTTGTTTTTACACCAGATGAAAAAAACACACTCACTGCTGAATATGTAAGAACTCAACAAGAGCGTACACACAACCCAGGTAAAAGTTATACCCAGTATGTTTCAGTAACGGGTCCTAAAGTTGATATTGATGGTAAAGATTTCGTTCTATCTAATGGAAATTATTATCCAGCATATAATACGAATAATCGTAATGATGATGGTGAGCTAATCTATCGTTCAGATGTCGTACCGAATACAGGGACTTACTCAGAATTAGAAAAAAATAATTTTAGCCTTACTCATGATGGTGAGTACGACAATCTAAAACTCACTTCTTACTTGCAATATGATAAAGATAAAAATAATGCAATTACAGGGCGTACTGTGGGTAAAGTTCAAAATCCAGGGGGGATTTTATTTGAGACTATCACAGCCAATACCCAAGGAACGTACTTTTTCGAAGATCATAGTCTGACCATTGGCGGGCGATATTTAAAAGAAAATCTTGAGGATGGTACAAGTAACCAAAATGCAGCGATGGCTGGTAAAGTCACTAAAATGGATCGATATCAATGGTCTATTTTTGCAGAAGATACTTGGAATGTCAGTGATAAGTTAGCACTAACCTTAAGTGGTCGTTTCGATGAAAATGAGTTTTTTGGTGATAATTTCAGTCCAAAGGCATATGCAGTTTATAAAGCTACAGACAACGTGACTTTAAAAGGAGGTGTAATTTCAGGCTATAAAGCGCCGAGCTTACGTAATTCTTCTCCAGATTACATGCTGAACTCAATGGGCGGGGCAATTATGCCAAACCCAAATTTAAAGCCAGAAACCAGTTTAACGTATGAAACAGGTTTTGCATTCACTCATCCTGAATTGGGTTTATCTGCAAGTCTTATGGTCTATCAAACTGACTTTAACGATAAAATTACTCGATCTGGTCGTTTAGATGGTAGTCGACTTCCCCCAAAAAATGACGGTGAGCCGCCTTACACTCAATCTGAAATTAATCATTTCGTTGATAGCAGTGCTTTCTATCAGTCCAACCCTAATCTGCCATATAACGCAAATGGTTATACACTCAACTATAACATTGATAAGGCCGAAATTAGAGGGCTTGAACTGACCACAGATTACAACATTACAGATTACTTAAAATATAGACACTCTTATACATTCACAGATAGTGAGCAAAAATCTGGACAGTATGAAGGTAAACCATTGAATAATTTGCCTAAACATATGTTTAATGCAGGCTTGGATTGGGACTTTAATGATCAATTGTATTTATGGACTCAATTGAATTATCGTGGCAAAACAGTGGGTGATACCGATGGAGATAAAACACCAGCTTATACATTTGTAGATGTTGGAGCTGTGTATAAGTATAGTGACCAATTCCAGCTATCTACTGGTGTATATAATGTTGCAAACAAAAATGTACTGAAAGATGGAAATGATTGGGTGCTTGATGGTCGACGTTACAGCTTTGCCTTGAATTATAAGTTTTAATGTCTTGTGCTTGGAGTGAGAGCGAGAATCTCACTCCAAGCTTTGAATAGTCGAGTTTAGAAGGAAAATAATGAAGCGCGTCGATGGCTATGTGGTTGACACCATCTATCCTATGTTTTTTTATCCAGAGATGCAGCCAATTTGGCTGAGTACAATCAGCCAATTTCAAGGTTATATAGCGCCAGATATATCTCAAAATTTTCGATATTTAGAGTTAGGTTGTGGTTGTGGTCTTAACTTGATTGTGGCAGCAATTGCAAATCCGCACGCTGAGTTTGTCGGAGTGGATTTTAATGACAAACACATACAACGAGCTACAGAGCTTGCTCAATCCTTACAGTTAAGCAATATAAGATTCTTAAATATAGACTTTGAAAAATTTAACAAAAATAATAATGAAGTGTTTGATTTCATTGTCTGTCATGGAGTGTATTCTTGGGTTTCTGAACACAATCAATATTTTATTAGGCAGATTCTAGATAAATCTTTAAAGGACCAAGGGCTATTCTATTTACACTATATGTGCTTTCCTGGATCCGCTACTTTACAGCCTATTCAAAAAATCTTTAACTTGGTTGATAAAAATACGTCTCAGCAATCTGCTCAAAGTATTGAATTGTCTACAGCACTAGTGAGTGAATTAAATCGGAGAGGCGCTTTTATTGGATATGACAAAATACAAGGAATTGTGAATACATTAAAAAATGATACCAATTATCTCGCTCACGAACTTTTAACTAATTATTGGCAACCCCTTTATAGTGTAGATGTACATGAGATTTTAAAGATCGAAGCTGATCTATCATATATTGGGAGTGCAGTTCCAACTGAAAACTTAGATTCGCTTAGCATTCCAATCGACTTGCAACAGTTGATATCAGATGTGAATATTTCGAATACAAAAGAGTATCTAAAAGATATTGCTCGGGATTCAAAGCAGCGTATGGATTTGTTTCAAAAAAAATCAGTGAATTACCGTTTTGAAGACCATTTAGGAATTTTACATAAGATTAGATTAGATCTTATTCTTAACAATGAGCGATTGGATAATATTAATTTAAAAACATCAATTGGCCCAATTCAAGCTCCGAAGGAGGTGATCAGTGCAATTATTGAAAGTTTAAGAACAGGTTCTAAAACTTTTCAACAGTTACATCACCTTCCTTGTTTTCAGCAAAATTTAAAACTACTTGTTGAGAGTATATTTTTATTGATGAATTGCCATTATATCTACCCTATAAGCGAGCATAGAAAATCAAAGGACCTACGTAAAATAGAACGTCTCAATTCATTGCTGAGTGAGCATCAAATTGAGATTCAAATACCGACGACATATTTCTAATAAACCGCTCTAAGGAGCGGTTTTCTAATTAAGATGTGAGAATACTTAGTGCTGGTTCAGAATAGTAGAATTTTTCAAGATATACACGTGCACGGTGTTTAAGGTGTTCACTAGAAATCATATGCTTGATTACGGGGCAGAGTAGAGCACTTAATTCATTTTGAACAAGGCTTTCGTTGATATTGATATCTTGCATGATCAGATCAAAAGAGCGGTCTTGATTATGGCAATACCAAGTGTAAATACCATCGTGTACTTGTTGCTTTAGATATTCAGTTTGACGGAGGTTGTCCCAAATATCATGTCCCATTGCCACAGTATTTGGTAGATCATTGATTTCAACATAGTTTTTAACAGCAGAGAGTGGGACTTGCTTTATTTTGTGCCAAAGATTGGCTTGAAAGTGGTATAGCTTATTATCATCAAAGTGTTGGTTAATCACTTGTTCGCTAATTTGACTGATCTTGATAATATTTTTTTGAAGATAATGTTTGACCGTATCATCAAGATTTGAATCAGTGACACTTTCAAGAACTGATTTCCCCATTTTCATAAAGCGGCCGACACCGGGTACTTTTTTATTCATCACTGAATTATCAATATAATCCTGAATAGAATGATGGATTAACTCGGTGAGCATACTCGAAAATGCGGGATTGTTCACAATACGTTTAATTAGAGCTTGGCGGTGAGCACTTTTAGATGAAATATAAAGTGCAATTCGATCAATGGTGTGAACCGAGATAATATCTTCGATTTGAGTCGTTTCATTAAGCGGGTGAACCAACGCAAATCGAATATGCTCCGCAATCTGTTGAACGAGAGAATCAGTTGCAGGTGTATTTAGAATTTGTTTTTGAAGCAGTGCACTAATCACCTCGAAAGACCAAATTTGCTTTAAAGGTTGTTTTCGAAACCATTGATAAAAATATAAAAATTCATTTTCAATGGTGTCATCTTGAGAAAATTCATGATCAAGAAATGCCAAATGTGCCTCAATCAACTGTTCGATTTTAGGATTTTTTTCCATGAAAATTCTCAATATCCTTAATTTGACGATGACGTTTTAACGGCATTCATCTTATTTAAAAAACTTAAGTAATGTTGCGCCACAAGATCAGGTGTTTCTACGATAGGTGTATGACCAATTTGATCTAATAGAATAGGGGGATGTGCTTTTTTTAAGGCGGTCCCTAATTCATGTGCAACTTCAACATTTACTATCTGATCTTGTTTTCCCCACAAAATCAATGTTTCAACCTCAATATTTTTTAACAATTGAGCAAATGATTCAACGGTGTACTGTTGATTAAGTTTAACAAGCTGATGAATCAACTCAGATGTATCCGCCGCGCGTTGAATAAGTGCTTGCTCTTGTTGTTTCTTGATTAAACTGGGTACGAAGGGAGCTTTATGCATGACTCTCCTAGAAACATAATTCAAGTCTCCAGGTTGTGAGATTAAAAGCTGCTTTAAATAAATTGGGTTATTGAGGAAGAATGTTTTGTTACTTCTGAATAATCCACCGGCACTGATCAGAAATAAACTTTTCATTTCTTGAGGATATTTAGCAGCATACATCAGTCCGATTGATCCACCGACAGAGTGACCCGCTAGATTAAGCTGGTTTTCAATGCGTAATGCTTCTGCAAAACGACGTAACTGTTCAGTCAGATGAGGAAGTGATAAGTCAAATCCCTTTGGTGTTAACGTTTGTCCACTTCCAGGCAAGTCAACAATAATGACACGATGTTGCTGTGTGAGATTCCGAGCTACATGATTCCAACTGTCTCGATTCATGCCTATACCATGAATTAGCAATAAGGCAGGTCGATCAGCAGGACCACCTTCGCTATAAGACCACACAACATCTCCGACGCGAATCGTTTTAGTGGATAGTCCTGCCCAAGCACGTTCTTCATTTAAAACTTTTTGATAGTCGATAAATTCAACAGTATTTGCTCGAGTAGATGAGATACCGAGGCTGAGCATTAACGCGAGAAAAATGGAAAATAAATGTTGATGCTTCAATGTGGGTAAAGGAAGATGAACAAACATGCAGGTGAAATCCCTTAAAACAGGGCGACATTATAATCAAGTGACTTTTATAAAGTAGTAGTTAAAAGTAAAAAAATAAATCCTATTTTTGTGATAATTGGATCTCGATTTAAATAAGTTTTGCTTCATAAACATAGATTTGAGCATTGAGTTAGGTGCAAAAGTGTTTCAGTAAGGAATGATCATAATCATCAGATTTGAAGAAATTGAAGATATTTTTAGCAATTAACAAAAATTGTAACAGAGTTTAAATTTTGTCAGTGACAATCAAAAAGCACAGTATTAAAATTACCTCAAACCTTGATAAACCATGGATACAAGATGCTAACTGCACAAGAAGCTTTAGAACGTTTAAAAATTGGTAATCAACGTTTTGTTGAAGGTCAAACCAAGCATCAACGATTATTGACGCATCATGAGCGTGCTCAGATGGCTGAAACTCAAGAGCCATTTGCGATTGTATTAGGATGTTCTGATTCACGTGTTCCAGCTGAAATGGTTTTTGATCAGGGCTTAGGTGATTTATTTGTTATTCGTGTAGCAGGCAATATCGTAGCTCCATCTCAAGTTGGAAGTGTGGAGTTTGCAGCCGAAAGTTTTAACTGTCCTTTAGTGATTGTATTGGGTCATACACATTGCGGCGCAATCGACTCAACGATTGAAGCATTACGTAATCCTCAACAACCGCCATCTGTTAATTTGATGTCTATTGTCAATCGCGTACGTCCATCAGTCGAAATTTTAATGCAAACTGAGTTAAAAGATGATTTGAAAAAGCTTTCAGTACACGCGGTTCGCTCAAATGTTTTTGCTTCAGTTAACCAGTTGCGCCATGGTTCTGCGGTGTTGGAAAACTTGATTGCACAAGGTAAATTAAAAGTTGTAGGTGCAGAATACTCACTTGAAACAGGTGAAGTTACATTCTTTGACTTCTAATATCAGCATTTTAAAAAAGCCAGCTTAAGCTGGCTTTTTTATTGATTGGGATTTATGGATCTCTATGTCTATAACTTTATAGAGCGCCTTTAATGTAAGGATATGCATTATTTAAGAGTTTAGGTTGAGCTTGTTCATTAGGATGAATCAGATCTTTTTGCATGAGTTTATTATTTCCAGCAACACCTTCTAGAAAAAAAGGGAGCAACTTCACATTAAATTGCTGGCTCACAACTTTATAATTATTTTCAAAGGCTTTGCTATACGCTGAGCCATAGTTTGGAGGAATCTTCATGCCAAATATGAGGACTTTGGCATTAGATTTTTGGCTCAATTGAACTAATCGAGTGAGGTTTTGTTGAATCATTTTTGGAGGTTGACCTCGTAAACCGTCATTACCTCCCAATTCAATTACGACAATATCTGGTTTGTGTGTTTGTAGCAATTTAGGCAAACGTGCTAATGCACCACTGCTTGTTTCACCACTGACACTTGCATTGACCACTCGATGTTGTTTCGGATACTGTTGATCAAGACGTTTTTGCAAAAGATTGACCCAACCTTTCTCGGTGGGTACGCCGTAACCAGCACTTAAACTATCACCAAGAATAAGGATAGTTTTTGCAAAGCTATTGATCGGTAAAAGAAACAGACAACTGCAGATAAATAAAAAGGCAGTTTTTCTCAACGTAACAATATTTAAACTTTGACTGATTTGCATAAAGGCTTTCTATGGTTCGTAATGACTCAACTTCTTCAATCATGCCACAAGCGTTAATTTCTGCACAGCAATTGACACAAACGATACAGATCCAACAAAAAAAGTTGACGATTTTTGAGAATCTAAATCTACAAATTTATCCTGGCGAGCAAGTCGCAATCACAGGCAGATCGGGTTCTGGAAAATCTACACTCTTGGGAATTCTGGCGACATTAGATCAGCCAAGTTCAGGAACATTGTCGATTAATGGTATAGCAGTTGAGCAATTAAGCGAAGAGAAACGCGCTCAAATTAGACTTGAAAATATTGGTTTTGTATTTCAATCCTTTCAGCTTTTACCTTCTTTATCTGCGCTTGAAAATGTCATGTTACCGCTGAGAATTCAAAAGAATTTTGATTATGCCAAAGCAGAACAACAAGCCCTTTATTGGTTGAACAAAGTGGGTTTAGATCGTCAAAGTACTCAAACACCTAAAGTACTGTCTGGGGGAGAACAACAACGCGTAGCAATTGCACGCGCTTTAATTGCTGAGCCCAAAATTGTATTTGCGGATGAACCAACGGGAAATTTAGATGGGACGACAGCCCAGGAGATTGAACAGCTTTTATTTGATTTGAATCGGGAGCTGGGCACTACATTGGTTTTAGTCACCCATGATCAAAAGCTAGCACAAAAATGTGAGACGCATTATGAATTGATCGATGGTCAATTAGAAAAAGTGCAAGGCGCTTCAGCTTCTGGAGAGCGTGTATGAGTGCGCTATTCAAACCTTTGTTGAAGCAAAGTTTTGCTAGCACAGGGATTTATTTGCTCATTTTTGCATTGAGTCTCGCGATTAGTGCGACAACCGCTTTAAAGTTCAGTAATGATCAGATTCAACAAGCTGTTTCATTGCAGGCTGCTAAGCTTCAAGCTGCAGATCTAGTGTTGAGTGATCAATATCCGCTCAATGAAAAATTTAAACAGAAGGCGAACCAACTCAATCTACAACAGTCCCAAGTGACGGTTTTTGGTTCAATGGCACATACTGATGAACAATTTGTCATGGTGAATGTCAAAGCGATTGAGTCCAATTTTCCGCTACGTGGTGAACTCATTATTCAACCTGATCAGACTGCTATTCGGTCAGAAGAGGTATGGCTGAGTCAACGTGCTTTAGATTTATTAAATGTCAAAATAGGGGAGAGGGTTCAAATCGCAGATGCGAGTTTTACAGTCACAGGAGTCATTGAAAAGGATTCTAACCAAGAACTCGGATTTTCAGCCTTTTCACCTACAGTGATCATTTCACAATCTGATGTTGCGGCAACCAATGCGATTCAGCCTGGAAGTCGTATCGAATATCGTCTGCTTATGTCTGGTGAGCCGAATAGACTTAATGAGTTTACGGCTTATTTTGATCAGCTCTATCCTAAAAAAATGATTGAACCAAATGCAGATGATCAGCAAGCAATGGAAACCCAAAGCTCAATTCGCTTGAGAACTGCGGATGAGGCGAATACCCGCTTGATGCGTCCAATTGAAAATCTAGATACTTTTTTACAGCTTGCAAACATTCTTACAATTTTACTGTGCGGTATTGCAATTGCGTTGACCAGTCAACGGTACGTTCAACAAAATCAAGATCATGTTGCTTTAATGAGATGTATGGGGGCTGCAAAGTTCCAAATTCTTAAGAACTATATTGCATTGCTTATGATTGCCGTCGCAATTGCGATGTTCATCGGTACTGGATTGGGGATTGGTCTAGGCTATATTTTATTGCAGTTTATGTTGCAACTAATTCCGCATTTAGACATCCAATTTAGCTTGTTTGATTTGGTTTTGGGTCCTTTGCCGATTGCAATATTCACCAGTGTCATTGTGATGTTTGGATTTATTGTCCCAAGTTTGATGCAGCTCTTAAATACGCCTCCAATTTGTGTTATCCGTGAGGATGTTAAATCTACGCGTTCTCTCTTGACCTTATTGGGAGCGGGAGCTGTAAGTCTTATTTTATTTTGTATTTTGCTCACTCAAAATATACAGCTCTCATTGCTCGTTATCGGTACGATCCTCGCATTGTGTGCAAGTATGTTCAGCATAGTTTGGTTGCTATTAAAGATGATCAAATCTTTGAAAAATAGATGGTCAGCCTATGTACGTGTACCTAATCAAACAGCACTTCAAATTACTGCACTTGCATTAGGTCTGAGCCTGATTACAGTTCTTGTAGTATTAAGGACGGATCTATTAGATCGTTGGCAGCAACAGTTACCTGAAGGTACGCCAAATCAATTTATTTATGGTCTTCCTCCATTTGAAGTTGAGCAATTTAAAGCTCAGATCGAAAAAGAAGGTTGGCCAAGTACACCCTTGTATCCGAATATCCGCGGACGCCTAATTAAACATAATGGTCAGCCATTTTCGGAATCATTAAGAGCGCAAAATAACTCACTCAGACGAGAGTTAAATTTGACTCAAGCTCAAGGCTATCCAGAAGATAATGTCATTGTCAGTGGGCAGCCACAATTGCAGCAGGTGGGAGATGTTTCTGTTGAAGCAAATCTTGCTGAAGAGTTAGGGATAAAAGTGGGTGATCAACTCAGCTTTAGCTTGCCAGAAGGTGAACTTCAAGCCAAAGTTGTAAATTTAAGAACAGTCGAGTGGGAAAGCTTCAGTCCAAATTTTTTCTTCATTTTTGCACCGAATACGATGGATGAAAATGCTGGAAGTTATTTAGGAAGTTTTTTTGTACCTCAAGATGAAAAATCCAAGTTGGTCAATCTGATTCAGCAGTTCTCAAATACTGTATTTATCAATGTTTCCTTAATTTTAGAGGAAATTAAAAACTTAGTATCTGTTCTGGTTCAGATTATTACCATTCTTGCGCTTCTCGGCAGTGTTTCAGGTTTTTTGGTGTTGATTGCTTGCATTAATTTATTGATGGATGAGCGAAAGCGAGAAGTCGCAATTTTAAGATCATTTGGCAGCTCAAAATCCAATTTGAAAAATATGCTGAGTTTAGAAATTGGATTTATCGGCTTTATGGCTGGCTTAGTATCGTGTTTTTTTGCTGAGGTCATCAGTGCGATCGCCAGTTATAAAATGGATCTCGCAATACAACCGCATTGGGAAATCTGGGTGATTCTACCTATGAGCATGATGATCTTATGTGCGCTGATTGGTCGTTATCGTTTAAGCTACTTAACTGAGATTCCTCCATTAAAAAGCTTGCGCGAACTCAATCAATCATAAAATTTATGAGGTCTAAAAAATGCAATTGGAATTAATACGCCAATTGCATTTTCATTTGCTGCAACATTTCAGCCCAAATGGGTTGTATTCCGCTCACTAAGCCTAAGTTATATTGATACATGAGCCAACATAAGAAGATGCCTAGAGGAAGTACCACGATGGTAGTGGTGAAGCCTAGTCTAAATCGTTGACCGATGTACCAACATAAAGCCATGACTGCACCCATCAACATTCCACCAATATGCGCTGCATTATTTATTCCAGGGATCATGAATCCCATACCAATATTTAATGCCAAGATGATCAGCAGCGATTTACGATCAAAGAGAAATTGTTGTTGTGGTAAAGGGGGAAAAAGAGATAAGAGCGTTAAAGCACCACCTAAACCCATAACGGCACCTGATGCACCTGCGGATACACGTGGAAATAAATCATGGTTGACATGCTCCAATAACTCGTAACTATTCCGAATATCAATCAGTCCACTGATCAAGCTTCCCATAATGCCTGCTAATAGATACAAGCCTAAAAAATAAACGTGTCCAAGTGTTTTCTCAGCGACATTGCCAAAGATATACAATGCCCACATATTGAGCATTAAATGAATAAGACCAAAATGAAAAAATGTACTGCTGAAGATTCGGAGGGGTTCCTCTAAATAAGTCAGCGGTGCATAATCAGCACCCCAGCGCAAAGCATCTATTGTTGCTGGGTTTGATATATCCACCCCGCTAAAGATTTGCCAGATAAAAAGTCCAACATTCAGTGTAATGATTAAAAACGTAATCTGACTTAAGGGTAGACGTGATTGGCTTTGAAATTGGGGTGGTTGCATTTCCGTCATGTCATTGTATTCTGTGATAATGATATGGATTAAGGTCAAGCATGTACTACGCTAACAAAAGGAGCAACACACTGACATGAAAGCATTTATTGTTCGAACTTTATTGGTCATTGTCAGTATCATCCTTGTAATTCAACTATGGATTTTTTCAAGTCTTGCATGGTGGAGAACCAATGCTGTTGATACAACGATGCTCATGCGTTGGACATACTGGACCGACAGTTCGAAGCCTATTCAGCATCAATGGCGTGATTATGAGAATATCAGTGATCATCTGAAACGTGCGATTATTGCAGCTGAAGATGCTAAATTTATGCAACATCATGGCTTTGATTTTGACGGCATAAAACATGCTTTGGAAAGAAATAAAGAAAAAGAACAAGTGGTTGCGGGTGGATCTACCATTTCCCAACAATTATCCAAAAATCTATTTTTATTTAATAAGCGTTCTTTTTTACGTAAAGGACAAGAGGCGGTCGCTACTGTCATGATGGAGCGTATGTGGTCAAAACAACGCATTCTTGAGGTATACATGAACTCCATTGAATTTGGAGATCATATTTTTGGTGTGGAAGCTGCAGCACGTCATTATTTTGGAAAATCGGCAAGCAGTCTAACACGTGAGCAAGCCGCATTTTTGGCAGCGATCTTGCCGAATCCGCGTTATTATCAACACCACCGT
Organism: Acinetobacter sp. 24-47-64; assembly: GCF_057737055.1. Classification (NCBI taxonomy): domain Bacteria; kingdom Pseudomonadati; phylum Pseudomonadota; class Gammaproteobacteria; order Moraxellales; family Moraxellaceae; genus Acinetobacter; species Acinetobacter sp. 24-47-64. Next base: position 859,590 of record NZ_CM173215.1, read on the forward strand.
CAAGATCGTAAACTCAAAAATAAACAGCGAATTATTTTGCGTTACATGAATGCTTCAAGAATTCCGTGAAATGTAATTGTCTAAAAAACTTTCGTGAGATCAAAAATGCACAGTGATCATGTGCATTTTTTATGAAATTGTCATAAATTTGAAGCATACTTAAGACAGATCTTTAGCATGCAGGTTTTGTGGTATGAATACCGCGATGACAAATACTCCAACTGAATATACTTATAATGAACGATATATCAATCGTGAACTTTCAATTTTAGATTTTCATCTTCGTGTTTTAGAACAAGCGGTTGATCCATTGCATCCATTGCTTGAGCGAATGAATTTCTTATTGATTTTTTCAAGAAATATGGACGAATTCTTTGAAATTCGTGTTGCGGGTGTTATGGAGCAATTGGAGCTCGGTAATGAAAGCCGTAGTCCAGATGGGTTAACACCAAAGCAAGTTCTTGAGAAAATTTCACAGACTGCGCATGCTGCAATAGAGCGTCAATATCGTATTTTGAATGATGAAATTTTTCCAAAATTACGTGAAGAAGATATCTGCTTCTTACGTCGTGGAGAGTTGACACCTGCTCAATCCCAATGGATTAAAAAATATTTTCAGGAACAAGTTGCGCCAGTACTTACTCCAATTAGTTTAGATCCAGCACATCCATTCCCGCGTTTAGTCAACAAATCACTCAACTTTATCGTCACGCTAGAAGGCAAAGATGCTTTTGGACGACAGATTGATTTAGCCGTTGTCCCTGCGCCACGTTCTTTACCACGTGTGGTTCGTTTACCTGACGAGTTAACCGATGGTAAAGAACACCACGTGATGCTGTCAGCGATTATTCATGAGCATGTCTCTGATTTATTCCCAGGAATGACTGCGACAGGTTGCTATCAATTCCGTGTGACGCGAAATGCGGATTTAGCCCTTAATGAAGATGTCGAAGATTTGGCAAAAGCATTAAAAGGGGAGTTAAACTCTCGTCGATTTGGACGTGCTGTCCGTTTAGAAGTGACAGAAAATTGCCCAAAACATATTTATGATTACCTTCTCAACGAATTCGACTTGCATGAAGAACAATTATATAAAGTTGATGGACCTGTGAACTTGGCACGTTTAGTGTCTAATTTTAAACGTCCGCATTTGAGATATGACTCACATACGCCGGTCATTCCTAAAGTATTAAAGAAGTCTGAAAATGTTTTTTCTGCGATGAAGAAACAAGACATTCTTTTACATCATCCATTCGAATCATTTGCTCCAGTTATTAATTTATTACGTGAGGCAGCACGAGATCCACAAGTTTTAGCGATTAAGCAAACATTATATCGAAGTGGGCCTGATTCTGAGATTGTTCAAGTGTTGGCTGAAGCTGCACGTAATGGTAAAGAAGTCACAGCTGTCATTGAACTTCGAGCGCGATTCGATGAAGAGTCAAATATTGCGGTAGCAAATGTTTTGCAAGAGGCTGGTGCTGTGGTGGTTTATGGCATCGTAGGCTATAAAACACATGCAAAAATGATTCTCGTTGTGCGCCGTGAAAATAATAAATTGGTTCGTTATGTGCACTTAGGTACAGGGAATTATCATGCAACCAATGCCCGGATCTATACCGATTACGGATTGATGACAACGGACAAAGAGCTTTGTGAAGATGTGCATCGTATATTCCAAGAGTTGACTGGAATGGGCAAAATGGCAAAATTGAAGAAATTACTTCATGCGCCATTTACGTTGCATACACAGTTAATTAGTTATATTGATGAAGAGATTGCTCACGCCAAAGCGGGTAAGCCAGCTCAGATTATTGTGAAAGTGAATGCGCTGACTGAAGTGCAACTGATTAATAAACTTTATGAAGCATCACAAGCTGGTGTGCAGATTGATTTAATCATACGTTCAATTTGTTGTTTAAGACCAGGTTTGCCAGGGCTTTCTGAGAATATCCGTGTGCGCTCTATCGTTGGACGATTCTTAGAGCACACACGTGTGTATTATTTTGGAAATGCAGGGCAACCACGACTGTATTGTTCAAGCGCAGACTGGATGGATCGTAATTTATTTAATCGTGTTGAAGTTTGTTTCCCTGTTGAGGATCCAACTTTGAGAAAGCACATTTATCAACATGGTTTATTGAATTATATGAAAGATAATCAACAAGCTTGGTTGTTAAATGGTGATGGAACTTGGTCACGTGCGCAATGCGATGAAGGTGAGACTCCTCATAATGCGCAACATAAATTGCTTGAACTCTTTAAATCTTAAATGATTTTTATAAAAAAAGGAGCCAAATGGCTCCTTTTTTGTGATGACTTATTAGCAAATATCAGCAGTAATGCGCTGTAGAATTTGTAAAAGGACATCAAATTCGCTTTGCAATGGCGTACTTTTACGCGTCACTAATGACAGAATGCGTGAAGGGGCATTCTCAATTGGTCGGATCACCAATTGATCATTATTTTTCAGCATATGTGTATTTACCGCAATCTGAGGTAGTAATGTAAAGCCCAGATTAGAACTCACCATTTCAACCAAGGTTGGTAATGAGCTCGCTTTAAGGCGATGATCATTCTTGCGTTCACCGATAGGGCATACACTTAAAGTATGGTCTCTTAAGCAATGACCTTCTTCAAGCAACATGAGGTGTGTCAAATCAAGGTCTTCTAGAGATTTAGCTTGCGCCGTTTTGTGGTCAGCTTTGTTTGCAACTAAGTACAAACTCTCTTTCGCAACTTCAGCGACTTTTAAGCCACGTGTGTCGAATGGGAGCGCTAACATGATCATGTCTAAATTGCCATGTTCTAGCTTTTCAACCAAATGTTCACTCTGTGCTTCATGAAGATGTAGTTGAATTTTAGGCAGCTCTTTATGAACTTCTTCTAACAATTGCGACAAAATAAATGGTGCAATCGTTGGAATAATTCCTAAATGAAGATCACCAGTAAGTGGTTCGCTCATCTCACGGCTCAGTCGCATGAGATCTTGAGCATCAGCAAGAAGGACACGTGCTCGTGCAACCACTTGCTCACCGAGAGGGGTTAAACGTACATTTTGGCGATCACGTTCAACGAGAACGCCACCCAATAAACGCTCGAGCTCCATAATCCCGCCAGAAAGCGTAGACTGAGTAACGAATGAGCGACGTGCTGCTTCTGTAAAATGCAACGTCTCAGACAGAGTCACGAGATATGACAGCTGTCTTAGGGATGGTAATGCAGCCATAGTGTCCTAGTGTTTATCATTTAAAATGTTTTGCAAACAAACCACTCAGTTGTGGGATGAAATGCGCAGGAATATCATGCCCCATTCCTTCGATTAATTCAAACTTTGCGCCTGATATTGCTTTTGATACTGCCTTGCCGTGGCTAAAAGGGAGTAGACGATCCTTTGAGCCATGTACAACCAGTGTTGGCTTTTGAATTTGCTTATCGATAGAAACTAATGAGCCTGTACATAATATTGCTAAAAACTGTTGAAGTACACCCGCTGGATGATAACTACGCTTATATAATTTACGCGCGTTTTGAATAACTTCCAATTGATTGACGTAACCAGGTGAACCAATCGTCTGAATGACTTTAATACTATGATTTACAATACCATCTTCATCATTCGATGCAGGGCGACCAATAAGACTAAATAATTGTTTTGGAAATGGTGGCGGAAGAAATGGCTGATTATTACTGGTAAATAATAATCCTAGTTTATCCACTTTTTCTGGATATTTTGCTGCCAATATCTGAGCGATCATTCCCCCCATTGATGCACCAATAATATGCGCTTTTTCAAGACCTAATCGTTCAATGAGTAACGCTACATCTTCAGCCATATCATATAAATTGTAAGGAGAGCCTTGATTTCCTAGACCAAAAGCAAATCGACCCATAAGTTTAAATGTATTGAGGCGAGGTCCCTTGTGCTTAATTTTTGTTGAGAGGCCAATATCTCGGTTATCGAAACGAATGACTCTGAAACCTTGGTCTATTAAAGATTTGCAAAAAAAATCTGGCCAAAAAAGCATCTGCGCACCCAGTCCCATGATGAGAATAATCGTAGGATGTTCAGCCTTGCCTCCAACTTCAATATGAAGGTCGATCCCATTGCCTATGCTCACTTTACTTTCTTGCATGAATGGAGCATAAGGTGAAACTTGATATTCTAGTGCGTTATTCATTTTTATTGTGTCCAAACTAAAAGGGTACTTTCATTTGAAAATACCCTAAATCTTTGAATAATTAAACGGCAGCTGGAATTAAATCTGGGACCAGTTTGGTCAATGTTAAACGTTGCTTCGCTGCTGTTGGTCCAAGTAGCACAAATCCACGAAGCGTTGTTTCTTGGTCAAGTGCTTTAGCAATCATTCCGTCATCGAGTTCTTCAGTTTCCCAAGTTGCCTCTACACCTTGAGGTACAGGTAATACAGTCAGTGGTGCAGCAGGAGTTTTCACTGCAACTGGCATCGCTGGATAATGAACTTGTGTATTTTCACCAGACAATGTTTTAGCTAAAGCACGTGCTTGTTGCATAATTGGCATGACATACGGAAGCAGTAAACCATTTACTTCTGCACAATCACCTAATGCATAAATATCGGTTTTATTGGTTTCCATTAAAGTGTTAGTCACAATCCCACGGCTGGTATGGATTCCTGCTTCTTGTGCAACTGATGTATTGGGTTGCAGGCCAACAGCAGAAAGAACAACGTCAGCTGTAAAGCTCTGTCCATTTGCAAGCGTTACGGTATAGCTTTCGTCTGAGTTTTTACTTACCCGATCTACGGTGGTACTTAATGCAAACTGAATACCTGTTTCTTCGAGATTTTGCTGGAAAGCATGTGCAACGTGTTCTGGTAGAAGGCGACCCAAAGGTTGTGGGGCAAGATCAATCACAGTCGCTTGATGACCAGTGTTCTGTAAATCGTTGGCAAACTCACACCCAATGAGGCCTGCACCTAAAATGACAACACGCTTGTCTTGTTTAAGGTCGAGCTTAGAGCGAAATTCACGATAATCAATCAGTGAGTTAACTACATGAATATCATCAGCGCCATCACCTGAAATGGCTAAACGAATAGGGTTAGCACCTACAGCTAATATTAATTTGCTGTATATAAGGTTTTCAGCTTGTCCATCTTTTGTGTAGGTCAATTGATGTTGATCTGCAGAAATTGAAGTTACAGTCGCATGATGAATAATTTGCATATTCAATTGCGCAGACATTTTCTCAGCATCACCTAAGGCAATTTGCTCTGGCGCTTTTTTACCTACAAGTGCATTAGATAAAGTTGGTTTTGCATAGTTCACCGCATCATCTGAGCAAATCATAACAAGTGCTTGTTCAGCATTCAGTTTGCGAAACTCTCGCGCTAATGTGTAACCTGCCATGCCAGAGCCAACAATGATGATCGGTTGCATAGTACTCTCCAATACTGATAATTTTTTTAGTAAATAAGAAAAAAGACCATATCAAAATGGTCTTTAAAGGAAATCTGTATTAGATTTCAATCATTTCAAAATCTGCTTTTGATACGCCGCAATCTGGGCAAGTCCAATCATCTGGAATATCTTCCCATTTAGTGCCTGCAGCAATGCCATCTTGTGGCCAGCCTTCTGCTTCGTCATAAATCCATCCACAAACGATGCATTGATATTTTTTCATTTGATTCTCCAAAAATACTGACAATTCCATTTATTGGTGTCAGCCAAAATCTTTCTCACACCTAGACTCGAGTGATATGAATTTTTATCGTTCATATTCAAGCAAATTTTTACGCAGTTCGAGGTGGAAAGTAAAGTAAATAACGGAGTTTAGCTGACTAAAAGAGAAGCTGAATGGCAGATTAGGACAAAACGTATGCTAATTATGCTAATGCATGATAGGACTGAGCATTAAATCTTTGAAATATTTGCCAAAATTATATGTATTATGATTTAAAAAAAATTGTCAGACTTTTGTCGCGTATTGATTTACCAGTTATTCATATAAAATTTATACTGTTTGTGTTTTATACTTGTTATTTAATTAAAAAATGGTTTATTAAAAATCAATAAGTTATATTGGTTGGTATTTTTTCTTAGCTCATGTTTGCTATATTTTTTGTCAATAATTCGTTAAAATTTACGCATTCTTTTGTCTAATTTTTATCTCCTATGTCTACTTCTTTGTCTACATCATTGTGGTCACACATTCGTACGGTCCAAGATTTTCCAAAACCAGGAATTTGTTTCTTTGATTTAACTCCTTTGTTCATGCAGAGCATTGCACCTTTAACTGATGCCTTAATCGAAAGTATTCCTGCGGAGCAATTGGCAGAGGTAGAGAGTTTCGTTGCTGTTGAAGCACGTGGGTTTGTTTTGGCGAGTTTGTTGGCGCAACGTACTGGCAAGGGGTTGTTGTTGGTTCGTAAAGCTGGAAAATTACCACCACCAGTAATTGGCGTGGGCTATAGCCTTGAGTATGGCATGGACCGTTTAGAAATGTCTGCGGATGTACAGGCTCAAAAAGTGATTATTGTTGATGATGTATTGGCCACAGGTGGTACATTAAAAGCAGTTAAGCAATTGATGGATAAATGTCAGCACACTGTTTTAGGGGCGAGTATTTTCCTTGATTTACCAGACTTACACGCGGATTTAGGAATGAATATTTGGTCAGTTTTGGACGATAAATCAAAACCTCAAATTTAAGTCGAAAAGCCTTGTGATTCACAAGGCTTTTTTAATGTGATTGATGATTTGAGTGGCTGACTAATCCGATCAGGTAATTCAGACGATCAGGGTTTTCCAGTTGATGACGGCCACCAATAATACTTTCAACGTACATGTATGGCTCTAATAAGTCAGAGGTACTATGCATATCAATCAGTTCATCACCAAGTTCGATATAAGCGATTTGAGATGAGGTTTTGGATTGAAGCTCCTCAATTGTAATCGCTGGATAATCTGGATCGAAAGATGGCATTAGGCTCGGATTTGCAATCACAGCAGGAAGTTGAAATCGATTTGACATCTTTAATGCCCAGTAACCACCTAGACTATGTCCTACTAAAATGTCTGGTTTAATTTTCTCGATCATATCGATATAAAAACGTTCAACAGCAGCGTATTTTAAATTTCGATAATCAACATTAATGCAATATTTATTTTTAGAAAGAATTGCCTGAAACTTGGTAGATTCTCTTGAAGAATCTAATCCATGCATAAACAATACTTTAGGCTCTTGAGTGTTCATAAGTCATCATTAAATCCATTCTATTTTTTATGATTGTTGAAAGTATACTTTTCCACAATTTATAGGATGATTGTAGAGTGCTGTATTCAAAGTACAACTTAGCTTTTGGTCTAAGAAATGTTCAGACCTAGACTTTAGTGGATGAAATTAAGCGTTTTTCAAATGGCTGATTATTTTTTCTAATGCTCAAGTACTTTGAATTCTGCTATGCTATGCAACTTCTTTTTTAAATAAAATTACGAGGCAGAGATGACGCAACAAAACGCTCAATCGACTTCTGAACAAGCCATTTCCGAAAACGATTTAATCGCACAGCGTCATGCCAAGTTAAAACAGATTCAAGATAAGGCTCAAGAGCAGGGTACGAGCCCTTGGCCAAACACGTTTAAGCGTGAACATTATGCACAAGACCTTCAGGATCAGTTTGCTGATAAATCAAAAGAAGAAATTGAAGGCAGTGAAAAAGTTTATGTCAAAGTTGCGGGTCGGGTGATGTTGAACCGCGGTTCGTTCATGGTGATCCAAGACATGACCGGCCGTATTCAGCTTTATGTGGCGCGTAAAGAACTTTCTGCTGAAACACTTGACACCATTAAAGGTTTAGACCTAGGTGATATTATTGCCGTTGAAGGTTACATCGGACGTTCAGGCAAAGGTGATCTTTATGTGCATATTGAACATTTTGAACTCCTCACTAAATCACTCCGTCCTCTTCCAGACAAGTTCCACGGTTTAACAGATACAGAAGTAAAATATCGTAAACGTTATCTTGATTTGATCGTGAACGAAGAAACGCGTAAGACTTTTGAAATTCGAGCAAAAGTAGTTGCTGGTATTCGTAACTTCTTGACTGAAAAACGTTATATGGAAGTTGAAACGCCAATGATGCATGTGATTCCAGGTGGTGCTTCTGCGCGTCCATTTGAAACGCATCACAATGCCTTAGACATGCCATTATTCTTACGTATTGCACCAGAACTTTACTTAAAGCGTTTGGTTGTAGGTGGTTTTGAACGTGTGTTTGAGATTAACCGTAACTTCCGTAATGAAGGTGTGTCTACACGTCACAACCCAGAATTCACCATGATCGAATTCTACCAAGCTTATGCAGACTACAAAGACTTGATGGAACTGACAGAGCAAATGCTAGAAAAACTAGCAATTGATATCTTAGGTTCGACAGATGTACCTTATGGCGAAGAAGTGTATAGCTTCAAAGGTCCATTCAAGAAAATCTCAATGTTTGATGCAATTCTTGAACATAACCCACAATTTACACCTGAAAATGTAAATGATCGCGAGTTTTTAGCTGAGTTTGTTAAGAATGAACTTAAAGAGCAAGTGAAGCCAGGTTTTGGTCTAGGTAAGCTTCAAACGATTGTATTTGAAGAAACTGTTGAAACGAAACTTCGTCAACCGACCTTCATTACTGAATATCCTGCGGAAACCTCTCCATTGGCACGTCGTAACGATGACAACCCGCACATTACTGACCGTTTTGAATTCTTCATTGGTGGTCGTGAGCTTGCAAATGGCTTCTCAGAGTTAAATGACCCAATTGACCAGGCTGAGCGTTTCCAAGCACAGGTAGCTGAAAAAGATGCGGGTGATGATGAAGCAATGCACTATGATGCTGACTTCGTTGAGGCGCTTGAATATGGATTACCTCCTACAGCAGGTGAAGGGATTGGTATTGATCGTCTGGTAATGCTATTTGCCAATGCGCCAAGTATTCGCGATGTGATCTTATTCCCACATATGCGTCACAAAAATGCGTAATAGTGAAATTAAAAAAGCCCTTCTTTGAAGGGCTTTTTTAATTTTTCTTAACATAAAATTAAATTTAAATGTTTTTTAGTGTGAGTGTATTTTGAGGTTTTAATTACAAAATATTTAATTAAGGTGATAAAAAATATAGAAAATTATCATTAAAGCTAATCTGTTTAACTAGCTGTATGTTTATCAAAATATTTATACAGTGTTATTAAATGTATCTAATTAAATACTTAATGTAAAGTTAATGGATTTATAAATTAAAAATTCAAATAATCAATAAGATATAATCCTAAATTGATTTGTGATGAACCCGAATAGACTTATAAAAATCCTATCATCGAGCTTACTATTTTCTAGTCCATTGGTGTTTGCCAATGGCATTCTCCTCAACGATGAAAACCTAAGAAATGATTTAAATTGGCTGAATCAACAAGGTGTGATTCAAATAAGCACCTCGACATGGCCGCTAAGTGGTGATGAAGTCCAACGTGCCCTCACCAATGCTAAAATTAACTCCATTGAACAACAAAAGGTTATTCAGGAAGTCGAAAGAGCGATTAAGCAGCAAAATGAAACATTAAAAGTTGATGTTTTCGCGGAGAGTGATCAAAAGAAAATCCCACAATCTTTTGCCGATCATCAAAAAGCACAATATGCGCTTGGTGCAGAGTTAAATCTTGGGGGGCAAAATTGGGATGCGAAGCTCAAAGTTAGAGGTGAAAAAGACCCTCAGATAGACAATGGGCAAGACGTTAACCTAGAAGGCTCATATCTTGCGGGTAAACTTTGGAATCAATGGCTCATTGCTGGTCAGATTCCAACCTACTGGGGACCTGGACACGATGGTAGTTTGATACGTGGAGATGCAAGTCGACCAGTATATGGTTTCACTCTACAGCGTGCTGAACAGTCTGCTTTTGATCATAAATGGCTATCATGGATCGGGCCTTGGCAATACCAAGCTTTTGGCGGCCAGTTAGATGATTATAAAGCAGTTCCTGATGCTAAAATTATTGGTTTACGTTTGACCGCACAACCACTACCTTATTTAGAGTTCGGTGCATCACGCATTATTCAATGGGGTGGTGAAGGTCGCCCTGAGGATTTAGGAACTCTCTGGGATGCTTGGATTGGTAAAGATAATGTTTACGGGGATACTGTTAATCCATCTAACCAGATTGCTGGATTTGATGCGCGTTTGAATCTAAGCTATTTATTGAACCAGCCAATCGGCGTCTATGCTCAATACGTGGGGGAAGATGAAGCAGGTGGCTTACCTGCTAAGAAAATGTATCAGGCTGGGGTGGATTATTCTTCATCTTTAAAAAAAATGCCTTATCAGGTTTATGCTGAGTGGGTAGACACCACTACAAATGGGAAGGCCCAAGGAATATCTTATAATCACAGTGTTTATACAGATGGATATTATCAACATGGCTATCCTCTTGCACATGCGATTGGAGGAGATGGTGAGATGATTTCTTTGGGTGGAAATATTCGTTTTGATGCCATGAATAGACTTTCAGGTCGCGTATTATTTGCAAAAGTAAATCAATCAAATCGAGATACCAATGTTGCATTTTCTGAGGAAGATGATATCCAAGCATTAGATTTAACTTGGACGCATTTTGTGAAGCCGAATTTGCCATTAAAGATTAATGGTTGGATTGCAGATTCAGATCGTCATGGTAATGATGCAGGTGCTTCTGTTGGTATTGAAATACCTTTAGATGTCAAAAAACTGGGACGTTAATATTCTTAGATTAGTATTTGAAAAAGCCACCTAAAAAGGTGGCTTTTTTTACATGAGACTTGTTTGTATCCGAACTTTCATTTCTAAGCTAAGTTGCGCGATATAATCCTTCATCCATGGGTAATTCTGTCCCATTGGATTTACTTTAGTGGCTGTGTCTAAAAAACTAAGCTCAGGCTGAATGAATAATTGCTTTTCTAAGCAGTCTTTAAATTGCTCAGCGTTCGCATATAAATCTGTTTCAACTACAAAAAAATGTTTAGGATAATTGTAAAAGGCGTAGCACAAATTAAAAGCTTTTTGATTGCCTTTTAAATGACCAATACTAATTTCACTTCTATGATCTTGATTGCTATGTGTAACGCCAATCAAGAACTTTAGTTTTTGATCAGTATGTTCAACAGCAAACTGTAAGCCAATTTGATCAGCAGTTAACTCGTGCTGAACAAAAATATTTAAAGCAGAACCATTTTCAGTAAACGGTTCTTGTAACACTAGAATTTGATGATGCTGATAAATATGACCAGCAATTTGAGCTCGCTCTAAATGTTGTTTAAGAGATTCAAGGCTAAGCATGGGAGATAAAAATAACTAATTTAGAGATTTTTTATATTGAATGAATCCTGTCTCGGTTGCAACACGATTATACAAAAGTCTAGCGTTATCATTGCTTTTATGGGTTAGCCAATACACTCTATCATAACTATTTTTACATTCGTCATAGCTAAATTCTATTAATTTCCTGGCTAAGCCCTGATTTCTATAATTTGCATCAATAAACAAATCTTGGAGATAACAATAAGGGAGTTTAGTCCAAGTGCGTGCGTGAGAAATGAGATGTACAATTCCGACGACGTTTTGATTTTTTATAATGGCATAGCCAAACATATCGGTTTGCGACGCATCAGATAATCGTTTGAAAGTCAGAGCCGCTTGTTGAGGATTCAATTCGGTCTTGTAGAATTCAAGGTAAGCTGACCAAAGGGCTAACCATTCTTGGTATTTTATATTTGAAAGGCCTGTAATTGTTATCATAATTAGATTGTCTCTTTGCTTATATTCTATTTGAGTATATTAATATAAAAAAACGAGATAAAGCTCCGTTGTCTAAATCACTATAATGAATATAAATTTTCAAAAGTGTCATAAGTACACATATTCTAGCTGGTGTTGTCCATGTCATTAAATGAGGAAAGACTTACTCATCTTAAACAGCTTGAAGCTGAGAGTATTCATATCATTCGCGAAGTTGCTGCAGAATTCGAAAATCCAGTCATGCTTTATTCGATTGGTAAGGACTCGGCAGTTATGCTGCATTTAGCGCTTAAAGCATTCTATCCTGCAAAACTCCCTTTTCCACTGTTACATGTAGATACAGGTTGGAAATTTAAGGACATGATTGCTTTCCGCGACAATATGGCTAAGCAACATGGTTTCGATCTTATCGTCCACCAAAATAAAGAAGGTAAGGATGCTGGGATTAACCCATTTGATCATGGTAGTTCGAAATATACTGATATCATGAAAACTCAGGGTTTAAAACAGGCATTAGATAAATACAAGTTCGATGCTGCATTTGGTGGTGCTCGCCGTGATGAAGAAAAATCACGTGCCAAAGAACGTGTGTATTCATTCCGTGATGATAAACATCGTTGGGATCCTAAGAACCAACGTCCAGAACTTTGGAATCTTTACAATGGTAAAGTGAATAAAGGCGAAAGTATCCGTGTGTTCCCATTGTCGAACTGGACTGAGCTTGATATTTGGCAATATATTTACTTAGAAAGTATTCCACTTGTTCCATTGTATTTAGCGGCAGAACGACCTGTTGTTGAGCGTAGTGGTACATTAATTATGGTGGATGATGAGCGTATGCCTTTAAAAGAAGGTGAAGTTCCACAAATGAAATCGGTTCGTTTCCGTACTTTGGGGTGTTACCCATTGACAGGTGCGGTGGAGTCGACTGCTAACACCTTGCCAGAAATTATCCAAGAAATGTTGCTTGCAACGAGTTCTGAGCGCCAAGGTCGAATGATTGACCATGATGAAGCGGGCTCGATGGAAAAGAAAAAGCAAGAAGGTTACTTCTAGAATCTCTCTGCCGCAGCAGTGCTGCTCCTCTCTTTGTAAAAGAGAGGAGTCATCCTCCTTTTTCAAAGGGGGAACGAGGGGGATTCAAATACACCGATTTCAACATATTTGTGGAGCTATGAGCCATGTCTCATCAATCAGATTTGATTAGCCAAGATATCTTGGGTTATTTAAAACAACACGAAAATAAAGACTTATTACGCTTTTTGACTTGCGGTAACGTAGATGATGGTAAATCAACTTTAATTGGTCGTTTACTTTACGATTCAAAATTGATTTATGAAGATCAATTGCAAGCCGTTACACGTGACTCTAAAAAAGTCGGTACAACAGGGGATGCACCTGACTTAGCGCTACTTGTAGATGGTTTACAAGCAGAGCGTGAGCAAGGTATTACGATTGATGTAGCTTACCGTTATTTCTCTACAGAAAAACGTAAGTTTATTATTGCCGACACTCCGGGGCATGAACAATACACACGTAACATGGCTACAGGTGCGTCTACGTGTGATCTTGCGATCATTTTAATTGATGCGCGTTACGGTGTTCAGACACAAACACGTCGTCATACGTATATTGCAAGCTTACTTGGTATTAAGAACATTATTGTTGCGATCAACAAAATGGACTTGGTTGAATTCTCTGAAGCACGATTCAATGAGATTCAAACTGAATATGCAGGCTTTGTTGCACAATTGGGTGACCGTAAACCATCTAACATCATCTTTACGCCGATTTCTGCGTTAAATGGTGATAACGTTGTAAACAAATCTCCAAATACGCCGTGGTACACAGGCGAAACTTTGATGGGTACGCTTGAATCTGTAGAGATTAATCGTACTTCAGCTAAAGCTGACTTCCGCTTCCCTGTACAGTATGTGAACCGTCCTAACCTCGATTTCCGTGGTTTCTGCGGTACGATCGCACTAGGTGATATCAACGTTGGAGATACGATTACTGCGTTGCCATCAGGTAAATCATCTACAGTTAAAGAAATCGTTACTTTTGATGGTAACTTAGAACGTGCAGTTGCTGGTCAAGCAGTGACATTAACGTTAAACGACGAGATTGATATTTCTCGTGGTAACGTACTTGTACGTGCAGACCAAGAAGTACCGGCAATTTCTCGTTCTGTTCAAGCGACTGTTGTATGGATGGCAGATCAACCGCTTGCGATTGGTAAGTTATATAACGTGAAGATTGGTACGCAAACTGTTCCTGCTAAGGTAACAGCAATTAACTTCCGTACAAACGTAAATACGCTTGAAAAAGTTCAAGTTGAAAACTTAGAGCTGAATGCGATTGCGAATGTAACGATTGAATTTGATGCACCAGTCGTATTTGACCGTTATCAAGATAGCCGTTACACAGGTTCATTTATCTTTATTGACCGCTTAAGCAACGTTACAGTTGGTGCAGGTATGGTTGAAGAGGCAGTTGAGTGGACTGCACATAATGAGCCTGTAACATCAGAAGCACGTGCGGCGCGTTTGGGTCAAAAACCTGCTGCGGTAACTGTATCAAATGCTGCAATTGTGAATGCACAAGTATTAGAAAGCTTATTGATCCAACAAGGTGTTGTCGCGATTGCTAAAGCTGGTTTAACTGCTGAGCAAGTTGCATTATTACGTGAAACTGGAGTGGTGGTCATTACTGATACTGCAACAGGTACGGATGCAAGTTTTGAAGTAGAAGCTGCTGAAGAATTGGCTGAGAAGATTGTGGAATTGGTTCGTCTTTAAGATTGACTGATTTAAAAAAACCCGCCTGATGGCGGGTTTTTTTATTTAAAATTCAATAACGACCACACTAGTCTTAATGAGCTAAGATAGGGTAAACATTAACGATAAATTCGAGATATGATGAAAATAGTAGCGTATTTGCTTTTGATGCTCTTAACGGCATGTGTTAATGCTCCGATACAACAAAAACACCCTAGTAAAGCTTGTTTAGAATACCAACAAATGATGACAGCGCCTATGCCTAGAGAAGCTATGCAAAAACTGCAAAAAAATGCTTCGAATCTAAAGAATAGAGATTAACGGTAAAATTGGACTAAAAACTTAAAACATTTTCGTAGAGTAGAAAAGCTAAAAAATAAAATCATCGTTTAAAGTTAAATATTTTTTTATTGCTCATGAGTCTTGATTAAGATGGAAACTAATCCATTCTATTTAATATACATTTACTAAGAAAAATTATTAAATCATGCCTCAAGGTTCAAAATTTTAACGATATTGGATTAGTTTTGTGTGCTTGAAACTTGAAAAATATAGGAATAGTGATTGCATTGGTGCTAAATTAAATGAGATGAAATGATTAGGCGCTACAATGAATAAAGCACTCCCAAAATTTCACCCCAAACATCTCAATTGGCTGATGCCGTTAATTTTGTCATGTTTGATGAGTGGTTCAATTTCTTTAATTAATATTGTAATGAATCGTGGATTTTTTGATGGGATCTGGGCGGTCTGGATAAAGACGTGGGCAATGTCTTGGTTAATCGCATTTCCATTGATCTTAATATTTTTACCTGTGGTAAGAAAAATCTTAATGCGTTTTGTAAAAACGATACCATAGCCCTTGAATGAAAGGTTTGATTGGCATTTAAAACAACAATTATAAAATTCTATGATCTTGCAACTGTTAAAAAATCGGGATAATTTTGCAGGTCGATAAAAATTACAACCTAAGGATTGGCATGACATATAACTCAGTATTCAAGGAAAACTTATTTCAGAATCAGGTCATCATTGTGACAGGAGGTGGTTCTGGTATTGGACGTTGTACAGCTCATGAGCTTGCATCATTGGATGCACAAGTGATTATTACAGGGCGTACCCAAGAAAAACTCGATAAAGTTGTTGCTGAAATCATGGAAGATGGTGGTAGAGCCTATGGCATCGCTTGTGATAATCGTGATGAAGCACAAGTGAAAGCCATGATTAGCGAAGTAACTAAAAAATTCGGACGAATTGATGGCTTGGTGAATAATGCAGGCGGACAATTTCCAGCGCATTTAGAAAAAATCTCAGCCAATGGATTTGATGCTGTCATTCGAAACAATCTACACGCTACATTCTATCTTATGCGCGAAGCTTACAATCAGTGGATGAATAAGCATGGTGGAAGTATTGTCAACATGACTGCTGATATGTGGGGAGGTATGCCGAATATGGGACATTCAGGGGCAGCCCGTGCAGGGGTTGATAATCTGACCAAGACAGCTGCTGTCGAATGGGGCAAATCTGGAGTTCGTGTGAATGCCGTAGCACCTGGATGGATTTTGTCATCAGGTATGGATACATATACTGGTGAAATGGCTGAAAAAGTGATTCCAAGTATGGCGGAGAAAGTTCCTTTGCAACGCATGGGAACAGAAGCTGAGGTGTCATCAGCGATCGTCTATTTGTTGTCTGAAGCATCTAAATTTATATCGGGTGTCACGATACGGATTGATGGCGCAGCTTCTCAAGGCACACGTATATTTCCATTAAGTCCGGCTGAGAATAATCAAGCCTATGATGGATTTCACCGTTCTTTTTTACCCGAAGTGATTCAAAATTTAAAAAAATAAGAAATGCCCAATTGAAGCTTTAAACTTAACAATTGGGCATGTAAATTTAAAGTTTCTTACTGAATCGTGACTGTCACGGGTTTACCGTACAGGGTGTAGCTATAATTCGGAGCAATCGTGTATTGATAGCTCGGCATGACATAGGCTTTGCCTGTTTCACTAAACGTAATCAACTGACCATTTTTACTATATTTGGCAGAACCAGGCAGAACAATCATTGAATTAAAGTTTTGTGCTGAAGCCTTACCTATTTGAGTAACTTTTTCTCCACTAAAAACAACAGGCTGTCCCACTTTCGCATTAATTTGACCTGGAGTATTGATCTTGACGACTAAATCAGAAGATTCATGAGCATAATCGGTGGTTAAGCCATGTGTTCCTTGTACATACATACGATTAAAATCATCTTTATTGGTACGGAATGTCCAAGGCCAGAAAGTTACGCCACGTAAGCTCGCCATTGACATTAACTCTTTGCTTAATCCTGCAAAAGACGGGTTAAATGTAGAAGAATATTTTTGAGTCGCGTCTAATATTCGACGTGTGTTTACAATATTGCTTTGTGCGTTCGGCGTACTCGTTAAGAAGCCTGTAGAAACACCCGGTAAGGTATTTTTCATCTGTAAGATTTGATCACCATTAAAACTAATAACAATCGATTGATCATAGGCATTATGCTTATCTAAAAGCTCTTTAATCTTCGCTACAATTTCAGGCTTAGTACTTTTAATTTCGATGAAATTGGTCACATGTGGATATTTTTTGACTGCAGCCAAAACCTCATCCATGGTTGGAACTGGACGACCATTGGGAATCGTACGTAACTGACGAATTTCAGCTAAGGTCAGATCTTCAGTGTTTCTGCTATCACCTGTGGTACGTTTTAGCGTCCCGTCATGCATCAAGAAAACATGTCCATCTTTCGATAAATAAACATCATATTCAACTGCATCAGCACCTACCTCAATAGCTTTGATTGTTCCTTCTAAAGTATTTTCATCCTCTAAAGCTGGAATACCACGATGGCCTGTGATGAGGGGTTTTCTTAACAAGGTATTCGGTGCCATCTGCTTCATAATGTTTTGGAAAACATCTGGCTGTTGAGTATAGATCCCATTAATCCCAGTGCTTAAAATATCAGCTGCTTTGAATGCATCAATGCCATCTTTTTGATCTGGATGAAGTGTGCTTGCCCAGGGTGTTATTAATAAGCGTTGTAGATGAGATACGACTTCTGATTGCACTAAGTGCGGCGGTAAAATGACAATTTTTGATAAAGAAGAGTTGGTATTATGTGCAATTTTTACAATATCTGATTTACTATTGGTTAAACCAGATTGTTTTGAATAGTCGAGTGCTGTACGCAATACAGGGATTTCAACACGAGCTTTACGTAAGAGTTCAGGCTGATCCGACACCAAGGTGATATCAGCGAGATCATAGTTTTCTGTCAACGTTTTCAGATTACGAATTGTTTTTTCTGAATTGATCGTTAATAGCGGAATATGACGTCGTGTTGAATCATTTAAATAATCTTTTAAATGAGTAATTTTCTTTTGATCTTGGTTAAGAAGATTGAGTTGCTCATCCAGTTGGTAGGCAACATGAGTTGCTAATGGAGCTGAGTTCAGTGTAGTTGCGCCAGCAGGCTGAGCGAGTGCTGGTGCCATAGAGACTGGCAATTGCTGATCGATTAGATCTGTAACTCGATTAGACTCTGGTAGGGCTTCAAGTTGCTCAGTCACTTTAATTGAATCTACACGCATCAAAGCGCCAGCTGTAGAAATGCCAATGTCACCCTGATTTAAATTGTAAGGTAGCGTGCTATCGAGTACGAGTTCATCATTAATATAATGGCGTACGCGTTGGCCATGTACGATGACTGTTGCTTTGTAGGTTTTATTTAACTCAAAATTCTCTTTATATGCAGATTTCTGTAAAACATTCCATGTGTTGTTAGGTTGACGCATAGAAAGTTCAAGACCACTTGCAGCGGTTGCATCAACACGAAATGCGAATTGATAGTATGGAATAAAAGCTGGATCAGCATATTGATCAGCGGCACGATAGATGATGCTACCCCAACGCCCGCCATTGTTATTTTCTAAGAAAGCAAAATCCATATCGATACGATAATTACGATGTTGCTGTAGTTCGTTTGGCAACATGATGGTCGTCATTTGTGTATCGTGCGGCGTACCATCGATGAATAGTGCTCCATCTTTAACCTCAATATTCCCTGGATTGCTACGAAGTTGAGTCCAATTGTTTGGAATAGACGTTAAAGCATTGAAATTTTCTTCAAAAAGTATTTTGGGTACAGGTACTTCAATGTCTGGTGTTTCTGGTTCAGGAGATGGATTAGGATTTTCCGTTTGATCTGGATTTGATACAGTGTTTTTTTGATCATCATCGGAGCAAGCCGTTAAGCTTAATGTTAATAATATTGCTGACGTCAGTGTTGTAAATTTCATCATTAAAAAGTACTCGAAAAGTATGTCCCTAAGCGAGACACAATCTAAGTACGTAAAATGACAATTCTATGGATTTGTCATAAAGTAAAAAAAATATTACATATTAAATATTTATGAAATTCATCAGCTTTAAATACTGTCGTGTTTAAGCGGTGAACATCATTAAAAGTCCAGTTGAAATCTTATGAAAAGATGAGGGAAAATGCGATTTTCGAAAAAAACCAACTCAGCGAACTGAATTGGTCTCCAAATATCAATGTGATGTGCTTATTGAATGGTCACAGTCACGGGTTTTGCATAGATGGTATAGGTGAAATTGGGTGCTATGGTGTATTGGTAGCTTGGCATGACATAGGCTGTACCACGTTCACTGAAACTCACAGATTGACCATTTAGACTATATTTTGCAGAGCCTGGTAGTACGAGCATCGTATTGAAGCTTTGGTAACTAGATTGACCCAGTTGCGTTAATTTTTGCCCAGCGATTTGTAAAGGTTGACCAACAGTTGCTGTTATTTGTCGTGGAGTTTCAATTTTGACCACAAAATTCGATGCATCTTGTGCATAATCTGTGGTCAATCCATGTGTACCTTGAATGTACATACGATAGAAATCATTTTTAATTAAACGGAACGTCCAAGGCCAGAAGGTCACCCCACGTAAACTTGCCAGATACATGACATCCTGATTCAAACCACTATAATTTGGATTGAATGTTGAAGAAAATTGTCGTGTTGTTTCCAAAATTCTTCGAATGTTTAGAAAAGTAGTTTGTTCCTTTGGTGGATATACCAATAAACCCGTTGATACACCTTTTAGAGTGTTCTTCATTTCAAGAATTTGTTGCCCATCAAAACTTATGACAATGGCTTGACCATATGCATCATATTTATCAAGTAAATCTTTAATTTTTGAAATTATTTCGGGTTTTGCACTCTTAATCTCGATAAAATTGGTGACATGTGGGTACTTTTTAACTACTGCAGCCAATACTTCATCCATCGTCGGTACGGCAAGTCGCTGCCCGGTCGTTTTTAGTTTACGAACCTCTTCGAGCGTCATTTTCTCAATATTTTTTGCGATACCCGTTGTGCGCAAAACCGATTTATCATGCATTAAAACGACATGGTCATCTTTCGTCAGATAGACATCATATTCCACGGCATCAGCACCAACTTCTATCGCCTTAAGAATACCTTCAAGCGTATTTTCATCAACTTGAGACGGGACTCCTCGATGACCTGTAATAAGTGGTTTACGAAGTAGGGTGTTGGGCGCCATTGAGCGCATGATGGAATGAAATAATTCAGGCTGATGTGTATAAATGCCATTTACGCCTGTTGTTAATATCTCAGCAGCTTGATAGGCATCAAGCTTAGGACTGGTCTGTCCAGAAATATTGTGGGTAAAACCTGCCCAAGGTGTGATCAATAAACGTTGCAAGTGTGCAACTACATGAGACTGAACCAAATGGGCTGGTAAAATCACAATTTTAGAAAGTGATGTATTGGTTGCCTGTGCAATTTTCACAACACTATTTTGATCTGAAATCAAATTGCCCTTTTCAGACCAGTCCAATGCTGTACGGATTTCTGGAATCTCCACACGCGCTTTTCTTAATAGATATGGATCATCAGAGACTAGCGTGACATCACTAAAATCATAATCTGAAGACAAAGATCTTAATTCAGCCAGTATGTTTTCAGAGTCGATATGCAGAAGAGGAAGTGTTCTTTTGGTTTGATCAGAAAGAAGACTTCTGAGGTGCATCGAGGTCTTATTGTCGAAATCTTTTAAAAATAATTGTTCATCAAGTTGGTAAGCAATATAAGTGGCGGTATGAGCGTTATCATTTGTTAATGAGTCGGCTGGTTGCGCTAAAGCAGGCGCCATTGCAACTGGATATTTGTGATCAATGACATCTGTAATCCGATCTTGAGTAGGGAGGGCATCAAGTTGTTCAATCACCTGTATTGTGTTGACCTTCATCAGCAATCCTGCTGCTGAAAGTCCAATGGCACCTTGGTTTAGGTTGGTGGGTAATTCACCATCAAAAACCAATTGATCATTCAAGTAATGACGAACACGTTGATCATGAACAACAACTGTAGCCTTATAAGGTGTATTTAAAGCAATGTTTGATTCGAATTTGGATGTATTGATGACATTCCATGTGTTATTTGAGCGTCTAAGTGCGAGTTCTAGACCATTATAAGCAGATGCATCTGCACGAATAGCAAATTGGTAGTATGGTGTATATTCAGGTTGAGCAAACACATCTGAAGCTCTATAAATAATACTTCCCCAACGAGTACCGTTATTACGCTCAAGGTATTCAAATTCTAACTCAATTTTATAGTTGCGAAGCTTTTGAAAATCCGAACTTAACATGATGGTGGTGGGTTTGGTTAAATCTTTGCGACCATCAATCAGTAAGGCACCTTCTTTAAATTGAATGCTACCTGGATTTGAAGGCAGGATATTCCAATCAGAAGGTATTGAATAAATTTCAGTAAAATCCAGATTTAAATATGTTTTTGGTTGTGGAACATTGATCGGTGTTTCAGGTTCGAGATCCGGTGGTAGAGATGGTTCTGGATCTTCAGGCTGAATTGGTATGGTTGGCTCAGGGGTATTTGGTAAGGTTGATTTAGCTTGATCTTCCCCAGAGCATCCTGCTAAACCGAGCATGAGCGATAGTGTGACAACTAGAGTCTGCTTTTTCATTTTAAAATTCTCGAGTGTACGATCCATGACGACCTTAAAATCTATGAAATTAAGGTTACAATTCCTTTGTAAATCAAAAAAATACGAAGCTTTGTTTGTATTATTGAGTTATTTTAATATTCGTGTCTGAGGCAAGGTTCAAAATAAAAGATTTAAAACTTGCCATCCACCAATAATGACACGAATGATCCCCAAAGCGACGAACAATATCATTTCAAAAAAACAGAAAACTAAAAAAGTCCAACCTGCTGCACCATCCACTTTGCTCGCATCGTATTCAATGTATAGCAATAACAACACCAGCCCAATTTGGAAGTAGATCATCGCAATTACTGCTGAATCCCATGGAAAACTTAACAAAAAAGTCCAACAGATGATGACCAAGGCAGCAAAACTGCATGGCAAAATAAATTGCAGCAAGTAACGCATATTATTTTCCCCAAAAAATAATGATTCGTTTTCATCCTTATACATAAGTAATACAGGACTTTATCAATGCGATCAACTATGATGAAATTGATTGAAATGAATGAAAAGTATTGTAAATAAAGGATTTGATTATGGCACAAAGCATGCAACACGTGATCATTACTGAACCAGGCGGCGTTGAGAAGTTGGCTTATGAAACGGTTGATATTCCGCAACCTAAAGACAATGAAGTCTTGGTGAAAGTACATGCTTTCGGCATTAACCGTCCTGATATTTTACAACGCCAAGGTTTATATCCAATGCCTAAAGGGGTCACGCCTGTACCTGGGTTAGAGGTATCAGGGGAAGTCGTTGCAGTAGGGGCTGAGGTAAACGCCTATCAGGTGGGGGATCAAGTGTGTGGACTCACCAATGGTGGTGGTTATGCCGAATACTGTGTAGTGCCTGAATCTCAGCTGATTAATATTCCTGCAGGGGTGAGTCATATTCAAGCTGCTGCAATTCCAGAAACATTTTTTACCGTTTGGGCGAATATTTTTCAAATGGGCAAAGCTAAAGCGGGGGAAACGGCTTTAATTCATGGCGGAACCAGTGGGATTGGAACAACGGCATTGATGTTGTGTAACGCATTTGGCTTAAAAACTTTTGCGACTGTTGGCTCAGATGAGAAAGTAAAAGCAATTCAAGATTTGACGCATGCAATTAATTATAAAACGGAAGACTTTGAACAGGTCATTCAGCAAGCGACTGAAGAAAATGGTGTAGATATTGTCTTAGATATGGTTGGAGCGCCTTATTTAGCCCAAAACTTGAATGTATTACGTCGTGATGGGCGTTTGGTTTATATCGCATTTCTTGGAGGAGCTAAAGCTGACGGCGTAAAATTAGGTCAAATCATGATGAAGCGTTTAACCATTACTGGCTCAACCATGCGTGCACGTACCACAGCAGAAAAAGCCAAAATCGCTCAAGATTTAAAGACACATGTTGCGCCGTTATGGGCAAAAGGTGAATGTCTACCGATGATCTATAAAACTTTTAATTTTGATGAGATTCAAGTGGCTCATTTGGCAATGGATGCAGGTGATCACATTGGTAAAATTGTGGTGAAAGTCTTGGATTAATCTCAACCACCTATGTTCGATTGAGTCAGCGCTGAGGATGAATAATCTGCTTCGTCCCAACAGACTGTAGATTATTCATCTGCTAACCAATTCTTAGACTGTTGATTGCTTGTGTCCAATCTTGGCAAGAACAGCGCGGACAATCTTGAAGTGGTTGTTGAAGTTCAGTACAGAATCCGCAATGTGTACACGCATATATTACGCTAGGTTTTACCTTGTATATTGATTGAGCTTGATCTGGAAAAATTGGTAAGCCATATTTAACTTGCTCATCGGGATAAAACAAAATACTGAAATTCCCATCGGACTCTAATAGACCGACTCGAATTTGACCTAAATGCTCAACGGATTGACGACGCATTTCCGAAAAGAACTCATCATGCGACATATTACCTCGCTTGAATGCTTCAAGGACGAGCATGCCATCTTTTACGATGTAACAGGATTTACCTTCGACTAAGTCTTCGAAAGGCTGATATTTCATCATTAACCACGTTGTGGTGCGGTAAAGCAAGATGATCACACTCATGACGACTACGGCTTGAATTAAGGGTAAATCCTCCGTAAACATTGGATCTCCAGCAATTGATCCAAGACAAAGAATAATGGCAACTTCAAAGATGGAGAGTTGTCTAACCCCTCGCTTGCCAGTCAAACGAAGAAAAAGAATGATGAGTAAATACATCACCACACATCGGATTAAAATTTCGAAAACAAATACCCATGTGGTGTCGTAAAAAAAGATAGAAGCAAAATCCATTTGTTCCTCAATTTTCTAGGTGATTCTACTTAAGCTATCAAGCGCCAAAAAAAAGAAATACAGAATTATTGTCGAATTATTATGACTTTATGTAGATGTGGTGCGTGACTTGAATATTAAATCATGTTGTTTAAAAGATAGGGAGTGGAATTACAGTTGTTAATGTTAATCAGGATTTTGAATATATGAGATAAGGTTGGCATTTTTTATTCATTACAATGATCCGAAATGTTTGTTATGTATTTGTAATATTCTGTTATATTCTTATGGTTGCATGTTTCGGTGTTTAACCAAGAGTTAAGGTGTATTTTGGATTCATTCCGTAATCGCGTTCTGTTCATATTTGCTGGATTAACCATTATCCTTGGGATATGCGTATCGCTGTATATTGGAAATATCGCATCTCAGCACTTGGCTAAAGCCAGTGGACAGACCCTACATGTCGCAGCAAAAAATATCAGTAATGCCTTGGCAGCTTCTCTTGCCGAACGCGAGCGCGAAATGGTGCTGCTCAGCCAATCTCCATTCTTTTCAGAAGCAAGCCTAGATGATCCACGTGTTCGTACACGCTTGGAACAAGTCAAAAATGCGTATGTCTATTATGCTTGGATGGGGGTAACAGATTTAAACGGTAATGTTCAAATTGCTGCGGATGGTATTCTTGAAGGTGAAAACGTTTCTTCACGGCCATGGTTTAAGGCAGGTTTACAGGGTACATACTTAGGTGATGTGCATGAAGCTGTGTTATTGGCAAAAAAAATTCAAGCTTTAAATCCTCATGAGCCGATGCGTTTTATTGATTTCGCAACACCAATCTATGATCCAAATACTCAAAAATTAAAAGGAGTGTTAGCTGCACATGCAGATTGGGAGTGGGCACGTCATATTCTCAATAAAGCATTATCTCAAACAGCATCTCAGCGTGGCATAGAAGTCTTTATCTTAAACAAACAGGGTGAACTGCTGTATCCATTTAAAAGTATTGGACGAGTCAAGCCACCTCAACTTAAAGTCAACGATGCACTTTATTATATTGATGATTGGAATGAAGGACAGGATTTCTTAACCGCAAATATTGCGGTGGAGTCCGAGACTAAAAGTGATATTGGTTGGCATGTGGTTATTCGTCAACCTTTGGCGATTGCTTTGGCTGATATGCGTGATTTGCAGTTCAAAATCTTTCTGATTGGTTTATTCGTCTCGCTGTTTATCTTTTATGTGATTTATCAACTTGCCAATAAATTGAGCAGACCCATTGAGGCTTTAGCTAAATCGGCTTATGCGGTCGAACAGGGAGACGTGCATACGGCATTTCATAGTCAAAGCAGCATCCGTGAAATCCAAGGATTATCACATTCTCTACAAAGCATGACGCAAACCTTATTGGAACAAAAACAACAATTACTTGATGCTAACCAATCACTAGAGCGGAAGGTTCAAGAGCGTACTCGAGCACTTGAATTGGCTAATCTTGAGTTGATTCGATTGTCACGACATGACGCATTAACAGGTTTACACAATCGCCGTGCTTTAAACGAACAACTTGAATACTGGTTTGCTCAACATAAAAGAAATCAAATTGGCTATGCAGCACTTATATTGGATGTCGATTATTTTAAGCAAGTCAACGATCAATATGGTCATGATCAAGGGGATCAAGTGTTACAACAAGTAGCAAAAATCCTTGATCAAGCAACGCGTGAAACCGATTTTGTGGCACGTTATGGTGGTGAAGAATTTGTAATTTTATTGCCTGCAACACATCTGATGGGTGCGCAAGTTTTGGCAGAGAAAATTCGTACAATGGTGGAACAAGCTGTTATTTTGGTAGAGAAAACTTTGACTGTCAGTATTGGAGTTAGTGTGATTGATCTCAATGATGCTGATGCTTATACCATTCTTAAACGAGCAGATCGACATCTTTATCAAGCAAAAGCCAATGGTCGAAATCAAACTGTGATTGATGCTTAAAATAAAGCATCCACATTTTGCTAAACTCAGTATTCTCTCATTGGACTAAGCACCTAACGTGACTTCATTCAAAATTCAAACCAGTTCTTTTGCACAACTTGTTCAAGTTCCTCAAGATCATAAGTTGAGGATTTTGATTGATCAGATTGAACAACAAAAATTACAATTATCCGCATGGCAACACGCGCAAGAAGAAATTCGTGCCTACACGCAGAAGAAACTTATTCCTGTCTATCGTGATGTTTATCAAGTGCTGTTTCAGCAATTACAAAGTCTATGGAATAGCCTAAGTCAAATTGATTTAAATAAGTCGTCTCAAAAGGTTGTAGAAGAGAAGTGTTTTAGTTTGACCCAAATGTTGAGCAAATCAAATATGCTCAATGAAACTCAACTTGAGACAGTTGAAAAATTACATATTTATTTCGAACAGGTGTTTGCTCAACCACGAAATAAGCAAGATAAAAAGAACAACTTCGAATCTAGTCAAGCACCAGATGCTCATGTTGAACAAAATGATTCAACGATTGATGACGATTCGTTATGGGACAAAGCGCAGTATCAACAAGCAAGGCAGCAAGCCAAACTTAAACGGCAGCAAGATAAACAAGCCGAAGCAGAAAAGTTAGTGAATCAATCGCTAAAAACCGTATATTTAAAGATTGCCTCGATTATTCACCCTGACCGTGAGCCTGATGAGTCGAAAAAAGCGGAAAAGACCGAGCTGTTACAGCGTGCTAATGAAGCCTATGAACAGGAAGATTTGTTCTATTTATTGAAACTTCAGCTTGAAGTTGAGCAAAGTAAACATGGTTCAAATAAGGGTTTAAGTATTGAGCAAGTCAAGTTTTACCAACAGGCTTTAGAAGCGCAAAGCCAAGCTTTAAAACAGCAGATTCAGGAATTGATTGACTCGCTTGTGTGGTCAAACAAAGCCAAAATTGGCGTGAAAAAGTCAAAAGGGCAATTGAATATTAAGGACTTATATAAGCAGATTGATGCGGATGTGTCTGCGGTGAAACAGCAGTTAAAAGCGGAAAAACAAAGGTTGATGTATATGGGGAAAGAGCGTGGGTTGGAGATGTTATTGGAGCATCAGGTTTTGTGATTTTTTTTAGAAGAGCCTCTCCGTAATTTCCCTCACCCCAACCCTCTCCCATAGGGAGAGGGAGTTGCATCTGGTTAGATATCATCAAGTAATTTAATAATGAACGTTCCCTCTCCTTGTAGGAGAGGGCTAGGGAGAGGTTACAAAGTTTGATAATCTAGAGAAAATAATAAAAAATTAAATCCAACATGAACAAGAAGCTCGATCGTCAATTACTCATCTTCGCTAAATCCATGCGCCACACCGCCACTGATGCAGAACATTTGATGTGGCAAATTCTACGAGCTAAGCGATTTATGAATCTTAAATTTCGTCGTCAGCATGTGATTAAACCTTATATTGTGGATTTTTACTGTCATGAAATTGGTTTGGTGATT
Source organism: Acinetobacter sp. 24-47-64 (assembly GCF_057737055.1). Classification (NCBI taxonomy): domain Bacteria; kingdom Pseudomonadati; phylum Pseudomonadota; class Gammaproteobacteria; order Moraxellales; family Moraxellaceae; genus Acinetobacter; species Acinetobacter sp. 24-47-64. Next base: position 886,991 of record NZ_CM173215.1, read on the forward strand.
GAGTTGGATGGTGGTCAGCATGGAACGGATGAGATACAAGAATATGATGCTGAACGGACGAAGTTTTTAGCAGCTTTAGGTTTAACGGTTGTTCGGTATTGGAATTATGATGTGTTGGAGCGGACTGATGTAGTTTTAGATCATTTATGGAATATATGTTTTGAACTAAAAGTAAATGAATAATGAAAGCTCCTTCTCCCTTTGGATAGGATCGAGGTGAGGTTGAAATTAAGGATAGCTATTTAAAAATTTGTGGTAAATTTTTAAATTCTAACCAAGAATTTTTTCAAATAATATTTAATGGAGTATTGTTAAATGATTGTTGCTTTTCAAGGAGAGTTGAAATCACCATTAGGCTTTTTTTCTAAATTTAAGAATCAGGATTTTGATTTAGGTGACAATTATATACTATCCTTTAAAGATAATGATGAAAATCCTCGAGCACCTGTCATAAGAGTAGTTCATGATGTCAATGTGGATGCTGATATTTATAAATTTATTGATAGTTTTATCTACGAAAATAAATATTTAATGCATTTAGATACATCAATTAATCTTCCTCTAATTGATAAATTTGATAATTTATATATTAACGCTAATGGTGATTTGCAACATGACAAATTTATTGATTTAAATCATCTTCCTTACAAAGTTGAAGAATTATGCTTAAGTGTTGATTCTGAAATCAAAAAAAAATTAAAAAGATTTTTGCAGTCATTAATTTGGTATCAAAATTTAAATAGTCAATTTATAAAAGAAATTAGTTTAAGTTTATTTTGGAAAACTAGAAATGAAGAAAAATTATATCATTTAATTCCATTGAAAGAAGACGGTGGTTCTATTACTGGAAAATGTAATGGGGTATATTGGGCTGATAATCATGTTGATAATTTTCAAATTTTTTATAATCAGCAGTTTGAAATACCATTAGCTCATGAGTTACTTAAGGAAGCTTATAATGTTAGGAAAGATAGTCTAAGAAGCTCGTTTGTTTTAATGGTAGCAAGTTTGGAAATTGCGATTAAACAGCATATTGGAAGAGTATTACCAAAAAGCTATTGGTTGTTGGATAATATGCCAAGTCCACCGATTCAAAAATTGTTCAGTAAATATCTGTTGGAGCTACATCCTTTTTTAGAAGGGAACAATAAAGAATATTGGGATAATGTAAAAAAAGTTTTTAATAATCCCTTGCAGAAATTAATTGAGAATAGGAACAAAATTGTACATACAGGGTGGTTACCAAATAAAAAAGAACTAGATGAAGAGTATGTTGAAAATAGCTATTATTTCATATCGGATTTAATTTATTTTTTAGATGCCTTAGAAGGTCATGAGTGGGCTAATAATCATATTTCAGAGCAATTACTAACTGCATTAAAGTGGCAAAAAAATAGTGAAGTACCCACATCGGATATTTTAACAATAAGCTTAATAAGCAACTTTAATGAATAAAAAATCCCCTCATTAAGAGGGGATTTTTTGAATCAAACTACAACATTAAAGCGCTGCAATCTGCTCCATATTCGCTTTAATCTTCGCTAACTGGTCAGCAAACTCAGCAAGTTTTACTTTCTCGCCTTCAACCACAGCAGCAGGTGCTTTTGCCACAAAACCTTCATTAGAAAGTTTAGTTGCAATTTGGTCATGCTGTTTTTGAACCTTGTCTAAGTCCTTTTGTAGACGACCCAATTCCGCTTTAGGGTCAATTAAACCCTTCATTGGAACGAATACAGATACATGACCTACAACGCTTGATGAAGACAATGGTGGTTGTTCAGCATCAGCAAGGAAAGTAATGCTTTCAACTTTCGCCAATGCTTTAAACAACGGTTCAATACGAGCAATCTGTGCTTTTTCCGCATCCGTTGTGTTTTGAAGCAGAACAGGCAACAAGCGCGCATTACCTAGACCCATCTCACCACGGATGTTACGTACCGCACCAATCAAACCTTGAAGCCATTGCATATCTGCTTCAGCTTGTTCGTTAATCAACGCTTGGTCAGCAACAGGGTACTGTGCAAGCATAATCGTTTCGCCAGAAATGTTCAGTTTTGGCGCAAGTGTTTGCCAGATTTCTTCTGTAAGGTACGGCATCAACGGATGTGCCAAACGTAAAGACGCTTCCATCACAGAAAGAAGCACACGACGCACTTCAGCTTTACGCTCAACCGATACGTTTTCATCATTCAGAACAGGTTTCGTCAGCTCTACATACCAGTCACAGTATTCATTCCAAATGAACTCGTAAATCGCTTGTGCAGCCAAGTCCAAACGATACGTTGCAAATGCAGTTTGCACCGCTTGTTCAGCTTTTTGCAGACGGCTCACGATCCACTGTTCAGGCAATTCCCAAAGGTCTTGGCGAACTTCCTGACCAATCACTTGCTCTTCGCAGTTCATCATCACGAAACGTGTTGCGTTCCAGATTTTGTTGGCAAAGTTGCGGTAACCTTCAACACGTTTCATATCGAACTTGATGTCACGACCCGTATTTGCAAGCGCACAGAATGTAAAACGAACTGCGTCTGTACCGTAAGATTGAATACCTTCTGGGAATTCTTTACGGGTTGATTTTTCAATCTTCGCTGCTTGTTTCGGGTTCATCAAACCTGTTGTACGTTTTTGTACTAAAGTTTCAAGATCAACACCGTCAATCAAATCGAGTGGGTCAAGTACATTACCCTTAGATTTAGACATCTTCTGACCTTCGCCATCACGTACCAAACCGTGTACATACACAGTTTTGAACGGCACTTGAGGTGTACCATCTTCATTTTTCATGAAGTGCATCGTAAGCATAATCATACGGGCAACCCAGAAGAAGATGATGTCAAAACCTGTGACCAACACATCAGTCGGGTGGAAGGTATTTAAGAAGTAGTTTTCTTTATCTTTCGCTTCGTCACCCGTCCAACCTAAAGTTGAGAATGTCCAAAGCCCAGATGAGAACCATGTATCCAATACGTCTTCGTCTTGATCTAGTTGAACATCTGCAGGGATGTTGTTTTTCGTACGAACTTCATCTTCGTTACGACCTACATATACATTGCCTTCTGCATCGTACCAAGCAGGGATACGGTGACCCCACCACAATTGACGAGAGATACACCAGTCTTGAATGTTGTTCATCCACGCCATGTACATGTTGCTGTATTGCTCAGGCACGAACTTAATACGACCATCTTGAACCGCTTCAATTGCAGGTTTCGCAAGTGGGGCAATCTTCACGTACCATTGGTCTGTTAATAACGGTTCAACAATTACACCTGAACGGTCACCACGAGGTGGCTTCAATGTATATGGTTGAATTTGATCTAACCAACCTTCAGTTTCCGCTTGTTCAACTAACTTTTTACGTGCTTCAAAACGCTCTAAACCAATGTAGTCTGCAGGCGCAGGAATGGTTTTAGAAATTTGCTCACCCGCTTTTGCGATATATTCAAACTCAGCCAACACTTCAGCATTTTTGTTGAAGATGTTGATGATTGGCAATTCGCAACGTTTACCCACTTCATAGTCATTGAAGTCATGCGCAGGGGTGATTTTTACACAGCCTGTACCGAATTCTTTGTCTACATATTCGTCTTTAACGATAGGAACAGCACGACCTGTGATTGGTAGGATGATGTTTTGACCTACAAGGTGTGCGTAACGTTCATCATCAAGTGCAACTGCAACAGCTGTATCACCCAACAAAGTTTCAGGACGAGTGGTTGCCACAACAATGTGATCTTTACCATCGTGCGTGCGAAGTGACTTATCTTCAAAGAAATATTTGAAGTGCCAAAGCGAACCTTGTTCTTCTTTATCAGACTCAACTTCTAAATCAGAAAGGGCAGTTTGTAATTTTGGATCCCAGTTTACAAGGCGTTTACCACGGTAAATCAAGCCTTCTTCGTGAAGTTTTACAAACACTTCTTTCACTGCGTTTGATAAACCTTCATCCATGGTGAAGCGTTCACGTGACCAGTCGACAGAAGAACCTAAACGACGAATTTGACGGGTAATGTTACCGCCAGACTGTTCTTTCCATTCCCATACTTTTTCGATGAACTTTTCACGACCAAGATCATGACGGCTAATGCCTTCGGCACCCAACTGACGCTCTACAACCATCTGCGTTGCGATACCTGCATGATCCGTACCTGGTTGCCATAGGGTGTTGAAGCCAGACATACGTTTATGACGTGTCAAAGCGTCCATGATGGCATTGTTAAAACCATGACCCATGTGCAAGCTACCAGTGACGTTTGGTGGCGGAATCATGATACAGAAAGACTCGCCTTTTTCAGACGGCTTAAAGTAACCGCGTTCTTCCCAAGTTTGGTACCATTTTTTCTCGATCTCGGTCGGATCGTAGGTTGTAGCAATATTTTGCGCTGAATCAGTCATAGTTCGAACAGATCAAAAGTAGATAAAAAATTGCATCTATTGTAGCAAAAAAAATGCATGGAGAGGCACGTTAAGCAAATGCATTCTCGTTTCAAATCCCACACAATCGAACAGTAATTGATTTTGAATAACACTAAAGCCAGCGTCAACTCGCGGAATCGGCCTGACAATAAAGGATAACAATCGCATGACCTATACTATTTCTTTGCGCTTACAACCTGAAACTTATCAGCAATATCAAACCATTCACCAAAAACTCAATGCAGGAGATCGTGAAGCGCAAGCTAAAATTCTTGGAGATAATCTGTCCAAAATTGCTTGTGAGATTATTGATCAAGCCTTTGGCACACTGGTCAAAGATTCTAATGCAAAGGATCAAGACTCAGCAAAAGTATTGAAACAAGTGCAAGATGCAATCTTGAAATACATGCCTTGGTCGGTATCATTTTTTGGTAATGATCGCTTAATGCCTATGGTGAATCATGTACAAAGTTTGATGTATGAACAAGATGGAAAATACTATATTTCATACCCAGTTGAAAAAGTTATTGTGAATGAGCTACTGGGCTGTGCAGAACGTATGCGTGAAGGTCAAAATCAATATGTTGCTCCCGGCTTAAAAGCCTTCACTAAAGTGGTTGATCAAGGCGTTACGAGCTTAATTCGTGAACCTAAAAAAATGCTGAAATTTAATATGGTGGTGGATAAAACCTTAAATGGTGTGATCAGTCTGACCACAGGATTAGGGTATAAGCGATTTGAAAATTTAAGCAAAATTCATGATGCACAAAGTATCGTGAAGTACTTTGACCATTTTCTGGTTTTTCTTGATAATGAAGGACAGCAAAAAGCAAAATTAAATGCTTAAACCATAAGGATAAAGGGAATGGCAAAGTTGGAACAGCTTGATCAGAAAGTGGTGTGGATTACAGGTGCATCATCGGGTCTTGGTAAAGCGTTGGCTGCTGAATGTGCCAGTTTAGGGGCACAGGTTATTTTGACGGCTCGTCGTTTTGAAGAGCTGGAAACGGTAAGGCAGTCTTTGGCACACCCAGAACGACATATTTCCATTAAAGCGGATATCACAGATGAATCACAAGTTCGTCATGCTTATGAACAAGTTCTCCAACAAAAAGGACGTATTGATTGGTTAATCAATAATGCAGGTCTATCACAACGTGCATTAATTAAAGACACGACCATGCAAACTGAACGTGCGATCATGGAAGTTGACTATTTCTCTCAAGTCTTTTTAACCAAAACGGTTTTGCCGACTTTTCAGCAACAAAAGTCAGGACGAATTGCCTTTATCTCAAGTGTCGCTGGGTTATTGGGCACACAATATCGTGCGACTTATTCGGCAGCCAAAGGTGCGATTCATATGTGGGCGAATAGCTTACGTGCTGAAATTGAGCAAGATGGTGTGGGTGTCTCGGTAATTTTCCCAGGATTTGTGAAAACCAATGTATCCTTTAACGCTTTAAACGGTGAGGGAAAGCCCCAAGGTTATCAAGATGAGGCCATTGAAAATGGTTTAGAAGCAGAGGAATTTGCTAAACAAACCGTACAGGCATTATTGAAAGGGGATGAGTATATTGTCGTGGGTGGGGCAAAAGAAAAATTAGGCGTCTTTATTTCACGGTTATCACCAGCAATACTGTATCGAATGATCCGAAAAATGAAAGTAAAGTAATTTTTAATGATCGTGACCCGCATATCGATGAGAAAAATTTTATCAACTATGTTTGGTTTTCTATCTCAATGATCATGCGAGCGATAAGGGGTTTGAAGACTCCTCAAATAAAGTATAGGGCTTGAGTGACTACTACATACCTGTAAAGAAAAAGAGAGACTTTTAGTCTCTCTTTTGTATAGCAGTTCCGTAAGCGAATACTTCAACCATTCCACCTTGAAGTCCTAAATCTGTGGTGCTGAGTCTTAACCCTAAGATTTCAGTTGCGCCCATTTTTTCAGCTTCAAGTTTAAGTCTAACAATAGCTTCACGTCTTGCACGTTCAACAATACTTTCATAACTGCGTAAGCGTCCACCAAAGAAATTTTGGATTTGCGCAAGTACAAACTTAAAATAATCATGCGAAATCACAACATTACTGCTGATCATTTGTCCATGGTTTTCAGAAGTTTTAAAACGCTGACTATCTAACTTGATATAAGCTAAGCGCGCTTCTTGTTCATCAAGTTGCTTAAGATGCTTTTGTTCATTATAGCGACCAAATCCAAATCCAATACAAAATAGGATGAGAAAGATAACCACCTGAAAAATGATACCATCCATAACGAATCCTTAAGAGGTGAATGGATCAGGAATTTTAGGTGCATTCGGTGTGACATACACAGCTGTGCCATAAACAAATAATTCGGAAGCACCTTGGGTAATATTGGAAGTCGAGAAACGAATTCCGACAATCGCATTCGCCCCTAAGCCACGCGCTTTATCAATCATACGGTTCATTGCTTCTTGACGAGACTCTTCAAGTAATTCCGTGTATGCGGTAAGTTCTCCACCGACGATATTCTTAAGTCCTGCGAGTAAATCACGTCCAACGTGTTTACTTCTGACGGTACTACCATATACCACGTCAAATTGTTGTTGAATTTGATGACCAGGTACAGATTCTAAATTACTTAACAGCATGTGATTGAAGTCGTTATAAAAAGGATAATTAATGACAAAATATCAGTATTTGGGACAATAAAAAAGCCCACCGAAGTGAGCTTTATTCAAACAAAAAATTACTTCTTGTCGTATTTTAAATCTGAGCTTGAAGGCTGATAAATCACTTGATCCGTAGTATTAGTTTTTAAGCCACCACCGAGTGATTTATAGAGCTCGATTTGGTTGTTAAGGTTCGCTTGTTCAAGCAGCAATAAACCTTGCTCAGCACTATACGATGTACGTTGCGCATCTAATACAGTTAAGAAACTGTCAATACCAGCGCGGAAGCGGGCATTTGAGAGTTTGTAGGTTGTATTGGTCGCATCAACTAAACGGCGTTGTGCAGTTAAACGTTCACCGATATTTTGACGCACTGCCAAAGCATCATTCACTTCACGGAACGCAGATTGAATTGATTTTTCATAATCAGACAATGCGATCTGTTGCTGTGTTTCAGAGACCTTAATATTGGCACGACGTGTACCCCAGTCAAAGATTGGTATATCTAGACTAGGACCAACAGACCAAACAAAAGCGCCAGACTTGAATAAATCACTTAAGTCTGTTGATGCATAACCTGCTGAACCTGTGAGGCTAATGGTTGGGAATAAACGCGCTTTTGCAGCACCGATATTCGCACCAGCCGCACTTAGCTGATATTCAGCCGCTTTAACATCTGGACGGTTGTTGAGTAGATCACTTGGCAAACCAGCCGCAAAAGCAGTGGTTGATGTCACACGTGTGATTCTCTCTTTAGGCAATAAATTGTCAGGTAGTGGTTGACCTACAAGGAGGTTTAACGCATTAACCGCTTGTGCAATTTGAGTCTTGTATTCAGCAACATCACCACGTGCCGTCTCAACAGAAACTTGAGCCTGACGAAGCGGAACTTCACTGTCGATTCCTACATCAAAACGTTTTTTGTTGAGATTGTAAGATTCAAGTTGAGCTTTTAGCGTCTGTTCAGCGAGCTTAAGATTCGCTTGCGCATATGAGTAAGCCAACCAAGCTTGAGCTGTTTGGCTAATCAAGGCAATTTGAGTGGCATCACGTGCGCTTGCAGTTGAAAGATAAGTGTCTAGGGCATTGTCTTTCAAGCTTCTAACACGACCCCAAAAATCAATTTCATAAGCCGTTAAACCTAAACCTACATTATAGGTTGTTACTGGGCTTGGCGAATTGACCGTGTCTTGTCGTAAAACACTACCACTTGCACCAATCGTAGGCAATTGATTGTTTTGGCTGATTTGAAATTGTTGACGTGCTAATTCGATATTTAGCGTCGCTTTACGAAGATCACGGTTATTTGCCAAGGCTAAATCCAAAACTTGGATTAAGCGTTGATCTACAAAAAAATCCTTATAACCTTGCTCCGCAATAGATGGACCAGAAGCATTGCCAAGATAACTTCCTGGAATATTGGCTTGAGTGACCGGTTCTGGACCACGCATGCTTTGACATGCTGTCAAAGCAAGCGCAATTGCAGATACCGCAATGCTACGACCTGTAATAGACCATACGTTTTGCATCACGAAATTTGCTCCTGTTTATTTTGTTTTGGTTTTGTTTTAAAGATACTTCGGATCCATACATAGAACACTGGAATAAAGAAGATCCCTAAAAGTGTTGAGCTGATTACACCACCAAGTACACCATAACCCACGGAATGTTGACTTCCTGCACCTGCGCCAGAAGCGAGAGCTAGAGGAAGAACACCAAAACCGAAAGCCAATGTGGTCATAATGATTGGACGCAAACGCATTTTCGCGGCATGCAAGGTTGCTTCGAAGAGTTCTTCACCTTGATCTTGAAGCTCTTTCGCAAATTCTACAATCAAGATCGCATTCTTCGCGGACAAACCAATCACGGCAATAATCGCCACTTGGAAGTAGATGTTATTTGAAAGGTTTGGATCTTTCAAAATAATCATTCCCAAGAATGTTAAGGCAAGTGCACCAACAATACCCAATGGCACAACCATGAGTACAGAGAATGGGATAGACCAACTTTCATATAAGGCTGCCAAGCAGAGGAAGACAATCAATAACGAAAGAGCATAAAGGAATGGTGCTTGTGCGCCAGACTCACGTTCTTCAAGAGATAAACCAGTCCATTCGTAATCGAAGCCTTGTAAGCCCATTGAAGGAAGCTTAGCAATGATTTCTTCAACCGCTGCCATTGCATCACCCGAACTCACACCTGGAGCTGGAGTGCCTGTAATGTTCATGGAAGAAACGCCGTTATAACGCTCTAAACGTGGTGAACCATAAGTCCATTCGCCTGTTGCGAACGCTGAGAATGGAACCATCGTACCTTGGTTATTGCGGACATACCACTTGTCTAAGTCTTCAGGCATCATACGAGAGCTCGCTTCACCTTGGACATACACTTTTTTCACACGACCACGATCGATGAAGTCATTAATGTATGAACCACCCCATGCCATACCCATCGTACTATTGATTTCAGCAATGCTGACTCCCATAGCACCTGCTTGAGCATGATCGACGATGACACGATATTGAGGCGTATCTTCTTGTCCGTTAGGACGAACACCTGTTAAGCGCTGATCTTGAGAAGCTAAGCCGAGTACAGCATTACGTGCTGCTAATAATTGCTCGTGACTTTGACCTGCAGCTGCTTTTAACTGTAGGTTAAAGCCTGCACTCACGCCCAACTCCGGCATTGCTGGAAGTTGAAGAGGCATGATATAGCTGGCATCTTTCACAATCATATTCAGTGCCATACCACGTTGGATAATTGCACCGACCTGAGATTCAGGAGAGGTACGGTCTTTCCAGTCTTTCAACTTAATGAAGGCAAGACCCGCATTTTGACCAATACCCGTGAACGAGAAACCAGCAACACTAAATACAGATTCAACATGTTCTTTCTCGTTGTTGAGGAAGAAGCCTGTCATTTGATCAATTGTTTTGCCAGTGCGTTCAAGCGTTGCATTTGGTGGTAGCTGAACGAGTGTCATCACCACACCTTGGTCTTCATCTGGTAAGAATGAAGAAGGAAGGTTGACAAATAACCAGCCCATCACAGCAATCACAACACCATAGACCAATCCTGCAAATAGCTTGGCATGTGTTAAACGGTTTACGCCGTTTTGATATTTCACCGAAATTTTGTCAAAACCATTGTTAAACCAACGGAAGAAACGGGCAAAAATGTTATTGCTTTGAGGTTTGTTGGCATCATGTTTTTTCAACATGGTCGCACACAATGCAGGGGTAAAGGTTAATGCAACAATCAATGAAAGAATCATTGCTGTAACGAGCGTGATAGAGAACTGACGATAAATTACACCTGTCGTACCCCCCATGAATGCCATAGGTACGAATACTGCAGTTAAGACAGAGGTAATACCAATCAATGCACCAGAGATCTGTCCCATCGACTTTTCAGTCGCTTCCACAGGTTCAAGGTGCTCTTCTGCCATCACACGTTCAACGTTTTCTACGACGACAATCGCATCATCCACCAGTAGACCAATGGCGAGAACCATAGCGAACATGGTTAATGTGTTAATCGAGAATCCGAACATGTTGATCACAGCAAATGTACCCAATACAACCACTGGAACAGCCATTGTTGGAATAATGGTTGCACGCCAGTTTTGTAGGAACAAGAACATGACCAAGAATACGAGGATAATTGCTTCAATTAAGGTTTTCACAACACTTTTAATTGAGAGCTCAATAAATGGTGTTGTATCAAATGCAAGTTTGTCCACCATACCTGTTGGGTAATTTGGACGTAATTCTTTTAAACGATCTTCAATCGCTTGGGCTGTATCTAATGCGTTTGCACCCGTTGCCAAACGAATCGCTACACCACCTGCAGGTTGACCATTAAATTTAGAGTCAAATGCATAATTATCTGCACCTAATTCAATTTTAGCGACATCACCTAAACGAACTTGTGCACCATTTGGTGAGTTCTTAAGGAAAATATTTGAAAATTGTTCAGGTGTTTGTAAAAGACTTTGAGCAGTTACAGTCGCATTTAAAACTTGACCTTGTACAGAAGGTGCACCACCTAACTGACCTACCGCCACTTGCGCATTCTGAGTTCTTAATGCATTTGCAATATCACTCGGTGTAACTTGCAGGTTGGCCATTTTGGATGGGTCCATCCAAATTCGCATAGCATATGAACCACCAAATACTTGCACTTCACCCACACCAGTCACACGGCTAAGTGGTTCAGAGATATTTGAGTTTACATAGTCTTTAATGTCATTTGCATCTAATGCATCTGACTCAGAATAAAACGCAATAACTTGTAAGAAGCTTGCGCCAGACTTAGTAACTTTTAAACCTTGACGTTGTACGTCTTCAGGCAAAAGTGCAGTCGCTGATTGAAGTTTATTTTGAACTTGTACCTGTGCAATATCAGGATCGATACCTTGTTCAAAGTTTAGAGTAATGGAAGCTTGTCCATTACCAGCACTGTTAGATGAGATGTAACGTAACCCATCCAAGCCATTCATTTGTTGTTCAATAATTTGCGTTACTGTGTTTTCTACAGTTTCAGCAGATGCACCCGGATATGTTGCAGAAATCGATACCGTTGGTGGTGCAATCGTTGGGTATTGCGCAATTGGCATCTTGGTGAGGGATAAAATACCCGCCAACATGATGACCAATGCAATCACCCAAGCGAAAATTGGGCGATGGATAAAAAAGTGAGCCATTCAGTCTACTCCTTATGCATTTGAAGTAGCTTTTTGTTCAGATTGAGCTGCTGGCTTTGCTTGTTGACCATCTTTGCCGGCTTGAGGTGCTGCAGCTTGAGGTTGATAAGGTTTAGCTACAACTTGTTGTTCAGGTTTAACTTTCGCCACACCATCTACAATGACCTTGTCACCTGTATTTAGACCTTTGGTCACAATCCAATCTTTACCTTGCACACCTGCAGTCTCAATTGGACGTACTTCAACTGCACCTTTCGCATTCACGATCATCGCAGTCGCTTGACCTGTTGGTGTACGGGTCACAGCCGCTTGAGGCACTAAAATCGCATTAGGAATTACACCTTGCACAATTTGAGCATTAGTGAACATTCCTGGCAATAATAATTGATTCGGATTTGAGAACACAGCACGTAGGGTAACTGTCCCTGTTTCTGGATTTACACTTGCATCAGAGAATGCAAGATTACCTTCAATAGGGTAGATGCTGCCATCTTCAAGTTTTAAACGAACTTTAGTATTGTTGCTGCGGTCGATGCTGCCTTGACTCAACTGTTGACGTAAACGAAGAAGCTCAGCACTTGATTGGTTGATATCGACATAGATTGGATCAAGCTGTTGGATTGTTACCAATGCTTCAGGTTGATTAGCCGTTACCAATGCACCTGCAGTCACACTAGAGCGACCTGATTGCCCTGAAATGGGTGAGCGAACAGTAGAATAACCTAAGTTAATCTGCGCATTTTTCACCGCTGCTTCTGAAGCTGCAACATCTGCTTGTGCCAATTTAACTTGTGCTTGTAGATCATCAAATTCTTGCTTAGACACAGCATTGATACCGACAAGTTGGCGATAACGGTCAGCTTTAACTTGAAGCGCATTGAGATTGGCTTTTTGACGAACTAAGGCTGCTTTTGCACTGTCTAAGTTCGCACGGTTGGTATTTGCATCAATTTCGTACAGAGGTTGTCCTTCACGCACAAAACTACCTTCAGCAAACAGACGCTTTAAAATCACACCGCTTGCTTGCGGACGTACTTCAGAAATTTGATAGGCTGAAGTTCGACCCGAAAGCTCGACAGTTTGTTCAACACTTTGTGGTTGAGCAACGATGACACCAACTTCAGTTGGCGGCATTTGCTGTTGTGCAGCGGCTTGCTCTGCATCTTTTGGATCTTTGCTACAACCCACAAGTGCAATACTTGTTGCAAGAGCACAAGCAGTGAGGGCAGGGGCCCAAAGCTTTGCCGACATCATTATTCCACCTCGTTAGATTTTTCTCTAAAAATAATTGTTTGCTTTGCTATCCGTTGTGATAGGACTAACCACAGTATAGTCAGCCATATCAACGCAATACTCCAACCTGCAACAACATCTGTCGGGTAATGAGCACCGAGATAAACCCGTGAAAAACCCATGCCAACAAACCATATACAGGCAGCGACAAAAATGATTCTACTTTGATGATGGTTTCGAAAGATCATGATCATCAAACCAGCAATCACTGCTGCATAGAGACTATGTGCGCTTGGAAATGCGGCTCCATAAGTTTCAACGATTTGATAAATTGCATTTGGACGAGGTCGGTCGAAAGCATATTTGAGTAACCAGCCAAGACAGGCACCACCAACGAGACCAAGTGAGATAAATAGACAGTTAGCATATTGTTTTAATCGCCATTGCTGTAAGGTCCAAATCGCCACGCACATCAGCATGATCGGTAAACCGCCAACATGAGACAATAAAACCGCAATTCCATCTATGAGGGGATTGCGGTGTTGACTCATCCATGAAACAGCAGTGAGATCGAGCTGTTGTATCGTTGGAATATAGATTCCTATACTACTTATCGTTATTCCTAAACAACCTATTAAAATCAGTAAGTAAGGCATATAAAATAACCTAAGTTATATTATAGTGGCATACATTTATTGCATGAATGCGTCAAAGTGTACTCGCCAGTACACTTTTTTTCAAGTCAGTGTAAAAGCATAATTTATAGTAATTTCATTACAATGTGCATCTTATTTTTAGCACAAAAAATAACACAAATATCTAATGAGAAGATTTCTTTGGTGAAATTGGATCTTCGACCTCTAAAGGTTGTTTTGGGGGCCAGAAAAAGTCCATTGGTCGTGTAACAAAGTGAGTAAATACTAATTTTGCCAGAGGTTTCCATTGTTCAAAACGAACACGTCGTGCGCGTAATGCCACAATAATAGTGAGACTAAAGCTGACAAATAAGTTGGTCAAACCAATTAATAATACACCAAGGAATGAAACAATAATGAGCCCTATTTCAGGCGTGCCATTGATACTCAATAGGCCCTGCATAAAGTTTGCTGAAGCAAAGGCAATATGGCGAATATCTAAAGGCAGACCAAGAATAAAACCAATTGTCCCCATGCTGCCTAGCATGATTCCGAACAGGAAATTCCCGGCTAGTGCGCCTAAATTACGTTCAATATAGTTTGCAAACTTTTCCAGTCTGTCAGCACCTAGCCAGTTTTTTAAGCGATGATGTGCTTTTAAGCGAGGTCCGACTTTACGATACACTGCCATGTTGTCGAAGTAACCTGCGATTAAACCAGATAAAAATAGACATACACCTGCAATAGCTGCATGTGGTACTGCTAGGGATGTAAAAGGATTTAAACTATGAAGTAAATATGTTGCTTTACTGTGATTGAGTAATTGTTCACCCAAAATCAATGGCCACATCATGGTGATCAATGCTGCAACCGGGATTGCAATGGAAATATTGCCGAGAATAGCGACAAACTGCGTACGGATAATATTGATAATCAGCGCAGCAAGTTCTGCAATTTGTGCAGTTCGAGACCCTTTCTTTTGTTGAACTGTCGCGGCTAGGGCAGCTGCAGTCATAGCAGGTTGTTTGGTTGCAACGGTAAAATGCAGTACATGGATCAACATGAAACCTAATGCATAGTTCATGCTATACGCGAAGGCTTGCATGATAGGTGCCATGGCGATGCGCGCAGTGAGAATCTTCAAGGTCGCCATGATAGCGATAATGACGCCTGCACCTGCGGCTGATTTGTACATACTGAAGAAACCAGCTTTATTGGTACTTACATAATGTTCGCCTGTTTTACTGGCATTTTCAGTGACTTGTAATGCGATTAATTCACTGTTTGTTTTTAAAAGCTCTCGAACACTTCGCTCCTCATAGTGAGCCGCAACTAAATCTTGACATAACTCAGCTAGTGCTAAGTATTGAACTTTTCCAGTTTCAGTCAATAAGTTCAGTAATAGTTCAATACGATCTAAACATTGCTCAAGCAAAGACAATAAATAAGTGAGACTTAAACTCACCCCAATTCTTTTCGTAGCACGACGAATCTTCAAAACGACATCGCGGCACTGCTCGATCATCACCAAAGCCTGGTTGGCGTCGGGTACGACCATTTCAGTAAGATCATCAGCTTCACTATAATGTTTTTTGTATAGCTCAATAAATTCAATGATTTCACGATTCTGCACCAAAAAAGGTGACTCATATTCAGTCAGTTCTGGTTGTGCATTAATAAACTCAGGATAAAGTCCAATACCGCTGATACGGTAAGATAAAACTGTAATGGCTTTAATCATGTCGCGTTTGATGCCAAATTTTGCATCTAAGCTGCCATTACTTTGATTGACAATCTGAAAAAACTGAATCCATTGCTGATCTTCAATATTTTCTAGCCAATATTTATCGCTACGTAAATGAAAGACACGGAAGACTAAATCTTTTAGATCAGTTTCATCGGTCAAAAGGGGAAGAACATGCGCTCCCATTCGTTGACCCAACTGATTCCAAAAACCATCTAGAGAAAGAATCCCACTGTCCGCATAAATAGTGGTTTGTTTATAGCGATTGATCAGATGAACGATATAGGCTTGAAAAGTGGTGGCAGCAGTCGGCGTAATTAATAACGCTTGTATCAACGCCTGAAATTTTTGATTAATTTCTTCTAGGTTATAACTGTCTGATGGACGGATGCGATTAACGAGTTCAATGAGTATGTTTTCGTCTGGAGCAGCTTGATGATGGTCAAGTTGCTCCTGCATTTGTTTAAAAAGATCATTAAAGTTTATATGCATACGCAAATTTTTTTAGTTGAAGTTTATTGGATTCGATCTAATGCTAATTGCGCCAAATTATCAAGCGCTTGACGATAAATACTTTCAGGCAGTTGTAACAATGCCTCACGAGCTGCTGTAGTTTCTTCAACAGCACGTTCGCGACAGTAATCTAGTGCACCAGAGTTTTGAACAATCTGAATCACTTGATCCAAATGTTCAGTACCACCTGTAGTGATGCTACGACGGATAATATCGTGCTCTGCTCCAGAAGTTTTTTGTAGAGCAGCAATCAGTGGCAGTGTTGGCTTACCTTCCATTAAGTCATCGCCAATATTTTTACCAAGTGTTTCTGCGTCAGAGGTGTAATCGAGTATGTCATCTATGATTTGAAATGCATTCCCGAAATGACCTGCGTATTTTCTGAGTGCTTCACGATATTGATGTTGATTGGCAAGAATCGCAGCGCCTTCAGTCGCCAATTCAAACAAACGAGATGTTTTGCCGTGAATAATATCTAAATACGTCGCTTCAGTGGTTTCAGGCTGATGTTGAGATTGCAGTTGAAGTACTTCTCCTTCAGCAATTTCACATGTTCCTGTTGAGAAGTCTTTTAATAACACCATATTGTTCAAATCTACGAGCAAATCGAAAGCTCTAGAAATCAGGAAGTCTCCAACAAGTACAGCGGTTTGGTTATTCCATGTTGCATTCGCTGTAGGACGACCACGGCGTAACCCAGACTCATCTACGACATCATCATGTACCAGTGTAGCGGTATGCAGCATTTCAATAATTGCAGCTAACTTTTGGGCATGCTCTAGGTTGGTTTCACCGCAAGCGCGAGCAGCCAATAAACACATAATAGGACGCATGCGTTTACCACCTGCCTCAACCACATGTTTGCTGACTGACATCACCAAAGCAACTTTAGAGCTGATTCCTTCATTAATAAGTTGGTCCATCGCAGCAAAGTCTGTAGCAACAGGTGCGAGAATGTCTTGCTTAAAATCGATGGCCATAACAATGAAGTCCTTATACAAACAGTAGATGTTACTCAGCTAGTGTAACAATTTAAGTGAAAGTTTTGGTCGCTTTGCCACATGAATATGCATGATTTTCTTAATGTTGTTCAGTTTCTATTCATGTTTGTGATTTAATTTTCATAATACCAATAAAACTTGATATGTTATTTGATATTCGAAGTAGTTCATTTTGTGAATAAATATAGTTTAATCAATCAGCAAATTGTTATTTTCATGTAAGAAATAGATATTTCGGGTTGAAAGTTAACTTTTAGACAAAAGACCTTGTTGTTTATTTCATTATCACTTAAAATCCTTGCCCTTGAATAACCCCCAGTGGCGTTCGTTTTAAGATCGATATATTCCTTTATCGGCACGACGACACGGGCCTGTTGGAGTACATTATGTACGCAGTAATCCAAAGCGGTGGTAAACAACACCGTGTTGTTGAGGGTGAAACCCTTAAAGTTGAATTATTGAAAGCTGAAACTGGTTCTACTATTACGTTTGATGATGTATTAATGTTAGTGAACGGTGATAGCATTCAAATTGGTGCTCCAGTTGTTGCTGGTGCTAAAGTAACTGCTGAAGTAGTTAGCCATGGTCGTCACGACAAAATCCGCATCATCAAAATGCGTCGTCGTAAACACTATCGTAAACAACAAGGTCACCGTCAATGGTTCACTGAGTTGAAAATTACAGCTATTTCAGGCTAATTACGAGGAGTAAATAGACATGGCAACTAAAAAAGCCGGTGGTTCGACACGTAACGGTCGTGACTCAAATCCTAAAATGTTAGGTGTTAAAATGTTCGGTGGTCAAGCTGTGACTGCTGGTAACATCATCGTTCGTCAACGTGGTACAGAGTTCCACGCTGGTGCTAACGTTGGTATGGGGCGTGACCATACTTTATTTGCTACCGCTGATGGCGTGATCAAATTCGAAGTTAAAGGTCAATTTGGCCGTCGTTATGTATCTGTTGAAACTGTATAAGTTTTATCAGGCATAACCAAAAAACCCACTCTTGAGTGGGTTTTTTTATATCTGAAAGAAAGTTTTTGAACTTAAGTGAATCTTCATCATGATGAAGTATTTTCAACAATTTAGCTAAATAACAATACAAAAGTTCTTATTTTCTCAATTATTAGCGATCAAATTTGGTTTAAGATGACTCCATATCAAATGATGATCAATAACAAAAGGTGGGATCATGACAATGCTTCGTAAAACGATTGGTGCAATTACAATGAGTGCTGCAATGATGGCACCAGTCGCAAGCACTCAAGTTTTCGCAGCGCCAGTGGCTGCTTCGGAGCAACAAGCGACCGCAAACTTGGTTCGTCAATTAAACGGAATAAAAAGTTTAACGGCAAATTTTGAACAAACAACGAAAGCAACTAAATCTAGTAAAGCACCACAAAAACAAGGTTTGAGTGCTCAACATATGAATCAGACTTTTACTGGGGTGATGAAAGTTGCTCGTCCAGGTAAGTTCTATTGGGAAACTACAGCACCAGTAAAACAAACAATTGTGACTTCTGGAAAGATGATTTGGATCTATGACCCAGATCTACAGCAGGCAATTCGTCAAAATATGGATGAGCAAGTTGCCAATACACCAGCATTATTATTGTCTGGTAACACTAACCAAATTATGCAGTCATATCGTGTAACACAGCCCAATAAAGCTAAAACTTATTACACGTTATATCCTAAGCAGAAAGATGGTGCCTTTCAGAGTCTGACCATTAGTTTCGGTGCAAATAAAGCGCCAAGCTTAATGATTTTAGAAGATTCATTAGGACAAACTACACACGTTAAATTTAGTAATGTGAAAGTAAATGCAGGTATTCCGGATTCAACATTTAACTTTACACCGCCTAAAGGCACAGACATTATTGACCAATAATATAAAAGCAGCGTTTATCGCTGCTTTTTTTAACTACAAATTTCAACTGAATTGATGTCTGCTAGAATTTATAGTCTCTGTGTTAAACACTCATTTTATTGGAGGCTATATGCTAAATCACATGAATCAGTTTAGAAAAGTGAGTGTTATTTGTGCATCAATGATCATGTTAGGCGCTTGTCAGCCTAAATCTGATGCAGAAACTAAAAAAAGCAATGTGACTGCTGCGCAAGCAAAACAATCAGAATCTTGGTATGTCGAATCGAAGAACGTCGAATTAAAGCCTAAACAGAAGCAAGTATGCGATGAGGCAGGGTGTACAGAATATTCATTCCAAACGGTTGAAACTAATCATCCGTGGATTAATACGTATTTTAAAAATCGAATTGAAAAAGCAGACCCTATACCATTCCAATCGGCTACTAAGAACACAGAGACAACTACTGTGGATCCGCTGAAGTTGAGTCAGAGTCAGACTGTGGTACGTTATTTAAGTCAACATCAGAATATAGCGAGTTTTGAATATCTGAGCTATGTATATTCTGCTGGTGCAGCACATGGGATGTACCACAAAGAATATGTTCATTTCGATTTAAAAACTAAAAAAAGAATAGCACTACAAGATTTAATTGTGAAAGGTCAAAATAAAAAGCTATTAGAAACACTTTATAGTGCTAATAGTATGTGGCTTACAGATCACAATATTGAACAAGATAAACTCGAATTAAGTGACAATTTCTATTACGGAGTTGATGGTATCGTCTTTGTTTATCCGCTGTATGAACTCGCGTCCTATGCTGAAGGAATGTCTGAACTCACTTTACCTTATGTGAGTGTGAATGGTTTGATACAGTCAGAATATCTTCCAAACCTACCCAAACTCGCTGCTGAGTAATTGACTCTATTTTAATTTGATTCAATAAGCTTCAGCTGTCAGCGCTTCGACTGTATTTTTTTCAACGAAGCGCTTACACTATAGGCAGTTTTTTTCCCTGAAAAGATTAACCATGATCGACCCGAAATTACTTAGAAATAATATAGAGGCTGTAAATTTAGCCTTAGCTAAACGTGGCGTGCAACTCAACGTAGAAGAATGGGCATCTTTAGAGGCTCGTCGTAAAGAAATTCAGTCTAAGACTGAAGCTTTACAAGCAGAACGTAATTCGGGTGCTAAACAAGTTGGTCAAATCAAAAAAGCAGGTGGTGATGCCTCTGAAATCATGGCTCGTATGAGCGCGATCGGAGATGAAATTAAAGCTGCTGAGCTTGCGTTAACAGAACTACAAGCTGAAATTGAAGCAAAATCACTTTCTATTCCAAACCTACCTCATGAGTCGGTGCCAGAGGGCAAAGATGAGAATGACAACGTTGAAATTTTAAAATGGGGTACGCCTCGTGAATTCAACTTTGAAATTAAAGATCACACTGATCTTGGTGAGTGGATGGGTGGACTCGAGTTCGAAACAGCGACTAAGTTAACAGGTACTCGTTTCAGTGTGCTCAAGGGTCCGCTTGCACGTTTACAACGTGCACTAACGCAGTTCATGTTAGATACACATACATTGAAAAATGGCTATACAGAAGCTTATGTACCGTATTTAGTGAATGCTGATTCATTACGTGGAACTGGTCAGTTGCCTAAATTTGAAGAAGATTTGTTCAAGCTTCAAGGTGACAAAGAATATTACTTGATCCCAACTGCTGAAGTGCCTGTGACCAACTTTGTGCGTGATGAGATTATTGATCCTGAGCGTCTACCATTGAAATATGCTGCTCATACACCTTGTTTCCGTAGTGAAGCTGGTTCTTATGGCCGTGATACACGTGGTTTGATTCGTCAGCACCAATTTGACAAAGTAGAAATGGTTCAAATTGTTAAACCTGAAGACTCTATGCAAGCATTGGAAGAGTTGACAGGGCATGCTGAGGGTATTTTACAGGCGCTTGGATTGCCATATCGTAAAATCATCCTATGCGGTGGTGATATGGGCTTTGGTGCAACGAAGACTTATGACTTAGAAGTTTGGGTACCAAGCCAAAATACCTATCGTGAAATTTCATCGTGTTCAAACATGGGGGATTTCCAGGCTCGTCGTATGAAAGCTCGTTACCGTGCTGATCAAAAGAAAACAGAGTTTGTTCATACTTTGAATGGTTCAGGTTTAGCAGTTGGTCGTACTTTGCTCGCGGTGATGGAAAACTATCAACGTGAAGATGGTTCGATTGAGATTCCTGAAGTCTTACGTCCTTATATGGGTGGACAAAGTTTTATCGATTAATCGATAAAACACAAAAAAGCTAACTCAATTGAGTTAGCTTTTTTTTGAGTGTTTTAATGAATGAGTTGAGCACTGCCTGTTTGTCTTTCAATAATTTTTTTTAAGGTCTCACTCGGTTTTTCCCCAAATGCATCTTTATACTCAAGTGAAAAACGACCTAAATGTGTAACACCCCATTTATAAGCAATTTCAGTAATATTAATTTTATGCGTAGACTGTGAAATTTCATTATAAATACATTTAAGTCGGTAATGGCGTATATAAGCATTTGGACTGCATTTTAAATATTTTTTGAAAATTGTATTCAGCTTTTTTTTGCTTAATCCAGATGCATATTCTAAATCTGAAATTTCAATTTTTTGATGTATATTTTTTTGTATGAATTCTAACAAGCGAGTAAAGAAGTCAGGATAATCTAAAGTATTTTTATAAATTAAATCACTATAGTTATTGGGTTGAGATAATAATAATGACTTCACAATAATATATTCAAAATCTGAGCGCATTTCTTGAAAAAATGAAGTATTGGTAAAATTGTTTGTGAAATTTTTAATACTGTCAATTAAATCCCACCATGCTTTAATTTTCGGGTTGTTTTGATCCATCACATTTTGAAATACCAAAGGTTCGGTAACTGGCTGAGAGATTAAATCTGAAAGTATTTTTTCAACAAAAGTCTTTGAAAAAGAAATGAATGTTTGCACACAGTCTTTGTCAATAATTAGTTCAAATTTATCTTCAGGTGAAACAATGGATGCTTGATCATAACAGGCGTAAAAAGTTTGACCATCTTTTTTAAATAGTGGTCGCCCATTTTTAGGGCGCGTTATACAAAAGTGGTTCATATTTTCATGCGTATGCGTTTTGAAAATTACATCTTTACCATATGTTAAATCCCCAATAATCATACGACCGATTTGCGATCCATTAAAACTAAAATCCAATGGTTCATATTGATTAAAATCGACTAAATCATGTGGGCCAATGATTAAATCAAGACAATGGTTGGCATCATGAATATTCTGCGTATGTGATTGAATCGTAGAAATAGACCTGTGTTGCTGGCTATACATAAATACCTCTATCCTTAGCTTGCTTATCATTACTTATGCAAAAATCAATCCATGATTTTGCTTTTTTTGTTTTATCTCAAATAAATAAATTAATCTAAAATAGCAGAATATAAAAATACTCTTTTGGTACTAAATTAGATTAATTTGATATGTTATTTAAAAGTGGTAAGCGACACGTAACATAGGGCTACTCGCGGTCGCTCCTGAACCAGCAACACCAGATGCATCATTACCATATTTATTTTTCCAGTATTGATAAGCAATCCCAGCTTTCAATTTTGGTTGATTGGCAGATTTATCTTTAAGTAAAGAATACATTAAAGACATGTCTACAAAGATTTCACTGGCGGTAGGCTCACCAAAAGGATCTTTCCCTTTGGTACTCATCCAAACACCTATGCCTTGATAATTCCAATTCGATTGCATAATAGGAAAATCCCAAAGCACTTGAAGTGCTAAGTAAGGATCATAGGTATATTTTTTACTCAGTACATTAGCATCATTGCTCTCATAATAGCCTAGCAAACTGAGATTAAGATAGCCTGGTGTATTTAATGTAACACTTGGACCAGCAACATACATTTGTCGATTTGAACCATAATCATCATTCTTTGTATTCCAGTCAAAACCTACTGTAAAACCATATGTCTTGAACCAACTAGAATCATTCAGTTTGTGTTGCGTGATACTTGGGATATCTAAGGTATGACGATAAATTGCATATGCCTCTTGAGCTCCTCGACCAGAAGCTTTGTTTGCATTTGGTTCAGCTGAGGATTGATGCATATTGAGTTGAAAAAAATTGGTGCCATATTTATAGCCGCTTAGGTGTACAAGACTAAAAATATATTTGTCAAAATCACCGTCTTTAAATGGTTCTGAGAAATCTTGACCATAACTGACAGCCAGTGAAGTATCACTCCAATTTGCCGCTTGAACTGCAGTGCCTAATGCAAAGCAGATTGATCCAGTGAATAACCCCTTTAAAATATAATTCACAGCTAAATTCCCTCTTAAAATAAATAAGCCGACAGTGAAACTGTCGGCTTAAGTGGTGGATTAACGAATATTATGCTTTTCCAAAATTGGTAAAACATGATCACGGAAATACGGAAATTCGCGGCTATAATCGAGGAATGAAAGTGTCGTTCCTCTAAAACCAGCTTCATTTAAATCTAAAATACCTTGCGCAACTTGTTCAGGTGTACCGACTAATGGAAAGCCACCATGGCCTACACTCATTGCATCACGAATGGATTGTTGAACCTCTTTTGGGAAACTTTGAGCATGTGCAAACATTAAGCTCATCAGATTGTCAACGGCGACAGTATCAGCATTGTTTAATTGACGATCCCATTCTGCTTTGGCTTCCTCTTGTGTAGGTCTGCAAATGACATGGGAGAAGGTCATTACATTGACTTCTCGGTTTACGTCGCGACCTGCTTGTTTAAGCTCATCAATTTCAATCTTGCTTCTGCCCAAGTCTGAAGCTGGTGTAAAAAGAAAGTCCGCATTATTAACGGCAAATTCACGTCCATTTTTTGAACCAGCAGCATTGAAAATAGGCGGATGTACAAGTGGTTTTGGTTTTCCATAAGTTCCTTTGGTTTTGAAAAACTTACTTTCAAAATCAAATTTTTCTTCACTGGTCCATACTTTTTTAATCAGGTCATACCAGTCTTGTGCATAACCATAACGAGTTTCGTGATCATCAGGTAAATGTAGACCGAGTGCTTCATATTCAGGTTTATTCCAGCCTGCAACAATGTTGAGTCCAATACGACCTTGACTAATCTCAGATAGCGTTGCAATCTGCTTGGCAACTACAACTGGATGATTGGGGACAGTCTGAATTGTCGCAAAAACTGTAATGTCTTTGGTTAAAGCCAATAATGCGGCCGCCCAAGTCATGGTCTCTAAAATTGTTCCCTGAAAGTCTGTTTCACCGCCATAGCCTGTAAAGCGAGCAATCGGTAACATGAAGTCGATACCAGCTTCATCTAGCATTTTTCCAAGTTCGAGATTCTTTTCCCAGCTCGCACTCCATCGATCTTCAAGAGTTGAAATGGTCATTCCACCTGAGCAGTTAGAAGCAAATGAGCCGAGTAGAAAGCGATTATCATTGAAAAAGTGATGTTGATTCATTTTAAAAAATCCTTAAATTTCGTGAATTCGCTATACACCAGCAAATGCTTGATGAAGATTTGCTTGTTTATATTGCCCGTTATGGAACACCAATGGATTTCCAAGCTGATTACGGCAGGCTTCAATTTGTCCCACAATAATGTAGTGATCCCCAGCTTCATGAAGCTCATACTGACGACAAACAAAAGTGGTTAAGGATTTATTTAGAATGGGGATGCCCATATACTCATCAACGTCATCTAAGCCTTCGAATTTGTCATCAGAGGATTTTGAGAAATGCTTAGACTCTTGATACTGATCTTCACTCAAGATATTGATGGCAAAATATTCTGCCTGTTTGAAATCTTCGAAATGTGTCGCAGATTTTGCGATGTTCCATAAAATTAAAGGTGGATCAAGCGATACAGAAGTAAATGAGTTCGCTGTCATTCCAATTTTTTTATGATTTGAATCTAATGCAGTTACTACTGTAATTCCAGTTGCATACTGACCTAAGAGTTGGCGTAACGAGCGTTGCTCCAACTGTATTACAGGTGTCATTTCATTTAACATGATCATAATCCTTCATCTTAATTCTGATTGTCAGAATGAGTTCCTTTATTCGCCAATCGGTTTATTTTCACTGGATGGCCAAGTTGGCATCAGTTCATTTGAGGGTAAAGTTTCATCTAAAAGTTTCTTGGCAGTTTCAACACCTGCAACAGGTAGTCCAGTTGGATCTAATACGCCAATTTGCACCAGTAAACTTGCCTGATCCCAATAGATATGCTCATGACATAGTTTCGGTCCACGGAACTTGATAATGCCGAGCATTGGAATCTCTACATATTTTCCTGTCGGTTTAATTCCAGGAATTAACCAATCAATTTCCTCATCATGAGTAAAACTCATAATGAATTCATCAACGACTTGAGTTGCGCCTACAGTTCGTGAAATAGGCGTTAGTTTCATATCTTTTGGATTGTTATGAACAAAATGGTATTGATAGAAGCGAGCTAATTGCTTGTAGCCGACGCCACCTGTCAATGTTGGAATGTGATTGACATAAGGCTCTGCCACCATTGTTGCCATCGTGTCTGGAACATTTCGAGTGTCAAATTCAAATCGAACATGCTCTTCCCATAGCGCAGCAAGGTCGTAATTTGGTCCTATTGCTTTGCGTAAAGCTGTAATGGTTCTTTCATGTGCCATGAGTGCACTAGGCTTGTGATAATGCATACTCTGTGGGCGAGCAAAAGCATGATCAACATCTGGATAAATATATGTTTCGACTTTTGAGTTGTTTTGAAGAGCAAGTAGGATTTGATCACGAGTGTTAGAATCACAGAACTGATCTTGTTCAGCAAAATGAAGAACCAGTTTGGATTGAATGTTGACTGCTTCTTCTAGGTTTTGCTCGATTCCTACACCGTAGTAAGAAACAGAACACTTTAAATCTGGAATGCGGCAAGCTGCGAGATATGCCAATTTACCGCCTAGGCAGTATCCGACCAATCCAGTACCTGCATCTTGATCAACTGTTTCAAGGGATTTGAGTGTTTCAATTGTAGATTTGATATCCTCAATACCCAGATCTTGATTAAATTGAGTATATAAGTCATATGCTTTTTGAAAGTCTTCTTCGGTATAACCGAGTTCTACATTAGGTTGAATACGCCAAAATAAATCAGGAACAATAACGGTATAACCTTCTTCAGCCAAAAAGTCTGCCTTTTGACGCATAACTTCATTAACACCGAAAATTTCCTGACATAACACAAGACCAGGACCTTTACCTGCTTCAGGTACTGAAAGATATGCTTTAAACGAACCTGCTGATGAATGTACATCAATATATGAACCAGCCATCTCGATAATCTCCTTTACTGTTGAACTTATCATCGGCATCAGCAGGATTTTTGACTATCCAAATAGAGTTCAAGTTTTATCCGTTTTAGGTCCCTTCATCGATATGCATCTGTTAAAAAAGCTACCACTTGCTTACTTTTAAGCAGCTTGAGTCGTGGAGAAGGTGCTAAAATATAGTAGGCATATGAGGATCGATTCAGTGGATATTTTTCCAATTTCATTAAAATTGCAGCAGCAACCTTGTTTGATTGTCGGTGGAGGGCATATTGCATATCGCAAAGCACTGTTACTGCAAAAATCAGGAGCAAAAATTTCGGTTATTTCACCTGAGATTGAGGCGCAACTTTTAGAAATTGTCGAGAAAAGCTCTGGTCAATATATTCAAGCTCATTTTGAAGATCACGATTTAAAATTAAACGATTACCGTTTAGTGATTGCTGCCACAGATCAGCCTTTAGTGAATCAACAAGTTTTTGAAGAATGTGAAAACTTAAATGTATTGGTGAATAGTGTTGATGATCCACCACATTGTCGATTTATGGTCCCTGCAATTGTTGATCGCTCTCCACTTGTTATTTCAATTGCGAGTAATGGGACATCCCCAGTATTGTCCAGACAGATTAGAACTCAACTTGAGACTGTAATCCCCCATGGAATCGGAACATTAGCTAAAATCTCTGGTGAATGGCGACAACGTGTAAAACAAAAAATTGAAAATCCTGATGAACGCCGTATCTTCTGGGAAGAGCTGTATGCTGGACCTTTCAAAGAGCGTGTATTTAATAATAATCTGGCTGAAGCAGAAAAAATTATTCATCAGTCTTTAATAGAATGGAACAAACCCAAAGGTGAAGTTTATTTAGTTGGGGCAGGTCCAGGTGATCCCGAGCTTCTCACACTCAAAGCTTTAAGGTTGATGCAACAAGCAGATGTTGTGATTTATGACCGTTTAGTTTCTGGTGCTATTATGGAGTTATGCCGCCGGGATGCTGAAAAAATCTATGTGGGTAAAGCAAGGTCAAATCATGCTGTTCCACAAGAAGGTATTAATGCTTTACTCGTGAAATATGCGAATGAAGGCAAACGTGTCTGCCGTTTAAAAGGAGGAGATCCTTTTATTTTTGGGCGAGGTGGTGAGGAAATTCAAGAACTCTATGAGGCAGGAATTTCATTTCAGGTCGTTCCCGGAATTACCGCAGCATCAGGGTGTTCAGCATATGCGGGTATCCCTTTAACTCATCGTGATTACGCACAAAGTGTTCGCTTCTTGACTGGACATTTGAAGGAAGGTTCTCCTGAACTTCCATGGAATGAACTCGTGTATGAACACCAAACATTGGTACTGTACATGGGGCTTGTTGGATTAGAAAAAATCTGTGAAAAGCTTATTCAACATGGTCAACGAGCAGACATGCCTGTTGCTTTAATTTCTAAAGGTACGACACCAGAACAAAAAGTTGTTGTGGGGACTTTGGCAGATATCGCTTCGAAAGTGTTAGAAAATCAAATTCAGGCGCCAACTTTGACCATTATTGGTGAGGTGGTGAAATTAAGAGAACAGTTGAAATGGCAAGACGAACTGTAAAAGTCTGCTATAAAGTTGAGAAATTATTGTGATTCATGTTGTTTTATACGAACCAGAAATTCCTGCAAATACAGGAAACATTATCCGTTTATGTGCAAATACAGGAGCACAATTACATTTGGTCAAACCGCTAGGTTTTGAGCTGGATGATAAGAAGTTAAAGCGTGCTGGATTAGATTACCATGAATGGGCTCGCATGCAGATATGGGATAATATTGAAGCATGTCTGGAAAATCTAGCGAGTCAAGGTGTGGATCAAGATTCGATTTATCCTTTAACGACCAAAGGTACCGAAACACCACATACCTCGAATCTGAATAGGCCAGTTGCTTTACTCATGGGGCCTGAAACGCGCGGACTACCTGAACATGTCCGTATGATGTTCCCAAAGCAACATTGGATTCGTTTGCCCATGGCACCAAATTCTAGAAGCTTAAATTTATCTAATGCTACGGCAGTGATTGTTTATGAAGCATGGCGACAACAAGGATTTAAAGATTTAACTTAAGTCAGTAAGGTCATCGAAAGGTGACCTTTTTTAATGCATAAAAGTTTAGTAAAACTTGGCTAATATAATGAAATATTCATTAAGAATAAAATTAAAATAATGATTTTAAATACGATTTGATTTTATATTTCGGGAATCCAATTTTTTTGAGTAAAAGTTTAAAAAATATACAAAATGGTCAAATTTTTTATTTGTTAATGAATTTAATATTTATATAAAACAGAGTGTTAGGTTTGATTTTTGTTGATCTTAAACTAGCTGTCATCCAAACGAGATATTAGAAATTCGACCAATTGGTATATTTGTTGCTTAGTTAAAGTGAATATATGGTTCCGATAAATTTGATAGACGAACTGTGATTTGTACTTAAACGAAATGAATTTATCATTGTACAGCCAATGTCTAAAGATGTTCGACATTGGCTCACATTACCAATGGGGTGGTATGTGATGAAAGAGAATTGGTTTTCCAAATTTACTCCTTTTCAAGGGGATATTGAAAAAACTCCCGTTGCCATGAACGAGTACTTGCCTGCAGGACAAAGTATTGTACTTGGACTTCAACATACATTTGCCATGTTTGGTGCAACAGTGTTGGCACCGCTGCTCATGGGGTTTGATCCTAGTCTAACGATCCTGTTATCTGGTATTGGCACGATATTATTTTTCCTTATCACAGGTGGGAGAGTGCCAAGCTATCTTGGGGGGAGTTTTGCTTTTATTGGTGCTGTGATTGCTGTAACAGGCTATACCGGTTCAGGGTTAAATCCAAATATTGGGATTGCCTTAGGTGCAATAGTGGTATGTGGCATTTTCTATGCCTTGATGGGTTTGCTTGTAATGAAAACGGGTTCTCAATGGATGGAGAATCTTTTACCACCAGTTGTTGCTGGTGCAATCATTATGATAGTTGGATTAAATTTAGCACCTGGGGCGATTAAAGCTGTATCAGGTAATGAGTTTGATACATGGATGGCTTTGTTGACCGCAATGTGTATTGGCGGTGTCGCAGTATTTACAAGAGGAATGTTGAGACGATTATTGCTATTGGTGGGTTTGATAGTTTCGTATCTTGTATATTTTGTTTTAGCTAACATGATGGGAATGGGTAAACCAATCGATTTTAGCTCGGTTTCAAATGCGGCATGGTTTGGTTTACCAACTTTATATCAACCTGAATTTCAAATGAATGCAATTCTGCTGATTTTACCTATCGCATTTATTCTTATTGCTGAAAATCTTGCGCATTTCAAAGTTGTAAGTGAAATGACAGGCAAAAATATTACGCCTTATATGGGGAGAGCATTTTTGGCAGATGGAGTATGTACCTCTATGTCTGGTGCTGTAGGAGGAACAGGATTAACTACATATGCAGAGAATATTGGGGTCATGGCGGCAACGCGTATTTACTCTACAGTGGTTTTTGTAATTGCGGGTATTGTCGCCATTATTCTGGGATTATCACCAAAATTTGGAGCACTCATTAGCACATTACCTGTCGCAATTTTGACAGGGACTTCAATGATTGTTTTCGGCTTAATTGTAATCGCTGGTGCGAAAATCTGGATCGAAAATAAAGTCGATTTTACTCAAAACGGCAACATTATTGTGGCATCAGTGACTGTGATTATGGGCGCAGGGAACTATTCGATTATGGTTGGTGGACTTGATCTCGGCGGCATTACAACGGCGACATTTGCGGGAATTATTCTAAATCTGATTTTTAATCGAGCTAAGCAAAAGCAGAATCAAATTGTAGCAGACGTTGTACCAGAAAAAACTTAAGTTTGAGACTTAGCTTTTATGACAAATTTTAGTCAATCCTAAATTGTCGAAAGTTTCAGCAAGATAATGAAAACGTAAAAGATGTATACTTGATACAAGGGGATAAAAATGGGAATACCAGTAATTGATTTAGCAGGCGTAGATATAAACAAACCAGAAAGTGAGGCGACTAAACGTGTAGTTGCTGAACTGAGAAAAGCTGCGATGCATTCAGGTTTTTTCTATGTGAAGAATCATACAGTTCCTTTAGAAATGATGACGCGACAGTTTGCATTAGCAAAAGAATTATTGGCGCTTCCAGAAGACGTTAAGCAAAAATATGATGTACGTAATTTTTTTGGATTCCGTGGATTTGATAAACTGAATGGTCAGCAATTAGACCCTTACGGCAAGCCAGATTATAAAGAAGGGTTTTATTGTGGTCGTAATTATCCTCAAGATCATCCTTTTGCAATCGCTAAATATCAAAACTATGGTCCAAATCAGTGGCCTGAAGAATTACCTCAATGTGAATTGATTTGTCAGGAGTACATCGATGAAATGTATAAACTGGCAAATTTTCTGATGCAACTTTTGGCATTAACGTTAAATCTGCCATCGAACTATTTTGATGCTTCTAGTAAAGATCCTATGGGAACATTACGTATGTTGCGTTATCCACCTACACCTAGAGATGATGATGAAACATATGGCGTTGGCGCGCATACAGATTGGGGGTCAGTCACCATTTTGGCACAAGATCAAATAGGCGGATTAGAAGTGTGCATGCCTGACGGAGAGTGGGTTGCAGCACCACCAATTGAAGGAACATTTGTAGTTAATCTAGGTGATATGATTCCAAAATGGACCAATGGTCTATATCACTCCAATCCACATCGAGTAAAAAATAGTTTTTCAAATGGTGCTTATCGTTACTCAATTCCATTTTTTTATGAACCAGACTATCACGCTGTGATTGAGCCAGTTCCAGGAACATTGAAAGAAGGTGAATTACCTTTATATGCACCATGTACAGTAGGGGAGCATTTAGAAGAAATGTATAATCGTTCGTATAAAAAAGCGGAAGAGAATGCGGTAGCTTAAATATCGCGATACAAAAAAAGCATTATCAATATAATGCTTTTTTTAATTATTTTAATGATTTATGAGCGATATTGATTGATAAAGTCCTCAGAACTTAGTCCTTTTTTAGCATGATGAATTGATGCTCTTTCCGCATATATTTGTCTGATATAGCGTGCTACTTCGCAGCTATCTGCAAACATATTATATTTCCAACCCAAACCATAGGACCACAAATTAATATTATCCACGGTCATGATTTCAATATTTGTATCCTCATGATCTAAATAATGGTCAATCATCTTGCGAATGACCTCTTTGGTACAGCTTAATTTATATGCATGCCACTCATCATGAGGACACGCATTTTTTGGTGGCTGCCTAAATGGGTATTGAATGCCTCTTCCAGGGCGATTAAGACCGTGACCTTCCCATGGGCTGTATTCTTGGGACCATGTATTTAATGGCCCGTTTGGAACCGCAGGACGTATTTGCCCCCAATGCACCAAATTTTGATTTAACCAATCATCTGCAAAACTATCGCAGTTGAAAGGATCAAGTTTTCTAATCGCTTCTTGGTCATGTTGAAATGAGATATAAGATTCGATTGGATTTTCGATTTTGAAAATACAGTGGCTATAGTCCATCGCCATTTTAAATGGAATACCTTGATGATTGACTAAAGCTGCAACTCTTTCTACCCGGCGATAATCTTCAGACCAATTATCTACGTGATTTTCGAAGGTAATGGTTATACCCTTATTTAGGGCATACTCATAAAAATATAAATAGGCATCAGCAACTTGTTGATCATTAAGATAGTTGAATTTACTGTCTTTTGCTGCAAGCATAATGTTGTGGTATTTGGCGCCTACGGCACATGTAAGCTCGATATTTTCTTTGAATATTTTTTCATGTTCTCCCCAAATATAGCATCCGTAACCTGAATAAACTGGGATATTGTATTTTTGACTCCCTTTAATGTAATCATCAATCATTTCACGATGAGTCGGAATGTGATCGATAAAATCCCACACGCTCGATTCTGCAAGTAGGTCGAATTTTTCCATTATTGATGGTTCTTCAAGAGATACTGGATGCTCAAATGATGAGGCTTGTATGCCTAGTCCAGCACAGCCTAATGGAAACATTTTTTTCATAAATTCAATACCAAAAATATATAATTAAATCAGTGAATTGATAATGCAAAAAAAATGCCTTAATACTTTAATATTTCAATCTATTACATTATTAAAATGGCTTTTTTAAAATATCAGTTGTCTAATACGAGCATAAATTTATCGAAATAAATTAGATACGGGGATGTATGATTAAAAACATTAAAAAATACAGCTATGGAATTATAGTAATCATCTGTGCAGGAATGACGACCTCTAAAGTAATGTCACAAAATGAAAATAAAGAACAAGCGGATTTAAATAATATTAATCCATTGACTCAACAGGAAATCGATCAAGCATTAGCTCAGATGAAAGTAAAAATGTTCAAAAATTTGGAAAATTGGAGTACGGCGTTAAAACGAAATGATTTCGAGCGGACAGGAAAAAATTTGGTGTTAAAAAGTAAGAAACAGCTTGAATTATGTCATATATATCAAGCTTCTGTAGATGAAACATATTCTTTAGCGCAAAAAAATCGCCATCGTATGTCTATAGATGAACAGAAAATTGTGGATGATCGAAACAGGTTTATTGAGTATTTGGGATTCAAAGATAATCAAATTGATACTAAATTAGGTTTTAGTTGTCGATTAATTTAAAAAAAAGCACGGATGAAAAATCCGTGCTTTTTAAACTCTAGAAACGGTAACCAATTTTAAAGCTATATCCAATAGCTGTATTGTTTTTAAAATCTGCATCATAGCGATCGGTTCCGAACCAACTAGCAGATTGAGCTTTTGCATCACCTAACCAAAAATATCGTGCACCCGCTTGAATGAATGTATTTTTATTAAAGCTGTACTGACCACCTAATCCTGCACTCCAAAAACCTTCAGATGGACCTAAGGTAGAAACATATTCACCTGCACCAGAGTCCCATCCTCCGATAATGGTCAATGCGAGTTTTTCATTTAATTTTCTTGCGATACCGAATGTTGCAGATATTTGATCTTTTTCATAAGCGATTAAGTCGAAACCACGAGGTCCTTTACCTTGTCCCTCAGTAATCGAAGAAGTTAAAACTCCAAATTTGTATGGACGGATTTTGAACTCAGACCAATCTACCCAACGTAAATTGATATAAGCTAATGTATCAGCCATGATACCTGATTGGAAATCAAGGTTAACTGATTGTGGAGTTGATGCTGAGGTTTTACCTTCTGCATATTGGTAGTCGGTACCAAGTGCCCCAATTTTATCTACAATATGCCACCCTGGATGTACAATAGGTAATGTATCTGTAATCACTTCAGGCATACTTTCTTCAGCTTGAACTGAATAAGAAATTTTTGATCTGTAGGTTAATGAAGCTCTTAATGCTATTTCAGGAATTTGAAATGCAGCACCCGCTAGCCAACCAAAAGCACCTTCTTCAGGCATACTTGCTTTATAGCCTTGATAATCTTTTCTTGTATCACGACCAAGAAGATCTCTTGAACCTGTACCTTTTTCCTTAAAAGTACTACACAGTGCTACACCACTAGTCTGTGAATTACATAAATAACCACCTAATAGACTGTAAGCAGTTCCTTGTAAACTAAGATCACCTTTTACTGTTTGATAAACTGGGCCTGCATAAAAATTAAGGTGTTCATTAGGTTGGAAGCCTACGACTAGAGATAAACTATTTGTCGATACTTCAGCCTCTGTACTGCCATACTCACTGTGAAATGCACCATATTTTGTCGCAGATTCAAGGTCACCTAATGGCAATCGTCCTGAGCTGTTGACTCTGGAATGTTTTTTATCAGAATTTGAATAAGAGGCTTTTGCTCCGAAAGGTTGGTCATAAATTAAACCTAATGAAATATTGTCAGTCACTTGAAATTTTAAATTAATATTTGCAAATCCGAACGTGTCTGCAATATCACTTAAATTTGAGCCCGCAATTTCCCCACCTGCATTAATATCATCTGCTGTAGGCATATTCCAACCATTCGGGTCTCTTAATCCTGCAGATGCAGGACCCGAAGGTTCAGTTCTCATTGTTCCTGAAAGATCAGCATCCAAAATTGAGTAACTAAAATCTACATAGTTTCCTGGCTGTAAAAAGCCATTCATCGATTGGCCTGAACGATCCATAGCTGCAGCATAAGCGCCCGCGGTTGGAAACATTGCGACCAAAATCGCCCCAGTAAGTGTATTCAAACGCATTATTACATTCCCTGTGTAATGAATATTATTAGAGCTTTTACTCAAATATTTTGCTCTTTATACACATCGTGTAATTTTTGGTCAATGAGTATCCTGACAAATATGTAATTTTTTGCCAATCATTTTTTATTTAATTTCATGTATTTGCGTTTAAATGTGTTATTTGTCTCATTATTTTGAAATAAAGCTGCATATTATGATGTAGAGTTTATTTTTTAAATAATAAATTTTGATTGATGTTTGATCATTTTGGTCAATTTCCATGATAAAAAAAGGCGCCTAAGCGCCTTTTCTAAAAAATCAATTTTTAACGATCATTAAACTCATCATGTTGTGGAGCAGGGTATTTAAAGCCTTTGGTTTTATAACCTAAATACAAAATACCACCAATCGCCCAAATCAAACCATATTTAAGCGATGCTTGATCGACCTCTAACCACAATGCAAATACTGCAATAAAGCCGAGTAATGGTACGATAACGAAATTAATAATTTCTTTCGCTGTTTTAGTACGACCATCGCGTAACGCATAGCGTGAGATAACAGATAAGTTCACAAAGCTAAATGCTGTTAACGCACCGAAGCTAATTAATGAAATGACAAAGTCTAAATCCATAAAACCAGCGGTTAATGCGACTGCACCTACAATCATGATGTTATATGATGGAGTGAAGTTTTTAGGGCTGATGTGACCAAAAATTTTCTTATTGATGACACCATCGCGTCCCATAACATACATAAGGCGTGATACACCTGCATGTGCAGAAATACCTGATGCCATAACAGTAATGATGGCAAATGCAAGCACATAAGACTGGAACAAAGATCCACCAACCAACAACAAAATTTCAGGTTGAGTTTCTGCAATATTCTGGAAGTATGATCCCGGATTATTAGGGAAATAGATCTGCATGAAGTAAGTGCTGACGATAAAGATAATCCCTGCAATTAAAGCAGTTAAGAAAATTGCTTTTGGTAGCGTTTTCTCAGTATCTTTAGTTTCTTCAGCGAGAGAACTGAGTGAGTCAAATCCTGTAAATGAGAAGCAGAGTAATGTTGCACCTGTGATCAAGGCACCCACTGAAGTTAACTCATTCCAAAATGGTTCTAAACTCCAAAGTTGGTAGCGTTGTTCAGCAGAGATTGGACCATCCGCGTTATATCCCATTTGGAGCTTGGTATAGACCATCCATGTAAATACAGCGATCACAATTAATTGTACGAATACAATTAAGCTGTTGAAATTTGCAACAAATCGCGCACCACGAAGGTTAATACCTGTCATAAATGCTGTTAACACAATGACCCAGACCCAATGATTGACATCAGGGAATAAAGCCTCAAGATAAATCACCGCAAGGATGATGTTGACCATGGGGGAGAGCAGGTAATCTAACCATGATGACCAGCCAACCATAAAACCAACGTTAGGGTGGATAGATTTTTGAGCATAGGTATACGCTGAACCTGAAGATGGATATCTACGGATCATATGACCATAACTCAATGAAGTCAGTAGGATTGCAACAAGTGCAAAAATATATGATGTAGGAACGTGGAAATTACTTTCTTCTGATACCAAACCGAAAGTATCAAACAACGTCATTGGCTGAATATAAGCTAAACCGATAATAATGATGTGCCAGAGTCCTAGCGTTTTTTGCAGTTTAGCTGCCGATTGAGTCCCAGTTATATTAGTCAACGGCTTTATCCTCTTAATCGTTGATCAAGGATCAGTCAAATCAATTAAGGATCGTTTGAGACGAACGATCCCCCCTAATGTTTTTTCAAAAGTGCGCCAATCTAAACCAAATTGATGCAGTTTGTCAGTAGTTTGTGCGAGTTTTTTTAGCAGGATTTATGCCAAAGATATTGAACTCATGAGTTAAAACAACTAACAAATGAAAAGCCTGATGTCTAAAAAAACATCAGGCTAGTTTTAAGCGTATCTTTACTTATTTTGAGAAAATTACCAAGCTTTTTCTAAGATAGATTTCAAATCTTTTAATGTCGCTTCTTTAGGGTTGAAAATGATAGATCCGTCATTTAACGCTTTTTCGGCAACTTCATCTAATTGAGATTGCGTAACTTTGCCTGTCTCACGTAATGTACGTGGCAGTTTAGTTAAATCATAAATGCGATCACGCATTGTGTTGATAATCGCAATAGCTTTATCTGCACGTTGATGTGCTGGTGTCTGTGCATAGATATCAGTACCTGCAAGCGGTAGTAACAGGTCAGCAATCTTATCGCCATTCACATCCTTGTTGTAATCGAGCACATAAGGGAGGAATAAGTTCATGCACAAACCATGTGGTAAGTGAGCAACTGCACCTAGAGCGTGTCCAAGGGAGTGAACAATACCGACCATTGCATTTGAGAATGCAATTCCAGCCATGGTTGATGCTTGAGCAAGTTCTAAACGGGCATCAGCATCTTTTGGATTTTCCAAAACTCTAAACAAGTTTTCACTAATTTTTTTAATTGCAGCAGTAGCGTAAGCATCACTGATAGGATTCGCTGCCAAACACGTATAGGCCTCAACTGCATGTGTCATTGCATCCATTCCTGTCATTGCTGTCAGGTGTGGAGGTAATGTTAAAGTCATACGTGGATCTAAAATTGCAGCACTAGGCATTAAATATTTTGAAGCAAATGCCATTTTTTGATTATTCGCTGTATCTGAAACCACAGCAACCATCGTGACTTCAGAGCCTGTACCTGATGTTGTTGGGATAACAAAAAAAGGCTTTAATGGGCGAGGTAGGTTGTGAGCTCCTGAATATTTCAGCAGATCATCGCCTCCTTCGGAGACGAGAATATTGGCAGCTTTTGCTGTGTCGATGACTGAACCACCCCCAATTGCAATGATGGCATCGCATTGATTGTTACGATACATCTCAGTCACGGCTTTTACTGTTTCTAAACTTGAGTCCGGTGGAACTTCATCAAAAATTGAGCCAATTTTTACTTCTGTCGCTGCAAAAGCAGCTTCCACTGGTTCAAGTAGACCATTGGCACGTACGCCTTTGTCTGTGATGATGAGTGGTTTTTTTGAACCCATTGAATCTAGCTCAAATGGAATGTGTTCAAGCGCAGCATTACCAGCAATCACTTTAACTGGACAGAAAAATTCATAATATGGTTTAGCCATGCTTAAGCACTCCCTTTAATATATGACTGAGCTACTTTGAGATAAATATTTGCTGCACCTGTCAATTTTTCTTTTAATGACAGATTGACCGGATATTCTTTGACTGCAAGTTCAGCGACTAATTTTGGAAGAATAAGGGCTTCCATTTTATTCAGACAACGCACTAAACGTATTGCATGACCTAAATCGCCATCAGCAATCATACGGTCATTTGCAAATGCTTGTGCAGTACTTTCTTGGAAAGAAAATACCAAAAAAGCATGATGCATATGTTTAAAGGTAATCGTTAAATCTGGTTTTTTTGATGCATGGTCGATTAAGACAAGTTGATGTTGTGGATTCACTTGTGCAATAAATGCTGCATCACTGTTGAAAACGTCCATTGAAATCGTGAAGCCGACAGGAAATTTAGCAATTTCCTGTTTTATTTCTTCATCGACTTGACTTGCCATCGCTAAGCCTCTGCCAATCACGTCAAGCATGAGTTTGACATAAGCTTGTTCTAGCGCGGGCTTTACAGAGTTAATAGAAATCACTCACTTGTCCCTTATCACATAGTTTTATAATTTAGAGTAAATACTCTAAAATTATCTAATGACAAAGTAAAGGAGTTTTAATGATCATTCACGATAATTTGACTGAACAGGTCACTTTTTTTTAGATAGGCAATGAGGTCTTGAACTAACATATCAAAACTTGGGTAGGGATTTATCAAATCAGAGATTCTGACCATTTCAAGACCTGCATAACCACATGGATTAATAGTTTGGAAGCCTTCCAGGTCACAATCTATATTAAGTGAGAGTCCATGATAACTGCGACCTTTTCGGATTTTAAAGCCCAGAGATCCAATTTTTCTACCATCAACATAAACACCAGGTGCATCTGGTTTAGCATAAGCTTCGATACCGTATTTTTTTAATAAATCGATCATGACATTTTCTGCATAGCTGACTAAAGTACGGACATTCCAGCCTAATCGATTTAAATCAAACATAAAATATGCAACTAATTGTCCTGGACCATGCCAAGTGACTTGTCCACCACGATCAGTTTGAACAACTGGGATATGGCTAGGCACTAATATATGTTCTGGTTTGCCAGCTTGTCCTTGGGTAAGCACAGAATTGTGCTGCAAAATCCAAAATTCATCTGCTGTTTGTTCGTCACGCTGTTCTGTCATCAGCTTCATTTCTTGGAAGCGATCTTCATAAGAAGTGGTTTGGGTATAGTGACGAATAATCAATTGAGGTTTGGTTTTGACATCCACGGAGGTTAAGGCTCACATTCAAAAATGAGTTTTATTATAGACAATATTGTTGAATTAAGTGTGACCTAGGCACATACTTGATGAATAATTAACAAACATAAAAAAACACGCATGAAGCGTGTTTTTTTATTAAAGTGCAGTTTTAATTAAAGGGCAAGCAGCCAAGTCTGCATATACTTGATGTACTTGCTCAAGCTCTTCAAAACGAAGTTGCGCAGTAATTGAATGATACTTGCCTGTACGCGATGGTGTCACTGTCATTGCATTCCCATCAAAATCAGGGAAATGTTTAACAAAAATGTCATTCACGGCTTTGCATAAATCCTCACCTGCAAGACCAATCAATTTAATTGGATAATCCATCGGAAACACCCAAAGATGTTCTTGTAGTTCGCGTGATGGAGTGCGATCGATCATGTCAGTCATAGGACACCTCATTAGTAAAAATACCTGCTAGGCGCAGGTATTTAGAATTATTTGCTACATGCTTTATATTATGGGGGAGTGTCCCCCATATTCAAGCCTGTATTATCCTATGGATAGATTAGTCATTCTCAAGGAACGAGCGTAAATGTTCAGAACGCGATGGATGACGTAATTTACGTAACGCTTTTGCTTCGATCTGTCGAATACGTTCGCGTGTTACATCAAACTGTTTACCAACTTCTTCCAACGTGTGGTCCGTCGGCATATCAATACCAAAACGCATCTTCAAGACTTTAGCTTCACGTTCAGTGAGGTTTTCAAGTACCTCACGTGTTGCTTCTTTCAAGCCTTCTGAAGTTGCAGCATCAACTGGTGAAGTGATGTTACCATCTTCAATGAAGTCACCAAGATGTGAGTCTTCATCATCACCGATCGGTGTCTCCATCGAAATTGGTTCTTTAGCGATCTTAAGCACTTTACGAACTTTGACTTCATCCATTTCAAGGCGTTCACCTAACTCTTCAGGCGTAGGTTCACGTCCCATTTCTTGAAGCAATTGACGAGATACGCGGTTGATCTTGTTAATGGTTTCAATCATATGTACAGGGATACGAATCGTACGTGCTTGGTCAGCAATTGAACGAGTAATCGCCTGACGAATCCACCAAGTTGCATAAGTCGAGAACTTATAACCACGACGGTATTCAAACTTATCTACGGCTTTCATCAAGCCAATGTTACCTTCCTGAATCAGATCGAGGAACTGTAAACCACGGTTGGTATATTTTTTCGCAATGGAGATGACCAAACGTAAGTTCGCCTCAACCATTTCTTTTTTAGCACGACGTGCTTTTGCTTCACCAATCGCCATACGTTTAGAAATATCTTTAATTTCACGTACAGTAAGGTCTAGATCTTTTTCGATATCAGCGATTTTTTGTTGGAAAGCAAGAACGTCAGGGCGTACTTTCTCTAAGTATGGTTTTTGGTCAGCAGTGGCTTTAGCAATTTGCTCATCTAACCAAGCTGGATTTGATTCTTGACCAGGGAACGTTGTACGGAATTGAGTACGATCCATACGACCACGACGAACTGCGTAGCGCATTACTTCACGTTCTGCTGTACGAATTTGTTCATGCGTGCCACGAATCATTTCAGAAATGATGTCAAACAAACGTGGTGTGAACTTAAACATCATAAAGACGGTTGCGAGCGACTCAAGAGCTGCTTTACCTTCTTTACTGTTACGACCATGTTTTGCGATCGCATCTTTAGTCGCATTCCACGCAGCTTCTAGCTCTGCAAAACGCACTTTGGCGATTTCAGGGTCTGGACCTGAATCACCCTCAGAATCATCATCACTTTCAGACTCTTCTTCATCATCGTCATCAAGTTTTACATCTTTAGTTGGTTTAGTCTCTGTTTCTTCTTCAAGATCAGCATCAACTTCTTCTAAAACTTCTGGAATTTCTTCATCAGACTCTGGATCTAAATAGCCTGAAAGGATATCGGCTAAACGACGCTCGCCAGTTTCGTAATCTTTATATTCTTGTAATACAACTTCAACCGCATTTGGCCAATAAGCAATTGAGTTTAAAACGTCACGAATACCTTCTTCGATACGTTTTGCAATCTGAATTTCGCCTTCACGAGTCAACAGTTCAACTGTTCCCATTTCTCGCATATACATACGAACAGGGTCAGTTGTACGACCAGGCTCATTTTCTACAGATGCTAAAACTGCAGCTGCTTCTTCTTCAGCAACTTCGTCAGTCGTTTCTGCGCTACTACCATCAAACATTGCATCGTCAGATTCTGGCGCACGTTCGTGTACAGGAATACCGACGTCTTGAAGCATCTGAATGATATCTTCAATCTGTTCGCTTTCAGTGATCGAGTCTGGGAGATGATCGTTAACCTCAGCGTAGGTTAAGTAACCTTGTTCTTTGCCTCGGCTAATCAGAGCCGCTACTTGTGAAGTAGGGGAATGCATATCGCTCATCTTTGCTCTCTTCTCGTTGAATCTGTGGCGGGGAAAAACCGTGCATTCTAGCACAATTAACTTATCTTTAGTATGGTATTAACTCAGTATAATTGGTTTTGAAAACCAATGAATTAAGCTATTTAAGTCAATATTGGGTCAAAATTGTTCATTTCAAGCACATCATGCTTTTTATTTTAAACCAGCAATAAGGATTTGATCCTTGATTAAATAATGACATATTTTTTTGTCCAAAATAAACTAAAATTTGTATAAATATCAGCGAAAAATAAAATAAAACTTGACAAGTATTCTGAACAAAGATAAATAGCGCCTAGCCCCATTCATTTTTTCACACATGAGGTAGTTTTAGTGTCTTCTACAGATTTTGAACTAGATGATAACTACGGTGATGATGATGTTAGTTTTGATGAAACTACGAGCAAAATTAGCGCCAAAGAATCATTAGAAAAGCGTCGCTTGATTGATGACTTACTTGCACAGCGTCGTTTAGATCGTGAATTGAAAGATCTTGAATATGATTTTGACGATGATGATTTCGACGATGATGAAGACTAAATTAGATTGGGTATCCTGATCTAAAATGTTATTCTACGGAATTAAGATACAACCTTTGGAAATACAATGAGTGCATTAGATTTAGACTTGTTAAGTGACTACTTAGATGGCGACCAAAATGAGCATGGTCTAGATTTTGCTGCAACTCATGGTTTTTTGTGTGCGACAGCTGTAGGTCCTCAATTTGATCGTTGGTTGGATGAGTTATTTGACAATAATCAAAAGAAAGTGCCTGCAGAGATCGTAGCTCAAATTAAACTTTGGTTAGAAGATTTACGTCAAAAACTTGCCAATGAAGAAGGTATTGAATTTCCTTTTGAAATTGAAGAAGCAGATGTAGAGTCAAGCCTTGGGGATTGGAGTGTAGGCTTTGTCGATGCAATGTTCTTAAATGAAGATGCATGGTTCACACCTGAGTTTGAAGAGCAATTGGTTGATCTCACTCTACCAATCATGGTGTTTAGTGGAGTTGACGAAGAAGATCCTCAAATGGAGTCTTTCCGCCGTAACGGTCAATTGATGGATGAGCTTGCAGAAGAAATTCCAGATAACTTGAATGAATTGTATTTGATGTATCACACGCCGAACTAATTAAAAAGCACCGTAAGGTGCTTTTTTTATTTTGAGTGCTTTCTTTTTTGTCTGCGGTACACAATCCAAATGATTATGCTGATCACAATAGCAATAATTAGATAGCTGACTTGGCTAAATATTTTGTGCATCATTTCAGTATTATTTCCAAAATAATAACCCACATATGCTAAAA
The DNA here is from genome assembly GCF_057737055.1 of Acinetobacter sp. 24-47-64. Lineage (NCBI taxonomy): Bacteria > Pseudomonadati > Pseudomonadota > Gammaproteobacteria > Moraxellales > Moraxellaceae > Acinetobacter > Acinetobacter sp. 24-47-64. Next base: position 929,580 of record NZ_CM173215.1, read on the forward strand.
AGGTAGTCCATATAATCGTGCCTAAACCACTATAAAACATAAACTTTGCAAAAGGCATTTTGCTCATGCCTGCAGGTATGCTAATCAGAGATCGTACTGCTGGAACCATACGTCCAAAAAAAACGATTCGATGTCCATATCTTTCAAACCATTCTAATGATTTATCAACATCAGCTACTTTAATAAATAAATACTTTCCATATTTATCAACGAATGCATAGAGCTTTTGATCAGAGATCTTACGTCCTAACCAATACAGCGTAGCGGCAGCTAAGAGCGAACCTATACTTCCTGAAATAATGACACCGATCAAAAGTAATTGACCCTGAGAAGCGGTATAGCCAGCTGAAGGCATAATAATCTCAGAGGGTATTGGTGGAAACACATTATCGAGAAACATCAATAGAGCAATGCCGAAATAGCCCAATTGCTCCATCACTGAAATGATCCAATCTTTCATAAGTGATTTGTATTTTAAAGTTAAACCTATGCTAGATGTTTTTAGGAAAAAATACAGTGAAATTAAGTTAATGCATTAATTCAGGATGTTGAATTTGTATAAGTGTATGAACATAGACTTCTCGTAGGATATAGCTGACGAGAAGGGGAGCTATGCTGATGATGAAGATAAGACTCATTGAATTTCTCATCTGAAAACCGATTGCTAAAGCAATAATTGCGCCGATACAAGCACCTAACGTTACGATAAAATAATGGGATTGGTTACGTATATGCAATTTAACACCAGAATTATGTGAATCGATATATGTAAATTTTAAATGTGTCGGTACAGCTGATACACGATCTAAATGATTATGGTGAGCAAAATTCCGTCGAACAGGAAGATATTTGAATGGCACTCGATTCATGACTTTCATCCTTGAGCTAAATTTATTTCCTTCGTATTAAATTTATCTGAATGACTTCATGTGTTTTGTGTTGTTCTAAAATAACTTTGTAATGGTGATATAGCAGAATTGAAATTTTGTTTGTTCAATGTAAAAAGCGTCATCTACACTGTAATGTAGACAACGCTTTTGTAAGTTAAATAAAATATTTTTTATTTATAGGCGTTTACGTTTTGCCGCAATAATCTGAGACTGGCGCATACGGAATCCTTCTTTCTGCTTTTCTGTTGTTTTATCGATACAATAAACACATGATACGCCATGTTCGTAACTTGGTAATGCTACTTCTTCAGGGGTTAATGGCCAACCACAAGCATGGCACTTCACATTTTGACCTTCTTCCACTCCGTGTGTAACCGCAGTACGACCATCAAAAACAAAGCATTCACCTTCCCATAAACTTTCTTCAGGAGGGGTTTCTTCTAAATATTTAAGAATACCACCTTTGAGGTGATATACCTCTTTAAAGCCTTCTTGAAGAAGTAGTGAAGTTGATTTTTCACAACGAATCCCGCCTGTACAAAACATGGCAATCTTTTTATCTTTATGCTGTTCAAGATTGTTTTTTACATATTCAGGGAATTCGCGGAACGTTTCAGTTTTTGGATCAATTGCCCCTTTGAATGTGCCTGCTTTGTATTCGTAATCATTTCTTGTATCGACTAAGATCACGTCATCACGTGCAATGAGTTCGTTCCATTCTTTAGGGTCTAGATAGTGACCAACTAAGTCGCGTGGCTTCACTGGAACACCTAAAGTCACGATTTCTTTTTTATGTTTGATTTTCATTTTACGGAATGGTTTTTCGTCACTGTGTGACTCTTTATATTCCATATCATTAAATCCTTCATTTAAAAGGAATTGATGAATGACATCAATTGCATGACGGTCACCTGCAACTGTTCCGTTAATCCCTTCATGGGCAACAATAAGAGTACCGCATAGGTTGATGGTTTTTACCAACTCAAGTAATTTTTGTTGAAGTGCTAGAGAATCTTCAACCTCTTTAAATTGATAAAGTGCCGCAACAACCCAACCAGTGGTCGCTTGCTGTTCTACAGGTGCAAGCTGTTCTACAGTAGCGTTCATGGAGTACTCCAAATGTATTAATATAGGGATAAAATCAGGCGCGTATTCTAACGCGATTTTTGAAAATATGCGAGAAAGCCATAGAAAATTTATGGTTTTATATGAGGAAAATATTTTGAATACAGCGCGTCGAATCCCATCATTAACACCATGTGCGGGACGTTGTTCAACAGTGTTTGGTGATGCGGTATGTCGTGGTTGTCGACGTTTTAATCACGAAGTAATTCAATGGAATACTTATAATGAGGAACAACGACTGAGTATTTGGAAACGTTTAGATCAACAACTGAATCAAATTTTGGTTCCAATGCTTCCTCATGCTCAACTTTCTGAGGTGGAAAAATTCATTGAATCAAAAAGAATCCGAGTATTGGAGAATGCTTCAAAAGGCCGAAAATTATATCATGCGCTTAAAATTTGCGAAAAAAACAAGCATTTAGCAGAGCAGAGTGGTTTAGGTATTTCAGCTCCACATGTTAAACCGATCTGGACTGAGTTTGAACGTCGGGTATTGGCTTTGGCGAATGCCAGTTATGAATTAGCTTGGCTAAGAGCAGATGGGATTAGCCAGAGCTTGCAGTTGGTGGATGAAGAGTAATTCTATGATAATTTGTTATAAAAAAACTCGCTAAAGTAAGCGAGTTTTTAGTCAATCATTAAGCAACTTGGACAGGAATACAATTTGCTGTGTGATTCACAGTGTTATCTGGATTTGCATAAACCAAACGTGGTTTATGTGCATCAGCTTCTGCAACAGTAAAATCACCGAAAGTCGCGATAATAATAATGTCACCTAAATCTGCTTGGTGAGCAGCACCACCATTTACAGAAATAATGCCTGAGTTTTCTTCACCACGGATTGCGTAAGTTGTAAAACGCTTGCCATTAGTTACATTCCAAATATGAATTTCTTCATATTCACGAATACCAGCTAAATCTAGTAATACACCATCAATTGCACATGAACCTTCATAATGAAGTTCAGCTTGTGTTACAACTGCACGGTGGATTTTAGCTTTTAATAAACGAGATAGCATGGGAAGCGTCTCCTGAGTTGTTCTAAGATTGTTTTATTATCTAGAAACAACAGTTTTTTAATTTGGGTGAAGCATTTGAAAGCGCATTTTGCCCTCAAATTTTCATCGTGGCAAGAAAAATTGTTGAACAAAAATTAAATTTATCAACTACGGCTTGTAGGCATTTATTTGATTCATTGCCTGCTGAATTTCACCACTCACTAATAATTTTGTACGACTTAGTGCGTAATGAATTGCATCGTCAATGAGCGTTTGTTCACTTGAGGGTGCTTTACCTAGAACATGACCTGATACACGGTCTTTTGATCCAGGGTGTCCAATTCCAATACGTAAACGATGGAAGTTAGGGCCAGTATGAGGAACAATGTCACGTAAACCGTTATGACCACCATGACCACCACCCGTTTTGAGGCGAATGATACCTGGATCCATATCAAGTTCATCGTGAGCAATAAGCATTGCTTCTGGAGAGATTTGGTAGAATTTTGCGAAGGGTACAACACTTTGACCAGAACGGTTCATAAAGGTTGAAGGTAATAAAAGTCGAACATCTTGTCCTTCTACATTACCGCGACCACTTAATCCATTAAACTTAGGGTCATTTTTAAGTGTTATGCCATATTGTTCTGCAAGACGTTCTACATACCAGAAGCCTGCATTATGGCGGGTTTGAGCATACTCTTTACCAGGGTTGCCCAAACCAACAATCAGTGAAATATGAGACACTAATTTACACCATCAACACTTATGCGCGTTTGAAGTCAGCGTGCATTGGAGTGTTTTTAGCTGGGTGACGTTGTAAAGCTTGGATTTTAACGCTTTCAACTTTACCATCAACATCAATTTCAATTACTTCTTCAAAGAAAGCGTTGTCTTCTAAGTATTTAACAAGCTGACGAAGCTCAAGTGTAATTGCTACAGGTGCAGCATCACCACCATAGATGATAGCAGGAACTTTAGATTGAAGACGAAGGCGGCGGCTCGCACCTTTCCCTTGTACTGCTTCTTCACGTGCTACTGCATTTAATACGAAGTTTGCCATGAGAGACATCCTATTTAAGTTAAGTGAACTAGATCTGCGACCGATCTAGTGATAGAAAGCCCTACCAAAAGGCAGGGCTTTAAAATTTTAGCGCTCTATTATAGATAAGAATCAAACATTGCGCTAATAGATTCTTCGTTGTTAATACGACGAATTGTTTCAGCAACCATACTCGCAACTGAAACTTGGCGAATCTTACCAAGAGCTAAAGCTTCTTCTGAAAGCGGAATTGTATCTGTTACAACAAGTTCGTCGATAACAGAGTTTTTCAAATTCTCGATCGCTTTACCAGATAAAACAGGGTGAGTAGCATATGCTACGACACGACGCGCACCAAAAGTCTTCAATGCATCAGCGGCTTTACATAAAGTACCAGCTGTATCAACCATGTCATCAACGATCACACAGTCGCGATCTTTAACATCACCAATCAAATGCATCACTTGTGATTCATTTGCTTTTTGACGACGTTTGTCGATGATAGCTAAATCGATATCGCCCATTTGTTTCGCAACAGCACGAGCACGAACAACACCACCAACGTCTGGCGAAACAACCATAAGGTTGTCATGAGACTGTTGACGTAAGTCAGCTAAAAGCGCTGGCGTACCGTAAATGTTGTCTACAGGGATGTCGAAGAAACCTTGAATTTGGTCAGCATGAAGATCGATCATCACAACACGGTCAATACCTACAGTTGTTAGCATATCTGCTACTACTTTTGCAGTAATTGGAACACGTGAAGAACGAGGACGACGGTCTTGGCGAGCATAACCGAAATAAGGAATCACAGCAGTGATACGACCAGCACTTGCACGACGCAATGCATCTGCCATTACTAAGATTTCCATAAGGTTATCATTAGTTGGAGCACAAGTAGGCTGAACGATGAATACGTCTTTACCACGGACATTCTCAGTGATTTCGACAGCGATTTCACCATCAGAGAATTGACCTACAGATGCAGCACCTAGAGGGATATGCAAGTGGCTAACGACTTTTTGGGCGAATTGTGGATGCGCAGTTCCACTAAAAACGACAAGATTGGGCATGAAGCACCCTTGGCGGTTGAAATGTATAGAATGAGATGGCAGGGGCGGCTGGATTCGAACCAACGGATGGCGAGATCAAAACCCGCTGCCTTACCACTTGGCGACGCCCCTAATGCGGCAGAACTTTAATGGTTTTATATGGGTTTGTCAAGATTGTTTGACTCAACTCATGATACCAATGTTCTGTCTTTTTGAACTAAATTGGCAGGGGCGGCTGGATTCGAACCAACGGATGGCGAGATCAAAACCCGCTGCCTTACCACTTGGCGACGCCCCTAAATCGATGTTGTGTTTAATGGCAGGGGCGGCTGGATTCGAACCAACGGATGGCGAGATCAAAACCCGCTGCCTTACCACTTGGCGACGCCCCTAAAACACGATACATCTTACAGGTGAAAATGATGGCAGGGGCGGCTGGATTCGAACCAACGGATGGCGAGATCAAAACCCGCTGCCTTACCACTTGGCGACGCCCCTATCATTTAAACGATGATTTGATTCAATGGTGATTGTTCTAAACTATTCACTAAGTAAGCTTTACAAGGTGAATGAGCAAGAATGTCATCAATGTTCATTTCAGTCGTTACTTCAGTAAAAACACAAGCACCTGTACCTGTAAGTTTTGCAACACCGAACTGATCTAAATATTGCATTGCTTCATCGACTTCAGCATATAGACTTCTTGCCAGAGGTTCAAAGTTATTTCTGAAATCAGATGGCTTTATCTGATAGGCGCAAAATTTAGAGGTCTTCGTGTCTCTTGTCAACGATTTTTGTGAAAAAAGCAGTTGAGTGCTGATAAAACAGTCAGGTTTTAACACAATGTATTGTTTTTGATCTAAGTCTATGAATGTTAAGTGTTCACCAATACCTTCTGCCCATGCATTACGACCATGGATGAAGATGGGAACATCAGCACCCAGTTGTACACCAATTTCTGCTAATTGATCACGATTTAAGCCACATTGCCAAAGTTGATTCATGATTAATAACGCGGTAGCCGCATTTGAAGAGCCACCACCGAGTCCTGCACCCATCGGTATATTTTTTTCGATGTTGACATGAATGCCTAATTTTTCACTTTTGGCATAGGGTTTCAGCATCATCATTGCACGATAAATCAAATTTTGTTCAAGACTTACTTCTGATAGGCCTGAAATGGAGATAGATTGGTTAGAGATTGGAGTGAATTCCATCCAATCACAAAGATCTATCAACTGAAAAATAGTTTGCAACTCATGGTAACCATTTTCACGGCGCCCCGTAATGTGTAAAAACAAATTCAGTTTTGCAGGGGAGGGTACACGAATCATAAATAATCAAACTTAACGATTTTGAATTACCATTGTAATACGATTTTCAGTTCCATCTTCAAGTTGTTGCTTTAAAATCAAACGGTTTGGTTGTGTAGATTGACCGTTGTAAGATAATTGAATATGCCAACCTTGTTCTTTAATTTTACTGATTCGCATTGATTCGTCTTTTTGAATTTCAGCTTCTTCAGTCGCTTGCTTAGCTTGTACCCAATCGACTAAATAAGTAATTGGTGCTTCCCAACCTGTTGCACGAAACAATAACTCTTCAGGTGAGTTGGCTGTAATTTCACCAGTTTTGGCACTGTTCAGTGTCACTTGACCAGGTTGACCTGAGATTTGAGTTTTACCGACTCCAAGAATTCCGCTTAACTCGATATCAAACTGTTCATCTTGCTGTTGCCAAGTAAAAAAAGCACTGCCTGATTGCTTGGGGGTCTTGACGCCAATTTTACCCTGAAGATTAAATTGATTTGATTGTTCAAGGTTTTGCGTTGTTGGCGGTGATGGTTGAGTTTGAATTGCTTGACAGCCAGTTAACCCAAGAAGTGCGCTACTTGTGGCAATCAGCAATAATGATTTTAAATTTAAGATCATACAGTATTAACTCTTTTTGATATTTTGTGGCAACAATAAACTATCGAGTTGATCCAATTGAGGATGATTTGGATGATTTTTATGGAGTTGATGTAACACTTGGCTAAATTCTTCCAGTGAACCCAGCATATAAAGCGATTTAGCATATCGAATGCCGATATTTGGACTTTGGCTGAGTTGATATGCTTTCGCAAGTACACGGGTGGAAGTGTCAAAATCGTTTTGAAGAAAGCAGATATAGCCTAAGGTATCTAAGATAGATGCCTGTTCTGGGGCATTGTCTAAAGCTTGTTCGGCATATTGTCTCGCCTCATCTAAACGACGATTTTGCAACGCCAGAGTATATGCATACGCATTCAGATATGTTGGACTATTGGGTTCGATCGTGAGTAATTTTTTAAGCAATTCATCTAATTGATCGCGATCCGTAAATGGATCAAGTAATAAGACTTGAGAATATAAAATTTCAGGGTCATCAGTTAAATTTTTAGCCGCTTCTTTGAGTAAGCCCAAGGCAGCTTTGTTATTGCCCATTTTTTTGAGTATTTCAGCTTGTGCTTGATATAAGAAACTCGCATGTTGGGGGTAATTCACCCGTTCCTGAGTCAGAAAGCGCAGCGCATCACTTAAGCGATTTTGTTTGTCATAGATTGAAATTAGATTTCGTCTAGAAACCATATATAAATTACCATCTACAAGTCGATAATAAGCTTTAGCTGTTTCAAAATGTTGTTTTCGTTCAGCATTTAATGCCAAATAAAAATAAGCATCATTTTGATACTGTCCAGATGCACGTAGTTCGACCAAATACTGTTCAGCAAGCTCATATTCTTTGAGATCAATTGATGTTAGACCAGCGATAAAAAGAGCTTCTTCCGAATCAGGCCATTTTTTTATGATGCGTTTTAATTTGCTTAACGCCTGTTCATTTTTATTCAGTTTAATTAAGTAGCGGATTTCAGCCAGACTGAGCTCTAAATTATTACGATTTTTACGAGCACTTTTTTCAAACCATTTTAGCGTCTCTTCTTCGTCGCCTAAAGCCATGAGTAAGTTTGCTTTCAGTAAGATAAACCCTGTTGATTTGGGGCGTTTTTTTAATGCTTTATTTAAAGTAATTAAGGCATTTTCGATTTCATTATTTTGTGCTTGTAAACTCGCAATCAAAACGAGAATTGAAGGATTGTTACGCGTTTTACTATTACGCAAAGTGTTTAATAAATATGCTCGATCCTCAGGGGATTCCGGAGAAATTCCTTCAAGAATTTGTTCTAAATCTGATTCAGGATCTAAATTTAAAATATCATCGAGCACATCAGCAGCAAGTTCATATTCGTGTGACTTTAATGCGATATGCGCAAGATAGAATTTTGCAGGTACATCTTTGGGTTCTTGCACGACCCAATGGGTTGCAATATCTAAAGCGGCTTGTAAGTCGTTTTGTTCGAGTGCGACGTTAAGTGCACGTTGTTTTAAAGCTGTTGAACTGGTTTGGATTGCAAGTACGGTATAGTTGTGTAAAGCAGTCGGTGTGTCATGTGCAGCTAAAGCAAATTCTGCAACCATAGCCTGTTGTAAAACTTTATGATTTAAATTGGCATGGTAAAATTCTCCAGATGCTCTAATATGAGCACTGTAAGTCATGCTACTCACTAACAAGAGTGTGGTAGAATACTGTCGAATTGTCATGCCGGTTGTGCGGCTCATTGTTTGACGCAATTTTTTTATCCAAGTACTGCTTTTTATGACACCGTTATTGCACAATAGCATAAATTTAGCCAATTGATGATCTGATATGTCTTTCTTTGCATTGGGTGTCAACCATCAAACAGCCTCAGTTGAATTACGAGAGCAAGTTGCTTTTAACCCTGAAAAGTTAAAACTATTGTTGGCTGAACAAAGTCACCATGACCAGCTGAACGATATGGTTGTGGTGTCAACCTGTAATCGTACTGAAGTCTACGCCATCGCTGATAATGCGGAGATGGTATTAGATTGGCTCGCTCAAAAAAATGGCATTGATGTAAAACAATTACAAAATCATATTTACCGTTATGAAAATACAGATGCTGTGACACATTTGATGCGTGTTGCATCAGGATTAGATTCACTCATGCTTGGAGAGCCTCAGATTATGGGGCAAGTGAAGTCTGCACTTAATTTAGCAAAAGAGTCTGAAGTTGTTTCACAAAATTTAAATCGTATTTTTGAATATGCATTTTATGCTGCTAAGAAAGTGCGTTCAGAAACAGCGGTCGGTAGTCATGCTGTATCCATGGGGTATGCGGTAGCACAGTTAGCACTACAAGTTTTTAGTAAGCCTGAACAATTAACCGTTATGGTGGTTGCAGCAGGTGAAATGAATAGCTTGGTTGCAAAGCACTTAGCTGAAATGGGCGTTGCTAAAATTTTAATTTGTAACCGTGGTCAGGAACGGGCGGAACTTTTAGCGCAAGAAATATCACATCGTGTTGCGGTAGAAATTATTCCTTTTGTTGATTTAGCTCAAAATTTACATCGCGCTGATGTGATTTCAAGTTGTACAGGAAGTTTACATCAGGTCATTTCCTATCAAGATGTTAAGTCAGCACTAAAAAAACGTCGTTACCGTCAAATGTTGATGGTGGATTTGGCTGTTCCTCGCGATATTGAATCTAAGGCTGAAAGTTTGGATGGTGTTTACCTTTATGGGGTGGACGATCTTCAAGGTGTTATTGATGAAAACTTAGCGCAGCGACGCCAAGCCGCTGTTGAAGCTGAAGTGATGGTCAATCAACTAGCAACACAATTGGTGACTCAGCAGAAAGTTTCACAAGCTGGAGCGACAATTAGTGAGTATCGTGCTCATGGAGATAAAGTTAAAGCATTTGAATTAGAGCATGCATTAGATCGTTTAGCCTCTGGCGATGATGCAGCCATTGTCATGCAGGAAATGGCGCATCGTTTGACGCAAAAGCTATTACATCCTACATCCATCTTACTCAGAGAAGTCGCTAAAGATGAAAATCCTGATGTCTATGAAACGATTAAAGAACATTTAGAAGATATTTTTAGTGCTCAGCGAAAACTAAAAAAATAAAAGCGGTCACTGACCGCTTTTATTTATTCATGTAGTAAGCGTAGTCCAATTTTTTTGGTTAGCTCATTCAGTTGTTGTCTTAAGTTTTTAGACTCATTTAATGATTTTGCTGCTTTAAATTTGATTCTCAGATATTTTTCTTGGAGTGAAAGTGAGTATTCTGAGGCAAGTTTATCAGCCATTTCAGGGGCTTCAGTGAGTGTTTGAATATTAGTACGTTTTAAAATCTCAGAGAGTTCATGATGAAATGGGCTACATGCACCCAAAATATAATAACTCGCCAACTCTTGGTCATCTGGCAGATCATCAAAAATGACATTAAAAATTTTTAATACTTTTGCAAGCAATTCATCTTCAGGAATCACTGCGCGTAATACTTCAAAATGAATATAAAGAAAAGGATGGTACATTAACATTGCCACTGCGAAATCTTCATCTCGTGTGCGAATATTAAATGATAATGAAGCGTCAAGACTCACTTGAGGCTGCCACTTTTTATTGAATCCTAATTTTTCTTTGAAATATTGACGAATCAAATAGCGATACGAACCTTGCTTAGGCATCAGATTGGTGAGTTGATTTAGCTCAGCCATGACCTGACTTTTACCTTCAGGTGTATTGATTTGATATTGTTGACTGAGAAGTGAAAAAGCAAACTCTGATAAGAGTGGTGATTGTTGCCAAAGTCGATTGAAAGTTTCAACACCGTCCTTACGAACTAATGAGTCAGGATCATGCTCCGTAGGTAGAATAAAAAATTTCAGTTCACGACCATCATTTAAGAGGGGAAGTGCAATTTCTAAAGTGCGTCGAGCAGCTTTTTGACCAGCCGAATCACCATCAAAAGCAATAGTTAACTGATTATTTTGTTTAAATAATAGATTCAAGTGATCAGCATTGCTCGCCGTCCCCAAGGTGGCAACTGCGCCAGGAATGCCAGCTTGCTGTAATGCGATGACATCCATGTAACCTTCAACCATTAACCAATGATTGGCTTTGAGCTTACGACCTTCATATAAGCCATAGAGTAGTTGGTTTTTATGGAAAACTTCAGAGTCTGGCGAGTTGATATATTTGGGTTTGATCTCGTCATTCAATGCTCGTCCACCAAAACCGACAACGCGACCTTTTGCATCACGTATAGGAAAAATGACACGTTCTCGTAGTAGATCAAAATCACGACCAGAATCACTGGTTCTGATCAAACCGAGTAATTTTAATCCTTCAATATCTTGCGGAAATGCTTTTTCAAGATGTTGCCAATCTTCTGGGGCATAACCTAATCGCCAATACTTAATCGTGGTATCACTTAGTCCGCGTCGCTGAAAATACTGTTGCGCAATTTGGCTATTTGGAAGTTGTTTTTCATAAAATAAAGCAACATTTTCAAGAAGATCGTATAAATTACCTTCAGGTGCGACCTCAACTGAATTCAAGTCATCTGTATTAAATTGATACTCATCGAATTCATAGTTTTGAAATGCTTCAAAAGGATCTACATCAAAAGCTGAAGTAGGCGGAGAAATGATTTCTGCTGCATCTGCTTCAATGGGTGCCTGCGGTTGCTTTTCTTGGTTAGGTTTAATAGGTTCTCTCTTGTATGAGAGTTTTTTATTGTCTTGATTGTCTTTAGGTAATTCGATACCGGTTTGGCTTGCCAGGTCTTTAATCACCTCGATGAAATTGCGATTATCAATATCCATCATAAAGCGAATTGCATTTCCATTGGCTTGGCAACCGAAACAGTGGAAATATTGCTTATCACGGTAGACGTGAAAAGAAGGTGTTTTCTCTTGATGAAAAGGACAACAGCCTGAATAGGTACGACCTGACTTTTTTAATTTCACACGTTGGCCAATAAGATCGACGATGTCAGTTCGATCTAAAATTTGATCAATCGTATGTTGTGGAATTGCCATAATTAAAAAGCCAAAAGAATGAGGAATAAAGTGATTGAATTAAGTCTATCCTAAACACTTAAGACGATAAATAAAGCCATGCAATAAAAAAGGTGGGTAATCCCACCTTTTTTGATTCGTAAGAATGGATTATTGACGCTGTGGGTCGTACATACTTTCATTTGCTGGCGCACTTTCCACATTGTGATCTTTATTACCAAGCAAGCCAAAGCTTAAGCGATTCAATAAACCGGGTTGTGTATTGGTGTTGTCAGATTGCTCTGCTGATACTTCTGCCGTTGTTTGGCTGCGTGCTTCACGACCTAAAATACCCAAGGTTGCACGATTTAACCAACTTCCATCTTTACGTGCTGCGCGTAAATCGACCTCACCATTAGACTTCACAAGATGAGGGTAGTTTAGCTTTAGCACTTCAACGTATTGTTGAGATGTTGCCTTGTCACCGAGTTTATCGTATCCGTAAGCAATCGTTGCAAGCGCTTCTGGTACTTGAGGTGTTTGAGGGAAATGTTCCATAACCCATTGTCCACGCTCAACTGCTGCAAGCCAAGCTTTACGCTTTAAGTTAAAGCGAGCCGCATTCATTTCACTTTCAGCAAGTTCTTGACCAATAAATTTCATGCGCTGAGCAGCATCTACAGCATACTGACTACTTGGGAAACGACGAATGAAATCAACAAAATTTTGATATGCAACTTTTAAATAGCTGACATCACGATGAGCCTGTTGGAGTGATGTATAGCGGATGAGACCATCATAGTTTTGCTCCATATTCGCCACACCACGAACATAGTAAGCATAATCAACATTAGGATGTTGAGGATTTAAACGAATAAAACGGTCTGCTAGCGCAATAACAGCTTCATAGTCTTTTTGTTGAAAACGAGCATATAAAAGATCGAGTTGAGCTTGTTGAGTATATTGACCTGTAGGGTAATAAGTTTCAATTGCTTCTAATGATTGTGCTGCATCGCTATATTGACCACGATCTAATGCTTTTTGTGCTTTATCGAAATAAGATTGTTCGGTTGATTTAGGTCCAGTATCCACAACATCCTTCTTGGGATTACTGCTACAGCCCACAAATGTTGCTGCTAAGCCTAGCGATAAAGCAAGCATTGTAACTTTATAACGTGGTAGCGACATAAAAATTCCTCTGTTTATACGGGCAATAGGCTACAATTGCACTATTAAACCACTTTTGTCCGAATGAGCAAATGACTTCAGCACAAACTTCTAATTCTAATTTCCCAGAAATCGACATCAATTTACTTGAAGATTCTGAGGATGCAGATAACCATACTTCAGCCCCAACTGCAACACGTTTATCGTTGCAATTTCAAGTGGATGAGAGTTCTCTTGGTCAGCGAATAGACCAAGTTGCTGCGCTCGCTTGGAACGAATTTTCGCGTGAAAAATTGAAACAATGGTTGAAGGATGGTCATTTGTTGGTAAATGGTCAAGTTGTGAAACCAAAATATAAAAGTGAAGGGAATGAGCTACTCACGCTTGATGTAGAGCTTGAAGCCCAAGTCACCAGTCAACCTGAAAATATCCCTTTAGATATTATTTATGAAGATGATGACATCTTAGTCATTAACAAGCCAGTGGGGATGGTTGTACATCCTGGCGCAGGAAACCCGAATGGTACTTTGGTTAATGCACTGTTGTATCATTTTCCTAAATCAGCAGAATTATCTCGAGCTGGTCTAGTACACCGTATCGATAAAGATACTAGTGGTCTCTTGGTTGTAGCTAAAAATTTAGAAGCTCAATTTTCCTTAAGTAAACAGTTAGCGAAAAAATCAGTTTATCGAATTTATGATTTAATTTGTTATGGCAATATTATTGCAGGCGGTAAAATTGATGAGCCGATTAAACGTCATCCTGTAGATCGTGTAAAAATGGCGATCTTACCAGGTGGTCGTGATGCCGTGACTCACTATAATGTGAAAGAAAGATTCCAAAATTTCACACGTGTTCAAGCACAATTAGAAACTGGACGTACTCATCAGATTCGTGTTCATTTCACTTATATTGGTTTTCCTTTGGTCGGTGATCCAGTTTATGTCAGTCGTGTCAAAGTACCTGCAGGTGCTTCGGAAAAACTTGCTACTCATCTACGAGAGTTTAGACGTCAAGCACTTCATGCATCAAAATTGGGGTTAGTACATCCACGGACAGGTGAAGAAATGATGTTTGAAGCACCATGGCCTGAAGATTTCACAGCATTACTTGAGACTCTTCGTACGGAAAATAAGGCTTACTAAATTAAAGGAAAGTTTACATGCAAATTGTGCAAGGTTTGCCCAAAGGTGTCGTGGTAGGACAAACAGAATTGAGTCACCCTCACGCACTGAAAACACCACAGACTGATTTAGAAGGTTTTAACTTGGCGTTGCATGTAAATGATCAACCAGAACGTGTTCATCGGCATAGAATGAGCTTGTTAAATGACTTTTCAGTCTATGGGGTGAATCGATTAACTTGGATGAACCAAACGCACAGTACAATCTGTCACGTTGTAAATGATGACATGAGCTTACACGCCCTAAATGGCGATGGTTTAGTGACACAGCAAAAACAACATGCATTAATGATGATGACGGCAGATTGTTTACCGGTGGTTCTCGGTAACAAAGATGGTACTGAAGTCGCTAATTTGCATGCAGGTTGGCGAGGATTGGCAAATGGCATTATTGAAAATACAGTCAATGCCATGAGCACTCAACCCTCTTGGGCGTGGTTAGGTGCGGCAATTAGTCAGCCATGCTTTGAAGTGGGTGAAGAAGTAATGCACACATTCTGCGATAGGATTCCAGAATTAAGTTCAGCATTTCAAAAGGGAGATCTAGAGGGTAAGTATTACGCAGATCTGTATGCGATTGCTCGCCATATATTGAAAAGTTTAGGGGTGGAACAGGTTCTTGGAGGTGAGCGGTGCAGTTACACGGAGGATCAAACATATTATTCTCATCGCCGTAATTCCAAAACTGGTCGCATGGCAACATTCGTATTTATGCACAGTAATCAATAAACTCATTTGATTTTTCAAAGTTTCATACCATGACCAAATTTCGTAAAAGCATCGCTATCGTTTATCACAGCCCATTTGGTCACACTCAGAAAGTCGCCGAACATATCGCCATTGGTGCACAAAAACTCAATATTGAGGTATTGCTCATCAATGTTACAGACGTGAACTGGGAGTTGCTTGATCAAGCTGAATCTATTGTATTTGGCTGTCCTACTTATATGGGAAGTCTAACCTCAGCGTTGAAATTATTTATGGAGCAATCTTCAAAGCGTTGGCTAGCGAGAACATAGCAGGGCAAATTGGCAGCTGGTTTCAAAAATGGTGGAGGATTAAGTGGATATAAGTTGGCTGTGCTTCAGCATATCAATCTTTTTGCAATGCAACATGGCATGATTTGGTCTGTACTACCGCTAATGTCTACAGGTAGATCGCATCGAGATCTCAATCGTATGTCTAGTTTTTTGGGGACTCATGACGCAGTCTGATAATGCGCCTGTGGAGGTAACACCTTCGAGTGGGGATATTGAAACGGCCACATGGTTTGGTGAACATTTAGCGAATACCGTATTCAGGTTAAATTGCATGGATTAAAAAATCATTTTCATCTAATTTAATTATTTATTGCTCGCTTGAAATGTAATAATGAAATGAAGTGAAGTTAACTAGGTTGTTGAAATTAAATTTATAATTGTTTATTCAGACAAAGAGCTGATCAATGAATTACAAAATAGTGTTAAATATTTCACATTAAATTTTAAAAATAATTATAATTAATCATCGAATAAAAAACGTGCGCCATTGGACTTGGTTGCCTAAAAATTACAAGGTTTGGAGTCATTCATGACCTACACTTCAAAAAATATTGGGTTCAATTCAGCTGTTTTAATGTTTGTTCTCATGTTATCACCACTGGTGCACGCTCAAACAACCATGGAAAAATTGGACGATCGGGAGTTGTCTGACATTTCTGGTCAAGCTTTATTAAGTATGAGTTATATCGATCCCAATGATGGGGCAAACAATATGCGAGGTAAAGGCGTTGGCTTTTATAAACTCGGAATGGAAGCAGATATAGAGCTCAATGCAAATATTAAGCATTTACAACTTGGCTGTGGTGGTATTAATGGAGCAGGTGGATGTGACATTGATATTGAAAATCTGAGTTTGAGTGGTGTGTCAGACACCAGAGAAGGTCGTGCAGGTTCTTCAGCCAAGTTAACCAATCCATTTTTAGAGTTTGCGGTAAAAAATCCAACATCGGCATCAACGCGAGAAGTCGTTGGATTGCGTCTCAGTGCTGAAAAAGTATTAGGTTTGCTGACGCTTGGTGATGAAAACTCTGACAAACCGAATGGCATTAACTCACTCAGTGGTTATTTAAAAATTAATCCGACCCAAGGTATGGCTTATACCAATGCTCGTAATATGTCCTATAGCGATACTAATTTAACGATCGATGGGAGAGTAAAGCCAAACATTTGTATACCAATCTTGGGATGTTTAGGGATCCCATTAGGATTTAAATCTGATGATTACAACCTCGCGTTACAAGAAACCTCAGCTCCATTAACACTGAATGGTGCTGTGATATCTGGCACTCGAATGAACTCTGCAAGGTTAAGTGGTATCGCGCATATCAATCCACTGTACTTTGATGGTGATTTAAAGGCTTCCTTAAATGTATCTCTTGGGTTATTAAATTTACAAAAAGAAGTGACTGGAAATATTACAGGTTTAAAAGCCAATATTACTGTTGATCAAAACCTAGGCTTTATCCATAAAATCATGCTCAACAACCCATTTTCACTTTCTCTACAAAATAGTGAGGTCTGGTGGCCAAATGCTGATGTTGCCGCAAAGCAAGGTTGGTGGATGGCATTTAATGATTCAATTGATATTGGGGATGTTACACCTGAGAAACGTATTGATATTACTAATGATGTATTAAAACAAGTGGTTGGACCTATTGGTGAATACATTACTCGAAATCCCATCGAATGTACTGTCTTGAATTGTCTTTTTGGGGATAAGTTAGGTGTAGGTAATGTCAATTTACCGAATACAAGTGTGAATTTTCCATTAAAAGACTTGCAACTAAAAAATCAAACCTTTGCTCCAAACTGTTATGGAAATTTAAGATTTTGTTAAATAGGTGATGTACTTGAGTTTTTGAGTTCGCATTTCATCGGATAAATGATTATTTACATCACATATTCATACTGTTGATTGTGATGTAAGTCTCTAAAAATATTCAATTTTATTATTATTTCTCTATTTCAATTCGTTAAGTCAAGTTTTGAGCCTCTTTATTTTTTTCATTAATTTATAGATAGTAATGCTGTTGCTTATGGATTAAGCCTGAATAAAAATAATACGGAGACTCTAATGTTGAAGAGTTTACTTGTTTCTATCAAATTGATTTTATCAACATCTTGCTTAGTGTTGATTCCTTTGTCTGCAACTGCTAATAACATTCAGAATGATTTAAGAATGATGACTGATGAAGAGTTATCTGCGACAAACGGTCAAGCTTTATTAAGTATGAGTTATATTGATCCCAATGACGGGGCAAACAATATGCGAGGTAAAGGCGTTGGCTTTTATAAGCTTGGAATGGAAGCAGATATAGAACTCAATGCAAATATTAAGCATTTACAACTTGGCTGTGGTGGTATTAATGGAGCAGGTGGATGTGATATTGATATCGAAAATCTGAGTTTGAGTGGTATGTCAGACACTAGAGAGGGTCGTGCGGGTTCTTCAGCCAAGCTAACCAATCCATTTTTAGAGTTTGCGGTAAAAAATCCAACATCGGCATCAACTCGAGAAGTTGTGGGTTTGCGTCTCAGTGCTGAAAAAGTATTAGGTTTACTGACGCTTGGTGATGAAAACTCTGATAAACCGAATGGTATTAACTCACTCAGTGGTTATTTAAAAATTAATCCCACTCAGGGTATGGGTTATACTAATGCTCGAAGTATGACCTATGCCGATACTGGTCAAACTATCGATGGAAAAGTGAATGCAAGAATTTGTTTGATTTGTATTATTGCACCTACTTTGACACTCGATTTTAAATCGAATAATTACAATTTAGCATTACAAGAAACGACTGCACCAATTCAAATTAACGGAACTACGGTCTCTGGTACTCGAATGAGTTCTGCACAATTGACAGGTGTTGCCAATATCAATCAATTGAATTTTGGTGGTAATCTCACGGCTAATATCCAAGTGCTAGGGGTGGGATTACTGAATTTGCAAAAAGAGGTCAGTGGTAACATTACAGGTTTAAAAGCCAACATTACGGTAGATCAAAACTTAGGTTTAATTCATAAAATCCCTGTAAACAATCCATTCTCACTCTCTGTTCAAAACAGTGAAATCTGGTGGCCAAATGCTGATGTTGCTGCACAGCAGGGTTGGTGGATGGCATTTAATGATTCGATCAATATTGGGGATGTAACACCTGAGAAGCGTATTGATATTACGAATGATGTGTTAAAACAAGTGGTTGGACCAATCAGTGATTATATCAGTCGAAATCCTCCATCTTGTAATGCACTTGATTGTCTGTTTGGTGACAAACTTGGTGTTGGAAATGTTCATTTGCCGAATACCAATGTAAATTTTCCATTAAAAGATCTACAACTTAAAAATCAAACCTTTGCTCCAAATTGTTATGGAAGTTTAAGGTTCTGTTAATAAAAAAACCGCTCATATGAGCGGTTTTTTTATTTATGAAAAATTCTTGCTTTATCACGCTGCCAATCGCGGTCTTTTTCAGTGGCACGTTTGTCGTGTAATTGTTTACCTTTAACAAGCGCAATTTCGAGTTTGACTAAACGACCTTTCCAATAGCACGCCAAAGGTACACATGTGTAACCTTTTTGATTGATCGCCCCTTGAAGTTTCTCGAGTTCACGACGTGAAAGAAGTAGCTTACGAGTACGTGTTGCTTCGGGAACGATATGAGTTGAAGCAGAAAGAAGAGGTTGGATTTGAGCACCAAATAAATAAGCTTCATTATTTTTGAAAATAATATAGCTTTCCGTAATACTCATGCGTCCAGCGCGAAGAGATTTTACTTCCCAACCTTGTAAAGCTAAACCAGCTTCAAATTTTTCCTCAATAAAATAATCGTGACGTGCACGTTTATTTAGCGCAATAGTGCCACTATTATTTTTTTTAACTAAAATCGATTTCGACATAATACAAATATTCCAAGATTAGGCCTATTTTGCCTCAAACTTGGCTTGAGGTGAAGTCATTTCACCGTCAACAAGTGTGCGTGTGAATTGAGTTTTTGTTAAACTATGCGCCTACATAATAATCTTAGAGTATAAATGGATGTCTAAAACTCGTGTCATCTATCCGGGAACATTCGATCCTATTACCAATGGTCATATTGATCTTGTATCTCGTGCTGCAAAAATGTTTGATGAAGTTGTAGTTGCGATTGCAATTGGTCATCACAAAAATCCAGTGTTTAGTTTAGATGAGCGAGTTGCGCTTGCAAAATCATCATTAAGCCATTTAGATAACGTAGAATTTGTTGGTTTTGATGGTTTGCTGGTGAATTTTTTTCAAGAGCAAAAGGCAACAGCTGTACTCAGAGGTTTAAGAGCAGTGTCTGACTTTGAATATGAGTTTCAACTTGCAAATATGAATCGTCAATTAGATTCAAATTTTGAAGCTGTATTTTTAACGCCGTCAGAGCAATACTCGTTTATTTCATCCACATTAGTTCGTGAAATTGCACGTTTGAAAGGTGATGTGACGAAATTTGTGCCAAAAGCAGTTGTTGAGGCATTTGAACGTAAGCATCAGCAAGGTTGGTAGAGTGTCTTTAATTATTACGGATGAGTGCATCAATTGTGACGTTTGTGAGCCTGTATGCCCAAATGAAGCGATTTATATGGGTGAACTGATCTATGAAATTGATCCGAACCTATGTACTGAATGTGTTGGTCATCATGACCAACCCCAGTGTTCATTATTCTGCCCAGTAGACTGTATTCCTAAAGATCCTAATCATGTGGAATCTGAGGTTGAATTGCTGGAAAAGTATAAAAAACTAATTGCTCAAAAAAGCACGAGCAATTGATCTCAAAGTTTGTTAAGATGCGCCACTTGAAGTGAGCCAGACGATCGCTGCTGTGAAGGTCTTTGTGACTAAAGCAGGGGAGGAAAGTCCGGGCTTCATCGGGCAAGGTGCCAGGTAACGCCTGGGAGGCGTAAGCCTACGGAAAGTGCAGCAGAGAGTAGACCGCCATTTTGCAACTGAACTTCGGTTTAGCCTAGAAAATGGTAAGGGTGAAAGGGTGCGGTAAGAGCGCACCGCATGACTGGTAACAGTTCATGGCATGGTAAACCCCACCTGAAGCAAGACCAAATAGGAATCCTTAAGGTATGGCCCATACTGGATTCGGGTAGGTCGCTTGAGCATATGAGTGATTGTATGCCTAGAGGAATGATCGTTCTAGACAGAACCCGGCTTATCGGCTCACTTCAACAAATTTTGATCAAACAGTGTCGATATTACTTGACGGATACATCAATCAAGTAGATAATGCGCGCACAGTTTACGGCTATGTAGCTCAGTTGGTTAGAGCACCGCACTCATAATGCGGGGGTCACAGGTTCAAGTCCCGTCATAGCCACCATTTTTATAGACCACACTCACTAGTGTGGTCTTTTTTTATGTGTGGAATCTTGAGTTTTCATTGGCACTGAATAAGCTGAGGATCTAGCTTAATTTTTGGAAACTCTTGTTCAAATTGTGCTAATACAGCTGCCTGATTTACATTTGAAAACACAATATTTTGCAAGCTATCAATTTTTTTCTCAGTTAAATAAAGATGTGCACAATGTAGAGCGACCGCATTCTCTTTACTCACGGCAAGTTTATGATCTTCAGGAATAACATCAATATGCACGAGCTTTTGTTGAGCACGGCTTAATTGAACTAGAGTTCGTTTTTGTTGCATGGTTATAAAATTTTGAGCATTGATCCATTGAGCGACATCCATGCGTACACCGTGATAATTCACAAATATGGGATGAATCGTTTGGCATCCGCTCACAAGGCTTAAACAGCATATGAGAATGAAATATTGAGGATTGAGCATGATTTTGATGTCATTGAAACCTTACTATTACAATAAAATCATATAATTATGGATTAATTTTGTTCAAATAAGGTTTATTTGTATAAAGGGTGATCATTAGTGCTTTCGTATGCTTGACGATACTACGATAACTTAAGATAATGCGCACACAGTTTACGGCTATGTAGCTCAGTTGGTTAGAGCACCGCACTCATAATGCGGGGGTCACAGGTTCAAGTCCCGTCATAGCCACCATTTTTATAGACCATGCTCACCGCATGGTCTTTTTTTTATTTCTCAAAATGTTTTGAGATAATATCAAGTGTAGATTGTGCTTGATAAAAAGGCTGAATCAAACTTTGAATTAATTGTTCTAGAACGCCAAAATCATTTAACATGCTGATAAGTTGAGGTGCAAAACGATGGGCTTCGATCATTAAATCTTCTTGAGTTAATCCAACAGCCGTGAGTAAAGCTTGTAAACTGTAATCACCAAAATATTCATAGAACTCATCAACCACTTCTAAAATGATGGACTGAATCTCAGAAGACTGGCGCAAATTTCTCCAGGTTTCATAGACCAGAATAAAAAAATCTTCGACATCAATGGCTTCAATCTGCTCAAGCTGAGCTGAAATTTTTTGAAATTGGAGATCTGACCAAATATGTTGAATGATTTCATAAAGTTCATTTTGAGGCAGTGTGATAATTTCGCCTAATTGAACCAATATTGCATTTGCAAGTTGGGATTCTAGTTTTAACTCTAATGTGTGTTGCTGATCTTGGAGAAAATTAAAAATCTTTGATTTGACCGTATTATTTTGAACTTTATTTTTTCGAAGCCTATCCAGCCAAGGTGTATATTTTTCTAAAATTTGATTTGCTAATTGAAGACTTACTGAATGTGCCTTCTCATTACTTAAAATTTGTTGTTTTAAACCATAACGTACTTGATCTAATTCAAGAATTTTATTTAGCCATAGCCCAAAATCATGGTCAGAAATTAAATCTCCGATTAAAGCATTTGAATCCTTTAAATGAAGGTAAATACGTTGTGCAACTGCGCCAATAAACTCTAGTAAATCAGGTCCAAGATTTAATTCAAAAGCATATTTTGAAACAACAGCATGAAGTTGTTCAAGATTTACAATGTCTTTTAGTTTGATTCGATTGAACTGAGCATAAGCCTGTGAAACAAACGTGTCTAGTACAGCATTAGATTCAGCATTTAATAAATACTGTTGCGTAAACCGAATTTGCTCAAGCATAAGTGCTTGAGCAAATTGATTGAGTTGTGTCGAGTTAGACACCTGCTTTCCATCCATTTACGATTGGATAGCGGCGTTCGCGGCTAAACGCACGAGAGGATATACGTGGACCAATTGCACCCTGACGGCGCTTATATTCGTTGCGATCAACCAATCCAATGACTTTAGTCACGATATCTCGATCAAAACCTTTAGAGATAATATCTTCAAGACTCTGATCTTCTTCAATATATGCATATAAAATTGCATCAAGAACATCGTAAGGTGGTAATGAGTCTTGATCTTTTTGATCAGGTCGTAATTCAGCAGAAGGTGGGCGAGTAATCACACGTTCAGGGATTACAGGCGTATCTTCCAAACTATTACGGTATTTCGCTAACTCAAATACAATCGTTTTATAAACATCTTTAAGTACAGCAAAACCACCGACCATATCACCGTACAGTGTGCAGTAACCAACAGATAATTCAGATTTGTTACCTGTAGATAAAACAAGATTACCAAATTTATTCGACAGACCCATTAATAAGGTGCCGCGTGCTCGAGCTTGTAAATTTTCCTCAGTTGCATCAGCAGGAGAATTGCCGAAGAATGGGTGTAATGTCTGCATAAAGCTGTTGACGATTGGGTGAATTTCCGCAATACCAAAAGTGACTCCCATACGTTTTGCCTGCTCAGTCGCGTCTTCAACACTGATTTGAGAGGTATATGTGTAAGGCATCATAACCGCTTGAACTTTATCTGCTCCAATAGCATCGACAGCGATTGCAAGGGTGAGTGCTGAGTCGATACCACCAGAGAGACCAAGAATGACACCAGGGAAACCTGAGCGTTGTACATAATCTCGTGTTGCCAAAACCAAAGCTTGGTAAATTTCTGCAATCGTATCTAATGCAGGTGCTTTGGTAGCGGCTTTAAAAGATTTAAGCTCTGCTTCATATTCAACATGAAAAAGGTCTTCTTTAAAGCTTGGTGCTTCAAGTACAACTTCACCATTTGCATTCACAACGAAACTTGTTCCGTCGAAAATGAGATCATCTTGCCCGCCTACTTGGTTGACATAAACAAGATTGAGATTCAATTGTTTAGCTAACTCTGTAAGCGTAACAACACGGTGTTGAGGCTTTCCAACTTCGTATGGTGAGGCATTTAGCACAAGAACAGTTTCAACATTTAGTTTGGCAAGTTGTTGAACACTCTCTAGCGTCCAGACATCTTCGCAAATTAATACACCGAATTTATGTCCTAAATATTCAAATACAAGGTGTTGATGACCCTCAGCGAAATATCTCTTTTCATCAAAAACACTATAATTTGGTAAATTTTGCTTGTTATAAATACCTAATACTTGCCCATCTTTCATAACGGCTGCAGAGTTATAGCGTGCACCCGAATCAGCTTGATTAACAAAACCAAATACCATCACAATGTCTTTCACTTCAGCCAGCTTTTCGAAAGCTGATGCTGTACGTTTGCTTAGGCTTGGACGAAGTAGGAGATCCTCTGCAGGATAACCAATGGTCGAAAGTTCAGGAAATACAATGATATTGGCATTTTGCTGTTTGGCTTCATTAGCGAGTTCAATCATTCGTTGAACATTGGCTTCTATATTGCCGACAAATGGAGAGAATTGAGCAAGAGAAACTTTAAAACTATTCATTTAAACCAAGTCCTATCCTATAGGTTTATATACAGCACGTGCTGATTTTATTGGAGTAATTATTCAGCTGTGTGTATGTGATATTACATAACTGCCAAATGGCTCAAATTTACATCATTCAAACATGATAAAAGATCTTATTTTTTGCACAGCAAAAACTACGATTCATATGTATTCTATCTAAAATAAAAGTAGATACTAGCTTTTGCCATTGTTTGTACATAAAAAATTAAATCGTAATGGATTTGCGACACAGTAAATCAGATGTCAAAGCTGATATGGTGTTTCTGATTCACAAATCAATAGCTTGAATAAAAAATATTCTTTTAATTTTACAATTTTTATGGATTCAAAATAATATTCGGAATCTTTTTCAAAAATATATCTCTAGCTATTTCGCCTTGTTGTTCAATGTTGTATTCATTGAAATTTTTTTTAGGGTCAAATTTATAGGCATAAGGATTATACTTTTTGAAGGAAATAAAATACGCACTTTGCAGAAAAGCGCCTTTGAGCAAAACATTTTGTCCTTGTTGGTGTTGTAAAATATGAGTCATCTCGTGAATGAAAATTCCTTGATAGATTTTATTTTCTTTCGAATAGTCAGTTTTGAAATGTTTGTTACGAATATGCAAATAGCCCTTTGGTGCCATAAATACCGCTGAGGGTTGCCACGGTAGAAACGGATGATTCATGATTTTCACACTGTCATAATCTATAAGATCACCAAAGACACTTTGGCTCAACGTGATTTCACCTTGGGTGAGTGATCTACATCTAAAAGCGTCAAATTTTATCCATTTTAAAATAAGTGGCATCCACAACATCATACTTATTTCTTAATCTACTTAAAGTTTATGTGACATTCAAAATATCACTATTTGGAATCATTACTTGTTAAAAATGGTGTTGACCTTTAATGATAATGAAATGGTATTTACTGATTAAAACTTAATAATTTTGTTAGACAATCTTGATGAATGAGCAATTATGCCATCTCTAAAGATTTATTATGCAAATGGCTATTTCGTCTTTTTATCTTAATTTTTTAGAAACGTCGAAGAATTCACATTATTTGAATTTATTCACTGAGATAAAAGAGAAGGTTCGCCATGTTATTAACTCAGCCACTAAAAAAAATTTCTAAATTTCTAAACGGTTCTAAATTTGATCCTGAGAATCAATCAAAAGCTATTCCAATTCGTCATATGAAATTTGATTTTGATCATCAAAAGATTGATCCAAAATTTTATTTGAATGCGGAATTAGCAAGTGCTTACTTTGCTTCACTTTCAATTTTTTTAACCTATGGTGAGGATCTCGTTATTGATACAGCACGTTATCATCGTGACTTTATTCAAGATCCATTACTCAAGCAAAGAGTGACAGCGCTGATTGGGCAAGAAGCTTTACATTCTAAACTTCATGAAGAATTAAATGACGCTTTTTTAAAGGCAGATTTGCCTGTCAAGTTGTTTAGATTTCTGGCGCATCACGTTTTTGAATATGGTTTTAATCGGTTGCCTCAGCCAATGAAATTATCGCTTATGGCTGGGATTGAGCATTTTACCGCAGTGCTTGCTGAATACATGATGAATCATGAGCATATTTTCTTCGAATCTCAAGATGAGAAACAACGCGCAATTTGGATGTGGCATATGCTTGAGGAATCAGAGCATAAAGATATTGCATATGATGTGTTCCAACTTCTTTCGAGTAACTATGCTTTAAGAATAGCAGGCTTTTTCCCAGCGCTTATTACGATTTTAGTGCTGATTTCTGCTGCATCACTAGTTGTGCCATTTTATCGTAAGCCATCAAATCTAATCAGTTTAAGTTACTACAAAGATATGTACCGAAGTGTAGGTTTGATTTTTGGTCTAAAAGATGGTGTTTATGGCAGTTCGATCAAACATATTTTCGAATATCTCAAACCAGACTTCCATCCGAATGATCATGATACATCAGCGTTTTTAGAGTACTACAAAGAACGTTTATTAAATCCAGTGGATGGTATTTTAACACCATACTTTACGAAGGAATTCATGCCTGCTTTAAAGGTATAAGAATAAGGATAGTTCATGCTTTTTTTTAAGAAGAAAATTAAACCGAGCCATCAGGCTTATGCTGTGGTAACGGGTGCTGGAAGTGGTATTGGACGCAGTTTTGCATTGGAAATTGCAAAACGTGGTGGTCAAGTGGTGTGTGCTGATATTAATTTAGCTGCAGCTGAAGAAACTGTTCAGCTGATTTCTCAGACCACAGGCCAAAAAGCATTTGCTGAATCCTGCGATGTGGGAAAAAAGGAAGATGTTGAGCGATTGGCGAATCAAGCAGAAAACCTTTTTAATCATCCTGTGACACTTGTTATTAATAATGCTGGCGTGGGGTTAGGTGGTAAGTTTGATGAGGTGACACTAGAAGATTGGCAATGGTGTATGCATGTCAATTTATGGGGCGTGATTCATGGTTGTCACTTTTTTGTACCGAAGTTTAAACAACAAGGTTATGGGGCAATTATTAATGTTGCTTCAGCAGCAGGTTTTACAGCTGCACCTGAAATGACAGCTTATAACGTGACGAAATCTAGTGTACTTGCATTATCTGAAACGTTATCTGCAGAATTACGTCAAGATAATATCCATGTGAATGTGCTTTGCCCAACTTTAGTACCTACCAATATTATGAAGAATGGGCGATTACCTTCCAATTACTCGGGTTTAGCGGATGATTTATTGCAGAATCATGCATTTGTCACAAGCGATCAAGTTGCACAAAAAACCTTAAACAATTTAGATAAAGGCATTCTTTATACGATTCCACAGCCAGACGCGAAATTATTTTGGTTGATGAAGCGTGCTTCACCGACCTTATATACCAAGATGTTAGGTTTAGGTTATCCATGGTTTAAGCGGTTTGTAAAATAATAGAGAGATAAAAGAATGACACTCGATAACGAATTTGAAAGCAAAGCAGATTTAAAAATTCAAAGTGATGATCAATCTGAAAAAACAGAAGTAAAAGTAAAGAAAAAAAACAATGCAGATAAAGAACTTAAAGTTGAACAACAACAAAAGGTGTATGACACGATTGTTGTTGGTGCAGGTATTTCAGGTATCGCTGCGGCATATAAAATGAATCAGGCAGGCTATCGCGACTACATTGTGCTGGAAAAAGCGAACCGAGTTGGTGGTACATGGCGCGATAATAATTATCCAGGATGTGGATGTGATGTTCCTTCAGCCTTATATTCTTTTTCCTTTTCGCCAAGTCACAAATGGAGTCATTTGTTTGCCAAGCAGCCCGAAATCTTAAGTTATCTTGAGGAAGTGGTTGAGAAGCATCAACTGAATGAAAAAATTCAATTTAATCATGAATTAAAAGCAGCACGTTGGGATAACGAGAAGTCGCAGTGGTCGTTAGAAACTTCTCAAGGAAAGTATCTAGCAAAAACGGTAATCTTTACAACGGGACCCATTACTGAGCCATCATTTCCAAAAATTAAGGGCATAGAAAGTTTCAAGGGGGAAATGTTTCACTCTGCAAGATGGAATCATGAGTACGATCTTAAAGGTAAACGTATTGCTGTTATTGGTACAGGTGCTTCAGCGATTCAATTTATTCCTCAGGTTCAGCCATTAGCGAAAGAACTCTTTGTGTTTCAGCGTACAGCACCTTGGGTTTTGCCAAAAGCTGATATGAATTTGAATGATCAAGCGAAATCACTGATCCAGAAATTTCCCGTTATTCAATCCACTTGGCGGAGCAGTATTGCCCAAATTTTAAATGGCATTAACTTTGGTTTGCGTAATCCAAAAGTGCTGAAACCTGTGAATTTCTTAAGCAAACAATTATTGAAGTTGCAAATTCAAGATGATGAATTAAGAAAAAAAGTCACACCAAATTTTGATATTGGTTGTAAACGTCTTTTATTTGCCAACAATTATTATCCAGCATTGCAACAAGATAATGTGAAACTAATCAATGAGGGGTTGGTTGAGATTGATGGGAATACGGTTGTTGCGGCCAATGGTGAGCGTCATGAAGTAGATGTCATCATTTGGGGTACGGGTTTTGAGGTATCGCATCCGCCAATTGGTAAGCGCATTTATGATATGGATGGGAAGCTCTTAGCGGATCGCTGGAAAAATAGTTCACCAGAAGCTTATTTAGGTGCAAGTATTACCAATGTACCAAATGCATTTTTGGTGTTAGGACCAAATATTCTGGTTTATGACTCATTTATTGGTATTGCTGAAGCTCAATTAGATTATATTCTTGATGGCCTACTAAAGATCAAAAAGCAAAATATTAACAAGCTTGTGATTAAAGACGACGTTGTTAAGCGACATAATCAATTGGTTCAAAAACATCTTAAAACCACTGTATTTAATGCAGGTGGCTGTAAGAGTTACTATTTGGATGAAAATGGTCGTAACTTTGCAGCATGGCCATGGTCTCTTGCAAAATTAAAACAGCAGTTAAGCTCATTAAACTTGGATCATTATTCACAACACTGATCAAAAAGCCTGATTTAATCAGGCTTTTTTTGTTTGTAGATATTCTATATATACGAGGTTTGTATTTCATCAGGGCTGAAAACAATATTTTGTTGTTAATCAGATAATAAAAAACCACCCAAAGGGTGGTTTTTTGACTGTCGACGTAGTTCGAATTAACGAACGATATCGCGTTGAACTTCGCCAGTGTAAAGCTGACGAGGACGTCCGATCTTGTATGGGCCGCTGTGCATTTCTAACCAGTGGCTGATCCAACCAACAGTACGTGCAAGTGCGAAGATTACAGTGAACATTTCTGTTGGGATACCAATCGCTTTAAGGATGATACCTGAATAGAAGTCAACGTTTGGATAAAGGTTACGCTTGATGAAGTATTCATCAGAAAGTGCGATACGCTCCAATTCCATTGCTAAAGCTAACTGTGGATCATTGATACCTAAAGCACCAAGAACTTCATCACAAGTTTCTTTCATTACTTTAGCACGTGGATCGAAGTTTTTATAAACACGGTGACCGAAGCCCATAAGTTTAACTTCTTTAGTCTTCACTTTTTCCATGAAGCCAGCAACGTTTTCTACAGAGCCGATTTCATCAAGCATCTTAAGAACAGCTTCGTTTGCACCACCGTGAGCAGGGCCCCAAAGTGCAGAGATACCAGCAGCGATACATGCATACGGATTAGCACCAGTAGAACCAGCTAAACGTACTGTAGACGTAGAAGCATTTTGTTCATGGTCAGCATGAAGCGTGAAGATACGATCCATTGCTTTTGCAAGAATAGGGTTAACTTTGTAATCACGATCTGCTGGAGTAGCAAACATCATGTACAAGAAGTTTTCTGCATAGCTTAAGTCATTACGTGGGTAAACGAATGGTTGACCAACAGTATACTTGTAGCTCCACGCAGCAAGGGTAGGAATTTTAGCAATCAAACGGATCGCAGTAATTTCACGGTGATCAACATTTTCGATATCAAGGTTGTTGTGATAGAACGCTGATAACGCACCAACAACACCAACCATAATCGCCATAGGGTGTGCATCACGGCGGAAACCGTTATAGAAGCGGCTAACTTGATCGTGAACCATGGTGTGGTTACGAACTTTAGCGTCAAACTCTTCTTTTTGCTCAGCTGTAGGAAGCTCACCATTTAATAATAAGTAGCAAGTTTCTAAATAATCAGCTTTAGTAGCTAGTTGGTCGATTGGATAACCACGGTGTAATAGAACACCTTTATTACCATCGATAAATGTGATTTTAGACTCGCAAGACGCTGTAGCCATAAAACCAGGATCAAAAGTGAAGTGACCTGCGGCCAATACATCTTTAACGTCGATTACATCTGGGCCCAATGTGCCGCTGTAAATTGGTAATTCAATTTCTTTGCCATCAAGCTGTAATACGGCTTTTTTGCCAGTTGCTTCAGACATTCAATAGATCTCCTGTCCTGGTGAATGTTTTATCTAACCCGAAATAATCTGTTGTAATCCGTGAGTTAGACGGTTTCAAAATTTGCTCTAAGCTTAGTGAGTAGTCAAAAATTGTCAATTATACTTATGGATAAAAATGACGACCTAAAGTGACTGGTTCTAAACTCAGTTAATCAGTAGGAATTTATCTGCTTTTCACTAGCGCCGCCGTATAATAAGACAATTTCAACGGTAGTGGCATAAAAAAAAAGACAAAAACGTGCATATTTTGATGATTTAAACCAAGTAATGCTTGATTATTAATACCTTTTATCAATATGTTAAAGGTTGTGAAAAGCGATTGTTTATAGAATTTGTCTGTTTTTTTAAGATGATAGACTGAATAAATAGACCAATAATGACAATGAAATATTTTTTTTCACTTTATTTACTAATTGATTAAAAAGTGTCTAATTTATGATGTTTCATTACATTTTAAGTGATGAGCTCAACATTAGAAAATGAAGTTCATTTTGTAATTAATTTATAAGTACATATGATTTTTATCCTTTTTTACATTTGAAATTACTCAATTCAATTAGATAAAAAAACAATGACCATGTGAGCAATATTCATTTTTCTAATTAGTTTTAAAAGTACAAATTATTTGAGAATTAATTTTCTTTAAGTTTTTGAAAAATAAAATAAATATTATATTTCTTAAAAAAATATATTTTTGTAGTGAGTTGTGCTTTAGTCTAATTAAGACAAATCGAACATTTGAGTTCAGTAACACTAAATTAAAATAAATTGATATAAATATTAATGGCTTAGTGTTTGTATTTAAATGGAGAGATGACTTAACTGTAAGAAAGTAGATGTAAATGATTCTTATTTAAAAATATTTTATGGTTGACGCCTGCTTCGTAGGTTTGTAATTTGAAATTGCACGTTTTATAATTCCGTGTCGTATAAAGGTTTAGACAATTTATTTGTCTAACAAATGCCAGCTTTCCTTCGAATTAATTCCAACAAACTCCGGATGGAGTTTTTAACTACAGGATGCCCGCTGTGAAAAGCAACAGACCTGTCAATTTGTCCATGGGTCAAGTTTTAGACGTAAACTTAAAATCCCCTGTGGCTATTGCATCTATTTTACACCGTCTTTCAGGTGTCATCGTATTTTTACTCGTACCAGTTCTTTTATGGATCTTAGACAAATCA
Source organism: Acinetobacter sp. 24-47-64 (assembly GCF_057737055.1). Classification (NCBI taxonomy): domain Bacteria; kingdom Pseudomonadati; phylum Pseudomonadota; class Gammaproteobacteria; order Moraxellales; family Moraxellaceae; genus Acinetobacter; species Acinetobacter sp. 24-47-64. The sequence continues at coordinate 960,844 of NZ_CM173215.1, forward strand.
TTGTCTTCTCCTGAGGGCTTTGCACAAGTTCAAGCTATTTTTGATAGCTTTATCGTGCGCTTCATCGTATGGGTATTTGTCGCTGGCTTAATCTACCACTTCATCGCAGGTATCAAGCATTTGCTTGCTGATATGGGTATCGCTGAAGAGTTACAAAGTGGTCGTGTAGCAGCAACAATCGCATTAATTTTATCTGCAATTGGTATCGTTGCATCATTTGTATGGATCGTACTCTAATGAAAAGTGCTACTGGTTTAACGGGTTCAGGTTCTCGCGATTGGTTTATCCAGCGTGTAAGTGCTGTAGTTTTAGCTGTTTATACTGTTGTGGTGTTTGGTTGGATCCTTTGTAATGGTGGTTTCAACTTCGAACAGTGGTACGGCTTTATGATGACATTACCGATGAAGATTTTATCTTTATTGGCAGTCTTATCTCTTGTTGCGCACGCATGGATTGGTATGTGGCAAGTATTCACTGACTATGTGACGACTCGTCAAATGGGTCCATCAGCATCAGGTTTACGCCTTGTACTGACTTCAGCAGTTATTATTGCTGTATTTGCATATGCGATCTGGGCAATCCAGATTTTTTGGGCGAATTGATAGGAAACAATCATGGGCGCTATAAACCCTAAAGAAGATTATACAAATATTCCACACGAAACTTTCGATGCTGTCATCGTTGGTGGTGGTGGTTCTGGTATGCGTGCTTCTTACCAACTTGCTCAAGCTGGTTTGAAAGTTGCGGTATTGACTAAAGTATTCCCAACGCGTTCTCACACTGTAGCTGCACAGGGTGGTATTGGTGCTTCTCTTGGTAACATGCAAGAAGATAACTGGCACTACCATTTCTATGACACAGTAAAAGGTTCTGACTGGTTAGGTGACCAAGACGCAATTGAGTTTATGACTCGTGAAGCGCCACAAGTTGTATATGAACTTGAACATCTAGGTATGCCATTTGATCGTAACGCTGACGGCACAATTTACCAACGTCCATTCGGTGGTCACTCTGCGAACTATGGTGAAAAAGCTGTTCCTCGTGCTTGTGCTGCTGCCGACCGTACAGGTCACGCACTTCTTCACACGCTTTATCAAAGCAATGTGAAAATGGGTACACAATTCTTCGTAGAATGGATCGCGCTTGATTTGATCCGTAATGAAGCAGGTGATGTACTTGGTGTTACAGCAATTGACCAAGAAACAGGTAAAATTGCAGTATTCCAAGCGAAAGCAACATTGTTCGCAACGGGTGGTGCTGGTCGTGTTTACCGCGCATCTACAAACGCATATATCAACACTGGTGACGGTCTTGGTATGGCTGCTCGTGCAGGTATTCCATTACAAGATATGGAATTCTGGCAATTCCACCCAACGGGTGTTGCAGGCGCAGGCGTATTGTTAACTGAAGGTTGTCGTGGTGAAGGTGCAATCCTTCGTAACAAAGACGGCGAACCGTTCATGGAGCGTTATGCTCCAACTTTGAAAGACTTAGCACCACGTGACTTCGTATCACGCTCTATGGACCAAGAGATCAAAGAAGGCCGTGGTTGTGGTCCTAAAGGTGATTATATCCTTCTTGATATGACGCACTTGGGTGCTGATACGATCATGAAACGTCTTCCATCTGTATTTGAGATTGGTAAGAAGTTCGCGAACGTTGACATCACAAAAGAGCCAATTCCTGTTGTGCCAACAATCCATTACCAAATGGGTGGTATTCCAACTAACATTCATGGTCAAGTTGTTGTTCCTGAATCGCGTGAAACTACTCCGCTAGAAGCACATTACGACAAAGACAGCGATACTTATTCTACCAATGCTGCGGATCGCAATTTCACTAAACCAGTGAAAGGTTTCTATGCGATTGGCGAATGTTCATGTGTGTCTGTACACGGTGCTAACCGTTTAGGTACAAACTCATTGCTTGACTTAGTTGTATTTGGTAAAGCTGCTGGCGAACATATCATTGACTATGTGACTAAGCATCACGGTGATGAATATGCGCCGCTTCCAACAACTGTGCTTCAGCAAACTGTCGAGCGTATCCGTCGCTTAGATGAGTCAACTTCTGGTGAGAATGCGCAAGAAGTTGCTGATGCAATTCGCGATATCGTTCAAGATCATGCAGGTGTATTCCGTACAACTGAACTTCTTGAAAAAGGTGTGAAAGAGATTCTTGCACTTGAGCCTCGTATCCGTAATATCCACTTAAAAGACAAATCAAAAGTATTTAATACTGCGCGTATTGAAGCACTTGAAGTGGAAAACTTATACGAAGTTGCAAAAGCAACCTTAATCTCTGCAGCTGCACGTAAAGAATGTCGTGGTGCGCATACTGTTGTAGATTTTGAAGAATCTCCAGATCATCCAGCATATCCTTACGGCCGTCGTGATGATGAGTGGATGAAGCATACTTTATGGTTCTCTGCTGATAACCGTCTTGAGTACAAGCCAGTACGTTACAAGCCTTTATCAGTTGATGCTATTCCACCTAAACCACGTACATTCTAATTGGGAGAAGTAAGATGAGTAGAGGTACTCGTACATTTAATATCTACCGCTACGATCCTGATAAGGATAAAGCACCGTACATGCAAACATTCAAGCTTGAGTTGACTGATAAGCACCGTATGTTGCTTGATGCGCTACTTGCATTGAAAGTTCAAGACGAAACTTTAACGTTCCGTCGTTCATGCCGTGAAGGTATTTGTGGTTCAGATGGTGTAAACATCAATGGTAAAAATGGTTTAGCGTGTCTTTGGAACCTAAACGATTTGCCAGAAGTAATTACTATTCGTCCATTACCAGGTCTTCCAGTAATCAAAGACTTGGTTGTAGACATGAATCAGTTCTATGATCAGTACGACAAAATTCAACCGTTCTTGATTAATAATCAACCTGCACCACCTAAAGAGCGTTTACAATCTCCAGAAGAGCGTGAGCATCTTGATGGTTTGTATGAATGTATTCTTTGTGCATGTTGTTCAACGTCTTGCCCATCATTCTGGTGGAACCCTGATAAATTCTTGGGTCCTTCAGCATTGTTGAATGCATATCGTTTCATTATTGATTCGCGTGATACTGCTACTCAAGACCGTTTGGCTCGTTTAGACGATCCTTTCAGTTTATTCCGTTGTAAAGGTATCATGAACTGTGTATCAGTATGCCCTAAAGGTCTAAATCCAACAAAAGCGATTGGTCACATTCGTAGCATGTTGTTAGATCAAGCTGGATAATGCTGTTCCAAAAAAAGCACACTTAGGTGTGCTTTTTTTTTAATCAAAACTTGATGTTAAATTTAGTTTTCGAGATATTTTGGTTGAAGTGGTTAGATTTGCCCCAATCATAAAAAAATATGCACTTTAGGGATAAATGAAAACGTTTTGCATCTGCAAATATCTTTTTAAAATGTTAAGATATCGGTTTTATGATCCAAGTTGCATGTATTTAAATCTATAATTTTAGGCTTTAGTCTAATAATTATGAATTTTAATAGAATTTATCTAAATGCACCTTATATTATCTCAATGGTTTATAGTTGTATTTAGCTAATTTATGAATGGTATGTGTCAATAAAATCAGTTTGAAGTGAAGTTCATGGTAGGATTTGAACAAAATTTTTAGCATGAATATTATTCAATCTGTACATTAAATCAACATTTTGGTGGTTTGGTGTTAAGCTGAAAGCAGGGATAATCAAATTGAAAAGTTGCTTTAGAAAAGACTAATATTTTTATTTTTTTCTAAGTCAATTTGCAAAAATTGCTCGGTAATTTTATCGAGTATAAAGATGAGTGATGATGCCAATGAGGGCGTTATGATTCGTCATTGGTATTAGAAACTCTCTAATGCTATACGCCCCATGGTCTTTTGTACCAGATGGGTGAATGTCAATTTACCGATTTGGCATTATCAATCATGGGCGAGCTTAGAAAGCTCCCTGTAATGTTTTGCAATAGGAAATGGGTCCACAAATGCAAGAAGTTGCTGACGCATTGCGTCTTGACACTGAACTTTCCGCTGACAGTGCAGCGTATATTGAAGAACTTTATGAGCAGTATTTAGTTGCTCCAGAATCAGTCGGTGCTGATTGGCAAGAATACTTTGGTAAGTTCCCAAAAGGGGATCAACCACACAGCAATGTACGTGAGCAATTCCTTTTATTGGGTCGTAACTCAAACCGTATTCAGCCTGTCGTTCAAAGTTCAGTTAGTTCTGAGCACGAGCGTCGTCAGATTGGCGTATTACAATTAATCGCTGCATACCGTAACCGCGGTCATCAAAAAGCAAAATTAGATCCATTAGGTTTGGCAAAACGAGAAGAAGTGCCTGATCTTGATCTAGCGGCTCATGGTTTAACCAAATCTGACGTAGATACTGTATTCAATACAGGTAATCTTGCAATTGGCAAAACTGAAGCAACTTTAGGTGAAATGGTCAATGCGATGGAGGCGACGTATTGCGCTTCTATTGGTGTTGAATATATGCACATTGTTGACACTAAAGAGAAACGTTGGATTCAACAACGTCTTGAAGGTGTGAAAGGTCAATTTGGTTTTTCAGCAGAACAAAAGAAACATGTTCTTGAACGTTTAACTGCAGCTGAAGGCTTAGAGAAATACTTAGGCAATAAGTATGTTGGTGCTAAGCGCTTTGGTGTGGAAGGCGGTGAATCTTTCATTCCGATGGTTGATGCTGTTATTCAACGCGCAGGTTCTGTGGGATGTAAAGAAGTTGTGATCGGTATGCCACACCGTGGTCGTCTCAACTTGCTTGTCAATATCATGGGTAAAAACCCAGCAGATCTTTTCGGTGAATTTGAAGGTAAATCACTTCACAAGAAAGGTTCTGGTGACGTTAAGTATCACCAAGGTTTCTCGTCAAACGTAATGACTCCAGGTGGCGAAGTTCATTTGGCATTGGCATTTAACCCATCACACTTAGAAATCGTAGGGCCTGTAGTTGAAGGTTCAGTACGTGCTCGTCAAGTTCGTCGTAAAGACATTGGTGGTGATGACGTATTACCAGTAATCGTACATGGTGATGCTGCATTTGCTGGTCAAGGTGTGAACCAAGAAACCTTCCAAATGTCACAAACACGTGGTTATACGGTAGGTGGTACAGTTCATATTGTTGTCAATAACCAAGTTGGTTTTACAACATCAGATCCACGTGATGCACGTTCTACTGAATACTGTACTGATATCGCGAAAATGATTCAGGCACCAATCTTCCATGTGAATGGTGATGATCCTGAAGCTGTATTGTTTGTAGCTCAACTTGCACATGATTTCCGTCATACTTTCCGTAAAGACGTTGTTATCGATATGTTCTGTTACCGTCGTCGCGGTCACAATGAAGCAGATGAGCCAGCAGCAACTCAGCCAATGATGTATCAAGTCATTAATAAGAAAACGACGACTCGTGCATTATATGCTGACAAATTAGTACAAGAAGGTGTAATTGATCGTGCGACTGCAGATCAGATGATCGAAGATTACCGTGCTGATTTAGAAGCAGGTAAACATGTTGCGAATGCACTTGTACTTGAACCGAATAAAAAAATGTTCGTTGACTGGACGCCATACTTAGGTCACGAATACACTGACGTTTGGGATACTACTTTCCCTGAAGAGCGTTTAAAAGAACTTGGTCGCAAAATGCGTGAGCTTCCTGAAGGCTTCGTGATGCAGCGTCAAGTTTCTAAGGTGATCGATGATCGTCTTAAAATGCAAACTGGTGAAATGCCATTGAACTGGGGTGCAGCTGAGACTCTAGCTTATGCTTCGTTATTGGACGAGGGTTATCTTGTTCGTTTAACTGGTGAAGATGTTGGTCGTGGTACATTCTCGCATCGTCATGCGAAGCTTCATAACCAAGTAGACGGTTCGACGTATATTCCACTTTGCCATATTAAAGAAAATCAACCGCGTACAGCGATTTATGACTCATTATTGTCTGAAATGGCAGTATTGGCATTCGAATATGGTTATGCAACAACTCTACCTAAGAGCTTAATTATTTGGGAAGCACAATTTGGTGACTTCGCGAACTGTGCTCAAGTTGTTATTGACCAATTCATTGCTTCTGGTGAGACAAAGTGGGAGCGCGTTTGTGGTTTAACGATGCTTCTTCCACATGGTTTTGAAGGTCAAGGCCCAGAACACTCATCTGCACGTTTAGAGCGTTTCTTACAGCTATGTGCTGAAGAAAACATGCAAGTGATGACGCCTACAACTCCTGCACAGATTTTCCATGCTTTACGTCGTCAGGCGATTCGCCCAATTCGTAAACCAATGATTATCATGTCTCCAAAGTCATTATTACGTCACAAATTAGCGGTATCTAATCTTGATGAATTGGCGAACGGTACTTTCCAAACCGTGATTGATGAAGTTGATAACATTAATAAATTGGATGTGACTCGTGTAGTGCTTTGCGGTGGTAAGGTTTATTACGATTTACTTGAAAAACGTCGTGAAAATGAATTGAACAACACTGCTATTGTTCGTGTTGAACAATTGTACCCATATCCAGAAGCACGTTTAGCGGAAGTACTTGCACAATATCCAAATATGAAAGAGCTTGTTTGGGCGCAAGAAGAACCGAAGAACCAAGGCGCATGGTTATTCATCGCACCACGTTTATACGAAGGTGTTATGAAGTCAGGTCAACAAATTCAAATCAGCTATGCAGGACGTGAAGCATCTGCTGCACCGGCTTGTGGCTCACCATATTTACATGCAAAACAACAAGCACAACTCGTTAACGAAGCGCTTGCGATCGTAGCAGAATAATCAGGAGAATCTTAAGAATGGCAACCGAAATTAAAGCACCGGTATTCCCAGAGTCAGTTGCAGACGGAACAATTGCAACTTGGCACAAACAACCAGGTGAAGCGGTATCACGTGACGAAGTGATCTGTGATATCGAAACGGATAAAGTTGTACTTGAAGTTGTTGCTCCTGCAGATGGTACGATTGCAAATATCATCAAAGGTGAAGGCGACACAGTTCTTTCTGATGAAGTAATTGCTACATTTGAAGCAGGTGCTGTTTCAGGTGCTTCTCAAACTCAAGCTGTTCAATCTGAAGAGAAAGTTGAGCAAGCTGCTGCTGCTACAGAAGCGGGTGCTGCTCCTGTTGTTGAACGTGCTCAAGCTCCTGTTCAAGACCAAGCTCCAGCTGTTCGTAAGGCATTAACTGAAACTGGTATTAATGCATCAGAAGTTTCAGGTACAGGTCGTGGTGGCCGTATCACTAAAGAAGATGTGGCGAATCACCAATCTAAACCTGCTGCTGCACCATTAAGCGTAGCTGTAGGTGAACGTATTGAAAAACGTGTTCCTATGACACGTCTTCGTAAGCGTGTGGCTGAGCGTTTACTTGCTGCAACGCAAGAAACAGCAATGTTAACGACGTTCAACGAAGTCAACATGAAGCCAATCATGGACATGCGCGCTCAGTACAAAGATGCTTTTGAAAAGCGTCATGGTGCTCGTTTAGGCTTTATGTCATTCTTTGTTAAAGCTGCAACTGAAGCACTTAAACGCTACCCAGCTGTAAATGCTTCGATTGATGGTGATGATATCGTTTATCACGGTTACTATGACATCGGTGTAGCGGTATCTTCTGACCGTGGTTTAGTAGTACCAGTATTACGTGATACTGATCGCATGAACTATGCTGAAGTTGAAAATGGTATTCGTGATTACGCATTCAAAGCACGTGATGGTAAGCTCGGCATTGAAGACATGACAGGTGGTACATTCACGATCACTAATGGTGGTACTTTCGGTTCATTGCTTTCAACACCAATTTTAAATACGCCACAAACTGCAATTTTGGGTATGCATAAAATCCAAGAGCGTCCAATGGCGGTAAATGGTCAAGTTGAAATCTTACCAATGATGTATTTAGCGCTTTCTTATGACCACCGTTTAATTGATGGTAAAGAAGCAGTAGGTTTCCTTGTAACAATCAAAGAATTGTTAGAAGAACCAGCTAAACTTATCCTTGATCTTTAATTCTAAAGAATAAATCCATGGGCTTAGAGCGATCCTCTAGGCCCATTTTTGGAGAGAAGAATGTCTCAACAATTTGATTTAGTAGTAATCGGCGGTGGTCCAGGTGGTTATGAAGCTGCTATTCGTGCAGCACAACTGGGTTTCAAAGTTGCGTGTATTGAAAAGCGTATTCATAAAGGAAAACCATCATTAGGTGGTACTTGCTTGAACGTGGGTTGTATCCCATCTAAAGCACTTTTAGACTCTTCACATCGTTATGAAGATACTGTTCATCATTTAGATGATCATGGTATTACAACGGGCGAAGTGAAATTCGATCTTCAAAAATTACTTGCTCGTAAAGATAAAATCGTTAACCAACTTACAATGGGTATTGATGGCCTGTTGAAAGGTAACGGCATTGAATGGTTGCAGGGTACAGGTAAATTATTAGCTGGTAAAAAAGTTGAGTTTGTTCCACATGAAGGTGAAACTCAAATTTTAGAACCTAAATATGTCATTCTTGCCTCTGGTTCTGTTCCTGTAAATATTCCTGTTGCTCCTGTAGATCAAGATCTTATCGTTGATTCTACTGGCGCGCTTGAATTCCAAGAAGTACCTAAGCGTTTAGGTGTAATTGGTGCAGGTGTAATTGGTCTTGAACTTGGATCAGTATGGCGTCGTTTGGGTGCAGAAGTTGTTGTTTTTGAAGCAATGGATGCATTTTTACCAATGGCTGATAAAGCTTTGGCAAAAGATTACCAAAAAGTATTAACTAAGCAAGGTCTTGATATTCGTGTTGGCGCAAAAGTAGCTGGTACAGAAATAAATGGTCGTGAAGTGACAGTCAAGTACACTCAAGGTGGCGAAGACAAAACTCAGACTTTCGACAAATTGATCGTTTGCGTGGGTCGTAAAGCGTATGCAGAAGGTTTATTAGCAGAAGATTCTGGCATTAAACTTACTGAACGTGGTTTGGTTGAAGTAAATGATTGGTGTGCAACTTCTGTTGAAGGTGTATATGCAATTGGTGACTTAGTACGTGGTCCAATGCTTGCACATAAAGCAATGGAAGAAGGCGTAATGGCTGTTGAACGTATTCATGGTCACGCAGCTCAAGTGAACTATGACACGATTATTTCTGTGATTTATACACACCCTGAAGCGGCGTGGGTTGGTTTAACAGAAGAACAAGCTAAAGAAAAAGGTCACGAAGTTAAAACAGGTCAATTTGGTTTCGCAGCGAATGGTCGTGCGATGGCAGCTGGAGAAAATGCTGGTTTCGTGAAATTTGTTGCTGACGCTAAAACGGATCGTTTGCTTGGTATGCACGTGATTGGACCTGCTGCGTCCGATATCGTTCACCAAGGCATGATCGCACTTGAATTTGTATCAAGCGTTGAAGATCTTCAATTAATGACATTTGGTCACCCGACATTCTCTGAAGTAGTTCATGAGGCTGCGCTAGCAGTAGATGGGCGAGCAATTCACGCGATTCAGCGTAAACGTAAATAACACAAAAAAGAGCGGCTGAGGCCGCTCTTTTTGCATTTGGTGGTTGTTTTTGTTTGAATAATCATCTAAAAATAGAATACTAAATTTAATAAATGCCAATATTTATTGCGAAGGAAGTTTAAATATTGGTGTGTCATAAAAAGTGAAAAGTAGTAAAAGGTAAAACAATGAATTTACACGAGTATCAGGCGAAATCGCTGTTAAAAAAATATGGTATGCCAGTTCAGGAAGGCATCATCGCTACAAATGCAGAGGAAGCAGTAAAAGCATTTGAACAGCTAGGCGGCAAATTCGCTGTTATGAAAGCACAAGTACATGCCGGTGGGCGTGGAAAAGCTGGCGGCGTTAAAGTCGTTAAGTCAGCTGATGAAGCAAAAGAATATGCTTCGCAAATTATTGGTACTCGTTTAGTTACATATCAAACGGATGCAAATGGGCAACCAGTTAACAGTGTACTCGTTGCAGAAGATGTCTATCCAGTTGAGCGTGAATTGTATTTAGGCGCAGTTGTTGATCGTTCATCACGTCGTATTACTTTCATGGCTTCTACTGAAGGTGGTGTCGAAATTGAAAAAGTCGCTGAAGAAACTCCAGAAAAAATTATTAAAGTTGAAGTAGATCCATTGGTTGGCTTACTTCCTTTCCAAGCTCGTGAAGTCGCTTTTGCTTTAGAGCTGAAAGATAAACAGATTAATCAATTTGTTAAAATTATGTCTGCAGCTTATCAAGCGTTCGTAGAAAATGATTTCGCATTGTTTGAAATTAATCCATTGTCAGTCCGTGAAAATGGTGAAATTTTGTGTGTTGATGCCAAGGTCGGTATTGATTCGAATGCTTTATATCGTTTGCCAGAAGTTTCTGCTTTAAGAGATAAATCGCAAGAAAATGAGCGTGAGCTCAAGGCATCTGAGTTTGACCTTAACTATGTTGCTTTAGAAGGTAATATTGGTTGTATGGTGAATGGAGCAGGTCTTGCAATGGCAACCATGGACATCATTAAACTCTATGGTGGTCAACCAGCAAACTTCTTGGATGTAGGTGGTGGCGCAACCAAAGAGCGTGTAATTGAAGCATTCAAGATCATTTTAGCGGATCAGTCAGTACAAGGTGTGCTGATCAATATCTTCGGTGGTATTGTGCGTTGTGACATGATTGCTGAAGCAATTATTGCAGCAGTTCAAGAAGTAAATGTAACAGTGCCTGTTGTTGTTCGCTTAGAAGGGAATAATGCAGAACTAGGTGCAAAATTACTTGATGAATCTGGTCTTAAACTAATTTCTGCAAACGGCTTATCTGATGCCGCAGAAAAAATTGTTGCTGCAGTAAAAGCATAAGGAGTATCAATCATGAGCGTATTAATTAATAAAGACACTAAAGTATTGGTACAAGGCTTTACGGGTAAAAATGGTACATTCCACTCAGAACAAGCTTTGGCTTATGGTACTAAGGTTGTGGGCGGTGTTACTCCAGGTAAAGGCGGTCAAACTCATTTAAATCTACCTGTATTCAATACAATGAAAGATGCAGTGAAAGAGACTGGTGCTGATGCATCGGTCATTTACGTTCCTGCACCATTTGTATTGGATTCTATCGTTGAAGCAGTTGACTCTGGCGTTGGACTGATTGTTGTTATCACTGAAGGTGTACCAACCATTGATATGCTGAAAGCGAAACGCTATCTAGAAACCAATGGAAATGGCACTCGCTTAGTGGGTCCAAACTGTCCAGGTGTTATCACGCCGGGTGAATGTAAGATTGGTATTATGCCAGGACATATTCATCAGCCAGGACGAATCGGTATTATTTCGCGTTCTGGTACGTTGACCTATGAAGCTGTTGCACAAACTACGAAGTTAGGATTAGGTCAATCAACGTGTATTGGTATTGGTGGAGATCCAATCCCTGGTATGAATCAGATTGATGCTTTGAAACTGTTCCAAGATGATCCAGACACAGATGCAATTATTATGATTGGTGAGATTGGTGGTACGGCTGAAGAAGAAGCGGCAGAATATATCCAATCAAATGTGACCAAACCTGTTGTTGGTTATATTGCTGGTGTGACTGCACCGAAAGGTAAGCGAATGGGTCATGCTGGTGCTATTATTTCAGGTGGTAAAGGCACGGCAGAAGAAAAATTCGCTGCGTTTGAACGTGCTGGAATGGTATATACACGTAGCCCAGCTGAACTTGGTTCAACGATGCTAGAAGTACTTAAAGAAAAAGGTCTAGCTTAATGCTTTAAGTAAAAAAGCCTCCTGAGTGGAGGCTTTTTTTCATGCATAATAATAAGATATAGAAACGTAAAATTAATATGATTCAAAATTTAAAACTTTATTTACAAGCTTTGATGTTTTTTTCAATTTCTGCTGTTCACGCGAATTCCTTGGATCATGATGAAAATACGAATGATCAAAATCTCATTTTTAATTTTTTTGAAGCTCAGCAAGAACTTCACTATGAGCCTGCCATAGAAGATTTAAATAGTGAACAGACCAAGATTGCAGAATTAAATGAGAAAGAATATTCGAGATTTGATGTATTGACGCATTCAATTTTTCAATCCGAACGTATTCAATTTTTTAATTTCACGGCTTTTGATCGGAATGAATTGAAGAATAAACTTGATACAGGTCATTTTGACTTATCAAATCTGGGACAATTAAGCATTACGTTTGGATATGGTGTTGAGTATTTGCTGAAACAGAATCAAACGATAGGGTACGAGTTTTTATCCTCGTTTCCCTACGATCGAGGCAGATTGATTCGGATTTTTTGGAATCAGACATTTTAAATGTCTAATCTATTTTTCGATAAAGGCCTGATTTAACTGTTCCAGCTTTGGTTTCTTTTATGAGGTGCCATGAAGAAGGTAGATTAAGTGATGACAATGGTTGATCAGCTTCGACATAAATAAATGCATCTGCTTTGAGTTTTGGGTCAATCAATGAAGCCAACTCCTCCCAAAGATTTAAACTATAGGGAGGATCTAAAAAAACTACATCGAATTGATTGTTTGAGAGTTGTTTTAGCGCGATTTGGGCAGTGCTTTGAATCAGTTTTGCATTATTCACATTTAAAAGGGCTAAGTTTGATTTTAAAAATTTATTTTGCTCTAAATTAGGTTCGATCATCGTGACATGAGCTGCCCCTCGAGATAGCGCTTCAAAACCTAATGCACCAGATCCAGCGCAAACATCTAGCACCTGCGCTTGTTGAATATCCCACATTAACCAATTAAATAAAGTTTCGCGTACACGATCTGGTGTTGGTCTTAAACCCTCAATAGTGGCAAAAGGTAATACACGGCGTTTCCATTCACCACCAATGATGCGGAGTTGATTTTTCATTTATTGACTCGTGTTACGTTGAGTGTCAGTGTTTGCATTCGTTGCATTCGTTGCATTCGTTGCATTCGTTGCATTCGTTGCATTCGTTGCATTCGTTGCATTCGTTGCATTCGTTGCATTCGTTGCACTGTTGCTGTTACGTGATGTTTGGAGTTCACGAGGAAGTGCATTTGGATCGGCTGACAAATTAGTAGATCCGCTAGGTAATTCACCAGGCTTAATGCCTGCTGTCATTAAGCCGCCGCTGACAACATGATTCATCGGCTTTATTGGCTTACGATCACGATGGAGTAACCAATAATCTAATACAGGACGTGCGAGCGCGGTTGCTCCTGAACCTCCACGACCATTTTCCCATATCACTGCAATCGCTATTTCTGGGTTGTCGGCAGGGGCGAAGCCTACAAATAAGCCGTGATCGAGTTGACGTTCAGTTAATAAAGCTTCGTTATACTTTTTACCTTGCGCAATACTCTTGACCTGAGCGGTACCTGTTTTACCCGCAATTTGATATTGCAGTCCACCACGAATCCCTTTACCTGTTCCAGATTGGATCACATCCACCATGGCATCACGCATCTTAATCCAATCTTCATCAGTACCATTGAAGGCAATTTTATAATCTGGTGCATTGTGGACTTTGAATTGCTTTGTTCCTTTGGTTTCACGCAATACATGCGGTGTAACATGGGCGCCATGATTTGCGGTAATTGCAGTTGCCATCGCGAGTTGTAAAGGGGTAGAAGTGAATGCACCTTGCCCAATACTGACTGAGATTGTTTCACCTTTGAGCCATTTAGAATTGCGAGTTCGCATTTTCCATTCTGGCGAAGGATACAAGCCTGTGCTTTCGCTAGGAAGGTCTACACCCGTTTTCTCACCAAATCCAAACTGACGCATCCATGTGTTCATACGATCAATCCCCATCTGGTAAGAAAGAACGTAATAGTAAGTATCACAAGAGACAACAATGGATTTATGCATATTGACTACACCATGCCCTGTTTTTTTCCAGTCGCGGAATTTGTGAGAGTCTCCTGGTAAGTGGAAATAACCTGGATCTGAAATAGCAGTTGACCAATCGACAATACCGTAGTGAATACCCCCTAATGCAGCCATAGGCTTAATGGTAGAACCTGGTGGATAGGTCCCTTGAACTGCGCGGTTATACAACGGCTGATCTAAATTGTCACGCAGCGAACTATAGTCTGTATGACTGATACCAGTCACGAATAAATTGGGGTTGAAACTCGGACTCGAAACGAGTGCCAAAATTTCACCTGTACGTGGATCCATTGCAACAATTGCACCACGACGCCCCGCAAGTTGCTCAGCAGCTACTGTTTGGAGACCATAATCAAGTGATAAATAGAGGTCATTACCGCGTACAGAATCTTTACGCCCTAATTTCCGTAAGACATTACCAAATGCATCTGTCTCAATAGATTCAAAGCCAGGTGAACCATGCAACAGGTCTTCGTAAAATTTTTCTACGCCAATTTTACCGATCAGGTTGGTGCCTGCGTAAGCATCTTTATCAATGCTTTTAAGTTCTTTATCATTAATACGACCGACATACCCAATAACATGGGCAAATAATTCACCATGTGGGTAATAACGCGTCATTTGGGTTTCAATGGAAACACCAGGAAATTTAAACTTTACTTCGCTAAATTTAGCGATATCTGTTTCAGTTAAGTTTAGTTTAAGCGTTACACGTTCAGTCTTTTTTGCGGTTTTTACACGACTCATGAAGCGTTCAATGTCTTCTTCGCTTAAGTCAATAATCTTTCTAAGGCGTTCTACCGTGTCTTCAATATCAGGCACATCCGCTTTACTTAATGTAGCCGTAAAAACTGGATAATTGTCAGCCAGTAGAATGCCGTTACGATCAAAAATATAACCGCGGGCAGGGGAAATCGGTTGTAAACGAATTCGGTTTTTGTCCGATGCATCTTTAAACTGGTCGTAATGCACAATTTGCAAATAAGCATATCGAGACAATAGAACAAGTAAAAAAAAGATTACCACGCAAATAGCAAACACCACTCGACTACGAAAAATTCGCTTTTCTTGTTGTACATTCTTCAGTGGGAACTGCTGCTTCATAGATCTTTACTTTTTTGCGGGTAAAAGCTGACTTTATATCAAAGTATTTTAACTCAGATTGACTATAAAATTTGTAAAATTAATAAATAGTTCGTATGTTATAAAAATTAAAATTTGACCAAATAGACACTAATTTTAAAGCTTGTTGTATATAAGAACGAAAATTATTCTGTTAAAGTCGAATCACTATGGATGAATAATAATATTGTTCTCAGTTTGAGAAAATGGAGAAAATAATGAGAAAAATCGTTTCCTTTGCTGTCATGATGTGGGTAGGGAATTTAGCATACGCAGATTTTTCATCGTTTTATCCTGAAGCAAAATTGAAACCAGAACAATTTTCTAAAATAAATGTGGGTGCTGGTGTTACACAACGGTTAGCGCATGGGAATTTAGAATACGTCACTCCATACGGTATTGGATACGGAAAGCTTGGCGCTTTCTTAAATGACGACCACGATGTGGGTGCTCAAGTCGGTTTTCGTTACCCAATAATTCTCGGAACTAAGGACTTAAATGGATTTTATTTAGGTGCATTTGCTGGTCATCTAAAATCAAAAACAGTCAATGGTGAAAAGGAATCTCAACTCGGTGGTGGTATAGATTTATCTTATGTCATGCTGAATAAAGAAAGAATTAGTACATTTAGTGTAGGGATAAAAGCAGGAGAGGAAATCACGCAAGGAAACCAAGTGATTTTTGAAACTAAACCAGAACTACAGTTTGCTTACACCTTAAGTGTAGGATTTTAGAAAGCTTTATGGTTTTATACCTCAAGTTCGACTGCAATTAGATATATGAATATGAGAGTCATGAATGTTTGGATATGTGAGTGATTTGTGGCAAGCCTTCGTCAATCGACCTGATTTTTATGCAGTACTGAGTATTATCCCAGTAACCGCATTTGTGACTTGGGCTCACGTCTGGATGGCACTCAAGATGGTGTTTTATCCAATTAAGTTTTGGGGTTTTCACTTAGGTCCGCTTCCGGTGGGATGGCAAGGAATTGTTCCACGTAAGGCAGGACGTATATCGGGTATTATTACCGACAATACACTATCAAAACTTGGCTCCTTACGAGAGTTCTTAGATGCGATGGATCCCGAGGATACTGCTCGTATCATTGGTGAACAGGTTGGCTTTGAGTTAGAGCACTTAATTGATGAAGTGATGATGGATCGCAATGCGGTTCTATGGGAAAACTTACCTTACTCAATCAAGAGACGTATTTATGCGCAAGCACATAAGCAACTTCCAAATGTTTTGAAAGAGCTCGTAACCGAATTAACTTTAAATGTTGAGTCGCTCGTGGATATGCGTGCGATGGTAGTGAGTCAAATGGAAGGCGACCGTCAATTGATGGTCAATATGTTCCTAAAAGTGGGTCAAAAAGAAATTAACTTCATTTGGCATATCAGTGCATTAATCGGTATGTTCTTCGGTATCTTCCAAATGATCGTTTGGTTTGTGGTGCCTTGGCATTGGACTGTACCATTCTGGGCAGCAATTTGGGGCTTTTTAACAAATTGGATTGCAATTTGGATGGTATTTAATCCAGTTGAACCACACTATATACGTTATCCACAATTCTTTGAATTAACGAAAGATCGTAAATTCCCTTGGATAAAACCTGTCATTCCACGCATTGGTTCTTATAATATTCAAGGTGCGTTTATGAAGCGCCAAGAAGAAGTATCTGATGTATTTGCCCGTGTAGTGACTGAAGATTTGATTACATTGAAATCTATTATGATGGAAATGATGTATGGTGGAAAAAAAGACAAAACACGCCGTATTGTTAAACGTCATATCAATGAAATCATGGAAACACCATTGGTTCGTACATCATTACAGCTATCTTTAGGTCCAAAAGAGTATGCAAAACTCAAGACAGACTTGATCGATCGCTCAATTGAAATTACGATGGTGCCTGTATGCGACCCAGCTTTTAATGCGAGCCGCGCACAGAAAATCTATCAAATGTTTAAAGAACGTATCCGTGAATTAACGCCGCGCGAGTTTCAAAATCTATTACGTCCTGCATTCCAGGAAGACGAATGGATCTTAATTGTGCTAGGTGGGGTAACAGGTTTCTTCGCGGGTCTGATTCATTTATTTGTGGCTTTCTTATAAATAGATGCTGGATTGGTGCCTACCAAAGACATTAACCAAGTATCGTCGATATAGTTAAAATGAGGATGTTTATTTATGCGCATTATATTACTCGGACCACCTGGAGCAGGTAAAGGTACTCAAGCTCAGTTGATCTGCAAGCGCTACAATGTCCCACAAATTTCAACCGGTGATATGCTCCGTGCTGCAATTCGTGAAGGAACTGAACTCGGTCTACAGGCAAAATCTGTAATGGACAATGGTGGTCTAGTTTCTGACGAACTGATTATTGGTCTGGTTAAAGAGCGTATTGCACAACCAGATTGTGCAAATGGTTGTATCTTTGATGGTTTCCCTCGTACGATTCCTCAAGCTGAAGCTTTGGAAAAAGAAGGCATTGATATTGATCACGTGATCGAAATTGATGTGCCTGATGAAGAAATCGTTAAACGCTTATCGGGTCGTCGCCAACATCCAGCATCAGGTCGTGTTTATCATATCGTCTACAACCCACCAAAAGTGGAAGGCAAAGATGATGAAACTGGTGAAGATTTAGTTCAGCGTCCAGATGACCAAGAAGAAACAATTCGTAAGCGCTTAGGTTCGTATCATACTGAAACTGAACAGTTGGTTGGCTTTTACCAAGGGCGTGCAGCTTCAGGTGAAAATGCGCCAACGTATGATAAGTTGAATGGACTTCGTCCTATTGAAGAAGTTCAAAAAGAACTTTTTGCAATTTTAGATCAAACTAAATAACCATTATTCAGCTTTGACAAAAAAGAAGCCCTAAGTCATATTAGGGCTTCTTTTTTATGATGTGAAGGTAAACAAGTGCAAAATATTGCCATTATTTTATTGATGCTTGCATGCTTGGCAGTATTGTCTTTTTTGGTATTTATAAGTTTTAAATTACTTCGCGATAGTCAAAAACAGATGAAATTAGATAAAGAGAAAAAAGATCAAAAAAAATCTCTTGATCGTTAAACCTGTTTTAAATCGATCTGTCTTGTCGCTCCATATTCGAAACGTTCAGGCCAGTTGCACACATCACTCACAACACACTCATTGCACTTTGGCTTCCGCGCAATACAGCAATAACGTCCATGTAAAATTAACCAATGATGAGCGTCTACAATAAACTCTTTTGGAATCACTTTAACTAGACGGTGTTCAACTTCGAGTACATTTTTTCCTACCGCAAGTCCAGTACGATTACCTAATCGAAAGATGTGGGTATCAACGGCCATGGTTGGTTGACCAAAAGCGGTATTTAATACCACATTTGCAGTTTTTCGACCTACGCCCGGAAGTGCTTCTAAATCAGCACGGTTGTTAGGAACAGTACTGTTGTGTTGTTTAATCAATATTTCACAAGCTTTGATGACATTTTCAGCTTTAGAGTTATAGAGACCTATTGTTTTAATATAAGATTTTAATCCTTCTACACCTAAGGCATAGATTGCTTCAGGTGTGTTTGCTACAGGGAAAAGCTTATCTGTGGCCTTATTTACGCTTACATCAGTAGCTTGTGCTGATAAGGTCACAGCAACTAACAACTCAAAGGGTGAAGAATAATTCAGCTCTGTTTTAGGGTTTGGGCGTTGAGCTCTTAATCTTTCAAAAAAAATTTGAATTTGGTTTTTTGTCATCTTTTTTACAGTTTTAGGTGTTTTAACGTTCATTTAAACACCCTCAATTGAATTGAGTTTTTCATATAAAGTATTGAGTTGCTCTTGCTTATCGACACTCTCACGTACAGCAAGTTGTTTTTCAAGCTTTTTAATTTGTGTACGTAATTTGGCAAGTTCGATTGTAGATTTTGCATCTAATGTCTTATGAAGCGCTGTTTTTTTTATCGTTTGAATAGTAGGTACTGATTGTAATTGTTTTGAAAATTGAGCAAAAAGCGCAGTATCAATTTCAGCTTTAACGACAGGACCTTTGCGATGAAGACTGCGATTTTCCTCACGTTGAATATGAGCATAATAACGATTTCTAAGATCATTTTGTTCTAGGATGCGGGCTTGCTCATTTGGTATGGGCTGTAAATCTTCAACAAGATCGATACAGTCAACTGGACAAGGTGGTATACATAATTCGCATCCAGTACAAAGATCAGTTAACACAGTATGCATTAACTTTCCTGATCCAATGATGGCATCTACAGGGCAAGCACTGATGCATTTAGTGCAACCAATACACTCGTCTTCACGTATGATCGCTTTCATACGCTGTGGGCGACCATCAAATTGAATTGGCCAAACGCTTTCTTCAGCTTTAAGCTTAGGGCGATTCAGTAAGTGAGCAATTGCGTCAGCAACAGGTTGACCGCCAGGGACACATTTATTCGCGTCTTCTCCTTCTACAATAGCTTTAGCATAAGGTAAACAACCATCACGGTGGCCACATAGACCACATTGGGTTTGAGGTAGGAAAGCATCAACTTGTTGTATCAATGAGATTTGTGCGTGCATGTACGTTAAAACTTAATCAAGCGAAAAGGAGATCATAGGTGCGAAATATGAATGATTTTAACATGATTAGTGTTAGTTTGGGGTGCGCTGTTATGGGTCATTTATCGCGCAATAAAAGCGCCGAATAAGCATTAATTCATAATTAAAAGTAATGAATTTGATAATTTAAAATTATTAAATACTATAATTAAGTAATTGAAATTAAAAAAATATTAAAAAAAATTATGAAAACTATTGTACAGTGCCTGTAAAAGATATTTAATACTTTGCGCCAAAACTTATCAATATATTGAAATTTTGACCAATTTTGATCCATTTTCTGCTGAGGATTAAGCGTTGAAATACAACAGCCTTAACGACTTCCTAGACTACGTTAAAAAACGTGATGCACATCAACCAGAATTTCTTCAAGCTGTTGAAGAGGTGATGACAAGCTTATGGCCTTTTATTGAAAAGAACCCTAAGTATGCAGCTCATGGTTTATTAGAACGTTTAGTTGAACCTGAACGTGCGATTCAATTCCGCGTTTCTTGGGTTGATGATCAAGGTCAAACACACGTTAACCGTGCGTTCCGTGTTCAGTACAACTCAGCAATTGGTCCATTCAAAGGTGGTATGCGTTTCCACCCTTCAGTGAACCTTTCAATCCTAAAATTCTTAGGTTTTGAACAGACTTTCAAAAATGCGTTAACTACACTACCAATGGGTGGTGGTAAAGGTGGTTCTGATTTTGACCCTAAAGGTAAATCAGAAGGCGAAATCATGCGTTTCTGCCAAGCACTCATGATCGAGTTATACCGTCACTTAGGATCTGACACAGATATTCCTGCGGGTGATATTGGTGTTGGTGGCCGCGAAGTTGGTTACATGGCGGGTATGATGAAGAAGCTCAGCAATGACACTTCATGCGTATTTACAGGTAAGGGTTTAACTTTTGGTGGTTCACTAGCGCGCCCTGAAGCAACTGGTTACGGTACAGTGTATTTCGCTGAGGAAATGCTTAAGACTCGTAACGACAGTTTCAAAGACAAGGTAGTTACAATCTCTGGTTCGGGTAACGTTGCACAGTTTGCTGCTGACAAAGCAATGTATTTGGGCGCAAAAGTTGTTTCACTTTCAGATTCAGCTGGTACTGTATACATTAAAGACGGTTTAACTCCAGAGCTTTTAGCTGAAGTAATGGAGCTTAAAAACGTTCAACGTGGTCGTATCTCTGAGTTTGCAGCGAAGAATGGTTTTGAATATCTTGAAGGGCAACGTCCTTGGGGTATTAAGTGTGATATCGCACTTCCATGTGCAACACAAAATGAATTAGATGCTGATGATGCGGATAAATTGCTTGCAAATGGTGTGATCTGCGTAGCTGAAGGCGCAAATATGCCTTCTACACTTGCTGCAGTTGAAAAATTCGTTGATGCAAAAATTCTATATGCTCCAGGTAAGGCATCCAATGCTGGTGGTGTTGCAACTTCTGGTCTTGAAATGTCTCAAAATGCGCTTCGTTTAGGTTGGTCTTTCGAAGAAGTAGATGAGCGTTTACATGCAATCATGAAAGAAATTCACCGTAACTGCGTAAAATTCGGTACTCAAGAAGATGGTACTGTGAATTATGTAGATGGTGCGAACATTGCTGGTTTCGTAAAAGTTGCTGATGCGATGTTAGCTCAGGGTGTATTCTAAGAATATATTCAAAAATAAAAAAACCGAGGCTTAGCCTCGGTTTTTTATTCTTTATAAAGAACCTTTTACAGCTTCACGCTCTACAGCCATATCAAAAATATAAGCATACTTTGATTGATCTGCAGCAGGATTTTTAATTTCATAACGTTTTACACGAATGATTTGACGTTCATTCGGACTATGTGAAAAACCTTCAATTTGATCGTAGAATAAAGTCCAGTCTTTATCGACTTGCGTTTTAATACCACTATCGTTGTATTTTATTTCTCTGACTTGTAGACAAGTTTGGGGAGCTACACCAGTACATTGTTTAGTTTCTGGCGAAATTTCAAGAAATATGGTTTCACCTTGAGTTTTGTATTTGGTTTCAGGTGTCATTTTACCCGTGAAGATAATCTTTTCACCATTCGGCTGTACCAAAGTCAACGTTGGATTATCACGATCATTTAAATTAAGCACGAAAGGAACAGCAGCTTGGGAAAATAGATTCCCAGCAAAGTGTTCTTGTTCGGCAGCCAAACCATTGCATCCCTTCATGGTAGATGCAAGTTGAGCAGCTACGATAGTATTGTTTTTTAGCTCAAACCCGCCAAATAAAGTATTGCAGCTCGTATGAATTGAAAGTTTTTTATCAGCGGTGAAGTTTAAAGTGATTGGTT
This sequence comes from Acinetobacter sp. 24-47-64, assembly GCF_057737055.1. Classification (NCBI taxonomy): domain Bacteria; kingdom Pseudomonadati; phylum Pseudomonadota; class Gammaproteobacteria; order Moraxellales; family Moraxellaceae; genus Acinetobacter; species Acinetobacter sp. 24-47-64. The sequence goes on from NZ_CM173215.1 coordinate 982,750, forward strand.
GAGGCGCATTTTGTGGATTGGCTTGCCATTGGTATGCAGCGAGAGTTTGATCAGCATTTTGTTGTTGAAGCACAGACACAGCTAAATCCCCAGCTTTTTGTAGATCGGAAGTCTGACACGCAGCAAGTGTGATAGGCAAAATAGCCAAGGTAATTAATTTTAATTTCATAACAAGCTTTCTAAATTGTATTGATCCGAGGAAGGATAACGCAGGAGATCTAAAAAATTATGGATACATTCTGCACTTTTCAGTATCAAAATGTATCCATTGATCGATGATTATTTCGTGATGGTCATTTAAAAAATGATATTTTATTTTCTCTCAATCAAAGCGATAAATATCCATTCCTAAAGCACCCATGGTAAAACTACTATGTACAATGCTAAAACGATCACCAGTGCCCATAGAGAAAAATAAAGGTGCAAAGTGTTCTATCGTAGGGTGGTTACGATGAACAAAAGGAATCGTATTCCACGCTAAAATAGCAGGATAATCCGAATGAGTGAGCTGCTGCACCACGTAGTTTCTAAAAGTTGATGCCCATTCTGGAACTTCACTCGTTTCACCATGCCAAGCAAGCTCTCTTAAATTATGAGTAATGCTTCCCGAGCCAATTAATAATATTTGCTGATCTCTTAATGGAGCGAGAGCTTGACCAATTTTAAATATCTCTTCAGCAGACATCGTCATGGGTAAAGAGATTTCGACTACGGGGATATCAGCTTCTGGATACATATGTAATAAAGGCATCCATACGCCATGATCACGAGGTCGCGTACTATTGGCATGTGCAGTAATTTGTGCCTCAGCGAATAAATTTAAAACTTGTTCAGCAACATCTGGAGCACCAGGGGCAGGATAGCGAATTTCATAGAGTGCATCTGGGAAACCTCGAAAATCGTGCCATGTTTCAGGTCTAGTCCCCGTACTTACTTCGAGTGCATTGCTTTCCCAATGCGCAGACATGACGATTATCGCTCTAGGTTTGGGCAAATTGAGACTCAAGCGATGTAAAGCTGGACCAACCTGTTCAGGATTCAAAGCCAGCATTGGAGAGCCATGTGAGATGAATAAGCCAGGTAGCGTTTGAATAGTCATGAGGTTGGTTCCATTCTTAGATGTATGAGGTGATCATCGCAAATTTTAGAAGTCAGAGTAACCATTTAAATTTGAACATCATGTTGCAAATTCGGAACGATTATCCAGCACGATGGTACGGATGGTTATGATTAATGCTCATGGCACGGTAAAGTTGTTCAATTAACAGAATGCGAACCATAGGGTGGGGTAGCGTTAATTTAGATAAAGACCAGTGCCAAGCAGCAGCTTTACGAACTGCATCAGAATGTCCATCAGGTCCACCAATCGCGAGCACAACATCATTCCCTTCAAGCATCCAACCTTTCATGGTTTCAGCTAATTTTTCTGTACTAAACTCTTTTCCTCCCACTTCAAGTGCAATTAAAAGTTCATTTCCTTTCAGTGCATTTAAAATGCTATCGCCTTCGATATTACGGTATTTTAAAATATCAGCTTCAGAGTCATTCTTTCCGCGTTTCGCCATAGGAAGCTCAACAATTTGAGTTTGTACAAAAGGTTGAATTCTTTTGAAATAATCTTCAAAACCAGTAAGAACCCATGCTGGCATTTTTTGACCAATGGTCAAGATACGAATTTTCATGAAAATGTGTCACTAGAAGTTTCACGATATTATACATTTCAAAGTGATGAATTTATAAAATCAAAAGTTAAAACATAATGAGTTGTTAAATTTGCATCCATTGATATCTTATAAAAAAAGAGAGCCTAAGCTCTCTTTCTTCAGTTAAAAGACCGATTAGTGTCGTGCAGATTTTGATTCGTCAACTGCTTTCACAATGGGTGTTTTTACTAATGGTTTAGGCATAGAGGTTAATGCTAGTGGTAAAATTTCATCAATTGATTTTACAACTTTGATATCTAAACCTTCTTTCACATTATCAGGAATTTCGACTAAATCACGTGCATTTTCCTGTGGAATAAAGACCATTTTTACACCGCCACGATGTGCAGCCAGTAATTTTTCCTTTAAACCACCAATACGCATTGCACGGCCACTCAAGCTAGTTTCACCAGTCATTGCAATATCAGGTCGAATCGCAATGCCAGTAAACGCTGAAACTAATGCTGTCGTCAAAGCAAGACCAGCTGAAGGACCATCTTTAGGCGTAGCGCCTTCAGGTAAGTGCACGTGAATATCGGTTTCTTCAAAGCGAGTAGAATCGATACCCAAAGCATCAGCTCGTGTACGCACTACGGTCATCGCTGCAGTAATAGACTCCTTCATAACATCACCTAAAGAACCAGTGGTTACAAATTTGCCTTTACCTTTCATTGCTGCAACTTCAATTGTCAGTAGTTCACCACCAACTGAAGTCCAAGCTAGACCATTAACACGACCGACTTGAGCTTCTTCTTCAGCCATACCAAAATCGAATTTATGCGGCCCTAAGTAGTCAGGTAGATTTGCCGAATTAACTTCAATTTGAAGATTTTTCGCTTTTTTACTAACCGCTTCTTTAACCACTTTACGTGCGATTTTAGAGACTTCACGCTCTAAACTTCGAACACCAGCTTCACGTGTATAGCGTTGTACGATATCTCGAATTGCTTCTTCGTGTACACTTAATTCCTTAGCACGTAAGCCATTATTCTTGATTGCTTTAGGTACTAAGTAACGCTCAGCAATATTGATTTTCTCTTCCTCTGTATAACCAGGAAGGCGAATGACCTCCATACGATCTAACAAAGCTTCAGGTATATTCATACTGTTTGCAGTACAAATAAACATGACTTCAGATAAATCAAGATCAAGATCGAGATAGTGATCGTTGAATTTGTGATTCTGTGAAGGATCAAGCACTTCTAACAAGGCAGATGCAGGATCACCACGATGATCTTGAGCCATTTTGTCAATTTCATCGAGTAGGAATAAAGGGTTTTTTACACCGACTTTAGAAAGTGATTGCACAATCTTACCTGGCATCGCACCAATATAAGTTCTGCGATGTCCACGAATCTCAGCCTCATCACGAACACCACCAAGTGCCATTCGAACGAATTCGCGACCTGTTGCTTTAGCTACAGACTCACCTAATGAGGTTTTACCTACACCAGGAGGACCTACGAGACACAATACTGGTCCACGTAGTTTTTTTACACGTGACTGAACAGCAAGATATTCAACGATACGTTCTTTAACTTCATCCAAACCATAATGATCAGCATCAAGAATATCTTGAGCTTTAGCAAGATTGATACTTACTTTGCTCGCCTTATTCCATGGTGTATCTAAAATAGTTTCGATGTAATTACGAACTACGGCTGCTTCACTCGATGCAGGCTGCATTGCTTTGAGCTTACGGAATTCACCTTCTGCTTTTTTACGAACATGCTCAGGAAGATCAGCTTCAGCTAAACGTTTTTCAATCTCTGCGATATCATCTTCAGCACCGCCATTCATGTCAGAAAGTTCACGCTGAATAACTTTCATTTTTTCATTTAGAAAATATTCGCGCTGATTCTTTTCCATTTGACGTTTTACATTGTCATGTAAATTTTGCTCAATCTGTTGTTCTTCAGACTGTTGAAGCAAATAAGTCATTAACTCTTGTAAATGAGCTTCAAATTCATCGTGTTCGAGGAATTTTTGTTTCACTTCGATATTTAACGGCACGCGTGTTGCGACGAAGAACATGAGTTGCAATAAATCATCGATTTTATTTGCAGCATTAATTAACTCACGCGCATTACGTAGTTTTGCTTCAGCGTATTGGCTGAAAAGACCACGTAATTCTTCGAGGCGAGTTTGTTGAGTTGCCGATTCCATACGGATCGTCATTGGGCTAAGGCTGTGCTCAGCTTCTAAATAATCGTTTTGATCGTAAATATTAATCAATTTAGAGCGATAAATACCCTCGATTAAAACCTTAATGCAGTTTTCATCGTTCTCATGATTTACGACTTGCACAATCTTCGCGACAGTACCGTATTGATATAAATTGTCGTGATCAATTTCTTCTGTAAGAGAATCTTGTTGAGCTACTACAAAAACTAAATTGTCACTGTTACGAGCTACATCAACTGCTTTAATCGATTTTTCACGGCCGACAAAAAGCGCAATTTGCATGTGTGGATAAACCACAACATCACGCAAAGCTAATAGCGGTAACACGCTAGGGGTCTGAAGTTCTAAGTTTTCTTCATTCATAATAATATCAGTCATGAGCACTCCTAATGAGTGACAACGGTGTTGCCATATTTTTATAGTGATGTGTAATTTAAAAAATACAAGGGTGAAAATCGATAAAATTCGATTTATTTCTACTAATCTTGATAAATTCAGTTGGATTTAGGGTTAATTAACATTCTCCGTTTGAATTTTAATCGTTTTTTAGGGGTGATTAACTCATCTAATGGCTGATCCCAAGGCTGGCGATTTAAAGGATCTAAAATTAATTGAAAGTCATGCGCTAAACCGATGCGATAGGGGTGATTGCTCGCATGCTTTAATGTTCTATCATAAAAGCCACCTCCCATACCCATACGTGTTCCATGATGATCACACGCAACAAGGGGCATCAACAGTACATCAAGTTGTTTTACATTTTGCCCCAATCTATGCATAGGCTCATACATGCCTAATTTATGTTTAGTAAAACGTTTATTTAGATATTGATGCTTTGAAATTGGAACCCATTTCAAAGTTGAATCAAGTCTGGAGACTTTTGGGAGATAAACGACTTTATGCTTCGAAAAGCAATGCATGATTAGGATATGTGTTTGAACTTCACCGAATGCATCTAAATAAATCCCAATTTTTTGTGCAGATTTAAATTTAGAGTGAGATTGGATTTTTGACAAAACCTGAAAAGCAGAACGTCGTTGCGTAAAAATTGAGAGTTGTCTTCTACGAGAGCGTAGAGTTTTTCTTAAAAGTTGTGTTTGCAACTGCATTTCAAACTATACCAATCTAAGTGCATGTGTAAGGTAAGTAGTTTATCGATTTTTACTCAGGTTTAATCAACCTGATTTGAATATTTTCGATAGTATATTTTTCATTTACTCTAGGTGTAACAAATAAAAGATTAGGGTCAATTTAATTGTAAATTGAAGCCGATAAGCTGAACTCTATCGGATCAGTTAAGTTCTGATCATAAAAAATAGAAAAGGGAACGATAATGAAAAATAAAAAATACGGTATTCTATTTAAAAAGAGCAAGCATGCTTATCGTATGGTTATGCTCACGACAGTAATTAGTCTTTCTGGTCTAATCACAAATCATGTAAATGCTCAAACTAACTCTAAGTTGGATTTATCATTGTCCAGCCATTCTGTGAATAAAATAAAAAAACTACTGAATGATCCAAAAGTTTGGCAACAGATTCCGAAACAAGTCACCTTATGTGTGTATTCACCGAGCGGTGCTCATGGTGAAGCATTTGAGCAGGCGACGAGCTATATGAGTGAATTACCACGAATTGCTAAAGTTGCTCAAGATTTCGGCGTGCAAATGACTGTCAATCGTACGGCTAAGCTACAAATGCAGATAGATTTGAATTATCCAAAATTAAAGCAAAAAACATCCACTGAAGTTAATTTAAAAGTCTATACAGATGAACGGGTTTTAACTGAAGACTTTAGAAGTAAACGTTGTGATGGTGCTGGAATAAGTAATTTACGTGCTAAGCAATTCAACTCTTTTGTTGGAAGTATTGATGCAATAGGTGCAGTTCAAAACTATAAACAACTGACTAAAGTGATTCAGCTGTTAGCAAGACCTGAATTTGACTCGAAAATGGTCAATAAGGATTATGAGGTTGTCGGTATTGTGCCTTTAGGTGCTGCTTATATTATGGTAAATGATCGTAAAATTGATACTTTATCTAAAGCAGCTGGGAAAAAAGTTGCTGTAATGAGTTTTGACGCAACCCAAAAAAAATTAGTCCAAAATGTTGGTGCTCAACCAGTTTCAGTGGATTTAACTTCTGTAGGCGGAAAATTCAACAATAAGGAAGTTGATATTATCGCAGCACCTGCAATCTTATTTGAACCTTTGGAACTCTATCGTGGAATGACAAACAAGGGCGAGGTACGAGGCGCAATTATTCGTTTTCCACTGGTTCAAGTGACGGGTACATTGATTATGCATCGAAATAAATTTCCTGCTGGAATGGGGCCCATAGCAAGGGAGATTATTTCCAAGCAATTAACACCAGCTTATAAATTTATTGATCAAACTGAATCTAAAATTGATACTAAATTTTGGATGAATATAAGAGATGCTGAGAAACCTGGATATTTGAAAATTATGCGCGAAGCTAGAATTCAGATGACAAAAGAAGGGCATTATCATCCTGAAATGATGTCTATCCTTAAAAAGATACGATGTAGTGATGATCCTAAGAATTATGAGTGTGCGCTTCAAGATGAGTAACTAATAATCTATAAAATAGATGGTTTTTATAATTTTAATCGGTTTTATTTGTTTTTAGCCATGCTTTAAATTACTCACATCTTGGTTCATGAGTAAATGTGAGATGAAAATTTTTATCGCAGTGGTTACTTATACTTTGTTGATAAGTGCATGCGCATATGATCCAGTGCATTATGAGCAGCTTAGAATGTCAGAGAACGCGCAACACATGAAATTAAATGGTTAAAAAAGCCCCCAGATGGGGGCTTTATGCCTATTTCTTTTTAACGATATCGCTCCAAGACACATTAGCTGGCACGCCTGAATTAAAGCGAACTGATGCGGATGATGAATAATCTTTAGTTTGTTCAACGACAATCTTTTGATTGTACTCATCAATAATTTCTAACTTACCGCCTGCTTTCGGGTAAATTCTCCACCACTCTTTTTCGAAGGGTTGAGTTACACTGAAGTTGAATGCATATGAAAAATTAGCATCTTTAGGTTGGCCAACGATTGTACCTTTACTTGACACACTTTGTAATTGATCATCAAAGAAACGGTATTCATAATCTTGTAGCCCCATATATTCCAATGTAGTGCTAGGGTTGTTTTTATCTAAAATCTGGAATTTTAAAGGATCTTTTACAGAATAAATTGCGCCATTAGAACCAACTGTATCTTTTACAATTTTACCAGTGACTAAATATAGTTTAGATGTATCAGTCCACGGTGTATAAAGCGCATTATTAAACTCTACTGTGGTTGAGCTTAATGTTTCAGTAAGCGAAATAGATCCTCCTTTAAATGTTACGACTTCCTTGCCGAAACTAGTAGCACAAGAATCATTACCACTTTTTAGCTTGATTATTTGAGTAGTTCCACTTTTAGTTAGCTCAGTACAAATTAAATTTCTAAAAATTGTAAATGCACTTGTTCCTTGATCTGTTAATTCAATTACTCTACCTGTACGAGTAATGGGTCCATCACCCAATGTTTCGCCAATCATGTGTCCTAATGCTTGATTAAATCGATCATCCATGACATTTAAAGATTCTGAAAAACCAAGCGTTTCTTTAAGTTTTGTTAAAAAATCTTTATCTTTAAAAGGTATAAATGTAGAGCTCACATCGCCTGGTTTAATATAATTATCATTTGGCGTGTCAAGCTTCGAGTCACTTCCACCACCACATGCACTTAGTAATGCAGCAATACTCGCAACCCCAGCCAATTTTGCTAATTTAGACATATTCTCTTCCTTTAAATATAAATCTATTCTCATTGTTTATAATGTTTGACTAATAATATGAAGTCTTTAAACAATAAGAAGACATTAAAATGAAATACTTTTTGTGTAATTTCTATTATGGGGAATAATAATTTAAATTTTAGAAAAGTTACTAGGTCATTATTAACCAAATTTACAAATAATATGTCAATTTTTTTATATTGTTAAATATATATAAAGCAATAGGTTTAAATAATTAAATAATATTGAGGATTAAATATATTTATTTTAGAAAAGTGTGTAATAATTTGTTTATGGTGATGATAATGTGATAAAAATCAAAAATTATTAATATTGATTATTAATTTGGGATAAAGCACAAGGATGTTTATTCAAAAATAAGAAAAAATAAAATAAAGACTCCGGAGATGCCGCTGCATGTGTCGTTACCCTGAACCCGACGAGTTCAAGGTGGACGCGACGTATACTTGCTGGGTTTCCCACTCGAGGTGGGCATACGCTCTAAATATACAGAACACAATCCATAAGTTTAAGTATCGGCAGGGGAATAGACCCGCTGGCGAACATCCCAGAGTTAAATTAAGTATAACGAAATGAGTGAGATTGGCAAACCTTGGTGTACCCATTATTTGCGTGATAATTCACTCAGTAAAACTGACTGTGCAAACTTAGATCAAATTTATACAGTTTTTTCAACGTCTTCCAAGATTGTTGCAAGTAAGCGTTCACAATGAGAATATTCTTGTAAGGATTTGTTCATTGTTAAAACTTCTTGCATAAGCTCTAAAGCCACCATGATAACGAGCTTATTGTGTTCTACGTTAGGTGCTTTTCTACGAAATTCTTGAAATTTCTCATTCAGCAAATCACCAGCACGTTGTAAATCATCTTTCCGATCTTGAGTGGTTGAAAGTCTAAATGTTTGTTCAATTAGTCTTAACTCGACTGTAACGACTTCAGACATAATTATGCTTCCTCATTTTGTTCAGCCGGATTTTCTAATTGTTGGATTTCTTGGGCATGATGATCTTGATCAGTACCTAAAATGGCCAATCGTTGAATGATTTGCTCAACCTTAGTTTTAGCGAGTTCATTTTTTTTGATTAAACGTTGATTTTCAGCCTTCAATTCATCAATTTCTTTTTGAGCTTGACGTTGTTCAGCCAACATTTTTTCTTTGATTACTCTCAACTCATTCCTTTCAGCCAAGATTTCCTGAAATCTATTTTTTAAATCAGTACAACTCTTTTCTAAACGACTATAACGTTCTGCTAAAGCAGTAGCATCTTGATTTAAAGTTTTATAAATACCATCCAATTGATTGTATTTGTCATTTAGACTTTCAATCTGTTCTTGCTTTTGAGTGATGACGCTATTTTTTTGAGCAGTTTGAGTTTGATGAGTTTCCTGAAGTTCTTTCTGCTTAGCTTCAAGAGAACTATTCATTTGTTCGGTTTCGGACAAACGATGTTTAAGCGTGCCTAAATGCGTTTGTAAACGCTGTAATTGTTCTAACATAACGAGGTCGCGTAGTTTCGCAATCAAAGGTAATATATACAGAAGTATAGAGATTGGAAAAGCGAATGCAAGACGATATTTCAGGTTGGACAGATTGGAACCAACAATTCGGTTCAATTGAGGAAATTACTAGTCCTAGTGAGTTACATGGTCTACTTACAGGTATTGTTTGTGTAACTGAACCGCCATCTCATGAGGAGTGGATACAAATTTTGTCTACATTGAATGTGCCTCAATTAGAACCTACGGCGCTTAATTTACTGGCTGAGGAATCTGAAGATGTTTCGCATGCTTTATCAGAAGATGAATTAGATTATTTACCCATTTTGCCTGATGATGAACATGTATTGTCTGAGCGTGTTCAAGCTTTAGCAGATTGGTGTGCAGGAGTGGTATTGGGGTTTGGATTAGCGTCTGGGCATATTCGTGCTGATGAAGCTGAGTTGATTGAACACTTGCAAGATATTGCAGCAGTCGAGTTTGAAGATTCTGATAATGATGAAGAAGGTGAAATTAGCTATCAAGAACTTTATGAATTTGTTCGATTAATTCCAGTAAGTTTATCTGTTGGACGAACCAAAATTACTGTTGAAGAAAGCTCATTACTGAAACATGTAAAACCAACAATTTCAAAAAAAAATGAGCAAAGTGTCGTTGAGATGTTTACACCTCATCGACCAAGTTGATTACATTTAATCAAGAGTACTACTTAACATATAAGTAGTACTGTATTTTCTTAAATTAAATAGCCTAAGCTGCAGAAAAGATATGAAACTTACTCAATCAGATTTTCAAAAACGACGTGATCAATTAGCCGCTGAAATAGGCCTAAGAAGCATTGCAATTATTGCAACACGTGAAGAAATGTTTAGAAATCGTGATGCTGATTATAAATATCGCGCTGATAGTAGCTTTTTTTATCTAACAGGATTTGCAGAGCCTGAAGCAGTTGCTGTAATTGAAACATTTGATACTGAAGAAGAAGGTTATACCTACAGTTTATTTTGTCGTGAACGCAATCGAGAGATGGAAATCTGGACAGGTTACCGTGCAGGGATTGATGGTGCAGTCGATGATTATGATGCGGATGAAGCTTATGCGATTGATCTACTAGACGAAGAAATCATCGCAAAGCTTCAAGGAAAAGAAAGATTATTTTATAGAATTGGTCAACAAGCCAGTTTTGATGCAAAAATTACAAAATGGATTGCAGAAGCAAGTGGTGAAAGCCGACGTGGTACCGCTGCACCGACACAATTGATTCAGTTAGATGCAATTTTAGATGAGATGCGTCTACACAAAGAGCCAAAAGAAATAGAGTTAATGCAAATCGCATCTGAGATTTCTGCTCAAGCACATACGCAAGCGATGAAATCTGTACGACCAGGAATGATGGAATATGCTTTAGAAGCGGAGCTGAATTATATTTTTGGTAAAAATGGTTGTGTACCATCGTATAACAGTATTGTGGGTGGTGGTAAAAATGCTTGTATATTGCACTATGTTGAAAATAACAAACAACTTAATGACGGCGATTTAGTTTTAATAGATGCAGCTTGTGAGTATGAGTTTTACGCATCAGATATCACTCGAACATTTCCTGTAAATGGTAAATTTAATCCTGAACAAAAGGCGCTTTATAATATAGTGCTTGATGCTCAAATCGCTGCAATAGATGCGGTTAGAATTGGTAACTCTTACAAAGAGCCACACTACGTTGCTGTTCGTATTTTAGTGCAAGGCTTGCTTAATCTTGGAATCATGCAGGGTGATCTCGATGAAATCATTGAGACAGAAGCCTATCGTCAATTTTATATGCATGGAACTGGTCACTGGTTAGGCATGGATGTTCATGACGTAGGGGCATATAAAGTCGATGGACAATGGCGAACATATCAAGAAGGTATGGTGGTGACCATTGAGCCAGGATTATATATTGCTCCTGATGATGAAACTGTCGATCCAAAATGGAGAGGGATTGGTATTCGTATTGAAGATGATATTGTTGTCACGCAAGATGGACCGAGAAACCTGACTGCTAAAGTAGTGAAAACCATTGAAGATATCGAAGCCTTGATGGCGAGTTAACCATTTTCACAAATCTCAAAAGTCGATGGAAACATCGGCTTTTTTTTAAATGCCATATTTAATACTGAAAAATGAATTATGGCTTCATCTTCAATAACGCTAATTCATTATAAAAAGTAAAAACTTTATTGTAAGATGAATTTGATTAAGAGTTTATGTGTATGCAGCTATTGCTTGCTTTTATAAGGATCAAAACATGCAACAAGAAGTCATCATTGTCGGTGGTGGAATGGTCGGATTAAGCCTTGCTCTTATGCTGGCTAAAACTAACATTGCAGTGAAATTGTTAGAGGCGATCAGCTATCCTAACTATGATGATGCTAACCTTGCACCATATCATTCAAGTTTTGATGCCCGTAATAGTGCGCTGTCACGTCGAAGCGTGCAAATTTATCAAGAATTGGGAATTTGGTATTCACTGCAACAATATGCAACGCCTATTTTAGAAGTAAATATCACAGAAGAAGGAAGCTTCGGTAAGGCACGTTTAATCGCGGCTCAAGAGAAAGTAGAAAGCTTTGGCCAAGTGATTGAGAATGCATGGCTTGGACGAGTATTGTTATCCGAAGTCAAAAAAAATCCACTCATTGAGTTAATTGATGGTGTTCAAGTGACGTCGCTTAAACAGGATGAGAATTTAGCTTATCTCGAAGCATTAAAAGCGAATGAACATTTGCAGTTTAAATCCAAATTAGTCATAGCAGCAGATGGACGTGATTCTTTCTGTCGAAAAGCACTCGGTGTTGGTGCATCAGTGCATGATTATGATCAAGTGGCGATTGTCACTACAGTGCAGACATCGAAACCTCACTCCCATGTCGGTTTTGAACGTTTCAGCCCACTTGGTCCTTTAGCATTGTTGCCTTTACCTGGTGAATACCATCGCTCTGTTGTTTGGCCAGTGCCTAAAGGTACTGAGGGAGAGTGGTTAGGTGATGAAAATGATCAGCATTTTTTAGATGCTCTTCAAAAAACCTATGGCGACCGAGCTGGTAAATTTGAGAAAACTGGTCGTAGATTTAGTTTTCCTTTATCTCAAGTATTGGCTGAAAAACAAGCAGTAGGACGTGTTGTACTTATGGGTAATGCTGCTCATACCATTCATCCAGTCGCAGGTCAGGGTTTTAATTTGTGTATGCGTGATGCATATGTATTGACCCGATATTTAAAACAACAAGTCATCAAAAATGCCGATTTAGGTGAAGCTGCTGTATTGAAAGAGTATGAAAAATCTCGACTCAAAGATCAGCAACGTGTGATTAAGTTTTGTGATTCTGTGGTGCGAGGCTTTAGTAATCAAAATCCAATTCTAAAATTTGTGCGAAATACAGGTCTAATGTGCTTTGAAAATATTCCAGGTATTAAGCCACTCGTTGCCAATTATGCAATGGGGTTAAAAGCATGAATGATGCTATTTTAGATGTCGTGATTGTGGGTGGTGGTTTAGTTGGTGGATTAACGGCTTTATTGTTGGCTAAAGGTGGAGTTCAAGCGACTGTACTTGATGCAGCACCGATATTGGATCACGAGAAGACCTTAAAATCATTGAATCCTCGTGTACTTGCATTGAGTCAAGCCACTATTCATTTGCTTAATCATGTTGATGTATGGGGTAAGTTAGCTCGTCAACAACCCTACACGGGAATGCAGGTGTGGAACAAAAATGGCTTTGGTGAAATCAATTTTGGAACATCAGCGCATTCTAAACCTGATCAAGCACAAATATTAGGTTCAATGGTCGAACCAAGTATCTTGAACCTTGCGATTCAGAGCATGATGATCGACCAGATTGATGATTACCGTACTCAGATTCAAGTGAAACGTATTGAGCAAGGAAATGGTTGTTGGATTCTTCATCTCGCTGATCAAACTCAATTGAAAACGAAACTTTTAATTGGTGCGGATGGTGCAAACTCATTCGTACGTGAACAAGCCATGATTGATTTGGATGTTTTGGATTATCATCAGGCTGGTATTAGCTGTGCGATCAAGACGGAACAAGCGCATCAACATGTTGCGAGACAAATCTTCTTAGAAACAGGGCCACTGGCTTTTCTCCCAATGGCAAGTTTAGAAGATCAAGAATATGGTCATTGGCAATCCATTGTATGGACTTTACCAGATGATTATGCAGACGAATTTTCGTCACTCTCAGATGAAGATTTTGTACAATTACTGACACGAGAGAGTCATCATATGTTGGGCAAAGTATTAGCCGCAACGCCTCGAGCAAAATTCCCACTGAAAGCACGAGCTGCTCAACGTTATATTAAAGATGGCTTAGCGCTAATTGGTGATGCAGCCCATGTTATTCATCCACTTGCTGGTCAGGGGGTGAATATTGGTTGTCTTGATGCAGCAATTCTATGCGATGCGCTACTTTCGGACTACGCACGTGGCGTTTGGGCTCATGAGCAAACTTTATTGAAATATGAGCATCGCCGTAAATTTCAAAACGATGCCATGATGCATAGTATGTCTATGATTGGGTGGATGGAATCTGCTCCTGTTTTTCCTATTGTTTGGGCGAGAAACTTTGGTTTGAAACAAGTTGAAAATATCAGTGCGTTAAAATCGGCGTTTATGTCGCAAGCGAATGGTTTGAGTCAGCTCAGTAATACAAGATATCAAGTGAATTGAAATCTGATCTAAAAAGAATCATCAATATATATTTTTTTACCAATATGATTAAAAAATATACAAATGAGGTGCTTTAGATACTATGCGAATGATAAAGAGCTTGATACATTTCTCTAAAAATCAAAGCACGTTCCAATCAGGTGCGTGAAAACATTGATGGGGAGTTTGAAATGACAGACGCAAATGATTTTGATGACAACGAAGACAGTGTTGTAGACGAAAATGAATCACAAGCAGCAGAAAAAGGTGCGGCCGTAAGTGACGTTACTGTATCTGATGCCGATGTCGCTGAAGCTGAAACATTAACAGTGACAGCTAAACTCAAACAACGTCAGGCACTGGAAGATGAAGTTGCTGCTTTTCTAGCACGTGGTGGTCGTATTACTGAAGTTCCACCTGATGAATCAATAAAAGATTAATAAAAAAAGCACCATCAATATGGTGCTTTTTTTATTTTGCTTAATCATTCGCACCACTGAGCTCTAGCGCGCGTTGATATGCGACTTTCTTTTTGATTCCGATGAGATCAGCTGCAAGTTGAGATGCTGCTTTTACAGATAAATCTTGCAATAAACGATTGAGTAATTTGTCTAATTCTTCTTGCTGCATGTCTTTTTCAGTGGCTGCTCCAGCAATGACCAGTACAATTTCACCTTTTTGCTGGTGATGATCATTTGCAATAAATGATTGTAAATCTCCAAGGGTCATTTTTTTGATTGTTTCGAAGGTTTTGGTAATTTCACGTGCAAACCCGACTTCACGGTCAGCCCCGAACACAGAGACCATATCCGTTACAGAGTCTAGGATTCGATGTGGTGCCTCATAGATGATCATGGTATGCGTGTTGTCTTTCAGTTTATTTAATTGAATAAGACGTTGTGATTGTTTCGAAGATAGAAATCCTTCAAAACTAAAGTGATCACTGGGTAGACCTACAGCGCTTAATGCTGCAATAGCTGCACATGCACCTGGAACAGGAACGACACGAATACCATGCTCCTGAGCTGCACGAACCAATTTAAAACCAGGATCACTAATCAATGGTGTACCTGCATCACTGACGAGTGCAACATTTTCACCATTTTTTAACTTATCGATAATTATATCAATTTTGTTACTTTCATTGTGATCATGGCACGCTGTAAGCGGAGTTGAGATATTATAGTGTTTCATTAAAAGAGCGGACTGACGTGTGTCTTCTGCCGCGATAAGAGAGACAGACTTTAAAACATCAATTGCTCGATAAGTCATGTCATCTAAGTGCCCAATTGGCGTCGCTACAACAAATAACTGAGCACTCATAAGGTTTCTCCATGTTGGATCTATTAAGAATAAAAAAAGAATTCATTGGTATTGGCTTATGTGGAATGATTTTCCAAGCCCAAGCGGAAGTATTGGTTATTTTACCTGATTCAGGCCCTATGGCGCGAGCAAGTAATAGTATTAAAAATGGTATTGATGAGGCTTATCAAAAGTCTAAAAGTGAAATGCCAATCAAATATGTCAATTCGGATCAAAAACGATTAAAAGAGATCCTAAAGACGCAAGTCAGTCAAAACACCAAACTTATTATTGGTCCATTAACCAGACAGGATGTCGAAGCAATAATGAAAGAACCGCTTAAAATTCCTGTTTTAGCACTGAATGAAGTTCCTTCAAAACATGTGAAAGTGTGGCAGTTTAGTTTATCGAAAACTGATGATGCTCAAGTTTTAATTAAACAGATTGAAAGTGATCGAGTTCAGCATCTCTATATCTTGCGTGAGTCTGGTACTGAGTCTGAGAGCTTAAGCTTTGTAAATGCCGTGTTTAAAAATTTTCATGGTAAATTTTCTCTAGTCCAACAATTGCCTGATATAAAGTCAAATGAAGGTGTGTTGCTTTTAGGCAGTATGGCGTGGATCAACTCATTGAAGAATAAGCCTTCAAAACATTTGTATGTTCAGGCTTTTGCTATTGATCATAATATGGATATTCCGAAGGGAACTAAATTCTGTGATGTTCCAGTCATGGTTCAATTTTTAAAAAAACCTAATCAAACAACAGAAAATACTGCTGCATTCCAACGTCTCAATGCCTTCGGTCAAGATGTTTGGCGTTTGGCGGATTTGATGTTGAAAACGAAGAATCCTGATCAAATATCAATTCAAGGTCAGACTGGGCACTTGAGTTTTAAAGAGCATCGGATCGAAAGAAAACCTGCGTGCTTCGAGAAAACATGGTTTAGATTAAAAAATATTTAAGAGGACTTAAATGGATGAGTTCTCAACAATTAGGTATATGGGCTGAAGACCAAACTGAAAAAGTCTTGATCTCACAGGGTTATATTGTGCTGGCTCGAAATTTTCATTCTCGTTATGGTGAGATAGACCTGATTGCTCAACGTGATCTTGAGCTTATATTTGTTGAGGTCAAAGCCAGATCAAAAACAACCTATGCTTCAGCCCTAGAATCAATATCATCGAGCAAGCAAATTAAAATTGCGAAAACAGCAATGTCATTTCTTCAAAAATTTCCAAGCTATACAGAGTTTTATTATCGTTTTGATGTGTTTTGTTTTGATTTTCATAAAAAAATTGCAAAACCGTTACAGCATGAAATTTCTGATATAGATTATGATCTCGAGTGGATTGAAAATGCATTTACAATAAATGCAGACTTGATTAATCTATGAACCGAATGAGCTAAGCCATTTCCAACAATAGAAAAAATTCAAGTTTCACGAGGAGACGGATTGAGTGTTGAAGCGTATTGTAATTTCGATGGCGTGTGTTGCTAGTCTTTCAGGCTGTGCAAGTTTTATTTCAGGTGGAACTGGCGCAGAACCAGTTGGGGTGGTGAGTGGAGCTCGTTCTTTAGGTCAGGTATTTATTGACTCTTCAATTGAACGTACAGCAAAGATCAATTTATACAAATTGGATGCTCGTTTTAAACAATCTCGAGTCAATGTGAATAGCTTTCACAGTAATGTCTTGTTAACAGGTCAAGTGCCTGATGCGCATTTGAAACAGTTAGCAGAAGATAACGTTCGAGCGATGAGTGATGTGAAATCTATTCATAATTACATCACAGTTGGTCCTCAAATTGGTTACTCTACCATCATGCAAGATGCGACTGCGACAGCGAATACACGTGGCTTAATTATGCGTGCGCCAGTTGTTTCAGACAGTAAAGTCTTGGTTCATACTGAAGATGGCGTGTTATATGTGATGGGACGCTTAAATACAGCTGAAGAGCAAGATCTCATTGAAGTTTTACAACGAGTAGGGAATGTCACGAAAATTGTTACTTTGATTGATAACGTGGAATCTGCTCAAGTAGGCGCAGGTGTTCAATCATCATCACTTATGAACCCTTCAGCGGTGAGTACTCAACCTTATGTTGAAACACCCGTTGCAATTGATCCTGACGCTGGTGTCAGTTACCAATAATGTCGAATAAGATTGCGCAATTTTTTCCGAAATCAGTTCAGTTAAAACTGACCGAATTGAATCAAAAACTGAATGCTTTTCGCCCATATAATTTGGGTGGTTTGGCATTAAATCAATTGACCTCAAATAAAGGCTATTCTGTAAAAAGAAATATTGCTTATGGTCTTAAAGCTCGGCAACGACTGGATCTTTATGTTTGCCAAGCGCCAGCGAATAAACCTTTAGTTATATTCGTGCATGGTGGTGCATGGAGTAGAGGAAGTAAGGACGATTACAAGTTTCTTGGAGAAAGTTTGACACGTGCTGGATATAACCTCGCCGTAATAAACTATCATCTGGCGCCAGAACATATTTTTCCTCGTTACGTAACTGACCTTGCAGATTCAATTCAATATTTAATCAAAAGTGCTGATAAATATGGTATTTGTGCAGATCAAATAGCGCTTATCGGACATTCTGCTGGTGCTTTTAATGTGATGTCACTGATTTACCATCCTTCATTCATTGACTTTGAAGGACGAGATCGAATTAAAGCGTTGATTGGTTTGGCTGGACCCTATCACTTTAACTATCTAGGTGATCATTTATCTGAACATGCATTCGATAAAGCAGTAAATTTCAAAGCGGTGATGCCATACTATTTTGTAGAGAAAAATAATATTCAGCACTATATTTTTCTAGCAGATCAAGATACGTTGGTAAAAGATCATAATTCTGAAGAGATGCATCAAGCACTGTTAGCTGTAGAGAATCATAGCCAGCTCATTCGGGTGCCTCGTACTGGACATGTATCAATCATGGCAACAACTGCCACATTATTTGATCGACTCTTCAAAACTCGATCTCTCATCCTGAAAGTTTTAGAAGAGTCCTTCAAATAAATCTGTAACGATTCGGATTTGATTTATTCAGATTTGAAAGGAGTATTGTGAATGACATGTTGAATCATGGCATGCGCAATACTTCCTGCAAATGGAATTTCTGGTAAGTCATCAAATTTAAAGAATTGGGCATCACTAATTTCATCTTCTTGAAGCACAATTTCACCTGAATCATACTCGGCTCGAAAAGCAATCATTAAATTACTTGGGAATGGCCAAGGTTGGCTGGCAAGATATTGAATATTTTTAACGTTTAGACCAATTTCTTCCATGGTTTCGCGTTGCACAGCCTCTTCTAAAGTTTCACCAACTTCGACAAAACCTGCAATCAAACCATACATATTGGATTTATTTTTTGCATTTTTCGCGAGCAAAATTTCATTGTCACCTCGTGTAATTACCGTAATGACACAAGGTTGAACACGAGGGTATTGGTGATAATTACATGCTGGGCAGATCATGGCATATTCTGAACGGTGCACATCTGTTTCTGTACCGCAATGACTGCAAAATTTATGATTACGACGCCATTCTAATAATTGAACTGCTCGACTCGCTTGTTCAAATTGTTGCTTAGACCATTGAGTGATCAACTGTCGGATTGGCACAAGTTGATAACCTTTAGGAATTGCTTCTTCAATATGTAGATCTCGTGCAATTACTTGATCACCAGATTTGAAAATCAGATCACTCTCTAAACGTTCAACACGTGGTAATTGGAAGTTTTCATCGACGAGAAGTTGATGTTGTTTAAAAATATAAGCAACAGAGAGTTCAGACATTAGGCAACCGCTTTAATTTTTTGACTGCTGATGAGTGCAGTCTCAGATACTGATTTATGAATAGGATAATCATACTTCAAGCCATCAAGATGAAGTTCTAGACTGGCAAGCACATCTAGAATGTGCTGAAGTTGTTGGTGGGTGAGTGATTTCTGAATATCGTAATAGTGTTCAACCGCCTCAGCACTATTTTTTAGCGCATTACTTAATATTTGAGCATCAAGAAATAGAGCAGCACCGCTTAATTGTCTTAAATTGGTTGTGATGTTTAATAAATCATTTGTGTCTTGAGCATCATTGTTCTGAAAAAGTTTATCGCCTAGTTCTTGCAAGAGAATTCGAGCTTCTTTTTGCAGCGTTTCATGCGCATCATCTAACCGATCCAGTGATATATTCATATTATTCACATCAAGTTGAATGCGAGTTGGTGCAAAATTTCGCTTCAAAATCCCGATAGAGTTCATAGCCGACAGCATGCTGTTCATTAATCGTTGAGCAAAATCGGCATTTTGTTGAATATAGGTTCGATGAAAATGCTCTGCTTGCAGTTTCATTTCTGCATAAGCTTCATTAAGATTCATCACTAAAAAGATATTTGCCATACGATAGAGCTTTAAGCGAATATCTAAAATTTGATCGTCAGTAAAACTTTGATAGTGACTTTCAATATCTAACCTTAATTGATTCAATTCTTCTGTAATCAAGTGAGCAACGGTATCGATTGTTCTTTGATCAGGTCCAAACAGATGGCGACTAAAAATTTGTAGTTGAACATCAGTCAAAATGTTGTCCGAGATTTGAAAATACTCACGAAGCATTTGTGAATCGTAGTTTTCTTGGCTAATACAAATCGCTAAAGCATTAGCAAAGTCAGTTTCATCGACCTGAAAATGCTGGGGTGCATTTAAAAACTCTCGGATCTGACTGCCAACTTTAGCCAACCATTTTAGGCGTGCATCACTGAGAATGATTTGGTCAAGTTGATTAAATGCGATTTGCATCAGAAGCCAATATTGTTGACTCGGTGTTTCAAGAGAGAGCAGTGCTATATGATCTACAATGAGTTTAAAACGATCAAAATCGTCTTCAGTTTCATTTTGCGTCACTATTTTTATTAAACAATCTTTATATAGTGTATTCCAATAATCAGATGAATTAATCTGATTCGATGATGCTTGCGGTGTTAAAGTTAATTGTTTCTGAGTGGTCTGAATTCCATTACCCAATGCTGTACAAGGGATATTCAATACTCGCTCTAGATGGTTAAGTGTATCTAAGAGAAATTGGGGGACATCGACTTCACGTAAGCAAATAAATTCAATATATCGTTTTAGCATTGTTGTGCCATCACTTAATGCGGCGGCGTATTTCAGGTTTTTTGCGGTTGGATTTTGCATCATCTTTGACATGACTTGCGCACAGTAGTGTGCAAGTTGTGCGAGATGAGGAAGTTCGATCATGGCAAAAACTTGATTGGATTGCTCAAGTCGAATGAATGCGTCATCTATCCCAAAAGGAAGTGTTTGATCCTCGATAAGCTCTGATACTGTATTTTCGACCTGATCGATGATTTGATCAATTTCTTTTTTAACAATAAGTAATGCTGTAGGGTCAAAATAAATTGAACTTTGATAAGACATCGATCGAAACCTATGTTGGCCATTAATTTTGCTCAGAGCCCAGATAAGGGGAATTTTTGCTCTAAATGAATATAGCCGAACTGATCGTACTTTACAAAATGAATCAAGCAGATGGAAGATTATTTAGCAAATAAGCACGGCTCGCCATTTTTTTCTTGGTAATCTTCGATCCATTTTTGGTGTGCTGCTAATTCCTCATCAGAAGCATAAATGATTGGTAAATCTACCTCAATTTTTTGGTACTGATTTTGTCCAGTTTCAGAATGATGATCATGCGCTGAGAGTGCATCGATATCAAATGAAACTTGACCACCTGTCATGGCTAAATAAACATCTGACAGAATTTCTGCATCCAGTAAGGCGCCGTGGAAGGTACGATCACGCTGTGGAACTTCGTAGCGTTTCACTAATGCATCCAATGAGTTCTTTTGACCTGGATGTTTCGCTTTTGCCATTGCAAGTGTATCGGTCACTGCGCAGACTTCTGAAAGCGTACCAAAGCCAGCACGTTTGAACTCCATATCTAAGAAGTTCATATCGAAAGTTGCGTTGTGTGCGATAATTTCTGCACCTTTTAAGTACTCGTACAGTTCAGCAGCGATTTCTTCAAATATAGGTTTATCTTTCAAAAAATCATCAGAAATACCGTGAATTGCTTCAGATTCACCGACTGTTTTTTTGGGATTGATATAAATGTGAATTGAACTTCCTGTCAGTTTACGATTGATCATTTCAATCGCACCTACCTCGATAATACGGTCTGTATCTTGATAATAAAAACCTGTAGTTTCCGTATCTAAAATCAGTTGGCGTGGTCCCTGTAAATTTAAACGAGCAGGTGTGACCACAATATGTGGATGCGATTTTTCAGCTAACTGAGGAACGCTTTGATCTACAGATTCAGAATTTAAGTCCTGTGCATCAACTGTCTTAATAATATCTGAGGAGTTTGAGGTGACTTCATCCGTGCTGTATTCAGCTTGATCATCATTTTCTGCTAAATCAATTTCAACTTCTTCATCTTGATCATTGAGATCTAAACCAAACGGATCATTGAGCAACCAATCTTCAGACTGTTGTTTTTTATCATTCGCTTGCAGGGAATTTTTAAATTGTTCAGCCGTTTGGTCAGCGCCTTGATTAGCTAACTGATCTGCCATTTCATTGCCTGGATGTCCTGCATGACCTTTAATCCAGTTCCATTCAATGTCTCGACCTTGACAAACTTGATCCAAAGTTTGCCATAAATCAGGATTTTTTACGTCTTTCCAATTTTTCTTTTTCCAACCACTGATCCATTCAGTAATACCGCGTTTTACATAGTTTGAGTCTGTCCAAATGATAAGCTTTGCATCAACAGGACAAAATTTGATTCCTTCGATTGCAGCGGTTAACTCCATACGATTATTGGTAGTGTCTGGTTCACCACCACATATTTTATGTTCTGTATCCTTAGTGATGATGTAAGCACCCCAGCCACCTAGCCCAGGATTACCACGACATGCGCCATCAACATAAAGTGTTATTTCAGACATAGTTTGAACCAATCAATCGAATAAAGTGTTGAACATCAAGTTCGGAAATTTTATTGTATACGTAAATGCGAAACATCAGTGCGATAACTGGATATTTTTTAATGTCTTGTAACATTTATAAGCAATTACTCATCAAGAAGAGACTTGCCTGAACAACGAGCTCCTCTAAAATGGCTTATATACAATAAATTTACTATGCGTCTTTCGGAATTTGTATGTCTAAAACAACCACCGCAGTGTGGCAGCCATCTGCAACTTTTTTATTTAAAATTTCAGTAATTACTTCCGCAGTAACCGGATTAGGCGTAATGACTGGCTGTACAGCGAGTCCCACTTCTGCAAAGACGCAAAAGTCGAATCAACTCGGCATGTTAGATGCCAGTAGCTTAGATTCACTTGAAGATCTTTTATCTGCAACTGATATGCGTGCAGTTGAAGGTGATCGTTTACTTATTTTAAAACACGGCGATGTTTGGAAACGTATGACCGTTGGTTTTAAAATGGATGAAACAAAGTGGGATCCACGGATTGATGCTCAAAGAAGTTGGTTTATTACGCGTCAGCCTTATCTGGATCGTTTATCCGCTCGAGCTTCTCGTTATCTTTATCATACTGTAAAGGAAGCAGAGCGCCGTGGATTACCTACTGAACTTGCTTTACTTCCCGTCATTGAGAGTTCCTATGATCCAGCTGCAACGAGTTCAGCGGCAGCTGCAGGGATGTGGCAATTCATCCCAAGTACAGGTCGTATTTATGGATTAAGACAGACCAATTTGTATGATGGACGTCGTGATGTAGTTGAGTCTACACGTGCAGCCTACGAGTTTTTAGGAAGTTTATATAACCAATTCGGTTCATGGGAATTAGCTTTAGCGGCTTATAACGCTGGTCCTGGACGTATTCAACAAGCGATTAACCGTAATAAGGCTGCTGGCTTGCCTACAGATTATTGGTCATTACGTTTGCCTCAAGAGACAATGAACTATGTTCCACGTTTCCTTGCGGTTGCACAGATTATCAAATCCCCTGAAAAGTATGGCGTCAGATTACCACCAATTGCGAATCGTCCTCACTTTAGAGAAGTTCCAATTCCAGCAGGTGCGAGTTTAAACGAAATTGCTTCTCTGACAGGCTTAAGTCGTGCAGAACTTTATCAACTGAATCCAGGGCATCGTGGTGATATCATTGATCCTCAAAGTCCACAGCGAATTTTAATTCCAGCAGATTTAAATCCAAATATTGATCGTAAACTGAAAGCACTCAAACCAAGCAGTACAGGTCTATGGGCGAGCGCTTCAAGCCCTGTTTCTACATCTACGCCAGCAACCACAATTACAACGACAGTAAATACACCAAAAGCTTCAAATGCTTCCGTATTGGCAACTCAAACAGTGAAGCCAGTTAATAATACTCAAACAGCTTCAGTTTCTACAACAATTTCAACTTCGAAGGGTAGGACTCCTTCTGGTTCTGATGCATTGGCAGCTTTTGCTGCTTCGGCAGTGGTGCCAAGCGCACCTCGTATACCTGTTGCTGTTACACCGGCGCAAAATGTTAAACCTGTACGTGTCGAACCCGAAATCACTGCTGAAGAAAAAGCCAGAATCTTAGCTTCAATTGCATCTGAAAAAACCACAACAACTACGAGTTCTGATCAAATTATTGCCTCGGTCATTGAGCCACAGGCCACTGAAGCAGAAAAAGCGGAAGTCGTTAGAGAGATTAGTGCCATTGCACCTCAAGGTACTGAGATCGTCGATCCTTTAGATGGCAAGATTAAATTAACTGCGATTCAGACAAGTCAGTCTGTGGCAGCAGGACAAGGTTCAGAAGTTAAAGTTGGCTTTGCTTATCCTAAATCTGTAGCAGAAAGTACATTGCCTACTTCTGAGGAAGCCCAGCTTAATCAAGGTAAGGCATTTAAGAAAACTGAAAGTGAAGTGGTTGTAGAACCACCTAAGGGTAAACGTAGTACGTATACGGTACTCCCTGGTGACACGCTGGCAATTATTGCAATGAAAAACGGCGTAAGTTGGAGAGATATTGCAAAATGGAACCAAGTAGATCCAAATGCAACCTTATATGTAGGTGCGACCCTATATCTGTACGATGCTAAACCAGTAGCATCTGCCCAGAAAACGGATATAAAGCCAGCAAGTTATATTGTAAAAGCAAATGATAGTCTGACTAGTGTTGC
This sequence comes from Acinetobacter sp. 24-47-64, assembly GCF_057737055.1. Classification (NCBI taxonomy): domain Bacteria; kingdom Pseudomonadati; phylum Pseudomonadota; class Gammaproteobacteria; order Moraxellales; family Moraxellaceae; genus Acinetobacter; species Acinetobacter sp. 24-47-64. The sequence continues at coordinate 1,007,167 of NZ_CM173215.1, forward strand.
AAACCAGTTTGATTTAAGTGTCCAACAACTGGCTGAATTGAATGGTCTAACTATCAATAGTAATTTACTGGTTGGGCAGAAGTTAAATTTAACCCAGTCTCAAGCATCTAAATCAAGCAAAACTGAACAAGCGCTAACTAAGGTTCAAACGAAATCTTATACGGTCAAACGTGGCGAATACTTAAAGTTAATCGCTGATCGATATGGACTTTCGACTCAAGAGTTAGCGTCATTAAGCTCAGGACTGAAAGCTGATAGTAGCCTGTACGCGGGTCAAAAAATTAATGTTCCTTTAGAAGAAGTGCAATCTGCTACAGCTTCATCAACAACTCGCGCGAGTAATGCTAAAACTGTACCTGAAATTCAGACTGAAACTTACCGCGTACAACGAGGAGATACGTTGTACAACATTGCAAATGCGCATAAGTTAACCGTTGTTGAGTTGGCGACACTGAATAATTTGGATATTGAAAAAGGATTGATGGTTGGTCAAACCATTAAAGTACCAGCGGGATCTAAAGTACCAGAGCAATATGTTGTTCAATCAGGCGATAGCCTGAATGCCATTGCAAGCAAATATAATCTTTCTGTTGCACGGTTAGCAGAAATGAATGGCTTGCGAACGAATGCTGGTTTACAAGTTGGGCAAAAGCTGAATTTGAAAGAAGATGAAAATAAAGCTTCCACTAAGCAGAGTTCGACACGAAATAATTCGGTTGCTGAGAAAGTGGAGTTTCACACTGTGAAGAGTGGAGAGACCTTAGCAAGTATTGCGCGACAATATGATATGCCGCTTCAATCATTACTTACGCAGAATGATCTAAATGCGAGATCAGTCCTTCAAATTGGTCAAAAATTAAAAGTAAGTGGCGATGTTGAAAAGACGGCTGCAAGTACAGAAAAAACACCAGTCCGTCAATCAAAATCGCGTGATACCGAGGATTATGCTGTCAAATCAGGCGAGTCTCTTCATGTTATTGCTACACGATTTGACATGACTGCAAAAGAACTTGCAGATCTCAATAAGTTAAACCTACGTGCTGGATTGCAAAGAGGCCAAATTATTCAAGTTCCTAAAGTGGTCACAGATTATAAAGTCCGTAGTGGTGATTCCCTGTACAGAATTGCGAATCGATTTGGTATAGACATTGATCAGCTTGCAGAAATGAATGGTTTGAAACCAAACACACCTTTACAGATTGGTGCTACGATTAAAGTTCCACATTCTTAAGTCTGCTTAAGCAATCAGGAATTTCATATCGAGATGTGCATTTCATCAACTTTGTCAAAAGCAAAGTTTATTTTCCTCTTCTTGCCCATTCATATCAGTGCATGGGCAAATCTTCAAACGACGCCTTATATTGCTTTACAGTCAAAACCGAAATATCTGAATTTAGATGCGATGCCATATGCCAACCCAGACGCACCAAAGGGTGGAAAGTTGGTGAAAGCGGCTGATGGGACATTTGATAATCTAAACGGTATGAATGGGCAAGGAAGTTGGGTTGAAGGTACAAATTACTTGTTCGATACGCTATTTTCCAAGTCATTAGATGAACCAAATGTGTTTTATCCACTTTTGGCTGAGAAAATTCAGTTTGATCCAACCCGAACACAATTTGTGATTTTTCATTTAAATCCACGTGCTCGATTTAGTGATGGATCTCCTGTACTGGCTGAGGATGTTAAATTCACGTTTGAAATGTATTTAACTAAAACCAATCCCGGTTTACAGATGTATTTGTCTGATTTAGATAAAATTCAGGTTCTGTCTAAACATGCCGTAAAAATGGTATTTAAATCAGAAAGAAATACTGAAATGCCAGCAATACTTTCACAGATGCCAATTTTTTCTAAAAAAGATTGGCAATCTAAAGATTTTAGTCGAGCAACACTCAAACCCATTTTAGGATCAGGGCCATATACAATTAAAAATCTTGATGCTGGTCGTAGTATTACCTATCACCGTAATCCCCATTATTGGGCTAAGGATTTACTTGTAAATCGCGGTCGTTATAATTTTGATCAAATTAAATATGTTTATTACCGTAGTTCGGACATTGCATTTGAAGGATTTAAAGCTGGACAATATACATTTCACCAAGAGAAATTTGCTCGTAAATGGAAGACGGAATACAACTTTCCAGCATTTAACTCAGGATTGGTTAAAAAATATAGTGTAGCTTTACAAAACCCTGCTCCGACACAAAGTATCGTTTTTAACACACGAAAAAAACCGCTAAACGATATCTATTTTAGACAAGCAATGACCTATGCTTATGACTTTGAATGGCAAAATAAAGCATTGTTTTATCAACAATATCAACGTTTACAAAGTCATTTTCAGTTTAGTGAGCTCGAAGCAAAGTCAGTACCAAGTCCAAAAGAATTAACAATATTAAAACCTTATTTATCTCGGTTACATCCTTTACAACGAGAAGGGGTATTAAAAGCGTGGAAATATCCCGTCACTGATGGTACAGGTTACAATCGTAAAGGCTTACTCACTGCTCGGAAAATTTTAATTGAGCAGGGGTATTCATTTAAAAATGGTAGTTTGCATGCGCGTGATGGAAAACCAATTCAATTAGAATTGCTTCTTCATCAAGAGGGCTTACAACGGACGCTCATGCCTTATATTCGAAATTTAAAAAAATTGGGTATTCAAGTTTCGATTCGGCAAGTCGATATGCCTCAATATTTACAGCGGATGCGTCAATATGATTTTGATTTAACCACGATGGTGATGCCTCAATCACTAAATCCTGGGAATGAGCAAGCGCAATTTTGGAGCAGTCATGCTGCAGATGAAGAGGGAAATTATAATTTTTCTGGTGTGAAAAATAGCGTTATAGATGAAATTATACAACGTATTATTCATGCACTCGATCGAGAAAAATTAATATTAAATACACGTATCTTGGATCGTTTATTACGTGCAGGATATTATCAGATACTTACTTACGGAAATGATCGTGAATGGTATGCGTATTGGAATATGTATAAACAACCACAGATTAAACCCAAACTCGCTGTTGGTGAAGATTATTGGTGGGTAGATCAACAGCAAGCTCGCAAAGTGTCTGCTTATCTTGGTCGAAGTAAAGGCTCACGTTAAAGGTTAAATTTATGGGTCTTTATATACTTAAACGACTTTTGCTGATCATTCCCACCTTATTTTTGATAATGCTGATCAATTTCGCCGTCGTTCAAATTGCTCCTGGTGGACCTGTAGAACAGGCAATACAGAGAGCTGAACAATTTCAAGGCATTGGTGTTGTGTCTGGTTCGACATCTCATATCAATGAAGTCCAGAGTTATTATCAGGGTACACGAGGACTCAGTCCTGAAATGGTCGAGCAGATCAAAGCGCAATATGGATTTGACCGCCCTGTGCATGAGCGCTTTTTTCTAATGCTAAAAGGATATTTTCAACTCGATTTTGGAACGAGCTTTTTTAAAAATAAATCAGTAACAACATTAATTTTGGAAAAAATGCCAGTCACGATCTCCCTTGGATTATGGAGTACCTTACTGATCTACAGTATCGCCATTCCTCTAGGGATCAGCAAAGCGAAAAGACATGGCAGTCTGTTTGATCAAACGACCTCCTTAATATTGGCGGTAGGTTATGCAGTGCCAACTTTTGTATTTGCTATTCTACTTATTATGATTTTTTCGGGGGGATCGTATTTACAATGGTTCCCATTACAAGGATTGGTCTCTGAGAATTTTGCTGAACTCAGTTTCATTGATAAAGTTAGAGATTATTTTTGGCATCTTACAATGCCTGTCCTTACTATTATATTAGGTGGATTTGCGACCCTCACATATCTAACAAAATACTCTTTTATGGAAGAGTTAAATAAACAATATGTGACGGCAGCTCGTGCTAAAGGTCTGACCGAGCAACGCGTTTTATACAATCATGTTTTCCGTAACGCCATGTTAATCGTTATTGCAGGATTACCTGAAGCACTGATCGGAATTTTTTTTGTTGGTAATCTATTTGTAGAAATTATATTTAATCTTGATGGTTTGGGTTTGCTTGGATTTGAGGCAATTCAGCAGCGTGATTATCCCGTGATTTTTGGAACATTGTTTATCTTTACGTTGGTCGGTCTAATTTTGAGATTACTCAGTGATGTTCTATATCAATTGATTGATCCAAGAATTAATTTTGATCATCGAGGAGCATAAAAATGTCTCCACTTTTCGATCAACGAGTTTCAAAATTTAAGTCACATCGACTCGGATACTTCAGCTTCATTTTATTTATCGCGATCTTTATTTTATCCTTGGGGGCAGAGTTTATTGCCAACGAAAAACCAATACTTATTTATTATAAAGAAGAAATTTATTTCCCAATTTTTAAGCCTTATCCTGAAACAACATTCGGTGGTGTCTTTGAGACTGAGTCTGATTATAAAGATCCAGCTGTTCAAGAATTGATTAATGAGCATGGATGGCAGATTTGGCCTATCATCCCATTTTCATATCAAACACCTAATTATGAATTGGCAGAAGCTGTACCATCTCCACCGACCTCCGTGAATTGGTTAGGCACAGATGATCAAGGTCGTGATGTCTTGGCAAGATTAATATATGGTATTCGTATCTCTTTGCTGTTCGGCATTGCACTTACTATTGGATCTGCATTCATAGGAATTACCATTGGTGCTGTCCAAGGCTACTTTGGCGGTTGGTTGGATCTGATCGGTCAAAGGCTGTTAGAGGTGTGGGGTGGTCTACCAATGTTATTTATTGTGATGATCTTAGTGAGCATGTTTACACCAAGCGTATATTGGCTGTTTTTAATTATGCTGATGTTTGGTTGGACTGCGTTAGTTGGTCTTGTTCGTGCAGAGTTTCTGAAAGCCAGAAATTTGGATTATGTGCGAGCTGCGAGATCACTCGGTGCTACAGATAGTCAAATTATTATCAAACATATTTTACCCAATGCTATAAGTTCGTCACTCTCACAGCTTCCTTTCATTCTTACCGCTAATATTACCGCACTTACAGCATTAGATTTTCTGGGCTATGGTTTGCCACCTGATACAGCTTCAATTGGTGAAATTTTATTGCAGGGTAAGAATAATCTATCAGCACCGTGGTTGGTTTTATCTGGATTTTTTAGTCTAGCAGTTGTGTTATCTATTCTTATTTATATTGGAGAGGCTGCTCGAGATGCATTTGATCCAAGAGGCTAAACCAATACTTGAAGTCAACAAGCTCAATATACAGTTGAATGAACAAAAAATCTTAACTGATTTGTCTTTTAAGCTAAATGCGGGTGAGACAGTAGCCATTGTTGGTGAAAGTGGTTCAGGAAAATCTTTAGCTTGTCTAAGTCTTCTAGGTCTTCAAGATCGCGCTCTAGACTTAAGTGGTGAAATCATATTTCAAAATGAAGATCTGCGTCTAAAACACGAAGATCAGTTGCGCTTAATACGTGGCAATAAGATCGCGATGATATTTCAAGAGCCAATGACAGCGCTTAATCCATTACATACAGTTGAAAAAATTATTTCAGAACCATTATGGTCGAAGGGGCTTAAGAAGAAAGACATTCGAAAAAAAATAGAAGAAGTGCTTTGTGATGTAGGGTTGGGGAACTCATCAGACATCCTCAAGCGATATCCACATCAGTTGTCTGGTGGGCAGCGTCAAAGGGTGATGATCGCAACAGCTCTGATTTCGGAACCTGAAATTTTAATTGCAGATGAACCAACAACAGCCCTTGATGTATCACTACAGAAGCAAATTTTAAATTTAATTAAAGACCAAGCGCATCAAAAAAATTTGGCCTTAGTTTTGGTTAGTCATGATTTAAGGTTGGTGCAACAATATGCTGATCAGGTATTGGTTTTGTCTAAAGGTGTCACAGTTGAACAGGGTGATCTCTCTCAAATATTCCTGCAGCCTTGCCATGAATATACTCGAATGCTCCTTAATCAGCAGTTTGATTCGATTTCACCTATCAGTGAACAGGCGAAAGAACTTTTAAATACTGAACATCTTCGAGTGCAGTATCCACCTAAGCTGAATTTTCTGAATGTATTTAAAACTCAATTTATAGCGGTGGAAGATTTATGTTTTCAGCTTAAACAAGGAGAGTCGCTTGGTATTGTAGGTGAAAGTGGATCTGGAAAGACCAGTGCTGCACTCGCGCTTGCACGACTCATAGAGTCAACAGGTACCATTGAATTAAATCGTATCAATCTCAATCAGTTGTCTGACAAGCAACTTAGAGCGCATCGAAAAGATTTTCAAATCGTTTTTCAAGATCCTTTTTCGAGTCTCAATCCAAGAATGGATGTTTTGTCATTATTAACTGAAGGGTTAAGATTAAAAAAATTGAGAAAGAGTGAAAAATTAAATCTCGCGATTCAAGTCCTTGAAGAGGTTAATCTCACAAAAGAATTTCTTGATCGTTATCCTCATCAAATGTCGGGTGGACAGCGACAAAGAGTATCGCTGGCCAGAGCACTTATTCTGAAACCTCAATTACTCATTCTGGATGAGCCAACATCTGCATTAGATCGCAATACACAAATAAAATTGGTGAAATTACTTCAAGATATACAGCAGAGAACAGGGATCAGTTACATCTTTATTAGTCATGATCTGAAAATTGTGAAAGCGTTATGCCATCGAGTTATGGTGATGAAAGATGCAAAAGTTATAGAAATTCAAGAGACAGAACGTTTATTCCGTGCACCGATTCATGCTTATACGCAACATCTTATACAAAGTAGTTTATAAAAGTTATTTGACAAGAAGGATTGTCAATTCTAGACTGAAATTCAGGGAAGTCACGCCTAATTGGTTTTAGGTTTAGATAAGCACAAAATTGAGAACTTCAAGATGAGTAAAATTGCTGAGCCGATTCAAATTCGCAATACAACTTTCAAAAATCGCATTATTAAAGGCGCAATGAGTGAAGCTCTAGCGAATGCTGCTGGTGAACCAAATCATTTGCACACAGGCTTGTATGAAGCTTGGGCAAGAGGTGGTTTAGGGTGTTCAATCACAGGAAATGTGATGGTTGATCTACGTGCGAAGAATGAGCCTGGTGTCGTCGTGGTCGAAAATGAACGAGATTTACCTAAATTAAAGGCATGGGCTGACCTAGGTAAACGTTATGGTATGGTCCAGCTTGTTCAATTGTCTCATCCGGGCAGACAGTGTCCTAAAGGCTTAAATAAAGAAACTGTTGCACCGTCTGCTGTTCCATTTAGTGCTATGTTGGCTACTACCTTTGCTACTCCACGGGCTCTCGAGCATGAGGAAATCCTAGATCTAATCCAAAGATTTGCAACCTCTGCAGCGATTTGCGAAAAAGCGGGCTTTGAAGGTGTTCAATTACACGGTGCTCATGGATATTTAATCAGTGAATTTCTATCGCCACTGACCAATAAGCGTAATGATCAATGGGGTGGAAGCATTGAAAATCGTATGCGTTTCTTATTAGAAATTTATAAAGCTGTTCGAGCTGCAACATCCGAGAATTTTATCGTTTCAGTGAAATTGAATTCCGCAGATTTTCAACGTGGTGGAATTACTGAAGAAGAAGTGATTCAAGTATTTAAAGCTATTGATGATGCAGGTATCGATTTAATTGAAATTTCAGGTGGTACGTATGAAGCGCCCGCAATGGCAGGTGCTAAAGCTGAACAGCGTAAAGCAAGTACCATTGCACGTGAGGCTTACTTTTTAGATTTCGCAGAGAAAATACGTAAAGAAGTAAAATGCAGACTGATGGTTACAGGTGGATTCAGAACCGTTAAAGGGATGAATGATGCTTTAGAAAGTGGTGCATGTGACTTTATTGGAATTGCACGCCCGCTCGCTGTAGAAACGGATTTAACTGATCGTTTGATTGCAGGACACGATGTTAGATATGCAGTAAAACCAATTAAAACAGGGATTCCATTTATTGATAAAATGGCAATTATGGAAATTATTTGGTATGCGGCACAATTCAAAGCGATTGGTGAGGGTAATCAACCTAATCCAAAACTTTCACCTTTAAAAGTTTTTCTGAATTATGCAAAAGGAAATGTGAAGGCTATCATTCAAGGTAAAGTTAATTCAAGAAAATCTGCATAGTGTGAATCAATATATATAAGGAGCCTTCATGGCTCCTTATTTTATGCTGCGACTTAGAACTAAAGCGCAAGCGTTTGAAAAGGGAAAAGTATCTTAGAAACTTCTTGGGTTGCCCATAATCCGATCGCTCGTGGATGATAGTAAGGTGAGAGATATGGAATTAATAATGCTAGTTTATCGTTTGTATGATCTAATGAATCACATTGATGTTTGATCTGTTCAAGTTCATGTTGATTATTGTATTTTGAGAGCCAGTTTTGATCTCCTGTTAGAGGCATTCTTTTTAAACGAATAGTTAATGATTCCCCTTGAATCCAGTCTTTGATCAGCATTTTCTCAGTTGCATTAAATACACCAAACATTTTGCCATCACTATCGTGAATAAGTTTCCAAAAACGACTTTCTTCGACAGGTCTGTTTTTAATAATCCATTGTTTATCAATTAAGATTTGAACAAATTCAGATATTAATTGAGGTTGAGCGAGCCACTCATTAATAGACTTGCCACTGAATTGACATTTTTGGTTATGGATATGTTGACCGACAACTGCTTTTCTTTGCAGAAGTTGATAAATGCTTTTAGTCAGATCAATTTCTTGAATGATATTCGTCGAGCTCAAGCCAAGATCATTCATTTGGAAGCCCATTTTCACCAGTTCAAGATATTTTGATTTATCTTGAGCTTGATGATAATGATCAATAAATGCCTGTATTGATTTTTCAGCATGTCCATTGTGTGCATTATCAATCGTAATATGAACATTAAAATAATGAGGATCAATTCCAAGTTCTGCTAATTCATAATTGGTAATTAACAGGTGTAGTGGTAATTGTTCATAACCCAAGTTAAATCCAATTACTATTGGAAATAAATCATGTGGTACATATGCGAGAGCAAGTTGAACAGCGGCTTGTTCGAAATAAATATCATCTAAATAATTAATGTATGGTTCAAGCTCGAAATGTCGCAGTAAGTTTTGATACATGCAAACATGATTTGCTTTAGCATCTCCCAAGCCAAGTTCTTCTAAGTAGATATAGCTTAGATCTTTGCTTTCAAACAGAGAGGGGTGCGTAAGAGATGAATATAGCCATGAGCCATCTACATACTTAACTGGAGCAACTTTATATAAAAATTCTAAAGCATGAGAGATGGTTGGAAAGTAGTCACGCCCAAGGCCTGATTTTCGTTGATCTAGATAACTTTGAAATTTAGAACAAGTTTGATCATGTTCGTGTTGTATATGTTGCCTAACTTGGTCTACCTGATCAATCCACGATAAATGAGTCGTATTGAGTTGATCGAATAGTGAAAGAACATAGGTTTCAGCATATTCTGTTTTACATTCACGATTCACTTTAGGGTCTAAAAAAAACTCAACCCAGTCTTTATTTGTTTTAGGACTAATTGTATTTAATTGTGATGGGGATGCTAGGGGATTAAGTACGGTGTTGTCCAACATCATCTTCTCCAAGCGTTATTTAGGGTTTAAACCACCATAACCTGCAAAGATGATAATGTTGTTTATTTTGTGTTCGATTTTTAGGGTGACTAAGTTATAAAAAAAGCCCAAGTCTTAAATGCTTGGGCTTTTTTATGAGATGTATCATCTCGAATATGGCGTCCCTACGGGGATTCGAACCCCGGTTACCGCCGTGAAAGGGCGATGTCCTAGGCCTCTAGACGATAGGGACAGTGCAGAAATATATTTTAAACCATGTTATTTCAATTGAAATTAATGGCGTCCCTACGGGGATTCGAACCCCGGTTACCGCCGTGAAAGGGCGATGTCCTAGGCCTCTAGACGATAGGGACTTAATAAAATCTACTTCTGAAAATTGGCGTCCCTACGGGGATTCGAACCCCGGTTACCGCCGTGAAAGGGCGATGTCCTAGGCCTCTAGACGATAGGGACGTTTCAGAGGTGGGCGTATAATAGGGTGAAAATAGGGGGGTGTCAAACGCATTTCAGCAAAAAAATTAAAAAAATGGTGTGTTCGTATGAAAATAAAACAATATTGAATTTAAAGGCTAAATTTAGATCAAATCTCCAAGAAATATTAGAAAAGCATTGGAAAAATAGGAACTGTCTAAGTAAAAAATAGCGACCGAAGTCGCTATTTCAAAATCAAGATTTATCGTGATAAAACAGGTAATAACTGGCATAGCATACAGCAATGAACGCTAAGCACCCGAAAAAGCTAATACGCATACTTGGATCAAATACCATACTTAAGCATGTGATAAAACAGAACACAAAACCTAAGATTGGGACAATTGGAAATAATGGAGCAGCAAAGCCCAGCTCTTCTTTTTTGCGCCCTTGCTTATACCAATCGCGTCTGAAATTAAATTGGCTTAAACAAATACTCATCCACACAACGACCATTGTAAACGCAGCAATACCTAATAAATTGGTAAAAATAGTCTCAGGTGCGAATTGTTCTGACAATAAGCCTGGTAACCCACCGATCATTGTCACGATCACTGCAACATAGGGGATACCACGTGCATTCACTCTAGAAAATACTGCAGGGAGCTGCTTTTTGTAAGATAAAGACCACATCATGCGTGACGCAGCAAACAAACCAGAGTTAGCAGCTGATAATAAAGCGGTAATAATTACAAAACGGATGATATCTTCTGCATAGGGAATACCAATATGCTGGAAAACAGTCACAAATGGAGAGCTACTCACACCTTCAGCAGCTAAGCCAGCTTCTTGATGTGGAAGAAGTGACGTTACTACAATGATTGTACCTACGAAGAAAATCAACAGACGAAAAATCGCTGTATTAATCGCTTTAGGAACATTTTTAGCTGGGTCTTTAGTTTCACCAGCAGCAACCCCAATTAATTCTGTTCCAGAGAATGCGAAGTTTACGATAAGCATCGTAGCAAAAATTGGGAATAGACCTTCAGGGAACCAACCTTGAGCAGTTAAATTGCTAAATAAAGGCGCCGTTTCGTAACCTTGATAGCCAATTACGCCAAAAATTGCGAGTAGGCCTAAGAGAATAAATGCAACAACAGTAATAACTTTAACTAATGCCAGCCAAAATTCAGATTCTGCGAACCATTTTGTGGAAATCATATTTAAAACAAATACGAATACACCAAAGACTATAGTCCACATCCACATGGAACTATCTGGGAACCATTCCTGCATGAGGAGGGCGGCGGCTGTAAACTCAGTTCCTAAAGTAACCGACCAAGTTAACCAATATAACCAAGTGATGGTATAGCCTGTTCCTGGTCCAATATATCTTTTGGCATAAGCACCAAACGAACCAGACTCAGGCATATGAACGGCAAGCTCACCTAAACACAGCATAACCATGTAGGCGATAATCCCGCCAAGGATATAAGAAATAATGGCACCTACAGGCCCCGTTTGTGCAATGACTTCACCCGAACCTAAGAAAAGTCCAGTACCGATTGCGCCGCCAAGCGAAATCATAACCAGATGTCGAGTACTCATAGCGCGTTGTAAAGGCGCAGAATTGCCCTGATGCGAAGCATCATTCGGAGATGAGTGCATAGGATTGAAAATTCGAAACATATGAAGCGAGTTATTGTAGTGAAAAACTACAATTCTTCAATGAAATAATAGTAATTTTGAATATTGAGTGATCGTATGAAACGATAATGGCGTCCCTACGGGGATTCGAACCCCGGTTACCGCCGTGAAAGGGCGATGTCCTAGGCCTCTAGACGATAGGGACGTTGCGAGGTGCTTGTATATTAAGGATAGACATATCAATTGTCAAAAGCTTCGTATCAAAAAAAGTTTTAATCGTTCATACATTAAGCACAAACAAACAATTAGTTTTAATTTTGATTAAACTGACAACAATAAGGTTTTTCATGTATTTGAATAATATGGAGAGAAGGTCCTCACTATAAAAAAACGATCCGCTTTATATTCATCATATCAAACCAGCCATCTGTAAAATTTGATAAGATGACGTGGTAAGACAATGAAGGAAAGAGGCGTGTTGCCATTTAAACTCTGGGTCGATGCTGATGCATTACCTAAAATTTTGCGTGAAGTCATTTTAAGAGCTTCTGATCGTTATCAACTCGAAGTAACTTTTGTCGCCAATCAAAATGTAGGAATAACTCCTTCCGTTCGTATTAATTCAATACAGGTGATGAGTGGAGCAGATCAAGCTGATAAAGAAATTATCGAACGTATGAAAGAGCATGATATTGTCATGACGCAGGATATTCCTCTAGCAGCTCAAGTCATCGAAAAGGGTGGCGTTGCAATTCATCCACGTGGTGAAATTTGGACAGAAGCTAATATTAAGGCACGATTACATTTGCGTGATTTCATGGAAACTTTGAGAGGGGCTGGGGTTCAAACCGGTGGACCACCGCCAATTTCAGAAAGAGATAAGCGTGAATTTTCAAGTGCTTTGGATCAAACGATTCAAAAACAAAAAAGAAAAACTGCCTGATTTATCTTATCAATCGAGTTCACATGCCAGAAAAATCTAAACTTATGCTCATTTATGCCTTATTGGTCATCATCTGGGCAACAACTCCACTTGCGATTGTGTGGAGTGTAGAAGATATTTATTTAATGTGGGCATTGGTGATTCGATTAGGCTTGGCACTGCCTATCGCGGCATTGCTTCTCATTGTTTTAAAGGTGAAATTTCCATTAAATTCAATTGCATTGCATAGTTATTTTGCTGGTTCATTTAGCTTGATTGGTTCGCAATTTTTTACTTATGTAGCTACTGATTATCTAAGTTCTGGCATGATTGCACTGATGTTTGGATTAGCACCAATTATGGCAGGGCTTATTGGAAAATTTATCTTTCAACAAGATTTGCATAAGCTGCAATGGTTAGGAATGATCGTCGCGATTACTGGGCTCGTAGTGATCAGTTTTACTGGATCATCACAACATATCCATCCCATTGGAATTGGTTTAATGTTGCTTAGCGTTTTTTCATACGCAATGTCAATTTTTTGGGTAAAAAAAATAAATGCTGATGTAGCACCGATGGCACAGGCGACAGGTTCAATACTGGTTTCTACCTTTGTTGCATGTTTAATTGTGCCATTTATATGGAAATATTTACCTACTGAATTACCTTCAATGAAGTCATTACTTGCGATCATATATTCTGTTGTTATGGCTTCATTAGTGGCTATGTTTTGTTATTTCTATTTGGTCAAAAAAATCCAACCGACGACATTGTCACTGACAAATGTAATGACTCCAGTTCTAGCACTTGGTGTAGGCGCTGCATTTAATCATGAGAAATTAACGCTAGGTATGATACTGGGAGCAATGATCCTACTTCTGGGATTGTTTATGTATTTTTATCGGGATATAGAAGCGAATCAGAAATTTAAACAAAAAGTATTAAAGCCTTAAGTTGGATGCTCAGCAATTCTGTGAGTTTTTTAAATGCTTCAAGGCTTCTGTTAACTTTACTTTGTCTTGGGGATGTAACGTTAGAAAATATGCACCGGTTCTAAACAGCCCATTTTCTTCTTGATTGCTGTAGACAACTTGTGCAGTTGCAGCGATATGAAAATCGTTTTCAGGGTGACTCAATGTGATGTGTATATAGGTTTGTTCAGGGATATGTTGCTCAGCATAAAAACTAAAACCCGTTTCAGACAAATTGACTTGAGTAGGTACTGGTAACATGGTTTGTACAATAGAGTCGTAAAGTGAGCCCGTAATCAGGTTTAATTTTTGATTAAATAAGGATAATATCCGAGCAATTTGTTGATCTTTTTGATTTAATTGTTCTAATTCGTACATAAGCGCATGATCAAATTGATCTAATTCTGCAAGTAAGAGAAAATAGCGCGGTAGTACAAAATTTGAATCATAGGGATCATTCAAAGCGACATCTTTAGTGATGATCTGATAATTTATTCTTAAGGCAGCATCAATACGTGACATGACGCGTCTTTCAATATTGCCACTTTGATGCTGAAGATTTTCCATTAAAACACCTCGGACTAGATGGTATGTTTAAACCGATCTCGCTGTATATAGGGTTGAGATACACTCGCGCACGGCGAAGTAATCACTTTATTTCTTTTATTGCTTTAGTTTCCATGATCGGTCTGACTTTGGGCGTCGCTGTTCTCATTACTGTGTTATCTGTAATGAACGGTTTCGATCGTGAATTAAAAAACCGTGTCTTGGGAATGGTACCTCAAGCGACTGTTTCCTCTACACAAATTCTAACAGACTGGCCTGAGCTTGCAAAGAAAATAGACCAACATGAACATGTGACGGGTGTTGCACCTTTTACACAGTTGCAGGGGATGTTAACAGCCCAAGGACAGGTTGCAGGGATAATGGTCACGGGTATTGAGCCTGACTATGAAAAAAATGTATCTATTATTCAAAATCATATGGTTCAAGGCGACATCAACTCATTAAAGAAAGGTGAGTTCGGGATTGTTTTGGGCAAGCAGATGACGGATGCTTTAGGTTTAAGTCTCAATGACAATGTAACATTGGTATTACCTGAAGCGACACCATCACCCGCTGGCGTTGTTCCAAGATTTAAACGTTTTAAAATTGTCGGTATTTTTAGTATTGGTGCGGAAGTGGACTCGATGATGGGTTACATCGCGCTAAATGATGCTTCGACATTGTTGAGACTGCCGGATGGTGCACAAGGTATCCGTATGAAGCTAGATGATATCTTCAAAGCACCACAAGTCGCTGAAGAAGTTGTTATGGATTTACCAGGCAATTTCTATCCATCAAATTGGACTTATACGCACGGCAATCTCTTTAGTGCCATTCAGATGGAAAAAGCAATGGTTAGCCTTTTACTTTTCCTCATTGTCTTGGTTGCAGCATTTAATATTGTATCTTCATTGGTGATGGTGGTTACTGATAAAAAATCCGACATTGCTATTTTAAGAACCTTAGGTGCTTCACCAGCAACGATCACTAAGATTTTTATGGTACAGGGTACGGTGATTGGTGTTGTAGGAACACTGGCAGGAGCAGCACTAGGTATCATCTTTGCAACGAGCATCAGTGGATTTATTGGCTGGCTGAACACCGCTTTTGGACTAAATTTATTCGATGCATATTTCATTAACTATTTACCATCGTATCTACGTTGGCAAGATGTGGTGGTGATTGTTAGCTTATCACTAGCGCTAAGTTTCCTTGCAACAATTTATCCAGCGCTGCGTGCTGCTAAAGTTCAACCAGCAGAGGCTTTACGCTATGAGTAATATTGTCTTAGAAGCCAAAAATATTCATAAACATTTTACAGATGGTAAATCAACTGTTGAAGTGATTAAGGGATTGGATTTAGTTGTTGAGCAAGGACAATTTGTTTCAATTGTTGGATCAAGTGGTTCGGGTAAGAGTACGCTGTTACATGTATTAGGGGGGCTTGATCGTCCGTCCGAAGGTGTAGTGATGCTTAATGGGCAGCGTTTTGACACTTTAGGCGAAGCTGAACGCGGTTTCCTACGTAATGAACACCTCGGATTTGTGTATCAATTTCACCATTTACTTCCTGAGTTTACGGCTTTAGAAAATGTATCAATGCCGCTGATGTTACGTAAAGATGCAAATTTTAAAGAAGTAAAAGAACGTGCAGAATATTTGTTGAATAAAGTGGGTTTATCACATCGTTTAACGCATAAACCAGGTGAGTTATCTGGCGGTGAGCGACAACGCGTTGCGCTTGCACGAGCTTTAGTGGCTCAACCTAAATTGATGATGGCAGATGAGCCTACTGGAAATTTAGATCGTAAAACTGCCGTCACAATTTTTGAATTGCTTTCCGATCTGCGTAAAGAATTTAATATGGCAATGCTCATCGTGACCCATGATGAACAGCTCGCACAAACTGCTGATAAGATTTTGCATATGCAAGATGGATTGTGGGTATAGGCTCAAAATCCGATTAACAGTCTTGTTAAAGCCCACTTAGGTGGGCTTTAATCTATTTAAGAAAAATAAACATAAAAGTTAGATGTTTTTAATATTTATTCTCATCTTTTGGATCATTGGTGTTGCTACGATCAGCTTTCAGGTTGAAGCTGAATATTCAACTCTCTTGCTGGGTATGGCAAGTATCATTTTGATCATGGGTTACTTTTTACGATTAATAAGGCAACCTGATCGATTCATTTATCCTCACACCTCAAGTATTGTCCAGTCATCATCAAGAATGCTTGTGCTAACGGGAATTTGTCTGATCACATTTGTTTTGGGGCATCAACATGCAAAAACAGCCTTACACGATTGTTTAGATAAACGTGTTCAATATATTGAAGAAAAAGAAATAGTTGTTTATATCAATAAAATTAATCAGCTGAAAATGGATCAGGAAGGTCGATCAATACAGCAGCGTGCGCAAGTGATCGACAAGAAGCAAGGACAATCTCAAACGCTATTATTATATTTGCGAGAGTCAAAACTTGATACGACATTAGAACTTGGGCGCTATTATAAAGTTACGGGAAAATTAAGACCCGCACATAGTTATGCAGTAGATGGGGTCTTTGATCAAGAGAAATGGTTGTTGCAGCAAAATATAGCTGGAACAATGCGTGTAGATTGGATCGTACCTGTAAGTGAAGCGGTGTTATATTCTGAAGGTTATTTATCTTCAACCGATGTGCATCGGAGCCTTATCGCACGATTGAGCCTGAGCATTGAAAAAGCACGTTTAGCTTTTAGGGATGATATCGAACAGGGAGTATTCAGGAATAAGGGTTTGCTAGTCGCGTTACTCACAGGTGATAAGAGTCTACTGACGGAGCAACAAGAAGAATTATTTAAAAAACTAGGCATTACGCATTTATTGGCTATTTCAGGTCCACATGTTCTAATTTTTGCTGGCTTATTATCGTGGTTCATGGGGTATCTTGTATCAATTTTTCGTCCTCATATTTTTCTAAAAGTTCCCAAAACATATTTACTTTTAATCCCTTTCGTATGTGGGGTAATTATTTATAGTTTTTTTTCAGGGCTCGAAATTCCTGCACTAAGAACTACATTGTCAGTTTGTCTAATTAGTATCGCTATTTTATTCAAATTTAAGATTAAGCCTTTTGTGCTATTACTTATAAGTGCGAGCTTAATGCTCTATTTAGACCCTTTTAGTATTTTATCTGCTGCATTTTGGCTTTCTTACGGCGCATGTTTGATTTTGATTCGTGTATACCAAACGATCGCTCATGAACAGCAAAACACTGCTTTAATCAACAAATATCATTTTCTAGATAAAGCAAAAATGTATCTTAAAATACTTTTGCAATCCCAATGGAAAATATTTATTGCACTGATACCACCCACTTTACTGATATTTCAACAGATTTCTTTACTTGCGCCATTTGCTAATTTAGTTGCTGTTCCAATGATTGGGACCTTGATCGTGCCATTGGAAGTACTGGGCTATTGTCTTAGCTATATTCCTTTTGTTGGTCAATTTTTATTTCATCTGGCTGATGTATTGATATCGGTTCTTTTGGTGCTACTGACTAAGCTGGGAGCAATATTAGACAATCCATTGAAATGGGTAGCGTTAACGAAAGCACAAATGTTATTGCTCGTTTTGGCAGTATTCATGTTCTTTATGCCAAAGAATGTAATCCCTCGATTATGGATACCCGTATTAGGTGTGGCATTGCTGATGCCTAAACGTGATGATGGATACGATATCATTGAAATTTTGGACATAGGGCAGGGGCAGTCCATACTCTTACAGTCATCAGGGAAAACTGCTTTAGTTGATACAGGCGGGAGCTTTGATGAGAATACATTTAGTATCGGAGAAAATGTAGTTGTCCCTTTCTTAATTCAACGTGGCATATCAAAATTAGATCAAGTTTTTATCAGTCATCTTGATCAAGATCATGCTGGAGCATACCGCACTATTGGAAAACATATACAAATTGATCAAGTTATCTCAAATGAAAAAGATGATAGGTTTCAGTATGTTGAATTTGATTATTGTCGACAGCATCAACAGGTACAATTGGGTAAGATCAATATACAATTTCTTTCACCAGTTGAATCACAATTAAATTTTGTCAGTCAAAATCGTAATGAGCTTTCGTGCGTAATGTATCTGACATTACCCTATGCTAACGATTTTAAGCATATTCTGATTATGGGGGATGCAGGGTGGGAGACAGAGTATCGTATTTTAAAGCAGTATCCTGAACTTAGAGTAGATATTTTAATCTTAGGACACCATGGCAGTCGACATAGTTCATCTTACGACTTTTTAAAAAATACCAAACCTAAAATTGCCATTGCATCGGCTGGTTTTGATAACCGCTATAATCATCCACATCCTGTTGTCAAAGAGCGCTTAAAAGCGCTTAATATTCCGCTACTCGATACCCAATCGAAGGGCAGCATTCGAATGACCTTCGATAAAAACGGAGATGTACAATTTCGATATCATCGAGATCAAAAAGCATGGTTAACTCGGAATAACCCCATAGATTAACTTGCTTTTCTAACTTGTTCTATTTTTGCTCTGGCTTGTTCTGCAGGGATACGATAAATGTTATGTAGATCAGGATTTGCACGGAAACGTTTATAGCTCCAATGAGCATGTTCAGGATAACGATGAATCAGGCTTTCTATTGCACGGTGAATTACTAACGTTCCGTCAGCGGGAGTGCCTTCATAAATCGAAGCATCCATTGGTTCAATAAATACATCAAAATCTTCAGTTTCATTGCGAATTGCATAGACCAAAAGGCCTTTGGCTTTAGTTTTTTGGATGAGTTTGGCACTTAAATTACTGGACTCGAGTGGTATGCCAAAATAATCGATCATTTCACCACCGTGTTTAGGATTGTGATCTGGAAGAATCACAGTTGTCCCCCCTAATTTAAGGGCTTTAAAAATTTGTCTTATACCACTCTCATCTGTAGGGACTAAAGTTGCTTGTTCTCGACTACGAGCCTGGCGCACAAATTGATCTGCTTCTTCATTCTTGATGGGTTTATACATGATGGTCATCTTAGTATATTGTGCGAACCACGCATTCATGACTTCCCATGTACCAAAATGTGGTGCGAGTAAAATAATACCTTTCTTTTCAGCCATTGCTTCATGAAAATATTCAGCACCAGTGACATTGCGTATTCGTGAAATATTGGTTTCGTTTGAGCTTCCCCAAATACTAAAAAATTCCATATAAGATTGAAGTTCGTTTCTTACCGCTGCACGAGTCACTAAATGTTTTTCTTCATCAGAAAGATGCGGTAAGCAAATGTCGATATTGAGGCGGATGGTATTCGTAGTTTTTGTAATTTTTAGCGTATTAATCAGCCCTGCAAGCATTTTTGCAAAAAAACGAGAAAAACGAATCGGACGGCGACTGAAGAAATTTAACAGGCGGGTTGTGGTCGATGTTTTGGTTTCAGGCATTAGATTCAAAATTTGGTAAGTTCATAGAATATTGTGATTTGGGTTTATTATATGTTAAATCTTGACTTATAAATAGTTTGACCTCATTCCTTGTATATAATGTCAGCTTAAATTTAATTTGGATGGTATGTATGTCCGCTTGGCCGCCTGAACCACAAAATGAAAATCAAAAACCAAATAACCAACCGAACGGAAAAGAATGGCAAATTTTAGAAAAAGCTGTTCTCGCATCTGTAGAAGAACAGAGACGTGCAAGACGTTGGGGAATCTTTTTTAAATTTCTTACTTTCGCATATCTGTTGTTTATAGTTTTGGTCATGGGGAAAAGTTGTTCAACGACTTCCACTGATAGTGCGGTGTCATCACAGCATATTGCTACAGTCGATATTGTAGGAACGATTGCTGCAGACCAGCAAAGTGTGAATAGTGCAGATACGATCAAAGGTTTGAAAAAAGCATTTGAAAGCAAGCAATCGCAAGCTGTTGTTTTAAATATTAACTCTCCGGGTGGATCTCCAGTTCAGTCTGATGAAATTTGGCAAGAGATCCAATATTTAAAGTCGGTTTATAAAGATAAAAAACTTTATGCATTAATTGGTGACACAGGTGCTTCAGGTGCTTATTACATAGCGTCTGCAGCGGATGAAATTATTGTTAATCCATCAAGTTTAGTCGGCTCAATTGGCGTCATTATGCCAAACTATGGAGTGAGTGGTTTGATGCAAAAACTTGGCGTTGAAGATCGCACCATGACTTCAGGTGAGAACAAAGCATTATTGTCGATGACACAACCAGTTGATCCTGCACAACGTGCACACGTACAAGGTGTATTGGATAATGTTCATCAACATTTTATTGATGCAGTTAAAAAAGGTCGTGGCAATAAATTGAAATCGCAAGATCCTGCTATATTTTCAGGTTTGTTTTGGACTGGTGAGCAGGCTGTGAAGCTCGGTATCGCAGATCGGATTGGCAGTATTCACACACTGAAACGCGAATTAAAAGTCGAAAAAACGGTAGATTATACTATTCAACGTAGCCCCTTTGATTCTGTGCTTGGGCGACTTGGAAGTGAATTTGGTCAAGGTTTTGCTTCTTCAATTTCCAAGCAGATTCAATCTGAGCAGGTGAATCGAATCCAATGAAACCATTGATCCATTTTGCTCATGCCAACGGGGTTCCATCGAAAGTTTATCAAAAATTTTTTGATGCTTTGTCTGATCAATTCGATGTGATTTATACGACCAATCTTGGTGTTGATCAACGTTATCCTGTAGATCAACACTGGGAAAGTATGACACAGCAAGTGATTGATAATATTGTTCAGAAATCCCATGGTCGTAAAGTGATTGGTATCGGGCACTCCTTAGGAGGAGTTTTGACGTTCAAAGCTGCTTTGAAATGCCCAGAACTTTTTAGTCAAACTATTCTTCTCGATCCACCTCTTATTATGGGGCTAGAATCATTTGCTATGCATATTGCAAAGTCTTTGAAGTTAAAAGCAGTGGATCAAATGTCACCAGCGGCATTGTCTAAACGTCGACGTGATCATTGGGATAGTCGAGAGCAAGCTGCAACATTACTTCGACCAAAAGCCCTATATGCAGCATTTGATGAGCAATGTTTTAATGACTATATTCAATTTGCATTAGTTGAAGATCCAACGCGTGGCGGCGTTGAGTTGGCGATTCCAAAATCTATTGAAGTGGATATTTTTAGAACCAATCCTTCATTATGGTGGCTGCCTCAACCTAAGCTCAAAGTTCCAAGTCAATTAATTGTTGCTTCTGAAGGTCCATTCTTAGCACGTAAATTCCCTCATAAAGTGAGGAAAAAGTTTGGTGTGCCTTTTAGTATTTTTGAAGGTGGACACATGTTCCCACTTGAACATCCTGAGCAATTGGCTGCGCATTTAAAAACTATTTTGACGCCACTAAAAAACGCAGCCTAAGCTGCGTTTTTTAAATCAAATATGACAGAACTGTATTGGATCTTTCAAAATTTGATTTTTATAGTGCACGCCTTCGGATGTGACTTGAATGGTTTGATTACAAATCCATTCTACAACTTGAGGATAAATTAAATGTTCAAGTTGATGTACACGATCAGCTAAAGATGCAACATTATCATGGTGCGACACTTTGAGTACGCCTTGAGCAAGTGCTTGACCTGCATCTAGTTCTGCAGTGACATAATGTACTGTACATCCATGCCATAAATCACCAGTATTTAATACACGTTGATGTGTATGCATTCCTTTGTAATTTGGTAGTAGAGAAGGGTGGATATTGATCATTTTACCCTCCCATGCTTTAACGAACTTAGCACTTAAAATACGCATAAAGCCCGCTAAAACTACAAGATCAGCTTCCCAGTCGAGCAGTTGCTGATGCATAACATCATCAAACGTTTCACGGTCTGGGAAGTTTTTGTGTTCAATCACTGCAGTTGCAATGTTGGCATGAGTAGCACGCTCAAGTGCGTAAGCATCAGGTTTATTTGAGATCACACCGACAATTTGACCTGAAAGGTTTGCATCAATTAATGCTTGTAGGTTTGATCCGTTACCTGATACTAAAACAGCAATTTTAATCATGTTTTAACAATAAACTGATTAAGCGAAGATCACACGAATTTTTTCGTCTGCACCTTCGACAGATTCAGCATTGTCAACAATGTGGCCCATTGTCCATGCTTTTTCACCGAGTTGATTTAAGAATTCAACTGTTTTATCAGCTTCAGCAGCATCAACAACTAGAACCATACCTACGCCACAGTTGAATGTGCGGTACATTTCAAATTGTTCTACACCACCTTCACGTTGAAGAAGTTTGAACAGCTCAGGCCATTCCCAAGAAGATTCGTTTACTACAGCTTGGGCACCATTTGGTAATACGCGAGGTAAGTTACCTGGTAAACCGCCACCTGTGATGTGTGCCATCGCGTGAACATCAACCTGTTTGAGAAGCTCTAAAATAGGTTTAACGTAGATACGAGTTGGCTCCATTGCAACATCAGCAAGTGGACGACCATCAACAATTTGAGTTAAATCAACATTTTTTACATCTAAAATTTTACGAAGAAGAGAGTAGCCGTTAGAGTGTGCGCCGCTTGAAGCAACACCAACTAATACATCACCAGCTTTAACTTTAGAGCCATCAATAATTTTACTTTGTTCTACAACACCTACACAGAAACCAGCTAAATCGTAATCTTCACCTTCATACATGCCTGGCATTTCAGCAGTTTCACCACCGACCAACGCACATCCAGCAAGTTCACAACCTTGACCGATACCTGTCACTACATTTGCTGCGACATCAACATTGAGGTGACCAGTTGCGTAATAATCAAGGAAGAAGAGTGGTTCAGCACCACAGACAAGTAAATCGTTCACACACATTGCAACCAAATCCTGACCAATTGTGTCATGACGGTTTAAATTCAATGCTAAACGTAATTTTGTACCAACACCGTCTGTGCCAGATACGAGAACAGGTTCTTCATAACCTTTAGGAATTTTACAAAGTGCACCGAAGCCACCAAGACCGCCCATTACTTCAGGACGAGTCGTGCGTTTAGCGACAGATTTGATACGATCGACTAACGCGTCGCCCGCCTCAATGTCGACACCTGCATCTTTGTAGCTTAAACCAGTGTTTGGGGTAGAAGTTGAGTTGCTCATATTGAAGTCTCCGCATTCGCGCGGGGATTATAACCCGAATATACGAAACTCTTATGTTATTTATGCACTAAAATGTTATCTTTACTAAAATATTTTCCTTTACATAACGAATAATCTTAAAAAAGGCGAGTTTCTATGGTAGATCGTACCCTACGCCGTGTTTTTATCCTTGCAGGGATAGCTTTATTTCTCTGGATTTTATACTTATTAAAACCGGTCGTAATCCCATTTATTGGTGCATTTTTAATAGCTTATCTTTTCAGTCCATTGGTTGATCGATTGCATAAGATAGGTTTACCTCGTTGGTTGTCTATCAGTTTGGTATTTATTGGTATTGGTGTCGTGATCACATGGGCAATGTGGTATTTGGTTCCATTAATTTGGGAACAGCTGATGTATGCTAAATCTAGTATCCCGAAAGTAGTTCATTGGGTAAATTTTAGCTTCTTACCGTGGTTATCAGATACTTTCAATATAGTGCCACTAGAATTAGATGTAGATCAGATTTCAGCAGCTGTTATGGAGTATGTTCAAACCAATTATAGTGCTGACAGTATCCAAGCGATGGCACTCAAATTGGCACAATCTGGTCTGAATTTTATTCAGATTGGTGGGACAATTGTACTGATTCCAATTATTGCATTTTATTTCCTCTTAGATTGGGATCGAATGCTCAATAGTTTGCGTCGACTCATTCCACGTCCTTATGAAGCTTCAACGCTTGAAATCGTAGGTGAATGCCATAGCGTACTAGGTGCATTTGTAAAAGGACAATTCCTCGTGATGATCCTTTTGGGGATTGTTTATGCTGTTGGTTTACAACTGATTGGTCTGGAAGTTGGTTTGATTATTGGCATGATTGCAGGCTTGGCAAGTATCATCCCATATTTAGGATTTGCAGTAGGAATTATTGCTGCTGTGATCGCAACTTTCTTCCAATTTGGTATGGATTGGACTCAACTCCTTTTAGTTGCAGTGGTGTTCATGGTAGGGCAAGCTGTTGAAGGTTATGTGCTTCAGCCATTCTTATTGGGAGATAAAATTGGTCTTTCTCCAGTAGCGGTCGTATTCGCTGTATTGGCTGGTGCACAATTGGCTGGTTTCTTGGGTATGTTGATTGCATTACCTGTTGCAGCTGTAATCGTGGTACTGCTCCGACATGCACGTGACACTTATGAAAGGAGTACAATTTATGGTACGCCACCTGTTGCCGTAGCTGATCATGGTGGTGGTGAAATTACAATCCAAACCGATCAGGTTGATATTGAGCTTGATCTCAAACCACAATCAATCAATAATCAACAAGATATTGCAACATCTGAAAAAATCGATGTGCAGAAACAAAATAAAGAACCTTAAGGTGACCAAGCATTTATGCGGCAACTGCAACTTGATATAGAACCTCAACTTGATGCACGGATCAGTGATTTTTCCGGCCCAGGTTGGGGACCCGTCATTGATGCAGTTCGCCAACTTCATGCTGGATTAATGAATCGATTTTACCTTTATGGCGGTGCGGGCACAGGTAAGAGTCACTTATTAACTGCGATATGTGACTCATATCTAGATGTTGGGAAATCTGCAATTAAAGTTTCATTGCTAGAATTGCTCGATGCTCCAATTGAGGCGATTACTTCATTGGATCGCTATGATTTGGTCGCTCTAGACGATATTGAAGCGATTAGTGGTGTACCGCATTGGCAAAAGGCGGTATTTCATTTAATAAATAATAATAATGATGGTGGAGGACAACTAGTCTTTTCATCTAGATCTGCGCCAATTGAATTGAAACTTGAATTACCAGATCTTCAGTCGAGATTAACTCAAGCGGTGAGTGTTAAAGTGCCAACAGGTCAATCCTACGCTGACCGCTATGCCTTATTACATTCTGTGTTAGATCGTAAAGGTGTGCATTTTGATCCTTTAATTATTGATTATCTGCTGACCAATGGCCCGATACAGACCAGTACCTTATTACAAACGGTTGATCAATTATCAAAGTTACTACAGGGTGAAAAAGTTAAGCTATCCAACGCAACCCTTAAGCAAATCTACGCGCTCATCGATCAGTATAGTGCTTAAATGCTTTTTAAATGTTATTCAAAACTCAAAATGTAGACTTTATCTGAACTCGGCAATTTTTTACTTAAAAATAATTGAGAATTCTAAAAATTTGTGACAGATTAGTCAAAATGGACAAATAGCGCTACATAATTAAAGTTCGCTACTTAAAAAAATAAAGAAAAATTAAGGAGATGGTAATGCTCAGACGGGGCTTAGGTCTTGTATTGTTGTGTGCAACAGGGCATGTATTCAGTGCAGATATTGTGGTTACGACCACTGAAGATATCACCAAAAATGATGATCAATGTTCGTTGCGTGAAGCAATTGAATATATTAATCAGGGTAAACCTGAAGCAGGTCTCAATGGCTGTGGTGGTAAAGATGCCACAGATAATATTATCTTATCTACGAAAGAATATCTCCTAAACGAGCAAGTTCGCATCTCTAAACCGATGGTTTTTAGAACGCAGTATGAAACTACCATTGTTGACGATATTCCTGGTACAAAAAATGCCGTCATAGCAATGAAGGGTACTGATAGAATTTTCCATATTGAGCGAATTCGTCCTAAAGCTGATAATGAAATTAGAGATGCTGCAATTGGTGTGGAATTTTACGAAATTACCTTGCAAGGTTGTACTGCATCTGTATGCAAAGACAAAGGTGGGTTAATTCTCAATTATGAACGGCTAAAATTTGATAAAAGCCATCTTATCAATGGCAAAGCAAATTTTGGTGGTGCGATTTATAATGTTGAATCATTTATTGAATCCGAAACTAGCAAAATTCGTTCCGCGCGAGTGAATCTAGTTAATTCGTTACTGGAAAACAATCAAGCACAACAAGGTGCTGTTTTGTATAGTGAATTTCCTGATTTTGACATTGGTGCTTCTGTTATTAAAGGTAATAAAACAACAGATTCAGAAGGTTTCGCAATTTATAGCCATAAAGTGTTGAGTGAAGATGAAACTAAGGTGACCAATCTCAATTATGCCAAAGTGATCAATTCAACAATTTTTAATAATAAGGGCTATATTATCAATGTGAAGGATGGTATTGCGCTTAATAACAATACGCTGGTCTTTAATGATTTTGGCTTGATTTTTAATGCGCCGTTTAAGAAGGCATTGCTTACTAACAATATAATTGCAAAAAATGGCAATCTAGACTGTCGTGTAGAGACTGCAATAGATCAATCAAATTTAAACAATAATTTATATGGTTTTGGTTGTGAGGGCACAGCTTCAGAACAACTGGGCGAGCGCACATTATTAGCTGGGACTGATGTAGAAGGTGAATGTGATGTTAATTCATCTGGCATTTTATGTCCGTTCAAAGTCTATTCTGGCTATGCTTTAGGATATTTCCGCCCGAGAGTGTTGCCTAGTTATCGACAATTAACAGATTCTCCGATCATTAATCGTGGACCAGATTTAAATGGTACATCATGTGAAACAGTTGATCAGCGTGGCAACGCACGTAAGGATCGTATTTTGTGTGATCGAGGCGCAATCGAACTTATTCAGTCAAGTACGTCTTCAGGCAGATTTGGCAAGGATATCTTTTACGGAGAAATTGTTAAGTTAAATATTAATGATTTTCTAGGAGATGGTGAGCTAATACCTGCTAGTCAATGTGATGCCTTAGTCGGACCTCATCCCAAAAAAGAAGAATGGCAAGCGGGCTGTATGATCATCCAACAAAATAATTCTCCAAGTAAAGGTAAAGCAGAACTACTCCAAAATGGGGAGTTTACTTATACGCCTCAAGGGAATTGGCACGGAACTGATGATTTTAAAGTTTTGGTCGTTGTATCTACACGTCAATTGAATGAGTCAATGAATCCTTATATCGAAATTCCAACTGTCATTAAACAAGACCCCAGAGATACTTATACAAGCGATAAAGTAAAAACTTCTGGTGGGGGGCTAGGTCTAATCTCCGTATTAGGTCTGATGACTTTAATCGCGATACGTAGAAAAAAATAATAAGGGAATCGTATGTTGAAAAGTAGAAAAGCTTTTTTGACCTTAGCAGTCCTTTCTGCAATGTCCTTGATGGCTGCTGAAGATACAATAATTTATGTCACTACCTTTGATGATGAAGACGGTACTAATGATGCAAAGTGTTCACTCAGAGAAGCGTTGACGGCTGCTTCGACTAATCGAGCTTATGGAGGTTGTGCTAAAGGTAATACGGATCGAGTACAAACTGACATTATTCAGCTTGAAGCTGGTACCTATAGCTTGAATGCAGAGCTTCAGCCAACTTCTTCAGTGATTATTAGGGGTAAAGAGCCTGTCGATTATTCCAAACCGAATGTCATTTCAAATAGTTATCCTGCGCAAACTAAAATTCAAACTATAATTAATGGTCAAAATACACATCGAATTTTTAATACGACCAATCTAAATCGACCGAGTTTGAGTTTAAGAAATATAGAGCTGAGAAATGGTAAATCATCTACCAACGGTGGCGCTTTGCTATTGGGAGGCGAGACTGATTTATATAATGTAAATATCACTAGCTCTTCTGCATTAAGAGGTGGAGCGATATTTTTGAATGACAGTGATAGCTCTTTAAGTTATTCGGTCGGGTGGGTGAGTGGTAATACAGCTCAACAAGGCGCTGTTATAGCGATGTCTTGTTTGGATAATCTTGTGTTCACACGTCGTAAGATTGATTTATCCCGTATGTCTATTACCGAAAATGGAAATACAGCTTCAAACAGTTTATTCTCATTTTGTGGTGAACCTACAACTCAATTGCAAGCAAATACAATATCTTCCAATGTATTAAATACTACACAAGGTCAAATTTTTCAATTTAGTGATCGTTTAACAGATGGGGGTCAAATAAATTTGAGTCCCAATTCTATTTTGAAGCTCGATAGTAATACGATTATCGCGAATACCGCGCGATCTGTGCTTTGGTATGGAAATACAGGTGCAAAAGCCTTAAATCATAATGTGATAGGTTTTAATCAGGCTAAAGCCTGTATATATAGTCACGGTGATGTGAGCCAAGTTGAGTCAGCAGGTATTGAATTATTGGCAAATGCTATTCCACTGAGTAATCCATCTATAGACTGTGATCTACCAGCAAAAGCGTCAGAAAATGCACAAAAAAATAGTCTTGATGTTAGTCAATTGAGTATCAATGATCTGTTTTCAACATCGTTACCAGTTAATGATGAGAATACTAACTTTCATCCTGTCTTTTTTCCGAAGATTAATTCTAGTGGTACAGATTTAGTTGATTTTGGTACTGATGGTTGTTCGCTGCTTGATCAACGAGGTATTAATCGGATTGGATTGGACTCGCTCAACAGTTTAGATGCGACTCCCAATACTTGCGATATTGGTGCGATAGAAACATTAAAGTTGACTGTTTCCAATTTAAGTAAAGCAAATGAATCACTGGTTCAGATAAAGCAATCAACTGAGAATAGAATTAAAGCATTCGAAGAAGCTATTGCCGATCCTGAAACCAAAGAAGAAGTGATTGATTATTATAATAAGGAGCTCACCGATCAAAAAGCATTTTTGAATGAGTTAAATAATCTTAATCAATATCGTCCAATTTTGTTCGATCCATTTAAATTGAATTTACCGGATGAATTTGTTTCTCCTGATGGTAAGGTCCGAAAAATTGAGCATCTTAATGTTGATAATTATGATGTCAAAGTTGAGGTTGTGGGAGTTGGGAAATTAGATATCGATAAAACATTCTTAGGTAAGTTTGATGATCGGTTGAAATGTGAGTGGAAACCGCAGCTTAAGCAGATAGTGATGTATAGAACAGATGGTCGCATAACACCGAGTGGAGACTCTGAATTCTGTACATATACGCTTACTTCAAAAAGCGACAGTAAAAAAACATCAAGTGCATATTTAATTGGTAATTTTATCAATATCGTGCCAACTGTTCCTGAACGTGTGGAATATACAATCAATCCAAAAAAATCGACTCAAATCAGTGTAAATTTACTGGCTGAAGCGAGTGATGCTGGTGATGGCAACAGAAATGCAATCAATCCTCCAAATAAAAAGGAGTTTTACCATAATGCTAATGGGGATGAGGTATCAATTTATTTTGCAAGAGTACCGAATCCCGTTTCAATTATCGCAGATCGGGTAGAGCCATGTGCTAATGACCGTTTTAAAAAGTGCTATGGTGGAAACATTCGAGTTCAGTTGAACAATAATTTGGATGTCTTTTCCTATGATCTTAAGTACTCAGTATTGGACGCAGACGGCGCTTCATCAGGTGAGGGAACATTAGCTGTTCTAAATACGGAAACAGGGCCTGTAAGTTCTCGTACGAGTGGAGGGGGTAGCCTAGGTGGGTTTGGGCTTTTAGGACTCATTGGTTTAAGTTGGCTTAGAATGAGAAAATCTAAACCTCATTAATAAAAAAGCCAGCATTTGCTGGCTTTTTTTTGTGTTTGATTTTGTGTAATATTTTGCAAAAAATTAGTATATTTTGAACAGTTTATTGCTACATTTGAAGATTGCTGATCACTTTCTTAAATTACACCAATGTCATCTTTTAATGAGCTTATACCCTTAAATCAAATTGAAGTTAATCCTTCGGATTTGCTCTCAATTAAGAGGCATGATCTTGTTCCTTTATTGACTGATTCCTCTAAACTTAATTTATATGCTGAACATATTGTGCAGGCACAAAATGCTCTATTGGTAGGTATAGACCCCACTTTAAATAAAAAATTAAGCGAAACAATTTCAGATATTATTCAAAAATTGAATCAATCCAAAAAGAAATTAAAACAAAAAAAATTTAATGCTCTCCAAAAGTGGTTAGGTCTGGATTTAGAGTTCGGTGCGGGTCAAATTTCTTATATTCGTGATTTAGATAGACTCATTCTAGATGCTGATCAGCTGTCCCAACGTATTCACATTGAAATCCAAAAGTCTAGTTCTCGATTTCAGCAAGCAGTTGGTTTAAGAGAGCAAATGGCGCGCTACATTCAAGCAGCAAGACAATTTTTAACAGAATACACAGATTTTTCTCATCATCGCCATCCACTTGATAACTTTGAGGAGCGATTGGCTAAAAAAATACAAACATTAGAGTCGGTACAAGCAAACAATGATATTTCTCTCATGCAAATGCAATTGACTCAACAACTTTCATTAACTCTGACGGATCGTTTTCGTGAAGCGCAGCAAGTATTAATCCCAGCTTGGCAATATCATCTTGAGCAAACTCAAATTAAAAATGGCGCAGTCGATATTGACAAGTTAGATCAAAGTCGCGAACAACTGATTCGATCTTTAAAAAAATCACTAATTAAAGAATAAGGTGTGTTATGTCTGATTTTCCAATTCAAAAGAAAAATGAATCCTTAAGCTTAATCTCTACGGAGGAAAAGTTTTCCAAGTTAGATTTAAAAGAAATTGGGTTGACGACGTCAGACCTTGCAGCAGTCGAATCAGTTCACCAAGAACTAGCTGATATGAATCATGCTACGGTTGCTGAATATGGGAAAAATATCGCGACTAAAACAGCGACTTATACGGATGAATTACTGGATCTAGTTAAAAATAAAGATTTGGATGCAACAGGTCAAAAGTTAAATGAAGTTGTTACAGTGGCTCAACAGCTCAATACAAACAGTATTTTAAGCCCTGCTAAAAGTTCAGGCTTCTTGGGCAGTATCATAAATCGATTTAAAGGTGCGAAGCAGAGCTTTGATCAAAAGTTCAATTCCACTAAAGAACAAATAGATGCTTTAGTTAAAGAAATTGAAACCTCTCAACAAGGTTTAAAAGACCGTGTAAATACATTGGATCGTATGTTTGATGGTGTGCAGGATGAATATAAACAATTAGGGGTTTATATTGCTGCAGGGAAAATTAAACAACAAGAAGTTCAAGAGCAAATAGCTGAATTGAGTACGCTAGAACAAGATGCGCAAACCAATCAAAAAATCTACGACTTAAATCACTTAGCAAACAATTTGGAAAAAAGAGTGAGTGATTTACAGGTATTGCAACAATCTGCGATGCAGACATTACCGATGATTCGAATTATTCAATCAAATAATTCAATGTTGGTGGATAAGTTTTATGCGATAAAAAATATCACGCTTCCTGCTTGGAAAAATCAAATTAGTTTAGCGATTTCATTACAGGAACAAAAAAATAGCGTCCAATTGGCTAATACTATTGATGATGCGACGAATGAGTTACTTAAACGGAATGCAGATTTATTACACCAGAATTCAGTCGATACTGCTCGAGCAAATCAACGTTCAGTGATTGACATTGAAACACTTGAACATGTTCAAAATACCCTCATTAAAACAGTGAATGATGTTATTAGTATTCAGAAAGAAGGGATGCAAAAACGTGAAGAGGCATCAATCCGTATTAAGGCTTTGCAAGGAAATCTTCAACAACTTGTTTTGGATTCGAGTCAAAATCAGCTAAAACACTAATTTCTTGAGGTTTAAATTTGAATAAAACCAATGAATATCTTGTGGCGCAGACTGAGATTAAGAAAAGATTGCCCGAATTGTACAAACGAAATCGCATACTTAATTTATGGGGATTTTTGAGTACCAGTGTATTCATCATTTCAGTCGTGTCGCTTTTTATTCATCAGGACATGATTTATGGTTTTATGGGCATGAGTGAAACTGTTCAGCAGCTTCATTTGCCACATAGTTTAGATGAAGTCGTAAACGTGTACCAACATCAGCCTGACTATTTTTTTAATTTGATATCTTGGTTAGGTTGGTTCATTGTAAAAGTATTTAGCTCAGTCATTGGTGCTTTTTTTATTGTTCATTTTTTAAAGAAAATACGTTTTTTCTATGTGCGCTTTCAATCATTTGTGCTTAAGTTGGTTGGTTGGTTAATTGCTGTCATCTTAATTTGGTCAGGTTTGACCTATGTTCAATATGACTTGAATGATGAGTCATTGGAACAACAATATCAATTAAGTCATTATGATAAATCGATTCACGAAAGTCAGATTGCTGTCATCATGACTGAACAACAGGTCAATCCAGTGACTCAAGCCTACGTCCTTGCGCAAGTGGCCTTGATTCACAAACCTGAAGATACCAAGCTAGCAACTGCATATTTAGCTCGACTTGCGCAAGCTGAAAGAAATGAAAAACAGTTTGTCGAATATGGTTTTAATGCAGAGCAGTTATGGTCAATGCAGCAACAAGTTTATGGTCAATCTATTACTCCTTGGGCAAAAGCGATAGATCATCGGGCAAATCAGGCACGACTAATTTCAGAAGTCGTCAAGATGATATTAATGGTGTTCTCAGCCATCATGTTATTGTTAATGCTTATTTTCTTTGGATTAGCTCGTAGTTTTAAAAGCAGAATTCAAACGATCACTCAACGTTTGGAGATATAGTTAAAGTTTGTACTGTTACGACCATCATAAAAGAATCATTCATTTTTAAATGAATGATTTTTTAATTCAATTTTTCGATAGTCTTTATGCAAACTAACTGTTTTACCTATTTTTGTATTTCTTCTAATATAGCTTTATCAAATAAATATTACTCCTTTGGAGACGTTAGCAATGTTAGATCAAAATACTTCAGCTCAATTAAAAACGCTTTTAGAACGCCTTGAAGGTCCAATCGAATTGGTTGCGACTTTAAATGATTCAGACAAATCTGCAAAAATCAAAGAACTTGTGGAAGAAGTGGCAGCACTTTCTCCATTCGTCACAGCTCGTTTTGATGGTCAAAATAAACGTGCGCCGAGCTTTGGTATTGCAAAAGCAGGTGAAGAACCGCGTGTCTTCTTCGCAGGTTTACCAATGGGTCATGAGTTCACTTCTTTGATTTTGGCATTGCTACAAACTTCTGGTTATGCACCAAAAGTATCTGATGAAGTATTAGCATCCATCAAAGCTTTAGAAATCAAATCTGACTTTGACGTATTCGTATCTTTAAGCTGTCATAACTGTCCAGATGTGGTTCAAGCACTTAACTTGATCGCAATCTACAACCCTGGCACAACTGCAACCATGATTGATGGTGCATTCTTCCAAGACGAAGTTGAAGAACGCAAAATCATGGCTGTCCCAATGGTGTTCCAAGACAACGAACATATTGGTCAAGGTCGTATGACATTGGAAGAAATTGTTGCGAAGCTCGATACTAACTCTGCAGCGAAAGATGCTGAAAAACTCAATGCCAAAGATGCATTTGACGTGCTTGTGATCGGTGGTGGTCCTGCAGGTAACACATCTGCAATCTATGCGGCTCGTAAAGGTATCCGTACAGGAATCGTTGCTGAGCGCATGGGTGGTCAGGTCATGGACACCATGGATATTGAAAACTTTACATCAGTGCAAAAGACGCAAGGTCCTAAGTTTGCGGCTGAAATGGAAGCACATGTTCGTGAATACGGTGTCGACATCATGAACCTACAACGTGTGTCTGACATCAAAGGTGCAGATGAAACTGCCAACGGTTTAGTTGAAGTGACTTTAGAGAATGGTGCAAAACTTGAATCGAAAACGGTCATCCTGTCTACAGGTGCTCGTTGGAGAGAAATGAATGTACCAGGTGAGCAAGAATACAAAACCCGTGGTGTTGCGTACTGCCCACACTGTGATGGTCCATTGTTCAAAGGCAAACGTGTGGCTGTGATCGGTGGTGGTAACTCTGGTGTTGAAGCTGCGATTGATTTGGCTGGTATTGTTGAGCATGTCACTTTAGTTGAGTTTGATACTAAGCTACGTGCTGACCAAGTCCTTCAAGATAAATTGAACAGCTTACCTAACACGACTGTCATCAAAAATGCGTTGTCTACGGAAGTGGTCGGTGATGGCAAACAAGTGACTGCACTGAAATACAAAGATCGTGCGACGGATGAAGAACACACAGTCGAATTGGCGGGAATCTTCGTACAAATCGGTTTGTTACCCAACACGGATTTCTTAAAAGAAACCCAAGTTGAGTTAACCAACCGTGGTGAGATTCTGATTAACGATCGCAACGAAACCAATGTAAAAGGTGTATTTGCTGCGGGTGACTGTACAACAGTACCTTATAAACAAATCATCATTGCCACTGGTGAAGGCGCGAAAGCATCACTGTCAGCGTTTGATTACATCATTCGTTCTGGAGAGTAGTTCAATCATATTCTTTAAATAAGAAGTTTTTAGTTTTTTTAGTTTACAGAGGTTGAAGATGCTAACACTTCAGCCTCTTTTTTTTGTAATCATTCCCTTGCTTTATATTATTTGTTAAATCAAATCTATATTTTATTTGTAATTTTATTTCACAATAAATAGGTGTTTTGTGTAACAGGACCTGTTTATCGTGTCTGTTTTTTGTTTAAATATTAATAAATTCTTTAGCTTTATTAAATTATAAAAGACAGATAATAACCATGCTTGCCAACATCTTTTCGGCATTGGAACAGCTCGGCCTAACCGCCCAAAACAGAGCCCTCCACATCCAATTCAGTCATTCACAGCTGAATAGCCAAGTCTTCCTACAACGTATCGATGGCAGCCATGCCCTTAACGAAGGCGTGCAAGCAGAACTCGTCTGTCTCTCGACCAATGCCTTAATTCCACTCAAACAATTCATCGGCACACAAGTCGCCGTCGATCAAGTCACTGATCAAGGAACCCTGTTTAGAACCACTGGCATCATCACCGAAGCCTCACAAGGACAAAGCGATGGGGCACTGACTCTTTACAAACTTACGCTTAACGATGCAACCTCACTTTGGCACAAACGCCGCAACAGCCGTGTATTTATGAATAAATCCGTGGTCGAAGTGGTGGAAATCCTCTTTGAAGAATGGCAAAACAAAAGCCCACTCTTTGCCTCTAGCCTCAGCCTCGACCACAGTGGATTACAACGACAATACGACATCCGACCCTTCATCATGCAAAGCAACGAAAGCGACTACGACTTTCTGACTCGCTTACTACGCAGTGAAGGCATTAACTGGCTCATTGATGAAGCGCAACCGATTGTACCGAGCAACAACAGCCCGATCGAAGCACAAAAGCTCCGCCTGATTGACGACAACAGCCAATACCAAGCGCTTAACCGACGCAACATCCGCTACCACCGTAGTGATGCGACAGAACAATTTGATAGCATCACCAGCTTTATCGGACAACGCAGCCTACAACCCACCGCAGTCCACCTACAACGCTGGCAAGCCACAGCCCTCGAACAAGAAGAAGGCGCAGGCTCAGTCCAAAGCAAACACCAACACAGTGACCACCAAGACAATGCCAGCCTAGGCCTCGAACAAGCATGGCACATCAGCCCTGCATGGATCCAAGACCTCAAAGGTGAAGATCAAGCCACCGCCTCAGGCAACAGCCAAGTCGAAAAACTCAACCAACACCTCAGCGACTACTATGCTGGACAAAGCAAACAATTCATCGCCAAAGCCAGCGTCAGAGACAGCCAGGTCGGCTACTGGTTCAAACTCGATGGCCATCCAGAAATTGAACAACACAGCGGAGCTGACCAAGAATTCCTCATTGTAGGCAAACGCTACTACAACCAAAACAACCTACCCAAAGACTTAGACCAACAAGTCCAACAACTGCTACAACGCAGCCAATGGACGCCAAAACACAAGACAAACACCAACCAAGCAACCCACACGGACCAAGAACGCCAAGCCAGCGAACTTATCCTACAACGACGCAACATCAAAACCGTACCCGAATACAACCCACTACAACATCGACCTAGCACCCATCCGCAACGCGCCAAAGTGGTGGGACCTGCAGGAGAAGAAATCCATGTCGATGAATGGGGACGTATCAAAGTACGCTTCCTGTTTACCCGAGCAGAAGACCACCAATTTGATGGTGGTGCAGGCAGTAACAACAACGACACCGATTCAGCTTGGGTTGATGTACTGACCCCATGGGCAGGCGAAGGCTATGGCGCACGCTTCCTTCCTCGAATCAATGAAATCGTAGTTATCGACTTCTTTGACGGCAACATCGACCGTCCCTTTGTGGTGGGCCGCCTACATGAAGCCCAACGCAGCCCAACCCGATTCGACAGTCAAGGCCAACTGCCGGACACCAAAAAACTCGCAGGGATTAAAAGTAAAGAAGTCCAAGGCGAAGGCTATGGACAACTCCGCTTTGATGACACCACAGGACAAATCTCCACCCAACTGCAAAACACCCACGGGGCGAGCCAACTCAACCTAGGGAATCTCAGTCATCCCAAAGAAACCGCAGAAAGTGAAGGACGAGGCGAAGGTTTCGAACTTAGAACTGACCAATGGGGTGCAGTACGAGCAGGCGAAGGCATACTCATCTCCACCTACAAACAAGAACAAGCCAAAGCAAACCATCTCGATGCAAGCGAAGCCAAACAACAACTCGAAAGTAGCTTAAACAACGCCAAAGCTTTGAGTGAAGTGGCAAAAAATCAACAAACTGATCCACTGAGCTTACTCGAAAACCTACAAGGCTACCTCAAGAACTTAGAGAGTGAAGACCAAAGCAAAGCCGCAGCTTTCAAACAAGCGATCATGCTCTTGGCTTCACCAAGTTCAATTGCCCTAGAAAGTAACGAAGACATCCACCTCAGTGCAGATGGACAGATCAACCAAATTGCACAAGGAAGCATCAACACCAGCACCCAAGACAGCATCATCGGACATGCCAGCAAAAAGATCAGTTTATTTGCCGCGCAAGAAGGGGCACGACTGTATGCAGGCAAAGGCAAGATCGAGATTCAAGCCCAAGGAGATGGTGCTGATCTGATTGCAAGAAAGGGGGTGCAGATTATTTCGACGGAAGATCGAATTGAAATTAAAGCGGCAAAAAAAATAGTGTTGATCGGTGGCGGCTCACAGATTGAAATTAGCAGTTCGGGAGTTTTACCGACCACAGCTGGTAAGTTTGAAGTCAAGGCTGGACAACATTTATTTAAACCGGGAGCGAGTGTAAGTACTTCAGCTCAATTGCCAACAATGCAACCGTTAAAAGGCGCATTGAATCTTTTAAGAAGTTATGGTGGAAGTGAATTCTTTAAAGGAGCTGGATATAAAGTTATTGACTCTCTTGGTAAGACAATAACAGGGAAATTAGATGCGAATGGTTTTGCTCAAGTAACAGGAATTGCTCCTGGTGGTGCACAAGTCATTTTTGATAAAGATGAGCGAAGTCCTTGGGCATTATCAAGTCATTTTTCGCGAAGTTATGATTGGGCAGATGCAGTAATTCCTGGTGCATCTAATTTTGTGAACTCGAGCTTAAATCAGCTGGGTCAGAATTTAATGGCTCAAGTTAAAAATAATTTGACTCAACTTGATAGTATGAATTTAAAGGATATAGGCAAGAATGCTTTAAAAGGTCTAGCAGACCAAACTGTTGGCCAACTCAAAAATCAAGTGGCAAGTTCTACCTTAGGTGGAATTTCAGAAAAATTAAATTTAGGTTTAAGTCCTGATCAATTGAAGACTATAAGCCAAATGGCAGTAAATCCTTCTCAATCACTAGATATGATTCGTACGCAAGGCGTTGATTTTATAACTCAGCAGGCCACATCGAAGTTGATTCCGAATTTTATGAATTCAACTGGGTTTATGCCAAATACAAATTTTGATACAGCATTGGATCAGGAAAATATTACGAATCAATCTGAAAAGGTCATTGTAACTGATGACTACATTGCACAGAAATATTATCAATCTGGCGGATTAACGTATACCGAAACAACAAGAATCAGTACGAAATCGAATCCAGCTCCATTGTTAACAAATCAAAAGACTGTTGAGGTTAATAAGCCTATACAAGTGAATAAAGTAGATGTGAGTACAAAGAATTCAACATCAGTAGATGATCAGTTTATTTCACAAAAATATTATCAATCTGGCGGCATTAAATATACGGAAACAACTCGATTAAAAACGAGTAATGATCGTCCTGATTTAGAACAATATAACGCGAAAAATTTAAAAGATTAAAAATATATAGGTTAGTCATGGCAACTGAAAACGAACAAGTTTCTAATAAGGCACAATCGAGTGTTGAACTTGCTGTATTTAATTTAGACAGTGTGAGTAGTGTAGCGGACTTACAAGTTATTGCTAATCAAATTGAAAATTTCCTTGTGGTCTGTGGCCAAACATCATTACTTAAAGTCAAAGCAAATGCCCATATAACTACTGTAGCTAATATATATGCTTTAAGTGGAAGTGTGCTTGATTTATTGTTGTATGCAATGTCTCCTCAAACAGAAGTGCTTTCAATACAACGAAATGCTTTACTTGGTGCGAATTTAATTGGATTGTTTGCAGAGCCTAAACATGAAGCACATGCAAGGATGGGTTTACGTCCCATTTTAGGATTAATGGCTGAATGTCTATATCCTGAAAATGGTAAAATTAAGTCAACTGACATTCGACGTATGGAATTACATCTTAATGCAAGAATGGCAGGGAATTTAGAGACCTATCTAAAAGAGACACAAGCTAAATTAGCGGACTTATTAACGAATGCAAATGCCTTGGCTGTTCAGATTCTAAAATCTCTTCAATCATCTTCATTATCGTCTGTTGTAACGGAAATAACATCGAGCGCATCAGCTGAAAAAAGAGATCCAAATTTACAATTTCAAAATTGGGCAATACCATTAATAGATTTACTCAGTGTTGAGCCTCGAGCAGATTTAACGCCTAAAATTGAATCAACTCCGAGTCATTTTGAAACTTTACTTGTAGAGGCGATTACTTCGATTAGTAACGATTTGCAGAATCAGACAAACCCAAGCTTGCAATACAGTCTTGGTTGGCTCATTCAACAAACACTTAAGGCTATTCAAGATAATCAAAATAAGGGAAATGCCAGTGTTCCGATTAATCAAACTGGTGAGTTTGAGCGTCAAACTGATGGCGATATCCTTGAATTTGTCAGTTTGCAAGCAGATGCATTAATGGATCCTCCATGTTTGAATCCAGCTGAACCAACAACAAGTGCTGAAACCAATACTGCTCATAGTATTAGCTATTCTATAGGTGCTGAACGAGTTTCCCATGTAGACTTCAGCCTACCTAAGCTGGGATTAGTATTCAATCGACTTTATAACTCCCAAATGGCGGAATTCGATAACGGTGCTTTGGGTGCTCGTTGGTTAATGCCTTTTTCTAATTTGATTGTTCCAAATGAAAAGGGTTATTTGTTTATTGATGCAAAAGGCAGAAAACAACAATTGCCATCGATCATTATGAGTGAATCCTATGAAGTTCCATTCCAAGGTATTACAACGCGTCTAAATGAACAGGGTGAATTAGTCCTAAATTTTGGAACAGAATGGGATTATCAATTTAGTACATTCGATCAAGGTCAAAGTTATCAGCTTACACAAGAGAAAAATTCATCAACTCAAGAACAAGTTGATCTTCGTTATATATTGCTAAATAGCAAAGCTTATTTACAAACCGTCCATTTTAATTTTAAGAAGACTCAGCAAATTTTGAAATTTGCTTACAATGATGAAGCAAAAATTATCGCCATATTTGTGGATGATCAAGAACAACCTCTTGCTCGTTATGGGTAC
Source organism: Acinetobacter sp. 24-47-64 (assembly GCF_057737055.1). Taxonomy (NCBI): domain Bacteria; kingdom Pseudomonadati; phylum Pseudomonadota; class Gammaproteobacteria; order Moraxellales; family Moraxellaceae; genus Acinetobacter; species Acinetobacter sp. 24-47-64. The sequence goes on from NZ_CM173215.1 coordinate 1,047,011, forward strand.
GATCATGACGGAAATTTAGTAGAAGCATATGATGAGAATGGTCACGCTCGTCAGTATTCATATAATGCGTATCATCAATTAACACGTTATACCGATCGATCAGGTCGTGGTCAAAATATTCGTTATGATTCGAATGAACCAAATGCAAAAGCCATTGAAGAATGGTCGGATGATGGAAGCTTTAAAACAACTTTAAAATGGCATCCTCGTCTGCGCCAAGTCGCTGTGTATGATGCTTACAACGTGCCGACTTATTACTACTTTGATTTAGATGGTTTTACTTATCGTATTCGATTAGCAGATGGTCGTGAAAAATGGTATTCACGTGATCAACATAAACGTATCACTCGAGAGATTGATTACAGTGGTCGTGAAACTCAACAGCAATACAATGAAGAAGGTCAGCTGAGTAAAATCATTCAACCAAATGGCGGAGTGATTCGATTTGCTTATGATGAATATAAAAATCTAACTGAAATAAAAGATCCTGAAGGTCATATTTGGAAACGCGAATACAATGCAGATGGCTTGATGACCAAAGAAATCAATCCATTGGGTCACACAACACAATATAATTACAATGCCGAAGGTCAATTGATTGAAATTACTGATGCCAAAGGTGGTGTTAAGAAAATCCAATACAACGACCTTGGACAAATGATCTCCTATATCGATTGTTCGGGTAAAGAAAGTGCTTGGCAATATGATGAGGAAGGGCTACTTAAGCAACAACAAGCCGCAGGTCAAACAGGTGTGCAATACATCTATAGTGATCAAGGTATAGACAAAGGCCAACTCAAAACGATCATTTACCCAGATGAACAAAAAGAACACTTTGAACATGACCAAGAAGGACGCCTTCTCAAACACATTGATACCAAAGGACTGGTGACTCAATATCACTACAATGCAGTGGGGCTATTAGAAAAACGCCTTGATGCCAACAAACACCAAATTGCTTATCAATGGGATAAACAAGGGCGTATACAGAAACTTATCAACCAAAACCATGCAGAATATGTATTCGAATACAACAGTTATGGTTATCTCACACGCGAACAAGCCTTTGATGGTGAAGAAAAACACTATAGTTACGATGAGCTTGGTCGACTTAGCCACATTCAACAACCGAATATCATCACACAATTTGGCTACTATGAAGGCGGACAAATTGCGTCAAAAACCTACATTCACCGCGAAAGTAAACAACAACAAACAGAAGAGTTTACTTACAATCTGAATAGCCAGTTAATTCAAGCAAAGAACCAACAGAGCCAAAACGACTTCTACCATAATGCGATAGGACAATTGGTTAGAGAACACCAACACTACCAAGTGCCAAATCTGAAACCAATGACTGCAGTACTACGCTATGAATACGATGAACTCGGCAATCTCATCAAAACTGTTCGTCCGGATGGTCAGGAAATTAGCCACTTAACTTATGGATCAGGACACATCTATGGTCTTGCCCTAAATAAAAAAGACATGGTGGGTTTTAAACGTGATGACCTACACCGAGAAACAGAACGCTACCTTGCCAATGGATTAATCCAAAGCAACCAATACAACGACGTTGGATTACTGATTGCACAGCGCATATATGTAGAACAAGAAATAGCCAATAGAACACAACATCAGGCACAACGCCAATACACTTATGATGCCAACTATTTGTTGACTCAAGTTCAAGATAGTCAAAAAGGTAAACTTAGTTGTCACTACGATGCGATTGGTCGCTTAATACAAGCGCAAAGCTCAAAGCAAACCGAACGTTACCATTTTGACCCAGCGGGCAACTTAATAGACCCAATTGCAACGCAAAGTGCAGAAATCAAAAACAACTTGGTGAAACACTATCAAGGCAAACACTACAAATACGATGCCCAAGGTAATGTGATTGAAACCCAGCAGGCAGACCAACAGTTGAAACTGAAGTGGGACAACTTAAATCGCTTAATCGAAAGCGACCACAACGGGCAAATCACTGAATATGGCTACGATGTCTTTGGGCGACGCCTGTATAAAGCCAACAAAGCAAATAACAGCCTGACCTTATTTGGTTGGGATGGGGATTTAATGATCTGGGAATCAAAAACCAGTTCAAAATTAACAGATAAAAATAACACAGAACAAAATAGTCAAAGTTATACCAAACACTATATCTATGAGCCGAATAGCTTTGTACCGCTATTACAAGCAGGGTATCAACAGTTTATACAACTGATAGAAACACCGAATTACGAAAGATTTAAAACGGAACAGTATTCCATCCATAAAGATCCAGTATGGAGAACAGATACAAGAAAGAATAGAGCAGAGTTAGAACGGATTGCGTTTTACCACTGTGACCAAGTAGGAACACCTCAAGCCTTAAGTAATGAACAAGGCGAATGTATTTGGGAGTTAACCCTGAATACATGGGGACAAACACAACAGATCAAAACAAAGAACCAAGAGAACCCATTAGAACAAAGTGATATCCGTTTCCAAGGGCAATATCATGATGAGGAAACAGGACTACATTACAACCGTTACAGATACTACGAACCATTTAGTGCACGGTATATAAGTAAAGATCCGATCGGTCTATTAGGTGGTTTAAATAACTTTGCTTATGTGAGTGATCCAAATCAGTGGATCGATCCGTTGGGGTTGGATGAAACTCTTGGTAGCGCTATGAGAGAGGCATTTGTTGAACGCATTCCTGGAGCAAAAATACCAACTAGACTTAAGGATGCACCAGAACTATATCAAATGACTGATAGGGTACTAACTGGTATGAATGTAAACGCTACTGCTGCAGCTTTAGTTGGTGTAACAGCATCTGCAGGCTATGATGGTAATGGGAAGTATAATGTTAGAGGCGGAAATGCATACGGAGTTGCTTTGGAAGTTACTTCAACAAGAGAAGTTATTAATGCGGGTACGCAAACAGATGGTAAATATTATGAATTGTGTGCTAGCGCAGGACTAGGATTAGCAGTACAAACTTGTGTTGGTTATTCAAGGGGGGGAGGGGTTTATGGAAATGCTTCAGTGGGTGTGGGATTAGGAGCAGCTGTAAGTGGAGTAAGTGGGGAGAAAAGATCAAAAGATGCCTTGGCTCCTGAAACAAAAATTGATTATGATCAAATTAGGCAAAATCAAAGAATGCTTCCAACAAAACCTTTAGATTTCGGGGGGCTAAGATAATGACTGATGGTTTAATTGTTTTAATTTTTATTTTGAGTTTGCTTTTTTTTATAATAAGTTTTTGTTTGGTTCGGTTTTATTTGTATAAATATCTTTTAGAAAAAGGAGAGGTTGACAGTTATATTGATTTTAACTTAAAAAGTATAAATCATATTGTATATATAAAAAAAATTTTATTTAAAGGAGGGGGTAGTGGTTATTATAGTGAAAAAATAAAATTTTTTTATATAGTGCAAATAGTATTTTTGATCATGTTTTTAATTTCTATATTTGTTATGTTGAGGTGATCTTTGATTAAATTTTTGTTTATATTTTTATTTTCCCCTTTTTTTGTATATGCAAACTGTATTGATATTGATTATTCTATAGCGGATAAAGTTATGGAGAATAGTTTATATAATTTACAGGGAAATAATAAGAAAGTTAAGTATAATATTAACAAAATGAATGATAATTTTTATAAAAGTTATTATTATGGTTATTCTTATTTGGTTGGGAATAATGTTCTAGTAGATTATGAAAAGGCTGAGATTTTTTTAATAGAGTCAGCTAAATATTGTTTTTCGCCGGCACATTATTCCTTAGGTTTTTTGTATCTAGAAAAAAATGAGGTTGAAAAAGCTAAGAAGTGGTTTTTGTCTGCCAAAAACTTGGGAGATAGTTTAGGGGCTTATCAATTAGCTTTAATTTATAGAGATCAAAATAATAGTAATAAAATGTTGGAAAATTTAGAGTTTTCAGTTGAAAACGATTTCTTGCCATCAATTACTGAGCTTGGAGTACAATATTACGATGGAAAGATAATTCGGAAAGATAATAATAAGGCGTTTCATTATTTTCAACTGGCTGCTAATATGAATGATTCATTAGCACAAAATAATTTAGCTTGGATGTATGAGCATGGAGAAGGTGTCGAAAAAAATATGGTTAAAGCTAAATATTGGTATAAACTCTCGTTGAGTAATGGATTTTTATTAGCTAAAGAAAACTTAGAAAGACTAGATGTGTTAAATCAAAATTAGTAAATTTAAAGCCTATTGATATTTTATTTTAAAAAAATGAAATAGTAGGCTAGAATTTTTATTGTGTTTATGGCTTTGTTGCACAAAGCTATTCTTAAGGGCTTCTTCAGCCATATAATTTTCAAATGAAGAAGTTTACACACAAAATCTACCGCACAACCAATTGGCCTGCATATAACTGAGCAATCATTAGATAAAAACAACACAGAACAAAGAAGCAAAGCTATACCAAACACTATATCTATGAGCCGAATAGCTTTGTAACGTTATTTAAAGCAGGGTATCAACACTTTTTTATCCAACTGATAGAAACATCGAATTAAGAAAGATTTAAAACAGAGTCATACTCAATTCATAAAGACCCTGTTTGGCGAACAGACACAAGAAAAAATAGAGCAGAGTTAGAACGAATTGCGTTTTACTACTGTGACCAAGTAGGAACACCTCAATCCTTAAGTAATGAACAAGGCGAATGTATTTGGGAGTTAACACTGAATACATGGGGACAAACACAATAGATCAAAGTTAAGCACCAAGAGAACCCATTAGAACAAAGTGATATCCGTTTCCAAGGGCAATATTACGATGAGGAAACAGGATTACATTACAACCGTTACAGATATTAATAGTGCACGTTATATATCAAAAGACCCGATTGGACTACTGGGGGGTATTAATACTTCGGCTTATGTAAGTGATCCGAATCAGTGGGTCGATCCAAAGGGGTGCAAGTTGGAATAGGATTTAGTAGTAAAAATAATACAATGATTATTACAGATGTTGATACGAAAGAATCAATGAGGATAGGTGCTTTCACTGGTGGTCATATTAGTCAAGAGGGAGTATTTAACGCTAATAGAAATAATTACGAAAAACCAATACCACCAGGATCATATTATATAACGGAATATCCTAATCCAGACAGACCGAATAATAATCATTGGTACGGGTTATTAAAAATTGATGAAAAAATAGATGATGAGACTATAGACCAATATGGTAATAAACGATTCGGTTTTCGCCTTCATCCGGGTACTGTTAGTCATGGTTGTGTAACAATCAGTAGTTTTGATCAACAAGGGAGAGAGAGTTGGGGTAAATTAAAGGAAATGCTTGACAAAACATCGACTTCAACGATTGAGTATGAGGATAAATGGTACAGAAAGAATAGACAGCTTAAACTTTATGGAATATTACATGTTAAATAAATTAGAATGGAATATGTTATGATTTTAAAAAAAATTTCTTACATTTTTTTTGTATTAATTTTGGCTATATTGATATTATATTTAGCTTTATTATATAAATTTAAATCGATTGATTCGAGGTTTCAATTAGAGTCATCTAAAGTTTTAATGTCTTTTTTCCTTAAAGATTTTTATTTATTTTGTGGGTTAGAAAAGCAGTCATTAGAAATTGAAAGAAAAAATCAAAAAGACCAAGATAATTTTTACTATTCAATAATAATATTGGGCTCAAAAAATTTAGAGTATAATGGTGGTGGTTTGTTGCTTTTAAATGAATTATTATCAAAGAGGGATAATACAAATTTAATTCTAAAAATAAAAAAATTTAAAATGAGTAAGGGTTATGAAAGTCTTAATAAAAAAGATAAGGATTCAATAAATTATTGGGAAAATATATTATTAGAAAATAATAGCTCTATTAGATCTCTTTCATAAATCAAAAAAAGATCTATCCCTTGCTGATTATTTGTTACGAATAATTTTAAATATTCATGCATAATTTGCGAACGAAATACATCGACTCAAAGAAGCTTTCAGAAGCACAGTTTAAGCGATATACAGGCATCTCATGGTCAACCTTTGATTTAATGGCTAAACAGCTAAAAATGCTTGTACCTGCTAAAGGTAGACCATCTAAGTTAAGTGTAGAAGATCAAATCCTTCTGTGCTTAAGTTATTGGCGTGAATATCGAACATTGTTTCATGTCGCAACGAGTTATGGTGTGTCAGAGCCTACTGCTTCAAGAATCGTCCGCCACGTAGAGGATTGCCTGATCAAGTCCAATCTATTTAACTTACCCAAGAGTTTGCCTGAAGGTGAAGGTATCGACTGGAATGTGGTGATCGTAGATGCCACAGAAATTCCAATACAAAGACCTAAAAAAACAGAAGAAAAGCTATAGTGGTAAGAAGAAAGCTCATACTTTCAAAGTACAAGCCATCATCCACTCTAAGACTCAGCAAATTCTGAGTTTATGTACGAGTCGTGGTGCTGTACATGATTTCGAGCTCTTCAAACGCAACCTGAATCAAATTCCTAAAGGGTCTTTTATCCTTGCAGATAAAGGCTATCAAAGGATTTATACGGTGTATCCAAATAGTCTATTGCCATTAAAAGCAAAAAAGCACTGTAAACTAGAACCTGAGCTAAAAGTTTACAATCAAGAAATCAATAAAAGAAGAATTGGGATTGAGCATGTATTTGGGACTTTGAAGACCTTTAGAATCCTTGCTGAGCGATACCGTAATCGAGGCAAAAGATTGGGATTAAGATTCAGTTTAATCGCAGGGATTTATAATTTAGAACTGAGTAAAAAATGATTTATGAAAGAACCCTATTGTTTACTAGTATTAAAGTTAATACATTAGAAACTAAGTGTTAGTGATTACTGTGAATGTTGAATATTTGAAATGACGATATTGCTTCTAGTTCAACATTGCTGAATAAAGTTGCTACAGAGTTAAATCAAGATTAAATCGATTTAAATAATAGGGTAAATATAACACTCAATAAAAAAACCGAGCAAAAAAGCTCGGTTTTTTTATTGTACGTAATTTTATTTTTCAACAAAAGCACGTTCAATCACATAATCACCAAGAACACCCATACGTGGAGATTCTTTTAAGCCATGTTGGTCAAGAAGTGCAGCTACATCGTCAAGGAATGCAGGAGAACCACATAACATTGCACGGTCAGTTTCAGGATTAAAACGAGGTAAGCCAATTTTCTCGAAAAGAGCACCAGTTTCAATCGCAGTTGTAACACGACCTTGAGTATGGAAGTCTTCACGTGTAACTGTTGGGTAATAAATTAACTTTTCTTTCGCACCAAGTTCCCCAAAGAACTCATGGTTTGGAATTTCATTTTGAATAAGGTCTTGATACGCCAATTCTGAGATATAGCGTGTACCGTGTACAACGATGATTTTCTCAAAACGCTCATAAGTTTCTGGATCACGGATAGTCGAAAGGAAAGGAGCTAAACCAGTACCTGATGATAAAAGATACAAGTTTTTACCAGGATTTAAATCATCAAGAACAAGTGTACCAGTCGGTTTTTTAGAAACTAAAATTTCATCACCAACTTTTACTTTTTGTAGGATTGATGTCAAAGGACCATCTGGAACTTTAATAGAGAAAAACTCAAGTTCTTCTTCATAGTTCGCGCTAGCAATCGAATATGCACGCATTAAAGGCTTGCCATTGACTTCTAAACCAATCATCACAAATTGACCATTTTTAAAACGCAATGCTGTATCGCGAGTCGTTTTAAAACTGAATAATGTGTCATTCCAGTGGTGTACGTGAGTAATCTTTTCGACGTTAAAAGCAGCCATTAAAGGTCTCAATAAATTATCAAATTAGAACAGCTTGCTATTCTAAACTAAAACCATTCTCGATAAACTGAATATATTTAATTGAGCTTATCAAAAAAAGTGATTATGAATGAGCTGACTTTACCTGTGATTGGTATAATGAGATCTCCCTACAAAGAAAAGTTTGGTATTCCACGTCAGCCAAATTTAGTAAATGTTGAAAGTTATATTGAACTATTGGCGCCATATAATGATGAATTGGCTTTTGAAGGTATACATGATTTCAGTCACTTATGGCTGATTTGGCAGTTTCACGATAATAAAAATCAGAATAATCAAAAATTTAAGCCTCAAGTCAGACCACCACGTTTAGGTGGAAATAAAAAAGTGGGGGTCTTTGCGACAAGAAGCATGTACCGTCCAGCACCTATCGGTATGTCAGTCGTACAATTCAAAAAACTTGTTAAAGAAGGTGATTCTTTGAGATTGTATGTGTCTGGCAGTGATTTACTAGATGGAACACCCGTTATCGATATCAAACCATATATTCAATATTCTGATGCCGTGGTTGAGGCGACGAGCAGTTATGCACAGGATAAGCCAATTCAAAAAAAAGTTGTTTGGTCAAAAACTGCTGAAATTCAAAGAAATGAACTGTTAGTGCAACAACATGTCGCAGAAAGTTTAATCAAAGAATTGGAACAAGTTTTGTCATTTGATCCAAGACCATCTTATCAAAATGATCCTGAGCGAATTTATGGGCTAAGTTTCGGCCCCTTAAATGTCAAATTTAAAGTGGATACTGAGGTTGAGATCGTTGCACTGGAACTTTGTTCAAACGAATAAATTGTTGGACTGATGTATTTAAAGCTGAATTTGATCTAATGAATTTAATTGTAAATTCTGAATAGGCTAAAGGCTAATGTTGAATAAAGAATTTGCTATAGTTGGGCTCAAGGAATGGGGCAATTTGAATGAATTTTAATTTTGAAATTGATACAACATGGTGTTTAGAACAACTACTAAAAGATGGTCGTATTTTAGAGCGAGATAAGTTGCTCATACAAACCCGACACCGTCAAAAAGATCAATTTAAATGGCATCCATTGCAGTGGATTGCACATTTTGAATTGGTTGATCAAGTTCAACCTCAACATAAGTTAACATTGCAACGCTTATGTGAATGGTTAGCATTAAAAACACAACTCCAATATTATGTGATCGACCCGCTTAAAGCAGATGTTGCAGCACTGACTCAGGTCATGTCACAAGAATATGCATTCAAAAATAAAATTCTAGCGGTGGAGGTGCATCCTGATCAGATCTTAATTGGTACAGATCAACCATTCTTGGATGATTGGGTTAAGAATTTAGAAAAGAGCTTAAGTCCTAAAAAAATTGTTAAGGTTTTACTGAATCCAGAGCAGTTACAACGTTACTTGATTGAATATTATCAAGTGAGCCGAGCAGTAAACTCTTCTCAATATTCAGGAGCTTACGACCGACAGAGCCGAGGTGTTGAATCCCTTTTACAATTGGGTGATAGTCAAAATCCTGATGCCAACGATCAGCACATCGTAAAATTAGTCGACTGGTTGCTTCAATTTGCCTTTGAACAGGGTGCGAGTGATATTCATCTTGAGCCTCGTGCGGAGAAAGGACGTGTTAGATTCCGTATCGATGGTGTGCTGCATACGATTTATAACATGCCTAGCAATACACTCACGGCAGTAATTTCTCGTATTAAAATTCTGGGTCGTATGAACGTTGCAGAAAAACGACGTCCTCAGGATGGGCGTTTAAAAACGCGTACACCTAAGGGTCAAGAAACTGAACTGCGTTTATCAACTCTGCCTACTGCAGCAGGCGAAAAAATGGTAATGCGAATTTTTGATCCTGAAGTATTAGTGAGGAGTTTCCAACAACTGGGTTTTGAAGGAAAACTGCTAGAACAATGGAATGCCATTACAAAAAATAGCCACGGCATCATTTTAGTGACAGGTCCAACTGGTTCAGGTAAAACCACAACCCTGTATTCATCAATGAAACAACTTGCGACTGAGCAATTAAATGTTTGTACGATTGAAGATCCTATCGAGATGGTAGAGCCGAGTTTTAATCAGATGCAGGTAAACCCTGCAATTGATCTTCATTTTGCCGATGGTGTGCGTGCCCTCATGCGCCAAGATCCAGACATTATCATGGTAGGGGAAATCCGAGACCAAGATACAGCGAATATGGCGATTCAAGCTGCATTAACAGGTCATCTCGTACTTTCAACACTTCATACAAATGATGCACCTTCAAGCTTGACTCGTTTACATGATCTAGGGGTGCAGCCATTTTTAACGGCTGCAACAATCTTAGGGGTATTGGCGCAAAGGTTAGTCAGAAAATTATGTTCTCATTGTAAAGAAAAACGGGAAACTAATGCTCAAGAATGGGAGCATCTGACCTATGGGTATTTAGTGAAGATGCCTGCTCAAGTGTATCATGCCAAAGGTTGTGAACATTGTCGTCACACAGGGTATAAGGGTCGGGTGGGTATATATGAGTTTATGCCTGTGTCTCTAGAAACAAAACAAAAAATCAGTGCTAATCTTAATTTAGATGAATTACGTGCTCACGCAAAAAAAGAAGGTGTAGAGCCGTTGCGTATTGCGGGTGCTCGAAAAGTCCTTGAAGGGGTAACGACATTAGAAGAGGTGCTAAGAGTCGTACCACTAAGTTAATTGTCAAAGATTAATAAATATTCATATTTCTTAAGATTCGCTTCAGCTTTGTTTGTTTTAATAGCTTCATCGAAACAAACATCACTTGAAAAGGTATAGAAAATGAAAATGTTTAATCAAGCTTTAATTGCGACAGCTTTAGTCGGTGCAACTACATTTGCAATGGCTAATACGGCAGTGAACCAAAGTGCTGTTAATCATGCAGCCATTGCACCACAAGCAATTACGACTGTTAAAAGTGCTTTAACTGCCAAAGATGATACGCCAGTGAAATTAAAAGGCTATATTGTTAAGGCAACTGGTGATGAAAAATATCAATTCCGCGATAGCACGGGTGTGATCACTGTGGATATTGATGATGAACTTTGGCAAGGTAAACCAATCTCTGCAAAAACACCTGTTGTATTAATTGGTGAAGTGGATATTGATTATAAGCCTGCTAAGCGTGTAGAAATTGATGTAGATCAAGTTCAATTTTAATGAGCTATCTACTGAATTGAGTATTTGATTTATGGCTTTTAAGTACTCAAACCAAAAAAACCACATTCTCCAGAAATGTGGTTTTTTTATGCATCTTTTTTTGAAAAACTTTATAGTGAATGAATTGTGGCTTAGTGAAGAGAGACATGCGTATATTATTAGCAGAAGATGATGTGTCACAAGCTGAAAGTATCAAAGCTTGGTTAGAAATGGATGGATATAGTGTTGATTGGGTCGAGCGTGGAGATCATGCGATATTAGCAATTGAGCAGCATCAATATGATTGTTTATTACTTGATCGTGGATTACCGAAAGCAACTGGTGATGACATTCTGACACATTTAAGAAAACACCAACACAATACACCAGTTATTTTTATTACAGCCCAAGACAGTATCCAAGATCGTGTTGGAGGACTTGATTTGGGGGCTAATGATTATCTAGTTAAACCATTCAGTTTAGATGAGCTCTCGGCGAGAGTGAGAGCACAATTACGTACTCAGCACAAAGGCACGTCTCAAATCCTAATGTATGGATCCGTGAGTTTGGACCCCCAAGCCAAAGTTGTTAAATTAAATTCAGAAATTGTCAATCTCACAGCGAAAGAGTACCAAATTTTATATAAGTTAATGCAACATCCTGAACGTGTTGTGACACGTGAGCAACTAGAAGAGTCCTTATATGCCTGGGGTGATGAAATCGAAAGTAATGCAGTTGAAGTTTTTATTTATCAGATTCGGAAAAAAATAGGTTCAACCATGATTAAAACGATTCGTGGATTAGGTTATCGAATGAATCTGGATCAGGCTTAAGGTAGAACAGTGTTGGATCAGCAACCTATATCTTTACAACATCGTCTTGTTAAGTCTTCAATGCTCAGTTCGATGTTGGCGGGCGTTGTCGCATTAATTCTTTTATTGGTGATCTCTCTTTACCAAAATATGCAGACCCATGACAATATGATGGATGAAATCGCCGATTTAATTCTGGTCAGTGATATTTCAAGTCATGTAGGAAATGAGTTAGATGATTTAAGTGAACAATTTGATATCAAATATGAATTAAAGCTCGATGAACTTATTTTGATTGAATCCCAAGACCTTGCTTTCAATCAAATTGGTTCCAAGGTGTTTTTTCAGAATGATCACTTTGGTTTTGTTTGGCTAGAAGGACGATTATTTCGTTATTACAGTGAGCAAAATGATCAGCAAATTCTAACTATGCTTCAACCCATGTCAGCGCGTGTTGATCAGTTATTCAAAAGTTTGCTGGGCTACGGTGGTGTTCTCATTATTTTATGGGGCATTCAATGGTTTATTCTACACTTTATTATACGACGTCAGTTTAGATCTATTCACCAACTTTCAAAATTAATATCGCAAAAGACTGTTAAGGATTTATCACCGATTACACCCTCAAAACCAGAACTAAAAGAACTGCAACCTATTGTGAGTCAAATAAACCAAATGATGGAGCGTTTAGATCGGGCAATTACTGCGGAACAACGTTTTACAGCAGATGCATCCCATGAATTAAGGTCGCCACTTTCAGCGATTCAAATGCGGTTACAACTTTTAAAACGAAAATACCAGTCTGATCATGAGGATTTGTCACAAGACTTAGAGCAGATTCTAAAAGATGTGAGTAGAGGCTCAAATATTTTAGAAAATTTACTTTTGTTGGCTAGACTTGACCCATCTTCAACGCAAGATGTACCTATACAGTCCATAGATTTAGACCGTTTGACGAAAGAGGTTTTACATTCAGTACAACCTTTGAGCCAAGAAAAAAACATTCAGTTTAAAACTGAGTTAGGAAATCATGCGATTAATGCAAATCCTGAGTTAATGTTTAGCTGCATCCGAAATTTAGTCGATAATGCAATCCGCTATACGCCACCGAATGGAATCGTTGATATTTCAATCAAACAAAATAATAATGAAATTCTATTTGTGATTGAAAATGAAGGTCACGGCATTGAGCAAACAGTAATTGATCGGCTGGGAGAAAGATTTTATCGTAAGTTAGGCACACGTACATCGGGCTCAGGATTAGGATTATCAATTTGCCGTAAAATTGTCGAACTACATCAAGCCGAGATTGTATTTAAGAAATCGGAGTTAGGTGGGTTAAAAGTTGAAATTAAATTTCATTAAAATTAATTATCAACAAATTTGAAGAAATAAAATTAAAGAAGCAGTATGCGCTGATTCATACTGCTTAGTTCCACGATTATTATTATCAAATTTTAGAATTTTTATTTTGTCAAAATGAGTCGATTATTTCGTGTGAGACGAAGGCGATATTCTTCTCCTGCATGCATGATGCGAATTTCTCTGCCTAGAGCAAATAGATTATTTGAGTGAAGCATTGGTAATGCTTGGTGGTTTTCGTTATTACGTGTGAATAAGCTAAATGGTGCGTTCATTCCTTGGACTCCGTGGTATGTGGTGAACGATTTAAATGATAATCATTATCGAATAGGGCTGTCAACGATAATTTTTCTCATTTATAAAAAAACATAAAATGCTTACAATTAAGCACTCATTTTTTGAAAGATAACCATGTCAAAAAAAACTCTTAATGTTTCTATAGCGTTGTTATTCCACAAAAATCAAGTTCTTGTCGGGTGGAGAGAAGTCTCTTTACATCAGGGGGATAAAGCTGAGTTTCCTGGAGGAAAAGTGGAGTTAGGTGAAACTCCTGAACAAGCTTGCAAGCGTGAAGTTCAAGAAGAGGTGGGAATTTTTCTAGATCATGTCTATTTATTCGATATTATTACGCATGAATATGAAGATCTAATCGTAAAATTGCACATTTATCAGGCTTATGTAGATCAGTCTCTACTAGATCATATTGAAAGTCCTTGGACATGGCATGATCGTTCAGCACTAACCATTTTGAATTTTCCTAAAGCCAATGATGCCATTGTTAAACGACTACTCTGGCCGAATAAAATGGCAATAAAAAATATAGATCGTCTCGATACAACCATTGATCTTAATCGAGTTAGCTATTTGAGAACTGAAAATGCTTTAGATTTTGCGCTGCAACTCAACCAGTATAATCAACTGGATCAGCTCATTATCAATCGTGATGTGTGGATAGGATTATCAGAATCAAATCAGAAAAAAGTATTTGCCGTACAATTTAAACATGATCAATTGATGCAATTAAATTCTGATTCATTTATGGAGGAATGGAAGGGCATTAAACGCATCGCATCCTGTCATGACCATTCTAGTGTCAGTCGAGCTGTAGCGTTAGGTTTTGATGCAATATTTTTAAGTCCAGTACTGTGTACAACATCGCATCCTCAGCAAGCACCCTTAGGTTGGACGCAGTTTGAATTGTTATCAAAAGATATACATATACCAGTTTATGCGCTAGGCGGTATGAAGCCTGAATTATTAGATCAGGCCATACAACATGGAGCTTATGGAATTGCTGGTATTCGTGCTTTTTAAAGGCATTAAAAAAGCAAAACTCATGCTTACATCAAAATTTCTTGATTTGGTTTTGTGCTTCTTGGATGAGTTTTTGATTTTTTTGGAGTTGACCTGATTTCAAAATAATTTGCCAAAGTTGTCGCTTCATCGTTGCTGTTTGAGCATAACTGAGACCTCGTTTTGCCAACGATTCAGCATTTTTTGCCTCATTTTTTTGATTGGCAATCATCGCGAGATACATATAGGTCTCTGCAGATTGAGGGGCAAGTCTTTGTGCTTGGAGTGCGGCTTTCTCAGCTTCACTCCATTTTGCTTGACGAAATGCATGATGGGTTTGTTGCATTAGATTTTTAAATGCGGGAAGTTGGCGGCCATCATCGAATTTTTGAGTTGAGCTTTTCTGTTCAGGAATAACAATTTGTAATTGTTCCCGTTTAATCTCAGGTCGATCGTAAGGCGTAATTTTAATACCATCGGCATCTTTTTGGGATGGTGTTGTTTTAGTCTCAGCTTGTTTAGGTTTCTGAGACGGTTGTGAGTTTTGAGAGGAGGTTAAAGTTTGGCAACCGCCTAAGAGTAATATGCTGGCGAATAGTACGCTAAAATTCAGTTTTGTCATTAACCTTAACTCCTCCTAAACTTATTTTAAGGATTATAACTTCCACTCGAAAGTACTCGAGTGGCATTCGTATTTAAATCCCGTTCCATTTCTGTTTCGCTCTCACGAATATATTGGTCGATGCTGTCTTCTGCTGGAATTTCTTCTGCATTCGTTTCAGGAACGTAAGTCGGCTCTACTTGGTAGTGTGGTAAGCCACATGCTGTTGCGCGACGAGGAACAGTATATTTAAGTATCGGTACATAGAGCGCACCTTGACAACCTTGTGCTGAAAGCTCGCCGCTATTTGAGTCAATCCAATGCCACTGTACTTCATCAGGTTGACGTAAATTGACAGGTTTTTGCTTCAGTTGCTTCATTACGTTGGTCCACACGGGTAAAGCGCCAGATGAGCCCGTTAAGCCTGTGACTTTATTGTCATCTAATCCAAGCCAGACAACTGCCAAATGATTACCTGAATACCCCGCGAACCACGAGTCCCTTGTATCATTGGTCGTACCTGATTTACCCGCTAGATTTAGATTCGGAGCGAGGCCGTTATAAGCAGCACGTCCTGTACCTGCCGACATCACACGTTGTAATCCGTAATTTAAAATATAAGCAGCCGATGGGTCGATCGTTTGTTGAACATTTAAACTGTAGCGATTAATGAGCTGCCCATTGGTATCAACAACTGTTCGGATAGATTTTGTAGGATATTTAAACCCTCCAGTTGCAAAGTTGCCATAAATATTCATGATTTCCATAGGCGACATTTCAACAGCCCCTAAGAAAATCGATGGGTAATTTGGAATAGGTGAAGTCACGCCAAACTTCATTAAATGATTGGTAAATGAAGAAAGTCCAAATTCTTGTCCTAAGCGAACTGTAGATAGGTTATACGAATTGGCTAAAGCTTGAACCATTGGGACGTAACCATACGAAGTTCCGCTATAATTTTTGGGTGTCCAAGTCTGATTGCGATCGACTGGCACACTAATTGGCGAGTCTTCGATTGCCGTCGCCCAGTTATAACGACCAGATTCCAAAGCAGTTAGGAAAATAACAGGTTTTAATAATGAGCCTACCTGACGTTTTGCATCAACTGCGCGGTTAAAACCTGTGAAGTCAGATACTGAACCTACGGCTGCAATCAATTCACCATTTTCAGGGTGAGAAACTAATACCGCGCCTTGAAGCTCTTTCAAGCGTGCAGGATTGGTCTTAGACAGTCTTGATACTGAATCTGTAAATGATTTTTGTACTTTGATTTGTGCGATTGGATCTAATGTGGTGAAAATTCGAAGACCTTGTTTCGTTAAATCGCTTTCTTGGTATTCTGTTTTGAGTTGACGACGAACGATGTCTAGGAAATCAGGGAAGCGAGCTGGGCCTAAAGTCGGTTTTTTAATCACGTTTAAAGGTTTAGCTGACTCAGTTTCATATTGCTCTTCAGTCAAATATCCCATGACTAACATATTGTTTAGAACAACATTACGGCGTTTTAATGCACTTTCAGGATTTCTCCAAGGATTGTATAAGCTAGGACCTTGAACGAGCCCGACAAGGAAAGCCTGTTGCGCTATACTCAATTCTCTAAGTGGTAAACCAAAATAAAATTGAGACGCTAAACCATAGCCATTGATCGAGTAATTACCATTTTGTCCTAAATTAACTTCATTCAAATATGCTTCCAGAATTTCATCTTTGTCATAATGAAACTCAAGCAACAACGCCATAAAGGCTTCATTCACTTTACGTTTGATTGTACGTTCAGGGGTCAAATAAAAGTTTTTAACCAATTGCTGTGTGAGTGTAGAACCACCTTGACGCTTACCACCAGTAACGTTGCTTACAACTGCGCGTGCTGTACCACGAAACGAGACGCCGTGATGATGATAGAAGTTGCGGTCTTCAGTCGCAATAAGCGCTTGAATTAAAGGTTTAGGAACACGATTGAGTTTAATGAGAACACGGTCCTCGTTGTGTTGAGGGTAGATTCCCCCAACTAACATTGGTTCTAGACGGGCAATCCCCGTACTCGATGGTTTTGTTGCTTTAATCTCTGAAATTTGACTAGCGCCAAAACTGACTTGGAGGATTTGTTCTGGTTCTACACTATCACCAAAATCGAAGCCACGCGTGTGGACATATATAGTATTGCCTTGAACCAAAAAATTACCTGGCTTGGTATAGTCTTCAGCGTTTTTATAACCCAACAGACCTAGCTCTTGAATGAAGTTTTGTTGCTCAACGGGTGCATTAGCATAAACTTCCAAGGGGCGTGCATATACTTTCGCTGGAATATCCCAACGATTGCCTTCAAATTTATCGCGAATAATATTATCTAAACGGATTAGATAAATACTAAAAGCCACAAATGCAGAAATCACCAGCACTGAGAAAATCAATGCAATTAAGCCAATACCACGTTCAAACTTCATAGATCAAAAAGCAAAACCCTGTTTTATTGCGCTCATCATGCGAAGCTTTTTTATAATTTGCAATAATTAAACTGTGAATTTATGCCTTTTTTAGATAAATGTAATGATTTATCTAATTCAATATTAAGGAGAAAATTAAGATTTTAAGTTGGGGAAATGTGAAATTATTCGTGAAATTCATAACATGAAACAGGCTTGAAATATGTAAGTCACAGAATGATGATGATATGATACTTAACAATTCATCTGGAGCCGTAGCATACGTGCAACTTTCAGCAAAGTCATTTCGTAATATTGGATTAATTGGACGACCAGATAAATCATCTGTGGTTGAGACTTTAAGTCTAATTCATGACCATTTGATTAGTTTAGGTTTGCATCCAGTTTTTGATTCAGAAACCGCTAAATTGGTCCCTTATAAAAATTCGCAAACGGTCAGTCGAGCTTTATTGGGTGAAGTTGCAGATTTGGTGATTGTCGTAGGTGGTGATGGTTCATTGCTTCAAGCGGCTAGATCCTTAGTGAAATACAATACTCCAGTCATCGGGGTAAACCGTGGGCGTTTAGGTTTCCTAACAGATATCAAACCGACAGAAGTTTTATTTAAATTAGATCAAGTCTTGAAAGGTGAGTTTCAGCTAGATCGCCGTTTTTTATTAGAAGTCGAAGTTCGTAGTAAAAATGAACTGATTTATGATGCAATAGCATTGAATGATGTGGTGCTGCATTCAGGTAAGTCAGTCCATATGATTGAGTTTGATCTTCATATTGATGGTCAATATGTTTATCGCCAACACAGTGATGGTTTGATTGTATCGACACCTACGGGTTCAACAGCATACGCACTTTCTGGTGGCGGTCCAATTTTGCACCCAAGTATGGATGCGATCGCGCTAGTGCCAATGCACCCGCATACGCTTTCTTCTCGTCCGATTGTGGTGGGTGGTCAAAGTGAAATTAAAATTCAAATTCGTAAGAATCGAGTGTTGCCAATGGTGAGTGCTGATGGGCAACACAGTGTTTCTTTAAATGAAGGTGATTGGTTGCATATTCGCAAACATCCTTTCAAACTTACTTTATTACATCCACCTGGATACGACTTTTATATGGCATGTCGTACCAAACTAGGATGGAATCAAGATTACGATTCATTTCATCAGCAGGACTAAACATGAATATTGAACAAATGTTATCAGTTTTGGATGCAGACATCGTTGCTCGTTTAAGAACTGCCGTTGAAATCGGTAAATGGCCAAACGGTGTAGCTTTAACTCAAGAGCAGCGTCAGATTTCAATGCAAGCAGTCATTGCTTGGGAAGCTAAAAATCTGCCAGAAACAGAAAGATCAGGGTATATTGATAAAGGTCATAAAGAGGAAGGTGATGAATGTGATTCACATGTTCCAGAGCCAGAATTTCAACCTATACGTTTTGTATAATGTTCTATGCTTAAAAAAGACACCTGATGGTGTCTTTTTTAATCCGAAGTTATACTCGATGACGTGATTGCCAGTATTCTTGAGCCAAAGTCTGCGCTTGTGTAAATGTATCAGCCACATTTATGGTGTAAAGTGCGATTGCCATAGTTTCAATAACAGCCACCTCTCCGTAAGTATGTTGGGAATCACCTAACCATACTTCTTTGAAAGTATCTAAGTTCAACTCTTCTTCAATTGCTGAACGATCAGCTGTGAGTTTCGGAAGTTCAAGCTCATACAGTTCACCGTCTCGTATACCACAAATTAAGGTTTTTGCATCTGGGTTTCGTTCAAATTCACCGCCTTCACCTTTAATCACCGCACTGTTAACGTAACCTAATTTGGCAGCAGTCTGTTGATGAGAACTGCGATACGCAGGGTGAAATATCGCTTGCAAAGTGGCTTTGGCATTGAAGGGATTGATGAGTCGTGAAAGCGTATGAATGGGTGAGCGTAAGCCCATGATATTGCGTAATGCAATTAAATCACTCAAGGTAGGTGAAATGACTTCGAGTGGTATATAGGCAAAGTTATGCTGATTCAGTTCTGATGCCACTTCGTTTTCATTTTGACAAATGGTATAACCTAAATACTGTAAAACTTGTTCTGTATATAATCGATTGATGGTATGTCCAGAAGCCCCATGCATTACAATACGATGACCATGTTTTGCTAAGGTTAACGCCGATAAGATAAACCACGGATAGTGTTTGCGTTTCCCCGCGTAAGAAGACCAGTCTAGGTCGACATCAATAGCTCTAAATTTAAGTTGATCACGAGTCGCTTGCACAAAGCCAGCCAGTTCATCTACAGATTCTTCTTTCACTCGTAAAAGCATTAAAAATGCACCCAGCTGAACGTCTAATACCTCATTTTTTAAAATCATCTCAAATGCTTGATAGGCTTCTTCATAGGTCAGTGATCGCGCACCATTTTTTCCTTTGCCAAGAATACGAACAAATTGCGCAAATGGATGTTCAAAGTCTTTATATAAATTACGTTTTGTATTCATGATCAATGCAGTTGGATGTTCTTAATGACAGTGTAACGTGGAATGATGCTTCGAATAAAAGCTAAATATCAAATTCAATGATCAAGCATTATTTTTAGCTTTTGAGACTGACCTAATTGTATGAATTTTCAAGCGCTTTTGTCCATGACAACTGGAAAAAAACGGGATAGCATGAAAACTTATAAAAAAATGAAGTGTAAGGAACACAAGAATGTTGGCATATGATGCAGATTTAGAATTATTCCGTGATAATTTCAAACGTTTTATGAGTGAGCACGTTGCTCCTCATTATGAGCAGTGGGAACGTGAAGGAAAAATGCCACGTTCAGTGTGGAATGCACTTGGTGAAAATGGCTTCTTGTGCGTAGATGTTCCTGAAGAATATGGTGGTTATGGTGTCCCAACAGAATATTCTTTAATGTTGGTTGAAGAGTCGGCACGTGCAGGTTATAGCGCATTATCGACAGGTATTTCATGTCACTCAGAAATTGCAGCACCATATATTTTGCACATTGCAAATGAAGAACAAAAAAAATATTGGTTGCCAAAAATGGTTTCTGGTGAAGTGGTCGGGGCAATTGGAATGACAGAGCCAGGTGCTGGTTCTGATTTACAAGCCATCCGTACGAATGCCATTTTGAATGGTGATCATTATGTTTTGAATGGCTCTAAAACCTTTATTTCAAATGGTCAGCATGCAGACTTGGTTGTGCTTGCCGTTAAAACAGATCCTCAGGCACGTGCTAAAGGCGTCTCACTTCTATTGGTTGATACTCATTTAGAAGGGTTTAAAAAAGGCACAAATCTCGACAAAATCGGTTTGCATTCCCAAGATACCTCGGAACTCTTTTTTGACAACGTTAAAGTTCCAGCTGATCAGCTTTTAGGTCAAGCGGGTCAGGGATTTGCCTATTTGATGCAAGAATTACCACGTGAGCGGACAGCGATTGCTGCGACAGCATTAGGAGCAATTCGAGGTTCAATTGATGTGACAGTTCAATATGTCCAAGAACGTCAGGCTTTTGGTCAAAAAATTGGACAATTCCAAAATTCTCGTTTTGTTTTAGCACAAGCGAAAATCGATGAACTGGCTACGGCTGCTTTTTATAATCAAAACCTAGCATTGTATAAAGAAGGGAAATTGGATGTTGAAACAGCAGCTGCATTAAAAAGTTTCAGTACAGATATGCAAATGAAAGTGGCGGATAACCTACTGCAACTTTTTGGTGGCTATGGCTATATGACGGAATATCCTATTTCACGCTTCTTTGTGGATGCACGTATTCAACGAATCTACGGCGGAACCAACGAAATCATGAAAGAAATCGTAGCACGTGGCATGCTAGGACGTTAATTTTTATCCGTATTTACATCTCGCTTGATGAATACAAGCGAGATGTATTCGAATGTGTTTTCAATTTTAAAACTTATAGAACGCACTGATTTTAAAAAAAGATTAAAGCTATCCTATTCAATATTCTTGTCTTTTTTCTAATTTATAGCGCATATTGGATTGATGATTATTTCAACTGTATATTTTTAAGTCTTATTGCCATAAAGTTTGGTTGCTTAACATTTGAAAGCTAACTATTGTTATACTGTTTACATAACTGATTCTGTAAGGCGACATTACAATGATCAACGATGATCAAAACACGACGAATTCTTTAGACTTAGCTAAAATCCGCGAAGATATCGACTCAGTAGATCAACAACTCCAACAACTGATTAACCGTCGAGCACGACTTGCTGAAGCTGTAGCAAAAGCAAAATTTGCTTCTGAAGAAAATCCAATGTTTTATCGTCCTGAGCGTGAAGCACAAGTTTTGCGTAATGTGATGGAGCGTAATGAAGGTCCTTTATCTGACGTGACGATGGCGCGTTTGTTTAGAGAAATTATGTCTGCATGTCTTGCTTTAGAAGCACCACAAAGCATTGCTTTCCTTGGTCCAGTAGGAACTTACACCCATTCGGCAGTACTGAAGCATTTTGGACATGATGCGGTTGTGCGCCCACTTCCTACAATTGATGAAGTGTTCCGTGAAGTCGAAGCAGGCAGTGCACATTATGGTTTAGTTCCTGTTGAGAACTCATCCGAAGGCGTGGTTAACCACACGCTTGATTGTTTTAAAGCGTCACATTTAAATGTGATTGGTGAAGTTGAATTACGTATTCATCATCAATTTTTGATTTCTTCAAATACGCGTAAAGACAGCATTAAACAAATCTATGCGCATCAACAAACTTTAGCTCAATGTCGTGGCTGGCTCGATGCTCATTATCCAGGTGTTGAACGTGTGGCTTTGAGTTCGAATGCTGAAGCTGCTCGCCGTATCCGTAATGAATGGCATTCTGCGGCAATCGCATCTGAAACAGCTGCGAGCTTATATGATTTAGAAATCTTACATAGCAATATTGAAGATAATCCAGAAAATACAACACGCTTCTTAGTTATTGGGCGTGAAAAAGTACCACAAAGTGGTAATGATAAAACTTCTTTATTGATCTCTGCACATGACCGTGCAGGTGCGTTATTAGAAATTTTAGCGCCGTTCGCTAAACATAACATTAGCTTGACCAGTATCGAAACAAGACCTGCATTGCCTGAAAAATGGGCTTATGTATTCTTTATCGATTTAGAAGGGCATATCGAACAAGAGAACGTACGTGCGGCTGTCGAAGAAATTCGTCCATTAGTCAAAGAAATCCGTGTTCTTGGTTCATACCCGATTGCGGTACTTTAAAAAGAGTTGATACTTAGATATGTCTCAACCTTTATTTAAAAAAGTTGCATTTATTGGGCTAGGATTGATTGGATCAAGTTTAGCACGTGTCATTCAAGCACATGGTCTTGCTGAAAATGTTGTGGCATCTACGCGATCTGTTCAAACGTTAGAAGATGCTAAAGCTTTAGGTTTGATTAGTGACGGATATGCTGATGCCAAAGATGCAGTGGTTGATGCAGATTTAATTGTTCTTGCTTTACCCGTGAGAGCTACACAATCTGTATTAAACTCGATCAAATCTGTGATTACTCCTGATACCATAATTACAGATGTGGGCAGTACCAAAGGCAATGTGGTTGAGGCTGCAATTGCGGTTTTTGGTGAGCAGTTACCCGCAGGTTTTGTTCCAGGGCATCCAATAGCTGGTGCTGAACATACTGGTGTTCATGCAGGTAAAGTAGATTTATTTGCTAACCACAAAGTGATATTAACGCCGTTAGCAACAAGTGCTGAGTGGGCAGTGCAAAAACTAATTCAGTTATGGCAAGCTGCTCAAGCTGAAGTAATTTGTATGGATGTGGAAAAGCATGATGAAGTGCTTGCGCATACAAGTCATCTGCCACATTTAATGGCATTCAATTTGGTTGAGCAACTGGCAAATCGTGAAGATAATCTGGACATTTTCCGCTATGCAGCTGGTGGTTTCAGAGACTTTTCTCGCATTGCGGCGAGTGATCCACAAATGTGGCATGACATATTCTTTGCCAATAAAAAAGCGATTTTGAATGCTGTTGATGGCTTTGAGAACCAATTGGCTCATATTCGACAGCTCATTGAAAACGAAGATTCAAAAGCACTCATGGGATTGCTTGGGCATGCTCAAGCAGCACGCCAACATTTTAACCATATGCTTGCCAAGAAACCTTTAATGGAGAACAAAACTGTGACACAGCAATTTACTATTCTGCCGGGTGCTAAATCATTTTCTGGAAAATTTAGCGTGCCAGGTGACAAATCTGTGTCACACCGTTCAATCATGTTTGGTGCGATCGCTGAAGGTACAACCCATGTTACTGGTTTCTTAGAAGGTGAAGATGCCTTAGCAACACTTCAAGCATTCCGTGATATGGGTGTAAATATTGAAGGTCCAAAAAATGGTGAAGTCACGATTCATGGTGTAGGAATGTATGGCCTTAAAGCTCCAGCAAGTGAGCTTTATATGGGTAACTCTGGGACTTCGATGCGTCTTCTGTCAGGGATGTTGTCTGCGCAAAAATTTGACTCAGTAATGACTGGTGATGCATCGTTGAGCAAACGTCCCATGGAACGTATTGCAAAGCCACTCCGTGAAATGGGTGCTCAAATTCAAACAACAGGTGAGCGTGGCACACCGCCAGTATCGATCACAGGTAATCAGCAACTTAAAGGTATTCATTACGATTTACCAATGGCTTCTGCACAAGTGAAGTCTGGCATTCTGCTCGCTGGTTTATGGGCAGAAGGTGTAACGTCGGTGACTGAGCCAGAACCTACACGTGATCACTCTGAGCGTATGTTACGTGCATTTGGGTATGATGTGAAAACTGAAGGTAACCGTATTTCTTTAAAAGGTGGTGGTAAGTTAGTTGGCACGAATATTCAAGTGCCTTCAGATATTTCATCTGCTGCGTTCTTTATGGTGGGTGCTGCCATTACTGAAAATTCAGATGTAACACTTGAGGCAGTGGGTATTAACCCTACTCGTACTGGTGTGATCGAAATTTTGAAGCAAATGGGGGCTGATATTTCAGTCGAGAATGAACGAATTGCAGGTGGTGAACCAATCGCTGATATTCGAATTCGTGGCACTCGTACTTTGAAAGGCATCCACATGCCTGAAGATCAAGTACCTTTAGCGATTGATGAATTCCCAGCATTATTTATTGCTGCAGCTTGTGCTGAAGGTCAAACAGTGTTAACTGGTGCAGCTGAACTTCGTGTAAAAGAGTCTGATCGAATCCAAGTGATGGCTGATGGATTGAAAACCATGGGTGTTGATTGTACGCCTACGGATGACGGTATTATTATTGAAGGTAAAGGTAAGTCTGGTGATTGGTCTGCTATCTTTACAGGTGGTGAAATTGAGTCTCATCATGATCATCGTATTGCCATGAGTTTCTCCATTGCGGGTCTGCGTACTTCAGGCGCAATTAAAATTGTGGGAACTGAAACCGTTGCAACAAGTTTCCCAACATTTACTCAACTCACTGAACAAGCGGGTCTATCTATTCAAGTTAGTGAATAATACGACCAAAGATTTGTATATTTCTTTTCAAACAGCCAAGCAAAAGCTTGGCTGTTTTGTTTATATTGCTTATTCTAATTCTATATAATTAAAAAGCCTTTGGATGAGGAAATGAAAAAATTACAATTTTTAGTTGATCAAACGAAATACGCTAAGGCTCATTCAAGTCATTCTCATGATAATGCACAAACTTACGTTACAGCATTGTTATCTGAACAGTTGGTGCAACATGGATTTCACACTCAAACTACGAATCCGCATGAATTAGAAGTCAGTGTCTCTGATCACCCAATCGCTTTAGGGGTGAACTGTAATCAACCAGATGGCGAAGGACATTTTGTATGTGAAATAAGTGCGCATGCAGATGAGGAACAGGATTGGTTTCAAAAAATTGAGACGCAGAGTGTGATTAAACAACTTGCGCAAGCAGTAGAGCAGACATTAAGAGAGGATGAGTCGTTCCAGTCGCTAGAATGGAAATCCTAACGAGGAATAAAACAAACCCAATGTAAAGAATCTACACTGGGTTTTTCTGAAACACGTAATATTTATATTAAGCCGTAAGGAAGCGAGTGATCGCGACGCGAAGTTGCTTCAAATAACCTGTGAAGAAGTGATTAGCACCAGGTAGCACTGTAATAATATGGCGCTGAGGCTTTGCCCATTCAATCAAATCGGATAATAAAGTGACTTCATCTGCCTCACCATGAATAAACAGAATATCACCTTTAATTGCTGGAGTAACATAGTGACGGATACCAGCAACTGTGGCTGTTGGTAAACCACATAGAATGACTTGTTCAGGTTGAATTTCTTGAGGTAGTGCATGATATGCCTTCGCCATAACGTGTGCACCAAAACTAAAGCCTCCAACGTAGAAAGGCAATGTAAGGTGTTTTGCACGTACTTGACGAATGACTTCTAAAATATCTTCTGTTTCACCAAATCCTTCATCGTGAACCCCTTCACTTTGACCTGATCCACGGAAACTTGGACGATAAACGATATAACCACGCTCAAGGAACATTTGAGCTAGCAGAGTGGGAACTTTGTGCTGAGGAGTACCACCTTGAAGCGGGTGAGGGTGACAAACGACCGCAAATCCTTTTACTTCAGACTGAGGATAATCTACAAAAACCTCAATTTTGCCAACAGGGCCTTGAATGAACATTTGTTCAGACATAAAAATACCGATTAACGTGCAGGAGAATCGTATATTTTAACGTCAATAATTAAAAAAAACACAATTGGAAATAAAATAAGTCTACTGTTATAGTTTGATTAATTGTTTTTTGATCAGGTTTCTATGTTTGCCTTAATTTCTCCTGCTAAGACATTAGATTATGAATCTACACTTCCAACTGATGAACATACTTTACCAAGATTGCTTGACCACTCACAACAGCTTATAGACGTAAGTCGTAAACTGTCTGCTTCAGAAATCGCCAAATTAATGAGTGTGAGTGAAAAAATTGCGAATCTTAACGTGGAACGCTTTAGAGATTGGCAATCAGACTTTGATTTATCAAATTCACGCCAAGCAATATTTGCCTTTAAGGGCGATGTTTATACAGGTCTGGATGCGTATTCGCTTACGCAAGCTGATTTAGAATATGCTCAATGCCATTTAAGAATGCTATCGGGTCTCTATGGATTACTTCGACCACTGGATTTGATGATGCCTTATCGTTTAGAAATGGGCACGAAATTAGCAAATCCACGCGGTCACAATCTTTACGAATTTTGGGGAGATGAAATTACCCAATTGATCAACCAAGATTTATCAGAAGCCAAGAGTGATTTATTGGTCAATATCGCATCCGATGAATATTATAAATCGGTGAAAGAAAGCAAAATTAAAGCTGAAATTATCAAGCCCGTATTTTTAGACCAGAAAAATGGAAAATATAAAGTAATAAGTTTCTATGCAAAAAAAGCGCGTGGATTGATGGCACGTTATATTATCGAAAATAAACCTAATACTGTGGATGATCTTAAATCATTCAATACGGATGGCTATTATTTCGATGCTGAAAGTTCTTTGAAAGGTGAGCTCGTATTTAAACGTGATGAGCAGGCTGCTTGAAAATAAATAGGCGGTAGCTGGGCAGGGTGTCTGATGATTGATTCATATTTAAAACAGTTGAGAAGATACTGGGCCGCTACTGCACAACAGCTTGAACTATCCTCAGAGGATTCCATATCTATTCTTGATAGATTAGAAGTTCATTACAGTGAGCCTCATCGGCATTATCATACAGTGCAGCATATCGTTGAATGTATGGATCACTTACAATTGGTTCTACCAAATTTAAAAGATCCTTTATCAGTCTCTATAGCTCTTTGGTTTCATGATGTAATATATGAGCCTAAGGCACACGATAATGAACAACAAAGTGCTGATCTGATGCTGAACATCATATCTCCCCACATGGAGATGAGGAGATGTGAGAAAATTTATCAGTGGATATTAGCGACCAAAGAGCATCGTTGTGCATCTGATTCGGATCTTAACTATTTACTTGATATTGATCTTGCAATTCTCGGTTCAAACGCCAAACGTTTTGAAGAATATCAGCAGCAAATTCATCAAGAATTCAGTTGGGTACCCTCTGAAATTTATACATTAAAACGAAATGAAGTTCTTAATAGCTTTTATCAAATGGAATCCATTTATAAAACAGCATATTTTCATGACACTTTAGAAAATCAAGCCAAACAAAATTTAGAACGAGCATTCGTTAGGCTGATTTGAAAGCAGCTAATGCGCGCTGTCGACTCATCTTTAAATCAACAATAGGTTTTGGATAATTGAGTTTAAGATTCGGATTTTTAGCATAAGGCTCATGAATGATTTTTGCATCAAGATGAGCTAATTCAGGTACCCATTTGCGAATATAATTACCTTGACTATCAAATTTTTGTGATTGACTAATGGGGTTGAAAATACGGAAATAAGGTACAGCATCTGTACCTGTTGAAGCACACCATTGCCAGCCACCATTATTTGCCGCTAAATCTCCATCAATCAAATGTTGCATAAACCATTGTTCGCCTTTACGCCAGTCGATGAGCAAATTCTTACTAAGGAACATGGCGACAATCATTCTGACACGATTGTGCATCCATCCTGTTTCAAGCATTTGACGGATTCCAGCGTCCACAATTGGAATCCCAGTTTGTCCAAACTTCCAAGCATTTAATTCATCGGGTGCGTCACGCCATGGCACATTAGACGTGTTTAAATTGAATGGTTGATATTTCGATAATCTTGGAAAGTCAAACAGGATATGTTGATAAAATTCTCGCCATAATAACTCATCTAACCAAGTTTGTTGACCATCAGAGTAGAGATGAAAATTGCCATTTGAGCGACTAAAAATTGCAGCCAAACATTGTCGAATCGAAATAATTCCTAGATTTAAATACGGTGATAATTGACTGGTTGCATCAATGTTTGGAAAGTCGCGTTGTTGTTTGTACGTCTCTAAATTCTCATCAACAAATTTCTCGAGCATTTGTAGTGCAAATGACTCTCCAACAGGCCATTGATATTTAATCTGAGCATCAGGATAAAAATCATGTATCGATGGAATTTTGGAGGTATGAAAGCGTTGTATAAGCTCATGAGGCTGTACTTTAGGTACAGGGAGTGGTTGAGGAACAGAGATATTCAAGATTTCATAGCATGCACGTTTATAAGCACCAAAAACTTGATAAGGCTGGTGCGCCTTATTACGAATTGATTCAAGTGGGAAAATTGTGCGGTCATGATAATACTCGACAGTTACTTGATGCGATTCTAATAAGGTCTGCACTTGTGCATCACGATGTAACTCATTCACGCCGATTTCAATGTTGGCGTGTATCACAGTAACTTGATATTTATTTGCGAAAGTTAATAATCTAGCTGGTACATCGTCCCATTGGGGAACGATTTCCACTACAAGTGGGATATTGAATTGCTTTAACTCAATTTCAAGTGACTTAAGTTGGCGAAGATAAAAGTCAATTTTAATCACTGCATCATCATGCAATTTCCATTGTTCAGGCGAAAGTATCACCACTGCACAAGTATTCCCATGCTGGGTTGCCTCCATTAACGCCGTGTTGTCCCTAACTCTTAAATCCTGACGAAACCAAATGAGATTCATATGATTAATATCCAAATATCCTCAGGAAATTATAAGAATTTGAATCATTTAAATCGTTAAGCATTGTAATTTTTTGCATAAAAAAAAGGCGAAGCAGAAGCTTCACCTTTTTGTCCTAAAATCCGTAGATTTTAGTGGTGGTGACCACCTACACCGTGAACGTGACCGTGATCTAACTCTTCTTGAGTTGCTTCACGGATTTCAACGATTTCAACATCAAATGTTAAGTCTTGACCAGCAAGTGGGAAGTTAGCATCAACGATTACGTTTTCGCCTTCAACAGCTTTAACAGTCACAATTTGAACGCCATCATCAGTTTGCGCTTGGAATTGCATACCAGCTTCGATGTTGTCTACGCCTTGGAACATTTGTTTAGGTACTTCTTGAACTAAATCAGTGTTGTACTCACCATAAGCTTCAGCAGCAGGAATCGTTACTGTGAATTTGTCACCAGTCGTTTTACCTAACATTGCTTTTTCTAAGCCAGGGATAATGTTGCCAGCGCCTTGCAAATATGCAAGTGGTTCACCTTGAGATTGATCGAGAGTTTCACCCTCTGCATTAGTCAATTTATAGTTAAATAAAACCACAAGGTCATTTGCAATAACTGTCATGTTAATGATCCATTCAAATATTTTAAGGGTACATCATAAAGTGAAAACCAATTTTTGTAGACAATTTTCTAAAAAAAATGCAGTTTCGATAATTTATAACGCTTAAATATTACATTGGGGCGTCTTTTAGATTTTTCAATGCAATTTGATTTTAGGTGCTATTTTTCTGGTCACAAAATCTTTGGCTGTGAGTAACCCTGCCTGTGCATAACCATAAATCGTGGCTTGATGCAGTCGGTAAAGAGATACATACATCGACTTCGCCACAAATCCTTGAACATTGACCTGACCAAGTAATTCACCGACTGCTTTATTCTCACTTAAAGATACAAGTGAGCCTTTGTCAGAAAAATTGAACATCGGTTGTGATTTTCCTGAAATTCGCGCTTTCATTGCATCAACGAGGAAAGCAGCCTGTTGACTTGCAACTTGCGCACGCGGTCCTAAAGCTGTTTCACGGGCATCTAAAATACAGGATGCGCAATCACCGAAAGCAAAAACATTCGGATCTGCTTTTGTTTGGAGTGTTGCAAATACGTGTAAGCGACCCATACGATCTTTTTCGAAGCCTTCTAGCTTTTGAATCACTGCTGGAGTTTTAATGCCTGCAGCCCAAACTTTTAATTGTGCTGGAATTGAACTTCCATCATTAAAGTAAATTTGATCTGCATCGACTTTTTCGACACGTTTAGACGTTAAAATATCCACATTCATGCGCTTAAGCTGCTTGGTGCTGTGGTCTGACATTTTTTCAGAAAGAGCCGGTAGAATACGATCCGCGCCTTCAATTAGTGAAATTTTGACGTTTTTAGGGTCAATTTTATTAAGACCGTATTTAAAGAAGTTTTGTTTGGCTTGAACTAATTCAGCTGCAAGCTCAACACCTGTTGCACCTGCACCTATAATGCCAATATGCAGCTCACGATGGTCATTGTTATTTTGAGCTTCGATATAAAGATGAAGTAGATGCTGCTGGAACTGTTCGGCCTGTTTTGGATTATCTAAATAGTGACAATGTTCTTGCACACCTGAAGTATTAAAATCATTGGAAACCGAACCAACCGCTAGAATAAGAGTGTCATAACTTAGCGTTAAATGATCAGTCGATTGGTCATAGGTCGATGCAACAGGTTTGAGCAACTGAATGGTCTTGGCTTCACGATCTAATTGTTCAAATTTACCCAATACAAACTCATAATGATGTTTCGCAGCATGACCAAAATAGTTTGTTTCTTCATCACTAGGGCTTAGCGTACCTGCTGCAATTTCATGTAAAAGTGGTTTCCAAATATGTGTAAGCTTTTGGTCAACTAATGTAATTTTTGCTTTTTTAGATTTGCCCAGCGTGTCACCCAGTTGTGTTGCTAGTTCTAAGCCACCAGCACCACCACCCACAATGACAATATGATGAAGATTCGACATTTAATATTCCTATTTTTATAGCGTCATAAATAAAAAAGAGATGGGGGTTAATATGCCATCTCTTTTTTAAAGAATTATTCTTTTTGTATTACAAGTTACAGATTTACAATAAAAAACTGCAATCAGTTTAAAGGATAGATTTTTGCTTGATTTGCACTGCTAGATCCGAAACTAAATAATTGTTTAAACCAATTCAAAATACTTTCAAACCATGATGCTTCATCAATTTGAAGTTCATCCTCAATCAATACCGTTTGAATGAGTCGATTATTTTGATAGATATGAATACGTGCCAACTGCTGAATTTGCGCTATAGGTGCGGTTAATGATTGTGTTAGTAGCTCGACGTTCATATGCGTTTGAGTTTGCTGTAAAGGCTCAAGAGCTGAAATGAATCCAAAAGCATCTGTTTGAATCAAACGATGAGTTTGATTGTCAAAATTACGCATATCAATCATTTGATTCGCGTTATACAAAGAGGTCGTCACGATACTTGGCTTTTTAGTTTCGACTCTGAACATTTTTAAGGTAGATGCGACTACAGGGAGTTCAGCAATTAGTTGCTTATTTTTAATTGCAATTTCATTGCGTGTATAGGCATAGGATAGGTTTAAAAGTTGATGTGCGATTTCTGCGCGTTTGAAGCCACTTTGAGCACCGAGTACCACAACAATAAGTCTTCTTTGATTGAGCTCAAATTGTTGAGTTGGTCGGTTGGCTGTAAGTGCAAGGTTATAGCCTGCAGCACGAGTAAACCCTGTTTTTAAACCATCAACAGTAGCATCTTGTTTTAGTAAGATATTCGTTGCACGGTGAAAATGCTGATTGTAAGTAAAACTTTGCTGTTTCGAGTAGTCAAGGTAATCGGGTGTTTCATTGGTGAGTGCTTGTGCGAGCACGGCTAAATCATGCGCTGTTGAATAGTGCATATCCATTGTAATGCCCGCAGGATTGGCAAAGTTTGTATCTTTCATGCCAAGTGCTTTGGCTTCTTGATTCATGCGTTGAACAAATGCAGGCACTGATCCTGAAATTCGTTCAGCCAATGTGACAGCAGCATCGTTGGCAGACATGATAATTAAGCCTGCTAAAAGCTGATCAATCGTAATTTGTTGAGTCGGCTTCAGATACATCTGAGACTCATCCCATTGAACTACATTGACAACTGGTGTGGCAGTAATAACTTCATTTTTGCTAATTTTACCCGCTTGAATGTCTTTCAGCGCGATGTAAGCCACCATCATTTTGGTTAACGAAGCTGGTGCACGTTGGACATGGCTATTGTGTTCAGTAATGACTTGACCTGATTGTGGATCTAAGACAGTCCATGCTTCAGCTTCTAAACTTTCTGGTGCAACTTCGAACAAGGAAGCATGTGTGATATTTACTATAAAAAAACTAAAAATTATGAGTAGAGCAGAGTAGAGTTTCAACGGGTTTACCTATATAAGCCAATCCAATGGCATAGATCATCAAGCACACCGCATGCTATGCCTTTTTTTTCTGAAACTCTAGTCAGATTTGTAGACAATTAATACGAATCGCGCAACTCCAAGTAAAAAAATGCTAATCTAAATACAAGTTGGTTCTATAGTTTCTCAATTAAGACATTATGTTGCATTATCAGATCGAATTTGACGACTTTCGTCAGCATCTCATTCACGTTACTGTTCGTTTCGTTGCTCAACCAACTCAAGTATTGAGCTTGCCAACTTGGATTCCTGGAAGTTATCTCATTCGAGAGTTTTCTAAACATATTGAGTCTGTTCGTGCCTATGATGAAGATGGTCGAATACTCAAGATTCGTAAAAATGAAAAAAATAAGTGGCAGTTATTTAATACTGATTTTGAGCTGATTACGGTTGAGTACGACGTCTATGCATACGACCTCTCAGTACGTGGTGCTTATGTTGATGAAACACGCTTATATGTGAATCCTGCTTGTGCGTGTTTAGGTTTAGAAGGACAAGAAGATAAAGCGGTAGAAGTTGAGTTATTTTTGCCAGATGAATTGAAACATTTCCAACTCGCTACAGGATTGACATCTAAAAGTTTAGTGCGTGGTCGCTATACGCTTAAGGCAAAAAACTACGCTGAATTGATTGATTCACCATTTGAGCTTGCAGATCAAACTCGTTTTGCTTTTGAAGCAAATGGTATTCCACATGAGTTTGTGGTTTCTGGCAAACATGCGATGAATGTCGAACGTATGAAACAAGACATTGAGAAAATCTGTGCGACAGAAATATCGATGTTTGGTTCGGCACCTTTCGAAAACTACACATTTATGACCATCGCGACGGGTAATAGTTATGGTGGTTTAGAGCATCCGAACTCAACGAGTTTGATTTCTCCACGTGATGATCTACCTAAGTCCAATGAATCCGTTGAACCTTCCGCTGATTATCAGCGTTTCTTAGGGTTGTGTAGCCATGAATATTTTCATTCATGGTTGGTGAAATTTATTCGCCCTGAAAATTTTGTGAATTATGATTTAGACAAAGAAGGCTATACCTCTTTGTTATGGATTTTTGAAGGCTTTACGTCCTACTATGATGATTTAATTCTACTTCGTAGTGGTGTGATTTCTCAGGAATCTTACTTGAAGTTGTTAAAGGCGCAGATCGATCGTTATTTGCAAAATCCAGGTCGTTTTGTTCAAACTGTTGCAGAGTCAAGTTTTGATGCATGGGTCAAATTCTATCGTCAAGATGAAAACTCTAACAATGCTGGCACAAGTTACTATAACAAGGGTTGCTTAGTAGCGCTGTGTCTAGATTTAGGTTTACGTTTAAGAGGTTCAAGTCTTGATGCATTGATGCGTAAGCTGTATGAAAATGCGCAACAGGGTATACAGGTTCATGAACGTACCATCTATGAACTATGCCAAGAATTAACAGGTGATGATTGGTCTGAACAAATTAACCATTTGATTAATACCACGGATGAGTTACCGCTTGATCAATTGTTCCCTGAATTTGGCTTAGACTATGTTTTAAAGCATGATAAATCTTTACCATTTGGTTTAAAACTTGTAGATAAACCTGAAGGTGTATTAATTCAGTCTGCTCGTCGTGATGGCGCTGGTGTTAAAGCTGGGCTTTCTGCTCATGATATTATCATCGCAGTTGATGGTTTAAAGGCGACCACTAAACAACTCGACAAGTATGCAAAATTGGAAGGTACTTTTAATGTGCATGCTTTCCGTCGTGATGAATTAATGCAATTTGAAGTTCAATCGGGTGGTAGTGAACTCCCTGAAGTAGAACTTAATGTTTCCGATCAATCTAAAGTTGAGAAATGGCTTAAAGCTTAATTTGCTTAGATTAGAAAATTCATGAAAAACCCATGCTTAGCTATGGGTTTTTCATAACTCCAGTTCTCGTCTTAGATCTTCCAAACGCTTTTCAAATATTGTTTTGTCTTTTGAGTATTTTTCAAAAGCAATTTGAACCTTTTTTATAGATTCTTTTCTTCTGTTTACGTCGGTTTCTGTAGCGTAATTTTGACCATAATTTACCTCACTCGAATGAGCTTCTGAAACAAGTCTATGAGCAGAATCTATAGCAGTTTCAAAAGTTCTTAAAACTTCTTTAAAATTTTTATGCTTGTTCACATTTTTTTCTTGATTGAGCCACTGTTGAAGATTTATTAATTTGTCGTAGTAATACAGATTATTGAATTTATCTTCATAAATTTGCTCTTCTAAATTAAATGAGTTGTGTAATTCATAACCTTTAGCGCGGATGAGTGAGTTTTTTAATTGGTATAAGATGGTGTGATATTGATTTGAAATAATCTTGAGTTCTTCAAACTTGGATAAAGTTTCAATTGCTCTATGGAATTTATAGGCATCTTTCCATGATTCTAGGGACTTCAGTACGAAATATAGGCTGATCCAAGCTGTGATTATCCCAAGAAATTCAGCTAAAGATAAGATTTCAAGACAAATATAGTTATCACAATAGTGAGATAACTTGTTTTCATTCAATGCATAAAAGAAGTAGTAAAGAATTGATAAAATAAAAGCAGCGTAATAGCCTTTAGGAAAGCTTTTTTTATGTTCATAAGAAATCCTTATTCTTTTGAATAGGATAATTAAACTTTTAAAATTAATAAAGAAATAAAAAAGCTCACATAATGTGAGCTAAATTTGTGTCATAAATGATCAACAAAAAAACATTAGTTCCCTCGATAGGTTGAATAACCATATGAACTTAACAACAACGGAATATGGTAATGATCTAAACTACCATCAATCAAAAAAACCACTGGCACTTCTGGAAAAAAAGTACGCTTGTTGTTTGCTTTAAACCAGTCGCCAGTTTTAAAAGTTACTCTGTAAACACCTTTTTGAAGATCTGTTTCGGCTGGATATAGAGCCTTGATACGACCATTTTCATCCGTTTTAGCTTCGTTGAGCTTTATCCATTTTTCACCCTGCTGCGCTTCAAGGGTAACTGCAATATTAGAAGACGGAAGACCAGTTTCTTGATTAAGCACATGAACACTTAAAGGATTTGCCAAAGTGAATGTTGAGAATGCAAAACCTGAAAGAGCAAGCGTAAATTTTTTCATAAGTATCAACTCACAATAAGCAAATAATCGAAAAAGTGTACTTAAAATGAGAGATTATTTAAGTTAATTTATGTATAAAAAAAGGATGCAATCGCATCCTTTTTACTTTTTTATACAATAGCTTGAGCTTAGCGTGCGCGTCCACGTGGAGCTTTTGTATTTGGGCGAGTAGTACCATTGGTCTTACGACGTGGTTTCTCATGCTCTTCCATTTGCCAAATACGTTTAGTACCCGATTTTTTCTTAGTACCATCTTTATTGACTTTCTTATTAATCGGTTTGCCACCTGTACCGCCCGGTTTCTTCACATAAGAGCGTGAGCGGTATGGCTCTTCTGCAGGAACATTTTGAAAGTCAGGATAAAGTAATGGTTCAATTTCTCTAGTTTCGCCAGATTCAAGACCCATCTGTACTAAGTCTATTGATCCAATTTTAGTGCGAATAAGACGTAAAGTTGGGAAACCTACTGCTGCAGTCATACGTCGAACTTGGCGGTTACGACCTTCGCAAATCGAAATTTCAACCCAAGAAGTAGGTACAGAAGCACGGAAACGAACAGGAGGATCACGATCCCATAACCACTCAGGCTGTTCAACTTTTACAGCTTTTGCGGGTAGAGTCATACCGTCTTTAAGCTCTACACCTTTACGAAGCTGTTCTAAAGCCTCTTCAGTCACATCACCATCAACTTGAACCAAATAAGTTTTAAATTTCTTATTGGCAGGGTTGGTAATGAACTGATTTAAACCACCATGGTCGGTTAAAAACACTAGACCTTCAGAGTCCATGTCTAAACGTCCAGCAAGACGTAATGTCGGATCGTCAACGAAATCAG
Source organism: Acinetobacter sp. 24-47-64 (assembly GCF_057737055.1). Taxonomy (NCBI): domain Bacteria; kingdom Pseudomonadati; phylum Pseudomonadota; class Gammaproteobacteria; order Moraxellales; family Moraxellaceae; genus Acinetobacter; species Acinetobacter sp. 24-47-64. The sequence goes on from NZ_CM173215.1 coordinate 1,083,595, forward strand.
ACATTGTCATATGCGCTTCGTCTTTACGAAACTGGGAGAGAACGCCATAAGGTTTATTGAGAATGACGATTTTCATATAAAAACTTCAATAATGTGCAAATAGTGAAAGGTCTGACTTATCAAGAATTTATGAACATCCTGAATTGATCTGAGGATTCGATCATTGAAGTCAAACAAAATAAATCGGGGAATTGGTGACTATTATGCGTGATTCAAAAAAGAAAGTATCGTATTGATCAAAAAAAATATGTAATTCTGACGATTTAATCGATATAAGCAGGCTTTTATTGGTTTCTGACAAGTGCTTTTAATTTAAACAATACAATGCAAACGTCGATCAGACGCTAAAATTTAACTCAATTTAAGATGTTAGGTTGTATATGAAAAAAAGGATTATTGGATTACTCATTGCAATCAGTTGGATGCTTACTGCTTGTCAGCCCCCAACTTCGGGCGAAACAGCAGGAATACAATATCCATATTTGTACTGGAAACTTCAACAGCAAGCGTTGACAGTGCCATTAGCGATACCTGTTGAAGGAGTCAAAGTAACTCAATTAGCAGATACTTGGGGCGCGGCACGTTCAAATGGTCGTACACATCAAGGAATTGATATTTTTGCCAAACGAGGTACGCCTGTATTGAGTGCTACACAAGGTATTGTAAGTCGTATCGGCACAAATAGTTTGGGAGGTAAAGTCGTCTGGGTGGTAGGACCTCAGTTAAGTCGCCATTACTATGCACATTTAGATGAATATGCAGCACACATCCAAGAAGGTGACTGGGTTGAAGTCGGTGAAGTATTAGGATATGTGGGAAATACTGGCAATGCGATCAATACACCTCCACATTTACATTATGGGATTTATTTAACGAGTGGTGCTACAAATCCATATCCATATTTAAAAACAGATTTAAAACCAGAGGAATAAGTCTCGTTAATACAAGTAAACAAATGAGAGAGCCTTGTAAGCCTCGTAACATATATCAATTTTAATCCTCTGAAATTTAAATAGCTTACACAATGGAAGTTACGATGCAGTATTTTGATACAGCTCTATGCTCGCAGTTTCGTGCAAAAGGGTTATGGTTATTTGTATTGGTCTAATTCAAGTGAAAAAGAATTCAAGATCAGTATCAAAATCTGATAATCATGGAGATATGAAATGAGTAATCAATACAATCAAGATCAAAATGAGCAACAGCAACAAAATCACCAGCAACGTCAACAAGGTCAACAGCCACATCAACAGCAACCCAATCAGCAGCAACAGCAACAAGATCAACAGCAGCAGAATCAGCAACAGTCCCGTCAACAATCACAACAGCAATCTGATTTAGATCAACAAAATCGTTAATCCATTAATCATGAATTGAATGGGAATTTAGGGATGAATGCCCATTCTTGTCAGTAAATTCAAGCATTAACAATTTAAAGTGAATGACACGAGGAAGATAAGATATGGCGAATAAGTCCAAGTTAAAAATTAAAGATTTAAAAGATCAAATTAAATCGAGACTTAAGAAAATTTCTAAGCATGAATCTAAGTTAAAAGATTTAAAGAGAGCGCTCAAAAAGCGTAAATAGCAAAAGACCCTCATGTGAGGGTTTTTTTATGGAAGATCATTAGAAATATACAGTTGATGAACGAATCTTTGTGAAGCAATAATTTATAGTCAAGATTGAAATTAATCTATGATTTGAAATGATAAAAGATTATTATTCTCAATTAGAAGTTTGGAAATATTAGGGTGTATTTATGAAAATGTATCAAGTTGATGCCTTTACTACAGCGTTGTTTAAGGGGAATCCTGCAGCTGTAGTTGTCAGTGAAGAATGGCTTGATACATCACTCATGCAAAATATTGCATTTGAAAATAATTTGGCTGAAACGGCTTTTGTTAAAATTATTGATGATGAAAATTATGAAATCCGTTGGTTTACACCTAAAGTTGAAGTCGATTTTTGTGGTCATGCCACTTTAGCGAGCAGTTATGTACTTTTTAATGAGTATACTCAAGCGAAAAAAATTAAATTTCATGTCAAAGATTTAGGAATTTTTACCATCACTCGACAAGATGATGGAAAAATTACAATGAATTTCCCTGTTCGAATCCCTCATTTAACTGAAGAGTTTCCTGAGTTATTAAAAGAAGTGGTTGATCGTCCAATCAAGGAAATTTATCTAAATCAACAAGCTTATATTTTAGTCTTGGAAAGTGAACAAGATGTGCTTGATGCCAAACCTAATTTTGCCAATATTAATGCAATTGCTGAAGCATATGAGGTTAGTACTTGTATTACAGCATCCGATCATCCCGATATTGCTATAACTGCAGCATCAGAACAATATGATTATGTGGCACGTTATTTTGCACCACATAAAGGCATCAATGAAGATCCTGTAACAGGTTCTATGCATACAGGATTAGCACCCTTGTGGGCTGAGAAATTGAATAAAACAGAACTTATTGCTTTTCAAAGCTCAGAACGAGGTGGCGTGTTGTATTGCCAACTTAAAGAGAATCAAAGAATTGAAATTTCTGGCTATGCCAAACTTTATATGAAAGCTGAAATTTACCTTTAAAGCATAAACCCTATTGATCATACCCTTGTCAGGCGTGTGATCAATTTTTTTATATCAATAATTGGAAGAACAATGCTAACTCGTTTTAAAAAACTTTCACTTACTTTAATGATCGTTGCGGTCAGTTCTAGCGGTTTAGCACAACCTGTTTTGGTCAAGACTGAACAAAATATTGAAGAATACAAACTAGAAAATGGTTTACGGGTAATTTTGGCACCGATACCTAAAGAAAATAAAATTTTTATGAATATGGTGTATTTAACTGGAGCTTTGAATGACCCACAAGGTAAAGGTGGTTTAGCACATTTACTTGAGCATCTCGCGTTTAAAGGCACAGAAAATGTAAAAGGAGATGAGTTTCAACGTCGTCTAGATCAGCATACGCTCATGAGTAATGCGATGACTGACTACTATTCTACCCAGTATATGAGTGTCATCCGTCCAGAAAAAAAAGCCATTGATGAAATGTTGTATCTGGAGGCAGAGCGAATGGATAAGCTCGTACTTCAGGAAAAATTTGTTCCGTCAGAAATCGCAATCGTAAAACGAGAGCGTGAGGTTCGAATGGATCAACCTTTTTCAGTATTGATGGATCAAATTTGGAAATCTGCTTACGGAAATCAGTATCTAGGTCGTCTACCGATTGGTGATTTAACTGAGCTTCAGTCAATCAACATGAAGGAACTGAATCAATTTTACCGACAATGGTATGCACCGAATAATGCAGTTCTAGTGATTGCAGGTAAATTTGATAAAGCGGATATTCTGAGAGCAGTGGATAAAAATTTTAATCAAATTCCTGCGCGTCAAATTCCTGAGTCAACCCAAGTTCCAATGCTTGATTCGACCAAGATTAAAGAGCGTCAATTTGTCGTGCAAAAGGGAAGTGATTTAGGTAAATACAATATTTATCTCAATGGCGCCCAGCAAAAAACACAGACCGCACTCGCTTTAGCACCTTATTTATTTACAATGCAACCTAGTGGTCATTTGTACAAAGATATTGTAGAAACAGGTACAGCCACACAGGTTCAATCGACGACATGGTTAACACCTGATTTTAATCTTGTTTTTATGGGGGCAGTATATGCTCCTAATCATGATGAGAAAAAAGTTGCCCAGTCTCTAGAAAAAGGAATTGAGAAAAAGCATCAATTTAATGAAACAGAATTAAATCGTGTCAAAAACATGATTAAAAATGGTCAAGAGAGCATGATGACCAATGCCTCTTCTGTGGGTGGTTTCATTAGTGATTATGTGGTTTCATCCAATGGGGATTGGACAAAATATTTTAAAGACCAAGCAGAGATACAAAGTTTAAATGTCGATCAGGTTAATCAGGCAATAAATCAATTCTTGGTTGCTGAGCATCGCATTTCGGGAGACATACAACCTACGCCTGAGGATCAAAAAAAGGCACTCGAGCTAGACGCTCATGAGCAAGAATCAAAAACTTTAGATCAAGTGACAACTCTAGAAGAGCCTTTAAAAGACCCAGCTGTGTATAAAGCTGAAGTGGCTGAGCACTTAAAAAACTCCAAACAGTATGTTGAAAAGTTAGAGAAAAAAATCAAGCGTGGTACTTTGAAAAATGGGATGCAGTATGCACTATTCCCAACGTCAACACGCGATGACAAAACTTACGCATCGATATCTTTAAATTTTGGGACAGCACAATCACTTAAAAACCAAGGTGAAGCACTAGGCTTTATGTCTTATTTGCTATTGAGAGCATCTGAGCAGTATAGCCTGCAAGATATTGCAGACAAATCAATCGAGGCGGGTGGTCGAGCATCTGCTTCAGCTGTTGATAATGGTATTGTGATTAACGTATCTGCGAAGAAAGAAAAATTTCCAGAATTCTTCAAGTTTATTGTCGACGTTATGAATAATCCGAAATTTGAGCAAAGTCAGTTTGACCTCATCAAATCGCAAACATTGTCGTCATTAAATCGACCATATACAGAGCCTGAAACTGTTGCAGGACTGACTATCGCTAGAATCGTAGAGCGATATGAACCAGGTGATTTGCGATATCATTTTGAACCTGAGCTAGCAAAGCAGCAAATTGAAACCATCACCAATGATCAAATTAAAGCTTTGTACCAAAAGTATTTTACAACTCAAAATGGTCAAATATCGGTGACTGGTGATTTTGATGACAAAGCCATTCTGAAATATTTGAACTCATCTTTAGGTCAGTCTAAGACAAAAGAACCATACCAACGTTTGCAGGGCAGTCATATAGATTATCCTGCTCAAAAAGTTCATGCGCTGGCTGAACAGCGTCAATTTGGTAATTATCAAGCGGTTATTGCCATTCCAGTTGGTAATAATCATCCTGATGCAGAAGCATTATATGTGTTGAGCCATATTCTAGGCGAGTCACAATTATCATCACGCCTTGCCATGGAGTTACGTGAAAAAAATGCGTTGGTTTACAGCTTTGGAAGTAGTTTGAGTTTGGATAATTTTATCAATGCTGGTGCTCTAGGTGTAAATGCTAATTATGCAGCAGGAAAATCAGCTCAAGTTTCTCAAGGTGTGCATAAAGTATTCACTGACTTATTAAAGAATGGTGTGACGGAGCAAGAGCTTGAAGCGGCTAAAGCCAATATTATGAAACAGCGTGTCACGAATTTAGAGGATGAGCGCCGTATTCATCGTGGATTGAACAGTCAGCTTGAGCAAAATAAAACACAGCTTTCAAGACTAGAGCGAGATCAGGCATTTGCAAAACTGACGAAGCAAGATATAGATGCAGTGATCAAAAAATATATTAAACCTGAGTTTTTGGTTGAAGTTATGGCAGATCAGTATGGTAAACCACAACCTGACATGATTTCAAAGCCTAAAACTTAGAACCACAATGTACGATTCAAAAAGGCTCATTCGATCGTGAATGAGCTTTTTTTTTAAAGCTTATAAAATTGCTGCGCATTTTTACAAAATATCTGTTCAACAACATCTGAATTATAGGTAGCGACAATGTCGCTAAAGGCATCAATGATATTTGTGAGTGATGTGCTCACTTTATCCATCGGGAAGTTGGACGCAAACATGACACGATAAGGCCCAAAACATTGTAAAGCATGAATAATCATAGGAGAGACCAATTCAATGATTTGTTGTTTAGATGCTAGTGTTCGTCGTGTATGAAATTGATGACCTAAAACAGGCATGAAGAGTCCAGACATTTTTGTATATACATTCGGACATTGAGCTAATTCTGCAAGATCTTCTTTCCAGTGGAAATAGATATTGTCTCGCGCAGTTTGGGTGATTCCTGTGTGTTTACCTACTGGGCCGAATAAACCTGCTGGTGTGCCCAAATGGTCTAAGACAATCGAAGTCTCAGGAAAACGTTTTGCCAAAGCAATAACATCTTTAAGCTGGCTAGAATAAACCCAAGCATCAAAGCTTAAATTGTACTGGGCTAAGGCTTCAAAACCTTTTAAAAATTTTCGATCAGTGTAGAGGTGGGGATCATCGTTCCATGCATGAATTCCAGCATCTTCATGATGTGCAGCCATTTTTCGAATACCACGAAAATGCGGAGATGCCTTTTTATGCATTTTAAGAATTTTTTTGAAATTACTTTCACGAGGATCAGCTGTTGCAACGATTCCAGCCAATTTGATGTTTTCTTGAGAAAAAGGAAGCTGCTGAATAAATTGCGTTTCTTCTACAACGCCAGTCCCTTTTTGATGATGCCAGCTGGCTTCGACATGTACAACACGGCTCACAGTATAGTGTCCAATGTCTTTGTGGTAATCCGCTGGTAAATAGGGTGCTGTGATGTAATCTGTAAGTCCTACTGTATCAATTAAATCTTTAGGTTTTACGAGACGAACGACTTTATCCAATATTTTTGGATGTTTTCCAAAAAGCTTAACAGCTAAAGCGGCAGCATGCGGCGTGTGATAAGGATCCCATTGATGGATATGAGCATCGACGATGGGAAAGTTGAGTTGATTCATCGCTATCCTTAGTTGAGTCATCAATAAGAATAACATACGAGAAATTGATCAATTTTTGAATTGCATTTTCGTTTGAATATTAGAGTTTAAGCATTAAAAAAGCCCCCTAAAGGAGGCCCAATGCACACAATGCAAATCTATTTAATGTTCGTGGTCATGTTTATTTGCATGAAACTCTTCATTACGACGGAAGCGAAGGTAGTTCTCAAACTGTTCGCAGTATTCGTCATAATTATCTTCAAGCATCATATGAAACTGTTGCATGATATAAGACATCACTTGTTCTTTAGCATCACGCATTTCATTGCCGTCTTTAAAGTTATTGGCAGCAACCCATGTATTAAAACGAGCAGTACCAAATAGCATCGCAGCACTGACTTGACCACGAGCATCGGCTGGTTTAACAGTAGAACCTTTTTCAACACGGCAAAATTCATTGGCTTGCTTAATAAATTCATCAGCACGTTCGAAGAAAATCGCATTCAATGCTTCTTCTTCAGTGACATCAGTCGCTTGAATCTTTTGAACCATGAATTGTTCCTAATAAATAACTTAATTCAAGCACTATTATAGGCAAAGGCTTGCATAAACTAAACCTTTCACTTAATCTAAAAATAGCCTAAGTAATTTTCATGAGCCTTTCTATGCAAGATGCTATCGCAGTTCAAAGTTTAAAAAGTGATATTGCGTTACTGAGACAGAATATTTGGCCACCTGTCGATCTTGTGAATGTCGAAGGTCTACCCATTTATTATGGTAGCAAAGAGCAAGTTGCTGCATATTACCAGCAGTGGACAGGTCTAATCGAAAGGGCACAAGATTTATTTCAACCTTTTATGGAAGACGAGGTTTTAGATGCCATTCATTTACCGAGTCATCTAAATTTACCGCTGTTTTATTTTCATGTAGACCGAATTCGCATTAACAAAACACGTGCAAAGGAATCAAAGACTTTTCGTGGTATTGCTAGTGTATTAGAGAAGTGTGGACAGTTTGAACCTGAACAAGTTTTGGCAATGAGTCGTTGGTTGGATCATGATGACACTGCTGCATTAGTTGCGCATCGCGAATTTATAGATTTAAGAACTTATGTATTTCAGCATGGGCAAAGTGAATATACGAGAACACGTTTTTATGTAAATGGTATTGTCTTAAGTGTTGAGCCTCATTTCGAATTGGTTGATGCTCGCGATAAACCACGTAAGCAACGAAATGACTCATATAGCGATCCATTGGCGGATAACAACACGTGGCGTATTTATGGAAAATATCGTTAGTTGAGCTGATTGAACTTAGTTTTTAGACATTAGAATCAATGATTAGCTACTTTATAAGTACAAAGCTTCTACGATCAATATCCAAACTTATTGATTAGTATTGTTTAAAATAGTCATCACGAAAAATAACTAATTTAAAGAATGATGACTGAAAAGATTAAACAATTTAAAAAGGCGTGGATGTTATTCCGTCAACATGATGAAAATGGATTAAGTGTATTCTTCGTTTTAGCCATACTTCAAATTTTAATTATTGGTACGAGTGTTGGTTTACCGTATTTGTTTAAGCTGCTGATTGACCAGACCAGTGAACCTGATCATTACTATTCGATTCAAGACTTTTTTCAAATTCATCTGCTCTATTTATTCGCCGTAGCTTATGCACTCGCTTGGTTTATTAATGAAGGGATGAAGAATGTAAATAATTTTGCCATGTCTATGATGATCAGAAATGTTGATGCATCCATGCTTAAAGCTGGTGTATTTAATTTTCTAGATTTGAAATTAAAAGATCAACGTCAACAAGATATCGGTGTATTTAATGCCAATTTAATTCGTGGCAGCGAAGCACTTGGTACAATTATTTTTACTATATTTTTTGTCATTGTACCTACGGTATTTAAAATCTTAGGTATGGTGTATGTGCTCGGAAATACGATCAATCTTGAATTTGGTGTGTATTTTTTCGTATTCTCAGCTTGTACAGTTGCTTTATCGCTCATCATTACCTTTAAGACACAAGATATCTTTACGATTATGTATGGTGCTCGAAATCAACTGAATCAATTTGTGATTGAAAAACTACAACAAAGTTATGATATCAAACTCAGTCATTCGAAATATTACGAATTTGAAGAGTTTAGCCGCAGAATTGATGACTATAAAATAAAGACTCAGGATACCTATAAAAAACTTCAGTATCTCATGATATATCAACTGTTATTTGTGTCATTTTTTCTTTTGGTATTCATGGTTTTATCAGTCTATATGTTTGAATATCAAAATTTTAGTTCAGGTGATTTTGTTTTAGTCAGTACCTATATTATAGGTTTAACCATTCCTTTAATGATGATGTCTCAAAACATCATTCATTTGAAAGGTCATATTGTGGCTATTGATCAGTACCTAGAATATTTTGAATTGGAACATGAGTCATTCAGTACGAATGATCTAACAGCTGAGGAACAGAAAGAAAGTGCGGTGGCGTATTCATTTCAAAATGTGACATTTGATCTAGGTCAGCAGACGATTGAAAATTTTAATTTAGATATCGTGTGTGGAAAAATATATTTAATTCAAGGTCGAACAGGTATTGGAAAATCAAGTTTTCTTAATTATTTGGTGGGAATAGAAAAGATCAAATCTGGGCGACTATTCTTCAGAAATTTAGAGATCACTTCAGTATTTTCAGAAAAGATATTTGATCAGATTGCTGTGGTCAGCCAAACTCCGATCGTTTATTCAAGCTCATTAAGACAAAATTTGATTCAAAATACTGAGATCAAATATTCTGATGAGGAGCTTAAACATTGGCTAAAAGAGTTCGATTTACTCCATTTGCTGGAAAAGAATCAAATTGAGTTAGACGATGATATACAAGAAATTTATAAAAACTTCTCTGGTGGTGAAAAACAACGATTAAACATCATTCGTGCATTATTAAAACAACCAGAGCTTCTGATCTTAGATGAACCTACAGCAGCCTTAGATGAGAAAACAAGTTCGAAAATTTTAAAAATTATTCAAGAGCGAGTTGAAACGGTCATTATGATTTCTCATGAACGTATGGCGACAGAAATCGCAGATGAAATTATTGATTTCAACATCATTCTAAATTCTATCGATGAGGATTAAATGATGATTGTTGTGGCATGAATATCAATCAAAAAAAGCGATTTTTAAAATATGTATTTATTTGATTAAATTTAGTCTTGAGCAACGATTCATGTACTTGATGATAGATTTTGATGTCAGTTAAATATTTTTTAGCATGAGCTGAATGATTTTTATGCTATGAAATATTTATGATAATACAAAATCTACAGCTGCTTGCGCATGAATAGAAGTTGTATCAAATAGAGGGACTGAGAATTTTAGATCTCCTATAAGCATACAAATCTCAGTGCATCCTAAAATGATTCCTTCAGCGCCAGAAGATATTAATTCTTCGACAATATGAATATATTTCTTTTGCGAAGCTTCGCTAATTATGCCTAAACATAATTCGTTGTAAATAATATCATGAACAATTTTTCTACTCGCTTTATTAGGTGTTATTACTTTAAGTCCTTTTTCCTCCAATCTGCTTTTATAAAAATCTTGTTCCATCGTAAATGCAGTACCAAGCAGCCCAATTTTTGTAATTTTCTGGCTCATGATTTCCATGGCTGTCGCATCTGCTATATGAATAAATGGTATGTTGGTTGATTCCTCAATATAAGTTGCTACTTTGTGCATTGTATTTGTACAAAGTACTATGCCATCTGCACCTGCTTTTTCTAATTGTATGGCTTGATCTCTTAAATAGATTCCTGCATCTTCCCATAATCCTTTGCGTTGTAATTCCTCAATTTCAGCGAAATCAACGCTAATAAGAATAACCTTAGCAGAGTGTAACTTGCCAAATTTCGTTTGAACCATCTTATTGATTTGTTGATAGTACAAATCAGTCGACTCCCAACTCATTCCACCTAATAAACCAATTGTCTTCAAGTTCGCACCTTTAAAAATTAAATATTTAATTTATCAATATAATGAAAATTATCGAGTATGAAATTGCTACTTTTTAAAATAATGACTTAATCAAAGTGAGAAAAGTTCAGCTTTTGATGTGTATTTTTAGGGATGAATGTATATAAGTTTAGCAGCAGAATTTACCAATCTTATGGTTGAGTAAGCTTCTCATCGGAAGAATTCACATTAACCCCGAACTTAGATGCCATAAATAGAGGAAAATTATTGTATTGCTGAACAATCCATGTATAGAGCATTCTAGTTCAAAATCTTGTAGGATATCAATCAAAAGGCTCATTCATGAGCCTTTTGATGAGTGATTTGAAAGATTAAAAAGTCTATTGTTCATAAGATTTTTAAAATTAAATCAACGTGTCTACAACACCTTTTAATACACCTAATCCTAGTGAATCAATTGTTCCATTAAGTGTTTCATTTACGCCAGTGCCAATTTTCACTAAAGGATCTTTTAATCCTACAAGAGAGCCGACAGTACCAAGCAAATTAGTCACTAAACCTGCACCAGATACTGCTTCAATTTCATCTAATGTAAGTTCTTTTAAAGTTGTTGGATTTGAATTATTCATTGTATTCACCATTCATGTTTGATTTTATTTTCAAGTAAATCGAATAACTAGCGTTAAACGATAGACTCATCATAATGAATGCATTTTGTATGCCAACTAATAAATAATGATAAATATATAATTTAGGTATAATTAATAATATGGAGGAGTGATTAACGGATTTTTCATGAAAAAATTCATCATTTTTGTGCAAATGTCACCGAATTGGTGCATTGATCGATTTGAATGATGGTTGAGAATTTAGCGCGTTAATTTCTTAAATTGATTTCACTCAACGAAATGAGTTTATATTTCATAGAATTATTTAAGAATTGAGCGTAAAAAATTACACTCAACTCAACTCAATTAATTGATGTACATTGATGAGCTTTAGGATTATTCAATCCTCGACTATGAGTGAATACAGCAATTACAGCTAAAGAGATAAAAATCAATACACTGTAAATTAAGGTACTGGTATTGAAGTGATCTACCATAAAACCACCAAATAAAGCGCCTGCTGCAATCATGATTTGGAACATACTGACAAAAAGAGGCATCCCTTTTTCAACCGCATGTGGCGCATGTAAAAACATCCAGATATTGGCTGTCGTAGGAAAGGCACCAAAAGCAAAACCCCATAATGCTGTAAGAATATATGCAGCAGTTAAGAATTTGGCATAAACAGGGAATGTAAGGAATACGATTGCTAAACACAATGCAACAGCAAAAAGCGTATAGCGGACATTGATATTGCTGCTATAACCGGAGAATGCATTGCCTACGAAGCCTGCTGCTCCATAAATAAGAAGTAAAGAACTGATGGTTGAACCATCAAATCCTGCTTCATTTTTATAGAAAGGCGCCAAGTAACTGTATGTTGAAAAATGCGCTAATCCGATAAATAAAACAATGATTAACCCTTTACGAGCTTTTGGATCTCGAAACAATGCGGGTAGATCACTATATTGAATAGCTGAAGTCGGCGGTAATTTCGGTAGGAATTTAATTTCAAAAAACAGAATAATGGCACCAATCACCGAGGTGATCATAAAGGCATTACGCCAACCGTAAATTTCACTTAGCCATGTTCCAACCGGAACACCCAGCACAGTTGCCAGAGTCACGCCAGCCATGACGATAGCTGTTGCTTTGGCGATGGGTAGGTGAGGAGGTGCAACACGACCACTTAAGGCGATTGCAGTTGCCCAGAATCCGCCTATCGCGATACCCAAGAAAAAGCGACTCAATAGAATCCAAGTGAAACTTTCTGAATAGCTCGTAATGAAATTTGCAATGACCATGACCGCTGTGAGTGCGATTAATAAATAGCGTCGATCAAGTTGCTTCACCCAGACCGAGATAAGCGGTGCTGCGAAAGCACCCATCACGCCTGGAAGGGTAATGAACAGGCCAGCAGTACCGACTGAAATGTTGAGATCTAGTGCGATTGCATTGAGCACACCAATAGGGAGAAACTCACTGGTCACTAATATAAAAGCGGTGATAGAAAGTGTAATAACAGCAAACCAATTTCCTTGATTTTTTGTAGGAGATGGAGAATTAACAGCGGTTTCAGTCAGATGAGATTCAGATTTCATTGACCAACGCTCCTTGAAAATAATTTCATAATGATTGTTATAAAAATAAAATATTTGAATTTAAGATCTGGGTCAATTAATTTATTAATGATCATTATAAAATTAATTGGGTTGAATATGCAGGAAAGTTCAAAGCCAATAAATCAAATGGATAGTACCAAATCAATATCTAAGGGGCGTGGACGTCCTAAGTGTTTTAATGAAGAACAAGCACTTGAAAAAGCCATGACACTATTTTGGAAATACGGTTATGAAGCCACTTCAATGAGTGACTTAACATTCGCCATGGGAATCACTGCACCTAGTCTTTATAGTACGTATGGTGATAAATCTGAGCTCTTTAATCGTTGCATTGACTATTATCTCAAGCATGAATCATGCTCGATGGAAATGATTTTTAAACATGCACATTCCATAAAATTAGCAATGGAACTTTATTTGATTGAAAATCTAAAACGACTGGTGCAGAAAGACAAACCAAAAGGATGTATGTTGGTCGTGTCGACAATGAACTGTTCGATTCAAAATCAACAAATACAACAATCAATTTCGGAAAAAAGACAGCTATCTAAATCGAATTTACTAGAAAAATTATTAGCTGCCCAAGCCTCAGGTGTAATTAGTGCACAAACTAATATTCAGGCAATGACAGATTATTATATGACGATTTTGCAAGGACTAAGCTTACAAGCACGTGATGGTGCAACTTTTGAACAATTGGAAAGCGTTGTACACATGGCGATGCAAACTTGGGATCATTTTTAAGTCAGAACTTCTCACTGACGAAAAGTTCTGACTTGAATTTTATGACTTGATAAATTTTCGACTGACTAGGAATTGTTCAGTCGCTTCCAAAAGTTTTTCAGCGTAAATTTCTTGCTTTGCCGTCAACCAACCTAAGGCGAACCAGTCACTGGCTTCTAATTCTATTTGCTGTAAGTAGGATGATGAGGAGGACAATACTTGATATTGTTCAGCTGCATAATGTGCATCATTAAGCGCCTTGCCGTATTTTTGTAAATTCTTCACATCAAAAATTTGTGTTAAGACTGGGAAACTGAATTTTAATTCACTTAAATGTATTGCCAATTGGTCAAGACTTTCAAAGTTAGAAGGATCAGCTTCATTCAGACATTCCTGTAAAACTTTATACTGCTGTTGAAGCGTATTTTGAGCATAGGTTTTGAGGTCTTGGGTTTGCACCTTCTTGGAATTGCCTAAACTAAAACTCAAAAGTTCAAGATAGTGTTGAACGTTTTGGGTAGATTTGACTAAGTTATTTAATTTTTCTCGGGCGTAGAGCACATCTTTACTTAGCATTTCAGCAGTTTTAGGGTTTTGAAGAATAGCGCCTAAGGTATGTTGCATATGCTCATAATGTTTTAGGTTTTCAAAATGACTTTTAAATGCAGATAACTGATGTGCCCATTTATCTGTGCCCTTTGATGTCCAGTCTTTAAAAATAGATAGACTTAAAAACAAATAGTTCAAAGCAATATGTGCTTGTTCGATGTGTTCCTGTTCAGCCACTTCCGCAGAAATCGCAGCAATATTCGGCAGTAAATGTTGCATATGATGACCGATCATCATCCGAATCGTTTTTTCTGCGCTTTCTTTTTTTGCAACGATCCATTCTTTTTCAGTTCGCGCTGGGCTTACAACTAAATTTGAAACCAATAAATTACCAAACTCAGCCTTACTTCGAACGTCTAGCCAAAGTTGATATTTTTTGACCCACTCAAAACTAAACGCTAGTAATGTTTCAACTTTTCCTTGTTTGAGTTCAAACTCTACTTCATGAATCTCATGTTCTCGATCACCTGATCGTACAACGCCAATATCTAGACTCACTTCAATCTCAGCATCTTCAAAGCTAATCACTCGAACTGTACGTTGAATGTCTGTTTCAAACTGCAAGACTAATTGGTCAAAATCACCTTTCAATGCGTCATTTAAGACCTCATAAGCTTCGGAATCATCCGAATAAATAGATAGATCTAAATTCGGTGCAGCCTCAAGATTACCTAAATCATGATTATGTTCGAAACGGTGTAAATGACTTTTACTTTTCGTCGCTTTTAAGGTTTGAACCCAATTGGTATTTTCAAGACGTTGTCGAATGGCTATCCCATGCTGAGAGAGTAGGCGATCAGGAGTGTCATAGTACTTTGCTTGCATTTGAATGAGTTCAGACTTTTTGGGATCGATTGCTTTTAAAATCGCATTCCGTCGAGCTTCTGGGATCTGAAACTTTAATTCAATTTCAAGCATGTGATTTTCCTAATTGATCAATCATTTTCATAGAAGTAAGACATTTGATTGCCTTTTAATTTAAAGGGGATTGTAACTGATTCAGTTAGAACCACAATCTTGACAATTCACTTACATTTAATTGAATGAATGATTAATCACAATATTTGTAAGATAAGCTTTTCAAGTGCGATTTTTTGAATTATGGTGGTCAAAAAAAGGACAGGAATACAACAATGAATGCTTATGTAGAGCCGTCTTCATCGCAAGAAGAAGCTAAACTTCAATTACCCATCAAGAATTACTCAGAATTTTATCGTTTTTATTTGACTGAACACCGCAGCATTATGAGTCGTCGTTTACATGCAGCAGGTAGCTCAATCGGTATTTATTTTTTTACTCAAGCGATTCGTCAGCGTAAAGCTAAATATCTGGTCTACGGATTAGTTTCAGGCTACGCATGCGCGTGGGTGGGGCATTTTGTTTTTGAAAAAAATAAGCCAGCAAGCTTTAAACAACCGTTGTATAGCTTTATTTCAGACTGGAGAATGTTATCGGATATTTTGCGCGGAAACTTGAGTTTGAAAGATCGTAAATTTGATAAAATTGATAGCTAAATTTATATATTGTTAAAAAAGCTCAGCAGATTCTGGGCTTTTTTTGTCATAAAATGTTTTAAGAAAGCTACACAAAAATATGATTATATGATAGCTGGAGAGGCTTAACATCCAATGAATAAATCCAAATTATAAATATTGGGATTAAATAAAAAAATTAACGTATTCAGTTAGATGAGTTAACGGTATTATTCTGATAAACCACATATAATACATATTATGTTAATTTAAATAATACTGAAAAAAGAAGATGAACTATATATAGAACTTTTATTATGAGAGTGAGTATTTTTAATGCGAAACATACTTCTGTTTGATTTGGATCAAACTATTTTGAATAGGAATGAGTCACTTATTCGTTTTATATGTTGGCAAGTAAATTTTTTCCAATTAGTACCACAAGAACTAAAAGATGCATTTATAAAAAAATTTATTGAATTGGATGATAATGGAAATGTTTGGAAAGATATCGTTTACAGTCAATTAATCAAAGATTTTAATATAAAAAATTTACTGTTGATGAATTACTTAATTCTTACATTACTGATTTCAATAAATTTTCAATTGGTTTTGATGACGTCCAAAAAGTCATTTCAGATCTTTATCAAAAGGGATATAAGATTGGGTTAGTCTCCAATGGAAAAAGCCCATTTCAGGAACATAATTTTTATGCTTTAGGTCTTACCGAATATTTCTCGACTATCATAGTTTCAGAAGCGATTGACTTAAGAAAGCCCGATAAAAAAATATTTGCTTATGCTTGTTACCAGTTAAATTGTTCACCTTCTGATTGTATTTTTATTGGTGACAATCTTAAAGCTGATATAGAAGGTGCAAAAAATGTTGGTATGAAAACTATTTTTTTCACCCAAATCAAATACTAAAAAAACCTATTACAGATTAGAGTATTCATCATTATGATGAATTAGAGCGAGCCATCAATAGAATAAATAAAGAGGACGTATGATGAATGATATAATTAACTCATATGATAACTTTTTTATAGAATTGAATGGATTAAGTGATGAATCAAATAATTAAATGCGACTATTTAACATAATAGAGCTCATCCTAAGTTTTTTAAATCAGGTCGAATTTTATAAATATTATTTTGGAGTTCAAAAATATGACTTAGAGCTTTTCCTATCAGTAATATATTTTCTCTATTTTCTAGTGATGGATCTGATTGAATCTTACTAGGAATACTGTCTAATAATATAGCGGCTTGATGCAAATCATCATTTATTTTTTTTAATTGATCCATTTTTCTCTTCTATAAATATTGGTTAGGATATAAATAATATTACGTTGAGATCCTGAATTATTCAATTATATGGTGTATTGTTCTTCAAATAAGAACTTTTTAGAACATATAGATCTCTTTCATAAATCTTAGATTAGCATTTGAAGTGCAACACCATCTTTTTTAACTACACCTTACACATGTAAGCGGTTTGTATAATTCAAATATTCTTCTGCTATCTATTTTCTTTACTGGATAGTCGGACGTAATGTCTTTGCCATCTAGTACTACCGAAATTTCTTCAAAATCAAAATAAATATTTACTAAATTTTCTTTAAAACAAATAAATTCAATTTGACTTTCTTTACTCGTGTCAGAAAATTTTCACTGAAAGTGGTTTAATTAGATAAATCGTTATTTACTTTTCAATAATTACATTTACTAAGTCCTTACTATTATTTTTATACATAAATTTATGATTTTTAATAATATTTTATTTGCCTCCTAATCTTAAAAGGGAATCTCTTAGTCATTTGCTGTACATAACATGCCAAAAGGTGTTTTCATATTGATTCGTTTATAACTAATGCCAGGTATAGGCTCCTTCGCAGGCAACATATCTCTTTTTTCGCAAATTTCCTTTATGTACTTAAGTGTGTCTTTCGAAGAACTAGATGGAATATATTCAAACGTATTGGAGCCAATTTTTCTTGGATTAAATTTCACAAATTCATTTCAATCAATATCTTTAATACGCTTAGTCAACAATAGAGCCTGTTAATTTCTACATTTTATCAATGTGTTCTTGGAAGGCTTTGTCCTATAATGTTTTAAATTTTTTAGTATTTGCCTAGAGTTATTCTTTATGCGCGGTTTGTATTTAATCACCAACGATGATCCTATTGAACTTCTATTAGCAAAGCTTGAAGGAGCGATGGCAACTTATGAAGTTGCAGTACTTCAGTATCGTCGTAAAAACGTTGCGAAAGAAGATCAAGCTTATGAAATTGAATACATGAAGAATATGTGTAATCAATATAAGGTTCCTTTTGTCATCAATGATGATTTAGAGGCCGCAGTCAAATATGGCGTGGGTGTGCATCTTGGTCAAGATGATGGTTCAATCCAAGAGGCTGTGGAAAGATTGCCAAAAAACGTCTTAATTGGACGTAGTTGTAATAATTCTATTGAACTAGCTGAGCAAGCGATCGCAGACGGCGCAAATTATGTAGCATTTGGCGCAATTTATGCGACACAAAGCAAACCTGAAGCAGGTAATAATGGTTTAGAAACATTAAAAGCTGCAAAAGCAAAATTAAATGTACCTATTTGCGCGATTGGAGGTTTGACGGTTGAAAATGGCGCTGAAGTGATTGCTGCCGGAGCAGATCTTTGTGCTGTCATTAGCGATGTATTGGGTCGGTCTATGTCAACTGTTGGTCAACGTGTTTACGACTGGTCAGAGCTATTTGCTAAACAAGCTTAAATTTTTTACTTTTTTGAGTTGAGTGATTTTCATGAGTTTATCTCCTAAGCAAGAACAACTATTTAAACAAGCCAGCAAACATATTCCTGGTGGTGTGAATTCACCAGTACGTGCTTTTAATGGTGTAGGCGGTACGCCGGTATTTATTGAAAAAGCTCAAGGTGCTTACCTGTATGATGTAGATGGCAAACGCTATGTAGATTATGTGGGTTCATGGGGACCAATGATTTTAGGACATGCACACCCTGCGATTATTAAAGCTGTTCAAGACGCCGCTGTTGATGGTCTAAGTTTTGGTGCACCTACGGTGCATGAAACGACATTGGCAGATATTATCTGTGAAATTATGCCGTCAATTGAATTGGTACGTATGACCAACTCAGGGACAGAAGCAACAATGACTGCGATTCGACTTGCACGTGGGTATACAGGTCGTGACAAGATTGTTAAGTTTGAGGGCTGTTACCATGGTCACTCAGATTCACTTTTAGTGAAAGCAGGTTCTGGTCTACTCACAAGTGGTGAAGGCGAGGCGACATCTGCGGGTGTTCCTGCTGATTTTGCAAAACATACATTAACGCTTCCATACAATGATATTGCGACTTTAAAAGAATGTTTTGCTAAGTTTGGTTCCGAAATTGCGGGTGTTATTGTTGAACCTGTTGCAGGTAACATGAACTTGGTCAAACCAATTGATGGATTCTTGCAAGCCATTCGAGATGTGTGTGATGAGCATGGTTCAGTATTCATTATTGATGAAGTGATGACTGGATTCCGTGTGGGATTAGGTGGAGCTCAAGCACACTACGGCGTTACACCTGATTTAACTACGCTAGGTAAAATTATTGGTGCAGGTCTTCCTGTAGGCGCATTTGGTGGTAAGCGCGAAGTGATGGAATGTATTGCACCTCTAGGTAAAGTTTATCAAGCGGGAACTTTGTCAGGTAATCCGCTGGCAATGAGAGCTGGGATTGAGATGTTTAAACATCTTCGTCAACCAGGTTTCTATGAAAATCTAACCGCACAGCTCGAAAAGTTATTGACTGGTTTACAGACTGCCGCTGATGAAGCAGGTATACCATTTAAGACTCAACAGGTTGGAGGTATGTTTGGATTGTATTTCACTGATCAAGAAGACATCACAAGCTTTGATTCAATGTTGAAATGCGATGTTGAAATGTTCCGTAAATTCTTCCATGGCATGTTGGATGAAGGTGTAAATTTAGCGCCTTCTGCTTTTGAAGCCGGCTTTATCTCAAGTGCGCATTCCGATGAAGATATTGCGTTCACTATTCAAGCAGCTAAGAATGTATTTGCGCGTTTAAAATAGAATTTTTTTGAAAATCTATTAACATAAGCCTACAGTGTAAATACTGTAGGCTTTTTTGCACGTATAAAATTCACGGACTTAAAATAGAAATGAAATTAAAACATTATTTAACTTTAGAAGACGCGGAGTTCTTACTGACGCGTGCGCAACAATATGCGATTGATAAAAAGTTGAATGTCAGTATTTCTGTTGTAGATGAAACTGGAAGTTTACTTGCAATGAAACGCATGGATGGTGCATCTCCGATGACTGCGAATTTGTCAGCTGAAAAAGCAAAATGTTCAGCTTTGAGCCGCCACCCATCTCAAATTTTTGAAGAGCTGATCAAAGATGGGCAATTGGGTTTTCTGACTGTTCACTCATTGTCGGGAATGTTAGAAGGTGCGGAACCCATTATTTATCAAGGGCAATTGGTGGGAGCCGTGGGAGTTTCAGGTGCTAAATCTTTTGAAGATGCTGAAATTGCGCTGCATGCCATTGAAGTTTTCTTGGCTTTAGCTGATTAAAGTGGCAATGTCATATTTTTATACACCACCCAAAAAAATTGAACTCAGCGCGAGTTTGGCAAAGTGGTCCATTCAAGCTGAACAATGCGTCTTGGTGGTTTTTGGATTTCAACATTTAGCTGAATATAGCAATGACCAACATCAAGAATTATTAATTCATTTAAATCGCTTAATTAAAAAAGCTCAGGCTTTAGATATTGAAGTGATTGAAATTGAAGAGCAGCAATCATTTTCTAAAGTAGCGCAGTTGGGTGAATTACTCGCAGAAAAGAAACAACTCATTGTCTCTGGCATGATCAATTCACCTATAAAACAACTTTTACAGCATATCATTTCGATTACTCCTCAAATTTGTGTGGTGAACGATGCTGTTCATCTAGAAACGAAGAGCCAACATTTACAGTGGATTGAGAACTATGTAGAACAAGGTATTCATCATATGAATACCTCTGCCATGATTCGAATGCTGGAATTAAGTGCGTCGACTTCATTTATTCTTTCTGAAAAGGGCATATTATTGTCTATTGCTGAATACCTCGAATTCGATATTTTAGAAATTGATCCATTTCAAGATTTACGGAACTATGGCTTAGATTCAGTCGCAATGGTGAGTTTGATTGGCTTGTGGAGAGCCAATGGCGCACATATAGATTTTGAATCATTTGTGCAAAATTGCACACTTTCTCAATTGCTTCCTATCCTGAGAAAAGACTGCTAGATGTCAAAAATAAAACTTAATTCATTTGAATCGTTAGATTGATTTAATTTGTATCAGATATCGGAAAAATCATCACTGTTTGTCCATTTCAAGATTGTAATTTATCGCTAAGCTTTCTATTATTGCCGCCTTGTTTTCACGATCTGCTAGGAATAGAAATTTGAGTCATTTTCTTCAGGAACATCTCATTCATCGTGATCAAGATTTTATGGTGATTCACAAACCAGCTGGATTACTTTCTGTTCCGGGCAAAACGCCTGATCTTCAAGATTGCGTTATTAATCGTCTTCTTCAAGAAGAACCGCGGACGCTTCTTATTCATCGTTTAGATCGTGATACATCCGGCTTATTGGTGTTTGGACTCAGTAAAACAGGTCAAAAATCGATCTCTCGCCAATTTCAAGAACGTGAAACGGATAAAACTTATCAAGCACTAGTCGCGGGATATGTAACAGGTCAAGGAACTGTAGATATTCCTGTGATTTACGACCCATCGCGTCCGCCATTGCATATCGTAGATGCGCATCACAATAAAGCAGCGTTAACGCATTGGGAAGCAATTGAACAATTTCAAATTCAAGATCAGTGGGTGACACGCGTAAAATTAACGCCAATCACAGGTCGAGCACATCAACTTCGCGTTCACATGCAGCATTTAGGGCATCCCATCGTAGGGGATACTTTGTATGCAACACCAGCGCAACAAGCTTTGAAAGATCGACTCTGTTTGCATGCAGAGCAGTTAAGTTTCAATCATCCTGTTACCGGTGAACGACTGAATTTTCATTGTCCAGTGCCGTTCTAAAAACACATTTTTAAATCAGCATACGAATATTTTATGATCTGATCATAATGAAATCATGGTTATGATCAATTAAATAGATCGGTGCTAAATATTGCTCACTTTTTGGTGGGCTTTATGTCAAAATATATTGCTTATAGACGTTAAATTTTGCTCAAATCATCTCCTGTTTGAGCATAAGTTTTCAGTCCTAACTTGAGATAAGGTGGAAAAATTGCAGCAGTTTGCTATTGGTCAACGTTGGTTATCAGACACAGAGACAGAGTTAGGTTTAGGGGTTTTGATTGATGTAAATGAACGATCAATTAGCATCCTCTTTCCTAAAAGTGACGAAACCCGTGTCTATGCACGTAGTAACGCACCTTTATCTCGAATTGTGTTCAATGTGAATGATGAGCTTCAAGACCAAGAGGGCATCGTCTGGAAAGTCGAATCATTAGAAGAGCGTGGTGGCGTTATTCGTTACAACGTCATTCGTCAGTTACAAGATGGTACTGATGAACGTAAATCATTAAATGAAACTCGTGTTGGTGCGACGATTCAGTTGTCTAAACCACTTGATCGTTTACTGGCAAGCCAAATTGATTATAAAGAATGGTATGACCTGCGTATTGAAGCATTACAAATGCAAGCTAATATGCAAAATAGTCCATTACGTGGCATGGTGGGTGCTCGTGTTGGATTGATTCCTCACCAATTTTATATCGCGCATGAAGTAGGTAAGCGCTTTGCCCCACGTGTATTATTGGCGGATGAAGTTGGTCTAGGCAAAACCATTGAAGCAGGTTTAATCATACACCAGCAACTTAAAACAGGACGTTCTGAACGCATCCTGGTTTTAGTTCCTGATTCACTGCAATATCAGTGGATGATTGAAATGCGTCGCCGTTTCAATTTGAATTTCTCCCTATTTGATTTAACGCGTACTGCTTCGATCAAAGAACATGATCCAGAATTGAATCCGTTCTTAACTGAACAGTGCATCATTGCGTCTGTTGATCTCATGATCGACCATGAAGATTTACGTGAGCAAGCGCTCGAAGCAGGTTTTGATTTGCTTGTGGTGGATGAAGCACATCACTTGATGTGGTCAGAAGAAGAAGGTGGTAATGACCGCTATGATCTTGTTGAAGAGTTTGCTGAAAAAACAGCAGGCGTACTTTTACTGACTGCAACGCCGGAACAGTTAGGTGTTGAGTCCCATTTTGCTCGTTTACGTTTGCTCGATCCGCAACGTTTCAATTCACTTGATCGTTTCTTAGATGAAGAGGAAAAATATCAGCAAACAGCTCAAATTGCGGAAGTGCTGATGTCGGATCAACCCCTTGAAGCTGATCATTTCCAAGCAGTTGAGCAGTTACTGGGTCACAAGATTGAAGATGAGCCAGAACAGCGTTTCCGTGCAATTCATGAATTGTTAGATCGTCACGGTACGGGGCGTGTACTATTCCGTAATACACGTGAAGCGATACAAGGCTTCCCTGGTCGCGATTGTCAGCCTGCACCATTACCTGCGCCAGAAGGATGGTCGATGGATGGTAAACTTCGTGAACAAATGTGGCCAGAAGAAGCGCAATTAGACGGTGCTTGGATGGAAACTGACCCACGTGTAACGTGGATTATGGAAATGCTCCGTACTCAGTTAAAGCATAAAAAAGTCTTACTTATTGCACGTAGTGGGCCAGTAGTTGAAGCTTTAGAAAATGCATTACGTATCCATGCAGGGATCCGTACAGCAATGTTCCATGAAGGCATGAGTCTATTAGAGCGTGACCAAGCAGCTGCTTATTTTGCAGAAGATTCATATGGTGCTCAGATTTTATTGTGTTCAGAAATTGGTTCAGAAGGTCGTAACTTCCAGTTTGCTTCAGATTTAATCCTATTTGATTTGCCAGCGAACCCTGATGTTCTTGAACAGCGTATTGGTCGACTTGATCGTATTGGTCAAGAAAACCGTATTCAGATTCATGTGCCATATTTAGTGGGCACTGCACAAGAGCGTATGTTCCGTTGGTACAATGAAGCATTAAATATTTTCAGCAATATTTCTCCAACTGCGCAAACCTTACAAGAAAACTTTATTGTTGATCTTAAAGATTGCTTGTTGGCTGATAAAGGTCAAGCGTTTGAAGATCTTCTTGAAGCTGTAAGTGTGCAACGTGAAGCTTTAGAGCAAGAGCTACAAGCAGGACGTGATCGTTTATTGGAATACAATTCTTGTCGCCCAATGGTTGCGCAAGAAATTGTGCAAGCACTCGAAGAGTATGATGACAATACGACTTTGCCAATGTTTATGAAACGCTTCATGGCGTCAACCAATATTGATTTTGATGAGCAAAGTAATGGCACGGTGATTATTAAGCCTACTGATCAAATGCAAGTCCAAGGTCTGACTTTGGATGAGGAAGGCATGACCGTGACGTTCTATCGTGATCAGGCTCAAATCCGTGAAGATGCGCAATACATAACGCTTGAGCATCCTTTCACTGAAAGTGTCATGGAAATGATCAATACGCAATCGTTTGGTAGTACCAATGTGGCGTTATTGAAGTCTGCAGCTTTACCACAAGGTTCAGTTTTAGTTGAGGTGTGGTTCAAAGTGGATGTGATTGCACCGAAAGCATTGAACTTGCCAGCGAGTTTACCAACACAATTGATTCGTGTGTTATTAAGTGAAAAGGGCCAAGATTTATCAGCTAAAATTGCACCAGATATTTTGAAACCATACTTACATCATCTTGACGGTAATAGTTGTCGCCAAGTGGTGAAAGCACGTCGTGATGTCGTTGAACAACGTTATGCACAAGCTTTAGACATTGCAAAAGGTGCTTTGCCTGAATTAAAACAGCAAGCGAAAGAAATTTATAGCAATAAATGGCAATATGAAATTGATCGTTTAAGTTATTTGAAACAATTTAACCCAAGTATTCGCGAAGATGAAATTGCACGTTTGCAGAAGCTTCAAAAAGAAGGCTTAAGCCTTTTAGAAGGTTTAGCTGTAACGCCTGAAGCGATTCGAGTCTTGGTGGTGGTAAAGCCATAAAATAAAAAAAAGCACCCTAGGGTGCTTTTTTAGGACTGCAGAAATTGATTGAAGTCAGGTTTTCTTTTTTGTAAGAAAGCCATCACGGCTTCAATCATTTCAGGCGATGTTAAACGTTCTGCAACAACCTCAGCCTCCTGAACAATACAATTCTGAATTTGATCTTGCTCGGGTCGAATTTGTTTTTTAATAATTTTTAGCGTGGTCATTGGCAGTTGACTCATCTGTTGAGCCCGCTGTAAAGCTAATTGTTCTGGTTGCTCGCAAATCTGATTGATGATTCGACATTTTAGCGCCTCTTCCGCTGAAAATTTTCGACCTGTGAGCAATAATTCGGCAGCCATATGATAACCAGCCAACTCAGTGAAAAGAAGGCTGGTGCCACCTTCTACAGATAATCCCAAACTTACAAATGGAATTTGAAATTCTGTATCGGGGTGCGCGTATACCATGTCACAGTGAAATAGCATAGTGACGCCAACGCCTATAGTGCAGCCACGTACCGCAGCAATAATAGGTTTAGAAAATCTTGCGATCGCTTTTAGGAAGACAAATGGTGGTGTAGCATCAGCGGCTAAACCAACATATTTTTGAGCGGCAGACATAAAATCTTTCAGATCATTTCCTGCGGTAAAATCATGTTCGTTACCCTGTAAAATCACAACATTCACTTGTTGAGATTGATCTGCCGCATCCAATATTTTTGCAATGTCATTGTACATTTCCCCAGTTAAAGCATTTTTTTGCTCGGGGTGATCAATTTTGATGGTCAGGATTCTATTCTCAATCGTGACATGAATAAAAGGGTTTAGTGAATCTAAATTTTTTAACATGGCGGCATTCCTTGTCGCAAATTAAAAAAGCTCAGTAGACACGATTGTATACTGAGCTTTTATTCGTGCCTTATTGGCATTAAAGTCGATTTAAAATTTGCTCAGCATCTGAATAATTCATGTATTTTGGTACGGCATAAATTCCATGGGCTTCAGTAAAAGCAGATTTAATCATCTCTGGGAAATCTTGCTTTTTTAAATTCGGAATCTCAGTATTGATTTTCAAATCTTTGAGTAATTGCTTTACGCTTTGAATGAATATATTTGCGGCTTGTTCATCCGAAGTGTGTGACGAGCTTAAACCAATTTTCTTCGCTGCTAGTGCTAAGCGTTTTTCTGATGCTTTACGATTAAATTCTAGAACATGAGGCAAGATAATGGCATTAGCGCGTCCGTGTGGGATTTGATATTGAGTCCCTAATTGATGCGCCAAAGCATGTACATAGCCAATTCCAGCACTATTCATTGCCAAACCAGCATAATGAGAACCGAGCGCCATTGCTTCACGTGCTGCAATATTCTGACCATCTTCAAATGCTTTTTTTAAATTCTCCATGATCAATTTCATGGCTGCACTGGCGTAATAATCTGATTGTTTGTTGGCGAATCCGCTTACCCACGATTCAATTGCATGAGTAAGGGCATCAATGCCAGTGTCAGCAGTGATAGCAGGTGGCATGCCTTTCATGATGACGGGATCTAAAGCAGTTGCTAATGGAACGACTTTGGGATCAATAACTAAACCTTTAATATGAGTTTCACTGTCTGAAATAACTGCGGCAATGGTAACTTCAGAACCTGTACCTGCGGTGGTCGGAATCACGAACAATGGATATGCAGGTTTACGGCTTTTTAAAATTCCAAAAAGTTGTTTAGGCGATTTATGGTTTGCGGCTGCGAGCGCTAATACTTTTGCTGTATCAATCGTCGAACCACCCCCTATACCCAATACGCTATCGCATCCGGTATTTTTAAACAGTGCTAGAGATTTTTCGACAATTTCACAAGTTGGATCAGGTTTTACATCAGAGAAAATAACAACTTCAATCCCATTGTGCTTTAATTGATCTTGAATGGGTTGTATGACACCTAATTTGACTAATACTGCATCAGTCACAATCATCACTTTTTTCATGCCGAGCTGAGCAATATTGCCACACAATTGCATTGATGAATCTTCACCCGCAAATACGAGAGGATGTGATACTGGGATTGCAAGGGTGAGGGCTTTGACAGCCATAAGTTGAGTTTTTGCACGTAAAATAGTGGCAATCTGAGCCATAATGATCAATCTCTATCCATGAGTTTGATTTAGTTATAGGATAATCATTGTCCAAGTACATTGGCGATAATCATCAACACATTGGTCTTAAATTACAATTTTATCAAAAATATAGCGCAATTAAACTGAGCAAAATAATGGTTGGATTTTGATCAGAATTCATGATAGAAAATAGAAAACAATTCGAAAATTTAAATCGTAAAGCTGTAGTTTTTACTCGGCAATCAGGAACTCAGGACGAGTTTAAAACGATTAAATCAGCTTTCGGTTATGAGTCATTACATAACAACAATGATGCGTTATTGGGAGTCATTACACATGGAAGTAAATCAGAACAACAACCAATTTGAGTTTTTACCGACTCATATTCACTATTTAATGTATTGGGAAAAGAAATCGCCAAACCAAGATTTCTTGGTTCAGCCTTTACCAAATGGTCAGGTGATTAAATACACTTGGGGAGAAGTGGCCAGTCAAGTCAAAAAAATGGCTGCTTATTTACAATCTTTGAATTTGCCTGGTCGTTCTCAGATTGCAATTTTTGGTAAAAATAGTGCGCATTGGATTATGGCAGATCTTGCAATTTGGATGGCAGGTCATGTGTCGGTTCCTTTATATACGACTCTCAATGGTGAAGGAACCAAATATGTTCTAGATCATAGTGAAACTAAGGCTTTGTTTATCGGTAAATTGGATGGTATTGGAGACAGTTGGAACGATGTGAAACAAATCATCCCTCAAGATATGCATTGTATTAAATTGCCATTGGCACCTGACTATAATGCGCCAACATGGGATGAAATCACTGCGAAAACAGCACCAACCAGTGAGCCTTATTTTCCAAACGAGGATGAGCTTGCGACCATTATTTATACCTCGGGCAGTACAGGTCTACCTAAGGGCGTTATGCAAAGTTATAAGACCTTGCTCTCACCTGCGAGTGAGCTGAAATCTACGTTTGGTGTTTCAGAAAAAGATCGTGCTTTATCTTACTTGCCGCTAGCTCATGTTGCAGAGCGTGTATTTATTCAATCATCCGTGATGATTTGTGGTTTTACCGTTTATTTTGCCAATTCATTAGATACATTTATTGCAGATCTTAATCGTGCAAAACCAACGATCTTCTTTTCTGTGCCACGTTTATGGACTAAATTTTATTTGGGGATTAATGAAAAAATTCCACTTAATGTACAAAACGTGTTGTTTAAAATCCCATTCTTGGGCAATAAGATTAAGCAAAAACTCTTGGCAAAATTGGGTTTGAATCATGTTCGTTATGCTTTAACGGGTTCTGCACCTTTACCCGTAGATATTATTAAATGGTATCGTAATTTGGGCTTAGAGTTGCTTGAAGTTTATGGAATGACAGAAAACTGTGGATACTCGCATATCACACGTATGGGTGAATATATGAGTGGATATGTCGGACATGTTCAAGCACGAGTAGACTGCAAGATTGATGAGAATGGTGAGATTTTAGTCAGAAGCCCAGGAACAATGTTGGGTTATTACAAGAACCCAGAAAAAACAGCTGAAGATTTGACTGAGGATGGTTATTTAAGAACAGGAGACATGGGTGAAATTGATGCGACTGGCCGTCTAAAAATTACTGGACGTGTAAAGGACATCTTTAAAACTCAGAAAGGTAAGTATGTGATGCCTGTACCAATTGAACAAAAGATTGGTAATAACCAAATGATTGAATCTGTCTGTGTTGGTGGTGCAAGCCATAAACAGCCGATCGGCTTTGTGATGTTGGCAGAAGAAATTCGCAATAAATTGCAACAAGATAATAAACGTGATGATATCGAAGCAAAATTAATTGAGTTGAAGAATGAAATTAATGAAAAGCTTGAGCCACATGAAAAAATTGCATTCTTTGTGGTCATTATGGATTTGTGGACGATGGATAACGATATGTTGACGCCGACTATGAAGATTAAGCGTAATAAAATTGAGGCGAAGTACGAAGCCCTTATTCCAACTTGGGTTGCTCAAAATAAAGAAGTTATTTGGGAAAAGTAATAAAAAAGCCCTTCAACTGAAGGGCTTTTTTTACACTCAGTATTTATTCTTTCAGATGACGTGCGCCTTCTAAAATCATTCGGATCATCGTCATCGTTTGTTCAGCTACAACTTTTCTTTCATCGTGTGGCATGTTGATTAATTTAGCACCCATAGTGAATACCAATTGAGTAATCGCTTTTGCAGCCAATTCTGGATGCTTGATTTTATGAGAGTTATTTTGCTCGAGACGAACAAGATCATCCATGAGTTCTTGCTGAAAGTAATTGAGCTGTTTTTCAACCGCCTCTTTATAAGAGGCAGAACCAGTATAACCTTCACGTAACAACAGGCTCAGATTACCTTCGTCAGCATCTAACTGTTCAATAAATACTTCAACTGAACTACGCACAATACTTGAATTGCGAACTGCTTTTAAGCGAGCTTGATGCAAGATTTGACGTAAAACAATACCTGAGCGATCAATCAATTCAATGGCAAGTTCGTCGATATCTTTAAAATGTCTATAAAAACTGTTTGGCGCAATTCCTGCTTCACGGGCAACTTCGCGCAAGCTTAAAGATGCGATGCTTTTTTGAGGTCCGATAAGGTTGAGAGCAGCTTGGAATAATTCTTCTTTCGTGATTGTGGCTTTTCTTCCGACTGTACGTGCAGTTGGATGCTCCAAAATGGATGCGGATTCACTGGCATGTAGAGGAGAAAGAGTAATCGTAGAGCTGCTCATAAATATCAGAAGTTTACAGTTAGAGTTGCATTATATCGCTCTGTGTCAGGATATGGAAATCAATAGATGATATACAAGTGTCTATACAAATATATATACATGTGTATAATAATTCTAAACCCACTGTGATGAGCCCATAATGCAAGCAGTTAAGCAACCTAAAAATTTGATTAGATCCGCAGTAAATGCTGTATTTGATCCGAATGCTGCCAATTTTTGGTTGCAAAAGATCGATCCAATTTGGTCGGTGAATCAATCATTAGGCAAAATTGTTGAACGTACACAAGTTGCAAATGATACGGTCAGCTTAAAAATTGCGGTTAATCGAAAATTTCAGTTTGGTGAAGCAGGGCAACATCATCCAGTTATTGTCACGACACGAGGTCGTTGTTTTGAACGTACCTATAGTTTGACCAAAATCGACACTCAACATGTATTGTTGACTGCTAAGAAAGTCGATCAGGGTGTAGTCAGTTCTTGGATTAACGATATTGCTGAGGTAGGCGATATTGTTGAGTTTGGTGCACCCTATGGAGATATGACACTTGGAAGTGTAAATACACCTCTATTAATGCTGGCCGCAGGGAGTGGTATTACTCCAATGTACAGCTTGATCAAGGCATTATTGCAGCAACAAAAAAAATTAGTTCAGCCAGTTAAATTGATGTACTGGGCAAAAAAAACAGAAGATTTAGCATTTCAAACAGAGTTGATTGCTTTGGCGAATCAACACTCAAATTTTAATGTTGAATTTTTTACCACTCAAGATGAAGTGGCTGATTCCCGTTTAGAAGATTCTCATTTAACTGCTATCGAATCCTTAGATCAATATACGGTTTATGCATGCGGTCCAGCAGGATTTGTGCAAGTTGCTGAACAACTAACTGATACTCGTGTTCATAAATTTAAAGGTGAAGCATTCAGTGTTGAACCATTCATTAGTGATGAAACTGGTTTTGTTCAGGTCACACTTACGAAATCAAATAAGGTCGTAACGATTCCAAAGGGACAATCAATACTTGCAAGTTTAGAGCAACAAAATATTCGCCCACAGCACGGTTGCCGCATGGGGGTATGTAATAAATGTGCATGCCATAAAGCGCAAGGTGCAACTAAAAACCTCGTCAATGGTGCAGAAAATACTGAGCCTGGAAATCTGCTCAAAATCTGTATCAATTCAGCTCAGTCTGATCTCACTATCGACCTATAAGCGAGAATAATCATGAATATGCCAGTTCAAGCACAATATTTCAAAAACCCAAAAAATCGTGAACTCACTGATGCACAACTTGATGAACTCGCACGTGAACTTGATGCAATTAAGCAGGAAGTTCTTGATGATTTAGGTGAAAAAGACGAAAAGTATATTAAGCGAGTGTATGCAGCGATTCGCTACAGTTCAATCCTTGGACGTGCATGCTTATTTGCTGGCTGGTTTCCTCCAGCATGGCTTTTAGGCACAGGCTTGCTTGGTTTTGCCAAAATCATGGAAAACATGGAGTTGGGCCATAATGTGATGCATGGTCAATATGATTGGATGAACGACCCTAAATTTAAAGGGACAACTTACGAATGGGATATCGTCGGCACATCTGATGATTGGCGCCAAACCCACAACTACAAACACCATACCTATACCAATATTAAAGGTATGGATGATGATATTGGTTATGGAATTCTTCGTTTGTTCCCAGAGCAACGCTGGAAAAAAGGATATTTATTACAACCACTTTACAGTATTCCATTCTGTTTGTTATTCCAGTGGGGTGTAGCGATTCAGAACTTAGAAATTGGTAAGCGCTTAAAAGGGCGCATGACCAAAGAAGAATTTCAACAACGTTTGAACCCGATGAAAAAGAAAATGGGGAAACAGTTATTTAAAGATTATGTTTTCTTCCCACTCATTGCAGGTCCTGCAGCATTACCCGTTTTCACAGGTAATTTAGTCGCTAATGGTATTCGTAATATTTGGACATTCAGTATCATTTTCTGCGGTCACTTCACCAAAGATGTGGAAGTTTTTCCGAAGTCAGTTTTAGAAAATGAAAGCCGTGGCCATTGGTATATGCGTCAAATTCGTGGGTCTTCTAACCTGACAGGTTCTGAAGGATTCCATATTTTGACGGGGCATTTGAGTCATCAGATTGAGCATCATCTTTATCCAGATATTCCTGCTCGACGTTACCGTCAAATGGGGCCTAAAGTGAAAGCGGTGTGTGAAAAATACGGCCTGAATTACAATAATGCGAGTTTATTTAAACAATATGGTCAGGTTTTGGGACGTATTGTGAAATATGCCTTCCCATTTAAAAAGTAAGAAACAAAAAAAAGCCACTTATTGAGTGGCTTTTTGAACTTTAATAGCGAACTATTTTAATTGAATTGATCCATTTGCATTGACTGTGATTGTTGATTCTCCAGCAGCCATATTTTGTGAGTCTGCAGCGGGTGCACTCTCTACAACCATTGCGGCACGTGCCATGGCTAATGGTCTTGGTGAATAATTATTGGTGTTCATATTCAAGTTAACCAAGTTATAACTAGAACGATTCCAAGCTTTAGTGAGAACCTGAGCGCGCTGTTGGAAATTTTGCGTGGCTTCTGTCAATAACTCATTTTCAACCTGCTTTCGTTTTTCAGTGGAAACAGTGAAATTAATCGATTGTGTTTGAAAATCTTGTTGTAACTCGCTAATTAACTGGCTCGCTGCTTTAAAATCTTTGCTTTCAATATTCACTTCAGCGCGGCCGCGCCATTCCTTCAGTTTTGTTGAATTGTTGTTGTCATAGACAGGGTAAGTGGTCTGAGAACCTGTTTCGACCTTAACTTGGGGGTATTTTTTACTGATGTTGATGGCCTGATTCATCAATTGGGTCATTTGTGTTGAAAGTTGTGCAGGCTGTTTATTACTTTTTTCAATAAATAGAATGGCGTGCATTTCATCATTAGAGACTTGTTTAGAAGCGTCTGCTTGAAGATTAATAATATTAGTTTTAGGTTCTGTGTCAGCAAGTACCGAAAAGCTAATCCCGGTAGCTAAGATCAATAGTGGCAGTTTTAATAATTTCATTGTTATCTCTGTATCTTCACCTGATGAATATTTTACAGAATATTCTAATCTTTTTTGATGGAGAGAAAATGTGATTATTTGGTGATGAGATAGTAGCAATTGTAATATTCAACACTGATTTTACGACTTAAGTCGCCTTAACAAGGCTTTTAAAATGTATTTTAATTGAATTGTAGTTGAACAATAAGAGAATATAACTTGTCTTTGGATTAGTGCATTAATAATTTGTAATTCATGGATAATTCTATTATCAATGGTCTAATAAGTAGTATTAGAAATAGATTAAACATTCTGTATATTTAAATAATAAAATTTTAAAAACATGTAAAACAATAAGATAGTGTCTTGATTTGATAAATTATTTATAGTCTGAAACTATTGTCATAAAGAAAATAAGTATTGGCATATAGGTCAAGATTTTTCCATTCTAGCTCTCATCAGAGATGCAGGTATCTCTCTAAAAGAATTTGTCCCCCAGAAGGTTGTTTTCAAGCAATTTTCCTAAGGTCAAATAGATCATCGAATGAAGTTGAAGGAAGTCTTGATGTCTAATTCTGCTGTAGTTGAATCAGTAGCACAAGCGTTACGAACTGCTGAATTATCACAAAGTGCAATCGCACCAATTCGCCCAACGTTGGGTGGTGAAGCTGCTGATGTAGATATCGCTTACGCTGTACAAGAAGTGAATACAGCGCGTGCCTTATCAGAAGGTCGTCGTTTAGTTGGGCGTAAAATCGGTTTGACATCAAAAGTGGTTCAAGCACAACTCGGTGTAGATCAACCTGACTTCGGTATGCTGTTTGCAGACATGGCTTATGGTGATGGAGAGGCGATTCCTGCAGGTCTATTGATCCAACCTAAAGTAGAAGCGGAAATCGCTTTGGTGATCAAACAAGATTTAACGAAAGAAAAACACACTTATGCTGACATTATCAGCGCGACTGATTATGCACTTCCTGCTGTTGAGGTGGTGGATAGTCGAATTGAAAACTGGAAGATCAGTTTGATTGACACTGTCGCAGATAATGCATCTTCAGCTGCATTTGTATTGGGTTCACGTCCTGTAAAACTCGATAACCTTGATCTAGTGAATTGTAAAATGATCATGACACGTGGTGAAGAAGTCGTGTCTCAAGGTGTTGGTAAGGCTTGCTTAGCAAACCCTTTAAATGCAGCTGTCTGGCTTGCTGATGAAATGGTACGTCGTGGTCGTCCATTGTTAGCTGGTGACATTATTTTAACAGGTGCATTAGGCCCTATGGTTGTAGCAAACCCAGGTGATGAATTCAAAGTTGAGATTGAAGGCTTTGGTTCAGTGACTGCTGCTTTCGCTGCTGAATAAGTCGGAATTTTGAGAGAGTACGTTAATGAAAAAGATTAAATGTGCAATGATCGGACCAGGTAACATTGGTACTGATTTGCTTTACAAACTTCAACGTAGCGAATGGTTAGAGCCAGTTTGGATGGTGGGTATCGATCCTACTTCTGAAGGTCTTGCTCGTGCTGCGAAAATGGGTTTAAAAACCACTGCAGAAGGGGTTGATGGTCTTCTTCCTCACGTCATTGAAGATGATATCAAAATTGCTTTTGATGCAACGTCTGCATATGTACATGCTGAAAACAGCCGCAAGTTAAATGAACTTGGTGTACTGATGATTGACTTAACACCTGCTGCAATTGGTCCTTTCTGTGTTCCACCTGTGAACTTAGAAGCTTTACTTGCAGAAGGTGAAGTGCCTAACGTGAATATGGTAACGTGTGGTGGTCAGGCGACAATTCCTATGGTTGCAGCAGTTTCACGTGTTCAACCTGTTGAATATGGTGAGATCATCGCGACTGTGTCTACAAAATCTGTAGGTCCTGGTACACGTAAAAACATCGACGAATTCACACGTACAACTGCGGGTGCTATTGAGAAAGTTGGTGGTGCGAAAAAAGGTAAAGCGATCATCATCATTAACCCTGCTGAGCCACCACTTATGATGCGTGACACAGTACACTGTCTTGTTGAAGGTGAGCCAGATCAAGCTGCGATCACTGAATCAGTTCACGCGATGATTAAAGAAGTGCAAAAATATGTACCAGGTTACAAACTTGTAAATGGTCCAATTTTTGATGGTAACCGTGTTTCTATCTTCTTGGAAGTAGAAGGTTTGGGTGATTTCTTGCCGAAATATGCAGGTAACCTCGACATTATGACAGCTGCAGCTGCTCGTACAGCAGAAATGTTTGCTGAACACGTATTCAACAAAGAAGAAGCTTAAGGAGCAACCGCATGTCTAAGATTATTGTTCATGATATGACTTTACGTGATGGTATGCATCCGCAGCGCCATCAAACGACTGTTGAGCAAATGATTGCAATTTCAACAGCACTTGATGATGCAGGCGTACCATTAATTGAAGTCACTCACGGTGACGGCCTTGGTGGTTCATCAGTAAACTACGGTTTTGCTGCTGCGACTGACGAAGAATACTTGTCTGCTGTTGTACCGCGTATGAAGAATGCAAAAGTTTCTGCACTTCTTCTTCCTGGTATCGGTACGGTTGACCACTTGAAAATGGCACATGAAATCGGTGTATCAACGATTCGTGTTGCAACTCACTGTACTGAAGCTGACTGTTCTGAACAGCACATCACCGCTGCGCGTAAATTAGAAATGGACACAGTGGGCTTCTTAATGTTGGCTCACATGGCATCTCCAGAGCGTCTTTTAGAAGAAGCGAAGAAGATGGTGTCTTACGGTGCAAACTGTATTTATGTGACTGACTCAGCAGGTTACATGCTTCCTCAAGATGTAATTGATCGCGTTGGACACTTACGTCAACACTTGGACCCAAGCATTGAGTTGGGTTTCCACGGTCACCACAACTTAGGTATGGGTGTATCAAATACTGTTGCTGCTGTTGAAGCAGGCGCGGTACGTGTTGACTTGGCATCTGCAGGTCTCGGTGCGGGTGCAGGTAACACACCACTTGAATTGTTCATCGCTGTTGCAAATCGTATGGGTATGGACACAGGCGTTGACTTGTTCAAAGTACAAGATGTTGCTGAAGATCTTGTGATTCCAATGATGCACAACCCAATTCGTGCAGACCGTGATGCAGCTACTTTAGGTTATGCGGGTGTTTACTCTTCATTCCTATTGTTCGCTAAACGTGCTGAAGCGAAATATGGCGTATCTGCGCGTGAAATCTTAATGGAGCTTGGTCGCCGTGGTACTGTTGGTGGTCAGGAAGACATGATTGAAGATCTAGCTTTGACTATGGCTAAAGCAAAAGAACTTAACGCATAATTTAAAATTGATTTGAAAGAGCACTCTTAGGAGTGCTTTTTTTATGAATTTAGAAAATATACATATAAAAAAACAATTGCGTGAGATGTTTGGGTGCTTATATTGAGTGATTTGGTGTAGAGCGTATCGTGATTGTTAAACTTAAAAACTATTAAATAAAATGGCAAAATGCTTCTGGGTTAATTTGTAAGATATTAAAATATAATAAATTATCCATAGTAAAAGTTAATTTGCTTAGTTACTGAGCTATTATTAATTGTTTATAACAATGAGAGTTTTTAAAGTATTGTTTTTCATCGGAAAAGTCTAAATTTTTTTTAGACTCTAGTCTGATTTCTTCAGAGTGCACAATTTAGCAATATGCTCATCAACGCTGATTTGAGTATAGGATGAAGCCATGCGTCATCAAAAATTATGGCTAGCAATGATTGCTGCAACAACTCTAGGGACAACTGCTGCTCACGCGAATTTTGTGGCTGATTCAAATGTTCAGCTTAAATTTAAAAATTTCTATTTAGAACGTAATTACGATACAGCACCAAATCTAGATTATGGTAACTGGACGCAAGCAATCACTTTAGATGCTAAATCGGGTTATCACGATATTGGTGCAGGCATTCAAGTTGGTGCAGATCTCTTGGCTCAATATGCAATTGGATTGAAATCGCGTGATTCTGTAAATGACATTCATATGCCATATGATAACAGTCAAGGTCGTACAGAACGCGATAATGCTAAATTCGGTGCGACTTTAAAAGTTAAAGTTTCTGAAACTGAACTTAAAGTAGGTGATTTATTGCCGATGTCACCAGTTATTTTCTTCGATCCATCACGCCAATTATTAACTACTTATAGTGGTGCATGGTTAGAGTCGAAAGATATTCAGGATACTAAATTAACCTTAGCTTATATTGATGGTATTAATGCGCGTTACGATAATCAGTATCAAGATTTGACCTTATTCCCAAACAATGATTTTGCGAAGGCAGAAGCTCAAGGTCTCACAACTGATGATGGAATGTATATTGTTGGTGTTGATCACCAGTTTACATCAAAGATTGGTGGTAGTTATTGGTTCGCTGATTTAACTGACATCTTCAAGCAACATTATGTTGCTGCAAGCTATAAAACTAAACTTGATGAAAAAACGAATTTAGATGCACATATTCGTTACTTCGATAACAGTGAAACTGGCGATAAACTTTTTGGTGAAATTGATAGCCAAGCAATTTCTATGGGGGCGAAAGTCAATCATGGTATGCATACTGTTCAATTGGGTTATCAAGAGATGTTTGGCGAGCATGGAGATAAAGCGACACTATTCCCAACATTGGGTGGTTGGGTGCCACAACCTTATTTAGATAACTGGTCAGTCGCGAGTTTTATCCGTAAGGATGAGAAATCTTGGAGTGTAGGTTATACCTATAATTTTAAAGAAATGGGTGTACCAGGATTATCTGCCACTGTACGTCATTTCCAAGGTTGGAATATTGATACGGCAACACCAGGTCGAGGTCGCGAGAATGAAAATAACATCATCGTGAACTATGTTGTGCCAGAAGGTAAGTATAAAGGTCTTGGTTTCAACTATATGTTCATTGATACTAATTATAACAACATCAATGTTCCAGGTACCTTGAGTGATTTAGAAGAGCATCGTGTGGCGTTAAGTTATAGTTATAAATTCTAAAATGAAATTGATCTCGATATGATGAGCAAGGATCATATCGAGATCTTATCAAGTCATATTCAGAGGGTGAATATTGATTTTAAAAAAATAAGGAAAAACAGTAATTTATTTAATTGGTAAAAAGATGGATGCAATCGTAAATTTGTATCAGTTGAAAGGTACAGAGCAGTTAATATAAGCCTGTAAAACTATCATTTGTAAACATCAACTGATGATTGTTTCACAAATATATGATCAGTTATAGACAGTTAGAGGACTATGATGAGCACTGTTCAAATTCCAGAATATAAAACGGATTCATTCTTTGGTTTAGAAGATAAATGGATCGAAACTGCTGAAGGTGAGTTAACCCATTATCATGAAATTGGTGAAGGCACGCCTATTTTATTCCTTCATGGTTCTGGTACTGGTGTATCAGCAGCTGCTAACTGGTGGTTGAATTTACCTGCAATTGGTGAGCAAGCGCGTTGTATCGCAATTGATACCATTGGTTATGGTCAAACTGTCGTTGCACCAGGAACTCAATACGGTATCCGTGCATGGGTTGATCATGCAATTCGTACTCTTGATGCACTTGGTATTGAAAAAACATGGTTAGTAGGTAATTCGCTAGGTGGTTGGTTAGCATTCCAATTGGCACTTGATTATCCAGAGCGTGTACTCGGTATTGTTTCAATGGGTACAGGTGGTGCAAAACAAACTGCAGCCCTAAAAGCGCATGCAAACCCAGTTTTAACAGAAGAAGGTATTCGTAAGACACTTTCAATGTTCGTTGTAAATAAAGACTTAATTACAGATGAGCTGGTAAAAGTACGTTTTGATTCTGCAGCGAATGACTACGCATCTGATCGTTTAATGGATGTTGTGGGTGCGCGTGACCGTGATCGTTTCGAGTTCCCATTAGACTTTGAAAAAATGAAAGATATTACAGTTCCTGTATTATTGATTCATGGTACTCAAGATGTGGTGATTCCTGTGTCTCGTACTTGGGACATTTTAAATATCGTTCCTAATGCTGATGCACATATTTTCAGTCAGTGCGGTCACTGGTCACAAGTTGAAAAAGCAGAAGAATTTAATACGGTGATCAAAAATTATCTAGCAGTTCATGGTGTTAAATAATTTAAGAACCTAAAAAACTAAAAAAGAGGATGATTTAATCATCCTCTTTTTTAAAACTGAAAATACAGAACATGTGTTTAATACGTTTAAATCTGCATATTGATAATCAATATTGAGCATTGATCTGTTTTAATGCATTAGACTTAAGTGGTAGAGCAAGTCTAGTTAGTTAATGAGTTGTTTAAAAATCAGTCTAATCTAAAGCCTGAATTCATACAATTTATGATGATATTCGTAAAACTTTATTAGACTAAAGTCTAAGACTGTTGGTTGAAATAAAAAATAAAAATCACCGCTATGTTTAACGGTGATCATTAATTTGAAAAAAAATTAATTAATTACGATTAATATCAAGGTAAAAAACAGAGCTCAGTAAGTCCATAAATTTTTTGACGCCTTCTGAGTTAGTACTTTTTCTATAGCTTGCAAATAAATCGATTGAAGGTAATTCCACGTCTAGCGGGCGAATCACGGTGTTGTTCATCGTCAGTGGTGCGATATATCCAGGTAGAAAAGTACAGCCCAGGTTCATGCCAATAGAATTAATGTTAAAGAGGATATTGTCTGCAGTTTGAACAATATTTAAATTGATTTGATGGTATTTTGCAAAATCTAGAATGATCTTATTTAGGGTTTGAGATTGCTGTTCAGAAGGAATAATGAAATCGATTCCATCGAGCTCTTTTACTGGAATGCGATCGTATTTAGCGAGTGGATGATCTTTGGGGAGTAAGAAAATCAAAGGTTCTCGTAAAACAAATTGACTTTCGATTTCATCACTAAATAGATTTTGACGAGTAAAAGCGATATCAATTTCGCCTTTTTTTAACATTTTTGACTGATCGGAGTTGTTTAAGCTTAACAATTCAATCTTTAAATCCCGGTTTTGAACACGAAGATTAGGGAGAACGTAAGGAAAAATTTTCATTTCAACGACGGGAACAAAGCCGATACGTAACAATTGCTGTTTAGATTTGGCAATCTGACGAGTCATTGCGACTGCTTTGTCTGCTTGGGCTATCGTGAGGCGAGCTTGTTCAAGGAAGACTTGCCCCTCCTCAGTGAGTTCTACCTTACGTTTTGTACGATAAAGCAAAGGGACGCCAATTTCATCTTCAAGATCTTTAATCTGCTGGCTCAATGATGGCTGAGCAGTATAAAGGCGCAAGGCTGCTTTGGTGAAGTTGAGTTCTTCTGCCACAGCAATGAAATATCGAAGGTGTCGTAGTTCCATAAAAAATCATCCAAAGATTGATTCATATAATGTCTAAATATGATCAAGTGCGAGTATAGTTCACAAATGGATATTCGGTGAAGTGGGGCTGAGTATATTGAAATATCAACGTTATTATTAAAATATGGTAAAATTCACGTATTGATCGATTGATTAATTTATCGATAAAACATCTTGATTCAAACAAAAAAAATATTTCCCCAAAACTCGTTCAAAACTCATTATCTCTGCAAAGTTGAGTCTATTAGTTTGTGTCTAATTTAGTCACAGGAGAGCTTTTCATGAGTGGGAAAATTGATGTGCGCGAAATCGATGCTTTAGTCGATGCACAAAATGGACGTATCACGCCATCTATTTATACAGATCCAGATATCTATGAACTAGAACTTGAACGTGTGTTCGGTCGTACATGGTTATTCCTTTGCCATGAAAGCCAAATTCCAAAGGCTGGTGATTTCTTCAATACCTATATGGGTGAAGATCCGATCATCGTGGTACGTCAAAAAGACGGTTCAATCAAAGCATTGTTAAACCAATGTCGTCACCGTTCAATGCGCGTGAGCTTTGCTGACTGCGGTAACACTCGTGCATTTACATGTCCATACCACGGTTGGTCTTATGGCGTAGACGGCTCTCTTAAAGATATTCCTCTTGAAGATCGTGCATTCCCTCAAGGCGCATGTAAAGAGAAGTGGAGTTTGATCGAAGTAAACCGTGTGAAGTCTTATAAAGGCTTAATCTTCGGTTGTTGGGATGAAACAACTCCAGACCTTGAAGAATACATGGGTGATATCGCTTGGTACTTAGATGGCGTATTAGATCGTCGTCCAGGTGGTACTGAGATCATCGGTGGTGTTCATAAGTGGGAAATCGAATGTAACTGGAAATTTGCGGCTGAACAGTTTGCATCTGACCAATATCATGCATTGTTCTCTCACGCATCTGCGATTCAAGTATTAGGTGCTAAACCTGATGACGAATCTACTAAGAAATTAGGTGCTGCGCAAACTGCACGTCCTGTATGGGAAACTGCGAAAGACGCAATCCAATATGGTTCACGTGGTCACGGTTCAGGCTTCTTCTTTACAGAGAAACCAGATGCAAACGTATGGGTGGATGGTGAAGTAGCAAACTATTTCCGCGAAACTTACGAAGAAGTTAAAGAGCGTCTTGGTGAAATCCGTGCGTTACGTCTTGCGGGTCATAACACTATGTTCCCAACATTGTCTTGGTTAAACGGTACAGCAACACTTCGCGTATGGCATCCACGTGGTCCAAACAAAACTGAAGTATGGGCGTTCTGTATTGCGGATGCTGAAGCGTCACAAGAAGTGAAAGAAGCGTTTGAACGTTCTGCGACACGTGCATTTGGTCCAGCTGGTTTCTTAGAGCAAGATGACTCTGAAAACTGGATCGAAATTCAAAAAGTCTTACGTGGTTACAAAGCGCGTCAAAACAAACTCATTATGGAAATGGGTCTTGGTAACGAGAAAATTCGTGAAGATGGTATCCCTGGTATCACTAACTATATTTTCTCAGAAACTGCGGCACGCGGCATGTACCGTCGTTGGGCAGACTTGCTAATCCATGAAAAATGGGAAGATGTTGAGAAAGCAGCTGACGAATATGAGAAGGAGCTTATGAAATGAGTCAAGTGAGTTTAGAACTTCACCATCAAATTAGCCAATTCCTCTATCGTGAAGCGAAATTGCTTGACGATTGGAAATTCCGCGACTGGTTAGATACGTTAGCTGAAGATATTTCTTACACGCTACGTACAACACCAAATGCTCAAACACGTGACCGTCGTCGTTCAATTGAACCACCTACAACTTGGGTGTTCAATGATACGAAAGATCTTTTAGAGCGTCGTGTTGCTCGTCTTGAAACAGGCATGGCTTGGGCTGAAGAGCCTCCATCACGTACAACTCATATGGTGAGTAACGTGATCGTAGAAGCTACTGAAGTTGAAGGCGAATACGATGTATACGTTACATATCTTTTGTACCGTACACAAAAAGAGAAAGATGTCACTATTTACTGTGGTAAACGTCATGACAAGATCCGTAAAGTTGAAGGTGGCTTAGGCTTCCAAATTTTCAACCGTAAGATCACGCTTGATCAAGTTACCTATAACTCTCACAACCTGAGTGTGTTCTTCTAATGAATAAGATTTTTGTTTGCCAAGTTGACGAATTAGACGAAGGCGAAGCGTTGAAAGTAGATTGCGGCGTTAACGGTATCGATGCGCTTGCAGTGTTTAACAATGGTGGTGAGTTCTTCGCAATGAATGACCGTTGTTCTCATGGTAATGCTTCAATGTCAGAAGGTTATCTTGAAGATGATGGCACTGTCGAATGCCCATTGCATTCAGCTCGCTTCTGTTTAAAAACCGGTCAAGCATTATGTTTACCAGCGACAGATCCAATTCAAACTTTCCCAGTGATTGTTGAAGATGGTGCGTTATACGTTGAGATGGCAGGAGAGTAATCATGGGTTGGCTTAAAGGCGAAGTTGCACTGATCACAGGTGGTGGTTCTGGTTTAGGTTGGGCTTTAGTTGAACGCTTCCTTGAGGAAGGTGCGCACGTTGGTGTGTTACAACGTTCACAATCTAAAGTCGATGCTTTAAAAGAACGCTTTGGTGATCAAATTGTTGCAATCGCTGGTGATGTTGCCAACTATGAAGACAATGTCCGTGCTGTAAAAGCAACTGTTGAGCGTTTTGGTAAGCTTGATTGCTTTATTGGTAATGCAGGAATCTGGGATCACTACGCAGATATCGTCAATACTTCAGGTGAGCAACTTGATAAAGCGTTTGACGAAATCATGGGAATTAATACGAAAGCATTAATTCTAGGTGCTAAGGCTGCACTTGATGAGTTAGTAAAATCTGAAGGTTCGATAATCTTCACACTATCTAACTCAGCATTATATTCTGCGGGCGGTGGTCCAGTTTACACAGCATCTAAGCATGCTGGCGTAGGCATCATGAAGGAATTGGCGTATGAGCTTGCACCCAAAGTTCGTGTGAATGCTGTTGCGCCGTCAGGTATGAATGTAAACATTAAAGGTGCTGCATCATTAGGCCAAGAAAATCTAGGTCTTTTAGATGCGCGTGATCCTGAGAAAATCGCGCGTGGTATGCCGTTGAACTTCTTACCTGAGCCTGAAGAAATGACAGGTTCTTATGTGCTCTTGGCATCTCGTCAAAATAACCGACCTTTAACTGGTGTTCTGATCAATGCAGAATGTGGTTTGGGTATTCGTGGTCTACGTCAACCACGTGCTGGTTTCTTTGACGAATAAAATCTAGTCTAAAAAATGGACTTATCGGCAGCCTGTTCTAAGGCTGCCTTCCTTTTAAGGAGTCTCTCATGGCCGTTAAACTTATTTGTGCTTCGCACAGTCCTTTAATGGAATTTGCTTCACCTCAAGATCAGTCAAAAGAGCAAAAAGTACGTGCTGCTTTTGAACAATTATCTGCTGAAGTAAAAGCTTACGATCCAACACTGATCATTACTTTTGGTCCAGACCATTTTAACGGTTTTTTCTACGACCTTATGCCAAGTTTCTGTGTCGGTATCCGTGCTACGGCTGCTGGTGACTGGGATTACGGTAAAATTGACAATAAAATCGATGTTCCTGAAGACAAGGCTTTGGCACTTGTGCGTCAAGTTCTAGATGAAGGTGTTGATGTTGCATACTCATATCGTATGCAGGCTGACCATGGTGTGACTCAACCATTACACTTCCTTTGTGATGGAAAACTTGATCGTTATAAAACGATTCCAATATTTATTAATGGCGCTGCCGCACCAATGCCAACCACAAAGCGTACCATTGCTTTAGGCCGTGCGGTTGGACAATATATTAAGTCACTTAATCTTGAAAATGAGCGTGTACTTGTATTGGGTACAGGTGGTTTGTCTCATGATCCACCAACACCTCAAATGGGTTCAGTGCCACCAGAAGTTGAAGAGTTTTTAATTGCGGGCCGTAATCCAACTGAAGAAGCACGTAATGCGCGTCAAGCTAAAATTATTGCAGTTGGTCAGAAACTCGCTGCTGGAGATACATCAGTTGCAGTACCGCTGAGCCCTGAGTGGGATATTGCATTGCTTGAGAAATTTAAACAAGCAGATTTTGCTGCAATGGAAGCGATGACTGAGGCAGAAATTCGTGTCGAAGGTGGTCGTGGTGGTCAAGAA
This sequence comes from Acinetobacter sp. 24-47-64, assembly GCF_057737055.1. Classification (NCBI taxonomy): domain Bacteria; kingdom Pseudomonadati; phylum Pseudomonadota; class Gammaproteobacteria; order Moraxellales; family Moraxellaceae; genus Acinetobacter; species Acinetobacter sp. 24-47-64. The sequence goes on from NZ_CM173215.1 coordinate 1,127,820, forward strand.
GTGCGTTGCTGGATGGCAGCATTTGCTGCACTGAGCGAAGTTGGTGAGTATGAAATGACAACTCACTGCTATGAAGATATTAGTGAGTGGATTGCGGGCTTCGGTATCGTATCTGCGGAATTAAAAGGTTAATCCCATGAGCAATGTAAACAACATCGTCATCGTTGGTGCGGGTCAAGCAGGCGCAAGTGCGATCCTTGAGCTTCGTGCAAACAAATATGAAGGTAAAATCACATTAATTGGTGATGAAACGCATCTTCCTTATGAGCGTCCACCACTGTCTAAAGACGTGATTTTAAAACCTGAAGAAACCAAGATTGAAATTTTATCTGAAGAAAAATTAGCAGATCTTGGTGTGACAGCAATTCGCGGTAATGGTGTCGTGAAAATCAACGCTGAAGCCAAAACTGTCGAACTTCAAAATGGTGATGTTGTTGCTTATGACAAATTGCTGCTTGCAACTGGCGGTGCGGCACGTCGTTTACCAAACTTTGATGCTTTAGGAAAACACGTTTATACACTTCGTAATCTTGAAGATTCACAAGCTTTAGTTCCTGTATTACAGCCAGGCCGTCGTTTAATCTTAATCGGTGGCGGTGTGATCGGTCTTGAGCTTGCATCATCTGCACGTTTCAAAGAATGTGAAGTCACTGTCATTGAAATGGGACCAATGGTGATGGGGCGTTCATCGCCACGCATCTTGAGTGAATTCTTGCTTGAACAGCAAAAATTGGCAGGTGTGGATGTTCGTCTTTCAACTTCAATTGCAGATTGCAAGCTTGATGGCGAAGAAATTGTGGTGACTTTAGCTGATGGCGAAGAACTTCGTGCGGATGCTGTGGTTTACGGTATCGGTATTGTGCCAAATGCACAGTTGGCAGTTGATGCTGGTCTTGACGTTGATCTCGCGATCAAAGTAAACGAAAATTGCCAAACCTCGAATGCTGATATTTATGCGGCAGGTGATGTGGCAACTCAACTTCGTGACTGTGGTAACCACCGTCGTGTTGAGACTTGGGAAAATGCCAATCTTCAAGCAGGTATCTTTGCACGCCATGTGATGGGTGTAGAACATCCTACTCCTAATCCAGCATGGTTCTGGACAGATCAGTTGGACATTAACTACCAATTCGTAGGTGATATGGCAGCAGCTGAGTGGTTAGTACGTGGTGAAATCAATCCTGAGCTACGTGCAGAATCTTCATTTGTATTGTTCGGTGTGACTGACGGTATTATTGTTGGTGGTATTACGGTAAATGCGGCTAAAGAAATGCGTCATCTTAAAAAATTGATTAGCAAACAAGCTGCATTTGAAGCAGATAAATATTTAGATCTTAGCCAAGACCTTCGTAAACTTGTGAAGTAAACTTGGTGAGATTGTGCAACAGACCTAGGGTAACTTAGGTCTGTTTTTTATGTGCCTAAGAAAATATTGATTTAATTTTGAGCAAATTATGAATTCTAGTTCCTCAAATATAATGGTCGTTGCGAGTATATATGCCTTATTGGTATTGATATGGGCTGCAACACCACTTGCCATTGTATGGAGTGTTGCAGAAATTCATCCAATGTGGGTGCTCATCATTCGATACTTTGGTGCATCTATAATTGCTTTGGCGTTGCTCAAAATGATGCGTGATCCACTCCCGTTTGATCATGTATCGCTGAAAAGTTATGTGGCTGGTAGCCTAAATTTAATAGGTGCGCAGTTATTTATCTACTTAGCAGCAAATTATTTAACGTCAGGCTTAATGGCACTGATCTTCGGATTTTCGCCATTAATTGCAGGTCTCATTGGACATCTCATCCTAAAAACACATAAGTTGTCTATTTTACAATGGAGTGGAATGGTCATTGCCGTATTGGGTCTCACATTTGTTTTTGCAGAATCTGCAGATGAGCGAGTCAATCCTTGGGGTGTAGTTTTGATGCTGATCAGTATGGTGTCGTATATCAGTTCGATTTTTTTGGTCAAACAAATTAATGCACCTTTAAGCCCCATGAGTCAGGCGACTGGTTCATTAATCGTTTCAGCTTTAGGATCACTCTTAATCATTCCATTCATTTGGCAACACATCCCAACCGTGCTACCAAGTACGCAAGCGATGGTGGGTTTTTTGTTCACAATGATCATGTCATCAATTGTTGCGATGCTGTGCTATTTTTGGTTAATCCGCCGCTTAGCAGCGTCGACAGTGTCTTTGAGTAATGTCATGACGCCAGTCATCGCCCTAGTTTTGGGGGCATCCTTAAATAATGAAATTATTCATAATGAAGCCTTGTGGGGGATTGTCGTTGTGATGATGGGGTTGCTGATGTATTTTAATCGAGAACTCTTGAAACTATTCTTAAAAAAATGAGTGAAAAAAAGTGGTTTTAATCACACACGTACAACTACATGAATATATAAGATTCATAATGTTACAAAACTATGCTTTAGCCCAAGCTCGAATTTAGGAATACTGAAAAAGTCAGTTCAAATCAGCAAAAAAAAATTGAACATTTTTTGCATAATTTGGACTGTTTTACTTTAGCTCAAGTTCAAACTTATCTAAAATAGAAGTGGTACAGTTTGAAATCTATACAAGTTATCAATTTGTCACATTAATATTTTAGAATCTGCTGGTGAAAACGATAGAAATCTATTTATTTTATTTCAAAATTCGTTATCATCGCGCCCTCTAGTTATAACTCTACACAATAGGCTAACTAGAACTCTATAAAGCACCGAGTCAAAGGACCGCAAGTCACCCGACTTATTTCTATTAACCCATATCAGAGATGGTAATTCGATATGAGCGTTTCTTCTGTAAATCCTGCACCTAATTCTACTAACGAATACTATTTGACTCGCCAAAGTCAGATGGAATCTAATGTTCGTAGCTATCCACGTAAATTGCCGTTAGCGATAGCAAAAGCTCAAGGTTGCTGGGTTACTGATGTTGAAGGTACAGAGTACCTCGATTGTTTAGCTGGGGCAGGAACATTGGCTTTGGGCCATAATCATCCTGCGGTCATTCAAAGTATTCAAGACACTTTAGCGAGTGGTCTTCCATTACATACTTTGGATTTAACGACACCTTTAAAAGATGCTTTTACTGAAGCTTTACTTGCTGAATTACCGGGTGGTAAAGAAGAGTACTGCCTACAGTTCTGTGGTCCATCTGGTGCAGATGGTACAGAAGCAGCAATTAAACTTGCAAAAACATATACTGGCCGTGGCACTGTGATCAGCTTCTCTGGTGGCTACCATGGTATGACTCACGGCTCATTAGCAATGACAGGTAATTTGTCTGCTAAAAACGCTGTTAATGGTTTAATGCCAGGCGTTCAATTCATGCCGTATCCACATGAATACCGTTGCCCACTAGGTTTAGGTGGTGAAGCGGGTGTTGACGCGCTTACTTATTTTTTTGAAAATTTCATCGAAGATGTTGAAAGCGGTGTGACTAAGCCTGCTGCAGTTATCCTTGAAGCGATTCAAGGTGAGGGCGGTGTGGTTACAGCACCTGTGAAATGGTTGAAAAAAATTCGTGAAGTGACTGAAAAGCACAACATCGTTTTAATTCTTGATGAAGTACAAGCTGGTTTCGCGCGTTCAGGAAAAATGTTTGCCTTTGAACATGCGGGTATCGAACCTGATGTTGTAGTGATGTCGAAAGCAGTAGGTGGAAGCTTACCACTTGCAGTACTTGGTATTAAGCGTAAGTTTGATGCTTGGCAGCCTGCAGGTCACACGGGTACTTTCCGTGGTAACCAATTGGCTATGGGTACTGGTCTTGCTACGATCAAAACGATTAAAGAACAAAATCTTGCGCAAAACGCACAAGAGCGCGGTGATTTCCTTCAAGCTGAATTGAAGAAATTAGCTGCAGAATTCCCATGTATCGGTAATGTACGTGGCCGCGGTTTAATGATCGGTATCGAAATCGTTGATGAGCGTAAACCTGCTGACCATATGGGTTCACTTCCTGCAGATGGTCAATTGGCTGCTGCAATCCAAGCAGCGTGTTTCAACAACAAATTGTTGTTAGAAAAGGGTGGACGTAACGGTACAGTGATTCGTCTACTTTGCCCATTAATTATTAACCAAGCTGAATGTGAAGAAGTAATTGTGCGCTTTAAGAAAGCAATTTCTGAAGCATTAGTTGCGGTACGAGGCGCTTAATTCATGGTAGATTTTGCAGAACACCGTAAAGCTTTGCTCTGTAATGATGCTGCATCCATTGCTGACTATACGTCAGCAATGGATCAGGCAACTCAAGCAGTAGCAGCTTGGTTACAAAATGACAAAATGTACACAGGCGGTAGCATTAAAGAGCTTCGCAGTGCAATTGCATTTAATCCTTCTAAAGAAGGATTGGGTGTGGAAAAGTCATTAGAGCGTATGGTTGAGCTATTCCTTAATAAGAGCTTAAAAGTACATCATCCTCATTCTTTGGCGCATTTGCATTGTCCTACTATGGTGACTAGCCAAATCGCAGAAGTACTCATTAACGCAACTAACCAATCGATGGACTCATGGGATCAAAGCCCTGCAGGTTCATTGATGGAAGTTCAGTTGATCGATTGGCTTCGTCAAAAAGTTGGTTATGGTGCAGGTCAAGCAGGTGTGTTCACCTCTGGCGGTACGCAGTCAAACTTGATGGGTGTATTGCTTGCACGTGATGCATGTATCGCGAAAAACTGGAAAGACGAAAACGGCAATCCGTGGTCTGTTCAGCGTGATGGCGTACCTGCGGAAGCGATGCGTAACGTTAAAGTCATTTGTTCTGAAAATGCTCACTTCTCTGTGCAAAAGAACATGGCGATGATGGGAATGGGCTTCCAATCTGTAGTGACTGTGCCTGTTGACGAAAATGCGCGTATGGACATGGATGCACTAGAGAAAACCATGGCACACCTTCAAAATGAAGGCAAAATTGTGGCATGTGTGGTTGCAACTGCAGGTACTACCGATGCGGGTGCAATTGATCCTTTAAAGAAAGTCCGTGAAATCACCAACAAGTACGGCGCGTGGATGCATATCGATGCAGCATGGGGCGGTGCTTTAATCCTATCTAATAATCACCGTGATTTGTTAGATGGTATCGAGCTTTCTGATTCAATCACACTTGATTTCCATAAGCATTACTTCCAAACGATTTCTTGTGGTGCATTCTTACTTAAAGATGAAGCGAACTATCGCTTTATGCATTATGAAGCGGAATACTTAAACTCTGCTTATGATGAAGAGCATGGCGTACCAAACCTTGTTTCTAAATCTCTACAAACTACACGTCGTTTTGATGCGTTGAAATTGTGGATGACGATTGAAGCACTCGGTGAAGAGCTTTACGGCTCTATGATTGATCATGGTGTTACTTTAACGCGTGATGTTGCAGATTATATTAAAGCAACAGATGGTTTAGAGTTATTGGTTGAGCCACAATTTGCATCAGTCTTATTCCGTGTAATTCCTGAAGGTTACCCAACAGAATTACTCGATACACTGAACCAAAACGTTGCGGATGAATTGTTTGCACGTGGTGAAGCGAATATTGGTGTGACTAAAGTAGGTCAGGTTCAATCATTGAAAATGACAACTTTAAGTCCAGTGGCAACTTTAGACAATGTGAAGAACTTGCTTGCGCTTGTACTGGCTGAGTCTGATCGCATCAAAGCTTCAATTGCTGATGGTACATATACGCCACCAATCGATTAATAGATTGTTTTTGAAAAAAAGCGCTCAATTGAGCGCTTTTTTGATATTCAAAATTCATAACTTTGACATATTTTTAGATCATGATTGAAGAAATCTTTATGCAGAATTAGGGGGATAATTATTAAAGAATAAGTAGGTAATAAAAATATCAGTATTTAACCGTAATTATTATAAATCGTTGAAATATAATTAAAAAATAAATAAGCAGGTTGGTGTAATAAAAATAATAAAATCGTAATAAAGCTGTAACCTTATTGTCATATTATCAAATCAAAATGCATGTATCGAAATAAGTACAATACTTCAATAAAAAGTAGCGTACTCCAAATTTGCATAAATTGAGAGATAACATGATGCGCTTTACAAATATTGCAATTGCATTAGCACTTTCTGGGGCAGCTGTAGCAACAACCGCAAATGCAGCACGTGACACAATTCAAATTGCGGGTTCTTCTACAGTATTGCCATATGCAAGTATTGTGGCTGAAGAATTCGGTAATAACTTCCCTCAATTTAAAACACCAGTAGTTGGTTCAGGCGGTTCGTCGGGTGGTTTAAAACAATTTTGTAATGGTGTTGGCGACAATACGATCGATATTGCTAACTCATCTCGTGCAATTAAATCGAGCGAATTGGCTGAATGTAAGAAAAATGGCGTTAACCAAGTATTAGAAATTAAAATCGGTTACGACGGTATCGTATTTGCTTCAAATGCTAACAAAGCAGCTTATAAATTACGTCCACAACATGTATTTGCAGCTTTGGCAGCTGAATTGCCTTCAAACGGTAAAATGGTAAAAAACCCATATACACGTTGGAATCAAATTGATAAATCATTACCAAATGAGCCAATCACGCTTGTAATCCCAGCTTCGAATCATGGTACACGTGAAGTCTTCCAGGAGAAAATGGTGGACGCTGGTTGTGAATCGTATGCTGCTATTAAAGCTTTAGATAAAGATGCCAAAAAGAAAGCTTGCACAACGTTCCGTAAAGATGGTCGTGTTGTGGAAATTGCGGGTGACTATACAGAAACACTTGCACGCTTAAAAACTTCTCCAAGTGCTGTTGGTGTGTTTGGTTTAGGTTTCTATGATCAAAACCGTGACCGTTTACGCGTTGCAACTGTGAACAATGTGGCACCGTCTGAAAACACGATTTTAAATGGTTCTTACCCTGTATCACGCCCATTATTCTTCTATGTAAAAGGTGAACACTTGAAATCAATCAAAGGTTTACCACAGTTTACTGAGTATTTCTTAAACAAGCGTGTTTCAGGTAAAGGTTCTAAGTTAGAAAAAGCGGGCTTAATTTCACTCTCTGACAAAGAACGCGCATCAATTTTGGCAAACTTTAAAGCAGGTAAAGCTGTTAAGTAATCAAACGACAAACTAATGGCAGGAATTATCCTGCCATTGGTTTTTTCATTGAAAAAAGTTTTTTCAAACCATGAAAATTGAAAAGACAGTGGAGAATACATGAATCTGCTACTTATAGGTGTGTTACTGGCGATCATCGCCATTGCCTATCAAATCGGATTACGCAAAAGCCGTAACTTAGCAGGTCAGGGAAATAACTCTGCCGCTTTGCATTCACGTCCTGGTTACTATGGGGCATTAGTTGCGTTGTGGTGTGGTATCCCTGCATTTTTAATTTTGATTGTTTGGAACTTGGTTGAGCCAACGATCTTGGAGCAGGTGGTGCTTAATCATTTGCCACAGGATATTAAAGCAAGTCTAGATCCAGCAAGCCTAAACGTAGTTGTTGACCGTGTTCAAGCGATTGCATCCGGATTTGGTGTCAGTGATACAGCAACGTCCTATGAAGTTGCAGCTGCAGAGCAACTGAGTAAATTTTCAACTATTGGCTCTTTTGCAAAATTAGCAGTTGTCATTTGCGCTGCATTGGCAGGGTTAGTATGGGCAAAAAAAAGAATTAGCCAAGATTTTAGAGCGCGTAATCAGGTCGAGAAAGTCATCAATGTTGGCTTAGCTTTATGTTCTGGTGTCGCAATTCTTACAACACTTGGAATTGTAATGTCGATGTTTGGAGAAGCGATGCGCTTCTTCAGCTTTGTTAATCCTTTTGATTTCTTCTTTGGAACAGAGTGGAACCCGGGTTTCAGTACTTCGGGAAGTGCAGAAGGAAGCTATGGTTTACTTCCATTGTTGTGGGGTACGCTCATGGTCAGTGGGATCGCACTATTGGTTGCTGTACCAGTAGGTTTAATGATCGCGATTTATTTGGCTGAATATGCTTCTCCTCGCTTCCGTTCTTGGGCAAAACCGACCATTGAAGTTTTAGCTGGTATTCCAACGATCGTTTATGGTGTATTTGCACTCATGATTATTGGCCCATTTATTAAAACTGTAGGGGCAATGGTTGGTATTGATATCAACGCAACGAGTGCGCTCACTGCAGGTTTTGTCATGGGAATCATGATCATTCCTTTTGTGTCTTCTTTATCTGATGACATTATTACTCAAGTGCCTCGAGCATTACGTGATGGATCTTTAGGATTAGGGGCGACCAAATCTGAAACGATTCGTAAAGTGGTCATTCCAGCAGCGTTGCCTGGCATTATTGGTGCATTTTTATTGGCTGCTTCCCGTGCAATTGGCGAAACTATGATCGTAGTTCTAGCAGCTGGTAACAGTCCTCTTTTACACGCAAATCCATTAGAAGCTGTTTCAACCGTAACGATTACGATTGTTAATCAATTAACAGGTGATACTGACTTTGCAAGTCCGCAAGCATTAGTCGCTTTCGCACTAGGACTTACATTGTTTGTGATTACTTTAGGTTTGAACATTGTTGCACTTTACATCGTGCGTAAATACCGTGAGCAATACGACTAATGAGTACTTCTAATCCTAATACTCTCGCGACAGTTGATTCAGCAACAGCTGAGCAGCTTAGAGAAAAGCGTAAGAAGACTATTCAGAATTCTTTAGCTAAACGTCATCGTAAAGAAAAGACGTTCCGTTTCTTCGGTTTTTCAGCAGTGATTGCTGGCTTATTCTTCGTAGTATTGCTATTCGGTAGTATTTTAGCGAAAGGCTTGCCTGCTTTTTGGCAAAGTAGCATGAATTTGCCAATCTATTTCGATCCAAAAATTATTGAAGTTGGTCCAAAACCTGTACTGGCTGAAGGTGAGAATCCAGCTCAGTATGAAGAACGCTTTATTGAGTGGCAGACTGAAGTTGGCATGGTGGATTGGGATGCATTGATCATCAATGCAATGATCAAACAAGATCCTCAACTTGAAGCACAACGTGATGATTTAAGCTATATCTATACGAGCTCTGAAGCATATCGTATCCGTGATATGGTGATGAATGATCCAAGCTTGGTTGGTAAAACAGTCGATGTAAAAGTCCTTGCTGATGCAAATATTGATGTGTGGCTTGCAGGTAATATTGATCGTTCTTTGCCAGATGAACAGCAACAACTTAGTCCTGAGATTCGTCAAATTGCCGATGAACTCAAGGCTAAAGGTGTTATCGAAAATTCATTTAACACGAATATTTTCACGAGTCCTGACTCTCGTAGTTCACCAGCGACATCTGGTTTAGCTGGTGCATTCATGGGCTCATTGTTCATGATGTTGATTGTAATCTTTATTTCGATTCCAATCGGCGTTGCATCTGCGATCTATCTTGAAGAGTTCGCACCAAAGAACTGGATTACAGATATTGTAGAAGTCAACATCAATAATTTGGCTGCTGTTCCATCGATTGTATTCGGTTTGCTTGGTGCTGCAATTTTTATTGGTTGGATGCATTTACCATTATCTGCCCCTTTGGTAGGTGGTCTTGTGTTAAGTTTAATGACGTTGCCAACGGTGATTATTACGACACGAGCTTCTTTAAAAGCGGTTCCACCTTCGATTCGCCAAGCTGCATTAGGATTGGGTGCATCAAGACTGCAAACTGTTTTTCATCACGTCCTGCCTTTGGCATTACCAGGTATTTTAACAGGTGCGATTATTGGTGTGGCTCAAGCATTGGGTGAGACTGCGCCGTTGTTGTTGATTGGTATGAGTGCTTTTGTAGCCAGTGTTCCAGCAAGCCCATTCGATCAATCTACAGCGCTGCCTGTACAGATTTTCTTGTGGCAGGGTAATGAACTTCGTAACTTCTTTGAAGGTCGTACTGCTGCAGCCATTATTGTTCTCCTTGCGATGATGATTAGCTTAAATAGTTTAGCGATCTGGTTACGTAAGAAATTTGAAGTCCGTTGGTAGTCGGAGCAAAATATGAATACAGTAACTTCGCAAGTAACTCAAAATTCCTTAAAAAAGGATCAATCAGTGAATTCAGATCAAACACAATTTACATCTCAAGATGCAAATCAAAAAACGTCAACTTCGTTTGTTTCACAATTTGACACGCAAAGCGAAAATAAAAAAGAAGCAAAATCGGATGTTGTAAAACTGAGTACAACTGATGTTCATGTTTATTATGGTGAATCTGAAGCGATTAAAGGCATTGATCTTAATATTTACCAAAATGAAGTGATTGCTTTTATTGGTCCATCTGGATGTGGTAAGTCAACATTCCTACGTACTTTAAATCGTATGAACGACACGATAGATAGTTGTCGGGTAACGGGTAAAGTCATGTTGGATAATCAAGACATTTATGATCCTAATCTCGACGTAGTACTACTTCGTGCGCAAGTGGGTATGGTGTTCCAAAAGCCAAACCCATTCCCAAAATCAATTTTTGAAAACGTTGCATACGGACCTAAACTCCATGGTTTAGCACGTGACAAATATGATTTAGAAGAGATCGTTGAAAATAGTTTACGTAAAGCGGGCTTGTGGGATGAAGTTAAGGATCGTTTGAATCAGCCTGGAACTGGTTTATCAGGCGGTCAACAGCAACGTCTATGTATTGCTCGAACTATTGCAGTTTCGCCAGAAGTGATTTTAATGGACGAACCTTGTTCAGCACTTGACCCAATTGCTACGGCTAAAGTTGAAGAGTTAATCGCTGAGCTTTCAACACAATATACTATTGCAATCGTTACGCACTCAATGCAACAAGCTGCACGTGTATCAGACCGTACTGCCTATTTCCATTTAGGTGATTTGATTGAAGTGAATTCGACAGAAAAAGTATTTACTCAACCTGATCATCAATTGACTGAGGCATATATTACGGGTCGATTTGGTTAATTAAAAATTTAGAAACATAAATAAAAAGAGTCTTCGGGCTCTTTTTTTATTACAAAAATCTGTGGATGGAATAAGGTTTTTCTCTAAAATGGAATTCTTAATAAACTGATATCCACATGACAATGAAAAAAATACTTTGTTTAACAGCATTAATGACCAGTATTTTTATGTTGAGTGCTTGCTCACATACACCAAATCAAAATCAACAAGTAACCATGCAAATCAATACTTCGAATTTGATCGAACAACGTCTCATGAGTCATCTTAGTGCCTTAGAAGATATTGCAGCAGCTCATGGCGGTAATCGCGCAGTTGGAACGGATGGTGGTAAGGCAACTGCAACCTATATTATTGAAGAGGCAAAAAAAGCTGGTTTGCACGCTCAGATGTTGCCGTTTGAAAATCGCAATAAGATTGTAGGTCAGAATATTATTATCGAAATCAAAGGTAAAAATCCTGATTTAGCTACGATAATCGGTGCGCATTATGATTCTGTGACCACAGGGCCTGGGATCAATGATAATGGTACAGGTGTAGCCGTTCTATTAGAGCTATTACAACATTATTCAAAATCTGAAAATCATCCTCAAAATACAATTTACCTTGCATTTTGGGATTCTGAAGAAGATGGTATCGGAGGTTCGCAAGATTTTGTTGCTAAAATGACACCTGAACAGCTGAAGGGAATAAAGGCTTATATCAATGTTGATATGGTCGGTACAAAAAATCCGAATATTTTGGTTGCTGATGTAGATAAATCTTCATTAAAAGATTTAGAAGCCCAGTTTAAGTCTGCTGGATTATCTGAATCTGACTATAAACCAATGATTGATGGCTTAAAGTCTTTACCTAGTCATCCAGAAGATACTGCGCTTGAAGAACATTTAAAATCATTCTTTAAAGCAAAGAACTTAACGATCAAAGAAGACATCACCACTTTAACAGCAAGCGACACATCACCATTTCTAGGAAAAGTGCCGGTCACATCGATCATTTTATTTAATGAACAAGAACGTCCAGGTGCAAACGAGGGGGAGATAATTTTAGATTTTGCGCCATGTTATCACCAAGCTTGTGATACCAAGGATTTAGTTGATCCAAAATCTATGATTATGGCTCTAGAGGCGATTCAACATCTGTTAAAAGTCACCAACACTCAATAGTTGAGATGACTGAAGAATTATTTAGGCGTATCTCATTTGAATTGCATCATAGGGTGCAATTCAATTTTTTTTACTGAATAAAAAAGATTTATTCGTAAACTCGATCGAAAATATGTCTTAAAGCAGTTTTGCTATCTAGCTGAATTTTGCAATACACAGTAGAATATGCGCTCTCTTCAAGTCACATTGTGGCATGGTTCAAAAGACCATCCCGTGGAGCCAAAATCAGCATGTTTATCGTGGCCGGTGCACCAGCACACTCTTCTTTTAAGCAAACGCAACTATTAACTCGTTTACAGTCAATTAGTTCGGTTCAATCAATAGAAAGTCAATGGGTTTATTTATTCGACCAAGCGCTCAACGAGCAACAACAGCAATCCGCTTTACAGCTTCTAAATGATGGTGCGTCATTTGAATTACGCCAAGCAGCCACAGATGAGATTCAAATCTTAGTCACTCCACGCGTAGGCACAATTTCGCCGTGGTCTTCAAAAGCGACCGATATTTTCGCGAACTGCAACACACCGGTTCATCGTCTTGAACGCGGTGTTTTGTTTACTTTGAAGGGTGTAAAAGACGTTTCAAATGAAATTAAGCAAATTCTGCATGACCGAATGACAGAAAGTGTTTTCAATCAAATTGACGATGCTGCTGCTTTATTCACTGAAACTGAGCCAAAACCACTAAACTCGATTGATATTCTAGGTCAAGGTAAAGAAGCGCTCGTAAAAGCAAACTCTGAATTTGGTTTTGCTTTATCGGATGAAGAAATTGATTACTTAACTGATGCATTTATCAAGTTAGGTCGCAATCCGCATGACATTGAACTCATGATGTTTGCACAAGCGAACTCTGAGCATTGTCGTCATAAAATCTTTGGTTCAGAATGGACAATCGATGGTGAAGTTCAACCATTGTCATTGTTCCAAATGATTAAAAATACCTATAAAGAATCACCTACAGATGTATTGTCAGCATATAAAGACAATGCTTCAGTGATTGTAGGATTTGATACGCAACGTTTTTATCCGAAAAAAGATGAAAACGGTCATTATGTTTATAAATATAAGAGCCAAGCTGCTCACATCTTAATGAAAGTGGAAACCCACAACCATCCTACAGCGATTGCACCATTTGCAGGTGCGGCAACAGGTTCGGGCGGTGAAATCCGTGATGAAGGTGCAACAGGTCGTGGTGGTAAGCCAAAAGCAGGCTTAACAGGTTTCACTACATCTAACTTGAATATTCCAGGCTTCGAACAGCCATGGGAAGAAAACTACGGTAAACCATCTCGTATGGCATCTCCACTTCAAATTATGATTGAAGGTCCATTGGGTGGTGCTGCATTTAACAACGAATTTGGTCGTCCTGCGTTAAATGGTTACTTCCGTACATTTGAGCAAAATGTAAATGGTGATGTAAAAGGTTTCCATAAGCCAATTATGATTGCTGGTGGTTACGGTAACATCCGTCCTGACCACGTTGAAAAAGATGCGATCCAACCGGGCGATTTATTGATCGTGCTTGGTGGTCCTGCAATGCTCATCGGTCTTGGTGGTGGCGCTGCTTCTTCTGTAGATAGCGGTACAATGGGCGAAAGCTTAGACTTTGCTTCTGTACAACGTGAAAACCCAGAAATGGAACGCCGTTGCCAAGAAGTCATTGATACTTGCTGGCGTATGGAAGACCACAACCCAATCGTGTCTGTACATGACGTAGGTGCTGGTGGTATTTCAAATGCGATGCCTGAACTGGTAAATGACCACGAATTAGGTGCAAAACTTGATCTTCGTAAAGTACCATCATTGGAGCCAGGTATGGCGCCAATGGAAATTTGGTCAAATGAAGCGCAAGAGCGTTATGTATTGGCGATCCGTCCATCTTCATTAGAATTATTTGAATCAATCTGTGCGCGTGAACGTTGTCCGTTTGCCGTATTAGGTGAAGCGACTGAAGCGCGTCATTTAACGGTTGAAGATCCATTGTTTGGTAACAACCCAGTTGATGTACCAATGCAAGTGATCTTAGGTGGTACGCCACGTATGAGCCGCGCGTATGACTGTATCGAACGTCACGGTGATGACTTTGATGCTGCACAAGTGACTGATCTTAAAGATGCGATTTATCGTGTGATTAAGAACCCAACAGTTGCGTCTAAATCATTCTTAATTACCATTGGTGACCGTTCAATTACAGGTATGGTTGCACGTGACCAAATGGTTGGTCCATGGCAAGTGCCTGTAGCAGATGCTGCGGTAACAACAACAAGTTTAGTGGGCTACACAGGCGAAGCAATGGCAATGGGTGAACGTCCACCTGTAGCATTGTTAAATCCTGCGGCATCTGCACGTTTAGCAGTGGCTGAGTCAATCACCAACATCATGTCTGCAAAAATCGAGAAAATCAGCGACATTAAATTGTCTGCGAATTGGATGGCTGCAGCAGGTCAAGTAGGCGAAGACCAAGCATTATTTGAAGGTGTAAAAGCCATCGGTATGGAAATGTGTCCTGCGCTTGGCATCGCAATTCCTGTAGGTAAAGATTCTTTATCGATGCGTACGACTTGGAATGACGAAGGTGAAGATAAGTCTGTAACTTCTCCAATGTCAGGTGTGATCACAGCATTTGCACCAGTGACTGATGTGCGTAAGACATTAACACCAGAATTGAAAAACTTAGATTCAGTACTTGTACGTATTGATTTGTCTAAAGGTCAATTCCGTTTAGGTGGTTCGATCCTTGCGCAAGTGTATAAAGCAATTGGTTCGGTTACACCAGATGTAGATAGCTTCGATGACTTCAAAGCATTCTTTGAATTGGTACAAGATTGGAATAACCGTGGTTTAATTAAAGCTTACCATGACATCGGTGATGGTGGTTTAATCGCAACTGTTGCAGAGATGATGTTCGCTTCACGCTTAGGTGTGGCTTTAGAAGATCAGTCTGTAGCAAGCTTATTTGCTGAAGAAATTGGTGCGGTATTACAAATTGCTAAAGCTGATTGGGATGCACTACAAGCTGAAGTCGCAGCATCAAGCTTAAAAGATGCGATCAGTGTCGTTGGTACAGTGAATACTACTGATACGCTAACGATCAATGGTTTAACGCTAGATCGTGTTGAACTGCAACAAGCGTGGACTGAAGTGTCACATCAGATTCAACGTTTACGTGACAACGTGGAAACTGCAGATCAAGAATATAGTCTAATTGCGAATAAAGATCATAAAGGTCTTATTGCAAAAGCGACATTCGATTTGAATGAAGAAATTGAAGCACCGTATATCAATACACGTCGTCCGAATATGGCAATCTTGCGTGAGCAGGGTGTAAATGGTCATGTGGAGATGGCAGCTGCATTCGACAAAGTTGGTTTCAATACGATTGATGTCCATATGAGTGACCTACTCGCTGGTCGTGTAAGCCTTGATGAATTTGAAGGTTTAGTGGCATGTGGTGGTTTCTCTTACGGTGACGTTTTAGGCGCTGGTGGTGGTTGGGCGAAGTCAGTATTGTTCAATCCTAAACTTCGTGATCAATTTGAGAAATTCTTTAACCGTCAAGAAACATTCTCACTCGGTATCTGTAACGGTTGCCAAATGTTGTCTCAATTGGCTCCACTCATTCCAGGTGCTGAAAACTGGCCACGTTTCCATCGTAACGTATCAGAAATGTTTGAAGCGCGAGCTGTAAACGTTCGTGTTGAAAAATCTAAATCTGTACTGTTAGAAGGTATGGAAGGTTCGATTTTACCAATTGCTGTGGCGCATGGTGAAGGTCGCGTTGTTGCAGCGGACAGCTCTATTGCTGCATTGAATGCGGGTAATCAAGTGACTTTACGTTATGTTGATAGCCAAGGTAATCCAACTCAACATTACCCATTGAACCCGAACGGCTCACCTGAAGCAATTACAGGTGTGACTTCAACTGATGGTCGTGCAACGATTATGATGCCTCATCCAGAGCGTAACTTCCGTGCGATTCAGCACTCTTGGAAACCTGAAGATTGGGATCAAGATGGTGCATGGTTACGTATGTTCCGTAATGCTCGTAAGTTTATTGGTTGATTAAATCAATAGATTGAAAAAGCCACCATAAGGTGGCTTTTTCATAGGTAAATTATTGTTTTGAAGATGTAGAATTGAGTTGAAAAAAAATAAAGAGTTCTCAAATGTCTGGTCTAATTTAAAAAGTATTACACTTGCGTGAATTGCTAATAGCTAGGGCTACAGATAGTTATGAAAAAGGTACCTCAGAGGCATTTCAAGAGCTTAGAAAAGAATTGCTGATAAAAAATCTTTATGGATATATTCCATTTATTGTTAAAGATACAAATACCTTAGATGAGTTTGAAGCGAGAATTAAATGGGATTTTAAATCTTATGTGGAACGTGAGAATTATATTTATTCAGAATTTAAAGAGTTATTGAATGTTTTAGAAAGTAGAAATACTTCTCCCTTAGATCAAGTAGTGGAGTTGAGAATTAACGAATTAAGTTCTGATTATATTCATCAAATATGGCAGAAAGCATTAGAGCGGAGAGTAACTGATCCTGATGGTGCTATTACATTAGCAAGGACACTTTTAGAGTCGACTTGTAAATATATTCTTGATGAACATCAAATTGACTACGGAAATGCGCCTGATATTAATCAACTATATAGATTAGTCAGTAAAGAATTAAATTTAGCACCTTATCAACACACAGAACAAACTTTTAAACAGATTCTTGGAGGATGTAGTTCAGTGATTGGAGGCTTAGGATCATTGAGAAACAAAGTAGGGGATGCACATGGTCAGGGCAAAAAGAATTTTAAGCCTGCATCGCGTCATGCTGAATTGGCAGTCAATTTAGCTGGAACAATGTCAGTTTTTTTATTTTCAACGTGGAGCTTAAAAGAAAATAATGAATAAATTTATTAATAAAAAGCATTGTTAAATAGTATCTTAAATTTACCTTATGGAAAAATAAATTTAGATTCGCTAACATGAGCTTATTCAGCCACCATTTTGGTGGTTTTTTGTATTTATAGATTTGGTTTCAAAATCTTTCTCCCACTGGACTTGGTTTGGTTTTTGTTTTTATATAGAGGTTAGGACAAGTGTGTTCATTGGACATATAGCTAACCATAATAAGTAAGAATTTAATGCGGTTCGTTTTTAACTCAGGTATGAGGTGACGATATGACCAAAACAATGATGATACTGAACAAACACGAGTTGAGGCAAAAAGGCTGGAAGCTATTCGCTTTTGTGGCCAGTCTTCAAATCCTATTTTTAATTGCAGGTTATTTCTTAACTGCGTAAAAAAAAGCCACCTTAAGGTGGCTTTCTTTAAATTCGAATTTAAAGCTCAGTTCATGAATCTTTAAGTTGATGCTGATCGAATAAATGATTACAAGCTACGACATTGTCCTTCTTTGTCCCCCTTAACGCGGTTTTGTCCGCCTTTTGGAGTTTGGCTATTTGACTCACATTTTAAATTACCATCGACCTGATTTGCAGTAACCTGAATGCTTGAACGATTTTCTTTAAGTTCAATATTGCCATCTACACGGTTATTGTGCAGTTGGATCGTTTTACCTTTTTCAAGTTGAATATTGCCGTCAATGCTATTGTTTTTAGCCGTCACTTGACCGAAATTTCCTTTAGATTCGAGGTTACCGTCAATCGTGCTATTTAAAATAGTTGCTTGCGCATTTGAATAGAGCATTATATTGCCTTTGACTGTAACTTGATCAAGCGTGCATGGTTGTGTCACTTTTACATTGTCATCAATGGTTTTATTCTTAATTACACCGTTACAATTAAAGTCAGCAAGCGCTGGAACAGATAAACCTAAAAGTAGGGATGAAAAAATTAACTTATTCATTTTAAACTCCTTTCATTATAATATGTTCATAATTGAACCATGTCATGATATGAAAGAAATGTGACAATCCTTTGAATTCCCAGCTAATTTTTTTGCTTTAAGGATGATTTGTATAAATAAAACTTAATAATGACTATTTTATTCAATAACGGAATATATCCAAACAGTCACTCACAAGTAGTGATGCAGATTTTTATCAAAAGCCCTCTATAAGTTAATTCTACTATTTCAATAAACAATTAAATAAAGAATTTTGTAGAGTAAATATTTTTTAAATTGTTGAATTATATGAAAAATACATTTGGAGCTTAAAAATACCTGTAAAATTAAACTGAGTAACTATTATTTAAATTTAAAACTCAATCAAGTCATCAGATTGTTCGTGGTTATAATGTTTTATAAATTTTAGATTTTAGAATAGTCACTATGAAAAAAATATTGATCTTAACAGGCTTGGCACTTATGTGCAGTCATGCTTATCCAACAAATATTACAGTTGATAAACTGATGAATTAAATTCTTTAAACTGTCAATCGTCAGCGCAAATCTTTCAAATTTCAAATGATCTTAATGAACAAAAAAAGCGTGGAATTAAAGTAAATCAGACGAAACAGGAAATTAAATTAGCCCATAATGTTTATCAGGGAATTTATGCTTATCAAAATTATAAAACCAAACATATGGTTCAAGATGATTTTGCTGTGAATTTTGAAAAGTATGGTGTGCGAGTTATCAAAATTGCATTTCAAGCAATTAAAACTTCAGAGAGTGAATCTGGCGCTTATTATTTTATTTTTGAAGGTCACCCATCGACCGTACTGTATCAACTTAAAAAATACTTTGGTGAAAAGTGGGAGAGTGAGCCGAGTTTTGATGAAACATCTCAAGGGAATACCAAGCTAAGCTGCGTTTATATCGGATAAAAAGATTCAAATAAACGTATCCAACAAATTTTGACTACCATCATAAAGTCCTTTCTTCACTGATGCTGACATTCGTATGAAATTTCATCCAAGTTAGCAAGCCACCGTTTGGTGGCTTTTATTAGTTAAATGATCAATTGAATCTGTTTCAGTACTGCTCTCAAAGTATTTTCAAAATCAAAAGATTCATTGGTACTGTCTTGATAACGCCAAGCAACATAGCCATCTGGACGTACTAAAACAGCACCAGATTCATGAATTTCAGACTTCGCATTCCATGTACCATAGACATCACGATAATCTCTTGAACCGATTTGAATGACATCTAAATACTCAAGATTAAGCTGTTCAGCAGCTTGTTTCCAGCCTTTGCCTGAGAGGCCTGTGAGTAAGGTAAAATGACCTTTGCCCGTAATATCTAGAGTTGAAACTTTTTGACCTTTAGCATTGATGAGCCAAGTATGCGGTACTTTTGCTCCAGGGCGTGTAGTGGCTTGTAGGTAAAGTTGATCATCTTGTTTAAATACTTCAGGTTCTGATTCAGAGATGACCGCATTTGAGCTATAACGCTGATTCAGTTCAACACCTTGAGCATTAAATTCAAAATTTTTAATTGCTAATGCATTGTAGAGTTTTGTACGTAATTCAGCGCCTTGTTCATTTTCAGCAAAAATACGCTCCAGCATTTGCTTTTGGGTTGTTACACCTTGATCAAAACCAAAAACTTCTTTGAGGTGTTTATAATCAAATCGTGATTGGTTGGCACGTGCAACAATTTGCTTACCTACAGGCGCACGTTCAACGGTATAAGAATCGAGAAGCGTAGGTTGAGACCAACCTTTAACTGCATATGCAAGTTTCCAACCGAGGTTAAAGGCATCCTGCATGCAGGTATTTGAGCCTAAACCACTTGATGGTGGATGACGATGTACGGCATCGCCACCACAGAACACGCGACCTTTCGAATATTCAGTTGCCCATGTTTGGTTCACGTACCAATAAGACAATTTTTGAATTTCGACATCTTCTACATGCTCACCAACGAAGGCATCAAGGCGTGCGCGAACTTGTTCTTCAGTCACTTGAGGCTCGCCCTTAGAAATATCGAAGCCCCAACCCATAATCCACTCATTCCATGGGGTGATGGCACGCAATAGTCCCATACCTAAATCACCAAAACTTGCTTCAGGATTGACAATCCATTGCAAAATCGCAGGGCGGTGCTGAACGTATTTAGATAAGTCCGCCTTAAAGGTCACATACACTGTACCAGCCCGCGCCATAACGCCTTCAAGTGGTAATTCCAATTGTTCAACAACTTTTGAACGTGCACCGTCCATTCCCACCAAGTATTTTGCACGTAAACTAAATTCGGTATTGGTAATATGATTGAGGAATGTTGCAGTCACGCCGTGTTCATCTTGTACGTGAGATAAATATTCAGTATTGAAGTTAAAAATAGCGCCACGCTCTGCCGCATTTTTAACGAGCAGCGCTTCCATTTTAGGTTGGATAAGATCCACTAAAGGGCATGGACTTCCTTTGATATAATCGCCATGACGCTCATCACCTGTGCCCCAAGCACTGATACGGGCAATTTCTTCGCCGACTAAACTGGTTGTGATCAGGCTTTCACCCATGTGTTCCCAAGGTGTTGCGATTTCCTTCACCTGTTCTTCGATACCTAAATCACGGAGGACTTCCATGGCACGTTGATTAGTAATATGTGCACGAGGACTGTTGGCTAACCAATTAAACTGGGTAAACAATTGAACTTTGACGCCATAATTGGCAAGGGCAAGCCCCAGAGTTGAACCAGCAGGACCAGTACCAATGACAAGAACATCAGTGTCAAAATGTTGAGACATGCTTTTTCCTAAATGAATTGAATACATGGGGAGAGTTTTTGAATTGAGTCAGTCTAGAAAAAAAGTGCAGTGATCTATAGTCGTATTCATATAAACTATCGATCTATATAAAATTCAAAGTAATGAACGTGCACTTATGCACGATGGGCTGATTGAGATATGGAATTACGACATTTACGGTATTTTATGACTGTTGCTCAAGAGCAAAGCTTTACTAAAGCTGCCGAAAAGCTCTATACCGCACAACCATCACTCAGTCAGCAAATTAAAGATCTTGAACAGGAAGTCGGTGTTACTTTATTTGATCGGACCACTCGTAAAGTCAAACTGACTGATGAGGGGGAAGCATTTTTAAAATACGCAGCTTTGACGCTGGACAATGCCAAGCAAGCTGTAGCTTCAGCTAGACAGGTCGCTCAGCAAAAGAATAATCAGATTCACATTGGATTTTTGAATGTGGCTGAACTGAAACTGATGCCTAGCATTCTGGCGCAGTTAAAAAAGAATATTCCAAATCTTAAAATTCATTTATACAGTTTGACTTGTACTGAGCAAATACAAAAACTTAGAAATGCTGAACTTGATATATGTTTTACTCGATACAAAATGGATCATTCAGATTATGAAGATATCCATATTTTGACAGAACAAATTTATTTGGTGGCTGCAGACAATCTTCATCCTTCAGAACGGACATTGAAACTACAAGAATTAAAAAATTCATCAGTCATTATGTGTGAACAAAATGCTTCACCAATATTCTATGACAAATTAAATGTTCTAGTTCCCTTCGAAAAGATGGATGATCAAATGCTGTGGGTGACTAATGTATTACAGCATATCAATCTGATTAATTTGGGAATGGGCTTTAGTTTTGCTCCCGAATACCTCCTGAAGTTTTTAAATCATAATATCAAAATTGTGAAAACAGATGAGCAATTACCACAGCTTGGTCTATATGCGAATTATCATCGTCATTCAAACAATATTGCATTGAAAATGATTACTGAAGCCCTTATGCAAATGACAACAGAGCGGAAAAGAGTGGAAGAGGTTATTCATGCTTAAACTGATCTATTTTGTACCAGAATCACATCTAGAGTTGACGAAACAGGCAGTATTTGAAGCAGGTGCAGGCGGGATCGGTGATTATGAGCAATGCGCTTGGCAGGTCAAGGGCTTAGGTCAATTTAAACCTGTCAATGGGGCTCAACCATTTATAGGTCAAGTCGGAGAGCTTGAACAAGTTGAAGAGTGGCGTGTAGAAACTATTGTGCCTGAAGATAAAGCCATAGAAGTGGCACGTGCATTAAAAGCCAGTCATCCTTATGAAGAACCAGCTTTTGAATTCTTACACATTATCTCTATTGACCCATGATCGGTTGAATTTTGTATGCGCTGACGATACGAGGATGGAGATTCTCCTGTCCAATATTTGAAGGCTCGAGAAAAGGCTGATGGCTCTGAAAACCCTGTTAAATATACAATTTCATCATGTTTGAGTGCGGTTTTAGCTAGTAACTGACGAGCAAGTTTTTGTCTGAATGACGTTAGAACATTCTCGTAATTAGTTCCAATATCTTTGAGTGAAATTTGGATTTTACGCGGGGAGAGTTTAAGAATTCTTGCGATATCTTCTAGAGCGAATTGTCTTAATTTTAGTTGTTCGCCTAAAGCCTCTTCAATTTGAATGACTAATTCATGTTTATCTACAAGTTCAATGTGCTTCTCAATGATAGCTTGATGTAACAGAAATAAATCAGGCTGAGCAGACGGAGAGGCATATTCTAGAATTTCTGCTTTGAATTTTATACAACCATAAGGCTGATTAAAATAAACTGGGCAATGCCATAGCTCATGATATAAGTCCTGAAATTCTGTATTGTCGTAGCTGAGCCAAATTTCTTGTGCTTGAAATTTTCCCTGACTGATATAATCAAAAAAAGATAAAACAATGGTAATCGTACATTCTAAATAATGACGGACAGGGTGATGAAAACCATTTAGGGTAACGGTGTCATCTTCTATGTGAAGTTCAATATCCAATCCTGTAGTGAAATATTGATAGTATTTCATTGCTATTTTTAATGCATCGCCAAAATTTGCACTACTTAAAAAAATGTATTCAAAAAGTTGACCACGAAAAGTGGGGAGATGGTGACCGACAGTTAAACCAATATTGGAATTTTGTGTAATAACTTCTGTGAGTTCCCAGAATTTTTTTTGAACACGATTGTCATATCTTAAATCGCGTTGAGGATAGTCGATTGGATGTTGTAACGCATTTAATTGCGAAAATATTAAATCCACATCAACGCCCATATTTTGCATTGTCTCGTATACCATGCTTGGAAAAATACCAGCATCGGTTCTGATTTTACTTTTTCTTGCGCTCATACCGATATTCAAGACTCAAGTCATGCATTGGAAAAACTAAGGATGCTCTATCCTCAGTTTAAAATGCTGAAATTATAATGTTGAAATGAGTTTAGAAATAATTTGAATGAATGAACATGTCTTTAAATGTCAAAGCCCCATCTCATGAGGCTTAATTATTGAAAGTTTATTTTGAAGCGCTTAATTGCTTATAGGATCAATATACTCAATATAACCTCGACCCTGAATATGCTGACCTTTGAATTGACCTGAATATTGGTAACTACCTGCATAACCGCCAGCCATACCATATTTAAAGTCGCCATTGGCCTTGCCATAAATAGAAATCAGAAGATTGCCTTGATCATCATTGACTTGCCATTCAAAGACTCGAAGTAAACGCATTTTAATGCCATTTGGTGTAGTGACAGGTTCAGGCTCATATTCATGCACCACAGATTCAAGCCCTCGTTCGTATATTCCTCCATGATGATCTACAGAACGAACGTAAACACGACTTTGCAAAACTAAGCCCATTGGACCATGAGTGTCCACAAATAAGACTTGAGTGTGGTTATTAATATTTAAGATTTGATAAGTAAAAAATCGAATGGGAATGTTGATATTGACACCACGTGCATATTCGAAGGTGCATAGACCTTGAACCTGAGTTTTCTGTCCATCGAGTTCTAAATATCCTTGGTACTCACAAAGCAGTGACCAGTGTTCATACATGCTTCCGGCGAGTTTAACGAAATGTGCGATTTTATCAGTCGCTTTTAATTTAAGTTCATAATTGAAAGCATGACCTTGGCGAGTTGCTTTAATGTCTGGGTAGTTAACCTCTATAACTAAGTCATTACCGAATTTGAGATATTGACCATTAGTCGCCAGTAAACATTCATGCTGTATACTATATCCAGAAAATAAATTAGGCTGCGTTGCAGCAGTACCAATTAATAGATTTGCGGTATCTAAATCTGAAGTTTTTATTAAATGAGAATTTCTGAATATTTTAACGAGAGGTTGTCCTGCAACCACAATCATATTTAAGAAGTTGAATGGGGCCGTTAGATTGGGAATCATGATCCCGTAGTGTACACAGGTATATTTTCCGAGAGGTGTGTGGATCGCAGTGTTTGCATCAAAAGCTTGACCATTTACTAGAGCTGAATGATCTATATGTTTAACAATGCTTGAGGGAAGTTTAATTTTCATCTTATTCTCAATTAATATTTTGGCTTAAAATCATTTTTGGAAAAATACAATCAAAAATATAAATCGAGATAAAAGAAAAAAATTGACACTACAAACAGTAAGCAATTGTTTGAAGTGTCAACACGAAAAATAAGTCATCAAAAATGTGTGATATTACATTTAAACTTTTTGAATAAATAAGTCTCGATCGAAACGATATTGTGGGAAGAACACACCATCTTCAGCACGCTCTCCCGCACCAATGACCATAATTGGAAACTCTTTAGCATTGAGCCCCAATGTTTTACATACTAAAGGTTCGTCAAAACCTTCCATCATACAACTGTCGAATCCATAAGCTCTGAGCGCGAGTACAAGATTTTCGCAGGCTAAAGCTGTTGTCTTCGCTGCCCAAAGTTTGGCATCCGCTGGTGTAAAAGCGGTAACAGGCATTTGTTTGTCAAAAGTACGTGCTACTTTGAAAGTTACTTTCTTAAAGTTACCAATTGCATTTAAGTAACCCGTTTTATAATTCAGTGGAATATAGGTGTAATATTTTTTGACGAGTGGAGGAATCTCAGGAAATGGAAATTCTTGAATATTCAGCTTTGCCATTTCATTAATTCGATCTGTACGTGCGACACAGACAATCAATTCAGCCGCTGTGCGCGCAGCCCATTGATTTAGACACGCTTTTACAATCTTTTGTTTCTTTTCAGGATTTTGGACAACATAAAAAGTCCAAGGTTGTAAGTTAGATGAATTAGGGGCCAAGAGTGCTAAATCTAAACATTGATCGAGGATATCAGACGGTATAGGTTTTTCTGTAAACTTCCGAACAGATCGACGACTGGTCACGACCTTTTTGAAATTTTCAACATCAATGCCTTGTGGTGCAGGTTCGTAGTAGCGTTTTTTTTCAGTCGTCATGATCCATTCCTTAGATAGAGAGTATTCACCGAGCCGTGAGACTCGGATCTTTTAGCTTAATTAAATTGTGTGAAATCAGGTTTACGTTTTTGCATAAAAGCTTGTACAGCTTCCATCATTTCTGGAGAACCGACGCGCCCCATAAAGATTACTGCTTCATGATCAATCCAGGACACGATCTCATCAACATCATGTTTCATTAAGGCTTTAGATTGCACGAGAGAAGCAAGTGGTAGTGAAGCCAGTTGAGTGGCTTTTTGAGCGGCAATTGCATAAACGTCAGATTCAATACTGTTGATCAAGTTTGCAGCCAATGCTTTTTCACTGTCGAATTTATCAGCAGTTAATAAAAGTTCTGCTGCTTTCACATGACCTGCTTGACGTGCTAGTAATTTACTAGATGCGCCTTCAGGTGAAAGACCTAAGCTTACAAATGGAATTTGGAACAAAGCAGTGTTATCTGCATAAACTAAGTCACAATGCAATAAGATCGTTACGCCAATACCAATTGCGACACCACGTACCGCAGCAATCAGTGGTTTAGAAAATTTAGCAGCAGATTTTAAAAGCACAAAAGGAGGACCATCTTCTGGACGAATTTGATCTTTCATCGCCGCAGATTTCATGAAGTCTTGCATATCATTACCAGCACTGAAATCCGCATCTTCGCCACGTAAAATGACCACACGAACAGCTTGATCTTTGTCTGCTTCATCAAGGGCTTTGGCGATCCAGAGGTATAATTCGCCGTATAATGCATTTTTGGCTTTAGGACGATTAATCGCCAAGGTCAGCACACCTTCTTCTAATTTTGCATTTAAATGCTCATGAGGTTGTTGAATACAACTTAATGACATCGTACTATCCTTGCTTTCAATTAATATAGATTTTATGAAATCTATTATGTCGTATTCTGGCGAAGAGTGACATAACTGATCAGTTCATAAACGTGACTTGGCGATGAATTATAAATTTGATTATTTGGTTTATATCGGACGTTTTCAGCCTTTTCATTTGGCACATATGGAAACCATTAAAATTGCGCTAACGCATAGCCAGAATGTTATTTTAGCGCTTGGTTCTGCTCAATTAGAGCGGAATATAAAAAATCCATTTTTAGCCATTGAACGTGAACAGATGATTTTGTCTAACTTTTCTCCTGATCAACAGGCAAGAATCAAATTTGTACACGTCATTGATGTTTATAATGATAAAAAATGGCAAAAATTGGTCAAATCTTTAGTGGCGAGTGTAGTACAGCCAAATGATCAAGTTGGCTTAATCGGTCACTTTAAAGATGACTCATCCTATTATCTAAAATTTTTCCCAGAATGGGAGATGTTGGAACTCGATAGTTTAAAAGGTGCAATTTCTGCAACACCACTTCGCGAAGCATACTATCGGGGGGAAATTATGGAAAAAGAACTTCCCCACGGAACCATTCAATTTTTACAAGCGTTTCAAAATTTAGAAATTTACCAACAACTGAAAACTAAATACCAACGTCAAGACAGTACAAGTTTGAGTGAATCAATTGAATGATTGTGTTTAACACAAGAAAACCGAGGGAAATCGTGCGTACTATTACACAAATGAGTTTGGCCACAGTGCTATTGTCTGCTTCTGTTTTTGCTCAAGCGCAAACATGGACACTATCACCTAGCAGTAAGATCAGCTTTGATATCCGATCTGCAGGAATGTCGATTGTAAATGGGCAGTTTCAAAAGTATCAATCACAGATGAATTTTGATCCGGCACAGCCTAATCAAGGTTCAGCTAAATTTGTGATGGATGTGAATAGCCTTAAACTGAGCAAAAACTCTTTAAAGGATATGGTCTTTGGTGACAGTTTCTTTCATGCAAGCAAATATAAAACTGTGACCTTTCAAAGTAATCAAATTCGTGCTTTAGGAAATAATAAATACAAATTTGATGGACAACTCACCATGCGTGGTGTGACACGCCCAGTTTCATTTGATACAACTTTAACTCCAAATGCATCGAATCCAAATGTGTTGAATGTACAATCTTCAACAGTCATCAACCGTAGTGATTTCGGTATGCGCAAAGCGATTGGTGGAATTGGCGAAAAAGTGAATATCAAGCTTGAAGGGCAATGGAAAGCCAACTAAATCGATGAAAAGAAAGCAGTGATTCACTCACTGCTTTTTTAATGTCATGAGTATGTCAGTAATATGTTTGAGTTGTGGGGACTGCTGTTTCCAATGATGCCAATATAGATCAACGTCTTGTGTTGCCTCAGGCAACAAACAAATCAATAGTCCTTGGTCGAGTAAGTCTTGAACTTGCAGTTCAGGCACCATGCCATAGCCTAAGCCGAGTTGGATTGCATCGACAAATGACTTAGAAGAGGGGACATAATGATATGGATAACTAGATTGCGGTAATCCAAATTGATTCAGTAGAACCGTTTCATGTAAATGATCTTTATCATTAAAGATGACCGCAGGCGCACGGCGAAAGGAATCGCGATTTAGTCCGTTTTTAAACCATGCTAATTTGAATTCTGGCTTACACACCATTTGATAACGCATCGTGAACAAAAATTCTGAGTGGCAACCTGTCATGGGTTGGGATTCAGCGCTTATACATGCATTTACATAGCCTGATTCCATTAATTGATGCGTATGATCCTGATCATCTATTTGAAGTTGTATTGTGATTTTTTGCTTTATTAACTGTTCAGCAATCGCAGGCAAGAGCCATGTTTCTAAAGAATCTGCATTCGTTCCAATGATAATTTTATAAAACTCAGAATTTTGATTTTTCCCCTGAATAAGCTGCAGAACATTTTCTTCTTGACGCTTTTGCCGTAATAAATGTTCAAGCAATATTTCACCTGAATGTGTCACACGGCAAGGTCGTTCTCTCAGGATTAATGTTTGACCAATCTGACGTTCCAATTGTTGGACACGAAGAGTAATTGCGGCAGCAGAGAGACAAAGCTTTTTAGCAGCCAGATCAAAACTTCCAGTTTCCGCCACGGTGATAAACGCGACACAGTCTTTATAATTGAAGATCATGATTTAATAAAACTTAATGAACTTAATATTAATTTAATAATACTCAATTTAAGATTGAATTGTTCATAATCCGCCTAATGATAAATATTAGGTGTTTTATGTCTTTATCCGTACTCTTTAATGGCTTTGTAACGAGTTTAAGTTTGATTATGGCGATAGGTGCTCAGAATGCTTTTGTGCTTAAACAGGGCTTAAAAAAAGAATATGTTCTGTCTATTTGCCTCATTTGCGCCTTTTCAGACTCACTTTTAATTTTGGCTGGTGTATTTGGATTTGGGAAGTTTATCTCAGGCCATCAACAAATAATGACGTATGCACAATGGGGTGGCGCTGCATTTCTAGTGATATATGGTGTCCATCATTTTTATCAAGCATTTTCGCCCAAAAAAACGATGAGTCTTGATCATCACACTACTGTTTCATGGTTTAAAATTATTCTCATTTGCTTGGCATTCACATGGCTGAATCCCCATGTATATCTAGATACTATCGTGCTTGTAGGTGCGATATCAACGCAATTTGAAGATCACTTATTATCGTTTGCTATCGGTGCGATCACGGCATCATGGTTATTTTTCTTTAGTTTGGGTTTTGGTGCGCATTATCTATCAGCTTACTTTCACAATCCCCGCGCATGGCAAGTCTTGGATATTTTGATTGCTTTAATCATGTGGTACATCGCCTATCACTTAATTATATGAATATTGATTAGATAAATTCCTCTAAAGCTTGTACGTCGATTAGATGACAACATTTAATGAACAAAAACTCACATAAAGATAATAATGATTCTCATTATTATTAATTGTTCCGAAAATGAAAAATTACAGTACCAAATTACTCTCTCAATCTGTAAGTGTTCTTATGATGAGTGGCGGTATAGCGACTATCACATGGGCAAATGATCAAAACCAACTTCCTACGATTACAACACAAGCTGAAGCGATTAATGCTTATGCAGATGGAAAATTAAGCAATGTATCTAAGTTGGGTGCTTTAGGTGAAAAAAAATTAATCGATACACCATTCACTGTAATGCAATATGAGGAGCAATTAATACGAGAAAGACAGGCATCCACCGTAGGTGATGTTTTAAAAAATGATGCCAGTATTCGACTGACGACAAATCAAGGTCATTTAAACGAAAACTTCAAAATTCGTGGTTTTGACTTAAATCATGAGGATATGAACTACAACGGATTTTATGGTATTGCACCATACGGAAAAGTGCCGACTGAATTTTTAGAATCAGTGACAGTTTTGAAAGGACCAAATGCAATTGTCGCTGGTATGGCACCGAATGGAGGCGTTGGTGGTGTGGTCATTGCCAACTCTAAACGCGCTGACCAAGACATGACAAGACTAAACACACAATACCAAGATGGCGGCTACTATCAATCAGGTATTGATGTCTCAAGACGATTTGGTGCAAACCGTGAGTTTGGTGTTCGGGTCAATGGTGCATATGGTGATGGTGAACATATCATTAATGATATGAATGATCGCCTAGTTCTTGGTTCCATCGCTGCGGATTACACCACGGATAAACTTAAAATTAATTTTGATAGTTATGCTATTAAGCAAAATCGCGATGGTGGGTCACCAACAATGGTTGCACTGGGTGGAAAAGATACAGTTAACAAAGTCATTGCACCGCCTAAAGGTGACCAAAACTATTTTCCGTGGTTAGAAGGGAATTCTGACAGTAAATTTGCTGGCTTATCAGGTGAATATCAATTTTCTCCCTATTTGAAAACCTTTGCTGGTCTAGGATATGCTGAAAAATCATATGATGGTCATTTATTCGGTACACGAATGATCGTAAAGAATGAGGACGGCGATGCCTCTTCCCAATATTACCGAGTGGGTGCAAATGAAAAAAATAAAACAGCACACATTGGGGTTGAAGGAAAATTTGATACTGCTGGAATACAGCATAATGTTGGATTGCGTGCAGATTATTTAAATAAAAAATCGGATCAACATAAAGGACGTGGAGCTCCTCCTGTAGATTTTAACACCAATCTTTATGACCCAAGTAAAGAAGGCAATATGCCTTTACAGCGTCCAGAAATTGCACCTTTAGCAGATAATAAGTACATCAGTTATACATTGACTGATCAAATTTCATTATTGAATGATCAGCTTCAATTGATTGTAGGCGCTCGTTATCAAGATATTGAAACGAATAATTTACAGACCAAAAAAAATTACCAAGAAGGCCGTATTTCACCAAGTTTAGGGATCGTCGTTAAACCTTTTGGTGAAGACTTGTCACTATATGCAAGCTATGTAGAAGGGTTATCAGAAGGATCGACCGTTGATAATGTCAATGATGCAAACGACAAAGTTACTTTTGCGCCGTTTGTGACGAAGCAATATGAGTTAGGTGCAAAACATCAGCATGGAACTTGGCTGAATACGCTGGCACTCTATCAAATTGAAAAACCAAGCACGATGAGCAAGTCGATTGAACCTTATACAGAAAATGGTGTAACAATTAATCAAATTACAACAGATGGTGCTGAAACTCGATCACGCGGCATTGAGTGGTCATTTTCTGGAGCCATTACTGAAGATTTAAACCTAATGGGAAGTTTGGCTTATATTGATGCAAAATATTCCAAAGCTCAAATGAATCAAGGAAATCAAGTTTTTGGCGTACCTGATTTTACCGCAACGCTTGGGGTGGATTATGATGTCCCACAACTCGAAGGATTAAATTTAAATGCCAGAGCAAGTTATGTCAGCGAACAGTATTTAAATGATACCAATACCTTGGAACTTCCAGATTATACTGTCATCGATTTAGGTGCACGTTATAAGACCAAGCTTGGCGGCGTGAATACGACGTTCTTAGCGAATGTTGATAACATTACAGATAAAAAATATTGGGAAGGTGCTTTTAACTCGAATTATGCGCTGATTGGTGGATCAAGAACTTATAAACTTGGCGTAAGTTTTGATTTCTAATCGTAGTTAAAAAGAAGTATAAATAGATGAAACCCACGTCAATCGTGGGTTTTTTCTTAGCTTTTCAAAGCTTTTAAATCTTCAAGCACTTGTTCAGCATGCCCTGCAGCTTTGACTTTACGATATTCTTTAACGAGTTTTCCTTGATGAAAAATAAAAGTTGAGCGCTCAATCCCCATCACTTTTTTTCCATACATATTTTTCTCTTTAATCACATCAAAGTGTTGGCAAAGCACTTCTTCTTTATCGCTAATCAAATCAATTGTTAAAGATTGCTTTTCGGTGAAGTTTTGATGGGCTTTCACTGAGTCCCTAGAAACACCGAAAATAGTGGTATGAAGCGCATCAAACTGATCTTTCAAACATGAAAAACCAACAGCTTGCGTTGTACACCCAGGCGTTGAATCTTTTGGATAAAAATAAATGATGAGCCAATCTGCATTCAACTCAGTTAAATTCACAGAACCTGTAGTCGTTGGGAATGTTTGATTGGGTAAACTAATCGTTTCCGTAGACATTATATTTTCCTCAAAATTTGTCACTACATTTATAGGGGAATTCAAAAAAATAGCCACACGAGGTGGCTATCTTATGTTAACTGAGATTATTTTTTAGCTTGTGCTGCTTTCATTGCTTCCTCTGTTAACGACTGTAGCTTAGACGTTAACTGTGGACCGAAGCATGCTTGAAGATCAGCGTTCTGTTTCTTCACGATAGCTAAGGTAGAAGGGCTTTTCTTTTGGTTAATCGCACTTTGGATTTCCCATTTTTGAGCATTAGTGAGCTTGCCGTCTGCTTCAATTGCACAAGTACAATATTTGCTGACTTCAGCAGCAGAAAGCTTATTCCCTTTAGCAGTTTCTTCCTTACAAACATTAATCAGTGCAGATTTTACGTTAGTACTTTTGTAGGCTTGCTGCATTTTATTATTCGGCTCATTTGCTTGAGCAGCAGAACCGAAAAGTGCTGCAGCAGAAACAATGGCTGAAAGAATAATGTTTGATTTTAAATTTTTCATATATGGCACCCTGTTATTACGGTATATAACGAGTTGGGTCTTCAACATCTGCATCTGCAAAACCTTGTTTACGCAAACGACAGCTGTCGCATTTTCCACAAGCTCGTCCTTGGTCATCTGCTTGATAGCATGACACCGTTTGACTGTAGTCTACGCCATGTTCGATGCCTAAGCGAATAATATTTGCTTTGGATAATTGTAGTAAAGGTGTTTCAAATTTAAGAGGTTTTCCTTCCACACCTACTTTTGTCGCTAATCTTGCCATATTGGCAAATGCTTCAATAAATTCTGGTCGACAATCTGGATAACCCGAATAATCTACCGCATTAATTCCAATTACGATGGCTTCTGCGTCAAACACTTCTGCTGCTGCAAGTGCATAAGACAGGAAAATCGTATTAC
Organism: Acinetobacter sp. 24-47-64; assembly: GCF_057737055.1. Lineage (NCBI taxonomy): Bacteria > Pseudomonadati > Pseudomonadota > Gammaproteobacteria > Moraxellales > Moraxellaceae > Acinetobacter > Acinetobacter sp. 24-47-64. Next base: position 1,160,470 of record NZ_CM173215.1, read on the forward strand.
GTGCTGGAACATAAGTGACAGGGATTCCTTCTTGTTCTTGATCAGGAACATCAATGGAATGATCAGTTAATGCAGAACCACCTAAATTACCCAAATCTATATTAATCACGCGATGTTCAACGCCTGCTTGTTGTGTCAGTTTACGTGCAGCATCCAATTCAGTTGTTGAGCGTTGACCATACATAAAACTTAAAGCGATACATTCATAGCGTGCTTGCGCCCAAGCCAAGCAAGTCGTTGAGTCTAAACCACCTGATAACAATACAATGGCACGAGGGCGCATAGGAGAACTCCAAAAAATTAAAGTAAATAAAAAATGAATTATAACTGATTATATAAAGAATAATGGGGTATAAATTTTTTGAATATATAGATCTGCATAAGTCACAAAACTAAATGAGATGATTATAAAGAAAGTGAAATGTTCGTTTTAGAAGATGAGATAAAACTCTCTTTTGAGTCGAATAAAGTTTAAACAGTTGTTGTTTTTGTTTAAATATTAAATATAATTTAACAAATACTTGATTAAAACTTACAAAAATAATTTTTACGGAATGAAAATGAATCAAATTAATACTTTAATTTTAACCACTGCTGCGTTGATCAGTACAAATTCTTTTGCATTTGAGGAGCTTTCAGATCAAGAGTTGTCAACATATGCAGCACAAGATGGTATTACGATTAGCCTTTTACCAGGTGGACCCATTCAAGCTGATTTGATTTGGCACGATAACAGTGGATTCGGACCAGATTACAACGAAGGAAACACAAAAGCAGGTGCCTTAATTTTTGGTACTGCGAATGGGCGTAGTAAAAATCCATTATCACTTTCTTCTGGTTCGGCAGATATTAGTATTACTTTAAAAATCGATGCACAAGGAGGGAATAGTACTACAGGGCCTTTCCTGAATTTAGGTGTATTTGTTCCTGAAGATATTATTATTAATACCGGTGATATTTGGGTGGGTAAATCGGGTCAAGTTAGTCCAACAGGACGAGGCTATAGTGACCCCGTTAAAATTATGGATAATATGAAATTTTATGTATCCAACCTCTCAACCAATATTCAGCTCGGTTCAGCACCTCAAGGCAGTCTTTTAAAACTGAATGGAATATTTAAAGACGGCTTACGTTTAGAGGGCTTCAAAGTCCACGATCATGATGGTGGTGGCGCATTCGGAATAGAATTTATTAATTTAAAAAATACTCAACCAGGGCGTTTCGGCATCAATAATCTTGATTTCGATGTTGCAGGTTCGATACGTACAGATGGACTGGAACTCAAAATAAATCGTCTTGGAGATCAAAATGGCTTTAATGCCATGTTATGGGGAGTAGGCGTTGGAGATGCATCATCAATAAATAATAAGATTGGGGATATTTCAATGAAAGGGATTAATTTAAATGGCACGACCATTAAAGTGTCAGCACACTAAAAGATCATTTTGTCTCAAACAACAGTACAGAAAAGTGCTGTACTGTTTTAATTTGAGCTATTTTTTTTTACGTTTTAACGACCTGTTTCGTCATTCCAGAGCAACTTATGTAATTGAAGCTGGAAACGAACTGGTAAGTGATCCTCTAAGATCCATTGTGCTAAATCACGCGCAAGTTGCGGTAACTTCGCAGCGCCTTTTTCAACAGCAAAAGCAGGTGAGAACCAAACTGTACTTACACGCTTGTGCAACTCATATTGATTCACTTGTTGTTTAGACCATTCATAATCTTCACGATTGCATATGACAAATTTAATCTGATCATGTTGAGTTAAATGGTCTAAATTACTCATTAAATTACGTGAGTCTTCACCTGAAGTTGGTGTTTTTAAATCTAGGACTTTAGAAACTCTACGATCCACTTTTGAAACATCTAGCGCTCCACTCGTTTCAAGGGAAACTTCACAGCCTAAATCTGCTAGACGCTCCATGAGTGGTAACGCATTGGGTTGAGCTAATGGTTCACCACCAGTAACACAAATATAAGGTGTTTTAAAATCAAGCGTGGTCTGGATAATATCCTCTAAAGACTGACGTTCACCGCCTTCAAAAGAATAGGTGGTATCACAATAAGTACAACGCAGTGGACAACCTGTTAAGCGTATAAACACTGTAGGTAAGCCTGAAGTGTTGGCTTCACCTTGTAATGAATAGAAGATCTCCGTAATACGTAACCCCGCAGACGGATCAGAAACAGGAATAGCGGAAGATCGCAAATTACTCATATCGACAAAACCAAACTAAAATAGAGATTATATAAAAGAAAAATCTCTACGATTATTACTAACCGTAGAGATGTGGAGTGTACTCCAAATACTATAAAGTATAAAAAAATTAGTCAGCGCGTAATAAGTCGTTCAAACTTGTTTTAGCACGAGTCTGAGCATCGACTTTTTTTACGATAATTGCAGCATATAAGCTGTATTTACCGCATTTAGAAGGAAGACTACCAGAAACTACCACTGAACCTGCTGGAACACGACCGTAGTGAATTTCACCTGTTTCACGGTCATAAATCTTAGTTGATTGACCAATGTAAACACCCATTGAAATCACTGAACCTTCTTCAACGATTACACCTTCAACGATTTCAGAACGTGCACCGATAAAACAATTGTCTTCAATGATCGTAGGGTTCGCTTGAAGAGGCTCAAGTACACCGCCAATCCCAACACCACCAGAAAGGTGAACATTTTTACCAATTTGCGCACATGAACCTACAGTCGCCCATGTATCAACCATTGTACCTTCATCAACATAAGCACCAATGTTGACATAAGATGGCATAAGTACAACATTCTTAGCTTGGTAAGAACCTTTGCGTGCAACTGCAGGCGGTACAACACGTACGCCAGCTGCTTTAAATTGCTCTTCAGTCCAACCCGTAAATTTAGTGTCTACTTTGTCATAGAATTGGAGATCGCATGATTCGATTGGTTTATTATCATTGAGTTTGAATGACAATAGAACAGCTTTTTTTAACCATTGATGAACAACCCATTCACCATCAATCTTTTCAGCAACACGTAATGAACCATTATCTAAGCCAGCAATTGCTTCCTCGACTGCTTGGCGAATTTCAGCAGGGCAATCTGTAGCTGTGAAGTTTGCACGATCTTCAAACGCTTGTTCGATGATTGACGAAAGCTGAGACATAATCTTCTCTTCCAAAAAAAATTTCCAAGATTTTACACTAAATTGATTATAAAAATTACAATTAATCCTGAAAAAATGTCCGACAATAATGACTATTCTTTATAAGTATGTTAATAAAAGTTAATAAAAGACTTAAGTGCAAATTATTTATAAAACAACAACTAAATCAAAATTGTATCAAAAAATAACAAAAAAGCATCAATTTGAATATTAACCAGCTTTGAAATCTCCATTAAGATGCTTCCGAGTCGAACACATTAATGATTAAAGAACAACTCATTTCTTTGAGGAGAAAAAAATGAAAGTGTTAAAATTACTCGCTGTTACAACAGCATTATCTGTTTCAGGCTTCGCTATGGCGGACACTCAAGTTGTACGTACAGGTAATGTATTTGAAGCTAATCAATTAATCCCTACTGGTGTTCGTGCTGAAGTTGGTACAACTGGTTACGGTGGTGCATTACTTTGGACTGCTAACCCATACGTTGGTCTTGCTTTAGGTTACAACGGTGGTGATATCTCTTGGTCTGATGATTTATCTATTGACGGTACTAAGTACGATTTAGATATGGATAATAGTTTGGCATACTTAAATGCTGAGATTCGTCCTTGGGGCGCGAGTCAAAATCCATGGGCTCAAGGTCTATATATGGCTGCTGGTGTAGCATATATCGATAATGACTATGATGTTACCAAGCGCCTAAACAACAATAACGATACTTTGAAAATTGATGGCAATAATTATTATGCACCATCAGGTCAAGGTTCCGTAGAAGGTAAAATGTCTTACAAAAATGACTTTGCTCCATACGTAGGCTTTGGTTTTGCACCAAAAATCAACAAAAACTTCGGTGTGTTTGGTGAGGTTGGTGCATATTATACTGGCAATCCATCAGCAAACATTGATGCTGTAGGATTAGCAGCTGTAGGTAGCACAAATACGGCTACAGGCGATTTAGCAGCTTCTGATCTTGAGCGCAAAATCGAATCTAAAGATAAATACGAATGGCTTCCAGTTGGTAAAGTGGGTGTGAGCTTCCACTGGTAAGATCCTATTAAAAAAAACGAGCTTCGGCTCGTTTTTTTATGCAAGTAAATGCTAATAATAAAGGCGCTATAGGCGCCTTTATTATTTGTGGCTTATTAATCTTCAGGATAAGCCACACGTTTTAATGCTTTGATATCAGCACTAGGTGCACATAGCGAAATAAACTCGTAACCGTATCCACGTAACAAATGACCTTTTCGTACAGCAATCCAAGTGGTATTCACCCCGAATAAATCAGTCTCAATTTGTTTTAAGCGATGATCTCGTTCTGTATCGTAGGCTACATCGTTGACAATACCGACACCCATACCTAATTCCACATAAGTTTTGATTACATCAGCATCAAGCGCAGACATCACTAAATCAACATCAAGTCCTGAGTCTTCAAAGGCTTTATCAATCTTTGAACGTCCCGTAAAACCACCGTGATAGGTAATAATCGGATACTCTGCCAAATGTTCTAAACTAATCTCTCGCGCTGCTATTTGAGTAAGTGGATGACCTTGAGGCGTAATAATACTGTGTTTCCAGTTATAAAAAGGGACACTTGCTAAGTTTTCTTCAGTAGTCAGATTCTCAGTCGCAATACCAATATCTGCATCGCCTAAAAGTAACATTTCAGTGATTTCAGTTGGGCTTGCTTGTTGCAAAATCAAATGAACTTTCGGAAATAATTTTTTGAATGAATTTACGATAGGTGGTAATACATATCGCGCTTGAGTATGAGTGGTTGCGATGGTTAATGTACCTTCATCTACACGATTAAAATCATCGGCTAATCTTTTAATATTGTCTGCATCGACCAGCATGCGCTCTACGATACCGAGCAAAGCTTGACCAGGTTCAGTTAACCCTAATAAGCGTTTACCTTTTCGGATAAATAGTTGAACGCCTAATTCATCTTCTAAATCTTTAATATGTTTACTTACGCCTGATTGAGACGTGTAAAGGGCAGCGGAAGCTTCCGTTAAATTAAAATTTTGTCTGACGGTTTCTCGAATAATTCTTAATTGTTGAAAGTTCATAGTCTTTGTTACCTTTAAAATGATGGGGCTATATAAAAGCCCCATCTACACATTTTTATGCGTTTTCTTGTGCAAATAAGTGCAATGTATTAGTCGTTAACCAAACCGATTGATTTGGGCGGAATTGATGCAGTTTAGCTTCATCTGGAGTGAGTAGAATTTCGATGAGATTGCCATCTTGACCTTGAAGTTCGGCAACCACTTTTCCTGCAATCCAAACTTCACGTAAGAACGTTGCTTGAATTGCATTGTCTGTAGGTTGAGCATGAATTTGGAACTCATCTGGTCGAATGAAGGCAATCACTTTACCTTCAGGTGCATCTTTAGCTAAAGGCAGTTGAATGCGATCATTTCCGATCTGTACGATTCCCGCTTGATTATGACCTTCGAACTTGTTGGCTTGACCTAAGAAGTCAAATACAAAAGGCGTTGCCGGTTTTTCATAGACTTCACGAGGTGAGCCAATTTGTTCAACATTACCTTTATTCATTACAATGATTTGATCTGCAACTTCAAGCGCTTCTTCTTGATCGTGAGTTACAAAAATCGAGGTGATGTGGAGTTCATCATGTAAAGTTCTCAGCCAGCGACGTAATTCTTTACGAACTTTTGCATCAAGTGCGCCAAATGGCTCATCCAGAAGTAGTACACGAGGTTCAACTGCAAGCGCACGTGCAAGTGCAATACGTTGACGCTGTCCACCAGACAATTGTGCTGGATAACGATCTGCTAAGAATCCTAATTGAACTAAATCGAGTAGTCGTGTAACCCGTTTTTTTATTTCAGATTCTGAGGGGCGTGTAGAACGTGGACGAACACGTAAACCAAAAGCAATATTGTCAAATACTGTCATATGACGGAATAAAGCATAATGTTGGAATACGAAGCCAACTTGACGTTCACGGACATGAACATTCGTTGAATCTTGACCTTCGAGGATCACTTGACCGCTGTCGGCAGATTCAAGACCAGCAATAATGCGAAGTAGAGTTGTTTTACCGCAGCCTGAAGGTCCTAATAATGCTACGAGTTGGCCATCAGGAAAATCTAGGGAGATATTGTTTAGTGCATGGAAAGCACCAAAGTGTTTTTCAATATTTTTAACTTGAATACTCATCGGATACTTCCTTTAAACTGTAGAATCTTCATTACGTTTGCTTAATTTCTCTTGGCGAATTTCGACCCATGTTTTAAGAATCAATGTCACAATCGCCAATAAAGCCAAGAGGGATGAAACAGCAAATGCTGCACTAAAGGTATATTCGTTGTAGAGAATCTCTACATGAAGTGGCAATGTATTGGTCTCTCCACGAATATGACCCGATACTACAGAGACTGCCCCGAATTCACCCATTGCACGTGCGTTACAAAGAATAACCCCGTATATCAAGCCCCATTTAATATTTGGAATCGTGATTTTCCAAAAAGTTTGCCAGCCTGAAGCACCTAAAACGATTGCCGCTTCCTCTTCTTCTGTACCTTGAGCTTCCATCAGTGGGATGAGCTCACGCGCCACAAAAGGAACTGTAATAAAGATGGTTGCTAGTACAATTGCTGGAACGGCATATAGAATCTTAATGTCGTTATCTATCAGCCATCCACCGAACCAACCTTGAGTACCAAACATCAATACCAACATCAAACCTGCGATTACAGGTGATACTGAGAAAGGCATATCGATAATCGTGGTCAATATGGATTTACCACGGAAATTAAATTTCGCAACAGACCAAGCCGCCGCCACACCAAATACTACGTTGAGCGGTACAGCAATTGCAGCTGTTAGTAAGGTGAGCTTTACAGCCGACAACGTATCTGGATGGACTAAAGCTTGCGCATAAACGCCGACACCCTGTTTGAATGCTTCAACAAAAACTAAAATCAAAGGCAGGATTAAGCAACTGAGGAAGAAAATCATGGCAACGACAATAAGTGTCCAACGAACCCAAGTCGGTTCTCGCGTCGCATCACGAGATTGCAATTTTTCCGCTAAAGCATTGCTATTTGTATTCAAACTCATTGTGCAGTTCTCCCTGTACGACGACTCGCCCATGCTTGTAACAAGTTAATCAAGAACAAGATAGCGAATGAAATAAGGAGCATGACAACGGCGATCGTAGTTGCACCTGCATAGTCATATTCTTCCAATCGAGAAATAATCATTAATGGCGCAATTTCAGTTTCGAAGGGTTGGTTACCTGCAATAAAGATAACTGAACCATATTCACCCACGCCACGGGCAAAAGCGAGAGCAAATCCTGTGATTAAAGCAGGGAAAAGAATTGGTAAAATCACTTTGGTTACAATTTGCAGTCGATTTGCACCCAATGCTGACGCTGCTTCTTCAAGTTCAGTCTCTAAGTCACTCAGTACAGGTTGTACTGTACGAACCACAAAAGGTAAGCCAATAAATATCAGGGCTAATGTAATCCCAATAGGACTATAAGCGACTTTAATGCCTAAGGGTTCAAGATATTGACCAATCCAGCCTGTCGGAGCATATAAAGATGTTAATGCAATCCCAGCAACAGCTGTTGGTAACGCAAAGGGTAAATCAACCAATGCATCAACAACTCGTTTACCAGGGAAACTATAGCGCACGAGACACCAAGCGAGTAATAAGCCAAATACAACATTAATGAAGGCAGCAATAAGTGCAGCACTGAAACTTAGTTGTAATGATTTTAAGATACGCTCAGAGCTTAAAATCTCCCATAAACCTTCCCAGCCAATACCTAAAGACTTAATAAAAACAGCCGACAAGGGTATGAGCACAATTAAAGATAAATACGCTAGGGTAAAGCCTAGAGATAGACCAAATCCTGGCAGCACTCGGGATCGCTGCGACATGACTACTCCTCAAATGAGAGAAAAAGCTTACCGAAATCAATAAGCAATTGAATTGAAAAATTTATCAAGAATAAGTGGCGAACTTTAAATTGCAAATTTGTAATACAACTTGCCATTATCAATACTATTGATATAGTTCGACAGCTTATCATGAATCAAAAAATCGAAGATCTCTGGAAATGGTCCAAATCCTGAATCAACATTAATATGACCAACTTGACCTAAGTTAATCGGTTTTACACCCCATGATTTTGCTAGTTTTTTTGCATCCTCAAAACCTAACCACGGATCATTTTCACTGATGAGCATTTTTGTGGGAACGCTAATCTTAATTTGATGAAAGTAAAAACTATAATCAGTCAAACTCAAACGAGCAAAACCATTCTCACCAAAACGACTTGGATTGGCTGGTGCAACTAAAACCAGTTGTTTAACTTTCTGTGCTATTTCTGGGTGCTGATGCAGAGCAGCGACAGACGTTAAACAGCCAAAACTATGTGCAACAATCTGTACGGGTGCATCTATCTGCGAAATTTTTTCTACAAAACGATGGATCCAATCTGAGAGTAAAGGAAAGTTCCAATCATCTTGTTGAACACGTGAGCATGGCATGACTTGACGTTGCAACCATGATTGCCAATGATTTTCATCACTTCCGCCGACGCCGGGTACAATGAGTGTATGTATCATGTCATGCTCCATTGGTTATTTTTTTGTGTTATTTGCTTTGGTAATTTGGTCAAAAATACCATTATTCTCAAAATGAGCTTTTTGTACTTTCGCCCAGCCACCAAACTCTTGATCAATTGTGACCAATCTCAGTGGCTTAAATGTTGATGAATATTGTTTTAATACAGTTTGATTACGCGGACGATAGAAATTCTTTGCGGCAATATGTTGTCCTTTAGGCGAGTAAAGGAAATTCAAATAACCTTGCGCCAAATATTTATTGCCTGATTTTTCTGCATTTTTTTCAACGATTGCTACAGGTGGTTCAGCAAGTATAGAAAGTGATGGCGTCACGATTTCAAATTTACCGGGTTGTTCACGCAGTGCTAAATGAGCTTCATTTTCCCAAGCAAGCAAAACATCGCCAATACCGCGTTCAGCAAAAGTTGTAGTTGAGCCACGAGCACCTGAATCTAAGACCTTAGTTTGTTTATAAATTTGCTGAACAAATTGTTGTGCTTTGGCGTCATTTCCACCTGGTTGGTGTTTGGCCCATGCCCAAGCCGCTAAATAATTCCAACGTGCGCCACCTGACGTCTTAGGGTTTGGTGTAATAATGTCCACACCCGGTTTTACTAAATCACCCCAGTCTTTAATATTTTTTGGATTGCCTTTTTTGACGAGGAAAACAATTGTGGAAGTGTAGGGTGTTGAGTTATGTGGGAATTTTTTCTGCCAATCTTTTGGTAATAAATCAGTTTTTTCAGCAATCGCATCAATGTCAGCTGCAAGTGCGAGAGTCACGACATCTGCATTTAAACCATCAATGACTGCACGCGCTTGTTTACCTGAACCGCCATGTGACTGACGAAAGTTGACGTTTTGCCCAGTCCGAGATTTCCAATACGCACCAAATTCTTTATTTACTTCTACGTAGAGTTCACGAGTAGGATCGTAAGAGACGTTTAATAAATCTTTAGCGGAAGCATTAAGCGAAGCAGCCGAAACAAAAGCTGCGAGAACCCCAAGTTTTAATTTAGCTGAAAAGCGCATGGCAACCTCAAAAGAAAATATTCTGTTACATGGCGCTAGAATAAATCTAATCTTTATGCATAAAAAATAATTAAAAATGAATTTTATATGAAAAAAAAAGATTTAGATGTGTTATTAAAAAAATGCCGATCATGAATATGATCGGCACGTCATAAGTTAAAGCTTAAATATTGTTTTTATTTATTACTGTTTGCTTTGACAATTTGATCGAATATCCCGCCATTATCAAAATGTTGTTTTTGGACTTTTGTCCAACCTCCAAACTCTTTATCAATCGTGACTAATTTCAGAGGTTTAAACACGGATTGATATTTTGAAAGTACCGTTGCATTTCGTGGTCGATAAAAGTTTTTGGCAGCAATGGTTTGACCAGCTGGAGAATACAGATAATTCAAATAAGCTTTTGCGACATTGAGGTTGCCATCTTTTTGCGCATTTTTCTCAACAATTGCTACAGGGGGCTCAGCAAGAATGGAAAGTGTTGGTGTAATGATTTCAAATTTTCCAGGTTGTTCACGAAGAGCTAAATGTGCTTCATTCTCCCAAGCCAGGAGTACATCTCCAATGCCACGCTCTGCAAAAGTTGTTGTTGCACCACGTGCACCAGAGTCTAGCACTTTAGTATTTTTATAAATTTTTCGTACAAATTCTTGTGCTTTAGCATCGTTACCGCCGGGTTGGTGTTTTGCCCAAGCCCATGCTGCTAAGTAATTCCAACGCGCACCACCTGACGTCTTAGGGTTTGGCGTAATAATTCCAACATCATTTTTAATCAAGTCTCCCCAGTCTTTGATCCCTTTGGGATTGCCTTTTTTGACTAAAAACACGATGGTTGAGGTATAGGGTGTAGAGTTCTGTGGGAATTTTTTCTGCCAGTCTTTTGGTAATAAATTGGTTTTTTCAGCAATCGCATCAATATCTGCTGCGAGTGCGAGAGTCACGACGTCTGCATCTAGGCCATCAATGACCGCACGGGCTTGTTTACCAGATCCACCATGAGATTGTTTAAAATTCAATTCTTGACCAGTCTGCTTTTTCCAATATGCTCCAAACTCTTTATTAAAGTTGTCATAAAGTTCGCGAGTTGGATCATATGAAACATTTAAAAAATCTTTTGCGAGTGTAGAAGCAGAAGTGACTGAAAGTAAAGCTGCAATGACCCCAATTTTAAAACAACGCATCATTATTCCTATGTGTTTGTCGTTTTTTGATGATTTGAGCATAGGGAAATTTTTTAAAATAAAAAAATAAGAAGAAATGAAAAAGTTATGATCAAAACAGCTATTCATTTTGTGAGTGACTTTTTACACTATGAGAACGGAATGAGGTTGCTTGAAATGATCTGTTTAAAAAATGCCAAGCCAATGGATGCAATATCTATTTTTGATCGAGGCTTCCATTATGGAGATGGCTGTTTTACCACGGCGAGAATTCGAAATAATAAAATTGAATTATTTGAACGTCATTTAAAAAGATTGAATACCGCCATTGAGCGATTGTCACTTCAAGCTAATCTTGACTATATTTCTGAGTCTATCCAGTATTTACAGCAAAAGTATGATCAATTAAACGGGACGATTAAAATTGTACTGAGTCGAGGCGAGGGGCAACGAGGATACAGTTTACCTCATCATTCAGCAGATCTTTGGTTGTATTATTATCCGCAAAACGTGACTGATCATCACTATGAAGTCATTGAGAGTGGTTTACTTGAGCGAGTAATGGGTTTAACCATGCCACAATTGGTGGGAATTAAATCACTGAATCGGTTAGAACAAGTGTTACTAAAGCAGGAAGCTGATGAGAAGGGTTTTCAAGAAGCCTTAGTTACAGATGTTCAAGGCTATATTGTTGAAGGAATCAGCAGTAACTGCTTTATACGATTGAATGATACGTGGATTTGTCCTGAACTTCGTTATAATGGCGTTCATGGGGTGATGCGTGCTGAAATTTTGGAGCGTATGAATCATTATGGTATAACGTTCCAAAAAAGAGTAATTGATTTGAATGAACTTCTTCACATTCAAAGTGTATTTTATTGTAATGCGCTCCACCCAATGAAAATCGCCTCTTGCCTTGATGATCGTCGATTAGATACACAAGCGTGTATTGATCTTTTTCACCACCTTCAACTTAATCAGATTTAAAGCTTATGTCCTCTCCTCAGAAATCAACAAAGAAAAAGAACAGCAAGACATCCTTTAAACCTAAAGCGCTTTTATTCATTATTGCAGGTCTAATGTTGCTTGCAACCATGATTCTATCTGCAAGTCTATGGAAGGATTATCCTGTAGAGGGTAAAAAGCAAATGCTCGCGATTAATCATGGTGATACTTACTCACAATTTATTGATCGTTTAGCTAAAAATAAGCAAGTTTCATTTCCCATTATTTTAAAGATTTATCAACGATTCATGATTCATGACAGCATGAAAGCTGGAGTCTATGAGGTCAAAGAGGGAACGAGTGTCCGTCAAGTTCTAGACATGATTTCAAATTCTGAAAATGCACAATTGAATCGAATTTTGGTCATTGAGGGTACAACATTTAAGCAGTTAAAAAATGCGCTTAAGAATGATGAATTGGTGACGAAAGAGCTGGTTCATTTGAGCGATGCAGAAATATTAAAGGAATTGAATATTCCATTTTCACATCCAGAAGGATTGTTTGCGCCAAATACTTATTTTTTTGCAAAGGGTGAAACAGATCGTAAAATTTTAACTGATTTGTATCAACACCAGATGAAGGCGCTAGATAAAGCCTGGGAAAATCGAGCTTCTGATTTGCCGTATAAAAATAAATATGAAGCGCTCATCATGGCATCAATCATTGAGAAAGAAACTAATGTTGATCATGAGTTAGATAAAGTCTCGGGCGTATTCGTTCGTCGATTAAAAATTGGTATGCGTTTACAAACTGATCCAACCGTGATTTACGGTATGGGCGATCAATATACGGGTAACATTACCCGTAAAGATTTAAAAACGCCAACACCATATAACACTTATACGAATTACGGATTGCCACCAACACCGATCGCATTACCAAGTGATAAAGCGATCGAAGCGGCAATGCATCCAGATCATTCTGACTATATTTATTTTGTGGCGACTGGAAATGGAGGTCACAAATTCAGTACCAATCTAGATGACCATAATCGCGCTGTTCAAGAATATCTTGCTGTGATTCGATCTAAAAAGTAAGGGGTAAAATAGACGTGTTTATTAGCTTTGAAGGCACAGAAGGTGTTGGTAAAACGACATTGATTCATAAAATTCGTGACTACTTCCTTGAGCAATCAAAGCAAGTTGTTCTAACTCGTGAACCAGGTGGTACTCCGCTCGCTGAGCAAATTCGTTCCGTACTTCTGACAGTGAATCATGAAGAAAGAATGAGTAATGATACTGAACTATTATTGATGTACGCAGCTCGAGCGCAACATCTGCAACAAGTTATAATGCCTGCACTTGAAAATAGTTCGATCGTGTTATGCGACCGTTTTTGTGATAGCAGTTTCGCGTATCAGTGTGCAGGTCGTGGGTTAAGCCGTGAAAAATTAGCGCTTTTAAACCAAAACTTTGTTCTAAAAATGCCTGACCTGACATTTTGGTTGGATGCTCCGACTGAACTCGGAATGCAACGAGCGCGTGCGCGTGGAGCATTGGATCGGTTTGAACAAGAAAAAGCAGCTTTTTTTGAAAAAGTACGCGCAGGATTTGCTGAATTACATCAGTTAGAACCCAATCGTGTTAAGCGTATTGATGCAACACGAAGTCCTGAGCAAGTATTTAATGATGCAATTGAACGAATTAGTTTATGGAAAGCTGAGCATAAATGCTAATTAAAAGATGCAAATATGATTTATATTGAGTCATTGTTATGGAAGAACGATTAGACTCAATATGATCAGTAATAAAGAAGAAATACTCAAATTCCTACAAACCGAATTTCCACAAAGTCTCCAAAAATGTGAAATAGTGTCAGTAGAGCCACGTGGTGCTACAGTCATTTATCATGTTGATGAAAATGATTTAAGACCTGGAGGGACAGTTTCAGGTCCGACTATGATGACAGCAGCCGATTATGGATTGTATATCGCAATACTCGGAGAAATTGGTATTGTAGGTCTTACAGTGACGACCAATATGAATATAAACTTTCTTAAAAAACCGAAAGGTGGTTGTGACATCAAGGGTGTTTGTAAATTAATGAAAGTTGGCAAAACTCTAGTTGTCGGAGAGGTTTACTTGTACTCTGTTGGGAATGATGAGCCGATAGCTCACGTTACTGGAACTTACTCAATTCCTCCCAAAAGGGCATAAAAAAGCGAGTATGAACTCGCTTTTTTTATTTTGAACTTAAACCTCAACTAAAGGTGTTTCCACTTCAAAATTTGGTGGGGTGAGTACGGTTTTTCGTAATTCTTGCGAAGGCTCAGGATAGTCCAAAGTGTAATGTAATCCGCGTGATTCTTTTCTTTGCATCGCACAACGAATAATCATTTCAGAAACGAGCACAAGGTTACGAAGCTCAATTAGATTTTTACTGACATGATAATCTTGATAATATTCGGTGATTTCATGTTTCAGCATTTCAACGCGGTGTAATGCACGTTCTAAACGTTTGGTCGTTCGTACAATACCTACATAGTTCCACATGGTCTGACGTAACTCATCCCAGTTTTGTAAAATGACAACGTCTTCATCAGGATTCATGACTTGAGAAGCATCCCATTCAGGGACTTCATAGTGATCTATAATATTTTGATGTTGATCTTGAATATGCTTTGCTGCACTCATGCCATATACAAAGCATTCTAAAAGTGAGTTACTTGCCATACGGTTAGCGCCGTGTAAACCTGTATAAGACGTCTCACCAATCGCATATAGACCTTGAATGTCCGTTTGACTATGTTCATCGACTACGACACCACCACAGGTGTAGTGCGCTGCTGGCACAACTGGGATCATATCTTTGGTAATATCAATACCCAGCTCGAGTAGGCGAGCATACAAAGTGGGGAAGTGCTCTTTAATGAACTCAGGGGTTTTGTGGGTAATATCTAGCCATACATGTCGTATACCCAATCTTTTAATTTCGTAGTCGATAGCTCGAGCTACAATATCACGTGGTGCTAACTCTGCACGTTCATCGAAACGAAGCATGAAGCGTTCGCCGTCAGGTAAACGAAGATAAGCGCCTTCACCACGCATTGCTTCAGTAATTAAGAAGGAACGTGCTTGAGGATGATATAAACAGGTTGGGTGGAATTGATTAAATTCCATATTGGCGACGCGGCATCCAGCACGATATGCCATTGCAATACCATCGCCTGTAGCGATATCAGGGTTAGAGGTATATAAATATGCTTTCATGGCACCGCCACATGCCAGTGCAGTAAATGGTGCTAAGAAAGTATGCACTTGCTCGGTTTGCTCATCTAAAGCATATAAGCCTAAAGCACGATTATCCTGATTCAAATGCCCCAGCTTATGCGCTGTAATGAGGTCAATCGCAATGAAATTTTCAAAGATGTGAATATTGTTTTTTTCTTGTGCCCGTTCAACTAAAGTGGTTGAAATTGCTTTCCCTGTTGCATCTGCGGAATGAATAATGCGGCGCTGAGAATGCCCACCTTCACGTGTGAGATGCAAGTTATCTTCATCATCTAGTGTGAATTTAACACCTTGTTTCAGTAAAAAATCAACAGAGGGTTTTCCTCCTTCAACCGTGTGTTGAACAGCTTGTTTTTCACAGAGATAAGCACCTGCAATGAGCGTGTCATCAATATGTTGTTGAATAGAATCCGCCTCATCAAGAACAGCTGCAACGCCTCCTTGTGCATAATACGTGCTGGCATCTTTCAAATGAGATTTTGCTAACACTGCGATATTAAAATGATCAGGTAATGAGAGTGCTAGACTTAAACCCGCACCGCCACTGCCCACAATAATCACATCAAATTGATGCGTACTTGTATTTTTCGGCATTTCCATTCGCAAACTGAATTTTAAAAGTGCGTTAATATGGCTCTTTTTCAAAGCAAAATTCAAGAGTTTGATTGATCAATTTTTTTTTTATGCACTTGAACTATTATTTTTTAATCATATTTTAAGTAAAGTATTGTTTTCTATTAATATAGAAACATTTATTTACGCACAGAGAATTTTGATTGTGCTAAAAATTATTTTATCCAAGAATCATAAATGAGAGTTCACTTAACATGAAAAATCGCGTTATAGCATCAGGACTTTTTGCTGCAGTCTTCACTGCGGCAGTGCAAACTCAAGCGGCGGCTACTGTTGACTTTTCAAATCTTGTAGAGCGAGTAAGTCCGGGTGTCGTCAGCGTGAATGTTGTTAAGAAAATGACACAAGAAGAAATTCTTCAACAACAAGTACCTGAACTACTGAAACGATTCTTCGGCAATCAAATTATTATTCCGCAGCGCCAAGCTCCTCAAGAGAAAACGGGTTTTGGGAGTGCATTTTTTATTAGTCGTGATGGTTACCTGATTACCAACCATCATGTTGTAGAAAATGCTTCACAAATCACCATCATGTTAAATGATCGTCGCGAGATTGATGCCAAAGTTATTGGTAGTGATGAACGTACTGATGTGGCATTACTGAAAGTTGAAGGTACGAACTACCCAGCACTTTCGACTGGGAATATCGACCAATTAAGAGTTGGGGAACCTGTTCTCGCCATTGGCTCACCGTTTGGTTTTGAATACTCGGCATCTGCAGGGATTGTCAGTGCCAAATCAAGAAATATGTTGGGTGAAACATCAGTTCCGTTTATTCAAACCGATGTCGCATTAAACCCTGGTAACTCTGGGGGACCATTGTTTAATCAACAAGGTCAAGTGATTGGTGTGAATTCTCGTATTTTCAGTGGTACTGGCGGATATATGGGATTGTCATTCTCCATTCCAATCGATGTAGCGATGGATGTGGCAGATCAATTAAAGAAAAAAGGTAAAGTTACTCGCTCATATCTTGGTATTCATTTACAAGAGATTGATCGTAACCTCGCAGAAGCTTATAAACTACCAAAACCTGAAGGTGCTTTAATTACAGAAATTGCGCCAAACTCCCCAGCAGAGCGCGCTGGTTTAAAGCAAAATGATATTATTTTGAAATACAACGGAACTGCAATTTCAAGAACGAGTGAGCTACTAAATTACTTAAATAGAACACAGCCAAATCAAAAAATTCAGCTAGAAATCTTGCGCGATGAACGTGTACGTACGATTTCAGCAACACTTGCATCAGCACCAGATGAAACACCAGCACAAGCGCAAAATGTAAGTGAAGCCAAAAAACGCGGACCTACATTAGGTGTTGCGATACGCGAACTTGCACCTGTTGAAAAAACACGTCTTGGTGTTAAAGGTGGTGTCTACATTCAAGAGGTTGTACGCGGAGGTTTGGCGGCACAATCTCGTATTATGGCTGGTGATGTGATCACCTCGATTAATGGTAAGAATGTAAGTACAACACAAGATTTTGTGGAAGCGGTGGCTAATCTTAAAACGAATACAGTTGCACGAGTGGGTATCATCCGTGAAGGGCGAAATGCCATGATCGGATTAAGAATCAAATAAACATAAATTGAATAAAAGGCCTTGCGACAGCAAGGTCTTTTTTATTTAACTCTAAAATTATACTAAACTCTTTTCGAATGTTGATGATGAATACGCAATACAAGGGAATACAGTGAGTACAATCTTTGACCTTAAAATAAAAGCAACAGCACAAGACATTGATATTTTAGGTCATGTGAATAATGTGGTGTATGTAAAATGGATGCAAGATGTTGCAACAGCACATATTCAACAACTGGGTTTAGGGGTTGAGCAATATCTAGAACTCAAACATGCCATGGTTGCAGTTGAGCATCACATGAATTACAGAAAGGCATGTTTTGAAAATGATGAAATTATTTTAAGAACTTGGCTTAATGATTTGAATGCGATGTATTCATTCCGTCAGTACGCTTTTTTTAGACCTTCAGACCAATCATTATTATTTGTGGGAAATACCAAATGGGCCTGTGTAGAGATTGCGACAGGCAGACCTAAACGATTATCTCCAACATTTACTCAAGCTTATCAGCCTATTTCTGAGACAGTAAATCCTTTGGATTTCACTCAAGATTATTCTTTACCCGCTAACTAAAGAATTGCTTGAGTCGAACGAATTAAATATTTCACCACATGGTGTTCATTATTATGAATACTTTGAAAAATCCATCTGCTATAATCGTCCGCAATTTGTTAAACAGCTTTTGCTATGTAGTTTTTATTTCATGCATAGCGCAATTTATTGTTCAAGGTAACCCATGGCGCAAGCTAAAAAATCCGTAAATATCAAAAATATACGTAACTTTTCGATCATTGCTCACATTGATCACGGGAAGTCAACTTTAGCTGACCGTTTTATTCAGACCTGTGGTGGTTTGCAAGATCGCGAAATGCAAGCGCAAGTTCTAGACTCAATGGAGCTTGAGCGTGAGCGCGGGATTACCATTAAAGCTGCATCTGTGACGCTTTATTATACACACCCAAATGGCGAAGAATATCAACTGAACTTTATTGATACACCTGGGCACGTTGACTTCTCATATGAAGTTTCGCGCTCGCTTGCTGCTTGTGAAGGTGCACTTTTAGTTGTTGACGCAGCTCAGGGTGTTGAAGCTCAGTCAGTTGCAAACTGTTATACAGCTATTGAGCAAGGTCTTGAGGTTCTTCCAGTACTTAATAAAATTGATTTACCTCAAGCTGAACCAGAGCGTGTTATTCAAGAAATTGAAGACATTATCGGAATTGAAGCAACTGAAGCACCTACGTGTTCAGCTAAAACTGGATTAGGAATCGAAGGTGTTTTAGAAACACTTGTGAATACCATTCCTGCTCCGACGGGTGACCGTGAAGCGCCGCTTCAAGCTTTAATTATTGACTCATGGTTTGACAACTATTTAGGTGTTGTATCCTTAGTTCGTATTAAGCAAGGTCGGGTGCGTAAAGGCGATAAAATGTTGATGAAATCAACAGGTCAAACGCACATCATTACCTCTGTCGGTATTTTCAATCCTAAACATACAGAAACTGATATTTTAGAAGCAGGTGAAGTTGGCTTTGTGATTGCTGGTATCAAGGATATTTTTGGTGCGCCAGTTGGAGATACGATTACACTTGCTACAACGCCAGAAGTAGAAACTTTACCTGGATTCAAAAAAGTTAAACCACAGGTATACGCTGGTTTATTTCCAATTGATTCGAGTGAATTTGAACCTTTCCGTGAAGCATTACAAAAACTGCAAATTAACGATTCAGCATTATTCTTTGAACCTGAAAGTTCAGATGCATTAGGATTTGGTTTCCGTTGCGGTTTCTTGGGTATGCTGCACATGGAGATTGTTCAAGAACGTTTAGAGCGTGAATATGATCTAGACCTGATTTCATCGGCACCGACTGTAATTTACGAAGCTGTTATGAAGAGTGGTGAGACAGTTTATATCGACAGTCCATCAAAAATGCCAGATGGATCTACTGTAGAAGACCTTCGTGAGCCGATCGCAGAATGTAATATCCTTGTGCCACAAGAATATCTTGGTAATGTAATGACGTTGTGCGTTGAACGACGCGGTGTTCAAAAAGACATGAAATTTATGGCAAATCAAGTAGCCATTACATTTGAGATACCAATGGCTGAAGTCGTTATGGATTTCTTCGATAAATTGAAATCATGTTCACGTGGTTTTGCATCATTAGATTACAACTTCGTCCGTTTTGAGTCTTCTTCTCTTGTAAAAGTAGATGTCTTGATCAACGGTGAAAAAGTTGATGCATTGGCAATGATTTGTCACCGTCAAGATGCGCGTCATCGTGGTATTGCACTTGTAGAAAAAATGAAAGATTTGATTCCTCGTCAAATGTTTGATGTGGCGATTCAAGCTGCGATTGGTGCTCAAATTATCGCGCGTTCAACAGTAAAAGCAATGCGTAAGAACGTATTGGCAAAATGTTATGGTGGTGACGTTTCACGTAAGAAGAAACTTCTCGCTAAACAGAAAGAAGGTAAGAAACGTATGAAGCAGGTGGGTAGTGTAGAAATCCCACAAGAAGCTTTCTTAGCTGTGTTAAAAGTAGAGCGATAACAACAAGGAATATCCCATGGATTTTGATTTTAACCTCATTCTCGTACCTGCAACCCTAATCTTTTTTGGATTATGGTTGCTGGATAAATTGGTGCTCAAACAAAGAGCAACCAAAGGAAAAGGGAATGAAAATTTCATTATTACATGGGCATATGATTTTTGGCCTGTACTTGCAGTTGTGTTAGTGCTGCGTTCATTCTTCTTTGAACCTTATAATATTCCTTCTGAATCCATGGTTCCGGCATTGGAAACGGGTGATTATATCTTGGTGAACAAATATCAATATGGTGTTCGTTTACCGATTAGCAACAACAAAGTCTTGAATGTCAATGAGCCTGAACGTGGTGATGTGGCGGTATTTAGATATCCACCAAACCCATCAATTAGCTATATTAAGCGTATTATTGGTTTACCTGGTGATCATATCGTTTTTGAGAATAATCAATTAACCATCAATGGTGAAAAAGTTGTAACGGAATCGGCTGAATTTAATCGTGAAAAAGATGTTTCAGACACGCCAAATTCAATTTATCATTATGAAACTTTAGGTGATCATAAGTATTTGGTTCGTAATTTGGAAGGTCAAAACCCGATTATTGCGCATTTCAATTATGCACAAACCAAACAAGATCTTCCTTATGTTGCCACTGCGAATGATCGCTTTGTGAGAACAAATGGTCAAAGCTGGGAAGTAACTGTTCCGAAAGGATATTACTTTGCCATGGGTGACAACCGTGATCAGAGTGCTGATAGTCGAATCTGGGGATTCGTACCTGAGGCAAATTTAACAGGACAAGCAATTTATGTATGGATGCATAAAGAAGCTGGTTTGAAATTGCCATCATTCAGTCGTAATGGTCAAATTCAGTAATCTTTAAATATATGGATAATAAAAAATGCGTAACACTCAACGTGGTGCATCGTATACAGCGATTTTATTAGGGGTAATTGTTGCGGCATTTGGACTTAAAGTGCTCGTAACATTGTGGCAGCCTTATTGGGATGACCGACTAATCAATCAATTGATTGAAGAACAAGTTGCAATCAGCTCAAAGGCGACAACACCACAACAGTTTGCTTCAACAATGGGGCAGAAGTTTAGCATGAACAATATCCGTGACATTGAGTTCAAAGATATTGCGACTGTCAAATCTAAACAAGGTTTACAAGTGACAAAGAAATATGAAGTAAGAAAGCCATTCTTATTTAATATTGATTTAGTCCTCACATTCGAGAAAAGTTTTGATCAAAGGTCAGTTCAAAGTAAGTGATTCTCGCTTACTGAGTCGCATCGGTTATCAGTTTAAGAAAATTGAATTACTTCAACTTGCGTTGACACACCGATCGGTTAGCCATAAACATAACTATGAACGCCTAGAGTTTCTAGGCGATTCATTGTTAGGTATGATTATTGCCAATTACCTTTATCATGCTTATCCACATGAAAACGAAGGTCGTCTGACGCGTATGCGAGCTACTTTGGTTCGACAAGAAGCGTTAGGCAAAATTGCAACAGATTTGAAACTTAGTCAGAGTTTAATACTCAGTACTGGTGAATTAAAATCTGGTGGTCATCATAGAGAGTCGATACTCGCTGACACAGTCGAAGCGATTATTGGTGCAATCTATACTGATAGCCAAGATTTAAAGTTGTTAGAATCAATTGTGTTGAAATGGTATGAACCTTATTTAGATCATATTGAACCAACAGATCAATTGAAAGATCCTAAGTCCCGTTTACAAGAGTATCTTCAAGCTCGTAAAAAACCTCTCCCAGTGTATGAGGTTGTTGATATTCAGGGTGATGCACCAAACCAACATTTTAAAGTGGAATGTATGGTTGAAGGCTTGCCAAAATGTATGGGTGAGGGTTCAAGTCGTCGTTTTGCTGAGCAAGCAGTAGCGGCGGAAATTTTAAAATTTTTGGAGCAAAAGTCTTCATGACTACTCATTCCGATCACATCGATGCTGATCACGAGTCGCAAGACAGCGGCAATGATTTAATCAATCAATTTTTTAGTTCTCAAGGTACTACAATTCCCTCAGACTACAAAAGTGGCTTTGTAGCAATTGTAGGTCGTCCGAATGTAGGTAAATCTACATTAATGAACCATATTTTGGGTCAGAAGCTTTCGATTACGTCTCGTAAGCCTCAAACAACTCGACACAAGATTGTGGGCATTGATACGCGTGAGAAATCTCAGGCAGTATTTGTTGACACCCCTGGAATGCATAAAAAAGAAGTCCGTGCTATCAATAAAATGATGAATCGTGCAGCTCATTCAGCCTTGCGTGATGTAAATCTTGTACTGTTTGTTGTAGACGCTGACAAATGGACTCAAAATGATGAATTAGTCCTTGAGAAGCTCAAAAATGCCGAAATGCCTGTCATCTTGGTCATTAATAAATTGGATACATTTGAGAATAAAAATCAGGCATTACCATTAATTCAAGAGCGTACTAAATTAATGAATTTTGCTGAGATCGTTCCAGTATCGGCATTGCGTGGCGCTAACCTTGATCATCTTCGAGATACGATCGAAAAATACTTACCGTTTCAACCACCATTGTATGCACTAGATCAACTCACAGATCGTTCTGAACGCTTCTTAGCTTCTGAAATTATTCGTGAAAAAATCATGCGTCAACTGGGTGAAGAGCTTCCATATGATTTAACGGTTCAAATTGAATCGTTTAAAACAGAAGAAGCGACTTTAAATGAGAAAACTGGTCGTATGAAGCCTGCTTGTACCTATATTGATGCTACGATTTTTGTTGATCGCCCTGGGCAAAAAGCGATTGTCATCGGTGAAAAAGGATCAAAGTTGAAAAAAATTGGTATGGATGCACGTGCTGATATGGAAAAAATGTTCGAAGAAAAGATCATGCTCACCCTTTGGGTTAAAGTCAAAGGCGGTTGGTCTGATGATGAGCGTGCATTAAAAAGCCTAGGGTATAGTGATATCTAAGGATTAAACGGTTATAGGAGCTGATGATGATGAAGATGGTTGCGATAATTGTATGTGCTTTGGTTTTACAAGGTTGCATTCATAAAGTTGTCACAGTTCCTGTAAAAGTTGCGTATAAAACCACCAAAGGAGTCGTCAAAGGTACTGCAGCAGTAGTTGGGGCTGTTATTCCCGATGGTGATGACGATGATGAAAAAGAACTAAAGAAAGATAAATAATAAGATTAGTCGATGCGAAATGAACTTTTGCATGGATACTTAATCCATCATCGAAAGTATCGAGAGCGGAGTCATATTGTCCATTTATTCACTGAAGAGTATGGACGAGTTGACGGCATACTAAGACAACCTCCACCACCGCAATATCAGCCTATCGCACTCCAAGCGACAGGTAAGTCTGAATTAAAAAATTTCACAAAATTAGAAATTGTTAATCATCCTATTTTTTTTCATGGAGATGCATTCTTTTCAGGATTTTATTTAAATGAAATCTTATTGAGATTATGTCCATTAGAAGAGGCAATGCCAGATACTTTTGCACAGTACCACAAGACATTAGAAAGTTTACAAAAATTAGCTCAACATTCAAATCCTAACGAATTCTTGAAGCAAATTCTTCGTCAATTTGAATACGTACTTCTAGAAGAGCTTGGTTATGCGATTGATTACTCGATAGATGCACACCAAAATGAAATTTTAACTTCACAAAAATATCAATTTCAATTAAACGAAGGCTTCATACCAGTTCAGTATTCAAGTGCCGCTACACTGACAGGTGAGCAAATTCGCAGCATGATAAATTATGAAAATGGTACAGATTTCAACGCTGAACAGTTACAATTGTTGAATAAATTATATCGTCAAATGATTACTTCATTATTGGGTGATCGCCCACTAAAAAGTCGTCAATTGTGGATTCAAAACGCTCAATCAAAATCAAATTAGGAAAATGTTATGGCTGCATTGCTTGGTGTGAACATTGATCATGTTGCAACTCTAAGACAGGCTCGAGGCACACGCTACCCGGATCCAGTACAGGCAGCACTAATTTGTGAAGAGGCAGGGGCTGAAGGCATTACATTACATTTACGTGAGGATCGTCGTCATATTCATGATGATGATGTCCGTCGCATGCGCCCTGTACTTAAAACACGCATGAACCTTGAAATGGCAGTGACAGATGAGATGGTGGCATTTGCTAAAGAAATAAAGCCGCATCACGTGTGTTTTGTGCCTGAAAAGCGTCAAGAAGTCACGACCGAAGGTGGCTTAGATGTTGTTGGTAATTTTGAGGCTGTTAAGTCTGCTACACAGGAATTAGCAGCGATTGGATGTGATGTATCGTTATTTATCGATGCTGATATTGAACAAATTGATGCTGCAATTGCCTGTGGTGCGCCAACTATTGAGATTCATACAGGTGCTTATGCAGATGCTGAAACAGAAGAAGCACAGCAGGTAGAGTTACAACGTATTATCCGTGGAACAGAATACGCTGCTGCTAAAGGTTTGGTCGTAAATGCTGGGCATGGACTTAATCTTGACAATGTTGCTCCTATTGCAGCAATTCCTCAAATACACGAATTGAATATTGGACATTCTCTGATTGCCGATGCTGTTTTCAAAGGACTTACGCAAGCAGTTCAAGATATGAAAGCAGCAATCAAAGCTGCACGATAAGATTGATGAGTACTATGTCAAATATTGATTATGATGAATTAATGAAGCCTGTCATAAGCTTCCTTGGTTGCGAAACTCCACAAGCTTGGTTAGATGAGGCTGTAAATAATCTTGATATTTTGATGCAAGATCATGCGAACTGTGAAAAGAAAGCAGCCAGTACAGCCATGAATCTCATGTTTAGATACAGCTTTTTTGTAGATTTACAAGTTAAGCTCGCTCAATTAGTGCGTGAGGAAATGCTGCATTATGAGCAGGTTTTAGAGTTTATGAACAAGCGCGGGCAGCAATGGGTTGGTTTAAGTGCTGGGCGTTATGCGGGTGGCTTACGCAAAGAAATTCGGACGTATGAACCAGAAGCGCTAATTGATGTTTTAATTATTGGTGCGTTTGTGGAAGCACGCTCATGTGAACGTTTTTATGCATTAGCGCCTAGAGTCGATGAGGAATTAGGGCGCTATTATCGCTACTTACTAAAATCTGAATCACGCCATTATGAGGATTATTTGGCTCTAGCTCTGGATGTGGCTAAAACTGCGAAATTGAAAGATCCTGAGGAGGATATTCAAAGTCGTATAGAGCACATTCGTGAAGTTGAAAAGCAACTCATCTTAACACCTGATGAAACCTTCCGTTTTCACAGTGGAGTTCCAGTAAAAGCAGCTTAAAATATGGTTGAGAAAATCCTCCCAAATGGGGGATTTTTTTGGCATAAAAAAAAGCCCAAGTCTTAAATGCTTGGGCTTTTTAGTATTTGGCTCTCCAACCTGGGCTCGAACCAGGGACCTGCGGATTAACAGTCCGTCGCTCTACCGACTGAGCTATTGGAGAATCTGAATGCGATTATAAGGGGATTTAAGATTGGGTCAAGTGTAAATTGCCATACAATTGTCACTTTTGAGCCGCATGTTGTTTATTTGCTCAAATAAAATGTTTTTTTTTAATTTACTTGCCAATTTAGAATGAGCTTGTTAGATTTATTTAACAACAGAGCGCTTGAAACAGAGTTTTAAGCAGTGTGGATTTATACCAACTTGCCAGCACTAAATGGCTAAAATAGGAGAAAGCGAATGAATACGCTTACCATTTCTCAGATCTTTTCTAATCTTGAATTCTATAAACAAAATTACCTGTCTATCTTAAATTCGCCTAGTTCTTATTTCACTGAAGTCGAGGGCGCGATAGTTGATGTATTTCCTTTTAAAAAACATCATCTGGTTTTGGGTGAGTTATTGCAGTTGTGGTTTTCTGAAAAATGGTCTGTTGATCACGATCAATCATTCACGCTTGAACAATATTTGGCAGCAAATGATTTAACATCTAACGTAAATAAAGTCTATATCTACTCCATAAAAGGGAATGCTATTCTTGGCACGAATAAATCGCTTGCTTGGTTAAATGAGTCGAATGCGGTGAGCGAGATTTTATTAAAGTCACCACTTAAATATTATGTTGAATGCCTAAGTTGTTCTCGTCCTTCAAAGCATTTGTTTAATAAACAGCTTACAGTTTAGGCAAAGTTTCACAAGTTAAATCTGAAATTGTTGAATGAATTGATTTTTTTTTAAATATAGTCCAAGTTAGCCTGTGTCATTTTATCTTCTTTAGTAGGGTGAATTGGTTTTTCTAGAACTTATTTTTCATTAATTAAATCCCATATTATGGTTACTTAGATCAGTTCCAACTTCTATATGATGGTGCAAAGCATATCTATAAATGGGATTTTTCAGTGATAAATATGATGTTTCAGATTGGGCTATCGATACTATGAATAGTGTATAAAGCTTAATTTATCAGCGGGCTACTTAGACAACTGTTGGATCATGTTTGAGTTGCTTTTTAAAAAATCTCTGACTTTTATCCAATCCTAAAAGCACACTTTTTTCGCTTCAGTGAGCGAGCGTACTAAACAAAAGGTTTTATGTTGCGTATTGGGTTATGTAGGTGCATGAAGGGGTTTAGATTTAATAAAAAAAACCCGCGAAAATCGCGGGTTTTTGATCTGATTAATTTATCAGATTATTTTTCAGCTGCGATAGAAGCAATTGCTGCATCTACGCCTTCGATTGAGTCAGCTGCTTTTTTGATACGTGCAAGCGCATCAACCAATACTTCATCTGCTGTTGCATATGAAATACGCATATAACCGCCTAAACCGAATGCATCACCAGGAACAACCGCAACACCAGTTTCTTCCAATAACCATGCAGAGAATTCTGTGCAAGATTTTAAACCTTTTGCACGGATCAATGGACGAATGTTTGCATAAGCATAGAATGCACCGTCAGCAGGTAAGCATGTAATGCCTTTGATATCATTCAAGCCATTAACAACCAAATCATGACGGCGTTTGAAAGCTTCAATCATTGGTTTAAGTACATCTTGAGGACCATTCAATGCAGCTTCTGCCGCAACTTGCGAAATTGAAGTTGGGTTAGAAGTAGATTGTGATTGAATTTTCTTCATTGCGCCGATTAATTTAGCAGGACCTGCTGCATAGCCGATACGCCAACCTGTCATTGCATATGCTTTAGATACACCGTTGAGAATGATTACGCGATCGTAAAGATCTGGTGCAACTGTAGCAATGTTATAAAACTCGTCGTCCCAACGAATTGGTTCGTACATATCATCAGAAGCAACATATACTTCAGGATATTTACGAAGAACTTCAGCTAATGCTTCTAATTCTTCTTTGGTATAAATCATACCTGTTGGGTTAGATGGGCTGTTTAAAACAACTAGGCGAGTTTTATCAGTAATTGTAGCTTCTAATTGAGCTGGTGTGATTTTGAAACGTTGTTCTTCACCACATTTAACAATAACTGGCACACCTTCTGCGATGATCACCATATCTGGATAGCTTACCCAGAATGGAGCAGGGATGATTACTTCATCGCCTTTATTTAACAATGCAAGCGCAAGGTTAAAGAATGATTGCTTACCGCCACAAGAAACGAGAATCTGGTTAGCAGCATAATCAAGGTTATTATCACGTTTTAATTTAGCGATAATTGCTTTTTTAAGACCTGGCGTACCGTCAACTGCGGTGTATTTAGTGAAACCGTTGTTAATCGCTGCAATTGCTGCATCTTTGATGTGTTGTGGTGTATCGAAATCCGGTTCACCTGCACCTAAGCCAATAACGTTTTTACCAGCAGCTTTAAGTTCTGCAGCTTTATTGGTCACAGCAAGCGTTGGGGACGGTTTGATGGCATTGACACGATCAGAGAGACGTACGTCCACGGCAGTATTCCTTCTTATAGGGATTAAAAAATAAAAAGCACACTATCTTAGCTTAAATTGAATGTTTTAGTCGTCCAATATCTAGGCAAATTAGCAAAAAATCACGAAATTCACCGAATTTTAATGCAATGATACATATCCACATTAAACAACGTGGGTCGCATAAAAAAACAAATTTCCGTACAATAGCGTTAGATTGAA
This sequence comes from Acinetobacter sp. 24-47-64, assembly GCF_057737055.1. Taxonomy (NCBI): domain Bacteria; kingdom Pseudomonadati; phylum Pseudomonadota; class Gammaproteobacteria; order Moraxellales; family Moraxellaceae; genus Acinetobacter; species Acinetobacter sp. 24-47-64. The sequence goes on from NZ_CM173215.1 coordinate 1,188,525, forward strand.
ATGAGTAGTCTCAAATGAGTTCGGAAAATTCTCCCAAAAAGAAGCCTGTAGTGAATCTTCCATTTCCTATCAAGCAAGTGAATGACGCAAAGCAAGCTGATGAAGAAATCGAAGTTCTACGTCCAAAGCCTCAGCGCTATGCTGATCGCACATGGATGCCACCACGTGGTACACGTCGCTCGATGGGTAAAAGATAAAAAATAGGTGCTTTAAGCACCTATTTTTTTGCAGGGAAGAATTACACGTAACTTAAGTTTTGATCTAGAGTCAGTAAGTTGAATGTAGAACCGTCTTTAAATACGATTGATTCAACTTGATGTGCTTCACCTTTAGCCCAATCTTTAATAGTGATTTGATCAGCAGAATCTTTAAGTTTGATGATACGATCATTCCCAGAGTCTTGAACGAGTAAATCATCAATTGAGATACCAGCACCAAATTGAATGGTATCTTGACCACCTTTTTCATAGATTGTATCTACTCCAAAGCCTTGATCAAAATAGTATGTCTCGTTACCAAGATCGCCATACAATTTGTCATTACCAATACCACCATTTAAGATGTTAATCAGACCACCATTTGCGATTAAGGTGTCATCTCCAGCGAGGCCTTTTAGTTCGTTATTTACGAATTTGCTACCTGTGATAATGTTGTCAGATTGGTTACCCGTACCACTTTGTTGAATTTCTGATCCAGCAATCAAAAGTTCTTTGATTGGATTGATCAGCGTAAGGTTTTCAATATTTTCGGTTAATTGATACTGATCTGCAGAACTAATGACAGTGTCTGTACCTTCATAGTTGTGTTCAAGTACGAAGTCATATTTTGATTGTACATAATAGGTATCGTCTCCACGACCACCTACGAGGACATTGATGCCTTCACCACCTTTAAGAATGTCATTGCCCCAACCACCAAAGAGCAAGTCATCACCTTTACCACCTACAAGCGTATCATTGCCGACACCGCCTTTAATGATGTCATTACCATCTTTACCGTTTAAAGTACGTCCTAAAACTGAGTAAGTGGTGATAATGTTGGTGTTAGGATTAAATAAGTTTGTCGCTACAGCTACAGAGCCAGCCAAATCACCTGCATATGCATAAGCAAGTTGAGTCAATGTATTTACAAGTTGATCACGTGAAGAGAAGCCATCATCAAATATTTCACCTTTGACGAATTGTCCAACGAAATTTAAGCCCTCAGTCACGATCTGATTCACAACATCAAAGATACTCGCACCAGCTTTTAAGTTGGCTTTAACTACATCACCCAATAGCTCTAAATACCAAGTAAACGGACGGCTATCACCACCATTCAATTGTGAAGTATCAACACCTAAATAGTGATCAAGAATACTTAATGGTGTGATACCTGTCCAATCACCTAGCTCGCCACCCAAGTTTTCAAGAGCTTGAGTTGCATCCATAAGTACCAATCCAAACTTACCATCAGAGCTTGGTAAATATCCTGCTGGAACAACAGTCTCGCCATCAGCATTTTTAACGCCATTCAAGAAATTGTCAGCTAAAGTTTTGATCAATACATTTGATGCTTGCCAGAATTGTTCATCCGTAATATAGATGCCTTTATCTGCAAGTGATTTACCTGTTCCTAAGCGAACATATTGATAAAGGAAGCTCTGAGGATCAGCTATTGCAACAGCTTCAGCAACTTTTAACCAGTTTTTAGTACCCTGATCAACTGCGTCATTTGATGCTAAATCTTCTTTGATCACGGTATAAATAGGGCGCCAGAAATTTTTACCTTGTAAAGAACCAGTTGAGATAAACTTGTTATATAGTTCTTGAACTTGTTTAAATGCAGATTCACTTACGCGGTAACTAAATTGATTGTCAATTTTGTAGAATTTAGGACGACCGTCATCTGATGGATTAGATTGATCTGGTTGTTTTGGTTGCCCCCATTCTCGATCAAAATGTGAGTCTGAAGGTGGAAGAGTGGCACCAATATCCTTACCAATATTTACGATAATGTCTGAAATTTGATCAATGATTGCATCACCGGCTTTATGAATTTCTTCGAAACCAGGAATGAATTTATCACCAACTTTAACCAATGGCGCAACGCTATCTAATAAATCATTCACGATGCCATCTTTGCCGATAATCAAATTTCCAACCAGCTCACTTGGAATTTTTAAAATTGAATCAAGGCTAAGTTCGCCATCTTTCCATTCATTTTTGTGGTGTGTATCTTTTGCTTCTACATTTGAGCCGAGGGCTTCACCAGCACCACTGAGTAAATTCGATGCTGCATCGATAATACGGTCACCTAACTCATGAACAACTTCAAATGGTTTACCAAGTAGAGCATTACCTGCTAGGCCAATAGGAGAAGCCACATCTAAAACTGTATTGACTAAATTTGCTGTTGTGACTAAACCATTACCTAGTAACTGAGCTGGAATAGAAAGTACTGAGCTAAATTTGAAATCAGGAACATAATCGAAAATAGGTTCAAGTGCATTTTCAACTTGATTTGCAACTGTATTCACAATTGATTTTAGGTTTTCAGTAGCTGATGGAAGCTCTTGAGACCATTCATTATCATAATGCGTATCTTTAGGTTCAATAGTCCCGCCAATCGCTGAGCCAATGTCATGAGCCACATCAGAGACAGCATCAATAATCGTATCACCTGCTTTATGAACAACATCAAAACCAGGGATTAGCGCATTTCCTGCAATAGCAATCGGTGCAGCAGCATCAAGAATATCATTGGCAATATTGGTTGCACCAATAATGGTGTTTCCAATTAAATCCCCAGGAAGGCTTAAAATATTATCTAAGCTGAGTTCTTTGTCTTCCCACTCATTTTTATGATGAGTGTTATTCGGTTCGATGGTTGCACCAAGTGCTTTACCCACTGAATTCACTGCATCTGAAGCTGCATCAATAATTTTATCACCAAGTTCGTGCACTGATTCGAAGGGTTTGCCAAGTAAAGCATTACCTGCTAAACCAATAGGAGAAACTACATCAAGAACAGTATTCACAGCATTGGTGGCAGCGATTAGACCATTACCAACGAGTTGAGCTGGAATTGAGAGAACTGAACTTAATTTAAAGTTAGGTAAGTAATCGAATGATTTATAATTGAACAAAGCCATTGTTATAGTCTCTTATAAAAATAAAGTGTTTTTAATCATTGTTCGTGATTAAAGTGTGATGAGAATCACATTTTATTAATTTAAAATCAATTGCTTTTGTTAGACAAGATCATGAATTTTTTGTCATAATTTAATGAAAAATATAGTAAAGCTTATATGAGAACTGAATAAGATTGATTTTTTCAAAAAAAAAACACCAGTGCAATGACTAGTGTTTCAAGAGCAAATAAAATGTATGATCTAAAAATATAAATATTATAAACTATTGATTTTTATTGGATAAATATTTGTAGTATTGTCTCTTATGATCATACATGGATTGATCTGCACGCTTTAACATATCCTCAATTGTTTCATTCTCAAGGCTTGTAGCAAATCCCATTGATGCACTGATGATATGGTTAGAATAATATTGATTATCGATATTCAATAATTCTTGAATGGTCAAAATCGTCGACTGAACGGTAGTTTCATTTGCACCTTGCATCAAGATAACAAATTCATCACCTCCAATTCGAGAGGCTGTATAACTGGTATTGTGAATCGTTCTACTTAAGATATTACCCATTCTGCGTAAAATCTCATCACCTGCATCATGACCAAAGTGATCATTAATCGGTTTAAGGCCATTCATATCAAGAAAAATTGCAGAAACTGGGCGAATAAGTGCGCGTTCTAATCGATGGATTTCTTCAGTGTAGAACGAGCGATTTTTGAGTTTGGTTAAAACGTCGTGTTTACCTAAATATTCTAAATAGCTCTCAGCTTTTTTTCGCGCTGTAATGTCCGTTAGGGCAAGTTGTACAAGTCCCCAATCTTCTTCATAACCTGGAAACACAGTGAATTGAAGTAAAACATAACGAATTGAACCATCCAAAGCGTAGTTGATTGCTTCACGACTATGATGAATTTTCCCATTCCATAGTTCGATTAATTGTTCCTTAAAAGTTTGATGCATTTCTTTTGAGAAAACCTTTTTTAGATTTTGAAATAAATCAGATTTCGTCGATGCCTTGAATAAATCCAATGTTGCTTGATTGACATCAAGTAATACAATGTCTTCAATGCATTGTTGTACGAAATCTTGATGCACATCTAAAAAAGTTCTGAAATCATCAATACCAATTGATTTAAGATGATCGAGTCTTAATTTAATGCGACTAAAGTCTTCAACCCATAATGATGTGGGTGAATAACTAAATCTTGCTTCAGCTAATCGACGATTTTTTTCTTCTAAACGCCGAGCTTGCATATAACCACTAATATCTTCTGTAGTAAGCAAAATACGGTCTAAACTTTGTTCTGAACCAGGTAAAACGACAGCTCGCAGTTTTATGTCTAAGGGTTGACCACTCAAGGTGAAATTAGTGGTTGTACTTGTAAACTCTAATTCACCCTTCCAAAGTGCAACTAATTCCGCTACATGTGCATCAAACATTTGATGTTGGAAAATGGTGCTTAAATTTTGGGTGAGATGTTTAAGGCTTTGTGCTTCAAAAAGATCGAGTGTTTTTTGATTTACTTTAACAATCTTAATTTGATGTGCGCATAAAGTCACAAGATCTGGATTTTGCTGCAGATGTAAAGCTAAATCAGTAACCCCATCACTACGCCATTGGTTAAAGATGGTTTGAATGGCACTAAAATCTTCCAACCACATTGGGATAGGAGATAAATCAAAAATTGATGAATCAAGTATCTCCATAACTATCCTTGAACTTTTCTTTTAAAACAATAAATTGTGGATAATATAGCACTAAATTATTTTGATATAAAATTCAAATTTTTTATTATTTACGTGATTTAAGACACTTTTTTTAAGCTAAGCTAACGTTGAGCTCAATTCGTTAGATTTTTATTTTGATAAAAATGATGCTTGTTAATATACATGCATTTATCTGCACGGCGTAACATATCTTCTAAGGTTTCGCCTTTAAGTCTTGTGGCATGTCCGAGTGAAACGCTGATAGAAAGATGAGGGTGATCTAGATTATGTTGATGTATTTGAGTTTCAAGATCATGAACAAGGATTTTAACTTGCTCAACATCGGCATGAGGCATCAATAATACAAATTCATCGCCACCTATTCTAGAAATTGAAAAATCTTTTTTGTGAGTGACAAATTGAAGAATTTCGGCAAAGTTTTTTAGATACTGATCACCGACATCATGTCCGAACTGATCATTGATGATTTTTAAACCGTTCATGTCAATGTAAATACAAGACACTGGATAGAGATCAAGTTGCTCAATCCGTTCAATTTCTTCATTAAAATAAGTTCTGTTATGTAAATCAGTTAAAATGTCATGTTGACCCAAATAATGTAAGTGATTTTCTAATTTTTTTCGCTCAGTGATATCTGTAAGGGCGACTTGTATCACCGCCCAATCATCTAAATTATGTGGAAAAATATTTAATTGTTCTAAAACGAAGATTTGTTCTCCATTCGCGTTGTAGAAACTACTTTCTCGCTGTTGATATTCTTCATGATTCCACAATTGTAGTAACTGGCTTTTAAAATTTTCCAAACGTTTAATATCAAATAAATCATGAGAATGATGTAAAAATTGAGATTTATCTTTCACAGCAAAAAGTTTGAGCGCCGCTTCATTGACATCAATGAAATTTATTTGCTCAAAGCATTCCACAACAAATTCTGGATGTTGATGAATGTGTTGGTCTAAATTCTCAATGTTTTGCAAACGGAGCAGCTCAAATCTTTTTTTAATTTGGCTAAAATCCATGATCCATAGTGCTGTTGGATTATAAGTAAATAAAGATTCGGCAAAATGACGTGCTTTTTGATATTGGGAAATATCTTCGGTGGTCATGAGTAGGCATTTCCAATTATCCTCATAACCTTTTAATTTCATACCGCGTAATTGAACATCTAAACGCTTTCCATTGGTCGTATAATTGATCACTGGAATATGATGTTCAGTATTCTTCCAAAGTGATACGAAAAATTGGATTTGGAAAGTGCTGACTTCAGGATGAAGGAACTTCTGAAAACTTTCTAAAATTTCTTCTAAGTTTTTTGCTTCATACAGTTTAAGCGTACTTTGGTTAACACGTAAGGTATGAATCGTACTCAAGCAAAGATGGAGACGACTGTGATCCTCCATCAGATATGCTTCAATATCTTCAATACCTTCAGCAGTCCATTGTTCAAAAATTTGTTTAACACCGCTGAAGTCTTGTAGCCACATCGCAATTGGAGATAAATCAAAGATGGTCAGATCTAAATGATCCATAGATGCGAGCCTTGGTGTTTAAAATTCATTCATTTATACAATATAAGTGAATGAATCTTATAAAATCAACATCTTATTAAACTGATTTTTTTGCTCGATGCTCAGGTTTTGGCGCAGAAATTGACTTAAGCCCTTGCCAAACATCAACAAAATCTTGTTCATTCATTTGGTAGAGTTCAAGTAAGGCCAATACCACACCACCCATCATAAATGCACGATCGGACTTAGGTTCATATTGGAAGGTTTGATCTTTAAGGTGGTAGAGAATATCTTCGATTTCAAAGATGCGTTCACGTCCATTACTGTCTACGGGGAACATCGGCGTTTCGATCAAAATATTCGCTAGTTTCTTTTCAGATTCATTTAAATTAAGTTGCTCAAATGCCGTTTCTAAAGAATCCGCGAACAGCAGTTCAGAAGAAAAAATGGCATGTAATAAAGGTTGGCTTAATTTAGGAAAGGTTCGTTCAACGAAAGGTTTAAATGAAATCGGGAAAATCACATTTTTTGATATACCTTTGAACATGGGTGCTATTTCAGCAACTTTGTAACCTGCTACACCACAACCAACGGCTGTAATAAAATACTTAATCTTGGGGTGGTTTTTTGTATAGATCTTAAAATCATTGATGTAGTGTTCAATCTGGGATAGAGGCATTTGTTGCAAATGCTCATTCATGGTAGGTATTGCATAGCTCTGTCCAGCCCAGCCGCGACCAGCACCTTTAATCGCACCGAAATGTTGAAGTGCAATTTTTGCAGCACCACCTGCATGCGTGCCTGCTAAATTACTACCAAATACAAATACTGTATCTTCATTTAAACTGTTGATAATCGTTTCATCGTGATATTGGTAAGTCATAGTTTTTTACATCAACATGCAATTTAAGTTCATGGTGCAATTGATTGCTGTAAGGGTCAAGTAAAATTGATTGAATTTATGGTTTTCACCCTCATCATCAGATGAGTAAATCATAAAGATTTGAGCAAGCAAGCCATGCATTACCAGTGTTATTGCATATTTTCATCATCTGTATAGCGAGAATTATCGAGTGAGTGACAGTCGTCCATTTGAATTAGTAACTAATTACGAGCCTGCAGGAGATCAACCTCAAGCGATTGAGAAACTTGTTAAAGGAGTACAACAAGGTTTTAAGGATCAATTGCTACTAGGGGTAACAGGCTCTGGTAAGACCTATACGATGGCGAATGTGATTATGCAATTACAACGTCCTACTATTGTAATGGCACATAACAAAACCCTCGCGGCTCAACTCTATGGAGAATTTAAAGCTTTTTTTCCACATAATGCTGTTGAGTATTTTGTAAGTTATTACGATTACTATCAGCCAGAAGCATACGTTCCGTCATCTGATACTTTTATTGAGAAGGATTCTGCTATTAATGATCACATCGATCAGATGCGGTTGTCCGCAACGCGTGCTTTGCTTGAGCGTAAGGATGCCATTATCGTTGCTTCGGTGTCCGCCATTTATGGTTTAGGTGATCCTAACGCATATATGAATATGCTCTTACATATTGTGACAGGTGATCGAGTCAGCCGTGATGAGCTGATTCGTCGATTGGTAGAAATGCAATATACGCGTAATGAACTCGAATTTTTACGAGGTACTTATCGAATTCGTGGAGAAATTCTTGATATTTTCCCCGCAGAGTCAGAACAAAATGCAGTGCGGATTGAGCTATTTGATGATGAAGTGGATTCGATCCGCTGGTTTGATCCTTTGACTGGAAAAATGATTCGTAAAGTCCCACGAATCACGATTTATCCTAAAAGTCACTATGTGACGCCTAAAGATAACTTGCAGCGTGCGATCGAAACGATTCGTGAAGAACTCAATGAGCGCTTGGCATATTTCAGAGCCGAAGATAAATTACTTGAAGCTCAACGTATTGAACAACGTACTCGGTATGACCTTGAGATGATGCAGCAGCTTGGATATACCAATGGTATTGAGAATTACTCGAGACATTTATCAGGTCGACCAGCTGGAGAGGCTCCGCCAACGCTTTTCGACTACTTACCTGAGGATGCATTACTTATTATTGATGAATCGCATGTTACGGTTCCTCAAATTGGTGCGATGTATAAAGGCGATCGATCACGTAAAGAAAACCTAGTGAATTATGGTTTCCGCTTGCCAAGTGCATTGGATAATCGACCAATGAAGTTTGAAGAGTGGGAACGTATTATTCCTACTACAATTTATGTCAGTGCGACGCCTGCAAATTATGAATTAGAAAAATCAGAACAAATTGCTGAGCAGGTGGTGCGTCCAACAGGATTGATTGATCCCGTCATTGAAATTCGACCAGTATTGACTCAGGTGGATGATGTCCTTTCGGAGATTAATCAACGTAAAGATAAAAATGAACGCGTCTTGGTCACAACGTTAACCAAACGAATGGCTGAAGATTTGACGTCATATTTAAAAGAGTATGGGATCAAGGTGGCTTATTTGCACTCTGATATTGATACTGTTGAACGTGTGAAGATCATTCATGAATTACGAACAGGTGTCTACGATGCTTTGATTGGAATTAACTTACTCCGTGAAGGTTTAGACATGCCTGAGGTATCTTTAGTTGCAATTTTAGATGCCGATAAAGAAGGCTTTTTACGCTCTGAACGTTCACTTATCCAAACCATTGGTCGTGCTGCTCGAAATGTTGAGGGAAAGGCTATTTTATATGCGGATCGTATTACGGATTCAATGCAAAAAGCGATTGATGAAACGGAGCGTCGCCGTACCAAACAAATTAATTTTAACTTAGAACATGGCATCACTCCGCGTTCGGCAGTCCGCCAAGTCATCAAAGAAATTGATACTGGTGAAGTGTATGATGATGAGTCAATTGATGAGAATGTATCAGGACAAGCACGTGCATTAAGTGCGGATGAGCGCCATATAGTTTCCGATCCAAAACTATTGGCAAAACATTTGGCTAAATTGGAGAAGGAAATGCTCAAAGCTTCGAAAGAGCTTCAGTTTGAGCAAGCAGCGCGTTTCCGTGATGAGATCGTGCGTTTAAAAGCACAGTTAATTCAGTGATTTAATTTACAGAAAACATTGTAAAATCATCACATAACGTAACATTAAGCCGAAAAATAACCATTATTGTAGAAGAGTAAATGAATACTCACAAACAAATTCAATAAATAGGGGTTATTTAGATGATCAAGAGTCTCCCATCTGCTGGTTTCAATGTTAGCAAGATTGTATTGGGTGGTGCGTTATTGGTTGGTTTAGGGGCAGCAACGATGGTTTATGCTCAGGAGAAGCCACTCAACACTGTTGAGAAAGTTGAACTCGATAAATACTTAGGTGTTTGGTATGAAGTAGCACGTAAGCCACTTTATTTCCAAAACAAGTGTGATCGTGATGTGACTGCGACATATACATTAAATGAAAATGGTAATGTCAATGTTGATAACCGTTGTTTTACTGCTGACGGTAAAGTTACTCAGTCAGTGGGTGAGGCATTTGTACAAAATCAGCCATTTAATACAAAATTGAAAGTTAGTTTCTTGCCGAGTGCTATTCGATGGTTACCAGTTGGTCGTGGCGATTATTGGGTGCTGAAACTGGATGAGGATTATCAAACTGTACTTGTGGGTGAGCCTAAACGTAAGTACATGTGGGTGCTTTCTCGCACGCATAATCCTGATCAAGCAGTTGTGAATGAGTATCTTGATTATGCTAAATCCGTTGGTTATGACTTAAGCGATGTGATACGTACAAAGCAAACGGGTCAAGCACCTGGTTCAACAAAATAATGTTGAAAATGATGAGAACCACGCTAAGGCGTGGTTTTTTTATGCATCAACATCTATTGCTATGAATTCTAGCTATAATATCGTTTGGTAAAATTTAGGTTCAGATATGTTAAAAGGTATAGCATTGTCAGTTATGGCATCAGTAACATTTGGGGTGCTATATTTTTATACGTATTTTCTAAGACCACTAGACAGTGAGCAGACCTTTGCTTGGCGAATGTTAGCAACATTACCTTTTTTAACGCTGTTTATGTGGTGGTCGGGTGATCTAAAATATGTTCGAGAAATTTATAATAAAATTTGCAAACAACCATCTATTTTAATTTGGCTCTTGATCAGTTCGTTTTTGTGTACAACTCAACTCTGGTTATTTTTGTGGGGACCAATCAATGGTCGGGGGCTTGAGGTTTCTTTAGGATATTTTTTGTTGCCTCTGGTGATGGTTCTCTTTGGTTGCGTTCTTTACAAAGAAAAGCTCTCAAAGTGGCAAATTGCAGCAGTGTTTTTTGCAATTCTTGGTGTCAGCCATGAAATCTGGCGCATCGGTACTGTGGCATGGGAGACCATGTATGTTGCTGTGGCTTATCCGATCTACTTTTTTTTAAGAAGAAAATTTGGAACAGATCATTTAGGTGGATTCTGGTGGGATTTATTGCTGGTGATTCCAGTTGCTATTTTTCTAGCATTTTTTTATTCAAACACATTGCCCCTGATTATTGAGTTTAAATATCTCATTTTAGCTGTACTAGGTCTAGGTTGCTTAAGTGCCTTAGGGCTTGGAAGTTACATCTTGGCGAGCAGATATCTTCCATTTGTGATTTTTGGGTTATTGAGTTATTTAGAGCCAATTTTGTTGGCAGGAGCATCAATAGCAATGGGTGAACGCGTGGAAGCAGGAGAATGGTTGACTTATATTCCAATTTGGTTTGCTGTATTGCTCCTTATTTTGGAAGGTACAATTTATCTCTATCGTCAAAGAAGAACTGAAAAGTTACTTCAATATCAACATAAGAAACTACAATCGCGTCTAGCCAAAAAAGATGAGCACTAAGTTTCATATCATTACATAAGCATGAGTTGTACATAAGAGTTTTTGACTGAATGATAAGAATAATTACTTATTCTTTAAAAATATTTGTGACATAATTAACTAAAACATAAAAATGTGGTAAATTTGTTAAATCAATAATAATTCTAATTTAACAATCATGATTCAGTACCAAACAAGAGCAGCATTATTACAGATGGAGCCTAGTCTGGATTTAAACTGGCAAAGACTCTTAGAGCGTATATTTCAACATTCAGATAGTGACGTTCGCGAAGAAATTGATCGTCAAATTCTCAAACCTAAAGATATATTTTGGAATCGTGTGAATAACACATTCGAATATAAAGTCACGACGTCGCTGGGAATTTTAAAGCATAGTTTTTCTAGTGAAAGAATGCGCTCCATTGCAGCAAAGTTATGTCAATCTATCCAATGGTTGAAGGAGATGACGGATTGCGTACAAGTGGCAGACTATTTAGAAAATGCGCTGTATCAAATTGACCTAATTGCTGTTGAGGACAATTTAAAATTACAACGCGAAAAAATGTTAATGCGTCGGGTTTTTTTGCAAGATGTTGCTAAGTTAATTCGTGAATTAAATCTTGAAACACCAGTTGGAGCTCGTCAGTTAACTTCAGCTCAGATTAAGAGCTTTATGATAGAGGTATTTATTAAGCAACAATTATTGGGGTATTGGTTTAAACCCCTTCTACCTAGAAGCTCATCGATCATGGAGCATCCTTTTTTTGCACAATGGTTGCTGAAAGAACAGTCCATTCGACACTTTGATATTGTTAAAACCTCTGAATTTCTATTCGTCATCGCACCAACCAGTCAGTTTGAACAAAATCCATTTTCGATCCGTCGTTTTTTATTTGAAGATCGAATGGAATACAACCAGCAAATTTATCTCAATGGGTTGGTTTTGGATATGCGCCGTTACAATGAAGAGGGGTATATCAAACAGTTTATGGAACACGTGCAGATGATGGTTACTATTCAGCATCAAGTCCATAAAGATGTCATACAAATTGTGCAAGAATTTGAAGATGTTGCTGAACAGATGATATTACCGCTTTTGTCACAAAATTTAGGGATGGCTGGAAGTAATAGTGATTTTGTAGCCAAACAGCATTTACGGAAGATTGAGCAAGCATTGACTGTCGAATTGCTACAACCTCTCGTGGTGGCTTTAGAACAGCATTTATCACATATTGAAGAATATGAGCATCTGTTTAAAAGTGTGCATCGCATATTTTCAGATATTCTGGCGAATTATAAAGATTTTAAACAACAGCCTTCATTATTTTTTAATTCCTCAGTCCAATTGTTTGAATACAAGTTGTTAGCCTATTTAAAACTACTTGAAAAGCGTAAAGATGAAATATTTGTACCATTGAATATGTATGAGCGTGGAGTCATGCATGAGCGCTCCAAGAAACCGTTAAATGCATTACAAGAAGATTTAAGCCAACATATTCAAGATTACCGAGAAATGCTGTCTCATACGATGCGTTTGAAACGAGATTATGCTGAAGTTCAAGGCTCATTTTTAAAAAGAATGGTGGCTGGAGAAAAGCTAGAAAAAGAACTTCAACAAACTTCATTGGCCATGGTGAAAATCAAGAAGCAGGCTTATCTAGATATTTTAAGTGTGCCTAAAAACTATCGAAAATATAGTGTATTTATTGAATTTGAAAGTTTTTCAGCTACAAGTGAGTTTGAACGACATTATGCATTCCCTTCGGGGCAAAATGGTTTAACTAAGCTTCCAGTATTGGTCAAACTCCCAGAAAACTTAGAAGATTTTAATTTAGAAGATTTAAATATGATGTTGAGTCAGGATATTTCGGCTTCACCAGTATTTAGTTGAACAGGCTGTAACTCAGTGACGAAATTGGATTTGTAGGCTTAATGATCAGTATTTGATATCTAAATGAAATCATTTACCCAAAAAATTATATTGTAATTCAATTGCTAAAATATATTTTTTACAAAGAGAAAATTGCTTTAGTAAAAAATAAAACGAGTTTTCATTTCAACTCTGAGTTAATTCCTTTACAATTATGGGGTTTTGAAATTTATGCTTAGATTTACAATTAATTAGAGGACGTATCTGTGAGCAAAGACACTATCGTTGCCCTACATGCAGAGCACCAAGGTCGCTGGAAAAACCGTGAAGAACTCGCGGAACGTATGATTGCCCTTGTTGGTCAGTTATACCGTGAAAAAAACATCGTAGCTACAGTATACGGTCGCTCTTTAATTAACCGCTCGGTTATCCAAATTCTTAAAGCTCACCGTCGTACACGTGTTTTAGACGTTGAACTTTCTGCTGTAGATACTTTCCCAATCCTTGAAGCATTGGTTAAAGTACAAAATATCGGCACAGCTGAAATCGATTTAGGCAAACTTGCTGTAGAATTTAAAGCAAAAGGTGGCGATGTAGATGCATTCGTTGCTGACGCTGTTAAATCACTACAAGGCAATGCCGCATCTGTTGAGCATAAAGATGTTGTGCTTTATGGTTTTGGTCGTATTGGTCGTATCCTTGCACGTCTTATGATTGGTCAGTCTGGTCTTGGTCGTGGTCTAAATCTTAAAGCGATTGTTGTTCGTAAATCATCTGATGGTGATTTAGAGAAACGTGCTTCTTTACTTCGTCGTGACTCTATTCATGGTCCATTTGCAGGTACGATTTCTGTAGATGAAGAGAACGAAGCAATTATTGCGAATGGTCAATTCATCAAAGTGATCTATGCATCTAATCCATCAGAAGTGGATTACACTGCATATGGTATTGAAAATGCATTGGTGATTGATAACACTGGTAAATGGCGTGACGCTGAAGGTCTTGCTCAGCACCTTAAATGCCCAGGCGCTGCACGTGTAATTTTAACTGCACCTGGTAAAGGTGATATGAAGAACGTTGTGTTTGGTGTTAACCAAGCTGACATTCTTGATGAAGATACAATCATCTCTGCTGCAAGCTGTACTACAAACGCGATTACACCGACGTTGAAAGTACTTCATGACAAATATACAGTGATTAATGGTCACGTTGAAACAGTTCACTCATTCACGAACGACCAAAACTTGATCGACAACTACCATAAAGCTGACCGTCGTGGACGTGCTGCAACGTTGAACATGGTGATCACTGAAACGGGTGCTGCTAAAGCAGTTGCTAAAGCACTTCCAGCGCTTAAAGGCAAATTAACTGGTAACTCTGTACGTGTTCCAACACCTAACGTGTCTTTAGCAATCCTTAATCTGACTTTAGATAAAGAAGTTGATCGTGATGAAGTGAACGAATATATTCGTCAAATTTCTATCAACTCTAATCTACAAGGTCAAATTGGTTATACAAATTCTACTGAAGTTGTATCATCTGACTTTATCGGTTCACGCACTGCAGGTGTTTTTGATGCGCAAGCAACAATTACGTCTGGTAACCGTTTAACAGCATATGTATGGTACGACAACGAAGTAGGTTATAGCTGCCAAGTTCTGCGTATCGCTGAACAAATGGGCGGCGTAAGCTATCCAAAAGTTCCTGCTGAAACAAATGCATAATTTGTAAGGCATAAAAAGAGCCTCTTTCGAGGCTCTTTTTTATTTGCCTAAATTTACGTAATTAAGACTTTAGAGCAATATGGTTTCTTCAAAATAAGTGGTTTAATATTGAAAAATTGCGTATTTGTTCACATAAAATATGGATTGTGAGCAGGTGATTAAAAAAAATAAGTGTTAAAGGATTATATTTTTGCGCATCAAATATCTTGTCATTGGCTTCGTGCTGATTGCTTTGGCTGCCTCGA
Source organism: Acinetobacter sp. 24-47-64 (assembly GCF_057737055.1). Taxonomy (NCBI): domain Bacteria; kingdom Pseudomonadati; phylum Pseudomonadota; class Gammaproteobacteria; order Moraxellales; family Moraxellaceae; genus Acinetobacter; species Acinetobacter sp. 24-47-64. The sequence continues at coordinate 1,203,581 of NZ_CM173215.1, forward strand.
GTGGTATAGTAATTGCCTTATGGGTTTTTCAACATTTTAAAATTTACATTCCACTTGAAGATCAAGCCGTGAATATTGATCTTCAGGAGCCATTGCAAGCGAAAGTTCAAATCCATGATGCTTTGGATGTGAATGTGACAGGTCGCGTGAAAACGACCATTCCAATACGTGAAAATCTTTCTATTCCTGTACAACAAACATTGAATCCTATGGTTCATTTCGACAATCAAGTACCAATTAAAACGGTTATTCCAGTCCGTGAAAATTTGATTGTGGATCAAAATTTAGCAGTAGATACTAAAGTTAAGGTTCGCATTTTGGGCAAAGATATTACACTGCCATTGAAAGGGACGATTCCAATTAAACTTGATGTACCTGTTGAAATGGATGTTCCCTTAGATCAAATGGTTCACTTGAAATTTCAAGCACCTGTTCAAGCGGATTTAAAAGAGAATCTACGCATCCCATTAAAAAAGGATTTAGATGTGGATATACCAGTAGAAGGTCATTTGAATGCACCAATTAAAACTGCGTTAGAGGCTTCAGTCAACGTACAAAATACTTTGCCAATTAAAATACAAAAAGGTGAGTTGGTTATCCCACTCAATACCTTAACATTACAAAAAAATCAAAAAGTGGAAGCAGCATCACCCATTAAAGTTCAGAAGGATGATCAATCTGCTGAATCGGTGAAAGCCCAGTGAGCTCAAGAAGCATGAGTGCTAAAAAAATCGTGGGATATGGTTCGCTCTTATTTATTATTGTGGCAAGCATTGTTGCCGTAGGTTTTTGGCTATATCTCAATATTCAAGCATCTGTTCAAGTCAGTGCGAAGAATGCAAGTGTACAGTTGTCAGAATCATTGCCGACCAAAATTGATGTTGGGAATTATCTTGAGGTACAAGCGATTGGCGCATTAAAAACAGAAATTAAAGTACAGGAAAATATTGATTTAGATTTGCAGGGTAAATACAAAACCAATCTCAAATTTAAAGTCGAAGTCCCTGTTTCTGTGAGTGTGGATTATCAAACGAAAGTAAAAATCGATCAAACGATTCCAATTAGTGCAACAACAGATTTGGTGTATAAAACACGATTTTTACCTAAATTTCCGTTAAATTTAGATTTGCCTATTCAGCTTGAAGTTCCATTTCATTTAAAACGTACTTATCAGGTTCCGATTACGATTGATTTTGATGGTCCTGTCTATTTAGATTTGCATGAGCAGCTTGATGTGGATATTGATCATGTTTTCAAACCTGTATTGCATTTAAATGATCCAATTTTGATGAAGGATGTATCTAGTTTTAGAGCAACAATGTACAACTTGGAGCGTGAAACAAAAGCAAATTTAGATATGAACTTGGATTTACCTCTGCGCAATATTAAAAAGTAAAAACTCCCCTTTAAGGGGAGTCTATTCTCTAAGCATTCAGGGCTCGCTGAATGCTTTCACGAATCGATGTAGTTTTTCGACCAATTAAATGTTCAAGATCTTTGCGTTCACTGTACATCGCACCATGGGCGGTGTGAAGATCTGCATCTACAATGACGTCAATGAGACCTAGTGGTAAACCAGCTTGAATTAATCCTTGACGATAATCTTCTGGAGATAAGTTTTGATATTTCACAGGCTGTTGTGAAAACTCAGAAAGTAGGGTCGAAAAATCATTTAAGTTAAAGCTTTCGCTACCAGCAAGCTCGTAAATTTTGTTCAAATGTTGAGCTGATTCATCATTTAATATTTGAGCTGCAGCAGTGGCATAATCCAAACGAGAAGCTGAACTAATTAAACCATCTTGAGCCGCTCCGTACACAATGCCTGTCTCGATTTGATGGGTGAGCGCAGATAAATAGTTTTCGCTATACCAATTATTTCTTAAAAAGGTGTAGGTAATAGAACTTTCACGTATTAATTTTTCCGTTTCTCGATGTTCATTGGCTAAGCCAAGCGGAGAATGATCTGCGTTCAGTAAGCTGGTATAGATTAAGTGAGGAACTCTAGCTTTAATTGCAGCATCAATAACAGCCTTATGTTGTGGAGTGCGACGACCAATTTCATTGGCAGAAATGAGCAGGAGTTTATCAACATCCTGAAGGGAATTTGCGAGATCATCTGGCTGATCATAATCAAATTTGCGTACTTGAATATCTTCAGAAAATAAAATTTTAGCTTTTTCTGGGTTGCGAACCAAAGCAATAATTTCATGCTTGCTATGAAGTTTTTTAAGTTCTTGAACAACTAAACGACCTAATTCACCAGTTGCACCTGTAATCGCAATTTTCATTTTAATTTCCTCTTAATGTGGCTAAAAAAATAAACTTGATGCAGGCATATTAATCTGTTAACTTACTTAATGAAAGTACGTACCTAAAAGTAAGTTATTAACTGTTAAGAGAAAAATGATGAATACATATGCGCATAGTGATTTATTAGGTCAAGTTTTATCCAGTGAATGTCCTTCTCGTGAAATTTTGGAGCATCTCACCAGTAAATGGTCAGTTCTCGTCCTAAGTTGCTTGAGTGATGGTGTGCATCGTTTTAGTGAGCTAAAACAAAGAATTGAGGGGGTGAGCGAAAAAATGTTGGCTCAGACACTAAAAACCTTAGAAAAAGATGGTTTTATTTTGCGCACTGTCTATCCAGTAGTTCCTCCAAAGGTGGAGTATCAACTCACTGTATTGGGTTCAAATGCAGCGATGAAATTAAATGAGTTGATCCATTGGATTGAGCGAAATTTACCCGAGATTTTGGAAAGTAAGGCAATTATTACGCGATAGTTATATTTCATCATTTCGTTATCGCTCAGTTTAAAGTGTGTACTGAGCGAGATGTTTATATGGTTTTCATGATCTTAAAATCATAACGATTAATACATAAAATTAAAATTGAGAAAAACAGTCCCAAAGCAACGCAACCAATCCATGCATAATGTTCCCAAGCATAGACAGCACCTAAAGAACCTAATGCAGCGCCTGAAAAGTAAATGGTCATATATACAGCATTAATTCGTGAGCGTGCTTGACCATCAATACGATAGACTAGATTTTGATTCAAAACATGAAATGCAGTGAGACCAAAATAGCTCATCAATACGCCAAGTGCATAAATGAAGATGTTCTGTTGCGCGAAATATAATGGAATACAAGAGAACAGCATCAAGGTGATACATAATTGAGCGACAAATTCTTCTTTCCCTTTGCCAACTGTTTTACCAGACCAACTCGAGGAATAAATTCCGATAATACCTAACAGACCAAATAGACCAATTTGAAAATCAGTAAATTGATATGGGGCACTCCCTAAAACAAAAGTCATCGATGTAAACACCATTGAGAGAATGCCAAATCCTAGGGCACCCGCGCAGGCACGGCGTATGAGATGCGGATTATGCTTTGCGATGCTCCAAAGAGATTTGTAAATATCGGTGACTTGTAAATGCGAAGCAGGTTGAGTGTTGGGGAGTTTTTTCCACATTAAACACGCAAAACATAAAGTCAAAATACCACTACTGAAATAAACGCCTTCCCAAGACCAATAAGTTGAAACAAAGCCGGCAAATGTCCTAGATAAAATAATCCCCATGACCAATCCGCTCATGAGTTTACCTACAACTGCCGAGCTTAATTCCGGTGGGCTAATGGAAGAAGCAAATGGAATTAATACTTGTGCTGATATGGCTCCAAATGTTGCACAAAGGGTAAAGATATATAAAGTGCTAATATCTGAGCTTAAAGACAAAAGGATCTGCGAAATTGCCGCAAATATCATTAAACTCACAATGAGTTTTCGTTTATTAAAAAAATCTCCAAGGGGAACCAAAAGCATGAGTCCGAGCATATAACCTACTTGAGCGATAACTACGGTAAACCCGGCTTGGCTGGTCGAAATTTCTAAACTTCTTTCGATTGAATAAATCAGTGGTTGATTGAAATAGGCTGAACCTGCACAGACACCACAGGCCAAAGCCATAATAAGCACGAATTGTGAGGATAAAGGGGTAGCAGAGCGATCCATGTCAAAATCTTAGAGTGCAATTTAATGCACTATAGGCATTATTTTGTGGTTTCAGAAATAAATAAAACCAATGATGTTATTTGATAAAACAATGAGTAATGAATAAATCAAATTTAATGCAGTGATACACCAAAATATTAAAGACTCAATTTATGAAAAAAGTCGCTAACTTATTCTCAACCAGCATAAATATAGTCGAGAAATACTTTAAAATATGGCAGAATAGGCGGTTTTAAAGTTTTTAGAGGATTGGCATTATGCGCTTTGTTGATGAAGCAGTCATTACCGTAGAGGCTGGCGACGGTGGCAATGGCGTAGCCAGTTTTCGCCGTGAAAAATTCGTACCATTTGGTGGTCCAGATGGTGGTGATGGTGGTCGTGGTGGCAGCGTATATATTCAAGCTGATGACAACACCAGTACGCTTGTAGATTATCGTTATACCCGTAGATTTCGTGCTGAACGTGGTAAAAATGGTGCTGGCGCAAACTGTGCAGGTCGCGGTGGTGAATCCGTAACACTATATGTTCCAGTAGGAACAACAATTGTAGATACTGAGTCTGGCGACATCATTGGTGATTTAATTGAAAATGGTCAACGTGTTCTTGTTGCTCAAGGTGGTGACGGTGGTTTAGGTAACACTCACTTTAAGTCATCAACGAACCGTGCTCCACGTAAATGTACACATGGTAACAAAGGTGAGTTCCGCGAAATTCGCCTAGAGCTGAAAGTTTTGGCAGATGTTGGCTTATTAGGTATGCCAAATGCGGGCAAATCAACATTTATTCGTGCTGTCTCTGCAGCAAAACCAAAAGTAGCAGATTACCCATTTACAACTATGGTACCTAATCTTGGTGTTGTAGATGCAGATCGTCACCGTTCATTTGTAATGGCTGATATTCCAGGTTTGATCGAAGGTGCTGCAGAAGGTGCAGGTCTTGGTATTCGCTTCTTAAAACATTTGGCGCGTACTCGTATTCTTCTACATATCGTGGATGTACAGCCAATTGATGGATCAGATCCAGCTTATAATGCTAAGGCAATTTTAAATGAACTTTTAAAGTTCTCTCCAACATTGTCAAAACTCCCAGTGGTGTTGGTTTTAAATAAAGTAGATCAGTTGCCTGAAGACTCAAGAGATGAGTGGTGCAATCACATCCTTGAAGAGTTGAAATGGGAGGGTCCAGTATTTAAGACTTCAGGCTTGATGTCTGAGGGAACCAAAGAAGTCGTTTATTATTTAATGGATCAAATTGAACAACAGCGCGAACGCGAAGTTGAAGATCCAGAGTATGCAGCAGAAATGCAAGCATTCCGTGATCAGCTTGAAGCTGAAACACGTGAACAAACCATTGCCGCTAAAGAGGCTTATCGTGAAATGCGTCGTAAACAACGTCTTGCCAGTCAAGAGGATGACGATTTTGACGATGATGAAGATGATGGCGAAATGGAAGTGTACTACGTACGTTAATCTCTTTATATAAGAGACAGAGGACAAGATGATAGAAGTGGTAGATGGGCAACGTCAGCTCAAGGGTTGCAAAAGAATCGTTGTTAAAATCGGATCATCTTTACTCACAGCAAACGGAAAAGGTTTAGATATAGATGCAATCTCGCATTGGGCGGGGCAAATTGCAGATCTACACAATGCAGGGCATGAGATTATTCTCGTGTCTTCCGGTGCTGTGGCTGAAGGTATGGTTCGAATGAAACTTGAGAATCGACCCACGGATCTACCCAGTCTTCAAGCTTGTGCTGCCATTGGTCAAATGGGGCTCATACAAACTTGGTCAAGTGTATTGTTGAATCACAATATTCAATCTGCCCAAGTTTTATTGACTCATGATGACTTGGCTGACCGTCGCCGTTATTTGAATTCTTGTGATGCTTTACAACATTTAATCGATTGGAAAGTGATTCCAGTGATTAATGAAAATGACACTGTATCTACTGATGAGATTCGATTCGGAGACAATGATACTTTAGCTGCAATGGTTGCAGGCCAAGTTCATGCTGATTTATTGATTATTTTGACAGACCAAGAGGGGATGTTTGATTCAGATCCTCGCTCAAATCCTAATGCGAAGTTGTTTCATACAGTTCGCGCATTAGATGAAAGTTTGTTTGATATGGCAGGTGGTGGTGGTAAGTTTGGTCGAGGTGGAATGCTGACCAAAGTACGTGCTGCTCGTTTAGCTGCGAAATCAGGATGTCCTACACTGATTGCCAGTGGAGACAGTAATCATGTGTTAACTCGATTAATGTCGGGTGAGATGCTGGGTACGTTGTTTATCACTGATAATGATCGAATCACTGCTCACCAACAATGGTTAGCTGCACATTTGCAAACTGCAGGGCGATTGGTGATTGATGATGGTGCTGTGAAAGCAATCAAAGAAAATCATCGGAGTTTATTGCCTGTAGGTGTGAAAGCAGTTGAAGGGCATTTCGAGCGTGGTGATGTGGTGGAGTGTGTGGATCAGCAACGGCATCGCGTCGCAGTTGGTCGTGTTAACTTTAGTTCACGTAGCGCTGAAATTGTCAAAGGCTTACCCTCAGATAAGGTACACCAAGTTCTAGGTGAAGCACGTTCATTAGAAATGATTCATCGCAATCATATGGCGATCTATTAATTTCTTATTAAAAAAAGCTCGCTTAGGCGAGCTTTTTTTGTGGGTCAAGATCGGGTAATTGATGAGATGATCCGACCATATAAGGATAATCAGCCATATCTAACATCGCTTGATCCTCATAAGAATTTCCATAAGCATAAATTGATTGAAATTGGTCTACATCATATTGCTTGAGTATGCGCTGTCTTTTTTCTTCGCCACTACAATCAGGAGAAGAATAATGACCCGTATAAAACTGATTGAGCACTTCAGTTTCAGTACAAATCAAATCTACATTTAAAATCTGAGAAATGGGTTTTAAATAAATATCAATGGATGCAGAGACAATCGCAATGCGGTCACCACGGAGTTGATGCTTGATCAATTGTTCATAAATGGGTGAGTTTAAGTGTTGTTGTAATGAATGGGCGTATTCAAGTGCAATCGGATCTGCATCAGACCTAGAAAATCCAGTAAACATTGCCTTGAATAGCTTAGGGCGCATTGCGTGCGCGGGGTAAATATTTAAAAAATAGGCTTGAATCCAAGGCAGGGTTTTTAGTCCTTGCTTAACAATATGTCGTTTTGATAAGGCGTAAAAGATAAAGCTAGTAAAACTATCTTTATCACATAATGTTCCATCAAAATCAAATAATGCTAGGTTTTGATTCTTTTTGCTTTCTGTATACATGTTTGATATCGACCGTTAACTCGCGTAGCAAACCAGTTGGTATTGTAGTCGCGACTAAGCTTAGGACCTGAAATAACCACTTCAGGCATAATGGCATAAAATTTTTCTTTTCCAATTTTCTTTTCGTAAAGCTCAGTCACAGCTTTATAGGTTTGCGTATCTTCAAACTTTTTCTCTTTTTCTTTCTTTAAATCAGCTCGAATTTGACGAGGTGTAATAAATACATTATTTGCGGCAAATACATTGATAAGTTCTTGTTCAGATTGACTCTTTTCAGCTTTTGGATTGCCATTTTTATTGTACAGTAATAAGTCTCCATCAAGCGTTAACTCCGCTGCTGTTAATTCATTGAGCATGCTTTGGAAAGCGGCGTTACGACTTGAATACATGCCTGAATTGTAGTCTGCAAAGCGATATATGGGTTGATCATAATCTGCTGGATACATCATCAGGCGGTGAATACCATAATAGAGTCCGCCATATTGACTATAAAGGTCTGATCTTAGATCTGCGATACTTCCACCTTGGCGCTTATGATCTTTTGCATAGCTAATATGAACTTGCATAGAGCCTAAAGTGGTAATGGGATTTAGTTTTTCACCAATATCTTGACCAACGAGTTTAGCTGCACCAGTGAGTGCACTGACATGGTAGTGTTTTGCCATGTGAGCAAAAATCTCACGATACAATTCATCTAATTCTCGTTCGGTAGAGACTTTTCGCATTTGTTTTAGATAATTGTCTTCAGGTGTTGGTTGATTTTTTAAGACTTCTTGGAAATACCCAGCAACGGTGCCTCCGATACTATCTCCTAATTTATCTTTGAATTTTTCATCTAAACGATCTTCAATTTCTTTAACTGCTTTGGCACCTAGTCCGGGTACATGGGGATCTGCAACAAAATTAGATTCTTGATCGACTACAGCAATAATGGTACACACATTTTCTTTCGTTTGAGGTATACCAAGTTGCTCGGTTATTTTATAAATATCCTCGGCCCATGAACCACGATTATTAACGCGGCCAGGAATGAGTTTTGAGATTTGTTCTGCATCAATCGTTTTATCTTGTGTGTTCCACCATGATGAATCACCACAAGCACTCATGAATAAACTTAATGTAGCAACACTACAGGCTTTAAAAATTACATTAGAGCGAAAGCTATTTTTCATAAATGCAAAGTATCAGGGATAAAGATTCTAGCGAAGTATACTATTTCATTCACGATTTGTGAGAACTTATATGTATACAAGATGATGGCAGCATGCTTCAAATCAAAATCTAAGTTTTGAGCTTAAGTTCATCCATTAACATTCAAGCAAAATGAGATAAAACATATTTTTAGTTTCAAACGTTATATAATTTAATGCTTGTATCTAATTTCAATCTCTCAATGAGTGCAGATTTAAAAAGTTAAGCATTCTGAAACTGTTTCATCATCATTGGTATTATTCATGTCTCAACATCCTGTGATCCGTGATTTATTTGATCGCGAAAAAACAACTCCTGTTTTTGTAGCACCCATGGCAGGTGTAACGGATCGACCATTTAGAACCTTGTGTAAATATTTTGGTGCAGGACATGCAGTTAGTGAAATGATGACTTCTGACAAAACGCTGCGTATGAGCAAGAAAAGTCTCTACCGAGCCAACTTTGATGGTGAAATTGCTCCAATTTCAGCACAAATAGCAGGATCAGACCCACGGGATTTAGCTGAAGCTGCACGATATCAAGTGTCAAATGGTGCTCAAATCGTTGACATCAATATGGGCTGCCCAGCGAAAAAGGTGTGCAATAAATTAGCAGGCTCTGCACTCTTACAAGATGAAGACTTGGTAGCCAGAATTTTAGATGCGGTGGTGGAGGCAGTAGATGTCCCTGTAACACTTAAAACGCGCTTAGGATTTTTAAACGGACATGAAAATATTATGCGTGTGTCGAAGCGCGCAGAACAAGCGGGTATTGCAGCTTTAGCATTGCATGGTCGTACACGGGAAGATATGTATTTAAATACTGCACGTTATGATCTAATTAAAGAAGTGAAGCAAAATATCTCTATTCCAGTCATTGCAAACGGAGATATTGATAGCCCAGAAAAAGCCAAGTATGTATTAGATCATACTGGTGCTGATGCCGTGATGATTGGTCGAGCAGCACAAGGTCGTCCATGGATTTTTAGAGAAATTGCTCATTATTTAAAAACGGGACAGCCACTTGCAGCGCCATCGATTGCTGAAGTAAAAGAAGTTCTATTGGGTCATCTGAATGAGCTATATGAATTTTACGGTGAGTATTCAGGCTGTCGCATTGCACGTAAACATATCGCGTGGTACACCAAAGGTCTCCACTCAAGTAATGAATTTCGTCAGAATATGTACAAAGTAGAAAGTACAGCGGAACAAGCCAAAGTCGTAGCCAATTATTTCGATTTACTTTTGGCAGAAGGGCAAATTATGAGTGATGTTCAAGTAGAATCTGTGGATTTATTAAAATCAGGTTGAGTTTCTATATGTCAGCACTTAACTGAAATAAGTTATTCATAATGTCTGCACTTAACTGAAATAAGTTATTCATAGATTCTACTGTTTAAATTCAAGAGGTTGTAAATTTATTTCAGAATCCGATTTTTTCTCTTCAGAAGAATGTGATTGATCTTGATTTAAAATTTGAGCATCTAGCTGCTCAACATTATGTTGAGTGGACTGATCTTTATCTTGAGCATGTGAATAGGTGTCTATTCCGAATCCAAACACCATAAGTGCTAATAATACAAAACCCATACTTTTCGCTACATAATTTAACAATTCATTGTAAATTAAAAAACTACAGCTCGGTATGGGTTTTATCGATTATTTAAGCATCATATTGATCAATTTCTAATATGATTTGATTGATTAAATCAGGTGCTTCTAAAACTCTGATTTGATTTACATTACTTCCTGCCCAGAATGCACCAAAACTTTCATCTTTGTTGGTTAATGCTGCTGCATTTAGTTGTTTACCTAAATCATATGCATAAGGGTAGGGAGCAACTAACTCACGCTGAGGTAAATCTACGAGAGTTGACCAACTGTTGATTATCCCTCTCGCTGGTCGCCCAGAGATGCTTGATGTAATTTGAGTTAAAGGCTTACTTAATAATGCATTACGATAAGCTGCATTTGCAGCTGAACTCTTGCATTGTACAAATGCAGTACCGAGTTGTACGGCTGAAGCTCCGAGATTCATCATATATTTAGCTTGAAAGCCATTCATGATTCCACCAGCTGCTACGACAGGTATCTTGCAGGTAGGAACAAGTAATTTTATTAAATCTGCTGTTTTGATTGCACTGTCAAAATGCTCATTAAAAATACCACGGTGTCCTCCCGCTTCAATACCTTGTGCAATGATGATATCAATCCCAGCGTCTTCAATTGCTCTAGCTTCCGCTAAGTTCGTTGCTGATACCATCGTAATAATACCAGCCTCTTTGAGGGCAGATATTTGATGTGCATGAGGTATCCCAAAGTGAAAACTCACCGCCTTAGGTCGAGTTTCTAAGACTAAATCTAAAAAATCATCATTATCTAAAAAACTGGGGTAAATACATTTTAATTCTTTGGGTGGTTCAGTATTAAAGTTATCAAAGTGGGGTTTTAGATAATTTATCCAGTTTAGATTCCGTTCAGAATAAAGTTCAGTTGGTTTGTGGCAAAAGAAATTCACCTGAAAGGGTAAATCTGTTAATTTTTGAGTTGCAACTATTTGTTGTCGAGCATTTTGGATACTGGCAGCACCTAAACCAAGAGACCCCAATCCACCTTGATTGGATACTTCAGCTGCCAGTTCTGGTGTGGATACCCCAGCCATTGGCGCTAAAAAAATGGGGTGCTGAATGGATAATTGTTCGAGTAAAGACATAATCAAGCTCCATGATTCAATTTCACTTTGCACAATCATGGTCAGAGAATCAAATTATATTCATTATTTAATGCGAAAATGCAAAGCGTCAAACTGTGTCGCATGAGTGATCACTGACATTTGGTAGAATAAATAAACAATTATAATATTCGAAATCTCATTGCTTCCCCATACATATATGTCTGATCGTATCCGTGAAAAATTACAGATTTTAGCTGATGCTGCCAAATATGATGTGTCTTGTTCCTCAAGTGGTAGTAACCGCAAGAACAAAGATAAAGGTCTTGGTAATACAGGTTCCGGAATTTGCCATAGTTATACCGAAGATGGTCGCTGTGTTTCATTATTAAAAATTTTATTCTCAAATGTCTGTATTTATGATTGTGCGTATTGTGTCTCTCGCCGTTCAAATGACGTAAAGCGAGCAGCATTTACCGTCCAAGAAGTGGTAGATCTGACCATTAATTTTTATCGTCGAAACTATATAGAAGGGTTATTTTTAAGTTCAGGAATTTTTAAATCCGCGGATTACACCATGGAGAGAATGCTTCAAGTCGTAAAAAAATTAAGACTGGAAGAAAATTTTAATGGGTATATTCATCTCAAAACTATTCCGGGCGCTTCGCAAGAGATTATTCATGAGGCTGGACTGTATGTCGATCGGATGAGCATTAACTTAGAAATGCCGACAGAAGAAGGCTTGGTGAAATTTGCCCCTGAAAAGTCGCATTCAGAAGTGCAGAAAGATTTAGGTATTGTGAGAGACCGTTTGATTGAATTGAAAGATGAGAGAAAACTAATCAAGTCGGTTCCTAAATTTGTGCCTGCAGGTCAGACAACACAAATGGTGGTCGGTGCGCATCACGAAACAGATCGTGATGTAATCTTGATGGCTGACAAGCACTATAAAGATTTTAAATTAAAACGGGTGTATTACTCAGGATATATACCTATCAATCCAGAAGACTCTGCTTTACCTGCTGTAGGTTCTGCACCGCCGTTATTGCGAGAAAATCGCTTATATCAATCAGATTGGTTAATGCGTTTTTATGGATTTGAAGCCAACGAAATTGTGGATGAAGCACATCCCAATTTAGATTTAGAGGTTGATCCTAAATTAGGTTGGGCTTTAAGACATCCAGAGCAGTTTCCAGTGGATATTAATACTGCTGAATATAAAATGATTTTGCGTGTTCCTGGCATTGGTGTGAGATCTGCTAAGAAAATTGTACAGGCTCGCCGTTTTGGAAAAATTCATATCGATCAGTTAAAGCGCTTAGGCGTTGCTTATAATCGTGCTCAACATTTTATTCGATGTGCTGATACACCTAAGTTTAAAAGAGAACAGCACGCTCATCAGATCCGCCAGCAAATTTTACAAAGTGGGCAATCAAAATATGTGAAACAACTGTCACCTCAACTAGGATTTGGGTTTTAAATGGCTGTGTATGTTTTTGATGGTACCATGACTGGGTTGCTGTGCTGTGTTTTTAGAGCTTTTCAATTCAAAGAGTTCGACGTAAAAGTTCAAACTGAAGGAAATGCTCACCAGAATTTGTTTGATGAGTCAGTCCGAGTTTACAGTGAAGAAAAGCAAGCTGAACGAGTCTGGCAAGGATTAAAATCTAAAATTTCTGCTTCAAGTTTGCGTAATTGGTATTTTACTTTTTTGTCTGAGCAGGAAGTGGCATACCAACATCTATTTGATTATTCCATTTATATCTTTAAGCACCAATATGCCGTTGAAAAAAATTTCGGTCATCATGATGTTTTAGCGCTTGCACAATGGGCTAAACAAGTTGGTCGTGAAAAGCACCGAATGGAGGCATTTGTTCGCTTTAAAAAGTGTAAGGATGGTTTATTTTTATCATTAGTAAGACCAGATTTTAATGTTCTGCCTTTAATCTCTAAGCATTTCAAAGCACGTTATCAAGATCAGCGTTGGTTAATTTATGATGAAAAGCGACGCTACGGAATTTACTATGATTTGAAGCAAGTCCATCAAGTTAATTTGAATGCGGCCGAAATTGATCAAAATATCCATATAGGTTCTAGTCAATCATTCATGATTGAACTCGATGATCAAGAAGAGCTATATGATCAACTTTGGAAGGATTATTTTAAGAGTGTAAATATAGTGGCACGTGATAATCCTAAGTTGCATGTTCAATACGTACCTAAAAGGTATTGGAGATATATGAATGAAAAACGGGTTTAGTATGATTTTTTAAAAATAAGCTGTTGAATTTATTTGATAAAATATAATAAAAACAATTTTTTAAGAGTGTTTTAAATTTATACTACTAAAATTATTAATATTTTTTGATTATATTTCTTTAAGGGTTATTTACATAAGATATTGAATTATATATTTATATATATTGTTCTTAGATTGCATTGAAATTTAATTATACTTTATAGGTATATATTAGGTCATAAAATAAAATTATTTGTATTTTTAATATTCAAAATTAACTTATGAATTTTTAATTTTCATTTTTTTTCTAAAAATATCAAAACTTAATTTTATATGAGTTAATTTTTATGACGATTCATATTTAGTCATCTCAGCCCAATTGGACTCTATAAATCTTTTTTTCTTAGACTAATAGTTAAGCCCGACTTTTTCATTCAAAAAGTGAATGTCACTAGAATTTCGACCTTTGAAATTATTTAACGCGCAATTCATTTTTGAGTGTGAAATTTATTGCATTTAACAATGGATTCACTTTTTTGAATTAGAAGGGTCTTCCATGGATATTCACGTTGATGAGCAATCTCAACCACCTAAGAAGCAAAAGTTTTATCAAATTTTATATGTTCAAGTCATCTTTGCAATTATTGCGGGTGTCACACTTGGACATTTTATGCCGGAGTTGGGGGCAAGTTTAAAACCTCTTGGCGATGCTTTTATTAAAATCGTCAAAATGATCATTGCACCCGTTATTTTCTTGACTGTGGTCACGGGTATTGCTGGTATGACGAATATGGGCGCAGTGGGGCGAGTGACGGGTAAAGCAATGGCTTACTTTTTAACTTTCTCTACGCTTGCGCTGATTGTGGGCATGATTGTTGCTAATCTTATTCAGCCGGGTAAAGGTCTTAATATCGATCCTGCTGCTTTAGAAGGTGACAAAGTTTCAACTTATGTTGAAAAAGCTCAGGATGCCTCTATTGTTGACTTCTTCATGAATATCATACCAAAGACTTTAATCAGTCCTTTGGCGGGTGGTGATATTCTTCAGGTTTTATTTGTTGCTGTTCTATTTGGTTTAGCGCTTGCAGCGGTGGGTGAAAAAGGGAAACCAGTTACAGACTTCTTAACGACACTGACCGCTCCGGTATTTTACCTTGTCGGTATGTTGATGAAACTAGCTCCAATTGGTGCATTTGGTGCGATGGCGTATACGATTGGTGCTTTCGGTATTTCGAGTATTGGAAATTTACTATTATTAATCGTAACGTTCTATATTACTTCACTTTTATTTGTTCTGCTTATTCTGGGAGCAGTTGCACGATACAATGGATTTTCTATCATTGATCTCATCCGCTATATCAAAGATGAATTATGGTTAGTATTAGGCACGAGCTCTTCTGAAGCTGCACTGCCAACGCTGATGAATAAAATGGAAAAAGCGGGTTGTGAAAAGTCGGTCGTTGGTTTGGTCATTCCAACTGGATATTCATTTAATTTAGATGGTACAAATATCTATATGACGATGGCTGCTCTTTTTATTGCTCAAGCCTGTAATATCGATTTGACCATTTGGGAACAGATCACAATTTTGTTGGTTGCGATGATTAGTTCAAAAGGGGCTGCAGGTGTAACGGGGGCGGGCTTTATTACTCTGGCAGCTACATTATCCGTTGTTCCAGCATTACCTGTTGCAGGGATGGCACTTATTTTAGGTATCGATCGTTTTATGTCTGAATGCCGCGCATTAACTAACCTTGTTGGCAATGCTTGTGCAGCAATCGTTGTAGCACGTTGGGATAATGCATTAGATAAAGAACAATTAGATGCAACTTTGAAAAAGAAAGTAGAGGCTTGACTTCACTTTTAATATCTAAATCTTAAGCCCATCTTCGGATGGGTTTTTATATAGATGATGCAGCATTTAAAAAACTCAAAGTAAGCACATAAAGACTTATTATAAGAACAAACTTTGGTGACTTAGCTGATTTCAATCGGCTGAAATTTAATACTCCTTTCTTTTTCTTTTTCTTTTTCTTTTTCTATTAAGTGGTTGTAATTGCACTATAGAAAGATAAAAACGCCCAATTGAAATTAGGCGTTCTCAAATATCGATATTTGCTGATTAGCAACCTGTAAGTTTTTCAGGCTGAGGCTTTTCATTCGGGAAAAATAGTGGACGAAGTTTCACACCTATACCATTACCAATAAAAGCGAAAATCAGCCATAACCACCCATGTAGACTGCCTGATGCAATGCCGCTGAAATAAGCACCGATGTTACAACCGTATGCTAATCGAGCGCCATAACCCAACATGATCCCCCCAATGACTGCTGCTAGAATTGAGCGTTTAGGGATATTGAGACTCGGTGCAAATTTTCCAGCGAGACCTGCTGCAAGTAAAGCGCCGAGCATGATGCCAAAATTCATCATAGAGGTGATATCGAACCACAATGAATTTGCTAAAGCTTTCGCATTTCCAGGTTGTTGCCAATATTCCCAAGCTGTTACATCAATTCCGACCAATGTTGCACCTTTCGCTGCCCATACTGCAAGCGCAGATGTGACACCCCATGGGCGACCAGCCAATGCAAGCGTGGCGAAATTAAGCAGGGTGAGAATAATACCACCCCAAATTAAAGGCCATGGTCCCTTTAAGAAACGTTTCCAGCCTTGATGTGCTGCAATAGGTTCTTGTTCAAGCTGACCGTGGCGTTTTTTCTCGAAGTAGATTGTTGCTAATGCGATTAAACCAAATAGCACAAAATTGAGTAATAGCGCTGGAATAACACCAAAGCTTTGTACTACTGAAATAGGGGCTAAATGTGGCAGTGCAAACCACCATTCAATATGTGAAGTTGCGATCAGTGAGCCTAAACAGAAAAAGAATAGAGTGATCAGCATACGTGAGCTACCACCACCGACAGTATAAAGTGTCCCAGATGCGCAACCACCACCCAGTTGCATGCCAATTCCGAAAATAAAAGCACCAATCATCACGGACATCGATACGGGATTGACGTTGCCTTTAACGGGTTGACCAAATAACTCACCTGCACCTAAAGCTGGGAAGAAGAGCAGTACTGCCAGGGCGAGCATAATCATTTGTGCACGTAAACCGCGACCTTTGCGTTCTTTAATAAAAACGCGCCAGCTCGACGTAAAACCAAATGATGCATGGTAGAGCGTCATACCAAGCGCGCCACCAATGAGGAATAACAGGGCTTGATTAATTCCCACAATTTGATGAGCACCAAGGGTACCTACGATCAATAAAACAATAGCGATCCAGACCGATGGCTGTGATCGGTCAGATTGAGCTGCAATAATGGACATGGAGATAAGAAAAGCTGATAAAACACATCAGCATTTTAATTGATTGGTTGCAGGTTGATAGTCCTACACTTCGTTTATCCATTAAATGCTGATGGGTAATACTGATTTTACATATTGATAATACTTATATGTTTAACCAACAGGTACATTAAACAGTGAGCCAATCCAACTTGAAAATGCCATGGCTGCGATTCCCCAAAGCGTAATTCGCAAGGCTGATTTTACTTTAGACGTTCCAGCAAAATATCCAGATAAAGCCCCTAGAATAAATAACGCTAAAATGCCAAAAATGGCAACACTGTATTCTAAATATGCAGGAGGACTGATCAGTATAGCGATCATCGGGCAAGCTGCACCTATTGAAAAGGCGGTGGCAGAAGACCAAGCGGCTTGAAAAGGTTGAGCTGTTGTATTTTCATGGATACCAATTTCATCACGTGCATGTGCAGCTAACGCATCATGCTCGCTCAGTTGTATAGCAACTTGATGAGCAAGTTCGGGTGATAGTCCTCTTTGTATATAAATATGCGTTAATTCTTTCAGTTCGATTTGTGGATTGCGTGCTAACTCACTTGCTTCAAACTTTAGATCAGCTTCTTCAATATCAGACTGAGATTTTACTGAAATATATTCACCAGCTGCCATGGACGTTGCGCCTGCAATCAAACCAGCAATACAAGTGATTAAAAGGGTATGTTGATTCGCGCCACTTGCTGCCATCCCCATGATTAAACTAGTGACTGAAATTATACCGTCGTTGGCACCAAGAACAGCAGCTCTTAACCAACCTGTGCGATGTATATAATGTGGTTCTGTATGGTGCGAATAGCTCATAGGATTTTGTCTTATTATCTGAAAATGTTATTCAAAAATGAGTTGTTATTCATACAGTATAGGCTTGATTCGTATCTTGGGGCTGTAAAATTGAACTATTTGAGAAAAAATTAAAGCCTCTAAAGAGGCTTTAATTGGTAAAACTCAAATTATTGTTGAGCTTTTTCTTTTACATTCGCTGCACCTTCTTCTACAGCTGCCGCAGCATTAGCAGTTGCTTCTTTAGCCGCTTCTGAAGCGTTGTGCGCAGCGTTTTCAGCATGTGCAGCAGCATTATCTGCAGCTTGTGCTGTCGCATCAGCAGCATTGTCGACTGCAGTTGCAGTTGATTGAGCTGCATCTTCAGTCGCATTTTGAATATCTGCACCTGCTTGTTCAGCAGCATTTTCTAAATGTTCACCAGTTGTCGCGCCAGTTTCAGGAGCTTTATCCTTATTACACCCAACCAAAGCAACTGTAGCAGCAAGACCTAAAGCAACAAGAATCTTATTCATTTTATCTTCCTTTTTTAATTCAATGAGTATCCAAGTAGCATGGATGAGAACAATATAAGCAGATTTTAAATAAAGTTTTATTCAAAAATTGTAAAGATAATATTGGCTTATAAAAGAGCCCCGAGAAAGAGTTTTCTCAGGGCTACACTTTAGTGTGGTATGTTAAGGCTTAAATTACTGTCCAGAACGAATGATGTAATCAAACGCTGACAGTGATGCTTTCGCGCCTTCACCAGTGGCAATGATGATTTGTTTATAAGGTACTATTGTACAGTCACCCGCAGCAAATACACCTTTTACATTGGTTTCGTTGCGATCGTTAATCACAATCTCACCACGATTCGTCAGCTCAACTTTGGTTTCTTTTAAGAAATCAGTGTTTGGTAACAAACCAATTTGTACGAAGATTCCCGCCAATTCGACTGTGTGTTCTTCATCCGTCGCACGATCTTTGTATTTCAGTGCAGTCACTTGTTTGCCATCACCGACCACTTCCGTAGACAACGCATTTTTGATGACAGTCGTGTTAGGTAAGCTGTTCAATTTATCTTGAAGGACTTGGTCAGCACGTAGCTTAGTATCAAACTCAACTAAAGTGACATGCTCAACAATACCAGCCAAATCAATCGCAGCTTCAACACCAGAGTTACCACCACCGATCACAGCCACACGTTTGCCTTTGAACAATGGACCATCACAGTGTGGGCAGTACGCAACACCACGGGTTTTGTATTCTTGCTCACCTGGTACATTCATTTCTCTCCAACGAGCACCTGTAGACAGGATGACCGTTTTCGATTCAAGTTTTGCACCATTCTCTAAAGTCACTTCAACTAAACCGTTGGCAGTTTCATCTGCACCTTTGATGTCAGACACACGTTGTAGGTTCATGATGTCGACACCGTATTCACGAACATGTGCTTCCATTTCAGCCGCAAACTTAGGACCTTGCGTCTTTTGCACTGATGTAAAGTTTTCAATATCCATGGTGTCCATGACCTGACCACCCATGCGCTCAGCAACGATTCCTGTACGGATACCTTTACGAGCCGCATAGATTGCAGATGTGTTACCTGCAGGACCACCACCGATCACAAGCACGTCAAATGCATCTTTGGCATTGAGTTTTTCAGCATCTTTCGCTGCAGAGTTAGTATCGAGCTTCGCAACAATTTCTTCCAATGTCATACGACCTTGACCAATATGTTCGTTGTCTTGGAACACCATTGGGACAGCCATGATTTTGCGTTCTTCAACTTCGTCTTGGAAGAATGCACCATCAATCATGGTTGCAGTTGTGCCAGGGTTGTAGATTGCGATCAAGTTAAGTGCTTGAACCACATCTGGACAGTTATGACAGCTTAAAGATACGAATACGTCAAAGTCAGATTTGATTTCTAAAGCTTTGATGGATGCTAATACTTCATCAGATACTTTTGGTGCATAACCAGAAGTTTGTAGCAATGCCAAAATCAAAGAAGTGAACTCATGACCCATTGGTAAACCTGCGAAGAAGACACGCGGTTCTTCACCTGCTTTTGCAATACCAAAGCTCGGCGCACGTTTATTTTGACCATCAAAACGAGCTGTGACGAATGGAGAAAGTGCTGCCACTTCTTCCACAAGTTCTTTGATTTTTGCAGATTTGTCTGAATCATTTAAAGTCGCAACCAATTCGATTGGACCTTCAAGGCGTTCTAAAAGCGTTTTTAATTGAGCTGAAGTATTTTGATCTAACATTGCTAACGTCTCCAAAGGAGTAATAATTCATTCGATACAGGTATACTAAGACAATTGATTGAATAGATAAAACAGTTTGTTTTTATAAATTCAATCGGAAAAATGAATTTAATCAAAGTCTTTGGTGTAGATGTATGAAAGTATTGAGTTAAAACTTGAATTTTCAAGTATAAAAGCAATTCGAATTCAGATATTTACATTAAAATTATTTTAATAGATATGAGCGAGGACCAATTATGACCTTAGAGAGAGGCATTTATAAACACTATAAAGGACAACTTTATCAAGTCCTTCATGTAGCGACGCATAGTGAAACTCAAGAAAAGCTTGTGGTCTATCAATGCCTTTATGGAGATTATTCAATATGGGTAAGGCCATTAGCGATGTTTACAGAAAGCATTTATCTAGAGGATGATGATCGTGAAATTGAACGTTTTAAATTGATTCAAAAATTATGATGATTGTCATAGTAAAGACTTTATCTTTGATTAGTTTATAGAAATCGATTCAATGAGAATATGTCATGAATGCTGAATTTTTAAGTCAAATGCAAAGTTTATATCAGCAGTTAATTCAACATGATGCATATCAAACTGATCGCGATCTGAGATATCGAAATATAAAACCAGAATCTGCCCATTATATTTCGATGCTTATTAAGATCCAGACCTCTAAACGAATTCTTGAAATAGGAACTTCGACAGGATATTTAACATTATGGATGGCGGAGTCGGTTTCGGATCATCAGGGTCGAGTGACGACGGTTGATATAAACTCAAAAAGAACAGCACTTGCGACTCAGTACGCCAAACAGTTTAGTTTAGATCACCTTATTGATTTTATCAGCAGTGATGCAATTAATTTATTAATTAATGAAGGCGATGTGTATGACTTAATTATCTTAGATGCGAATCGACATGCATATCCTGATTATTGGCAATATTTAAAAAAGGTACTACATCCTGAACATGGCGTAATACTTGTAGATAAAGTGATTTCCCATGCTGCTGAAATACAAAGTTTTTTAAAGGATGTTAAGGCTGATCCTGATTTTTGCACGATGACGCTGAATATTGGGTGTGGATTATTGATGATTACGCGGAATTGATGGTGATTGAGAATTTGATGGATTGAACACAAAAAAACCACGCAAAGCGTGGTTTTTTTTAGTGCTATCTAATGAATTAGATTTTACCAACTAGATCGATTGAAGGAGCAAGAGTTGCATCGCCTTCTTTCCATTTAGCAGGGCAAACTTCGCCTGGGTGAGCGTGAACGTATTGAGCTGCTTTAACTTTACGAAGAAGTTCTTGAGCATCACGACCGATACCACCAGCGTTGATTTCAACGATTTGGATTTTACCTTCTGGGTCGATTACGAAAGTACCACGGTCAGCAAGACCAGCAGATTCGATTAGAACTTCGAAGTTTTTAGAAAGAGTCCAAGTTGGATCGCCGATTAATGGGTATTGGATTTTACCAATTACGTCAGAAGTGTCGTGCCAAGCTTTGTGAGTGAAGTGAGTGTCAGTAGAAACACCGTAGATTTCCACGCCTAATTTTTGGAATTCAGCGTAGTTGTCAGCAAGGTCACCAAGTTCAGTTGGGCAAACGAAAGTGAAGTCAGCAGGGTAGAAAAATACTACAGACCATTTGCCTTTAAGATCAGCTTCAGTCACGTCTACGAATTGACCGTTGTGGTAAGCTGTAGCTGCGAATGGTTTAACTTCAGTATTAATTAAGCTCATCATTGTCTCCATGATTGAGGTTAGTCTTTAATTTTCAATTAGAGTATCGAACTTTCGTTCTGTGCTGAAATGGTATTTTTACATTACAAAAATCGGAAAAACCGAATTATGTAAATTGATTGCCATTTAAGTTTGTCATCTGTCTTCCTTGTAACACATCAAAATGATGTATTCGTGACAGGATGAGAAAATTTCACATGCCTACCAACATGAAGACACTGAAGTGAAAATTCAAGGGTAAATATTAAAAAAATCATCATTATTTTGGATTTAGTTTTTCAAAAATATAAAAAGCTACATGAAAATTTCAAAAATTGTATGAATTGTCACATAACACGGCTGACATGTTTCTATTTCAACATAAGATCATTTTAAGCTTTATATTCTCATTTAATCTAAAAAAATAGTCCGATTCAGATTTGGGATAATTTTTGAAAATGAGTAGAATAAAGCGTTTCGTAATTGATATAGGGCTAAAACTTGGCAACGATAGGGTTAAATGTAGAACAAATGGTGATGGCACGAGATCTTCATCGTTTAAATCGACTACGCAAAGGAAAAGATGCCAATGAAAAGCAATATCAAGAACTTTTTGAAAAATCAAATTTAAAAGTACAACAGCGTATTCAACGCATTCCTAATATCAAACTTAATCAAGATTTACCTGTTACCCAATATGCAGACAAATTGATTGAGGCCATTCAAAAACATCAGGTCATTATCGTTGCGGGTGAAACAGGTTCAGGTAAAACAACTCAGCTTCCTCAGATAGCCATGCTTGCGGGGCGTGGTTTAACAGGGTTAATTGGTCATACCCAGCCACGACGATTAGCTGCGCGCAGTGTATCGCAACGTATTGCAGAAGAGGTGGGTGAAAAACTCGGTGAGTCTATTTCATTTAAAGTAAGGTTTAACGAACAGGGTTCACAGGACTCTATCGTTCGTTTAATGACAGATGGTATTTTGCTGGCTGAATTGGCTCATGATCGTTTCTTAACCAAATATGACACCATTATTATTGATGAAGCACATGAGCGCTCGCTCAATATTGACTTCATCATGGGCTATTTAAAACAGCTCTTGCCACGTCGTAAAGATCTTAAAGTCATCATCACATCTGCAACTTTAGACGTTAATCGTTTTTCAAGTTACTTCAATAACGCACCGATCTTTGAGGTTGAAGGTCGTAGTTTTCCTGTAGAAGTGCGTTATCGTCCGATCTCTGAAATGAGTATTATAGGGAGTGATGATGATGAGTTTGATGACTTTGAAGAAAACCTACCGCGCGCAGTAGTATCAGCTGTTGAAGAATGTTTCAAAGATGCACAGGAAAAAGGTCATCCTGAACACGCAGATATTTTGATTTTTGCCAGTACGGAACAAGAGATTCGTGAGCTACAGGAAACTTTAATCAAACATGGACCTCGTCATACAGAAGTTCTACCTTTGTATGCGAGACTAGCGTTATCTGAACAACAAAAGATTTTTAATCCTGCAGGTGGTGGACGGCGTATCATTATTGCCACCAACGTTGCGGAAACTGCATTGACCGTTCCAAACATACGTTACGTCATTGATAGTGGTTTTGCACGTATCTCTCGTTATAACTACCGTTCGCGTGTTCAGCGTTTACCGATTGAAGCGATTTCTCAAGCAGCAGCCAATCAACGTAAAGGTCGTTGTGGTCGTATTGCACCGGGTGTGTGTATTCGACTGTATTCAGAAGAAGACTTTTTAAGTCGTCCCGAATTTACTGAACCTGAAATCAAACGTACTAATTTGGCATCTGTTATTTTGCAGATGCAGAGTTTAGGTCTTGGAACACTCGAAGATTTTGACTTTATTGAACCGCCTGATCATCGTCTCGTCAATGATGGTCGTAAACTGCTGATTGAACTCGGGGCGATGACGGAAAAGAGTAATCCTTCTGTTGTGGCTAAAACAGCCTCATCTTTAGATAAAGGTGGACTTCAAGGCAAAGGCGATTCTCTCACCAAAATTGGTCAACAAATGGCAAAAATGCCAATTGATCCAAGACTCGCACGTATGATTTTGGGGGGTGCTCATTTTGGGGCGCTCAATGAAGTATTGATTATCGTGGCAGCGTTAGCTGTTCAGGATCCAAGAGAGCGTCCTGCTGATAAACAAATGCAAGCGGATCAGAAGCATGCCTTGTTTCGTGAAGCCGACTCTGACTTTCTGTTCTATCTCAAATTATGGGATGCGTTGGTTGCAAATCGGGAGATGAGTGAAAATAAGCGTCGCTCATTTGCACGTAATCATTTCTTCAGTTGGTTACGCTTGAGAGAATGGAAAAAAACACATGAGCAACTGGTTGATCTTGCTCAAGGCTTAAAGCTTTCTTTTAATGAAAAGAAAACCAGTTACGAAAATCTTCACAGAGCTTTACTCACGGGACTATTGTCATTCATTGCAAATAAAACAGATGAACGCAATGTATTCATGGCAGTGCGTCAACAAAAGGCACGTATATTTCCTGCATCAACCT
Organism: Acinetobacter sp. 24-47-64; assembly: GCF_057737055.1. Lineage (NCBI taxonomy): Bacteria > Pseudomonadati > Pseudomonadota > Gammaproteobacteria > Moraxellales > Moraxellaceae > Acinetobacter > Acinetobacter sp. 24-47-64. The sequence goes on from NZ_CM173215.1 coordinate 1,227,659, forward strand.
TACACAAAACCAATACACCATGGGTCATGGCATTTGAGATGGTAGAAACCTCTCAGGTGTATTTACGAACACTGGCAAAAATTGAGCCTGAGTGGATTTTGCTAGCTGCACGTGATTTAGTGAAACATCATTACTTTGAACCGCATTGGTCGAAAAAAGCAGGTGTAGTTAACGCATATGATCAAATTTCACTGTTTGGTTTGATTATTGAACCTAAGCGTCAAATCAATTATGAAAAGGTCGATCAAACTGCGGCGCATGAAATTTTCCTTCGCGATGCTTTAACGACGGGTCATCTGGGGATTACACCACCATTTTTAAAACATAACTTGCTTAAACTAGAAGAAGTTGAGCGAGTTGAAGACAAATTGCGTCGTCGTGATTTGGTGGTAGATGAAGAGACGATTTATCAGTTTTATGCAGCAAAAGTGCCTGAAGATGTAGCGAGTCGGCGTAGTTTTGAAGATTGGCGTGCAACAGTTGAGCCTCAAAAACCACGTTATTTGTTCATCGATGACGATGCTTTGTGGCTTAACGATCGTCCAACCACCCAACAGTTCCCTGATTACTTACGTAATGGGGACCTTCGTTTAGCGGCAAGTTATCGATTTGACCCAAGTCATGATGAAGATGGTGCGACGGTCAAGATTCCACTACAGGCCCTGCCACAAGTAGATGAAAACTTATGGTCATGGGGCATTCCAGGTTGGCGTCTTGATTTGATTGAAGCACTATTAAAAGCTCTTCCAAAAGATAAGCGTCGTGGCTTGGTACCTATACCAGATACAGCGCGTAAACTGATGACCAAAATAGATGCGCAAGATTTACAAAAGCATATTTTTAGTTTTTTAGCTTTTCAATTGAGAGGCGAACAGATCACTGAAAAAGATTTTAATGTAGATCGAATTGAACAATATCTTTTACCGCTCATTAAAGTCATCGATGAAAAAGGACGAGTGATTGAGCAAGGTCGCGATTTATCTGAATTAAAAGCACGCTGTCGTACTGAAACGCATAGTCCAGTCAAGCAGTTAAAAGGTGAGTATCAAACTTTCCCTGAGCATTTTGTGTTTGAAGCATCGCAAAAAGTCACAGGTGTCGTCGTCAAACAATATCAAGCACTTGTACCAAGCAAGGAATTTTCTAAGCTTGAGCAAAAGGATGAGTCAGGTGTTGTCATTCAAACGTTTAATGATCAGCATGAAGCGATACGCCATCATCGTGCTGGTATTATTCGCCTGATTCATATGCAGCTAGGTGATTTGATTCGACAGCTTAAAAAACAAATTTCTAAACCACTCGCATTAGCCTATTCCCCTTTGGGTGATAAAGCTCAGTTAGAACAAATGTTAGTTTACGCAACATTGCAAATGGCTTTAGAAAAAGAGCCTGTAGATGCGCAAGATTTCCAAACAATTCTGCAGGCTGTCAAGCAGTCTTTCCTGACGCATGGTCAAAAGGTCTTGGCTGCCTTTAATGACATTTATGTACAATGGCAACAAATTCGACGCGAGTTGATGATGATTGATGCCAATGTATTTGGTAAAAATATCGATGATATTGAAGATCAACTTGATCTGATGAATCTAGCGGATTTTGCTTATAGTAAATCTGTAGATGTGTGGATTGAATTTCCACGCTATCTTAAAGCTTTATTGATTAGGATTGATCGTTTGCCTCATAATCTAAAACGAGATGATGATGCGATTGCTCAAGTCGATCCTTGGATGGATAAATTATTTAAATATAAAAATGATCAAAAATTGAAAGAGCTATATTTTATGGTTGAAGAGCTCAGAATCTCATTATTCTCTCAACCGATGAAAACCAAGATGCCAATTTCGCCAAACCGTATTCAAAAAGTATGGGAACGTCTCGGAATCAGTTAATATAGCTTTAATTTGAAATATTGAGTTACTCAAAAAAGGAGTTTTGCATGGGCATTCGTATTACAGGCACTGGCTTATTCCATCCTGAACATGTCATCACCAATGAAGAATTGGTTGAAAGTTTAAATGCTTATGTAGAAAAGTTTAATCAAGAGAATGCTGAAAAAATTGCTGCGGGTGAAATCGAAGCACGCCGTGGTTCAAGTGCAGAATTTATTGAGAAGGCTTCAGGTGTTAAAGCACGTTATGTTGTAGAGAAGGAAGGCGTATTAGATCCTAATCGTTTACGTCCAAACTTAGCAGAACGATCAGATGATGAAATTTCACTTCAAGCTGAGTGGGGTGTGATCGCTTCAAAACAAGCAATGGAAAATGCCGGTGTAACTGCTGAAGACATTGATGTTGTAATATTGGCTTGTTCAAATATGCAACGTGCATATCCTGCGGTTGCTATTGAAATTCAAACTGCATTAGGCATTCAAGGTTATGCTTATGACATGAATGTTGCTTGTTCTGCTGCAACATTTGGCTTAAAACAAGCTTATGATGCGATTAAGTCTGGTGCTCGTCGTGTGCTCTTGGTCAATGTGGAAATCACATCAGGTCATACAGATTATCGTTCACGTGATTGTCATTTCATTTTTGGTGATGTGGCGACAGCTTCAATTATCGAAGATACAGATTCTAAAACAGGATTCGAAATTTTAGATACGCAATTGTTTACGCAATTCTCTAATAACATTCGTAATAATTTTGGTTTCTTGAATCCAAGTGAAACAACCAATGCGGATGATAAACGCTTCCGTCAAGATGGCCGTAAAGTGTTTAAAGAAGTATGCCCATTGGTTGCGAAAATGATTACAAAGCAACTTGAGAAAAACCAAATCGAACCGACGAATGTTAAACGTTTCTGGTTACATCAAGCCAATGCCAGCATGAACGAGTTAATTTTAAAGCTGGTTGTGGGTAAAGCTGCTGCTGAAGCAGATCCAGACTTAGTTCCAATCATTTTAGACGAGTTTGCAAACACTTCTTCAGCTGGGGTCATCATTGCGTTACACCGAACTGCAGATCAAGTGAATGATGGTGAATACGGTGTATTATGTTCATTTGGCGCGGGTTATTCTGTTGGTTCAATACTGGTTCAGAAGCGAGTAGCTTAATTATATAAAGAGATGTTCAATGGAAAATAAAGCATTGCAAATCCAACACCATTCTAAAATGATCCGATATGGTAGTTTGTTGCAACGTTTTTATTTTAAACCGACCTTTCTTGGTGTTGAACATCTCAATGCTGATCGACCTGCCATGTATGTGGGTAATCATACAATTTATGGTGTATTTGATACGCCAATATTGATTGATTATCTATATACAGAGCACAAAATTAAAATTGTGAGTTTAGGTGATCACATTCATTTCAAAATACCGTATTGGAAAGATATGGTTCATAAAATGGGTGCAATTGAGGGTCTAAGAGAATACGCCAGAGATGCAATGCAACAAGGATACTCTATCCTAGTGTTTCCAGGTGGTGGACGTGAGGTCGTAAAGCGCAAAGGGGAAGAATATCAACTCATATGGAAAGAGCGCTACGGATTCTTAAAGTTAGCTCAAGAATTTGACTACGACATTGCACCTTTTGTAGCTGTAGGTGGTGATGAAGTATTCGATTTGGCACTTGATGCCAATTATTTGCTTGAAAAAAAGTGGTTTAAAAAGCTTTTAGCTGTACCTAAAATTGGAAAAATACTCCGTCAAGGTGATGTCTTGCCTTCAATACCCAAAAATATTATTCCTAAAAGAGTCCCATTCTATTTCAAATTTTTACCACGACAATCAATCTCAAATATCAAAACAGAACAAGATTTGATTGAATTCAGAGATCAATTGCAGCAAACAATTTACGAAAATATTGCATCAACGCAGTTGATACGAGATAGACAAAGTTAAATCTTAGAAAATTATACTTCTTAATCTAATTATATTGTTGATTATAAAAATATTTTTAAAATAATATTAAAAAAATAAATTAGTGCTTTCTATTTTATATCAATTAGGTATATTATTTTAATGTAAATATTCAGTTTACTAAGCCCAAAGATTGTACTCCTCCTTGGGCTTTTTTTTATCTCAGAATAATAATAGGCGTATGAGAGCGATTTTCACTTTTTAAATTTCACACAAATTAAGTTTGAAAATCAAAGGTGAATTTTTGGTACAAAATGCAACTATAGTTGGTTTTATAAAAATTAATAAAAACAGAATGTTATTTAAATTTTTTAGCCTGCTATCAAAACAATTCTAATTTTGTAATTGCAAAATGTATGCTTCTACGACTTAGAGGTTCATAAAGAAATTTTGCATAAGTGGTTTTTTTTTGTACATTGAAAATTCAAAAACAAAATAACACAGAGGGATTATGTCACTACAAGGAAAAACACTGTTCATTACAGGTGCAAGCAGAGGTATCGGTCGTGAGATTGCACTTAAAGCTGCAAAAGATGGTGCAAATATTGTGGTTGCTGCAAAAACGAGCACTGAACATTCGAAACTCAGTGGTACGATTCATTCTGTTGCAAAAGAAATAGAAGCAGCTGGTGGGAGAGCATTAGCGATCCAACTTGATGTCCGAGATCAAGATGCTGTCGCAGCCGCAATGAAACAGGCTGCTGAACATTTTGGTGGGATAGATGTCCTCATTAATAATGCTGGTGCGATTAATTTGAGTGGGGTTGAAACGCTTGATCCAAATCGTTTTGATCTCATGTATCAAGTTAATACTCGCGCTGTTATGGTCTGTAGTCAAGCTGCCTTGCCTTATTTAAAACAAAGTCAAAATCCACATATTCTTAGTCTCTCTCCACCTTTAAATTTAAAAGAATCGTGGTTTGCGGTTCATTCTCCTTACACCATCAGTAAATATGGCATGAGTATGTTGACCATGGGAATGAATCAAGAATTCGAACGTTATGGGATAAGTGTTAATGCCTTGTGGCCTAGAACCATTATTGCAACTGCAGCGATAGAATTTTCTCTCGGTGGACGTGAGTTATTTAGCAAGGCTCGGACACCGGCAATCATGGCTGATGCAGCGTATGCAATCTTGACGAGTGAGAAACGTTCGATCACGGGTCGTATGATGATCGATGAAGAGATATTAAGAGAGAAAGGTGAAACTGATTTCGAAAAATATCGAGTTGAGCCATCAGATGAGGAATTGATGGTCGATTTATTTGTTGATCCATAAATGAGAAAGCCCAACATAGCGTTGGGCTTTATTATTTATACTAAATTATCGTAATGCAGTAAGGTTGACATCCTTTTGATACATCTCGATCTGCATGACTTGTTCAGTTAAGAATGCTTTACGTTGGTCATTGCTCGGATGACTTGCAAACAAAGTTGATTGATCTTTATTCATTTTACGTTTGTTGAGATTTGCTTCGAATTTATCCCAAAATGAGAGTGCTGCATTGTGATTGTAGCCCGCTCTCACCATCAAATCTAAACCAATCAAATCAGCTTCTTCTTCTAGATGACGGCGATGAGACATATTGGTTTGATTACCAGATAAACCACTTACAAGTCCGATGGCAGCCCCAGTTCCCATGGTTGCACCCATTAGACCCAAATTCATTGCTGCGAAACGAGAAGCCTTTTCACGACTATGATTACGGATAATGTGTGCCATTTCATGCGCAATTAGAGTGGCTAATTCATCATCTGATAAGTTTTCAAACATATATACAGCCGAATTAACTACAATTTGCCCACTTTGAAAGGATTGGGCATTCGGTTTGCTGCTGAGCACACCGTTAATTCGCCATTGAATTGGTTGACGACCTTCACGTAAATATTGATTAGCATGTGGGATTAAACGTGCCAAAATTTGATTTAAGCGTGGATCTTCAAGATATAAAGACTTAGTCTTCGCTTTCTTTTCAAATTTATTATAGCTACGGTTTGAAATTTTATTCCAAGCTGATTCCGGAATAATCATGAGTTGTTTGCGTTCGGAAGCTACAGTGCCTAATGATGTGGTTGAAACACAGCCAGTCGAGATTAATGCAATTGAACTTATAATACCAAACGCGAAGGATTTCATAATTACACCTTAATGATGGGATATTATTTGAGATCTAGCTTGATTTTTAATAGCTAGATTTCGTGTTTAATTATTGTTCAATATTTAGATTAATTAAACAAACATTATTTTAATTATTAATTTGAACGAATTAATATCATGGTGGTTATAATGAGATTTGAGTCACAATAATATTTTTTTATTTGTTATTTTGTTATTTAGATAAATTATTTTATTTATATATATTTTGTATTTTATTATATTTTTATTATATTATTTGTGATTGGATTAATATTTATTAAAATTAATAGTATATATAAATCAGTATTTTATGTTTTATTTTTGTTTTCTTTAAATATTTGAGTGTGATTCTGTTTTTGAATTTAATTTAATATGAGAATAAATTCTCACTATTTTAGTTGAATATTGATAAATAACTCATAACGAAATATTTTGGAATTCCATTCAAGGCTATTAAAATTAATTCTTATATTGTGAAGTTTTTCTTACATTGAGTTGGTGTATTTTGTGATTTATTTCTCAAATATTATCGTTGGGTATTTTAATTAAATTTGGGTGGACTAATTATGTGATTTATAACCACGAATTTTTTTGATCACAGTGTTATAAGGCCTGTTTGATTTTTGACAAGGTCTGAGCATCATTAATATGCGCATGCTGCTTATCCTAGCCAATCGATACAACAGAACACTTTAAAATAAATTCATCTAAACTTATTTTGTCTTCAGTCAATATAAGTATCAATTCGTTCAATTTCAAAGATGTTTAACCTGAACTTGAGTTTTCAGTACTCGTCATTCAATCGCATCGTATTTTGAAAGAATGATTAATCTTGATGTGGAGTACTCGGTGAATCAAATGAGGGTTTCTTTGGTGGTTCGAGTAAAGTCTCAATCACAAACGCTGTGCCAAGGTGATCAACAGAAATATTTAAAGAATTCCAACGGAATAATGAGATTTTTTGCGATATAAAGTTCATGTTAGGGCGAGTACAAATGTATGAGCGATCTCGAGTGACGATTGGCGTTGAAGCGGCATTTGTTTTATCACGCTTTCTTAATTCATTCGTTGAACTTTGAACGACTAGACAGGAACTGATACGGTCAATATGAATAATTGGTTTAAGGGTAGTTTATTGCTTGGTTCTTTGGTGAGTAGTTTTGCATTTGCAGATTTTCTACCACCAGATCAAGCATTTCAATTTGAGGCAGTATCAGTCAGTCATCATCAAGCTGAACTAAAATGGAAGATCGCAGATGGTTACTATCTCTATCATGATCAAATCAAAGTTTCAGACATTCAAGGTCCTGTAAAGTTATCTCTACCACGCCCAAAAGAGAAAGATGATCCAAACTTTGGTATGACCCAAGTGCATTATCAGGATGTAATCAGCAATATTCCAGTCAAACCAAATCAAGAATTTAAGATTCAATGGCAAGGATGTGCTGAAAGTGGTTTATGTTATCCGATTCAAAGAACAACGATAACAACTGACAGCACAGGTTTATTCCCAGCGCAGCAAACTACACAAGCTAAGAAAGTTTTAAATCTCAAAGAAATTTCAGCAGCATCTAATGGAGTTGTAAATACTCGAGATGCACAAGAAAATGCTTCACCAAAAACAGAAACACAACTCATTTCAAAGGATAACAATACAGTCGCAGATCGTAAAAATTTTAACGCTACTGCGCTTGAGCGAGATAAAACCGAATTTGGAGAAAATAATTTAATCAGTGAGGATCAATCCACGCTAGATGCAAATTTATCTAAAGAAAATCTGAATAGGCCAGCCAGTTTTTCGGGTGTATGGAACAACGATCAATTTTTTTTAAATTTGCTCTCTCAACAAAGTGTATGGCTTAATTTATTGGTGTTTTTAGGACTTGGAATATTGTTGGCATTCTTGCCTTGTTCATTGCCCTTAATTCCGATTTTATCAGGCATTCTTGTGCAAAATCACAGAGGTTATCGTGCCGCGGTAATAGCTTTTATTTTTGTCACAGGGATGGCTATCGTTTATGCGTTAATGGGATTCGTTGTTTCTCAACTGGGCTATAGTTTTCAGCGTTGGTTTCAAAGTCCGATCTTCATCAGTATTTTTAGTCTCTTGTTTATTATTTTTGCCCTTAATCTTTTTGGTGTATTTCAAATCTCTTTACCTCAAGGAATGTTACAACGCTTAGATCTTTGGCAACAAAAACAAAAAGGGGGCACATTGATCGGTGCAGGACTCATGGGGATGATTTCTGCACTGATTGTTGGACCTTGCATGAGTGCTCCGTTGGCTGGAGCATTAATATTTGTCTCACAGATTAACCAACCTTTATTAGGGGCGACTTATCTTTTTGTTTTGGGCATTGGGATTGGTTTGCCGCTTTTTATTGCGGCAGTTTTCGGGACGCATTTTTTACCTAAACCTGGGGTATGGATGGATCGACTCAAGGTCTGTTTTGGTTTCGTGATGTTGCTTGTGGCCACTTATTTTGCACGGCCACTTATTCCAACCAGTATTTATCAAATTCTGATGGGTCTTTTACTTCTTGGATTCGCTGTATATTTACTCTGGAAAATGCGACCTTATGTCGAAAAAATAGTGGTTAAAAGCATCATCATATTACTCAGTCTTGGCATGATGTTTTTAGGAATGAATTATGTGCAGCAAGGGTATAAGCACTCACTTGTAACGCAGGCCAAAACATTACATACATGGCATAAAGTCAATTCTGCCGCGCAGCTTTCAAATGTTTTGAACGCAAATCAAGGTAAAGCCGTAGTAATTGATGTTTACGCAGATTGGTGTGTTGCATGTCAACCGATAGAAAAAGAGGTACTTCCGCGTGAAGATGTTCAAGCCCAACTCAATGATTTGGTTTTAATTAAATTAGATCTCACTCATTTTGAACCAAGCCAAGATGAACTGTTAAAAAAATGGCAAATTTTAGGTCCGCCAACATTTATTTTTTTAAATACGCAACATGATGAAATACGTGATCTGCGTTTGACTGGTACTTTTACTACAACACAGTTATTAAATCGATTGCAGGAACAATCTGTCGGGATGGTTCAGTAATGATTTCATTTGATGGGATTCAACTTGGATCACTCATGTTTCCATGGGTTTTATTGATTCTATTCAGTGGGATACTGTTCATCAGTATCCTGATCAATGTTTTAGGTCATCACTATAAATGGACAGATACCCAAGTCAAAATCAGTAAAGATTCAGTGTGGACAAGCATCATTATTGGAGCAGTTGCCGCTAGAGTCATCTTTGTTATGTTCTATTGGGAGACTTATATTGCAAATCCTTTAGATATACTCAAAATCCAAGATAAAGGATTTAGCTTATGGAGTGGATTATTCTTCGGTGGGCTAAGCTATATCATTCTCAATCGAAGCTTACGAACAAAAATGAAGATCATTTTAGTTGGGGTGTTTTTATTTTGGGTAGCGATTGGCGTAATGATAAAAACTCAATACAAGGTTGAAAGTTTTTATCCTGATCTAAGTTTTCAGATACTCCCAACTGATCATAGTGAAAATAAGAATGAAGGGTATTTCACAGATTTTTTGGGTCAGCCTACAGTCGTTAATTTGTGGGCGAGTTGGTGCCCGCCATGTCATAGAGAGATGCCAATACTTTTTCAAGCACAAAAGGCTCATCCCAATATTCATTTTGTGATGCTCAATCAAGGTGAAGATATCACAACGGTTCAAAACTATTTACAAAAACACAGCTTCAACTTTAAAAATGTCAGACTTGATGTAAATGGGGAAATGCCCAAGCAGAGCAATAGTTTTGGCTTGCCAACTACATTGTTTTACGATGAAAAAGGTAAATTGGTGGATAGACATATGGGTGAGTTAAGCGCTGCAAAATTGCAAGAATATTTAATTAAAATGACAGCTGAGTAGAGCTAAAGGTTATGAAAGATATAAATAAATTAATATTGTTGTCTAGCGTATTTTTAATAAGTAGCGTCAGTTATGCGGATTTAAAAAAGCAGATTTCAGCAGAGGGCTTTGAGTTTGTAAAAGAAATTCCAGCACCAGCAGGTATGACAGGATGGGCAGGGCATATGAACCAACATCCAGGCACGGTTTTTATTTCTAATGATCAGAAATATTACATTATGGGTGATTTATATAATGCTCAAGGTGAAAATATTTCTATTGAAGCATTAAATACACATGTCAAAGACGCCGTATTAGATGATGTATGGAAGAGCATTGAAAAGTCGACTTGGATTCAAGATGGTGAAAATACAGCAGCACGCGTTGTTTATGTATTTTCAGATCCTAACTGCCCATATTGCCATCAATTTTGGGAAGCTGCACGACCATGGGTAAACTCGGGAAAAGTTCAACTTCGACATATACAAGTTGGTGTAATTCGAGAAGAAAGTCGAGGGCAGATTGTCACCATACTTAACTCAAGTGATCCTGCTAAAGTATTTAATGACTACAATAAAAAGAAAGGTAAAGAGCGATTAGTTGTTACGCAAAATATATCAAAATCTTTACATGAAAAAATCGACTATAACGAGTCACTCATGGATAAATATGGATTTTTTTCCACGCCAGCTATGGTATGGAAAAATCAACAAGGAGAGTTCAAGTCTATGCAAGGAATGGCAAAAGACTTGCAAGAAGTTTTTGGTCTTTAGTACTCTTGAATACAAAACTTTAAAATTTAATACATGGTCATTTGCATGGAGAATATGATCGTATTTGAGTCTCATATCCACAACTGAAAGAATTGCAAGATTATGAAGTAGGATCGCAATATAAGCTATAAAGCGTTTGCATAATGGTGAGGACTTTAGGATCACTCACTTGATAAAAAATTTGTTTACCTTCACGACGAGTCACCACCATTTCAGCTTTACGTAATACGGTTAACTGTTGTGAAAGCGTGGGTTGAAAAATTTGAGTTCGATTCTCAATTTCCTGAACGTTCAATTCACCATCTACTAAAATACAAAGTATCTTTAAGCGATCAGGATTCGACAGGACTTTAAGTCGATCGCTGACTTGATCAACTTGTGAAAAATCCATTTGATTGAATTCAACATCAGACGGCATTGGATGTTCCTTTGAAACAGAAGGATGCGTATGTTAAAGCATCTTGATTATTTTTAAAAATTATATAATATAAAAAAATATATTGTAAATAACTAAATTGTTATGCATGATTTTGTGATTGCTTTTTTAGGTGGAGCACTACTCGGTTTATCTGTGGTTGCATACTTATGTGTGAATGGTCGAATAGCAGGGATTAGTGGTTTAATCGGTCAAGTACTAAATCCGCATACAGTTTTCAAAACACCAGCATTGTGGTTTTTACTGGGTCTCATCATCACACCCTTTATCTATGGTATTTGGGTTCAGCCTGAAATTGAACTCGAAGCAAGTCCATTCATGATGATCGTGGCAGGTATTTTAGTTGGATTTGGAACACGTTTAGGTTCTGGCTGTACAAGTGGGCATGGCATTTGTGGTTTAAGTAGATTGTCCAAAAGATCTATTGTGGCAACACTGAGCTTTATGCTGACAGGCTTTATAACGGTTTATATAATTCGGCATGTCACAGGAGCATTCTAAATGAAAAACCTTTTTGCTTTTTTGTTTGGCTCACTTTTTTCCGTGGGACTCATGTTATCTGGAATGTCGAACCCTGAAAAAGTTCTTAATTTTCTTGATTTATTTGGCGAGTGGGATGCAAGTTTGGCATTTGTCATGATGGGTGCCATTGTCGTGGCATTCATACCCTTTCAGATCGTAACCAGAAGTGAAAAGCCTTTAACTCTATTCAATGAGACTATTGATCTACCAAAGAGCAATCAGCTTGATAACAAGCTCATTATAGGTGCTAGCTTGTTTGGTATAGGCTGGGGCATCGCAGGCATCTGTCCAGCACCAGGATTAACATTGATTGGTTTAGGGCATTATCAATCACTCTATTTTGTGATTGCGATGTTGATAGGAGTTTTAATTCACCGTAAATGGATGGGGGCATAGTTATGAAACTAGTGATGAAAGACGCCACTCAAGATCAAATCAAGCCGCTAATTAAAGATTTTTTTGATCAAAATACCAATACATTTAGTTATGTCGTGGCTGATCCTGTGACATTAAGTTGTGCCATTATCGATAGTGTTTTAGATTTTGATGCTGCTTCTGCGACAACAACGACGGAACATGCTGACCAGATTATTCAATACATACATGAACAGCATTACAAGGTTGAGTGGATTTTAGAAACACATGTGCATGCTGATCATTTGACCGCTGCGCAATATTTAAAATCTAAGCTGGGTGGCAAAATTGCCATGAGTCATCATATTGGAATTGTACAAGAAACATTTGGCTCAATTTATCAATTGGATATTAAGGCAATAAACGCACAGCAACCATTCGATTATTTATTTAAAGATCATGAGTGTTTTAAAATTGGAGAAATTGAAGCCTACAACATTCCAACGCCTGGTCATACACCTGCTTGTCTTAGTTATGTGATAGGTGATGCAGTTTTCGTGGGTGATACTATATTTATGCCAGACTATGGTACAGCACGATGTGATTTTCCACGGGGCAGTGCAGCAGAATTATTTGATTCAGTTCAGAAGCTTTATCAACTGCCTGATCATATGCGTGTATATCTATGTCACGATTATTTACCAGAAAATCGACATCAATATATGTGTCAAACAGATATAAAAACGCAAAAAGAATCTAATATACACATTCGAGTTGATTCAAAAAAGAATGATTTTGTGGAAATGCGCAATAGCCGTGACGCGACATTGGGGATGCCAAAGCTCATTTTACCAGCCATTCAAATCAATATGAACGGTGGCAAATTTCCGCCCACTGAACACAATGGAGTATCTTATTTGAAAATCCCTTTAAATTTTTTCAAATCATAAAATTTAGCTACTTTAATTTTTATAGATATTATAAATACATGTTATGTATAAAATTGAAAAAGGCTTTAAAAACAAGTTCAATAGGCGTATAGTTAAGTATGAAAGTTGATCAGCCTAGTCGGTTATTAACTTGATTTTTTTTCTATGTTTCTAAACACTCTTTATCGAAAAGAGTTGAGAGGAAATTTTGCTAAGATCTAGTGGACTCATCATTGCATTTGCAACGGTGTTATTACAACTAGCGGTTTATTTACAACCGATCTTACCGGAGAAATTTCATGTCGCTCCGGTATGCATGTCTATTATGCATAATTTACTTTCTCCAGAACGCCATCAGCATGTTCATGAGACTTATCACGATCTCGTCCACCATTTGAGTGAAAACGAACATCATCACGACCATAATCAAATTACTCACCAATGCCAATATTGCACTGTGTATGGAGACCTCGTCTTACCATTTGATTTTGGTGTAAAAGAAATTTTTGATCGCTTACAAGTTAAGTTGAGCTTCTACCGCAATTCTTTTTGGCACGTCTATTTTTCTCTACAGAAGCTCTATCTTCTGCCTCAAGGCCGAGCGCCACCTTTTGGACTCTAATTGATTTAAACCTTGGATCATTTTGATCTTAATCAATTTATTTAGAGTTCAATCTTATGAAAAAAATCTTTAAACAGTCTGTAGCTAACAGACGGTATTCACTCATCCTCAAAAAAGTGAATTTAAAATCGCGTGTTATCGGAATGATACATGACATCTACAATGTAATTCTGACTGTAGTTTTAAACTCATTGAAGAACAACATTCACCACAAAATTCAATGATAAGGTGACCTCATGGATCTAGGACTAACAGCGCTCGAATTGGCGCGTATACAATTTGCATTCACTGTTTCATTTCACATTATCTTTCCAGCAATTTCGATTGGATTGGCAAGTTTTTTGGCTGTGCTCGAATGGCGTTGGCTTAAAACGAATGATCCTGTTTATCGAGATCTGTTTAAATTTTGGATAAAAATATTCGCACTTTCATTTGGTATGGGTGTCGTTTCAGGCGTGGTGATGAGCTATCAGTTTGGAACCAACTGGAGTGAATTTTCACGTATTGCTGGTAGTGTCACTGGACCATTGCTGACGTATGAAGTGCTCAGTGCGTTTTTCTTAGAAGCTGGTTTCCTCGGTATCATGTTGTTTGGCTGGGGGCGAGTTGGACCAAAGACGCATTTTTTTGCAACCTTAATGGTGGCAATAGGAACATGTATATCCATGTTTTGGATTCTGTCATCTAACAGCTGGATGCAAACACCTCAAGGCTTTGCATTTGAAAATGGAATAATTGTTCCTCAAGATTGGTTCGCGATTGTCTTTAACCCATCCTTTCCTTATCGATTAGCGCATATGGCACTGGCCGCTTTCTTGGTTTCAGGCTTATTGGTTGCCGCAACTGCTGCATGGCATCTACTCAAAGGACGCCGTGATGCGTTAGTTAAAAAGTCATTCTCGATGGCAATGTGGATGATCCTTGCTTTAGCTCCACTACAGATGTTCGTGGGTGATTTACATGGATTGAATACCTTAGAACATCAGCCTGCTAAATTAGCTGCAATCGAAGGTCATTGGGAAACCAATAAAGATCATGGTATGCCGTTGTATCTATTTGGTATTCCAGATATGGAAGCTGAAGAAACTAAATATGCGATTGGTATTCCAAATTTGGGTAGCCTGATCATGACACATACCCTTGATGGTGAGGTTAAAGGCTTAAAAGAATTCGCACCTGAGGATCGACCTAATTCAACCATCGTTTTTTGGAGTTTCCGAATCATGGTGGGTATGGGCATGCTCATGATCTTACTGGCTGTATTTGGTCTATGGCTACGTAAGACAGGCAAATTCTATGATTCTAAATGGTTGCACAAGTTTGCTTTGTGGATGGGGCCTTCAGGTTTTATTGCATTATTGGCAGGCTGGTTTACCACAGAGGTGGGACGTCAACCTTGGATTATCTATGGCGTAATGCGTACGAAAGATGCGTTATCTCCTGTCTCTGCGGAACAGGTTGGACTTACGCTAATTATTTTTGTTGTGGTGTACTGCATCGTATTTGGTATCGGTATCTTTTATATGTTGAAAATGATGGTAAAAGGACCAGAATTTATTTATTCAACACCACATTCAGATGGCGAAGTGATCCGAGCTTCTAAACGCCCGATGAGTACCATTGATAATGAACAACAACTTGAAGCATCAAACAGGGTGAATGATCAGGAGAATTTGAAATGATTGATTTATCATTGATTTGGATTGTGATCATCGCACTAGGTGTGTTGATTTATGTCGTTCTTGATGGTTTTGATTTGGGAATTGGTATTTTATTTCCATTTGTGAAAGATCGCCAAGAGCGTGATGTCATGATGAATACTGTAGCACCCGTATGGGATGGCAATGAGACTTGGATGGTACTTGGTGGAGCTGGTTTATTTGCCGCTTTTCCACTGGTCTATTCGACTGTGTTGTCTGCATTATATATGCCCATCACCTTAATGGTGATCGCGCTTATATTTCGTGGAGTCGCTTTTGAGTTTCGTTTTAAGGCTAATCGGACTAAGGCACTTTGGGACCAAGCATTTATTTGGGGTTCAATTTTAGCTTCATTTTTACAAGGTGTGATTTTAGGCGCTTATATTCAAGGAATTCAGACGACCAATGGTGTGTTCACGGGTGGTGGTCTGGATTGGCTCACTCCATTTTCACTCTTTACAGGTTTAGGCGTTGTTGTGTTATACGCGACACTCGGTTGTGGATGGTTAATTTTTAAAACGGATGAGCGTGTACAAGATCATATGTACCGTCTGATGCCGAAGCTTATGATCGCGTTATTTCTAATATTTGGCGCTGTCAGTATTTATACCCCCCTTGTACATGACGATATTGCACAGCGTTGGTTTAGCCAACCACAAATGTGGTATTTCAGCCCCGTACCAATACTGGTATTGATTTTTACTTTCCTTGCGCTCAGAGCTTGTAAACGTCGTCAGGAGTTTGCGCCTTTCATCTATACATTGGCTTTGGTATTTCTTGCGTATACGGGCTTCTTAATTAGTTTATGGCCTAATATCATTCCGCCAAGTGTAACGATTTGGCAAGCTGCTGCACCTCAAAGTAGTCAATTATTTGCTCTCATTGGTGCACTCATTCTAATCCCAATTATATTGTTTTATACCGCTTTATCTTATTGGGTATTTAGAGACAAGGTCCGTGTTGGTGACGAAGGTTACCACTGAGGAGAATGATAATGAAACTGAATCAAGCAGGGTGGTTTATTGTTTTATGGCTCGGTGGTTTTTTAAGTCTATTATTGATTGCTGGTCTATTTCGATTGCTCATCCAGTGGGCGTATTAATCTAAATCTTTAGACATCAACAATTAACCCATCATCTAGGTGATGGGTTTTTAATTTAAATACTAACGACTAATCGTTGTTGATCATAATTGGGTAATAGAAACTATGATATAGGCACAATTAAGCGGATTTTAGCTTCTAAACCAACGCTTTAAAAATTTACTTAAACAATTGATTTAAGATAAAATTAGAAGAATCATCTGAATCTTTGAGAATGATGAGTGACATCGTTTCAATCACTTATGACATAACTATCGGCGTTTTAAGGAATCACGAGACTGATATTTAATTGTCGTTGTTCATGGTCTAATTACTGTGAAAAAAAAGCCAGACTGGTGGAGCAATCTGGCAAAGCGTCAAGATGAGTCACCCGTGACAAGTGATGTTTCCTGAGTTCAGGTTTAAGTTGTTCTGAACTTAAGCCTGAATAAATTCAGCAACAGCCTGGTTAAACGCCTGTGGTTGTTCAACATTCGAAATGTGCGAAGCATTAATCTCAACAAGTTGACTACCCGCAATCGCTGCTTGCATAAACTGACCATCTACCACAGTGGTCACAGGGTCTTGTTGACCTGCAATAATCAATACAGGAATCGAAATCTGTTTGAGTTGTTCACGCACATCCGCCTTAGCCAAAGCTTCACAGCAGCTTGCATAACCTTCAGGGCTGCCAGCTCCTAAGTCGTTTGAAAGTTCTTCAATCACTGCTGGGTTGCTTTGGATAAAGGGATCTGTAAACCAACGACCTGCAGCCGTTGATGCAATCGGTGCTAAACCTTGTTCACGAACCAATACGGCACGATCATTCCAAGCATTTTCATTGCCAATTTTAGCGGCGCTATTACACACAATCACATGACTAAAGCGTTGAGGATGATTGATCGCTAACCATTGGCCTGTCAAACCACCCATCGAAATACCACAGAATGCAGCTTTTTCAACATTTAAATGGTCGAGTAAATTCACCACATCTTGACCAAGTTGATCAATGGTATATGGACCTTGAGGCGCGTCCGATGCACCATGACCACGTGTGTCATAACAAATCACATAATGAGAAGCTTTAAAAAACTCAATTTGTGATTGCCACATGCTGAAATTTGTCCCTAAAGAGTTAGAGAAAACAAGAGCAGGCTTGCTTGAATCACCAAAAGTTTGATAATTGATTTGCGCATCATTTGAAGAAAAAGTAGGCATAGAATCCCTCCCGACCTCCCTTGAGAAAAGGGAGGGGGTTTTTAATAGTTAAACACGTTCGATAATTAAAGCGATGCCTTGACCCACACCGATACACATAGAGCACAATGCATATTTGCCACCAGTTGCTTCAAGTTGATTCAGTGCAGTCGTCACCAAACGCGCACCTGATGCACCCAATGGATGACCTAATGCAATTGCACCACCATTTGGGTTTACACGTGCATCATCGTCGGCTAAACCTAGGTCACGTGTACACGCCAATGCTTGTGCTGCAAACGCTTCGTTCAGCTCAATCACATCCATTTGCTCTAGTGTTAAACCTGTTTGAGCCAGTAACTTTTTAATCGCAGGTGCAGGACCAAAGCCCATAATGCGAGGTTCAACCCCAACGGTGGTCGCACCAATCACTTTGGCACGAGGTTTTAAACCATATTTTTCCACAGCTGCATCAGACGCAATCAGAATCGCAGCAGCACCATCGTTAATCCCTGATGCATTACCTGCGGTTACTGTACCGTCTGCTTTTACAACAGGTTTTAACTTGGTTAAGGCTTCTAAAGTGGTTGAGGCACGAGGATGTTCATCTTTTGCCACCACAACCGCATCACCTTTACGCTGTGGAATAGTCACAGGCACGATTTCTTGATCAAAGAAACCGCGTGCTTGTGCAGCAGCCGTACGTTGTTGGCTGGATAACGCAAATTGGTCTTGATCAGCGCGGCTAATGTTGAACTGTTCAGCCACGTTTTCGGCCGTTTGCGGCATGGTTTCAACACCATACATTTCTTTAAGCTTCGGGTTGATAAAACGCCAGCCCATGGTGGTGTCTTCAATCTTTTGACTACGACCAAATGCACTCTCAGATTTACCCATCACAAATGGAGCACGTGACATGGATTCAACACCACCTGCCACAATCACGTCAGCCTCACCAGCTTTAATGGCACGCGCAGCCATTGCTACGGTATCGAGTGATGAACCACATAAACGGTTGACTGTGGTTGCAGGTACTGTATAAGGAATACCTGCTAAAAGCGCCGACATACGACCGACGTTACGATTATCTTCACCGGCTTGGTTGGCACAGCCAAATAAAACGTCATCGACGACATTCCAATCCACAGAAGGGTTACGTTCCATTAACGCTTTTAATGGCACTGCACCTAAGTCATCCGCACGGACAGGTGCTAAACCACCGGCATAACGACCAAAAGGCGTACGGATGGCATCAATGATGTATGCGTTTTTCATTTATTTATGTCCTAAATCTTTGAATCCCTCTCGACCTACCTTTGACAAAGGGCGGAGTCCACCCGCTTAAATAAATTGGGTGGAAAGTCCCTCCTTTAATAAAGGAGGGATTTAGGGAGGATTGATAAATCAGTCTTGAGTCGCATCAATGAGTTTGGCACCCGTCATCGATTGAAGCTCTTCAAAAGATAAGCCTTCAACTTTCTCAATGACTTTCATGCCATCTGCCGTCACATCAATCACACAAAGGTCCGTATAAATGCGGTCCACACATTTCAAACCTGTCGCAGGATAAGTCAGCTCAGCAACGATTTTAGGTTCGCCTTTTTTAGTGACATGATCGGTGGTAATAAAGACTTTTTTCGCACCCACGGCTAAGTCCATTGCACCACCCACAGCAGGGATCGCATCAGGTGCACCGGTATGCCAGTTTGCAAGATCACCATTTTCAGCGACTTGGAAAGCACCCAGTACCGCGATGTCTAAATGACCACCACGCATCATGGCAAATGAATCACCATGATGGAAGAAAGCTCCGCCTTCTAATAAAGTCACAAACTCTTTACCTGCATTAATTAACTCAGGGTCACGGTCTTCTTCCGCAGGGGGTGGACCAAAGGCCAATAAACCATTTTCAGAATGTAAAAAGACATCTTTGTCAGCAGGTAAATAGCTCGAGATTTTAGTTGGTAAACCAATCCCAAGGTTGACATAAGCACCATCAGGAATATCTTGTGCAACACGTTCAGCAATTTGATCACGGGTTAATTTTTGATAACTCATTTTATTTCTCCAATCTCAAATTACTGCGCAGGTTGAACTTGTACAACGTGTTGTACAAAGATCCCAGGGGTGATGATGTGTTCAGGATCTAAGGCACCGAGGTCCATGACTTCTGATACTTGTGCGATGGTGATATCTGCTGCCATGGCCATAATTGGACCAAAGTTACGTGCAGATTTACGGTACACCAAGTTCCCCCAGCGATCTCCCTTATGCGCTTTAATTAACGCAAAGTCAGCTTTGATTGGATTTTCTAAAACGTAGTCTTTACCTTCATAATTCATGGTTGGTTTGCCTTCAGCGAGCAAAGTACCAAAACCTGTTGGTGTGTAGATTGGACCTAAGCCCATACCCGCCGCTTGAATACGACAAGCCAAGTTGCCTTGCGGTACAAGTTCTAACTCGATTTTGCCTGCACGGTAGAGTTCATCGAAGACATAAGAGTCAGACTGACGAGGAAAAGAACAGATGATTTTACGTACAGCGCCTGCTTGTAACAGTTTAGCCAAGCCGTAATCACCATTACCTGCGTTGTTGTTGACGATCACTAAGTCTTTAATACCGAGTTCAATTAAGCCATCGATGAGTTCAGCAGGCTGACCTGCAGTACCAAACCCACCAATCATAATGGTTGAACCGTCTTTAATTTGGGAGAGGGCTTCGGTTAAAGTCTTTTGAGATTTATCAATCATAGCGTTTTATAGATAAAGCTATCTATATCCTTTTAGGTCTTGCAAAAATTTAAACAAATCAAAATGATTAGATTTGGATTGGTCTAAATTCTTTAGTTAAATGAGATAAAGGATGGATGCGAAATCCATCCCTTTATTATTTTTAAGCTGATGCGCGGCGACGTTCAACTTCAGTAGAAGGCGCACCTTCAACGTCTTTCACTAATTCAATGTCAAATTGAATATGTTTGAACGCACCTTTTAGACCACGACGAGCAATTTCAGCTTCATCAGTTACGTCTACAGCAGTTGCCACTAAGCCATCACGCGTTGCAAATGCAAAGTCATCCCAAAGGTATTCATCACCTTCGATGTTGAACTGCGTAGTTAATTTACGGTAGCCAGGCGCAGTGACGAAGTAATGCACGTGTGAAGGGCGGTTACCATGACGACCAAGTTTGTCTAATACAAACTGAGTTGTACCTTCTGGTGGGCAGCCATAACCTACAGGCATTGTGGTTAATGCTGTATATTGACCTTGTGCATCCGTGAAGATCGTACGACGTAAGTTGAAGTCAGATTGAGACTTATCAAAGAACGAGTAGTTACCTAAGCTGTTTGCATGCCAAACTTCAACTTTAGCGCCTTCAATGATGTTACCTTCAGTATCTTTAACGATACCTTCAATAATTAAAGTTGGGATTTTGCCTTCTTCAGAACCATCATCCATACGTGCAAAACCAACTGATTCTGGTGCACCAGCGACATACAATGGACCTTCAATTGTACGTGGAGTACCACCTGTAATACCTGCTTGAGCATCTTTCTCATCTGCACGTAAATCAAGGAAATGCTCAAGACCTAAACCAGCAGCCAAAAGACCTAATTCGTTTGCTTGACCAGCATCAGTAAAGTACTCAAGACCCTTCCAAACTTCAGATTGGCTTAAATCTAAATCTTCAATCGCTTGGAATAAGTCAGATACTAAACGTACAACGATTTGCTGAACACGTTCATCAACAGGACCTGTTGCAGTATCAACGTTCATTTTTTTGACTAAAGCATTAATTTGTTCGCGGTTCATACTATTTCTCCTTAAGTATGCTTGCTGTGTGGTGGCTGACTTCTAATGTGTTTGAGCTCGCTGCCACAATCCTTGTTTAAAATGACGCTAAAAAACCTCTGGATGTATTGATGTCATGGCCTGAATCAATCAAGCCAAGACACTTAAAACTTAACGATCATCTTCACGGATAGAAGATGGGTGGCGATTTAACGCCATTACTTCGATATTCATATATGGATAAAGCGGAAGACCTTGTAAAATTGAATGAAGCTCTTCATTGCTTTCCACATCAAAAATACTGATGTTTGAATACTGACCTGTGATTCGCCAGATATGACGCCACTTGCCTTGTTGCTGTAACTCTTGCGAATACGCCTTTTCAACAGCTTTAATCTCATTCGCTTTTTCAACTGGCATATCCAGTGGGATGTTCACATCCATTCGTACATGAAACAGCATGTCTCACTCCTGATGTATCACGTCGCTTATTTGCGGCGAAGGTTGTCAATCTTGTCTAAATCCAACTCAATACCTAAACCATTGCCTTGAGGCAGATGTAATTCGAAATCACGATATTGAAGCGGGGTCTTTAAAATTTCGTCAGTCAACAGCAATGGACCAAACAATTCAGTGCCATATGCCAAATTCTCAAAGGTCGAGAACAAATGTGCAGAAGCGATGGTGCCAACAGAACCTTCAAGCATCGTGCCACCATACAGATCTACACCAGCGAGGTTTGCAATGGTTGCTACATCACGACCTTCGAGTAGGCCACCAGACTGAGCAACTTTTACAGCAAACACAGAAGCAGCATTACGCTTCGCTAAACGATAAGCTGTACTTGGACCCATCAATGACTCATCCGCCATGATGGCAATATCAAAACGACGAGTTAAACGCTCCATGGCATCAATATTGTCAATCGCACATGGCTGTTCAATTAGATCCACACCACCATCTTGCAGAAGCTGAATACCTTTGATCGCTTCTAACTCAGACCAAGCACGGTTCACATCGACACGGATAGAAATATCAGCACCTAACGCTTTTTTGATGGTGAGAACATGCTCAACATCTGCTTCTACAGCACGAGAACCAATTTTTAATTTAAAGAAGTTATGACGCTTAGCTTCGATCATCTTTTTCGCTTCAGCGATATCTTTATCCGTATCACCAGAAGCCAACACCCAAAGTACAGGGACGCTGTCACGCAGACGGCCACCTAACACTTCAGACAGAGGCAAGCCTAAACGTTGAGCTTGAATATCGAGTAAAGCAGTTTGAATGGCACATTTTGCAAAACGGTTGCCATTAATATTCTTCTTCAACACTTGCATAATTTGAGCAACGTTGAGATCAGTAAAAGTTTTGAGTAGTGGAGCAAAATAAGTATCGATATTGGTTTTGATACTTTCAGGGCTTTCTTCACCATAGCCTAAGCCACCGATGGTGGTTGCTTCGCCCCAACCAATGAAACCATCCGAAGTTTCGATTTTAATGAGGACTAAGGTTTGAGTTTGCATCGTTGCGACCGCCATCTTGTGTGGGCGGATCGTCGGGATTTCAACGAGCAAGGTTTCAATATTTTTGTACATGCAGCAATATATTCCATTAATATATGCTAAATACCTTATTTGAAATAAAGTATTGAAAATAGAGGTTAAGTAGTATATTAAAATACTAAAAAAGTATGGATTAAGGAAATTTCAATGGAATTAAGAACATTAAAGTATTTTGCTACTGTGGTCGAAGAAAAAAGTATTACAAAAGCTGCTGAGAAGTTATGTATCGCACAACCACCACTTACACGACAAATCAAAAACTTAGAGTCAGAGTTAGGTGTCGTATTATTTGAAAGAGGCATGAGACCGATCAAAACAACTGAAGTTGGAGAGTTTTTTTACCAATATGCTGTACAGATACTGACCTTAACAGCACATGCTAAATCGATGGTAAATCGATATAAAGTGACAGATACTACGGTACGAATTGGATATGTTGGTTCGCTTTTTTATTGGAAATTACCTGAGATTATTGATTATTTAAGAAAGCATATTGCAAATATAAAAGTTGAATTGGTGGAATGCGGAACCAGGGATCAGGTAGAAGCTTTGAAATTGGGGAAAATTGATATTGGGTTTGGTCGATTAGGAATTAGTGATCCTTCAATAAAAAGAATAGTGATCGAAAGAGAGCAACTTTTTTTAGCAGTGCACAAAGATCATACGTTAGTGACCCAAAATGTTAAGGAAGTACATTTATCACAATTGGTCAACGAACATATTTATATATATCCAAATACTCCTAAACCAAACTTCTCAACTTTTGTTCAAGGAATATTCTCTGAACTTGACTTAATTCCCCAAAATCTGATCGAGACGAGAGAAATCCATATGGCATTGGGGATGGTGTCATCTGGTGAGGGGGGGTGTATTATTCCAAAGAGTGCATGCTCTATAGGTATGAAAAATTTGAAGTTTATACCTATTCTAGATAATGAGGCTGAAAGTCCAATTACAGTTGCCTATAGAAGTATCGATAATAATGAATACATAAAACAAATATTAGATTATCTAGACGAATTGAAGAGCATGAACTAATTTTTTTAGATTAGATTAATATAAAATATCTATTTATATGTAATATTTAATGGAAAAATAAATAGAATAATAGTGTTAAAAATGATATTTATTTTATAAATCAGCATAAATTGGCATGGATTTGTCATAGGGATAGCGCTGATCTATAAAATATTTAGGATGATTTCGATGGAAAAAATTTCCGAGTTAAAGAGCAATGATGCAAAAAAGAAGGATATTTATGCTTGGTATGTTGTAATACTTTGCATGGTTGCATATATATTTTCTTTTATCGATCGTCAAATTTTGGCTTTGATGATTGAACCGATAAAAGCAGATTTGAATTTAACAGACACGCAATTTAGTCTACTCCATGGACTAGCTTTTTCTTTATTTTATGCATTCATGGGTCTGCCGCTGGCTTATATCGCAGATCGATTCTCAAGACCAAAATTAATTGCTGCCGGGATTGTATTTTGGAGCATTGCAACAGCTTTATGTGGTTTAAGTAAGAACTTTATCCAGTTGTTTTTGAGCAGAATGGGAGTAGGAATTGGTGAAGCTGCTTTGTCACCTGCAGCCTATTCAATGTTTAGTGATATGTTTGCAAAAGATAAATTGGGTCGAGCTGTCGCTATTTATTCGATTGGTTCTTTTGTTGGTGGAGGAATCGCATTCTTAGTAGGTGGTTTTGTCATTGGATTACTCAAGGACATGTCTCTTATCGCTGTACCCTTATTGGGAATGTTAAAGGCATGGCAAGTAGCGTTTATTTTAGTGGGTTTACCAGGAGTCATTATTGGCATATTGGTACTTTTAACTGTTAAAGATCCTAAGCGTAAAGGGCAAATGGTCGATGCGCAGGGGAACGTAGTAAAAGTGAAGCTTAGTGATACTTTTAAATTCCTGAAAAAGCATAAAAAAACATTTACATGTCATTATTTGGGATTTACTTTTTATGCCATGGCATTGTTTTGCTTAATTAGCTGGACACCTGCATTTTACATACGACATTACAATATGACAGCTACTGAAGTGGGCTATATGTTGGGTGCCGTGTTACTGATTTCAAATACTTTAGGTGTATTTGCGGCTGGTTGGATGAATGATTATTTTATTCAAAAAGGCAGAAAAGATTCGCCTATGTTTGTGGGTGTGATTGGAATCGTAGGTCTAATTATTCCAATGATTTTGTTTTCACAAGTTAATGAATTATGGCTATCAGTTACATTGTTGGTTGTTGCAATGTTTTTCGCTTCTTTCCCAATGCCGATCTCAACAACAGCAATGCAAATGCTTTCGCCAAATCAATTACGTGCCCAAATCTCATCTATCTTTTTACTCATCAGTAATTTGATTGCTTTAGGTATTGGTACCACATTAGTGGCTTTAATTACGGATCGTATTTTTGAAAATCCTTTAATGGTCGGTTCATCGATATCTATCGTTGGTGCAATATCATGCGTATTGTGCTTTGTCTTATTGAAAGTGGGTTGTAAAGCCTTCGAAAATAGTTTGCAAGTTGAGTCTAAATAAATCATGTCTGAATAAAATAATGAGGGTACACCTATCATGTATTTATCGAATCTGAAACTTTTAAAGAAATTCAACTTATTGTCTTCAAAAGATTATTTTCAGATTAAAGATGTGATAGGACAATACTTGTGCCCTCATCAATTTGAAGTATTGAATGATGAATCTTTAGAAGTAAAATTAAGTGGGTTTTCATTTGGTCAAGTTGCACTATTTGAATTAAGTTACAATGCTCCAGTTCAAATTAGTTTTGGTGCTGAGTGTCAAAGTTATCTGTTTAGATTTAATTTGGAAGGGGAATGTAAAGTCAAATATGATCATTCAACTTATCAACAACGTCCTGGATTACTTACAATTTCTCATCCTCATTTTGAAAATAGAATTGAACTCCAAGCCAAATGTAGAAATATCATATTAAAAATTGATCATGAGTTGATCAACACTGTTTTATATCGCTTGTTGGGATATATCCCTCAAAAAAATCTTATTTTCGATAGTGGCATTTCCTATACATCTGAAGAAAGAATTTCAATTTTAGAAACACTGAACTACTTATGCTTTGCATATTCAAATATTGAAAACTGGTGGCAAATTTCTGATAGCTTTAGTTCATATTTGACTGAGTTATTATTGATCAAAATTCCACATAATTTCAGTGAAAGAATCGCAGATAAAAAAAATCAACTCATCCCAAGTTATATCAAAAATGCAGCTCATTTGATTGAGCAACATTATATGGAAGCAATCTCGATTGAGGAAGTTGCGAGGCTTGTAAAAGTCTCGGTAAGAACGCTTCAAAAGGGATTTAATTCCTATTTGAACCAAACGCCTCTCAGTTTCATGACATCAATCAAATTGGACCGAGTTCATCAAGAACTTAAACACACTCAGGTTGATCAGCCTATAATTGATATCTTTAATGCTCATGGTGTAAGAAGCTTTGGACACTTTACTCGACTTTATAAAAAACGTTATGGATGCACGCCTTCAGAAACCGTGAAACAAAACAAATTAATAGAAATAAATTCGTAATTCGAATAGCAGTACCGCTTTTTGACGCGAGCAAAAGGAAGAATCTTTCCTACTATCACAATACACAATAAATATGTAAGGGAAAAAAATGAAAATCACAGTTCTCGGCGGTGGACATGGATGTTATGCATCAGCAGTGGAAATGGCGGAAAAAAATCACGAAGTTAAATTATGGCGAAGAGATCGAGATTCACTAAAAGAATTAGCGAAATATGGTGAGCTTACTGTAAAAGACTTTCGTGGCACTAGAACAGTATCTGTTGGGGATGAACATCAAAAAATCCAACTTGAAACTGATTTATTCAAAGCTATTGAAAACGCTGAATTGATTATTATTCCTTTACCCGCAACAAGCCATGAAGATTTATCGATTGAAATAGCACCATACTTAACATCTGGTCAAGTCGTATTTTTACCCCCAGGTACTTTTGGTACATATCTATTTGCTCAAGCAATGCTTAAAGTTGGGAATAAGTCTGACGTGGCTTTTGCAGAAACGGGTACGTTGCCATATTTAGTAAGAAAACATAGTCTGAATTCTATCGTGATTAGTGTATATGCGACGAGATTGCCTACTGGGGTCTATCCAGCAAAATTAAAAGATCATGCTATTAGAGTATTAAGGCAAGCTTATGACAGCATCGAGCCTATAGAGGATGCTTTGAGTGGAGCTTTAATGAATGCAGGACCCATTATTCATCCTCCATTAATTATGCTCAATGCTGCACCTTTAGAACATTTTGATGTATGGGATATTCATAATGAAGGTACTCAACCTTCAGTGAGGAGAGTAACCAGCTTATTGGATCAAGAGCGAATGAATATTCGTGAAGCATTGGGATACTCGAAACAGCATTTCCCACTCGCAGATCACTACAATAAAGAGGGTGAAGGAGATGAGTGGATGTATGGTAGGGGGGCACATGGTAAGTTGACTGACAGTGGCGATTGGCGCGAGAAAATAGATTTACATTCACATCGGTATATGCTCGAAGACACGCGATTAGGCCTGTCATTTATTGTATCGGTTGGTAAGTATGTTGGAGTCAAAACGCCGATTGCTGAAGGGCTTCTGAATATCGCATCATCAATTACTGGTAGGGATTTGTATAGTGAAGGTCGCACTCTTGAAAATTTAGGGTTATTTAATTTAACGCAGCAACAATTAAAAGACCTGTTGAACTCCGGAGAACAATCTGCATGATTAAAAATATTATTATTGTAGGTGCAGGCAGAATGGGTAATGCGATTGCGATCGCATTCGCATATGCAGGAATTGAGATTGCACTTGTAGACGTAAAAGATCGAAACCCAGCAGAAAAAAATGAATTTCTGCAAAAATGGAATGACAGCCTCGACCAAGAGTTGCATCTCTTAGAACATATCGGGATGTTAGTGAATGATCAATGTAAAGTATTAAAAGAAAGAATTCATTTCTATTTCAAAGATAATCAAACTATTGATTGGAAAAATTGTGAATTAATTATTGAAGGTGTACCTGAAATAATGACTCATAAACAACATTGTTTTCGGTGGTTAGAACCCTTAATTTCTAAAAACTGTATTGTAGCATCAACGACTTCGACCTTTTTGGTCACTGATATAGCAAAATTAATTTCTCATCCAGAACGTATTGTTAATGCGCATTGGCTTAATCCTGGGTATTTAATGCCTTTAGTTGAGCTAAGCCGATCGGAGCATACTGCTGATATAGCAGTAGAAAAACTAAAAACATTACTTGAGGCAATTGGTAAAGTCCCTGTGATTTGTAATGCAGTTGCTGGATACATTGTTCCAAGAATTCAAGCATTGGCAATGAATGAAGCAGCGAGAATGGTTGAAGAAAACGTAGCAAGTGCTGAGGATATTGATAAAGCGATTCGTACAGGTTTTGGTTTGCGTTTTTCAGTGTTAGGAATGTTAGAGTTTATCGATTGGGGTGGAGGAGATATTCTGTATCATGCTTCAGAGTATTTGAGAGAAGAACTTGGTGAGCGTTACAAAGCCCCTGATATTATCAAAAAAAATATGAGGGAAAATAGAAATGGCATTAGAGAACTATCAGGTTTTTACAAATATGAAAGCATGGATATTTATCAATATAAACTAAATGTCATATCAAAATTCGCTGAAAATTTGCGATTTAATCAGCTTATTCCACAATATGAAATTATGAAATAAGCGTTAGTAGGTAAAAAGATTTTAGTCTTTTTACCTATTTGGCATTAAATTGAATATTTTCTTTAATTGTAAATTTAGTGACTCAAGTTCTTGTTCATCAAAAGAATTTAATATACCAGCTAAAGTAACACGATTGATCTGATTAATTTCATCCACAAGACCATATCCTTTTTCAGTGAGCTTCACCATAGAAATCCTTTCATCATGAGGGGATGAGAAAACTTCAACTATACCTTCTTCGACTAATCTATAGATTGCCTTAGTTGCAGTTGTTAATTTGATTGTTGCTAAATTTGCTATTTCAGTGATATTGGCTTCACCGAGAGCATTTGTACTCAAAATGATTTTTCTTTTTGTATTATCGAGACCTATTTTTTTTAAAGATTTATCAATCAATTGGGAATACTTACCATTAACTTGAGATATCCAAAAAAATGGGAAATTTTCCAAACTTTTGGGATCGTTATTTGGCAAATAATTTTCAAAATTTTTTAACATGAGCAGCAATTAAACTTAAAAAAATATAATTGATTATACAAGAAAAAAGACAAAGATTATTTTATTTCAAAATAACTTGACAAATACATTAATTTTTCAGATATTGATGTTGAGTATAAAAATACATGGAAAAGTGAATTGAATATTATATCTAGAAGTCTCTCTTTAGGAGATGGAAAAATTAGAGTCGTGGTTAAAGACTCAATTGATATACAAAATGAAGTGACGACACTTGGAACTCAGGCGCGCGTTGAAGCATGCCCTGCAAACTCACACGCTGAAATTATAAAAAATATACTCAGCAGTGATTGCAAAATTATTGGAAAAACTCATCTTCATGAACTTGCATTCGGTATAACTGGAGTAAACAAAAACTTCGGAACACCTTTAAATGTTAAATATCCGCAACTTATTCCTGGAGGCTCTTCCAGTGGTTCGGCTGCAGCTATTGCGGCAGATATAGCGGACTTCAGTATTGGTACGGATACTGGTGGCTCAATTCGTATGCCAGCCGCTTGCTGTGGAGTGTATGGATTAAAACCTTCATTTGGTCGTGTAAGTCGTGATGGTGTTTGGCCAAAAGATACCACTTTAGACTGCGTCGGACCATTCGCATCAGATATCAACAATCTGATTCTTGCTATGCGGATCATTGATCCTACATTTAACGAAATCCAAATCGATCTACAGCAGATTCAATTAGGAATATTACGTGTCGAAGCGGAATCTGAAATTTGGCGTGTCTTAGATGCTGAGTTAACAAAAATTGATTTACCTCAAAAAAATCTATTCATAGACAATATTGATGAGGCATATCAAGCAGGTATGTCGATCATTAATTACGAAACTTGGGGTGCATATCATGATCTTACTCAAACTGGACTTCTAGCCAATGATGTTCAGCAGCGTTTATTAAAAGCATCTGAAACCACTCAAAAAGATGTAGAAAATGCTGAATTAATAAGAACTCAATTCACAGAGCAGATCAATGATTTACTCAACAATGTTGATGTTTTGATACTGCCGACACTACCTCAATTTCCACCTAAATTAGACGAAGCTGAAAATACTGTTGCTTTCCTCAATTTAACTAAGCTCGTGCGACCATTCAATCTATCGGGCCATCCAGCGCTCACGATTCCATATGAAACATCAAATGGCTTACCTGTCGGTATGCAATTAATTGCTAAGCATGGTGAAGATGAAAAATTGTGTGCTATTGCACAACACATTGTCGATATTACGAAGCATTCACAAGGAGGTGGCAAATGAGCAATTTAGCCAAAGATCAAACTGAGAGCTTGATTGATCTTGAAGAATTATGTCAAGAGATTAGACAGCGAGCGTGTTCAGGTGAATTCGACGAACAAGCATACGTGAGTCAAGACATTATTCAAAAACTGAAATCAATTGGGGTATATCGTGCTTTAGTTCCTAAACGTTTCGGTGGTGATGAGGTTTCACCGCGTACGTTTTGTGAACTTATTGAAAGGCTTTCTAAAGCAGATGGATCAGTAGGTTGGGTTGCAAGTTTTGGTATGAGCCCAGCTTATCTTGGGAGTTTACCTGAAGAGACACTTTCTGAACTTTATAAAAATGGCCCAGATATCGTTTTTGCTGGTGGAATTTTTCCACCGCAAGCTGCTCAAGTGACCGATGAGGGTTTAGTTGTAAAAGGCCGTTGGAAATTCTCAAGTGGTTGTAAAGGTGCAGATATCGTTGGTGTAGGCATTGCCCCGATCAAAGATAATGAATCTCATGGCTTACCACGTATGGCTGTTTTACCAGCGCATAAAGCTAAAATTGAAATGACGTGGGATACAGTAGGTTTAAAAGGCACAGGTAGTCACGATCTCATTGTCGATAATGTACTTGTACCTGAGCATTGGACTTTTGTTCGGGGTGAGCCATCTAAACTCAGCGAACCATTTTTCAAATATCCATCCCTCTCTTTGGCGACTCAAGTCCTTACCGTAGTCGGAATTGGCGTAGCCTCGGCGTCATTGGAAGAATTTAGAAAATTAGCTCCAGGTAAGTCGTCGATTACTGGAGGTGCAGAAATTGCTAATCGACCTATCACTCAGTACGAATTTGCGAAAGCTGAAGCTGAGTTCCTAGCTGCAAGAACATGGTTCTACAACACCATGGATATTGTATGGGAAGAAGTACTCAACGGACGAAAACCTGCGCCACATTTAATTAGTGATATGCGTCTATCTTGTACACATGCGGCAAGAGTCTGTGCAAAGGTCACCCGCAAAATGCAAATGTTAGCTGGCATGACTGCCATTTATACCAACCATCCATTTAGTCGCTTTGTGAATGACACGAATGTCGTTACACAGCATGCATTTATGGGTGATGCAACTTTACAAAATGCTGGTGCGATGAGCTTTGGGCTTAATCCGACACCTGGATATTTATAAATGACCGAAAAGAAGGAAATCGAAATGGAAGCTAAAAAATCATTACGCGTATTGTTCTGTATGGGTATTAACCAAAACTTCTTTGATGCAGAGCCAGCAGAAGCAAAAGCAGTGTGGGCAGCATTTGGTGAAATGTGGAATGGTATCCATGATTTACCTGGCGTGCATGTATACGGCAACTTAGATGATGATCAAAGCATGGTAGGTGCAAGTACGGGTTGGCCTTGGACAACCTATTTATTGGCTGATGTACCTGATATTGAAACAGTTCATGCTGCATGTAACTTATTCCGTACGACTGTGGTCGGAGAAGGTCCATATAAACTTTGGAAGTATTGCAAAGTTGAAGCAAGAGTTGGTCGTGAATTAATTATTCAACGATAAGGATATCGATATGGTCGACTCTAATGAACTCAAAAGCATTCTTCAACGTCTTCAACAGTTGGAAGCGCAGAATCAAATTCGTAATTGCCTAAATCGCTATATGGAAATTTGTGATGAACTTAATCAAAACACAAATTTAGAAGCGCTGATGGATTTATTTGATCCTGAGTGTATTTGGGAGGGGGTAGGGAAAAAATACACCCAGTCATTTGGTCGACTTGAGTCTTGGCAGGCAGTATATGACATGTTTAAAACATACACGCTGAAGGACTCGCATTTTGTTATGAATGCACATTTTGTGAATTCTGAACAAATTTATATTGATGGTGATGTGGCTATTGGGCACTGGTTGATGTTGCAAACATCTACTTTCAAAACGGGTGCAAGCCACTTGAATGCAGCCAAACTGACAATCCGTTTTAAGCAACAAAATAATGGCATTTGGAAAATCAAACACTTCCAAACAGAAAATATTTTCAGTCGACCAGTAACGCATTGGACCAGTGATGATGAGTTACCAGTACCGCAATCAAATTTAGTCGGTTGAGTTGCATAAACAGTTATAAGGGAATACATGATGAATAGTGCAATACCAGTTCAAAATATTGAAATTGATTACAATGAATTAGTTCAAAGTGACCGAGTGCATACCTCTTTATATAAAGATGCACAAATCTTTGAAGATGAAATGGAAAAAATTTTCTACAGCACTTGGGTTTGGGTTGCTCATGCAAGTGAAATTCCAGATGCTGGTAGTTATAAAACGATTAATATTGGTAAACAACCTGTAGTTGCTGTACGAGATCGCAAGAAAAAAGTCCACGTTTTACTCAACCGCTGTCGCCATCGTGCTGCTACAGTTTGTGAGCATAAAAAAGGCAAAACAAATAGCTTTGTATGTCCATATCATGGTTGGAGTTACGCTTTGGATGGTACATTGCGTGGCGTTCCTTCACCTGAAAGTTATGGCGAATGTTTAGATAAATCTGAATTTCCACTGATCAGCTTACGTGTAGAAGAATATAACGGCATGATCTTTGCGACTTTCAAAGACGATATTGAGCCATTAGAAGACTTTTTAGGTGCTGCGAAAAAGTGGATTGATCTATTCATGAAGCAAGGCGCAGGTTATCCAGTCAAAGTATTAGGTGAACATCGTTTTACATTCCCAGGTAACTGGAAGATTCAGTTGGAAAATACAACTGACGCGTATCATTTCCCATTAGTTCATAAATCATTCTTAAGTTCTGTAGACGAAAAAACAGAAGAGCTTTTCAACTTTGAAAATCAACCAGGCTATGTTGAAGATCTAGGAAATGGTCACAGCGTGATGGTGATGATTCCAGAACTGGTAGATCTTGATGAAGAGTTGATGGAGCGACCAATCCAAGAGCGTTTTGAAGAACTTGCCCAAGCACTACGTGAAGAAGGTCATGAGGAACTTGAAGTTCGTCGAATTTGCCGTGCTGTCGGTGGTTCGGGCTTTAACTTAAATATTTTCCCTAACATTGCATGTTCTATGGCGTTCTTCCGTGTAATGCAACCATTAGCGGTAGATAAAACTGAAATTCACCACTCAGTGATTACGATGGATGGTGGACCACAAATTGCCAACCAATATCGCCTACGTCTACATGAACATTTCCAAGGTCCTTTCGGTTTTGGTACGCCAGATGATGCGGAAGCTTGGGAGCGTGTACAGCATGGTGCAAATGCGGGCAATGATCTTTGGATCATGTTGAACCGTGGTTTACCAGGAGAAGTCAAAACTGAAGATGGTCTGAAGAGTGACGTGAGTGCTGAAACAGGCATGCGTGGCGCTTACCAACAATGGAAAAAGTTGATGACGGCTTAAGGGGAAGAGCATGAAAATTAATTTAAATCTTTTGAACGAAGTTACAGCATTCATTTGGGCTGAAGCTGACATGTTAGATCATTCAGAGTATCAAGCATGGTTAAGTTTATGGAATGAAAATGGTAAGTACATCATTCCAATAGACCCATCATTGACAGATTACGAAAACCATTTGAACTATGCATATGACAATCACCACATGCGTCAATTACGTGTAGAGCGTTTAGAAAATGGTGAAGCAATCTCGACAGCTCCCAAGGCCAATACTGTTCGTAGCCTGTCACGTGTGCGAATTATTGAAGAAACTGATCACAAGATAATTTTACGCTGTGCACAAAATTTAAGAGAGTTCCGCAAAGAAAATTTACGTCATTACACTGCTGATGTGATTTATGAGCTAATACGTCAAGAGAATGGCGAACTCAAAATAGACCGTAAAATTATCAATCTAGTCAATTCGACAGATACCTTAGCTGGTATCAGTTACATTCTATAGGAGGTGACCATGTCACAAGTTGTTTTGGTTACTGGTGCTGCCTCTGGTTTAGGTAATGTGATTGCTGAATATTTTGCTGAACAAGGGCATCAAGTTATTTTAACTGCAAGTACCTTAGAAAAAGCGGAAAGTGCTAAAGCTGCGAGTCAGTATCCATCGCAAATGTATCCCTTAAAACTGGATATATCAGTAGAGCAGGACTTTAGAGAAGCAGTGAGTTGGATTGAAACTCATTTCAACAAGTTGGATGTTTTAATCAATAACGCCACAGTAACTAAAGCAACTCCTGTCCTTGAAATCACTGCGAGTGATTTTGATTGGGTGACACAAGTCAACCAACGAGGAACATTTCAGTCATGCCAAATTATTGGTCAATATATGGCATCTAAAGGATTTGGACGAATTATCAATATGGCTTCATTGGCTGGTCAGAATGGTGGTACTGCAACGGGAGCGCATTATGCAGCTTCAAAAGGGGCAATCGTAACTTTGACTAAAATTTTTGCAAAAGAATTTGCCGCTAAAGGTGTGACGGTAAATGCCGTAGCACCAGGACCAATGGAGTCTCCAATAGTACACAGCGTTGTTTCAGATGAAAAAATGGAAGCGTTTATCAATAACATTCCTGTTAAGGCTTTAGGCAGTATGAGTTTTATCGCTGAAACTTGTGCTTTGTTAGCATCCCCACAAGCAGCTTTTGTGACAGGAGCAACATGGGATATTAACGGAGGACTATTTATGCGCTAAGCATTGGCTTAGTCATAAAGGGGAAAACTATGAACGAAAAATACTCCGTAATAGTAAATAAAAGATCAGTAGAAGCGGAAAATGTTGTTGTATTAGATTTAATTTCAGCAACTGAGTCTCCATTACCTGAAATTGAAGCTGGATCACATATCGATCTATTCCTGCCTAATGGTTTAATCCGTCAGTATTCTCTATGTCAAGATCCTAGTTTAAAAGGTGTTTTTCGATTAGGGATCTTAAAAGACGAAGCATCAAGAGGGGGATCACTGTCGGCGTTTAATGACATCTCTGAAGGGATGCAACTACAAGTCAGCCATCCTAAAAATTTGTTCCCATTGTTAGATGCATCTCACAGCGTTTTAGTTGGTGGTGGTATTGGGATTACACCGTTAATTACCATGGCTTATGATTTATTGAATAAGAATAAGTCATTTGAATTGCATTATTGTGCAGCCTCTAAACAAACCGCTGCATTTGTAGATGAAATCAAGCAAGGTCCCTTAGCGAGTTATACAACTTTCCATTTTAAAGATGATGGTGCAAATCATCGTGAATTTTTTGATCACGCAATGAAAGATATTGCCAAAGATTCACATTTATATACCTGTGGTCCTAATGGATTTATGGATTGGATTATTAATCTTGCTGAGTCTAAGGGTTTTAGTTCCGATCAATTACATAAAGAATATTTTCAGGTAGATATTGATTTAGGTGGCGCTAGTTTTGAAGTTGTTGCACAACAAAGTGGTAAAACGATTCAAGTAGCTCCAGAGGAAACTATTCTGCAAGCTTTAGCGCGAGAAGGGATTAAAGTCGAGTTATCGTGCGAACAGGGCGTTTGTGGAACGTGTATGTGTGATGTGCTTGAAGGCGAACCCGATCATCGAGACGTCTACTTTACTGACGAAGAAAAAGAAAGTAATGAGCAGATTTTAGTGTGTTGTTCTCGATCAAAAACACCGAGATTAGTTTTAGATATTTAATAGTTGAATTGCCATCATGGAAGGTCATTTTGGGATTCAGGAGAAGGGAATGAATAGTTATCAAAAATCGGAAGAACAAGCTATTGATCCGATGAAATTCCGCAGAGCACTCGGTAATTTTGCAACTGGGGTTACTATTATTACAGCGCAAAATGCGCAAGGTGAAAAAGTGGGTGTAACTGCCAATAGTTTTAACTCAGTTTCATTAGACCCACCTTTAATCTTGTGGAGTATTGATAAAAAATCGACCAGTTTTGAAGTTTTTAAAAACTCTAGTCATTTTGCAGTCAATATTTTATCTGGATCACAAATCGAGGTATCGAATAAATTTGCTAAACGCAATATTGATAAATTCGAAGGAGCAAACTACCGTTTGGGTGTAGGTAATGCTCCAGTTCTGGAAAATTGCTCTGCTGTTTTTGAATGTGAATTATTTCAAATTGTAGAAGGCGGGGATCACTGGATTATTATTGGAAAGGTCGTTAATTTTCAAGATGAAGGTCGTAGTCCATTAGTATATCACCAGGGTGCGTACTCAGCAGTAACACCACACCCAATGTTAAGAATTAAAGATTCAAATCCGGTCCAAACTGATGATTTGGGTCAACTATATCAAGGTAACTTATATAATAATGTTGCCTATCTCATGAGTCGAGCATTCAAGTTTTATCAAAATGATTACATCCCAAAGCAATTAGTCACAGGTTTTAGAACGAGTGAAGCTCGAATGCTTTTAGTGCTAGGCAGTGGTGCAAGTTCATGCAAAGATGATTTACCACGTGATATAGCAATGCCTATGCGAGAAATAGAAAGAGCAGCGGAAATCCTTAAGAAGGATGAGCTACTAGTCGAAACAGAAGAATTCTACCAATTAACGGATAAAGGTAAAAAAACCGCACATTATTTATTTGATATAGCTGATGAGCATCAAAATGAAGTATTTGCAAAATACAGCGACCAAGAAAAGAATACCTTTATCACCATTCTAAAAGATATTGCGGGTATTCATTAAATCAAATTGGGCTAAATGTTAGATCATTTGGCCTTTTTTCAATCTATGAAGATTTAAAAGGGATTTAATTATTAATTAAGGTATATAAATATACTTAAAAGAAAATTGAATTTTCTATGGAATTGGAAAAGAATTGGGTTGAATATATGAAATTTCATATAGCTGAATAGAAAAAATTAAACAGGGTTGAGTGAGAAAATCAGTAAAAAACTAAGGGGAAGTTGAGTGAAAAAGTTACCTACATTTGCAATACTAGCAATTTGCTGTAATACAGCAGTTTATGCGGACTTGGTAAAAGATAGTCAAACGACAATAAATTTAAGAAATTTCTTTATTGATCGAAATAACACAACACAGCCTGATGTTGGTAGTTGGTCACAAGCATTAGGTCTAAAGTTTAGTTCAGGTTATACCAATACACCCGTTCAGGTGGGTTTTGACGTGACTTCAAGTTACGCACTAAGATTATCAAATCATAATGCTGAAAGGTCTGATTCGATCTTACCATTTGATCCCATAAAAAATGAGCAAGAACGTAGTTATAATAAATTTGGTGCAACCTTAAAGCTGAAATATAAAGATTCTGAGCTATTAGTTGGGGAACTTTCGCCAAGAACACCTGTTGCATTTATTGATGATTCACGTCAGTTGGTGACAACATATGCTGGTGCGGCATTTGAAACGAAAGCGATTCAAAATTTAAAATTTTCAGCTGGAAGAATCACTCATATAAACGCGCGTAATGATGATGAGTTTGAAAAACTAAGCTTGTTTGCACCAGGTAAAGCAAGAATAGAAAGTAATGGTTTAAGTTATGTTGGTTTAGACTATAATTTTAGCCCTAAAATTTCAGGCTCTTACTGGTTTGGTCAGCTCGAAGATATTTATAACCAACATTATTTAAATGCAGCATATAACACTCAAATTGGCGACTCTAAAATCAAATTAGATGCACGTTATTTCCATAACAGTGAAGCTGGTGACAAATACTATGGAAACATAGATAGCAAAACATTTGGCGTTCAGGCCAACATTCAAAATGGCTCACATAGTTTTGCTGCAGGTGTTCAAAAAAATTCCGGGGATACCAATTTTCCAACATTTGATGGATTCGCTCCTCAACCTTTCCTACATACTTGGTCAACTTTAGGTTTCATCAAACCTGAAGAACTTACTTATCATGCACTTTATTCTTATGACTTTAAAAATGTTGGTTTGCCGGGTTTAAGAACGACTTTGCGTTATTTATATGGCACGAACATAGAGCGTAATGGCCTACCAGATAATAAAGAGACTGAAGCTAATTTCATTGTCGGCTATACCGTTCCAGAAGGGTCTTTTAAAGGGTTGGGTATAGAATGGAGGTATATCGACACGACTACTAAATATGGTGCAGGAACAACCAATGGTAATGATTTTGTTGAAAATCGAATCATTACTACATATAGCTATAAATTCTAATTACATAAACAGTTAATGGACAAACTGGAGATTATATGATGTTTAAAAAATTATTATTATCAACAAGCTTAATCGCAATTGCCACTTATGCTCAAGCTGATATCACGATTGGAGTTGTGACATCATCATCCGGACCTGTAGCAATGGTAGGTATACCACAAAAAAATACAGTTGCTTTATTACCTAAAAAAATTGGTAATGAAAACGTTCGATATATTTCTCTTGATGATGCGAGTGATCCTACAGCATCTGTCAAAGCTGTCGAGAAACTAATAAAAGAAAACAAAGTTGATGCAATTATTGGTCCTTCTGGTTCACCAAATGCTTCTGCAGTGATAGGGACAATTGCTAAAGCGAAAGTACCTCTTCTTGCACCGGTTGGAACTTCTACGATAGTCATGCCAATGAGTGACCAAAAAAAATGGGTGTTTAAAACCACCCAGAATGATGAAATCATCGCAGAAGCGCTTGTGCAAGATATGGTGAAGCGAAAAATTACAACTCTAGGATTTATCGGTACTGCTGATCCGTATGGAGAAAACTGGGGAAAAGTCTTAGCGAATTTAGCAAAGAAAAATGGGATTAAAATCGTTGCTCAAGAATCATTTCAACGTCAAGATACCTCTCTAACTGGTCAAGCGTTAAAACTCATAAGTAAAAAACCACAGGCAATTCTAGTTGCAGCACCAGGTAGTTCAGCAGTGCCTCCACAAACTGCTTTATATGATCGAGGCTATCGAGGGCAAATTTATCAAACGCATGGTGCGGCTTTAGATCAATATTTAAAAATGGGTGGCAAGAAAGTAGAAAATACGATTTTAGCTGCCAGTTTAATGCTTGTTTTAAATGAAGTATCTAATACACATCCTTCTAAGAAAATTGCTACTAAATATATCAATGATTATAAAGCAAAATATAAACAAACACCTGCAACTTTCGGGGCAAATGTGTATGACGCAGGTATTTTGCTTGAAAAAGCTGTACCGACTGCTTTGAAAAAAGCAAAGCCTGGCACCGTGCAATTCCGTGAAGCTCTACGTGATGCATTGGAATCTACAAAAGAAGTCGCAGGAACTCAAGGCGTGTATAACATGAGCCCATCTGATCATAGTGGATTTGACAAGCGTGGGCGTGAAATGATCATTGTTAAAAATGGTCAGTGGAAACTACTGAAGTAAATTTAGCTTTTCATCATAAATAAACTCAGAGCGATATGCATATATCGCTCTAGGTAAATTCATCCTCAAAAAAGGGTAGGAAGATGTTATGGATTTAAATATCGCGTTAATTTTGGGGCAGGATGGTATTACCAGTGGTGCTATTTATGCATTATTAGCGCTATGTATCATTTTAGTTTTTACTGTCACTCGGATATTACTTATTCCATTGGGTGAATTTGCTGTATTTGGTGCATTGACTTTGGCATCCATTCAAGCAGGTATTCCAAGCTTAATAGTTTGGCTGGTCGTTGCGTTTTTTATTGTCAATACAAGTCTGGATTTATACGCTAAATTTTTTAAAAATCAAATATTTAATATCAAAATTTTTATTGCGTCATTGATTTATATTTCTTTGATCGTTATCGCGATGTACACACTACCTTTAGCGACGCTTCCAATGCCAATTCAAGTTTTATTGACTTTGGCTGTGATTACACCGCTTGGTCCTCAAATGTATCGCACTTTTTTTCAACCTTTAGTCGCAGCCAAACCTTTAGTTTTATTGATCGTGTCGATAGCGGTTCATGTGGCATTAGTCGGTTTAGGACTCGTGATATTCGGTCCAAATGGTGCTCAAACACAACCATTTAGTGATAAAAGCTTTGAAATTGGGACTCTTGTTTTAAGCAGTCAAACTTTGATCATTATCGTTTCATTCTTTGTGATGATTTTAGTGCTTTGGTATTTCTTTGAAAAAACACTCTATGGTAAGGCATTGCATGCAACCGCTGTCAATCGAGTCGGTGCACAGCTCATGGGTATTTCTCCAATCTTTGCGGGCAAACTGACTTTTGTTTTAGCTACATTTATCGGAACCTTATCAGGCATTTTAATTGCACCGATCACAACCCTGTATTACGACTCAGGATTTATTTTAAGTCTGAAGGGATTTGTAGGGGCAATCATTGGAGGACTAATCAGCTTCCCAGTCGCAGCAATTGGTGCCGTGATTGTTGGTGTTATTGAGTCTTTCTCCATGTTTTGGGCAAGTGATTACAAAGAAATCATCGTCTTTACATTAATTATTCCTTTCTTACTTTGGAAATCACTCACAACTCGTCATGTTGAGGAGGATGAAGAATGAAATCAAAAACTTATTTCTTTATATTTGCGCTAATTGTATTCATCAGCCCATTTTTTTTACCGACCTATCAAGTCACTTTATTGAACTATATTGGTCTAAATGCTTTAGTCGTGTTAGGTCTTGTATTGGTGACAGGCGTTGGAGGCATGACTACATTTGGTCAAGCAGCCTTAGTTGGAATTGGCGCATACGCAACTGCTTACTTAACTGTGACTGAACAATTACCAAGTTTCCTCGCATGGACAGGTGGCAATCCTTGGTTTGGACTTCTGCTCGGAATATTCATTACAGTCGCATCTGCGATTTTGGTGGGTGGCTTAACACTTAAACTTTCAGGGCATTATCTGCCTTTAGGTACGATCGCTTGGGGTATTTCACTTTATTATTTCTTTTCGACCATTGAAACTTTAGGTGGGCATTCTGGAATTTCGAATATTCCCTCTATTTCTATCGCAGGATTTGCCTTTGATAACGGCAACAAAATGTTCTACCTCATTTGGCTCATTGTATTTATTGCCATTATTTTGACAAAAAATCTTTTAAATTCTCGAGAGGGGCGAGCAATCCGTGCTTTGAAAGGCGGACAAGTAATGGCTGAGTCTATGGGAGTAAATACGTTTAGAGCAAAAATGATCATCTTTGTGATTGCTGCAATTTTTGCATCAATTTCAGGGTGGCTTTATGCACACACGCAAACTTTTATTAACCCGACACCTTTTGGACTCCAAATGGGTATCGACTACTTGTTTATGGCGTTGTTAGGCGGTGTCGGTAGTATTTGGGGTGCAATATTAGGTGCAGGCATATTCACCATGGTACGCCAATGGTTGCAAGACGCTTTGCCTATTATTTTTGGCGGACAAGGTCATTATGAAACAATCGTATTTGGATTAATCATTGTTGTATTGATGCAAAAAGCACCATCAGGGATTTGGTCATTTATTACTAAGTTGATCCCAAATAAATATAAGCCTGTAGATTTATATCCTTCAATCCACCCCATTCCTCAAATGGACAAAGTAGAAAATCAAATCAACAAGGGTGAATTGATATTAGATGCGAAGAACATCACGAAAAAATTTGGTGGCTTGGTTGCGAACAATGAAATGAATCTGAAAATTCACGCTGGAGAGGTTCTCGCTTTAATTGGTCCGAATGGTGCTGGTAAAAGTACCATGTTCAATCAAATATCAGGTGTAGATGTTCCAACGAGTGGTGAAGTTTTATTTAAAGGTAAAAAAATAAATGGCATACCATCCAGAGAAATTGCCAAATTAGGATTAAGTCGCACATTCCAACACGTAAAAATATTGTCTGAAATGACTGTATTAGAAAATACAGCCATAGGTGCACATTTGCGCGGAGAAAAAAGTGTCATCTCATCCATGTTACTTCTTGATCGAGTTGAAGAAAATGAACTTCTCAATGAGGCTAAATATCAACTAGAACGTGTAGGGCTTGGAGAATATTTGTATGTCGAAGCCGGCAGTTTAGCACTCGGGCAGCAACGTATTTTAGAAATTGCACGTGCTTTATGTGCGAACCCAAGCTTATTACTACTTGATGAGCCCGCAGCAGGATTAAGATTTAAAGAGAAACAAGCCTTAGCTGAACTTCTATCTAAATTACGTGCTGAAGGTATGGCAATTCTCTTGGTCGAGCATGATATGGACTTTGTCATGAATCTCGCAGACCGAATTGTGGTCATGGAGTTCGGTCAAAAAATTGCTGAAGGATTACCAGAAGAAATTCAAAAAAATGAAGCTGTATTGGAAGCTTATTTAGGAGGTGCTGCATGATCACAATGCTTGGAAATCAAGAGGGCACGCCTCTGCTAGAAGTAAATAATTTGAGTGTGGCTTACGGAAAAGTCGAAGCGCTTTCAAATTTTAATATGCGTGTTAATCAAGGCCAAATTGTTTCTGTTGTTGGTCCAAATGGTGCGGGTAAAACAACTTTATTGTCTGCAATTATGGGGGTGCTGGGTTCTAAAGGAAACGTCGATTTCGATGGGCATGTGGAGCAATGTCCACAGGTTGAGCAAATGGTGATTCGTGGGCTCGGATTAGTGCCTGAAAAACGGGAGTTATTTGGAACAATGTCTATTGAAGACAATCTTATGCTTGGCGCTTTTCAACGCTATCGCCAAAGAGACAAAGAGATTTTGAGCACTTTAGATGAAGTGTATGACATTTTTCCTCGTTTGAAAGAAAGACGATCTCAGCAAGCAGGAACACTTTCTGGTGGTGAACGACAAATGCTTGCAGTGGGTCGTGCACTCATGGCTAAACCTAAATTGTTGATGCTTGATGAGCCGAGTTTGGGATTAGCACCACTCATCACTCGAGAAATTTTTAAGGTCATTGACCAATTAAGAGGACATGGCGTGTCTATCTTGTTAGTTGAGCAGAATGCCAGAGCTGCTTTAAAACTTGCAGATTATGCTTATGTCCTTGAAATGGGAGAACTATCAATGGAAGGAAGGGGCTCTGATTTAGTTGAAGATCCAAGAATCATCGAAAGTTACTTAGGAATTAATAGTAAGCATCAAGACGTATTAGCTATATAGAACATAACAAATCATACGATTTTCAGGGATTTGAATGGATGTCAAAAAAAATTTTGGTATATGGTGCTGGAGCCATAGGCTGTGTAGTTGCTGCTAGATTAACGCTAGCAGGACACCAAGTCACTGTTCTAGCGCGAGGGGAAAAAGTCGAAACG
Organism: Acinetobacter sp. 24-47-64; assembly: GCF_057737055.1. Lineage (NCBI taxonomy): Bacteria > Pseudomonadati > Pseudomonadota > Gammaproteobacteria > Moraxellales > Moraxellaceae > Acinetobacter > Acinetobacter sp. 24-47-64. Next base: position 1,271,174 of record NZ_CM173215.1, read on the forward strand.
CTAAAGCAAAAAGGGATTCATTTAAAAGATGTACTGGGTGAATTTCAAGTACATCCATCTCGAATTGTGGATACTGAAGAATGCATTGAAAAACAGGATTTCATATTTATAGCAACCAAGTTTAACGCTTTATACGAAATCTCAACTCAGCTGAAGCGTTATATGCATAACGCGACAGTCATCGTGCCGTTAATGAATGGCATACCCTTTTGGTATTTTTACGGTTTAGAGAATAACTCTGAACATTCAAGCATAAATTGTTTAGATCAACAGGGCGTTTTAAATGACCATTTTCCATTAGAACATTTAATTGGCGCTGTCGTATTTATTACAGCGCAAAGTGTCAATGGAAATGAGGTCAAATCAGACAATCCATATTTGTTGATCTTTGGTGAGCCAAGTCATCAAATGACTGAACGATTACATGCGCTTGTTGAATTGTTTGAAAATACAAGTATCGAAGCACGACCCGTAGAGAACATCCGAGATCAAATTTGGACCAAGGTTATGGCTAACTTGAGCTCCAATCCATTATCGGTTGTGGCTGATGCTCCGCTAAGTAAAATTTATTCTGATCACAATTTAACTCGAATTACGCAACAAATTTTATATGAAGTTCGAGCTGTTGCGGCTTGCTATGGCGCTCGTATCAATATCGACCCAAACACATTTTTAAAATTGGGTTCAGAGATGGGGGAAACATATACATCAATGTGGCATGACTACAAAAATCATCGCCCTTTAGAGTTAGCACCCATTGCAGAAGCTGTATTTGAATTGGCAGATGCTTATGAATGTCCGATGCCGACATCCAAACTTATATATGAATTAACGGTCTATTTAAGCGAACAAGCCAGAACAAGGAATAATGAAGATGAAAAATAATGTATTGAATGTGTCTGAAGCTGAATGGGCGCTCAGAGTTAAATTAGCGAATTGTTATCACCTTATTGATTATTTTGGTTGGACGGAAACAATTTTTAATCATGTCTCAGCGCGCTTACCAGGAGCTGAACACTATTATTTAGTAAATCCTTTCGGCTTGAACTATACGGAAATCACACCCGAAAATTTATTAAAAGTTGATTTAAACGGTAATAAAGTGATTCATTCTGAATATGATGCCAATCCTGCAGGATTTGCTTTACATAGTGCTGTTCATGGTGCTCGTGATGATATTCGATGTTTAATACATACACATACCACACCAATCAGTGCCATTGCACAAAAGAAAGATGGCTTTAAAAATGACAATTTTTATGGTGCGCAGTTATATGGTCGGGTAGGCTATCATGCCTTTGAAGGCATTACCCTATTCGAAGAAGAAAAACAAAGAATGATCAAAAGTTTAGGTGATCATCACATTCTGGTACTTAGAAATCATGGTGTAGCTGTGGGAGAGAGTACGATTGAAAAAGCTTTTTTCCTACTCTGGACAGTTCAACGAGCCGCAGAAATACAATGCCAAGCGGATTCAATGCGTGGTGACGATGTTGAATTAGATCATATCGTAAAACAGAAGTGTGCAGACTTAACTCAAATGTTAATTCAAGAAAGTGCTTTCGCAGATAAGTTTTTTAATGCGATGGTTCGAAAAATGCAGGAAAACAAACACTAGTTCAGGGATAGATTGAGATGAATACGATATTAAAAGAAAAAATCAGTCATAAGTCGGCATGGGTGGGCAAAGACCTAAAAAATCAGACAGATTGGATTTATTATTTAAGCGAAGAAATGCTTCATGAATTAAGCCAAAATTTGCAATTTATAGAACAACAAGATCTAGAAATTGATCAATTGAATAACACGCATTTAACGATTAATAATTCACAAGTTTTATCTGAATTTAAAAAATATGCCGATGAGCTTGAGAATGGATATGGTTTCTTTCTATTAAAAGGTTTAGATGTCTCTAAATTTAGTGAACGCCAATTGGCGATTATTTACTATTTAATTGGCATGTATATGGGTCAACCCGTTACCCAAAATCCTAAAGGCGATTTATTGGGTAAAGTAGAAAACGTTGGTGATCTTAACAACAAATCAACGCGAGTTTATGAAACAAACGCATATCTCCCTTACCACACTGACTTATCTGACGTAGTTGGATTGCTATCAATTAGAAAAGCAATGAGTGGAGGATTAAGTAGTCTCGTCAGTGCTGCCACAGTCTACAATAGAATTTTAGAAAATTATCCTGAATATCTAGGTTATTATTATCATCCGACTTATTGTGATCATCTTGGTGACTCAGAACCAACACTCACGCCTATATTTAGCTTTTATGACAATAAATTAAGTTGTCGATACTTAAGAGCATATATTGAACTAGGACATGAGCGAAAAGGAATCCCTTTATCCAGAGTTCAAGTCGATGCGCTTGATATTTTCGATCAATACATACAAGATCCTGATCTCAGACTAGATATGATGCTTGAACCGGGTGATATGCAGTTCTGTAATAACTATTGTGTAATGCATTCACGATCATCATTTATAGATGATGAAGACATCTCAAAGCGAAGAAAATTATTAAGATTATGGTTAAAAATGCCTAATGCCCGATCTTTAGCCAAGGATTTCCCAGGTAGAAATGGTATTCAAAAAGTAAATCTTTCATAAAAATGCTCAATATTTGACTACAACCTGACTCGGACTTTTAAGTCCGAGTCTTTTTTTGCGATTACTCAAAAGTTGTAAGACTGAATCTGATTTAGAGATGAGTATAAATAATAATTACGCACTCATCTGATTGATCACCTAAACAATATTCTTTTTTTTGTTAACGCGCTATATGGTTCGTGATTATATCGTCTAACAATATTCACACTTTGAATGAGTTAAGTTAAATCAGCTTCTGGAAGTGAGTTTTCCTCATTCAGCAGTCCTGAACGCATTTTATTAAATTTGAGAGTGATTTCTATTCAAGTAGGGAGAATAATCTGCTCTTCAAACGAAAAATGTTGAAAGCCTAGACCTGACAGGGAATACGTCGTTTATCTTTATTTAATCGGGCATCGGACATGGGTATTCATCATAATGCGGCTTTGGCTTGCAACAAGTAGACTTTGATTATTTTTTTCTACCTTTGATTAGTTTAATCATTATTGACTCTCAGTTGAGAAAAAAGAACTCGAACAGATGTTCGAGTTCTTTTTCTAAAATAAACTAAATATGAGCTTAGATTTTAGAAAATGCTTTATGTAATTTTGCACAAATCACTTCTTATCTGACCATTTCATCTTTTTCTACATCTAGACTTTTCACAAAATGTTTACATCCTGTTTTGAGTAAAATAATAGTCAATAACGCTGAGAATCCACCTACGATTGAAATTGAATAACCCACCATGTTGGTATCCCCGAATACTTTATCGGTAATTAATGCGACTAAAGTTGTTCCAATACCTAAACCAATTAAGCTACTGATTAACAAGAAAATTGCAGAAATTTGAGCTCGTAATTGATTTGGAGCTAAAATTTGCATAGCTGCTGTTGAGGTTGGCATTGGGAAAGATGCAAAGAACATAGCCACTGTAAAAATAGCAACAGATAACCACAGTGAGTCTACTAATGTATAGCTAATAATCGGTAAGATAATTCCTAAACCACCTAAATAACCAGCATACATTGCAGCATCACGTCGACCTTTACTTGTCAGATAGTCAGTTAACCAGCCTGCAAAGAAAACGCCAGATGTGTTTGCGATAAGTAGAATCGTTCCTAACATATAACCTGTTTCAACAGGACTTAGACCAAAGTTACGCATATAAAATGCAGGTGACCAGCTCATGACACAAAACAATGCCATTGCATAGAATGTGAAGCCCATGTAGTGACAAGTAAATGTCTTACTGTGCTTTTTTAAGAATTTAAACGAATCCGTAAATTTAACTTTTACGACATTACCTGAGGCATCGAGTTTTTGTCCTGTTCGTTGCGGATCTCTTACTGTTAAAATAAATAAAAGACCAATAAAAACGCCTGGCAATCCAACGAGAATAAAGGCAACTTGCCAAGCCTTCATCATGCCGAGTAAAGGAATATCAATAAACGTTGCATCTTTTAATAAGCTGATCACATAGCCGCCAACGAGAAAAGCCATCCCTCCACCGATAAAAGAACCAATGGAGTAAATACCAACGGCTTTACCTAATTTGTCTTTACTGAACATATCACTAAACATGGAATATGCTGCGGGTGATAATGCTGCTTCACCAATGCCAATCCCCATTCTTGAAAGAAAAAGTTGAATGAAGTTTTTACTTAGACCACAAGCCGCTGTTGCTAAGCTCCAAAAAATAATGCCAATTGCAATAATTTTTGGTCGGGAAAATCGGTCTGCTAAATAAGCGATAGGCAATCCCATAAATGCGTAAAATAGGGAAAAAGCTAAACCGTGCAATAGACTAAACTGAGTATCAGTTAAATTTAAATCTGCTTTGATCGGTTCAATCATCAAGACTAAAATTTGTCGATCAATATAAGAAAATATATAAGCCAACATACATAGTGTGACTACGTACCAAGCGTATCTCGTATTTTTTTTGACCGAAGCGGGTTCTTCAGCATTTAGAGTATTCTGCATTTTCGTATCCTATATCCTTAAGGGTTTGATTTTTATTCCATTATTTTTTTAGCTAAACTGTGACTAGGTATTCAAATTTAAGCAGCATTAGTCATATATAATGCAAAGTTAAACTCAAATACTTTTTTATCAGCATACTGATAATATTTATGATTTTATAAAAGGGCAATAGGTATGTTTAAAAAAAATACGAATTCACCTGAAATATTTGATAATGAATCGGGTTACCTTGGATTTTTATTAAGAAAGACATCCCATGTATATCGTTTAAAAATGGAGCGTGTACTTGCTGAATATTCAATCACTCCACCACAGTTCACAATTTTGAAAATTATTTTGACTTACCCAGGTTTCACAAATGCGGAAATAGCACGTTTTGCTTCATTAACACCGCAAACAGTAAATTTGATGATCTCAAAATTAGAAAAACAAAATATTCTCTATAAAACTTCTCATTCTACGAATAAGAAAATTCAATTAATTGAGATATCAGATTTAGGGAAAAAACTTATGGAAGATTGTGGTGATGCTATTGATCGTTTAGAAGATTCTCTAGTCGATGGTTTTAGTGAAAGTGAAATAAGAATCGTCAGGAATTGGATGAAAAAAATTAATGAAGAATAATTTTCTAAATTATTTGGTTTTTGAACTTGCATAATTATCAGCACACTGATAATTTTTAAGTGCATTAAAAAAACTGAATGGATTTAGAGGAAAATAAAATGATCAAACCTTATGGTGTAGTAGGATTAGTTCCAACAATATGGGGCACAAGTTGTAGAGCAGATATTATGAAAAATATCTCTCATTTAGAGGAACTTACATCCGGTGCATTATGGTTGAGTTCTTTAGATATTCCAGTAAGACTGTTGGTTCTCCCAGAGGGGGCATTACAGGGCTTCAACGATGAAGCACTCGATGTTGATATTCAAGAATTCTTGGATGATGGTGCGATCGATATACCAGGCCCTGAAACAGATCGTTTAGGTGAGTTAGCTAAAAAACATAATGTTTTTATCATGGCGCAAGCCAAAGCTAAAAATGAGGATTGGCCAGGCATTATGTTTAATGTCGGATTTATTATAAATCCTCAAGGCGAAATTATTTTAAAACACCACAAAATGTCTGCTTTATTGCCATGCGAGCGTTCAGCATCACCTCATGATTTGTATGATGAGTGGGTAAAAAAATATGGTGAAGAGCTTCAATCATTTTGGCCAGTAGTTGATACGGAAATTGGTCGATTGGGCATCATGATGGCAATGGAAGGTAATTTTCCAGAAAATGGTCGAGGCCTAGCGATGAATGGTGCTGAAGTCGTCTATCGTGCATCTTTACCAGCTTCATTTACTGAAAATGATGTATTTGAAATCTCCAATCGTGCTCGTGCTTTAGAAAATAATATGTACGTAGTAGCACCTAATATTGGGGGGATGTATCTTGATGAAAATACATTAGCACCGATCGATTGTGGTGGTGGTCTTTCTATGATTGTGGACCATAAAGGTAAAATAGTGGGTAAACAGCATGATACCAATGGATCTACCTATGTCACTGGTGTAGTTGATATAGAGGCACTTCGTTATCATCGTACACACGCTCAGGTGACCAATTGGATGAAAGATATACGTGCAGAATGCGCACAATTAATTTATAAAAATAATATATATCCTAAAAATTTGTATTTGCAGCAAAAACAGGGACATCACGACGAATATAAAGCGGAAGTGATTGATAAGCAAATTCAGAAGCTTATTGATATGGGTGTCTGGAAAAAAAGCGCATATGATGAGTCTTAATCAATGCACTAGCTTAAAAACCCAATAATGTATTGGGTTTTTTTGGGTTTATATATTTTTTAAATGATCTTTTTTTACATAAATCAAAGCGCCAGAACCACCTGCTTTGATTTCAATACGATGTTGAATCGGAAACCTTATCCACGAACCGGCTGAATAATTTCGTTCATTCATCACCAATTTACCTTTGATAATGAAAATTTCAATACCGTTATGATGTGTTGATTCTAAAACCTGTTGGCTTTCGAGTTTTTCGAGAAAGGTGTCTTCATACTCAGATTGAAATAGTTGGCAAATCTTTCTGTTGTTAAAATAGGTCCAGTTTCGCTCGTCACGAGTATCAATTCGTGTAGCTAATTTTTCTTCTTCAGACATTTGCATGAGTTTCACCAAGATCAGACATCCATCTACGCTCGAGACAATATGTTTAGAAAGGTGAGGATTTCGCATATACCATCCAGATGGATAGTGCTGATGATCATCTTCAGTAAAGGTCCCTTTTAACACTAGAACTTCTTCACCGAAGGGGTGTTGATGCTCTCGGAACTGAGAATTTGAAGGGAACTCAACTAGGCTGGTTGCTCTTGCTTGTTCTAAGCCAACACGATCAAACATCATTCGTTTAACTTCGCCTCTTGGGGATTGAATCCATTGATAATCCTCTGGAGTAATTATTACAGGTTGAGAGAAGTCAGCATTTAATCTCATGCTTTTAGCCTAAAAAAGAGCATTAAAGTGATTAATTTTATCAAAAAAAGCGTGAATTTAAGATGAAAACCTGTTCAAGTTCGAGAGTGATTGGGTGTGGAACAACTTTGACTTTGGTCGGCTAGCGTTTTTTTCTCTTTCGAATAATTTAATCTAGGTCGACTTTATTTGAGAATTTAAGTCAATAAAAAAGCCTCAATCTTTCGATTGAGGCTTTTAAAATTTTGGAGCGGGAAACGAGACTCGAACTCGCGACCCCAACCTTGGCAAGGTTGTGCTCTACCAACTGAGCTATTCCCGCAATATGGTGTGAATTATAGTGATTTTGCACACCCTGTCAACACTTCCAAAACTTAATTGATGAATTAATCAGCACGTCGCCATAAAGTTCCTTGACGCGTATCTTCAAGTACAATGCCTTGATCAAGAAGATTTTGGCGAATCTCATCTGCACGCGCAAAGTTTTTCTCTTTCTTGGCATCTTTGCGTTGTTGAATGAGATTTTCAATTTCATCATTACTCAAAGATAAGCTTTCTTGACCAATATCTGATTTTAGGAATTCATCAACATTATGTTGAACAAGACCTAAGATATTGGTCAGATGGCGCAAGGTGGCATAATATATGGCCGCCTGTTCAGCAAGTTCGTCTTTTACGGCACGATTTAATTCTTTATTGATTTCAAAAAGTACGGCAATCGCTTCTGATGTGTTGAAATCATCCCGCATTGCTGCATTAAACTTTTCAACGAGTGCTTCATCGTATTGCGAATTAATTTCGGCACCATATATCTGTTGATATGCTTTAAATGAATGATAAAAACGACTTAATGTGTTTTTAGCTTCTTTAAGCGCAGTATCAGAAAAATTCACAGGACTACGATAGTGTGATGAAACGATAAAGTAACGAATAACTTCAGGATGGAATTTTTCCATGACATCGCGAATCGTGAAAAAATTGCCTAAAGATTTAGACATTTTTTCACCATCGACATTGATAAAGCCTACGTGCATCCAATAGTTTACATATTGTTCGCCAGTTGCAGCTTCACTTTGTGCGATTTCATTTTCGTGATGGGGGAAGGTTAAGTCAGACCCACCACCATGAATATCAAAATGATTACCAAGGCAACATGTAGACATTGCTGAACATTCAATATGCCAACCTGGACGACCATTCCCCCAAGGAGATTTCCAAGAAGGTTCATTTTCTTTTGCATGCTTCCATAGCACAAAATCGAAAGGATGTTTCTTTTCAACTTCAACATCGACTCGTTCGGAAGCACCTGCTTGCATGTCTTCGAGTTTACGACCAGATAGACGCCCGTATTTTTTAAATTTTTCAACTTCGAAGTACACATCACCGTTTGACGCAGGATATGCAGTGCCATTATTGACCAAAGTACCAATCATATTTTGCATTTGATCGATGTACTCTGTCGCACGAGGTGCTTCATCAGGTGCCAAGCATCCTAAATTAGCAGCATCTTCATTCATTGCCTGAATAAAGCGATCAGTGAGTGCTGTAATGCTTTCACCATTTTCATTTGCACGTGCAATGATTTTGTCATCAATGTCAGTAATATTGCGAATATATTTAACTTTCCAACCTTGGCTACGAAGAAAACGAATAATATAGTCAAATGCAACCATAACCCGAGCATGACCGATATGACAGTAGTCGTAAACTGTCATCCCACAGACATACATATCAATATGTCCTTCTTTGCGTGGTACAAACTCAACTTTTTTTCGTTGCTCTGAGTTATATAGAACAAATGGTTGCATAGGTCTTCAAAAAGCTAAAAAAATGGTGGTTCATCTTAACCTAAGGCTTATCTTTCACAAAGTTTTATGCGTAAAAAATCTATGCAAATGAAATCTATACATTTAAGAAAAAGATACTTGCATGCTTATGTTAATATATGAAGAATAATTTAATGATTGAAATTGTGGCTGAATCCAGCCTCAAGGTGCCCAGATTTGAATTCTGAAAATACTACATATCCAATTGATTTTCAAAAGGTTGCAAAAGAAACCTTAGAGATTGAGCGTCAAGCTTTATCGGTACTATCTAGTCAGATTGATGATCGTTTTTCCCAAGCATGTCAAATTATCCTACAGTGTCAAGGTCGTTTAGTGGTCACTGGTATGGGGAAATCTGGTCATATCGGTCGAAAAATGGCTGCAACATTTGCATCAACAGGAACTCCGTCTTTCTTTATGCATCCAGGTGAAGCTGGTCATGGTGATCTCGGGATGTTAGTGCGTGGAGATGTGCTGATCGCGATTTCGAACTCTGGTAAAAGTGATGAAATCATGATGTTAATGCCACTCATCAAACATTTGGGTGTGCCATTGATAACAATTTCAGGTGATGACCGTGGACCAATGCCACAGAACGCTGATGTTGCGCTTACACTTGGTCATATTCAAGAGGCATGCCCATTAGGTTTGGCACCAACTTCAAGTACGACAGCGACTTTAGCTTTAGGTGATGCTTTGGCTGTTGCTTTACTTGAAGCGCGTGGATTTACTGCAAATGATTTTGCCATGTCGCATCCAGCTGGTGCACTCGGTAAGCGATTACTGTTGCATGTTAAACATCTGATGCACGTGGGTGACTCTCTACCAAAAGTTTCACCAGATACACCAATGAATAAAGTTTTATACGAAATATCAAACAAACGTCTCGGATTAACCACAATTGTGGATGAAAATGATGTTCTGTTAGGTATATTTACGGATGGTGACTTGCGACGTCTCATTGATAAGCAACAAGGTTTTGATGTTAATCTTGCTGTATCAAAGGTTATGATTGAAAATCCTCTAACCATTTCACAAGAAGCAAGAGCGGTTGAAGCGCTAGAGCAAATGAATGCTAAAAAAATCAATCAATTTGTAGTAGTCAATGATGCCAAACAAGTGATTGGTGTGATTAGCATGCACGATTTAATTCAAGCTGGGGTAAATTAATTCATGGCATCTTATGTATTGTTAGAACAAGCACGACATATCGAAGCGTTGGTTTTGGATGTGGATGGTATTCTAAGTGATGGTTTTGTAACGTTGACGAACTCAGGTGATGAAATTAAGTCATTTGATATTCGTGATGGACTTGGGATGAAACTTGTTCAGCAAGCTGGAATTAAAGTTGTCATTATTACCGGTCGCCAAAGCAATATTGTGGCAAAGCGTATGAATGATCTAGGTGTAGACTTAGTTTATCAGGGGCGTGAAGACAAAGGGACTGCCTTACAGCAAGCTTGTACGCAACTGGGTTTAAAACCAGAAGATTGCTTGTATATGGGGGATGATTGGCCAGATTTATCAGCTTTTGCGATTGCGGGAATGAAAGTAACAGTGCCAAATGGTCATGTTGAAGTTCGTCGTCGTGCAGACCTTGTAACCCAAGCTTATGGTGGTCGTGGCGCTGTGCGTGAAATTTGTGACATGTTATTGTTGTCAAAAGGGGTTTACCATGAACTTCTTGAAAAATATTTGGCTGTAACGCATTAATATGCAGTTGATATGAACGCTGAATATAGTTGATGATTTATGGATACTAAAGTTTTATACATTACTGCTGTTATTGTCGCTGCTATAAGTGGTGGCTATTATTATTACAGCGGTAAAGGGAAAAAATTAGAGGGTTCATCCGCTCAATCGATGACATATTCGGCAAAGAATATTAATCTTTTGCAAACTGATGAAAAAGGCATGCTTTATGTTAAGGCTACAGTGGATGAACTGAACCAAGATATGAAACAGAAAACATCAAGCTTGCAGAATTTAAATGCCAGCATGTTTACTGATAATGTAGAAGACGCTACGTTTTATGCTAAACAAGCACATGGTTTCAATGACAATGAGAAGATTGTGTTATCTGGAGATGTTGTTGCAACCAAGCAAGGAGAAATGGGCAAAATGGTTTTTCGAACCGATGCGCTTACAGGATATCCAAAAACAAGAAAGCTTGAAACATCTGAGCAAGTTACTGTACAAACACCAAATGCAGATTTTGTCAGCCAAGGCTTAGAAGCAGATTTGAATGAAGGTCAGTACGATTTTAAAAATATTCGAGGAAAGTATGCACCAAACTAAACCTTCTTATTTATCAGGTTCGAAAATGCTTAAAGCAATAGCAATGGTGGCACTCAGTTCTATTTCTGTTATGGCATTTGCATTGCCAAGCGATCGTAATCAACCCATCATGCTATTAGCTGATCGTGCGACCTATAATGATAAAACAGGTATAACGACCTATGTGGGGAATGTTTCTGTTGAACAAGGTACTTTCAAGTTAAATGCAGCTTCTATTGTTGCTAATCTCAATGCCAATCGCCAAATTAGCTCAGTAAATGCGTCAGGTTCCCCTGCAAAATTCCAACAGCAATTAGAGTCTAAACGTGGCATTGCACGTGGTGAAGCCTCTAAAATTGTATATAACGCTGATACAGGCATTATTACTTTGTCGGGTAATGCATACTTGTATCAAGATGGCGCAAGTATTCGTGGGAACACTTTGCGTTACAGTATGAATAAGGGTGATATCGAAGTTGTAGGCGGTGGCAGTAGTGGCACAGGCAGTTCGAAAGGTCGTGTACAAATTATCATTCCACCTTCTGCCTCAAAATCATTCTCTGGAGTACGTGATTAATGAGTGTCAATGAATCACAAATCCAAACATTAAAAATTAAACATCTTGCCAAAGTTTATAGTAAACGCTGGGTGGTGAAAGATGTTTCATTTAGCATGCAAAGTGGTCAAATTGTGGGTTTGCTTGGACCGAACGGGGCGGGAAAAACGACAAGCTTTTACATGATAGTCGGACTGGTTCGAATGGATAAAGGTGAAATTCATTTAGATAATCTTGATCTTTCGGATCTTGCAATGCATGAGCGTGCTCGTCATGGAATTGGTTATTTGCCACAAGAGGCTTCAATTTTTCGTAAATTGAGTATTTCAGATAATATTATGGCGATTCTTGAAACGCGCAAGGATCTTAATAAGCAACAACGCAAAGAGAGACTTCAAGAGTTATTAGAAGACTTTAAAATTACACATATTAAAGATTCTTTGGGGATGAGTGTGTCAGGGGGGGAGCGTCGCCGTGCTGAAATCGCTCGAGCATTAGCCGCCGATCCTAAGTTTATGCTCCTTGATGAGCCTTTTGCTGGGGTAGATCCAATTTCTGTAGGTGATATCAAAGACATTATTCGCAATTTAAAAGAACGTGGTATCGGTGTGCTCATTACAGACCATAACGTTCGCGAAACGCTCGCGATTTGTGAGCATGCTTATATTGTCAGCGAAGGATCCGTCATTGCAGAAGGGACCCCAGATCAAGTACTTATGGATGAAACTGTCCGTAAAGTTTATTTAGGTGATGATTTCACAGTTTAAAAAAATAGTGTGATATCTATAAAATAATGTTGTTTTATAGATATTTAGACTGTAAATTAACTCAAACAAATCGTAAGTTTACAATTGACGCAGAAATAATATAAAAATCATTGTAGAATACGATTGATTTTATGTGACGTAGTTCACACTTTTTAATAGAGATTACAAGTGGCTAAACATCAATTAAGTCAGAAGGATATGGGGTATATCACGCTGTTTGCGATCAGTTTATGTGCGACACAAGTACATGCTGAAGATGCAATCGCTCCTCTAGCAATTGACGATACCCAACGTGCACTATCAGCAGAATTACAAAAACCCAAAATCAATTTTAGTTTGGAAAAAAAGACTGTTGAAGATATACCTGAACAGCTTGAAAAGCCACGTTTTAAATTATTCCAATCGAAATCCAAAATCTCGAAAGAGCAAGTGAAAGAACAGGTTCTTGTTCCTAAAGTTATTGAACAAGTTCCTGATTTAGACGACATAGTCGAAAATGAAATTGCTCAAGTTAACACTATACCTTTATCTAATTCGCAGTCTCAGAATGAGTCGAAGGAAAAGACTCAAAAGAAATCTTTCTTTGCATTTGTTAAGCGTGAAAAAGCGGCATCTGAACCAAAAGTATTGCTGCCAAAGGTAAAGCAGGATATTGAAGAGGCTTCAGCGCCAAATGTTCTAAAACCTACTATTTCATCTACTGTACAACCCGCTACTAAAGACACTCGTCAGGTTTTAAAACCGCTTAAACCAAAGATCCAAAATCAACTAACAGAATCTTTAATTGACGCGCAACACGCAAAATTACTAGAAAATGAAACATCGGTTTCAGAAGACAAAACAGAAAAACCAAAAAGTAAACTCTTTACATTTATTGGGAATATAGGCAAAGATAAAACTAAGTTGGATGAGGGTCATCACCAAGCTACTGGCAATGTTTCAAATACAAAAGTTTTGACACCGACTTTACAAAAATCGGTGAGTGAATCTTCATTGAAAGTGTCTAGTACACCAAAACCGAAGATTGTTAATGATCAACAAATTAACAGCCAAAACAACTTGCTACAAGCTCCACCTTCAACTGTAGCGAAAGTTGAACATCGTCAAAGTCTTGTATCTAAAGCCAAAGCTTTTTGGCCTTTTAAATCAGGTTCTCATAATAAGTTAGAAACACAGAATGTAATTGAGCGTCCAAATTTGATCGTTCAGCAACCGACTAGTGCTTTGGCTGTAAATAAACCTACAATTGTTTATTCAAAACCAATAGAGCAGAAAGCGAAAATATCTGAACAATCGCAGTCGATTAAGCCAGTTGTAAATATTAAGCCTAAAGCTGATCAAGTCGTCTCTGAACAAAAATACAATACGGTGAATGCTGAACCTCAAGCAAAGAAAAAATTCAGTTTAACTGCATTAAAATCAAATATGGATCAGTTTTTTAAACCTAAAGCTGATGATGACTTTAGACAAGTTAAGTTAAATGAACTGAGTGATTTTAGCTTTGATCCTAAACAGGTCGAACAATTGCCTGTGATCACGACACAGGCTTCGCCTAGTGCTCCAGTATCTTTGATGCCACTTGTGAATGGTACGGCTGATAAACAAACGTTAAGCTTATACGATGCGATTAAGATTGCAGTAGCTAGACATCCTGAAGTGACACAAAGTGTTTCTTCACTCGCATCACAAAATGCATTTATTGATGTTGCTAAAGCCGGTTATTACCCACAGTTGAGTGCAGGTGTTTCAACTGGAGATATGACTTCAGGAGAAAGAGGGCGTCAATTATTTAATGTCAATGCGACACAACTACTTTTTGACTTTGGTAAACAAAAATCACTAGTGAGTACAGAAGAAGCCAAGTTGCAGTTTAGCCAAGCTCAAGTTCTTGTCACAATTGACCAAATTGCTCTTGAAGTGGCTTCTGCCATCGTGAATATTAAGCGATATGAAGAAATTACACGTATTGCACGTGAGCAAATTGCTGGTATATCACGAATCCGAGAAATTGCTAATTTACGTGCAGAGGCAGGTATCAGCAGTCAGGCCGATCCAATCCAAGCGCAATCATATTATGAATCTGCACAATCAAATTTAATTCTGCAAGAAACACAGCTCAATGTATTTAAACAACGTCTTAGAACTTTGATGGGAACAGATATATCAAAATATAACTGGGAGATACCTGAGAGTTTAATTAAGGCTTCAGATATTTATTCAGAGCCAAAGTTTAACGAAATTCCGAAAATGATGGCTGCCAAAGCTGAAGTTGATGTTGCAGAATTAGAAAAAAAACAAACTCAATTGAGTCGTTATCCTACGTTAAATGTTAAAGGTACATTGAGTCAAGCAGTCAACGGACGTAATCCGAATAACAATCAAGACGATGGAACAGATAGTTCTATTATGCTTGAAGCAAATAGTACTTTCTTCCAAGGTGGTGCAATTAGTTCACGCAGTCGTGCGGCATCGTTTGCAGAAGAAGCTGCTAAAGCAAAAGTAAATGCAGTTTATTTAGAAACAATTGATGAAATTCGTCGTGCTCAAGAACAAGTTGAAAATAAACAGCGACAAATGAAAGTATTAATTGATCAACAAGCGACATCAGTCAGAACGAAAGAGTTATATCAAGAACAATATAAACTTGGCACTCGTACAGCTGTTGATCTTTTAAATGCTGAGCAAGCGATTCACCGTTCAAATTCAGATATTGAAACGGCACGTTATGATATTTATGAAAACTTAGTTCAATATATTGCCGCTTCTGGTAAGAGCCGCGATGTATATCAACTTAATAATTTGACCATTCAAGGGGTAGAATTGAAACCATGAATACAAGAATAAATTATCAACCATGGTTACAAGGTGTCCTGACGGTTGCACGTCACTATCGAATTGAAACCTCTGCTGAACGTATTCGCTTAGAACTAAATTGGAATCAGAACCAGTCAGTCGATGACATCTTGGCAATTATGACACGCCAAGTAGGTTTGCATGTCCGTAAAGTGGATTTTAGCCCCGATATTTTAAATCCGTGGCGTTTACCGGTATTGGTCGGATTTAAAGATGGGCAAGTTGGCGTCATTGATCGTGCAGATGCACAAGGTAACGCAAGTGTTCAACTGAGCGGTGATGAAGGGTTAGCACAGACATTTTCAGTAGATACATTATTAGATGTCATCGACTCAGTCTATATTTTAAGACCAGAAACCTCAGTACCTGATGCGCGTATTGACGAATACATTAAACCGTACGAAAAAAATTGGTTTTGGGAAATTGTATTACGCGATTGGAAACGCTATATCGATATTATGTTTGCATCATTGCTTGCAAACGTATTAGCACTCGCGACAATCGTCTTCTCGATGAATGTGTATGATCGTGTTATTCCAGCACAATCTATTCCAACCTTGTGGGTGCTGGCAGGTGGTGTATTACTTGCTGCAATCTTTGAATTCGCATTGAAATACTCACGATTAATTCTTTCAGATATGATTGGTAAGCGTGCAGATTTAAGAGTCTCAGATCGGGTCTTTGGTCATGCTTTACGTATTAAAAATAGTGAACGATCTAAATCCACGGGAACGTTTATTTCACAAATTCGTGAACTAGAAGGTGTACGTGAGCTTGTAACATCTACAACAATTACCGCCTTTGCTGATTTACCATTCTTCTTCCTGTTCCTTGGTATTTTTTGGCTCATTGGTGGCAATCTTTTCTGGGTAATTTTGGTGGTTGTACCGCTGATGATTATTCCAGGGCTTTTGGCGCAAAAAAAATTAGCGCAATTGGCTAAAGAGGGTATGCGTGAGTCATCAATACGAAATGCGATTCTCGTTGAAGCTGTTCAAGGTATTGAAGATATTAAACTGCTACGTGCAGAGTCCCGCTTTCAAAATCAGTGGAATCACATGAATGATGTTTCAGCTTCTATCAGCATGAAACAACGTAAAATTGTAGGCGTATTGAATCTTTGGACTCAAAAATTACAGGGGTTGACTTTTGCAATTGTGGTGTTGGTGGGTTGTTTTGCGGTAATGGATGGAGAAATGACCACCGGTGCGTTGGTGGCATGTTCGATTCTATCATCACGTATGTTAGCGCCAATTGCACAGGTTACAGGTGTTCTTGGTCGTTATCAGCAAGCTAAAACAGCGAAAGAAAGTCTTGATGAATTAATGAGTAAACAGGTTGACCATCCTGAGCGTTCACAATTGATTCAGCGATCAGTACTTGATGGTCATTATGAATTAAATGGTGTGGTCTTTAAATACGGCGAAGAAGATCCTAAACCAAGTGTTGTGATTCCTAAACTTGAAATTAAACCAGGTGAAAAAATTGCGATTCTTGGGCGTAACGGTGCAGGTAAATCGACCATTCTTCAATTACTTTCAGGTATGCAAACTGCAGTTCAAGGTAAGGTTCAATTAGATAATATTGATATTACCTTGTTAGATCCATCGGACGTTCGTCGTGACGTAGGTTTGTTGAATCAAAATGCGCACCTATTCTTTGGTACAGTCAGAGAAAATTTAACGTTAGGTGCACCATTAGCTACCGATGATGATTTATTAAAAGCACTTGCTGTAACAGGTGCACTCAACTTCATTCAAGAAAAGAAAGAAGGACTAGATCATATTATTTTAGAAGGTGGTGTCGGCTTCTCAGGTGGACAGCGTCAGGCACTTTTATTGTCAAGACTCCTCATTTGTCAGCCGAATATTCTGTTGTTAGATGAGCCTACAGCTGCGATTGATGATGTATCTGAAAAACAATTAATTGATCATATGAAGAACTGGCTTGGACATCGCACATTGGTTGTGGCAACCCACCGCCGTGCAGTTTTAGAGTTAGTGGATCGAATTATCGTGGTGAATGATGGTCGTATCGTTATGGATGGCCCACGTGATCAAATTTTAAATAATTCTGGCCAGCAACAAGCAAATTCAGGGGCTAAATCATGAGCGAAGAATTAAAACAACAACGTTCATTAAAAGTGTCTCAGTTAGAGCCACCATTACCGAAGGTCAGTATTACGATTTGGATTATTGGTCTGGGTTTGCTTGCACTCATTATTTGGGCAGCTATTTTCAAACTTGAAGAAGTTTCTAATGGTACAGGTAAAGTGGTTCCAACTTCTAAGGAACAAGTGATTCAATCTTTAGAGGGCGGGATTCTAACCAAACTTGAAGTTAAAGAAGGTGATATTGTTGAAAAAGGGCAAACCCTTGCTCAACTTGATCCGACACGATTTGCTTCAAATGTGGGTGAATCAGAATCGTTACTACTGTCATCGCAAGCAACAGCTGCGCGTTTACGTGCGGAAGTGAATGGTGGTCCACTGGTATTTCCAGAATCAGTTCAAAAAATTCCAAAATTGGTTGCTGAAGAAACTCAGCTTTATCATTCTAGACGTGCCAATATGGAAGAATCTATTGCTGGCTTAACGCAAGCACTTACGTTAGTTCAGCAAGAATTGAGAATGACAGAACCGCTTGTTGCCAAAGGTGCTGCGAGTGAAGTTGAAGTTTTACGTTTAAAACGTCAAGCAAATGAATTGACCAACCAAATTAACGATATTCGTAACCAGTACTATGTGCAGGCACGCGAAGAGTTATCTAAGGCGAGCACTGATGTCGAAACTCAACAACAAGTGATCAAAGGTAAATCTGATAGTCTGAATCGTACAATCTTTAAAGCACCAGTCCGCGGTGTGGTAAAAGAAATTGATGTGATGACTTTGGGTGGTGTTATTCCTCAGAATGGTAAGTTGATGACCATTGTCCCTTTAGATGAACAACTTTTAATTGAGGCGCGAATTTCACCGCGTGATATTGCATTTATTCATCCTGGACAGGAAGCTTTAGTTAAAATCACTGCTTACGATTATTCAATCTACGGTGGCTTGAAAGGAGAGGTAACAGTCATTTCTCCTGATACGCTACGTGATGAAGTTAAACAAGATCAATTCTATTATCGTGTGTATATTCGTACTGATTCAGACAAGCTTTATAACAAAGCTGGGCAAGCTTTCCCAATCACGCCGGGTATGGTATCAACGGTTGATATTAAGACAGGTCAAAAAACGATTCTTGAATACCTGTTGAAACCATTCAATAAGGCGAAAGAAGCGTTACGCGAACGATAATCTCTATTTTTTCAGTCTGTTTAAAACCCAATCAATGATGTTTTGATTGGGTTTTTTAATATGATTGAATCACGCATAATGTATTTGAGTTCAACCTTTGTAATTTACCATGCCATTTACTCTTGCTCAGACTTATATCTATGAAGAAGATATTAAGAAAAGCCGTTTTCAGGCGATCACCGCACCTGTGGAAAATGAACAGGATGTAAAAGAGTTTTTAAACCAGTATTTTGATGCCTCGACGACCCATCAATGCTGGGCATGGAAAATTGGGCATCAAGTCCGTTTTAATGATGATGGAGAACCTTCAGGAACAGCTGGAAGACCCATACTTGCAACGATTGAAGGGAATGAGCTCACTAATATTATTGTATTGGTAAACCGCTGGTATGGTGGTATCAAACTCGGAACTGGAGGCTTGGTACGAGCATACGGAGGTGTATCAGGGCAATGCTTATTACAGGTCGAAAAAATTGAACTCATCGAAAAGAAAACTGTAAATTTTAAATGCCAATTTAATGAGTGGTCGATTTTTCAATACGAGCTAAATCAACAAAAAATTGAATATATTGAAGAATATGTTGACTCTGGAGTATTGATTACTGCACGTATGCAAATTCATGAAATTGAGCCGTTTAAACTGAAAATCCAAGATGTGACTCGTGGACGTGAACAATTGAATATAGAGGATGTCGAACGTGACGGAACATGATCCTTTACTCAAGTATCGAGAACAACATAAACATCGTTTGAATTACATGCCTTGGTTATATTGGTCACTCAAGGCAAAGCATCGTGAATGGGCTGAAGCTTGGCAAAAAGATTATCAAGCCTATTTAATGGACATGGAGACTGTTGAAATTGGAGAAAATTGTTTCATTTCCCCTTTAGCCCATATTTTTGCTGAGCGTGGTCGGAAGATCATTATTGGAGATAATACTTTTATTGCCGCGGATTGTACCTTGCATGGTCCTTTAGAAATTGGGTCTGAAGTCGCCGTTAATCATCATTGTATTTTAGATGGTGGACGCGTTGGGATTAAGATTCATGACCAAGTACGGATCGCAGCTTATTGTCATCTTTATGCATTTGACCATGGCATGAGTTTAGATCAACCTATTTACCAGCAAGCAGTACGCTCAAAAGGCATTGAGATTCATCGTGATGTTTGGTTAGGGGCGCATGTGGGCATTAAAGATGGCGTGACCATACATGAACAGGTGATTGTAGGTATGAATAGTATGGTTACTAAGGATATTCAGGCAAGAGAAGTTGTTGCAGGGAATCCAGCTCAATTTATACGAATGCGTGAATAATTCGTAACGCGAAAGATTGAATTAAATTACATAAACCATGTTCATTTGCCCGAAAGCTATGATAGTTTAAAGAAAAGAACAATCAGACATCATGTCAAAGTGAGGCAATCATGAACCGTGTAATTGCGTGTATTGATTCATCCCCATGTATTCATGCCTTAGCTGAAGCAGCAGCCTGGATTGCGGATCGAACTAAACGTGAGTTAGTCCTTTTACAGGTTTTAGATTACTATCCTGCAAGTTATCATCTGGGTGAAATTAGTGGTGTGATTGGATTTGAAAGTAATGCAATGCTCTTAAAAGAACTCGCGGAATTAGAACAAAAACAAAGTGAATTAGCCTTAGATTATAGTAATAATTTGCTTTCACATATTTCAGAAGTGATTGAAGAAAAATATGGTATTACGCCGATAAAAATTCAAGAAAAAGGTGATTTCCTCGAACAGAGTTTCAATGTTTTAAATGAAAATGACATTGCGATTATTGGTCGAGTGGGTGAGCGCTCCGCAGAAAAACACAAAAGTTTAGGGAGTAATGTAGAGAATTTTATTCGTGGTGCCCGTTGTACGGTTCTAACTGTTGGTGAAACCTTTAAGCCACCAACACGTTTTATTTTTGCCTATGAAGATTCTCAGACTTGTAAAGAAATGATGCATCGTGTTGCTAAAAGTGATTTATTAAGAACACTTCAGTGTCATTTGCTTTATGTGGGTGATCATCCCGAAATTCTTGATATCCCAGCTCAGTATTTACGTGAAGCTGGATTGGATGTGGTTGTTGAATACCGTTTTGGAGATGTCGCTGAGAATATTTTAGATTATCAGCAACAACATCAAATTCAATTAATTGTGCTAGGCGCTTATAGTCGCAGTAAAGTAAAACAATTTTTCTTGGGCAGTATTACGACCAATATATTTAGAAATTCAGTCGTTCCATTGTTGGTTGCTAAATGATCAATCAATTTTGATTAATTTTACTTGATAAATATTGGTTCAACTTTACTGGTAGAAGGTGGATAAATTTTTAGAACAGTAGGGTTTTATAGTTTGATTATTTTATAATCTTTTGATTAAAGCTTATGAAAATCAGGTGTTTGCCATAATATTTTATTTTTATCCACAGGAATACAAACAGGAATCGGGGATAACTTTTTCAGGGCTTTAGTGCAAGAAAAAGGAGTATTCAAATTGATGAATACTCCTTTAAGTGATACTAATGACTAGTATTAAGATTTATTTGACAATCGCCAGTGCAAAACCATCATGTCCTTTACTGCCGACGGTTTGTAAGGCTGTACTCGACAATAGTCGAGGATGATTCTGCATAAGGCGGTACATTTCACGAATACCTTCGATGCTTGGTTTGACATTTTTTTCATCCAAAATATCACCAGCGCGAATCACATTATCTAAAAAAATAATGGTACCTGAGCGTGAAAATTTAAGTGATAGTTCTAAATACTCTGGGTAACTTTGTTTATCAGCATCAATAAATATAAAGTCAAATGGCTCAAAATTTTCAGGTAAAGATTTGAGAATATCCGCAGCGCGACCAACTTTTAATTCAACCGTTTGCTTTAATTTCGCATTGTCGATATTTTCTTGACCGAGTGCTGCATGTGTATCACGACCCTCGATCGTGAGAATATATCCATCCTCAGGAAGAGCTCTTGCTAGCCACATGGTGCTATAAGCCGCAAAGGTTCCAAGCTCTAACACACGCTTACACTGATTCATTTGAATTAACATTTGTAATAACATGCCTTGGTTAGCAGCAACTGCTAGATGGTCAGGAAAACCCTTATCAGCTGTATTTTGTAGAGTCTGAGTTAAAATTGGATCTTCTGGCATCAGATGAGATTCAATATAAGCATCAATATCTGACCATTGTTGTTGCATAACTGAGTACCTGTAGGGAGTTCAGTGCATTGTAATCGTTTCGAGTGAATGTGCAAATTTCTGATGCTTTGATGCTGAAAAATCAGTCAAAAAAAAGAGGTCAAAGACCTCTTAATTAAATGTGATCATCTAAAATTAGTAATGGCATAAAGATGTATTTCGAGTCAGATCGGGTCCCCAAGTTCGGTAACCTTGAGTATCAATATGTATTTGACCAGTCGCATATAAACCTAAGCCCATATTTAAGCTTTGACCATAATTTTGCCAAAATTGGCACAATTTAAATTTAGAATTTTCGATGAATGCATAATCTTCAGCCTGAGGAAATTCAGGACCGATTCTGAAATCAATGGCTGAGTTATACAAGTGTCGAGACGAACCTGCGCCACCAGCACACTGATTTAATGGAAGGTCACGATATACAGATGTAACCTCAAAATCAGTTAAAATCCTTGCTGCAACGAGATATTTAAATACTTTCAGTGTTGGTAACTGATTCGACCATAGCTCACGGTTTGGAACCATATATTCAGATTTACCACATTTCTGCCAAGCACGTGCTGATTTAAATAATTCAAAACTTGGGATAATATTGCCAACATTATTACGTTCTAAGTATTGTTCATATTCTCGTGCTTGAGCTTGGTTATTACCTTGCATCAGCCAAACACGATAAGAATTCGGCATGACTTTTGGTCGCGCTGGACGTTCATAGGTTATTTTTTCTTGTGGAATATATATGCGTTGACCATCATTGGTGACGATTGTTCGTCCTTTTTGAGGGGAGGACGTACATCCAATCAATATCAACGATATTGCACTGATTGAGCACAAGCCCTTCAAAATTAATTTCATTATAAATAAATTTTACTAAAGCAAATAAGTTTCTATTTTATGCTAATTGATTATCAAGAATGCGTATAAATTGCAAATAAATGTACCAATTAGGTATAAAAAAGATCAGCCGAAGCTGATCTCTCATTGGATTATTTTTCTAAATATTGCAATTTATTTGGTTTGCCATTCCATTCTTCACGGTCAGCTGGCTGATCACCAATCTGAGTAATATTTGGCCATTTTTCTGCAAGTTCAGCATTGAGTTCGATAAAGACTTCTTGACCTTCAGGTAGTTCATCTTCCGAGAAAATGGCATTTGCAGGGCATTCAGGCTCACATAACGCGCAGTCAATACACTCATCTGGATTAATGACTAGAAAGTTTGGACCTTCATAGAAACAGTCAACTGGGCAAACTTCTACACAGTCTTGATACTTACATTTAATACAATTTTCAGTGACAACAAAGGTCATGGCGTCAGCTACCTAAAAAATATGGTTCTAATAACGAATGCTGTATTTTAGGCAAATTGAACGAAACTAACAATTCCTTTTCTTGATATTTAATATAGGGGATGCTACTAAATCAGTAATATTTATGATGAGACCTCTTGGATTTCCAAATTCTTAGGCATTTTGTCTCTGAATTTCAAAAATCATGAATAAAAAAAGCCAGCAGTTGACTGGCTTATTGATTGAGTGTGCTTGAACTAAGATTTTTGGAGTAATTGTTTGAGTTGGTAGAGTTGGTCTAAAGCCTGTCTTGGACTTAAGTCATCTACAATAATTTCTGAAAGGAGTTGTTCAACTTGAGAAGGTTGATGAATTTCAACCACATTTTCAACTTCAATAATTTTTTCTACAGGTTCACTATTTGAAAATAAATCTTGAGAGAACAGATCTTTTTGCACAGGTTGAGTTTGCAGTTGGAGTTTCTCCAGTTTTTTAAGTTTAGCTTGAGCCTCTTTAATCACGTTTTGAGGAATACCT
This sequence comes from Acinetobacter sp. 24-47-64, assembly GCF_057737055.1. Classification (NCBI taxonomy): domain Bacteria; kingdom Pseudomonadati; phylum Pseudomonadota; class Gammaproteobacteria; order Moraxellales; family Moraxellaceae; genus Acinetobacter; species Acinetobacter sp. 24-47-64. The sequence goes on from NZ_CM173215.1 coordinate 1,294,861, forward strand.
GCTAGTTTAGCGACCTGTAAACCATGACTTTGACTTGCAGGACCTTTTTGAACCTTATGCAATAAGATGAGATGACCATTCACTTCTTGCGCAGTGACATGATAATTATCAATACACGGATCCATGCCTAATTCTGTTAATTCAAAATAGTGCGTTGCAAAAAGACATAAACATTTAATGCGATGCGTCAAATCAAGAACACAAGCCCAAGCTAATGATAAACCATCATAAGTGCTTGTGCCACGACCTACTTCGTCCATCAATACCAAAGATTGTTGAGTGGCATGATGTAAAATTTGAGAAGTTTCCGTCATTTCCACCATAAATGTAGATTTGCCAGAAGAAAGATCGTCTGCTGAACCGATACGCGTAAAGATCCGATCAATAGGTCCCAATTTGGCAGATTTCGCTGGAACGAAACTACCGCAATATGCTAAGAGCGTAATTAACGCCGTCTGACGCATGAATGTGGATTTACCACCCATATTGGGGCCTGTGATAATCGACATACGATGCTGTACATCTAGATAAGTATCATTTGGGGTGTAAGGCGTTTTAATCAGTGATTCAACAACGGGATGGCGTCCTGCTTGAATGTGTATTCCAATTTCAGGGCTAAATTCCGGACGATTCCAATTATATAATCTTGATAGATGTGCGAAGTTTGTAAGAACATCCAGTTGAGCAATAGCGCTCGCCATCATTTGAAGATTGGCGATATCTTGACGTAATTCATCCAATAACATTTCAAACAAAAGTTTTTCACGAGCCAATGCACGTGATTCGCTTGAAAGCACTTTATCTTCGAAAGACTTCAATTCAGGGGTGATATAACGTTCAGCATTTTTTAATGTTTGACGACGAATATAATGGGCAGGAGCTTGTTCTGCTTGCGCTCTAGTTAATTCAATATAGTAGCCACTCACTCGGTTATAACCGATTTTTAGTGTGTTTATACCTGTTGTTTCTCTTTCTTTGATTTCTAAATCAATTAAAAATTGTCCTGCATGATCGCGTATTTGACGAAGTTCATCCAATTCATGATCAAAACCATTTGCAATGACATTACCATCTCTGAGTAGAACAGGTGGGTTTTCCACAATGGCTGACATGAGGCGATGATGTAAACCATTAAAGTCACCCAATTCCTCATTCAGTTGATTGATTAAAGCGGATTGCTGTGTTGAGGTCATTGGTGCTAATGCATGGCGTAAATATGGGATCTGAGCACATGCTTGACGTAGTTGCACTAAATCACGTGGTCGCGCACTTCCTAATGCCACACGGCTGAGTACGCGTTCGATATCACTGATTTCTTTTAATACCAGACGAATTGGAGCTTCATGATAGCCAGATAATATGGTTTGTATCGCATCTAGACGCTGATCCAACAACGCAGTATCACGAATCGGTTGCATTAACGTTCGACTAAGCAGTCGGCTACCCATAGCCGTTTGGCATTGGTTGGTTAAATCAAATAATGAAGTGCCATGCTCAAACAAAGGATCAATAATCTCTAGATTTCGTCGCGTCACAGGATCAAGTGCAATAAAGTCGGAGCTTTGTTCAAGTCGAATTGAACGAATATGTGGCAATGCCGTCTTTTGGGTATCTTTGGCATAATGAATTAAAGCTGCCGCAGCTGCTTTCGCCAACTCAAGATGTTCAATTCCAAAACCAGATAATGTACTTACGGCGAATTGATCACATAAAGTTTTTTGCGCATTATTCAGATTGAAGTCTACATTTGGGCGTTTTGTAACGGGACAATCAAGAATTTGCTTAATCTGTTCAACCACTTCTGGATGCTTGAAATCCTCATCAATCAAAACTTCACTTGGCATAAGACGCGCAAGTTCTAGAGGAAGTTGTTCAGCTTGAAAACTTTGTTGTTGGACTTTAAAAATACCTGCACTGAGATCTAATAGGGCGATACCAATTTCATCAGATTTTATACAGATGGATACTAAATTTGAACTCTGATGGGCATTCAGCAATGCGTCGTCTGTCAATGTACCCGGTGTAATAATTCTGACTACACCACGTTCGACAGGTCCTTTACCAGTGACTTCCCCAAGTTGTTCACAAATAACAACGGTTTCACCTTTTTTAACTAAACGCGCTAAGTATCCTTCTGCTGCATGATACGGAACTCCAGCCATTGGTATCGGTTGTCCATTCGCTTTACCACGGTGGGTTAAGGTAATCCCTAAAATTTTGGCGGCTTTATGCGCATCGTCAAAAAATAACTCGTAGAAATCACCCATACGATAGAACATTAACGAATGCGGGTGCTGTAATTTCACCGTCATGTATTGCTGCATCATTGGCGTCAATGTTGAAAGATCGATATTGGATTGATCTAAAGTCATCTTTGAAAAAAACCTGTAGTTAAATTTTGAAACGAAGAAGTACTGCTCAAGCTTAGCATGAGAAAAAATGCGTAAATCGATTATAAGATCTATTTTTAGCAAAAGATAAATGAGTCGAACCGATATTATAACCAACGACTCAATTTCGTTCATTGAATAATTAAATTCGATATCCATTTATGCAAATTCTTTGTGTAAAGAATCAGCAGTCTCTGGATAGTCTCCGCATCTTTTGGACAGTTTGTTATCGCATTTCATTTCATGATCAGATCATATTCGATGTCTTAGGGAAGAAAAAATGACAGGTCAAACGATTGAGATCACTACCAAATCGGGGAATCGCTATACAGGGTATTTGGCAGTCCCAGAAGCTAAGAAAGGTCCAGGGATTGTATTGTGTCATGAAATATTTGGTATCAATGCAGCGATGCGAGCAAAAGCTGACTTTCTCGCAGAGGAAGGCTATACCGTTTTAGTCCCTGATCTATTTTGGCGTACTGCACCCAACATTGAGTTAGGTTATACACCTGAGGATTTTGAAAAAGCTTTTCAACTTTATCAGCAATATGATGAAGATCAGGGTGTAAATGATATTCGTGAAAGTTTAGATTTTTTAACGACTTTAGATGCGTGTGACACGACTACGGGTCAGTCAGTGGTTGGATATTGTCTTGGTGGAAAGCTTGCATATTTGGCTGCATGCCGTATTGATAACTTAGCGTGTTCGGTTGCTTACTACGGTGTAGGCATTGACAAAGCGCTCGATGAACTCTCGAATGTGAAGGGTAAGCTTGTGTTACACATGGCTGAACTTGATCAATTCTGTCCAGCTGAAGCGCGAAATCAAATCACTGAAGCATGCGCACAATTTAAACACATTTATGCCTATGTTTATGAAGGTGTCGATCACGCATTTGCACGACCGAACAGCGATCATTATCACAAACCATCTGCGCGATTCGCCCATGAACGTACTGTAACAGCATTACATGAAACGGTTGGGCCTCACTACGACTTAGTTGCATTGTGGGAAGAGCATATCAGACATGAGTTCGACACGCGTGATGTACCAGCAACTATGGCAACGATGGTCGCTCAACCGTATGTGAATCACATTCCAACGTTGACAGGTGGTGTGGGATATAGTCAGTTAGCGCGATTCTATCGATATCATTTTGTACATCAAAATCCTCAAGATATGAAAATCACCTCAATTTCAAGAACCGTGGGATCTACTCAGGTTGTGGATGAATTCATCATGAGTTTCACTCACGACACTGAAATTGATTGGTTATTACCAGGTGTAAAACCAACTGGAAAATATGTCGAAATTCCGATGTTAGGGGTCATTCAGTTTAGAGGTCCAAAACTTTGTCACGAACATATTTATTGGGATCAAGCTTCTGTACTTGTCCAAATCGGACTACTTAATCCAGAAGGATTGCCTGTTGCAGGTGTAGAAACAGCGAAAAAACTTTTAAATGAAGATATTCCTTCAAATGGCTTGATGCCAAGTTGGGAGTCGAGTGCTGGTAAGCCAATCGAATAATCAAAATAAATGGGGCAAAAAATGGAATTAAATATTAAAGATAAAGTTGCCATTGTCAGTGGTGGATCAACATTGATTGGACAGGCTGTGGTTCAAAGTCTCGTGAATTTAGGGGCTAAAGTTGCCATTTTAGACATTGATGACTACGGAAAAACCATAGCTGCACAATATCCTTATGAAGTGATGTTTATACAAACTGATCTAACTTCAGACATCGCAATTCATGAAGCGGTGAATAGCATTAGAAATCATCTAGGTGAAGTCAGTTATTTAGTGAACTTGGCATGTACCTATCTTGATGATGGTTTCAAATCACCACGATCAGATTGGTTAAAAGCATTAGATATCAATTTGGTGTCTGTTGTTGAGCTAACGCGTGCCGTATATGAAGATTTGCAAAAAAATAAAGGGTCAGTGGTGAATTTCACCTCGATTTCAGCGCAATGTGCTCAAACGGGACGATGGTTATATCCAGTTTCTAAAGCAGCAATTTTACAACTGACCAAATCGATGGCAATGGATTTTGCGCCAGATGGTATCCGTGTCAATTCAGTTTCACCGGGTTGGACTTGGTCGAGAGTGATTTCTGAAGTGAGTGGACAAAATCGCGCGAAAGCTGATGCTGTAGCAAGTGATTATCATCTCTTGGGACGTTTGGGTAATCCAGCAGAAGTGGCAAATGTAGTGACCTTTTTATTGTCGGATGCTGCAAGTTTTGTGACTGGCGCAGATTATGCGGTAGATGGTGGGTATTCAGTCATGGGGCCTGAAACGAATCAACCCGCAATACCACGTTTAGCAGAATAAATTCAATATTGGAGAATAAAGATGAGAAAAATTGCAATTGTTGGTGCAGGTCAGTCAGGACTTCAACTTGGATTAGGACTGCTGGATAAGGGATATGACATCACGATTTTATCGAATAAAACTCCTGATGAGATTCGTCAAGGTAAAGTCATGTCTAGTCAATGTATGTTCCATACTGCGTTACAGACTGAGCGTGATTTAGGACTAAATTTTTGGGAAGAGCATTGTCCATCGGTAGAAGGTATTAGTTTTGCTTTGGTTGATCCAGCAAGTGGTGAAAGAGCATTTAAATGGAGTGCGCGATTAGAGCGTTATGCTCAATCTGTTGATCAACGTGTCAAGATGCCTTATTGGCTTGAAGAGTTTCAGCGCCGTGGAGGCAAGTTTGTTCTCCAAGACGTTGGTCTAAACGAATTAGAACATTTGGCTGACGAGTATGAATTAGTGCTCTTGGCTGCGGGTAAAGGTGAAGTGGTTAAAGAGTTTGTACGTGACGCAGAACGAAGTACTTTTGACAAACCTCAGCGTGCATTGGCTTTGACTTATGTGAATGGAATGAAGCCAATTTCGCCATACTCGAGAGTGAGCTTTAATATTATTCCTGGGGTGGGTGAGTATTTTTGTTTTCCTGCGCTTACAGTAAATGGTCCATGTGACATTATGGTTTTTGAAGGGATTCCTAATGGTCCTATGGATTGCTGGGCTGAAGTTAAAACACCAGAAGAACATTTAAATAAAAGCTTAGAAATTCTGAAACAACATTTGCCGTGGGAATATGAGCGTTGTAAAGACGTAACGCTGACAGATCATGGCGGATATTTAGCAGGACGTTTCCCACCAACGGTACGTAAACCTGTCATGACATTGGCTTCTGGTAAAAAAATATTTGGTATGGCAGATGCATTGGTGGTGAATGATCCAATCACAGGTCAAGGATCAAATAATGCAGCTAAGTGTAGCAAGGTTTATTTCGATGCGATCTTAGCACACGGTAATCAAGCGTTTACTGAAGATTGGATGGAGTCAACGTTTGAGAAATATTGGTCATATGCTGAAAAAGTCGTGAGCTGGACAAATAGTTTATTGGTTCCACCTCAACCTCATGTTGTTGAGCTACTAGGTGCAGCCTCTCAGAATCACAATTTAGCTTCTCAGATCGTTAATAATTTTGATGATCCACGTAACTTTTCACCGTGGTGGTTTGACGAAAACGCAGCGAAAGAATTATTAGAAACAGATCAAGTTTCTCAAGTGGCTTGATGGAACTGAGGTGTTAAAAATGGATGTATTAGATAAAATTAATCTGCAAGAGATTGACATCAGTAATCCTCGCGAGATTCGTAATCTTCTTGGTCAGTTTGCCACAGGTGTTACTGTAATCACCACACGTGGAACGGATGGTCGAAAAGTGGGTATGACAGCCAATTCATTTTCTTCGTTGTCATTAGATCCACCGCTGGTATTGTGGAGCTTGTCGAAAACAGCACCAAGTTTGCCCGATTTTGTTGCAGCTGAGCACTTTGCAGTTCATATGTTAACGAAGGAGCAGCATCAGCTTTCTACCCATTTTGCCCGTGGTGCACAAGATAAGTTTGCCACAGTTGATCATGGTGAATGTGATACAGGTGTTCCATTACTGAACGAAGCACTTGCTACACTTGTTTGTAAAAATGTACAGCAATACGAAGGTGGCGATCACTTGATTTTTATCGGTGAAATTCAAAAATATCAACAAACTGCTGGTGAGCCCTTAGTGTTTCATGCTGGTCGTTACCAAATTGCAGCGAGCCATCCAGACCTTTAATCATTGCTTTAAAAACCACGATGAATAATCGTGGTTTTTTATGGGAAATACACATGAAAAATAAAATCATATTAAGTGTTTTAACCTTGTTTACTACAGCAAATTCATCACATGTTCTTGCTTATGATTTACCGACTGTGAATTTGGGTATGACCAGTTTTCTAGATGGTGGACTACCAGCTGGATCTGGTTGGTATTCGCAAACGTATTTTCAACATTATGACAGTGACAAGTTGAGAGATGCGAGTGGACAAAAGCTTCCGTTGCCCAAAACAGATTTAAATTATCAAGTGATTGTCGAGCAATTAAGTTATATGTCGACCTATAAACCGACTGCTCATTCAAGTCTAGGTCTGAATTTACTTATCCCTTATTTAAGTAAAATCAGTGTTGACGATGGTTTAAATAATCAAGCCTTAAAAGCTAAAAGTGGATTTGGAGATTTGATGATTGGTCCATTTCTCCAGTTTGATCCAGTCATGGGTGAACAGGGACCAAAATTTGTCCATCGAATAGAATTACAGATAAATTTGCCAACAGGGGAATATCAGCAAAACCGTGATATTAATCCGGGTAATAATGCATTTTCCTTCAATCCATATTGGGCTGCAACGTATTGGTTTAATCCGAAATGGACAGCTTCGACACGCGCTCATTATTTGTATAATTTTAAAAACGATGATCCAACTTATGGTTTTGGTGCTGTTGATGACATCCAAGCGGGGCAAGCAGTACACATTAACCTAGCATCTGAATATGCTGTACATGATCAGATTCGGTTGGGTCTAAGTGGATACTACTTAAAACAGCTTACCGATACTAAAGTTGATGGTGTAAAAGTCGATGGTCGCAAAGAAAGTGTGTGGGCAGTTGGACCTGGACTTATGTATAGCCACTCGCCAAAAAATCATGTAGTCGCAAATGCATATTTTGAGCATGATGCAAAAAATAGAACTGAAGGCGATCGATTTCAAATTCGATACATTCATCATTTCTAATCAAAAAAGCCTGTGATTTCACAGGCTTTTTTATTGACAGACATAAAATTAAGAGAAGAGTGAATTTTGTGTAATCTTACGCGTTGATGATGGCAGCTCGCCATAACGACGTTTGTACTCTTGTGAAAAACGACCTAAATGAGTAAAGCCCCACTTAAATGCAACATCAGTGACCGTGGCATGTTCATTATTCATCAGTTCAAGATGAGCTTGTTCAAAACGAAGCTCACGTAAATATGCCATAGGGGTAATGCCAAAATGGTTTTTGAATCCTGCAAAGAGTGTTCGTGCACTTACACCTGATTGTTCCGCCAAGACTTCTATGTTGAGTGGTTCATGTAAGTGGTGGTGAATGTATGCTTCAGCACGTTTGATAAAGTAGGGCGCTAATTTTTTCTCATGATGAGAATTTGCTTTAAAAAAAGCATTATTTGGTTGTCCATAAATAAGCGCATTAAATAGATTTGATTCAAACTGTTTAAATGCAAGTGCGTGGTGGAGAGGATGATGCTCACATTTAAGTGCATCCATCATGGTTCTCAAAAGTTGCAGAAAATAACCACCAGATTGAGTGGTAAAATCAAGTCGAGGATTAAAAATTACATTTTTTTGTTCAGATTTCACGATATGTTGCTGACAATGATGTGCAAAATCATCTTTTGAAATTTTGAGAATGAGTTGAGGGGAGTGAGCACGCCAGCGCATTCTGAGTGATTGGTCAGGTGAGATAATTGACGCTACTTCTGAGTATGAAATAAATTTATCTTGACCAAATTCAATTTCAGCATAGCCTCGAGTAGGAATCTGAATAAGATAAAACTTTTCAAGTTGATCTGGTTCGATCAATACATCTGCGCCATATTCCAAGCGGCTGATAGAAAGAGCCCCAGTTTGAACATGATGCATGCTTGCACTAAAATTTTTAGCTGATTTTAACACTTTTAGAGCATGAGGCTTAAAAATTTGCCCTACATTTTTACAAGTTTCGCTCAAATCTGCTTGATTGAAGACCAAGTTTTGACTGTTGAAAATTGATTCATTACTAAAATTTTGCCCAGTTAGCTGAGAGGAATGAAGCTGGTTCATTGTGAATCCTTTTGGCTCATTAGTAGTCCGTACCATGACAGTAGTGTTAAATTGATATCATGGAATGAGATTTACGATATAAATAAATGAAGCAATATTCAGACCAGAAATAATAATTTTAAAATTTAATAGCTATAGTAGTAATTGAAAAAATTACATTTATTTATATCAGTCCTATCCTTAGGACGTTATTTAAAAATCTATCTCTATAATCGCTGAATGTCAAATAAAACCGAATTTTTTATCATTATGATTTTAATATAAGTTAATGAAAATATTATAAAAAATAAAAATACCTATTAAGTAATATAAGATACCAAATTAGTATTTTTTAATTTACTAATCTGTGTTCAAAAATATATGTAAATATTTAGTCGAAGCAAAGAGACATTATTTCGACATTATTATTAAAAATGTTTTATAGTATTTATCATGATTCAAAATAGCTAGGTGAACAGGATGATCACACTCAGCCAACATAAGGATCTTAGTCACGCATCGCGTGAATTGAATGTTGCTCAACGATTAATGAGCCTTATTTGTGGTTCACATCAATTAGAAACTGCTCGTAAAGATCAGCTTGATTTTCATTATTCAGGTATACGCTTGCCGAGTAAAAAAATGGCAATTGGCTGTATCAGTTATGGCACAGATGTGTCTATTCAAATTCAGCAGTTAGGTGCATACAGTATCAGTTTGCCTATTCATGGACAGCAAACATTGCGTATGAATGGAGAAACACATTTATCACATAGTAATAATGGAATCATTGTTTCTAGTCAGGATCAGCAAGAACTCATCATTCATCGTAATTGTAAAAAATTTCAAGTGGTGATTCCTGAAGAAAGTGTCAAATCTGTACTTTCCAATTTACTTTCTAAACCTGTTAAAGAGCGGGTGATTTTTGAGCCAGATATGCCATTTAGTGAAGATAACTTCCTAAGATTGTGGTGGAATAATATTCAACAATGTTTATCGCTCAGGCAAGATTATTCTCGTTTTGATGGTTTAAATCTGCTTTCTCAAGATTATGAAAGTTTTTTGATTAAGGCTTTGCTTTTAACCCAGCACAATAATTATTCCAATGAGTTAAGATCGCTCCAAGAGTATCAGCTTCCGAAGCCAGTCATGTTGGTCAGAGAGTTTATCCATCGTTTTGCTGATCAAGAGTTGGATGCATCAGATTTAGTCATGATATCGGGAACTTCAAAATCGACTTTATACCGTGAGTTTCAACAAGCGCTGCATATGAGTCCTATGGATTATTTAAAAAACTATAGACTTGAACAGATTCATCATGCTTTGCTGCAGAACAATGCAAATATTTCCATTTCAAGATTGGCTTATGACTGGGGATTCAGACATTTAGGACGATTTTCTCAAGAATACAAAGCCAAATATGGGGTTCTCCCGAGTGAAACTCTTAAAATTATGTTTTAAAAAAAGCCCCTTGATTGGGGCTTTTTAATGACTGAGTTGAGATTACTGCGTTACCTCTGCAGTTGCAGTATTGGCTGATTCAGGTTGTTTTAGTCCTTTTAATGCGAGCGCAATAAACGAAATAAATGTCGGAATTGCTAGGACATAGAAAATACCTGCAAGAGATAATTCAAAAGTAAAAATCAGTGATCCGTAGAACGCACCTAAGATCGCACCGATACGACCAATACCATGCATCCATGAAACACCTACACCGCGGCACACTGAAGGGTAGAACAGTGCTGTTAATGGAAGTAGTGATGATTGAGCACCCACTAATAATGCGCCGATTAAGAAAATTGCAATACCGAGTAAAACAATACTTTGGCTTACGAATGCTGCAACGAAGAACAATACAAATGCTGCGAGATAAGAATATTTAATCACAGTATTTGGATTAACTTTATCCATATACCACCCCATAAAGCATGCACCTATTACACCGCCGAATGGGAAAATCGCTGCAATTAAACTAAACTGTTCTGTTGTGAATCCAGCGGTTTTAAGAATAGTCGGCATCCAGCTGGTTAACAGATAAAATACCATTAGGCTGGTAAAGCAACACAGCCAAAGCATTGCTGAACCCCAAAAGTATTTGCTAAACAAAATTTTAACAGGGCTTTGTTTAGGATCTAATACTTCTGCTTCAGGTAGAACAAATACAGTACTTTGATCAAATGTTTGACCGTGAATCTTCTCAAGAATTGGTTTTGCTTTTTCTTGACGATTTTGTTTGATGAGGTATTGAGGTGATTCAGGTAACTTGGTAATCAAAAATACCAATACAATCAGTGGGATTACACCGCCGATAATAATGACATTTGCCCACCCTTGATTCTCTAATAAGAACGCAGATAAGACACCGCCACTTGAGATCCCTAACATAAATCCGCAACCTGCTAATCCGGTCAGGAATGCTTTACGTTTTAGAGGCATGTATTCGGATACCATTGTGCTGATATTCGGCATAGCCGCACCAAGTCCGACCCCTGTAATAAAACGATAGATCATAAGTTCTTGGGTGTTAGAAGCAAATCCACACATGATGGTGAAAATTGAAAACAACAAAGTCGTCATTACGATGACACCCTTGCGTCCAAATTTATCTGATAATGGTCCTGAGATAATAGCGCCGATCGACATGCCTACTAAGGCCGCACTGAGCACAGGTGCTAGATCTGGTTTTGAAATCCCCCAATCATCTAACAATGCTGGTGCAATAAAGCCTAAGATGCCAGTGTCTAATCCATCACAGAAAAAAACCAGAAACCCCAGAAAGAAAACTGTCCATTGTAAAGGGGACATTTTTTCCCGATCAATAACGTCATTTACAATTATTTTTTGCATTTAAAATTTCCATATATTCAAACGTTAGAACAAAAAAGGACTATCGTTTGCAAAGAATATTAACGATAGTCCTTAGTGATTGTCATCAGCTCATTTAATTATCTTGAGCTATGACTTTGAATAAACTTCTCACTGTAAACACGTCCGTTGTCTATCTGGTGATCAGCTAACCAATTTTTGACAGCATCGATCATTGGTGGCGGACCACACAAATACATATCGAATGCTGATTCGCTTAATTGCGATTGATCTAAATGTTCGTGGATAAATCCTTTTTTTCCAGTCCAATCATTAGAAGGTTGTCCGATTACGGGATGATACTCAAAGTGTGGAATCTTAGCTGAGTATGCTTTTAACCTTTCTTGTTCACACAAATCTTGCTCTTTGTTTACACCATAATACAGATGTACTGGTGGAATTTGAGGTTGTTTCACAATTTGATCTAGCATTCCTAAAAATGCTGACAATCCAGTACCTCCTGCGACAAAGACCAACGGCTTTTCTTTTTCCACTTCGCGAAGATAAAAACTACCTAGAGGGGCTTCGAGTAAAATGGTATCGCCAACTTTTGCCCGATCTCGCAAATAATCACTCATGAGACCTTGCGGCAGTAAGCGAATTAAAAACTGTAATTGATTACCTTCATTCGGTAGATTGGCGAAAGAATATGAACGCCAATCATTTGCACCAGGAATTTTTAATCGAGCATATTGACCCGGTAAATAATCAATTTTCTGCGTATGTTGACTGGCATCTACATGAATGATTGCCGTAGTTTCAGAGACTAATTCTACGTGAGTCACTTTGGTTTCGAGTTGAAGTGTTTCACCAGCATTACAGAAACTTGAGTCATGATCGAAATAGAATGCAGCATTCGATTGCACTCGTGTTTGACAAGCTAAAATTTTACGCTCTGCCAGATCACGTTCGGTTAATGCTTCTTCATCGACATAATCTTGAGTGTAATTGCCACTTTCACATTGCCCTTGACAGGTTGCGCAAACGCCTTCACGGCAGTCTAAAGGCAATGTGATACCTTGACGGAACGCAGCATCAAGTAAAAGCTCATCATTATTCACAGAGATAAAGAACGTTTTACCATCTGCAAAGTTGAGTGCAACAGAATGACTCATTCTTTTACTCCTTAAACGTGGTAGAAGTCGAGCACAGAATCAATTTTGTCATTCAACAAAATGGTGTGCTGTTTACGAATGCGGAAAGTGTCTTCATGTTGACGAAGGATATAAGTGACATGACCGTAAAAATAGCCTTCTAAACCTTGGCGGTTATAGAATGTCGACCAACCCGCTTTAACTTCTAATAATCCGTCTTCAAGTGTTTTTACACGGATGTTGTGAATCGCATGCATGAGACGCGGAAGGGGCGTAGCTGATGCAGCTTTACCAGTTCCTATACGGAATACGCGATCTTCAAGGCCAGCACGGTTTTCATAATAGATATATGAAAGCCCTTGGTTTGGATCAGTGACGTATTCATGGTCACTAATCCATTGTGGAATGTGGTATTCGCTGTCTTCGTCATAGAGTTCTAGATATGCGTCCCATTCATAGTTGTCACAAAGCGCAGATTTTTCATATAAAAATTGAGAAACTTGATGTACAAGAGCTTGTGTCATGATTAAGCCTCCTCAGTTGTCGCTTGTGATGCAGGGCATTCGTGTGGTTCAGAAGTATCTTCAGTGAGTTTAAGTGCTTTATTTTTTATGCCTTTTAACATGAGATCGCGCCAAACTTGGTGTTGATTGACATATAAACCTTCTTGAGTGATTTCAGTACCCGTGATGACTGGTTTGATCCCTAATGTTTGAGCATTCGGGCTGTCGCCATAATTCCACTTGTGATAACCGCGCGAAATGTCACTCCAGCGTTCTAAACGAGCTTGGAAACCACGCTGTTGTTCACGGAATTCGACTAAATCGTCAGGTGTGCCTAAGCCCGATACGTTGAAGAAATCTTCGAATTGACGAATACGGTTACGACGTGCTTCAGCCGACTCACCTTTAACACCAATACACTGGCTAATGACTTCAGTTTTATTCCACGCAACTGGACGAATAATACGAAGTTGCGAACTGATTTGATCCATAAAGAAAAGGCTTGGGTATAAGTTCAAGTTTCTGAGACGATGCATTGCCCATTCAGCACGTTTTTGACCATATTTTTCAACCAGATATGGCATCACAGTTGCGTAACCAGGACGTACAGTTGGGTTAGGCATGTCACTAAACAAAACGTTATGACCATTTTTAAATGAGAACCAACCATCATCAGTTGTGTCATCACCAGCACCTAATTTACTGTAATCAAGTGTGTCCTTTGGTCCTGTCCCTTTTTGTGCATTCAGTTGCTGACGATATTGAACTGTAGAGACATAGTTATAGTGAACAGTACTTACGTGGTAGCCATCTACACCATTTTCATTTTGTAGCTTCCAGTTTCCAGCAAAGGTATATGCTGATTTACCCGGTAAAACTTCTAATTCACCTGTAGGTGATTGTTCAACCATAAGATCAAGGAAAACACGTGTATCACCTAAATAATCTTCTAAGGTGTCTGTAGCTGTTGTATCTAAACTAACGAAGACAAATCCTTTATAACTTGCAATACGTGCTTTTTTTAGACCTCGTGATGATTTATCAAAGTCATCACAATACTCACCAGGAGCTTTAACTTTTACGAGGCGACCATCCGATTTGTAACACCAAGCATGGAACGGGCAGGTAAATGTGGATTGATTACCTTTAGCAACTCGGGTCAATGTAGCACCACGGTGCTCGCAGGCATTGACCATTGCATTTAAATTACCTTGACCATCACGGTTAATGATGAGCGGTTGGCGACCAATTTGAACAGTGACAAAGTCATTTGGTTTTGGAATTTCACTTTCATGACACGCGTAGATCCACACCTTTTCAAAGATCATTTCCATTTCTAGATCAAAAAGTTCTGGTTCAGTAAACATGTCACGTGCGATACGATAGACGCCATCCTCTGGTCGAAAATCGATACATCCTTCAATAAAATCATGCCATTCGATGCTGCTACGAGATCCCATGGTCTAACTCCTTATATCACTTGATTTCATTTATGTTTGAATCTATTGAACAGTGATTAACGGAGTCAGGCTATCCAGTTTGTTCTAATCGTTATCCATTTTTTCTCAAATATTTTATGGAGAAGGTAGTTAAAAATATGAGTGGGATTCAAAAGTCGTCCTTTGGGACTATAAAAACAAAAAGCCGATGCATCTTTGATACATCGGCTGATAAAAGCTAAAGGAAATCGTTATTTGGCAATTCCAAGCTCTGTCAAATGAAGTCTTAGGATTCGTCTTAATTCCAAAACAGCTTCAGGCGTTTCCTGAATTGAGTGACCACCTTTGATAATAATCTCAGATTGTGCCCCTTTAAGATGCGCACTCTGATAAGGCACGATCCCATCTGACATAACAGTAGGATCTTTACTCTCAGTCACATTCCCCATGATGGAGTGAAATTTAAATCCTTTAATTGGCGTCACAGGTGAGGTTAATTTGGTGAAAGGAGAGTTGTGACTCAGATCACTCGGACCATTTTGAATCAACCCATGACCTAAGTCTTTGACAAAATGTTTAATATTAATATCTTTATCTGAGAGCGATTCAGCAAATGCACCCAAAAATGCACCTGGCAACTTGATCACTTTACGCGCAGCTCGTGTAAACCAACGATCAGCATAATCTGTACCTCGATGAGGTGCTGCTAAGAAAATAGCACGATTGAACTGTGGCACAGGTTTGATTTGTAAACGAGCTTTAAATAAAGGTTCATTCTTAAAGCGGCTAATTTGAGAATTTTTTAATTGAGACAATGCAGGTTGTGTTAAATCAGCTTGGCTCACCAATAATCTTGAAATAATACCACCCATACTATGTCCAATCAGAACTGCATCTTTAGCTGATGCTGTAGATTGATCAAGTGAATTAAATGCTTGTTGAATGATCGCATTCACCTGAAAGCGACTTTCTAAAATTGGCATATTGGTTGAGTAAAATACTTGCCAAACTTGATAATGCTCTCTTAGAACATTATCTCCCATAATGTCATTGGTTAATGCAATCCAAGCTTCTGGACTGCTTGCAAGTCCATGCACCAAAACAATAATTTTTTTGTTTGGATTATAGGGTTCGAGCATAAAGAGATGAGGCATTGTGATTGTATTGTCACGATCAATCAAACTCAAATATGCGGCAGCACCTAAGTTATTTTCGGCAAGCCACAAACCATAAGGTGCAGAATAATTCGCAGCTAAGGGATAAACTTTTCCACCTACTTTTAATTGATCTAATCCATAAGGATCATAAATATTCAGGGTGAAATGCGGGTCATTCAGAATATCCTCTACATTACTTTGACTCGCAGGCTCAGCGGTCATCGTGACTGAAAGATAACGTGGTGGATGAATGTTAGGATTACGACCATTTTTATAAGCGTGATTTAATGGATCTACAATATATTTACCCGAATCGCTATTTCGCTCTGGCGCTGGAAGCGTTGCGACAAATTCCGCACCGAAACCATCTCGACGGTTAATCGAACGCAATCCGCTAAAATTGAGATTGTAGCTTGAAAGCAGGCTATCTAATTTTCGATTAGCAATCTGAGGGTAATGGTCATAGTTGACGGTATAAATGCTTTGACCAATTTTTATTTGTTTGGGAACTTTTTCATCCGTATAGCGCATACCATAGGTCATCACCATTTTCGCCAAGGCTTGATTGTAGAAATCTCGTATTTGAACTTGTCTATTATCGAAAATACGGTCGCTTGGTTGGCGTTTTGTCTTGAATAGATAGGCATAACTATAACGAATACTTTTATCAAGCATTGCTAACTGTTGGTCAAGACATTGACTATAGTTTTCTTGATGAAGTTTTTGCTTTTCTTCTGACTGATATTTATTAATTAAACTGGTATTACAATCAGAAGAATTACTGAGGGTTAATGCCCGTGTCAAATATGCTTCACTTGCAGTTGAATAAAGTTGTTCATCTTGAATTTGTTTTATTTTTTTTAGATCAGATACGCATTTATCTGGATCATTAGAGCAACTTTCAGCCTCACTGCCTGTCATGGAGAGGACATTCAGACTCGCTTCACTCATTTTTTTACGCGTTAATATGCTATCTCGTTCATTCGCGATCGAAACATTAAGCGCTTGATTTTTTACACTGACGACTTGGCAGCCTGTCATAAATAGTGGTGTTGCGAGCAGTAGGACGCCGATGTATTTATTGTTCATCATAAACATATTTTCAACTGTCAGCATGAATCATTAACGCTGAGCATACGTTATTTTTAGGGAGATAAAAATAAGTGCTAAAAAAATAGACTGAATGATCAGTCTATTTTTTTTTTAATAAGATTATGATTTCGCTGGATTGTTTAAAATTTGCCAAACATTGTAACGACCTTGTTTCTCAATTTCTTGAATCAAGCGGTCAGCAACTTCAGTTTCTTCAGGATATTTCACTTTGTAATTTTTTAAAGTTGTGATTGCATTTTTCTTTTGGCTCAATGCGAGGTAGTTATTAACAGCTACGAGATAAGCTTCTTGAACACCCGCTTTGATGGCCTTATCGATATATGGAATAGCTTCTTTTTGACCACCACCTTCAGACAAAGAGAAACCAAACCAGAAGTTCGCTTCAGCGTCTTCTTTGTTGATCTTAAGGATTTGTTGTGCATATTTTAAAGATTTAGTGGTGTAAGCAGAACCAAGATCAAGGTTACGACCCAATATACTTGCTTTAAATGCACGAATTAGGATATCGAATGACGCGTTATCTTTCGCTGCTAAAGTATCTAGTTGAGCTGAAACTTCACGTAATTTAGCTTCAAAACCGCGACGTTCTTGACGATCTGTAAAGCGAGGAGGATAGTGACGTGCTTTACCTTCAACCATCTGGAGGAAGTCATCAATTTCTGTAATATCGATTTCATTTTGACCCGCTAAAACCGTGTATTTCATCGCACGTTGTGAACTATTCACAGTCGGTACGATTAATTTGTTTTGGTCGAGGATCATCTTTCTGTTTGGATTATTTGGATCAGTCACCTCAAGTTTTTGAAGTGGTGCAGCAGCAGCTTTTTTTAGTTCAAGCTCGAATACTGGTGGTTGGCTATAATTAAAAGGATTTAATGCATAAAATGGCGCACTTAAATCAGGCTCAGAAAAGACGATTGGATCGTTTGTTTTAGATTGTTTTTTTACTGCTGGAGAGCTACAAGCACTCAATAATGAAACAGCGATCATGGTGGCAATAAGGGGCTTAATCGTCATATTTTCTTCCAATATTATGTTTTTAAATTCTAGTTCAGGTTGTATCTGAGTCTATGAAAAGACGAAACAACATGCAACTCAGATTCACCTAACTTAGTCAAACTTATACATTAAGCTTTTGATTGTGCAGTTTGAGCTTCGCACTCACGACGAACTTCGTCAATAATTTTTAACTCTTCAGCACTAAATGGTTGTCCATTACTTTGAGCGTTATTAAATGTAGGATCAAGTAATGAAAGTCGCTGACATAGAGTGTTCATGCGCTTTTCATTGTGCTGTATACGATCCAATAATACTCGCATACCTTCTAACATAGGATCTGATTGATCTTGGGTTGTCGCATAAGGCTGAAAACCGATGCTTTCTGCATAATTGCGTCGTTCAGATTCTTTGTCCAAATCTTTTTTCTGATTTTTGATAATAAATCGCGCTGGGTTGCCTACGGCAGTAGCACCTTCAGGGACTTCTTTAGTGACCACAGCATTTGAACCTACTTTCGCATTCTTATGCACGGTAAATGGTCCCAAAATTTTCGCACCTGCGCCAACGACTACACCATCTTCTAAAGTTGGGTGACGTTTGCCTTTATTCCAAGTGGTGCCACCTAATGTCACGCCATGATAGAGCGTCACATCATCACCAATTTCAGCTGTTTCCCCAATGACCACACCCATACCGTGATCTATAAAAAAACGTTTACCAATTTTGGCACCTGGGTGAATTTCGATACCAGTTGCGAAACGACTAAAAGAAGACAGCATGCGGGCAGAAGTTTTACACTCTTTTTTCCAAAGCTCATGCGCAACACGATGCATAATCAGTGCGTGAATTCCAGGATAAGTGGTTAAAACTTCAAATGTGTTGCGCGCCGCAGGATCGCGGGCAAACACAGCTTGAATATCTTCTTTAAGCTGTTTAAGCATCTTTTGATTTCTCTTTAGAATCTGACTTTTTCCATGTGCCATTGTTCAATGCCTGAACACGACTGAAAATACCTCTAAGAAGATGGTACTCCATACGATCTAATTGTATACGTCCGAATAAGCGACGCAAGCGTAAAGGCAATAATCGTGGGTTTTCTGGGTCTAAAAACTCGATTTCGTGCAACATTTTTTCAAAATGAGGATAAAATTGTTCCATCTGTTGATGTGTTACCAACGGCTCATCCCAATGCATAGAGTCTTCATCAGTCACTCTCATAACAGCTTGAGGATCTTCAACTTGTTCCATGAGAGCCGTGGTCGCCATTCGCATTTCATAGCAAATAATTTGAATGGCTTGAGCGACATTGAGTACGCCATAGTCTGTATTCACAGGGATGGTCACATGGTAATTCGCCATAGCCAATTCTTCATTGGTTAATCCGCGATCTTCACGCCCAAATATTACGGCAATTTCTTGTTGTTCTTTGATCACCGCTTGCATAGATTTATCAGCAGCAGGTCGAGCATCTAATAAAGGCCATGGAATAGTTCGGCTACGAGCACTTGTACCAAAGACTAAATGACAATCTGCGATGGCTTCTTCAAGCGTTTCTACAATCTGAATCTGATCAATTAAATCGGTTGCACCTGCTGCAAGTGCATCAATATCAGGATGAGGATAAGTTTTAGGTGCAACTAAAACCAATTTTGAAAGCCCCATGGTTTTCATTGCTCTAAGTGCGCTACCGATATTCGCAGGCAGGGTAGTATTCACCATGACAATACGCACATGAGACAAATGCGCTGAGACAGCAGCATTATCAATTAAATTCATAAATCTTCCAAAATTAAGAGTATTGACTGACTTCCGTCATGTATTGATCCATTGCTTCATCCATACTGATCTGGTCAGGTGGATAGGCATGTGATGTGATGACTGGTTCTGATTTTGGTTCTGCGGCGTGGGAACGTGCAGCTTTTGACTTGACATGATACTCCACATGTAAGGCCTCTTTACCAAAATAGTCGCGCAGTTTGAACAATAAGTCATCGAGTGGTGCGACATTCCATTGTGGTGGTAAATGAAAATCAGCCGTTGCATATGGAAAGTCGAGTTGTACTTGTAATGGCACATGCTGACACATATCTACATCACAAAATGGTTGAATGATCTGTGAAAGCTCTTGACCAAGATTTGGCTGAATATGCTCAGGTTGTAATTTGATGAGGATGTGATTCGCACGTTTTTGACGAATTTCGTTTAATGTAAACGCCTTAGTAAGGCGTCCCATCGGACGATCGAAGCCTTCACGTTCATAAATTTCACCTTCAATCACGATCACTCTTTCATTCACAATAATATCTTTAAAACGTTGGAAGCGTTCATGATTTGCTGAGACTTCAATTCGAGCAGTACCATCATCGAGTGTGATCATCATGCGGTTAGGGAAATTTGCGACATCCACAACCAAGCCGGCAAATACTGTAGTCACACCACGACGTGTTGGAGTCAGCTCATTAATTTTGTTAGAAATAAATGCTTTTAACTCGGGGCGATACACATCAATCGGGTGTCCCGTTAAGTATAAACCTAAGGTGTCTTTTTCACCTTTTAAACGGACTTCATCAGACCAAGGTTTTACAGGTTTAGTAGGTTTACGTTGAACTTCTTCAACTTCACCAAATAAATCCATAATGCCAGTTTCGCGATTTGAACGAGCTTGTTCGGCAGCTTGTACAGCTTCAGGCAATTGAGCCATTAAAGTCGCGCGTTCAAGGCCGAGACAATCTAATGCACCTGAGCGAATCAAAGCTTCAAGTGTACGTTTATTAATTTTCTTCAGATCAATGCGATGGCAGAAATCAAATAAATCTTTATAAGGTCCAAGTTGCTTACGTGAATCAATGACAGATTGCATTGCTGCTTCACCAACACCCTTGATTGCACCTAGACCATATACAATGGTTTTTTCATCAATTGCATGGAATTGATAAATCGACATATTGACGGAAGGTGGTAACACATCGAGACCATTGTTACGACAGTCATCAATCAAAAATACAATACTGTCTGTGTTTTGCATTTCCGAAGTCAGTACAGCGGACATAAACTCAGAAGGATAGTGTGCTTTTAACCAAGCCGTCTGATAAGCCACCAATGCATAGGCTGCAGCATGTGACTTGTTGAAACCATAGCCTGCAAATTTTTCCATATAGTCAAAGATATGGTTCGCCGTTTGCTCATCGATATCTTTTTTTGCAGCACCTTCAATAAAGATTTGGCGTTGTTTAACCATCTCTTCAGGTTTCTTTTTACCCATCGCACGACGAAGTAAGTCCGCACCACCTAGACTATATCCTGCACAATACTGAGCTGCTTGCATAACCTGTTCTTGATATACCATAATCCCATAGGTAGGTTCTAAGACACCTTCTAATAGGGGATGTAAGTATTCGAACTCTCCACCATGCATACGATGAATAAAGTCTGGAATTAGATCCATTGGGCCCGGGCGGTACAATGACACGAAGGCAATAATTTCTTCAAATTTACTTGGGCGTGCTTCCTTGAGCATTTTTTTCATGCCCACGGATTCAAATTGGAATACAGCAGTGGTATTTGCTTCGGCAAATATTGAATACGCTGCTTTGTCATTCAGCGGAATATTTTCAATCTTTAGAGGTATATCAAACTTTAATCGTTGGTTAATGTGCTGAATAGCATCTTCAATTACAGTAAGATTTCGCAACCCCAAGAAGTCAAATTTAACAAGTCCTGCCGCTTCAACATCGTCTTTATCAAATTGAGCGACACGACCAGTACCATCTTCTTCACACAGTACAGCTGAGAAGTCCGTAATCTTGGTCGGTGCGATTACAACACCACCTGCGTGCTTACCAGTGTTACGCGTTATTCCTTCAAGTTTAAGCGCCATTTCCCAGATTTCTGAAGCATCTTCATAATCTGGGTTGGATGGGTTGGTTACAATATCTTTAAGTTGTGGTTCTGCTTCTAAAGATTCTTCTAAACTTAAACCTAAAGGTTTAGTCGGGATCATTTTAGAAATACGATCTGCTAAGCCGTAAGACTTACCTAAAACTCGTGCAACATCACGAATTGCGCCTTTCGCTGCCATCGTACCAAATGTTGCAATTTGAGATACAGCATCACGCCCATAAGTTCGTGCTACATAATCAATTACACGATCTCGACCTGCGATACAAAAATCCACGTCAAAGTCTGGCATCGAAACACGTTCAGGATTTAAGAAACGTTCGAAAAGAAGTCCGTATGGCAGTGGATCTAAATCTGTAATTTTTAAACTGTATGCAACTAATGAGCCTGCACCTGAACCACGACCCGGGCCTACAGGTACGCCATTGTTCTTGGACCACTGAATGAAGTCCATGACAATCAAGAAGTAACCTGGGAATCCCATCGAGTTAATGATCTTGATTTCAAAATCTAAACGATCGTCATATTCTTTGCGAATTTCAGGCCAGTCTTCTCCACGTTTCTCCACAGGATAAAGGTGATTAAGACGTTCTTCTAATCCTTCTTTAGACAAATGGGCAAAGAAGGTATCAATTGTATGACCTTCAGGAATTGGATAGTCAGGTAAAAAGTATTTACCTAAGCGAAGTGTCACATTACAGCGTTTAGCAATTTCAACTGTATTTTGAATAGCACTGGGGATATCAGCAAATAACTCCACCATTTGCGCTGTTGTTTTGAAATATTGCTCAGGGCTGTAAGTACGTGGACGACGATTATCACCTAAAACATAGCCATCTGCGATGCAGACGCGCGCTTCATGGGCTTCAAAGTCTTCTTCTCTAATAAAATGAACATCATTATGAGCGACAACACCGATTTGATATTTTGCGGCTAATTTAACAGCTTCAATAATAAAATCTTCTTCTTGTGGGCGATTGGTACGCGTGAGTGCTAAATAAACACGATTGCCAAATTTTTCGATCCAAGCTTCAAGTAAGGGTTCAGCTTTTTCAGGGCTACTTGAACACAGCATTTCTCCAACATCACTTTTAATCCCTAAAAGTGCAATCATGCCCGGCGCTTGTTCTAACACCCATTCTTTTTTTACACACGGGATACTGAGTTGTTGTCCTTCAATAAAGCCGCGCGATACTACTTCAGTTAAACTACGCCAACCCTCATTATTCATCGCCAGTAAAGTCATACGATGTGATTCATCATTCAAACGAATCACACTTCCTAAAATAGGTTTAATCCCTTTTTTAAGACACGAGGTATAAAACTTCACTGCTGCATGTAAGTTCGATAAATCTGTCATCGCGAGTGCAGGCATAGAATCCTGTACAGCAGACTTCATTAGATCAGGTATACGTACGATTGATTCAGTAATAGAAAATTCTGTATGAACACCGAGATGAACAAACTGCATAGATGAGTCCTTTACAAGAGCAGAGCGTATTTTATCATGCAAAGTGATTTAGAACTGAGAATCCACGATATTTTATATGATTCGCACAAATTATCTTCGATTTGAATAAAGGCGATTTTATATCAATCAAAAAAGTGCCATTCGGCACTTTTTTATAACATGAAAATTGGGCTTAATATTCCCAGAACATGCGTTGTATTTCTTTTGCATCTTTGGTTTTGGTTAAAGCAAGCGCGGTTAAAATTTTAGCTTTTTGAGGGTTGAAGTCATGTGCAACTACCCAACCATATTTGTCATCTGGCTGTTCGGCATTACGGAGAACGAATCCTTGTGGCACTCGTGAAGAACGTACAATTTGTATACCACTTTGCTGAAGTTGATTCAGCGTGGGAACAATATTTTTCGCGACTGAACCGTTTCCTGTACCTGCATGGACAATGGCTTTAACCCCAGCATTGGCATACGCTTGATAAGCATCAGGAATCATGTTGCCAGAGCCATAGACAATTTGAACTAATGGGAGTGTATCACCCTTAATATTCTCGATATTAAATTCTGACCGCTGATTAAATCGCTTAACAGAACTTCGGAACCAATAAGGTTTAGATTCTACCAACGTCCCTAAAGCTCCCCATTGGCTTACAAAGGCATTAGTATGAATATTAATGCCTTTAGTCACATCTCGAGCTGCAAAAATACTATCGTTCATAAGGACGAACACCCCCTTATTTTTTGCACTCGGGTCTGCTGCCAGAGCAACTGCACTATATAAATTTAGTGGGCCATCCGCAGATAAAGCCGTCGATGGGCGCATTGAGCCGACAACAACAATAGGTTTTTCCGTTTGTACGACTAGATTAAGAAAAAAAGCGGTTTCTTCTAAGGTATCTGTACCATGTGTAATTACAACGCCATTTACATCTGACTTTTTAACCAAATCATTGACTTGGCGGGCAAGGGAAAGTAATTCTTTGTCTGTAATGCTTTCAGAAGCAACCTGCATTGCTTGTACGCCGCTCACATTGGCTAAATCTTTAATTTGAGGAACGGCATTCAGTAAGTCATCCACTGGAACTTTTGCGGCAGTGTAAGTGGCGCTGTTGGTTGAGCTTGCACCAGCACCCGCAATCGTTCCCCCAGTTGCAACGACAACAACGTTATTTTTAGCAAAGCTCGTTAGGGGTAATAACAAGCCAATCGATAGAGTCAGTGCGGTTAGCGTCTTTTTCATCTTTTTTCCTAAATGTTTTTTATAGTATTGTGCATGGATAATGCTTAATCACGATAAAGGAAAAGAAGGGTGCTTGTATATAATCAAAATGAAATTAATATCATGAAATAATCAAAATATTAAATATAAAACCCCCAGATTGAAATCTGGGGGTTTTAAATACATCATTCACATAAAACGACTGAATTAACGCATTTTCGCCAAGAATCTTCCTAAACGGTTAATCGCTTCACGAAGTTCATTTTCAGCAGGCAAGAACACCACACGGAAATGATCAGGCGTAGGCCAGTTGAATCCTGTGCCTTGTACCAATAACACTTTTTCTGCTTTGAGGAAGTCAAGCATAAACTGTTCATCATCCTGAATCGGATAAACTACAGGATCAAGTTTAGGGAAACAATACATTGCACCTTCAGGTTTAACGCAACTTACACCTGGGATTTCATTCAACATTTGCCAAGCAATATTGCGTTGCTCATACAAACGACCACCTGGACGAATTAAATCGTTGATAGACTGGTAGCCACCCAATGCAGTTTGAATAGCGTATTGAGCTTGATGGTTAGCACACAGGCGCATTGACGCGAGCATATCTAGACCTTCAATATAATCTGCCGCACGAGTCTTATCACCCGTAATTGCCATCCAGCCTGAACGGTATCCAGCAATTCGATAGGATTTAGATAATCCGTTAAATGAAATACACAGTTGATTACCCGCAAGGGCAGCGACCGATACATGTTCGATTCCATCGTAAACGATCTTATCGTAGATCTCATCAGCAAATAAAATCAGGTCATATTTTTTTGCAAGAGCGACAATTTTTTCTAAGACATGGCGTGGATAAACAGCACCCGTTGGGTTGTTCGGATTGATAATCACGATCCCACGAGTATTAGGCGTAATTTTGTTTTCCATATCCTGAATATCAGGATACCAATTATCTTCTTCATCACATTTATAATGAATTGCTGTACCACCAGAAAGATTAACGGCAGCAGTCCATAATGGATAATCTGGCATTGGTACCAGCATTTCATCGCCGTCATCTAACAGGCCTTGCATAGCCATTACAATCAGCTCAGAAACACCATTCCCAATATACACGTCATTGACATGCATATTGAAAATACCTTTTTGTTGATAATACTGACAAACCGCTTTGCGGGCAGGGAAAATCCCTTTTGAGTCTGTATAGCCGATTGCATTTGGTAAGTTCAACGCAACATCATTGATAATTTCTTGAGGTGCTTCAAAACCGAAGGGCGCTGGGTTGCCGATATTGAGTTTAATTATCTTATGTCCGGCTTCTTCCATTTCGTTGGCGGCGCGTAACACAGGTCCACGAATGTCATAGCATACATGCTCGAGCTTAGACGATTTCTTAATTTCGCGTGGAGTAGTGTTACCTAAAACGGACATATTCCCATCCAATTATTTTTGAGTGAATAAAAATAGATTACTAAATATCACAATCTATGTAGAAATTTAGCTAGAAATTTTTCAAGCTCTAGCGTAAATATGAAGGTACTGAAGCATGACATTGAATGTCAAAGATTTAAAGGAGTTAATCATGGGAAAACTCAATAAAACAGACCGAGAATGGCAAAGAGAGTTATCACCAGAGGAGTATCGCATTACCCGTCAAAAGGGAACTGAGCCTGCTTTCACAGGGCGATATTGGAATACCAAACAAGAAGGAACTTATGTTTGTCGTTGCTGTGGCGAACCTTTATTTACTTCAGAAACCAAATATGACAGTGGTTGTGGATGGCCTAGTTTTTATCGTCCAATCAACCAAACAGTCATTGAAGAACATGACGATCACTCACATGGCATGATTCGTACTGAGATTGTTTGTCATCATTGTGACGCACATCTAGGTCATGTTTTTGAGGATGGACCTGAACCTACAGGTCTTCGCTATTGTGTAAACTCAGCTTCATTAGAATTAAAAACCCAAGAAAAAAATGATGAGGAAACCTATCCATGACCAATATTTATCAATTTGAGGCAGAATTGCTAGAAGGGGAAAATAAGCAATTTTCGGACTATGAAGGTAAAGTGCTATTGATAGTCAACACAGCCAGCAAATGTGGATTTACGCCACAATTTGCAGGGTTGGAAGCGCTGTATGAAAAGTATAAAGATCAAGGTTTTGAGGTACTAGGATTTCCGTGTAATCAATTTGGTGGGCAAGATCCGGGTACGCATGAAGAAATTGGTAGTTTCTGCCAGAGAAATTACGGTGTATCCTTTCCGATGTTCGCTAAAGTGGATGTAAAAGGTCCTGAAGCCCATGTGATTTTTCGGTATCTCACCAACAACAGCAAAGGCATTTTAGGAAGTGGAATTAAGTGGAACTTTACCAAATTTTTGATTGGAAAAGATGGCAAAGTGCTTAATCGATATGCACCTACAACTAAACCAGAAAGCATCGAAGATGATATTCAAAAAGCACTGGCTCAGTAAAAAAAATCAGCTCAATTGAGCTGATTTTTTTATTCATTTAATTCAAGAAACGGTAATCGGCTAGATTTGCATTTTTGGTTTCTAGCCAATACTTCCATGTATAACTCGGCCAAAGTGAAAAATTCTTTCCGCCTTCTTGCTGATACCAACTCACACAGCCAGATTGCCAAACTGTGCCTGCAAATTTTTCTTGGATTTTACGGTTGAATTCTTCTTGGACTACATCTTTGACCACGATTGCTTTGGTTTTGGATTTTTCTACAGCTTCAATCAGTTGTAGAATGTAATTCACTTGAGATTCGATCATAAAAATTACAGAGTTATGACCTAAAACAGTATTCGGGCCTAAAAGTTGAAAGAGATTTGGAAATCCTTTGGTAGAAATTCCATAGTAGCTTTCAGCACCCTCTTTCCATGCTTCTTTCAACTCAATACCATTTTCACCATAACATTTAAAATCTTTTAAATAAATTCGTGGATCAGTAATAAAACCAGTACCGTAAATTAAGCAATCTATTTCTCGTACTTGCCCATCTTTGGTAACAATCGCATTTTCAGTAATTTCTTGGATGCTGTCCGTCACGAGCTCTACATTCTTGCGATTAAATGTTGGGAAATATCGATTTGATACCAAAATTCTTTTACACCCCATGGTGTAATCTGGTGTCAATTTTTTTGCTATTTCTTTATCTTTGACTTGGAAGCGAATAAAAGCTTCTGCAAGTTTTTGACCCAGTCGCATCATTTGAGGTTTTACAATCGGAACTACGCGTGATTCATTTGACCAATACAAGCGCGCTCGATGCAATTTTCTAAACCAGTCGTATTGGGCAAACAGTTTTTTGTCTAAAGCATTATAAGCACGTTCATCGCGCGGTATTACCCATGCAGCAGTTCTTTGAAACACGTATAACTGTTTGGTTTTTGGTGCAATCTCAGGAATATATTGAATAGCACTTCCACCTGTGCCGATACTGGCTACACGTTTACCATTCAGGTCATAAGCATGATTCCAAGATGATGAGTGGAATACTTCGCCTTTAAATTTTTCGATACCTTTAATTTTTGGAATTTGAGGAATATGCAATGGACCAGAGGCAAAAATAAGGAATTGACTGCGTAGAGCACTTTGATTCTTGATGGAGATTTCCCACGCATGAGCTTGCTCATCGAAGCGTGTCGAAATGACTTCGGTATCAAATTGAATAAATTTTTTTAAATCATATTCTTGAATAAGATCTTGAATATATTGAAAAATTTCAGGTGCTTCAGCATATCGTTTTGTCCAATCAGATTTAGGTGCAAAAGATAATGAATACATATGAGACTGCACATCACATGCAGCACCCGGGTATTGATTTTCACGCCAAGTACCACCTACATCTGTAGCTTTTTCAAGAATAACAAAATCTTTGATACCGCGTTTAAGAAGTTGAATAGCTGTGGCTAATCCTCCAAATCCGGCGCCGATAATCGCAATTTTAGTATTTTTCTTGATGAGTTGCGTTTCAGTTAAGTCGACTGAATTTGTATCTAGCTGATCTGATGTAATTTCCATTTTAATACTCGTTTATATTATTTGAAGCTATCATAAGCAGTCTGGACTGAAACTGACATGATTTCATTGACATTTAATATTGATATTTTCGGCAATATTCTTTCCCTTTTTTTTAGGGTAAAACATATGCAACTTTAATTTTAAAATTCTGTTTTATGAAAAGGTCGATTCTCGGTTTGTTGTATCTCATACAGGGCATGCGACAGGTCGGAATAAATGTGGACGAAAGATTGGAAGCTGTCGGTTTAAAGGCGGATGCCTTAGATCCGAGTTCAACGATTCAACCTGAATTAGAACAAATGATTCAAAGAATTATTGCTAAAGGGGTTAACCCGCTGCTTGGTTTGGATGTCGGTCAACATTATGCGCTCGCAGGCTATGGTCCGCTTCTCATGCTGTTGGTCACAAGCTCGAATGTCGGTGCGGCTCTCACAAATGGAATACGCTATCAAGCGCTTACCCATTTATCGGGTAGGCTTACATTAGAGCAGACGAGTGTCTATGCGGCTTTATGTTATGAGCCACTCAATTTACAAAGTGAAGTTGATGAGTTCAGGGCTCAATGTGAAATTTCAGGTACGGTTAAATTCGTGCAAGATATCTACAAAATGATAGGATTGCCCTTTCCTGAAGTGCAGATTGAATTGCCGTTTTCACGACCGAAAGAATCCATTTTTTTGAACAAGTATTTGAATTATTTCGGTGAACAAGTTCGGTTTGAACAAGAGAAATTTCGACTGATTTTTGATGCTGAAATTTTAGAATTGAAGTTGCCTTCAGCTGATCAAATCACATTTAATGTCCATCAACAAAGATGTAATGCTGAAATCGAAAGATTGAATGCACAACAATTGAATCAACACCAGTTGATTCAAAGAATTCACGATTATTTGGATTTACAAACGGGGCAGATTCCAACAATGGCAGAAACTGCTCAAGCATTGAATATTCCAGAGCGTACTTTGCGACATCAGCTTAACCAACTGGATACAAGCTATAAGCAAATACGGGAGCAACTCATTCGAGAGAAAGCGCTTCGATTAATTGAGTACAAAGAGTATTCAATCGAAGTAATAGCTGAAATGCTTGGATATTCAGAACCTGCAGCATTTAACCATGCTTTTAAAAGATGGTTTGGACAAAGTCCACGACAGTATGGGAAATAACCTCAGCATGTATGCTCAAATGGTATATGCCAAAGTGTTATTTATCATTTTTTTAAATATTCGTTATACTTCCGACGGCCTAAAAAAGTAATCAATATCTATGTTCCATTCTCATTCTTCGCAAAATAGTTTAAGTCACACTCCGCAATCACCTGCAGAACGTTATGCTCACGCAATTTCGTCAGGACAATTTATGCCTGATGATGCTCAAGCTCAAGCTGTACATGAACTTAATCGTGTTTGGGAAGAACTGATCTTACGATATAAAGCTTCTAAAAAAGCGTTTCGACGTTTTCGCCGTCAAACAGCCCCGAAGGGTGTTTATATGTGGGGTGGTGTTGGGCGTGGAAAAACTTGGTTGATGGACCAGTTTTATGATGCGATACCATTCCGTCGTAAGACGCGTATGCATTTCCATCATTTTATGCAATATGTGCATAAAGAGTTAAATAAAAATTCAGGACAGCAAAATCCACTCGACATCGTTGCTGATCAAATTTACAAAGATGCGGTTGTGATCTGTTTTGATGAATTCTTTGTATCAAATGTCACGGATGCGATGATTTTAAGTGATTTATTCCAAAAGCTATTTGTTCGTGGAATTACACTTGTTGCGACATCAAACATTGCACCAGATGGTTTATACAAGAACGGTATTCATCGCGACCGCTTTATTCCAACGATTGAAATGGTAAAAAAGAATTGTGTCATTTTGAATGTGGATGCAGGTGTTGACTATCGTTTGCGTGTACTGAAACAAGCGCAGTTGTTCAAATCACCTTTAAGCCATGATAATCAGGTATGGATGGCACAACGTTTTTCAGCATTAACCAGTGCTCAAAATGTGAGTGAAGAACCGATCATCATTAATGGACGTAATGTCGATACAATTGGTCATACTGAAGATGTATTGTGGTGTGAGTTTTCTGAACTTTGTATGAAGCCACGAAGTCCTGCGGACTTTATCGAAATTGCGAACACTTATAACACTGTCCTAGTCAGTAATGTTCCCGATCTGAATGATTATTTATCAGAAGGAACACGCCGATTCATTTATTTAGTCGATGAGTTCTATGATCGTGGTGTTAAATTATTACTAACCTCACATGCCAGTATCATTGATATATATAGTGGCGAAAAATTAGCGTTTGAAATCGAACGCACACGTTCACGCTTACTCGAAATGCAATCAGATGACTATTTACAATCTGCGCATCGACAAATTGATATGCCTGCAGAATAAATGTGAAAATTCAAAAACGAACCCAAACAGATGATGTTTGGGTTTTTTTATTTGGAGTGGAATAAATTTGAAATCGTCGCTTAAAAGCGTAGAGAAAATAGACATATTGGTTTAAATTAAATCAGATTTGATGGAAATTGGCACTTAAGTCTAATTTCTACCTTTATAAAACTTTATACACTGTAATTAGATTGTTGAATTAAAACGACTCAATAAGTAATAGATCAAAAGTCTCATCTGATTGGTGTCTATAATAAATGATCACTATTTAGCAATGTGATATTACTATTCAGCAATTTATAAATGGGTATACTAGATTCTCTTGTATAAAAAGTAGCAATATCAGGAAAGACAATGACTGCACGTATTCAGAAAGGCAAGTTAGCGATTGCTAAAGAACTCTACGATTTCATCGAAAATGAAGCACTACCAGGTTCTGGTTTAGACAGTGAAACTTACTGGAAAAACTTTGAACAAGTCGTTGTTGATCTTAGCCCAAAAAATAAAGCACTCTTGGCTAAGCGTGATGACATTCAAGCGAAAATTGATGAATGGCACCGCAATAATAAATTTGAATTAGGAGCTTACAAAGCTTTCCTGACAGAAATTGGCTACTTATTACCAGAAGTAGAAGATTTTCAAATTACAACTGAAAATGTAGATGAAGAAATCGCACTATTGGCGGGTGCACAATTGGTTGTGCCTGTACGTAATGCACGTTACTGCTTGAACGCTGCAAATGCTCGTTGGGGCTCTTTATATGACGCATTGTATGGTTTCGATGTCATCTCGGAAGAAGGCGGTGCGGAAAAAGGTAAGGGGTATAACCCTGTTCGTGGCGAAAAAGTTATCGCTTTTGCTAAAAATTTCTTAAATGAAACTTTCCCTTTAGCAAATGGATCACATGCGGATGCTACGAAATACGCTGTTGAAGCAAAAAAATTAGTGGTAACGCTTAAAGATGGCAGCACAACGAATTTGGCTAAAGAAGCTCAATTTGTAGGTTTTAATGGTGAAGAGTCTGCGCCGACAGAAATCGTTTTATTAAATAATGGTTTGCATGTCATCATTGAAATCGATGCGACAAGCCCAATTGGTCAAACGGATGCTGCTGGCGTAAAAGATCTTGTTTTAGAATCTGCGGTAACAACGATTCAAGATTTGGAAGACTCAATTGCTGCGGTTGATGCTGAAGAAAAAGTTGAAGGCTACCGTAACTGGTTAGGTTTGATGAAGGGTACTTTGGAAGAGAAAATCGAGAAAAATGGTAAAATCATTACTCGTGCTTTAAACAAAGACCGTACCCACAAGAATCTGATCGGTGGCGAAACAACTTTACACGGTCGTTCATTGATGCTTCTTCGTAACGTTGGTCATTTGATGACAAACCCGGCGATCCTTGTGGATGGTCAAGAAATCTATGAAGGTATCATGGATGCATTGATCACACCGTTGTTAACGTTTGCTGACATCAAAGGTCAAAACGAAATTAAGAATTCTCGTAAAGGTTCTATGTATATCGTTAAACCTAAGATGCATGGCCCTGAAGAAGTTGCATTTGCAGTTGAACTATTTGAGCGTGCAGAACAAGCTCTAGGTTTGCCAGCAAAAACGCTTAAAATCGGGATCATGGATGAAGAGCGCCGTACTTCTGTAAACTTGAAAAACTGTATTGCTCAAGCGAAAGATCGTACCATCTTCATTAACACAGGATTTATGGACCGTACAGGTGACGAAATCCATACCTTTATGGAAGCAGGTCCATTCGTTCGTAAGGGTGAAGTTAAATCTCAAATTTGGTTCCCTGCATATGAAAACCGTAACGTGATGGTTGGTTTACAAGCAGGCTTACGTGGCAAAGCACAAATTGGTAAAGGCATGTGGCCTAAACCAGATATGCTTTTAGATATGTATAAAACCAAAATTGAGCATCCTGAAGCTGGTGCGAGCTGTGCTTGGGTTCCATCACCATCTGGTGCTGTAATTCATGCGATTCACTATCACCAATGTAATGTTTCAGCGCGTCAACAAGAGTTGTTAAAAACTGAAGCATTACCTTTAGATGATTTATTAACTCCACCATTAGCGACTGATACGAATTGGACTGATGAAGAGAAAACCAAAGAGTTAGAAAATAACCTTCAGGGTATTCTTGGTTATGTTGTTCGTTGGGTTGATTTGGGTGTTGGTTGTTCTAAAGTTCCAGACATCAACAACGTTGGTTTGATGGAAGACCGTGCAACTTTACGTATTTCATCTCAACACGTTGCTAACTGGTTACGTCACGGTATCGTGACTAAAGAGCAAGTTGAAGAAGTAATGCAACGTATGGCTAAAATTGTAGATGAGCAAAATGCGAACGATCCAGCGTACACACCAATGGCGCCTGGGTTTGACGGTTATGCTTACCAAGCAGCATATGATTTAGTGTTTAAAGGTGCTGAACAACCATCAGGTTATACAGAACCATTACTTCATGCTTACCGCTTGAAGCTTAAAGGTTATACTGGTGACTAATTAAAATAAGAAAGCCTCTCCGGAGGCTTTTTTTACGACTGTGTAAAATAGTTGACCATTGGGTAAAAAGTGGCATGTAGAGGGACATAAAATGACGCGATATTCAAATTTAAATCAACAGTATATTAACGGTTCTTGGTTAAAAGGCTCTTCAGAGCGTGTCATACAAAATTTTAATCCATTTGATTTAAAAGAAATACACCAAATTCAAGCGGCGAATCAGTCTGATGTTGATCTCGCTTTTTCTGCAGCACAACAAGCATTTGATCTTGGCTTAACTACCTCTGCTATAGATCGCAAGAAAATCATTCAGAAGCTGCATGACATCATACAATTACGTAAAGACGAAATTATAGATTGGCTGATTACCGAGTCTGGAAGTACGCGTCTCAAGGCAAATATTGAAGTAGGTGCTGCGCTTGGTATTATCTCAGAATCATTCACTTTTCCTGATCAAATCCAAACTGTTCAGCTAGAAAGTAAAGATCCTGCGAGAAAAAGTTTTTATCAACGCAAAGCGTTGGGTGTTATTGCTGTCATTAGCCCTTGGAATTTTCCATTTCATTTGTCAATGCGATCGGTTGTTTGCGCAATCGCATGTGGAAATACAGTGGTACTAAAACCTGCGAGTGACACACCTGTTACAGGTGGAACATTATTAGGGAAATTGTTTGAAGAGGCGGGTGTGCCCGCTGGTGTACTGAATGTCATTGTGGGTAGTGGTAGTGAAATAGGGGATTATTTTGTCGAGCATCCTATTCCGAAGATGATTTCATTCACTGGTTCTACAGAAGTAGGACAAAATGTTGGTGCTAAAGCGATGGCCAGCTCTAGAATCAAACGACTTGCTTTAGAGCTTGGGGGGAATGCGCCATTATTAATTCTTAAAGATGCAGATTTAGATTTGGCAGTCGATTTGACGATCAAGGGGCGCTTCCTTCACCAAGGTCAAATCTGTATGAGCACTAATCGTGTCATCGTAGATCAATCAATTCACAATGAATATGTTGAAAAGCTTTTAAGCAAAGTAAAAGATATTCCTGTGGGTGATCCTAATCTTGATGAGACGCTTATAGGACCTATTATCAATAATACACAAGTGAAGCAGCATCAACGAATTATTGATCAGGCTCAAATAGAAGGTGCTAAGTTGGTCTATGCTGGGGGCATTGAGAATAATTTGGTTTCACCTCATGTGTTTATCGATGTGTTGCCGACATATGCAATTGCTCAAGAGGAAAGCTTCGGACCAATTCTGCCGATCATCAGAGCAGATGATGAGGCACATGCAATTCAAATCGCCAATGACACACTGTTTGGTTTATCTGGTGCTGTATGTACATCTGATATTAAGCACGGAGTAGAAATCGCTTCAAAACTCGACATTGGAATGACGCATATTAATGGTATAAGTGTTGCAGACCATGCTAATGCACCATTCGGTGGAGAAAAGAACTCTGGATTAGGGCGCTTTAATGGGCATTGGATTATGGATGAATTCACGCGTACACACTGGATGACAGTACCAATATCATCATAATGAACTGAATTGGATCGGCTATAATAGCCTAAGTTTTTTATAGTATTGAAAATTATGCTATGTGTGCCAACTTTAAGCCAATACAAGCGCATCAAATCCAAGCATTAGAACTTCCACATATTTCATTTGAATATGTGGAAGAGGTTTATCCAAGCTACGAAACCCCGTTATTATTTAAATCTGATCATAGCTACGAGTGGAGGTTAGTTAATTTTGGTTTTATACCAAAATGGGCAACTGATACAGAAATAGCGAAGAAAACCTATAATGCACGCAATGAAACATTAAGCGAAAAAAGAAGTTTTCAAGAAGCATTTGAAAAATGTAAATTTGGTGTAATTCCAGTCACTGAGTTTTATGAAGCAAAATATATTAATGGACGACCGCAACGATGGGGTGTGAGAAGAAAAGATGGTCAGGCATTTTTTATCGCAGCGTTGTATGAAATCACGAAAATTGATCAAATTATTTATCGTTCAGCAACGATGATTACCATGGATGCTATTCATCACGAAATGATGAAGGATTTTCATGAGCCTGGAGATGTTAAACGGTCAGTAATTATTATTCCGCACCATAAATTAGATCAGTGGTTGAGTTTAAAATCCCCCGACATTCAGAACTTTGTTGAAGGCTTTCCAGTAGGGGAATTTGAATGTTTTTATTGTCCAAAACCACGGCAGAACAATACAGCCCAACTCAATATGTTTGATGATGGGCTTTAATCTAAAGTTTAGGAAAATTAATGCGCTAAATTTTTGAAAATATGCTTTAAGCTTTCCATTAGTTTTTCAATTTGAAGTGGGGTTAATCCCTCAAATGTTTGTTCAAGAACCACACTCATCAGGTCATTAATTTTTTTTGTCATTTCTAAACCTTTTGGTGTCAGTACCACACGTGTAATACGGGCATCGTTTTCACACGAGTAAGTGTCAACCATTCCTTCATCTTTTAAACGGTAAACGATTTTTGTAGTCGTCGACATTTTTGACACAATCATGTCAGAGAGTTCTGAAACACTTGCATCTGGTTTAGTAGACAATGCGACAAGCAAACGTCGACGAGAATTATCAACGCCATACTTTTTGAGCACATGGTCAACATTCAGTACATACTGAGAATGGACTTGAGTGATCCAATAGAATGGAAAATTTTCGAGTTCAAAATTTTCAGATGAAGGTAAAAATTTTGCATATTTTTTTGACATCGCTACGTCCTTGTCAGTGTAACTTAATTGTTTTTATTAATTTAAATATTACATGAAGCATAACCTATATTAAAAGAACTTTGTTCAAATAATCAACTTATGTTCAAGCGCTTACCTTAAATCAGACAAAAGGTATGACACCTATTGACTTCAGTTTTATAAAACATATTTCAATGATCTGTAAATATTTTTATGTGTATCAAAACAGAAGATTCGAAAAATACAGCTATATTGATCTTCATGATTATATCTTTATGTCAATTCCACGCTGACCAAATTCTATTGAAAAATAGAGGAACTATAACTTGGCACTGATATTTTTTTTTGTGTCGAAAATGTCAAAGACTATTCAAGGATGGCAATTACGACTAAAGATATGATCTCAATTTACATAAAAAATTGTTTCGAACCAAAAAAAAGTAATTACAAAATTAAATTCTTATGCATAATAGTTCCATCATTTCTGAAAAGGTAACTTTATATATGGACCCGTCGCCGTGTTGGCCTAATTTAGCTTCTTACATTATCTTAAATAATAAGAACCAGGAGATTTAATATGGAATTTCTATTGGATCCTGGCATTTGGATAGGGTTAATTACCCTTATCATTCTCGAAATCGTTTTAGGTATTGATAACTTAGTATTTATTGCGATCCTTGCAGAAAAACTTCCTCCAGAACAACGTGACAAAGCCCGTGTAATCGGTTTATCCCTCGCATTATTGATGCGTCTAGGTTTGCTTTTTGCGATCTCATGGTTAGTGACCTTAACACAGCCATTGATTGAAGTTTTTGGAAAAACATTCTCAGGTCGAGATTTGATATTGCTGTTTGGTGGTCTATTCCTTGTGTATAAGGCTGTCAATGAACTCCATGAAAAAATGGAGGGTAAACCCGAGATTAAAACGAATAACAATGTCGTGTACGCTGGTTTTGCTGCAGTCGTCGCTCAGATCGTAGTGCTTGATGCAGTATTTTCACTCGACTCAGTGATCACTGCAATTGGAATGGTAGATAATATTTACGTGATGATGGCTGCGATGATTGTCGCTATGGTTGTCATGTTAATTGCATCAAAACCGTTAACTACGTTTGTTAACCGTCATCCTACGGTGGTTATCCTTTGTTTAAGTTTCTTGTTATTGATCGGTGTAAGTCTAATCGCTGAAGGTTTTGGATTCCATATCCCTAAAGGTTATATTTATTCAGGTATTGGTGTTGCAATTCTAATTGAAGCATTCAATCAATTTTCGAATCGTAATCTTGAAAAAAATCAAGCGAAGATTCCATTACGTCATCGAACTGCAGATTCAATTTTAAAATTGATGGGCAGTAAATTGGATGCCGATATTGCAACATCCAAAGAAGTTGAAGAAATTCAACAAGCTTTTGGTGATGAAGAACGTTATATGGTTGGTGGTGTGCTATCACTTGCTGAACGTTCAGTTGCTTCAATTATGACACCTCGAAATCAAATTTCTTGGGTAAATATTGAAGACGATGCCGAAGCAATTCGCGAACAGGTTTTAGCTGTACCTCATAGTCTTTTCCCTGTTTGCCGTGGACAATTAGATAAAGTCATCACGATTGTACGTGCAAAAGAATTGATTGATGCATTAGATGATCCAGATCAACTGAAAGATTTGATGAAACGTGTGCGTCCTATTTTCATTTATGAAAAAATGAAAGTGATTGATGCAATTAATACATTAAGAACTTCAAAAGGTTCATTGGTACTTGTTACAAATGAATATGGCAATATTCAAGGTTTAATTTCACCGTTGGATGTTTTTGAAGCAATTGCTGGTGAATTCCCAGATGCTGATGAACAGCTTGAATTGGTCAAAATCGACGATACCACTTGGAAGGCATCTGGTATGTTGGATCTATATCAATTAGAGCTGGCTCTTGATATTTTAGATTTAGTTCTGGTGCAAGAAGACTCTGGTTATTTCAGTGTTGCAGGACTAATTTTAGATAAAACGAGTGGGGCGGTTGATGTTGGTATGGTGATCGAACATCAAGGGGTTAATTTTGAAATTCTAGAAATGGAAGATAATCGAATTAAAACCGTTAAAATTACGCTTTAGTGTCTGATAAAAAAAGCTCCGTAAAGGAGCTTTTTTTTGGCTTAAATCTCTATATAAAGCATGTATATAGCCAAGTCATAATTTGAAATATGAGATAAGATGCTATACATATTGCAATGTGTATTCTAGCGAAGGAATGTAAGATCATGGTTGATCAAATGGAATTATCGGTACGACTCGCTATATTTTTTAGTGGTATTTTTTTATTGACCGGTATGCTTACTGGCGTTTGGAAGTATGTGCAAATCAGCTTATCTAAACAAGCTCGAGCACATTATTATGTTGATATTGCGCATAGAAGTAGTTTGCTATATGCACCTGCAACGTTAATTCTAGCGGTTATGGCATATTTTTCAGCATTGAATGAATCAATCAATTTGCTCTTTATTTTGATTAATATTTTCTTTTTTGCATTCTCAATTTTAAGTTATATTTTGCATGGCTTATTGAAAGATACGACAAATCAGTTCAAAGAACCACATCAATTAGGGCGTATTGAATTACCAAAATTGCTCATGAGAGGTGCGATGGTACTATTGGTCGTAGGTGAGGTTGGGGCGACCTTAGGTTTGCTTTATGGTTTGTATATTGGGTTATTCTAAGTAAATCAGTAGAAGAGCTGAATTGAAAAATTTGTTATTTTGATAGTGTGATTTGAATGATGACATTGACTTTAAGATGGATGCTTTGGCATCCATCTCTTAGTCTAAATGTGCTTCTTGATCAGAAAGCTTTTGAGTACGATATTTCGTGTCAATAAAGGCCCACACGTAAAATGCTAGCGTCGCAGCAAGTGCATAAGCAAAATATTCAAGCTTCAACGTGCCTTGAATTGTACCTTGCACAACAAGTGTCAGCATGAGAGCAAACATTGTGCTTAAAAAAACGACAGCATTGTTGTTCGCTTTAAGAGTATTAATGAAGACTTGCTTGTTGAAATGTAATGATAACATCTCCATCCCTCCTGATAATTCATGACAAATCTGAATGATTTAGTCGACTTTGTTTACATACTTGTACAGGGGATTGAAGAATAAAGCAAGTTTTTAACACTCTATTATGTAAATAAATTATGACATTAATATGACAAAAGTCGAAATATTTGAAATTAAGATACTACGTGAGCTAAGTGCTAGAATTATTTCGATAAATCGTGATGAGATGAATAGAGTTTCTTGTAATTCTTTAATCTATTTACTTTTTAGCATCTTGCAAAACAAATAAATAGTAGCAAAAGTCATTCCAAATCTGACTGATGAGGTCAAAGTTAAGGTGGGTAAGCAATAATAGTCTGTTGGATAAACGAGACAATTATTGATTACAGAACAAATACGGTTTGGGTAAAACAATATTTATTGATAAATCACCTGAATTTACTTCTTCAGTCTATCCAGCGTGTAGACAATGACAAATACAACTAAAGAAGGAATCAACCATGCTAAATTTTGTTCAGCCAATGGTAGATTGTTCATAAATGCTGGCAAGAAATGATCTAATTCTGCAACCTTAAGTCCATCAATAATACCGAATATGAAAGCAACCGCTGTAACAGGCGCAATGACGCGTGGAGCGGAATTAAAGAACTTCCACATAAATCCCATCATGATCACCACAATCGCTGGTGGGTAGATTGCACTTAATACAGGTACAGAGAAGGCGATTAACTTGGTTAAACCTAAGTTGGAAATGACAAATGAGAAACCAACAAGAATGAAAACCCATTTTTTGTAAGTAATCTTCGTGATTTGTGAGAAATATTCTGCACATGCACAAGTCAAACCAATTGCCGTAACCATGCATGCGATAAAAATCATCGCCCCTAGAAAATATGAGCCAAAGTCACCAAAGGCATGCTGAACATAGCCATGGAGAATAATGGCACCATTTGCAGCGTTAGGTGCAGCCTCGTGACTACTCAGTCCAAGTTTAAATAGGCTAATGTAAACCAGTGTAAGGCCAATACCTGAAATTAAACTTGCGATCACTGCATATTTGGTAATTAACTTTTGATCATTTACACCACGTGAACGTATCGCATTAATAATGACAATACCAAATACTAAAGCTCCTAAAGTGTCCATGGTTAAATAACCATTAACAAATCCTTCTGAAACAGGACTATTGATATAGTTTCCAATAGGTGCAGGGATATAATCTGCAGAAACTAAAAAGGCACTACCACCTAAAATGATCAAAGAGAGAATTTTGAGTGGAGATAAAACATAGCCGACAGTATCCAAAATTTTATTCGGATAAAGTGAGATTAACGTTACAAATGCAAAATAAATTGCACTGTAGATCAACAAGGTCGATGAAGACGTTCCAAAATAACTCGAAAAACCAATTTCAAAAGAAACTGTAGCTGTCCGAGGTGTCGCGAAAAGTGGTCCAACAGCAAGATAGCATGCTACGGTTAAGATTAAACTTGCAATCTTACCCAATGGAGAGCTTAAAAGTTGAATAGAGCCTTCAACACGCGATAGCGCAATGATCGTGATAACAGGAAGGCCAACAGCAGTAATTAAGAAGCCAAAAGCAGCTAACCAAACATGTTCACCCGCTTGTTGAGCAACAATAGGTGGGAAGATAATATTGCCTGCACCGATAAATAGTGCAAAGGTCATAAAACCTAAGGCAATAATGTCCCGTGTACGCAAATTGGTCATAAGGGAGATCGGTTCAAGAAAAAAGAAAGCGATTTTAGAGCAAATGTCAGTAAATAGGGAGGGCGGTCATCCATCGAATGGAATAGTAAAAAAGCAAGAAGCGAATAATTTTATTGGATGGGAAATTATGAGTTAAATTAAGTCTATGTATTTATAAAACTAATAAAATAAATTTATTTATTGAATTGAAATCAAGCAGAGCATAGATCTTGATTCGCAAAATAAAATAATGTACTGAATGGTTAAATAATAGTCGAAAATGATTGAGTTAAAGACAATCTATAGCGTTTGTGATCGAGAAATGAAAGTCCTATAATGAATCCTGAATTAAAAAGGGGTTCATCATGAAGGCAACAGCTGTCACCATTAAAACTGAACAAGATATTGAAAAACTAAGAATATCGGGTCGGCTTGCGGCACAAGTGCTAGCGATGATTGGTGATTATGTGAAGCCAGGTGTGAGTACTGAGTATCTTGATGATATCTGTAATGATTACATCGTCAATACACTCAAGGTGACGCCAGCAAATGTCGGTTATTACGGATATACAAAAACAACCTGTATTTCGAAAAATGAAGTTGTATGTCATGGTATCCCTGCTTCCAATATTATCTTAGAGGATGGAGACATCATTAATATTGATGTTGCAATCATCAAGGATGGTTATTTTGGTGATACCAGTCGAATGTACTATGTAGGTACAATTAAACCTGAAGCAAAAAAATTAGTCGATACGACTTATGAAGCGATGCTTGCAGGTATTAAAACGGTTAAACCTGGCGCGACACTAGGTGACGTGGGTCATGCTATTCAACAAGTTGCGCAACGCGAAGGTTTTACGATTGTACGTGAATATTGTGGTCACGGTATTGGAAAAACCTACCATGAGCAACCGAATGTATTGCATTACGGACAGCCTGGTCAGGGATTAGTATTAAGAAAAGGAATGGTGTTTACCATTGAGCCTATGGTGAATGCAGGCAAAGCCAAAGTTAAAGAATTAAAAGACGGATGGACAGTAGTTACAGCAGATAAATCTTGGTCTGCACAATGGGAACATATGGTTGCTGTGACTGATGAAGGATATGAATTATTGACACCTTGGCCTGAAGGTACGGGTGAATATCCTGTAATTTAATTCCCAAAAGCCTATTTTTTTAAATAGGCTTTTTAATTTGTATACGCATCAAATGATAAATAATAAATCCAATAACCAATCCCCAAAAAGCAGATCCAATGCCCAAAAACTGAACTCCAGATGCAGACATTAAAAAAGTGATTAAAGCAGCATCACGATCTAAATCTTCTTTAAATGCGATGCTGATGTTATGTCCAATCGTTGCAAAAAGTGCGATCGCCGCCAAAGTGGTGATCATTTCTCTAGGGAATGACAGTAATAATCCCGTTAGTGTCGCTGCAAAAATGCCCATAAAAATATAGAACACTCCACAAGCCATACCTGCAATATAGCGTTTAGCAGGGTCTTGATGAACTTGTTCATCAAGGCTCACAGCTGCACTAATTGCTGCGATATTGGTTGAAAATGCCCCGAACGGAGCGAATATTGCTTGAGCAATTCCTGTCCAACTTACTAATTGGTTGACATGAGGTTTGTAACCATAGGATCTGATCATTGCTAAACCAGGTAAATATTGTGAAGCCATATTAATGATCAAGAGGGGAATAGCTAAACCCAAAATACTTGACCAGTGAAATTCAGGCTGAATCCATACTGGATACGTCATTCCGTAGTGAATTTTGATTGCTGTGTATTCAAAGAAAAAAGGTGTGGCAATAATGCAAGCTAACAATGTAATGACAATGGAGTGGCGTGGTAATGCTTTTTTACTTATAAAATATGTACTGATCAAGATTAAAACATAGATCAATTGGTCTTGCATGACCGTAAATAATGAAATGCCAAATTTTAATAACACTCCAGCTAACATGGCGCTTGTAAGAGATTGCGGTAAAAATTCAAGAATTCTTTGAAATATTCCAAAAAAGCCCAATACAGCAGTCATAATTCCGCATATTAAAAATGCCCCTATCGCCTCATTCAAATTGTATCCTGAGCCTGTAGCGATAATCAGTGCTAGTCCTGCTGTTGACCATGATGTCGCAACTGGATATTTAAACTTCCAGCTTAAGATCAGTCCTGATAATCCTATACTCAAACCCAGTGCCCA
Organism: Acinetobacter sp. 24-47-64; assembly: GCF_057737055.1. Lineage (NCBI taxonomy): Bacteria > Pseudomonadati > Pseudomonadota > Gammaproteobacteria > Moraxellales > Moraxellaceae > Acinetobacter > Acinetobacter sp. 24-47-64. The sequence goes on from NZ_CM173215.1 coordinate 1,337,873, forward strand.
AAACCATGAGCTAATCTGTGCTTGATTTGCACCTAATACTTGTCCAGCTTGAATAACCAGTACAGATGAAACGCTAATGCCGATTAAAAATGTAATAAAGCCAGCGAAAACAGCAGGTAGACTAAAATCTTTTTTTATTCTTGTTATCACGTTTTTGAGCATTTTTATATTATTTCCCTAATGAGTCTGTGATCTTAAGATTACATTGTTGATGTCGCAAGTTTGATTCCGAACAATCCAAATAAAATACCAATAGCGGCAACAGAAGCAGCAGCTACTTTATAATGCGTGTTGAAGTAATTTGAAATTTTGATACCTGTAAAGATCAACATACTTAAGTAGGCCATACTCATCAATTGTAAAATTACAGCAAGCATTAAAAAGCTTTGGGCTGGATAAGGATAAGCTGGATCTACAAATTGAACAAAAAAAGATAAAAAGAACAGTATTGCCTTTGGGTTAATTAGACTGATGAGTAATGCGGTACGAAAAGGATGAAATTTTTCTTGTTTTTGTTCAATAGAAACATTAGCTTGATCTTTACTTGGACGTTTCCAAGTTAAATAGGCTGCATATATTAAGCGGATACCTAAATAACTAAGATATAAAGCACCAATAATTTTTAGGGCGAAAAAAATCCAGGGAAATTGATGCAATAATGTTGCGGCACCTAAGACAGTTAGCAAAATAAGGATGCTATCTCCACACAAAATACCGAAAGCACCTTGATAGCCCACTTTTATGCCAAAGCGAGTCGCAATAGACATGACATAGAGCGAGTTAGGTCCAGGTAATAAAATAATAAGTAATGTACCTATTAAATAGGTTGGAAGATCAGTTATACCAAACACTCATTTATCTCTTAAAAATAATCGAGCTCCTAAGAGCTCGATTGAAAGAATGATGGATAGGTGCAATTAAGCTTTAATATCAGCATCTATGCCAAATGATTGTTTTAACAGAGAGCTGAGTTGATCTCTTGCCTTAATAAAGCCATCAATACCGCCTTGCAATAATTGCGATGCCATAAGATCTTTCTGAATTTGCGCTTTAAAATCTATTTCAGTGATTGGACTAAGCGATTCGATATTTGAGCTGTGTGCATTTGCATTTAACTGAACTTCAACTTGGCGATGATCTTGAGCCAACTCATCAAGTAAATTTGGTGATACAGTTAAGAGATCGCATCCAGCAAGTCCAAGAACCTGTTCTACGCTACGAAAGCTTGCACCCATAACTTCAGTTTTTACCTGATTTTGTTTGTAGAACTCGTAAATATGTTTAACGGATTGCACACCAGGATCTTGTTCAATTGGATAGTGATCCACATTTTCAGCTTTTTTATACCAATCGAGAATACGTCCTACAAATGGTGAAATTAACGTGACCTGAGCATCCGCACATGCTTTTGCTTGATGTAAACCAAACAACAAAGTTAAGTTGCAATGAATGCCTTCTGCTTCAAGAACCTTAGCAGCTTGAATACCTTCCCATGTTGAGGCGATTTTAATTAAAATTCGGTTTTGATCAACACCATAAGTCGCATAGAGTGCGAGTAATTCTTTAGCTTTAGCAATTGTCGCGGCTGTATCGTATGAAAGTGCTGCATCAACTTCCGTTGATACTCGACCTTTAACTACTTTTAGAATTTCCACACCTAATTTGACAGTCAGGATATCAATTGTTCTATCGATTAACTCATCTGACTGATAACCCTCTGACTTTGCTTGATCAAATGCAGCTTCAATCAGTTCTTTGTTTTCAGGGAATGAAGCTGCTGCCGTGATGAGTGAAGGGTTAGTGGTAGCATCCAATGGCTTAAATTTTTTTATAGCGTTTAAGTCACCTGTGTCTGCAACAATTGTAGTGAAGTTTTTTAATTGAGATAAAGCTGTTTCAGTCATTGCGATCTAATTCTTTGTTTCATTACTTATATCATCTTTATAACACATGATTATTTTGAAACATGCTACAAAAGTTTTAAATCAAGTTATTTTCCTACATTTTTCTTTTATTTCTGATGTGATGAATTAAAAATTGAGCAGCTTTTCCCAATGGTTGCTCTTTACTCCAAACCAGATCGATAAAATAATCAAATTTTGGAGTGAAATCTGAAAATCGTAGAACTTTAAGTTTTTTCTTTAATGTTGGTTGTTCGAAAAGCATTTCAGTGGGTAAAACTCCCCATCCAAGTCCTTGTGAAATTAATCTACATGCAGAATGGTGATTGTCTGTACGCCATGCATCTTTGGAGAAGAGTAATTCAGGCTTAATGTTCCGATCGCGACTAGCGACTACAATTTGACGACTTTGAAAAATTTCTTCATAGCTCACTTTTTGATTTTGGCACAGCGGATGATGAACAGATGCAACTGGAATTAAACTTTCTTTCATTAATTCCACGAATTGTTCATTCGCCTCAATATGTTCACGCTCAAACATCAATGCTAAATGTGCTTTACCCGTTAAAATCATTTGTTGAGCATCTTCTTGTGGTGCGCTGAATATATTGATTTGTAGTTGAGGAAATTGTTGTTCTAATAAAACAATATAATCAGTCCATCTACTATGCAGTAACTCAGATACCACCACAATATTTAATTCGGTTTCGATGCCGCTACTCAAACCAAATGCATGTTGTTTCCATTGATTCATTTCAATCAATAAATGATTAGTACGTTCATACAAAACTTTAGCTTGAAGTGTTGGCTGTGGTTCACGTCCTACTCTTTCAAACAGTTGAAGATTCAGATCAATCTCTAAATTGGAAATCGCCATACTGACAGCAGAGGGGACCTTGCCTAACTGACGTGCGGCTGCGGAAAAAGAACCTGTTTCTATCACAGTTTTAAAAACGACCAATTGTTCTTGATTAATATTCATATTTATTCTTTCAAAAATTTTGATAGATTCTAACTCGATCATTCAATATTATGAAAATAAAATGCGCGCATGAATAACAATGTTGATGAGTGAACGCATGTTTTTTTCAAAGAGAAGAATTATTCACGCAATAAGCTATGAAATCATTCTATTGGTGATCATCGCAATTTCTTTGAGTTTTATTTTTGAAGTTCCACTGGAGATTGCAGGTTCATTAGGTGGGATTATGGCTATACTTTCAGTGATCTGGAATATGATTTTCAATCATTATTTCGAAGAAATTGAAGCGCGCAATCAGTGGAAGCGTACTGTAAAAGTTCGTATATTGCATGCGCTAGGATTTGAAGGTGGCTTGATGTTAGTGACCATTCCAATTGTAGCATATATGATGGGTATGACGCTTATACAAGCTTTTATCGTCGACTTAGCTTTGACGCTTAGTATTCTGGTGTATACGTTTATATTTCAATGGTTCTATGATGGGATCGAGGCTAAACTGGGTTATGCGCCTGAGACTTTAAATCATTAAAATTTATAACAAAAAAGCCCCTCAATCGAGGGGCTTTTTTGTTAAGAACATCAAATTATTTTTCAATAATTGCCGTTACACCTTGACCACCTGCAGCACAGATCGACACAAGTACACGACCTGAACCTTTTTCATTTAAAATTTTTGCAGCAGTTGCGATAATACGTCCACCTGTTGCGGCAAATGGGTGACCCGCAGCCAACGAAGAGCCTTTAACGTTTAACTTCGCACGATCAATTGAACCTAAAGGCGCATCTAAGCCTAGACGTTCTTTACAGAATTTAGGATCTTCCCAAGCTTTTAATGTAGAAAGAACTTGAGATGCAAATGCTTCATGAATTTCATAGTAGTCAAAATCTTGAAGTTTTAAATTAGCACGCTCGAGCATACGTGGAACTGCGTAAGCAGGAGCCATTAACAAACCTTCTTTTTTACCAATGAAATCTACAGCAGCAGTTTCAGAGAAACTTAAATACGCTAAAATTTCGTGACCATTTGCTTTAGCCCATTCTTCTGATGCTAATAATACACAAGAAGCACCATCGGTAAGTGGAGTAGAGTTACCAGCAGTCATTGTACGAGCATCACCTTTACCAAACGCTGGCTTAAGTTTTGCAAGCTTTTCTACAGTTGAATCAGGACGTAAGTTGTTGTCGCGCTCAAGGCCAAGGAATGGCGTCATTAAATCGTCAAAGAATCCTGCTTCATAAGCTGCAGCCATTTTCTGATGAGACGATGCAGCAAGTTCATCTTGAGCTTCACGAGAAATGCCCCACTCAAGTGTTGTGATCGCTTGGTGATCGCCCATAGATAAGCCAGTACGAGGTTCACCATTTTTAGGAGCATCTAGCAAATCTTTTACGTTAATTTTAGTTAACGCTTTAAGACGATCTTTACCTGTTTTTGCAACGTTGAGTTCTAAGAGGGCTTTACGTAATCCATCACCAAATGCGATAGGAGCATCTGAAGTGGTATCTACTCCACCTGCAATACCCACCTCAATTTGACCTAATGCAATTTTGTTCGCTACGAGGAAAGCAGCTTGAAGCCCAGTACCACAAGCTTGTTGGATATCGTAAGCTGGAGTCTCAGGTGCAAGCTCTGTGCTTAACACACATTCACGCGTCATATTGAAATCACGGCTGTGTTTTAGTACAGCACCAGCAACGACTTCACCCAGACGTTGACCTTGAAGATTAAAACGCTCAACTAGACCATTCAATGCTGCTGTAAGCATATCCGTATTTGTGGCTGTGAAATAAGCACCATTAGAACGTGCGAAAGGAATACGATTACCACCGATAATTGCAACACGGCGTACAGTATTTTGAGTCATAGTTTTTTCCTGTTCAGCGGAAGATTGAGTCGTAGTTGCTGAAGTTTGATTTTCAGCTTTAGTTTTATTTGTTGCTGCTGTTTTTTTGCGAGTCGTCGACGTACGAGGGCGAGTCGCTTTTGGAGTATTTGCGTTGTTGGCACTGTTTGCATTACCACTACTCGCATTTGAACGAGCTTTTGATGTATTTGACACAGCCGCTTTCGCAGAATTCTCAGTTGTTGGATTTTCTTGAGTTGTTTTGCTCATAAGGCTTTTCCAAGCATATTTGGGATATTCTTGAGTGCTACATTAGCATAATCGCTAAGAGGTCGTATTGACTAAAATGACATTTAGCAATGCTTTCAGGTCAAGACATACATAGAGTAACTCAAGTATTATTTAACTGAAACGCAGGGATCGATTAATTTACTAAGTATCAGAGTTTGAACTGAACTTCATCTACATCATAGATCCTTCAAAAAATTATTCTATCGAGAGATCATATTCATGACTGACCAATATCAAGCTTTTGCAAAATCTCCAATTGGTAAATTTGTCATCAAAAATTTAGGTTTACCATCTCCAATTCACTTAGATCGCTTTGAATCAGCAACGCCTGTTGTTCAAGGCGCTGTTTTATTCGGTTCTGCGTCTAAAAGTCTTTTTAATGGTGAAATTGCGCAAGTTCTGAGTAATATTCATGCCAACAGCTATGCGGGAAACAATGCTGAGTTACAACAAGCTGCAGCTAAAGTAGGGTTGAACTTAGGTGCGTTTAATGAAGGCGATAAAGAGTCGAAATTCAAAGCAGTTGTGTTTGATGCTTCGGGTATTCAGGACTCTGAACAGTTAATTGAATTGTATAAATTCTTTAATCCAATTGCTCGCCAAATTCAAACTTCAGGTCGTGTAGTCGTCGTTGGCTTGACACCAGAATCAGCACCTACAGTGAAACAAGCGATTGCTCAACGTGCATTAGAAGGTTTCGTGAAATCTGTAGGTAAAGAATTTAAGAAAGGTATTGCTGCACAATTGGTTTATGTAGATCAAGATGCTGCTTTAAATCTTGAATCTACACTTCGTTTTGTACTTTCTCCGCGCTCAGCGTATGTATCAGGTCAAGTCATTCGTGTTTCAAAAGCAAATGTTGTTGATGTTGATTGGACTAAACCACTTGCGGGCAAAACTGCAGTGGTCACAGGTGCAAGTCGTGGTATTGGTGAAGCGATTGCGCATGTTTTGTCGCGTGATGGTGCTCATGTCATTTGCTTAGATGTACCACAACAACAAGCAGATCTTGATCGTGTTGCGAGTGAAATTGGTGGATCGACTTTAGCGATTGATATCACTGCACCAGATGCTGGAGAAAAAATCAAAGCTGCAGCGGCTGCTCAAGGCGGGCTAGATGTGATTGTCCATAATGCCGGTATTACACGTGATAAAACGCTTGCTAATATGAAGCCAGAGCTTTGGGATCTTGTGATTAACATTAACTTATCTGCGATTGAGCGTGTGAATGAATATTTGTTGTCTAATGAAGGCATCAATGAAAATGGTCGCATCGTTTGCGTATCTTCGATTTCAGGTATTGCGGGTAACCTCGGTCAAACGAACTACGCAGCTTCTAAAGCTGGTGTGATTGGTTTAGTGAAATTTACAGCACCAATTTTGAAAAATGGTGTAACGATTAATGCTGTTGCTCCTGGATTTATTGAAACTCAAATGACAGCAGCGATTCCATTCGCAATTCGTGAAGCGGGTCGCCGTATGAATTCGATGAGTCAAGGTGGTCAACCAGTTGATGTGGCTGAAACAATCGCATTATTTGCTTCATCTGCTTCAACGGGGCTGAATGGAAACATTGTACGTGTGTGCGGTCAAAGTTTATTAGGTGCTTAAGCTTTAGTGGTCATAGATTGTTAAATGAAAGAGAGTAATGTTCAGGCATTGCTCTCTTTATTGCTCGTATGATTTGTTATGATCGTTTTGTTGAGCTGCAAACTGTAAATTTTTTATAAAGATAAATGGGAATTTTTAACATGAAAACACGTCACTTTAGTCAATTGCCAAAAGCTTATTTAGCTTATCCTAAAGTCATTAAAGGTTTAATTTTTAAAAAACCGAAAGGCGAAAAGACACTTCCACAAGTGGATTACATCGTTGATGAATATCGTGTTGATCATGACCATTTAAAATCTTATAACGAAATTTGTGGTTATAAGAATAATGGATATGTACCATCGACTTACTTGGCAGTCATTTCTCAAAGTTTGCAGATGCAAATGATGACACAAGAACCTTTCCCATTTGCTTTGCTGGGTTTGGTTCATATTCGTAATCAAGTTAAGCAGTATCGCAAAATTGGAGTGAATGAAACTATCACGCTATCATGCCAATTTGGTGAGTTAAAACCACATGACAAAGGTTTGCAATTTGACTTCATTACGACTGCAAAAGTAGGAAATGATGTAGTGATGGAAGGTTTAACGACCTATCTTTCTCGTCAAAAAACAAATACTTCATCCGCTTCAAAGGCGAAAGAAGATCAGTTGCCTGAATTTAAATCACAGGGTAATTGGAAAGTCGCTGAAAACACGGGGCGTCGCTATGCGCTCGTTTCAGGTGATTTTAACCTTATTCATATTCATGCAGTTACAGCGAAAGCATTTGGTTTTAAACAAGCGATTGCGCATGGCATGTGGAGTAAAGCTAAAGCATTAGCAAGTATTAGTTTACCGGATGCTTATGATGCTGATGTTTATTTTAAGTTGCCTATGTTTTTACCATCTGAGGTTGAATTTTTAACGGGTGAGCGAGATCAAGCGACATATTTGTTAGTTCGTAATGCAAAATCACAAAAACCTCATGTTTCTGGTGTTGTGAAACCACTTTAATCGATGCTCTAGGCCTAACATGTTTGTTAGGCTTTTTTATAACTATAAATCAAGGATAGAAGATGAAAATTCTAAAAGATTTAATTTACGCTGACACACATAATTATAAGGGTATCGTTCACCATCAGTTTGCAGATTTGGCACATTTATTTAGTCGTTTACAAGACTCTCGTACTGAACAAGGTGGTGCATCATTGGCTGTATATTATGGTCAAGAAAAAGTGGTTGATATTTATGTTGGAAAAAAGTCTTCGAGTGAAGAGTGGTCAGAAGACACGATGGCGATGTGCTATTCCACCGGAAAAGGGATCTTAGCGACTTTGTCGCATATTCTAGTGAGTGAAGGGAAATTAGACTATCGTCAACCCATAGCTGATTATTGGCCAGAATTTGCTGAACATGGAAAATCTAATATTACTTTGGCTGACGTATTGAGTCACCGTAGTGGTTTATATGATGTTAGAAATGTCATTGCTCAAGCATCTGAAATGGCAGACTGGGATCACATGCTCAATGTGATGGCTAGCGCGACACCACGTTTTAAACCCAATTCAAATTATGCATATCAAGCACTTACGTATGGCTGGTTATTAGGAGGGCTGATTGAAAAAGCGACTCAGCAAAATCTTTCTGAGCTGATGAATCAATATTTAGTAGAACCACTTCAATTAGATGGTGCCTATTTTGGTGTCCCTCAGGATCAACTTTCAAGAATAGCCAAACCTCTAGAAAAAACAAATATTGAAAGAAAGTCATCAACTACTCAAGTTGCACAACAAAAGAAGAAAAAACAGAAAGTTTCATTTTCGGATCGTATCATTCAATATTCTGGTCAAAATCCTGATGATTTTATAGATGCAATGATTCCAAAGGGAATGAAGGGTTTTAGCTTTTTTGATGATCGTGTTCTGACTCAACCCATTCCTGCTGCTAATGGTGTATTTACAGCCAGAAGTTTAGCGAAAATCTATGCCATGATGGCGCACTATGGTCAGTTCGAATCAAGACAATTTATCAAGCCACTTGTATTCAAACAACTTTCGCAAATTCAAAGTTATGATCGAGACAAGGTGATGCCAATACCTATGCATTGGCGTTTGGGTTATCACAGAGTTATCACGCTCGGTAAAAGTGCAAAAAATGGTTTTGGTCATATGGGCTACAACGGATCAGGAGCTTGGTGTGATCCTGAAAGAAAATTAAGTTTTGCCTATACTCATAATTATCCTGTTGGGTCAATTACAGGGGATTATCGTTTGTGGAGTTTATCGCAAGAGGCATTGAGATGTGTGGATCACATTAATAATGGTAAAAAGGGATGGTTTTAACATTTACAAAGGGGAGTTTGTATTTATAATGTACACTAACTTTAACTAAAATAAACAAATAGTGACATGATGAATAAAAAAATTACCTTTTTACTAATGGGTTGTTTGATGAGTGGTGTTGTGGCAAGTACAGTACTTACACCAAACCAAAATCAGCAAAGCGGGCAGATTCCGAGCGGTTATGCTGAATTAGAATTTAAATTAGGTGATGGAAATTGGACGAAGCAAATCTATCTGCCAAACAATCCAAAAAATAATGACAAGATTAGAATTTCTTCATCGGCGGGATATACGGCATATCTAGATACTTCCAATATAGATATTCCACTTGAATCAATTCAAATCAATAGAGGAAACACATTCGACTTTATTTATAGTGAATCTTTAAAAAAATGGCGAATCAACAGTACACCTAGTGCCATTGTCGATAATTCAAGTGTACAAAATATTATATCTAATCAACAAATAATACAGCGAGTTCATCTAAAAGATGGCGCTTGGGCAAAGAAAATAGTATTGCCGATCGATGTAACTAACAATACGGTAATGTTGATTGAATCTGATGCAGGCTGGGATTCATCAATTGATACAACAAATCTTCTTTTTTCGAGTAATTTTAATTTAAAAAAAGGAGATCGCTATTGGTTTGTATTTAATCAAAAACTAAAAAAATGGGTTCCTGAATATATCAAGCCGAGGCAAATAAATGTTAGTTCAGTGGGTACTCAGTTAAATAAAACCGATAGCCCTTTAACTGAAATTATTTTTGGTGATGGAAACTGGGTGTCACAATTCACGTTACCAAGTTCAGCATATGACCGTGATCGTGTGATCGTGAAGTCGACTGCAACATGGGAAGCTACTATTTCAAATCAGAATATCAATACCTCAGCAACTTTAAAACTAAATAGAGGTGATCGATATGAATTTATGTTTGTAAAAGAATTAGCGAAGTGGATTTTAGTTTCTGCACCAGAAGGTGTGATACAAGCGAAAGATTTAAATAATCAAAAAGTTCCTGATCCTAAACAACCAGTGACACGTGTTAAGTTGGCAAATGGAAATTGGCAATCAGTAATTAATTTACCTGATCGTGCTCAAATCAATGACAAGATAATCATAAGTTCTGGAGCGGCGTGGAGCAGCACAATTCAGGCATCCAATAATTTACGACAAACGATTCAAACTGGTGAAACACAACGTTTTGTCTATACATCTCAAGGATGGCAAGCTGATAGTGCAACGATTGACATGCTTTTGGTGAGTAGTCCTGCTGTTGCAGAGAAATTAGGTGCAAATGCAGCGAAAATTAGATTGATTGAAGGCTTTGACCTAACCAATGTGTCTGCAGAAAATTCAAATGCCAAGTTTTATCTACGCAACGTTGGTTATCTGCAATATAAAACACCAGGTTCTAAAACATTAAACAATGTCCTTGATATTGGTCGTGTGGACAAAGTTATTCAGAATGAGCGTAATCGCTTAAAAGCTGATGCTATATATTATGAAGGTGATGAAGAGGGCTGTGGTTTAGCGTACTTACTTGTAAACCCTAACTCCAATTATATGATCGGTAGTGGAAGTATTAACTGTGGAATCACGGTTTTACGACATGAATTCGGTCATAATATGGGGGTTAATCATCATGATACCGCTGGGCCAGCACGTGGTTTGGAGCATCCTTTGGGTAGTACGATTATGGGAGGTAATAGTATCTCTTATTTCTCAAGCCCAGATTTATTCCATCCAAAGTATGGATACCAATTAGGGGGTACGAATGATCGTGATGCTGTCACTATGATTAATAAAAATGCTAAAGCAGTGTCGCTATTCAAATAATTTATGAAAGTAATTTATATTTTATTGGGTGTAGCAGTTTTTGTGACTGCTACATTTACGTTATATCTAAAACCCGAAAAAGACAAACCATCTGCAAGCTTACAGCAGCATCAAGTTGAAAATGAACTGGGTCAAAATGTTTATGCTCATGACGAACGCCTTAAAAATAAGAATGAGTCATCGAGTTCTCATTTGATGCCTGAGCTTATGCCTGTACTAGAACAAAATGTTGAACGGCATATGATTCTTCCAGAAAGTTTTCAGCATCGGGCTGACACGGGTTATTTATTTAAGTTTAGCCCTGATCAAGTGGCGAGCATGAAAGAGGGCAGTAAATTTCCCTTGAAACTTTTGCAATTTGGTATCAATCGTGTGGCCGAAATTACTGAGATTGAACAAGTTGAGGATGGAATTGTGAGATATAAGGGGCAATTTGAGGATTATCCTGCTGATCTAAACTATTTTACGATTACTCAAAGTATTGAAGATCAATATGCAATTATTAAAGTTTATACAGATAAAGGGTCATATTTTGCTGAAGTAATTAAAGGGATTGGACTCGCTTACCCTGATCAAGTTTTACATGATGATGGGGTTCACGTGCACCAACATACGCATTGATTCATATGCAGACTTGAGATATGGTAATTTTCACAAAATTGTTAAAATTGATTTGTGATTATGCGCCGTAGTACTGTCATCCCATTCGTTTTGATATCGTCGATTCATATGGCTTCTTGCGATCAGTCTACGCAATCAAATCAACTCTTGAAACAGAATGATTCAATAAAAAATCAAGTAACACCTCAATATATTGGTTTGTATCAAGGTACTACGCCATGTATGGGGTGTTTTTCGCGTTGTGAGGATTGTCCTGGTATGGCTGTTGATTTACAACTTAACGCAGACCAAACGTATGTGTTGTCACGATTAAGTCTAAGCGGTCATAACCAAGCAGAAGAAATCAAAGGTCAGTTCAAATTCATTAATACTGAAAAGTCTTTGATTCAATTAAACGGTGTCCCAACTAGAAATATCATTCTTGTCGATTTGGTCAACAAAATGCTAGAAATTCGTATCGATGGGACTGGTGAGGAATACGAAAATTTTGATGATTTTAGTTTGAATTTAACAGGTTAAATTTTCCCAAGAAAAAAGAGTTGGGTTTAAATTGTTTTTTGAATGTATGAATGATCTGTAACGCATTCACTCTTGCCAAAAAAAACAGTATGCTTAGTCCTGTAATTAGGGAGCATTCATGTATCAGGTTCTTGCGCGTAAATATCGTCCACGTAATTTTTTAGAATTGGTTGGTCAAAACCATGTGTCGCGTGCATTAACCAGTGCTTTAGAGCGTGGTCGACTGCATCATGCTTATCTTTTTACGGGGACGCGTGGCGTTGGTAAAACAACGATTGCAAGGATTCTTGCTAAATGTCTGAACTGTGAAACAGGTGTAACATCTACACCGTGTGAAGTATGCCCAACGTGTACCGCAGTCAATGAAGGTCGATTTATAGACTTAATTGAAATTGACGCAGCATCCCGAACCAAAGTTGAGGATACACGAGAATTATTGGATAACGTACCTTATGCACCAACGCAAGGTCGTTTTAAAGTGTATCTCATTGATGAAGTACACATGCTGTCCACACATTCATTCAATGCTTTACTCAAGACACTTGAAGAACCGCCTGAACATGTCAAATTTTTATTTGCGACGACAGATCCTCAAAAACTTCCAATTACGGTTATTTCACGTTGTTTGCAATTTACTTTGCGCCCATTGGCGGTTGATGAAATCACTTCACATCTCACACAAATTTTAACTAAAGAATCAATTAATGCGGAAGCTGATGCGATTTGGCAGATCGCTGAGTCAGCACAAGGTTCTTTACGTGATGCACTGTCGCTAACAGATCAAGCAATTGCATATGGGCAAGGTGCGATTCACCACCAAGATGTGAAAGAAATGCTGGGTTTGATTGATCGCACGATTATTTTCGACCTTATTTTGGCGATACATCAAAATCAACGTGCTAAAGTCAGTGCTTTATTACTCCAATTCCGTCAACAAGCACTTGATGTTTCTTTGGTGTTGGATCAACTCATTTCAACTTTACATGAGTTGGCTTTACTCCAATATTTACCAGACTTGAGTTTAAAATATAGTGCTGAGATTAATCAGAAAATTATGCAGCTTTCGAGCATGATTTCTGCTCAAGATCTACAATTGTATTATCAAATCGCATGTAAAGGTCGTGCTGAATTACAAATTGCAGTGACTCAAGAGCAAGGCTTTGAAATGTGTGTGCTCAGGTTGTTGGCATTCCGCCCGATGGCGAATAATGAGCAGCTGACCACTCAAGCACCTCCAGAACAATCAAATGTCTTAAAAGAAGCTGAAAATTTCAATCAGATTTCGACAGAGAATTCAGAATCTATATCGGCTGATCATCAAGAAGCAGGATCGAAAATCAGTTCGCCTGAGAATAATACGAGTTCGATTCAGCGTAGTCGTGATGTAAAAGATGAGGAAAATACGGATCTAATCTTATTTCAGCAGATGATGGCATCTGATGATGAGGCTGTTCCTACGGAGTCAGTTCATCCTGAAAAATCTGAATCTGAAAGCTTGCATTCAACAGAATTAAATCATGCGGATGATGTCGGTCAGTCTGTATCTGTTGAAGTGAAACAAGAGAATTTAACCAACTCTGTGGTAGGCAGTGGGGAGATTGAGCTGACTTCATTTGGAGCAAGCTTTAATTCAGAGCCTGTTGAATCTTCTATTGTTGATCAAGACAATATTTTCTTTTTAGAGCCTAAGCCAAATGAACATTCTGCTGAAAGCGCTGAATTGTCAGTTCAAGAAGAAGGATCATCGAATGGCACTCATTGCCCAAGTCTAGATCTACCCGATGAGAATAAAATTGTTGTCACAGATGTTGGCTTAAAAGGTTTAATGCCTCAAGATATTCTTAAACTTGAGCCTGTCGAATTGGTAGGTGAATGGGATACTCAAAAGTGGGAATACTGGTTCAGAAATAGTCCATTAACACCTGCGGTACAAGAATTAGCACAACAAGGTCTTATGCAAGGTCAAATTGATGGGACATGTGAATTCTATATCCCTGCAAAATACGAAGCTTTATTGCACTCACTCATTCCGAGTTTAGAAGCAGCACTCAAGCAATCATTTTCAAAATCTCAATTAATCGTAAAATACAACGAACCAAACGGTGAAACGCCTTTCGATCTGCAGGAAAAGCGTAAGCAAAAGGCATATCGACGTGCTGAAGAATTGATTCATCAAGAACCCGTCGTGGAAGACTTATTAAAAACTTTCGGCGGTGAGCTACATAATATTCAGCTTAAGTCTTAAGTTTAGTTGTCATAAACGTAGTTAAGGCTTCACGTATTGAGTTTGGTAATTCAATATTTTTACGAGAGTCACGGTTGACAAATACATGCACAAAATAACCTTGAGCAGCTGGCTCTGATTGATTTTTCTTAAATATTGAAATGCTATACGTCACTGAAGATCGTCCAATCTTTTCGATAGCGACAGCAACATCAATCACTTCGGGGTAGGATAGTTCAGAAAAATATGTACATTTTGATTCAACAACGAGTCCAATGATAGGCGAAGTTTTAAAGTCAAATAGTGCGTGTTGAATAAGTAGCGCATTTGCGGCGGTGTCAAAGTAGCTGTAATAAGTGACGTTATTGACATGCCCATACACGTCATTATCAGCCCAACGGGTTTGGATGGGAAAAAAGAATTTATAGTCTGCTCTAGTTTTTTTTGAAATAGTTGTCATATTTTATTCAGAAAGTTGATTAAAGATTTCGAGTCATTTAATCATAAATTGCTTGGTAGATGCTTAAAGCATCAGCATAGCTTAGAGCTCTAGGATTGTTTTGTAAGAGGCGCGTTTGTTGCATCGCATCATTAGCTAACATCTCTAAATCTGATTCTTGTACACCTAGCTCATTGAGTTTTAAGCTCAACCCACTCTGGCTAACAAGCCTTTCCATATGATCTATAAATAAATCACATAAGCCATCAGTATTGCCTTTGCTATATGGTTCAATCCATTGCATCAGTTCAGCATAGTATTTCTTCGCTTGAGGTGCATTGAATTTCAGTGTTTCAACAAGCACGATTGCATTGGTATGACCATGCGATAAGTGATAATGCCCGCCCAAAGGATAGGCAAGCGCATGAACCGCTCCAACAGGTGCATTTGCAAATGCCTGTCCAGCCAACATAGAACCTAAGAGCATTTTTTGACGCGCTTCTAGGTTTTGGGGTTGCTCTAGAACAAGTTTTAAATTTTGATTCAATAAATCCAATGCTTGTTTAGCGAGCAAATCAGAATAGAAATTTTTCTTTAGTTTTGAGGTGTAGGCTTCAATTGCATGCACCATTGCATCAATTCCTGTTGCTGCAGTGATGTGAGCCGGAAGACCTTGAGTAAAAGTGGCATCTAAAATGGCAGTATCCGCATACAGAACGGGTGAAACAATTCCTGTTTTTGTTGTTTTGCCTGTAGTGACAATAGAGATTGGTGTAACTTCAGAACCCGTACCTGCAGTTGTAGGCACTAAGATGAGTGGTAATCGTGGCGATTGAGCTTGATTGACGCCATATAACTCAGAAATCGTTTGGGTTTGATTGGGGTGTGAAAGTACGGCAATAATTTTTGCCACGTCTAAGGAGCTACCACCGCCAAAACCAATGACTGCATCAATGTGTAAACGTTTTGCTTCATCTACTGCATTTAAGATGACTTCCTCAGGAGGGTCTGCAACGACATCGGAAAAAATACTGAACTCAGTCCCAGTAGCGTTGAAAATGTGAAGAATAGGTTGGTGGAGGTGATGATCAATCATCCCTTGATCTGTGACGAGAAGAACTTTATTAAATCGATGTTGTTTTAAAATTGAGCCAAGCTGTTGAATACTCCCTAAACCAGAAATAATATTCCCGACAGTTTGAAATTGAAATTGGCTCATCACACATCCTTTTTGCGCTTTAAATAAGATTATTGTTTTACAGTTCTATAGGATTCACTCCTTAAATAACTTAACATATGCACTGCGAAAGTATATGTATTTTTGAGGCGAAGATGACGACGAAAATGCCATACAAAATTTTATGTGTATGTTTAGGAAATATTTGTCGTTCCCCAACAGCAGAAGTGGTAATGAAACACTTTGCTGATTTAGAAAAATTAAATATTCAAGTTGATTCAGCTGGAACCAGTAACTACCACCCAAACAAAGCACCTGATCATCGAAGTCAAAAGCACGCATTGAAACGAGGATATGATTTATCTTCATTACGTGCGAGACAGATTCGTATTGAAGACTTTAAGGAATTTGATTTAATCTTGGCGATGGATCATGAAAATCTAGTCAATATTCAGATACTGCAAGCTGAAGCAGCACAAATATTTCAAAACCATGAACTGCGAGCAAAAATAGAGCTCATGAGTGCCAAGGATCCTTCATATTTAAATCAACCCGTACCAGATCCTTACTATGGTGGAGATGATGGCTTTGAGTTGGTCTTAGATCAATGTGAGTCGAACAGTAAAGCATGGATTAGTTACTTAAAACCAATGTTGCAGCAGTCAAACGTTGAGTAAGATAAAAAATGATTGATATTCAAACCAATATACAACTCCAGTCTTTCAATACGTTGAATTTAAATGCTGTTGCATCTCATTATTGTATTGTTCGATCTCTTCAAGATTTGCGAGAAGCAATTCAATTTGCTGAGCAAGCTCAATTAAACATGATGATACTTTCAGGGGGGAGTAATATGCTGCTTCCCGAGTATCTAGATGCTTTAGTTGTTCAATTACATTTAGATGATCTTGTCCTGCTTGCTGAAGATGATACCAATGTAACAATTCGAGTAGGTGCTGGACGTCACTGGCATGAGTTCGTGCTATGGACAACAGAGCAAGGTTTTTATGGATTGCAAAATCTCGCATTGATTCCAGGGTGGGTGGGTGCTGCACCTGTTCAGAATATCGGTGCTTATGGCGTTGAAGTCGGAGATTTTATTGAATTTGTAGAGGCTTTTGATCGTACAAAAAATGAAATCGTTCAAATCCAAGCGAGTGATTGTCATTTTTCATATCGACACAGCATTTTTAAAGATCAGCCTGAGCGGTTTGTTATTACTGCTGTCATCTTTAAATTACTTAAACAGCCACAACTCAAAATGAATTATGGAGATTTAAAAGCTGCGATGGGCGATGACATTACGCCATATAATTTACAGCAACAAGTGATCAAAATTCGTCAAAGTAAACTCCCAGATCCTGCAGAATATCCAAATGCAGGGAGCTTTTTTAAAAATCCGATTTTAATTAAAACGAAATTTGAGGAAGTTTTACAGCTTCATCCCACGATTCCACACTATCCTCAAGCGGATGGTTCCGTAAAAGTTGCAGCTGGTTGGTTGATTGACCAATCAGGCTGGAAAGGAAAAAAATTAGGAAAAGTGGGAATGTTTGATCGACAGGCTTTAGTTTTAGTCAATTACGCTGATGCATCTCTTACAGATGTGCAAGCAACCTATCGCTCTGTGCAGCAAGATGTGTTAAATAAGTTTGGTATTTTATTAGAACCTGAGCCTGTTTTGTTCGATCAAAAAGGTTCTATTCAATCTCATTTGGTTTAAAAAGGACAGTATGTCTAGAAAACATTGGATGGTGACAACGGTGCGTATGATGGCGATCATATTCGCACTTTTGAGCTGTCTCATGGTTTTCTGGTATACACCATTTTATTCAGCACTTGTTGTGAAATCACTTCACGCATTTGTCCCTATCAAAGTTGACGAAATTGCGGCCAAGAGTCAGCAAATGGCAGCGTTAACTGATAAGGAGGATTTGGAGCCTGGTTCAAGGTTGTGGATTGCAAGACAAGCTTATCTCAAACTTATTGAAGAACAATTGATTGATCAAGAGGCTGAACAGCTTGCTGAAATTCAAACTCGCTATGTGTTATTAAAACAAAAAATTAAAGATGAATTGCTTACAGATGTAAATACAAAGAACGAAACTAAAGAGGATGTTGTCTTCGCAATTGATCAGCCTGATTTAGCCAGTGATGTTGCCATAAGCCAAACTGATTCAACAAATTCATCGATTAATGAAGAAAAAAATCAGCGCTTGGCTTTAATGGAAAAATATGAATTTTTCCTTAGAAATCATCCCTTAGAAGAAGATGAGGTTCAAAAATTAGATCCGCAAATCTATAAAGATATCGCGTTGATTCAAAATGAAAATAAAACTTTATCAAATCAAAAAGATAAACCTTATGCGATAGTTGTGTTGGGTGG
Source organism: Acinetobacter sp. 24-47-64 (assembly GCF_057737055.1). Lineage (NCBI taxonomy): Bacteria > Pseudomonadati > Pseudomonadota > Gammaproteobacteria > Moraxellales > Moraxellaceae > Acinetobacter > Acinetobacter sp. 24-47-64. The sequence continues at coordinate 1,356,030 of NZ_CM173215.1, forward strand.
TGGGTTGACGCTAGGGGATAATAAAATTGATATCGTAGTTAATGATTACACACGCTCTAGACTAGAAAAAACACTTGAGATTGAGAAGCAAACGGATTTACCTATTGTATTGAGTGGTGTTGAAGCACCGTATATGCAAGCGTGGTTAGCATCGCGTGGGGTAGAAGCGAATCTATTAGAGCAACGTAGCATGAATACCTGTGAGAATACACGCTTTAGTTCATTATTATTACAAAAAAAAGGAGGAGCGCCGACAGTGATTCTGATTACCGATCGTTATCATATGACACGTACACGACGTCTTTTTGCTTTGAACGGTATCAAGACAATTCCTGTTGAAGCGCCCATGCCTACAATGCTGACTACATGGCGTCCTAGCCAATTAAATTACGATCACAGTCGTCGTGCAAATTATGAATTACTTGCCACGATCAGAGATGTAATGTTTGGCTCTAGCGGTTGTCGGGAGGTTCCATAATGTCTGATATTCCATTTCTGAATCCAAATGTGTTGAAACAACTCGATTTACCCATTCCGAATCGAGAACAAACACCTTTAAGATTGGAACCATTAAATTTAAATCGACCTTATTCTCCTTCGAAAGAGATTCAAGCTTATCGTCATCTTTACGCACTTGATCGTCTTGAAGCGAATTATTGGCAGGGTTATATCAAAATGCCTTTGTTCAAACTTCATGTGCAGGTGTATCAACCTCGCATAGAGCAGGTGAAAGGTACTGTATTCTTATTGCATGGCTATTTGGAACACAGTGGGATTTACCAACCAATTATTGGTGAATTGCTGGATCAAGGGTTTAGTGTTTTAACTTATGACTTGCCTGGACATGGGTTAAGTGATGGCAATGCTGCCAGCATTCAGAACTTTGATCATTATCAGCAAGTACTCCATGCGGTTCACCAATATGTAAAACAAGCTGATCAATTGCCTAAACCATGGCTAGGTATCGGACAGAGTACTGGTGGTGCAATTTGGATGCATCATTTGTTGGAGTTTGCTGAACAACGTAAAAATCCAATTGTAGAACGCGTATTACTCTTGTCGCCATTAGTCAGACCTGCAAAAACAGCATGGTGGCATAATCCAGTAGGCTTGGGCATCATTCGCCGTATTAAACGTGAAGTTCCAAGACATTTTAAACGCAATAATCACAATCCTGAATTTTTAAGATTTGTACGTCTAAAAGATCCACTACAACCGCGTATGATGGGGATGGATTGGATATTAGCAATGTCAAAGTGGATGTTGGAAATGGAAAATCGACCTGCATGCCGAATTCCAGTTTGGCTCGCTCAAGGTGCTCAAGATCAAACCGTAGACTGGCGTTATAATATCGAATTTATACGCAGAAAGTTTCGCCTTCAGACCTTGCTCATGTTAGAGGAGGGATCTCATCAGTTGATCAATGAGCGTGCGGATATACGGGCAGCATTAACGGGTTTAATCCCAGCATTCTTACATGCGCAAAGTCATAAAGGATACTTTTAAAATAAAGGTGCTGATTTCAGCACCTTTTTGATGAAACTAGAATTTGCTGGCATCTGCCAAATTCCACATTCTGAAATAGAAATTTTCTTCGTCTTTATCTTTACAGTTCAATAGTTGACCCGATTCTAACCAAAAATGTAATTGAGCATAATTTTTGATTTCGCGATCATTTATACGTTGCGCGAGATGATGAGCTTTAATTTCACTCGGATGATTTAAACCTGCAGCTGCTATCATTTCCGACAGTGCATGCAATGTATTTTTGTGGAAATTATAAACACGTTCTGCTTTCGTTGGTACATGGACTGCTTTTTGGCGCTCAGCATCTTGTGTTGCTACCCCAACTGGACACTGATTGGTATGGCAACTTTGAGCTTGGATACAACCGACAGCAAACATAAATCCACGAGCTGAATTCACCCAATCTGCACCTAAGGCAAAGGTACTTGCAATATCAAAAGCACTGATGATTTTACCACTTGCACCAATTTTTACTTTATCTCTTAATCCAGCACCTACTAAGGTATTGTGTGCAAACAAGAGCGCTTCACGCAGTGGTGTTCCGATATTATCGCTAAATTCAATCGGTGCAGCACCGGTTCCACCTTCTGATCCATCTACGACGATAAAATCAGGAACAATATTGGTTTCAAGCATCGCTTTGACAATACTCATAAATTGCCAAGGCTGTCCGATACATAATTTGAATCCAACAGGTTTACCACCTGATAGTTCACGTAACTTTTGAATAAAATGCATCATTTCAATCGGTGTATTAAAGCTAGGGTGGCTTGGCGGGGAAATACAATCGCGATCACGAGGAACACCACGAATCTTCGAAATTTCTTCTGTAATTTTATGTTTGGGTAAAATACCGCCGTGACCTGGTTTTGCACCTTGAGACAGTTTTAGCTCAATCATTTTGATATTAGGATGTTTGGCTTGAGCTTTAAATTTTCCAGGATCAAATAGACCGTCTTCAGTTCGACAACCAAAATATCCACTGGCGATTTGCCAAACAATATCTCCATTATTTTCAAGATGGTAGGGGCTTAGGCTTCCTTCGCCAGTATCATGATAGAACTGACCCATGTGGGCACCGAGATTAAGTGCGCGTATTGCATTAGCACTTAAACTCCCAAAACTCATTGCTGAGATATTCATGATTGATGCACTATAAGGTTGAGCGCACTGATCATTACCCACTTTAATACGGAAGGTGCTGGTATCAGCTGGGAGTTTCGGTGCAAGAGAGTGAGTAATGAAACGATAGTCATCTTGATATACATCAATAATTGAACCAAAAGGCTTATCAGCATTTTCATTCTTTGCACGCTGATAAACTAAGCTACGTTGCATTCTTGAAAAGGGTAAAGCGTCTTGGTCTGATTCAATAAAATATTGACGAATTTCGGGTCTGAAATCTTCAAATAAGAAGCGAAAATGCCCCATGATTGGGTAGTTCTTTAAAATCGAATGTTTATTTTGAAGTACATCATATAGGCCTAAGACACTGAGTAAACTGGTCAGTAGCCAAATAATATTAATGACACTGTCGGATAGAAAATAATAAATATAATGGGGGCTGTAAAATAGCCTAAGCCATGTAATACTCAGGGCGATGATAATACATGCGAACCATACAGAATGCCTTGAAAAAAAAGTGTTCAGTAATTTATGTCTTATTGCTTGAGCAGGACTTGCCATTTTTATTTTCCATCGTTCTTTACTGCAATTACCATACGAACTTCTATGGAATCAGACAAGTAGTGAATTGTTAGCTTACAGCTGTAAGCTAACAATTTATATTTATGGGTTTAGTTTTCTTCCGAAGGAAGCAACATAATGATCGAATTATTCAAGAGTTCCGCGAGATCTTCAAGAATGTGTTGATCATATAAATTTTCATCCAAAGCGATCATTTCACCATCAGCGATACGTTTTAAATGGGGTTTAAATTCTTCGGAGATGCATAAGCGTTCTCCATTTGCCCAAAAGGTAAGTTCATCATTGAAGTTGCTATAAAGCAAACGTGAAGCAGGTTCGATTTTTAATAAATAACCTTCTTCAAGAGCTTCTTCTAAATCACCTGTTCCAATTTCGTCATTTTCTGGAATATTGTTTGGGTAACCTGGTTGCGAAGCGAGACACATGATGGCTTCATTAAGCATCTCAGGATTTTGCAGTTGAGCTAAAAGTTGTTCGCGCAGATAACTAAGCTCATGATCAGTAATTTCGCCGACAGCAGTGCTGACAGAGCGTGTGATATCTAATAATGGTTTTTTCAGTTGCTCTTGTTCTGAAAAAGAATCACCAAGACTATCCATCATGTCTGAGATATTTGGCATGCGGAAACCGAAAGAATAGGTTAAACACTCATCTTCAGCTACGCCATAATGAGAAACACCAGGTGGGACGTACAGTAAATCTCCTGGCGCCAAAACTTCATCAAAATGAACTTCCATTTCTTGCAAAAGTTTTAAAGGCTGACCTGCAACGAGTGCTGTCTGTTCATCACACATTTGCCCTAATTGCCAACGGCGATGTCCGTAACCTTGAACTAAAAATACATCATAAAAATCGAAGTGCTTACCGACAGAACCACCTTGTGGTGCGTAAGATACCATAATATCTTCACGACGCCATTGAGGAATAAAAGGAAATTTTTTCCATAACTCAGCAAGATCAAACGAATAGTGATCGACCGCTTGAACGAGTAGTGTCCATAATTTTGGCATTTTTTGGAAGTCTGCTTTGAGCAGTGGCGATGACTTCACATTCCATTGATTAGGGTCGCGATCTTTTTGTTTGATTAAACGCGCAGTCACGTTTTCATCGAGTGCAAGCTCCATAACATCATTGGGTTCAAGTAAACCCACAATTTCAGGAACTGCATTACGAACGAGGAGCGGTTTTTTTTGCCAATATTCTGTAAGGAATTGCTCAGCGCTAATACCGCCGAGAACGTCTAAAGTTTGGGACATAATAAGGACTACAATTTAGTTTGGCTTATTGTCCCTTGAACAATGCAAGTTCCGCAAGTGACGCAGCTTTAAAAGCGCATGTTTTCTTGCTTATGGATGATACAAATGAATATGAAAAAAATGAATATAGCTGTTTTAAAGAAATAATTAATTTACACTTTTGGGTTACTATTTCACTTCGAATAACAACCATTAAGTTATATAGTTTTAATAGTTTAATTTCTATACTTATAATAATGTCTTTGCTTCTTTTATAGCTAGATAAAAAAGATCAGTTGAGGAGTTTTTAATTGCACAAAGTGGTCTAAATTTAGTTGCGAGATTGTTAGAAGAAGCTACCTGACTAAAAAATCCTCTGTTTATTAAATCCAAAACTTCGTCATATTCATCTATAAAATAAAGACCTTCGTCTCTTTGCTCAGTAAAGTGTAGTGCCTCTTCACTATCTGTATAGTTCTCATAGATTTTCTCAAAAACTGTTATTGTTATGTCATCAATCTCTTTGAAAGCTCGCAATGCTCTCTTAATAATTGAAATATTTCCGTTATGTTTTTTATATATCAGTGCTAATGAGGCAATTGCTATTTTACAGGTTGTTCTTGATACCACATCCAATGATAGAAATAGAATATTGGTATAGTCTTCATCATGAATAATTTTTTCTAAAGTAGATTGCTCTATAAGCGCTGCTTTTACAAAGCGATTAATTCTATTTTGAATAAAAGCCTGTTGACCTGCTTGGAATAATTTATAAATTGGAGAAATAATTGGAGTACCATCACTTAGTAGTTCAATTCCTACATCAGTTAAAGTCGTTAAGGATTCTTTTGTCTTCATTTTAGTCAAAAAAATAATACTTTTTATAAAAATACCATAATATATGCTATACGAGATAATTTTTAATTTTAATATATCTCAATATCTTATGTTGATTTCAAGTGATTGTGAGGTCATGGTCCATATTGTTAGATGAATTTTAATGTTCCACAATTAATTTTACGCAATATTTCACAAATTAGTTTAGTAAAATTAATTACGACATGTTCCGATGTACTTATTTACACTAAGAGCAGATTATATCTTCAGCAATCAGATGACAATCAAAAATCCGAGCAATCATGCTCGGTTTTTTGAAAATAAAAAAAAGAATTACGGTACTAAAATTTTCAATTCACGTAAAATCTTACACAATTGAATCATCGGCATACCCATTAAAGTTGTTTGATCCTGCCCAATCATTTCTTCAAATAAGCTGATGCCCAAACTTTCACATTTGAAACTTCCAGCACATTGCAAAGGTTGTTCAAGTGCGACATAACGCTGAATTTCTTCCAAATTTAAATGCCTAAATTTGACCTTGTAATGTTCAACAATGGTTTCTTCAAACCCAGATGAAGCGTGTTGAACACTCAATGCAGTACTGAAATAAACAATTTTTCCTGAATTTGCTTGAAGCTGTTTGATTGCTTTTTCAGGAGATAAAGGTTTTCCAATAAATATGTCAGGTGCGCCTTCACGCCAAGCTACCTGATCAGAACCGATAACGATCGCATCTGGATCTTTCTCAGCAAAATATTTTGCTTTTTCATATGCGAGTCGATAGGCAAGATCATCGGCATGGCTTTCCCCACGCGGAGTTTCATCGATATCGGGTGATATTTGTTCAAAATCGATATGTAATCGATTAAGTAATTCCTTACGTGTCTGACTGCCAGAAGCTAAAATAATTCTTGCTGACGTTGAAGCAACATGATGATTCATTACACTGAGAATTCCATTAAAATATCGATCGGGACATAAGCAAGTACTGATTGATGACATGCCTGAAGTTTTAAATTCGGTGCCATATCATTCTGATAAGCTTCAACCCAGCGCGTCACACAAATACACCAGAAATCACCAGGTTTTAAACCGGGAAAACCAACTTCGGGTAGTGGTGTTGTCAAATCATTCCCAATTCGTTGTGAGAAACTTAAGAATTCTGACGTCATTTCGGCACAGACTGTATGTTGACCTAAATCAGAGGGTGCAGTGTGGCAAAAACCATTTCTGAAATATCCTGTGATAGGATCAAAACAACAACTGGCGAGCGGTTCGCCGAAAACATTTAAACGATTAATACTTGGATCTGGATGGATAGACATAGCAACACTTTGTGGTTCGACTCCATCTATCATAATCAAATCTAAAGATTTCTACAGCTTTTCTGAAATTTTACTCACCTTTTTTAGCATAATCATTTAGAATCTATGCGGTTTTGATATCTATAAAGTGAGCTATACATGAACTTTCAGCGTATGACTGACCTCGATTTAGCAGGTAAACGTGTTCTGATCCGTGAAGACTTAAACGTTCCTGTTAAAAATGGTGTGATTACGAGTGATGCACGTTTACGCGCTGCATTACCAACAATTAAAGCCGCTCTTGAAAAAGGCGCAGCAGTAATGGTTTATTCTCACCTTGGTCGTCCAGTTGAAGGTGAGCCTAAAGCTGAACAATCACTTGCACCTGTTGCTGCCTACTTAACTGAAGCATTGGGTCAAGAAGTTAAATTACTCACTGAATATTTGGATGGTGTTGAAGTTGCACCAGGCCAAGTTGTGTTACTCGAAAACTGTCGCTTTAACACAGGCGAAAAGAAAAATAATCCAGAGTTGGCAGCAAAATATGCAGCACTTTGTGATGTGTTTGTGATGGATGCATTTGGTACTGCACATCGTGCAGAAGCATCAACAGAAGGTGTGGCTCGTCTTGCTAAAGTTGCAGCAGCAGGTCCATTACTTGCCGCTGAATTAGATGCACTTGGTCGTGCGCTTCAGACGCCTGAAAAACCAATGGTTGCTATCGTAGCTGGTTCAAAAGTATCGACTAAACTTGATGTTTTAACATCGTTATCAGATATTTGTGATCAGCTCATTGTCGGTGGCGGTATTGCGAATACATTCTTAGCGGCTGCGGGCTATAACGTTGGTAAATCACTTTGTGAAAATGATTTAATCGATACAGCTAAAGCAATTGCTGCGAAAGTATCGGTTCCATTGCCAACAGATGTTGTTGTTGCTGACGCGTCAGAAATTAACTTTGATGACTTCCTTGGCTCATTAGCGGCAGCAAAAGCCGTAGTGAAAAAAGTTGAAGATGTTGCTGACAATGACATGATTCTTGATGTTGGTCCAGAAACAGCTCAAGTGTTTGCTGAAATTTTAAAAACTTCAAAAACAATTCTTTGGAATGGTCCAGTAGGCGTATTTGAGGTTGATCAATTTGGTGAGGGCACGAAAGCGCTATCTTTAGCGATTGCAGAATCTGAAGGTTTCTCTATTGCCGGTGGTGGTGATACTTTAGCTGCGATTGATAAGTATGAAGTGGCTGACAAAATTGGTTATATCTCAACGGGTGGGGGTGCTTTCCTTGAATTTGTAGAAGGCAAGACATTACCAGCAGTCGCTGTTCTACTTGAACGCGCTTAATTGGATTTAAGAAAAAAGACCTTCTAAGAAGGTCTTTTTTTATGACTAATTTTCGTCATGAAAATGAAATAATTTTGAAATATTATGATCATAATCTGATTTATCATGCGGAATAACATCATGAAATTACAATTAGGCGTAATTGCACTATTGACTGCTACTCTTGCAATGACGGCTTGTTCTAAACAAGAAAGTGCACCAGCGGCAGATCAAACATCAACATCAGAAGTTGCTGTTGAAGCATCAGATATTAGTGCTGAACAACAAGCGGCTATCGATGCTATTGATCAGCCATTACAAGATGAAAATAATACTGATGTTCCTGAAGAAGTTGCAAATGCACCTGCTGATCAAGCAACGGCGGAGTGATTTTCTACTTCAATAAGTATTAAATTGAAAATCTCCCTGCAATTGCAGGGATTTTTTATGAAATACTGTCAATTGTTGCTGAATTGAAACACAGGTCAGGTTAGAATATGGAGCATTACCTGGGAGGAAATTATGGCTCTTATTTCAATGCGCCAGCTCTTGGATCACGCCGCAGAACATAGTTACGGCGTACCAGCGTTTAACGTAAACAACTTAGAACAAATGCGCGCGATTATGTTAGCCGCAGATGAAACAAATTCACCTGTTATTGTTCAAGCATCTGCTGGTGCTCGTAAATATGCTGGTGCTCCATTCTTACGCCATCTTATTTTGGCTGCAATCGAAGAATGGCCACACATTCCAGTTGTGATGCACCAAGACCATGGTACTGATCCTGACGTTTGCCAACGCTCAATCCAATTGGGCTTTTCATCTGTAATGATGGATGGTTCATTAGGTGCAGATGGTAAAACACCAACAACTTATGATTACAACGTAGATGTAACTCGTCGTGTTGTTCAAATGGCACATGCGTGTGGTGTATCTGTAGAAGGTGAGATTGGTTGCCTAGGTAGCCTTGAAACTGGTTTGGCTGGTGAAGAGGATGGTGTTGGCGCTGAAGGCGTTCTAGATCATTCACAACTCCTTACTTCGGTTGAGGAAGCGACTCAATTTGTCGCTGATACTAACGTTGATGCGTTAGCAATTGCGGTTGGTACTTCACACGGCGCTTATAAATTTACGCGTCCACCTACAGGTGATATTTTAGCGATTGATCGTATTAAAGAGATCCACGCTGCACTTCCAAATACTCATCTTGTAATGCATGGTTCAAGTTCAGTACCACAAGAATGGTTAGCGATTATTAACCAATACGGTGGTGATATCAAAGAAACTTACGGTGTTCCTGTTGAGCAGTTGGTTGAAGCAATTAAACACGGTGTACGTAAAATCAATATCGACACTGACTTACGTTTAGCTTCAACAGGTGCTATGCGTCGTATGATGGCTGAAAAACCAAGCGAATTTGATCCACGTAAATTCTTTGCTCAAACTGTTGAAGCAATGAAGCAAATCTGTGTAGATCGTTATACTGCATTTGGTACAGCAGGTCATGCTGATAAGATTCGTCCAATTTCTTTAGAGAAAATGGTAGAACGTTATAAATAATTAATAAAATTATTTATAATTTTAAAAAGCCCACAGTGATTGTGGGCTTTTTCTTGAATAAAAAAACAAGAGCAAATTATGGAACTGATTTTTTCAGCAGCTTTGTGCAGCGTACTAGTATCGATTTTATTGAAGTTTAGTAAGTTTCGTGGATTTGATGTCATGCAAATGATTGCATGGAATTATGCTATCGCCACGATACTCTGTTTTTTTTGGTTTAAGCCAGACCTCAACCAAATATCATTAACCTCCACACCTTGGTGGCTTATTGGGTTGTTGGGGATAGCATTACCCTCAATATTCTTGCTGCTTTCCAAATCACTTGATCAAGCTGGAATTATTAGAACTGAAATCGCACAAAGATTATCCGTTGTTCTTTCATTGTTGGCAGCCTATTTTCTTTTCCAAGAAAAATTTAGCACACTGAAATTGATTGGTATTGCATTGGGTCTAGGTGCAATTGTTTTGATCATTTTTTCTAAAAAATCAACACCAACATTGCAAACAAAAAAAGCAGGAATGTATTTGCTCGCAGTTTGGCTTGGCTATGCACTCGTAGATGTTATGTTAAAATACAGTACAAGTTTAGGGTTAAAATTTGCAGTCAGTTTAAACTTGATGTTTGTGTTTGCTTTCATTATTTCCATCGGATATTTGTCCCTGCGTCAAACATCATGGACATTGCAAAATTTTCTTGCTGGACTAAGTTTAGGTGTATTGAATTTTGCCAATATTGCACTTTATGTGAAAGCACATATGTTGTTAAAGGATTCACCCGCAATCGTATTCGCTGGCATGAATATTTTGGTCGTAGTGTTAGGTGTGATCGCAGGTATATTAGTTTTTAAAGAAAAAATAACCCTAAAAAACAGCTTAGGTATTCTGTTAGCGATCACAGGGGTGCTGTGTTTAGCATTCGCAATTTAACTGTGAACTTGCATTCATTCTGTTTAATCATATAGTCGATAGATTCCACTAAAGCGCTCACAGCCTGTTTGCTCAGTTGAGACAATCAGTAATGATTTTTGATATTTGAGTTTGTACTGACAATCATGCTCATTATCAATAATTTCGTGTTTGCTTTGAGTGGTTGTATAAGCCAATAATGGGATGGTCTGGGTTTCTAGGCGATTGTTAGGGCTACGATAAGCAATACCTTCAATTTTAACGCGATCCTTGCTTAATTGATGAATCTTAAGGTGTACAGGTTGCGCTGCAATTTTACCTTGTTCAAACTTGATGTAATGCTGAGTGAGCGTTTGATTCATCGACATGTAAAAATTTAAATCATCAATGCGTTGATTGATTTGTAATGACACACAATTTTTATTTTTACACTGCTGCAGTCGATTCAGCCAAAGCTGTTGTGTATCTTGAATTAATCGAGTTGGTGCATCGGTAACTAAGTAGGATGTTAAAAAGCGTTCATTCAATTCATCTCTCAAAGATGAAAAATCAACAGCACAAATCATGGAATTTTTAAAACTTGATTGAGGCTTATCACATTGAATAAGTTGTGCCTGTGCGACAGAAACACTGCTTAATCCAATGAAAAAGATAGAAATTAAAGGTTTCATCCAACTTGATACGCTTTTTGACAACATCATCGCTTATACTTTCAAATGTTTGCGCATCTACTATAGCGAACAAGAATCAAAGAATACAAGATTTCATTTTCAAAAACTGTGTAAAGGAGTTCAATGTGAGCTTAGCTATTCGTATAGGCCAAGGTATTGATGTTCATGCTTTTGAGGAAGGCGATTATGTCACATTGGCTGGTATTCGTATTCCGCATACACATGGTTTAAAAGCACACTCTGATGGTGATGTAGTTTTACATGCACTTTGTGATGCATTGTTGGGTGCTTTAGCGCTCGGTGATATTGGACAGCACTTTCCAGATACTGATGAACAGTTCAAAGGCGCAGACAGTAAGGTTTTATTAAAGCATGTTTATCAGTTGATATTGGATCGTGGTTATCAACTGAATAATGCGGATATTACAGTGGCTTGTGAGCGTCCAAAATTAGCGAAACATAATTTAGATATGCGTCAAAGTATTGCAGATGTACTTGATGTGGATATCAATCAGATTAGTATTAAAGCCACAACCACTGAAAAATTAGGATTTACTGGTCGTCAGGAAGGAATTCTGTCTACAGCGACCGTATTAATTAGTCATCAATAAACAATTTTGATCATTCAAAGTTTTGCGCTTTCATTAAAGAGGCTTGCAGTTCTTGAGTGGCTTTACGTCCTTGCAACTGTAAGCCGACCGCGTGCATTAACCCAGTCCAAGTGTTGTTGGGTTCCCATACTTGGTGTAATAGCTCATGTGCTGTAGATAAATCCATATTCATATAATGTAGTCGGTACAGATAGATTAATGAACTACATTGACGATTTTCGGTACAATGTATCCAGACCATTTTCTCTTTCACGAGATGATCAATCAGATCGATTACAAATAAACATTGATCATCATGTGGAAATTCTGGATCAATAGGCACTTGGATGTAGTTAAGACCAATTTCAGCACTCAAGCGATCTTCATGATTTAAGTTCGGTGTAGCATCATTAAAAGCGAGATTAACGATGGTATCGATACCATAAGCTTTAATCGATTTAAGTTGTTCTTCGTTTGGCTGACCTGAGCTAAACAAATGCTCATGAACAAATTGAAAATGGGGGATTGAGCTAAGTTCTTTTTCGAGTTGATCCATGATTAAACCTTATAAAAAACGCCATCGTGTGATGGCGTTTTATCTGATTAACGTTGTGGTAGAACGTCTTTCAAAGCTGCATCCATTTCCAACAAAACTTTTTCAGTTGTTTCCCAATCGATGCATCCATCTGTAACAGACTTACCATACTCTAAATCGCAAAGATTTGCAGGAATATCTTGGCGGCCACCTTTTAAATGACTTTCAACCATAATACCTACGATCGATTTATTGCCATCTAAAATTTGTTCAGTGATATTTTTTAGGACCAATGGCTGAAGGTATGGGTCTTTATTAGAATTGGCATGACTCGCATCAATCATGATCTTGTTACTTACTTTTGCTTTCGCCAATGCATTTTCAGCTTCTGCTACAGAGCCAGCATCATAATTCGGTTTGCCATTACCACCACGTAACACGACATGGGCATATTGGTTGCCTTTAGTACGAATGACCGAAACTTGACCTTGGTCATTTAAGCCAAGGAAACTATGACCATGTTTTACAGATTGCATCGCATTGGTCGCAACAGTGAGACCGCCATCCGTACCATTTTTAAAGCCAACTGGAGATGATAAACCTGAAGACATCTCTCGGTGTGTTTGGCTCTCTGTTGTACGTGCACCGATTGCTGACCAAGAAATTAAGTCTTGGTAGTACTGTGGAGAGTTTGGATCAAGCGCTTCAGTTGCGCATGGCAGACCTTTCTCATTGAGTTCAAGCAATAATTTACGGCCTAAACGTAAACCTTTTTCAATGTTGAAAGAGTCATTCATGTCAGGGTCATTAATTAAGCCCTTCCAACCCACTGTTGTACGAGGCTTCTCGAAATACACACGCATGATGATATAAAGCGTGTCTTTCACTTTTTCGCTTAAGACTTTTAAACGATCAGCATAATCATGAGCTGCTGCAGGATCGTGAATAGAGCACGGTCCAATGACTACGAATAAACGTTTGTCGTTGCCATCTAAGATATTACGTACAGTTTCACGACCTTTTAGGACTGTTTGGTATGCATTATCAGTTAACGGTAATTCTGTTTTTAATTCAGCAGGAGTAACAAGAGGCTGAATGCTTTGTACATTCACGTCATCAATGTCGTTTTGGGTGATAGAATTTGACTGTAAAGTATTCATTGCCGTCACTGGTTCGTTTTTACAAGAAAATGTTCAATCTATTGAATATAGCATGATTCAGTAGATCATTTGTTATCAAAAAGTTGAATGGATTTAATAAAAAAAAGTAATGAAATTGTCTTTTTGGTATTAATCAGAGTTTCTACTTGTATTGTATAGAATGATTTAATTTTTGAAAATTATTAAATTGAATAAATCATTTAATTTCACCTCAGTGAATTATACAGCTTCACTGAGGTTACAGTTTGAACATGATATTAATTAAGACTGGGCTTGAGTTGAGGTTTCAATAACTGCCTCAGGTGCGGTCACAGGTTTCGCTTTGACTGGATTAAGCATGAAGTTAACACCAATGGCAAATAAGGTGATGCCCAGTACCTTGCGAATAATTTTTTCAGGTAAATGGGAGCTCACCAGCGTACCAACGATGATTGCAGGAATCGATCCGACTAAAAGCCACATTAATAAATTGAAATCCACATTACCTGAATTCATATGCCCCATACCTGCCACGAGCGTCAGTAAAACTGCATGTACAACGTCAGAACCAATAATTCTAATCATAGGTAAATTAGGGAACATGATGATCAGCGCCATAATGCCGAATGCACCCGCGCCAACTGAAGATAAGGTCACAAAAATACCCAGTACAATACCCATTAAAGCTATATATAAACGCTTCTGCTTTAATTTTTCTCGAGTTAATTCAACTTCCTGTTCAGTAACTTCTTTGGAAAATTTTTTGAAGAATTTTTCTACCTGTGTACGGAATACAATTGAAATACCAGTAATGGTCAGCATAAAGCCTAAGACCATCGTGAGAATGGCTTTGTAATGTGTGGATTGACTCAAATAGTTGTCTAAAACCCAAGTTGTGGCTAAAGAGGCTGGAATACTTCCGATCGCGAGCCAAATGACGATAGGCCAAACAATATTAAGTTTTTTTGCATGTACAAAAGAGCCGCAAAACTTAGAAATCGCGGCATAAAGTAGATCTGTACCAATCGCAATATGTGGTTCAATTTTAAATAAACCAATTAAGATAGGCGTCATAAGTGAGCCACCACCCACGCCAGTGACCCCTACACAGAAACCAACTAAAACACCTGCTAAAATATATTCAATAGAACCGTACATCGTTTGTGCTACTTATCAGAAAACCGGCATATCTTATGATTTTTGAATATAAGCTGTTGTCTTGATTATTCATTTACTTATTCAAAAATAAGATAAAGCATTACTAAGTTAAGATATTTCAAGAACTCAATCTGTTATGAGATGCTTATGTTAAGATACTTGTAGAGCATGAAAGAGGATATTCATTTGCAAAATCGAAAACTTAAAATTGGCATTGTGGTTGGTGAAGTTTCAGGTGATACCTTAGGCGCCAAATTAATACGTCGTTTTCGAGAGCAGGGAATTGATGCTGAATTTGAAGGAATTGGCGGTCCTCAAATGATTGCAGAGGGTTTTAAAAACTATTATGCGATGGATATTCTATCGGTGATGGGAATTGTTGAAGTATTAAAAGATATTAAAAAACTTTTTGCGGTTCGAGATGGCTTGGTTGATCAATGGACTAAACAACCTGTTGATATTTTTATAGGGATAGACGCACCAGATTTTAACTTACGCTTAGCAAAAAAAATAAAGCAAAAATCGTTGCCAATTAAGACTGTTCAATATGTGAGTCCTTCAGTTTGGGCATGGCGTCAAGGTCGTGTTCATGGGATTAAAGCCACAATTGACTTGGTACTTTGTCTATTTCCATTCGAAAAAACTTTTTATGATCGATTTAATGTGCCAGCGGTATTCGTTGGACATCCTCTCGCTAATCAACTACCGCTGGAAAATCCTATACTCGATGCAAAGCAGGCGCTTGGTTTAAATCCTGCACAAAAACATATCGCATTACTGCCTGGAAGTCGTCGTGGTGAAGTTGATAAGTTAGGACCGCTTGTATTAGATGCAGCAAAGATTGTCCATCAAAAATATCCTGAGTATCAATTTTTAATTCCAGCCATCAATGAGGCTCGTAAACAACAAATTGAGCAGATCCTAATAGGTTACCCAGATAGGTTCAGAGATAATATCAAGTTAATGGAAAATATTGACGCGGAATCTAAAATAGGTCGGATGGTCATGGATGCCAGTGATATTGTGGCGTTGGCATCGGGTACAGCAACACTTGAGGCGATGTTATTGCATCGTCCGATGGTGACTTTTTATAAATTAAACAGTTTGACCTACTGGATTGCGAAACTTTTAGTAAAAATTCCTTATTATTCTTTACCTAATATTATTGCAGGAAAAAAAGTAATTCAGGAGTTAATCCAGAATGATGCAACTCCAGAAAACTTAGCACATGAGATTGAGTTGTTGATGAATATCGAAAACTCAAAAATACAATCTATGCAATTGTTGACGATGCACAAGCAATTATTGTCGGATCAAAATGAAGATCCAGTGCAAGCGATTTTAAAATTATTATAGGTTGATATTATTAAAGTGAAAAATCCAACATTCGATAATTTAATTGAATTAACTGAAGATTTTTTCAAATTACATTGGGATGAAATACAATTGGGAACGCCTCCAATTTGGTCAGAGGCATTCTCAGATTTCATAAGAATGCCAAATTACTTAAAAGCTGGTGTATATGCTTTCTTAAAAGATAAGGAAGTTACATATATTGGTGTGGGGGCATCTAAAGGAGGTGGAATTTATCCTGACAGAGGTTTAAGTAGAAGATTTCAATCGTATGTTAAAGTCGATAAGGAAAGTAAAAAACCATATATTGTTGATCAAAGATTAAAAGATTCAGGGACAGTTGTTACGATTGGATTCGAATCACAATATGCCTACCTGGCATATGGATTGGAGGCATTCTTGATTTCACGTTTGAATCCTATTCATAATAAAATTGGTAGAAGAAACAGAGCATAAAGTTGTATTTTTTGTTTTATTAAAACCAAAAGCGACTCAATTGAGTCGCTTTTTTAAGTATATTAATTAAGTTCGAATCTTAATTTCATAACCCGTATATTTGCGTATATTGATTACACCTGTGTCCATAATCAGATATTGTCCTTTGATACCGTGCAGTTTTCCACGTATGACTGGCGTTTTGTCTAAGTTATGCGATTTAATTTTTTCAGGATATTGATCGACAGGATAAATGAATTCACGAGGAAGTTCGTTTTCTAAAATTTGTACATTTTCATTGAAATCTAGGCTCATGCTGAACTCATCTCGAATGGTTTCAATTTGAGGTTCAAACTCCGTGAGCAATTCATCTCTGATCTCTAACAAATTTACCTTTTCCGCTTCACCTTTCAGCAATTTTCTCCAGTCTGTTTTATCAGCGACTTGCGCACCAAACATGACTTCAAGTTGTCCTGATAACCGACGAGAGCCCACTTTCATAATAGGTAAAGCTTGGGTAGCCCCTTGATCTAGCCAACGTGTGGGCATTTGACCTAAACGGGTAATGCCAACCTTTAATGCACTTGAATTGGCAAGATAGACAATATGGGGTTGAAAGCATACTTCTTGAGCAAAGCTTTCTTCACGACAAGTCCCTAAATGGTAATGGCATGTTTCTGGCTTCATAATACACATATCACAGGCTGCTTTCGTTTTCATGCATTTAAAGCAGTGACCTTGGGAGTATGATTTTGGTGTTTTATTCCCACAGGAAACACAGTAAATTTTGCCGGTCCATTCAATTTCAATTTCTTGACCTAAGTTGAACGGGAGATTGATTTCTGAACGATCTAAAATAAATTTATATTCAACATTTGCCTGTTGTGTTTGTTGTTCAGTTACACTTAGGTTGGTTAAACCAGCGTGCATTTTATGACAAATGCCCTGTAATTCCATGCTTTAATCTCACTCAAATAAGGTGCAGCTCATGGCTGAGAAAAATGTCATCACGTCAATGCTAGACGATTTATCTAAAGAACAGCCAATTCAAACTGCCGTATGTCTTGGTCAGGATCTCAGCCAAGACTATGCTCAAACAATCCAATGGAATCATTTTAACGTAACTGAATTTTTAATGCTTCCTTTTCAGCAACGCTATGATCTAGGTGTTGTGATTTTAAATAATGAACAGATGGATAAACTATCAACCCATCATAAATCACAAATGCTGGTAAAACTGCGTGATTTAATGGCAAAAAGAATCGTCGTGTTGAGTCATATTGCAGATGAACAATTATTAAGAAGTCTGGGATTCACTCAGCTCATTGAGCAAAAAAATACAGAGCAAGATTTCGCCTTATGGCAATTCAATATTTTGAATTATAAGCATGTGCCAGATTGGTTTAATTCTAAGTTTTGGGCTAATCCAGAAAATTGGAATAAGTTTCGATGGTAATGGCAAACTTTGAGTTTATCAAAACACAACAATTTCAATGTACAAAGCCATGTTTTTAACGATATGCTGATCAATGAAAATAAGAATGTAAAGGTGTCTTGATGACAAATTTAAGTAATATCGTTGAAGTTTTAGCGAAACAGGCTTTAGGCGGTAATCCACAATCTAATCAATCGGGATTGGGTGGTGTACTTGGTTCGGTACTCGGGAGTTTAACGGGACAAAATAATCAGACCAATCAAAACCAACAACAAGGTGGATTGGGAGGGATTTTGGGATCTGTACTTGGTGGTTTATCGGGTAGTCAATCTGGTGGTGTAGGCAAATCATCAGGTCTAAACGCTCAAACCTTATTAATCGCAGTAGTTCCTTTAATTCTCAATTGGATTCAAAAAAATGGCGGTTTGCAAGGTGCACTTGATCAACTGAAAGGTCAGGGTCTGACGAGTCAAGTGGATGATTGGGTGTCAACTGGTCCTGGCGAAAATGCCAATGTCAGCACGCAACAGGTTCAAAATTTATTTGATCAGCAAGATGTAGAGCAAGTTGCACAAGAAGCGCAAGTTCCTAAACAGGATGTATACAGTGCGATTTCTTCAGTCTTACCACAAATTATTGATTCGCTTACACCTCAAGCAAATAAGACCGATCCACAAGAAGCGAATTCAGATATACAAAATGTGTTGAATCTTGTATCAGGATTTTTAAAGAAATAAAGTGAAATTAATTTGAGTTAAAAGCCGGATGTGACATACATTCGGCTTTTTTTATGCAATCGATCAAAGGATGTATGTGGAATAAAATTTAAACGATTGATATATTTCATAAAGAAGCATAGGACATGCTGAATAAAACAAAAATCATTGAGGGAGAAATTCATGATCCGTAAGGAGCATTTAATCACTGCTTCGTTGTCCTCGATTAAGGCAACCTATCAACAACTTTCATCCGCGCCACTTGCCATGAGACGAGGAGAATATAAGGCTCAGTTTATTGGTCCTTGGTGGTTAAGAGTGTCTGCAGCACCGAGTTTATTTTTAAGTGGATTGGGGGGATGGTTTGGGAAAAAATTCATCAATCAAAATTTAGTCACTAATATTTTACTCAATCGCGGGCAGAGAAGTGAAAAGCTTCAAATGGAGTGTCTAGAAGAGGCGTCTTTGATTGATGGAAAACAAACGATCGCCTTGTATTATGGCAAGACAGCACCAATTCCATGGCGTTGGGTGGTTGATGAGTTAAGACAGCTTGATGAACATACGATGTTATGTATGACTATCATTAATCTTCCTTTTTTAAAGCATTTTTCATTTCCATTTATTCTAAGTCGTGATGTATGAAATCAAAATTTGAATATGATGTCATTATTGTAGGTTCAGGCTTTGGTGGAAGTGTAGCTGCGCTAAGATTGTCTGAGCTTGGATTAAAAGTAGCTGTGCTAGAGCAGGGAAGAAGGCTCACTGAAGATGATTTACATCGAGCAAGTCGGAGTTCTAAATACTTAAATTGGGCACCGACGTTAGGGATGAAGGGTTTTCTTGCACAAGACGTATTCCAACATATGGGTGTGGTTCGAGGGGTTGCCGTTGGTGGTGGCAGTGTTGTTTATGCTGCTGTGTTGTTAAAACCAGGTCAAAAGTTTTATCGTGATCCAACTTGGAGTCATTTGTCAGAAGACTGGGAGAGGGAATTACAACCGCACTATCAGATGGCTCAGTCCATGCTAGGTGTAAGTTCAAATCCATATAAAGATCAGCAAGATGAGTGGTTAAAACAAACAGCAGAAAAAATGGGTTCTGGAGATAGTTTTGACACTGTACCACAGGGAATTTACTTTGGTGATCCTCATCATTGGGTGAGTGATCCACTTTTGAATGGTCAAGGTCCCGAACGAATAGGCTGTAATCAGTGCGGAAATTGTATAACGGGGTGTGCGCAGGGTGCGAAGAATAGTTTGGATAAAAACTATTTATATCTTGCAGAAAACAATGGAGTTGAGATTCTTCCAGAAACCAAAGTAACTCATCTTTCACATGTTGATGGAAAATATATCATTCATACATATCAGTCATTTAACTCCAAAGAAAAACAAGATTACTTTGCGAAACAGGTCATTCTATCCGCAGGTGTTATAGGAACTGTTGAAATTTTGTTTGCTTCAAGAGATGTGTATAAAACCTTACCGAATATTTCTGGTCAGTTAGGTGAACATATTCGAACCAATAGTGAGGCGATTGTTGCAATCTCTAATAATGATAAAACAATAGATTTAACGAGAGGGACGACCATTTCCAGTCATTTTCATGCAGATGACAAAACACATATTACTCAGAATCGATTTCCAGCAAGTTATGAGTTTATGAAGTTTTATATGGGACCACTGGTCAATGGCGATCAACCTGTAAAACGTGCACTCCATGTTTTAAAGCATTTTTTTCTGCACCCCTTTGTTTCAACTCGATCATGGCGTTCTAAAAACTGGCATAAACGTGTCACTGTATTAACCGTCATGCAACAGGCAGACAATCAAATACGATTTGTATATGGACGTACTGCACTCAGAGGTTTTAGGCGTTTTTTGAAAACGCAGGTTTCAGTTGGAGAAAGAGCGCCGTCTTTTATACCGTTAGCAAATGAAGCTGCAGAAAAATTTGCTGAAGTAAGTGGTGGTCAAGCACAGAATAATATATTGGAAAGTATGGGGCACTTATCTGTTACAGCGCATATATTGGGTGGTGCAGTTATGGCTGAGGATTCCTCTAAAGGTGTGATTGACTCTAATCATCAGGTTTTTGGCTATCAAGGCTTATATGTGGTTGATGGGAGTGCGATTCCTGTGAATGTTGGTGTTAATCCGAGTTTGACCATTACGGCATTAGCTGAGCGATTTGCAGAAAAATATAAAATTAGTCATTTCGATAAAGTGTCATAAATCCACCATCATAATGTCATATCTTCGTTGAATACTCTTGGTTTAAAAAAAGGAGTATTCAAATGAAGAACAAGATAAAAATAACAGGTCTTCTATTAACGACATCGTTATTGCTAAGTAGTTGTGGTGGAGATGACCAAAAATCTAATCCTAATATTACACAACCCTCAGAGTTGAAAATTCTTCATATTAATGACCATCACTCCCATTTAGATGGTGAAGAGCTTAGCTTTAATTTCGATTTAGGTCATGGTGAAGAACAACTAGTCGTTTCGCGTGGTGGATTTTCTCGTGTAGCAACATTTATGAATCTAATGGCAGAAAATCATCAGAATGTAGTGAAAATTCATGCTGGTGATGCGATAACAGGAGATTTGTATTACAACCTCTCAAATGGAAAAGCTGATGCTGAAATGATGAATACAGTGTGTTTTGATACTTTCACCTTGGGAAATCATGAATTTGATGCAAAAGATCAAGGCTTAAAAGATTTTATTGGTTTTTTAGACGAAGGACAGTGTAAAGAGCGAGCAGAGATTCTTTCTGCAAATGTTGAATTTGGGGTGAGTTCACCTTTATATCAGACAGATCGGATTCAAAAATCTATTGTTCTTGAGCGGGATGGGGAAAAATATGGGGTTGTGGGGCTCACCATTGCATCAAAAACTAAAAACTCCTCTCAACCAAATCAAGACACATTATTCCGAGATGAAATTACAGTAGCTCAAAATGAGATTAATCAACTCAAAAAACAGGGAATTAAAAAAATTATTTTACAAACACATGTAGGCTATGAACTTGATCAAAAATTAGCACAAGAACTTACGGATGTGGATGTGATAATTGGAGGCGACTCTCACACATTGTTTGGACCTCATATATTAGAAAAGTATGGTATGTCTCCTGTCGCTACCTACCCATTACAATTGAAAAATAAAAATGGCGAATCTGTTTGTGTTGCTCAAGCATGGCAATACAGTTATGTGGTTGGTGAACTTAACGTAAAATTTAATGCAGATGGTGCGGTTCAAAGTTGTGTGGGTAAACCGCATGTGTTAATTGGCGATGATTTTAAACGTAAGCAAAATAATGAAAGAGTCAGTGATCAAGAAAAAAAATATATAGAACATCAATTCGAAAAAGAACGAGCTCCTTTTTCTATTATTAAAGAAGATCAAAATATTTTGAGTGTCTTAGAGCCCTATAAGCAATCTAAAAAATTATTTGCAGTCAAAGTTGTTGGGCAGGCAGTTGATAATTTATGTTCAAGACGTGTGCCGGGAACTCAATTTGATCGCTCACGATCATCTTTAGGTGATGTGTGTAATTTGAATGCGCATGTCGATGCCCATGGTGGTGATATTCAACAAATGGTTGCCGAAGCATTTCTTAAACAAGGCAAAGAATATTTTAATGCTGATATTTCATTTCAAAATGCAGGTGGAGTAAGAGTTGATTTGGCGAAAGGAAATATCACGGTAGCAGATATCTACCAAGTCTTACCTTTCAAAAATACGCTCGTTCAATTGAATATGACTGGTCAAGAAATTAAAGATACGCTTGAAGATGCCATTTCAGGCGTGATTGAACAAAAAAATACTGGAAGTTATCCGTATACGGCTGGATTAACTTGGCAAGTTGATATGACGCAGCCTATTGGAAAGCGTATTACAAATATTCAAGTCAGAAATGGGTTTGACCAGTTTGTGCCATTAGATTTAAATCAGTTATATAAAATTGTAACCATCAATTTTTTAGCTGATGGTGCTGATTACTATCATACATTGAAAAAAATTACAGGTGAGCGTCGAATAGAAGTTGGATTGGACTATGCAGAAGCATTCTTAAATTACTTAAATTCAATAGATGGTGATCAAGAAATGAAAACAATTCGAAAACTAGCTACTTCATATTATAGTACTCAAAAATACATAGAGTAAGATTTAGAGCTTTTTGATCTAAAAAACCCCAATTTAATTGGGGTTTTTTAATTAAATTAATTGTTTTTGTGTATTTTTTAGTGTAAAAAACATAAATTTGCTTAAAAAATAAACATACATGAGTTTTCGTTTAAATAAGGGGTTGCAAGGGAAGAAAAAATCTATAGAATGCACCCCATACCGACGAGATACACGGAAACGAGCGAAGCAGGTTGCTGAGTTGTTAAGTGTTTCGAGTCCAGCTTCTAGCATTGACGAGATGTTAGAAAGATCATTAAGAGATTATGAAGAACAACTTGTGTGGATTTTTACTGGTTGATTGATCGATATATATTATCATTAATAATTGGTAGAAATTTCTCGAAGTTTATTTGAGCAAATTTTTTGTCAGTAATTGATGAGCCAAGATTGGTACCCTTTAGGTACTATTGATTTTAAACTGAAGAGTTTGATCATGGCTCAGATTGAACGCTGGCGGCAGGCTTAACACATGCAAGTCGAGCGGGGGAAGGTAGCTTGCTACTGGACCTAGCGGCGGACGGGTGAGTAATGCTTAGGAATCTGCCTATTAGTGGGGGACAACATCTCGAAAGGGATGCTAATACCGCATACGTCCTACGGGAGAAAGCAGGGGACCTTCGGGCCTTGCGCTAATAGATGAGCCTAAGTCGGATTAGCTAGTTGGTGGGGTAAAGGCCTACCAAGGCGACGATCTGTAGCGGGTCTGAGAGGATGATCCGCCACACTGGGACTGAGACACGGCCCAGACTCCTACGGGAGGCAGCAGTGGGGAATATTGGACAATGGGCGGAAGCCTGATCCAGCCATGCCGCGTGTGTGAAGAAGGCCTTTTGGTTGTAAAGCACTTTAAGCGAGGAGGAGGCTACTAAGATTAATACTCTTGGATAGTGGACGTTACTCGCAGAATAAGCACCGGCTAACTCTGTGCCAGCAGCCGCGGTAATACAGAGGGTGCGAGCGTTAATCGGATTTACTGGGCGTAAAGCGTGCGTAGGCGGCTTTTTAAGTCGGATGTGAAATCCCCGAGCTTAACTTGGGAATTGCATTCGATACTGGGAAGCTAGAGTATGGGAGAGGATGGTAGAATTCCAGGTGTAGCGGTGAAATGCGTAGAGATCTGGAGGAATACCGATGGCGAAGGCAGCCATCTGGCCTAATACTGACGCTGAGGTACGAAAGCATGGGGAGCAAACAGGATTAGATACCCTGGTAGTCCATGCCGTAAACGATGTCTACTAGTCGTTGGGGCCTTTGAGGCTTTAGTGGCGCAGCTAACGCGATAAGTAGACCGCCTGGGGAGTACGGTCGCAAGACTAAAACTCAAATGAATTGACGGGGGCCCGCACAAGCGGTGGAGCATGTGGTTTAATTCGATGCAACGCGAAGAACCTTACCTGGTCTTGACATAGTAAGAACTTTCCAGAGATGGATTGGTGCCTTCGGGAACTTACATACAGGTGCTGCATGGCTGTCGTCAGCTCGTGTCGTGAGATGTTGGGTTAAGTCCCGCAACGAGCGCAACCCTTTTCCTTATTTGCCAGCGGGTTAAGCCGGGAACTTTAAGGATACTGCCAGTGACAAACTGGAGGAAGGCGGGGACGACGTCAAGTCATCATGGCCCTTACGACCAGGGCTACACACGTGCTACAATGGTCGGTACAAAGGGTTGCTACCTAGCGATAGGATGCTAATCTCAAAAAGCCGATCGTAGTCCGGATTGGAGTCTGCAACTCGACTCCATGAAGTCGGAATCGCTAGTAATCGCGGATCAGAATGCCGCGGTGAATACGTTCCCGGGCCTTGTACACACCGCCCGTCACACCATGGGAGTTTGTTGCACCAGAAGTAGGTAGTCTAACCGCAAGGAGGACGCTTACCACGGTGTGGCCGATGACTGGGGTGAAGTCGTAACAAGGTAGCCGTAGGGGAACCTGCGGCTGGATCACCTCCTTAACGAAAGATTGACGATTGGTAAGAATCCACAACAAGTTGTTCTTCATGACGATGTATCTGAGGGTCTGTAGCTCAGTTGGTTAGAGCACACGCTTGATAAGCGTGGGGTCACAAGTTCAAGTCTTGTCAGACCCACCACTACTGACGAAGCAATTCATACAGAAAGATACATTGATCTAAATGATAAGCTGGGGACTTAGCTTAGTTGGTAGAGCGCCTGCTTTGCACGCAGGAGGTCAGGAGTTCGACTCTCCTAGTCTCCACCACGTATTCATTCGAATACGTAGTAAGCAAACGAGTTGATAGCTTATAGAGCTTAGTAATAAAGCTGTGTATACTGCACGCCTTGATTATTAAGCTCTGTGATTTATCACAGTTGACTGCGATCTGACGAAGACGTAGTGAATCATTAACAGCATATATTTGAGTTGAAATAATTTGTTCATACTCATAGAAAGAGCGGAAACGAGATAACGTAAGTTATTGAGTTGAAGTGATTGAAATGAGAACTAGCGAAATTAACTGAATCAAGCGTTTTGGTATATGAATTTGAATTGAAGCTGTACAGTGTTTAGATACACAGTACTTCAAACTGTAATGTTGAACGATCTACTTGTAGGATCGAACGACTGTTTGGGGTTGTATAGTCAAGTAATTAAGTGCATGTGGTGGATGCCTTGGCAGTCAGAGGCGATGAAAGACGTGATAGCCTGCGAAAAGCTCCGGGGAGGCGGCAAATATCCTGTGATCCGGAGATTTCTGAATGGGGGAACCCACCTATCATAAGATAGGTATTGCAACATGAATACATAGTGTTGCAAGGCAAACGCGGGGAAGTGAAACATCTCAGTACCCGTAGGAAAAGAAATCAATTGAGATTCCCTCAGTAGCGGCGAGCGAAAGGGGAAAAGCCCATTAAGTTATGTAAGCTTTAGTGGAATGCTCTGGGAAGTGCAACCATAGTAGGTGATAGTCCTGTACACGAAAGGGCTTACATGATGATGTCGAGTAGGGCGGGGCACGTGAAACCTTGTCTGAATATGGGGGGACCATCCTCCAAGGCTAAATACTCCTGACTGACCGATAGTGAACCAGTACCGTGAGGGAAAGGCGAAAAGAACCCCTGTGAGGGGAGTGAAATAGATCCTGAAACCGCATGCATACAAGCAGTGGGAGCCACTTCGTGTGGTGACTGCGTACCTTTTGTATAATGGGTCAGCGACTTACATTCAGTAGCAAGGTTAACCGAATAGGGGAGCCGTAGAGAAATCGAGTCTTAATAGGGCGTTTAGTTGCTGGGTGTAGACCCGAAACCAGGCGATCTATCCATGAGCAGGTTGAAGGTGAGGTAACACTTACTGGAGGACCGAACCCACTGTCGTTGAAAAGCCAGGGGATGACTTGTGGATAGGGGTGAAAGGCTAATCAAGCCTGGTGATAGCTGGTTCTCCCCGAAAGCTATTTAGGTAGCGCCTCGGACGAATACCATTGGGGGTAGAGCACTGTTTCGGCTAGGGGGTCATCCCGACTTACCAAACCGATGCAAACTCCGAATACCAATGAGTACTATCCGGGAGACAGACTGCGGGTGCTAACGTCCGTAGTCAAGAGGAAAACAATCCAGACCGCCAGCTAAGGTCCCTAAATCATAGTTAAGTGGGAAACGATGTGGGAAGGCATAGACAGCTAGGAGGTTGGCTTAGAAGCAGCCACCCTTTAAAGAAAGCGTAATAGCTCACTAGTCGAGTCGGCCTGCGCGGAAGATGTAACGGGGCTAAAACTATGTACCGAAGCTGCGGATTTGCAATTTATTGCAAGTGGTAGGGGAGCGTTCTGTAAGCCGATGAAGGTGGATTGAGAAGTCTGCTGGAGGTATCAGAAGTGCGAATGCTGACGTGAGTAACGATAAAACGGGTGAAAAACCCGTTCGCTGAAAGACCAAGGGTTCCAGTCCAACGTTAATCGGGGCTGGGTGAGTCGACCCCTAAGGCGAGGCCGAGAGGCGTAGTCGATGGGAAATTGGTTAATATTCCAATACTTCTGTGTAATGCGATGAGAGGACGGAGAAGGTTAAGTCAGCCTGGCGTTGGTTGTCCAGGTGGAAGATTGTAGGCATGTATCTTAGGCAAATCCGGGGTACTCTATGCTGAGAATCGATAGCAAGCTAGTTTACTAGCGAAGTGGCTGATACCATACTTCCAGGAAAAGTCTCTAAGCTTCAGTTACACAGGAATCGTACCCGAAACCGACACAGGTGGTCAGGTCGAGTAGACCAAAGCGCTTGAGAGAACTCTGCTGAAGGAACTAGGCAAAATGGTACCGTAACTTCGGGAGAAGGTACGCTGCCGGCGGTGATAGGACTTGCTCCTTGAGCTACTGGCAGCCTCAGAAACCAGGCCGCTGCAACTGTTTATTAAAAACATAGCACTCTGCAAACACGAAAGTGGACGTATAGGGTGTGATGCCTGCCCGGTGCTGGAAGGTTAATTGATGGGGTTAGCGTAAGCGAAGCTCTTGATCGAAGCCCCAGTAAACGGCGGCCGTAACTATAACGGTCCTAAGGTAGCGAAATTCCTTGTCGGGTAAGTTCCGACCTGCACGAATGGCATAATGATGGCGGCGCTGTCTCCAGCAGAGGCTCAGTGAAATCGAATTCGCCGTGAAGATGCGGTGTACCCGCGGCTAGACGGAAAGACCCCGTGAACCTTTACTGCAGCTTGACATTGAACTTTGATCTTACTTGTGTAGGATAGGTGGGAGGCTTTGAAGTAGAAACGCCAGTTTCTATGGAGCCGTCCTTGAAATACCACCCTGGTAATATTGAGGTTCTAACTCTGCTCCATTATCTGGAGCGAGGACCATGTCTGGTGGGTAGTTTGACTGGGGCGGTCTCCTCCTAAAGAGTAACGGAGGAGTACGAAGGTGCGCTCAGCGTGGTCGGAAATCACGCGTAGAGTATAAAGGCAAAAGCGCGCTTAACTGCGAGACCCACAAGTCGAGCAGGTACGAAAGTAGGTCTTAGTGATCCGGTGGTTCTGTATGGAAGGGCCATCGCTCAACGGATAAAAGGTACTCTGGGGATAACAGGCTGATACCGCCCAAGAGTTCATATCGACGGCGGTGTTTGGCACCTCGATGTCGGCTCATCTCATCCTGGGGCTGAAGCAGGTCCCAAGGGTATGGCTGTTCGCCATTTAAAGAGGTACGCGAGCTGGGTTTAGAACGTCGTGAGACAGTTCGGTCCCTATCTACCGTGGGCGTTGGAAATTTGAGAGGATCTGCTCCTAGTACGAGAGGACCAGAGTGGACGAACCTCTGGTGTACCGGTTGTGACGCCAGTCGCATCGCCGGGTAGCTATGTTCGGAAGGGATAACCGCTGAAAGCATCTAAGCGGGAAGCCTACCTCAAGATTAGATTTCCCAAGGACTTTATGTCCTCTAAAGAGCCGTTGAAGACTACAACGTTGATAGGTTGGATGTGGAAGTACGGTGACGTATGAAGCTGACCAATACTAATTACTCGTGAGGCTTGACTATACAACACCCAAACAGTTGGTGTTGTGGTTCAAATCATGACAAATAACTTGATTTAGTTAGATAAAACGCTAAACTGCACAAATTAAAGCAACTCAAATAGCTGTTAATAACTTCTTTGACCAAGCAAAGGCACGCAAATAATATATGTGAATAAGACCTAAGCAAAGTCACAACAGTTGTGCTGGCGACAATAGCAAGAGTGAACCACCTGATCCCTTCCCGAACTCAGAAGTGAAACCTCTTAGCGCTGATGGTAGTGTGGGGTTACCCATGTGAGAGTAAGTCATCGCCAGCTCATTATTCTAAACACCCCCTTCATTCAAAGGGGGTGTTTTTTTATGTGGAAAAATTGAATTTGAAAATAATTAAACCCTTGTAATTAAATAAGAAGCTCCATTCAGTTAATTTATGCTAAACAATAAATGCCTTAGTGATAAGGCTAATATCATAAAAACAACCCAACTAATTAGTTGAAAAGCTAAATAATAAACAATAATGAATGGTTCAAAAAATGAATGATTTACAATGAAATTTTTATTTACAAAGAGCATCAAAGTTGACTATTAAATAAAATGCCAATCCTAATTTGCAGATTGAGTATTAAAAATCAAGATTTCAGTCGAAAGGTTATATAAGAATTCATTCTTAGTAACTAAGAATAAATATAAAACTCTTAAAACTTGAATTTTCATGATTTTTTATGCCAATTGAATTATTAATCAATCTATTAAATGAATAATCCACTAGAAAGTTGTATAGACAAAAATCCTAATTTATTGCATTTATATAAAATATGAATCCAGGTTCATTATTTTAAAAATACTCACAATTGGAGGTGAGATAAAAATGACAGCGCAGACAATGAATGTGAATGCTGTAATTGATAATGCAAAATTTAAACCCTTTCATTTATCAATCGTATTATGGTGTTTATTTATCGTAATTTTTGACGGTTATGATTTAGCAATTAATGGCGTAACGTTGCCACTTCTTATGCAAGAGTGGGGTATGACTTCTGTCCAAGCTGGGTTATTAGCGAGCACTGCGCTAGCGGGAATGATGTTTGGTGCGATGCTTTTTGGTATGTTGGCAGATAAAATTGGTCGAAAAAAAGTTATTTTAATTTGTGTAACCTTGTTCAGTGGTTTTACTTTTTTAGGAGGATTCGCAAGTAATCCAACAGAATTTGGAATTTTAAGATTTATTGCTGGACTTGGTATAGGCGGTGTTTTGCCAAATTTAGTAACTTTAACTTCTGAATATGCACCACAAAAATTGAGAAGTACCTTAGTTACGATTATGTTTAGTGGCTATGCAGTTGGCGGAATTATGGCGGCTTTATTGGGTGTAAAATTTACACCTGAATTTGGTTGGCAGATTATGTTCTTTATTGCAGGAATTCCATTATTAGTATTACCGTTTATATGGAAGTATATGCCTGAATCACTAACATTTTTAGTGAAACAAAAAAATTATGAACCTGCCTCAGAAATTATTAATAAGATCAATGCAGATTTAAATGTTAATTCGTCAACTCATTTGGTTCTAAACGAAATTAAACTACCTGATGCATCGGTTAAATCTCTATTTACTGATAGTAGAGCGAAAACGACGTTATTATTTTGGTGCTGTTTTTTTATGTGTCTTTTAATGACATACGCATTAGGAAGTTGGTTACCAAAGTTAATGATGGCTGCAGGTTATTCTTTAGGAAGTAGTTTAACATTTTTACTTTCATTAAATATTGGCGCTGTCATCGGTACTATTGGTGGTGGAATTCTAGCAGATAAGTTTCATCTCAAACCTGTAGTGATTTCGATGTTTGTAATTGGAGCTTTTGCTTTATTTGGATTAAGTTTCAATTCGCCGCCAATGGTTATTTATCTACTTGTGGCATTGGCTGGTGCAGCATCAATTGGTACTAGTATTTTAATATATAGCTATGTAGCGCAATCTTATCCAATTGCTGTACGTTCAACTGGGATTGGTTGGGCTTCAGCGGTAGGGCGTATAGGTGCAATTGTCGGCCCCATTGTCATTGGTATTCTTTTAGGAATGGAATTGCCGCACAAATGGAATTTCATTGCTGTTGCTATACCAGCAGTAATTGGTGCAATAGCCGTATTCTGTATTAAGAGGACAAAAGTGATTGAAACAGTTCCTGAAAAAATAAAAATCGCATCTTCAATCACACAGTAGAATAAAAGCCTCATAAGAGGCTTTTTTTATAAATGTGATTTTAAAATTTTTTGATGCTCTTTAACCTGTTTGGCATAACGTTTACCTTGTTTTTTCATTTTTCGATTTGTGTTGTATCCAGTAGGCCCAACGTTGTAATAGGCCAGTGCTTTTTTCCAGCTACCAGCAGATTGATTATATTTTGATAGGATAAAAGTCCCACAATGTATATTAATATTTTCTTGAAAAAGGTCACCTGGACAAGATTGTTGCCAATATCTAGGGATAATTTGAGTAAGACCTACAGCACCTGCTGGTGATACTGCATAATTTCGATAACTCGATTCTTGTCGAATAAGAGCGGCCATTAACAGGGGGTCGACATCAAATTGTTGCGCACTTTGCACAATCAGTGGTGAAACCCTATTTGCGGTGTCTGGGTGTACAGAGTATGCCTTTTGAATACCTGTTGAAAGTTTTGCGGCGCGTTTTTGTACTGAACCACCACCTAAAGATGAGCAACCAACAAACACGATACACGATGATAGAACTAAACTATATTTAAGGAAAGTAAAGGATGGGGGAGGTGATTGTAAACGTTGTAAAAAAAGCAAAATAGTAACCGTGCAAATTCAATTTGCAAAAATCATAAGTAAGCTGGTGATTGGGGTCAAGCCCTAGATAAATTGGAGTGTTGTAGTTTTGCAATATATTGATGAGTAAGATAAATAGATCAGAAAAACTTTAAAATTGATTCAATATTTTCTTATAATAATGCCATTATTAAATGCCTGAAATCATCATGACGCCAGCTTGTAAATTTCTAAAAAACAAAAAGATAGATTATTCTGTTCATGAATATGAGCATGATCCTAATGCTGAAAGTTTTGGTTTAGAAGCAGCTCAAAAATTGGGTTTATCTGTACATGAAGTTTTTAAGACACTTCTAGTGACAGATGATGTCAATTATTTTGTGACAATTTTACCAGTGGACCATCAACTTAATTTAAAAAAGGCGGCGAATGCTTTCAGTTGTAAAAAACTTAAAATGGCTGATCCGAAAGTGGCTGAGCGTCTGACCGGTTATTTAGTGGGTGGGATTAGTCCAATTGCTCAAAAAAAGCGACTTAATACAGTCATTCACCAATCGGCAAGTTCTCTTAAAAAGGTGTACGTGAGTGGTGGAAAACGAGGGCTAGATATCGGATTAGATCCTCAATCATTGGCCCAAGTATTAGATGCTCAATTTAAGGACATTGTGGATCACACTTAATGTTTGATCACTACATTTGACGTAGATTGGTTAGATATTCTTGAGCGATAAAAATTTCTTGATCATCAGGTGGGCATACCTTGTTCCATTGATGTTCTTGATCTAATTCCCAAGCACGTTGATTATCGTTCAGATAATTCAGTAGACCATCTTTAATAATCGTTTTCTTTAGTTTTTTATCTTCAATCGGAAAACAAGTTTCTACTCTTGAAAATAAATTACGTCCCATCCAGTCTGCACTTGAACAATATAATTTCTCATTGCCTTGATCTAGAAAATAGTAGACCCGTGTGTGTTCTAAAAAACGTCCTACAATGGATCTGACGCGGATATTTTCTGATAACTGTGGTACTTGAGGTCTTAATGAACAGATGGAACGAATGATCAGATCGATTTGAACACCTGCATTTGACGCTTGATAAAGTGCCGCGATTAATTTAGGTTCAGTTAAAGCGTTAACTTTGATAATAATATGCGCTTTATGACCAGACTTAGCATGGTGGATTTCATTGGCAATGAGTTTTAAAAGCTGTTCATGCAAGGTAAAAGGTGCATGGAACAGCTTTTTAGGCTTTGCCATTTTTCCCATACCTGTCAATTCTTGAAAGATTTTATGGACATCTTCACAAATGTCATCATCAGTGGTCAGAAGACCGTAATCGGTATACATTTTTGCATTACCAGCATGATAATTGCCAGTTCCCAAATGAACATACCGTTTCAGATGATCTGCTTCTCTACGAACAACCAGAATCATTTTAGCGTGAGTTTTATAGCCCACGATGCCATACACAACAACAGCTCCAGCTTCTTGTAGGAGGTTGGCGACCATGATATTGGATTCTTCATCAAATCTAGCACGTAATTCAATAATCGCAGTAACTTCTTTACCATTTCGTGCTGCTTCTGCTAAGACCTGAACGATCTCTGAATCTGGTCCGCTGCGATAAAGAGTTTGCTTAATTGCCAAGACATTAGGGTCTTTTGCAGCCTCTTTTAACAGGTTGATGACGGGTGAAAATGAGTCAAAAGGATGATGTAAAAGGACATCACGTTGTTTTAATACATCAAATATACTTTTTGATTGTCTCAATATCTTCGGTATCACGGGTTGATAGGGTTTAAACTTCAAATCTGGACAATCAAAATCTGAAAATAATCGAGCTAAATTTACAGGACCTTGAACACGATAGAGTTGTGAAGGTTCTAAAGAAAATTGTTCAAGTAGATATTGGTTAATCGTTTCTGGGCAATTGTGATCAATTTCAAGTCGAACTTCACGTCCAAATCTTCGCGAAGAAAGTTCATCTTTAAGAGCAACTGCCAGATCGTCTACATCGTCAGCTAAATTTAAGTCAGCATTGCGTGTAACACGGAATTGGTAGCATCCTGTCGCCTTCATTCCTGGAAATAAGTCATTGATATGTTGTTGCAGAATAGCCGACAACAGGATGTAATGTTGCTTACCTTCGCATAAGTCATCAGGAATTTTGACCGCCCTTGGCAAAGTTCTCGGTGCAGGTACGATCGCGAGCTCAATCTGACGACCAAAAGCATCTTTACCTTCAAGCGTGACAATAAAATTAAGGCTCTTATTGACTAAACGGGGAAAAGGATGGGCAGGGTCTAAACTGATGGGCGTGATTACTGGTTGAATAAATTTACTGAAGTAGTTTTGAATCCATTCAGTATATTTATCTAAAATTCCATGATATTGGATAAATTCGATACCATAAGATTTAAGTTGAGGAATGAGCTCGTTATTAAGTATCTGATATTGTTCTTGAACCGCATGATGCGTTGTTTTAGATATTTGTTCTAAAATAATTTCATTGGGAATAGCATCAGGCGCAGTAGTTATTTGATTTAATTCGATCTGTTTTAAAAGTCCAGCAACGCGTATTTCAAAAAACTCATCTAAATTCCGAGAAAAGATGATTAAAAAATTTAGTCGCTCTAATAAGGGGTGGTGAGGGTCTTTAGCTTGAGCTAAAACTCGTTTATGGAATTCTAATAATGAAAGTTCGCGATTAATGTAAGTGTCTGAATTGTGTTGAAAGTTTTCAAAAGAGTGCATAGTACCAATTATTGCTTTTTGAGCCGTCAGGAAAGACCTTGCAGCGATGGTACGTTTGATGTGTGACAGTAATATTACATTGATTGGTATATATTCGATAAATATATATAATTGGATTTATTTTATTTTAATCAAAAAAGCACACAATAAGTGTGCTTTTTTTAAATCAATTAGGGCTTAGAAATCGTAACGGAAACCTAAAGATAAACCTAAAGCATCCTCACCTTTGAAACCCTTCACATTATTTGTACGTGCTTGTTCCCACGGTGTAAGGCTTGAGTTTTTGTCATTAAGCACAGTTGCGACGTTACCGTAAACACGAACTGCTTTATCAAGACGATGTTCAAGTCCTAAAGCAATGAGTGTTGCGTTCGCATCTTTAGCATCTACATCACGGTGCATCACTTGACCACGGATATATGTTTTTGGTGCAAATTTATAATCAGCTGCAACACCAATGACTTGTGCATCAGGATTTTTTACGTCATTGTCATGAGTCATATATTGATATAAACCACCAATATTTAGCTCAGGTGTGATTTTATAAGCACCAGCTAAACGGAAGCCATCACGTTCGCCGCGAGTCGCATCTTCTTCATAGTGTTCATAAGCAGCTGCGAAATCAACAGGACCTTCTTTATAGGTCAATGCAAGATCGTAAGCTTTATTCTTTTTAGAGTCGCCTTTCTTTTGAATAACTTCACCAGTATCTTTATCTACAATTGTTTCCGTGAAGCCTGGAGAATTGCTTTCGTGCAATGAAAGTGCTGCTAATACATTGAACCCATTTCCGAATTTTGGTGATTTATATTCGATGGTATTTTCATTACGCTCATCAAAACGTAAGTCACCAGCACGTGTTACATTACGTAAATCACCTACTTGATCGCCGAAAAAGTTAACTGGACCACGTGCTATTTTAAAAGGGCTATCAAAACGACCGACACGAGTTTGACCGAAATTACCTTTTAAGCCAACAAATGTATCACGTGTTGCAAAATCAACACCTGAATTTTGTCCACCGCTAGCAAAGTTGATTTCTTGTTCAATTTGACCAAAAACAGTCATATCATTTTCTAGTTTCTGTTCAACTTTAAAGCCTAGACGAGATGAATTAGATGATAAACCCACTTCATTATAATCTTTACCATCATCAAGGTAATCTAATGAAACATGCGCACGACCATAAATTTTAACGTCGGCTGCCATTGCGATTGATGGTGTAATTAGTGTTGCCCCAACTGCTAATGCACAAAGTGTTTTTTTCATTTCTAGCTCCAGTAAAGACTGATTTATTGTCCTAATAATCATGATCAGTAGTTTTTTTGTAACTACTGTTCTCTATTGGTGCTAAGTATTCATTACAAATAAGTCAGTAATATTAAGAATTTATTTCATTATCATGAAAATGGATAGAAACAATTTATAGTAATCAAAAGGCATAAACCAAAAAAAAGGAGCCAAAGCTCCTTTTTTTATGAGGATCTGTTATAAAGCAGCTTTAATCTTCTCAGCCAAAGTCTTGATACGCTCTTGATCACCCATTTGTGCTGCGTGTTTACCCAGTTCATGAATTGAACTTGGAATAAGATGGAAGTGAACGTGAGGCACGGTTTGCCCAGCTGCAGCACCAGATAACTGCATCAACACTATACCTTTTGCATCTAGTGCTGTTTCAATCGCTTTTGCAATTTTTTGAACGATTTGAATCGTGTACGCTGCAGTGTTTGGATCTAAGTCGAGTAAAGTTACGGCAGGTGATTTAGGGATGACTAAAGTATGACCATCTGCCTGAGGCATAATGTCCATAAATGCAAGAACTTGCTCATCCTCATACACTTTAATTGCAGGAAGTTCACCACGTAGAATTCTTGCAAAAATATTTTGATCATCGTAAGCCATAACTATTCCCAGAATGTAATTAGATTGAATTATTTACAGTTCAATTCTTTCTGACGTTGCTTAATGGAGTCAAGCTTTTGTTGCTCTTTTTCTGAGAACTTAGGTTTAGTTGTATTGCAATTTTCATTGCCGAACTTTGCCTTAGTATCTGGATCTTTAAAACAGAAGCCTTTTGATGCATAGATGATGTTGTAATCATCTTTAAGTTTTTCACACTCTTTTGTAGTATCGGCAAAAGCATTAACCCCAGCTGAAACAGATACAGCAGTAATTAAACCTAATAAAAACTTATTCATGAGTATCCTCATTTAGAAATGGACATTTGATATTGTCACATTTCAATTATATGGGCTTTATATGTGAATTCAATGGCGAAAATTTATTCTAAGGTAATTTTGCTCCATGATTCGTACATTTTAACTGCTGTCGAAAAATCACTATTAGGTTCAGCTATTGCATTAGCAGCACCAATTAGACTTTGAGTAAGCGTAATGACAGGTGCGGATAATTTTGCTTGATGAATGAGGTCTACTGCGATACCAGTGTCTTTGCTCAGTAACGGTAAGGCAAAAGTATTTGGAAAACTTCGATTTAATACCCGTTGAGGCAATACATTTTCAGTCACACCACTTTTACCACTTGAAGCATTGATGCACTCTAATGCTTCATTTAAATCCACACCATGCGCTTTAAGTGCAGTAAAACCTTCAGCAGCGGCACATAAGTGGACAGCCAAGAGCATGTTGTTCACTGCTTTCACAGCAAAACCAGATCCTGAGTCTCCTACATGTTTAATCAGTTTACCCATGGCTTGCATCGCTGGTAATACAGCTTCAAAAGCAACTTTTTCACCACCTACCATGAAGGTTAAAGTCGCGTTTTCAGCACCAATAGTTTGTCCGCTAACAGGCGCATCTAGAAAAAATACACCTTTTGATTTTAAAAAAGCTTGTTGTGCTTTAGCTGCATCAGGCACGCCACTGGTACAGTCTACCCAAATTGATCCAGATTTAATGTCGACTTGATGAATGATCTCATTGACTTGCTGACTCGTTGGTAAGCAACTAAAAATGATATCAGCTTGGGCAGCTTCTTGAAGTGATACAGCTTGTGTTTGATATTCAGTTGCATGTTGTTTGGCTTTCTCGAAATTTCGATTCCATACCAAAACTGATTCATAGTGTTTGGGTAAATGAGCTGCCATACGGTAACCCATTGCGCCTAATCCAATAAATGCAACTGTCGTCATTTTCTTTACTCTATTTGTGTTGAAC
Organism: Acinetobacter sp. 24-47-64; assembly: GCF_057737055.1. Taxonomy (NCBI): domain Bacteria; kingdom Pseudomonadati; phylum Pseudomonadota; class Gammaproteobacteria; order Moraxellales; family Moraxellaceae; genus Acinetobacter; species Acinetobacter sp. 24-47-64. Next base: position 1,392,859 of record NZ_CM173215.1, read on the forward strand.
GCTCTGCTAACCAGTGAGCAAGTTCAGGCCAAAATTGATCGGCACTTTTTTGACTCGACATTAAACCTAAATGCCCACCAGGAATAAGAGTAAACGTGACATCACGACTATTTGTCAATTCAGTCAATGGTCTAACAGCATCAGCTGTGACCATTTGATCGCTTGAACCCGCGCCAATCATAAGAGAGCAGTCTATATTTTTTAATTCGATTTTCTTATCTTGAAGTTCGATATAACCATTTTTTAGCGGATTTCTTAACCAGACATTGAATAACATATCTTGGTTTACCCCAGCAGGATAATCAATCATATGATTGAGGAAATAACCTAAAGTGGCATGTTCATGCAAAAGTTTTTTATCATCAAGATTCAGTAATAATTGTTTATGGCCTTCATACCAACCTTTTGGATCTAAAATTTTAAATCCAATTGCATTTAAAATACCTGGGGAGTGAATGAGGCGCTTAGGAATACGACCGTTATAAACTTTATGTTTGAGTAGACGAGTTCTTTCAAGATAGCGATTCATCTTAGCATATAGCTTTCCGATACTACCTGAAGCAAAGCTATCAATTGGACTACCTAAAACGATTAGATTTTTTACATGGTTCGGCTGTCTGAGCGCTGTGTACAACAGAACAAATATTCCCGCCATACTCCAGCCATGTAATGAAATTTGATCAGATTTAGCGTGTGTACGAATTTGATCGATACAATTCGGAATTGCATCATCAATAAAACCTAAAAAGTTGAGATCGCGATCTTTATAGCTAAAGTGTCCCCAATCCAATAAATACACATCAAAGCCTTGCTCTGTATAATATTTGATAAGAGAACGGTATGGATAAAGGTCATAAATATCCATCTTGATCGCTAAAGGCGCGACAAAGACCAATGGCTCAACATATTTTTTATTTTCAGATGCGTAATATCGAATTTTACTCGATTTATGAGTACCTATCACTTCATACGGCGTTGCTTGAGATAAAACCAAAGATTTACCGTAAAAAATGCGTGTCCCTAAATTTTTTAACTTGCTTTGTTTAGAACGCCAGTTAGTTTTTAAATGTTCCATGAAGGTTGAAGATCTCATAAGCATGTGATTTGAACGAAGTCTAAGCGATATTTATATATTTTACCTTGACCTTAAATGCTTTGGGCGCTCAAAATGTTGGCAATTATTCACAAAGGCAGTTTTTAGGACTGATTTAGAGCAATGAGCCAGCAAGACGACATTGAATACCAACTTGATACATTAGCACTTCGTACAGGTCATACGCGCAGTTTTGAAGGTGAGCATGCTGAACCGATGTTTCTAACTTCTTCATTTGTATATGCAAATGCAGCAGAAGCAGCAGCTAAATTCTCTGGAAAAGAGCCCGGTAATATTTATTCTCGCTTTACAAACCCAACAGTCGCAATGTTTGAAAAAAGATTGGCTGCAATGGAAGGTGCTGAACGTGCAGTGGCAACAAGTACGGGTATGGCTGCGATCATGGCGGTGGCGATGTCATTCTTAAAGGCTGGTGATCATGTTGTATGTTCTCGAGCAGTATTTGGTTCAACCGTGGCCTTATTTGAAAAATATATTTCTAAGTTTGGTGTGACTGTCAATTTTGTTGATTTAACAGATTTAGATGCTTGGAAAGCTGCGATCAAACCAGAAACTAAACTACTATTTGTAGAATCTCCGTCAAATCCATTATCGGAAATTGCTGATATTAGCGCATTAGCAGATATCGCGCATGAAAATCATGCCTTACTCGCAATTGATAATAGTTTCTGTACGCCAGTGCTACAACAACCATTAAAACTGGGTGCGGATCTTGTCGTGTATTCAGCAACAAAATATTTAGATGGTCAAGGTCGTGCGTTGGGTGGTGCTGTCGTAGGTAGTCATCAATTACTTGAAGAAGTTTTTGGCTACGTTCGTACAACTGGGCCTTCTATGAGTCCGTTCAATGCTTGGGTTTTCCTAAAAGGTTTGGAAACGCTTCGTCTACGTATGAAGGCTCATTCTGAAAGTGCACAAAAGATTGCTGAGTGGCTTCATCAGCACGATAAAATCGAGAAAGTATTCTTTGCTGGCTTAGCGGATCATGTAGGTCATGATTTGGCTAAAAAGCAACAAAAAGGTTTTGGTGGTATCGTTTCATTCGTGGTAAAAGGTGGGCGAGAAGCTGCTTGGAAAGTAATTGATCACACTCAATTTATTTCTATTACTGGAAATCTTGGGGATGCAAAATCAACGATTACTCATCCTGCAACGACTACTCATGGTAAATTGTCTGATGAAGCGAAGGCTGCAGCTGGCATTGCAGAAGGTTTAATTCGTCTTTCAGTAGGTTTGGAAGACGTTGATGATATTATTGCAGACATTCAACGTGGTCTTGATTTAGTCTAATTTAAATTTGTTCGGAGTATACAAATGAACATTAACATGCTTATGCAACAAGCACAGCGCATGCAAAAGGAAGTAGAGTCCAACATCAAGAAAGCGAAAGAAGAGCTTGCACAGAAAGAAGTGCATGCTGAAGCTGGTGGTGGTTTGGTAAAAGTGACAATGACTTGCCGTAATGTGGTAAAACGCATTGAAATCAATCCAGAATTACTTCAAGACGATCCAGATATGATTGAGGATTTGATTGCAGCTGCTATGAATGACGCTGCACGCCAAGCCGAAGCGATTTCAGAAGAAACAATGAAGTCTGCAAATAGTGGTATGGGATTACCTCCTGGCTTGTCAGGTTTATTTTAAGGATATTGCCGAGTGTTCAGCGAACGGTTTGACCAACTCGTCCAAGCACTGCGAATTTTACCAAGCGTTGGGCCTAAGTCGGCTCAGCGCATGGCGTTGCATTTGATCATGAAGAATAAGCAAGGTGCTTTGGCATTATCTGAAGCACTTAGCGATGCCGCTGATCATATCCATGAATGTTCTATTTGCCACTCATTGACTGAGAATGAGGTGTGTGACATTTGTCTGTCGCAAGACCGAGATGATGCCTTGATCTGTGTGGTTGAATCTCCTGCAGACGTGATGGCAATTGAGCAAAGTGGAAGTTTCAGAGGCAAATATCATGTATTGGGGGGGCATTTATCTCCTTTAGATGGTATAGGGCCTGAAGAGGTTGGCATACCTGCATTAGTTCAACGCTTAGCTGAAGGTCAGGTAGCAGAGGTTATTCTCGCTACCAATGCAACGGTTGAAGGACAGGCTACGGCACATTATTTGGTAGAAGCTACACGTCATTTGAATATCAAAATGACACGTATTGCTCAAGGTGTACCACAAGGGGGTGAGCTTGAGTATGTCGATAGTCACACCTTAAGCCAAGCAGTTCATAATCGTATGCAAATGAAATAAGCACAAATTGTGCTTATTTTTTTGATTAGAGAAATATCACTTTTCTGAATAGTTTTTTAGTCAAAAAAAATATTAAATTTTTCATGTTTTATAACTATTTACAGTGTATACATAGATTTGCTTGACGCTTTAATTGAAAATTTATATTTAAAATTGATAATTTAAGCTAAAATACATCTCGATACCAATCTAGCACATTGTTTTTTATGATGTTTCAATTTATCCAAGAGCAAAAAGAACTCGAGCATGTTTTGACACTAATGAGTCAACAAGATGTTTATGGTTTAGATACTGAATTTATCAAAGTTGATACACTATGGCCAAAATTGGGTGTCTTGCAAATCAATGTCGCAGATCAGGTGTTTTTATTAGATGGTACACGTCTAGATTTTTCGAGTTTCTGGCCTAAAGTTTTTGCTGCAAAGCAAAATATTTTCCATGCTTGTGGTGAAGATATTGATCTGATTTACCATTATTCAAAAGGCAATCATCTTAATAATGTATTTGATACTCAGGTGGCTTTGTCTTTTCTCGGACACGGATTACAGGTCAGTTATCAAAATGCGCTTAAAGAAATTTTAAATATAGAAATTGATAAAGATCAAACACGTTCAGATTGGCTTGCACGTCCTTTAACTGAAGAGCAAAAAGCATACGCAGCGAATGATGTCTTATATATTATGAATTTAGCCGATGCGCTAAAAAATGAATTAGAGAAAAAAGGACATTATCAGTATGTACTAGAGGATTGTAAGAGCCTCACGCTTGAGATTGCGACAGAAACGCCGAAAGAGAAACTATACGAAGATGTCGGAAATTATAGACACTCTCGAAAGCAGTTAATGCAGCTACAATTGCTCAGTGTTTGGCGTGAAGAAATGGTGAAGGCTTTAAATCAGCCTCGAAGTTTTATTCTGAAAAATGCCACTATGATTGATTTGGTGGAAAAAAATCCAAAAAATACATTTCAATTATCCCAAGTTAAAAATATTCGTCCGAATGTGGTTCGTGAGCACGGTAAAACGATTTTGGATATTATTGCGTTGCTGCCCCCAATGGAAGAATGGCCATTACGAATTGCTCGACCAATTAAACATTCATCTAAAGATATTACACATGATGTTGATAACATGATTGGTAATCTTGCAGAAGAGTTGGTGATCCCCAAAGAAGTGTTAATGCGAAAAAAATGGCTCGGGGCTTTATATCAGCATGTGGTTTTTCATGGCGATGAACAAGACTTACCTCAATATTTACTCGGTTGGCGTTATGATTTACTGACGAAGCCATTAATTGAGTTGCTTCATAAAGATGCACAATATTTGAGTATGCAAATGAAAGTCAATGAATGACTTCTCTCAAAATTTGATTAAAGAATTACCAGTCATCCTAAACTAGACTGATGCGTTAACAAACGCTAATGTTTCGCCGTTTTTTTTGATGTATGCTTTGCTTTGAGTTTAAAAGGTGTTGTTTGAATCATGTGGTGTGAAATCTACAAATCTAGTAAGAAAGACGAAATGTATATTTACGTTGCGCGTCCTGAACAAGCGGAAAACCAAGAAGCTGTTGATCCGTTATCAGTATTATCTGATGCAATGAAAAATGCATTTGGCCGAGCGACATTTGTGATGTCACTGGAATTACATGCAGAACGCAAATTAGCGCGTGCAAATGTTTTACATGTGATGGATTCAATTCAGACGAAAGGATTCTTTTTACAATTGCCGCCTGAAGGATTGATCAATCCTAATGCGGTAGAGCCAGAGGGACTACGCGGTGCGTGATAATCAAGTTGGAGGATGGGATCAGTTTGTTTCAATGTTGGATTCAATTCCAGAATATAACATTGCAATTACCGTCTATATTCTCGGAACTTTGATTATTCTGTGGTGTTGGTACGGCATAGCGAAACGCCTACCTTCACCTTTAGGTGGAGTGACTTGGATTTTTGTGTTTGCTATTTTGGCAACACCAACGATTTCTGAAGGTCCTAATTCCGCCTTAGCACCTGCAACTTTTGGTTTGATCTTTGGGGTATTAACAAAAGATTCACCTTTGATCTGGTCTAATTTCTCATTGATTGCCTTTGTTATTGCTTTAGGGTTATTGGCAGGTTATTTCTGGACTAAGTACGCTTCTAAACAAAAGAATCCGAGACACACATCGTCAGTGAAGACACCACCACTTTAATTATCCAAATAAAAAAATAAGGTTTCATTATGTCTGTTGATGCACATCAATTTACGGGTACAGATCAATATATCGCCACAGATAGTCTCAAGCTTGCTGTGAAGGCCGCTCGAGCGTTGCAAAAGCCTCTTTTAGTGAAGGGTGAGCCAGGTACAGGTAAAACATTATTGGCTGAACAAGTTGCTGATAGCCTGGGTTTAAAACTGATTACTTGGCATATCAAATCAACGACGAAGGCTCAACAAGGTCTTTATGAATACGATGCCGTTTCAAGATTACGCGATAGTCAATTGGGTGATGAGCGTGTTTATGATATTAAAAACTATATTAAACCAGGTAAATTGTGGGAAGCATTTACCTCTGAAGAACGTTGCGTTTTATTAATTGATGAGATTGATAAAGCAGATATCGAGTTCCCAAATGATTTGCTTCATGAACTAGACAAAATGTCATTCTTTGTTTATGAAACTGGTGAAACAATTACTGCAACACAGCGTCCAATTGTGATCATCACTTCAAATAATGAAAAAGAACTTCCTGATGCTTTTTTACGCCGTTGTTTCTTTCATTATATTGAATTCCCAGATGAACAGACCATGCGTGAAATTATTGCAGTTCATTTTCCAAGAATTTCAACGACATTGGTCAGTGAGGCACTTCAGGTCTTCTTTAAGCTTCGCCAAATACCTGGTCTTAAGAAGCCACCTTCAACTTCTGAATTAATTGATTGGTTAAGCTTATTGATGGCTGATGATATGCCTGAAGATATTTTAAGAAACCATGATAAGTCAAAAGCAATTCCACCGCTGTATGGTGCGCTCATCAAAAATGAGCAAGATGTGCAGCTACTTGAGCGCCTCGCATTTATGACTCGTCGATAGGTGATACTATGTTCGTAAGACTGTTTTACACCTTGCGAAAATACGGAATCCCCGTAACGACGCGCGAGCTGATTGATTTAAATCAAGCAATTAGTCTAGGTTTGGTTTTTGCAGATCAAGATGATTTTTATCAGCTTGTGAAGACAGTCATGGTCAAGGATGAGCGTTACTTCGATAAGTATGATCGTGCTATGAAGGATTATTTTCAGGGCATTCAAACCTTTGGTGTAGATGATTTACTCAGTAAAGTTAATCAACTTCCTAAAGAATGGTTTGATTTAGAACTCCTTGAAAAACACTTAACGCCAGAGCAACGTGAAGCACTACAAAGAGCAGGCTCTTTAGAAGAGCTCATGAAAATGCTGGAAGAGCGTTTGCGTGAGCAACATAAAAAACACCAAGGTGGTAATCGTATGATTGGCACTGGTGGCACTTCACCGTTTGGAGCTTTTGGTGATCACCCAGAGGGGGTGAGAATTGGAGGGCCGGGACGTAAAAAATCTGCGGTGAAAGTGTGGGAACAACGTAAATACCAAAATCTTGATGATGATCAAATTTTGGGAACACGTCATATGCAAATGGCGTTGCGTCGTCTGAGAAAATTTGCGCGTCAAGGTGCTGAAGAAGAGCTTGATATAGATCAAACGATTCGCGAAACGGCTAAGCAGGGAATTCTTGATGTACAGATGGTGCCAGAGCGTCGTAATCGAATTAAAGTTTTAATGTTGTTCGATGTAGGCGGTTCTATGGATGCCTATATTGCACAATGTGAAAAACTGTTTAGTGCAGCCAAAACAGAATTTAAGACTTTAGAATATTTCTATTTCCATAACTGTCTTTATGATTACGTGTGGAAAGACAATCATCGCCGTACTTCGACAAAAATGAATACCTTAGATTTATTTAATACCTATGGTAAAGATTATCGAGTGATTGTTGTTGGTGATGCAAGTATGGCGCCATACGAATTAAAATCTGCTGGTGGTTCTGTCGAATACATGAATGAAGAGTCGGGTGAAATTTGGTTGCGTCGTTTGCGCCAGCATTATGAAAAGACGGCTTGGTTGAATCCTGAAACTGAGAATTACTGGCATTACACTCAAACGATAGGAATGATCAAAGAAATATTTGAAGATCATATGTATCCAATGACTTTAAAAGGCATTGAAGATATGACTAAATTCCTCTCGCGCTAACTTTTTTAAATTATATTCATCTAAAGGATCTTGATATGAGCTATCAAATCAATGGTGTGGCATTGCCAAATGAAGAAGGTTTTTTTGGTGAATATGGTGGTCAATTCATTCCACCTCATTTAAAAGCAGCAATGGATGAAATCAATGTTGCTTATGAAGAAATTCGTAAAACACCTGAATTTCAAAATGAGCTTTCAGAGCTGTTTGCGCATTATGTAGGTCGTCCAAGTCCTTTATTTCATGCTAAACGACTTTCAGAACAATTGGGCGGTGCTCAAATTTATCTGAAGCGTGAAGATTTGAACCATACAGGTGCACATAAAATTAACCATTGTTTGGGTGAAGCTTTACTTGCTAAATACATGGGCAAGAAAAAAGTCATTGCTGAAACTGGGGCAGGTCAACATGGTGTCGCATTAGCCACCGCTTGTGCCTTGGTTGGTATCCCATGTGAAATTCATATGGGTCAAGTTGATATTGAAAAAGAACATCCAAATGTCGTGAAAATGAAAATTTTGGGTGCGAATCTAATCTCAGTCACTCGTGGAACAGCAACATTAAAAGATGCTGTTGATAGTGCTTTCGAAGAGTATTTGAAAGACCCTGATAGCTTTATTTATGCCATCGGATCAGTCGTTGGTCCACATCCATTTCCTAAAATGGTGCGTGATTTCCAAGCAATTATCGGTGATGAAATTAAAGTTCAATCACAAGACAGATTTAACAAATATCCTGATTATATAGTTGCTTGTGTTGGCGGTGGCTCAAATGCAATGGGCGCATTCAGTGCATTCCTTAATGATGGTGGTGTGAAATTGATTGGTGTTGAACCAGCAGGACATGGTTTAGATACTGATCAACATTCGGCAACACTAACTTTAGGTAAACCAAGTCAACTTCATGGTATGGCGTGTTATGTACTGGAAGATGAAAATGGCGAGCCATTACCTGTGCATTCAATTGCTTCTGGATTAGATTATCCTGGTGTGGGGCCTCAACACAGTTTCTTAAAAGATATTGGTCGTGTTGAGTACTCAACAGCAACTGATGAAGAATGTCTGAATGCATTCATGACTCTATCTCGAGTTGAAGGGATTGTGCCTGCATTAGAAAGTTCACATGCTGTTGCTTGGGCGATACGCGAAGCTCCACAATTGTCCAAAGATACCATTGTTGTGGTGAATTTATCAGGTCGAGGTGATAAAGACTCGGACTATGTGGCAGAAAAATTAGGTTTAAATTAACACATAAAAAAACCAGCTTAGGCTGGTTTTTTTAATTACATTTCTGGTGGTTCTTCATTCAAAGGCGTAAGAATATTTTCAAAGGAGGAAATTTCAATTGGAATGAGCGGCGTTTCGATTGAAAGATCTTGAACAGGTGTTTCAGTCGCTTGTTGAGCTTGTTGAGCTTGTTGAGCTTGTTGAGCTTGAACCATGGTTTTCATTATTTCATCAGCTGGTGCACTTAGTTCGTGTGCTTTTTTGCTGTCATATTTAGTGGCAAGTTCTTTTAAAATTGCGTAAGACAAATAACTCGTAAATGCTGGATTCTCAGATTTAGCCTTGGATGGAAGTAAAGAAACGCAAGCGGCATGAAATAAACCATGTTGTACGTATGTTGCATTGAATGCAGGATCTTTAGCTCTATCAGGATCACCTAAATAACCAATCTTGAAGCCAATTTCAGATGCAGCACAGGCATTGGTCACTTCAGAAGAGGGATTGCGATAGTCAGCATTTTTTTTGAAATATAGCACTTCTGCGATCGACATCATTTCATCTTGAATTTCTTTAAGTCGGCCATCTAAATTTGGGACTGCAAAATAATTTTTTAACTTAAATAGTGTTACAGTGCCTTCGAGCCATTTTTGAGGTTGCTCTGTATAACTCAAATTTGTATAACAGGCAGAAGTTTGCAGGGCGGCTTCAACAAATTCTTTGTTTTTTCTTGGATTTTTCATATCTTGATCAGCCCCTAAATATCCCATTTTGTAGGCTTTTTCATAGGTATTACATGCAGGCGTGATGAGCGTCTTTTTTTGATATGTTTTTGCTTTTTTTAGCAGCTCTATTTGATTCTTTATCGTTGGTTCAAGTTCAGATGCATAAGTGGAAGCAGTTACAAATAAAGCGGTGTAACACAATAACTTTTTATACATCATTAGTCCTTAGGCAAAAAAAATCCATAATGTGATGACTTTACTAATGCTGTTTAAATAGTTCAATGACTCAATAAAAGAAAATCATTGTAAAAGATGACCAATTTCAATCTATTGTTCAAAATTGAGATCATGATTGAATTATCAAAAAAGCCCCCTAGATGGGAGCTTAGCTTTATCCTGAAATATACTGTTGAAGTTGTTCAATCAACACTTTTTGGTCTTCCATCGCGGCTTTAACTAAGTCACCAATAGATACAATTCCGACGAGTCTATCGTCTTCTAATACTGGCAGATGGCGAATATGACGTTCTGTCATTAAATCTAAACACTCATCTACGGTGTTGCTTTTGCTTACAGATAAAACCGTACCAGTCATAATTTCTGAGACTGTAGTTAAGTCGGATGTACGTTGCATAAGTGCAATTTTACGCGTGTAATCCCGTTCAGATAAAATTCCAACAAGTCTTTCATCTTGTACGACAACAACGGCACCAATACCTTTTGTTGCCATTAATGTGATTGCTTCTAAAACCGTAGCATCAGGTGTGATGGTAGAGATTTCTGAATTGTTTTTATTTTGTAGGACTTGAGCTACTGTTGTCATAAGGGTTCCTCTTGTTGGTTATTCGTCCATGTATAAGTTAATAACTGAAATCTTAAATCTTTACAATTGTTTTAGTGGAATTTTCTGCTAAATAGATGGGCTCAAATGATTTTGAAAAAATAGCATCTGCATGTGTGGAATAGTGAGCTTAAAGTGGCGATCTCGATGATTGCACAGGGCAGGTGTTACTTTTAGTCGCGTTAGGGTTGGGAGTAGTGAATTTTTAAAATCATCAGGCGTTATTTTTCGAGGCTGATAGTGCGGCCAGTGAATTTTTGCATAATGTAAAGCCTGCACTGAATTGAGCCAGAAGGGGAATATGTATTCTTGATTGATTGATCGAATGGCCCAACCTTGATGTTCTGGATTGTACAGTCCCCAAAGTACTCCACAATACATCATGGTTTTAAGGATATTAATTTTGAGTAAAAAATGCTTTGAATTGGGTTGCAACTGTACAAAGGTGTTCATGATCGTTCAATGATTCATTATCAATGATGATAAGTTCAGTCTAATGTTTTTTTCTTAAAGTTTAGTTGCATTAATTTAAAGTTTGGTAAGCAAATATGTAATGAAAAAGCTAAAAAAAACGCCACGAATGTGACGTTTATTTATGCTTGCATTGTGGCCATGTTTTGCCAATACTGAGCTTTCAAAGAATCACGTTCTACACGGAAACCTTGAAGATAGAGTTCAGCTAGAAACATCGCTGCTTTACCGTGACCCGCACGTGCTGCATTCTCAAGTTCTGAAACTGCGTCTGTAAAATTCATTTCAAATTGAATGGTATTTACAGCATTCGAATACATATGTTCGAGGTCTTGTTGAGAGAATTGTTTAATCATATAAAACTCCTTATTCTAATTATGATTAGTACTACAGTTATAAAGACCTAAATTAGGTCAAAATGGAATATAACAAAGTAATATTAAACTAATATTACAATTTGCGTTAATTGTCAAATAAATTTTCAAGATAAATCTTTTAAAAAATACTTACATGATTAAACTTTAATCATTTTATATTGAGTTTATGATAAAACTGTAAATAACTATAAAGGAGAATGACTTATGACTAATACCATTGATGGTTTTACATTTGGCAATCCACCAGAGCCATCCGATATTATTGCGCTTGCACATCATCATAAAAAACAACTTGATGAAGCAATTTTTCATCAAGAAATCCATTTAGGTCACTACTGTTTAGAGCAGCGTAAACGTGTGCATGATTACACGCAGACGCTTGATCCTGCAGCGAAAGCTGAATTTTATCGCTATTATGACGGCGAATTAAAACGTATCGCCGTCATTGACGAAGAACACCCTGATGATGCTGAAGGTGGTTTAAGTGTTTTCACTATTTTTATCGTACTCGCGGTGATCGCTGCTATCTTATATTTTGGTGTTGTGCAGAATGTAGTCTCTTAAAGGTGAATAAGCGCCATTTTTTGCATAATGGTTCTTCTTTAAATCAACGTTAACACTATATTTTTAAAGCATCTCGGATTACACTTAAGCTAATCCGAGGTTGTACATGCTCCATTTAAAAAAAATTTCGTCTGATCTTTTCTCACAATTAAATATTGAGCAGATTCAAAATGCTTTCATCATAGGCATTGTACTTTTTATTCTTATTGTCTCTAGTATTGCACTGAATCGTCCAATTAATTCAGCCCACTTTGAACAAGTTCAAGCGCTCGCGGCTCAAAATCGTTTAGAGCGAACGCATGAAATGGCAACTTTGTTACTTGCAAAACCTAAGATTAAAAATATTGAATTTTATCGTTTGCTGAATGCTTATCATATCGAGAATGCTCGTATAAAAATTTATCCAGCGATTGAAAAGTTGGATTAGTCTTCAATCTTATTCAGATTGAGCCCAAGATTTTGATTCAGTATTTCTTCGATCTCCTTGGCAGTGACACGATCAGAGACAGCGATAATAGTGATTTGATCGGGGTGTAAATGTTTTTGTATTGCATTTTGAATATCTTGGCGAGTTAATTTTCGAATCTGCTCCTGATACTCATTTAGATAATTGGAATTAAGTCCGTAAAAACCAATTGATGCGATTTGGGCATTAATATTTGCATTGCTATTTAAGGTCATCGGAAAAGACCGAAGAATACTTTCTTTATTTTCTTTAAGTAAAGAGTCAGTAATAGGCTGTTTTTTGAAGTCAATGAATACTTGATGTGCGAGCTTTAAGCTTTCGAGCAATTGGTCTTGTTGTGTCGCATATCCAAAACTAAAAACGCCAGGTACCTGTGGTGTAGTAAGCGTACTCGATGCGCTATAGGTGAGTCCTCGTTTAACTCGTAACTCTTTTGATAAGATTGAATTAAAACTCCCACCACCAAACATTCTGTTGGCAACTTCCAAAGCGGCACGATCTGGATGTGCTCGCTCTAAAGATAAATGACCCAATAATGCATGTGCTTGTAGGCTTTCGCGTTTTAGTACTGAAATTTTAAAACCTGATTCACTTACGGGAGTTGGAAGGTTAGGCTGCTTTTGCCCTTGTGGTAAATTGATGCTGATCAGTTCCGAGATCTGTTGAGCTTGATCTTGAGTGAGTTGTCCTGTGATTGCTATATTGGAATTTTGAGCGACAAGCAATCGATCTCTAAATTCTTTGAGTAATTCAGGCGTAATCTTTTTTAAACTACCTACTGTCCCAGCTGTTGGTTGAGCATATGGATGATCCCCATACAGCATACGATACAGTTGTATTGACATTAGTCTAGATGGATTCTCTTGAAGTTGTTTTTGCCCAATTTGAGTATTACTGAGCGTGAGATTAATGCCTGATTGTTTGAAGGTGGCATGTTTGATTAAATGCAGTAGTAAGTTTAATGCAGGGTTAAATTTTTCAGGATCATTTAACACTCTTAGTCGAACAACAAACATATCGCGATAGGCATTGAAAGAATATTTGGCGCCTAATCCCTCAAATGTGCTGGTAATCTGTTTGGCACTGAGCTGATCTGTTCCTTCAAGCATAAGGCGAGCTGCCATATTGGATATACCGTAAAGTCCTTTACCTATGACTTCATCTCGTGCAGATCCAGCATTAAATGTAATTTGAATGTCGACCATTGGCAGATCATTCGTTTCAACAAATAAGGTTCGTACATTTAAAGAGTTTTTAAGTTCTTGAACAAAAGGCGCTTTATAATTTTGGGAAGAGTTTGTGATCTCTTTTAAGCTTAACAAGTTTTTAATCGAGCTTAGACCACTGGGATCTTCTTCGATGATCTGTTCAATTGGTTCCGCTTCTATAAGTTCCTCTGCATGCGACAGTGAACTCAAGATGGCACCACACAATACACTCGTTAAAAATAGAGAAGACAAATAATTCATAAAACGCCTAGTTGTTGTTTTTCTGTTCAGGATAAAGATGTAAAACGCTCAAATTGTCACGATTAAAATAAATATTGGCAATGCGTTGTAAATCATGCGGTGTGACTTTATCGAAGTAATCAGGGAGTTGATCAATCATGCGATAGTCTAGATCATTGATGCTGAGCAAACCAATGAGTCGAGCTTGCCCAATAATATCATCTTGGCTATACACTAAATTGGAAACGAAATTCGCCTTGACCCGATTGAGTTCTTTTTCATTCACTAATTCTGATTTGAATAAATCTAGTTCCTGCTGTATGCGTTTTTGCGCTTGCTCAAGACTGATACCCTCAGCAGGTATGGCAGAGATTAAAAATAGGCTATCCCCACGATTATATGGATCATAACTCACATTAATTGAGGTCAGAATTCGCTTATCTCGGATCAGTCTCTCTTGTAGACGTGCTGAAATTCCGCCGTCCAATAGATTTTGAATAATGGTTAAAGCGTAGGCGTCTTGAGGGTTTTTTGCTGTTTTAATGGAATTGACATTCCAAGCCATAAACAAGTTGGGCACATGTACAGCCTGATATTGCTGCATGAAGCGATATCCAATTCTTGAAAATTCAAGCACATCATTTCGCTCAGGAACGGTTTTTTTGGGAATCTTATTAAAATATTTTTTGACTTCTCTAATGGTTTGTTCAGGATCTACATCCCCAATAACGACTAATGTTGCATTATTCGGTGCGTACCAAGTTTGGTACCATTTTTTTAAATCATTTAATTGAATGTTATTCAGATTTTTCATTAAGCCAATCACTGGTTGGCGATAGTGACTGGTCGGGTATGCAATCCATTTAAATCTTTCAAAAGCAAGGTTTCGAGGATTGTCCTCTGTTCGTTGCCGTCGTTCAGCCATTACGACTTTAATTTCGGGTTCGAAATCTTCTTGGCGCAGAACTAAATTTTGCATTCGATCTGCTTCTAACTCTAATGCCAGTGGAAGATATTTTTTAGGATAGAATTGATAGTAATTGGTGTAATTTGTGGATGTGAATGCATTGACACTACCACCATAAATTCGACTAAGGCGTGTAAATTCATCATTCGGTACTTTTTTAGTGCCTTTGAACATCATATGTTCTAGTACGTGTGAAATGCCGAGTAAATTCCCTGACTCGTCACTACTGCCGACGGCATACCAAATTTGGCTAATTACTACAGGTGCGCGGTGATCTTCTCTAATAATGACTCTTAAACCATTATCCAGTGTTGTTTCGACGGTGTTTCGAGAGAGTTGAGTAGTTTGCTGATTTGCAAATGCCATCATCGGTGCTGATGTAATCGCAGCAATGATGATTGTCTGTTTGAAAATGAGTTGCAGAGAGAATTTGAGCCGACTGAGAGACACAATTAATCCGAATAATGACTTTAAAATTATTCTTGATGATGTCGTATATTTATTCAAGATTGAACTGTTGCAATTTGGTTGATCGTTTTAAAAGTAATTGCAGATCGTGAATTTAAAGCAATCTATGCTAAACTCCATTCTTTTAATCGCAATGCTTTTCAAGGAATCGGCATGCAAGAACAGCAAAATAAATTCTTGATTGATGCGGATATTGGTGATGACGATGTCACCTTACCGAGCCTCCCGGCCGTTAATGTGCCTATTATCGAAAACAATGAAGTAGAAAAGCTGGAAACGGTGCCGGCCGTTGAAGAAACAAAACCGAAAGGTGGTTTCTTCAGTCGTATGAAAGAAGGCTTATCAAAATCTCGTAAAAATTTAGCTGACGGAATGATGAACATTTTAGTCGGTGGTAAAGAGATTGATGATGAGCTGCTCGAAGAAGTTGAAGAACAATTATTGGTCGCAGATATTGGGGTAGAGGCGACTAAAACAATTATTGCCAATTTGACTGAAAGAACTGCGCGTGGCGATTTGATCTACTCTCATTCTCTCTATAAAGCTCTTCAAGAAGAATTAGTTGCTTTATTAGCACCACGTGTCAAACCGTTACATATCGATCCGAATAAAAATCCCTATGTGATTTTGGTTGTGGGTGTAAATGGTGTAGGTAAGACAACCACGATTGGTAAACTCGCAAAACGATTGCAAGGTGAAGGTAAAAAAGTCATGCTCGCGGCAGGCGATACTTTCCGTGCTGCGGCGACTGAACAGCTACAAATTTGGGGTGAACGTAATGATATTCATGTCGTTGCACAGGGTCATGGTGCAGACAGTGCTTCTGTAATTTTTGATGCTTTTGAAAGTGCACGAGCGAAAGGGATCGATGTATTGATTGCAGATACCGCAGGGCGTTTGCATAACAAAGGTCACTTGATGGAAGAGCTCAAAAAAGTAAAACGCGTTATGCAGAAAATTGATGCGACTGCACCGCACGAGGTGATGCTTGTTGTGGATGCTGGCACAGGACAGAACGCGATTAACCAAGTTGAAATGTTTGATGAAGCTGTAGGTTTAACGGGTCTTACTATTACTAAATTGGATGGTACGGCAAAGGGTGGTGTGCTATTTAATATTGCGAGCCGTACACATGTGCCAATCCGATTTATTGGTGTAGGTGAAAAGATTGATGATTTGAGACCGTTCTCAGCAAAATCATTTGTCGCTGCATTATTCGATAACGAAAAATAATTATTCTTGGGTTAATTTAAAAAGCTCCTTATACGGAGCTTTTTTTATAAATAATTAAAATTCATAAGGTTAATCAAATATGAGAAAGCCGAATCTTTAGACTCAATACATTAAATACGCAATTTGTTCCAAAAATAGAACACTTTGTTATGAAGATAAGGCTGAAAAGGTTTCGTAATATGAATAAGATAGCATTATCGTTAGCACACAATGAATGTTAAAAATAAGGAATAAGTTATGTCTTTTCTAAATCAAATTAAAAACCGCCGTACCATCTATGCGATTGGTAAGAATGTTTCTTTAGACAATACTCAGATTGAAGAAACCATTAAAGAAGCGGTACGTCAAAGTCCATCGTCATTTAACTCACAGACATCACGTGTTGTGACACTTTTTGGTGAGTCACATGACAAATTTTGGAATATCGTTTTAGAAACTTTACGTAAAATTGTTCCTGCAGAAGCATTTGAGGGAACTCAAAATAAGATCAATAGCTTTAAAGCGGGTCATGCAACTGTATTGTTTTATGAAGATCAAGATACGGTGAAAGGTTTACAAGAGCAATTCCCACTTTACGCTGAGAATTTCCCAATCTGGTCTGAACATTCAACAGCTATTGCTCAATTTGCAGTGTGGACAGCATTGTCAGAAAAAAATATTGGAGCATCATTACAACATTACAATCCAATTGTGGATGAAGAAGTGGCTTCAACATTTGAAATTCCAGCTTCTTGGAAACTTCGTGCTCAGCTTGTGCTCGGTTCAATCGAAGCGCCTGCAGGAGATAAAACGTTTATTGATGATGAAATTCGTTTTAAAACTTTTAATTAATCCAAATCATATAAAGGCACTTCGGTGCCTTTTTTTATGACGAGTTCTGTCATTAAATTGTCATCGCTTGGTAGCATAGTAGTCATATCTAACAATCAAATATTGAGTTATTTATGAAATTAAAAATTGCGTCTGCATTGATATTTACGGGTTTGAGCAGTCAAATTTTTGCAGCGGCGACCTTGGTGGTTCCAGAGGAACTGGTCGTAATTTCAGTGAATAATCAAGAAATTAAATCAGGACTATTTAAATCAAAAAAACAATACCAAATTGATGCGAATCAACCTTTGTTGAATGTTCGATATAATCAATACTTTGAACTACCTTTAAATAATCATGAGATCGTAAAGTCGGATATTCTTACTTTGAAATTGCCAACCCTAGAGGATAATAATTCATACAAATTGGATTTAATTCATCCACCACGAGATTTGGACCAAGCAAAAACATTCGCCAAAAATCCTCAATTGGCAATTTATAATCAAAATAATCAACTCATTTCAAATAATCTGATTGTTCAAATGACCTCGCAAAGTTTGCTAGGCGGTACGATCAATCAGATATTGCATAATGAGCCACAAGCTAGCCCAATGACCAAGTCAAGTACACCATCAATAAATACTCAAATAGTGGAACAAGCTGACATTAAAAATACAAATTCAAATACTCACGATGGTCAGACGTTGATTGAAGTATGGAAAAATTCTTCAAAGCAGGAACGTCAAAAATTTATGACTTGGCTTGCAACGCAATAAAACATTTAATATTTCATATACAGATATAAAAAAGCCCTCATAGAGGGCTTTTTTATAAATTAAGTGAACAGCCAAGTATAGTAACCATAAATCATCAATGGCCATGCTACAAATGGACTAAATAAATACTTCCATATCCAATAACGTGGTATAAACCCTACGCCATGGATAAATCCACCAGATATTCCAATCATAATCAGCATCATGGCACGATGACTGTAATGACCACTTGCATCCAACATCAGACTTGGATGGATGAGTAATATGGTAGCGAGAGGCAATGCCATCAGAAATGAAATGATCATTGCGAATGAGTATTTACGTTTTTCAGAATTTGACATTGCAAGCTCACTCATTTCATTCACCATCTAAGTCTTGATGTTGTTCCATGTAAATGGCTGCAAGTACACTCGCGAAACATGCCATTAACACACCTAGTATCCATGCGAAGTACCACATAATTATCTCCTAACAGTGATTCGGTTTTAATACAGACTATGCGTGTGGTCTTGAATATGTTTCTTGGTGATCACACCCCACATTTTGTAGTAACACCAAGTGGTATATGCCAAGATCAGCGGAACAAAAATACACGCAGCAACAGTCATTACTGAAAGCGTCATTTGGCTAGATACTGCATCCCACATCGTCAAGCTAATGTTTGGATGAATACTAGATGGCATCAGGAATGGGAATAGGGCAAAACCAGCAGTGAGAATTGTGCCAATCACAGCGAACGATGTACCCAGAAAACTAAGTCCCGCTTTATTTTTAGACGATGCTAAAACCACAATTATTCCTCCGATAATCGCCATTACCGGTGCCAATATTGTGATTGGATAAATAGAATAATTGTTCATCCAGCCATGATTGGCATTAGTGAGTACTTCTTTAGCAAGTGGATTAGCTACACCATTCGTATCATAAGGTGTTACAAGCGTGTAGCCTTCGATATTGCCGAAATACAACCATGCACCAGCACCGAGAAAACAGATGAGAAAAAGAATACCCATATATCGTGTAGCTTGAGCGGAGCGTGTTCTTAATGCACCTTCAGTGCGTAGCATTAACCATGCACCACCATGCGCAGCAAGCATCGTCAAACTGACCAATCCACAGACCAAGGCAAATGGATTTAAAAGTGCAAAGAAGCTTCCTGTGTAAGTTGAACGAACAGTTTCATCAAGTGTAAAGGGTACACCAAGGAACATATTGCCAAATGCAACACCAAAAACGAGTGCTGGTACTGCTCCGCCAATACATAAGCCCCAATCCCAAGCATTACGCCATTTAGTATTTTCGAGCTTAGAGCGATAGTCAAAACCAACAGGTCTAAGGAATAAAGCAAATAATACGAGTAACAGCGCCCAGTACATACCCGAGAAAGCTGTTGCATATACCATTGGCCAAGCTGCGAAAAGTGCACCACCCGCCGTAATAAACCACACCTGGTTTCCATCCCAATGTGGTGCAATTGTGTTGATAGCAGCTCGACGCTCTTCATCGTCTTTACCGACGAACGGCATCAGTGCCATAGAGCCCATATCAAATCCATCAGTCAAAGCAAACCCAATAAGGAGGACGCCGACCAATACCCACCAAATGATTTTGAGAAGTTCATATTCAATCATGTTAAATCTCCTCAGTTGACTTATTGGCTGCTGCTAGTTTTTCGAAATGATACTTTCCAGTATGTAAAGAGCTTGGTCCTAGTCTTGAGAATTTGATCATTAAATACATTTCTATGATGAGCAGCACTGTATAGAAAGCAGCGAGTGCTAAAATTGAACCCCATACATCCGCTGAACTAATACTTGATGCAGATAGGTGTGTTGGTAAAACTTCACCAATAGTCCATGGTTGACGACCAACTTCAGCAACGTACCAACCTGTTTGAGCTGCAATCCATGGAAGTGGAAGGGCGATCAGTGCAAACTTGAGCAACCAAGTTTTATTTTCAGCATTACGTTTCATGACAGCGTACGTTGCAAGAATGAACAACAAGAGCATCAAGAAACCTGACGCCACCATCGCTCTAAATGCCCAAAATAAACTTGGAACATGAGGGATAGTATCTAAAGCTGCAGATTTAATTTGTTGTTCAGTAGCATCAACCACAGTTGGTGTGTATTTCTTCAACAATAGACCATAACCCAAATCTTTTTGAGTCTCGTCAAATGCAGCTTTGAGTTCTGGTGATTGATCTCCAGCACGAAGTTGTTCAAGCTGTGCATAAGCGACCATACCATTACGGATACGTTGCTCATGTTGTGCGATTAAATCTTTGATCCCTGTGACTTGTTCAGTTGTAGAGCGAGTCGCAATTAAACCCATGACATATGGAATTTTCACAGCATAGTCTGTTGTTTGCGTCTCGGGATTGGGGATACCAAATAATGTGAATGCAGCTGGTGCTGGATGTGTATCCCATTCTGCTTCAATTGCAGCGAGTTTGGTTTTCTGAACATCACCTAATTCATATCCTGATTCATCACCCAGTAAAATTACGGATAATGTCGAAGCAAGACCGAAAATAGCAGCAATGGCAAATGAACGACGGGCAAAGGCCAAATCACGTTTTTTAAGTAGGTAATAACTTGAAATTGCCAATACAAAAATTGCACCAGTCACATAACCCGCAGAAACAGTATGGACAAATTTAACTTGTGCCACTGGGTTAAATATTAGTGCGGCAAAATCTACCAGTTCCATACGCATGGTTTCATAGTTAAATGCGGCCCCGACAGGGTTTTGCATCCAACCATTTGCAACCAAGATCCAAAGTGCTGACATATTAGAGCCTAAAGCCACTAACCATGTCACACATAAATGTTGGACTTTAGAAAGACGTTCCCAGCCGAAAAAGAATAAACCAATAAAAGTAGATTCTAAAAAGAAGGCCATTAATCCTTCGATTGCTAATGGTGCACCAAAAATGTCACCTACATAATGTGAGTAGTAAGCCCAGTTTGTACCAAACTGGAATTCCATCGTTAGTCCAGTGGTTACCCCTAAAGCAAAGTTGATCCCGAATAACTTACCCCAAAACTTGGTCATGTCTCGGTAAATCTCTTTACCTGTAATGACGTAGGTGGTCTCCATGATGGCAAGGATAAATGCCAAACCTAGAGTGAGGGGTACAAATATAAAGTGATACATTGCGGTCATTGCAAATTGAAACCGCGATAGATCGACCACGCTTTCAGAAATCATCAACGTGTCTCCTTCATTTTAAGTTCGCTGCCCGTAATTCGTTCAGCGACTTGATGGTCAAAGTTTTTGGGAATGGTAGGTGCATCAAACCAAATATTTTTAATCACGATAAGAATGATTACTTTGATAATAAGAATCAAAGTAATCTCTTTGATTAAATTTTTATTTAAACTTGAAGGTTTAATCATCATATTTAAATGCATTATTTAAATCTATTCTAAATATTATTATCTTTTTTTCATTTAAAATAAATACTTTATAGTCATAAATATTTTTAATATAAAAAATATAATAAAAACAATAGCTTGATGTTTTGATTTTTAATGGTATTAAATCCGACTAAAATGGTTATGTTTAAAAATAAAATAGACTAAATTACTTGGTATTAATATTTTAATTCCAACTAAAATAATGGGATTGTTGTTTTAAAGCTTATTAAATTGGTTGGTTTTAAGTCTGATTAAAATAGTTGGTTATAAAGATTTTATTAATTTTATATAATCGTTGAGTTGATTGGATTTAAATTTAATAGGCGTCAAAAATACCTTGAATGAACTATTTTCAAATCAAATGCATATAATTGAAGTGGGGGTAATAGCTCATTAATGCTGATCAACATTGAAAAGTTGATTTGTTTTGGCAATTTTTTTAGCAATAAAATGAGATCTTTTTGCACGGATCAGGAGGATTTGAGATTGAAATTCAAGTTCCCCAAACTCTGGTTCAACTTGTACATAATGTAATTGACCGAATTCATCGCGAACGCGTGCTTGAGCAGAGAAACCAGGTCGTGCATTACCACTAGAAACAGTTGCTAGTCGACCAAGCAAATTTGAGTGCTCTGATTTGTATTTGGGTTTGATTACTTGATCCAAACAATGAATCATAAATACCGTAAAGAAGATTGCGATAATTAAAGCGGGTAATAAAACATAGTACCAAGCTAGAAAGGTTTTCTGGCTTGCAAATACAATGAGCTGAAGAAAATATCCAGCAAAACTAAAATTGATCAGAAAAAAAACAAGAATGAGAACTTTGGAAAATTTAACTTGAAGCAAAGGAAGGCGAATAAGCCAATAAGGTGTTAATTTTTTTATAAATTGACTAGGTCTTAAGCCAAAAAAATAGCCTAAGGTTTCAGCCATGCTGAGCATTAGCAATGCAAACACGCACATATGAAATGGCATTAAATCAATTTCCATTAAAAATGCCAGCATGTCCTTCACCTCATGACTTAAGATTCTAAGTAAATTCCACCATCAGAATGAACTTTAATCTCGACTTTTTCTAAAGATTCACCTTGGCATGGGCCTGAAATGCACACACCAGTTTCTACATCAAATAAAGCACCATGAGTAGAGCATTCAATGAACTCTTGATCACGATCTAAGAATTGATTTTCAAGAAACTCGAGCTCAACTTGCAAATGTGGGCATACATTTTGATACGCATAGAAGCAACCATCTCGTTGCGTAATGAAAATGTTGTCACCATTTTCAGTTTCAAAAGATCGAGATTCTCTTTCAGGAATGTCTTCAGTCATGCAAATTTTATTCATTTTATGCGACTTCTATTTGAAATTCTTTAAGAAGTTTAGCGTAATCAGCTACGTCTAAACGTGGACCAAATTGAGCAACCACTTGGCTTGAGATTAAAATAGCCAATTCAGTCGCTGTTTGTAAATCTTTACCAGCATTTAATGCATATAAAAATGCACCAGAGAAAGCATCACCAGCACCGTTCGTGTCTAAAGCAACAACTTTACGTCCTTTCACTTGAAGTTCAGTTGATTCCGTTGCTACAAGAGCGCCGTCTGCGCCAAGCGTAATAATGACGGTAGAGCTTAATTTTTTAAGTGCAGCAAGAGCATTTTGTAAGTCATCAGTTTGTGTATACATCAATGCTTCTTGTTCATTACAGAATAGAACATCTACACCATCATCTAATAATTCGTCCAAGCCTGTACGCGCGTACTGCACCATAGCAGGATCAGAGAGCGTTAACGCAATTTTAACATTATTTGCTTTCGCAATTGCACGCGCTTGCTTCACGGCAGCTCGTGCCGTATCACTCGTAGAAAGGTAACCCTCTATATATAACCATTTAGCGGTTTTTAGCGCTTCAAAATCAATTTGTTCATTACTGAGTTCAGCTGTAATACCTAAGAAAGTATGCATGGTACGTTCTGAATCAGGACTGACCAAAACCATGCAAGTCCCAGTTACGCCTTCACTGATCGAACGTTCAGAGGTTTGTATTCCTGCATCATTTAGACCTTTTAAGTACAACGCTCCAAGATCATCATTGCCGACACGGCATCCATAAAACGCTTGACCACCTAAGGCACTAAAAGCCACTGTTGAGTTAGCTGCAGATCCCCCAGAGGCTTGACCTTTATATTCTTGAGAATTTTTTAAGTTTTGAAATAGACGGGCTTGAGTTTCCCCATCTGTAAGCTGCATAGTACCTTTTTGCAAATTTTGCTCTAAAAGAAATTCATCAGATACTTTGAATTCTTGGTCAATGAGGGCATTGCCAATCGCAAAAAGGTCAACTTTAGCCATGTCTAAATTCACATCACGAAAAAAGAAAACGATTTTACACCAATGCGATTGAATTCAGTAGCGTATTGCTTGATTTTCAAGCTTTAACCCGCATTTAATCGAAATGAATTATTTAATTCCGATATAGTTCTATTGATTTAGTTTTAATCTGACTATTTTACTCGGAAAATAGTTAGAGTTTGTTGTATAAATGATGAATTGTATTGAACTATCAGTATAATGATCTTTGTTAAAATTTATGTAAATTAAGGAGCACACATGACCGTAGATGTTACTGAAACCATTCAAAACACCGTTCATCCCGCGTTTCAGTTGGTACGTCAACATCATGTAGCCGCACTCGATATATTAGTTTCAGAATACCGTCATAAAGAAACTGACGCTGTGCATTTTCATCTAGCAACTGAACATGATGAAAATGTTTTTTTAGTTGCTTTCCGTACACAACCGATGGATTCAAAAGGCGAAGCACACATTCTTGAGCATACTGCATTATGTGGTTCTGAAAAATTTCCTGTACGTGATCCATTCTTTTTAATGATCCGTCGTTCTCTAAATACGTTTATGAACGCATTTACAGCTGCCGATTGGACAGCTTATCCATTTGCGACACAGAATAAAAAAGATTTCCAAAACTTACTTTCCGTCTATTTGGATGCTGCATTTGCAGCCAATTTAAACCCTTTGGATTTCGCTCAAGAAGGTATCCGAATTGAGTTGGAAAATGGTGAGCCTGTTTACAAGGGTGTGGTTTTTAATGAAATGAAAGGTGCAATGAGTTCGCCTTCAGATCAGTTATATCACCAACTTGCTCATCATTTATTCCCTAAAACGACTTACCACTATAATTCAGGTGGTGATCCTAAGGATATTCCTGATTTAACTTACGAAGAGTTAGTCAGTTTCTATAAGTCACATTATCATCCAAGTAACGCTATTTTCATGACTTTTGGTAATCAATCTGCCTATGAGTTACAAGAGCAGTTTGAAACTTTAGCGTTATCTAAGTTTAAGAAAGGTCAAACCTTATATTCGACACCAGAAGAGCGTCTAGAAGCACCTATTGAGGTGACAGAGACTTACGCGGTAGATGCTGAAGATTTGAAAGATAAAACCTACCATGTACTGGCATGGTTACTTCCTGAATCTAGTGATATTCAACTTCGTTTAGGCTTACGTTTGGCTGAAGGGATCTTATTGGAAGATTCTGCTTCACCATTACGTCACTATTTAGAAACGTGTGGTTATGCTCAATCTACAGGACCAATTTTAGGTCTTGATGATTCTAACTATGAAATGACATTCTACTGTGGTATTCAAGGTTCAAATCCTGAACATGCAGAAACATTCAAAAACGGTGTGTTGAATGTGCTGAACGAGGTTGCCTCGAAGCCTGTAGATCAGTCATTGGTTGATGCGATTTTGCATCAAATTGAATTACACCAACGAGAAATTGGTGGAGATGGCACGCCTTATGGTCTAAGCCTCATCCTCAATGGTTTAAGCAGTGCAATTCATCATAATGATCCAATACATGTTTGGGACGTAGATTCGACCATTGAGCAAGTGAAAGAGCAGTTGAAAGACCCGATGTGGTTGCCTAATCTGATTAAGACCCATTTGATTGATAATCCGCATCGTGTACAGATGACGCTTGTACCAGATGCGAATAAGTCGAAATTAGAGGCTGAAGCAGAAAAACAGCGTTTAGCTGATATAGGCGCACGCTTAACAGATGATGAAAAAGCGGAAATTGTACGCCAGACTGAGGCATTAAATGAAAGACAGGCAACTCCTGATAACTTAGATTTATTGCCGAAAGTTGGTTTAGACGATATTCCTGCCGAACTTCCAGTCGTTCAAGGTCAATTGAGAGAAATCATTTCTAATAACTTAGATACACCCTTGAACTTATACCATGCTGGTACTAACGGAATTTATTATCAACAAGTGATTATTCAAATTCCTGATCAAGTCGTGAAATCACCTTACTTTAACTTACTCTCCGTGCTCATGGGGGAGGTTGGTGCAGGTCAATATAATTATTTAGAATTACAGCAATTACAAACAGCGGTAAGTGGTGGCCTTGGTATGGGGGCATCTCTACGTAGTAAAGTTGATGATAAAGGTAAAATTAGCGCATTTTTAACGCTGACAACCAAATCGCTTGCCCACAAACTAGATACGATTCAATTGTTAAAACTGGCATTTGAGAAACTGCGTTTTGATGAAAAGGACCGTATTATTGAACTTTTACAACAGCGTAAGACGCGTTGGGCATCCCGTTTGTCTGGTTCTGGACATAGCTATGCCATGCAGATTGCTTCTCGTAATATGAGTGCATTGGCATTACGTGATTATAATAATACCGGCTTAGGTGCGCTTAATTGGCTGAGCGAGCTTGTGCAAAGCATTGAAACAGATGAACAAGCATATGCGAACCTCATTCAAGAGTTGCAAAATATTCACCGTTTGTTGTTACTCGCGCCTAAACAGTTCCTACTGGTCTGTGAAGAGCAACAGTCTGAACGTTTAATTGAAGAAATTCAAAATGTTTGGGATAAACTTGAAGTGAAGCGTGAGCCAGTGCATCTTGCTGAAGTTAATTTTGAACAAACGCAAAATGACGAAGCATGGCTGATTCAATCCAATGTCCAATTCTGTGCTTCTGCTTATCCAGCAGTTGAAGTTTCTCATCCGGATGCAGCACCGTTAATGGTGCTTGCGGCTTATCTACGAAATGGTTTCCTACACAGTGCAATCCGTGAAAAAGGAGGCGCTTATGGTGGTGGTGCAAGCTATGATGGCAATGCTTGTGCATTTAGATTCTATAGTTATCGTGATCCACGTTTAGCAGAAACTTTCCAAGATTTTGAAGCAAGTATTGATTGGTTATTGAATACTGAACAAAAACCACACCAACTTGAAGAGGCGATTCTGGGTCTTGTATCGAGCATGGATAAGCCAGGTTCTCCAGCAGGTGAAGCAATTACTGCATGTTATGCATTATTGCATGGACGCACGCCTCAATTCAGAAAAACTTTACGAGAGCGTTTGCTCAATGTAACGTTAGATGATCTAAAGCGTGTAGCAGAAACGTATTTAGTGAATCAAAAACCAACGAAGGCTGTTGTAGCACCAATGGCTAAAAAAGAGCAACTTGCAGAACTTGGGTTTTCAATAAAACAAGTGAATTAAAATTAAAAATGGGGCTTAGCCAATGCGAAATAGAATAAAACGTTCACCAATATGGTTGGGTGTGTCGTCGTTTATGTGTTTGCCTATACAGACAGTTTGGGCAACAGATGTGGTACCAGCGAATCCAGCGTCACCACAAGCGTGCGTTGCACTTGATTCAAATGCAGAGCGTTTAGCCTGTTATGATGCATTGTTTAAAGCCCCTGAACTTGAGCAACCTGCTTATGTTTCTGAGCGTCAGGCTGCGCGTGAAATACCAGCACCGCAGGTTGAACCACAGGATTTAAAGTCTAAAATCGAACAAAAAGTTGAAAACTTGTTTTCGGTGGAAGGTCCTGTAATTACACCGAATTCATCGTTGCTTGATAAACGATGGGAATTGGCTGAAGACAGTAAATTAGGTACATGGAATATACGCGCACATCAACCTGTATATTTACTTCCTGCATTTTGGACGTCTGATAAGAACGAATTTCCATCGAGCCCAAATCCTCAAAACACCGTAGAAGATGATCAAAATTTAAAGTCTTTAGAGTCCAAGTTTCAAATTTCACTCAAAACTAAAGCTGTTGAAAACTTAATCGGGAATAATGGCGATATTTGGTTGGGTTATACCCAGTCCTCTCGTTGGCAGGTTTACAACTCTGAAGAATCACGACCATTTCGTGAAACGAATTATGAACCTGAAGCAAGTATTGTGTTTCGAACCAACTATGAATTTTTAGGTTTAAATGGTCGCTTACTCGGTTTAACGCTGAATCATCAATCAAATGGACGTTCGGATCCTTTATCACGTAGTTGGAACCGTGTGATGCTGAACTTAGGATTTGAGCGTGATAATTTCGCTATGATGATTCGACCTTGGTATCGAATCGAAGAAGATTTCAATGATGATAACAATCCTGACATTAAAAACTATATTGGTCGTGGTGATTTAACGACTTTTTACCGTTGGAATGATCATGATTTTAGTTTGATGTTAAGACATTCACTTAAGGGTGGGGATGATTCTCGAGGAGCTGTTCAATTTGATTGGGCATTTCCAATCAGTGGCAAACTTAGAGGTCATTTTCAATTATTCGATGGGTATGGTGAGAGTTTGATTGATTATAATCATCGTGCTACCTATGCGGGTATTGGCGTCTCTTTAATGAATGCTTTCTAAATAAAAAAACCACGCTTAGGCGTGGTTTTTTTAGCGATCTTATTGCGATTGAATTAGGGGAACTCCAGTCACTTTCTGTATCTCATCAAAGTTGACGTCATGAGCCAGTTCTATCAGTTTTACCCCTTGAGGCGTGATATCCAAAACCCCTAGATCTGTAATCACGCGATGAACGACTGCTTTACCTGTAAGGGGCAGTGAACATTGCGGAACAATTTTTGGGGTGCCATCTTTGGCACAATGTTCCATCAGCACGACGACTTTTTGTACGCCAGCCACCAAATCCATTGCTCCACCCATACCTTTGACTTTTTTCCCTGGAATCATCCAATTCGCAAGATCACCTTGCTCAGAGACTTCCATAGCGCCAAGTATAGCTATATTCACGTGCCCACCACGGATCATGGCAAATGAATCAGCACTGGAAAAAAATGCAGCGCCTGCTCGCGCCGTAACAGTTTGCTTACCCGCATTAATCAGGTCAGCATCTACGGTTTCTTTTGTTGGAAATTCGCCAATTCCCAGCAAACCATTTTCAGATTGGAGCCAAACATTGATATTTTCAGGAATATAGTTCGCAACCAATGTAGGCAATCCAATCCCTAAATTGACATAAAATCCATCTTCGAGTTCCAAGGCAGCTCGTTGTGCCATTTCATTACGCGTCCATGCCATAACTTATGCCTCCGCCTTTAAGGTCATTTGTTCGATTCTTTTTTCTGGTGTAGTGTTAAGAACGATACGATTTACATAAATGCCGGGCAAATGTATCGAATCGGGATCGAGCTCACCGATCTCTACAATTTCCTCAACTTCAGCGACTGTGATTTTCCCAGCCATCGCACAAACGGGATTAAAATTTTGAGCTGTTTTCCTAAAGATTAGGTTACCTGCCTTATCTGCTTTATACGCTTTGACCAAAGCGACATCTGCAGTTAAAGAGGGTTCTAAAATATATTCTTTACCATTGAACTCACGTACTTCTTTACCTTCTGCAATCAACGTACCTACGCCTGTTTGGGTAAAAAATGCAGGAATCCCAGCTCCACCAGCACGGAGTTTTTCAGCCAAAGTGCCTTGAGGGGTTAGCTCGACTTCAAGTTCACCATTTAAGTATTGTCGCTCAAATTCTTTATTTTCTCCGACATAGGACGAGATCATTTTTTTAATTTGTTTTGTTTCGAGTAGTAATCCCAAACCAAAACCATCTACACCTGCATTGTTTGAAATACAAGTCAGCTCTTTAGCTCCTGTTTGTTTCAGGGCAGCAATCAAAGCCTCAGGAATACCACATAAGCCAAAACCGCCAACAGCTAAGGTTTGACCATCTTGAATGATATCGTTCAGTGCACTTTCAGCACTTTCATATACTTTGTTCGTCATTGAACACCTCATTGTATTTTTATTTTGTTCATCCTGAATCAGCTTTTGATCTTCATCATTTCATAATGCTGATACGTACTAAGCACATTTTTTTTGCCAATACGCATTGGCATAGTTAGATGGATTATTTCGTTGCAAAACTTGACTAATGTTACGACTCGCAAGCATCAGGGCATCTAGGTCAATGCCAGTCTCATAGCCCATATTGGACAAGAGATAAAATAAGTCTTCAGTCGATACATTACCCGAAGCACCTTTGGCATAAGGACAACCGCCAAGTCCTGCAATCGATGAGTCAAATATGCGGATGCCTTGTGTCAGTGATTGATAGATATTGGCAATTGCCATGCCGTAGGTATTGTGAAAATGGCCTGCTAAAAGTTGTGGTTCAATTCGTTCCAAACATGCATTCCAAACTTTGGAAACACGATCAGGTGTAGCTGTGCCGATGGTTTCACCCAAGGATACTTCGTAGCAACCTAGATCAATTAACTTTGCACTGACTTCAGCAACCTTAGATGGATCAATTGGACCTTCATAAGGGCAGTCGACGATACATGAAACGTATCCGCGTACTTTAATATCATGTTGTTGAGCAAACTGTAATACATCAGCAAACTTCTCAAAACTTTCCTCAATTGAACAATTTATATTCTTTTGAGTGAAGCTTTCAGAAGCAGCGGTGAAAACCGCAACTTCTTTACAGCCTACAGCTAAAGCTGACTCGAATCCCTTAAGGTTTGGTGTCAGTAAGCTGAACTGGATATCTTCATCATGTGGTAGGCTAGCATAGAGTTGATCACTTTCTGCCATTTGAGGTACCCACTTTGCAGATACACAAGAACCGACTTCGATATTCTTCAAACCAGTTTTCATCAAATCAAGAATAAGATTGCGTCTGTCTTCGAATGTTAAGGGTGTTTTTTCATTCTGAAGACCGTCACGAGGTCCAACTTCAACGATTTTCACAAAATTATCGTGATTTGGTGTGGTTTGATTGGTTGTTTTCATCATGCCGCATTCTCCTCAGCAGCTTGAAACTCAACCAGCTCATCACCAGCTTTCACTTGATCACCTTGTTGGAAATAAGCTGCGACTACGACACCATCAAATGGTGCACGTATAGCGTATTCCATTTTCATTGCTTCTAACGTTAATAACACTTCATCTTTTTTTACACGTTGATTTGCTGAAACAAATACTTGTGTCACTGCACCCGGCATTGGTGCTTTTAGATTTGAGTCAGATGAAGATTGATCATTTGTATTAAAATTAGGTTTGATGAGTTCAAATTTAAAAGTCTGCCCATTTTTAAATAGGGTGACCGCATCATTGGTTTTTTTAAAACTGATTTTCTCTTGACCGAAAGAGGTATAGATCGCCATGAGATTTTCATTGAGCAACTGACCTGAGATAGCGTAGCTTTCGCCATCAAGCTGTGCTTCGAACCCTTGTGAAGTTGAGATAAATTCAACTTGATACGTTTGTCCGAGATGTTCAAGTTTTATCGGTGTACGCGCATCAACATTACTTCTCCACAGGGGTTTTGCTTTCCAAACTGGATGGCTTGTACGCTTGGATTCATTTAACTGAGAATGCAGTTCAATAAATGCTGCTGTGACAATTGTTTCAGACGAAGAAGGAGTAGTGGTTTTAAATAGGAACTCATCTTCGCGCTGAATTAAATTAGTATCTAGGTTGGCATTTTTGAAAGAGTCACATGCCACTAAGCGATCTAAAAATGCAATATTGTTGCCTAAGCCTTCGACATGAAAGTGGCTCAAAGCATGATGCATTTGGACGAGTGCTGCTTCACGATTTTCTCCCCATACGATGAGTTTAGCAATCATTGGATCATAGAACGTTGTGATCTCATCACCTTGCACAATGCCACTATCAACACGGACACATTCATTTTGAGTCGGATAATGAAGATAATTAATTTTTCCAATTGCTGGGAGAAATCCTTTCTCTGGCTCTTCTGCATAAACACGAGCTTCAAGTGCATGGCCATGAATTTTTAATTCAGACTGTTGTTTTGGCAAAGGTTCACCATAAGCAACACGTAATTGCCATTCAACCAAATCTTGTCCTGTGATCATTTCCGTCACAGGGTGTTCAACTTGAAGGCGAGTGTTCATTTCCATGAAGTAAGCTGTACCATCTTGCTCAACAATGAACTCAACCGTTCCAGCACCGACATAGTCTACTGCTCGGGCAGCATTAATCGCAGCTTCACGCATCGCTTCGAGTTTAACTTCGGCCATTTTAGGGGCTGGGGCTTCCTCTAGGACTTTTTGGTGACGGCGCTGCACAGAGCAATCACGTTCAAAGAGGTGAACATAATTGCCATGTTTGTCACCAAAAACTTGCACTTCAATATGACGAGGATTGACAACATAACGTTCAATTAGAACGTCATCATTGCCAAAGCTTGATTTCGCTTCACTTTTGCATGAGTTCAGTGCAGGAAGAAAGTCTTCAGCACGCTCAACTAAGCGCATGCCTTTACCACCACCACCTGCACTGGCTTTAATCAGTACAGGATAGCCAATCTGATCAGCTTGTTGTTTTAAGAAATCTGCATCTTGATTGCTACCATGATACCCGGGGGTGAGAGGTACACCTGCTTTTTCCATCAATGCTTTAGATGTTGCCTTTAAACCCATGGCTAAGATGGCAGCCACTGGAGGTCCTATAAAGGTGATGTTGTTTTTTTCACAAGCTTCCGCAAATTGATCATTTTCAGATAGGAAACCATAACCTGGATGGATGGCTTCAGCCCCTGTTTTAAGTGCAGCTTGAATAATACGATCTGCTTGTAAATAACTTTGTGCAGCAGGGGATTCACCAATATAAATAGCTTCATCCGCTAATTTGACATGCTGCGCTTGGGTATCTGCATCTGAGTAAACTGCAACCGTTGCGATACCTAATTTTTGTGCACTACGAATCACACGACATGCAATTTCGCCACGGTTTGCAATGAGAATTTTTTTAAACATATAGAATCCCTTTTTATTGTTCTGCCGTTGCTTGAATCCATGCTGGGCTTTGTTTATTTAAAAAAGCAGTTAAGCCATTTTTGGCTTCATCACCTTGACGTACGTGCGCAATGTGTTGAGCGGTTTGAATCAGTAAATCTTCTGTGACTTCTTGATGATCAACTAAACGAATCAAAGACTTTGATGCAGCTTGAGCTTCAGGGCCACCAAGCAAAATTGCATCAATGATTTCCGATACGGTGGCATCCAACTGTTCTGGCTGACAAACTTCATGGACGAGACCAATATGCTTTGCTTGTTCTGCAGAAATACGTTCAGCAGTGAGAAAATATCGAGATGCTTGACGAGCACCGATGGCACGGATCACGTATGGACTAATCGTTGAAGGTGCTAAACCTAATCTCACTTCTGAAGTGGCAAACTTAGCATCAGTTGAAGCCACACAAATATCGCATGCTGAAGCAAGCCCCATGCCGCCGCCAAATGCAATACCATGGACACGTGCAATAGTCGGTTGTTTCAGCGAGGCTAAACTTTGTAACATTTTGGCAAGTTTCAAAGCATCCTCTTCATTTTCCACTTTTGATGCTTGACCTGCTTGCTTCATCCAATTAAGGTCCGCACCTGCAGAAAAGCTTTTACCACGACCTGCCAAAACGACAACACGAACGTCATCATTAGCATTTAAAGTTGTGAAACAGTGATTCAGCTCTTCTATCACTTGTGTATTGAATGCATTGTGTAATTCAGCACGATTAATCCAAACGGTCGCAACTTGGCGTTCAATTTCAAGCTGTAAAAATTCATAACTCATGTCATTATCTCCTTACATGCGGAACACGCCGAACTGAGTTGGTTCAATTGGTGCATTCAATGCAGCAGCCAAACTCAGACCTAAGACATGACGTGATTCTGCTGGATCAATCACACCGTCATCCCACAACCGTGCAGATGCATAATAAGGGTGTCCTTGCTTTTCAAATTGATCACGATAAGGTTGTTTGAATTGATCTTCTTCTTCAGCTGACCAAGTTTCACCACGTTGCTCAATTTGATCACGCTTAATCGTGGAGAGAACACTAGCAGCTTGTTCACCGCCCATCACGGAAATACGTGAATTCGGCCAAGTCCATAAGAAGCGAGGAGAATATGCTCGACCGCACATTCCATAGTTGCCTGCACCAAAAGAACCACCGACCACCAAGGTGATTTTAGGAACATTTGCGGTCGCTACTGCCATGACCAATTTGGCTCCATTTTTGGCAATACCTTCATTTTCATATTGGCGACCGACCATGAAACCGGTGATATTTTGGATAAAGAGCAATGGAATATTGCGTTGCGTACACAGTTCAATGAAATGCGCACCTTTCTGAGCAGACTCTGAAAATAAAATTCCGTTATTGGCAATGATTCCGACCTTCATGCCGTAGATAGATGCAAAACCTGTAATTAAGGTTGTACCAAAACGAGCCTTAAATTCATCAAGTCTTGAACCATCTACGATACGTGCAATCACTTCACGGATGTCAAAGGGTTTGCGTGAGTCACTCGGAATGACACCATAGAGTTCTTCAGCACTATAAAGTGGTTCTTCAATTTCGGTCTTCAATGCTTTCGGTTCGATATTTAGGTTTTGAACAATATTGCGTGCAATTTGAATCGCATGTTCATCACTTTCTGCAAGATGATCTGCGACACCAGATAAACGGGTATGAACATCGCCACCACCAAGGTCTTCAGCAGTCACCACTTCACCTGTTGCAGCTTTTACCAAAGGTGGACCACCGAGGAAAATCGTGCCTTGATTGCGGACAATAATCGTTTCATCGGACATGGCAGGGACATATGCGCCACCCGCAGTACAACTCCCCATAACCACGGCTATTTGTGCAATACCTTTACTCGACATGCGTGCTTGGTTGTAAAAAATTCGTCCAAAATGATCGCGATCAGGGAATACTTCATCCTGCATTGGCAGAAATGCACCGCCTGAGTCGACCATATAAATACAAGGAAGATGATTTTGTTCAGCAATTTCTTGCGCACGTAAATGTTTTTTTACAGTTAAAGGATAATATGTACCTCCTTTAACTGTTGCATCATTGGCAACGATCATGCATGTCACACCATGCACTTGACCAATACCTGCAACCACACCTGCGGCTGGTACATCGTCAGCATAAACTTGATAAGCAGCGAGTTGACCAATTTCAAGAAAGGCAGTTCCTGCATCAATGAGTTGATCAATGCGCTCACGCGGTAATAGTTTTCCACGTGCTAAATGCTTCTGACGTGCTTTTTCTCCACCACCTAAGGCAATGGTTTGAGCTTGTTTTTTTAAGTCTGCGACCAATTCAAGCATTGCAGCTTGATTGATTTTAAACTCTTCACTACGTGGATTGATTTTACTTTTAATTTCGTTCATCAATGACTTCCTTGTATTAACTTGAATTATTTGGTTTCGTTGAATAACTCACGACCAATTAACATGCGTCGAATTTCAGAAGTTCCTGCACCGATTTCATAGAGTTTGGCATCACGCCACAATCGACCTGTGCTGTAATCATTGATATAACCATTGCCCCCAAGGGTTTGAATAGCTTCACCAGCCATCCAGGTTGCTTTTTCAGCTGAGTAGAGAATGGCACTTGCTGCATCTTTACGTAAACCACGATCATGATCAGCTTTATCACATGCTGCACCCACGGCATAAACCAAAGCCTTGCTCGCCAACCATGTAGAATACATATCCGCAATTTTGCCTTGCATGAGTTGGAATTCACCTAAACATTGACCGAATTGCTTACGTTCATGAATGTATGGGATGACCACATCTAAACATGCATCCATAATGCCTAGTGGTCCACCACTGAGAACTGCACGCTCGTAATCCAATCCACTCATGAGCACTTTTGTACCGTTACCCACACCACCCATCACGTTTTCTTTAGGCACTTTGACATTGTCAAAGAACAGGGGATAAGTATTTGAACCACGCATTCCGAGTTTGTCTAAGTGACTCCCATGACTAAAGCCTTCCATGCCTTTTTCAATAATGAAAGCAGTCATGCCTTTGGCACCAGCATTGATGTCAGTTTTGGCGTAAACCACCAGCACGTCAGCATCTCCACCATTGGTAATCCACATTTTTGAGCCATTAAGTACAAAGTGATCACCATGATCTTCAGCACGTAATTTCATACTAACGACATCTGAACCCGCATTTGGTTCAGACATTGCCAAAGCACCGACATATTCGCCAGAAATTAATTTAGGAAGATATTTTTGTTTTTGTTCTTCGCTACCATTACGGTTAATTTGATTCACACAAAGATTTGAATGTGCCCCGTATGAAAGTCCAATGGAAGCAGATGCTCGTGAAATTTCCTGCATGACAATGATATGAGCCAAATAACCCAGATTGACACCACCGTATTCTTCACTCACGGTAAGTCCAAGTAACCCCATATCACCAAATTTTTTCCATAAGTGAGCTGGAAATAAGTTGTCTTGATCAACTTGTTGAGCAATAGGTGCGATTTCCTTTGCACAGAATGCAGCTACAGAATCACGTAAAGCGATTAGTGTTTCATCTAGTCCAAAGTCGATACTCTGTAAATTCATTTTCATTCATCCTAAAATTTATTTTTTATTTCCAGTGAAGCATTTTGTCCTTGCTTGAGAAATACAATACAGTTATTTTTTAAAAAAGTGAATATAGATTCAGAAAATGATTTATAATTCATTTTAGTTGATTGGGTGAACAATTATGAGTTATAAAAGATCCGCTTTGATGCAAGAGCGTATGGAGCAAAATCGTCAATCGATATTGCAATCCGCGCGCGAACTTATTGCGGGTGGTGGTTTTAAAGATGCACAAGTGCAAGCGATTGCAGATAAATCTGGTGTCTCGAGTGGTTTGGTCTATCGCTATTTTGAGAACAAAAATCAGATTTTGATTGAAGTGCTTTCACAGGCCATCAAAGGTGAGGTCGATATTCTGAATCAGATTGCAAAAAATGATTGGACTTCGACTGAGAAGTTGACAAAGGCCGTCACTGCTTTCGTAAAACGTGCTCTGAATAGCCCTCAACTTGCATATTCACTCATGTTTGAGCCCGTAGACCCAACGATTGAGCATGAACGTTTTAGAAGTAAGCAACTGATAAAACAATCCATTAAGGAGATTCTTGCCGAAGGAAAGGTCAATGGTGAGTTCGAATTTGAAGATTTAAATACAGCTGCATTATGCGTGGTTGGTGCGATGACATTCGTTGTGATTGAACCTTTAAATCCATCGCGTAATGTGATGTTTGATGACGGTTATAAAGGTTATTTCGTTAAGCAAATTGCAGACTTTTGTGTCAATGCAGTTAAGGCAAAGGAGGAAAATTAATTTAATTCACACAAAAGGATGTCATGTTTAAACGAGTAATCGCGTAATTAATAACGAAATATTGGATTGATATAAGAAAATAGAATCAAGGAGTATGATTCAATGACGCAATTACGACTCAGTTATGCCTATGGCACCAGTGAGCAACCCTTATTGGGTATGACCATAGGCCATAAATTTGATCAAGCATGCCTACAATATGCCGATCAGGATGCTGTGGTCAGTGTGCATCAAAATGTACGTTTGACCTATCAGCAGTTACAAGAGAAAGTAAATGCTTTTGCATGTAGTTTATTAAAAATCGGTTTAGAAAAGGGAGATCGTCTAGCGATTTGGTCCCCTAATTGTGTGGAATGGACGATCGCACAATTTGCAGCCTTCAAGGCTGGAATTATTTTGGTCAACTTAAATCCTGCGTATAAAAGCTACGAGCTAGAATACGTACTCAATCGAGTATCTTGCAAAGGATTGATCATTGCATCGACCTTTAAGACGACCAATTATCAAGAAATTTTGACGCAAATTGCACCAGAAATTTTACATACGACCAATGGCGTTTTAAATGCTGAAAAATTGCCGCATTTAAAGTATTTGATCAAAATAGATGATCAACAACATACTGGGTTTTATCGCTTTAGTGATTTATTGGTTGAACCGACTTCAGAGCAGTTAGATCAACTTAATGAGATAGCATCTGGTCTTCAATTCGATGAAACCATCAATATCCAGTTTACCTCCGGAACGACAGGTAGCCCCAAAGGGACCATGCTGACACACAATAATATTCTGAATAACGGGTATTTTGTGGGAGAGGCAATCAAACTGACTTCTCAAGATCGAGTTTGTATTTCTGTACCGTTATTTCATTGCTTTGGTATGGTGATGGGTAATCTCGCCTGTATTACACATGGATCAACCATGATCTATCCATCAGCTGTATTTAATCCTCTTGATAGTCTTAAAGCGATTGAACAAGAGAAATGTACCGCAGCTTATGGTGTGCCTACCATGTTTATTGCCATGCTTGATCATGAGCAATTTGACGAATTTGATTTGACTACATTGCGTACTGGCATTATGGCTGGCAGTCCATGTCCAAAAGAAATCATGAAGCGCGTCATTGAGCGTATGCATATGCGAGATATCACGATTTGTTATGGCATGACTGAAACAGCGCCAGTAAGCGCACAAAGTTCGATCACAGATTCGCTAGAACAACGAGTGAGCACTGTTGGTCGAGTTCATCCACATATCGAAATTAAAATAGTCGATGAACACGGTAAAGTAGTGCCTCGTGGCAAACTCGGAGAGTTGTGTGTACGAGGATACTCAGTCATGCTGGGCTATTGGGATGAAGAAGAAAAAACCCGAGAAGTCGTAGATGTCGCAAAATGGATGCATACCGGTGATATCGCTGAAATGGATGATGAAGGCTTTATCAAAATCAAAGGTCGCATTAAAGATGTTGTGATTCGGGGAGGTGAGAATTTATTCCCTAAAGAGATTGAAGACTTCTTATATAAACATCCGGCTGTTAGCGATGTTCAAGTCATTGGGCTTCCTGACCCGAAATATGGCGAAGAGTTATGTGCTTGTATTATTTTGCATGAAGGACATGAATGTTCTGAACAAGTGATCAAAGATTACTGCAAAGCCAATATCTCACATAATAAAGTGCCACGATATGTACATTTTCTTAAAGAGTTCCCAATGACTGCTTCTGGTAAGGCCCAGAAGTTTAAACTCCAAGAATATATGCGTGAGCAACTCAATATTTTTGATGAGAGTGCTTAATCGTCATTGAGTGATATTTTTAACTTTAAGCAGAAAATAACAAAGCCGAACTTAGTTCACTAAGCTCGGCTTAATTTTAAAAATAGTCGAAGAGTGAGATGGCAAAGAATTTTGATCACCCAAAAATCGTAGAAAACTACGATGTGCATATCAGACAGCTGATACCAGGATATGAACTCATGCATCTACATATACTGGCGCTGCTTGAAACTCATCTCAAAGAAGAGGCTAAAATTGCCATTGTCGGGTGCGGAACTGGATTTGAACTGAATTATTTATTAGATCATTTTACAAAGGCGGAGTTTGTTGTGTTTGATCCATCGGCAGCGATGCTTGAAAAAACAGAACAGATCGTTCAGTTTAAGCACCAAATGCACCGAGTCACAATTCTGCAAGGTGACACGACTGTGCTGCAGAAATATCCTGAAAATTTTGATGCAGTATTGAGTATTTTGGTTTTTCATTTTGTTTCACATGCATGCAAAAAGAGTTTTTTAGGTGATATTTACCATGCTTTGAAACAAGATGGCGTGGTTCTGAGTTTCGATCTGATGCAATTTGAAGAACCAAATGATCAGTTAGTATTAAAAAATTTGGTGACAAAAATAGGATTAAGTGAAAAACAAAGTCAGATCATGTTGGAAAGAATACATGATGACTTTAATTTAATGACGGTGAAAGAGATGAAGAATCTATACCTTCAGGCTGGTTATCAAAATTTAAGAACTTTTTGTCAAATGTCTAATTTTTATGGATTAAAAGCAGTAAAGTGATAATTTCATATTTAGAATAACCTATTCATTTTATCTTATATGAAAATCCTACAAATGGTTATATATCTAAAATGAAAAAGGATTATGATAAAAGTATTGTTTTATGAATATAAGGATTGTTCATGACCACAGAGACTCAATTTCCACAAACTTCTAATCGTGGAATCGCGGTATACAGTAATAACGCTGAAGCGATTGGTAATACACCGCTTATTCGCATTAATCGTGTGATACAGGGTGGGGCTACAGTTCTTGTTAAAGTGGAAGCACGTAACCCAGCATTTTCAGTAAAATGCCGTGTTGGTGCAGCTTTGATTGCAGATGCAGAACAACGTGGTGTGCTTAAAGCAGGAATGCATATTGTTGAACCTACGAGTGGTAATACTGGAATTGCGCTAGCTTTTGTTGCTGCTGCTAAAGGTTATGACATCACACTGACTATGCCTGCAAGTATGAGTATCGAGCGCCGTAAAGTACTCAAAGCATTGGGTGCTCATTTAGTATTAACCGATCCTGCTAAAGGGATGAATGGTGCTGTTCAAGAAGCAGAACGTTTAGTTGCTGAGAACCCAAAGCTTTATTATTTACCTCAGCAATTTGAAAACCCAGCAAATCCTGCCATTCATGAAACTACAACTGGACCTGAAATTTTTGAAGCAACGGGTGGTAAGGTTGATATTTTAGTGGCTGGTGTAGGTACGGGAGGTACGATCTCTGGTATTTCGCGTTATTTTGAGAAAGTTAAAAATCAAGCCCTTTACTCAGTTGCAGTTGAACCAGCAGACTCACCAATTATTGGACAAGCGAAGCGTGGCGAAACACTGACTCCGGGACCACATAAAATCCAAGGCATTGGTGCAAACTTTATTCCTAAGAACCTAGATTTAGATTTGGTGGATGAAGTTATCGCGATTGAAAATCAAACTGCAATTGATTTTGCTCGTCAATCTGCAATCAAAGAAGGGATTTTTGTGGGGATTTCAAGTGGTGCAGCATTAGCGGCCGCTCATGAACTTGCTCAACGTCCT
Source organism: Acinetobacter sp. 24-47-64 (assembly GCF_057737055.1). Taxonomy (NCBI): domain Bacteria; kingdom Pseudomonadati; phylum Pseudomonadota; class Gammaproteobacteria; order Moraxellales; family Moraxellaceae; genus Acinetobacter; species Acinetobacter sp. 24-47-64. The sequence goes on from NZ_CM173215.1 coordinate 1,433,384, forward strand.
GAAAATGCAGGTAAAACCATAGTGGTGATTTTACCTGATGCTGGAGAGCGCTATTTATCTTCAGTTTTATTTGAAGATATCTCAGCAGATTAACGAGAAAATCAAAGCATTCTAAAAAAACGGTCTTCATAGCCGTTTTTTTTTGATTTATTCGATTAAAACAATTTTTAACTCTTCTTAAGTTACCAATCATTTTAAATTTATTACATCACACGACTATTTTCACAGTTTTGAACGCGATATCTTTAAGCGAATTTTTTCTAATAAAAAAATGAATGAACGACTTTAATCATCCTATTTATATTATCGGCGCTGGTGTTGCAGGATTAAGTTGTGCTCAGCATTTAAAATCAGCAGGATTTAATGTTGTTGTTTTAGAAGCACGTGATCGTATAGGTGGGAGAATACATACACAAAACATTGATGGTCATTGTTTTGACCTTGGTGCATCATGGATACATGGTATTGATAATAATCCGATATGGAAAATTGCAGAGTCCAATCGGATAAGTACTCAAGTTTTTAATTATGATCAAGTGGATTATTTTCATGCCAATGGTCAGCTATTTACCGAACAAGAGAGCTTAGAATTTGAAAAATGCCTTCGTGATGTTCAGAAGGTTTTTCAAAATAAATCAAAAGAGCAGGATATCTCCGCTTTTGAGCAACTTGAGAATGTTTTAGGAAAGATACGTTTTCAACTTCATTATTTTGATCGAGACGTCATCACACAAAAAATTAAGCGGTATTACTCAAGGCTTGCCAATGATCCTTTTGCGACTGGTTTAGAGCAATTAGCCCATAATTTTATGGATTTTGAAGGCTACTTCTCAGGCGATGAAATGATATTTCCAAAAGGTTATGAACAGATTGTTAAAGTTCTGGCTACTGATTTAGAGATTCATACGAATGCAGATATTGTTGAAATCGATCATGACTCTCATCAAGTGCAGATAAAAACAGCATGTGGTCAGCTTTACATAGGTTCTCAAGTTGTGGTGACAGTTCCACTCGGTATTTTAAAGCAAGATAAAATTAAGTTTGAGCCGCCTTTGCCTAGTGGATTAGTCCGATCGATTCAAAAGCTGGGTTTTGGATCTTTCAATAAAATATTTATACAATTTTCAAAAGCTCTAGAATTTAATGGGAATGCACTTAAACACAATACGGCATTTTTTTGGGATGAGCGTGAGCTGTATAGTATTTTAGATTTTAGTCGTTTATATAATAAACCGACTTATCTACTTCTCGTTGGAGGTACAAAGTCAGAATGGGTTGATCAAGCAACGGATCAACAGGTGCATGAATATATCAAGAAAATATTGAAGATTTGCATGCACTCCAATGAAATTCAGAACATCATAATTACCCGCTGGGGAAGTGATCCGTTTAGTTTAGGTTCATTTAGTTTTCCAAAAGTTGAACATACTAAAGATGATGTAGAGATCTTTAAAAAAGAGCATCCAGCGCAAGTATATTTTGCAGGTGAACATTGTCATACCGATTATGCAGGTACTGTGCATGGTGCATATCTGTCAGGTCGTGATACTGCTAATTTAATTATTCGTAGTGGCTTAAATATAAAGCTGTAACTGATGTACAGTTACAGCTTTATTTAGTTAGTATGAGTGAGTTGAGAAATTAACCTGAACTCACATTAATACATGTCCATATTCTTCGCGAAGTTTTCTTTTTAGCATTTTTCCAGTGCCGCTAAGCGGTATGGCATCGACAAAAATCACTTTATCTGGAGTTTGCCATTTAGCAATTTTATCAGCATAGTAATCAATGAGTTGTTGTTCAGTGATTTGGCTATTAGGATGTTTAACGGCGATTAAGACAGGTCTTTCATCCCACTTTGGATGTTGTGCTGCGATGACCGCAGCCATCGCAATTTCTGGGTGACCCATTGCGATATTTTCAAGCTCTACAGAAGAGATCCATTCTCCACCAGATTTAATCAAGTCTTTGGCACGATCACTAATATGCAGATAGCCATCAGCATCTATAGACGCAATATCTCCAGTATCAAACCATCCATCACTGGTCAATGGTGAGTCGGACTGACCAAAGTATTTGTCAACAATCCAATGTCCTTTGATTTGTAAATTACCAATAGTCTCACCATCATGTGGAACAAGATCGGTTCCTCTTTCTTCAGACACTAAACGAATCCTGACTCCAAACGGCGGGCGACCTTGGGAAAGACGTAGATTTGCTTGTTGATCCTGAGAAAGTTGTTTATGTTTGGCTTTGAATTGATTGGCAGTGCCAAGTGGACTAGCTTCAGTCATCCCCCATGCATGAATGGTTTCACAATCATATACATCACGGAATGTCGCTAACATGCTTGGTGGGCAAGCCGAGCCACCAATGACATTACGTTTTAAAGAGGTCAGTGAACTGTTCATTGCTTTTGCAGCAATCAACAAGCTTTGCCAAATGGTAGGAACACCAAGTGCAACAGTCACTTCATATTGATCAATGAGTTTAACTAGACTCTCACCATCAAGACCCGGCCCTGGTAATATAATCGAAGCACCTACCATCGCTGCGGCATAAGGTGTTCCCCATGCATGAACGTGAAACATCGGAACTACAGGTAAAATAATATCTTTGGCTGATAGATTGAGTGAGTCAGGTAAGCTGGCCGCTAAACTGTGAAGAACAGTTGAGCGATGAGAATAGAGAGCACCTTTAGGATTGCCTGTTGTTCCAGAGGTATAACATAGTGAACTAGCAGTGGTTTCATCAAATTCAGGCCATGTATATTCTGCAGTTTGACCAGCAATTAAATCATCGTAGAACAAGACTTCGGGTAAGGATTGACGAATCTTTTCATCAGGTGCATCTAAGCAGATGAAATGTTGCACCAGTGGAATATGTGCTTTTATTCCTGTAATCAAAGGTAGGAATGTTTTATCAAAAATAATCGCTTTATCTTGTGCATCATTAATAATGAAAATCAGTTGTTCTGGAAATAATCTTGGGTTAATGGTGTGACAGATTAAACCACTACCAGAAATAGCATACCAAGCCTCTAAATGACGATGATTGTTCCAAGCTAATGTTGCAATACAATCGCCGTGAATGAGTTTAAGTTCATTTAATGCCTTTGCACCACGTTTAGCATTATCCGATACATCGCCCCAATTGGTTTCGTAAAGTGTGCCATCGGTGTTTTTTGAAACGATCAGGGTGTCTTTATGAAATTCAGCAGCATGTTCTAGTAAACTGCTGATTAATAAAGGTTGAAACATCATACGTCCGTGCATGCAAAGCTCCTGCTATTGATCATTTAAGTTGTTATTTTGAGTTGATTATACTTATGTAAGGTGAGTGCTCACGATTAACGTAACACTCACTGATGACCTAGAAATACACTAAATTATGCAGTCAGTAAAGAACCAACTAATTTACGGATTGAAACCAAAGGTTTACGCTCTGGAATGATGACACCAGCAGTTTTAAGGTCAGATACGAGTTCTGCACGGAAGTCATTATAGTCAACTTCTGCTGCATGTCGTTGACCGCCTTCAAAGTTGTAATGTGGATGATCTAACTCATGCTGAATCGCTTTTTTCATATCAGCTGGACGTTTATATTTTCCTAAAATTTCCTGACATGCCAAATTGGCTTGATGATCTGAAATTGGCCAAATACAACCTAATGGTTGGAATAAACCAATGAAATAAAGATTGTCATGTTCGGCATGCATCATTTTACGGTAAAGCGGTAATTTTTCAGCATGTTGGAAATCTATAAAATCTTTATCGAAGAAAGGGAAGACGGTCCAGAAACCAGTACAACAACAAATAATATCAAACTCTTGTTGAGTACCATCGACGAATTCTACAATTTTACCATTGAGACGCTTGATCGCTGGTTTTGGTTTGATTTTACCGTGACGCACATAGTCAATGAAGTCAGAGTTCGCCGTTGGATGTTGTGTCAGCATCGGTTTGTCATTTACAGGCAAGCCAAAATCTGCGTAATTTCCACTGAATGCTTTTACCAATTTGGTCAGAATTTTTTGGCGCATTTTGGGCGGAAGTTTTTCCATTGACTTGACGAGTATGTCTGCGGGATGTCCAAACATAAATTTTGGAACAAACCATTGTGGACTGCGCATCGATATATACACATCTTTTGAGACACGTGCTGATTCTACGGCAACATCACAGCCTGAATTACCTGCACCAATGACTAAAATTTTCTTTCCACGCCAGTCGTCATTTACACCTTTAAAATCATGTGAATGCATCCACTTGCCAGTAAATTCACCTTCATACTCAGGGTATTTTGGTTTCCAGTGATGACCATTTGCAACCATTAAATAGTCATATATTTTCTGTTGTTCTTTACCTTGATCATCGGTGTAATCCACCACCCATTTTTTATTTTCATTTTTATGAATATGGTTAATAGTGTGATGAAATTTAATCTTGTCATATACACCAAAATGTTTGGCATAATTTTCAAAATACTGCTGTAGATGATCATGTCGTGGATAATCAGGGTAACTGTCTGGCATTGGATAATCTTCATATTCAGACATTGTACGCGAGCTAATAATGTGTGTATTCTCATAGACTGAAGAATGACCAGTTTTAGAATTAAACACCCAATTCCCACCGACTTTGTCATTTTTCTCGAAGATATCGTATGCAATACCATTTTGTTGACAATTTTTAGCAGCCGTAATTCCTGACGGACCTGCACCAATGATACAGACTGTGTTCATATTCATATCCTTGAATGATGTTCTTTTTATTTATAACCAACTATAGTTGGTTTTATGACTATAATCGATTTATTTTTAAACAGCAAGACAGGGGATTTGTTTAAATGCTTTTTGATGAAATTAAGCTTCCTGTACAAAAAAGAAGTAAAGCAAGGTTAGAACTTGTATTAGAAACAACGAAGAAAATATTAGAAGAACAAGGCATCAATCACTGTACTATTCCCGAAATTGCAGCACAGTCCGATCTTCCTAAGATTACGATTTATCAATACTTTCCAACAGTTAATCATTTGTTCAGCATATTGGTGAAACGTTATTTAGATGAACTGCAGGCCTATGTTTTGTTTAAAAATGAGTGCTATCAAACTTGGTCAACACGTGATATTTGTTTTGATCTAATTTCTAAGGTGGCTGAGTTCTACAATTCAAATCCTGCTGCAAGTATTTTGATTCTGGGTGGGCCAGTACATGTTGATGGTTTTAATTTACAGGAAATCGTGATTGAGAAGATTGCTCATGATTTACAAGCGGTATTTGAGCAGAAAGTACATCCGCTGAAATTGAATAGAAAAGAGGAAGCGGTGTATCTGGTTGAAATGGTTTTTGCATTAATGAAACACAGCTACTATCAGCATCAACAAGTCACTGATGACATTCTAAAAGAATGCCATTTCATCAGTGAATTTTACTTAAGCAGTAAGGGATATAACTACCAACTTTGAAAGTTTATTTTAGTTTTTCCAAAAAATGTTGATGCGCTGCGATGAGTTGATCAAAAACGGGCGAATGAAATAGATCGAAGTGACCGCAGACGAACTCACGATATTCACCTTGTTTTAGTTTTTGTGCGAGTTTACGTGTTGCTTTGACAGGAATAAGTGAATCTAGTTCCGCACCTGACACAAAAACAGGGCATCGAATTTTATGAACGATCATCGTTGGTCGGTATAAACCAATGGTTGCAACGATTCGAGCTGGTACAGCATTTTTCCAATGTATCCCGTCTGGGATCAGTCGATAATAGGCATCATAGCAATCTTCACCCGCCAAAATAGCAAACCGATCTTTTGCAACTACAGGCATGGTTTTTACTCTACCTATTTTTGCTAGGGCTAAATCTTGTAATGCAATCATGGTTGCAGGCAATAAATATTTTTTAGGATACAGCGTCAAGCTCGCTAAACCATCAACGTGTGGAAAATTAGAGATCACTGCTTTAAAGGTGTGTTCACTTGCTAATGTTAGAACATGCGCACCACTGAACGAATACCCCCATAAAATGATATTTTTTTTCGGGATGTAGAATCGGGTTTGAATATAGTCGATAACGACGTTCCAATCCTGAAGTTGACTATTTTTATCGACAAGATGCTGAACAGGACCACTGCTTAATCCAAAACCAGAATGATCAAATACGCATACGTTATATCCCAATTCTGCATAAGCTTCAGCGAAAGAGTTTAAGCCACAGCTTTTTTCTCCACCTAAGCCATGAGCCATAATGATGATACTAGAATCTTTTGTGATCGGCTCTGGCATATAAAAATCAGCTTGGATTTGATAGTTGCCATTCGGAATAAGTAATTCTTGAGTTTGCATCGTGGTTATCCTTAACACTTTTTTATTTTTAAAACCCAACTCAGGTTGGTTTAAGCATATCGTTATGCAGTATAAAAGTCTATTTGATGTCAAATCGTTCAGAAAATTTTAAGCCTGATTGATTTAAATACATTTTTATTCGATGAATTCGTATGAGTTTTTTCTATCGCAAGCAATGTATCGCCTTAATCTTGAGCTATTTCATTTTGGTCAATCTATTTCCAGTACATGGTGCTGTCGACATGAAATTGATTCAATTAGGCTTAAATTCAAAAGGAGTGTTCTATTTAAAAGATGCATTTTGGTCAAGTGTAGTTGGGCATCAATGGGTTAAATATGTGCTAATCGCGATGTACTGCAGTATGCTGATATATGCAGTCATGGTCGCTCATCCCAAATCGAGAAATCAACGTTTGGAAACCTCTAAAAATTACATCACAATTTTTGCAGTTACTTTAATTTCAATTATTTTAATAGCGTTGTTCAAATCACAGTCGAACTTGATGTGTCCATGGGATGCAGCTCAACCTCAGGGAATGACAATTGTCTGGAGTCTCAGTAGTAAAGTTGGGCATTGTTTTCCTGGAGGTCATGCTTCTGCAGGTTTTGCATTATTGAGTGGGTATTTTGTGTTCAGGAACAAAAAAACACAATTAGCTCAATTTTACTTATTGAGTGCAATTCTCTTGGGAATGTTTATGGGATGGACGCAAATGCTTAGAGGTGCACATTTTTTTAGTCATAATCTTTGGACAGGTTGGTTGATTTGGATATTCAATGTCGTAATATTTAGTCTAAAAGATAAGGCTAAATTAGCCTAAGCAATTAATGTAGTTTAATTTCCACTCTCACCAATAAACCACCTAATTGAGGGCTGCGATCAAAGATAAGATTGCCCCCCATACGTTCTACCGCTTTTTCAACAATTGATAAACCTAAGCCACTACCAATTTCTTGATGTTGCTCGACTCGATAAAATCTTTTTTTAATACGTTCATAGAGATCTGCTGAAATTCCTGGGCCACTATCTTCGACTTGAATGATCGCTATATCATTCTCTTGAAATGTCGAAACATTAATGATGCCATTGGGAGGCGTGTATTTAATCGCATTCTCTATTAAGTTGGTTAATATCGAATCTATAGCAGATGAATAATTTATAATTTGAACGTGTTCATAACGTTCCATACCTAAATCGATTTCTTTGGCTAAAGCTAAATGAATCAATTGTTCAATAGATTGATAAGCACGTTCATCTAACCGAATACTCATTTTTTTCTCGTTACTGGCATTCAATGAATCTTGTTGAGCGAGATTTAAAAGCTGTCCGACCAAATGCTGAGTTCGGTGTAAACCATTATTCATTTTGATTAATGATTCGTGATGGGGGAGCTCTTTGAGTAAAATTTTAGTTTGAAGATTTAATGCTGTAATTGGTGTTCTTAATTCGTGAGCGGCGTCTGCAATAAATTGTTTTTGTTCTTGTTGGGCATCAGAGATCCTTTGAAATAATTGATTGATCGCTTGAATGCTGGGTACTAGCTCAATAGGGTACTGTTGAGGGTCGATTACGGTCAGCTCATTTGGTTTACGTGTACTTAATTCGGATTTAAATTGCTCAAATGGAGCAAAATTTCTTCTAATTATAAAACCTAAGCCATAAATCGCGAAGGGCATAATGATTAAATAAGGTAAAAACATGTTGATTGCGAGCTCTATGGCTAAAGCTTGTCGAACAGAGTCTTGTTGGCTCACTTGAACTTGAACAGTTTTCAATGGAATCACATAGGTATGCCATTTACCATAATGATTAGTGTGATGATAAAAACCTGACTTAGCGACTGGCTCAACCAACTGTTTAAACTTTTCATGTAAATGTGATTGTTGGTCATAGGCCCAAACATCTACAAATAAATCTTCTTCATGGTACTGTTTTAAATGTGAAAATTTACTCTTTACAGGATCTGGATTAAATTTTGCAACGCGCTCTGCCAGATTTTTCAGCTGAGCATCAAGTATTTCATTTGTTTCCTCTAAAGCTGTTCTATAGGCTGAAAAAACCAATATACATCCCATCACCACACTAAAAATTGAGGTAAATACAACAAGTTGCTTTTGTAAAGAGTAGGGTTGCGTCATGTATCAATTCTTGTTTTATGGTGTAGGCTGACCTAGCCGATAACCTAATCCTCGCACATTACGAATAAAATTTTTACCTAATTTTGAGCGTATGCGATGAATATAGACTTCAATGGTATTACTGCTGATTTCATTTTCAATATCATACAGTTTTTCTTCAAGATTAGACTTCGAAAAAATCTTATTTGGATAAGTTAAGAGTGGAATTAATAAAGCCCACTCACGGTTTGAAAACTCAACCGTCTGATTTTCAAAACTCGCGATATGTTGTTCAAGATCTAACCTGAGTCCGCCAAACTCTAAAATTTGTTTTATCTGAGATGTATTTTGTTGAGATGCACGTCTGAGTATGGCGTGAATACGCGCTAATAACTCCTCAAACTCGTATGGTTTTACTAGATAATCATCAGCGCCTTGATTTAATCCATCGATACGGTGCTGAAGTTGATCTCTTGCTGAAATAATGAGTACAGGAATTGAAGGAAATAGTGAGCGAAGATGTTTGAGTACTTGCATGCCATCCATCATAGGTAATCCAAGATCGAGCAGCACTAAATCAAATGCTTGTTGATTTAATTGTTTTAAGCCATCGATGCCATTATTGACCCAGACTACTTCAAATGATTGATATTGGAGCAACTTTTGAGATGACTCTGCAATCATAAAGTCATCTTCAATCATCAGGATTTTATTCATATTAGGCTCTGTTCTATAATTGAGGTTTGCATTGTTGGCTGAGGTCTAATGCGCGTTGTAATGTTGTAGTATGAATATTCAATAAACTAAGCATGGTGTGAAAGACATTGTCTTGGCTTAGTACATCTTTTTTCTGAGATTCAATGCATCGTACAGTTGACGCTTGATGTTTTCGCCATGCTGTTGCAAACCACATGATCATCGGCACATGAGTTTGTTGTGATGGTGCAATTTGATAAGGCGCGCCGTGTAAATACATTCCATGTTCACCCGTGGATTCACCATGATCTGATAAATACCATAAAGCGGATTGAAATTGAGTTTGTTTGTTTAATAAATTGATTGTCGAAGCGAGAATATGGTCTGTATATACAATTGAATTATCATACGTATTGATCAGAGCTTGTTGACTACATCCCTGAATTGCGCTGGTGTTACAGGTCGGCTGAAAGGGTGTGTATTGATGAGTGGACCGTTTATAGTAAGCTGGGCCGTGACTTCCCATTTGATGGAGTACGATAAGTCTTGGCGTTTTATCATTTTTGGGAATGGCTTGAATATAGGCATTAAGGCTATCAATCAATATTTCATCTTTACATTCACCCTTAGAATCGCACCATTGCTTATGAATAGATTCGGGAATTTCATAACGCTCAACCCGATTACAAACTTCTTTGCATCCTGAATTGTTATTGATCCATGTTACTTTGTAGCCCGCACGTTGAATAATATCGAGTAAGTTCTCCCGTTGTCTTGCGACTTTTTCTGTATATGCTTGTCGAGTCATACCAGAAAATAAACAAGGTACGGATACCGCCGTTGCAGTACCACAGGAACTGACGTTACGAAAATTGATTATATTTAATTTGCTTAATTCTGGATTTGTAGCTCGATCATATCCATTCAACTGAAAACTTTCTGCACGTGCTGTTTCTCCTATCACTAAAACCATCAGTTTTGGAGTTTGATGGGTCGCCGTTTGAATAAGTTGGTGTGCATCACGTCCGTAGGGGTGAATAGTCGTATTTTTGGGAGGTTGAAGATGTTTATAATAACTGAAGGAGGCTGCAACGACATTTTGAGGACTGATCATCCCTTTCAACTCTCTGTTTTCTCTAAAAATAGCTGCATAGTCAACATAATATAAATAAGCGCAACCTAACACTAAAACTAAACTGATTGCACTGTGTAACATTTTCCTGCAAAGGGTATGAGAAAACGTTGATTTTTTGATATTCACCCAATAAATAAAAAAAAGAGGCGCTAAAATAAAAAATACAACCCAAATAAATAATCTTATATTTATCAGATCAAATGCTTCCATCGTATTGGTTTGCATCATATTTTGAATCTGATCAGCATTAATAATAATGCCTAAACTACTTACAAAATATGCAGAAATACCGCCTAATACAATCCAGATACTTGCAAATATCTTTACGTTCGATCTCCAATGAATAAGATTGAAAATAAAAAAATAAGCGGCTGTGATTAAGACAGATGAACCTATTAAAAAAAGAATTGCTGGGTAACCTTGATAAGGTGTGAGTGAAGTAAGTTGTTTGTAGAACGCAATATTTAAACCAATGCCAACCCATACTGAGAGTACTAAATTGAATAGTGCTAGGCTTATCGTTGGTTTTTTCCATTGCTGAATGATAGATGTGTAGCGCATACGATGAGTTCTAATATTTAACTACGCTGAGATTAGGTTTTATTTCTTAAAATTTACTGAATAAATGAATGAACTCTAGGGCATAAAAAAAGCCAGACTGGTGGAGCAATCTGGCAAAGCGTCAAGATGAGTCACCCGTGACAGGTGATGTTTCCTGAGTTCAGGTTTGAGTTGTTCCGAACTTAAGCCTGAATAAATTCAGCCACAGCTCGGTTAAACGCCTGTGGTTGTTCAACATTAGAAATGTGCGAAGCATTAATCTCAACAAGTTGACTACCCACAATCGCTGCTTGCATAAACTGACCATCTGCCACAGTGGTCACAGGGTCTTGTTGACCTGCAATAATCAATACAGGAATCGAAATCTGCTTGAGTTGTTCACGCACATCCGCCTTAGCCAAAGCTTCACAGCAGCTTGCATAACCTTCAGGGCTGCCAGCTCCTAAGTCGTTTGAAAGTTTTTCAATCACTGCTGGGTTGCTTTGGATAAAGGGATCTGTAAACCAACGACCTGCAGCCGTTGATGCAATCGGTGCTAAACCTTGTTCACGAACCAATACGGCACGATCATTCCAAGCATTTTCATTGCCAATTTTAGCGGCGGTATTACACACAATCACATGACTAAAGCGTTGAGGATGATTGATCGCTAACCATTGGCCTGTCAAACCACCCATCGAAATACCACAGAATGCAGCTTTTTCAACATTCAAATGGTCGAGTAAATTCACCACATCTTGACCAAGTTGATCAATGGTATATGGACCTTGAGGCGCGTCCGATGCACCATGACCACGTGTGTCATAACAAATCACATAATGAGAAGCTTTAAAAAACTCAATTTGTGATTGCCACATGCTGAAATTTGTCCCTAAAGAGTTAGAGAAAACAAGAGCAGGCTTGCTTGAATCACCAAAAGTTTGATAATTGATTTGCGCATCATTTGAAGAAAAAGTAGGCATAGAATCCCTCCCGACCTCCCTTGAGAAAAGGGAGGGGGTTTTTAATAGTTAAACACGTTCGATAATTAAAGCGATGCCTTGACCCACACCGATACACATAGAGCACAATGCATATTTGCCACCAGTTGCTTCAAGTTGATTCAGTGCAGTCGTCACCAAACGCGCACCTGATGCACCCAATGGATGACCTAATGCAATTGCACCACCATTTGGGTTTACACGTGCATCATCGTCGGCTAAACCTAGGTCACGTGTACACGCCAATGCTTGTGCTGCAAACGCTTCGTTCAGCTCAATCACATCCATTTGCTCTAGTGTTAAACCTGTTTGAGCCAGTAACTTTTTAATCGCAGGTGCAGGACCAAAGCCCATAATGCGAGGTTCAACCCCAACGGTGGTCGCACCAATCACTTTGGCACGAGGTTTTAAACCATATTTTTCCACAGCTGCATCAGACGCAATCAGAATCGCAGCAGCACCATCGTTAATCCCTGATGCATTACCTGCGGTTACTGTACCGTCTGCTTTTACAACAGGTTTTAACTTGGTTAAGGCTTCTAAAGTGGTTGAGGCACGAGGATGTTCATCTTTTGCCACCACAACCGCATCACCTTTACGCTGTGGAATAGTCACAGGCACGATTTCTTGATCAAAGAAACCGCGTGCTTGTGCAGCAGCCGTACGTTGTTGGCTGGATAACGCAAATTGGTCTTGATCAGCGCGGCTAATGTTGAACTGTTCAGCCACGTTTTCGGCCGTTTGCGGCATGGTTTCAACACCATACATTTCTTTAAGCTTCGGGTTGATAAAACGCCAGCCCATGGTGGTGTCTTCAATCTTTTGACTACGACCAAATGCACTCTCAGATTTACCCATCACAAATGGAGCACGTGACATGGATTCAACACCACCTGCCACAATCACGTCAGCCTCACCAGCTTTAATGGCACGCGCAGCCATTGCTACGGTATCGAGTGATGAACCACATAAACGGTTGACTGTGGTTGCAGGTACTGTATAAGGAATACCTGCTAAAAGCGCCGACATACGACCGACGTTACGATTATCTTCACCGGCTTGGTTGGCACAGCCAAATAAAACGTCATCGACGACATTCCAATCCACAGAAGGGTTACGTTCCATTAACGCTTTTAATGGCACTGCACCTAAGTCATCCGCACGGACAGGTGCTAAACCACCGGCATAACGACCAAAAGGCGTACGGATGGCATCAATGATGTATGCGTTTTTCATAGTGTAAGATCCTAAAACCAGTCTTAAGCCTGAGTGGCATCAATGAGTTTGGCACCCGTCATCGATTGAAGCTCTTCAAAAGATAAGCCTTCAACTTTCTCAATGACTTTCATGCCATCTGCCGTCACATCAATCACACAAAGGTCCGTATAAATGCGGTCCACACATTTCAAACCTGTCGCAGGATAAGTCAGCTCAGCAACGATTTTAGGTTCGCCTTTTTTAGTGACATGATCGGTGGTAATAAAGACTTTTTTCGCACCCACGGCTAAGTCCATCGCACCACCCACAGCAGGGATGGCATCAGGTGCACCGGTATGCCAGTTTGCAAGATCACCATTTTCAGCGACTTGGAAAGCACCCAGTACCGCGATGTCTAGGTGACCACCACGCATCATGGCAAATGAATCACCATGATGGAAGAAAGCTCCGCCTTCTAGCAGGGTTACAAACTCTTTACCCGCATTAATTAACTCAGGGTCACGGTCTTCTTCCGCAGGGGGTGGACCAAAGGCCAATAAACCATTTTCAGAATGTAAAAAGACATCTTTGTCAGCAGGTAAATAGCTCGAGATTTTAGTTGGTAAACCAATCCCAAGGTTGACATAAGCACCATCAGGAATATCTTGTGCAACACGTTCAGCAATTTGATCACGGGTTAATTTTTGATAACTCATTGTATTTCTCCAATCTCAAATTACTGCGCAGGTTGAACTTGTACAACGTGTTGTACAAAGATCCCAGGGGTGATGATGTGTTCAGGATCTAAGGCACCGAGGTCCATGACTTCTGATACTTGTGCGATGGTGATATCTGCTGCCATGGCCATAATTGGACCAAAGTTACGTGCAGATTTACGGTACACCAAGTTCCCCCAGCGATCTCCCTTATGCGCTTTAATTAACGCAAAGTCAGCTTTGATTGGATTTTCTAAAACGTAGTCTTTACCTTCATAATTCATGGTTGGTTTGCCTTCAGCGAGCAAAGTACCAAAACCTGTTGGTGTGTAGATTGGACCTAAGCCCATACCCGCCGCTTGAATACGACAAGCCAAGTTGCCTTGCGGTACAAGTTCTAACTCGATTTTGCCTGCACGGTAGAGTTCATCGAAGACATAAGAGTCAGACTGACGAGGAAAAGAACAGATGATTTTACGTACAGCGCCTGCTTGTAACAGTTTAGCCAAGCCGTAATCACCATTACCTGCGTTGTTGTTGACGATCACTAAGTCTTTAATACCGAGTTCAATTAAGCCATCGATGAGTTCAGCAGGCTGACCTGCAGTACCAAACCCACCGATCATAATGGTTGAACCGTCTTTAATTTGGGAGAGGGCTTCGGTTAAAGACGCTGAGCTTTTATCAATCATAATCACTTCCTAAACAAACGATCTACATTTACCTTTAATATGATCAGGTCGATGTAGACGATGATGGGGTAGTATTTTGACGCTTCGTTAAAATCACGTGCGCTAAAATACCAATACAGATTCCCCAAAAAACTGAACTTAAACCTAAAAATTGCATACCTGAAACAGTCGCCAAGAAAGTAAGGAGAGCTGCGTCACGATCCTTTTCTTGGAACATAGCAACGTGTAAATTTGTAGCAATAGCACCTAAAAGTGCTAAACCTGCTAATGCAGCAACAAGTTCTTTAGGCAGTAAGCTAAAAAGCATCACAATGCTGCCTGCAAATAAACCACCTAAAATATAGAAAATACCGTTCGCAATACCTGCGATATAACGTTTCTCTTTGAGCTCATGTGCATCTTTACCTGTACAGAGTGCGGCTGTTATTGATGCCAGGACAATGGTGATCCCTCCCACACAAGCAACAGCTAACGATGCGATACTGGTAGTGGTAATAATGGGTTTTGCTTGAATGTCATAGCCACTTAATTTCAAAATTGCCATGCCAGGTAAAAATTGACCAGAAAGGCTGACTAAAATAAGAGGTACTGCAAGATTTAGAAAAGAGTTAAGCGTCCACTCGGGCGCAATGAATTGGGGTATTGCAAGTGAAAACTCCATATTCACAGCATTGAATTTTCCGAGGACTAAACTCATGAAAATACCAGCTGCCAATACAAAAAGCATGGCATATCGAGGTGTTAAACGCTTAGCAATCAGATACGAAATAAGCATTCCAAACACAATATATGGCATGGTATTGGTCGCGGTAAAAAGACCAAATCCGAACTGACATAAGATACCAGCCATCATTCCTGCAGCCACTGATTGCGGTATCAAAGCCAATAGTTTGTCGAAATATCCGGTAATACCAATGATGAAAATCACTACAGCTGTAGTGATATATGCAGCAACTGCTTCATTCAGTGATATATCTGGAAAAAGTGTGACTAGCAGAGCAGTACCAGGTGCCGACCAAGCGGTAATGACAGGAACTTTAAACTTTATTGATAATAGAATTCCAGCTACAGCAGCACCAATTGAGATACCCCAAATCCATGAAATCATCATGTCTGGGGAAACTTGGGCTTGTTGTGCTGCTTGAAAGAAAATAATTAATGGTCCGGCATATGAAATCAATACAGCTAAAAAGCCGGCGACAGTGGCGGAAATAGACCAATCTTCTTTTAGTGTTTTAAACAGGGTTGCCATTGTATTTGCCTCCTTGCGTCAATGATCCTGTGAGTTTAAAGAGTCCGTGATCAGGGTTAACCCTGATCACCACCACCTACAGGTACGACTGTGCCTGTAATGTATGAAGACTCATCTGAAGCAAGGAACAAAATAGCATTTACTTGTTCTTGAATAGTGCCATAGCGTTTCATGTAGCTGCGGTCAATGGTTTGATCAACCACTTCTTGCATCCAAGCTTGATCTTGCTCAGATAGTGGTGAAGTATTACGTGGAATTACACGTGGTGGAGCTTCAGTACCACCTGTAGCCACAGCATTGATGCGGATACCATCTTTAGCATGTGCAAATGCCATTGATTGAGTAAAACTATTTACACCACCCTTAGCCGCAGAATATGGAAGACGGTTAATCCCACATGTGGCGATAGATGATACATTCACGATCACACCAGATTTTTGGTGTTGCATGTGTGGTAAAACTGCACGACAACTCCATAAAGTAGGAAATAAAGAACGATTGATCTCTTTAATAATTTCCTCTTCAGAAAACTCTTCAAAAGGTTTCATCCAAATCGCACCACCAACATTGTTGATCAGCACATCAATTCGGCCAAAAGTCTCGATCGCTTTATTTACAACGGATTGTGCACCAGCATAGGTTTCAAGATCAGCTACGACAGTAACACCTGTGCCACCTTGAGTCGTAATTTCTTCAAGTGTGGTCTTCACGTATTCAGCACGGTCAGCCAGTACAACTTTTGCACCTTCGCTAGCTGCTTGAAGAGCAACACCGCGACCGATGCCTTGAGCGGCACCAGTGACGATTACGATTTTATTTTCAAATCTTTGATTCATGTTCCTCTCCACTTTAATTCGCAGAGAATTTTTCGAATAAGAAGTTTGCAGGTTTAACGCCTTCAGCATCTAACCAACCACGAACTGCATCTACCATAGGAACAGGACCACAGAGGTAAACGTCTACATCACCACCGTTGAGCCATTCAGTTTCAATGTGGCCTGTCACATAACCTTTACGTTCGTGTGCAGATTCTGGGTTTGCAACTACGGTACGGTATTCAAACCAATCAAGTTTTTCTTGAAGTTTGTTGAGTTCTTCAATAGCAACTAGGTCAAAGTCATTGGTTACACCAAAAACTAAACGTACTGGATGTTCAGAACCTTTTTCTTCTAATACTTGAAGCATCGACATAAAAGGAGCAATACCTGTACCACCAGCAAGCATTACTACAGGGCGTACTACATTACGTAAGTAGAAGCTACCAAATGGACCAGTGAATGTCATTTTGTCGCCGACTTTCGCTTCGGTGCTTAAGAAGCTACTCATTTTACCGTTAGGAACGTTACGAACAACAAAGCCGGTCAAACGGTTGCCTGGCTTAGAGCTGAAAGAGTATGAACGTGTTTCAGTTGATCCAGGAATACCTACATTTACATACTGACCAGCAAGGAAATTGATATCTGGCTGACCCTCGTCTAGTTGAATATCAAAGGTAATTGTAGATTCAGATAAGTTTTCTACACGAGAAAGCGTACCTTGATATTGATGAATTTGAGTTTTGCATACATCAGATGATGCTTGAATTTGGAAAACTGCATCTGAAGTAGGACGGCACTGGCAAGCTAAGATATAGCCTTGCTCAGCCTCTTCTGGTGTAAGTGCATCTTCAATATAAGTTTCTTCAGGCATGTCATAGCTGCCAGACTCACAAAAAGCTCGACAAGTACCACATGCACCATCACGGCAATCCAGCGGAATATTAATCTTTTGACGATATGCAGCGTCAGAAAGCGTTTCGCCTTGTGCAACTGAAATAAATCGGGTTACGCCATCTTCAAATTGAAGTGCAACATTATGGTTTGACATGGCTGAATATCCTTTAAGAATCTTTTGAACAATTTTTTGGTGTAACTACCAAAATTCCATTTGGTAGTTACTGAACTTGTTATTTACTAATTACAGGTGATATACGTCGATTACTTGATTGATGTAATCATTTTTGAGTACCACATATTTATTTAAAATTTGTGGTTTTTCACCAGACAAATTGATTTCGTAGCGTGACATGCCGAAGTAGCTGTACGACTTTTGGTAGCGGTAACTTAAAGTGTTCCAGTTGAAACGAACAACAACCTTATCTTCATGACGTTCAAGAATTTCAATGTTGTTAATATTGTGGCTTGTACGTGTATCAGGCATTGTTGCAGAAGAGCGTTCAGTTTTGATACGGAACACGCGGTCTTCTAAACCTTGACGATCTGGATAATAAATTAACGAGATTTCTGATTGAGGATCTTCAGTTAATGTATTGTAGTCATCCCAAGATGGCATCCAGAACGATGCTGTAGGTGCATAGCACTCTAACCATTCATCCCACTGTTCATCATCAAGTAGGCGCGCTTCTTTAAATAAGAACTGGCTCACTGATTCTAAAGTTGCTTCAAGATTCGCGTTACTCATGCGTTATCTCCTTGTTCAGCTAAAGCTTGTTCTGCTTTAATCGCACGTTTCATTTCTTCTAACCAATGTTGATGTTGCGCAAGGTATAAACCTTCGTCTTCAGTTTTAACGCCTGAAAGTTTAGGTTTTAGACCAATTTCGTTTGCTGCATCATCTGGGCCATTGATCCAATGCTTTGAGCCACGGCACATATCGTTCCACTCAAGTTCGATACCAGCATAACCTGCTTGACATGCACGGAATTCTTCTAAGTCATCTGGTGTCGCCATACCTGAAGCATTGAAGAAATCTTCATATTGGCGAATACGGCGTGCGCGAGCTTCTGGCTCTTCACCTACAGGTGCGATGCAGTAAATTGTTACTTCAGTTTTATCGACAGCAATTGGGCGAAGTACACGGATTTGTGAACCGAACTGATCCATCAAATAAACGTTTGGATATAAGCAAAGGTTACGTGAGCGCTCGATCATCCACTTCGACATAGCAGGACCGAATTTCTCAGAGTATTCATCTGCTTTAGGGAAGTTAGGGCGGTCTTCAGGGTTAGCCCATTGTGTCCAAAGCAACATGTGACCATTTTCAAAACCGTAAGAACCACCGCCTTGTTTACCCCAAGAACCTGCGCTCATTGCACGGATGTTGTCGCCAGCTTGTTTTTCTTTACGTTGTTGCGTAGTTGCAGCATAATTCCAGTGAACTGCAGATACATGGTAACCATCTGCACCATTTTCAGCAGTGAGTTTCCAGTTTCCTTCGTATGTATAAGTTGAGGCACCACGTAAAACTTCTAAACCTTGATCAGACTGACCCACGATCATATCGATAATTTTAGTCGTTTCACCTAAGAATTCTTCTAATGGCAAGACGTCTGGGTTTAAGCTACCGAATAAGAAGCCTTTATAACTTTCAAAACGTGCAACTTTCTTAAGATCATGTGATCCTTCTTTGTTGAAGCAGTCAGAATAACCAGCATCTGTTGGGTCTTTAACTTTTAAAAGTTTGCCTGAGTTATTGAATGTCCAACCATGGAATGGGCAAGTATAAGTAGCCTTATTACCACGTTTGTTACGGCAAAGTTGTGCACCACGGTGTGAACACGCATTGATCATTGCATTTAGCTCGCCTTGACGGTTACGAGCAATCACGATTGGCTGACGACCGATGTGTGTCGTGTAATAATCATTGTTATTTGGAATTTGGCTTTCGTGTGCCAAGTAAACCCAATTACCCTCAAAGATGTATTTCATTTCAAGGTCAAAAAGGGCTTGATCAGTGAAAACTGAACGATGAAGTTTAAACTCACCTGTCTCAAAGTTGTCTACAAGTAACTCATCAAGACGATCTAAATGGCTGGTATTAATTACAGGAATACGTGGCATGGACGTTCTCCGACTTTCCAAATTGAGGGGAAGTCATCGGGATAATTGACTTATCCCGATTCCGACTAATTGATTTAAGCTGATGCGCGGCGGCGTTCAACTTCAGTAGAAGGCGCACCTTCAACGTCTTTCACTAATTCAATGTCAAATTGAATATGTTTGAACGCACCTTTTAGACCACGACGAGCAATTTCAGCTTCATCAGTTACATCTACAGCAGTTGCCACTAAGCCATCACGCGTTGCAAATGCAAAGTCATCCCAAAGGTATTCATCACCTTCGATGTTGAACTGCGTAGTTAATTTACGGTAGCCAGGCGCAGTGACGAAGTAATGCACGTGTGAAGGGCGGTTACCATGACGACCAAGTTTGTCTAATACAAACTGAGTTGTACCTTCTGGTGGGCAGCCATAACCTACAGGCATTGTGGTTAATGCTGTATATTGACCTTGTGCATCCGTGAAGATCGTACGACGTAAGTTAAAGTCAGATTGAGACTTATCAAAGAACGAGTAGTTACCTAAGCTGTTTGCATGCCAAACTTCAACCTTAGCACCTTCAATGATGTTACCTTCAGTATCTTTAACGATACCTTCAATAATTAAAGTTGGGATTTTGCCTTCTTCAGAACCATCATCCATACGTGCAAAACCAACTGATTCTGGTGCACCAGCGACATACAATGGACCTTCAATTGTACGTGGAGTACCACCTGTAATACCTGCTTGAGCATCTTTCTCATCTGCACGTAAATCAAGGAAATGCTCAAGACCTAAACCAGCAGCCAAAAGACCTAATTCGTTTGCTTGACCAGCATCAGTAAAGTACTCAAGACCTTTCCAAACTTCAGATTGGCTTAAATCTAAATCTTCAATCGCTTGGAATAAGTCAGATACTAAACGTACAACGATTTGCTGAACACGTTCATCAACAGGACCTGTTGCAGTATCAACGTTCATTTTTTTGACTAAAGCATTAATTTGTTCGCGGTTCATACTATTTCTCCTTAAGTATGCTTGCTGTGTGGTGGCTGACTTCTAATGTGTTTGAGCTCGCTGCCACAATCCTTGTTTAAAATGACGCTAAAAAACCTCTGGATGTATTGATGTCATGGCCTGAATCAATCAAGCCAAGACACTTAAAACTTAACGATCATCTTCACGGATAGAAGATGGGTGGCGATTTAACGCCATTACTTCGATATTCATATATGGATAAAGCGGAAGACCTTGTAAAATTGAATGAAGCTCTTCATTGCTTTCCACATCAAAAATACTGATGTTTGAATACTGACCTGTGATTCGCCAGATATGACGCCACTTGCCTTGTTGCTGTAACTCTTGCGAATACGCCTTTTCAACAGCTTTAATCTCATTCGCTTTTTCAACTGGCATATCCAGTGGGATGTTCACATCCATTCGTACATGAAACAGCATGTCTCACTCCTGATGTATCACGTCGCTTATTTGCGGCGAAGGTTGTCAATCTTGTCTAAATCCAACTCAATACCTAAACCATTGCCTTGAGGCAGATGTAATTCGAAATCACGATATTGAAGCGGGGTCTTTAAAATTTCGTCAGTCAACAGCAATGGACCAAATAATTCAGTGCCATATGCCAAATTCTCAAAGGTCGAGAACAAATGTGCAGAAGCGATGGTGCCAACAGAACCTTCAAGCATCGTGCCACCATACAGATCTACACCAGCGAGGTTTGCAATGGTTGCTACATCACGACCTTCGAGTAGGCCACCAGACTGAGCAACTTTTACAGCAAACACAGAAGCAGCATTACGCTTCGCTAAACGATAAGCTGTACTTGGACCCATCAATGACTCATCCGCCATAATGGCAATATCAAAACGACGAGTTAAACGCTCCATGGCATCAATATTGTCAATCGCACATGGCTGTTCAATTAGATCCACACCACCATCTTGCAGAAGCTGAATACCTTTGATCGCTTCTAACTCAGACCAAGCACGGTTCACATCGACACGGATAGAAATATCAGCACCTAACGCTTTTTTGATGGTGAGAACATGCTCAACATCTGCTTCTACAGCACGAGAACCAATTTTTAATTTAAAGAAGTTATGACGCTTAGCTTCGATCATCTTTTTCGCTTCAGCGATATCTTTATCCGTATCACCAGAAGCCAACACCCAAAGCACAGGGACGCTGTCACGCAGACGGCCACCTAGCACTTCAGACAGAGGCAAGCCTAAACGTTGAGCTTGAATATCGAGTAAAGCAGTTTGAATGGCACATTTTGCAAAACGGTTGCCATTAATATTCTTCTTCAACACTTGCATAATTTGAGCAACGTTGAGATCAGTAAAAGTTTTGAGTAGTGGAGCAAAATAAGTATCGATATTGGTTTTGATACTTTCAGGGCTTTCTTCACCATAGCCTAAGCCACCGATGGTGGTTGCTTCGCCCCAACCAATGAAACCATCCGAAGTTTCGATTTTAATGAGGACTAAGGTTTGAGTTTGCATCGTTGCGACCGCCATCTTGTGTGGGCGGATCGTCGGGATTTCAACGAGCAAGGTTTCAACTGATGTAATCATTTCCACTCTACGCATTCTTGCATTGTGTATTTCATGTGGTATACCTTAAAAGAATGCAAAAATAGAGTCGAAGATCATTTTTGCATTTTAATATATTTAAAAGGTATGGAAGTCATGGAGCTTAGACATCTACGATATTTTGTCGCAGTGGTAGAAGAACAAAGTTTTACAAAAGCAGCCGAAAAGTTATTTATTGCGCAGCCACCATTAAGTAGACAAATTCAAAATTTGGAATCAGAGCTTGGCATTGCTTTATTTGAGCGAGGTAGCCGTCCATTAAAAACAACACAAGCCGGTTATTTCTTTTATCAGCACGCAGTGAAATTACTTGCCAATGCTGAAGAAGTTAAGTCTATGACAAAGCGTATAGGTCTAGTTGAACGTACAGTAACAATGGGGTTTGTCGGGTCACTGCTTTATGGGCTGCTTTCTAAAATTGTATATTTATATAGGCAGCAGCAACCCCACTTAAAGATTGAACTTGTTGAAATGACCACGTTAGAACAAGTTAAAGCACTCAAAGAGGGGAAGATTGATGTTGGATTTGGGCGGCTTAGAATTTCAGATCCAGCATTGAAGCGAATTTTGCTTCGTGAAGAGCGCTTAATGATGGCAGTGCATGCGAGTCATCCTTTAAGTTTAAAAAAAGAAGGTGTTTATCTATCTGATATTTCTGATGAAAATATTTTTTTATACCCTAGCCATACAACCCCTAGCTTTGCAACTCAAGTCCAAGCCTTGTTTGCAGAATATAATTTAGAACCTAAAAATATACGTTTGGTGCGAGAAATTCAGCTATCTCTTGGTTTGGTTGCAGCTGGTGAAGGTATTTGTATTGTTCCAGAAAGTGCGAAATCAATTCAGCTATCCCATTTGCTTTACATCCCTATTTTAGATGAAACTGCAGTAAGTCCAGTATTTATGACGATACGTAATCTAGATGAGAGCGAGGACATCATGTCTCTAATAGATTGTATTTACCAAGTGTATGATTTAGAAGCAATTAAGTATGATAGAAATTTAATTTAGATAGGGTCTAATACAATAATTAGACTTAGGTCTAAAGCTATTGGATAAAAAATAGCAAACAAAAATCTTAAATACTCAAAATAACTACGACTTTAGCTTATGCCCCGAAAAGGGGCTTAATTTTTTTTGATAAATTTCAAACAAATAATTTTAACTTTGAAGAAAAAGTAGGTTGCAATAAAAAATTCAAATTAGAAATTCTCAAAGAATTTTTTTTTAAAAGTAATTATTCGTCTAATTTTCATTCAATCATACTAGAAATAAGCCCTCGAGATTATTCAGACCTTGAAGGTATATATATAGATATATTCGGTTTTGGACATTTTTTCAGCTTTAAGTCAATGTTGCGTCATATTTTTGGAGAGTTTATTTGCAGGAGGCGCAACCTTGGAAGCAAACAAATTAAATATCAATCGTGTGATTGATGATGCTAAGTTCACACCATTTCATTGGGGTGTATTGTTTTGGTGCTTATTGATTATTATCTTTGATGGTTATGATCTTGTTATTTATGGAGTTGCATTACCTTTATTAATGCAGGAATGGGCATTAACTTCAGTACAAGCTGGATTGTTAGCAAGCACAGCTTTATTCGGGATGATGTTCGGTGCTATGTCATTTGGTACATTATCAGATAAGCTTGGTCGTAAAAAAACCATTATGATTTGTGTGGCAATCTTCAGTGGATTTACATTTTTGGGGGCATTTGCATCGAATCCAACTGAATTTGGTATTTTACGCTTTCTTGCTGGTCTGGGTATTGGCGGTGTGATGCCTAACGTTGTTGCTTTAATGACTGAATATGCACCTAAGCGAATTAGAAGTACTTTAGTTGCCCTTATGTTCAGTGGATATGCAATTGGTGGTATGACGTCAGCATTATTAGGTGCTTGGTTAGTTCCACAATATGGCTGGAAAATTATGTTCTATATCGCTGCATTGCCTTTAATCGCATTGCCGTTGATTTGGAAATTCCTACCAGAATCTTTGATGTACCTGACCAACAAAAACCAAACCGAGCAAGTGCGAATTAATGTGAAGAAAATCGCACCTGAAAAAAATATTACTGCTGACACTCAATTTGTATTAGATGAAGTCACAGCAGGTGATGAAGCTCCTTTAAAAGCATTATTCCAGCAAGGTCGTACCTTCAGTACTTTCATGTTCTGGGTTGCATTCTTTATGTGTTTACTCATGGTTTATGCTTTAGGAAGCTGGTTGCCAAAACTGATGATTCAAGCGGGTTACTCGCTTGGTGCAAGTATGATCTTCCTATTTGCATTAAATATCGGTGGTATGGTGGGTGCAATCGGTGGTGGATATCTTGCAGATCGTTTCCACATCAAAAAAGTACTCACAATTATGTTCGTGTGCGGTGCACTTGCACTTATCCTTCTCGGCTTTAATAGTCCACAAATCGTGTTGTATACGCTAATTGCAATCGCGGGCGCTGCAACGATTGGCTCACAAATTCTACTTTATACATTCGTCGCACAATATTATCCGTCGACAGTTCGTTCAACTGGTATGGGGTGGGCGTCTGGTATTGGTCGAATTGGTGCAATCGTAGGTCCAGTACTCACTGGTGCTTTGTTAACCATGGAACTTCCGCACCAAATGAATTTCTTGGTCATCGCAATTCCTGGTGTGATTGCAGCCTTAGCAATTTTTATGGTGAATCTGAAAAATTCAGTAGATGGAAAAATTGCTCAGGAAGAACCGGTGCACTCTTCTAAAGTCGTAGAACAAGCACAGTAAAAATTCTTTATAAATAAGACAGCTGCCAGAAGGTGGCTGTTATTTAGACTTTCAAACCATTTTATAGGATAAGAGAGATTAGGATGATCTTTTCAAACAAACCTTTTACTTTAAGTTTAATCTCATTAGCTGTTTTAACCTCTACTGCAACATTTGCACAAAGCACACAACAGTCTGAAATAGAGCAACTACGTCAAGAAATTGAAGTACTTAAATCAATGATGGAACAACAACAGAAGAATGCTGTTGTACAGACAAAATCGATTGAGACATTAAAAACAGAATCTGTTAAACCCCAACCAAAACTAAATGTTGGTAAAGATACCACTTTTAATTTTTATGGTAATGTTCGTCTAGATGCCTCATATCAAGCCGAAGGTAGTGCGGCAGATCGCCTATATAATAATATTAATAAAGTTCCTTTAGCGGGACAAAGTGAAGCAAGTGATCAACTGAAGTCGACTCTATCAGCAACACGTTTAGGTTTGGATATTCATAGTCAAATCAATGATAAAAAAGTTTCAGGTAAAGTTGAAGTCGACTTTTTGGGTGGAGCTGGATTAGATAATCTTCGTATACGTCATGCTTATATGAATTACGATAAATGGTTAATTGGTCAAACTTGGTCTAACTTTGCTGTGCCAGACTATATGCCTGAAACGATTGATGCCTTAGGTTATGTGGGTGGTGCTGTAAAACGTACACCTCAAGTTCGTTATAGTATGAGTTTAGCACCTGCAACAGGCTTGGTTCTTGCAGCAGAAGATCCAAAAGATGGCTTATCTAAAATGCGTACACCTGCAGTCACAGCGCGATTAAATCATCAATTAAATGATGATGCTAAACTCAGTTTACGTACTATGGTCAATGAAAAGAAAACAGAAGTTGATGAAGTCGTTGCATGGGGCGTAGGACTTGGTATGCAATATAAGTTAGCTCCTTCAACTACACTGAAAGCTGACTACTATCATGTAAAAGGAGATAGCAGTTTCGTTTCATGGACGAATCCTGGTATCAGCCGTAACTCATCTGGTGAAATTTTAGATGAGAATGAATTTGACTCGATTACAATAGGTCTAACGCAGCAATTTAATCCTCAATGGCGTGGAACTGTTGGTTTTGGTTATATGAATCAAGATGTGACAAATGCTTATCGAGGTGGTGCAATAAATCTGACAGAGATCAATAAGGAGCTTTGGCAAGGTTGGGTCAATGCATTCTATAGTCCGATCAAACCCATTAGCCTTGGGTTGGAATATGTGTATGGTGAGCGTAAAGCTGTAGTATCTGCACCAAATGGTTCTAACACAGGTGAGGATAATCGTGTAAGTGCTGTAGCAATTTATAATTTCTAAATGATTCCAGCTTGAATGATGATAAAAAGAGCGATTTTTCGCTCTTTTTTTATGGGATGGTTTTTGAGAATGTCAGAATAGATCCTAGAAAAAATAAAAATATAAAAGTACTATGAGATCTTATTTGACTTTAGATTCTCATCTACTAGGAGAAGGCGCGTTTCGTGTACGAATTAGATTGCAAATTACTCAGTATTTTTTTTCATGTTTACAAATTTAAAAGTGTCTCGGTTGCTGCTGAACAATTGCAGATGAGTCAACCTGCTGTAAGTAATATTCTTAATAAAATTCGACAACATTATAACGATCCGCTTTTTTTAAGAATTGGGAATGAAATGATCCCGACGGAATTATCAAAGCAATTATTCCCATTGGTCAGTGAAGCATTAAGTAAGGTTGAAGCGATTAATAATTTTACGATCGATTTTGATGAAGCTATATCAGATCAACAATTCACCTTGGCGATGACTGATGTTTCGCATTTAGTATTACTGCCTAAGATTTCCCAATATCTAAAAGCAAAAGCATCTCATGTCAGATTAAATGTACGGCCAATAACTTCTGAAACAAGTTATCAAATGGCAAATGGTGAAATTGATCTTGCATTAGGATTTTTGCCGCATTTAGAAAATGGCTTTTATCAACAAAAACTATTCGAGCAATATTATGTTGTAATTGCAGCAAAAGATCACCCTCGTTTAACGGGAGATTCAATCAGCAAAGAACAGTATTTGGCAGAATCACACATTGATATTGATGCGGGAATGGGGCATTACCATATTGAAAATGAGCTGTTAAACCTTGAACTTAAAAGAAATATTTTAATGCGATTACCAAGTTATCTTGGTGTTGGTCTTGTTGTTCAAGAAACTGATGCGATTGCTACAGTGCCTTATTATTTAAGCGAAGTTTTATTATCACGAGGAAATTTAAAAATCTTTGATGCACCCATTGCTTTCCCGACATATGGTGTTAAACAATATTGGCATATGTCCTGTCATCATAAGACCAGCCATCAATGGCTTAGACATATGTTTCATGAAATCCTTGTAAAATAACATTATTGGTAGGCTATTCCCTAAATAAAAAATAGCCTAAGCTCTAAGCATCGTTATTAATTTTTAACCAAACCGCCATCCACTATTAAATTTTGACCAGTGACAGCTTTAGAGTACGGTGACAAAAACATTAAAATGGCTGAAGCAAACTCATCAGGAGTGACTACTTTACGCAAGGGAGTAGCGGAAGCAATATAATCAAAAACTTCCTGTGGCGTGCTTTGACTTGCATCAGTTTGTTGAAGTAATCCACCAGACAACATATTGACATTAATTCCAAACTCACCTAATTCATGAGCACATGTTCTCGTCAATGCGAGAAGGGCAGATTTTGCAGTAGTATAGTCATGATATGGCACAACAGGATTTTGCACCAAGTTTGTTCCTATATTCACAATTCGACCGAATCGATTAGCTTTCATGTCGGCTAAAGCGGCTTGAGTGGTATTGAGGGCAGCTTTAACAGCACCCTCAAACTGAGTGTGCATATCATTCCACTGTATTTGTGAAATATTTGGTCTTGCATCCCCGTTAAATTTAAATCTAACGAGTGCATTATTCACAATTGAATGTATAGCTTCACCAAAATGCAGTTTGGCAGCGTTAAACATTTCTGAAACTTGATCTGCATCAGTAATATCCGCTTGATAACTAAAAACTTGATCAGGATGTGAAAGTTTTAATGTCTTAGCGGACTCATGACTACTATGATAATTGACAACGACACGAGCGCCTTCGCTCAATAATGCCTTGGTAATAGCCAAGCCAAGGCCTCGTGCCCCACCTGTAACGAGTACAATCTGTTCGTTTATTTTCATTTACACACAATCAATAAGACTTGGTGAAGATTGTATTTAAATAATAAGTAACTTCAACCTTTGATAAAGCAAAAAAATTTATTTTTGAAATGAAATTTCTAATAGTTTGTGATGAATAAATCTGAGCTTGTCTAAGACTTTATCTGATAGCGTAAATGGGTATGCATCATCTAAACCCATACTGCGATTAAGTGCATTTAAGTTAAAAGTGATGGTTAACCAGTTTTGTAAAACAGTTTCAAAGTTTTTAGCACCAATCGGATTTTCTTCGATCGTCATACTTGGGAGATCAGCACGTTTAGATTGAACACTCAGACCCGCATAGTATGCTGTTTCTAAGGTATCCATCATATGTAAATAATGTGCCCAAGTCTCTGCCCAATCTTCCCATGGGTGAGCACTTGCATAGGAACTAATAAATTTTTTCTGCCAGTCTATGGGTGGACCTTCGTGATAATGTCGCTTTAAAGCCTCAGCATAATCTTGTCGTTCATCTCCAAACATTACTCTGAACGCATCAATGAGATCTGGTCGAAGCTCTTGAATGAGATCGAAATAGTAATGCCCGCTTTCGTGGCGAAAATGACCGAGTAGGGTTCGATAGTTTTCACCCATTTTTATTCGGGTTGTTTCGCGGTATACGACGTCTGCTTCGCTTGCATTTAATGTAATTGTACCTTGAGCATGCCCAGTTAAAACAGGAAGATCTGGTTCGGGCATCAAAAAATTAAATCTAAGTCCAAATTGATCATGATCATTTTTTTTTGGTCTCGGCATGATATTTAGTTGTTGCATCATATAAAGGAAACGACGCTTCGCATGCTCTAATCTGCTCCAATAGATGGTGTGATCAGGATTATTTAAATTTGGAATAATAGAGGTTAGTTTGCAAGAGTCACAGTAAATATCAGAACTTTCTGCAGGAATCATCCAATTGCATACATGATGATGCAAATAATTAAAACAGGGTTTATAGAGTTTATTTTTGAATTTGGGATTAATGGATTTCCACAACTGACTAGTATGTTTATGGAAACTTCCCATTTCTCTTTCTTCTACAACATATCCTAAATTAATTCCACAATGAGTACATGTAGAATTCATAAAAAAGATTTGCTGATTGCACTGCGCGCAAGAAAAATATTTCATAAAAATTATTCATTTTTTTGAGATTATACCATTGCTTTTTTCAAAAAAAATTTGTGTTTCTGATATTAAATAATGAAAATTAAAAGCAAGAAGAATGATGAACAATAAGTAATCAACGTATTGAATTTGTAAATAGCAGTATAATTAAGATCATTTAGTTACTGTATAAAATAAAATCAATTTTATTAAAAAATAGTGTGATTCAAATCACAATATATTGAAATATATGATTTTTAATCTAAAAAAATCTTGATTAGAAAACTAAATGATCGTTTAATGCTATCAAGTAAAATTTCTTTAAATCTATGGGTATTTTGTATATGCAAACTCAGATTATCTCAAAAAAAACCTTGAATAATACGATCACTTCAGAAAGCAATATAATTAAAATTGTTGAAGACTCAGTTGTAATGATCGACGTGGCTCCTGAAGATGTTCAAGAGCTGATTGTGAATGATAATCAGGTCATTATTAAACTTAATAATGGGGAAACAATAACCCTAGAAAACTTCAATTATGAAACATCTGATTTAGTTTTCCGTAACCAAAATAGTGAGATGTTTGTTCTTGATTTCAAAAATGTAGAATACAACCCTTTAGAAAGCATAGAAGCGTTACTAGAAGGTGGTGCTGGAACTGGCGCTACAATCTTAAATAATTGGTTAGCTGGTGGTTCACTTGCACTAGGTGCAGTTGGAGTTGGCGTTGCTGTATTTGATGCTGCTAATGGATCAAGTGACACAAAACAACCTTCCAAAGATCTCAGCAAATTAGTTGATGCAATCAATGATGCTAAAAATTCATTAAATCAATTGGATGGTGATGAAAAACAGCGAGTTGAAAATGCTATTAATGAT
This sequence comes from Acinetobacter sp. 24-47-64, assembly GCF_057737055.1. Classification (NCBI taxonomy): domain Bacteria; kingdom Pseudomonadati; phylum Pseudomonadota; class Gammaproteobacteria; order Moraxellales; family Moraxellaceae; genus Acinetobacter; species Acinetobacter sp. 24-47-64. The sequence continues at coordinate 1,463,509 of NZ_CM173215.1, forward strand.
GCAGAAGCTGTTTTAAAAGACCCAGAATCAAGTCAAGAATTACTTGACCAGACGGCTGATGATTTAATTTCTATTGTTGAAGATGCTTTAAAAGATCAAGAAGCTAAAGATGCTGCTAAATTAGAAGAAGCAATTAATAATCTTGAAGCTGATTTGGAAAATGCAAAGGATAAGTTGGAAAATGAAGATCCTAATGATCCATATACTGATGAAACTAGATCAGAATTAGAAAAAGAAATTGAAGAAGCTCAAAAGCTTGTAGATGACTTTAATAACAATATTGGTGACAAGCCAAGCATTGATGATGTAAATAATGCTCGTGATGAACTAAATAATGCTGTGGATAATCTTACTAATTTAGATTTTTCAGCAGCAACACAAGCGGTTCAAACTGCAGAAGCTAAGCATGATGAATTGGTAGAGGCAATTGCTGCTAAAAATGGTGTAATCAGTCCAGCAACGCAAGCTCAATTACAAGCGATCAAAGATCAATTAGATGCGTTGAAAGGTACAGCACAAGGCTTGGTTGATGCATTACCTGCATCAGCAGCTAAAGATGATCTAAATGCTCGTTTAGATGCTCTAGATACAGTTGTACCAGCAGTGAACGATACAGATAGCAATGGTATTGCTGATGATGTTGATGCCGCGATTGCAGCAGCAACACAAGCGGTTCAAACTGCAGAAGCTAAGCATGATGAATTGGTAGAGGCAATTGCTGCTAAAAATGGTGTAATCAGTCCAGCAACGCAAGCTCAATTACAAGCGATCAAAGATCAATTAGATGCGTTGAAAGATACAGCACAAGGCTTGGTAGATGCATTACCTGCATCAGCAGCTAAAGATGATCTAGATGCTCGTTTAGATGCTCTAGATACAGCTTTACCAGTAATTAATGATTTAAATGGTGATGGTGTTGTTGATGCTGCCGAAGCTGCGATTGCAGCAGCAACACAAGCGGTTCAAACTGCAGAAGCTAAGCATGATGAATTGGTAGAGGCAATTGCTGCTAAAAATGGTGTAATCAGTCCAGCAACGCAAGCTCAATTACAAGCGATCAAAGATCAATTAGATGTATTGAAAGATACAGCACAAGGCTTGGTAGATGCATTACCTGAATCAGCAGCTAAAGATAGCTTAGATGCTCGTTTAGATGCTCTAGATACAGTTGTACCAGCAGTGAACGATACAGATAGCAATGGTATTGCTGATGATGTTGATGCCGCGATTGCAGCAGCAACACAAGCGGTTCAAACTGCAGAAGCTAAGCATGATGAATTGGTAGAGGCAATTGCTGCTAAAAATGGTGTAATCAGTCCAGCAACGCAAGCTCAATTACAAGCGATCAAAGATCAATTAGATGCATTGAAAGGTACAGCACAAGGCTTGGTAGATGCATTACCTGAATCAGCAGCTAAAGATAGCTTAGATGCTCGTTTAGATGCTTTAGATACAGTTGTACCAGCAGTGAACGATACAGATAGCAATGGTATTGCTGATGATGTTGATGCCGCGATTGCAGCAGCAACACAAGCGGTTCAAACTGCAGAAGCTAAGCATGATGAATTGGTAGAGGCAATTGCTGCTAAAAATGGTGTAATCAGTCCAGCAACGCAAGCTCAATTACAAGCGATCAAAGATCAATTAGATGCATTGAAAGGTACAGCACAAGGCTTGGTAGATGCATTACCTGAATCAGCAGCTAAAAATAGCTTAGATGCTCGTTTAGATGCTTTAGATACAGTTGTACCAGCAGTGAACGATACAGATAGCAATGGTATTGCTGATGATGTTGATGCCGCGATTGCAGCAGCAACACAAGCGGTTCAAACTGCAGAAGCTAAGCATGATGAATTGGTAGAGGCAATTGCTGCTAAAAATGGTGTAATCAGTCCAGCAACGCAAGCTCAATTACAAGCGATCAAAGATCAATTAGATGCATTGAAAGGTACAGCACAAGGCTTGGTTGATGCATTACCTGCATCAGCAGCTAAAGATGATCTAGATGCTCGTTTAGATGCTCTAGATACAGTTGTACCAGCAGTGAACGATACAGATAGCAATGGTATTGCTGATGATGTTGATACCGCGATTGCAGCAGCAACACAAGCGGTTCAAACTGCAGAAGCTAAGCATGATGAATTGGTAGAGGCAATTGCTGCTAAAAATGGTGTGATCAGTCCAGCAACGCAAGTTCAATTACAAGCGATCAAAGATCAATTAGATGTGTTGAAAGGTACAGCACAAGGCTTGGTTGATGCATTACCTGCATCAGCAGCTAAAGATAGCTTAGATGCTCGTTTAGATGCTCTAGATACAGTTGTACCAGCAGTGAACGATACAGATAGCAATGGTATTGCTGATGATGTTGATGCCGCGATTGCAGCAGCAACACAAGCGGTTCAAACTGCAGAAGCTAAGCATGATGAATTGGTAGAGGCAATTGCTGCTAAAAATGGTGTGATCAGTCCAGCAACGCAAGCTCAATTACAAGCGATCAAAGATCAATTAGATGTATTGAAAGGTACAGCACAAGGCTTGGTAGATGCATTACCTGAATCAGCAGCTAAAGATGATCTAGATGCTCGTTTAGATGCTTTAGATACAGCTGTGCCAGTAGTTAATGATTTAAATGATGATGGTATTATTGATGCTGCGGAAGCTGCGATTGCAGCAGCAACACAAGCGGTTCAAACTGCAGAAGCTAAGCATGATGAATTGGTAGAGGCAATTGCTGCTAAAAATGGTGTAATCAGTCCAGCAACGCAAGCTCAATTACAAGCGATCAAAGATCAATTAGATGCGTTGAAAGGTACAGCACAAGGCTTGGTTGATGCATTACCTGCATCAGCAGCTAAAGATGATCTAGATGCTCGTTTAGATGCTCTAGATACAGTTGTACCAGCAGTGAACGATACAGATAGCAATGGTATTGCTGATGATGTTGATGCCGCGATTGCAGCAGCAACACAAGCGGTTCAAACTGCAGAAGCTAAGCATGATGAATTGGTAGAGGCAATTGCTGCTGAAAATGGTGTAATCAGCCCAACAACTCAAGCTGAATTACAAGCGATCAAAGAAGAATTGAATGCGTTGAAAGGTACAGCACAAGGCTTGGTTGATGCATTACCTGCATCAGCAGCTAAAGATGATCTAGATGCTCGTTTAGATGCTCTGGATACAGCAGTACCGGCAGTGAACGATTTAGATAACAATGGTATTGTCGATGATCTTCAAGAAATAGTACTTCCAGCGGATAACTCAGTTAATTTCATTCCTGAATTGATTAACCCGACTACTAAATTACCTTCAGCAGAACAACAACTTGAAGATAAAACTGCATTTGCGGTAGCAAGTGTTGGCTTGGGTGCAGTGCTCGAAGCTAATGTTTTAACAGAAGTTCTTCAAAATTCATTAACAGTTGATGTTGCTGATGGGACAGTTCGCAACTTAACATTGAAATCACAATCAGGTGGTGTTTCGATCGTCTCGATGTACGATCTTAAAATTTATCAATTTGATGAAGAAACTGGTCAATACAAAGAGTACATGACTGAGAAACAATGGTTGAAAGCTTATTTACTGGCTGGTGTTTCTGAAGAATTGAACGTGAGCCTTCCTGAAGGTAAATATATTGTATTCTTAACACCTTCTGTTGGGGTAACAGTATTAAGTGGTTATACATTGAAGGTATTGAATGACATTATTCTGGATTATAATGAAGTTGTGTCAGTCGATGGCGAAGCAACTGGTAATGTAATCACAGATGCAGATGCTGTTGATGGTCAGGATGTACTGCCAACTGGTACGATTGTAGAGTCAGTTATGGCTGGTTCTAATGCAGCAATTACGTTGAATAGTAATTCTGAAACCGCGATCGAAGGTAAATTTGGTACGTTATTTATTAATCAAGACGGAAGCTATCGTTACGAGATTAATGAAGACTTTAAAGGTCCATTCGGGCAAGTAGATGAGTTTACCTATTACGTTAAAACAGAACTAGGTAATACAGCTTCTGCAAAGCTTAATATATCGATTGATAATAAAGTTGTTGAGGTAAAACAATCAGAAATCAACGACACTGTTATCATCAATCCACTTCCTGAAATTAAAGATATCACTGGTGAAGTGCCTAAATTAACAAATGTTAAAGTGTTAGATGTAAGTTTGTTAGATCCAGTTATTAAAGCTGGTGCAGTTGATTTATCTTCGTTCATGAATTTCACAGTGAATGAAAATAATGTTCGTGAAATGACTTTCCAAGGCGATGGCGGCGGTGTAAGTTTAACTTCATACTCTTTATTTATTTATAAGTTCAATGCTGATACCAATGAATATGTCCAAGTTCACAGCATAAATAACTGGTACACAGTAATTTTAGGTGGTAAATCTGATGAAGTTACACTTAAATTTACAGAGGGTGACTATTATGCAGTGACTGTTCCAACAGGACTTAATGTACTTGGTGGATCTGGTCTATATGTTAATAAAGACACACTTTATGATTATTCGACTGTTAAAACAGACAATGATTTTGTCGGTCAAACTTCAGGTCAGATTGAATTAGCTAATGGGTCAGAAATCATTATTGCTGGTAATACTCAGCTTGTTGAAGAAACAGAACTTCAAGGTGTGTATGGTAAATTAATTCTCAATAAGGACGGAACTTACCAATACTTCGTAAATAAACCTAGTGAAGGCACAAGCTTACCATATGGTGAAATCGAGACATTTACTTATGTCATTAAAGATCGGAATGGAAATAGTTCACTCGAAACGTTAACTATTAAAATTGATTTAGCTGTTGCTCAAGATGATTTTGAAGAATCTGAAATTGTAATGCAAAATAAATCAGAAACTATTGTAAATGATACAATTTTAGATATTGGTCTGGCTCAACGTACTATCGATGCTAAATTTGCAATAGCTGAAAACTCAGTCAGTACAGTTGCAATTTCTTTTGAAAGTACTCTATCTTTAACTTCATCACGCAGTATTAGTTACACAGTGAAAAATGCAGCTGGCACTGTAGTTAAGACTGGTGAGTTAAATGCTGTTACTGGAAAAGTATTACAGTTAAATGATCTTCCCGCTGGTGTATATACTGTACAAGCTAATCTTGTTAATCCTGGACTTGCTTATTTCGAGGACTCTACAATCACGTTTAATACAACGTACTTGAATGAATTTACTCCAGTTGCTTTAGAACCAGTTATTGGAAACGTTTCTAATAATGATGACGGTTTAAATTCTATTAGTTCTTATACTATTAATGGATTAACGACGTCGACTTATAGTGGTAATCCTAGTGTAACTGTCGAAGGTAAATTTGGTACTCTTGTTTTCAATAATGATGGTAGCTATACGTATACACCATCAGGAAAAGGATTTGGTAAAGAAGAATTTAGCTATACTGTTTCGACAGTTGGTGGAACGACTTCAACAGCTACTTTAAGCTTTGATGTAAACAAATCATTTACAAGTTCGAAATTTAATGACGCATTCACTGGAAGTGATATCGCGGATAAATTAATCTTCAACTTACTTGATGAAGCCGATGCAACGGGTGGAAATGGTTTTGATACGTGGTCAGATTTCGAAGCAGGTGTCGATGTAATTGATGTATCTCAACTATTTGTTGATGCTAATACTTCAACTACATTCTCAACAGATTCGACTGATCAAGTTGCGGATATCTTAAGTAAATATATCACTGTTAAAGATTCTGTAATTTCAATCGATCGCGATGGTGAAGGTACACAATTTGAAGCTACTCAATTGTTGAATATTGGTCCTCAAAATGCAGATCTGACGTTGGAGCAGTTACTTCAAAACGGTCAAATCATTTATTAATTCTTTAAAAATACGCATACTACGGTATGCGTTTTATCAAAAAAGGCGAAATAATGTTTCGCCTTTTTTATGGCAATTTAATCTTTTAATTCAGGAGGGAAACCATCTTCAGTCAAAACTTCAGCGATTTTTTCAAAGCTATATGTTGTACGAATATCTGCAATTTTGTTGGCAACATCTACATTGACGCTTGCATTAGGATCAAGTGACAATACAGATGCAGTGACACCTTTAGCACAACCCGAACAACTAATATTTTCAATAAATAATTTCATAATAACCTCTTGCGTTAGTTAACATCTATCACTGTCACGATTGAATATGTTCAATTTTATTCAGAATACTGCAGTTTGAAGTCGAATCATTAGAGCACATCTGACTCGCAGCCTTTAATTTTAAAATCATTGATTGCATCGAATGAATTTGTTCTGTCAAAAAATGGATATGTTGATCTGTAATTTTTTTCACATCAGCACTTTTTCTGTCAGGATTTTTCCAAAGCTCAACTAAACTTTTGATTTGATCGATCGAAAAACCAAGATCTTTAGCATGTTTAATAAAACTTAAAGTCGAAAGGTCTTGCTCTGTGTAAACACGATAACCGCTAGCGCTTCTGATCGGAACAGAAATGAGATCGATTTTTTCGTAATATCGAATCATTTTAGCAGTTAAGCCTGAACGTCGTGCTAATTCGCCAATATTCATGATCTTTCCTTTGTTTTAAGCTGCTAATTTAATTTCAAAGTTTTGAGTCTTAAGGCATTCGCTAATACAAATACCGAAGAAAGTGCCATTGCGATTGCGGCTAAAACAGGTGAGAGCAGGATACCAGTCAAGGGGTAAAGTACGCCTGCAGCAATCGGAATCAGACAAATATTGTATAAAAAAGCCCAGAACAGATTTTGATGAATATTTCTAATGGTCATTTCGCTTAATTTGATGGCTTTAGATAAGTTATTCAAATTTGATGACATTAAAATAAGGTCAGCCGTTTCAATGGCGACATCTGTACCTGAACCTATCGCAATACCGACTTGAGCTTGCGCAAGTGCAGGAGCATCATTAATACCATCACCAACAAAAGCAACATTTCCATATCGCGTTTGAAGGGTCTCAACGATGTTTAACTTTTCATGTGGTTTGACCTGTGCATAAACTGCATTGATATTAAGTCGATTCGCCACATATTGCGCTGCATTTTGATGATCGCCAGTAATCAAAGCAATGTGCTTGTCGTTCTTTTTAAGTTGAGTCATAACCTCGTAGGTTTCAGGTCTTAATTGATCCGTGATTAAAATAATTGATGCAAGCTCACCATCGATGGAGACCTCGATGGGTGTTTGAGCTTCATCTAGTAATCTTTGATGGTGAGAGAGTGCATGAGAGATCTTAGCGTTTTCTCGAGTAATAAATTCTACAGATCCAATTTTAATATCCTGACCATTCAATTGTGCTTGAATGCCGAATCCTGAAATACTCTTAAACTCAGAAATTTCAATCATCTTTATATGATGATCGGATGCATATTGAACAATCGCTTTAGCAATTGGGTGCTCGGAATGATATTCAACGGATGCAACAGTTTGTAGAACCTGTTGATGTGTAAATGGTGCGAAAATCTCGATATGACTAATCGCAGGTTGCCCTATTGTTAATGTTCCAGTTTTATCAAATGCAAATGTTGAAATTTCTCGAAGTTTTTGAAGTGAAGTCGCATTTTTAAATAAAATTCCGTGTTCAGCAGCACGTCCCGTCGCAACCATTATCGACATCGGGGTTGCAAGTCCCATCGCACAAGGGCATGCAATAATCAAAACAGAAACGGCGTTAATCAAAGCATAGCTCAGATTAGGTTCAGGTCCAATCACCAGCCACGCGATGAAAGTAATCATCGAAATCAAGAGGATAACTGGAACAAACCATAAGGTGACTTTATCGACTAAAGATTGTATGGGAAGCTTTTGTGTCTGAGCATTTTCAACCAACTGAATAATTGAAGATAAAATGCTACTTTCAGAAGAATGTTTGGTTTCAATGACAAGAAATCCATTTTGATTGAGGGTTCCACCAACAACTTCTGAACCCATCAATTTGTGGATTGGAAAAGATTCTCCACTGATCATTGACTCATCTACAAAGCCTTCACCTGAAATAACCACGCCATCTATAGGAATTTTTTCACCAGGCCGAACTTCAACCTGCATACCGATTGTAATTTTATCAATCGATATATCTTTAGTCTGGAGGTCAGATACTCTAACTCGCGCTGTTTTAGGTTGTAAGCCAATCAGATGTTGAATCGCTGCAGAAGTTCGACCTTTAGCTCGTGCTTCTAGATATTTGCCTAACAAAATAAATGTAATAATGAGTGTTGCAGGCTCGTAATAGACATGTACTGACTGTTGTGGCAATAAACTTGGAAAGAACGTAGCAACAATAGAATATAAATAGGCAGCTCCTGATCCTAAACTCACCAAAGAATTCATGTCAGGATGTAAATTTATCAGTGACTTGATACCTTGTGTGAAAAAATGCCGTCCAGGTATAAAAATAACTAAAGTCGCAAGAATAAATTGGAATAACCAACTCTGATTTTGACTGATGTAAGTACTTATAAAATGATGAAATGAAGGCAAGAGGTGCGACCCCATTTCAATGATAAATATAGGTAAACTGAGTACAAGTGCGATAATAAAATGCTTGAGAATTTTTTTTGATTCAAGTTCGCGATCTGGAAGTGCTGTGATTGCTTTTTGTTCAAGTACAGCTTCAAACCCTGATCTTTCAATTCGCTCAATAACTTGATCAACAGGAACTTGATAAAGTAGATCAATGCTTGCTGTCTCAGTCGCCAAACTTACTTGTGCTGCTAATACACCGGGTATTTTTAGTAAAGAACGTTCAACTCGACTCACACATGCAGCACAAGTCATGCCTAAAATTTTTAATTTTATTGTTGCCCATTTTTTAGTGTTAAAACCTGTTTTATTTATGGCTTGAATGATTTGTTGATTTTGTACATCTGTTGTTAACTCAATTTGCGCTATTTCAGTGGCGAGATTCACACTGGCATTTTGAATACCTTCGACTTTTTTTAATGAGTTTTCAACTCGGCTTATACAAGCAGCACAGGTCATTCCTTCAATTTTGATTTGAATAGATTTAGTTGAAGTAGATGACATACTTAACTCCATATGCTGATTGAAATAAGGTCATGATCATTCTAAACCTTCCCATTGTGGTAAGGTCAATAAGATTTGTTTCTTGTTTCATCATTACTGATTGGAATCCAAATTAGGCGTATGTTCTTTCCTCACTTAAATTAAAAACAATATTCCAAAAATCCATTTAAATTGAATAAATTTTCTTAAATAAAAAATCATCAAAACAAATCAGAATAAAAAATAACCATCAAAAAGAATTATCGATATGATCTAAAGTATTCAATTCAAATGATTAACAATCTTCAAAATTTCAGATATTTATAAAAAATGGGTAATGATATGAATGATAAATTAAGTTTTGGTTTATTCGCGATTTTATTGAGTACCGTGGCATTGAGTTCTAATGCTCACAGCGCAGATTATAAATGGAAGATAAGAGGTGCGATTAGCAATATTGATCCCACATCTTCTCCAGGTAGTATTTTTAATCGAACAGCACCCGTCACAATAGATGATGCTTGGGGAGTCACTGGTACGATCTCTTATTTTTATACACCCAATATCGCATTTGATGTATTAGTCGGTTTGCCACCAGAGCATAAAATTAATGTTGCTGGTAATGAAGTCGCAAAAACAAAACATTTACCTCCAATTTTCAGTGTGCAATATCACTTCTTACCCAATGAAAAGTTACAACCTTATGTGGGTCTGGGCTTAAATTACACCTATTTTTTTAATGACCGATTATATAGTGGTGATAAGTTCGATCTCTCAGATTCTTTTGGTTGGGCTGGTCAAATAGGCGTAGATTACCAATTGAACCCTCAATGGAGTGTTGGTGCTGATATCCGATATGCGGATATCAAAACTGATGTAAAAGTAAATGGAGAAAAGGTGGGAAGTGTGGATGTAGATCCAACGGTGTATAGTTTAAATATCGGATATAGATTCTAAATATTAGGGTTTAAAAAAGGAGTCATTGATAAGACTCCTTTTTTATAAATATCAACAACAACCTTCAATTAGCCATTGATGATCCCAGTAACACCAGTCACGATCATATCAATGGCAATCGTACCGATAAGCAATGCAGCAACACGACCCACGATATCTACATATAAGTCGATATAATTAGAATATTTATGCTGTAAATTATCATGCAAATATTTCATTAATATCAAAAGACTACAGGTTAAGAATAAGGTCATAAAGATGACTGTGATCGTCTGCCATAAACTTAATTGAATGCCTGTAATCACAGATGCAGAAATCGTTCCTGGACCGATCATAAATGGCATGGCGATCGTACCAGCCAAATGGTTTGGTGCTCCACGCATGACCCCAATCGTATCAGCACCTTCAAATACATAACGGTAACCAATCACCAGGAAAATGATTCCACCAAAAATTTGGAAAGATTCAAATCGTGCATGAAGTACATCATTAAAAAAGGCTTCACCTGTTTTAGCAAAAATGACAAAAACCACAAAGCTAATCAAACTACCTTGGATCAGGGCCATATTAAAAACTTTTGCATCTGAATTTCGAATAATCCCAAGCATATAAATGCTCATTAAAAAGGGATTAAGCAACGAAAAAAATAGAGCAAAGGCGTTTAGACTTTCTGACATAGTCATTTTCCTTGTTTAGATGAGCTACTACTAACTAAATGTCACGATCAGGAAATTGTGGACGTTTACCTGGACTGATTCGGTTAATATGAAGGTACATCATATGACGTTCATATTTGTCCAAAATGTCGTTAATCACTTGTTCTTTGTTGTAACCGACCAAATCATTACCTTGCGAACCTTCAAATAAGTAACTCTCTAAACGATAGTAATAACGCTTTGTTCGTTTAGCACGGGTACTAAAGTTAGGGGTGTCATAACGAACGGGCCAAATCTCATATACGAAATTTTCTTCTTCATTCAAGTGAATAATGAGGTCCAAATGATAAAGCTCAGCATTATCTTCAAGAGGCTTGGTATTCACATCGACTTTGACACCTTTGGATAAAAGTTCCTGTGCCACGGCATCCATTGCAGGTTTACACACATCATCTAACATTTTTAATGTTTGTTCATGGCTTGGATGAAGCATTACGCGACTGAGTCGCTTTTTCCAATTGAGAATATCCACATTGCCCACGACTGGCGCGGCATTTAAGCTAGTACTGGCTTGTCTGAAATCTTCCAATCTCAAGGATTTGTATAAACCCGCCATCACAAAGAATATGACAAAGCTAAAAGGCAGACCCATGATGATGGTTGTGTTCTGTAAGGCAGTAATACCATTTGCCATCAGCATCGCCAAGGTGAGTAAACCAATGGCTATAGCCCAAAATACGCTGAGCCACCTTGGAGAGTCATGCTCGATATTGGTGAATTTTGTCGTGAAATTACCCAAAACAAGAGCGCCTGAGTCTGCAGAAGTAACGTAAAATAATAATCCTGTAATTGTTGCTATACCGGCTAAGAAGGTAAAACCAGGATATTGTGCAAGTAGGTCATAGAAACCATGCGCTGGATTTTCTAAAACGGTTGTTGCGAGTTGTGCATTACCATCAAAAATTACATTGTGAAGTGCGCTATTTCCAAATATGGATAACCAAGTCAGTGTAAATAGTAGCGGAATAATCAACGTACCAAATACAAATTCACGAATGGTACGACCACGAGAAATTCGTGCTAAAAATAGACCAACAAATGGCGACCATGCAATCCACCAAGCCCAAAAGAAAAGCGTCCAACTGTTCATCCATTCTTTAGGTTGTTCGAATGGAAAACTCATTAAACTCAATTTTGGGAATTGACTGAGGTAATCACCTAAATTTTGGATTAAGCCTGCGAGTAAGAATTCTGTATTACCAATCAAAAGAATAAAGAGGAGTAACCCAATCGAGACATAGATATTGATTTCAGAAAGAACTCGAATCCCTTTATTCACACCTGCCGTTACTGAGATGACAGTAATAACCACCGCGATCCCGATTAGACCAGCTTGAATCCACAAATTTTCAGGTAGATCGAAGAGAACATGAAGACCATAATTGAGTTGTACGACACCAATACCACAGGTAGTCGCGATACCAAAAATCGTACCTAAGACGGCAGCTGTATCTACAGTGTGACCTATAGGACCGTTAATTTTTTTTCCAAAAATAGGGTAGAGAGCTGAACGGATCGTAAGGGGAAGGTTATAACGATAGCTGAAGTAACCTAAGGCTACACCAACCAATGCATACATGCTCCAACCAGTTAAACCATAATGAAACAAGGTCCATACCATGGACTGACGTGCTGCTTCAAAGGTTTGTCCTTCACCTACAGGTGGGTTCATGTAATGCGATAAAGGTTCAGCCACGGAAAAGAACATGAGATCAATACCAATACCCGCAGAAAAGAGCATTGCAGACCAACTCAATAAACTAAATTCAGGCTTAGAGTGTTTAGGTCCTAATTTAATTTCGCCGTATCGAGAGCATGCGATAAATACAATAAAGACAAAATAGAGTGTCGCAGCCAACAGGTAATACCAACTAAAGGTTCTGCTTACCCAATCGAGGGTTTGTGTAATGACGTTATTAGCAGCTTCATTAAACAAAATTGTGGTGATCGAAAACAAAAGTATCAATGATGCTGATACATAGAACACGACCTTATTCAAACTATCCTGCGTTTGATCATTTTTGTTATGCATAAATCAGTGACCATTCAATGAGTAATGAAATGATCTACAGCGCAGTTCGATTTATATCCTGATAGAAGCTTGCTTGATCCACAATTACAAACTTTTGCAAATACAAAACAAACTGAGCTGTACATCATGGAAGTAATAGCACTATAATTTTTATTGATTGAACGTTCAATTAAAAAAACGTTTACTAATGTTACAGCGTTCTTATTGATAAACGCTGATTATAATCTCCTGTAGGTTTAGGTCATCTTATGCCAAAAGTTGGTATGCAACCCATTCGTCGTCAACAATTGATTGATGCTACTCTCTCCACTGTAAATGAGCTCGGTTTTGCTGATGCATCCATTCAACAGATTGCGCAAAGAGCAGGTGTCTCCACGGGTATTATTAGTCATTATTTTGGTGGCAAGAATGGATTGATTGAGGCAACCATGCGCTATTTACTACAGCAACTTGGAGAAAGTGTAAGGGATCTAAAATCAGAGGTTGGACATTCTCCAGAAGATCGTTTAATGGCGATTGTTAAAGCGAATTTTGCAACTCCTCAGACCAATCAAGCCGCGATGAAAGTATGGCTCGCGTTTTGGGCTATTAGTTTGCATCAACCCGATCTACACCGATTACAGCAAGTGAATCACTGTCGGCTACATTCAAATTTAAAACATGAGTTTTTAAAACGTTTAAGCCCCCTAAAAGCTGAGCAAGCAGCTCAAGGGTTGGCTGCATTAATTGATGGGTTCTGGTTAAGGGGCGCATTAACAAGAAGTGAGATTGATACTGATCTTTCTATCCGTCTTTGCCATGCCTTTATCCAGCAGCAACTTACACAATAATTTTTAATATTTACTATATCTGAGGCTAATCGTATGAATAAATTCCCATTACAACGTCCTTATATTCATGGACAATTCGTCGATGCTCAATCAGGTCAAACTTTTGATTCGATTAATCCAGCCACGGGGCAAGTTCTCGCGACCATTCAAGCATGTTCTCAACAGGATGTGGATCAAGCCATTCTATCTGCCAAACAAGGACAGAAAGTTTGGGCTGAAATGACTTATATGCAGCGTTCAAGAATTTTAAATAAAGCTGTAGCTATTTTACGTGAAAGAAATGATGAACTTGCCACCATTGAGTCCTTAGATAGTGGTAAAGCCTATAGTGAAACATCGACTGTAGATATTGTGACAGGGGCTGATGTACTCGAATACTACGCTGGAATTTTACCTGTACTCGAGGGTCAACAGATTCCTTTAAGAACAGATTCATTTGTCTATACACGCCGTGAACCTTTGGGAATTGTAGCTGGTATAGGAGCATGGAATTATCCAATTCAAATTGCCTTATGGAAGTCAGCACCTGCTTTGGCGGCGGGGAATGCAATGATTTTCAAAGCCAGCGAGATTACCCCCTTAACAGCCTTTAAATTGGCAGAAATTTATACCGAAGCTGGAGTGCCAGATGGGGTATTCAATGTTGTAACAGGGGGCGGTGATATTGGTGCCTATTTAAGCCAGCATGTAGATATTGCGAAAATTTCATTTACTGGTGGTGTGAGCACTGGAAAAAAAGTGATGGCTCAAGCTGCTGAATCGAGTCTTAAAGAAGTCACGATGGAGTTGGGTGGGAAGTCACCATTAATTATTTGTGAAGATGCTGATTTAGACTTAGCTGCAGATATTGCAATGATGGCAAATTTTTATAGTTCTGGACAGGTTTGTACGAATGGGACACGAGTATTTATTCCAGAATCATTACAGCCAAAATTTGAAGAAAAGCTATTAGAACGTATTCCTTATATCCGCTTAGGTAATCCGCTCGATCCAGAAACAAATTTTGGACCAGTATCTAGCTTTGCGCATATGAATAAAATTTTGGCATTCATCGATTCTGCTAAAAGGGAGGGAGCACGTTTAGTGTGTGGTGGTTCTAGAGCAACAGGTGATCATTTAAAAAATGGTGCTTTTGTACTGCCTACAATCTTCAGTGATTGTCGAGATGAGATGACCATTGTTCAAGAGGAAATCTTCGGTCCTGTGATGAGTATTTTGACATATACATCAGAAGAAGAAGTGATTCGTCGCGCTAATAATACTTCTTATGGATTGGCTGCTGGCGTGGTTACCCCTGATATTGTCAAAGCACATCGAATCATCCACCAAATTCAAGCAGGTATATGTTGGATCAATACGTGGGGTGAATCGCCAGCTGAAATGCCAGTCGGTGGCTATAAGCATTCTGGTGTAGGAAGAGAGAATGGTTTAACGACTTTACAACACTACACGCAAATCAAATCGGTACAAGTGGAATTAAGTCCATTTCAATCTGTATTTAAAGCCTAAGGAGAACACTATGACATATGATTACATTATCATAGGTGCAGGTTCTGCTGGGAATGTACTTGCAGCGAGACTCACCGAAGATCCAGATATTAAAGTTCTGCTCCTTGAAGCGGGTGGCCCTGACTACCGTTTAGATTTTAGAACTCAAATGCCTGCTGCTTTGGCTTATCCTTTACAAGGTAGACGTTATAATTGGGCATATTTGACTGATCCAGAACCACATATGAATAACCGCCGTATGGAATGTGGACGTGGTAAAGGTTTAGGTGGTTCATCATTAATTAACGGTATGTGTTATATCCGTGGGAATGCCATGGATTTAGAGCAATGGTCTCAAATGAAAGGACTCAGTCATTGGCGCTATGCTGAATGTTTACCTTACTATAAAAAAGCAGAGTCTAGAGATATTGGTGCAAATGAATATCACGGTGATCAAGGCCCAGTTAGTGTTGCTACGCCAAAGTCAGACAATAATGAGTTATTTCATGCAATGGTTGAAGCGGGTGTGCAAGCTGGATATCAACGTACGGATGATTTAAATGGATACCAACAAGAAGGCTTTGGTCCAATGGATCGTACGGTGACACCTCAAGGCAGACGTTCCAGTACCGCTCGTGGCTATTTAGATATGGCTAAAGGTCGTCAGAATTTAACGATTATTACGCATGCCACAACCAATCGAATCTTATTTGAAAAAAAACAAGCTATCGGTGTTGAATACATTCTTGGTCAAGATGTAACTAATTTACACAAGGTCTATGCTGAGCGAGAAGTATTGCTGTGCGCAGGTGCTATTGCATCGCCTCAAATTTTACAGCGCTCTGGGGTAGGAGCTAAGTCATTATTAGAGTCACTGGATGTAAAGGTTGTGCAAGATTTACCGGGAGTGGGTGAAAATCTGCAAGATCATTTAGAAATGTATCTTCAATACCAATGTAAGAAGCCCGTCAGTCTTTACCCTGCATTAAAATGGTATAACCAACCTAAAATTGGCGCTGAATGGCTGTTTTTGGGTAAAGGAATTGGTGCAAGCAATCAGTTTGAAGCAGGTGGATTCATTCGCTCTAGTGATGAGTTTGAGTGGCCGAATCTCCAGTATCACTTTTTACCAATTGCAATTAACTACAATGGTACCAATGCAATCAATGAACATGGTTTTCAAGCACATGTTGGATCTATGCGATCGCCGTCAAGAGGAAGAATTCGCTTAACCTCGAAAAATCCTTTTGATCATCCGAGCATTTTATTTAACTACATGAGCACTGAACAAGATTGGCGCGAATTCCGTGATGCAGTGAGAATTACACGAGAAATTATGCATCAGCCTGCATTAGATCAGTATCGAGGTAGAGAAATTAGTCCAGGTTCAGCATTAAAAACAGATCAGCAAATTGATGAATTTGTAAAAAATCATGCAGAAACAGCGTATCATCCTTCGTGTAGCTGTAAAATGGGTGAAGATGATTTAGCTGTTGTAGATGGTTACGGTCGTGTCCATGAAATAGATGGGTTGCGAGTGGTTGATGCTTCTATCATGCCGCTGATTATTACTGGTAATCTCAATGCAACGACGATCATGATGGCCGAGAAGATTGCTGATCACATTCGTAATCGACCTGCTTTAACCCCTTCAGATGCACCATTTTATCGTGCAGAAACTTCACCCTTATTTTCTTAATTATAAATTTTATGATGATTAAAACGACTCAAGCAGTGCTGTTGAGCACTGCTAGCTTTATTATTTTACCCAGTTATGCAAATTCTACGAATCAAGAAACAAATTCACCAATTCAATTTGATGGATATGTCACATTAACCTCCAAATACATTTCACGTGGTTTAACAAATTCACCAGAAAATGATGACCTCGCAATTCAAACAGGTCTAAACCTCAGTTATAACAACTTCTATGTCGGGTATTGGGGTGCTACACTAGGCTACTCTTATGCTGAACTTCAAGGTGATAAGCGCCGTAAAACTGATAAATTAGAGCATGACTTTATTGTCGGCTACAGTTTTGATACTGGTAGGACAAATTGGAATATTTGGAATGCCACTTATTTCTATCCGAACGCGTCAAATACAACTTCCAATGAAATGGGGGTAACTGCCACACACCAATTCAATGATAAAAACTCTTTATCAACCAGTTTATCTGCATATACATATGATGTCGTGTATGCAAACCAAGGGGATACTTATCTAAACGTAATATATACCCACCAACTCAATGATAAATTATCTGCTACAGCAAGTGCTGCAGCGAGCTATTTTAATGATAATGGGAAATATGAAGGTCAAGAGCTCGGTGATACAAAACGAGAATTTGCTTATCGCTTCTCATCCATCGGGCTTGATTATGCCTTGACACCAGAACTCGGATTGAGTGGACAATATATTTTTGGTGGTAAGAACCGCTATAACGAAAAACAGAAAAATTTAGGTGTAGTGGCTTTCACCTATAGTTTCTAATTTAAGAAAATCTTCAAATGCTTAGGCTTAAATTTTGAATACCAAAATAGCCTAAGCAAAAGTGTAATTTTTAAATTAGACTCATCAATAAATAAAATCTCGACATATCAAAGATTATTAGTAAAAAAACTTATCAACTTAGTATTTATTTAATGAGTGATAGAAGTATGAATTGACCAAAAATAGGTCATGAATATGACGAGAAGAGTAAAATTTTACGCAATTTTTTTTCAAGAATTTATTTAGAAATAATTCTTGTGAAAAAAGTTCACTAAGATTTTTTGATGTTACATAGATGACTATGCTCAAGTATTAACTGATTTCAGCTAAATTCATAAATCAACTAGATATCCTATAATTTATAATTCATGAAGGACAATGGATTGAAAAAATAAAACTATGAATGTTCATATTAAACATGAGGTTAGAATTTGATTCTCTCCAATATTAAAATAGGGCTTTTGATTTCTATCTTCAGAGATAAACAACTAAACGTCTAATCTCATTTATTAAGTTTTAATATTTTGAAGAATTTTGTTCTCATCATTAACGGCGCTATCGGAAAAATAGCAACGATTTATGAAGAATATTTTTAATTGTTTTTATTTTATTGCTGTCATCAATATTACAAATATACCTTAGACAAATATCTCCCTAAAATCATTGAACTTATTTCGCTTTTTGAGCCAGTATTAAGAATGCTTTTAACCTGAGTGAGCTGGCTTATCTATGAGTAAAATCTCTAATTTAGATATCAAATTGTACTAAAATTAGTACGAGTCACTCAAAGAAAGCAAAAAAATTAAAATTTCAGCATTAAAATTCAGAGCTTTAAATGCTAAAGCTCTGAATTTAATAAGTTAACGTGTAATTTTCCACGTTTGATATGAATTATTGCTTTGACATCCAATCATTTGTAGGCGTGCCATACTATTTGCACCATCAGCGGCATCAAGGCATAGACCTGTTTTTAAGTTGATATATTGGCTTGTATGGCGACTATACATCCATCGTTGACTACTATCATTATTGCACGGCGCAACTTTAACGAAATTATCTTTAACATCGCCCATCAAACACGCATCCCGATGAGTTAAGTATAAGCGATGTGTGTGATCCGTACTCAGACGTTGATTACCGTTGTTAGGATCGCATGAATACAATCCCATTTGTTGACCACCATTCAAGCTATCTGCACAAAAACCTCGTGCACCATTTTTCAAAATGAAAGGTTTTTGCTGGGTGTAATTGGCATTATTCACAGTAGAAATGCAAGTAGAATCATCCGTGCAATGCGCTGATGCCACTTGTACACAATTTCCATAAGTTTTAGTCGTTTGTGATTTAGACTTAATTGAATAGTTTGCTATTGCAGAATAGGTGGCAGAAACAGATGTATGAACATCATTACAACTGTTATAGCCATAAATACCGTTGGGTTGTTGGTGCTGTCTGAAATTTTCGGTAAATGTAGCTAAACTATCAAAACCACCCCAGGTCTGAGGCACATTGATTTTTGCAATTTCAAGTTGTTTACCAGTACTCATGTCTTTAACAAAAGCTGAGACTGTACTGTCATTATTTTTCACAATCTTAAAATTATATTTCGTGCCTTCTTTCCATTCATAAGGTAAGTCACATTGAACGCCATCACCTTCATGATCAAATTGTCTGCAATAGGCAGGGTATCCTGATTTCCAAGATGTCGTTTTCCAGATTGAGAAATTTAAATACTTCTCATCATTGCTTCGTTGCTGTAATCCAACATAACCGATATTTCCATTTTTTAATGAAAATTGATTGGCCCAAAATGTATTACCATCATTTCCTGGCTCATTGGTAATGATGATTTGATTTTCAAGTGTTGCAAAGCCATTAGCAGGAATATTGTTCCAATGGTAGTCAGTAGAAACCATTCCGCCTGCAACCACGGCATACGTATTCGAAACTCCAAGTAACAGGGAAGTACTTAAAGTGGTACGAATAATAAGATTGATTAAATTCATTGTTATATGCTCATATGATTATAAAAATTAAGTCACAGATTCTTTAGTTTTACTTATGATTATATAGTGATGAATACAACTTAGAACCACTATAAATAAATTTTATTAAAGTTTAACTAAATAATAAACATATTGAAATGTTATAACATAACAATTATGATTTAGGTTATTTCAAAAATCAAGATCATTCATTGATTGCAATAAGCGATCAAATGATGTGGTTGAACATGAAAACGAGTAACTCACCATGAATATTGATTCTTCACAACCGTATAAATTACCTGTCACTGTGCTATCTGGATTTCTTGGTGCAGGAAAAACCACACTTTTAAATCATATTTTAAATAATAGAGAAGGAAAACGTGTCGCAGTAATTGTGAACGATATGTCAGAAGTCAATATTGATGCGGCTTTAGTCAGAGAAGGTGGGGCGGAATTATCACGAACGGAAGAAAAACTCGTTGAAATGAGTAATGGATGTATTTGCTGTACTTTGAGAGAAGATTTATTAGTAGAAGTAAGACGATTAGCGGAAGAGAAAAAATTTGATCAGCTCGTCATTGAATCTACCGGAATATCAGAGCCTCTACCTGTAGCCGAAACATTTACGTTTGAAGATGAAGACGGCGTATCTCTAAATGAGTACGCTCGTTTAGATACCATGGTGACCGTAGTCGATGCATTCAATTTTTTACGTGATTATCGTTCATATGATCTTCTTCATGAGCGTGGCGAATCACTTGGAGAATTTGACCAACGTACTGTTGTGGATTTACTGATAGATCAAATCGAATTTTGTGATGTTATTATTCTAAACAAAACTGATTTAATCGATGAGCATCAGAAGTCCCAGCTTTATGCGATTCTCAAAAAGCTTAACCCTAGAGCAAAAATTGAGTCATCCACATTTGGACAGGTTGAACTCGATAAAATACTCAACACACAGCTTTTTAATTTTGATGAAGCCTCACAAGCACCTGGTTGGTTAAAAGAGTTGAGAGGAGAGCATAAGCCTGAAACTGAAGAATATGGAATCGAAAGTTTCGTATATAGAGCAAGAAGACCCTTTCACCCACAACGTTTTTACAATTTTATTCATTCAGAATGGAAAGGTGTTATACGCTCAAAAGGATTTTTTTGGCTTGCTGCGGAACCAACAATGGCTATGTCTTGGTCACAAGCTGGAGGTATGGCTCGGCATGGTCAAGCAGGATATTGGTGGGCTTCGGCACCACAAGAGGAATGGCCACAAGATACGCAATCTATTCAGGCAATTGAATCGAGTTGGCATCCAGAAACTGGTGATGCCAGACAGGAAATTGTTTTAATTGGTCAAGAGATGGATAAAGAGCAATTAATCCAAAATTTTGATCAATGTTTACTTACTGATTCGGAGATGAGTTTAGGACCAATCGTTTGGTGTAATTTCTTTAACCCATTTGAAACTGAAAAAGAATTACTCGCCTAAATTGAGCAAGGAATTCCTTAACAAATTAAGAGTAATCTGAGTTCTCCTACATTTTCTTTTGGAGCACGGTGAACACAAGGAAGTACTTTCTGATCAGGATGATCTACAGCCAAACGCCAGAGATGACCAACTCCTAAACTTAAAGGTATTGCACTATTTTTAGGTTGATAGTGAAGATCCATATAGGTCTCTTCAAGAAAATCCTCAAACTCATGGTCTTCGCCATCAAACAATGATTTAATTTTTTGACGGATTTCTGGGATAAGAATTTTTTGTTCAACCTGATCATTGGAAATAATATCGCTAGCCGACCCGTAATAGGTACACAGATATGTATCCGTTGCTAATGGCGATCGATCTACATGAAAAGAATATACATCAGTGCTGATAAAATCCAATTCTTCATCACGCTGATATTCTTTGATTAAGTTTAAAGACGGCGATGCACCCAATTCGGTGAGTAACATTATATCATTGAGGATAATGTCTCTCGCTTTGCTTGCAGAGTCTGAAAGTTTGAGTTGCTCTAATTGAGCGATGGTAATTTCAGTAATATCTTCTATGAGTGTAAGTTTTTCAACGATTTCTTTGAAATTGTAATCTAAATGCCTATACCAACATAAAGCATTGACATGGTCTTCAAAAACTTCATTCGCTAATGCTTGGAAAGTATTCACCAATTTGGCTTGAGGATATGAGTGAATGAGTTCGAGCATATGATCTAAAACTTTTTAAAAACATATTATAGCTTTTAGCTCTAGACTTGATAAGACTGGATTTAGATGATTGATCGTTGTCCTATGTAGTAGGAGAGTGGGGCTTCCACCCCATAACTACACGATGTCAACAAAAACGATAGATACTCATTAAGGCTATTCTACGATTGGGTCTAAAAGATTAAACATAGCGTGAGTTTTTTTGTTGGCTACAATTTCTGTTTAGCTTTTTGACGGAGAACATACAAATATAAGCTTTCTACTTTTTCACGTGCCCATGGAGTAGTCCGTAGAAATCGTAAAGATGATTTAACACTTGGGTCGATGCAAAAACAACGAATTTCAATTTTACGACTTAATCCTTCAAAGCCTCCGTAGTAATCCAATAACTCATCTAAAATGTCAGCGAGTTTTTTTCCATGTAAAGGGTCATTGGAGGTGTTCATAGTTGATCAACTGAATTGTTTAAGATAAGCATTATAACCTGAGCTAGTTAAAAATTGAGAGCGTTGCTTTCTATAGTCAATTAACCATCAAAATGACAGCAGGTCATAGCCAAAAACGGATCATGCGTCAAAGAAAATAAATGAAAAACGACACCTTATGTCGTTCATATTTTGAACTTTTTGTTTTCTATGTTATTAATTAATTTAATTATTTAAATAGGTTTATCTATGCAATTTCAGTTACTAAGTTTAGATGCAAATACTGCTAAAATTAGCATTCAGTCTGACCAAAATAATCTAAGAGGGGTATGGGTTATTCAAAATTTAGCCCCTTATCATACACAATTTAAATCACTAATTTCTAGTTTAGAAGTAGCTCAAAATCCTGATGAAGTATTTAATGAGATTCGAAATAAATATAGATTACGTAGAGCTATGGTGATATAGATTTTAAGTCAACATAAATAGCCTTACGCAATCAAATCAGGGGGATGATGCATAAGGATTGTATGTCTGATTTCTGCATAACTTATATTATGTTACTGAGTAAAGTTAAAAACAGTATTTTGTAGGCTACAATCTTAGACATCATATTTAACATAAAATGAAGTTATGCGACTTCAGAATGACCTAACATAAATATATATATTTCTAAATTAATTAGAGCTTTAATTTTATTTATATTATTATTTTAACAAATTAATTTTGAAATAAAGTTTATGAGTGAATCTAAAAAAGTTTGCGGTATTGTAATGCCTATTTCTACCATTGATGGTTGTGATGAAAGCCATTGGCTTGATGTTTATGAGATTCTAAAAGAAGCTATATCGATGGCTGATTTTGAAGGAAATCTTGTAAGTCTTGCAGATGATGTAGGAATTATCCAAAAGAGAATAATTCAAAATCTATATGATAACCCTATCGTGGTTTGTGATGTTAGTTGTAAAAATCCCAATGTTATGTTTGAGTTGGGTATGCGCTTAGCATTTGATAAACCTACTATTATTGTTAAAGATGACATAACAACTTATTCATTCGATACCTCTCCAATTGAACACTTAGAATATCCTCGAGATTTAAGATTTTCAAAAATCGTTGAATTTAAAAATAAATTGGCACATAAAATTAAAGTTATTTCTCAACAGGCTCAAACGACATCTGCATATAGTCCATTTCTTCAACATTTTGGTCAATTTAAAGTTGCAAAGCTTGATCAAAAGGAAGTATCAGGACAGGAATATATTATTGATGAATTAAAAAGCATCAAAGCATCTATGGCACGACTAGATCGAAGAAATAATCCACCACCATCGAATCGGTATAAAAACTCATCTTATGAGGAAGTATTAAATAGTGACTTTGATATCTGTCTAGCAGAAGTTTCTGAAGAAAATCTACTGAATCTTCAAAAGCTTTTAACATCTTCAGAATTTAAACATCTAATCAAAGACTATGAAATTCGTTCTTTAGGTGATGATCATAGACATTTAATTTTAGATTTAACTGATGAGTCGAATTACACTCAAATAAAAAATAGAATTGAGAGTGTGATTGAAACAAAATTTCCTTCAAAAAGACATGCAACAATTAAGACTAGTAAGTTTATCGGGTAAAAAAAGAGTCCACGTTATCTAATGGTGGACTCTAGTTTTAAATTTAAGAATAAAAGGGCTGTTAATCCTCCTAATTTTACAGCTTCTTTGGGTTTTAGATTCTTCAAGTAATATTTGATCAGAGCATGTATTACATCTGATTCTTTCATCAATAGTTTTTTTATTAATGATGAATTTCATCGAAGATTCTTTAATGCCGAATGCTTAGCCATCGCAAATTATATAAACCCATATTCAGGGTTGTTGTTCCAGATATTCTATTTAACATAATATACATTATGCGAAATTGTGGCGAATCAATCTCTGGTCAATCGACAAATCAATATTTCATGTGTATACATATGCTTAGTCAATTTTAAAGAAAATCGATTATGGATAATCAAAAAAGAATTCATGCTTTCACGGATGATATAATAGGTACAAGTGATGCGATTGAGCTCTCAAACAGAATTCAATCTAAAGACATCTCAATTGATGAAGTTTTAAGAGCTTCGATTGAACGCGCAAAATTCGTAAATCCTCTGCTAAATGCAATTGAATTCGAAAACTTCGAACAAATACTTAAATCGCCTACTTTTAAACCAAATCAGATTTTTTCTGCAATCCCTACATTTATTAAGGATAATTTGGATCTTATTGGTTTTCCTACGCAACAAGGATCAACATCGTTCAAATCCAAGGAAAAGATCAAAAACTCTAAAATTACTCAACAAATGTTAGATACAGGCTTAATTGCACTGGGTAAATCCAAAATGCCTGAATTTGGCTTAAATGCTTCAACAGAATTCAAGTCTGGGGATTACACACGCAATCCTTGGCATACTGATTATTCGTGTGGAGCTTCTTCAGGTGGAGCTGCGGCACTCGTTGCATCAGGCGTAGTACCAATTGCACATGCAAATGATGGTGGTGGTTCGATACGAATTCCTGCAGCAAATTGCGGTTTAGTCGGTTTAAAGCCGACACGTGGTCGTTGGTATCCAAATGAAGGTTCACAGTATTTACCAATTGACCTTGTTTCAGATGGTGTTTTAACACGTTCTGTGCGTGATACCGCGTTTTTCTTCGCTGAAATGGAAAAACAATATAAGCCAAAAAAATTACCCGAAATTGGCTTAATCCAGCATCCATCCAGCAAACCTTTACGGATTGGTCTTGTTTATAATTCATTGCAAACCAATACTGATGCTGAGACCCGTCAAACTATTGAGTCTACTGCTCAATTACTCAGGAATTTAGGTCATCATATTGAAGAATTTTCACTTCCTATTCCAGATTCGTTTGTAGATGATTTCAGCCACTATTGGGGTTTTTTATCATTTATGATTCAACAGTTTGGAAAACCGCTACTTGGCAAAGATTTTAACGTGAATGAGTTAGATCATCTAACAGTTGGGCTTGCAAACTTGTACAAGAAAAATTTCTATAAAACCCCTTTATTTTTATACCGTTTAAAGCAAATCCAACGCATCTATCAACAAATCTTCCAACAATATGATGTCATCCTTTCGCCAGTTTTAGCGCATGTTTCGCCTCAAATTGGATATCTTTCACCTCACCTCGAATTTGATGTTTTATTTGAGCGTTTAAGGAATTATGTGGCATTCACACCTATTCAAAATATCGCAGGTGCTCCAGCGATATCATTGCCGATGGGTATGACCAAATTAGATTCAAGACCGATAGGTATTCAGCTTTCTGCTGATTTGGGACAAGAACGTTTACTGATAGATCTCGCTTATCAGCTTGAACAGATACAACCTTTTAAAAAAATATTCGATTAAATTCATACGCTAAGGATCATTAATCAAATTCTTGAGGATCCTTATCAACAATACTCAGTGCTTGTTTATCACTTTTTATGCATAATATATATATAAATGTGATTTAGAGATTTGTATGGATTTAACGAAGCATTCTGTGGAACGAATCATCCCAGCTTGGAAATGGTTAAAAAAATACAATACTCAAGATTTTAAATCTGATCTTCTTGCATCTGTGATCGTGCTTGCAATGCTTGTACCACAAGGCATGGCATATGCCATGATTGCAGGCTTACCTCCAATTATGGGGTTATATGCCAGTATTATCCCTATGATTGCTTATGCATTGATTGGAGGGAGTACTACCCTTTCAATTGGTCCTGTTGCATTAATCTCTATGATGACTTTTGCCACGCTACAGCCATTATATGAAGTGGGTTCACCAGTCTATATTCAAGCTGCCTATTTGCTAGCAGTAATGGTTGGCATAATTTCATTTTTATTGGGATTATTCAGATTTGGTTTTTTGATTCGTCTCATTAGCCATCCTGTGATTAAGAGTTTTATCATTGCTTCAGCTGTCTTAATTGCATTAGGTCAAATAAAATTTATTCTTAATATTCCATTGCAATCCAGTAATTTAATCGAATTTTTTACGAGTTTGGCTCAATATATTTCTTTATATGATTTGGCCAGCTTATCTTTGGGTTTAGCTTCAATTTTAGCGCTCATTTATTTACCACAATTACTTAAAATTCCAGCATTTTCAAATCATCAAAAATTAATGCAATTTGTACAAAAAGCATTACCGTTATGCTTAGTGCTATTTTCAATCTTACTGGTTCAATCCTTTGATTTAACTGTCTATGGAATTAAAACAGTAGGTGAAATTCCAAGTGGATTACCTCCTATTCAAATGCCGTACTGGACATGGGACATGGTGAAAATACTGCTTCCTGGTGCAGCAATGATCGCTATGGTGAGTTTCGTTGAATCTATTTCGATCGCGCAAGCTACGGCTTTTCAATCACGTAGTAATTTGAACAGTAATCAAGAGCTTGTTGCGCTCGGTGTTGCAAATTTTGGCGCTGGAATCAGTGGCGCATTTCCTGTCACTGGTAGCTTATCACGTACAGTGGTCAATGCTGATGCTGGTGCAAAAACACCTATGGCTGGGGTTTTATCCTCGCTACTTATTATTGTGGTCAGTCTATATTTTACAAGCCTATTTGAATATTTACCTTTAGGAGTATTGGCTGCAACAATCATTGTGTCGATATGGAAACTTGTTGAAATTAAACCATTTATAGAGGCTTGGAAATATTCTAAAGCAGATGGTTTAGCAATGACTCTTACATTTTTAGGAGTGCTGTGTGTAGATATTACGACAGGCTTAATGGTGGGTATTATTTCAACATTTGTGTTGCTGTTATGGAGAATTAGCCGTCCACATATTGCAGTGATTGGTCTCGTTGAAGGCACGCAGCATTTTAGAAATATTTCAAGACACCAGGTTATTACCAGTAAAAGGCTCGTTTCGGTGAGAATTGATGAAAATTTGAGTTTTCTCAATGCAAACACCCTGAAGGAATTTATTATTTCAGAGGTTAGCCAACATGATGAGCTTCAACATGTGGTCATTAACTGTTCCAGTATTAGTAATATTGACTATTCAGCTTTAGAGACTCTTGAAGAAATGAATTCTGAGTTATCTAAACTCAATATTCAACTACACTTAAGCGAAGTTAAAGGTCCTGTTATGGATCGCTTAAATTCAACCAATTGGATACATCATCTGACAGGTAAAATATACCTCACTCATTTCCAAGCAGTGTATGAATTAGACCCGCATTTCAGCGAAAATAAATCATCTTTTGCATAAGAATTTGATATTCTTAAGTAAGAATTATCAAAAAAAATCCAGTGATTTGATTCACTTAATTTTTATTATGAATAAGTTTTATATTTAAAATCATTTTTAAGTATAGAATACCCCACTTATTTATCCGATTTTAAGCCAGACTCGGCATTATTAGGTTCAGTTATGTTCACTGCTCTAGCACGTTTGAGTTTAGTCACCAAAATCATTATCGCCATTATTCTTGGCGTTTTGGTGGCTATATTTTTTCCTCAAGTTGCACCACAATTAAGCTTGCTGGGTGATTTATTTATTAAAGCCCTTAAATCTGTTGCACCAATTCTTGTTTTTGTTTTGGTCCTTTCTTCGATTGCAAACTTTAAAGTTGGTGATAGCAGCAGTGCGAAAATCAAACCCATTATGATGATGTATGCCGTAGGTATGTTTTTATCTGCGTTAACTGCTGTCATTGTGAGTAATTTATTTCCAAGCACTCTTTTCTTAGATGTCGCTGCGCAAGCTGATTTACAACCACCTGGCAGCTTGACTGAAATTCTTAAAAATTTATTACTCAGTTTTGTTGCGAATCCTATCGTTGCATTAAGTGAAGCAAACTTTATTGGGATTTTGGGTTGGGCTGTTGCACTGGGTATAGCATTTCGTCATGCCACAGACACCACAAAACAGTGTCTGACGGATGCTGCGAATGCCGTGAATCACGTGATTCGTCTTGTCATCAGTTTTGCACCTTTCGGTATTTTTGGACTTGTTGCAGTGACTTTTGCAGATGCAGGTCTTAAAACCTTAGCAAGTTATGCACAATTATTGTCTGTTCTATTAGGGACTATGTTCTTTGTTGCACTTGTAATTAACCCAATTATGGTGGCATTTGTTACGCGTTCAAATCCTTATCCATTGGTTATTCAATGTCTACGTGAAAGTGGGATCACCGCATTTTTCACCCGTAGTTCAGCAGCAAATATTCCGGTGAACTTGGATCTTGCCAAGCGTTTGGGCGTGAATGAATCGACAGCGAGTGTAGCAATCCCGTTGGGTGCTGCAATTAATATGGCGGGCGCATCAGTAACGATTACCGTATTAACATTAGCAGCGGTGAATACACTTGGTATTTCCGTTGACTTTACCACTATGCTTGTTCTTTCTGTTGTGGCTACTGTTTCTGCCTGCGGTGCTTCAGGTGTAGCGGGTGGTTCACTGTTATTGATTCCTGTCGCTTGTGGCTTATTCAATATTTCACCAGATGTGGCTATGCAAGTTGTAGCCATCGGTATGGTGATCAGTGTTCTACAAGATTCAACTGAAACAGCCCTCAACTCATCTACAGATGTATTGTTTACTGCTGCGGTTGATCGCGCTCCTTCAAAATAATATATTCATGGCATAAACATTTAGAATGAAAGATATGCCATTTCAATTCCTTCCAAACTGGGTACAATTTGGGGCTTTCATGCTTGCAGTAAATGCAGGCATGATCAACGTTTTGGGTCTCATTTCTTTATTACATCAGTCAGTTTCACACATGACAGGCAATGCAAGTTTGCTTGCCATCGGTCTTATTGACCATGATTTCAAAGCTGTAATTTTTCTTATTCTTATTATCCTGAGTTATGTTTTAGGCTCTAGTTTTAGCGGTCTGATATTGGGGAATAGTCAATTTAAACTCGGGCGCAGATATGGTCTACCATTGAGTTTAGTGACTCTTTTTATTCTGCTCTGTTGGGTATTTATTCCCTATTATCCTCGTTATGCACTGCTATGGGCATGTTGTGCGATGGGTGTACAAAATGCCATGGTAAGTCATTATAAAGGTGCGATTATACGCACGACTCACCTTTCTGGTGTCTTAACCGATCTTGGTTTAGCATTTGGATATTTTGTAAGAGGTCTGACAACGGAATCCAGAAAAGTTATTTTGCATTTAGTGATTTTATTTGGTTTTATTATTGGCAGTACTGTTGCGGCATTCAGCTATCCTTATTTACAATTAGAAGCGTTTTTAATTCCTGCAGGTTTAAGTTTTTTACTGACCCTGATCTATTGGATTTTATATTTCCGTCATTGTTATTTTCAAAAATCGTAGTTGGTATTACTCATGGTAAAAAATGCCTTGCAAGCACAATTGCTCAAAGCTGGTTTAGTCGATCAAAAAAAGGCTAAAAAACTTTCTAAACAAGCTGTGCATGAGCAACGCACGGGTCAAAGCAACGAAGCTGAGATTAAAGCTAAAATTGAACAAGATTTAAAGCAAAAACTAGAAAAAGATCAGAATCTTAATCTTGAAATCAAACGCCAGCAAGATGAAAAAGCATTACGTGCAGCAGTAGTGCAAATGATTGGTCAACATAAAATCAAAGATATTGATGGTGAAATCAGCTACCAGTTCGTTGATGAAAATAAAATCAAGAAAATTTATATTAATCAACAAGTTTACAATGCACTCGTGGCAGGCACATTAGTCATTGCTAAAGATCAAGCCAGTTATGCAGTTCTACCAAGAGCGCTATCTGAGCGGATTAATGAAAAAGTCGAAGGATTTATTATTGTGAATAATGCTGAGAAAAATGAAGCTATTACAGATGAGGAAGATCCATATGCAGCTTATGTTATTCCAGATGATTTAATGTGGTAAATTACTCTAAAGCCTAATTTATTAGGCTTTTTTTACGCTTAATGTGTGATTCAGATTGCGGTGTAGCAGGTATAAATTCACGATTAAGATGCTTTAAGTCATATTGCTGCTTCCAACCATCACGAGATGAGTCTATCAATTTTCTGCGCTCGCCTTCTATTCTCTAATTCGATTTTTTTTTCAATTGATGGTATTTGGGGGAGCTCAAAAAAATAATCGATTGATTTTCTCACATTATTTTTTCAATTTATAAATGCTGAAAATGCACAAGCTCAATAATGCTTCTTTCAGGAACTTTCGCGAAGGTTAAGAATACAGTGAGATTGAGAATGAAAAAAAATCTGGTTTCAAGATAAGCTTTATAATTTAAAAATGTAATGACGATAATCTAGGAAATTTTATAGTGTGCCTTACTTCACTTTAATTTTATTTAAAATAGAAGTTCATAAAATGTTTCAAGTAATTTATTTAATCTATTCTGTTTGATAAACGTTAACTCTAATAAATTTAATAACTTAAACCATTAAGCTAATGCCAATTCATTTAGAGGTGATCAAGTTGGACAGATTAAATTTTGTAACTCAAATCCAAGAATGGTCAGATCAATTTCCTTGGTTAGAGATGTTGACCTCTCTGAGCATTCTTATTCTCATTGCATTTATCGCAAATTTTATTGCTAAACAAGTGGTCGTCCGTGGTATTCGCAAAATTATTAGCAAACTACGTTTTAGTTATAGTGATGTCTTAGCGGAACATAGCGTTATTCGAAGAATTGCAAACATTGTCCCAGCATTGGTTATTATGAATGGAATTGTGACGGTTCCACACCTGTCTGAAAAAGTCATTACATTGATTCAGATGTTTGCACAAGCCTTCATTTTCTTGACCATTGCCTTGGCAATTAGTCAGCTTCTCACCATCTTTAATATTATTTATCAACGTAATCCTAAATCCCACAATAAGCCAATTAAGGGTTATTTACAGTTAGTTAAACTGATTATTTTTGTTGTTTGTGCTCTGATGGTCTTAGGAACATTTCTAAAAAAAGATGTTTTCACGCTATTGGCAGGTTTCGGGGCAATGGCAGCAGTGCTCATGCTGGTTTTCCAAAATACAATTCTATCTCTAGTGGCTTCAGTTCAAATCTCTTCATATGACATGGTTCGAATTGGTGATTGGATTGAAATGCCAACCTTAAATGCGGATGGCGATGTCATTGATATGTCATTACATACGGTGACCGTACAAAACTTTGATAAGACCTATACCACTATTCCGACCAATCGTTTGGTGACAGATACTTTTAAGAACTGGAGAGGTATGCAAGAGCAAGGTGTTCGTCGTATTAAACGTGCACTCTATATCGATCAAAATAGTGTTCACTTCTTATCTGCAATGGAATACAGCAAACTTAAAGAATTTCTGATTTTAGAAAAATATCTGGATGAGAAACAAACTGAGTTAAAAAACTTTAATCAGCAATATGCAAATAATGGGGTCAATAACCAACGTCGTTTAACCAATTTAGGAACATTCCGCGCATATATTGAATACTATTTAAAAAATCATCCAGGTATTGCACAAAATCAGTCTTTAATCGTTCGTCAATTACAACCGACAGGTGAAGGTTTGCCTATAGAAATTTATGCTTTTACAAACACGACAGCATGGGTGGCTTATGAGGCGATCCAATCCGATATTTTTGATCATCTTTTGGCGATTCTACCTGAATTCGGATTAAAAATATTCCAGATTCCTTCTGGGAATGATTTCAAGATTCCTCAAGACACAGTAAACTGAGTTTTGATTAGATGAATTAAGATTAGTCGTATGCTGCAGTGGTTTGAAAGACTCGTTGATCCATATCCATCCAAAGATTTAAATCAGCCCTTGCCGAAGAAATTTTTTCCATTTGTTTGGCAAGCAGCATCAGGAGTTAAGCGTTATCTCCTGGCGTTGGTGTTATTTACTGCAGCAACAGCTTCATTTGAAGCTATTTTCTTCTCTCAAATTGGTCATTTAGTCGATTGGTTATCCGCATCGACGCCTCAAAATTTTCTCGAAAATAACCAAACAAATCTAATGATTTTATCTGGTTTTCTACTGGCTAATATTTTCTTTGCAAGTTTGCAATCAATCATAAGGCATCAGATATTATTCAGCAGCTTTCCAATGCGCTTGCGTTGGCGTTTTCACAATTTATTACTTCTTCAAGGCTTGGACTTTTTTCACAATGATTTTGCAGGTCGATTGTCAGCTAAAGTCATGCAAACTTCACTTGCTGTTCGTGAATTTTGGGTAATTTTGGGGGATATCGTTACTTATGTGGTGATTTATTTTATTACCATCAGTGTGGTTTTAGGAAACGTCTCCCCTCTACTCCTTATTCCCTTGATGGCATGGTTGATTTTATTCATTGGCGCGGCATCCTTCTTTATCCCGCGACTTGGAAAAATTTCAAAAAAGCAGGCTGATGCACGCGCGGTGATGACTGGTCGTGTGACTGATGCTTATACAAATATACAAACAGTAAAATTGTTTGCACATGCTGGTCGTGAAAGCCAATATGCCAAAGAGTCTATGCAACTTTTTATGAAGACGGTGTATACCCAGATGCGTCTGGGAACTGCTTATGAAATTAGCATTAATCTACTGACCGCAATTTTATTCTTTGGCGTTTTAGGTACAGCAGTTTGGCTTTGGTTTATTGGTGAAGCAAACATCGGTGTGATCGCCGCAACGACAGCCATGATTTTAAAGCTGAATAGTATGGCTTCTTTTATGATGTGGCAAACTTCAGCCTTATTTGAAAATATTGGTACCATCCAAGATGGGATGACCACGCTAGCAAAACCAATAGCAATTCAAGACAAAGAAGCTGCACTGCCACTCGAGGTACACTCTGGTGCAATTAAATTTGATAATGTGAGCTTTGCATATAATCAAAAAAATGTTATTAATCACTTGAATTTAGAAATTAAACCGGGTGAAAAAATTGGAATTGTCGGTCGGTCTGGTGCTGGAAAATCGACACTGATCCAACTACTACTTCATTTTTATCAAACCCAACAAGGTAAAATTTATATCGATGGCCAAGCGATTGATGAAGTCACCCAAGATAGTTTAAGAAAAAACATTGCTCTCGTGACGCAGGATACTTCTTTGCTGCATCGAAGTGTTGCTGAGAATATTAAATATGGTCGACCTGAAGCGACTGATGAAGAAATGTATGAAGCTGTCCGTAAAGCTCGAGCAGAAGAGTTTATCCCTCAGCTTACAGATCTACGTGGTCAGACAGGATATGACGCTTATGTGGGTGAGCGTGGTGTAAAATTATCTGGTGGGCAAAGACAGCGTATAGCAATCGCACGGGTATTCCTAAAAGATGCTCCAATTTTGATTTTGGATGAAGCAACCAGCGCACTCGATTCAGAGGTTGAGGCGGCGATTCAGGCAAGCCTTGATGACTTGATGGAAGGTAAAACGGTAATTGCAATTGCACACCGACTTTCAACCATTGCTCAAATGGATCGATTAATTGTTTTGGATCAAGGAAATATCGTAGAACAAGGATCTCACGATGAGCTGATCCAACAGAATGGAATTTATGCCCAACTTTGGCAACGCCAAACGGGTGGATTTTTAGTTGAACAAAAAGTGAAAGACAAGGAATTAGACGAAGATGCTTTATCTTGATGATTTAAAAGTGGGTGATCAGTTTAAAAGTCGTGAATATGAGTTAACACTCGAAGAAATTAAAGAATTTGCACAAAAATACGACCCTCAAGTCTTTCATACTGATGAAGAGGCTGCGAAAGATCATCCTATTTTTCAAGGTATCGCAGCCAGTGGTTGGCAAACGTCAGCCATTACCATGCGTCTTTGGACTGAATGTTTTCCAATTGCCAAGGGGCTTATCGGTTCAGAGTCAAGCTTAAGATGGCCAAAACCAGCTCGTGCTGGTGATCGTTTGCATGTAGAAGTTGAAATTGTTGCTATCAATCCTTCTAAAACAAAGCTAGATCGCGGAATTGTGAGTTATGTCACACAAACAAAAAATCAGCATGGTGATGTTTTGTTGATTTCAACCACAAAAATTGTCGTTTTTAAGGCTTAAACATCGGTTTCACACTAGATTTGTCCGACAAAATTGGTATTTTCTATCTGGAATTTATGTCAGTATTATTTTCACCAAAAATTATGAAAAAAATTGTGTAAAGCAATGGATCGCACATGAAAACAGTTTCAGTTCGCCCAGATTTAGGCATTCCAGGTGTTTACGGACTCTTACTTTTAGATGTTGTTTCTCGTTGGGGTTATAGTGCTGAGTCGCTATTCGCTCCCTTTGGATTCACCAACGAGCAACTTGCCGATCCTGAATTTAGAATTCCACTACATGTAGCGAATGAGATGATTATTCTCGCGCGCAAAATGACAGGTGAAAGTTCTCTTGGTTATCATCTTGGTAACCAAATGCGGATTTCTATCCATGGTTTTATTGGCTATGCCATTATGACTTCGAATGAGATTACTGATGCACTTATTTTAGCCAACCGCTTTATACAACTGCGTATGCCTTTTCTGCAATTTCATTTTTCGACATTTACAGAACAAGTTTCTTTGCAGTTACAATGTGATATTGATCTTGAACCGCTGAGAACTGAAATTGTCATGGCTTTGACTTTTGGTGTCATTACCATGGCAAAAGCACTGACAGGCATAAATGATTTGTATGGCGAAATTAATTTCGACTTTCCTAAACCTGAAGGCTTTGACAAATACATCAGTCGTCTACACCCTAAAACGATTATTCATTTTGACCAGACTCATTTTCTTGCCAGTTTCGATAAAAGTTATTTAGGCTTGAAGATGGTTAACGCAGATCCGATTGCCAGTCAAATTGCAATTAATCAGTGTGAAGCAGAACTATCAGAGCTTGGAGAACGCCGTCGAATTTCAATGCGTGTTCGCGATATTTTGACACATTCTGAACAGCACTACTTAAGTATTGAAAATGTGGCGGATCGCCTGCATATGTCTGATCGTACACTGAAACGTCAGTTGGCTGCAGAAGGAACTTCTTTTTCAACCTTAGTGGATGAAGTTCGATATCGTCATGCAACCTCCCTACTGTCACGTACTGACTATTCACTTGAACAAATCGCAGATGAACTCGGTTATTCAGATGTTGCGAATTTCAGTCGTGCATTTAAACGTTGGAGTGGTCGAAGTCCAAGCAGTTGGCGTAAAGATCCATATTTATAGAACTTTCGTTTTTAAATAAAACACTGTATAACACAAGAAAATTTTTCAAATCGAATTGAGGAGTCGTGATGAATCATCCTTCAGAGCTTAAATATGCTCGCACACACGAATGGGTACGTATTGAAGGTGATCTCGTTGTTACTGGGATCTCAGATCACGCACAAGATGCATTGGGTGATCTTGTCTATGTAGAAGCACCTGAAGTAGGTCGTGAATTGACTGCTGGTGAACAAGCGGGTGTAGTTGAGTCTGTGAAAACAGCTTCTGATATTCATGCTCCTGTAAGTGGTGTAGTTGTAGAAATTAATGAAAATCTAGAAGATGATCCAGATTTTGTAAATGATGATCCCTATGGCAAAGGCTGGATCTACAAAATTAAACCATCTAATTTGGCAGATGTAGAACAACTTCTCTCAAATACAGATTATGAATCAGGTTTGTGATATTTATGACCAGTCTACGGACTGGTTTTTTATTTATACATTTTCGGATGAATGGCTCACTTTTTGATGTAATTTTCATGTAATTTGATTATAATTAATTCAACTTCTCTCCCTACTTCATTGCTGACCAAAACCAAAAATAATTTTATTTGGCACAGATTGAAGCTTTTAATGGTTCAATATTTCAAGGTTGTCTATGTCTTCTATACATGCTGAGCATCTATGGAATAAATCTTTTATTCTGTGTCTAATTAATAACTTATTTATTTTCATCTTCTATTTTGCTCAGACAACGATATTGCCAATTTATATTCTTAATGATTTAAATGGTAATATTACCCAAGCTGGGCTTGCACTGACTTTATTTCTAGCTTCATCGATCGCAATACGACCGTTTACCGGTCTCATTATCGAGAAGATTGGGCTTAAAAAAGCACTTTATATCTCTGAGTCATTTTTTGTACTGCTCTCTTTCGCTTATATCTTTGCTGATAATCTAACCCTATTACTGGTCATTCGGTTACTACAAGGAATTTGGTTCAGTATTTTGACCACTGCCATGATACCAATCGTCAATGACTTCATTCCAAATCAGCGTAAAGGTGAAGGCATGGGCTATTTTGTCATGTCAGTCAATCTTGCCATTGTACTAGGACCCATGTTGGGCTTGATTCTCATTCAACCATGGGGATATATTCCAGTGGCTACACTTTTAGCTGCAATTGTTTTTATTGGTTATTTGTTCTGCTTTTTGATTCCGATCCAGACACAATTTCAAACTGTTAAGCGCAAAACAAAAATTAGTGTTCATGATTTTGTTGAGATTAAAGCTTTACCTGTTGCGATGATGGCGATGCTCATCTCATTTTCTTATGCAAGTATCATGTCTTTTATCTCGACATATGCTGAATCAAAAAATTTATTGAACTATGCGAGCTTATTCTTTGCTATTTTTGCAATTTCCATGATGCTTCTAAGACCCTTCACAGGAAAGTTATATGACTCTAAGGGTCCTGCCTACGTTGTCTATCCAGCGATTGTGAGCTTTAGCATTGGG
Organism: Acinetobacter sp. 24-47-64; assembly: GCF_057737055.1. Lineage (NCBI taxonomy): Bacteria > Pseudomonadati > Pseudomonadota > Gammaproteobacteria > Moraxellales > Moraxellaceae > Acinetobacter > Acinetobacter sp. 24-47-64. The sequence continues at coordinate 1,500,324 of NZ_CM173215.1, forward strand.
CTATTCATTCTAAGCCAAATTCATTCTGCTGCCGGATTATTGATATCTGCTGTCTTTATTGGTATAGGCTTTGGGTCTGCTCAGCCATGTCTCCAAACGCAAGCCATTCAAGCTGTAGCACGTGAACGAGTTGGACATGCGAGTTCAACTTTTTACACCTTTTACGATATTGGCATCGCATTAGGTTCTTTTATTCTAGGTATTGTGATCACACACTATCAGTATTCGATTGCATATATATTATGCGCGATATTGACGCTTTTGAGCTTGCTGTTTTACCGCTTCGTTGTTCAAACTAAAGTTAAAGCGGTCTAGATAGCTAAAAATTTGTCCAAAAAAAAGCCTTCAGATGAAGGCTTTTTTATTTAATTAGCTCTCTGCATTTTCATCAAACATACTGAAGGTTTGTGAAGAGGTTTCAGCATTCTCTCGGACGCGTGTACTTTTTAGCTTAATCTGTAGACGTAATTCATTTTTAGAGTCAGCATTACGAATGGCTTCATCATAACTGATCGCACCTTCGTTATATAAATCAAATAATGCTTGGTCAAATGTTTGCATACCAAGTTCTCGCGACTTGGTCATAATTTCTTTCAACTCATGAAAGTTACCTTTCAAAATCAAATCAGAAACTAAAGGTGTATTTAGCATGACTTCTACAGCAGCTCTACGTCCGACACCATCTTCAGTTCGAACTAAACGTTGAGAAATAATGGCTTTCATATTTGATGAAAGATCCATAAGCAACTGATTGCGCCGTTCTTCAGGGAAAAAGTTGATAATTCGATCCAAGGTTTGATTGGCATTATTCGAATGTAACGTGCCTAAGCACAGATGACCAGTCTCTGCAAAAGCGATCGCATGCTCCATGGTCTCCGTATCACGGATTTCGCCAATTAAAATTACATCTGGTGCCTGACGAAGTGTATTTTTAAGCGCATTATGCCATGAGTGACAGTCCACTCCGACTTCTCGGTGAGTGACCATTGATTTTTTATGTTTATGCACGTATTCAACTGGATCTTCTACAGTAATGATGTGCCCTGCTGAGTTCTCATTACGGTAATCAATCATGGCAGCAAGTGAAGTAGATTTACCCGATCCAGTGCCACCAACCACTAGAATTAAACCTCGCTTTTCCATTACCACATCTTTCAATGTTTCTGGTAATTTCAACTTTTCAAAGTTTGGAATTTCAGAGGTAATGGTACGAATGACCATCCCTACATTAAGTTGCTGTTGAAAAACATTCACGCGAAAGCGCGATACATCTGGGACATTAATGGCAAAATTACATTCTAATTCACTCTCAAATTCTGCTCTTTGTTTTTCATTCATTAAGCTATAAGCGAATAGTTTTGTTTTTTCTGCAGTCAAAGCTTGAGAACTTAAAGGCTTCATTGAACCTTGATGTTTCATACTTGGAGGAAAATCAGCTGAAATAAATAAATCTGATCCCTCATGTTCAAAAACGCTTTTAAGCAATCTGAACATGAATTGCCGAGCTTCGCTAAGTAATTCATTACTGAACATTAATTTCCCCAAGTTATAAATATTAAATACTTAAAATACTAATAGAAATATAAGGTTATTTCAGCTGTTTCATCAAATATTTAATGCTTTAAACAAACATTCAAATCTTAAAGGCAAAAAAAAAAGAACCCATATTTCATGGGTTCTTTTTTACGAATTATATTAGGAGAGTTGTTGAGCAACATCCAAAATCAATTGCTCTGTATTTAACCAACCCAAGCATCCATCAGTCACTGATTGACCATAAGTCATGTGATCAGAAATTTTCTGATTGCCATCGACTAAAAAGCTTTCTAGCATGACGCCACGGACTTGTGTTTGAGGTCGTTCATTCACAATTTGCTTTAATACAGCAGGTTGATTCAATGGATTTTTAGCACTATTCCCATGGCTACAATCAATAATCAAAGCTGGTAATACATGATTATTGTTTTCTTGAATCTTTTTAATTTCAGCGAATTGGTAATTTGTACCCTGATTCGATCCACGTAAGATCAAATGTGCGTGCGGATTACCCTTTGAAGATAAAATGCTTGGACCACCATCTTGACTTAAACCAAGAAATTGATGCGGTTGTGAAGCGGACTGAATGGCATCCAATGCAATTTGGATTGATCCATCTGTACCATTTTTGAACCCAATGCTATAAGGCATATGGCTAGATATTTCACGGTGAATTTGCGATTCGCTTGTTCTCGCCCCAATCGCGCCCCATGAAATCAAATCATCAAAATATCCTGTTGCCATTGGGCTTAAGATTTCTGTGGCCAACGGCAAACCCATTTCAGCAATTTGAATGAAGAGTGATCTAGACTGTTCAAGTCCTTTTTGCATATCTGCTGAACCATTTAAATCTGGATCATACAAGAAGCCTTTCCATCCTACAGTGGTGCGAGGTTTTTCAATATAAGTACGCATCACGATGAAAATCTGATCTTTGACTTGTTCTTGCAGTTGTTTTAATTTTTGTGCGTATTCGAGGGTTGCTTTAGGATCATGAATCGAACATGGACCAGTAATGACCAATAAACGTGGATCATGACCCGCTAAAATGTCTTGTATTGTTTGGCGATGTTGACGAATTTGAAGTGAAACTATCGGACTAACTGGTAAAGCTGATTTTAGTTCTAATGGTAAGCTTAATTTTTTTTCTAAAGTATGTTGAGCTGTGGTTATAAGCTGAGAATTAATTGCATTCATCTTGAATTCCTTTGGGCAGCAATTGCCCTATCTTTTATTTGAGCGTGAGGTGTCTATTGGCTGGGTTTTGTTCTTGACTAAAATAGAACCAATAACCGTTGCTAAAATAAAAAGTATTCAATGTTTTCATGAGATGCTCCTATATTTGTTGAGATGAAAAAAAACCTGATTGGTGTTGCCAATCAGGTATAAACTTGATGGGCAACATTTTTGTTGCCCGAACGCGTCTAGGCAACTAGATGTTAAATTGCCAAAAATAATAATAAGCGTTAGTAATCAAGTGTGTCGTTTTCATCAAATTATCTAAAATATAACCCTTAAAAGTAAAATACGCATAAATAGGCTGATTGACAAGCAATTTATATAAAAAATATTGTTATATCAATCATAACTCAAATATATCAATGGTTTATTGCTTATCTGTAGGAAGCCAATCTTTTATAGCACATACTTGTTTGAGCATCAGTTGCTCAGCCTCAGACTTACAAATCGCTTGGCTAAATAAAAAGCCTTGACCATATGCACAGCCAACATCCTGAAGACTTAAGAGCTGTTGGCATGTTTCGACACCTTCTGCGATCACATCCAATGACAGAATAGGTCCGAGCTTAGCAATGCCCTCTACAATTGAATTGATTGACTTCTCCTCATTCATTCGATTCACAAAAGCATAATCAATCTTGAGACAGTCGACAGGATAATCTCTTAAATGCGTCATTGAAGAATGACCGGTTCCGAAATCATCCAATGAGATTCGAAGACCATAATTTTTGAGCTTTTGTAGTGCTCGAATCACAAATTCTATTCCACGCTCAGCCAGAATATGTTCTGTAATCTCAACCTCGATTAAATGAGCAGGAATTTGATGTCGTTCTAAACGTTGAATTAACAATTCTGCATAATTGTCACGCATGAATTCAACTGGAGAGGCATTAATTGAGATCGGTACAAGTTGAACGCCCTTAGACATCCAATCTGCCATGTCACTGAAAATCTTTTGATGCATGATTTCACTGATTTTACTGGCCAGCTCATAATCGTTAAACGCTTCTGAGATTGAAGCTGGATAATGAAGTTGCTGCTGTGTATCATGCCAACGCATCAAAGCCTCAAATCCGATTAGCTGACAGTTATCTAAGCGAACCTTAGGTTGATAATACGGTTCGATTAAATTGTCCTGTATGATATAGCGAGCAGTATCAAGTTGTTGCATCTTCTTTTCAGCAAGTGCAAACATTTCGTCATCATACATACGATACCCACCACGACCTTTTTCTTTAAGATCATTTAGAGCGGTATCCGCACATTTCATCAATCCGAATACATCTTGAGCATCTTTAGGATAAATGGCACATCCAATACTCATCCCACTATTAATCACTTTTCCTGCATAAGTAATGGGGGCAATATTTTGTTTAAGCACTTTCTGTGTGGTTTGATGTAATTCTTCTTCTGAGGTCATCCCTGAGACAATAATTGCAAATTCATCTCCACCTAAACGTGAAACAATACACTTGCGATCTAAACTCTTTTGCAGACGTTTAGATAAGACTTTAAGTAGATGATCTCCAGCAGGATGACCTAAAGTATCGTTAATGTTTTTAAAATGATCGAGATCAATAAACATCATACCAATAAGTGTTTTTTCACGATTTGCTTGTGAAATCGCCGCTTTTAATTTATTTTTGAAGGCACGACGATTCATCAGACCAGTCAGATCATCATATTCACTGCTGATTTTTAGTTTAGCTTCGGCAACACGTTGACGGGTAATATCACGTGATACACAGAGAATACTGGTCGTATTTCCTTGTTCATCATGCACAGGTGTTAAAATATTATCCCAATACATCACAGTATCGCCGTGTGTGCTCATCCCCGCAAAACGGGCATTCTTCCCTCGAGCTGCTGTTTTAATCGCTTTTGCCCCCTGTTCACGTACTTCAGGTGGTAACAGCGTTAACCAATCCATTCCAAATTTCTTAACACGCTCTTGACCCAGTAATGCCATGCATCCAGATTTGTTCATGTGTTCAAGCTTGCCATCTGGTGTGATAATTTTTATACAGTCTACGCTGACATCGAGCATATCTGTATTGGCACGCAAGGCCTCAGCAGTTTCACGCATTTTGATTGTACGATCATGGATATTTGTGCAACTTATCATCCAATTTTGCTGGTTGGATTGAATCACCTTAGGTTCAGCAAGCATTAAGAACCAAAGATATTCACCTGATTTATTTTTTATACGACACTCTTTTTCAAATTTCTGACCGTTTTTTTGAGCATCATTCCAAATCTGATAAAGATGTTCAGCATCATCAGGATGAACAAATTTAAGCCAGTCTACGTCACGTAAGATTTGCGTATCCGCACCGATATATTGTTTAAGTGCGAGATTACAATACCCTGAGTTGGTGTGACTGACCCAAATCAAATTGGGCAGTAAATCGAGTGCAAATTTAAAGTCATCTGACAGTGTTAGATGCAAAGGCACAGCTTTGGACTGTAAATGATCAGCTCTATTCAGATCCAGAATGCTCATAGTTCACCTATTCGAAAATAACAACCCATCAAAATGACGAATACAAAAATCAGCGTAAAAATTTAGAATTTAATTAATCAGTATTTAAATTTCGTTAATAATGATTATTAATCATCATTAATTTTAAAATACGTGATAATAATAACACTTAAATGGATTAAATTAATACAAATACCATTTCTGCATGATACATAATTTTTATCACTTGTGAATATTAAATAGACAAAATGCATAAAAAATAATGAAATACGACACAATAATGAATTTATTTGATAATTCGACATCTTAGAATTAAATAATTCCGATTTTAATTAAAAAAAAATACCTACTTATATTAAGTAGGTATCGACTAATATAAAAATAATCTAAACTTATTATTAATTTATTATAAAAAATCTTTAATGTTTTTGATAACCTCACTTGGTTTTTCTGCATGTAACCAATGTCCAGTGCCATCAATCGTCACAAATTTAGCTTTAGGATATTGAAACCGAATAAGATCGTTATCGCGCTCGAGATTAATATAATCGGATAATTCTCCTTTTAAAAACAAAGTTTCATTCGATTGTGGATTAAGACGTTCCCATGACAAAATCTGAAAATATTGTTGTTTAAGTGCATCTAAGTTAAATAGCCACTGTCCATTGCGGAAAGATTTGAGCAGAAATTGAATAACGCCAATTTCATTAATATATTTCTGCATCAACTCGGTTGCCTCCTTTCTTGAAACAACTTGAGCTTTTTGAACTTCTTCTAAAGCTTTGAAAATTTGATCATGATGAGATTTTTGATAAGCGACGGGTGCCATATCAAGTACAATCAACTTAACTACTCGATGTGGTACAAGGTTTGCTAAGTGCATAGCAACTTTCCCCCCCATCGAATGACCAATGATGTGAAATTGTTGCACATTCATATCATCTAAAGTTTCTACAACATCTTGCGCCATGAGTTGATAACTCATTTGATTAGAATGAGGTGATAAACCGTGATTACGCAAATCAATTTGGATGACATCATGCGTTTCCTGAAATGCTCTCGCGAGCATGCCGAGGTTCGATAAACTACCAAAAAGACCATGAATCAGAACAAGAGCAGGTTGACGTTGATTCGCATTTGATTTGGTGATCTCAGCATTTAGTCGCATATATATACTCAAATAGCTTTAAAAATGTGATTCAAATTCTAACAGTAGATTTTGTATTTTAGTGTTAGTTTAATTTTTATTTATATAATTCAGTAAATTAAAGACAATCAAAAAAATTCGGTTATAAGTAAAAGTATTGAGTTTTATAAAAATTAGTCCTGTAATTCGATCTTGTGATCGTGCGGAAATTATATATATTATCCGATTAAACTTTTTACTTTGAACATTTTAGGAAATTTAGACCATGTTTCATCATGTAGATGCTTATGCAGGTGACCCTATTCTTTCACTTATGGAAGAATATAGTAAAGATGAGCGTACTCAAAAAGTGAATTTGAGTATTGGTCTATATTATAACGAAGACAGTATTGTACCTCAGTTAAATGCGGTCAAAGCTGCGTACAAAAATATTGAACCGAGCAACGATAAAGTTAAACTTTATTTACCAATGGATGGTTTGAAATCTTATAACGAAGCGACTCAAGCATTAGTTTTAGGTCCTGATAGTCAAGCGCGTAAAGATGGTCGTGCTGTCACGATTCAAACACTTGGTGGCTCAGGTGCACTTAAAGTTGGTGCTGATTTTTTGAAAAAATATTTCCCTGAGTCAGATATCTGGGTAAGTCAGCCAACTTGGGATAACCATATCGCAATTTTTAATGGCGCTGGTATCCAATCTCATTTCTATCCTTATTTTGATGCTGATACAAATGGCGTTAACGTTCCAGCAATGCTTGAGGAATTAAAAACACTAAAAGCAAAAAGTATTGTTTTGCTTCATCCTTGCTGCCATAACCCAACTGGTGCAGATTTAACGCCAGCAGAATGGGATCAAGTGATCGAAGTACTTAAGACGAATGATCTTATTCCATTCCTTGACATCGCTTACCAAGGTTTCGGTAAAGGTCTTGAAGAAGATGCATACCTTATTCGTGCTTTAGATAAATCAGGTATGAATTTCATTGTGAGTAATTCATTCTCAAAAATCTTCTCACTGTATGGTGAGCGTGTCGGCGGCTTAACATTTGTCTGTGATGATCAAGCTACTGCTCAAAAAGTGCTTGGACAATTAAAAGCAACTGTACGCCGTATTTATTCTAGTCCAGCAAGCACAGGTGCATTGTTGGTTGAAAACGTGTTAAACAACGCAGATCTAACTGCTCAATGGCAAGCTGAATTACAAGAAATGCGTGAACGTATTATTAAAATGCGTGAATTGTTAAATGCTAAATTGAGTGCGGCTCTGCCTGAACGTGACTTTAGCTATCTAGTAAAACAACAAGGTATGTTCAGTTATACAGGTTTGACTGGCGAACAAGTGGATATTTTGAAAGATAAATATGGTATTTATTTAGTCCGTAGTGGCCGTATGTGCGCAGCAGGATTAAACTTGAATAATATTGATTATGTGGCTGAATCAATTGCAGAAGTTTTGAAAGCTACCGCTTAAAAACAAAAAAACGGGCATATCGCCCGTTTTTTATTGCCCAATTAAAAATGTACAACTGTACGGATTGATTTACCTTCGTGCATTAAGTCAAAGGCTTTATTAATGTCTTCTAGCCCCATAGTATGAGTAACAAAAGGTTCTAATTGAATGTCACCCTTCATCGCATCTTCAACCATTTTTGGTAATTGAGTACGACCTTTTACACCACCAAATGCTGTACCCATCCATTTACGTCCAGTCACTAATTGGAATGGACGAGTTGAGATTTCTTGACCTGCACCAGCCACACCGATAATGACAGATTGCCCCCAACCACGGTGTGCACATTCAAGCGCTGAACGCATTACGTTTGTATTACCGATACACTCAAATGAATGATCAACACCCCAGCCAGTCATCTCTACAATGACTTGTTGAATAGGTTGATCATAGTCCTTAGGATTGAGGAAATCTGTAGCACCAAACTGCTCAGCCAATTTAAATTTTTCTGGATTAGTATCCACTACAATAATCCGGCCAGCTTTGGCTTGTTTAGCACCTTGAACAACTGCTAAACCAATACCACCTAAACCGAACACAGCAACAGTGTCACCTTCCTGTACTTTTGCAGTATTGTGAACCGCACCAATACCAGTCGTCACGCCACAACCCAATAAACAAACGTGTTCAGGGTTTGCTTCAGGATTAATTTTTGCTAACGATACTTCGGCAACAACTGTGTATTCACTGAATGTTGAACATCCCATATAATGGTAGATAGGTTCGCCGTTATACGAGAATCGAGTCGTTCCATCAGGCATAACACCTTTACCTTGAGTGGCACGTACAGAGACACATAAGTTTGTTTTATTTGATTTGCAGAACAAACATTCGCCACATTCTGCAGTATAAAGTGGAATGACATGATCACCTGGTTTTACACTGGTTACACCTTCACCAACTTCAACTACAATACCTGCACCTTCGTGACCCAGTACCGCAGGGAATACGCCCTCTGGGTCTTCACCAGAAAGTGTAAATGCATCAGTATGACAAACACCTGTATGCGTAATTTTCACCAATACTTCACCAGCTTGTGGTGGAGCAACATCTAATTCAACAATTTGTAATGGCTGACCTGGACCGAATGCCACCGCTGCACGTGATTTCATGATGAAAACTTCCTTTGTAAATTAAGATTTAACAGATAAGTTACAGTAACCGCTTTTGATAAAAACATTCAACTATTTGATTGATGATATTATAGCCATACAACTGAATAATAAGATTTAGGAACGACAGCTTTGATGCTTATGTTGCGATATATATTGTGTTTACTCACATTCTTTATTTTAACTGGATGTAATTTGGCGATGAATACAAGTATAAAACAAGCCCCAATCCAACCTCATACAACACATTGGCTCAGCAATACACCAGAAACAAAACGCAATATTGAACAAGGTTTAACTGCATTCTTACCGCTTCATGATCCTTTTATGAGTATGGCTTCACGTGTTCATTTAATACGTGAAGCACAACATACGATCGATTTACAGTACTATATCTGGGAAAATGATGTGATTGGTCAGCATTTATTGTCTGACCTACTTAAAGCAGCTGATCGTAATGTGAAGGTTCGACTGTTAATTGATGATCAAAATGGCACTCAATTAGACTCGACCTTAAGTGCATTGTCTGAACACCCCAATATCGAAATTAAGCTATTCAATCCCTACAAATTTCGCAGCTTTAGAGTTTTGGATTATGTGTTTCGCTTTAATAAAATCAATCATAGAATGCATAACAAACTGATTATTGCTGACGGAGCGATTGCTGTTACTGGGGGGCGTAATATCAGTAATGAATATTTTGATGCCAGTGACAATTTTCAATTCGCGGATATGGATATTTTATTTGCAGGGCAATCAGTTTCAGCTGCAAACACGGTGTTTCACCAATTTTGGAATGATGAGCTGAGTTATGATATTCAGCAAATAATTCCTGAGTCTCAAAAAGAATTGGCGCATTTAAGATCGTATTATTCAACCAAGCAAAATTTTCAAGGTGCTGAAACTAAAAAACGTATTGATCAAGCAGAACGTTTTTTAGAAGAAAATTTAAAAAAACATCCTATTCGCTGGTCTAAAGCTCATTTTGTTGCAGACAGCCCCAATAAAATCAGAGCGAAAGCTCAATCTCATGAACTGCTGTTTAATCAGTTCAAATCCATTATGGGGAAACCTGCTCAAGAAATAAACTTGGTGTCTGCCTATTTTGTTCCTACTGTTCATGGTGAGTCTTTACTCAAACAATTGAGTGAGCAGAATGTCAAAGTTCGAGTTTTAACAAACTCATATTTGGCAAATGATGTCCCGATTGTTCATGCATTTTATCAAAAATATCGAACCTCACTCTTAAGGTCAGATGTAAAACTTTACGAGTTTAAACCTTATATTGAACGGTCTGATCGGACTTGGTATGAAATTATGACGGGTAATGTTATTCCTGCGAAAGGAAAAAATGCGTCGCGGCTTCATGCTAAATTTTTTACTGTAGATGATAAAGTTTTTATTGGAACATTCAATTTTGATCCACGTTCAGCGTATTTGAATACTGAACTTGGACTGATCATTGAGTCAGCCGATTTTAAAACAGAGATATCTCAATCTTTAGATGAAAATCTTCCCAAAGTTGCCTATCAACTACATTTGGATGCACATCGAAACTTAAGATGGGAAGAACAACGAGGTGAAGAAAAGTTAATACATGATCATGACCCTGAAACGACTCGTTTTCAGAGATTTATGTTCAAGTCTTTGTCCTATCTCCCAATCGAATGGATGATGTAAATTGTTTGTTGTGACTGGTTTGTACAACCAGGATAAATTGCATTATTATTCACGTTTTATTTTTTGAACCCTTGGTTCTACTCTACTCCCATGCATTTTTTTGATCTTAGTCGACAGTATAATCTGAACGACATACTCACCCCTTTTTTATCACTTGAAGATTTATCTCAGCATGAATGGTATTTAGCTAAAATTAGTGTTGATTATGATTGCCTTACTGATGAAAACTTAGTTGAAGGTTCTATCACGTTAAAATCTAACCATAATGTTCAAATGGAATTGGCTTGGTTAATTTTAGACAATGGTCATGAGTTACAAGTTTTGTTCAAAGGCATTGAAACCTCTGTCTCAGAACAAACGCTCGTGATTGTGAAGGGTGCCCGCTTAGTTGATGAAGAAGGACAAGAATTATCTGCTCAAGCATTATCTTTATGGATTGATGGTACTCTACTCAATATGCTTCCACATATTCGTAAAGAAATTAAATCACGTTTAAACTTGTGGGATTATGTAGATTATGATGTGTAATAAGCATCTCGATTGACTTTAACAGGTTGTTAAATTAATCCAATTGACTGGAAAAGTTCACGATAGTATTCGGCTTTCTTTTCAAGAGCTAAAGGATAAGCTCTTGAAGAAGATGGCATACGATGGATTCGGATATCTTTGTTATCAAATTGCAGATCCACGACTGTACCGATTTTAACTTTAGTCTGTACAGATGCATTCATTGACTTTAATAAGGTCTCAGTTGCTTTATCACCTGTGGTTATAATATCTCGACAATATGGAATTTTTTTAAGCAATAGAAACATATCTGTCGGTGTAACGATTTCTAGAAATTGATCTGAGGCATTGCCTTTCAAACGCCGTACTTGATAGGCTGTATCAAATATTGCAATGCCCAACTCATTTAGAAAATCTTTCAGCATTTGCTCTTTGAATTGGTTATTTTCACGGTCTAGAAAATAATGAGGGTCTTGAAAAAAGATCAACCCATATATTTTCCACATATCATTTTGAAAATTCGGATAATAAAAATCCATTTTCCATCTTGCTTTCGGCGGAGGAAAACTGCCAAGCATGAGCAATTTGGCTTGTTGAGGTACAAATGGTTCAAGTGGATGTGTTTCGATATCAGTCATATCAAATTTCGGTCTAACTTTTCGATCTAAAGTGATTTTGAATAATCGAACTAATTTTTTTTGCCCAAAGCTGATAGATTTCTTTACTTGGATGAAATCCATCCTCAGCCATCTTCAAATTGAGTTGTTTATACTCATCCAAATCATATTTAACCAATTCAAATTTTGGTTGTGTTTCAATCCAATTTTCCAATTCAACATTCATTTGATAGGCATATTTTCCAAACAACCAAGCTAAAGGATTTGGTAATGCAGGAAACTCATTCATCGGTGGAACTCCAGTCGCGATAATGAGCTTGGGTGAAAATTTCTCAGCGATCAGTGAATATAATTGTTCTTGTAGGCAGATCCATTTTTGCGGTGAGATGAGCTGTGTTACATCATTGACCCCTATCGAAGTTACTACAATATCAAACTGATCGTCATTAATAGCATGTATAGTTCGAATCACATCTGAAGTACAATTTCCAGTTTTTGCGATTAATGACCAGCGAATTTGAAAATGATCTCTAAGTTCCTGTAATAATGTTCCGCTTAACGCATCTTCTTGAAATTGCACACCCACACCAGCAGCAGCTGAATCGCCTAAAATTAAAATTGATATTTGAGGACCATTCCCAACCAAACCATTTCTTTCCCCCAAAGCTTCTGCTAAACGAGGTGTATTTTTCTTGACTTGGTAACCTTGCACAAGTAAAGCTGGAACGAGTGCGATTGTCGCTAATTTAAGAAACATGTAATTGATTTTAGGTTTTGATATTTCCTATTTTAAACGATTTTTTGATATTTTCATTGCTATTTATTATTGAAAATAATTATCATTTACATAATTAATTCAAGGCTAAAATCCATGAATCATCCTATCAAATTTTTTTCTATATTGATGTTAATGAGTTCCGCAGTAAGTGCTGATCTTTCTGTAAATCATTCATTACAAGTCAGCACTCAATCCTATGCCCCTGTATGTGAGGATATGGATGCCAAAAGTAAGGTGCTTCAACAAATCCAAAAACAGATTCAGATGCATCCTGAGCAAAAAAATCATCTCCTCGATCAATTTTGGTCGGAAATTCGTAAAAATCAAACCCCAATAATTGAACATTTTAATGAAACACACCAACGTGTCATTTATTTATATCGTGGTGCAAAACACAATGTGCGATTAATCGGTGGTCCGAGTAATGATCATGAGTGGTTAACTCGACTTAAAGGTACTGATATTTGGTTTAAAGAAAGTATTGTCGATTCAAGATTTATCGGAAGTTATAGTTTTGCTGTGGATTCGCCGAATATCGATGGATATTTATCAAATTACTGCCCACATTTAAACCCAAATTTAAAAGAATCACGAGATCAGCGTCGAGCTATTTTAAAGGTACAACAACTCGACCCTTTCAATCCTCATAAGTGGTTTGATTCTAAAAACATTGCCTTAAAAACGAATACCACGCTGAGGAATGAAAATATCGCAAAACTCAGTCGAGCGCCCAATTTTATTGATCCAACTCAAATGGCTGAAAAAAGTGAAAAACAATTAGTTTCATCCGTGTTGAAAAGTAAAGTTTTGGGAAATGATCGTCTTATTCAGATTTATGCAACTCCACCTCAAGTCGGAAAATCATATATCACTCTGATTTTTTTTGATGGTGAGCAATATGCGCATTTAGTTAAAGTTCCCCAGATATTAGATCAGTTGGTTCAACAACAGCAACTCCCACCTATACAGGCTGTTTTTGTTGGACATCCTAATGATCAATTACGTGCTAAAGAACTTAGCCCCAATCCAGAATACACACAGTTTTTTCAAGAAGAATTATTGCCTTGGATGAGTCAACATTTGCCCTATCAACATGATCACAACAAAACAGTCTTATTGGGTTCAAGTTTAGGTGGTCTGAGTTCTGCTTATTTGGCGTTAAAAACATCCAATGATATTAGTCACGTCGTGCCACTTTCTGGTTCATTTTGGTGGAAATCTGATCCAAACGATACAATCAATGGTATGAGTAAACTGATCAGAGCTTCAACATTAGACAATACAAAGAAACTCAATTGGTATATTTCAGCCAATAGCTATGAAAATTCGAGACAAAATAATAGCTTAAGCATTCTAGAAACTTCTCCGATTGTCGCTCAGGATTTAATCGATCAGGGACACAATGTTCACTATCAAGAATATATAGGCGGACATTCATATGCCGTTTGGCAAATCGTCATACAAGATGCTTTGAAATATTTCTTTAAAAATAAATCCCACTAAATGTGGGATTTATAAGACGTTATTTTAACTCAGCTTATTGACGAGCTGAAGCGGTAAAACCTTCATTGCAAAACCCAATGGCAACCATGGCCACTTTGGAACATATGCTTTGACTGGTTGCTTTTCGATTGCTTCAGCTAATAGTCGTGATCCTGTGGCTTGATCGACCTCAAAAGGTAATTTTCCAGCACCTTCATTAATTTCAGTTCGAATGTAACCAGGATAAATCGTTGAAACTTTAATTGGTGTTCCAAGAAGTTCAGCTCGAATCCCTTCGGCTAAATGCGCAATTCCCGCTTTACTGGCAGCATAAGCTGTAAGATGTTTTGGCATACCACGCAAAGCACTCATCGACGAAATTACAACTAAATGTCCTGAATTTTGAGATCTAAAAATTTCGACCGCTGCTTCACATTGTGCCATCGCAGAAATAAAATTAGTTTCAACTGTTGCTTTATTAATCGCAAAATTACCTTTACCGATACGACGTCCTTCGCCCACACCAGCATTGACTATCACTCGATCGATAGTGCCTAGCTCATCTTTAAACTCTTTAAATACACGGAAGACTTGCTCATCATCCGTGACATCCAATGCCTTCGCACTTACTTTTACCTGATAGCGTTGTTCTATTTCATCTTTTAAAGCATACAACCTTTCTAAACGACGTGCACAGATCGCTAGGTTATATCCTTTTTTTGCAAACTCTTGTGCCATCCCAGCACCGATACCTGAGCTTGCACCTGTAATTAATATAGTTTTGTTCATTCCATTTTCTCTCTATGGCATATAGCCTTGATCAAATCCAAGTGAGCAAATCACGATCTTGTTCTTTTAAATAATGATGTTCATTTAAACTGAGTAATTGTGGTTCTGTACCAACCAATCTTAAGGTGGTAAAACTGGTATTGGTGATTGCCCAGTTCAATGCAAAAGTTTTGTCTGCACTTAAACCAAGTAAATGCCCTGCAACAACAGATATAACACCACCAGACGTATAAACTACGGCATAGCGAGGTTTTTCTGTTTCAAGTTGTATACATAGTTTGTTCAAGCCTTGAAGTACTCTTTGCTGAAATTGAGGCCAGCTTTCATCATAATCATGATGATGATCACCCTTGGTCCAACGTTGAATTGCACCTTCAAAAATTTTTCCTAAATATGCACGAGGATCTACCGCTTGACCAACATCTTTTTTAAGTAATGCAGGATCTGCAAAACGTGGTTCATATTTTGCAAACACTTGTTGATGATTGAACTCGTTCCAATGTGGATCGATATCAATATGACTGTCAGGAAAACACTCATTCAAAGAGATATCCGCCGTCTGCTGATGACGTTTCATCGAGCCAGCTAATACATAGGGCTGCTCTTGTATTAACTTTTGAAAATATTGCCCCAACACACGTGCTTGAACTTCACCTTTCTGAGAAAGCTGATCATAACTTTCAGCACCAAATGAAGCTTGACCATGTCTGACCAAATATATTGTCGTCATCTTGGCAGAATATCCTGTAATTTTGCGAGATAAGTTTTTGCAATTTCATTCGCTTCAAGCTTTTGTATACCTATGAGTTTTAAAGCACGAATATGTAATGCATGAATCACAATCCAAAAATCCTTAAATGCAGGATTATCCGTTTGTTTATGGTAATAACGATAATAAATTTGTTGTGCTATGACCGCTAATCTAAAGATCCCAAATACTTCATAGAACGTCCAGTTAGATGGCTTTAGTCGTGTTTTTTCAAGGTAATAATCCACAACTTCTTTACGTGTAAACATGCCTTCAAGATGTGTAGGTTGTCGACGTGTCGATTTAAAGATCATATTGTCGTTTTCTTCAACCCAATATGCTAAGGCTGATCCTAAATCCATAAGTGGATCACCAATTGTCGCCATTTCCCAATCCAACACCCCGATGACCTCAGTAGGCTGTTGAGGATTCAAAATGACATTATCAAAACGCCAATCGTTGTGAATAATACAGTTGGATGAATCCTCAGGAATATTGTCTTTAAGCCAATTTCGTACAAACTTAAAGGTCGGCACATTGATGGTATGGGCTTTGTCGTAGCGACTGTCCCAACCTTCGACCTGACGACGGCAGTAACCCTCACCTTTTCCAATTTGCTCAAGTGCTGTTCCTTGATAAGGAACTTGGTGCAATTCAATCAATTTGTCTAAAACATTTATACAAAGCTGATGCACATCAAATTTAGTGAGTTTTAGTTCTGGTGGAAGCTTTGCCCTTGGTATAATTCCCTCGATTCGCTGCATCACATAAAAATCGCATCCGAGTACAGATTCATCCTGACATAATGCCAGCATTTTGGGCACGACTGGATATAGATCTTTTAAAGCTTTCTGAACATTATGTTCTCGAACCATATCATGAGCAGATTTGGCTTTGGTTCCTGCGGGTGGTCTTCTTAATATCAGATCTGCATTGCTATATTTTAGCCGGTATGTCCAGTTTGAAGCTCCACCAGAATATTGTGTAACTTCTACAGGCTCAATCACTTCCACACCATTTTGATTTAACCAGTTTGTGACTGAAACGATATCGAGCTCTTCACCACGTCTGACTTGCCCTGCTGTATCTATAACTGACATATTTCTTCCTTAAATCGAGTGCTCATCTTATTGAGAATGACGAGTTGAAAAACCACGTTTCGCAAGTTCCAATTTTGCAATCATGCCTTTATGCACCTCATCTGGCCCATCTGCCAAACGTAATGCACGCGCTTGTGCAAAAAAACCTGTCAATGGCGTATCTCTAGATAGACCTGCACCGCCGTGAATTTGCATTGCCATATCGACAACTTTTTCCAAAACATTAGGTGCAACGACTTTAATTGCAGAGATTTCAGTGAGTGCAGCCATATTGCCCAGTTTATCCATTTTATATGCCGCATATAAGGTCAAAAGACGTGCTTGATCGATGGCAACACGCGCTTCCGCGACTCTTTCCAAATTACCACCAAGTTTCAAAATTTCCTTACCGAATGCTTTTCTTTGCATTCCACGATCAATCATTAATTCCAATGATTTCTCAGCAGCACCGATACAACGCATGCAATGATGAATACGTCCTGGACCAAGTCGCCCCTGTGCAATCTCAAACCCTTGACCTGCTCCACCAATAAAATGAGTGACTGGAACACGAACATTATTAAAGGTTACTTCTCCATGACCGTGTGGCGCATCATAATCACCAAATACAGGTAACATTCTTTCAATTTTTACGCCCTCAGTTTCAACTGGAACTAAAACCATTGAATGTTGTTGATGTCGACCTTTATTTGCGTCTGGTGTATGTGCCATAAATATAATGATTTTTGCATTAGGATCGCCTAAACCCGAAGACCACCATTTGCGTCCATTTAAAACAATTTCGTCTCCCTCAATTACAGCAGTGGCTTGCATGTTCGTCGCATCTGAAGAAGCAACTTCTGGTTCAGTCATGCAAAATACGGATCGAATTTTTCCGTCTAAGAGAGGTTTTAACCATTGCTCTTTTTGTTGTTCTGAGCCATAGCGCCAAATTAACTCCATATTACCGCTATCTGGCGCATTACAATTGAAAACCGTAGGAGCCAATAAACTACGGCCAGTTAACTCAGCAATGTGTGCATATTCTTGAACTGTTAAACCTTGACCAAATTCTGGGTCTGGTAAAAAAAGATTCCACAAATTTTGCGATTTAGCTTTTTGTTTGAGTACTTCAAGTTCTGCTGGCCACATCCATGATGTCCAATCATCACTTGAATTTAATTGATGAGCTTTATGCCAAAATTCTTGTTCTATAGGCTCTATTTCGTCTTGAATAAAGCGTTGTGCTAAATCATAAAAGTGTTTAGCTTTTTCCGTTAATTGAAACATTAATCCCTCGAACTATATTCTCATCACGCTTTACATCAACATAGCTTGAAACCTACTATGAATGAAATGATTTATTTAAATATTACTTTATGAATAGAATTCATCAGGAATCTGTGGATCTGAGCGCTTTTTCACACATTGATATCAATCTATATCCATTATTTATTGCGATATACGAACATCAAAGTATCAGTAAAGCCGCAAATTTGATGTGTATTACACAATCTGCAGCCAGTCACGCTTTACAGCGATTAAGATTACAATTGAAAGATGATCTTTTTATCCGAAGTGGTATAAAGATGGTTGCGACACCCTTTTCACATCAAATTTATCCACGAATAAAAGAAACATTAATCGCAATTCAGCATATCTCTACTCATCATATATCTTTTGATCCACTGACGATTCAATCTATTCGTATAGCAATTCATGATGAAATTGAGCCTTTAATTTTTCCGCAGTTAATCCGTCATTTTCGTGATTTAGGACTAGCGACACGGTTTCAAAGTATCAAATTAGATCGAACTAATTGGGCAAAAGATTTATTATCACAGCAACTTGATTTAGTGGTCGATCTTCAACAGAAAGTTGATGAGAAAATTTATTTTAACCCTTTAGTGAATGATCGCTTTGTCATATGTGGTTTGACAACCATCGAAAATTTAGAACAATACAAACATGCCCAACATATTGGTGTTTCATCAAGGCATTCTGGTGTGCTTATTGAAGATTTACATTTTAAAAAGTTGAATATTCAACGTGATATTTTTTTACGCTGTCAACACTATTCAACAGCACTACAAATTTTGAAGGAGTATCCTGACACATTGCTAACCTTACCTTTTAGTATTTTAAAAAATTTGAAATTACCTCAAGATTTAAAAATTTCCGAACTCCCTATTGAACTGCCTTTAATGAAAATGGGAATTTATTGGAATTCACAATTAGCATCACACCAAAAGTTTGAGTATTTAATTTCAGAAATTAATAAAATTTTTGCTTAGGCTATTTAGTAGAAAATCTGTGTGAACACCATCTGTTCAATATTGAATCAAACACTCACTTGGAGTTGATTTATCATATTAAGGCTTGTTTTCTCTTGTATTTTCTATGTTTGATCAACTCCCTGCATCATGGCTCATTGGGCTTGGTGCAATTTTATGCTTGTTACTTCTTATTATCTTCAGACAAATATGGATTTATCTTCTTCAAGTATTTAAACCTTTTAAAAAAGGAAAAACTTATTGGTGCCGTGTTACAGCGGTGAGTGATGGTGACACCCTCTCCTGCCATCGTTTGAATTTTAGACGTTCTAAAACTAAATTACGCTTTGCTTTTGTAGATGCGCCTGAATCTAATCAAAGTTACGGGCTTGAATCCCAACGCTTAGTTAAGAAAATGGTTCAAGGTAAAATTGTTCGTGTAAAAATCACGGATATTGATCGTTATGGACGTTGCGTGGGTGTGGTCTACCGCTATCGCAAGAATATGAATGAAGAATTAGTGAGGCGTGGTAGTGCGTGGGTTTACGAAGAATACATACGTGATCCAGAGCAATTAAAATATATGATCTCACTACAAGATAGTGCAAAACGCAATAAACGAGGTCTCTGGCGCGGGACCCGTCCTATTCGACCAAGTACTTTTAGAAAACAAAAAAACTAATATTTTCAGTTCCCTGATTATCAATAAGTGCATTACGCTTGATTCGTCTAATAATTGAGCGTAAATTCAAGCCAACAAACTAGTTAGCTTGGTTAACTATATGCAAAATTCTCCCAAATTCCGTGTCGTATTGCTGCGAAGTGCGCGACTCTTTAGTGACCGTTTAAATGATATCTTGGCTCAATACCAACTGAACTATTCAATGTGGCAGTTGATTTATCATATCTATGATCATGACTCCATCACTTCAATTGATTTGGCTCATGAACTCAATGTTTCTAAACCATCAATTGCAAAACGCATTAATACTTTACATAAATTAGATGTTATTCAGTTTTTAGAATCATCTGATAAACGCCAAAAATTAATTCAATTAACCGAAAAAGGTAGAGATCTTTATCAAATTTGTACAATTCAGATTAATCAATTTGAACAACAGTTTTTGAATCAAATAAATCCTGAAGACATCGCTCAGAGTGCTGAGACACTTCAGCTGTTTTTGTCTATTTTAGAGCGTGATAAAAGCTTAAATATTGTGGAGGAGTTATGAGTATTTCCTCAAATCAGGTTGATCAGCCTCTTTGGACACGTAATTTTATTTTGGTCAGTTTAATTAACTTTCAATTGGTACTGACTTTTTATCTTCTTGTTATTGTCATTGTGGGATTTTCGATAGCAGAACTTGGAGCGACGACGGCGCAGGCTGGTTTAGTATCAGGACTTTTTATTGTGGGTACACTGATTGGTCGTTTATTGGTGGCTAAATTCCTCGTTAAATTCGGTTCTAAAGTCACCATGCTGGTCGGACTCACTGGATTTCTGATATTTTCAGGCTTTTATTTTCTCCATTTAGAGGTTGGAACTTTATTAATCGTTCGATTCTTGCATGGCTTTATGATGGGGGTTGCCTCCACCGTATTTGGCACAATGATCGCTCAAATTATTCCAGCAACTCGTCGTGGTGAAGGTATAGGTTACTACAGTATGAGTAGTACTTTAGGAACTGCAATTGGACCATTTTTGGCAATCTGGCTAATGCTTCATGTCAGTTACAACATTATTTTTTCCCTATCTTCAATCCTTGCGGTTTTATGTTTAATTACAGCATTATTTATTCAAGTTCCTCAATTGCATCAGGTTTCGTCTATACCTGATCAGGCACATACTCAAAATAGTTTTCTATCTCAGTATATTGAAAAGAGCGCCTTACCCATTGCTCTGATCATGTTGGTAAGCTCCCTCTTCTACTCTGGTGTTCTATCGTTTATTAACTTTTATGCCAAAGAAATCGATCTGGTTGAAGCAGCATCGTTTTTCTTTCTCATTTATGCGTTAACAATTCTGCTCTCTCGTCCTATTACAGGACCACTGATGGATAAGAAAGGCGAAAATATAATTATGTATCCGGCCTTTCTCATTATGGCACTTGCATTCTTCTTGTTGAGCCAAGCTAACAGTTCGGGTCTTTTGTTGATTTGCGCAGGATTATTAGGTTTAGGATACGGTAATATCCAATCAATTTGCCAAACAATAGCAGTAAAAAGTACTAGTTTGGAACGGATGGGATTTGCAACCTCAACTTATTTTATCTTTTTAGATGCAGGTTTAGGATTCGGTCCTTATTTCTTAGGTTTAGCTTTAGACTTGATCAGTTACCAACAACTCTATTTATATAGTGCTATTGGTACTTTATTTTGCATTGTCTTATATTATGTATTACATGGGAAAAACGTTCGAAATATGAATATTGCTTAGGCTATTTATGGGTTTAAAAAAAGCACTCCAATGAGTGCTTTTCCATATTTTATTTAAACACTTTAAAACGTGTGGCGTCGTCAATATAGCCTTTATCGAAAGCTTCACCTTCCTTAGATCCAAATACCAATTGTGCGCGTAGTTTCCACGAAGCTGGTATAGCCCATTCAGTTTGGACTTGATCATCTACAATCGGATTATAATGTTGAAGGTTTGCACCTAAACCTTCTGTATGCAAAGCTGTCCAAACCGCAAACTGTGCCATTGCTGTTGAATGTTCCGCCCAAATTGGAAAGTTTTCCGCATACGAAGGATATTTCTCTTGTAAGTCAGTGATCGTATCCATTTCTTCGAAAAATAATACAGTGCCTACGCCTGCAGCAAAGCTATCCATTTTTGCAGAAGTTTTTGCTGCACTCGCCTCGTCCTTCGCATATGACTTTAGCTTCTCTTTCACAAAGCCCCAAAACTTTTCATGTTCAGCGTTAAATAAAATCACCGCACGTGAAGATTGAGAGTTAAAAGATGATGGGCTTTGTTTAATCGCATGCTGAATAAGATCTGTTAAGTACTCAGGAGATTGTTCAACTGCTTTTCCTAAAGCATAAATCGTACGGCGTTTTTGAATTAAATCTAAAAATTGATTCGACATTTTTTGAAATCCTTTGGTATTTCCTCGGGGAAATACGATACTCTGACCTTTAATTCATTAGAAATACTTAACTTAAGATTAAATTTTCAACAAATCAAATATGTTGTAGTGTTACATTAAGCATTTATCAGACCAACATCTATCCATTTTGAACCCTAATTAGAAGATCTGATTTTATTCGTATTTTTTTTACCCAACAGTAAAAAGCCCTCCATAATAGAGGGCTTGTCTTGGCATATGTAAGCTTAAAATTTAGCCTCAAGAACCTGAGCCGATACTTGGTTTTTCCATAGGGAGCGTAAGGTTGGCAAATAGAATTTTTCACCTAACTCTACTAATTCAGCATCAATCGCCGTATGAACTTCATGCATGAACAAATAGTCTAAATCTACCGTACTGAGCTTAGGGTGTTCTTTAGAAAACTTTGCTCTTTTTTGTTGAGCAGTTTTTACTAGCTGATCTGCAAATTCACGATTTTTGAATTGTGTAATGGCATTCAGACGCAGTTCAATCACACCCCAACCTGTCAGTAGCAGTTTGAAGGTTTCAAAATCTTTTGTTGTTGATTCCCATGTCATGTCTTCTAGATTTTCATCTTTAGGTAGAACAGGAAGGAGTAATTCCATAATACTCGGGAAGATTTTTTTAAAGTTAAGAATAAATTTAACAGGATGTTCACCTGGATAATCTTGAAATTGAACATTTTTTTGAACATCTGTTAAATATATATCGAGCATTGAAAATTTCCGTAGATTGGCTGTCTTAAGTCTAAGATAAGAACTTTGATACAACAGCAATTAAAAGCAATGTGTATTTTAACAATTGTGACGAGTTAATCAATCTCATAATAATTACATGACTATGTGATGAAGTTTTTACTTATTTTTTTAATGTTTTGCAGTTATCGCATAATAAATCTTCCTCTGTTGTATATTTCGTTAATTTCTCTATTAATCTCATGATAGCTATCATTATTAGCCACCCTGAGCCCGTTAAAATTGTTAATGTAATGTTCCGAAGATTATTAAATTTATGTTTCTTTCTATTATGAACTTCATCATCAATACCTTGCTTACAATTGATACATTCTGGTTTTTTGTTCTCTTCCCACCTTTTATGCAAAATTTCGAGTTGATTGTAAATTTTAGGACTATCAATCTCTCTTAAATATTCAATTACAGGTTGGAAGAGGTTGTAATTAGCTTTAAGTATTGATTTGAAACTACTTTTTATTAAGTCTTCATCTAAGTTGTTATGTCTGATTCCAATTGCTACAAATTCCAAAAAATTTAATAAATATGTTACAGCCGATTTTTCCTCATCTTCCAATGAATTAAATTTTTCTCTAGTCAATTGCACTTTATCTTTTGACTCTACGTTTTGATCCTTCCCCAAATTCCTTCTTATTTTGGTTGCAATATCAACCTTAGCAATATACGCAGTAGAATTCCTACTATTCATCAATACTTGTACTGAATGACTTCTTATAGTGTTTATAATTTGCACCCTTGAAGTAAAAATCCAACCAAAACGGCAGCTATAGCTGCTAAAACCATAACTAATGCTGTCGTTTTAAACTGCCCATCTGTATTTTCTATATCAAAATTTATAATCTTCAAAAAACTTTTTCAAATTAATATTTCTACAAACGTGATACCTAATAAAATTAAGATGAGAAGGAGTTGATTACTACTTCTAATCCTAATAAAGAAATTATCTCTACGATAAATATAAAAATAAGCAATTACAGTGACATATGGAATTATCAGAAGATAATTATAAAAGAAATTCAATTTTATTTTACTCAAAAATAAAGCACCCTAATGGATGCTTTTTTATTACACAAATTTAAATGAGTCTCAACCTAATCCATAGCCTTCTTCAAGGATTAGACGAGCTTTATAATTATTCATAATTGTCTCCTTTGTAAAAGCCTTAAGTGACGTATGAAAGGTCGTTATATAAATAGTATTCTGAAATGAATAATTGGTGAATATATTAAAGACAGTTGCTTGTCAATATATGTTATCAACATTCAAATCAAAAATTCACCAAATCAAAATCACTTCACATTAGGTGAAACCATATTCTCAGGTACAACGACTTCATCAAACTGCTCAGCTGTGACTAAATTCAGCTCTACAGCAACTTGTTTAAGTGTTTTACCTTCCTTATATGCTGTCTTAGCAACTTTTGCCGCGTTTTCATAACCAATCACAGGATTCAATGCAGTCACTAACATCAATGAGTTATGCAAGAAATAATCAATCTTATCTTGGTTCGGCTCAATCCCCACAGCACAATGCTCATTAAAGCTATTACATGCATCACCTAGCAGCTGAATTGATTGCAGTAAATTATAAGCAATAACCGGCATAAAAACATTTAGTTCAAAATTACCTGAAGCACCAGCGATATTAATCGTCGTGTCATTACCCAAAACCTGCGCAACAACCATCGTCATAGCTTCACTTTGAGTAGGATTCACCTTACCTGGCATAATACTCGAACCTGGTTCATTTTCAGGAATACGAATCTCCCCAAAACCACAACGAGGACCACTCGCTAACCAACGAATATCATTGGCAATCTTATTTAAACTCGCAGCAAGTGTTTTCAGTGCGCCAGAAGCAAATACTGCAGCATCACGTCCTGCTAGTGCTTCAAACTTATTTGGTGCAGTCACAAAAGGTAAACCCGTAAGCTCAGCCAATTTTTTTGCTGCATTTATAGCATAATCAGGATGAGCATTTAGACCTGTCCCGACAGCTGTACCACCTAATGGCAATTCATATAACCCTTCTAAAGCTTGCTCTAGACGCTTTAATCCATGATCGAGTTGGGATACGTAACCACTGAATTCCTGGCCTAAAGTTAACGGCGTTGCATCTTGTAAATGTGTACGCCCAATCTTAACGATATTTGAAAATTCTTGAGACTTCTGATGTAAAGTTTCACGTAAAGCTTGAACTGCTGGAATCAGTAACTCATTGATCTGTAAACTAGCAGCGACATGAATCGCTGTTGGAAACGAATCATTTGTAGATTGAGCTCGATTAACATGATCATTTGGATGAACGGGTTTCTGTGCTCCAAGCGGATTACCCAGTTTTTGATTCGCAATATTTGCAATGACTTCATTACAGTTCATATTACTTTGAGTACCAGAACCTGTTTGCCATACCACTAATGGAAATTGACTGTCCCATTGCCCCGTGATTACTTCTTCTGCAGCATCCACAATATAATTCGCCAATTCAGCAGGAATCTGATTTAACTCAGCATTGGTAAGTGCAGCCGCTTTTTTGACCAGCCCCATACCACGGATCATCGCACGAGGAAGTCGCTCACCGCCAATTTTGAAATTTTGCAAACTGCGCTGGGTTTGAGCCCCCCACATCGCATCACTTGGTACTTCTACATCACCCATCGTGTCGTGTTCTATACGTGTTTGCATATCAGCCTCAAATATTTCGCTATTCATTGGAAGAATCATGTTTGATTCAGATTGATCCACCGTTGATTTGATGCTAATCAAAAAAACCATAAATGTAAATGATTATCATTTTAATTATTAAAGGTGCTTTGATAGTATCGCCATTGATCTTCAATCATTTGTTCTAGTGATCGATGTGCTTTCCATTGCAATAATTCAAATGCTTTTAAACTATTCGAACCAATTTGATCTAATTCTTGGAAAACATAATCAGTTTCCTCAGTTCGAATTTTTGTTTCAGTCACTTTTTCTACCATATTGATCAAGTTTTGAATTGAACTTGGCTGACCTGCGATATCAAATGCTTCGCACGTAGATCTTTGATTAAATAACCACTTTAAAGTTGCAATGACTGCCTCGCACACATCAATGACATGCACAAAACTTCGTTCAACCGTTTGGTCTTTTGTCTTGGCATTCTTTTGTAATTGAATGGAATCGCGCTGCATGGCTGCGACTTGTAACACCAAAGGCAAAATATTTTTAGGTAAAGGGGCAACCACTTCACCCAAAACTCCATGTTCAAAAGCACCAGCTACATTTGCTAGTCTCAGGATCGCAATACTCCATTCTTCGTCCGTTTTAGAGGTATCACGGATGATCTCTTCAATCATTTGCTGGGATTTAATATAAGGGTTTGGATTGGCAAAATTGAGAGGATGTTCTTCATTTAAATTCAAACTCGAAGTGCCATAAACCGCCATACTTGAAAGATGCAATAATGTTCGTACACCAGTTCGTTGCATTGCACGCATCAGACTCATAATGCAACTGACATTATCATTATAATATTCAAGCGGTTTTAAGCGAGACTCCTCTAAAGACTTAAATCCTGCAGTATGTATAACAGCACGGATTGAGTACTGCTCAAAAACTTTATTCAGAGCAGGCGTATTTCTAACATCTAGCTTTACAAAAGGTACATACATCCCAGAAATGTATTCAAGACGTTCAAGCGTTTGTAAATTCGCATTGGCAAGATTATCTACAATGACGACTTCTTGACCATGTGCCAATAAGCTTAAAACAACGTGTGAACCTATAAAGCCTAATCCACCTGTCACTAAAATCATTGTATACTACCTTTTTGTTTAAAAGCCTGAACAAGCTATTTTCAGTTTGATCACCCTATGCGAAGTTTTAAATGAGTACGTTATTACTAATTACCTCGGCACCTAGCTCAATCCATGCTTGGCATGCATTAGGACTCGCACAATCATTGCAAGCGAAAGGCGAAATTTTTCGAGTTTTCTTTTATCAAGACGGCGTTCAAGTTGCAAACAACTTACAGTGGTCGCCAGATGATCAAAGAAGTCTCACACAAGAGTGGCAAAAATTAAATATCAAACTTCCTGTTTGCGTAAGTGCTGCCCTAGCACGTGGAATCACTGATGCTGAAAATGCTCAACGCCATCACATTGAGTCCCATAATCTGGCCGAAGGTTTTCAGCTGGTAGGACTCGGTGAATTGGCAGATGCTGTCTCATCTTCAGCACGTCTAGTTCAATTCTAAAGTATTCATTTTTCATTGATTGTTGCAATTGAAAGGTAAATTGTGTGAAATCTGTACTGGTTATATTAACCCAATCAAATCTCAACTCGCTACAAGTTCATGAGAGCCTTTCTGCAACCATGGTTTTAGCAACTTTTGGCGCTGAAGTAAAAGTTTTATTGCAAGGCGCAGCCTTAAGTTTACTCCGTTCCGAATTAAGCTTCGAACCCATTAAACATGCGTTTAAACTGGCTTCCAACCTCGTCGATAGCTTTGAGTTTTACGATCTAAGCCCTATTTTGGTTGAATCCAATCAACAAGATAATCCCTTTGTTCAACATACTACGCATGAAATTAAATTTATTGAATTTAATAAAGAGTTAATTCAAAGCTTTGACCATGTGCTGTATTGGTAACTCATATGACCGATAAAACGCTTTATTTAATACAATCTCAATTTGCAAATACTGAACATTGTATTCAACAGGTTCAAAAATCACTGGATACTAATGATGCTTTAGTGCTTATGGGGGATGCGGTGTTGGCATTGTTTACACCATCTGTACTTACGATTCAAAACAAGGTCTACGTTTTAGATCAAGATGCTGAGTTATTACCTTCGCATCTATTGAACGGCGAGTATTTTCAAATTGAAGTGATTGATTACACCACTTTTGCAGATATCATTCTGGGCTTTACACGCTGTATTAGCCTTAAATAAAACAAATTTATTGACTTAGGTTTTACCATGACCACTGAATTATCCCTTGAACTCGATCAAGATGGTCATTTAGTTGACTATACCATTTGGAATGAAAATGTAGCGCAAGTACTCGCGAATACGCTCGAGCTTGAGCTAACAGCTTGGCATTTCGAAGTATTGCATGCGGTGCGTCAGTTCTACGCTCAATTTGGTCATTCTCCTGCAACTCGTCCCTTAATCAAATTTTTAATGAAACACGTCAGCGCTGACATTGATAATGCAGTATTGCAAGAAAAGTTTAAAACAGGCCTAGTTGCTCGCCATCTAAGTCGATTAGCCGGAATACCAAAGCCTGCCAATTGTCTGTAAACCAAAACTACTTTTTGATTTACATAGCATATCGAGTCAGTTCGTAGCTTTAAAAAATGAATTAATCAGTGAAATAGACATTAAAAAACCCGCTATGCAGCGGGTTTAGACATCACCTAGACTAATGATGGTTAAGATGTCGCGTGTCAATCAGGGAAATTGGAATACGTCAACTCAACGCAAAAAATTATAATAAAGTTCGAGTTATCAATTCAGTCCAAATTCATATCAATATCTGACAAATTTGCTAGTTTGCGCTACACCAATCATCAATTGTCATGCCCGATTGTTGAAAACTCGTAGATTGCTGATTTAAATAAAATTGCGCAATACGTTTCATTACATGTGCTTGTTCAACTTGAATAAACTCGTCTGCTAAACCAACAATGTTTAGATAGGCCTTTAACCTTCCACATAAAGCAAGTTGTTGCTCCATCGGTGTGGCTGTACTGTGTTCATCATCTAAAATTTGCTTGGTTTGTTCGATCAGCTGCATTTCATGATCCAGTTTTTGCTGATACACCATCTGTTGTGCATCAATCAAATCATTCGCTACAACCTGTCGTGATACAAAAAAACTTAAACCTACAAAAATCAACCTCACCCATAACATGCGCATTAGATTCCTAAATCAGGCTCAGCTTTCCAAACATCCTCATAATCATCTCGATCAATCATAAAACGGAAACCTGTTTCCAATGCAAGAAATGGAATGGCATCGGGTAAAATTTCTTCAAGCTCTTTCACCGTCATCGTCTCAAAAAAATCTTCGCCCTCGCCTAATTCACCACCATAAATAAACCATGCCACTTTCTCACCTGGTTCAGGCTTATTACGCAAACCGACGATTGGCTCTTGATCTAAAGTATGCTTAGCCACAGCAACAACATCATCTTCATTCACTTTGATGTAAGCAGAATCAAACTCCTCACAGACTAATTTTTGCTCTTCAATAAAATCTTGCAACATGGATGATTCCATTTTCATCATAAATTCAGACCTAATTTTAAGCATAGTGTCGTATAAGCACAATCAATCCGACGAAACAATCTGTTTTTACAATGTTTTTTTTGCTATCTTGATTTTGTTACATATTCAAGATTAAATGGGGGGAATTTCATATGAGCAGCAATTCAAATATTTCAGCAACAAATACCGCTTCTCTACATGGTGGTAAACGTGCCAATGCAGGTCGAAAATCACAGTTTTCAGAAAAAACAGTAGTAATGCGTGTTCCTGAATCAAAAGTGATTCAAATTAAAGAATGGTTAAAAATACGACCTGAAGATGATTTCAATCAACAAATTGAAATTTCACCAATCCAATTTAGAACACGTTTAAAAATCGCCTATCCTATTGAATCTGTGGCAGCAGGCTTCCCTTCCCCAGCACAAGATTATGTAGAAGGACATATTGATCTAAATGAATACTTGGTTCACAACGTAGCATCTACTTTTATACTACGCGTAAATTCTTTATCAATGAAAAATGCAGGGATTGAAGTTGGTGATCAAATCTTGATTGACCGGAGTTTGAATGCAGAACATGGTGATATCGTCTTGGCACTGATTAATAATGAATTTACAGTAAAAAGATTAATGTTAGAAAAACAAAATGATGGAACGATCCTTTTATGGTTAAAAGCCGAGAATCCAGACTACCCTGACATCTATCCTCGTAGCGAAGAACAAATCATGGTCTGGGGTGTAGTGACTTGTATTTTAAAAAAACTGAAATAAATTGATCTAAGCAGTTCACCCTACTCCTATGCAAAATATTTATCATCAAGAGATTTTTGCGCTCATTGATATTAATAACTGCTATGTCAGTTGTGAGCGTGTATTTAATCCAAGTTTAAATGGTCAACCGGTCGTTGTTTTAAGTAATAACGATGGTTGTGTCGTATCCCGTAGTGAGGAAGCGAAAGCTCTCAATATTGGCATGGCCGTGCCATGGTATGAAATTGAAAAAGATATGCTTAAAGCTGGTGTTAAAGTATTCTCAAGCAACTATGCCCTCTACGGCGATATGTCTAGTCGTTTTTTCACTATTTTAGAGCAACACTTTCATGCAGATTCAGATTTAGAGCCCTATTCAATTGATGAATGTTTTATTCGTCTAACACATTATCAAAGTCTTTTTGATTTAGAAAAATTTTGTCGAGAATTAGTCGACCGTATTCAACAATGGATCGGTTTACCTTGTTGTATCGGGATTGGTTACAGTAAAACACAAGCTAAACTCGCCAATCACTTTGCCAAAAAACGTTCTGGTTTTAACCGAGTGTGTTCTTTATTGGATTTGGATCCATGCAGTTTTGATCAATTACTTATAGAAACCTCAGTATCGGAAATTTGGGGCGTAGGTCAAAAAATTAGTAAACAACTTGAAAGTTACGGTATTTATAATTGCTATGACTTAACTTTTGCCAATGAACACTATTTGATGAAGCAGTTTTCAGTGCTCATGGGGCGTACCATTCGTGAGCTAAAAGGTCAGTCCTGTATTTCACTAGAAGATCCTGATTTACCGTCTAAACGAATCTTAGCATCACGAAGTTTTGCATCAGCATTAAAGGATAAAGCATTAATCAAGCAAGCCATGATTTTTCATTTAAGTCGGGCTCATGAGCGTTTAACCAAGCAAGAACAATTATGCGCCTGTGTCCATGTGTCTCTTTATGAAAAAATTCCAGTAAAACCATTCAAGAAATCACATTCTCATGTAATTGGTTTGGAATATCCGACGGATGATTTATTAATCCTGACCCATGCAGCACAACAGCAAATTGATGTTTTATTTAAAGAAAATATACGTTATGTAAAAGTTTCCGTCATGTTTTCTGCTTTGAGTGCTAAAAAAACACATACACATGACCTTTGGCAGCCTCATGATTTAATCCAGCAGCGAGATTCACTCATGACAACAATTGGCGCTATGAAAAACCGCTTTGGAAAGCATTGTATTCAAGTGGGCTATCATACCAATCAACAACAATGGAAAATGAAGCAATTGCACCACTCTCCACGCTATACCACCTCATGGTCAGAAATGCTGACTATTGATGACTCACATATGGCGGTTACACAAAACAAATGAATACTTTTGGTCAATTCGGTTTAAAATAGCAGACTCGAAGAATTAAAAGAAAAATGTAATTTTTTAACATTGCCAATTGACTGCAAAGTTCTCAAAATACAGCTCATTGACGACATTGTTTTTTTGCTATTTTTGAAACAAAATATAAATGAAAAGCTTAAAAACATGCCATAATATGCAAACTTTGCAGACATCTTGCAAGGTTATATTGCAACTTTCATATTGGAGCTGTCTTCATGAGTTCGACCATTTTGGTCATACATGGACCAAATTTAAATTTGCTAGGAAAGCGAGAACCTGAAGTTTACGGACATTTAACTTTAGACGATATCAATCATCAACTCATACAGCAAGCTCAAGAAAGTTCAATTCAACTTGAAACCTTCCAAAGCAATTGGGAAGGTGCCATTGTCGACCGAATTCATCAAGCCCAAATTGATGGTATAAAATTTATCATCATCAATCCTGCTGCACTGACCCACACCTCAGTAGCAGTACGTGATGCCCTATTAGGTGTTGCGATCCCATTTATTGAAGTTCACCTTTCAAATGTTCACGCACGTGAAGCATTTAGACACCACTCTTATCTCTCAGATAAAGCTGTCGGTGTCATTTGTGGACTAGGCGCACAGGGTTATTCATTTGCATTAACTCATGCCGTGCAAAAAATTCAAACTTCTACACATCTTTAACCTTAGGAATACGAATTCATGGATATTCGCAAAATTAAAAAGCTCATCGACTTAATGATTGAATCGGATCTTCAATCTATTGAAGTAAAAGAAGGTGATCAATCCATTGCTTTAGCGCGTCGTAATCCTATCGTAGCCGCTGGTGTTGCACCAATACAATCTGCTGCGCCAGAAGCTCCAGTTGTGAAACCAGCTTCTCGTGGTGCTGTTGAAACCTCACCAATGGTTGGCGTGTTCTATGCTGCACCAAGTCCAGGCGAAGCACCATTTGTAAATGTAGGACAAACTGTTTCAGCAGGCGAAACGCTTGGAATTATTGAAGCAATGAAAATCATGAACCCAATTGAGGCAACTCAAAGTGGTGTGATTGAAGAAATTTTAGTTAAAAATGGTGATGTAATCCAATTCGGTCAACCTTTATTCCGCTACCGCGCGTAATCGTTGGGGGTTGGTATGTTGCAAAAAGTTCTCATTGCCAACCGAGGTGAAATTGCACTGCGTATTACACGTGCTTGCAAAACACTCGGTATTAAAACAGTCGGTATCTACTCGGATGCCGATAAAGACCTCATGCATTTACGCTTTGTTGATGAAGCCGTTTGTATTGGTCCTGGTGCAAGTAGCGAAAGTTATCTAAATATTCCTGCAATTATTACAGCAGCGGAAGTGACTGGTGCAGATGCAATTCATCCAGGTTATGGCTTTTTATCAGAAAATGCTGAATTTGCTGAGATTGTAGAAAGTTCTGGTTTTATCTTTATTGGTCCACGTCCTGAACATATTCGCCTTATGGGGAATAAAGTGTCAGCGATTATGGCGATGCGTAAAGCTGGTGTACCAACCGTTCCAGGTTCAGCTCATGCTGTAACACCAAACAATGCCTTGGCCGAAGCAAAAGAGATTGGCTTCCCACTTATCGTTAAAGCTGCTGCTGGTGGTGGCGGTCGCGGTATGCGAATTGTTGAACGTGTTGATACACTGTTGGAGTCTGTACAAGCAGCTCAACGTGATGCTGAAATGTGGTTCGGTGATGATACGGTTTACATGGAACGTTTCCTTCAAAAGCCACGCCATGTTGAAGTACAGGTGATTGGCGATGGTAATGGTCACGCCGTACATTTATATGATCGTGACTGTTCATTACAACGTCGTCATCAAAAAGTGCTTGAGGAAGCTCCTGCTCCGAACCTTCCAGAAGAAGCTCGTGCTGAAATTTTAGCAGCTTGCGTAAAAGCATGCGAATTAATGCAGTATCGTGGCGCAGGCACGTTCGAATTCTTATTTGAAGATGGTGAGTTCTTCTTTATTGAGATGAATACACGTGTTCAAGTAGAACATCCTGTGACTGAAATGGTAACGGGTGTCGATATTATTGAACAACAGCTTCGTGTAGCCGCTGGTCTTGGTTTAAATCTAGAACAAGATCAAATCAAAGTACACGGTCATGCAATTGAATGCCGTATTAATGCAGAAGATCCAACCACCTTCCTTCCATCACCAGGTAAAATCGAGCAATTCTACACACCTGGTGGTGCAGGCATCCGTTTAGATTCTCATATCTATCCAGGTTATAGCATTCCACCTTACTATGATTCGATGATTGCTAAATTAATCGCACATGGTAAAGATCGCGAAACCGCTTTGGCTCGTATGAAACAAGCCTTAGATGAAATGATCTTAACTGGAATCAAAACCAATATTCCGCTACACAAAGATCTCATCCTTGAAGATAAGAACTTTGCAGAACAGGCTATGGATATTCACTACTTAGAGAAACATTTGTTGAAACAGGTACAAGGACATAGCGAAGCTGAGTAATTACAGCTTTACAAGATGAATAAAAAAGCCTCTTTTTCAAGAGGCTTTTTTATTATTGAAGAATAGACTGCAAAGATTTTAGCTTAAGGCAATATACGATTAAGTTTTGCAAAACATTGTCCACCCTTTTCAGATGCACAGAAATTGATTTGATTCGGATTGTCCCATTTTACAAAATATTGAGACAAATCTCCTGCCTGATCTACTTGATTACCAGAACAGTCTTTTTCGTTGTTCTCATAATTGACTTGCATGACCAAGGTAGGCAACAAGCCCGAAGAGCTGTCTTGAGATGGTTGATACTCAAATAAACCGACCGACCACTCTTTAGCACTATTCACGACCACCTCATTGTTACCACGGAAATTATAATACTCAACACATTTTTTATTATTTGGAATTTCCATTCCCCATAAACCTAAAATTTCTGGGCGCATATTGATTCGAATATTATTTTCAGGCTGTTGTAAATCAGCACCTTTAGCTTGCGCCTGGACATTTTGATCGGCAGAAGAAAAAGACGTCATTAATAAAAGTAAAGGTGCAAAAAAAACTGTTTTTTTCATACAACATCTATAGGTCAACGTTTAGAGCTAAATTAGCACATTTCAGCAAGAAAACTCATAGAATTAACGTGATAAGAACAATTTTATATAAGAAAATGAATTCCCTATTGATGAACTTTAAATCATCAGCAGTTTAATGCGATCTATTGATTTATTAGTCCAAAAATATATTCTTATCAGAATAATATTCATTCTATACCTCACAGAAAGCTTAAAAATATAAGATTTTATGCAAGGGAATATACGTTAAGTATGACCATATGGATACGAACAGAGCTGATTAAAAACAATGCACAATCTTTTTTGATTGTCATGCTCATCATTACACTTTGTGCTTTGGCTGGAATACTTGGTCGACCTCTCTCATTTCTTGCAATTTTCTGGCCTGCAAATGCCGTACTACTTGGTCTTTTTTTAAGATTTAGTTATCTCAATAATCTTGGTGGCTGGCTTGGGGCCTTTTCTGGGTATATGCTTGCAGACCTAGGTACTGGCAACACTTTACAACTTACTTGGTTGTTAACTCTTGCTAACTTGCTAAACCCATTAGTGACCTTATACCTACTGAACCGGTTAAAAATCAATTATCAAGAATTCAATAAAGGTCTTACATTTGTTTACTTATTTTTAATTAGTGCTTTTGGAGGGTGCCTAGCGAGCCCAACCTTTGCGATTTTAACCATCCCTTATGTTCCTAACAGCTTTATGGAACTCAGCCGTATTTGGGTTGATTTTGGCATGTGGTGGAGTGGTGAAATTCTTAACTTTGTCGCTTTTTTACCTATTGTTCTCGCATTACCAAACAAAACTACAGTTCAACAATATTTTGTAAATCAAAAAAATCAACGTTTAAGTTTGCCCCTTGTCTTACCCTTCATATTTGTCGTTGTATCTGTAATTCTAACTCACTTTTTTATTGGCCCTGGCGCCATCATGTTCCCGATCGGAGCACTCATCTGGGCAGCATTAACCTACAATTTATTGTTGGTTGCAATCATCAACTGCTTTGTATGTATGTTCTTATACAACAGCTTAAGTGCATATTATCTAACAGAATCTCCAGAAGCATTTATTTCGACAACACTGTCTGTTCGCATCGGTCTTTTCATGCTGGCTTTAGGCCCACTAACATTATCAATTATTAGTTTGAATCGCCAAAAGCTATATCATCAAATATTATATTTAGCGAACCATGACAGTTTAACAACGACTATGAATCGCCGATATTTTTATGAAGAAAGCGAAAAGACGATAGACTCAACTCATAGGGAGGCGAAATCCAATATTCACAGCGTGTCTATTCTACTACTCGATATTGACCACTTTAAAAAAATTAATGATCAATATGGACATGAAATAGGTGATATTGTTCTCAAAGACTTTAGCAATATCGTCAGATCTCAAATTAGATCAAATGATTTATTCGGTAGAGTTGGCGGTGAAGAATTTGCCATCTTAATTAAAGATAGTAACCTACCAGCCTGCATTAAAATCGCACAGCGTATATGCGACCGCGTGGCAGAAACACCGATTATGATCAGGCAAAATCAACATCTCAATATTAGTGTAAGCATAGGTTTAAGTTATCAACAACTTCCGTCTGGCACCCCATTCCAACAATTGATTAATCGTGCAGACGTTGCCCTTTATCAAGCGAAATCTGAAGGACGAAATAGATTATGCGTGGATCCGCAATTACTATTTACTCAAACATCATAAGTCACTATCTTGCTTCAGTTGGCTTGAGATTTGGTAAAGCGGATAAAAATATGAAACCAATCAACGTTGAAGCTCCTGCAATGATAAAAATATAGCTGCCAGAAATCAGCTCCCAATATTGTCCTGCCAATACGCTTCCAGATGCCACACCCAAGCCCCACATCGTACTATACAAAGCTTGAGCTCTACCCTGCTGCCCAGCAGAAAAGTGCTCAAAAATAATGCGCATCGCCAATAAGTGAAATAAACCGAAACTGAATGCATGCATTGTCTGGGAGAGAAATTGGAGAACAAAACTTTCAGGAAATAAACCAACAAGCAAAAACCTAAGCCCAGTCATCCATAAACAGATCGCAACCAACTGACGCCATGTAAAACGATTTAAAAAAAA
This sequence comes from Acinetobacter sp. 24-47-64, assembly GCF_057737055.1. Taxonomy (NCBI): domain Bacteria; kingdom Pseudomonadati; phylum Pseudomonadota; class Gammaproteobacteria; order Moraxellales; family Moraxellaceae; genus Acinetobacter; species Acinetobacter sp. 24-47-64. Next base: position 1,536,737 of record NZ_CM173215.1, read on the forward strand.
TGATGCATACGCAAACATCATGATTTCAGCAATAACACCTGTTGACCAAAGAAATCCTGTTGCTGTGGTACTAAATCCAGATGACTGTAAGTAATTGCTATAAAAACTATAGAATGGTGCTTGAGCAAACAACATAATGAACTCAATTAAGAAAATTGCTTTCACAACTGGTTGTTTTAAGACTGGCATAATGGATTCAAGTGTTTTTTGGGCTTTTGGTGCGCCCTTCGGTTCTTTTACTGTAAATGACCATAAGAACGCTAGAAATGAAATACTCAGTAATAAAATCGGGAGATACTGAATATCGATGATTTCAAGAATTAGACCAATAAAGAAAACACCAACAATAAACCCAATCGATCCCCATTTTCTCACTTTGCCATAAAGTTCATTTCGTTTTTCGCCTAACCAAAATAATGTAACGCCTTCAAATTGAGCAAGTATCGCATTTTGAAAAAAGCTGAAGATCAACATTAACAAGGCAATTGATTGAAAATTATTGGGTATAATAAAAATGAGGAACCATATACTCGCTTCCATCCATGTTGCGATTCGCACCAATAGCATTCTTTTACCCGTTTTATCCGCCACCCAACCCCAAATAAACGGCGCAAAAAAACGTGTCATGATTGCAATTGCACTAAGCCACCCAATCTCTAAAAAGCTAAATCCCTGATCTTGCAGATATAGACTCCAATACGGCATGAAGGTACCGACAATCGCATAGTAGAAAAAGTAGAATCCACTTAGTTTGTGTCGAATTGGAATAGGTTGCATTAGCTTACATATCCTTGTATTTTCAATAACTTAAAATATTCAAAGGTTGCATAGCATTGCATAAGTTTATCCTTGATTGCAGTTCAACTGTCTACAAATCAGTCTACAAACTTTAAAAAAATATTTTTCCTAATTTTTTGTAGACCGCAGCATAAGACACTGATATTCTTAATTTTATGATTAAATTTGATGAAAAGCACGTTGCATTAAGTGAGGTGATGGATTGATGGGGTTCTTAGGTGGTTTATGTCGCACTTCAAGTGTTACTCTACCTACTATCAATTCTCCGTTTTTTCCTCTTTATTTTCTTCCCTTGCATCCTCTTTAACCTTATTGGTTACAGTTAATTTTTTAACTTCTGTTGTCTCAACAGTTTCTGACGGTTTTTTATTATTAGGCTCTACACTTGGTGGCGTGACAGCAACTATTTTAGTGGTAGTTTCATTAGTAACGGTAAATAAATTTTCCTTATATACGTTATACATACCAGCCAAACTTATTAGTAAAATTATTAGGAATGATGAAATTGACTTGCTATAAAAATCCCATGTCCATGGCTTCCAAATACTGACTTTACCAATCGTAAAACCATCATTTTTATTCTGACTCTCTAATGCTTTTTTTAAATTACTCATTGTATTGATCCATTTAACCAACATATTCAATAATGTCAGTAAACAGATCATCAACAGTGAAATAATAAAGGTTAAATACGGCCACCTAGAATTTACTTCTAATAGTTTTACAGTGGAGCCAATTAGGTTCACTCCACCAAAGAGCGTGAAAATAATAGAAGCAAATATACCTAGAATAGAAATATAGTTTGCAATGGTTGATTTGGCTTGTGCATCTGCTTCATTTGCTAATTTCTCAGATTTCTTAGCCAATAATTCCGCTTCAGTTGAGATTTTTTCTGCTTTTCTTGATACCTCTTGCGCAGATATTGCAATGTTTCGCGCAGTTTTGGCCTCTTGTTGAGTGACTTTGTTAATGTAATTTTTTTGAGTTGCCGCTAAATATATATGTCTTCTAAACTTAGTTAAACACTTATGTTTAGGATGCTTTTTACCATCATCTAAGGGAGGATACAACTCCTGATATCGGCCTTCAAGTTCCTCCATCATTAAGTCTAACTCCTCAAGACTAATATCTTGAGAATAGTCATAAATCAACTCAGTGATGTCATCATATGGAATATCAAAGTTTGGCAAACATCTAGTTTGAATTACAACTTGATCAAAAATTTTTATTAAGCTTCTTATAGCTTCATCATGAGCAGGGCTAGATATTAAACGAGATACGAAAATATCGAGTATATCGGTTTGTGTATCCAAAACTAACCCTGCCTAAAATTATTAAGAGTTTTTTGAAAAAAAGTCTATGATTTCTTGATCTGTATAAACCAAGCCTCTTTCTCCAGCAAGGATCCGAGGCTCCAAAAGCTTCCAAGGATCTTCTTCATGCGTTCTTTCAACCAAATCAAAAGGCTTTTCATTTATTAAAGCTTTAATCGTTGAATGAATTTCATCTTTAACTTCAGACTTTAATGAAAGGCTATTTGGGTCAAATTTAACTTCCTTTAAAGAAAAACCACCATTTTCTTCATCAGAAAATTCAAATGTTGAAATCGTAGAGTCTATATGCTCCGTTCCAAACATTTTAAAACTATGATAAACGTGGCTAACAACTGGTCCAAATTTCCATTTCTCAATCGGTTGTTCAAACAATTTCTCGTTACGATTAACCAAACAGTTTACATAGACATAATATAGAATTTTTTGTAATTTAATAGGCGTCAAAATACCTTTCATATCTGGATTATTATTTACAACGTATACAATATAGTTTGCAATATCGATTGCAGTAGTTCTTTTATTCATTATTCACCTCCAAAATTAACACTTAAATCAACAAGACCCAGATCGAAAAATCTAAGGATTAACATTGTCGGAATTCAGTGAAGGTGCGCATAATATTTCCAAAATCAATATTTTATAGTCAAAAAAAGACAGATTAGAACTTGTTGTTCGTCATACTGCCTGTCGCTCTATTTAATAACATATACCGCAAATATGCAATACTGTGGAACATAATTGTTTCACAAGTGCACATTGTTTCAGCCCCTCAAGACCGCTTGGACTGTTTTTAATAGACTTTCTATACATAAGTGGTGATACTAACTATACTTTTCGTTAACTATATAATTTTCAAAAAAATATGAAATTTTTATTACTTATCGTTTTGGCTTTTATATCCATCCATTCCTACGCTAAAAAATGCGCAGATTTCAGCACACAGAAAGAAGCTCAGGCTTGGTATGAGCAGCGCAAAAAGTCAGGGCAAACAGGTTGGAAGAGTTTGGATCGTGATAAAGATGGTTCTGCCTGTGATTGCTTGCCAGGTGGAAATGGGAAAAAATGCCCAAAGAAAAGATAATATAAACCTAAGAAAACGCTTGATTCATCTACAATTTAATATGGTGAGTCAGTTAAGGAAATAGAGTTATGGGAAAATGCACCCTGGCGCTAAGTGTGATTGGTGGGGTGCTAAGGTTGTGGATGGGTGAGATTGCTGATATAAAACCTACTCAATTTAAACCATAAAAAGAGAGAATCATGTCATTAGATAATTTATCAAAATCGGAGCTTTCTGAGGTTACCTTATCCGCTTTAGTAAACTCATTAAAAATGCATGGGCACGACTTGGATCAAATTCTAAAAGAGTATGAGTCAGAAATTTTAGACAACAAACTTTCAGGATCTGCACCTCAATTTAAGAGTGCAAGTATTGAGCATTTAAAAACTTACATTGATGATGCAAAAAAGAACCCGATTTTATAATTAATGAAAGCCCTCATTTAGAGGGCTATCTCTTTACTGATTAGCGATAATAACTTTTGAAATTTCTCTTGCAATCAACCATGCTCGATCTTGAATAAGTTTGGCTTCAGCATCATTAGAGATAAAACCAACTTCAAGGATTAAACCTCCATTTTGAACAAAGGCTAATTTACCTCGAGCTGATTTAGATTGATCAATCCAACCATTATCTCCACGAAGTCGTGAACCAGTGATTTTCTGGACGGCTTTAGAGATCTCTTGAGCCAACTTTCTATCTTTAGGTAATGAGATGGTTTCAATACCCACAGCAGATTTGTTTGCTGCTGCATTCATGTGAATCTCTAAAGAAATTTTAGAACCTTTGATTAATTTGAGGGCTGAAGACAACGGATCGTTCTGAGTGCCAATACCATCAGTTTTAACTTGCAAGCCCGCGTGCTTTAAGTAATAAGCCAAAGCATTTCGAATGGTTACAACAAAATCTGCTTCTTTAAGACTGCCATTTACCGCACCAGGATCAGAATTTGAATGCCCTGCTGTTACAGTTACAAACTGATTTACGCCATGCAGTTCAGGTTGAGCTTTTAAGCGCGCAAGCACCATTGCTACACCCACAAAACACCCGACAAATTCTTTCCATTGTTCTGGAATGTAGGTTTTTAGCTCTGGTGGAATAACATTCCACACCTGCACAAACTGATCGCAGAATAAAATCAAGGCATAAAAAAAGGCGCCAAATGCGCCCACTTGTACTGACTTGAGTTTCCAAGCCTGTTTCCAATTATCAATTAATTTCATTTTTACCTCTGTGCTTTTCTTCAGCACGTTTGTTTTCAAGTCGTTTGTAATGCCAATTCACTAGAAATGTGAGAAATGCCAATAGCAGACTCAGCCAAGGAATCCAGTTGATAGTTGCCACCCATGAAAAAAGGGTGCCTATTCCTAGACACCCATATGTAAATTTTGTAGCTGTGGACGCGGCAACCGCCGCATCTACGGCTAATTGCGCCTTTTCAGACATCTCGCCCCCTAAATTTTGGTAATAAAAAAGCACCCGAAGGTGCTTTATGGTTGAAAACTTTAACTATCAGCAGTTGCCTGTGTGATTCGTGTTGAATAGTTCCACGAAGTCGGCTTCCACACGTCCCGCGCAGCAACACGCACATAATATGTAGTCGTTGATTGCAAACCAGTAATCGTGCAAGCATTTTCAGTCCCTGTCCAACGTGCTGCCGTTGTATCAGGATCAAAGTTCGCATTAGTGCTGATCCACACCTGATAATCTTTCAAATCAGGCACTTCACTTGGAATCCAAGTCACTGTGATCGAATCTGCAGTTGCCGATGTGTACACGTTCAACAATTGTGGTGGCACTGGATTACTGATATTCAGCTCTGCAAAAGTGCTGACAATCGAACCGTTTTTACTTGCGACACGTACTGTATAAGCACGTTGAATACCATCGATTTTCGCTTCATCCATACTGTATGAATAATCGGTATTCGTCGTTTCAATTGTTCTTAGCAATACGCCATTTGACCAAATTTGCACAACGTAACCAGATGCGCCTGCGGCTGATTGCCATTGCACTTTGAAGCTAGTACCAACGAATGCTGACTGCAGTGACAAGCCTTTCACACCTGCAGGACGACCACCATTGATGGTGTAACTGTATGCCGTCACTTCATCCAACGTTTCTTCTTTTTGCTCAAGACCATTGAAGCTTGTGAACTTCAAATAAATCTGTTTGCCCACCATATTTGAGTTGAAGTCATATTCAAAAATGGCTCGGTCAATACGAACAAATGATTCACCTGCATTATGTGAGCTTGCATCATCAAAACGGCCACGAAGCAAGCTACTTAATGTATAACGCCCTGATCCATCCAAGGTTGCATCGATATAGTTGATATATTCATCACCGACTTTACACAAGGTTGCATCAACTTCAGCATCTTCAAGCGTACCACCAAAGATTTGAGATGATGTATTCAACTGTACTTGCATCGATGTGTCATCCGCATCAATGGCTGAAACTAAGGTACCGTAACGAGCAGAGCCATAGATAGTGCCGATCATTTCATAAGTCGTATTGTCTATACTTGCCCAGACGTTACAGCCACCCCAATTGATGCCACCTGATGCAGCTACCCAGATCTGATTTTTGCCACCGGTTAATTCTAAAGGAGGCTCAAAAATTGCCGGTGCATTGACGTTACCTGGTTCCTCATTGCCACCTTGGTACCCATTCGATGATTGCAGGTCATACTCAACTGCTGAACGAGATCCGACAGCAAGTTCTTCAGCGGTAATCGAAAGCACACCTTCTTCATCTTCTTCAACTCGTGTTATTCGAACAGGAAACTGATTCAATCCCAAGGATTCATCCGTAATCGTCACAATATCCATCGGCTCAAGTCGGCAGTACTTCCAGCCCAATTCAAACTCATATTCATTTCGAACATAGAGTTTTCGCTGTAATAGCAATTGCACCGCATGACGAGCAATTTTTGGCTCACAGAAAAAGTCAAACTTAACTGGATCTTGTGTACGGAGCCCAAACATTTCAATATTTGCTTGGTCCTTTGCTTCAACGGTTTCCGTGTTGTACTGGTTGAAGCGATTCACGTACTCAATTTGGCAATGATTATATGCATCAGTATCACGGCTTCGACGCACACGTACTGGCTGATCTTCACCTAAAAAATCGTCATCTGTTAAGTGATATACCGGTTCAAGATTTGGCGTAAATGTCACGCCATTTCCTGTCACTGCACTGTCACCGTATGAACGGATTTTCAAACCGTCTGGACTTGGTACCACAGCACAATTCACCGCTTCCACAATTTCATTGATGATTTCAAATGCTTCACGCTGTTCAGTCAAAGCAGGACTGATCAACAAATTGGTGGCTGCACAATACGTCCGAAATTCAGATAAATCTGCCATATTCAAACTTGGTGCTGCACCGTACCGTGGATTGGTGATGAAGTCTTCTATCACGTCAGCGGGATTCGCATCATGAATCGTTTCTGAAAATGTAATGTCGCTGATCACTTCAAAATTGTGATTCGATAATGCTGCACTACCGCCCAGATCATAATTGGCACATGCCACATATCCAAGGAATGGATAATGCACCGCTTCATCGGGATGCTTGGATGCTAAATATCCCCAAACAGGATTGTGATCACCATCAAAGAGTTCAAAACCAATCTGATCTATTGGCTTGAGTTGCACACTGCCTTCAGTCTTTGTGACAATCTGCTCTTTATCACGCCAGATGATGCCAATGTCTTTGATTTTGTTTTCACACAGACCCAACATCAAAGATGCTGAATATGTATATGTTGTGTTTTTGGTCTTGGTTTTACCGCCTTTACCGCCTGATTTGGTAGTCGTTGTATGGGCAATAGATTTAAAATCACCGTACCAAAACATATTGGCTGCAACACGATTTTTGCCATAGACCAATGGCTGAGTCAGACCATACGCAGATTGCTGAATGCGCATCGAGTTGATGCGCTTATCAGACGTACTGATCGTCGTACTTCCAAATACTCCACCCATATTATTCTTTTAGCCTCTTCATACGAAAAAAGCCCGCAATTCTGCGAGCTAGGCTTCCTTTTGTGCCATCTTGGAGTATTACTCCTTGATGAATATAGGAGTGAATAATCGTTGGCCATTCGACGACAATTGCACCATGACTGATGCACTTGCCAAAGTGATACAAAACAATGTCACCAGGCTGTGGCTCATCGACTTCATAGCACACTGATAAAACATGCTCTAAATATCGTTGTCCAAGCTGGTGCATGTGCCAATCTGGTGGGTATGGCCGTGGATCTAAGTGATCCATTAAGCCCACTTTTTCATAGACCTCACAGATTAGCGTTCCACAATCTACGCCCACGCCTTTAACTCTCCCTTGGTGATGGTACGGTGTGCCGAGCCATGTTAGGGCTTCGGCAACGGCTTCGAGGTTTTTCATATTTCGTCCAAGAAAAACCCTGACCTTTAATTAGATCAGAGTTTGTTCAAGCTTGTTGTGTTAATTAGACAATAAACTCCGCATTCGTAATTTCGGTGTTTTCAAATGTCGCTGTATTTTCATAAAGTACGCCTGTTTGTTTATGCTGACGTATTTTATTGAACGAACTGTCTTTGATTGGCCCACTCAATTTAAGCGGTGTTTGTGATTGATTCGACTCAATACCATTAACAGTAATATTGAAGAGATCGCCCATAGATGCAGGAGTACCATATCCAGAACTGACCAATACAATCCCGTTTGCAAAACTACCTCCATTATCTGAAACATTATCAACGCTAATATTCCCAACTTTTGACCCACCTGACGCAAGTAGGCGAACCCCGTGATGCTGTCCTTTACCGCTGATATTAGAGATTTGAATGTCCGTAATGTCGTCGCCGAACCCTCGGTCTGCGTATCCGCCAACTTGACCTGGATATATATAATTGCCATCGGGGTAAACGCGCCCAAACTTTCTAACAGCAGACAATGCAACCATGTCATCAGAAGTCGAGCCAGAGATGTTGTAAATCTTACCTTTTTTACAACCCTGCCTAACGTCTACGCCATCACCATTTTTAACAGTTGTATCGAACTTAATGTTAAATACTTCGAAGTTTTCGCAACCATGTTCCTGAGAAATAGCCCAACAAGTAGTCTTACTCATTGCAAAATCATGAAGCTTATAGTCTTTAACATTTGCAAAAAGAATCGGGATTGTACGCCATCCATAGAAGTCACCTACCCAGGGAATGGCAGCACCCCCGTCAATCGGGTGAGGCGCTGTATATGGTATATCAGGCCCACTTACCACGCTTGCCTCTATAGACTTACCAAAAATCCTAATATTTCTATTTTCATTTAGTTCAAGTGCTACGCCAAAAGGATCTGGGTTAACTACAATACCTTCATTTCTAAAGATGTTATCAAACACGCCATTCGCCAGTTTTACCGTGGCTTTATTTAGGTAGATCCAGCAGTTATCGGGTAAAATTACCGCAGAGTTGCGAACCCAAACACCATACTCCATATCTAAAATACCCCAGCCGCGTTTCTTGATAAAATTGATTGCATTCTCAATTTGATCGTGCTGAGTCGCCCCACTAAAATCGGAAATCTTCAAAACATTACCGCTCAACATTGCCTTGAGTAGCTCGGTTTCTGAACCAGATTCAATGCTGGCCAGCTTTTCATCAAAATCTTTGACGGCATCTCCTAAATATTTAACCCTTACTTGAAGAGATTTAAACTTAAGTTTTGCTGTGATCTGCATATCTGCATTTTCAATCACACCAGCACCGTTGTTAATGGTTCTATATGCCCAGATAGCTGTCTCCGGAACTATGAATGTTCCATCACTGTTATAATTTGCAGGAGCTGTTTTACTTCCATCCTCATGAATAAACACCCACACCCACCCAGGTCGATTGATTGAGCCCTCGACTGTTATGCTTTCAAAATTACTTACATCAATTTTTGTATAAGCACGTCCAGTACCGGCTGCGATTGGTGAATTTTCTGCTAAATTATTATTTGCTGCTGCGCCATTTGTAACATTGTACGGTACAGCCACAATATCAGCACTTTCATCAAAGATTTTTTCATGAAGGGTTTGAAATGACCTCTCAAAATAGGCAACAAGTGTTTCATTGGTATATCCAGTCAATTCAAGGTCAGCATTTTCAGTATAATTTTCTGTCTTAAATGTGCGATACGCCCATTTTGTGCCTTCAGGAATCTCTAAGAGTTCGTCATAACGAACGGCAGTAACAGTTTTTACGCCAGACTCACTAACTAAAACCCACACCCAAGCCGTTGTTGATGTCACACTACCCGTCGCTTTTAACGCCTTAAGAGCAGAAACGTCGATTTTTATATATGCCCGACTTGCATTTGCTGGACTAAATATGTTTGTAGAACTTGAGTCTGTATCTACAGCATAGCCCGCAATTGGAGAATATTGTACAACTGAACCTTGCCATTCTCCTTCCAATAAATTTGAAATATCAGATTTAAGTTGATTAATTGTGGGGATTACTGGCTGAATCTTTAGTTTTCCAGTAATAACAATATTATTCTCTGTATTGGTATTCGTTTTCATTGCACGATAAGCAAAAACTGCTCCATCTGGCACTGGTGTTTCCATATCCCCATAAATTGTTGATACAACCTTTGCACCACCCAATTTTTCAAATACCCAGACCCATAAAGCTAAGCCCTTTGATCCAACTGCTTTAATATGTGAATACATTGAAACATCGATCTTAACGTATTGTCGACCAGCACCTGTGGCAAGTATTGCACTCTGTGAAGGGTCGGTGTTTGGAACGGCTCCATCGGTTATGGTGTATGAAATTGATTTAATAAGGCTTTCACCTAATACATAGTCACTAACCGTCTCCTGTACTTTGTTGTCTGTGTACCCTGCTGCATGTAACACAGAATCATGAGGACTTTTGGTCAAGCTGGTTGAGTTATATGCTTCCTTGTACCAGATGCCGCCATTTGCAACTTCTCCAATATCAACCTTATCTCGTACTGTATCCGTTGATATTTTTGGCATAATGTTGGAAATATCCGCATTTGCTTCAGCAAGTGTTGGGTAGAATTTTGAAGCACCATTAGCGAAATTTGCTAGGGAAATATTTAATGTTGAGTTTAGATTATTTATTTCAGCCTTTGTCGCAACCTCCAACCCTAAATAATTTAAAAGTTTCTCTTGCGCTACCTTAAAGCCTGCTTGAGTAACATTTGACCCAATAAATTCAAGAATATTTGGTAAAGGCATTTTCCTACCCCATAAAAAAACCCAGCTCAATGCTGGGTAAGGATTAATATTTGGTTAAACTGCGGTTTCAGGTACAGGTATAAATGGCGCACCACGGAAACGACTAAAGTTATTAAAACGGTTTTGACAAGTTTCTAAACGTTTATCACATCCTGGATAAACCTTGATTCTTAGCCCTGCCTGCGGTGCTTCCAACAATGGTAAAGTCAATAACAAAGCACCCGATTCATGCATGCGAATCGTACGTTTTAGACCTGCATTGCCACCGTCCAAGAACTCAATTACGCCTTGAGTAAACCAACCTTGAGGCTGATTCACCTGGCATAAAATTCGTGCTGAAGTACTGCCTGACTCAATTGTTGTTTCAACCATGAAGTTTTCGCGCAATAGACCGCATGCCGTGTCAAATAGCGTATTGGTACAACTTGGCTGATACAGATTTCTCGGCATTTGCACATTCAATTCATCCAGATCTGATGCAACACTGGCTTGAATTGAATTACGATCTAAGTCAGGCTCAATGATTCGACCTTCGAACAACTTAATGGTGCCGGCACTGGTGTCCGTTGGCATACTCATATCCATAAATATGCGCTCCAACTTAAATCGAGCACCATCTAATTGACCATTATGAAACGCTTGAACAACATTAATGCCATTCCATTCATTATCATCAATACAATTAATGCTGATCGATAAATTATCAACCTCAATGCCGAGTGAAAGACTAATACCTTCACGGCTGATGATCGGACCTTTCGAACTATATGCTTGACCTGCAACAGTCAAATCAAAGTCATAATTCGTATATCTGAATACATCACCCTGCACAGTTGTAATAGTATAGAGATCTGCCATTACAAACTGATCAGCATCAAGCAACGCAATTAATTTTGAAGAAGCAGCTCTCATACTTTATTTCCTAAAGATCCCACCAGATCAACTCTTTTTGTGTTCCAAAGTTTATGCATAAAATTCGTAAACTGTTGCTCATCATCAGCAAATCGACACCGATAATAAAAAATGCCATCAACTTGCAACGTATCACCTTCAGCAAGGGGTATCGGTAAATTCAACAAACCGTTCTTTGTAATTTCATACTGTGTTACCCACATTTTTGCCTCAAGATCAGTCCACATTGGTTGATCAAGATCATCACTCCACATAAGAGGGTCTTCAGATACAAACTCAGCCGTATGACTTACCGGTATTTCTAGGCTGGCCATTTTCTTATGCAATTGAAAAGAAGTGGTTTCACCATCACCAGTAAAAGTGCATTTAAACTCACAATCCTCTGGCATTTTGAACAGAAAGGAATCGAATGCACCACGGCGTTCTAAAAAGAAGCTTTCCAGTTGCTGTAGTTCATTCTTTCCTTTTGATTCACGCAGAAAAGCAAATGACATTGAGATTTCATATTTGGGAATGGCTTGATAACTTGCGCGAAGTTCCCGACCATTCACAGATGTCATAATTTTGGTATTAAAAATGGGAGTTTTTGACAACTCCCATTCAAGACCTGGTAATTCAGGAAATAATACATCAGACACAAAAACCTCCTTAGGTACCGAAATTACGGCGATGGCCCTTTAATCCACTCGCCAATTCACGACCATGCTTTTCAAAGAAACGCTTTACGTCACGTGAGTCAAAGGCTTGAATTGAGAAATGATTACTCACTTGCTGACTTGGAGTTTGAGGTGTGCCAAAGCCTCCATCTGCACTTAGTGACTTACCTAAGGCACGAATCGTATTCGCGTGCTGTTTAGGTAAAACCATTTCTTCTTCGTGAAGTTGTGTCATAGGGTTTACACCTGCAGGAATATCGTAACCACCTCGGGCTGATGCCACTTTTCCCACAATTGCAGATACACCCGCGAATGCAGCAATACCAGCAGCCACACCCAATGCAGGACCTACGATTGGTATTGACGAAAGCGCCGCCCAAGCACCAGCCATAGCCTCCCAAGCCGACATCATGATTGACTTTAAGACTTCCATGAGCTTTAAACCTAAACGAGCAATTACACCTGTTGAAGTTGCAGCTGTTTTCATGCCTTCACCAGCTACCACGGCGCCAGTCTGTGCAGCTTGACCTGCTACTTCAGCAGCAGTTTCAGTTTTGATGAATCCTAATTTAATCGCCATACGAGTTGCTAAACTTGCAGCGTATTTTTTCAGTGGTTCACTAATCATGCTTTGAATAAATGCCCCTGCCAGTTCTGTAAAAATGGCATTCATGGCATTTTTCCAAGTCAGCGTGCCATTCATCATGGACTGAATGCCTTTATCCCATAGACCAGACATTCGTGACGTTAGACCACCAAACTTATCTTCAAAGTCTTTTATTTGGGCATCAGAAATCATGCCTGGTGCTTGGATGTCAGACATCGATCTTTGATGATCTAATGCACTAATTTCATTGATTACGCCACTTACCCCAGAACTATTCCCAGTGAGTTGACTTAGCTCTTGTTCAAGATCTAGGCGCTCCTGCAATCCAATACGCTTGATGGCATACAACTGTTCTTCAAGTTGCTTTGCAAGACGTACCTTTTCAGCATTATTGATTCTTCCAGCATCAAGATCAGCATCTAAACGTGCCATTTCTAGCTCGAATATTTGCTGAGACAAAATCATTTTGCCTTGAAGCTCTTCCTCATGAAGCGCCTTGAGTTTTTCAAGCTGCTCAATACTAATAGCTTTGATTTTGTCAGCGGCTTCCTGCTCAGCTTTGATTGAAAAAGCTTTCTTTTCTTCAGCTGACAATATAGAAGAATCAATGTCACTAAGTTCTTTCTTAAGATCTAAAGCAACCTGCTTGCTTTCATCTGCATATTTATACTGCAGTGCTAGCATTTCCTTTTCAGCTTCTTCAGCTTTGCGGATTTGCTCTTGAAGTGATTTATCAAATTCTGAAGATTCAGTCCCTGCTTCTACACCGTTAACGCCAGCCATGTAACCCTTGACGTTTTTCACGTACTGGCGATTAATTGGACCAATACCGGTACCACGATCAACATTCCCTTCACCTGCATGATAAGCAGAAATAGCCTTGTTGATATCACCATACTTATCTAGCAAGAAACGCATGTATTTGGCTGCGCCTTCAGCAGCTTGTTTTGTGTCGAATGGATCAGATACGCCAAAGCGCTTGGCGGTCATATCCAGCATTTGAAAGTTGCCTTTCGCCGTGCCGTATTTAGTCTGAACGCCTTCAACATTTCGACCCTTAGTCTCTTGCATGTTAAGAGCTGATAGCATGCCACTCGGCAAGCCATACTTGGCTTCAAAGCCTGAATAGTTAAACTTTTCAGCATTCGCTTTTACACGTGCATTGACCTGCAAGATCTGTTGCTGTTTTTCAAGCTCCTTAGTTTGACGTTTTTGAGTCTCCTCAGCTTTCTTTTCAGCCTCCTCACGCGCTTCAGCTGCTTGTTTACGCTTCCAGTCCGCTTCTTCAGCCTGTTTAACAGCTTCAGGCATTGCACCGTCTTTAGCGGTGTATCCCATACCAGCCTTATCACGAGCATCTGCCATGTGCTCAGCACGCTCACGCGACACACCACCAACGTTCATGTTGTGTTGAATATAGCGTTCTCGTTCAGACTGTTTGTTAGATTCACGAACATACTCCATCTGCTTTGCAGTCAAATTGGCTAATGCATTTGCTTTATCGTTGATGGAATTGGTGTGTTCCTTATTATCCTTAGTACCTTGTGTCACAACTTGGTTATAAGTTTTTAGAACACCCTGAGCATCAATGACTGCTTTACGCTCTTTATTAACGGCAGCAGCTTTCTCATCAATTCCAGCCTTATGTTTAGACTCAACTGTTCGTAGGTTATTAATACCTGTGGCTAGTTGATCTGAGTTCAGCTTGCCTTGAATATATTGATCGTGGAGCTCTTTAGCTGCTTTTTTATCAGCATCTGATGCATCGGAATGATTAACAACCGCACGCACCAAGCCAAGTAATGCAATTTCCTGTTTACGGAAACCCTGCTCAGCTTTGGATAGGTCTGCCGTGGCTTGTCGCGTCAATACACGCTGTTGGGCTTTATCAAGCTTTTCATATTCCTCACGAAGTTGAGCAACACTTTTACCTTGTGTGCTTAAAGCTGGAACAGCTTCATCACTGCTTCGTTTCATGTAAAGGAATGCAGCACCTGCCGCTAGACCTTGAAATGCCAACATACCTAAGCCAGCAGGTCCACCGAGCAATGCTGAAGCACTACGCAGTACACCCATCGCCGTAGCAGTACGCATCGCTTGACCCTGAAGCGCAGACAATTGCATTTGATAAGCCATGCCTTGGGCAACACCAATCACAAACTCTTTAGCTAATACGGCGCATTGAACAACCAATTTAGCTGAAATAGCAGCACCTAAAGCGACGGCCACAGCTTTGATGTTGTCAAAGTTCTGCGCAATAGCAGTCACTGCAGGCGTTACTGAATTGATCAGCATTGCTTGGAAGCCTTGGAACTGAAGCTCTAGTGTGTAAAGGTTTTCTTTGGCTTTACCGAGGTTGTCCACCATATCTTTAGACATGATAGCGCCAGCATTCTTGGCTTCTTCACCCCATTTTTTAAATCCTGCACCGCCGTCTTTGAGTAATGGAATAAGCAAACTGCCATCATTGACGATCTGCTCCATGTAAGTGATAGTTTCAGCGTGCGATAAATTGGCTTTTTCCAATCCATCGTAATATGCCTGGATAACTTCTGGACCACTTAAATCTTTGAACATATCGATGGTCACACCAATTTTAGGCGCAACCTTTTCAAAGAAGTCCATCATTTCGCCTTCACCACGGCGTGCTTCACCGAGCCGATCTAGCGCGTCCTTACCCATCATGCCGAACTGTTCTAATGACAATCCAGCTGTTTGAGCACCCTTGGCAAAGTATTGGAGGTCTTCTACCGATTCACCCAGCATGTCAGACATTTTCTGAACTTCTGAAGCGGTACCAATTGCATTGCGAGTGAAACTGACCAATCCATCTACAGCTAAGGCAGAACCAATACCAGCAGCAATTTTTTTACCTAGGCCCAGCATCTGCGTTGAGATATTGCTTGAAAGATTATCGAAGGTCTTTTGCACACCAGACACGTCAATCTGAAAGTCCACTTTCTTACCTGTGACTTCAATCTCCTGCGCCGTATCTTTGACAATACTTTCAGCTTCATTCATGCCTTTTTTAAGTTCAGAAGTCTTCGCACCAACGTGCACTTCCACTCGATTGTTGCTCATAATCCCTACCTCACAGGCATAAAAAAACCGCCGTGAGGCGGTATTGAAAATTTTCAGGTATTAAAAAGCACCCTAAGGTGCTTCTTTAAGTAAGTTTCAAAACTATGGGAGTTACTGTTTTGTTCCTAAGTACAGTACTGCGTTCTGTCTATTGCTATTTTCTGCTACTGCATAAAGTGATTTAATTGATGAATCATAATAAACCACACCCTTTATGGACTGTCCCGCTAAGAGGCAAGGTGAATAACCAAAAACTAAATCAACATTGTAGTAAGGTGCATTTTCTTCAACTGCTATTTTCCCCGTGAACGTACAGCCACTTTGTCCCTTACCTGAAATCACACCCGTATTTGAAATTGTTAAGGTTGCTTCTTCAATACCTTCAACTATCGCCGATTGACCTACATAAGATCCTGCGATTGTCGTGAGATTGGATACCGAGTTATTTAATTCAGCATCATATAAAGTGTCAAATGTAACCTGATTTGAAGGCGTATAAGTGATCGTTCCATTTAGGCTCTTTTTAGATTCAAAAGTACCATTAATAGAAGTGTCGTACACTGCACTGCCACCAAAATAAAAATCTTTCCCTTTGCTTGCTTTGACTGTATTACCAGAAACAGCTAAGTCACCAGTCATGAAACCAGTAATTCCGTTAGAATAAGGTGGTGTATATAAAAACCAGAATTTATTATTTTTATCAACCAACCCAATAACATTCTGCGCTTGATTGGTCTTGCCGGTGTAAACACCAGTGATTTCAGCATTAGCTACAGGTGTTTTATCTCCCTCATTATTAGAAGAAGATGAATTACCCCCGCCACCACCGCAAGCAGTCAATGCCAAAGTTAATAGACCCAATCCAATTACTTTTTTCATGGTTATATCCAAGTTGTTATAAAGTTCCCGCGAACTTTAACCAACTCAAAAACTTTAATCAATCTGGGCAGCCTTAGCCACCCTGAGGAAAGTTCTGCAGATCCGCAAACAAATCATCTTCATCATCGCTTTGAGTATCTTCTGAACCGGTACTGTCTTCAATCCCCATAAATGCTTCAAGGATCCTACACAGACGTTGAATACCAACATGGCTGGGAGGACACTGCTTGTGATACGCATTCAATGCTTTGACTCTTGGAAAATCCAATTCATTACGCACATAGTCGTAATCCTTGCCCAATGTAAGCACCAAATGCGTGTACAGCTCCTCCCAGTCTATTCCCCCGAATCAGTGGCCTGCTCGTCCTCACCTGTATAAACCAGACCAGAAGCCCCCATGACCGTTTCAAATACGGCGTTCACGTGACCAACATCAAGTAGTTCATCAGCAATAAATTCGCGGGTAATGTCAGGATAGTTACGCTTTAAAGAGCTATGTGCTACATCTGCCACTAAAGCAAAGTCACTTGGATCAAAGGTTTTAAGCTTTGGCATCAGCTTTTCAGCAGCACCCAAGGATAACGGCGCAAAAATCCAAATCTGGCCATTAATTTTAAGCGGATTACCACGTGGGTTTTCGACCTGGTTAAATTGCATTTGGTATTACTCCGAAGTAGTCCATTTGAAGACACGACCTAAATCATCGGCCATTGGCTGGAATTCAAACTCAGGTAGATCGTAATCATCCTGTTTTGAACTGAACGCAAGCTTATTGCTGACACAGCGGAAGAATTCAATACCAAAGAATTTACCCTTGTAGTCACGCATCAGATCAACACTGAATTCAGGCGTATAACCCATATCCAAGTTGCTTACGACACCTGATTTGGCACCTGCCACCGTCGCTGTGTATTTAAAGCTGATAAATACCGTTTTACCCACATCAGCTGCTGCAAAGGTATAAACGCCTGTCGCTTCATCCACACTGTATTGACCTGCAACCGGTGCACTCGCCACACGCTTTAATGGAATAGCTTTGGCATCAGTCACGCCTAAATCTTTTAAGAATGTACCGCTGTTCGGAACGACTGGTGTTACGGATGCTGCAACGACTTCACCATTGATGGTTTGTGCGACTGCAGTAATACCACCTTCAGTGACCACGCCACCAAAGAAAATTGAATTCAACAATGCGCCGTTGATACGACCCATTGTCGCTTTACACTTAATCGAACCTTTACCGCGTGCGGCATCCACGGCGAACTGACCACGGCCATAGAGTTCTTTTAAGTCATAACTGATATCAACTGACGTTGACTGCAGTACGCCCACTTCAACGGGTGTGCCGTTGGTGATTGGGTTACCATGCACATCCTGTAATGGTGTGGCAAAGATTTTACCGGCACCAAATAAATATTGAGCCATATCGACCTCTTAAAAATGAGAAAACCACCGTATTGGCGGTCATGTTATTTATGAATTGCTTTAGGTAGTGGTGAGGATCCGTATCGGAATGATGGCAATCCCTTGGTCATCAAGCATATTTTCAACTGCTTCAAAAACTTCGATCGTACCCTCAATCCAGCAATGCTCGACCAGTCCCCCTAAGGTTTGGTATTCGCAGATGTCAGGATGATCAGGTGCAAGCTTGGCACGCACTTGATCAATCATCTGATTCAACTGTACAGACGGCGGTATAGTTGGATCTGATTCATGAATGTAAACGTACACTTCCGCTTCAAGTTCAACCTTGGCATCCAAGCCTTTCACTGGTGCTTCAGTTTGATTGCCTTGCGTCACGAATAAGGCAGGACGGTCATCAGGTGCAACGTGATTGAAATGCTTTAAGCGCCGACTGGTGGTTTTAATCCCCTCGATGCCTGACAAGCGATTAAACAATGCCTGGTAAATGACTTCACTATTCACTGCTCAATCCCCTTTCAATTGCAGCATCAATATTCTTCGGCACGATCTTCGCCACGTCATCCAATGAATCACGCATAAAACGGCGTTCTCGAAAATCTGCTTTACGCGAATGGCCTTTGATCATGATTTGACGTGGTGTGATCGGCTGACCAAAGACTTTCTTGATCATCCGAAGATGTGCCTTAATGGCCATTGCACCTTTAAGCCCAAATTCATGAGCAAAGGCATACGGTACCAAGGCACCACCAGCTCCGACTGTACCCTCGATCCAGTCTTTATCCTCTTCCACCTTGGATGAAACGGATCCTCTTAAACGTCCAGACTGCACATTCAGACGCTGACCTGTCAGCATATCTTCCTGAATAGTTCGCTGAAGTTTAAGTGTGAGTGCATTTACCGTGCGCCGTATTTCAGCACGTACACGTTCATTGACCTCGTTAAAATCAACATCAGCATCAACACGGTAATCACTCATACATCACCTACTTTGCAGCAGTTTCCTTTTTAGGTTCTGCTTTGGTTTCAACCGCACGTTTAAAACCATGCGGTGCCAGAATGTGTGCAATATCGGTATCCGACTCAATCACACCTTTTTCAACCTTGTATGTGGTGCCTGCAATTTCAAGCGAAGTCGCTTTAAAGTTTTCAGGCGCTTGATACTTAAATGACATGCCTTGCTCCTAAACAACGAAAGCACCAACACCAATACGATTGGGATTAGTACCATCATTGCCAACTGGAATTGAATTTTTTAATGCCAGGTAACGCTGGCCATAAATGCTTTGGTTATAAAATGCATCGGTACCCGAACGTGAAAAGCTCACACTCTGACCTGCAATAGTCATACTTGATGCATCTGAAAAGCTGTTACCAGACTTTGATTTGTGTGCAACTCTGAGAATATGTGCTGCATATAGACCCACAGCACGTTCTTTCAGATCACCAAATTCAAGCGCCGTTACAACAAGATCAGCTTCTTCTAATGCATCGGCAATTTCAGCATCAGAAGTATTTAATAATGTTGTGTCGTACTTAAACTTTAATTTAAAAGCTTGTGGGTCCATAGTTCACCTTATTCAGTGGCTTGAGCAAGTTTTTCTTGCAGCTGCTCAAGGGTTTCATCTTCAGCAAAGGTGATTTCAAGATCAGTCAGTGCTTTACGCACATCATCAATCGTGAGCTCAGGAGTTTTGGATTCATCCTTGCCTTTACCTTCATCAGTTTTACCTGATTGAGCGCCTTTACCACGACCTGAAGCAGGTTTTGAATCACCAACTTCTGTAATTTCTTCAATGCTTAGCTCAGCAGCATCAATCAAATGCTTAGCAAACTTATTTTTTTGAAGTGCTTTGTGGTGATTGGCTTCAACTACTACGGCGATACCTTTAGGTAAAGTCACCAGGCCTGCAAAAACAAAAGCGGCATTAGAGCCGCTGTATGTGTATGAATATTTAGCCATGAGATTTTAATCCTTATGCATGATCAAGGTAACGAAGTGAATCAACACGCTTCAACCAAACGCCCTGGTATTTGTAGTGACCAGGTACAAGTACATCCAGTCCTTTCGGTTGCGCCGTCAGGAACTCAACGCTGTTACCTTTGAATTGAATACATGATGGATCACGGCGATAGATGATCGAACGGTCAGCACCAGCGGTACCTTTGCCATTACCACGACCAGAACCTCGAATCGTTAATGTCTTACCCTGAGTGGTGAAGATGTTGTTTTCTTCAATGTACTTCAGGAATGTTTTACCACCTGAGTTTGGTACTACACGTGTTGAGAGGTGGGAATATTGCGTTGATGCCATTAAATATGTATCAGGCTCAATAGACGCATCTCCATCAAATAAATCTGCTGAATCAGCCAGCGAATTATTGAAGTCGGATAAAACCTCTTCAATGGTCGCCGTAGACCAATCATGCTGCCCTGTCACAATAGTGACGCCTGTTTGGTTTAAGAAGCCATTCACCTGTTCAAGTTGACCACTCGCATTGGCTTTGGTGTAACCATACCAAGCCACATTCGACATGTGCTTTTCAGCTGCCAAATTTGCAGCCTGAACTTTATCCGCTTCAAGCGTGAGGTTTATTTGCTGTGCGGTCGCCAATTCAACCACTGAATATTGGTAGCCAATCACACCCACCTTCACAGGTAGGCTTACAGTATCGTATTCAACTTCTGCAAGCGGAATATCATCACCTGTACCAGCATAGTCTTCGCCGATACCCACGCCTTTTTTACGAGACAGAATTTCACCACCACCATAAACCGCATTTACATTGGTCACTGGGATGAACTTGGCATAGTCAAGGACCTGTGCCAGCTGTGGTGTAATTTCGTTTTGTTCTTCGATCTTTACGAAGAGCTGTGCCAATGCATCCATGTTGAACGCATCGCCAACTTGTTCCTGAATGGCATGTGAAATCGGCGTTAAACGCGCTTTCATTTTTGCTAATTTGCTCATGTGTTATTAAGCTCCACGAAGATTAAGAAGGGCTAAACCATCGGCACCTGTCACGGTTTCCCATGCTGCACCTGGTAATATTGTTCCGTCAGTTGCTGAGCTCGACAAAGAACCCAACGGCGCTGCTGTGGTACCGTTTGCAGTTTTTACATAAACCGCAGCAGTAATATCCGTGATTGGCGCTGTAGGCTTGACCCAAATTGCACCTTCAAACATCACGGGCAACATATCAGCTGCTTTATAGGCTTCTTTACCAGCCGCCGTTTTGCCTGTCTTACCAACGCCGTGGCGTACCACCACACCAAAACGTGTAGGTGTAGCACCTGACACAGCCGTTACTGATTTGCCATCAGTCGTGCGGACAACTACGTCACCGTCATTAACTAAAGTCAGACCTGAAAGCGGTAATGACAGTACAACTTCTTTGGCAGTTAAACGGCCACGCTGACCGACCACCGCATTTAATTGCTGAACCATGATTCAAGTTCCCCTTAAATTGTTTTGTATGCAGCAGACTTGTCATAACCCTTATTTTCTTTAGGGTCCTGATTGTTGTTTTGCTGTTGTTGCTGTTGATGTAATGCATCACCGACTGCATTGCCTGGTGTGGTCGATTTCACTGCTGACAGTGCACGGAACACCGTGTCGATCTGCTCAGGTTTAGCATCACCGACGGCGACTCCACCCAGTACAGCGGTCACCAATGTGTCACCTGCTTTGGCTGCAATCACATCACGTTTGATTTGATCACATGAACAGCCTTCAGTTTTGATACCTGGTACCAAGGCAATGGCGTCCGCAACCACTGACGCACGTTCAGCCACGACCTGATCAAGTTTTTCAGGTGTCATTTGGTTTTTCTCAAGATCACCGACTTTTTGCTTCAGTTCTGCATTTTCAGTCTGCAAGGTGTCAACCACTGCTTGTACAGCTGGCAATTCGTCACCGATGGCAAATTGTTTATCACCGACTTTGAGTTTTGCTGCTTTTAAGTTTTCAAGCTGGTCTTCTTGTTGCTTTACAGCATCGGCTAGCGCTTGGTTGTCACCAATCTCAAAGCGAATACCGTTTACTTTAATTTCCATCTTCTTCCCCTTTGGGTTTGGTTTATGGTCACCGACGCGACAATCACCGCCACAGCGACCGTATTTCACCAGCGCCACGTGATTGCCTTTAAAATTGATAAATTTGGCTTGATACGGCGTACCATCTGGCGCCGTGCCTTGTTCAAGGACAAGATCAGCCGCATAGCCTAATGAGATCTCAACGCGCTCATTGTTTTGGATTAAACCGATACTGTTTTGATCTTTAATGATCAGATCACCGACCAAGAAATCACCTTCTTGGCGCACATTGAAGCATTCACCAATGTGGTATTCCTTCCAGTTGGAAGCATTGATTTCATTTTTAGGTGGGTGGTAGTCCGTTGTATCTACGCCGTCGAATGACTTAATGACTTCAGGTTTGAATAGATCATCAGCTGCCACATAGACATTGATGACCTGATCCGCTGAATAGCCTTCCAGATTTGGAAATTCATAAGCGTAGTACTGACGGACTTGAGGTGCTTTGGCCAAACGTACATTGACGCATTTCAAATACCCTTCTTGAGTAAATGAGCGTGTACTTTCGCTTGGTGCAAAGTCACCAATTTTGAGTTGGTAAATAAGTTTCATGAATTGCACCCATAAAAAAACCACCTTTCGGTGGTTTTGTAGAAGTTAGAGTTAAATTATTTTTCAATCAAACTACTTAAAATTCCTTTCAGTTTATTTATAGACATATAATAATTTTCCTCGTAATCCTTAAAAGCTGATGTCAATTCAGTCACTATCCCTGTACTTAGACATGAGTTTTTACCCTTCGATTTAATCAAATCTAATGTTTTTTCTATTTTTTCTAAACTTTCATTGATTGTAAAATCTGAACGTAAAACAATTGGTGATTTGAGTAAGTTAATTTGAGTCCGTAAAGCATTCACATAAACTTCTCTTCTTATCCAATAATCATACTCAAGCGTTAAAATCATTTTTTTTATTTTTGAAATTTCAGTTTTTTTAGATCGTTCATCAGCTTGTATTTTAGAAAAAATCTCTTCTTTGATTGAAGGACTTATTATTTTCAAGCTTTTTTGATTTTCAGAAACTAATTCATCTTTTAAGTCATCAAATTTTAAATTCAATTTACTAGTTAAACTATCAATCTGATTTTTGATATTTTCTTTTAAAAGCTCTGCTTCTTTTTCATGATTTTTATGGTTTATGAACCAATTAGTACCTATCAATAGAATTGCTAGGGTAATTACACCACCTAATGACCAATAAACTGTAGATAAAAATTTATCCTGATACCCCTTAATTAATTCAAGTTGGGCTTTTAAAATTTCAACTTGAGAATTTGCTGCAGTGAGATTTTTTTCTAGAAGATCAATATCTGCTGTATTTCCAAATGCACTTCCACTAATGCCGAATATGCACAATAAAACAAGTGTTTTCATAAATATTTTGAGTATAAAAGTCTATAAATTATTTAAACAGTATATCCATAACTTTAAGCAACTTCCTTAATAGTTTTTCATACTATTTTAGCCCACGAAAGTGGGCTAAATGCCAAGTTTATGGTATTAAGTACACTCGAATTGAGTGGCCACCTCGAGCAGCATTATAACTATGTTCAACATCACGCACGGTACCTGAAACTTCGTCGCCGTTTTCAGTCGTACCATTAAATATTTCACCAATTCGAGGTACAACTTCCAAGTCCGCATCCATTGCTAAATGATCGTGATTAATAATTTCAACTTGCATAAGAAAATTCCTATCTAATGAGAATCAACTTTATGAAAGTTATAAAATTTAATCAATCAGGATATCCTCATAATTGAAAAATTTCTTTTTACGCATGACATCACCTTTCTGTGGGCAATAAAAAACCCACCGAAGTGGGTTAAATAAGATAAAACAACAAGTGACTTTACTATTGATCTTTAAGCGAATTCATCATTACCGAAGCATCTGCTGCCCAACACTCTAAAGCACAATCTTTATCAAATTTACTTAAACCAATCCCTTCACAACAATTTTTAGTCACTTGTAGAATTTCAATTGAATCCATATTCAATAGCAACTCGATATCGAAGTTTGATTCTTTAAAAACATCAAATAAAGGCTGAAAGTGGGGATCAACCACATCCATAGAAAGATACTTTCCAATCCATTCATTTGCTCTATTTTTTACATCCAACAAAATATCTAGTTTTTGGTATTGTTGCATCTGTAATCCCCTGCATATCGAAAGGTACTTTAAACCAACCTATTAAATCAGTCGATCAAAATATCCTCATAATTCGGCAACGCCGTGCATCGACATCCAATCTTTTGACCAGGATGACCTCCCTTTGGCGGTGCATCCCATCGAAAGGTTTTACCATGATGGCTTCGGCATAACGGACGAACCTTTTCATCCTTTGATGTTAAATAATCGTAAGTCGTTACACCTAAAGACGTCTGACGCTTCTTATTGATAGCGCCGTTGATCTTACCCATCTGATCGGCTGCAATCAGTCGTGCACGATTGTCTGTGCTATGACCGAGTTTTTTTATTTCCTGAGCCAGTTCCTGATTAGTTTGCCCTGTCTGCAAGGCATTCATCACCAATGCTTCAAGCTTATCAGTATATTGACTTGGAATCGATTTAATCAAAGATACGTTTGCAGCAATCTGATTATCGATTTCATCCTGAATATCAGCGCCACGGAAAAACGGCGTAAGGTCCACACCAAGAATGGTCTTGGTATGACTGGCAATCTGCTTATCCACTTCTTTACTGGTATCCATGACCACCTTAGTAGCCAAAGATACCGACACTTCCATGGTGTACTTCACCATCTTTTCACGTAACGCCGTGAATAGATCCGTCACCCAGCTATCACCAATGTTCTGACCTACTGTGGGTAAAACGAAATCCTTAGTTTGTTCCTGGCAATACTTGGATATTTCCATCAGCTGACGTGTATAGAACAGCTCAACACGGCGATTGACCTTGACGGCCTTAGGTTTAGCCTTGCGACCTTTCTTGCGTTTCTTGATCTGCTGAAGCTGAGGTTTAAGGATCTGTATGATCGTCGTCATTTGGCGTCACCATGGTTTCCAGCAATTTGATGTGTTTTTCATCAATTACTGAATAAACGCCGTCGATATTAAGCTGACGAGCAATCTGCGGTTCAGTAATGATGCCCATATTGAGATACTTCTCATCACGCTCAGCATTGGCTTTTTCCACCTCTGCACGGACTTTCGCATCTAATTGCCAAAGTGGATTAAACACGACATTTAGTTCAGGAAATTGGCGTCCAAACGTAGACTGACAGATCACGGCGAGAAACTTCATCAAGATCGGCTTGAGGTCCCATTCCTGCTTAGTAGCAATCGAGTCATAATAATTACGAGTGTCATGCTCACCAGTGGCATTCATGCCTGCAGGTGATTGGCCAAACAGAATCGTATAAGGGATATCTGCCGCGCCTGCCGTCTGAACTGAAAATTCACGCATCATGTCAGGCAAGCCGCCGAAACTATACGTTTTTGATTCGTACTTTTCTTCGGCATCAAGGACCAGCATGCCGTTTAAGCTTTTCATCAGCCCCACAGACATGAAACGTTCCATGACGCCTTTCATATCTTCTCTAATCTTATCGACCAAGTTCGGCGTTTGAATGACATCAATCTTTGATTCATGAATAAGGCTAGCAGATCCACGCTTCACGCTGGCATGGTCAAGTAGATCCTCATAGACTTCTTGAAGAATGCTTTGAGGCTCTTCATTTACCACATCAGCATGAGCAATACGAATTAGACGAGTATGGTGAATGCGCTTTTTCGCTTCATTCCCCATTTTCATTTCGTAAAATTCAGGCTGTTTTAGCAATCCACAGCATGCCGACGGCGGTAAATAACTGTTTTTATCCGCCGTGATATATTTCTTCTTGATGACCGTAAAGAATTCCAAACGACCTTGACCAAGTTTAGAAATATCTAAAGGTTGATCTAAGGCAGCACCGTCAGCTGTTCCAAGCAGGATATACACAACGCCGTAGAGGCGAGAAAGGATTAAGCCCGATAAAAGCACATGCTCTAAGTGAAACGCCTTACACGCTTCTTCAAGGCGTTTTAAATCATCACCTTGAATGCCTTCATAGAACCATCCAGCACGAAGCATGTCAGATGCAGGACGATTGACAATACGGCGTGCAAGCCAATTCTGATACACCGCTTCAAGTTGATCATCGTCAATGTCTTTACGGACGAACTTACCACCTGTAGCTTTGTCACGCTCGGTACCAATATTCGATACCAAGTTTGTATATGCACCCGCATCGCCAATGGCATTGATTGCCTGTTTTACTGCGTCAGCTACAAGCGTTTTAATTTTACCGCCTGTATCAGACTTTTTATCTTTAGCCATAAATACCTCTAATCAAATACAGTCGGCTTTTTCGCAAGTGAGTCATTAATCGCATCGATGGTCGGGTCCCATTGGTCATCATGCTCATGTGTGAAGTCGGCTTTAAGACCCTCGATTTCTTCAACATAATTCAATAACCACGGCGCACTCACAGGTAGAACAACACGGCGATCTTCAACATAGAACACCACATCCATAGTACGAGTCAGCTTGTCTGTATCACGCTGAATCGCTTTAATCGGTAATGTGGTTTCACGCGAAATGTTTTGAATCAGCATTGTTCCAGATGCTTTATCCTCGATGGCCATGTATCGAAGCTTGCCGATCTTGGTATTGCTTTCCTTATGCTTATTGATGAAAGCCTTGGCTTCCTTAATCAGCTCAGGTGCTTCCCATTTGCCACGGCGCACGTCAATGATGTACAGGCGATTGTCATAACCAAGCCCTGCACATAAGAACACTGAATAGTCGTTATGCTCTTTGGTTTTTTGCGCCGTATCTGCCCATATCGCACGCCACTTGAGTACTGGTAACTCATGGTACCGATCGAACCATTCAGCCTTAACAAGATCACCACCAAGCTTTTTAGGCTCTTGCTGGTACTGACTGCTGAACGTATAACGCGACACTGTAGCGCCGTCTTTATCCTGACCGCCCTTCTCTAACTGTAGTAATGACTGTAACGACTCTTTCAGTGGCCAATAACTCTGACGTCCTTTCTCATCACGCTCGACATCACGTGGCACTTTACGGCGTATATGCTCAGGCAAGGTATTGATGTAAGCATCATCAATCAGTGCCGGTATCGAGATCTGATGCCATTTCCCTGGCACGTTGCCAGTCATCACAAAGTTAGTCGGATCCTCAACGTGTAAACGCTGCATGATCAGAATAATTGGTGTGGATGATTTGGCTTTACGTGAGTTGACTGTGTTCAGAATCTTACGATTTGCCTTGTTACGTGCCGTCTTACTAAATGCATCTTCAGGCTTGAGCGGATCGTCCAGGATAATCGCACCGGTAAATCCAGCATCTGCCAAAGTACCTGCACGGCGGCCCGTAACTTGACCACCCATCGAAGCTGAATAAACATGTCCCGCTTCATATCCATCTACAGTCGTTTTCCAACTTGCCTTAGCATCGGTACTGGTCGAGATCTTCACAGGCCATAAGCCCTGAAAATCGACCGATTTCACGATGTTTCGCGCCGTGGATGACACATCCTCTACAAGTGACTGCGAGAATGACAAATATAAAAATCGTGAACGCTGATTACGTGCGATACCACGTGCGATCAAATTGGTCAGTAATTCAGTCTTACCCGAACCAGGTGGAACGTTAATGACTAAATTTTCAATGTTTCCCTCAATGACTTCATCAATTGCCCATGCAATATATTCATGGTGCCAATTGACTGAGAACTTAAACCCCATACGAGGCATGAAAAAACGGCGTGTGAAAAACAAATGTTCACGTTCGCATTTCTCACGTTCGATCTTTATCTCAAGCGGTCTAGTATTTACTTTCGAGTTCATCTAACACCTGCTTCACTAATTCAGGGCTAGCATCCACGTAGGTAACATTTTCGCTTTGTAATGGTCCACCACCTGCGCCAGTCAATTCTGTTTTATTGGTGTACTTGCCACCGACGTCTTCAGCCACCTGTTTAAGAATGGTCAGCTGTAAAATCGGATTGCGTTTGTTCTGTGGGTTATTCAGCAAATTCTCATAATGACGTAAGCGCACGGCGAGATTCGCCAAAGGCATTTCATCAGTGTTTTTACGGAACTGCTCCCGGGTTTTATAAAATTCGTCAGCCAGTACCTTACTGAGGTTTTGCCCTGTCCGTTTGGTCGGATCGTATGCCTCACACTGCTGACGTGAAATAGTGATGCCAAACTCTTGTTGGACAAGCTCAACAGTTTCAGTAGGTGTATTCCACTGCGCTAAGCTACGCACGATAAAGAGTTTGTGCTTTTGATTTAGCGTTGCCATTGCTCTTTATCCGTCCAACTTCGTCCAACTTAATGGACAAAAAAATTTAAACGACCTTCAGAAGGCAAGTACCACACGCATGGTAAATATCGGCTCTTGAAATTTCAGGTCGCTGTTTCGCTGCATCAATCATGGTTTGAACTTCTTCGCTTGCACCATAACGGCGTACCACACCAGTGAATTCCTCCACGTCATGCCCTTTGATCTCAAGCTTTGGTAAACCTGTTTCACGGTTAAATTGTGGATTACCCCATTCATCACGCTTATGTGCAATGTGGTAAAGCTCATGCTCAACCAGTGCACAAAAGGCAATATCATTCGCCACTTGGGCAAATTTGGCATCAACCGTAATGAGATATTCAGGAACTTGACCAAACCATTGTTCAAATTGTTCCTCTTGGCGTGCTTTCTTCCATCCACCCACATTGATCATGACTTTCTCAGCTTGACCAACGACAAAGCGCCCCTGTTTGATAAATCCGCCGTTTGCCCACATCACGGCGATCTGTGGCCAGTAAAATGAGTCTAGGTGAATATGATCAGGGTTAAACACTTCAGAATGTTCATTTAGGAATACAGCTTTAATCCATGCCCATAGTTCTGGTGCCGGCATAAAGTTAGGTGTATCCAAATCGAATATTTCTTTTGGTGGGTATGGTCGAACTGGTATAGCGTGTCCGACTTCATTGCTCATTGCAGTACGTTCCGTAAGTTTCGGATGCGCTCCTTAAGCTCAATCATGATTTCATCAATCGCAATCATTTGATGACGCTTAAGACCTGAGCGACTGAGGTTTTGATATTTCGCCAGCTTCGCACAACAGAACTGTAAATCTTGTTTAGCTTGCACACGATCTGTCATATAAGTCCCTACCGCGTTAATACAATATTTCAAACAAAAGAAACCCCACTAACAATTACGTTAGTGAGGTTTAGTGCCGTAATAAGTTCGGCAAGTACTTCAAAAAGGGCTTGCTCTTACCTGCGAGCCCTTTAGGTTGGCATGGTGCAAATACATGCATGCGTTAGAAATTCAAGTTAGATGTTAAACATCCAGGTTTATTGAAAGGAAAACTCAATTCCGTATTTCAACTTGAACACTTCCGTATTGCTTACGGTTACAACCCAAGATCACATTAACACCCCTTTAAACTTGAAAAATAAAGTTAATGTAAGGGAATTTATTTATCGCTTTAACTTGCTAATTCAATGAACGATTAATTATGTTAATAATTTAAATGGCAAAAAAATACCTCCTGAGTGAGGAGGTAAAATTGAAGAACAGGTTAGGTCCTGTGCATAAATAATATTCAATTTCTAAAAGCGTAGCATTAGCAATAAGTTACAATATTATATTAGAAGAATTCATTAACCTGAAGATTTTAATTCAAGCTGTCTATCATCTTGAGTAACCTTAATTTTAATATTTTGATAAGTACGCTTACTAGGATTCATAGCGGATCCCACCACCTCTTCAAAAAACCTTCTATCTTTCATTAACTCTGCATATAGCTTGTAGCCTATCAATATTCTTTCAGGTTTTTTATTATTCGCTAATGTTTCTTTAAAAATATTGTTTAACTGGTTTACATCTACCATAAATAAAAATTAGCTCTAAATTTAAGAAGCCCATTATGCCTTATTTAAAAGTACAAACAATGACAACTGCCTGTTATTAAAGCTTTCAGAACAAACAAACGTTTAAAACACTATATTTCGTAACTTTATCACCAAAAAAAAGAAATATTGATAACAAAAAAGCCCACCATTTGGCGAGCTTTCCTTGATGCTTAAACCTATTTTTGACATTTCACGTTAAACTGGTATTCGTCTTGAGTGACTTTAATTTTAATATTTTTATATTTTCGTTTGTTTGGATCCATTGCCGAGCCAGCCACTTCCTCAAAAAAGCTACGATCATTCATTAGCTCGCCATACGCTTTATAGCCTAATAAAATCTTTTCAGGCTTTTCGCCTTCAGCCACTAATTTACCGAGAGTATCTTCTAGTTTTTTAACAGTTAAAATCGCCATTTCAATTAGAGCTCAAAAACAAAAAGGCATTATCGCTTATTTTCATGAACAAACAATGTCAAAAAAAGCCCATCTTTCGATGAGCTTCTCAAAAAAATCACTTAGGTCTGTCCTACACCAAGCTGCGCACTAAACAAATTAGTCGCCACACCATTAAAAAACATCAAAATAGGTATAAGCGATTGTTTTTCCATAGCAACCTCCTTTTGAGCAAATGAAACAGTTGTAAAATTCGTAAACCAAGACAACAAATAAGCCGAAACAAAGGCGACTAAACCAAATGCGATTAGTGGATTTGAACCACCCAGACATACCACAGACCTAAGTGATCTTTGGATAAAAAAGCCCACCATTTGGCGAGCTTTTAAATTAACTTCATGTATCAACGTACACTTCGGTCACTATAGCTGAAATATGCCATAACCCTTGTGCAAGGTCAAACATTCATCATTGTTTTTGAACAGTATGTTCGTTAGTATTTTTAGTAACCTCATCTCGCTGCTCAATGATGTCTGATTACAAGCTAACCTTAAGTGAATATTTATCCACTGTTCAAGAAGTTATACGGGTCACCTTTGATGAACCTGTTTGGGTCAAAGCAGAGATAAGAAATTTAAATATTAAAAGCGGACATTATTATCTTGAGCTGGCTGAAAAAGAGGAAGGTTCAGACAAAGTAATCGCCAGTTGTAAAGCGACAATTTGGAAGTCTTCTGCTCAAAAGATGGTTCTAAAGTTCGAACGTGAAAGTGGTATAGAGTTATCTCGAGATCTTAATGTTCTGATAAAAGTTAAAGCCAAGTTTGACCCTCAATATGGTTTCTCAGTTAATGTAGAAGATATTGATTCAAGCTTTACGTTAGGTGATATAGCACGGCGCTATCAGCAGACATTAGAAAAATTACAAACCGAAGGTCTTGCAGATAAAAATAAACAGCTACCTACGCCGTTTGATATTAAAAATGTCCTGGTCATTGCACCTGAAAATGCTGCAGGTTTAGGCGATTTCAAAAAGGATGCTGACGCATTAGACAAAGCCGGTGTCTGCCATTTCGTTTATCACAGTGCAACTTTCCAAGGCAATACAGCTCCAACAAGTATCCGAGATTCTTTAATAACTGCCCTTAAGCAATGGGTCAAAGATCATGAAGTTGCCCCTGATCTCATCGTTCTTATTCGCGGTGGTGGATCTGTAAATGATTTAGCATATTTAAATGATTTTGATTTGGCAGCTCTGCTTTGTAAGCGTTCCGTCCCTATCTGGGTCGGTATTGGCCATGAAAAAGACCGAACGATTTTAGATGAAATTGCACATCGATCTTTTGATACACCCAGTAAGGTCATTGGAGGTATACGTAATTTGATTGTAGAGCGTGTCCAAGATGTATCTGATTCTCTACAAACTATTAAGTTGTTATCTCAGCATCAGATCACGGCGTATCAAAGCCAGAATGATCAATACATAAAGTCAATCAAGACACTGGCGAATAATCAAATTAGTTTAACTAATCGAAATTTAGACTTAATTAAAGACACCACTCAATATTTAGCACAGCAACAGGTTAAGCTGGCTTCTCAGCAAGTTGAATCTCTCATACGCGAAACATTACTTCAGAATCCCAAAAATGTTATGGCCAAAGGTTTTGGTATCGTCCGTAGCCAAGGCAAAGCCATACGTTCTATTCAACAAATATCAGGTGATAGCATCCAAGTAGAATTACAGGATGGTATTATCAATGCCAATGTGACTCAGGTATCTAGCAATGATTAAGAAAGAATTAACGTTTAAAGAAGGCTATGAAATTCTCAAAAAGAACGCCGAGCTCCTTGAGTCTCAAGATGAACCAGATATTGATAATTTGATGAAAATTGTTGAAGAATCGATGTCAGCATATAAAGCCTGTAAATCACGTGTAGACGCCGTTCAACAAGCTTTGAATGAGACATTTAAGGATTGAAATGCATAATTCACTTGAAAGCTTCTTAAAAAGAATATCTTTTTTCCTTATTTATTTACCAGCACTCATTTATGGTTGCCAAATTGCTTATTTTTCAGGAATAAGTGAACCGTTGGGAATAGACATCTCATCCTTAGGAATGAATTATTTTGAGGTTTCATTTTTTGGTTATTTAAATCTATCTACTACGTTTTTAGATAATTTAAATAAACTAGTATTATTAATTGCATTTTCTATATTGTATTTAGCCATAGCATTTTTATTACATGTTTTGGCGATTCACCCTTCAGAAAAAGAAAATGAAAAATTCAGAGTTGATGCACTATTATCTAGTTTTGAATTTCATAAACCGATTATTTACTCTAAGTTTGTCAAAATGGTTAATTCATTTTGGTTTACCACTACTATCTATTTCTTTATATTTATTTTTAGTCTATTTCTCATTTTTACATTCTATAATAAAGGTAAAAAAGATATTATTTCTACTGTTGATAAGATTAAGACATCTGAAATTTGTGAATACACTACTGGTTATATCAAACAAAATAACGAACAATTCAGAGTCAAACCTATTCTTTGTGGCAACTATAAATGTTATGGAATTAACTTAGATAGACTTGAAGTAATCACTTACCTCCCTGAAAACTATAGTCAATTTTTAAATGTCCCAAATAAATTTAAATAAATGAATACTTCAATAACGGTTAATAAAGCACCTTATTTGGTGCTTTTTTTATATCCAACAAACCCATACCGACTATGCAAAGCAGCTAAACCGCACTTAACATCCATTCTTGAATCTGCTTGAGTACGATTTTCACGTACCATTTCAGACCAAGAATTCCCATAAAAATAACGATCAATGATTGCTTCCATCCAATCATCTAAAACTTCAGATTGTCCCTGCATATCTAATATTAAACGCTGTACGGCGCGTGCTTCATTATCATCAATCTGACACACAATTTTTGTCTGCTTTAATTTTGGTAATTGATAATCACCAGTCAGGAAATCAACAATGATTTTTGATTCCTGAAAATCGGTCAGTTTTTTCTGTTTTCTTTTCTTAGTGGCATGATCCATGGCCACTGCAATCGGATTAATACTTTGGCTACATGTACCACTAACTGAATTCATCCATGCGCCGAATTGGTGTAACCATCCTTCTAAATCAAAACGTGACCAATCTATTGTTTGTAAAATATGTTGTTTCGTTGGCTCTGCTACAACCATGACTATTCCCCTACCATCTTCTCAATTTGTTGTATTGCTAAACCTGATTTCACTTGCTCTGTACTAAAACGTATTACCTGGTAACCCATCATTGTTGCTGCGTTGTATTTTTCCATATCGTCGATATAACCTTTGCCTCTGGTATGGCGTCCACCGCTCCATATACCGCCTTCGACTTCAATCAATATTTTCTTGCCGATTAGGAAAAAATCAGCTTTCCATTTGCGTTTGGGATGGAACCGAAATTCCTGCTCAAACTGAATTTTCACCGCTCGCAATTGCATGGCCAAAGTGGACTCACCTACACTTTCACGTGCTGCTTTAACCGTGGGACGCTTACGCCCCTTTTTCGGTTTTTCGATTCCTAGCATCTTGTGGTATTCAGCCAGTGAGTAACTTGTCATTCAGTTGATCCATTGGCCAACTCAGCAAATAACTGTTTGGCATGATCTGTGAGGCTAAAACCTTGTGGGGTTTCTCCGTCTTTAGCCACCAAACCCCACGATGCAAGACCGTTCAAATAGCGCTGTAAGCTGCGTATTGAGATTCCCATGTTTGGTTCTATCGCTTGATGAATCTGTTTCACAGATACTCTTCCAGGCGTTGATGCCAAGGTTTTAAATATCATTAGATTGGTATACGTCCGTTCAGCTTCAGTCATGCTGCAACCTCTGGGAGATGCCCATTGAATCCAACTTGCTTGAGATACGACTCCCATTTTTTTGCTTGTGCTGGATTCTCTAGCTTCACGGCGATACGTGCTGCTAATTTGTCGTATGATTCTCCTGGTTCACTGAACTTGCCAGCAAATTCAGGATGATGAGCAAGTTTTTGAGCGAAGGTTTGAATTTGTTTTTCGGTGAGTCCTATTGAATTGGTTTTCAGTGAACTCGAATTTCTAGAAGTGCCTGAACTTGGTTTTTCAGAGTATTTGGTTTTGTAGGCGTTGATCAGCCAATCAGCGAAGTGATAAATCATTAGAGCATCGCTCATTGGTTTATCAGCGTTGTAGATTTCAAATGCTCGTTTTTCTCGTTCAGCCCATTTTGAATTCACGATGGATTCAAAATCGATTCGGTCATCGGCCAAGAAAATTTCTTCACGAAGTTTTTTAAAGCAAAACCAAGATTTTTTATTTTTAGATTCTATTGATAGATTCTTTAAAAGATTCCGTGTCCCAACGTTGGGACCCTTTAACGGAATTGTTGGGACTCTTTCATGGAATTGTTGGGACTGTTCCATTGTTGGAACTGTTCCACTGTTGGGACTCTTTACCTCTTCATTTTGATCTTGTAAGGGTGCCGTTATTGGTACTGTTTCGCGACCATTTACTCCGACCAATTGATAGACTTTAACTTGTTTAGTTCTACCTTTGCGTTCACCGGTGTCAATAATCAATCCATCTTCGATTAGCTCATCGATGATTTTAAGTACAGTTTTACGGTCCATTTCCGTATCTTCTACCAATCTGCTCATGCTTGGATAAGCACAATGATCTTCACTGGCACGATCAGCCAGTGAGAGCAATACTAATTTTTTAAGGGGTTTTAAAGCTCCGCCTTTTTTGGTGGGCATTTCAACTTTCCATGCCCATACACTTGCATCCAAGCTCATGGCTTAACTCCCAATTTTACAAGGCCGCGCACTTCCAGCTGACGGACAATCCGAGGTTCTATAAAATCGTTGTTGATTTTGTAGCGAATTCTTGATTTTTCTTTGACTTGAATGAGTTGAGCGCCATTCTGCATTTGATGGCGTAGAGCTATGGCTTGCCCCCCCCATTTTGGTTATGTGCTCGAGGAGATAAAATTTCTCTTGTGCCTCAATTGCAGCATTCATTTTTGATAAAGGCATTGCTGCAAGCTCTAAAGCGGTATAGATCCGAACGGGATCTAGTAAATTAATAATTCTTTCTTGAGCGATAAAGGTGGTTTTAAGTTTCTTGCTCATTCATCACCATCCTTTGGCTTCACATAACTGCCAAATGCCATTACTTGATCTGCTTTAATTAAGCTTGAGATAACTTTATGTGCTAACCACATCGTTATACGAAATCGGTATGCCATCTTTTGAGCGAGTTCTTCTTTCGTCACTGCAGCATTGTTTTCGCTATAGCCACGTAGCTTGAGGTTCGTTTGTTTAACTAGATAAACTTCATTTAACAACTGCAGTGTCGGCTCATAGAATGACTGCACACCTTGTTGCTGTTTATAGTCAGGTTGCTTTTGAAATTGAGTATTCATGAAACCTCCGCTAATGCCATTTCAGCATCTGTTAAACGGCGTTTTAATTTGAGCTCTGCTGGTGTTGCCAGTCGGATATCCGCGCGGTGTACAAGTTGGCCACCTTCTAACCAGTAATATTCTGCAGGTTGAAATGCCTCAACCACCATGAGGTCATCAGTTTTGATATGGTTCATGTACACCACGACATCACCAGTCAAGAAGTCTGTGTTTGGATTGTTTTGAATAAGGTCTTGTGATAGATTTGTTTTCATTCATGATTTCCTAAATTATTGAATGCCTAAAAGCCTGACCTCGACCGTCAGGCTTTTTCGTCTACGCATGCATGGATTTGCGAATCCAGCTTTGCTAAAAATAAATGCAGTTGATGTATGACTTTAGACATGTCCAAGGCTTCTCCTTGCGTAATACGTCCATCTGCCATCATTTCTCTAAATACTGCACATACATCCCCACCACCCTTACCTATGCTTAAAACTAGATCTGTTAGCGCCGTATCTCTACATTCGGGAATCTGAGGAAGATCTATTGAGACCTTTCCGTGTTCAGCATTAAGTGCTTGCAAAATCCTGCAATCCCCTGTGATCGCGATTAACTTTGAAGCTTCGACAAGCGTTAGATGATGTGTTTCCGTATTTGGATTGACTTTGCTGTTCAGCACAGCAGGACTTTTAATACCAAGACGTGGCGCAAGTGCATTTGCTCCGCCTGGATAATCGTGAACTGTGTTATATGCAGCATCAGTGATGTTCATTCGTAATCCCTTTGAACGTGTTTATTATGCTGTTTGAAGATTAGTATCTAGTTCAACTTTTGGTTTTTTAGGTTTACCTATTTGAAGTATTAACTTACGACCGTAATTTGTGCTTAGAGCTGCTATTTGGGTTGAATAGTCAGTTTCACCTGTGTACTCAGAACGAGGTAAAGCTCCTTTTTCTATCCATTTATAAATAGAGCGCTCACTAAGATTTAATGCTGTAGCAACCACTGATACACCGCCAGCATCGTTAATAATCTCTTTGATGTTAATCATTGAAACTCCAATTATTTGAACTATTGGTTCAATAATAACACGAACTGATAGTTCCATCAATATAATTTAAGATTGAACCATTGGTTCACATGGGTATCTTATGACTAGCCGTACAGATAAAGTAAAAGAAGAATTTTCGAAAAGACTTCATATGGCCATGGATAATGCTGGTTATCCAGTTCGTGGACGTGCTCGAGTACTAAGTAAACATTTTTCAGTTTCAGATAAGGGTGCTGGTAAATGGCTAAATGCTGATGCTATTCCTGAAACTTCAAAAATCCCTTTAATTGCTGAATTTCTAAAAGTTAACTCTGAATGGTTAATTTCTGGCGCAGGACAAATGAATTTGCATTCTACGCAAATTTCAAAACATGAATCTAAATATGATAATAATATCACTACCCCATTCCCTATCACTGGTCGTTTAATCCCAGTTATTTCATGGGTTCAAGCAGGATCTTGGACTTCAGTTGACTCAGTACCCAATGGGACTCAATTCGAAGAATGGTTACCCCCTAACCCTAAATGCGGAAAGAATGGGTATGGATTGGAAGTCGTCGGTGAATCCATGATGCCTGACTTTAGACCAGGCGATAAGATTTATGTAAATCCCGATTTTCAAACGGCGGATTTGAAGACAGGTGATCTTGTAATCGTTGCTTGTGAAGGTGATGCTGAAGCCACGTTTAAAAAATTAATATTAGAAAGTGGGAATGTTTACTTACAACCGTTAAATCCTCACTGGCCTGAACAAACAATCGCTTTAGTTGATGGCTGTAAGTTGGTTGGTAAGGTGGTTGGGCTGTATCGTGACGTGTAACCATTTATTTTTTATTATTTTTTTAAACGGTCGACAAATGCTCCTGATATTGTTAACATCTTATCTAAAATTGGTTTTCAAGAGTAAAGCGATATGGATATAAAACCAACATTAGTTGACCTTTTTTGTGGTTGTGGAGGATTTGGACTTGGTGCAGAATTAGCTGGTTTTCATTCTCTAGCAGCCATTGATATTGATAAAACGTTACAATCTGCCTATAAAAATAATTTCCCTAAAACCAATGTAATTACTGCAGATTTATCAAAATTAGAAAAAAATGATTGGAAGAAAATTATAAATAATATTGAAATTGATGGTGTTATTGGAGGTCCACCTTGTCAAGGATATAGCCGAATGGGATCAGGAGATATCAGCGATCCAAGAAGAAAATTGATTGATGAATTCTTTAGACACGTTAATATTTTAAAACCTAAATTTTTCATAATGGAAAATGTTGAAGGATTATTAGATAAAAAGAATCGTCCGCAATTAGATGCGGCTCTAATGAAAGTTGATAAATGCTTCACTGTTCTTGAGCCTATTGTTATCGATGCTTCAAAATGTGGAGTTCCAACAAGTCGAAAACGAGTGATTGTAATTGGATATGACGCAAAAAGAATATCTCCCCTTACAAAAGAACAATTTTTTTTTGAAGAACCATTAGTAACAGTTTCTGACGCGATTCAAGATCTATCAGAACCAATCACTCAGTCTAAAGACTCAAATGATTTGGGCTTTTCCCCTTATAAGTTCAATAATAATTTATCAAAATATGCAATTTCAATGAGAAAGCAACCTCCTGAAGGTCTTGGAACAAATGAAGCAAAATTAGAATTAAAGTTTCAAAGATCATCAGGATATTTTGAAACAATTCATAAGCCTGAAGTCCAGAAAAGATATGAAAGCATTGTTCCCGGTAAAACAGACCCAGTCAGTCGATCAAAAAAATTGGCTTGGTATGGTTTATGCCCCACTTTAAGAGCCGGAACAGGCACGGATAAAGGTAGTCATCAGGCAGTTCGCCCCTTACATCCTGAACATGGAAGGGTTATAACAGTGAGAGAAGCAGCGCGTCTTCAAGGATTTCCTGACTGGTTTACATTTCATCCAACTAAGTGGCACAGTTTTAGGATGATAGGAAATAGCGTATCACCTCTTGTATCAAAAAAAATTCTTTCAGTTATTTACACTAGTCTTAAAAATGGATCATTTAAAAAATCAGCTTAGATTTTTGGGGAAAATATAGAAATGGTTAATAAATTAGAACTTAATATAGGAACATCTGTTAATTTTTTAGAACAAATACTAACCAAAGATGTTTCAACCTTAGAGGCTATATACGACCTTATAGATAATTCCATTGATGCTGCACGAAATAGTATTTTCTCAAAAGATAATTATAAAAAAGATGATCGTGGATTGCCTACAAATTATGAAGGTTATTCAGTTCATATAGATATAAAAGACAATTTGTTTTCAATAACGGATAACTGCTTTGGAATAGCTGAAGATTCTTTAATTAACAAAACTTTTGTTATTGCAGAACCGTCTAGCCATGATTACGGAATTGGTCAATATGGAATAGGTTTAAAACGTTCTTTGTTAAAAATAGGTAATTCCTATAGTTTTAAAATAGATAATGGTAAAAATATCTATACAGCTAACTTCGACAATGAGAGTTTTGCCAATCAAAAAAAATTAGTTGCAACAGTAGATGAATCGAGTGGAAATATAGTCACAATTTTTACAGTTACTGATTTAAAGCCAGAAGTAATAAATGATATTAAAAATGATAAATGGTTGAAAAAAGCCATTCAGGGCTTAGAAGATAGATACTCAATCTATTTTTCTAAAGGATTTGAAGTTCATTTAAAATATTTAGATGAAGATGTTGTTTTATCACTAAAAGAAAGTATTCCGAATTTAAGATTAGATGGAAAATTTTTACCTACTGCAAAATCTTTCAACATAAATGATGTTAATATAACTATTGAATCTGGGATACATGAAAAATACTACTTTCCATCCGAACAAAATTATTCCTTGAGTATTAATAGAAAACTAACTAATGATTTTGGTATTTATTTTATTTGTAATGATCGTGTTATTGTTAAGTCGAGTACAGAAGCTAAACATGGGTGGAAAACTAAGTGGCATTCTGAATATAACGGATTTATATGTTTAGTCCGTTTTACCTCAAAAGATCCTAGTAATTTACCTTGGAATACTGCTAAAAGTGCAATGAGAGAAGATGCATCACTTTTCTTAGATGTTATTGAAGAAATTCAACCTATAGCAGACAGATATCGCTCAGAAATTAAGAACCGTTATAATAAGAATAAAAATTTAGTAACCGAACCAGAAGTAGAGATCAATCCAGAAGTAGAGATTAATCCAGAGATTGAAACCAATTCAGAAGTTGAATCCAATCCTGAAGTTGAAACCAATTCGGAAGTTGAAACCAATTCAGAACTTGAAACCAATTCAGAACTTGAAACCAATTCGGAAGTTGAAACCAATTCAGAACTTGAAACCAATTCAGAACTTGAAACCAATCATGAAGTTAAAGAGAAAATAGAGAGATTAAGAAAACCTAAACTCCCGACATCTGTAGTACAAAATCAATATCTTGTAAAAATGATTAATCAATTGAATATTCCAAAATTTAATCATCTCTATAAATCACTACTAGATATAGATCCTCAACAACATACTTTGCTCACTATTGTTGGAATTTGGTCATTCTTAGATAGTTTAGCTAGAATTGATAAGTCATATTCTGGAGAAAATTTTAGCGGATATTTTTGCGGAAAACTCCAACATTACCCTGTGTCAGATAAAGAAGAGCTTAAGGTAATAAAAAAGCAATTCGAATGGTTTATGCATGAAGGTAATTTCAATAAACATGATAAAGATTATTCAACATTAAATGGAATTGATGTAGTTTATAAATTTAATAAACTACAACCAGTGATTGCTTTTATAATAGAAAACCACACTCTAATTAGCATTAAATAAATCTATATAATCTGCAATAAAAAACCCACCCTGTGTGGGTTTTCTTTTGCCTATTAAAACATAAAAACAAAACAAAGTTGAACTATTAGTTCTTGACTTAATTGAACCGTTAGTTCATATTCATATCACAGACAACAAAAAAGCACATCGATCTTCGAACCCCGATGTGCTTTTACAAACTGCGAGATCAATTATGAATCTAAATTTCACCCCTTTCAATACCGTCGCGGTAAGTTTATTAGTATCAAGTGTAACGATTGGTGCATTAGTCTTCACTAAACAACCTCAAGCGACAGATTTGAAGCTTAGCTATTCAAGCTATGTACCTAATCAAACATCAGTTGCAGCACTAAAACTGACCTCTGAAACGACTGGCTATGCAGTAGTACGTCTTGATGAATATACGTTAGATGTGTCATTTGACTACGAAAAATTCACGAATGATTACGGCGTACCTGGTAGTGAATTTGATGATGCAATGATTACATCGCTGACGATCGACAAAATTCACGATGTATTAGGTAACTCTGTATCAGATTTCACAGATCACAATGACCATTACAACATTAATCAAATGCTGATTACTCACATGCATAAGAATCGCATGTTAGGGGGTGTGTAATGGCCCTTCCTATCATTGAAGCGAACCAAACATTATTGGTGCAAGCCATCAATGTTTATCTATATGCGGATCCAGGACTTGGCAAAACATCAATTGGCTTTACAGGTGATAAAGCCATTTCCTTTGACTTTGATAAAGGAGCACATCGTACTGGTGAACTTCGTCGTGGTGCAGTAGTTCAAGTTCAACAATGGTCAGATGTAGCAAATCTTACACCTCAAGATTTAGCACCATATAACACAGTGGTTATTGATACTGTTGGCGCCATGCTTGAAAGCATCAAGACGCACTTGGCTTTGAACAATACCAACAAACAAAAAGATGGTTCACTCAAACTTAAAGCTCAAGGCCTGGCCAACAATATTTTTAAGCAATACGTGAACACCTTAATCGCTTCAGGAAAAGATGTGGTTTTCATTGCACATGCTTCTGAAGATCAAAACGGCGATCAAATTGTATATCGTCCTGATCTAGGCGGTAAGAACCGTAACGAGCTTTATCGAATAGCCGACATTATGGGTTATCTAACTACTGTGACCACTGGTGAAGGTAAAAATGCACGTGTCATTAGCTTTAAGCCTTGCCCTACTCATCATGCAAAAAATGCTGGTGGCTTAGGTGGTGAAACTGGTGAGGTGTGGGTACCTGACTTAAAACAAAATCCTACATTCTTGGCTGACATCATTAAACAAGCAAAAGACCATATCAACACGATGACACCTGAACAGTTGGAAACCATCAAAGCGGATGAAGACTTTGAAAATTGGAAACAAAGTTGCACTGAAGCTCAACATGCTGGGGATTTAAACCAACTCACTGAATCATTACCTCAGGGCCATCGTTACGTAATGGATATGTGGTACGCCGTTCAGCGTCGCGCTAAAGAATTAGGCTGTCCTTACAACAAAGATGAAAAGAAATGGCTCAATCCACCTGAATACAATGGCATTTCAAATGAACAACTAGCTCATCTTCAAGACTTTATTGCAGAACGTGGCTTAGACATTAAAACCGTTTGTGAATACTTAGGCTTAGATGCCTTGGCACAGATTGAGGTAAAGCAATTTGCAGCGGTTAAAGTCGATATTGATAATTATGCGAAAAGTATGGTGAAAACATGAAATTTAATTATTCCTCTATTACCCGAACACTCACAGTGTTCGGGACGCGAATGACCCATATTTTCGAAAATGTTGGTATTGGTGAAATTGATACGTTGGTCATCAATGCAAAGTTTAAAGAAGCAACATGGAGAAAGTAATGAAAAAAATTTATGTATCAGATTTTCAAAATGAAAAACAAATACAACTAACTGAGGTGTTTTCATGGCTTTGAAAAGTTTTAAGAATATCAATGAAGATGAACGATCTAAATTATTAAAACCATTTTTAGATGCACCTAATGATCAAAAGTTTGGACAAGATTTGGTAGCTCTATATTTAGATTGTTCGCCTTGGACTTTAGCTAGAATGCGATGTGATGGGTCTGAACTTCCCTACACCAAAATTGGTCGTCGAGTTGCATATAGAAAAGCTGATGTATTAGCATTCGAAAAAAGCAGAACCGTCACCTGCACAGCACAATACGCATAATTAAAAAGGCAGGTTTACCCTGCCTTTAATTGCTTAAGTCTTTCATCCCAGACACTTTCGTAGTTAAAACAATCAATTTTTCCTTGGTATACAGCCTCTATCATATTCATGGAAGCTCTTAATTCCTCCATCGGGATTTGTACATATCCACCTGTGACATCTAAACGCGGTCTAGCAGTATGGTTAAGCAGTCGTTTAGTCACATAGATGTTAAATCTTAGTAAATTACATATCGTCGCGAAGGTGCGCCTAAAATCATGCATCGATACATAAAAATTAACCTGAGCACCTATTTTCTTGAGTGCAGTATCTACTACAGTAGCGTGAATATTATGAGAGGTTGGAAGTTTAGTCGCTGGGAATACCCAATCATTTTCTTTTAGTAAGTATCTTTCTTTAAGTATGGATAGTAAGTGGTCCCCTACTGGAAATTCATGATTTGAACCATTTTTCGTATCTCTAAAAATAACTATACCTTCTTTAAAATTTACATCTTCCCATTTAAGACCGCAGAC
Source organism: Acinetobacter sp. 24-47-64 (assembly GCF_057737055.1). Taxonomy (NCBI): domain Bacteria; kingdom Pseudomonadati; phylum Pseudomonadota; class Gammaproteobacteria; order Moraxellales; family Moraxellaceae; genus Acinetobacter; species Acinetobacter sp. 24-47-64. The sequence continues at coordinate 1,580,231 of NZ_CM173215.1, forward strand.
TTCTTGGCGACGGCAACCGGTATACATGGTAAATAGGATGATATCTCTATGCGTGTTGGATCGTGCAGTATTTTCTAGATTAAGCTCATCCTCATAATTCAAAACGGTGTTGTAGTACTTATGAATGATACTTTTATCTAAATGCCTATTACGACTTTCAATCTTATTCCAACCTTTAGTTACGGCAATAATATCTACCGGATTGCTTTTTAAAATTGGGTTTTCATCGGTAGAATAAAGCACATGAATATATTTCCATACCGTGCCAAGCAATGAAATAGCACCATTGGCTGATGACTTGCTGAGCTCAGATACTTCGATAAATTTATCCAGGACTTCTTTTTTAGTTATTTCAAAGAGCTTACGATCTGACCACTTTAAATATAAATCAAAGTATTTTTTATACTGTCTAATTGTCTTAGGTTTGAAATCATTTCTATCAATGTAAATTTTTAATGCTTCATCAACAGTGATATTTAAAAAATTATTTACGCTGACTTTTTCATTTGGACTAATGTATTCCCCATTGGAGATTTGAGCCAAGATCATTTGGGCTTTTGCTCGAGCAGAATTTACGGATATTTCATTCGCTTTCCCAATCACGACTCGATAAAGTTTCCCCTCGTGTCTACGTTCAACAATATAAGATTTTGATTTCGTGGTGACTCGAATCGCGAAACCGATCAAATCTGTATCTCTGATAATTTTTTGACCAGAATCCGTCAATGGGATAGCATCAACATTAGACTTGTTGAGTTTCATGATTAATCCAATAAACCTTCAGTAAGTTTATTAAATCATGCTTCTCAACAGTCTACAAATAGTCTACACGTGATTTTTTAAGACTTTTATAGCATCGTTAAAATTAGCATAAACCACTAATAAATATATAATTTTAAGTTAATAATATTCCACAATGGTGCTATAGAAAAAGTAGAATCCACCTAACCTACTTTGGATTGGGAATGTTTGGTGCATATCGAACCGTGCTTAATTTCAAATAGAACTATATTATAAAATAGATAATGAATAGTGATGAGAATAAGAAAGGCAGCTCAAGGCCGCCTTTAAATTAATTCAGTGCGATGACTTTAACTAAGATTGTTTGTGATTCTTCAAAGTCATCAAATATTTGCTTTCGATTAAGTTCTTTTGACTTCACTTTAAACTCATGATTCTGGTACTGAATGACTGATGGAATTGAATCGAAATACGCATAGTCTGCCTCGATGGTTTCTTCAAACAATGGAGTGCCCAATTGATAGTCTTTGCTCTTCAGCACCACATATTTCACAGTCGTTTTCATTTCATACTCTTTTATTAACGCTTTATTTTTAGTTATATCACCTTTTGAAAAGTGTTCAATCAAAAATAGAAACGTTTGACCATAAAGGACTCAATCAATTATTTTTTACCACCTTTAAACTTAATTCAAGCAACCTGACAAGCATCACAAAAAGAAAAATAGCAAAACACGACAATAAATATATATTTTTTGATAACTGGTTAACATTTATATGGATTGTATGCTAAATTTAGCATATACAAAAACAACATCTATTTAACTGGTTGATAATAATGAAAGTTCAATTTATATCTATTCTTACTGCTCTTTCACTGAGTGGGTGTATCGTTGTATCCAATAAACCAAATGCAAGTTCTGCAAAAGCTTATGCATCTAATGTTATTGATTTTAAACCTTCAGAAAATGCCAAGCGAATTGAAACACGTGGTCAGGTGATTTGTGAACCATCAAAACCATGTACTGAGTTAACATTTGATTGGAAACAGCAGAGCAATAATTTATTTAGAGTACATACCAATCTATTTGATCGAAAATCTTTTGATATCAAGCAAGTGATTTTCACGCTAGATGGTCAAACTTATCCTTACACAACTTTAACTCAAACCAATACACGATCAGTCAACAATTCCGATCTCATTAACTCTTCAAATTACATTGATGTACCAATGAATTTTGTCGTTATGTTTGATCAGTCTAAATCTATCGATATTGCTGTAGTGACAGATCAAGGTGCTATTACGCATAGTATTTTAAAAGATGGGCATGCATCATTTGCCTATCAAACATTTAAAAGTGGCTACCAACAATTTAAGCAAAAGTAAAAAAAGACCCACTATGGGTCTTTTTTTAATCATCGATACAAAACTGCAACGTGTTATTAGACTGCTAGGCATTTCATTTTTTAGAATTTTTCGTTAGATTTAACAAATTGTGTACACAGTTATAATAAACAAGACAATAGGTAAAATCATGAAAATCAAACTAGCGCTTATTTCAGCATTGGTTGTATTAACAGGTTGTGCAGGAAGTTATCCAGAACGTGTTGTAACCAAAGGACCTCTCATCTGTGCTACTGATGAAATTTGCCCTGAGCTTGCACTCCGTTGGAATGATGAAAAGCGTAATGGTTTTAAAATAACTGCAGATGTAAATGACACTATACAGCACGATATAAAACAATTGAACTTTATTGTTGATGGTCAGCCTTATGTCTATTCAACAATTCAACCAACCCAATATGCAACTGCAGCTGGTGTAACGAATTCATCTAATTTTATTGTCGTTCCTGTAAGTTTTTTAAACTCATTTAGAGACGCAAAACAAATTGATCTAAAAATCGTGACAGCTAACGGCGAAGTGACTCGTCCCATCCTGCAAGCTGACGGTCAGAAGTCTTCTGCTTACTTAACATTTATCAAAGGTTATACAGGTCAAACTATCGAATAAATGAATTATTCACTAAAAAGCCAGTTCGTTGAACTGGCTTTTTTTTAAGGCTTACAACTTTTTTGATAACTTGTTCCTAAATCTTGGAATGATAACTCAAAAGAATTTCTCATTTTTTTTGCAAATAATGCTTCTTCTTTTGCTTTAGCCATATGAATATTCTTTTGTGCTATTCGCTCTAAAGCATTTAATGCATCTGCATATTCACAAGCTCTTTGAATGATCAACGAAATATTCTGCTTACTATCGACCGATTGATGTAATCGAATTTGACTCGCTTCAATTTCGTTATAAATTGACTTCACTTCAATATCAAACTGAGATTGTGTTAAGCCATTCGCATAACTATACGATAATCCGCATAAGACCATCGCCCCAACCAATATCCTTATTTTCAATTGAATTCCCCATAAAACGTTCAATTGCAATTTTAAAATTATATTAAAAAGCCAGATCAATCATCTGGCTTTTTACATCATACGCTTTTTTACTTTGGTTAAATTGGCTCAAATGGCGCAACAACGTCGGCATTTTGGGCACGATGACGCATAAAGTGATCCATTAACACGATTGCAAGCATCGCTTCAGCGATTGGTGTCGCACGAACACCCACACAAGGATCGTGACGACCTTTAGTAAGAACATCCGTATCTTCACGATTAATGGTAATCGTTTTGCCTGGTGTGGTAATAGAAGCAGTAGGTTTTAGTGCAATTGATACACGAATATCTTGACCACTTGAGATACCACCTAATATACCACCAGCGTGATTCGCTAAGAAGCCATCAGTTGTCAGTTCATCACGTGTTTCATGACCAAATTGTTCAGCCACGCCAAAACCATCACCAATCTCTACACCTTTAACCGCATTAATTGACATCATCGCATGAGCGATATCAGCATCTAAACGGTCGAAAACAGGTTCTCCCCAGCCTACGGGTACTTTAGAAGCAATAATTTCAAGTCGTGCTCCACAGCTTGTTCCTTTTTCACGCAATGATGTCACAAGTGCTTCAAAGCGTGGTACGGCATCAACATCACCACAAAAGAATGGATTATTCGGCACTTCATTCCAATCTAGTTTTTCTGTTTTTTCAGTTCCGATTTGTGTTACATGCCCTCGGATTTCAATACCAAACTTTTCAAATAAGAATTTTTTAGCAATTGCACCCGCTGCAACACGCATCGCTGTTTCACGTGCGCTTGAGCGACCACCACCACGGTAATCACGGAAACCATACTTTTGTGTATAAGTATAGTCTGCATGACCTGGACGGAAAGTTTGTGCGATATTACCGTAATCTTTAGATTTTTGGTCTGTATTACGAATTAAAAGACCAATGGATGTCCCAGTGGTTTTACCTTCGAACACACCTGAAATAATTTCAACTTCATCTGGTTCTTTGCGTTGTGTTGCAAATTTAGAGGTACCTGGTTTACGACGATCTAAGTCTATTTGTAAGTCCTCAGCTGATAACTTCAGACCTGGTGGAACTCCATCTACAATCGCCATCAAACCAACACCGTGAGATTCACCACAAGTTGTTACACGGAACAATTGTCCAATACTATTGCCAGCCATGTTCAACAACTCCTTTAAACTTGAACAGATTGAATGAATAAATCACGATATTGACGGCATTGTGCTGCAGTCAGTGCAAAAATACCTGATCCACCACGTTGGAATTGCAACCAGTAGAAATCAACAGTATTAAAGTTTTGCTTCATCGCCCATTCTGAGTTGCCCACTTCAATGACGATTAAACCATCTTCAGTTAAATAGTCTGCGGCTTGAGCCAGCATTTTACGCACAAGATCCAAACCATCTTGACCCGCTGCCAATGCCAATTCTGGCTCGTGATGAAACTCATCTGGTAAATCTGCCATATCTTCAGCATCGACATACGGCGGATTAGAAATAATTAAATCGTATTGATTTTCAGCAGGTATTTTAGCGAAAAGATCAGATTCCAATAAAGCGACTTGATACTGTTTATTGTGATGCTCACAGTTGATTTGAGCAACCTCAAGGGCTTCTTTTGAAATATCAGTAGCATCGACTTCAGAATCAGGGAATGCATATGCCAAAGCAATTGCGATACAACCAGAGCCAGTACACATATCCAAAATACGCTGTGGAGTTTTAGGATTTGGATTCACTGGCAAATTATTGACCGCTTCACCCATTTCACCATTTTCAGTCAAACAATAAGGTGCAAAACGATTTTCAATCAGCTCAACGATTGGTGAGCGTGGAATCAGTACACGCTCATCTACATAAAATGGTTTACCAAAGAAATAAGCAAGATTTAATAAATATGAAGTAGGAACACGGTCATTGATACGACGTTCGAGTAAGCTCAAGAATTCCGCAACTTCGCTTGGCAGCAATTTTGAGTCTAAAATCTCAGCATCGGCATTCCAGTCCAGTGAAAGAGTTTGTAAAACTAAAGCTGAACTTTCAGCAAAATAATCTTCAGTACCTTGACCTAAGTGTGCATCGTATTGACGTAATGCTGTAACTCCAAAACGAATAAAATCTCGAATAGTTGTTAAGTTTTCAGCGGCTTCCTGTAGATGTTCAGGGCTAATAGTCGGTCGATCCACTTAAGGCGTCTCCAAGGTCGAATTTATAAAAACGGTCTATGATACCTTGTTTTGTCCTATTAATAAAAAGTTCTATCCGTGTTATTCGGCAAAATTGTATTGAAAATTTGAATAGTTAGAATTATCCATTGAATAAGGTCTACTCATTCAAGTTTTAAAATAGCGAGAAAGTTGATTAAAACTAACGATATTGAAAATAATCGTGTATACTCGAAGCCAACTAGAAAATTTATGTTGTTTCATTAAATCTTTTATTTCGCAGTGTTAGTCATAATCCTACGTTTGGTTTCAGATTTTAAGTTTCATTTTTTTTCCAAGTTACATCATTGAGTTCAAACTCATAACATTAAAGTTTTATTAGGATTCCTATTATGTCTAATACTGTTAAAGGTACAGTTAAATGGTTCAACGAAACTAAAGGTTTCGGTTTCATCCAACAAGAAAACGGTCCTGACGTTTTTGCTCACTTTAGCGAAATCAAAGGTTCAGGCTTTAAAACTTTGGCTGAAGGCCAACAAGTTGAATTCAGCGTAACTCAAGGTCCTAAAGGTCCTAACGCTGTTGACATCGTAGCAGTTTAATTAACTGTTAAAAAAAAGCGGGCTTTGCCCGCTTTTTTTGTCTCTCGAAAAGCTCACCAGACTTGAAAAAGAAAATTTAGACTCAAACTAATAAAAGTTAAAGTGAATTTCAAAAGTTAAAGTATGAGTTATAAACACAATAATTTAATGGCAATGCGTCAAAATTACTGGAGTGATGATTCTTCCCCTCGTGTCACAACAGAAAAACAATTTCTTAAGAAATTTTTGATGGATCATCAAATTTTTGAAAATCCAAGTTTGGATGATGTTAAATATTTTTTCTTCAGCTTACCTAGCGTCATTATTATCAAAGCATATGCCCTTGGATTTATTCATGAAACTGTTGTCAACTTAATGAAGTTATTCATCTCTGAGTATCGCGTGTCTCTGTCTACTCGAGCTCAACTCCCAGTTAAATATCGACTTTAGAAAGCTTAGGCTATTTAAGTTTGAATAAATTGACCATTTATACACCTGATATTGAAATACTTGAACTATTTTAATACGTTCATAACATGTAATATTCAATACAATGATTTCTCTGCGCGATTCGCTTAAAGGACCTAAACTTCATGTCAGATCAGAATGAAAAGCTTAAACAATTAAAAACCTCTTCAATAGATCGCCGTCTTTCGATTGCGAAAGCTTCTCTACTGGCTGGCACACGCTGGGCTGCTTCAAGTGCGAGTTCTATTTTTTCAAGCGAAGAAGAAAAAGAAAAAAAACGTAAACAAGCGATGAAAGAACAAGCTGACTATCTCGTTGCTGAAATCGGTAAATTAAAAGGCTCTATCGTCAAAATTGGTCAAATGATGGCGTTATATGGTGAACATTTTCTACCTGAAGAGATTACGCAAGCCTTAAACACTTTAAATAATCAGACCGTTGCCCTCGCGTGGCCTGCGATCCATGAGCAACTGCGCAACCAACTTGGCTCTAAACTCGAAGATCTTACCATTGATCATGAGCCTTTAGGCACCGCATCATTAGCGCAAGTTCACCGTGCAACACGTAAGTCTGATGGTCTTGAATTGGTGCTCAAAGTTCAATATCCAGGTGTAGCAAGCGCAATTGACTCAGATATGAGCTTGTTTAAGAACATGCTCAAACTTACACGCATGGTTCCTCAAACTCGTGAATTTGATCAATGGTTTGATGAGGTTCGCGAAATGATGCATCGTGAAGTAAATTACAAAATTGAAGCTGAAACAACACGTCGTTTTAGAGCGCGTTTAAAAGATGATCCGCGTTATGTTGTTCCACAAATTATTGATCAATATTGTACAGATCAAGTGCTTTGTATGACTTTTGAGCGTGGTGTTCCGATTAATAGCCCAGTCATGCTTTCACTCCCTCAGGAGCGTCGCAACAAATTAGGTGAAGCATCGCTTGAAATTGCCGTTCGTGAAGTGTTTGAATGGGGCGAGATGCAGACTGATCCTAACTTTGGTAACTACCTAGTACGCTTAGGTGACGGCGCGCAAATTGAAGATAAAATCATTCTTTTAGACTTCGGTGCGATCCGTCAATTTGATGATCAACTCCTCAAGGTAGCTCGTAATTTAATTACCGCGGGCTATCATCATGATGCTCAAGCCATGGTCAATGCTATGACAGGTTATGAGTTTTTCGATGCAATGCCATTAAGCATTAAACCTGACATGGCAAAAGTGTTCCTTCTAGCTACTGAAGCTTTTAGTACTTATAGCAATAATCCAGACCTACCAACAGGCATTATGGATGAACAGCAGCGCTATGATTGGAAACAAAGCCAACTGCATAGCCGTGTGATGCAACGAGCATCCAAGTCGATGGCATCGCGCTATTTTTCAGTTCCACCGAAAGAATTTATGTTCATCAGTCGTAAGTTCATAGGTGCATATACATTCATGACTGTGATCGAAGCAAAAACAAATGTGCGCAAAATGATCCAATCATATGTTTAAGGAACAAAGACCATAGTGATCTATCGTGTCACTATGGTCAATTTATTAAATAAAAAATTTAATTACTAAAAAGAATATATCTTAAATTTCATTAGAATACCTATTCAATTACCATTTATCTGTTTGGTCAAAAAAGTCTTTTAAGCTAGTCATTTTCGACATAGTCATTTCACTAAACACATGTCACGATCTTGTTGTTTAAAAAAACCATCAGGGAATTTACAACAATGAATGATATCGCAAACAAAGCGCAAGGTTTAGGCTTAGCCTTGATCACTAAGCTCGCAGGCAGTGATTTAATCGATCAATTAAAACTAAGAAAAATTATCGAACGCTCGCTTTATCAAGGTTCTAAGGCTGGATTTAAAACCTTGGGCTCTACACAGAAAATTTTTAAACAAAAATCCAATACTCCGACTCAACGTCTATCCAATCAGCAAAAAGGGTTATTTGATCTCAGCCTTTCTGAAGAACAACAGATGACTGTTGATGCGATGCAACAATTTGCTCATGAAGTTCTCTACCCCCTAGCACATACAGCCGACCACCAAGCTACTTTTCCAGAAAACTTATGGGCTCAATTTAAAGATTTAGGTGTCAATTATTATGCATTGCCTGAACAATACGGCGGCGTTGCTTCAGAAAAGAATGTGGTTACAAATGTGCTGATCGCAGAGCAACTTGCACAAGGTGACTTCTCATTAACAGCTACATTACTCTCCTCGTTCTCAGTCATTAATGCAATTACACAGTGGGGTTCAGCAGAGATTCAAAATAAGTATTTGTCGGCATTTAGCGAACAAGATGATCTATTTGCAACTTTTGCTGTTCAGGAAAATACACCTGCTTTCAACCCTTTCCAATTAAAAACAAAAGCGACACGCCAAGGCGATCATTTTGTCATTAATGGTGAAAAAACTATCGTTATTCTAGGTGAGCAGGCAGATCTTTTATTGGTTTCCGCAGATTTAGATGGAACAGCTCAGGTTTTCATTGTTGAGCGAAATGAAACGATTTCATATAAAGCAAATCCAGCAATGGGGCTTAAAGCAACCCAATCTGTGAGCCTAAAATTTAACAACACACCAGCATTTAAACTAAATGAGCAAGATTTTGATTATTCAGCGTTCATTGATCTGGGCAATTTAATGTGGTGTGCAATGGCAGTGGGTACATGCCAAGCGGTTAAACAATATTGCATTCAGTATGCCAATGAACGCACCGCATTTGGTGAACCAATATCCCACCGTCAAAGTGTTGCATTTATGATCGCGGATATGGCTATTGAAATTGATGCTATGAAAATGTTGGTTTTGAATGCTGCAAGCCGCGCAGAATCAGGTTTAAGTTTCCATCGTGAAGCATACTTAGCACGAATTTTGTGTGCAGAAAAATCAATGAAAATTGGCACTGATGGCGTACAACTCTTAGGTGGACATGGCTTTACCAAAGAACATCCAGTTGAACGTTGGTATCGGGATTTGCGTGCTACTGCCATTATGCATTCTGGTTTACATGCTTAATCAAATAATAAAAATTTAAGGACAAAGATGATGAATTTAGAGAATCCGAAAAAATTTAAAATGCTTGTTGATCAAGCTCATCAGACAGCGTTAAACGTGCTTCGCCCTATTTCACGCAAATATGATAAAGCTGAACATGCTTATCCCAAAGAACTCGACATGTTAGCATCCCTATTGGATGGTATGAATGAAGGTGGCGATGGCATGAATGCTGGCGCTGCCGTCAATAAACGTGGAGATACGACTCAAGGCAACAAAAATGGCGTGAACATGTCTACTGCTTTGGGTGTAATTGAGATGTGTTATGGCGATACTGGTTTATTACTTACCATGCCTCGCCAAGGATTAGGTAACTCTGCAATTGCTGCTGTAGCCAATGAAGAGCAACTTGAACGCTTCAAAGGAACTTGGGCTGCGATGGCAATTACCGAGCCAGGCTGTGGATCTGATTCTGCAGCAATACGCACCACAGCGACTAAAGATGGTGATGATTATATTTTAAATGGCGAGAAAATTTTCGTCACTTCTGGTGAACGAGCTGATTCAGTCGTGGTTTGGGCAACACTCGATAAAAAACTTGGGCGTGCAGCAATCAAATCATTTGTTGTTCCTAAAGGCACGCCTGGCATGACCGTTGAACGTCTTGAACATAAACTCGGAATTAAAGCTTCAGATACTGCTGTCATTCGCTTTATCGATTGTCGTGTCCCTGCTGCAAATTTATTAGGCAATGCTGAAATCGATGTTGCAAAAGGTTTCGCTGGTGTCATGGAAACTTTTGATAATACACGCCCTCTTGTGGCCGCAATGGCAGTTGGGTGCTCTAAAGCGTCTTTAGAGCGTATCAAGGAAATTTTTAAAGACCAACTAGATGCTGAATATGCCACCCCCTACCTTCAATCCTCAAATATTGCAGCTCAGATTTATCGTATGGAAGCAGAATGGGAAGCTGCTCGTTTATTAACCCTAAAAGCTGCATGGATGGCTGACAATAAAAAGCCTAACTCGCGTGAAGCTTCAATTGCAAAAGCGAAAGCTGGACGAATTTGTAATGAAATTACATTGAAGTGTGTCGAACTTGCTGCAAGTGTAGGCTATACCGAAGATGAGTTGTTGGAAAAATGGGCGCGTGACTCCAAAATACTAGATATCTTCGAGGGTACACAACAAATTCAACAGCTTATTGTTGCGCGCCGTGAACTTGGAAAATCATCAAGCGAATTGAAATAAATCACGTTGAATTAAACTCAACTCCGATGAAACTTAGATATACTCTGTGAAGATTTACTAAGTTTCATCGATTATGTACTTTATTCGAACTATTCAACCCCAAGATAATCCCCATATTGCAAAAATCATTCGTGAAGTCTCAGTGGAGTTTGCTCTCGCTGCTGAATCAGGCTTCGCAGTAGCAGATGCAATTCTAGATCAACTCTATGACGTTTATACAAAAGCTCACTCCATATATTGGGTTATTAGCAATGACCAACACGAGGTCTTTGGTGGTGGGGGCATTGCACCTTTGCTGGGCCACGAAAACACCCTAGAGATACAAAAAATGTATTTTATGCCCTCAATACGAGGTTTGGGTTTTGCAAAACAAATTCTAGAAAAATGTATCCAATTTGCACGAGATCAGGGCTACACGCAAATTTATCTCGAAACCACAGCATCTCTCTGGCAGGCTGTAAAATTATATGAAAAATTAGGTTTTCAACATCTACAACACCCATTAGGAAATACTGGACATAGTGATGCATGCGAAATACGCATGTTAAAAGTATTATAAAAAAACCGACCCATGGTCGGTTTTTTTATTTTGAGTGTTAGCCCAATAATTTATCAATAACACCAAATTTTTTAAAAATTTTTGATCGTCGTTTTGGATGAATATTGGCTTTATTTAAATCGCCACCATAATGGTCAAATACGCGCTTATCCATAATTTTAAACCATAACTTAGGTATTAAAACTGGGATCAACATCGTCGCATATCCACTTGGCAACACTGGCGCTTCTTCAAAGTTTCTCAATGCTTGGAATGGTCGTGTCGGATAAGCATGATGATCCGAATGGCGCTGCAACTGGTATAAGAATAGATTGGTTGTGATGTTATTATTATTCCAACTATGTTCAGGCATAGTACGCGAATAACTTCCATCTTCTTTCTTTTCTCGCAATAAGCCGTAGTGCTCAAGATAGTTGACCATTTCAAATAAAGTCACACCGTAAAGTGACTGTATGGCTAAGAATGGTAAAATTTTCTTACCATACAGTTTTAGCATCGTTGCGTGAAAAGTTGCACTAATGGCTGCGCCGTGAAATAACTCATTTTTCAGTGAAAAGAACGACTCACCCTTACGATTTAATCGATGTTTTTCAATCTGTATTGCTGACTTCAAGCCACCGCTAATGGTTCTTGGAAGAAACTCGTAAAAGGTCTCACCCATCTTAGAAGTCGCTGGATCTTCTGGAGTAGCTGCGCGCTTATGATGCCCATATGGGTGCTCAATACGGAAATGATTGTATCCAAGTGGTGCTAGTGTCACGTGTGACCAATAATGATCTGCACGCTTCGGTCGATGGCATAGTTCATGGGCAGTATTCACACCAATACCGTTGATCAACCCCATAGTACAACCAATCAACAACTGATCCAACAATGGGGTTTCTTTACGAGAGACCACGTATCCAGCAAAAAAATTGGCTGCATATTGTAAAGGAACAAACATTTTTACTATACGATCATAGTAAGGATCACTGACTAATTTTTTGATCTGCTCATCACTCGGATTATTCTCATCAGTACCGACCAAAGCATCAATGGTGGGAATAATTACGTGTAATAATAAAGGCCCACCTAATGCAAACAATTTTTTAGTTGCTTTAGGTCCGTATTGATATCCAGCCAAAAAGCCCATCCCTAATACAGGTAGTGCTGGACTAAGCAACCATAAGTAACGCTTCTTATCCAGTTGTAAGCCTTGCGCTATCGGGTTCTGACTCAATAACTCTTCAACTTTTACCTTTGCATTCACTTGCAATTTTCCTTTTCTATTTCTTATTTTTATCTTTGGTCATTTCAAATTTCAAATACAGTCGTAATCGTCCAAAAAAGCTATTGAGTCGTATTTCCGCGATGATTTTGAAGCTAAAATACATTATAGAAATCTTTACACATGTTAAGATTCAGCAATTGTATGCGTATAGGGAATATACGAAAAACATGGATGCCCTCAGTCAAGTTTTTGAAGATATTCACCTCAAAAATACGGAATATCTCTACCTTCAAGCACAAGGTAAATGGGCTTTTGAGTTAAGTCATCAAACAGCCATGATTACCTATATTTTATTATACGGTGAGGCCTTTTTTAAATTTCAAAATGGCGAACAGCTACACTTAAAAGCTGGAGATATGGCAATTATTCCTTCTGGAATGTCACATCAAGCCTATAGCCATCAAGAACAAAGATTAGTCAACATTACTCAAATAGATCATTTATTTAAAGGTTTAAGAGATGATGAAATTATCCTCGGTGACGAAGATGATAAATCTGAGAAATCTCTCATCTTCAGTATACGATCTAACATGGACAGTATTATGGGTGGACCATTGATTCAAGCCTTACCCACTTATATCCATTTAAACAATGCACTGAATGCTAGAGAGCCGGAGTGGTTAAGGATCGGGCTTTATTTCGTGGCTGATGAAACCAAGATAAACCGACCTGGTCGCCATAAGATTATGGATCACGTGGTGAGTATTATGTTAATCGAATGCGTGAGAGATTACATTTCCACGCTTACAGATCAGAATAACTGGTTAAATGCACTGACTCACCCAGAACTGAGCCCTGCATTTTCAGCGATTCACAGCCAACCAGAACGAAACTGGACTGTAGAATCATTGGCAGAAACTTGCTTTATGTCGCGTTCAAAATTCGCTCATTTATTTCAAAATATGGTGAATGAAACACCATTAGCATACTTACAGAAACACCGTTTAAGATTAGCCAGTCAACTTTTACGCTTGAGCCAGCTTTCAATTCAACAAATCGCGCATAAAGTTGGTTATTCATCAGAGACTGCATTTAGTCAAGCCTTCAAAAAACATTATCTATGCAGTCCAAGCCAATATCGTAATACTTATTTGAATTAATCGAATTGAATAAATCATAGCAAAATAAAAAAAGCACCGAAGTGCTTTTTTTATGAAGATAGAATTACTGGTGAGTTACTTGATTTTTGCAACTGACTTTAAATACTCAGTGTAATCTTTAAGTAATTGTGTACCACGATAGTTTTGATAAAGCTGTGCAAGCTGCTGTTTTTCTTCAACCGAAATCGAATCCATAGATGGTTTTTTTACCTCAGCCACACCGATAATTACCATTTCATTTGGTAATTGAGCTGTAGTCACAGACCACATTCCTGCTTTAGGTGCAGGCACACTAAATGCAGCACGTTCAATTTCTCGTTTAAGACCTTGAGAACGAGTAAAAACACCAGCATTTACGAAAGATTGCTGATGCTTAGTTAAAACCTGCTGTGAAGGTAGTGTTTTAAAATCCTTTAACATTGCAGCAACTTTTGCTTGAGCAGCTTCATATGCCTTTTGATTCAACAGCTTTTCTTTAACCTTCGCTTTGGCTACTGATAAAGGTTGAACACCAGCTTCACGGTATTCACGAACTTTCAACCAAACTGTATCACCATTCGCCAATTGTATATTGCTGGTCGCATTACGATCACCATTTTTTACATCTTGACTAAAGATCTTAGCTTTTACAGCAGGATCCGCTAGGACTTTATTTTGAGTGGCAAGAGTTACATTATTCGCAGTAACCAATTTAGCCGATTTTAATTCCTGAGGGACTACATCTAAAGCATCGCTACTTACAACGAGCTCATTCAAACCATTTACTAGATCAGAATAAGCATTGGCATTTTTAGATTTTAATAAATCAGCTTCAAGACGTGCTTTTTCAGACTCAAAACTAGCAACATTCACTTGAGCAGCTTTAGCTTGAATAATATGTACACCAAAATCGGTTTTTACTGGCTTAGAAATCGTACCTTTTGAAGCTTGAACTGCATTATCAAAAGCATCACCGAATACACCGGCTTCATAACCATCAACGCGACCCGCATTATCTTTGGAACTAGAATCTTCAGAATACTGTTGAGCAGCCTCTGCAAAAGATAATCCTGATTGAATTTTTGCATAAACATCATTGGCTATTTTTTCAGCCTCAAGCGCAGTACGATTATCTGTTGTAATCAAAATATGTTGGACTTCAACTTTGGCATTTTTATTTTGTTGGGTTACATATTGATCATAAGCTTGTTTTAATTCTGCATCTGTAACAGTTGTTGTGGCATTTGCTACCATAGCAGGCGTTACCAATACATAATCAAGATCAACTGAGGCAGGTTGCTTAAACAGCACTTTATGTTTTTCATAATAAGCAGCGACTTCAGCATCAGTTATTTTTACAGACGTTTTGTAATCATCCAATTTTACAGATGACATAAATAACGTACGTTGCTCACCTTGTAGATTTGCGATTTGCTGAATATCACTTTGGCTTACCAAAGAATTATCACGAATGCTTGAAACTAACATTTGAAGCGCATGATCTTGTCTTAAATTTTGGATTAGACCCTGGCTCGTCATATTAATTGATCGAAGATAGTTTTCATAAGCTTGTTGTGAAAATTTACCATCAACCTGCAGACTTGGCTGTTGAGCAATCATTTGTTCAATCTGAGCATCGCTTAAACTGATGCCTAACTTTTCAGCCTGCTGAACCAATAAAGCACGATCAATTAAACTATCTAGAGCCATTTGTTCAATATACGATTGATTCAGAAGTGATTCATCACCTTGAACCATTTGTAAGAATTGATCTTTATAATTCTTCGTTTGAACTTCTAGCTCTTTATTAGAAATTTCTAAATCATTAACGGTTTTAGCAATCCCATCTTTGTTTCCACCACCGAAATAGCCTTCAATACCGACCAATGCCAATGGTGTCAAAAATAATACTAGAAGGACTTTGCCGAGCCACCCTTTAATGAGTTTACGAAACGATTCCATAGGTATTCCAATATTTTATTTCAAAGCGATTCTAACTGATAATCCAAACCGAATATATCAGATGAAGCCATAAATTTTCTTTTTAATAAAAAACGCGCCAAGTCGGCGCGTTTTGGACTTAATAAGAATTAAGCTACAGAATCTTTTAAACCTTTACCAGCTTTAAAGCTAGGAACTTTGCTTGCTTTAATTTGTAATTCTTCGCCAGTTTTCGGGTTACGACCAGTGCGTGCAGCACGATCTTTAACGCTGAAAGTACCAAATCCTACTAAAGTAACAGAGTCACCTTTTTTCAGCGCTTCGCCAATAGAAGCAATAGTCGCGTCCAATGCCTTACCAGCATCAGTCTTAGACAATCCCCCTTTCTCTGCAATCGCATCAATCAATTCTGATTTATTCATGAAGATTACGTCCTCTTATATCGTTTGTTTAAAATCCAAGGCTTGTATTTTAAAAGGCCATGACGACTTTATAGCAATGCTTTGGGGGGAAACGCAATACTGCTCGACCTGTTTTGATCAAAATAAGCGACAAAAAATACCAAAATTACAGTTTTATCTCTAAATCCATCATTTTTTTTCGAGTTTGGCTCGTAAAGCTTGATTTTCAGCAATGAGCACATCTAATTTCTGGTGAATATCTAAAATCATATTCTCAAGATGTTGTACATCTTTAGTTGAGACGAGCCCAATACGATTAAGCGAAGTACTCACCCCATGATCTAAAAGTTTTTCGACCTTATCTTTTTTATCCGTAACAGACTCTTTAGTTTTTTCCGCAACTTTGTTTACTGTTTGATCTGTAAATTCAACCGTTTTTGATTCAAGCTCTTCACCAACTTTGACTAAAGAGTCAAACATTTTATTACCTTCTTCCTCTGCGCGAGAAAAAGCACCTAAACCAGCAAGCCAAATTTGTTTAGTATATTTACGAAAATCAAGTGTGGACTTACGTTGATGCTTTGTTTTACGTGAGTTTGCAGGTTGTGAGTTGTCCATTAATTCCTGTTCTTTATTGTTATTTACATACTGATCCACCGTTACACTCCTGTATATTTTAGCCTCTAAACTGACTATTCGTGCATAAAATACATTGATAATATCAAATATCGCTATTGAACCTTGTTCAAAACTGTTCTACAAAGCAATGATAAATGATGTAATCTTAGACTTAATTTAAGTTTGTGTTAATAGAACTTTTTAGATTTATTAAATTTGAATAGGATTTTTTTATGAGTGAATCGCAACAACAACAAGGTCATACCCGTTTGTTGCTTAACATTGTTATGTTAGTTTTAGAGACATTCTATTCTTTCGTCTTAAAACATGACCGTGTTGTTCGCCTTCAAGCAAAAAAATTTGTAGAACAACAAATTACAATTAAAATGAATAGCTATATCCCCTATTTTGACTTTTATATCCAATTTACGGATAAAGGCATCTTATTTGACCTTCAAGCGCCAGAAAAAGAACCTGACCTCAAGGTAAGTAGTACTTTAGTCGATATCATTCAAATTTTCGGGTTCGCAAACCGCAGAAGTTTGAAAAAAATGCGTATTGAAGGTGATCAAACCCTTAAAGACGAATTCAGAGATTTAGCATTGCATCTCTCAACACCGAAATTACTTTCAGATTGGAAAAATTGGTTAACAACAGCTTCTGAAGACCAAGATACAAAGGCTTCGAGAAAACGCATTGCACCATTACTTGAAAAAATTGACTTACAAAGATCTAAAATCAATACACTTCAAGTAGAGGTAAAACAATATAAAAATCGTATTCGTCGCATGCAATCCAACCAAAAACGTATCAACATTGCATTCGGGATAGTTTCGGTTCTATTTGTGGCTTTAATCGTGTATAATTTATTGAATATTTATTAAAATAATAAAGTTTTATCTGTTTGAATCCTCGCCATATTTAATTCCGATTAATTTAGTTGGTTTTTAGAAAAAATACTTGACTAAATTAGTCGGAATTCATAAAATTTCATCATCTAGCCTTTTACACGTGTATCGAATCATGCGCTTAACCACTCGCGGTCGCTACGCAGTGACTGCATTACTTGATCTAGCTTTGCAGCCGACTGAACAAACCATTACTTTGGCAGAAATTGCTACTCGCCAAACTATTTCTGTGGCTTATTTAGAACAACTATTTGCTAAATTAAAGCGTCATGGCTTGGTTTCGAGTGTACGTGGTGCTAATGGTGGATACCATTTAGCGCGTAATGCTTCTGATATTACGGTCTTAGAAATTATTGAAGCTGTAAACGAAACTGTTGATGCAACACGTTGTGACCACAAAGGTAACTGCCAAAATGGCGCAATGTGTCTAACTCACGATTTATGGCAAGAACTCTCCCTCCACATTGCCGATTACTTAGCTAAAATCTCTCTTGCTGATTTAGTTGCTCGCGATAACGTTCAAACTGTTGCGATCCGCCAGAATACAGCTCCATTAGATTCAGCCCTTTTATCGGTTACAGGTATTTGACATGAAACGTCCAATTTATCTTGATTATGCTGCAACGACTCCAGTCGACCCACAAGTTGCTGAGCGCATGATGGAATGCCTTACATTCGATGGGACTTTTGGTAACCCTGCATCACGTTCGCACGCATATGGTTGGCAAGCTGAAGAAAAAGTTGAATACGCTCGTGAGCAAGTTGCAAATCTTGTAAAAGCAGATCCACGCGAAATCGTTTGGACATCTGGCGCTACAGAATCTGACAACCTTGCATTGAAAGGTGTTGCACAGTTCTACGCTTCAAAAGGCAAACACATCATTACGAGTAAAATTGAACATAAAGCAATTTTAGATACTTGCCGTGAATTAGAACAAGAAGGCTTTGAAATTACCTATCTTGAACCAGAAGCTCAAACAGGTCTAATTACTCCTGAAATGGTTCAAGCCGCTTTACGTCCAGATACAATTCTTGTTTCATTAATGATGGTCAATAATGAAATTGGTACTGTAACTGATGTTGCCGCTATTGGTGAATTAACTCGTGCGAATAAGACATATTTCCACGTAGATGCCGCTCAAGCTGCTGGTAAAGTTGAAATCGATTTATCAACCATGAAAATTGATTTAATGAGTTTCTCTGCTCACAAAATTTATGGCCCTAAAGGTATCGGTGCACTTTACGTACGTCGTAGTCCACGTGTGCGTCTTAAAGCTCAAATGCATGGTGGTGGTCATGAGCGCGGTATGCGTTCTGGTACGCTTGCAACTCACCAAATTGTTGGTATGGGTGAAGCATTTGAACTTGCAGGTAAAAACCTAGTTGCTGAACAAACTCGCTTACGCACTCTACGTGACAAACTTTGGAATGGTCTACAAGATCTTGAACAAGTTTTCTTAAATGGTCATCCGACTCAAAACGTAGCAAACTACTTAAACGTAAGTTTTAACTTCGTTGAGGGTGAATCTTTAATGATGTCACTTAAAGATGCTGCTGTTTCATCTGGTTCAGCTTGTACTTCTGCAACATTAGAACCTTCTTATGTTCTTCGTGCATTAGGCTTATCTGATGAGTTAGCACACAGTTCAATTCGCTTCAGTTTTGGTAAATATACGACTGAAGAAGAGATTGATCACGTACTAGAAGTGACAAAAGCTGCTGTAGAAAAATTACGTGACCTTTCTCCACTTTGGGATATGTACAAAGAAGGAATTGATCTGTCGAAAGTTGAATGGACAGAACACTAATTTAAACCAAACACATGCATCTTATTAAGCTTAAATATTGAAATTTAATAAGATGCACCCATATTAAATATTATCAGCCGACCCTGAGGTTTGGAGACGCATCATGGCTTATAGCGAAAAAGTGATTGATCATTACGAAAATCCTCGTAATGTTGGTGTTTTAGATAAAAACGCAGAAAACGTAGGTACAGGTATGGTCGGTGCACCAGCTTGTGGTGACGTTATGCGTCTTCAAATCCAAGTGGATGAGAATGGTGTAATTGAAGAAGCTCGCTTCAAAACTTACGGATGTGGTTCTGCAATTGCTTCAAGTTCACTTGTAACTGAATGGCTAAAAGGTAAAACTTTAGACCAAGCACAGCAAATCAAGAATATTGATATTGCAAATGAACTTGCGCTTCCTCCTGTAAAAGTACACTGCTCTGTACTTGCAGAAGATGCAATTAAAGCTGCTGTAGAAGACTACCGTAGCAAAAAAGCGAAAGCTTAATTTAGCGCTTGATGATTGAATGGAGTTTTCATGATCAATTTAACTGAAAATGCTGCAACTCATATCAGCAATTATTTATTGAATCGCGGTAAGGGTGAAGGTATTCGCGTTGGTGTGAAAACTTCAGGTTGTTCTGGATTGGCTTATGTTCTCGAATTCGTTGATGAAGTTGACGAACATGATCAAGTCTTTGAACAGTTTGGGGTTAAAGTTTTCGTTGATCCGAAGAGCCTTGTTTATCTAGAAGGTATGGAAATGGACTATGTTAAAAATGGTCTAAACGAAGGTTTTGAATTCAACAACCCAAACAAAAAAGGTGAATGTGGTTGTGGTGAATCTTTCACTGTTTAAGATAATCATTCTCTTTTTACCTGATTAAAACAGTGCCCTGCACTGTTTTAATTCTATTCAGCGCCCACTTTTATTTTTCACTATTTTGGAATTTCCAACCCATGAATCATTTTGAGTTGTTTAATCTCCCTGTAGCACTCGATATTGATTTAGCAACTTTGAAAGCTAACTTTCTAAAATTGCAGCAACAATATCATCCAGATAAAGCTGAAAATAAAGACCAAGCCTTGATCAAATCTAGCGAAATCAATCAAGCTTATAAAGTTTTATCTCAAGTTGACAGCCGTGCTGGATATTTACTTACACTCAAAAAACAAGACTATCATTTAGATCAATCCATCAATGATTTCGAATTTTTACAATCTGCATTAGAAATTCGTGAACAGTTAGATGAAGCTCAAAGTTCTGAACAACTTTCATCTTTAAAAACTGAAGTGCAACAATGGATTGATGGTTTAGTTCGCGAATTCAAAATAGACTATGAAGCTGAAGATTGGGCTGAGTCTCGCGATACTGTTCGAAAATTACGTTTCTTCCAAAAAGTGATGAATGATATACATCAAGCTGAAGATCGTATTCTCGATGATGAAGATTTTGACTTAGATGACGAATTCTAATTTTATTTTTTTGTTTTATTTTCAAGGGATTTAACACATGGCACTCTTGCAAATTGCTGAACCTGGACAATCAAGTGCGCCACATGAACATCGCATTGCTATTGGTATTGATTTAGGTACGACCCACTCTCTTGTAGCAACTGTGCTTTCTGGCAAACCTAAAGTTCTAAATGATGAACAAGGTCAAGTGTTACTTCCTTCTATCGTACATTATGCTGAAAACTCTACTGTGCTCGGCAATGACGCAAAACCGTTTATAACTCGTGACCCACAGAATACTATTGTTTCTGTAAAACGTTTTATGGGACGCTCAAAAGCTGATATTAAATTTCAACACCCATATCAATTGGTGGGTGAAGACAATCAGATGCCTGCTTTTGAAACAGCGCAAGGTCGTAAAACACCTGTTGAAATTTCTGCTGAAATTCTAAAAAACCTAAAAGATCGCGCTGAAGCAAGTTTAAAGAATCCCATAAATGGTGCTGTCATTACAGTACCTGCCTATTTTGATGAGGCACAACGTCAAGCAACACGAGACGCTGCACAGCTCGCTGGTTTAAACGTACTGAGATTATTAAACGAACCTACAGCAGCAGCTGTAGCGTATGGTTTAGATCAAGCAACAAATTTAAGTACAGATCAAAATTATGTGATTTACGACTTAGGTGGTGGTACTTTCGACGTATCCATCCTACGTTTCTCACAGGGTGTATTTGAGGTACTCGCTACAGGTGGACACACTGCACTTGGAGGCGATGATTTAGATCGTCTTATCGTCAAGTGGGCTAAAAAATCACTCAATATCGAGACCTTAGATGATAACGAGTATGCACACTTCCTTGTTGCAGCACGTAAAGCGAAAGAAGCTTTATCGGACCAAGATCAAGTTAATCTTCAGCTTTTAGAAAACGAATTAACATTGGATCGTGCAACGTTTGAAAGCATCATTAAAGTTGCTCTAGATAAAACGATTTCAGTGTGCAAACGAGTATTACGTGATGCTAAATTGGAATTAGACGATATTAAAAATGTCGTTTTAGTTGGTGGCTCTACTCGCTCTTATGCGGTACAAAAAGCTGTAGCAGAAGTATTTAGTCAAGAACCCCTGTGTACCATTAATCCAGATGAAGTCGTTGCAATTGGTGCTGCAATTACTGCCAACCAATTAATTGGTAATAGCACCGATGGTTCTTTACTACTTGATGTAACACCATTATCACTTGGTATTGAAACCATGGGTGGATTAGTAGAGCGATTAATTTCACGCAATACTGCAATTCCTGTCGCTCGTCGTCAAGAGTTCACCACGTATCAAGATGGTCAAACTGCGATGTTAATCCATGTTGTCCAAGGTGAGCGCGATTTAGTAGAACATTGCCGTAGTCTCGGACGTTTTGTTTTACGCGGCATTCCACCGATGACTGCTGGTCAAGCACGCATTGAAGTGACTTATCAAGTCGATGCTGACGGTCTCTTATCGGTATCTGCTCGTGAAACAACATCTAACGTCTCAGCTCAGATTGATATTAAACCATCATACGGTTTATCTGATACTGATATGGAGCGCCTACTGGTTGATGGTTTTAAATTTGCAGCAGAAGATAAAGCCCTTCGTCATTTACATGAAACTAAAGTTGAAGCTCAACGAGAACTTGAAGCTCTTTCTCAAGCGCTTAAAGCTGATATTAAACTCTTGACTGAACAGGAAGCTCAGGATTTAATTTCTGCACAAACTCATTTGGCTCAACAACTTGAAACTTCTGATATTGAAGCAATTGAAGCTGCTGTTGCTGCGTTAAAAGTTCATAGTGATGCATTTGCTGCAAAACGAATGAATCAACATATTGATCATGCTCTCAAAGGCACTAAGCTTGACGATTGGTCAAACTCAAACTAAACATAGGTAAAAATTTATGCCACGTATTAAAGTTCTTCCACATGCGCAAATTTGCCCTGAAGGTGCTGAGTTTGAAGTTGAGCAAAATGCCAATCTTTGCGAAAGCCTTCTAAAAAATGGTATCAAAATTGAACATGCTTGTGATATGTCTGCAGCTTGTACGACCTGCCATGTCATTGTTCGTAAAGGTTTTGACGGTCTTGAAGAAATGAATGATGTAGAAGCAGATTTACTCGATCGTGCATGGGGTTTAGAGCCTGATTCACGTCTTTCTTGTCAAGTAAAAATTGAAAATGATGATTTAGAAGTTGAAATTCCGAAGTACACGATTAACCATGCTTCTGAAAATCATTAATCATTTGTAAAACCATATAAAAAAGGTCACTTAAGTGACCTTTTTATTTATGTAGATATAAAATCCTAATTTAGATATTTTACTTCATCAGATAGTTTTAACTTCACAATACCAGAAGAGTTGGTTAAATCCTGCTGAAGTTTAATACGTTCAATCATTTTTTCTAAAACTGCGATTAATTCAGCATATTCGTAATTTTGTACTTCTTCCATATTCAGCACCAGTTGAAACCCTTTGTACTCGTAATCAAACCAATGTTGATGGGTTTGCTTGGTGCTATATTTTTCCATGACCTGCCAACTTTTAATTGAACCATGAATCCCTTTCAGCTCTATAGGTTCCTGAGGTGCACAAAGATAATAGTTTTTAACTAACTTATAAGTCTCATCCGAGATTAAAATTTCATCAATTTCTGCAGCATTTTGAAGTCTTGCAGCTAAATTTGCATCCCGCCCAACAATGGTATATGCCATTCGATGAACTGCGCCATAGTTACCAACGTGACAATAACCTGTACTAATGCCCATACGTATATGCAGTGCTGAGTATCCCATTTTCACCCAGCGTTCACGCAAAAATTTCATTTGTTGACGCATTGCCATCGCCATATCGATGCAATTTTTGGCATCCTGCTCAACCCCTTGCGAATCTGGATCTCCAAAGAAAATGAGAATCGCGTCTCCCATAAACTTGTCAATTGTTCCACCATATTGCTTGGCAATTTCAGTCATATGGCTCAGATAATCATTCAAAACAAAAGCTAAGTCATCTGGAATAAGAGTCTCTGAAAGCTCAGTAAATCCCTGAATGTCAGAGAAAAAAATCGTAATTTTTTTTCGTTTATATTCAAGTTTCGCTTCAGTTTCACCACGCATGATTGATTGCCACAATTGAATTGGTGCATAGCGGCTTAACTGATTCGATAACTCAATATATCGATTCATTTCTTTAAAATAAGTTTGACGTTGAACATCTAATTTTTTTACACGTCGATTCTGATAATAATTAGCAAAATTCACAAAAAGAATCGCACATATACACGAGACTACGGACAATTCGATTGAAGTTTGCTGGAAATAATCTTCAAAACCAAAAATAAAAATTGTACAAATATAAAAAACAATGATCGCAACTAAAATTGCAATCGAACTCACCATCATCGAAATTTTATTATTAACGGCGGTAAACACCAATCCAAACAGGAAAACAAATGTTGGCAACAAACTTAAATGCACTGCTGCTAAGGCGGTAGCTACAACAACTACATCAATAATAAAGAACGCAAAACGTCTGGTTTTACTACCATAACGATATTGGATACTGTGTGAAATTCGGGGTGCCAATAGAATCAGCAAGAAAATAAATAGAGGGTATAAAATCTGATAATTTTGGTTTTGTGAAGTGAAATAATAGATCACAACAAGAATCGCGATCATCACATACCCCATCATCCTGAGGAGTACTTCAAACTGCTGTGGCTCTTTATCCAGCATTCGTTCAAATGGCAATTGCTATTACCTCAATTCACATTATTTTTATTCTTCCTTGAAATTGACGTATTTACTCCATACGCCAATCGAAAGGCATGTCACCTTGACCACGTAGCGCGAGCATGAGCGTTTGACGCATATGCGCTAAAACATCATTACTGTAAGGAACTGCAGGTGAAGCACCCCAAACAGGCTTAGGCCATGCAGAATCATTCTGATAACGAACTACATGATGAAAATGAAGTTGAGGAACCATATTTCCTAGTGCTGCAACGTTCATTTTATCCGCACGGAAAACTCGAGATAATTGACTAGATAACCAGCTAGATTCTCTTAAAAATTGTTCTTGGTCTGCTTGGCTTAATTCATATAATTCAGTTACACCAGGAACACGCGGTACCAAAATCAACCATGGAAATTGCATGTCATTCATTAAACGACAAGTTGAAAGTGGAAAGTCGCCAACAAAAAAAGTATCTTGAGCAAGTTGTGGATGCAAACTAAACATATATTTATAAATGACGCAAAAATTAAATGGATAGCTAATACTAACACAACAGTTTTAGACTGAGTATTATTAGTCATGTGTTTCGATACAAAAAAATATGTATTTCATTGATTTGAATCTCACTCATTCATTGCAATGCATCGCTAAAAAATCAACCTATAAGGTTGACTGTCAGCCAGTGCATTTTGAGCAATGAACAAGTATTGATTCAAGCCCAACTTAGATCAGTTGAGCCCTCTCATCAACTCATCTAAAAGATCATTAATAAACTGAATTCTTTTATCATTTTCCTCAAGCATAACCATCACTTTCAGACGTTGACCACCGTCCATTCTAAAAAATGTCGGATGTTTTTGCATCATTTGGATAATACTCATCGCTTGAACAGGAGTATCAGGTGAAAATTCAATTTGGCCACCCTGCTTACTCAAATCAATCTTGGTAATACCTAATTTTTCTGCTTTTATACGCACCTGATGAACAGTAAAAAGATATTTCACTTGTTGAGGTAGCACACCAAAACGATCGATAAGCTCCATACGGATATGATCGAGTTTTTCTTGTGTATCCGTATTACTAATTCGCTTATAGAACAATAAACGCTGATGCACATCACCTAAATATTCATCTGGAATTAATGCAGGCATATGTAAACTAATTTCTGCGGTGAGTGACAAAGGTGCATCAAAGTTAGGAGTCTTACCATTTTGGATGGCTTTAGTCGCTTTCTCAAGCATTTCCATATATAGACTATATCCAATTGCATGCATTGAACCACTTTGCTGCTCACCTAGAAGCTCGCCTGCTCCACGTATTTCTAAATCCTCTGTCGCCAATACAAAACCAGCGCCTAAAGTAGAAGCACGCTGAATGGCATCAAGTCGTTTTTCAGCATCACCTTTTAAGCCTTTAATAGACGGAACCATCAGATACGCATAGGCTTGATGATGAGAGCGCCCCACACGACCACGCAGTTGATGAAGTTGTGCCAAACCTAGCTTGTCTGCTCGCTCAATGATAATTGTATTGGCATTTGGTACATCAATTCCCGTTTCAATAATGGTCGAACACACCAATACATTATATTCTTTATGATAAAACTGCTGCATGACCTGTTCTAACTCACGCTCACGCATTTGACCATGCGCAACTGCAACCCGAGCTTCAGGAACTAACAACCGAATATTTTCAGCCGCTCGTTCAATGGTATCCACTTCATTATGCAAAATATAAACCTGACCACCACGTAATAGTTCACGCAAGATCGCCTCTTTCATCGTGGCATCGGTCTGCTCATTGACAAAGGTCTTAACAGCGAGACGGCGTGCAGGTGGTGTAGCAATAATTGAGAGGTCACGCATACCTGAAAACGCCATATTTAAGGTACGCGGGATTGGCGTAGCGGTTAGCGTCAGCATATCTACATCGGCACGCATCGCTTTAATACGTTCTTTATCTCGCACACCAAAGCGATGTTCTTCATCAACAATCATCAATCCAAGTTGTTTAAACTGGACATTTTCCTGCAAAATTTTATGCGTTCCAATGACGATATCAACTTTACCCTCTGCCAAATCTTCGATCGTTTTTAAGTGTGTTTTATTTGAGCCAAATCGAGATAACACTTCAATACGGATAGGCCAATCAGCAAATCGATCTTTGAAAGATTCATAATGCTGTTGCGCAAGTAAAGTTGTTGGAACTAAAACAGCAACTTGCTTATTGTTCTGTACAGCAACAAAAGCAGCTCTCATCGCCACTTCTGTCTTACCAAATCCAACATCACCACAGACTAAACGATCCATTGGTTTAGCTTGTTGCATGTCGTATAAAGTCGCTTCGATAGCATTCGCTTGATCAAGCGTTTCTTCATAAGCAAAACCACTAACAAACTGCATATAAGTAGTGTGATCTAATTCAAATTGGATACCTGGTTTTGAGTGGCGTCTTGCTTGAATATGAAGAAGTTCGGCTGCAACATCATGTATCTGTTCTAGTGCTTTGCGCTTAGCTTTATTCCAAGCATCAGTACCAAGTTTATGCAGTGGTGCTAAATCAGGATCACCTCCACTGTATCGACTAATCAGATGCAAATTGGTGACAGGAACATAGACTTTGGCATCATCAGCATAATTAAGTTGCAAAAATTCGTGGTCTTGCTCATCAATACATAAAGTCACTAATCCCGCATAGCGACCTACACCGTGATCAATATGAACTACAGGAGCACCTATACTTAATTCAGTTAAACTTTTAACTAAGAACTCTTCAGAAACTTCATGCTGGCGTTTTCTACGGCGTTGTACAACACGATGCTCATAGAGTTGATTTTCTGAAATGACAGATATTTGTCCTTTAATCTCCAAGCCACGTTCAAGTGGTGCATGCGTTACTGCTACTGAATATTGTTGATTAATAAACTCCTGATAATGCTCTACAACAGGAATTTCACCCATACTTGCTCGCAAGGAGTCCTTTAACGATTCACGACGTCCCGCACTTTCAGCAACGAGTAAGACAGGGTGTTGTGCAGCATCAATAAATGATTTTACAGCATGAAATGGCTGTTGATGTTTAGGCTCTACCGCTAAACGAGGTGGCTGTTCAGCAGAGGTATTAATTACACCCGCTTTAGGATCAAAAACTTCGTCAGATGCGATAATACGAGGAAACTGATTGAGTTGTTCAAAAATTTGATTTTGTTGAAAGAAGATTTGTTCTGGAGCTAATAAAGGTTGATCAACATTATGACGTCGGTCTTCATAACGCTGATAAATATCTTTCCAAAATTGAGTTAATTCACTTTCAATATTTCGATCTGTAATGACAATGGAATGATTTGGTAAGTATGATGTAATACTACTTTGTTCTAGCATTTCTTTTTTTGAAAAGAACAGCGGAAAGTAATAGTCCAATCCGGGTGAAGATATACCCTCCATTACATCCTGATAAATCGGATTTTTTTTCGGGTTCGCCGTTGGAAACTCTTCAGCATAACGGTCTCGAAATTGAGCTCTACCTTCTTTTAAAGGAAACTCTTTAGCTGGTAAAA
Source organism: Acinetobacter sp. 24-47-64 (assembly GCF_057737055.1). Lineage (NCBI taxonomy): Bacteria > Pseudomonadati > Pseudomonadota > Gammaproteobacteria > Moraxellales > Moraxellaceae > Acinetobacter > Acinetobacter sp. 24-47-64. The sequence goes on from NZ_CM173215.1 coordinate 1,608,214, forward strand.
CCTTAAAATGTTCAAGTTTCGTCGTGGTCCTTTGAGTTTCTGGATCAAAAAATTTTAAAGAATCAATTTCATCATCAAACAAATCTATTCGAATTGGAGCATCTTGCCCTGAAGCAAAAATATCAACTAAACTTCCCCGAACAGCAAATTCTCCATGATCATATACAGTATCGACCAAATGATAACCAGCCTGAATCAGGCGTTGTTTCTGCTTTTCTAAATCAAATTTTTGCCCAACGCTAATATCAAAATGCTCACCTAACACCCAAGACGTCGGCGCAACACGTTGTGCCAAAGTTATGCTTGAAATGAGTAGTATCCCTTTTGCTGGCATATTAGAGAGCACTGATAATCTTTCTGAGACAATATCTTGATGCGGAGACAACCGATCGTAAGGTAAGATCTCCCAATCTGGAAAGATGGTGGGCTTCACACCATAAAATTCAAGTTCACTCTCAAGTTGAGCTAAATGTTGATTATTTCTAGCTACCAGAACAAAGAGTCGATCAGAGTTTTGACTTATTTCTTTTAAAAGCAAAGCGATGGCAGAGCCTTTAAGCGCCCCTAACCATCTTTTTTCGCCAGATTTTATTTGTGATAGATTAAGTTGAGAAATTTCTTTTTGGAACATGAAGATCGCTTTAAAAGTCTGGTAGGACATTGCACTATTTTATCATGTTCAAAATCGAGAATGAGTTATTTTTAGATATCACAAACATTCAGTCGCAAACATTAGCGCTCACGTTTGAATTCACGATAATAATCATTGAGCAATATCACGAATTTTTTTAACTGTTCTAGATTCTGTTGATTATTACCTAATCTCGTTGTAAAACGACCTGTATTCAACTCGAGATCTATTTTCTCTTTGATCAACATTCCCCGATAAAATAAATTTTCCAAATCATCAAAACGAGTAACCTTTCGGTTCGAAAAATATGACAATCTTTCATTTAGTTCATTCAAAACAACGTCATCGATAATATATCCTAATTCAGGATCATGACGAATTTGATGAGTCTGTAAATAAACTTGCTCAGCCGATGGTTTTTTTGAAACAAATCAGAAATTTTTTTAAACATAGTTTGGGAAGAAAAGCTGAAAACTCAAAATGATGGTCTATCTTAGCATCTGGTCACGAATACACCTATATTCATGACCAAAAAGCACTCAAACTAAAATTAACCGTAATTTTTTCTTAAATATTCTACAATCTTCTTCGATTCGAACAATTTTACGCCTGTATTAGGATCAACTAAATACGGGACTTGTATATCCTTCCCCTTGCGATTCATTACCTTTACAACCTGCTCGCGTTTACCGCCAGCCAAAGGAATATATTTCCCAGGCTTCAATCGTAAAATCGCTGGTCCTTGATCCTGCCAACGTTCTTTAGCAACATTATGAAACTTAAATGGTAATTCAAGTTCTGTGAGTTCAGCGCGCACGATTCTGGTGTATGGACTCGCTTCAAACCCCCACAGCTCAATTAAATGCTCGGGTTGTGGTCTCTGCTTAATCGCTTTATTTATAAAAATCCCACGAGCACCATTAATCAGTGTTCCAGCTAGAGCAACTACAGGCAATTTGGGGTAGTGTGAGAATTGCTTCGGTGTTTGACCTGTCTCACCATAATGCTTAAAAAGATAGTGAATAATATCCTGAGACTCGTAAAGTTTAGCCCCAGTATTTTCATCAATTAAAAAAGGTAATTGAATCTTACCACCAAGTGTTTTTACTTGATCTCGATAGACCCTTCCACCTTTCGGACAAGGATACACTTCGTAGTCAAGATTAAGTAAAGTCAACACCTCTCTTACACGACGACAGAATGGTGATCCTTCAAATTCGTAAAGCTTTAATGCTTTTTCTGGCTGTTTAGGAAACGGTGTACCTGAAGTCCCACGTCCACCTTCTGCAACAGCTGAAGCTAGCGCCTGAGCCACTTTTAATTGATGAATCACCATACTGATTACCTCGTTTTTGTTTTATTTAAATTAATCGACTAATTTTGTCTTGGACACAATAATTCCATTATTGTCTGCATAGATATAATCACCTGGTTGGATTGTGATATTTCCAATTTGAATCGTGATATTGGTTTCGCCCACCCCTTTGCGATTACTTTTTTGAGGTATAGCCGCAAGTGCGTGCACGCCTAGATTTAAACTCGCAATGGCATCAACATCTCTAACACAACCATTAATAATGACACCACTCCATCCATATTTAACGGCAGACTCAGCAATCATATCTCCCATCAATGCACAACGCATGGAAGAACCACCATCTACAACTAAAACTTTGCCTTGCCCATCTGTAGCGAGTAACTCTTTTACTCGTGAATTGTCCTCAAAACATTTAACAGTGACAGCTTCACCCCCAAAGCTTTTTACACCGCCGTAACTTTTGAAGAATTTTCCATCAATAGATGGATACAATACTTGAATATCTAAATCAGGATGGTCATCCAGTAAATCACACGTCACAAATGTTGGCGTTGTCACTTTTTATACCCTCAGTTATGTTTTTGAATCTCTAAATTATCATAAATCTTAATTTTTTCATTTTGAGTTCTTGCGCTCACGACCATAGTATTAGCGACTTGCTCTGCTGTCACTGGCTTATATTTGAATGTATTTGGCAGAAATTGCGATACTCGCTTGAAAATACTCTGAGAAATATCTTCGAGTGTCCTTGTTTCAGCTCTTTCACCAATTAAGAGTGAAGGTCGAATGATCGCCAATTGATAGAGTGATAATGATTTTAGATAATTTTCTAACTTTCCCTTCACTTGATTATAAAAGAATGGAGATCTTTCATTCGCACCTTCCGCACTTACAATTGCAAAAAAAGTATCGGTATTCACGAGCAAATCAGCAAAATGAGCATTTATCTCAAAATCGATATTGTAAAAATTTTCTTTAGAGCCTGCTTTTTTAATTGTACTTCCTAGGCAACTAAACGCATGTGAGAATCCAGAAGCGTCCTCACCATTTAACATTAAAAAGTCATCAATGACCAACTGATCAACTTTAGTGAACTTTTCAAATTGTTCATCATGCTTACGAACAACTACGACAATTCTTTCGCAATCTACCAATTGATTCAAATGATTTACCAAAGATCGACCAACTAAACCAGTTGACCCTATAACTATTGCACTTTTAATATTTTTAATCATTTTTTCGCCATTCCTTCCAATATTCATATAATCTAACGCGCTAACCGCATTTTATCTGCATCAAAAATGTTGTCAAAGCATGTCAAGACTTGACTTTGCCGCATCATTTAATCACAATATGGCACTTGTTTACGGGCTGGTGTAAATTCTTCTAATGTTTGTATTTAGTTGAAATTTCAGCCCGCCCAGACCAATCAATTTCAAGGAGTGCACGAGTGGCAAACTCTGCTCAAGCAAAAAAACGTGCTCGTCAAAACGTTAAAGCACGTAAACACAACGCAAGCTTACGTTCTATGGTTCGTACTTACCTTAAACGCACAGTAGCAGCGATCGCTGCGGGTGACTATGCAGCAGCTTCTGAAGCTTACAAAACTGCAGTACCTGTAATCGACCGTATGGCTGACAAAGGTATCATCCACAAGAACAAAGCTGCTCGTCATAAGAGCCGTTTAAATGCACAAGTTAAAGCTTTAGCTTCTAACTAAGTTGCGTTAAAAAAAGCCCTTTAAGGGCTTTTTTTATATCTTAAATTTATCAATAATGCTTAAAAAATATTAAAATTACTATCTTTCTTGCTCTATAAATTCACGAATAGACAGCTCATTAGATTCACCACGCCATATCCATTTCAATTTTGCATCTATAAATGCTTCACCTTCAAACCAAACAAACAAACCTTCCATCATTTCTGGCCAATCCTGCTGACTAATCTGTGTTTTACCTGAAATTACAGCCAGAATACCAGCGAGAATAGTGTCATGGCTAACCGCCAAACTTAATCCATGATTCTGTTGAGGGTGAGTTTGATAAAGCAAATGTAAAACATCAATCACACCTGTAATTGGCTGCTTCATCCCAGGTAAAGTATTGTTTACAAAGCTATTGATAAAGCCCAAAGCACCTTGTTGCTTAAAATATGGCGCAGCTTGCTCGATATCTAAAACGAAGCTACCAGGCTCGACCAAAAGCCCCTGCTCAACAATTTTAATATGATGGGTATTTGACTTAGGATTGATTTGATCAGCACCTTGAATCATCAGTGCTGCAGTATCAATACAACGTTGAATTGGACTAGAAATACAGTGTTCAATCACACGATCTGTTTGATCAATAAGATAAGCCCCCCAAGCCTGCGCCAAATCCTTACCTTGATCTGTTAATTGCAAATCATATCCATCGAGTCCTTGGCCCACCACCATTTCACGTATTGAGTGGCGAGTAAATAGTGTAACAGGCACAGCAACATCGGGCAGTAAATCAACCGCTCTGAGCATACTTGGAGGAAGCAACTTCAGCGACATAATAATTCTAATAAATGAAATTAATTTGACTATAACACGATGAAATTATAGTTCCACTCCCCTAAAGTACATTTGACAACGCATCTAAAGCCAATTGCCTCATTTCAGGATCACGATAGGCGATAAAACCATTATTCAAAACAGTATCACGCTGATTATAGGTAAATGGCACAGAATCCAAGGTCAACAAACCACCTCCTATGCTCTCTAGCAAGCCTTGTCCAGCACTGGTGTCCCACTCAGAGGTTGGATGAAATCTTGGGTAAATATCTATCTCACCTTCAAGCATCATACAAAACTTATAAGCACTTCCAGCTTCACGACGTATAACTGGTATTTCTCTTTCAATATAATCAATATAGTGTTGATACTTAGGATTTTTACTACTATGACTCAGTCCAATTTGGATGGCATCGACTGGTGAGACTTTAAATTTGCAATATTTTTCCCAAATATTGTTCATAAATGAATATTTATAAGGAAGATCCGTCAAATAGCCCATATACATAACTTGCTCTGTCGGCACGACTATGACTGAAAATACAGTTTGATGGTTCTGAATAAGACTCAGATTAATCGTAAATTCATCACGCTCATGAATAAACTCCTTCGTACCATCCAAAGGGTCTAGCATCCAACATTGAGGCCATTCATGTCGCTCCGAATAATCACTTTCTTCAGAAATGATTGGAATATCAGGTGTAAGTTTTGCAAGCTCTCTGAGCAGATATTGATTGACCTTTAAATCTGCTTGAGTTACAGGAGAATGGTCATCTTTTTCGTTGATTTTAAAATCACGTCCAGCACAATAGTTTTGATATTCTTCTAATAATATTTGGCTTGCAACAGCCAAAATCGGAACCAAATTTAACATTTGTTGATCTTGGGGAGCATGCGTTGTGATAAACATGGATAAAACCTATTTTTTCTGGCGCTACACACTCTAAGCACGACGATCATATTAAGAACCTCAGCCTAAAATGCAGCGTGATTTAATTTGCATTGTTGGATTTATATTTATAGTAGCAAACCTATAAAATATAACCACTTTGAAACACATAACCCATTTCAATCATAAGAACTCTAACACTTTTAAAACAAAATCCGAAGCGTGATTGCCAACAACCCTCAATACATCTTAAATAACACCCGCAATAGTTCCAAAAATCAGAGCGCGCCTTAGAGTCAGTATCAACATAAAAAAACAAGCCTTCTTAAAGAAGGCTTGTTTTTTATTTTTGCTCTTTGACTGGACTTTCAGGCTGTTCATTCGGTTTTTTTACAGGCTCTTTATTTTTAAAAGAGTCCTGATTCCCTTTATCCTCATTAGATTCTTTGTGTGGTTTCGAACTATTATCATGTTTTGTCATACGTCAAACTCCTATGCACCATTTTCAAAAAATATGATGCTTTCATAGCGACTTCTATACTATTTTTGTATTCATTATCAAGATCTAAATTTGTGACCTCACACATCTAATTCGATATAATACGAATGGAATGAAATATAGAAGTCACCACGCACACCCTTTCTTGAAGTTCAATTTTAAAATGCTGATGCAAGTCCAACCTTTTGCATCAAATGATGGTGTAAATCGATATTTAAATATCACCCATTTTGTTGTTTTTATTTGTGCTAAATTGCAACAATACCTGAGGAAAGATGAATGAATAAACCCATCATCATGTTTGACATGGATGGAACCCTACTCGATCTTGCTTTTGACGATTTAATTTGGAATCACAAACTCCCTGAGCGACATGCCAAAACTCATCAAATCAGTTTAGAGCAGAGCAATCAAATTCTATTTAAATTTTATCAAGATCATAAGCACACGCTCGATTGGTATTCTACGCGCTTTTGGACAGCCAAAGTCGGCGTTGATACTTTTCAGCTTCAACACGATCACAAAGAATTCATCAAGCCGAGACAGGGATGCATTGCGTTATTATCAAGCCTTAAGCAAGCTGGATACCGAATATGGTTAGTCACCAATGCTGATGAAAGAGGTTTGGCATTGAAAATGAATCAAGTTGACCTCACCTCTTATTTTGAAGTGATGATCAGTAGTGAAACAATCGGTTTTGCTAAAGAGCGTTTTGAATTTTGGGATCAATTACAGCAAATGCACCCATTTGAACCTCGTCACTGCGTTCTCGTTGATGATACTGCGGTTGTACTCGAAGGTGCTAAATCTTTTGGTATTGAGCATCTAATCACAATTACCCAACCATCTAGCGCTCAACCTGAGCGCGAAAGGTCTAAACTTCAGTATCCTGCAATTAATGATCTAAGATCATTAATCCCCTATTTAGACCAAATTAACCATGAGAAAGAAATGAATGTCAAAACAGCATGAAACTAAAATCACTGATTCAATGCGAATTGATAAGTGGCTTTGGGCAGCACGCTTTTTTAAAACCCGCTCAATTGCCAAAGCAGCAATAGAAGGTGGTAAAGTTCATCACAACAATGATCGTGTTAAAGTTTCCAGAGAAGTACGTGTAGGAATGGAGTTAACGATTCAGCAGGGATTTGAAAAGAAAACCGTCATTGTGAAAGCGTTATCGTCTGTTCGAGGTGGTGCGCCTGCTGCACAATTACTCTATGAAGAAACTGAAGTCAGTCTCGCGCGTCGTGAGTTGCTTTCTGCACAAAGAAAATTGCATAATCTTGCACGACCAGATCATCGACCAAGCAAAAAAGATCGACGTGATATTACAAGATTCCGTCAACAAAATGGTCAGCAATATGACGAAGTTTGGTCATACGATGATGAATAAGTTAAAGCGACAAATATTGTCGTTTTGAAGTTTAAAATTATAGAACAGTCCTATTTTTTCTGTCACTATAATGCCGTGGACATTAGACTTAATTAAAGACATCCACCTAAGTTATCAGTGATTTACAATGTTTTGAGGTTATGAGATGGATGATAATAAAAGCAAAGCACTGAGTGCTGCTTTAAGCCAAATTGAAAAACAATTTGGTAAAAATACGGTAATGCGCCTTGGTGACAATACTGTTCAAGCTGTAGAAGCTGTATCTACAGGCTCTCTTACATTGGATATCGCATTAGGTATTGGTGGTTTACCTAAAGGCCGTATTATTGAAATTTATGGTCCAGAATCATCAGGTAAAACCACCATGACACTTCAAGCGATTGCGCAATGTCAAAAAGCTGGTGGTACTTGTGCATTTATTGATGCTGAGCATGCTTTAGATCCTCAATATGCTCGCAAACTTGGTGTAGATATCGATAACTTATTGGTGTCACAACCTGATCACGGTGAACAAGCACTAGAAATTGCAGATATGCTGGTACGATCTGGCGCTATCGACTTAATTGTTGTCGATTCTGTAGCAGCCTTAACCCCTAAAGCCGAAATTGAAGGTGAAATGGGTGACTCTCATATGGGTCTACAAGCACGCTTGATGAGCCAAGCATTGCGTAAAATTACAGGTAATGCAAAGCGCTCCAACTGCATGGTGATCTTCATTAACCAAATTCGTATGAAAATTGGTGTCATGTTTGGAAGTCCAGAAACCACTACTGGTGGTAATGCACTCAAATTCTATGCTTCTGTACGCTTAGACATTCGCCGTATTGGTCAAGTAAAAGAAGGTGATGAAATAGTTGGTTCTGAAACACGCGTTAAAGTGGTGAAGAACAAAATGGCACCTCCTTTCCGTGAAGCATTATTCCAAATCATGTACGGTAAAGGTACAAATCAGCTTGCTGAATTGGTCGATCTCGCTGTACAACAAGAACTTGTTCAAAAAGCTGGTGCTTGGTATTCATATCAAGGCAACAAGATTGGACAAGGTAAGAACAACGTGATTCGTCACCTTGAGGAAAATCCTCAACTTGCACAAGATCTTGATCGCATGATTCGTGAACAGTTGTTAACCACAGCGACACCAGCTCCAACTGAAGAAAATGACGAAGAAGCAGATTTATTTGAAGTATAATTTTTCAAAAATTTGAAATCGAAGCGCCCAAATTCTGGGCGCTTTTGTTTAAGTGCATGGATTTAAAATGTCAGAGAAGTTTCCCAAGTTCATTCATTATGAGCAATTAAAATCAATAATCAATGAAGATGAACCTCAACATCTCATTAACGATCAACACTCGTCTAATCAATACCTCGCCAATCAAGCATCAGATGAATGTGATTTAGATGACACTCATTCATCAGATCTAGCACAGAATAAAGGCTTAACAGGGACTCGTTTGAGATCGTATGCATTTGCAGTCTTAACTCGCAAAGAATACTCAAAAAAAGACTTAATTGATAAACTTGCTTTGTATGCACAAAATAAGGAAGAGGTTTTGAGCTTAGTTGATGAGCTAGCGCGAGAAAATTATCAAAGTGATGCTCGCGTTGCAGAAATGACGGTACGCAGCCAATTACGTAAAGGAAAAGGTCCAAATCGAATAAAGCTAGCGCTTAAAAGCAAACACGTTGATAAAGCCTTGGCTGAACCAGAAATGGAAGAAATAGATTGGTATGAACAAGCATACTTATTGAAAGTCAAAAAATATGGCTATGAAGTTGCTCAGGACGCAAAATTAAAAGCAAAACAAATTCGCTTTTTACAATATAGAGGCTTTGAAATGGATGCGATTATGAAAGCTATAAAACGAAAAGAGAATGAAGAATAAGAGATAAATTATTATAATGGTGGCAACCCTACTAGCAAAACTCCGGCACATCATAGTTCTGATACCGTTGCTACCTTCCGGTCCTGGCGGGGTTCTCAGAGTACAATTGCGAAGCCACCAGCAGGGCTACCATTGCAAGAACAGAGTATAGAGATTTTTAACGATCTTGCAAGACCATAATGGGCTTTAAAGGCACTAAAAAAGTTCAAGTGAATATTTACTAATCTATTAACAACAAACTTGATATTTTTCATCTAAATAAATTCAACTTAAATTTCTTCATTTATACAGTTTCATTGTAAATTTATATTGATTTTAAATGCTATGACGTTTTTAATGATCTGATTATTAAGAATTGAAAATACTCAAAGTTCAAATTTGAGTATGGACACAAATGGAATAATGAACATGCTCAATAAGCGTACTTTTCTTGCACTAGCATTGATGAGCTCAACATCAGTTTTTGCCAATATTCCTATCGAATCAAAAGGATTAAGCCAAAATTCGAGTTTGAACCAAACAGCAGTCGCAGCGAATAACACCGCTACAGCCCCTACCAACACCAGTTGGCAGCTTATCCAACAAAATCAACGCTTAGAAAATCAAATTCGTGCACTTCAAGGCAAATTAGAAGAACAAGAACATCAAATTAATCAACTGACCAACGAATTAAAAAATCGCTATACAGATCTAGATCAAAGATTAGAACTCCTTCAACAAAAAATTGATCCTGTGGAGGAGTCCAATGCCGATGATTCTAATGCTGCACCACCCATTCCTAACGAGCCAACTGCACCAAGCACTAGCACTAACTCCAATACCACAGCATCACAAAATGCAACGAACTTGAATCAAACCAACCAACAAGAACTTGATAAAGCGGCTTATACAGTTGCCTTAGATGCATACAAACAAGGTGGCGCAAAAAAAGCCATTGCACCTATGCAAAACTTTGTACGTAACAATCCAAATAGTGTGTATACAGGTAATGCCTATTTTTGGTTAGCTGAATTCAATTTAGCAATTGAACCACCCAATTATGAAGAAGCAAGAAAACACTATGAAACTGTCGCTTCGAAGTTTCCAAATTCAGGAAAAGCAGCGCGATCTTTATATCAGCTGTATAGCATCGCGAAAGATGTAAATAAAAACGCTCAAACTGCTGAAATTTATAAAAATAAACTACTAAGCACCTATCCTGACTCAGAAGAAGCTGGATATTTCAAAAAAAGTTAAATAAAAAAGACATCATAAGATGTCTTTTTATTGCTAGCAAAAGCTCTTAACGAACAATACCGCGCTTAGATTCATTTAGAGAATCTATGAGGAGCTGAGCTTCAGAAACATTTGGTAAAATTTCAGCAGTAATCTGCTCAATGGCTTGTTGTGTCGTCAGACCACTTTTATAAATCAACTTAAATGATTCTCGTAAACCATTGATTACATCTTTGGACCAACCCTTACGACGCATACCTTCTACATTCATTCCAAATGCATGCGCCGGATTACCAGACACCATCACATAAGCAGGAACATCCTTCAAAATCAATGATGCTCCACCAATCATGCTGTATGAGTCGATTTTACAGAATTGATGAATACCGGAGTTGCCACCTACAACAACAAAGTCACCAACATGCACATGACCTGCGACACCAACATTGTTCGCAAAAATGTTGTTATTACCTACTACACAGTCATGCGCAATATGCGTATTGACCATCAACAGATTATTACTACCAATTTTAGTAATACTTTGATCCTGCACTGTACCGCGATGCAGACTGCAATGCTCACGAATTTTGTTGTTGTCGCCAATCTCAAGCCAAGTTTCTTCACCAGCATACTTAAGATCCTGACACACCTCACCCACACTGGCAAACTGGAAAATTTCGTTTGATTTACCGATGCGAGTATATCCACCAACCACCACATGAGAATGTAACACTGTCCCACTATCAATTGTCACATGAGGACCAATAATCGAATAAGGACCAATTTTTACATCAGAAGCAATCGTTGCCGTAGGATCAACAATTGCTGTAGGGTGGATTAAATCACTGTTACTCATGCTTGCTCTAATTTCTGATGAGAAATAATAATTTCAGCTGTCGCTGCAATTACACCATCAACGCTCGCACTACAAAGATACTTGTAAATACCACGTTTCTGCATTACAAGCTCTGATTTTAACACGAGTTGATCACCAGGAACGACTTGTTTTTTAAAACGAACTTTTTCAGCGCCAGCGAAAAGAAAAAGTGAACCCGGTTTGGGTTTTTCATTGTTCATAATAAAGCCAAGAACGCCAGAAATTTGTGCCATCGCCTCAACGATTAAGACACCCGGCATGATTGGATAACCTGGAAAATGACCTTGCATAAACTCTTCATTTATGGAGACATTTTTAAATCCGACAATTCCATTCTCAGTCACTTCTGTAACACGGTCTACCAATAGAAATGGATAACGATGCGGCAAATATTCACGAATTGTTTGAATATTCATCGGCAATTCAGGAATTGAAAAAGATAAAGTAGACTCTGTCATATTATTTACGCAATTTTAAAGTTGATTCGATTGACTCTAACTGAGCCTGCATATCATCTATTTGTTTGACTAATTTGGTCAATGGCACATCTGCTAATTGTCTTAGACGAACAACTGTTCGTTTCCAACGAGAATTTTCGAGCAATCCCATTCCTGAAGAATATGTACCAGCTTCTAAAATGCTACCTGTGACCATTGACATTCCAGTTAGCGTCACATTATCTACAATTTTTAGATGTCCTGAGATACCACAAGCACCTGCAAGGATACAGTTTTTGCCAATCACAGTACTGCCCGCAATACCGCATTTTGCAGCAATTGCAGTATTTTCACCGATTTGAACGTTATGTGCGACTTGCACAAGATTATCAATAATCACACCATCATGAAGTATAGTGTCATCCAAAGCGCCACGATCAATACTACAGTTGGAACCAATTCTGACATCATTTCCAATTTGAACAGATCCGAGTTGAGCAATTCGGTTCCACTTACCTTGATAAGGAGCAAAGCCAAAACCCTCTCCTCCAATTACGGTATTCGCATGGATACGAACACGTTTAGCAATTTTAGATCGACCCGTAATCGTGACATGCGAATCAATGAAACAATCCTCACCGATTTCAACATACTCATCAATTTTAGTTTGCGAATGAATTACTGTATTTGAACCAATCACTGCATGTGGGCCAACTACAACGTAATGACCAATGTATACATTATCTCCTATCATAGCACTCGGATCGATTACTGCGGTGGCCTCGATACCACGTTGCACAGTTTTAGATTCAAACACATGAGTTAAAATCGCGAAAGCAAGATACGGATTTTGTACGACAATAAAATTATTATGCTGATTAAGCTGAGCCTGCATCTCAGAAGTGACAATTAACGCACCTGCTTGAGATGAAATCGCTTCGTCTAAATACTTATCAGAATTTACAAAAGAAATTTGGTTTGAGTTCGCTTGAGTTAAACTTGCAAGACCCTCTAGCAACAGATCTGCATCACCAATAACTTGGCCTTGTACAAGTTTGGCCAAGTGATCGAGACGAAATTGATTTGATTTCATTGACTATTTGATTGCATTAACCTTTTGAATCATTTTAGCAGTTAAATCGTATTTTGGGTCATATGCCAAGGCAGCATTTTTATTTAAAACTAAATCAAGATTATTTTCTTTGCGCAATTGTTCAGCAACTTGTTTAATTCTTGAGTCAAAAACTTTGTTTGTATTTTGAATGGTGCTTTGAACACGTGATTGAACAGTCTGTTGCAAAGATTGAAATTCGTTCATCTTCGTTTGATATTGAGAGGATAGTTGCTGGGCATTCGATTGATTGGCTTGAGCTGATTTAGCCAAAGCTTCAATTTCTTTACCTAACTGTTCCAACTTTACCGTTTGCGGTTTAATTGTCTGCTCAAGCTGAGCATTCTGCTGCTTTAAATACGTGCTATTTTCTACCACTTTTTCTAAATCGATTACCCCATATCCTGCTGCATGTGCAAAGCCAACTACAGATGTGAGTAAAGCCGTTGATATCATTGTTTTAAATATATTCATTATTATTCCTTTTAAGGCAAAAGGCCGTACTAGAAAGTACGACCAATTTCAAATTGAACAGACTTAGTTTCATCACCAGGCTTATCATTCAGTGGGTACGCATAGCTTAATGATAGTGGACCAATCATCGTAATCCATGTGAAGCCTACACCAACACTATAACGCATATTTCCGGCATCGAAGCCAAAGTTATCTTTACAGTACTGTCTAGCATCGAATGCCGTCGGATTGGTTGCGCCAAAATAAATATTTCCAGTAGGTACGTCACATTGAGTGTCGAACACTTGAGCACCTTCAGCAAAAATAACAGGACGGACCTGTCGCGCCCAGTCGCCTTTAAAAGGAACTGGTAAGATTAATTCAGTGCCAAATTGAACTAATGCATTACCCCCCACTTCTTCAGGGTTTCTATCTTCTCTAGTTAGAGCAGCATCTGTAATACTCGGATATTTTGGACCTAATGTACTATTATCATAACCACGAACAGACCCATAACCACCAGCGTAATAGTTTTTATAGAATGGTAAATCATTACCAAAACCTACCTTACCATAACCACGCCATACAAAATCCTTTCCTAAAGGAATAAAGGCTTGAGTATCGTATGTTACCTTCTGATATTCAACATCACTGCCCGGCAATGCAATCTCTGCATTAACACGATGAGACATACCCGACGTTGGGAAGCGTGGATTATTTAATGTGTTATAAGACCAACCTAAATTTAAACTATAAGTAAAGAAATCACCTTTAAACTCATTACCGTACTCAACTTCAGGTTCAGAGCAAGGTTCATAACCAATTACATTACCGTTATCATCTTTAATTGGCTCTAAGTCGACTGGACAATACTTACCAGTACTTGTTTCCCTACCCCCATTGGCAAGTAAATAATCACGTACATAAGTAGAAACAAATGGACCAGTCGTTACTTCAGTTTGATCAATATTAATACCAGCACTTAAGCTCTGATTCTCATCAATTGGGTAACCAAAGCTCAGACCACCACCGAAGCTATCTGTAACATAATTGTTAACGTTATAGTCTTCGTCTAATTTCGTCTTACGATAATAGAGATTGTAACCACGGCTGACACCATCAATTGTAAAGTATGGATCAGTAACACTTAGGTTATAATAATCTTGTGTCTCAGAACGAGAAAGATCAATCGCTACACGGTTACCTGTACCTAAGAAGTTAGTTTGACTTAAACCTGCTTGGAACGTGATACCGCCATTTTGCGAATAACCCACAGCTAAAGTACTTGATCCTGAGTGTTGTTCTTCAACAGCGATATTCAAATCAATCTGATCAGGCGCTCCTGGAACACGTACCGGTTTAACATCAACTTTGCTGAAAAATCCAGTACGCATCAAACGGACTTTTGAAAGATCAATTTTTTCATTACTCGCTAATGCACCTTCCATCTGGCGCATTTCACGACGTAAAACTTCATCAGCAGTCTTGGTATTACCTGTAAAATTAATACGTCTAACCGTAACTTGCTGACCCGGATTGATGTAATAATTCAAATTAACTTTTTTTGTTTCATTGTCAATTTGAGGCACAACATTAATTTCCGCATAGTAATAACCAGCATTACCATACTTACGCTGTAACAACTGTTTTACTGCATTCACCAACTCTTGTGAGTAAGTTGCATCATCTTTATAAATCTTTAGTGCACGAAGATCTTCGTCTTTATATAAAGCATCACCTAAAAATTTGGTTTCACCAAATTTAAATTGCTCACCCTCATTCATTGAAACTTCAATGAAAATATTTTTTTTATCTTCACTGATATTCAAATTAGAGTTGGTAATTTCAAAATTGATATAACCTTTATTAAGGTATAAAGCTCTTAATGCTTCAAGGCTTGCTGCCATTTTTTCACGCGCGTAGCGATCATTTCTGGAAATGACAGATAACCATCCGCTTTCCTTGACAGCAAAGACTTGCTTAATTTCATCGTCTTTAAATACAGTATTACCAATTAAATTAATTTCAAAAACTTTAGCTGGTTTACCTTCAATGAAATTAATATTGACATCTACACGGTTATTGGCTTTTGCAACAGTTTCAACCTGAATATCCGCATTATAGCGACCTTGTTGTGAATACTGCTGTTCAAGCTCAGTTTCTAGCGTCTGAAGTGCAGATTTAGTGAGCACCTCACCTTCAGCTAGACCCATTTTCTTCAAGCCCTCTTCCAAGGCTTCTTTTGGAATGAGCTTATTACCCTTGAAATTGATTTTAGAAATAATAGGACGTTCAACGACTTTGAAAACCAAAACATCGTTTTCTTTGAAAGCTTGAATATCATCAAACGAATTAGAGGCATACAACGCACGAATCGCATTCGCAATCACTGGATCATTAATGCGATCCCCAGCATTCACCGGTAACATTGCGAGTACATTAGCTTGCGTTAGTCGAACTAATCCATCAACACGCACATCCCGCGCGATAAACTCGTCTGCTGCATATACTTGTTGTACTGCTGCCATTGCGCTAACGAGTGCCAATGGCATAAATAAATGTTTGTGCTGCATGCCTATTGTTTTCCAGTAAGTTAATTATCCATCTATAACGCTTATAAACGCATAAAATCATTAAATATTGCGAGAAACATCATACTTCCCAGCAACACCATACCAATTTTTAATCCAACCAATTGTATTTGTTCAGAAACAGGTTTACCACGAATTAATTCAATTATGTAATAAACTAAATGCCCACCATCCAACATCGGAATCGGAAGCAAATTTAATATCCCCAAACTTACACTCATTAATGCCATAAATGAAATGAAAGTTTGCCAACCCATTTCTGCACTTTGACCTGCAACTTTAGCAATCGTAATTGGACCCGAGAGATTATCCAACCCAATCAATCCTCGAATCATTTTGACAATTGAGCCAAGGATCATAGAAGATAATTGACCCGTTTTTTCAACCGCAACCACAAAAGCTTCCGCTGGATCATATTGAATTGTATGCTTATATTCAGCAGGAATATTGATCTGACCAGATTGAGCTTGCACTCCCAACATTCCTGTCGTATTGCCCATATTGTCACGCTTTCCTTGCGGCATGACCTTTAATTGAACAATCTCGCCTTGACGCATCACTTCGATATTCAATAGTTTTTCTGGTGATTTTTGTACTATATCAACAACTTCTAACCAATCGTTAATTTTTTTATTATCAATCGCGACAATTACATCACCTTCTTTCATCCCTTGGCGTATAGCAGCACCATCTTCAGATAATTTATGTACAACTGGTTGAATATGAGGTCGATATGGTAAAAACCCCAAGACATCCAATGGTGATTGAGACTGATCTTTTAAAAATTGCTGAATCGGTAAATTAAAAGTTTGTACCTGACCATCACGATCAGCTTGAATTTGAATCGTACCAGTTTCACCTACGCGATCAATCAGCGCATAATTCAATTTTTCCCAAGTTGGTGTCGCAGTCCCATCCACTGCTATGATTTTATCACCAGAACGCATCTCTACTTGTGCGGCTGGCGTATTTTCAATCACTTTACCAACTCGAGTGTTTAATTGTTCCTGAGCTGGTAAGAACAGAATCCAAAAAAGTAAAACAGCAAAAATTAAATTAACAAGTGGTCCCGCAGCAACGATTGCAATTCGTTTTAAAGGGGATTGCCGATTAAACGCATAAGGTAAATCTTCTGCACTTACATTACCTTCACGCTCATCTAGCATTTTTACATAACCACCTAAAGGCAATGCAGAGAGCTGATATTGAATGCCTGACTTTTTAGAGGTCCACTTTAGAACTGTTGGACCAAATCCAATTGAATAAACAAGAACCTTAACGCCAAGTTTTCGTGCTACCCAGTAATGTCCAAATTCATGAATTGCAATCAATGGGCCTAGAAGCAAAATAGCCGCGACGATAATGAAAAGTATATTCATCTTAGGTACTCAGTGAATTCGTGAGTTGAATAGCATAGCGACGTGCAAGCGCATCAGTCTCTAAGATTAGCTCTAAAGAATCAGCATTTGAATTTTGAACATGATTCAAAGTGGATTCAACAACTTTAGGAATATCTAAAAATTTGATTTTATCTTTTAAAAATGCTTCAACCGCGATTTCATTTGCAGCATTTAAGATCGCAGGCGCCAATCCTCCAGATTTCATTGCTTCACGAGCCAATTGCAACGCTGGAAAGCGTACAGTATCAGGCTGCATAAAATTAAGCGTATCGTTTAGAAATAAATCTAGCGGAGGAACATGTGTTTCAATCCGATCTGGCCATGCAAATGCATGTGCAATCGGCGTACACATATCAGGATTACCCATTTGAGCCAAAGTACTACCATCAACATACTGAACCATTGAGTGAATAATACTTTGTGGGTGCACAACCACTGTAACAAAATGTTCTTGAATTGAAAATAAATGACAGGCCTCGATCAACTCGAGACCTTTGTTCATTAGCGTTGCCGAATCAACTGATATCTTCTGTCCCATTGACCAATTAGGGTGCTTACAAGCCTGTGCAGGTGTCACAATACTGAGCTCATCTAGCGTATGATGCAAAAATGGACCGCCAGAAGCAGTCAACAAAATTTGTGAAACACCTAACTGGGGTTTACCACCTGTATCTAATTGTAAATAATTTTGAGGCAGGCACTGAAATATTGCGTTATGTTCAGAATCTACAGGTAATAATAAGGCTTTATTCTCTTTAGCGGCCTTCATCATGATGTCACCAGACATCACCAACGATTCTTTATTTGCTAGAAGAACACGCTTACCCGCTTGAACAGCAGCGAGTGTTGGCAATAATCCTGCCGCACCCACTATCGCCGCCATCACGATATCAACCTGAGGATGCTCAGCAACAGCAATTAAACCCGACTCATCAGAGAGAATTTCGGTTGAAGTGATATTTTTTAATTTGAAAAATTGATGTAGTTCATCCACCTTGCCTGAAGGTACAACAGCATACTGTGGATGATATTGTTGACATATTTCGCTTAACTGCTCTACACGACTAAATGCAGATACCGCAAAAACATTGTACTTCTCTGGATGTCGATCAATGACTTTTAAGGTACTTTGTCCAATTGAACCCGTTACACCTAATATACATACTGATTGAGACATCTATAAATCTACACCAACAAGTTTTAAAACAAATATTCCCGCAGCAAAAATAGGTGCGGCAGCAAGCAATGAGTCAATGCGATCTAATACACCACCATGACCAGGCAAAATACGACCTGAATCCTTAATACCTGCACGACGCTTAATCATTGATTCAAATAAATCACCTTGAACTGAGCTAAATACTGTCAGCACAGATAGGAGTAAAAATAGAATATGCTCTACTGCGGTTAAATCTAAATAGTTAAATTGTACAAATAAGATAACAATGATGACTGTAATTACACCACCGATTAACCCTTCAATAGATTTATTCGGGCTCACCTCAGGTGCAAGCTTACGCTTACCAAGCTTCCTACCTACAAAATACGCCCCACTATCAGCACCCCACACTAAGAGGAATAGATACATGAGCCACCAAGGTGAACTTATCCAGACTTCGTATATTGCCGATACTGCAGCGCTAATAATCACTACACCAATCCAATTCAGTGAAGTGTTATACCACGCATCATAAAGAGGATATTGCTTAACCCAATAAATGGTAATAACCCAAGTAATAATCGAAGCACTCCACAACAGCAGTACTAGATCATCAAAATAAAGCGCAATTGCAGAAAATACCGCAGTGATTACACCAAAGCATCCTGCTTTAAATTTATTCACTTGATCAGTTTGACGAGGCATGAGTTTAAACCACTCATAGCCAGCCCCCCCGGCAGCGATAATCATTAACGCTAACATTGGATAAATGGATGTAGTTGCGAACATACAGCTCAAGACTACAGCCACTAAAATCAATGCGGTAATTATCCGCTCTAACATTATTAGTTCTCTATTTTCTCTTGTTGGACCTGCTCAGAGGTTTTTCCAAAGCGCCTTTCACGCCCTAAAAACACACCAAAGGCATGATCCAATTCTTCTGTTGTGAATTCTGGCCACAACGTCTCAGTAAAATACAACTCAGCATATGCAGATTGCCATAATAAAAAATTAGACAATCGATAATCACCACCAGTACGAATCAATAAGTCGACTGGAGGTAAGTCACCTAAACTGACATGCTGAGCAAACAAATCAACATCAACTTGATCAACATCAATTTTTTGTTCTTTGACGAGTTGTGCGATTGTTTTAGCAGTTTGTGCGATATCCCACATTCCACCATAGCTCACAGCAATTGTGAGCGTCATTTCTGTGAAAGTAGCAGTCCTTTGTTCTGCTTGCAACATTAATTGTTGCAATTCTGGCGATAAACGAGAGCGATCCCCGATGAATCTGAGCCCAATCTGAAACTTTATCATTCGAGGAATTTGTTCATTAATCGTCTCTTGCAACAATTTCATGAGCAAATCAACTTCATATTGAGGTCGATTCCAGTTTTCACTTGAGAAGGCATAAACAGTAAGTGCTTTTACACCCACTTTACGACAATGCTCTACAATCGGATCAAGGACATTTTTTCCTTCACGGTGTCCATCACCTTTTTGTAGATGTTTCTTTTTTGCAAAACGATTGTTGCCATCCATAATGATGGCAACATGTTGTGGCAGAAGCTCTGCTGAGATGGTCATTATATAGCTTAGACCTTCATCAACTCTGCTTCTTTTGCTGCTAAACGCTTTTCAACTTCAGCAACAAACTTATCTGTGATTTTTTGGATTTCATCGCCAGCACGACGCTCATCGTCTTCAGAAATTTCTTTTTCTTTCAACAACGCTTTAATATCACCTAATACATCACGGCGAATATTACGAATCGCAACTTTTGCATTTTCAGCCTCGTTACGTGCCACTTTTTGCATATCACGGCGTGTTTCTTCAGTTAATGCCGCCATTGGTACACGAATTGAATCAGCAGTAATTGGGTTCAAACCTAAATCTGACTCACGAATTGCTTTATCGATTGCAGCAACCATGGTGCGCTCGAAAGGTTGAACAAGCAATGTACGCGAATCTTCAACCCCAATGTTAGCAACTTGGTTTAATGGCACATCAGAGCCATAGTAAGGAACCATTACGCCGTTAAGAATTGATGGATGTGCACGACCTGTACGAACTTTAGCAAAACCATGCTCTAATGAGTCCAATGATTTATTCATGCGCTCTTCAGCATCTTTTTTAAGATCGTTAATCATGTGATCTTCCTTACCTAATTCTCAAAATTTAAATCAAAATAGTGTTTAGTATAAATAGCTTTGAAAGCCACGTACATCAATTAGTAACGTGAGTACCTTCTTTTTCACCCATAACCACTGACAATAACGCACCTGATTTATTCATATCGAATACTTGAAGTGGAACATTATGGTCACGGCATAAGCAAATCGCGGTTAAATCCATTACACCAAGTTTCTCATCTAAGACTTGGTCGAATGTTAATGCATCATATTTAACAGCATCTTCATATTTGCTTGGATCTTTATTGTAGACACCATCTACCTTAGTCGCTTTAAGAATTAAGTTGGCCTCAATCTCAATACCACGTAAGCAAGCAGCGGTATCTGTCGTAAAGAATGGATTACCAGTACCCGCCACAAACACACAAACTTCACCATTATTTAAATGACGAATCGCATCACGGCTAGAATATGATTCTACAACTGTACCGATTGGTAATGCTGACATTAAACGGGTTTTAATATTACGACGTACCAATGCATCTCGTAGCGCCAAACCGTTCATCACAGTTGCTAGCATACCCATTTGATCACCTGTTACGCGACCAACCAACCCATCTTGCTGTAATTGGCTACCACGATAAAGGTTACCACCACCCACAACGATACCAACTTGCACACCTAGACCAACCAAGTGAGCAATAGATAAAGACATTTGATCAAGCACTTGTGCGTCGATACCCATATCTTTATTGCCTGCTAGCGCTTCACCCGAAAGTTTTAGCAGAATACGACCAAAGCGTGGTTTTTTAGAATCTAACATTACAAACTCCAATATCCGAATTCATTTATATGTATTACTTCAAACAATTATGCGGTTTTAATTTCAATCAATTCTGCATAAAGGTCGTATTCATCCGCATCAGTGATTTTAACAACCAGTAAATCACCTGCTTTAATCTTGCTCTTATCAATATCTTCTACAAAGACATTTCCATCAATTTCTGGAGCATCTGCATAAGAACGCGCCACTGCAACTGGAAACTCTTCTTCTAGATCATCAACCAGCACGGTCATGGTTTGACCAATACGCTTTTGTAGCTTTGCAGCAGAAATTTCTTGCTGAACCTGCATAAAGCGTTCGTAGCGTTCCTGTTTAATTTCTTCAGGCACATGATCTGGCAGATCATTTGCAGTTGCACCTTCAACTGGAGAGTATGTAAAACAACCAACGCGATCGAGCTGAGCTTCTTTCAACCAATCTAGAAGTTGCACGAAATCTTCTTCAGTTTCACCCGGGAAGCCAACAACAAATGTTGAACGAATGACTAAATCAGGACACTTTTCACGCCAAACTTTTAAACGCTCTAGCGTGTTTTCACTATGCGCTGGACGCTTCATTAGTTTTAAAATTTTAGGGCTAGCGTGTTGGAATGGAATATCTAAGTAAGGCAAGATCTTACCCTTTGCCATCAAATCGATAACCGCATCAACATGTGGATATGGGTAGACATAATGCAGACGCACCCAAATACCCAATTGACCTAATGCTTCACACATATCATAGAACTTAGTTTTTACAGGCTGACCATTCCAAAAATCAAGCTTGTATTTTGTATCTACACCATATGCCGAAGTATCTTGAGAAATAACCAAGACTTCCTTTACACCAGATCGTTTTAAAGCCGCCGCTTCTTCTAATACAGAACCAACTGGGCGAGATACGAGATCGCCACGCATACTTGGAATAATACAGAAGGTACAACGGTGGTTACAGCCTTCAGATATCTTCAAATATGCATAATGTTTTGGTGTTAATCGAATACCTTGTTCTGGCACAAGATCAATAAACGGATTATGTTTAGGAGGTTCAGGAACATATTGATGCACAGCTTCCATTACTTCTTGATAAGCTGCTGCACCAGTAACTTTAAGTACGTTTGGATGCATTTGACGAATTTTTTCTTCATCTTTACCCAAACAACCTGTTACGATGACGCGACCGTTCGCACTCATCGCCTCACCAATCGCGTCTAATGACTCTTGTACTGCAGATTCAATAAAACCACAGGTATTAACAACAACTAAATCAGCACCGTCATAATCCGACGCTACATCATAACCTTCAGTTTTCAACTGAGTAAGAATTCGCTCGGAATCTACCAATGCCTTAGGACAACCTAAAGAAACAAAACCGACTTTGGGGGATTTCATGAATCTGCGCTCCACTAGAATCCGCGTATTGTATGTCTTTTCAATTCATAAAAACAGTTGAAAACCCCACTCTTTGCATAACGCACCAAAATATTCCCATAAATTTTAAAAAATATTGCAATCGCACCAATATGATGCATTATTAAATAAACCCAACTTTGCATGAATATTTTGCAATCGCTTCGCGCTTTTTTTCTTAATAAATGAGTTCATTTTAGTTGTTTTTAACGATTTCAAACAAAGTTGGCTCATATTTTGCTTTATTTGAGGACGTTAAAATTAAATAACTCCCTCTTTGTGAGCAGTGATGGAAAAACTCATAGATGCAATTGCTCTATTTTAAGACAGGATTTTGAGGTTAATGAATCAACAACCAACGATTGATTACCGTTTACTCGTAGACAACTTGAGCACTGCGATACTTTTAGTCGATAGTGAATTAAATATTTTTTATTTAAATTCCTCATGTGAAGCACTCTTTGATATCAGCTTATTAAGAGCATCAGGTCAATCTGTGCTCAGTATTTTACAATCTCCAGGTGATTCATTTAACACCGAAGAAGCGCTCACAAATACATTACTCACGGGGCAAGCTTATACCCGCCGTGAAGCGACTATTATTGTGAACTTTAAAGATGTACATGTTGACTACTCTGTTGCCCAACTTAACACTGGCAAAAGTTATCACCCCCTCCTTCTGATTGAACTCAATCCAATTGATCGAATGTTGAAAATTTCTAAAGAAGAAAATTTTATTCAACAACATCAGGTCGCACGCCAATTAATCAGAGGTGTCGCGCATGAGATTAAGAATCCATTAGGGGGCATACGTGGCGCAACTCAATTATTGGCACGTAGTTTAAATGATCCTGAATATAAAGAATTTACGGACATTATTATTAGTGAAGTAGATCGCCTGAGAAATCTTGCTGACACAATGCTCGGTTCTCGGCAGTTACCAAGCTATGAACCTGTAAATATTCACGAGCCTTTGGAACGCGTTCGTTCTCTGATTGTGAACCAAACAAAAAAGAAAATTAAAATTACTCGTGATTATGATCTTTCTTTACCTGATGTTGAAGCAGATCGGGATCAACTTATTCAAGTGATGTTGAATATCAGTGTAAATGCTATTCAGGCCATGACTGAAAATAAAGAGTTTTTTCAAGACACTCAACCTGAATTAACCCTGCGTACACGTATTCATCGCCTTGTCACGATTAACGGAACTTTACATCGCTCAACTGTTCGAATTGATATTGAAGATAACGGCCCTGGCGTTCCAGAAGAAATTTTGGAGTCCGTATTTTATCCATTAGTCACAGGACGCGCTAAAGGAACAGGCTTAGGTCTGAGCATCGCACAAAATATTATGCATCAACACAATGGAATGATTGAATGCCAATCTGTTCCGGGCAAAACCGTATTTAGTCTTTATATACCTTGGGAGTTAAACCATGTCGCGAAATAAAATTTGGGTAATAGATGACGATCGCGCCATGCGTTGGGTTCTAGAAAAAACATTTAAAGAAGAAGGTTTAGATGTTACCAGTTTCGAAGAAGCTCAATCTGCACTGGATCAGTTACTTGATGATACACCTGATGTAATTTTGACAGATATACGGATGCCAGGAATTGATGGTCTTACCTTTCTCGCTAAAGTCAAAGGTCATTATCCTGATCTACCTGTGATCATCATGACGGCACATTCGGATCTAGAGTCAGCAGTATCAAGCTATCAAACGGGTGCTTTTGAATATTTACCAAAACCATTTGATATTGATGAGGCTTTAGCACTTGTAAATCGTGCCATCATGCACATTAATAAGCTCCAACAACAAGAATCTGCGAAATCAACCGTACAGCCAATTCAATCAACTGAGATCATTGGAGAATCTCCTGCAATGCAGGAAGTCTTCCGAGCAATTGGACGTTTGTCACAATCACACATTACGGTATTAATTAATGGTGAGTCAGGTACAGGTAAAGAGTTAGTCGCTCATGCATTGCATCGTCATTCACCTCGTAGCAGTAAGCCATTTATTGCGCTTAATATGGCTGCCATTCCGAAAGATTTGATTGAAACTGAATTATTTGGTCATGAAAAAGGTGCATTCACTGGCGCTAATACTCAGCGACAAGGTCGTTTTGAGCAAGCCAATGGCGGTACATTATTCCTTGATGAAATTGGGGACATGCCATTCGAAACCCAAACGCGTTTATTGCGTGTTTTAGCTGATGGCGAGTTTTATCGCGTCGGTGGACACATTCCAGTGCGTGTTGATGTCCGCATTGTCGCTGCGACTCACCAAGATCTAGAAAAATTAGTACATGATGGACGCTTCCGTGAGGATCTTTATCATCGTCTGAATGTAATTCGTATTCATATTCCTAAACTTGCTCACCGCTCGGAAGACATTCCGATGCTCGCACAACACTTTCTCGCACGAGCAGGTAAAGAACTTGGTGTAAGTCCAAAGATTTTACGTACAGAAACTATTGAATATATGAAACAGTTGCCTTGGCAAGGTAATGTACGTCAACTTGAAAACACATGTCGCTGGCTGACAGTGATGATTACTGGACGAGAGGTTTACCCAGAAGATCTTCCTTCTGAGTTAAAACAACTACCAATCCAAAAATCTGATGATCCAAATCATCCACACAATCAAGCAGATCGTATCGCTATTCAGCATTGGGATGAGTTGCTTAGTCAGTGGGCTGTACAAAAACTCAAAAATGGCGAAATGAAATTATTGGATATCGCCACGCCTATGTTTGAACGCACCTTAATTAATGCGGCACTACAACAAACTCGAGGAAGAAAACGCCATGCTGCTGAGCTTTTAGGTTGGGGTCGCAATACCTTGACTCGTAAGCTAAAAGAATTAGGAATGGATACTGCTGAAGATGATGAAGATGAAGTTGTAAGCACTACTGCCGAGTAAACTTCTAGATTTAGGTTAATCAACACAATTGATTAACCTTTTCTTCATCATAATTCTAAAATTTTAAATCATGCTCAATATAAAATACAAAAAGACGAGTCCAAATGAACAATAATCACTTAAAGCATAAAACTTATCTAGGTATCATCTTCTGCCTTATTTCTTCACCCTCCTTTGCCACAGTCAGCGGTCCGGAGACAATAGAAGTACTAGGTTCAGATATTAAAGATCATAAAATATATTATTTACGCCATTACCATGATGAATCTGGTCGACTACCAACACTCTATTATTATTTGCTCAACAGCAGAAACCCACATAAAGCGATTGAGGTTCAATCCATTTATACCCCATTAAATAGCCGAAATCACATTACTGAAATTCAGCATACGCTACGCAAAATTCAAAGTATTCAAGCTCGCCTTGTCAAACCAACACCATTAAGTCCCAAGACTGCTAAACTAAAATTCAATAGACAAAGAGAACAGACTGGAAATTTTTGGTTAAACGTGCCTGAAATTAAAGTAAGTAAATTCCAATCTCAGGTACAACTCAGCCAAAGCTCTGATCCTTCAAAGTATAAAAGTCAACAATTCGAGAATATTCGATATCATCGTAATTTACCTCAGATCAAAAAACTTTACGCATTTCCTTACACTTTCCCCAATTATCGCGTTGCAGTCATTAGTTACATGGGTATTCCTACTGAAACAGGCTACGAAAAACAAGATGCCATTTTACTCAGCTCAACAAAATAAAAAGCTCCCGAAGGAGCTTTTTATTATGCTTTTCAAGCACGCTGTTCAATTGGTACAACTTTGCGTAATTCAGGTCCTGTATAATCCGCACTTGGGCGAATAATACGGTTGTCCGCACGTTGCTCCATCACATGTGCCGCCCATCCTGTTACACGAGACATCACAAAAATTGGCGTGAATAGTTTCGTTGGTATACCCATAAAGTGATAAGCAGAAGCATGGAAGAAATCAGCATTACAGAATAATTTTTTCTCTCGCCACATGACTTCTTCACAACGTACTGATACTGGATATAAAACAGTATCTCCTACGTCCTTAGCCAAGCGCTCAGACCATACCTTAATAATCCCATTACGTGGATCATTGTCTTTGTAAATTGCATGACCAAAGCCCATGATTTTTTCTTTGCGTTCGAGCATACCCAGCATTTCGCGCTCAGCTTCTTCAGGAGATTTCCATTGCTCAATCATATCCATTGCCGCTTCATTTGCACCGCCATGCAGTGGACCACGCAAAGAACCAATCGCACCTGTAATACACGAATGTAAATCTGATAACGTCGAAGCACACACACGTGCCGTAAATGTTGAAGCGTTAAATTCATGTTCTGCATAGAGAATTAAAGAAACATTCATGACTTGTTCATGCAATTCATTAGGTTTTTCGCCACGCAATAAATGCAAGAATTGAGCACCAATTGAGTCGTCATCAGTATTTTCTTCGATACGAACACCATCATGGCTATATCGATACCAATAACAAATAATGGCTGGCAATGTTGCCAAAATACGATCAGCTATATCTTGCTGTTCACCAAAGGACTGTTCTGTTTCTAAGTTACCCAACATAGAAACACCTGTACGCATAACATCCATAGGATGTGAATCTGCTGGGATACGTTCAAGCACTTCTTTTAATGCTTGCGGTAACGCTCTCAGTGATTTTAGTTTTGCTTTATAGTCCGCAAGTTGTTGCGCCGTAGGTAGTTCACCAAAGAAAATTAAATATGCAACTTCTTCAAATTGGCAATTTTCCGCCAAATCCTGAACATCATAACCACGATATGTTAAGCCTGCACCACTTTTCCCAACGGTTGAAAGTGCTGTTTTACCTGCGACTTGTCCACGCAATCCTGCGCCAGTCAATACTTTTCCTTCAGCCATTTTTTTATTTCTCCTGAGTGAATAGCTTATCTAGTGTGTTTTCGAAAGTATGATAATCAAGGAACTCGTATAATTCTTTTCGTTGTTGCATTTTATCAATAACATTCACTTGCGTGCCGTCTTTACGAATTGAATGCATCACTTCTAATGCTGCTTTCTGCATCGCACGTGTCGCAGACAATGGGTATAACACCATTGAAATCCCCTGTTCTGCTAGCTCTTCGGTTGTATAATAAGGGGTATCACCAAATTCAGTGATATTCGCTAGCACAGGCACACCTACAGCATCACAGACTGTTTTATACATCGTTATATCAGTCATCGCTTCCGCAAAAATAGCATCAGCTCCAGCTTCAACACATGCACATGCACGATCAATGACGGCTTGAAGCCCTTCTTTTTGCAGCGCATCCGTACGTGCCATGACCACAAAATTAGAATCAGTTTTTGCATCAACAGCAGCCTTAATACGGTCTACCATTTCTTGTTGTGACACAATTTCTTTATTCGGACGATGTCCGCAGCGTTTTTGCGCAACTTGGTCTTCAATATGAACAGCAGCAGCTCCAGCAGCGATCATTTGCTTGATACTTCGTGCAATATTAAATGCACCACCCCAACCTGTATCAATATCCACAAGCAAAGGCGTATCTACACGTTCAGTGATACGACGAACATCTTCAAGCACATTATCTAAACTCGTCATTCCCAAATCAGGAAGACCATAGGAATAGTTTGCAACACCTGCGCCTGATAGATAAATTGCTTTATAGCCAACTTGTTTTGCCATCATTGCTGCATATGCATTTACAGTTCCGATGATTTGTAATGGCTTTTCCACTTCTAATGCTTGTCTAAATCTTAAGCCTGCAGACGATTGTTCTGTCATATTCCTTTCCACAGTGTTTACTATAATTATCGAGTTTTTAGTATATCTATAAATTTAGTTTGATATATGACCGTTTAGTATTTTTGCTCTAAAACTTTAGTCATATAAAAATGAATTATCATTCATTTTTTGATTTTGTTATTATTTTGAGTGTCAGGCGTTAAGTGCTTTAATTTGGTATACTCCATCTTCAATTTCATTTTCGCTATTGTTACTGCATGCAACATCCATTTCCGCATATTGAAACTTCTGGTTGTGATATGCCCCATACTCGCCGTGGTCAAGAACGACGTTTAGCATTATTGCTAAGCGCCAATACGCTATTCTTGGAACGTGGCTACGATGCTGTGTCTTTGGATGATATTGTTCAACATGCTGGAGGCTCCAAAGCATCTATTTATAAATATTTTGGCGGCAAAGAAGGCCTTTTTACTGCTATATGTGATTATCGACGTGAACTCTTTTTTAAAGATATCTGTGTTGCATATGATTCAGATCATGGCGATTTTAGATCTTATCTGATACATACACTACTTAACTTTCATCGCCACATTAAAAAAGAAGATCACACTGCCTTTATGCGCCTCGTGATTGAGCAATCCCAAAAAAATCCAGAACTTGCTCTTTATTTGCACGAAAAAGGCCCTAAACATATCCAGTTAGCGATCGCAAATGCATTAGAAAATGCGCATAAACTTGGTGTGTTAAAATGTGAAAATCCTTTATTTTCTGCTCAATTATATTTTGGAATCTTAAGAAATTTGGAATGGAAGATTTTAATGGGGATACCAGTACTTGAGACCGATCAAGAAACCATCGAATACATCAGCTATTCTGTCGATCGCTTCCTAGATGGGCACCAAAAAGTCTAGTTTTTTTGCAATTCTCTTTACATATAGTATATTAGTCGATTCTCGTTTTTTTTCATCAACCAACAATTATTGGTCGTCTCATTCACTATTTTGACGAAACAATGATTGTGGAGTAACCATGGCTCTACGACATTTTCTTACTTTACGTGACCTTTCAACTGCAGAATTAAATCGCATTATTGATCGTGCTATAGAATTAAAACGCATGCAGCATAATCATGAAGTCTACCAACCCTTTGTTGGTAAAGTAATGGGAATGATTTTTGAAAAATCGAGCACACGTACCCGTGTTTCTTTTGAAGCTGGTATGACCCAATTTGGTGGTAGCGCAATTTTCCTCTCGTCCCGGGATACGCAATTAGGTCGCGGCGAACCGATTGAAGATTCAGCTCGCGTTATTTCAAGCATGCTTGATATTGTGATGATTCGTACTTTTGGCCACGATATTGTCACACGTTTTGCAGAATATTCTAAAGTCCCAGTTATTAATGCACTGACCGATGATCACCACCCTTGCCAATTGCTTGCTGATGTTCAAACATTCGTAGAACACCGTGGCGCTATCCAAGGCAAAACCGTTGCGTGGATTGGTGATGGTAATAATATGTGTAACTCATATATCGAAGCTGCACATATGTGGGGCTTTAAACTTAAGATTGCATCACCAAAAGGTTATGAACCAAAACCTGAATTTCTCTCTGAATTCGCGCACTGCGCCGAAGTTGTAGACTCTGCTGAAGATGCTGCAGTGAATGCCGACCTTATCGTTACTGATGTTTGGGCCAGCATGGGACAAGAAGAAGAGCAAAAAATTCGTGAAAAAGCTTTTGCTGATTTTCAAGTCAATGAACGTCTAATGGATCTTGCTCATCCAGACTGTTTATTTATGCACTGTTTACCTGCCCATCGCGGTGAAGAAATTTCAGAAAATATGCTCGATCACAAAAATGCTGTGGTATGGGATGAAGCTGAAAACCGCCTTCACGCTCAAAAAGCACTTGTTGAGTTCCTCATCAATGAAAGCTTAAAAAAAGATTAATTTCATCCACTAAAAAAGCACCCTCGGGTGCTTTTTTATTTTCTAAATCTTAATGATCATCTTTTAAATATTTAGGTTCTTTGGGAAGTTGCCAACTACAAAAGAAACATACGATTAAAATAATGATCACGTAAATAAAAAATGAATTTTCAATTCCTGCGGCCTTAAACTGCAAGGCAACAGAAGGTGCAGAACCACCAAATACGGCATTACCTATCGCATAAGAGAAACCTACACCCAACGCACGTACATGCGGAGGAAACATTTCAGCTTTTACAATACCGCCAATAGAGGTATACAAACTAAGCAATAGCATCAGGAAAATCAGTAGCATCGCGACAATGAATGGAGTTTCGCTAAAATATCTCATCCCGATTGCCATGACTGGATAGATAAATATAGCCATCAGACCACTAAATAACAGCATAGAATTTCTGCGACCAATACGATCTGACAATGCACCAAAGAATGGTTGCGCCACCATGAGTACAAAAATGCAGGCTGTCATCATCAACCCTACCGTTTTAGGATCTATTCCAATATTGGTAAGGTAAGTTTTTGAGTAAACTGTAATCACATAGAAACTAAGAGAGCCTGCTGAAGTATAACCAACTACCAAAAGGAAAGTTTTCCAGTGATTTTTAAAAAGCTCACGAAGTGTACCAGAATCTTCTTTATCACTTTCATCACTGGATAAAGTCTCTTCTAATCTACTTCTCGCTAATAAAGATAAAATTGCTGCAACACCACCAATAATAAATGGAATTCGCCATCCCCCATCATAAAGCTGCTGTTCAGACATAAAAGCTAAGAATATTACACCCAATAAACTTGCAAGGAGTTGACCACCCGTGAGCGTTACGTATTGAAATGATGAAAAAAAGCCACGTTGACCTTTTAAACCCAATTCACTCATATAAGTCGCCACAGCACCATATTCACCACCAACGGATAAGCCTTGAAGCAATCGAACCATTAATAATAAAAACGGTGCAGCCATACCCACTTGCTCATACGTTGGTAACGCTGCAAACATGAAAGAACTTATAGCCATCAATATAATTGAGATGACCATTGATTTTTTTCGACCGTGTTTATCTGCAATTCGACCAAAAAGCCAACTACCGATAGGTCGCATAAAAAAGCTTGCTGCAAATACACCCCACACATAGATGGCTTGGGTAGAACTATCCATATCTGGCGCAGTTAAAGCTTGGGTAAAATATACAGCAAATACTGCATATATATAAAAATCAAACCATTCAACTAAATTACCAGAAGCTGCACCAATAATTCCTTTGATACGGCTGGTTTTTTCTTGCTTGGAATATGTTGTAGACAAATGAAAAATCCTTATTCTAATTACATTGTTTATTGTCGAATAATGATGAAACTCTGAAGTATTTCAAAATTATAGGCGGAAAATATATGCCTATTTCATGCCAATTTAAAAAGCCTTTATGTAAATTTTATTAAATAGGCTTCTAAATTTTTCTCAAAAATATTCAAGGTCGATTTATTATTAATTTAATTAAACAGACTTTCTCCTATAACAACTCACCGAATTAAGCCTTGTGGCTGTAAAATGATAATCAGCGCCCCGAAAATAACCACTCCGCCACCAATGATATCCCATTTAGTAAGATCCATTTGATCCACAAACTTTAACCACAACAATGCCGAACAAATATAAATACCCCCATATGCAGCATATATTCGACCTGATGCTGCTGGATGCAAAGTCAATAACCACACAAAAGCAGCGAGTGCGACAAAAGTGGGTAGCCACAACCAATGCGGACGCCCTTGATTTAGGATCAAATATGGAAAGTAACACCCTAATATTTCCATCAGTGCTGTCAGAAAAAATAAAGCTGTCGTAGATATTACTTTTGTAACTTGTATGTCCATACTTTCACCCAAAAATTAAAGCCCGTTTAAATAAACGGGCTTTAATACAATTAATAACACACTATGCTGGTTCAGCTGCAGAATCTTCAAATACTTCCAACTTTAATCCAACGGCTTTGCCATCTTCTTTTTTAACTGTTACTGCTACATTACCGCCGTTTTCAGCCAGCTCACCAAATAAAATCATTTCAGCAAGCGGCTTTTTCAAATGCTCTTGAATCAAACGCTGCATTGGACGAGCACCCATCAGACGATCATAACCGTTTTCACTTAACCAATCTCGTGCAGACTGATCTACTTCTAAAACAACTTTTTTGTCATCAAGTTGAGCTTGAAGTTCTGTAAGGAATTTATCTACTACAGAATCGATTACTGTCGTAGGTAGAGCTTTAAATTGAATAACCCCATCTAAGCGGTTTCTAAACTCTGGTGTAAATGCCTTCTTCATTGCTTCCTGATTATCACGACTATTATCTTGCTCTGTAAAACCAATACTTGTACGGGAAATACTTTCAGCGCCAATA
Organism: Acinetobacter sp. 24-47-64; assembly: GCF_057737055.1. Lineage (NCBI taxonomy): Bacteria > Pseudomonadati > Pseudomonadota > Gammaproteobacteria > Moraxellales > Moraxellaceae > Acinetobacter > Acinetobacter sp. 24-47-64. The sequence continues at coordinate 1,641,064 of NZ_CM173215.1, forward strand.
TTCGTTGTTAACACTATAATGACATTTCTGAAGTCTGACTTACGACCATTATTATCAGTTAATGAACCATGATCCATGACTTGCAGCAATAAATTAAACACATCAGGATGTGCCTTTTCAATCTCATCCAATAACAATACACAATGTGGATTTTTATGTATTGCGTCAGTCAGTAAGCCACCTTGATCAAAACCAACATAACCTGGAGGTGCACCAATTAAACGTGAAACCGCATGGCGTTCCATATATTCAGACATATCAAATCTGACTAGTTCAACACCGAGTAGTTTTGCAAGTTGTTTTGTTACCTCAGTTTTACCTACACCAGTAGGTCCTGCAAATACAAAACTACCAACTGGCTTATCTGGTGCTTTAAGCCCAGCTCGTGACAATTTAATTGCAGAGGATAATGCGGTAATCGCCTCATCTTGACCAAATACAACTCGTTTAAGATCACGCTCTAAGTGCTCAAGTACAGATTTATCATCTTTAGACACAGTTTTAGGTGGAATTCGTGCAATTTTCGAAACAATATCTTCAATATTTTCAACTGTAATCAAAGTGTTATCTTGATCAGCTCTCAAACGTCGTTGTGCCCCTGCTTCATCTATTACGTCAATCGCTTTATCTGGGAGGAAGCGATCATTGATAAATTTAGCCGATAACTCAACTGCAGAAACAAGAGCTGCATCATCATATTGAACTTTATGAAATTCTTCAAATTTAGACTTGAGTCCACGAAGAATATCAATTGTTTCATTAATTGATGGCTCATTAACATCAATTTTTTGGAAACGGCGTGATAATGCATGATCTTTTTCAAAAACTTGACGATATTCTTGAAACGTTGTTGAGCCAATGCAACGTAAAGTACCATTTGCCAATGCAGGTTTGATTAAATTCGATGCATCCATAGTGCTACCCATACTTGAGCCAGCACCAATGATCATATGAATTTCATCTATAAACAAAATTGCTTCGGGCTTCTTCTTTAGGGCATTTAACAATTGCTTTAATCGTTTCTCAAAGTCACCACGGTATTTTGTACCTGCAACAAGTGCACCGATATCCAAACTATAGACTTCCGCATTCAGCAGTGGCTTTGGTGCTTTATTGTTAACAATCAGCCAAGCCAAACCTTCTGCTATGGATGTTTTACCCACACCTGGATCACCCACCAAAAGCGGATTGTTTTTACGACGTCGACATAGAATTTGAGCTGCACGCTCAATTTCTTTTTCACGACCAATCAAAGGATCGGTTTTACCCTTTAAAGCTTCTGCATTGAGATTTAGGGTATAAAGTTCTAATGGACCTGCATTTGCTGAGGCTGAGTTTTCACCATCTAAGTCATCCGTTTCTTCTTCAGCTGGAACATCTTCCTTACGCGCACCGTGTGAAAGATATTGAGTTAAAGTAAGACGATTGATTTGGTGGCGTTTTAGCAAATAAACCGCAAATGAATCTCTTTCTGAGTACATTGCAACCAGTACATCTGCACCTTCAACTGTCCGATCTCCACCACTAGACTGAACATGGAAAATTGCACGTTGCAATATACGATCAAAGCTTTCTGTAGGATGAGGCGCTTGCTCAGCATTATCGCCTAATTTAGGCGTATGTTGCTCTACATACTCTTCAAGTTCTTTACGCAAACTGACAATTTCTGCACCGCAGGCTTTTAGTGCATTCACGGCAGAATCATTATCTAAAAGTGCGAGTAACAAATGTTCAACTGTAAGAAACTCATGTCTCTTTTGACGAGCCATGCTAACAGCCAAACGCAGTGATACTTCTAATTGACGACTGAGCATGTGATCCCCTTATTCTTGTGGCTCGATCTGGCAAAGCAATGGATGACTTTGAGAGCGCGCATAATTGTTGACTTGATTCGCCTTGGTTTCAGCAATGTCTCTAGGATAGACACCTGCGATACCTTTCCCTTGATAATGTACTGTTAGCATTACTTCGGTAGCTTGGTCAAGATTCAATGCAAAGTATTGTTGTAAAATTTCAATTACAAAATCCATTGGCGTGTAATCATCATTCAACAATACCACATTGTATAAGGGAGGTCGCTTAAATTGCGGTGGTGCTGTTGCTACAGCTAAATCGCCATCGGCTTCATCATTTTGTGCATCACTCAATCGTGGATTGAAGTGCCAATCCACCAATCCAGATTGTTGAAATGATAATTTAATGTCATTGAGACATTTATGACGTTTATTACTTCGCATAGCACTCTATAATCTATTATTGAGAATTTGCCGCAGCTTGCGGTACTTCAGCTGCAAATGCAGCAGTTGATTCGATTGCTTCACCACGTTGCCAACTAAAGCGCTTGGTTTGAGCACTTGAGCCTTTTACACGGATTTCAATAAATTGGGGCGTAAAGCCTTTTGGCATCGTCCAACGACCAGTTAATCGCTGATAATGGTCGAAATTGAATGATTTTTCTGAAATTGGAACAACCAAGACTTCCGTACCTTGAATTAATCTGATTTCAATTTCACCAGATGCTTTACGTTTATTCGGACTGACTTGAACTAAATCAACCTGATATTCATATACATTTTCTGGAAGCGACTTAACAGCTAAATTTTGCACAGTTAAACTCAATCCACCACGTTGTCTCAGCACTTCTCGGAAAATCGCACTCTGACCTTCAATTTGAAGTTTTTCAGCGTTGGCTTGATTTAATGCAGCATACATATCGTTTGAGTTAGTTACAGCAACATCACGTTCTTGAACTGAGGTATTTAATTTCTTATTCAGCTCAGATAATTCTTTTTTTTGTTTTTCGACAACTTCAACCAATTGTTCCGCGTCAGCATCATAACCAACTACAGTTAGACCTTGACGATGACCAACCGTATAGCCCAGAAGTAAACTGCCTACACATAAGATGATCCCACCCGCCATAAGGGGTTTATTCGATTGAAAAAAACCGATATTTTTTTCATCTTTATGCTGTGACGTATTATTTGATTCTGAGTTTTGCATCGTCATCTCTAATTTATAAAATCAAAACACACATTTAACTGCAAAGTTAAATGTGTGTGAAGTCAAAAAAGGTTTTTTATGGTAATAAACCAATCACGTTAAGGCCTGCATTTTCCGCAAATCCAAACATTAAATTCATGTTTTGAACAGCTTGTCCTGCTGCACCTTTCACCAAGTTATCTTGGGCAACTAAAATGACTAACTTTGTTGGTTGTGGTTTATACAACGCAATACGTAAATCATTTGATCCACGAACAGAACGAGTTTCTGGTGAACTTCCTGCCGGCATAACATCAACAAACTGCTCGTTTTGGTAGAACTGTTCGTAAATTGTTTGCAAATCGGCTTGCTGACCTACTTCTGTTAAGTCGATATATATTGTAGATAACATGCCACGAATCATCGGCACCAAATGTGGAACAAAAAGGATATTGTCAAATACACCGTTCTGTCCTGATATATTTTCAAGCGCTTCAACAATTTCAGGATGATGGCGATGCCCTGCTACACCGTAGGCTTTGAAGTTATCAGCATTTTCAGTATAGATCATGCCTAAACTTGCTTTGCGTCCAGCTCCAGATACACCAGATTTTGCATCAATAATAATACTTTCAGGTTTTACCAATACTTCTGAAGATCTCAGTACAGGCGCCAAACCAATTTGAACTGTCGTTGGATAACAACCAGGATTACCAATCACTTGAGCTTTTTTAATTTTTTCACGATTGAGCTCAGAAAGCCCATACACTGAATTTTTAAGTAAATCTGGACAAGCATGCTCCATACCGTACCATTTTTCAAATTGCGCTAAATCCTGCAAACGAAAGTCAGCGGCTAAATCGATTACTTTTGTATTCGCTGCTACTAATTCTTCAGCGTGTTTCATCGCTACACCATGTGGTGTCGCAAAAAACACAACATCGCAAGACTTTAATAAATCTAAGCTTAAATCTGAAAACTCTAGATCGGTATGACCACGTAAACTTGGAAACATATCATCGACACGACGACCAGCCTCAGTACGAGAAGTCAGTGCTTTCACTTGAACATTTGGGTGTCGCAGCAAAAGACGCAAAAGTTCAACGCCTGTATATCCTGTACCACCAACAATACCAACTGAAATCACGATATGTACCTCTAAATGACTGTATTCGTTACAGGCAGTAGTATGACAGGAACTTGTGACTTTCTGAACCCTTTCATATGGGAATGCTGTTATTTTGTAAGTTTAATAATTTAGATGGCTCTGTTAAGCATCTAATAAAGTCTATCATGTGACTTCATTGATTTTCTTGCCAACTGAAATAGCATAAATATAGTGCAAATATAAACCCTGGGAGAGCAAGAAATACGATCGGATCCTGTTTCACAACAAAAGGAGTTACTCCCCATATCGAACATAACCCTCCACTCACGGAAAGCAATTTAGAAATCCTTTTTTGATTTATCCATACAGTTGCCATGATCAATAATTTCAACCACGCTATAACCCCGCCAAAAAGCGATAAATAGTTCATCCAATGATAGTGAATAGGATTACTGGGGTTCAGTAGAATATACATGAGGATGCTATAAAGCATTAAAGCAGGTACAGACAAAATTAGAATCAAAAAACACACACCAATTCGTCTTATGAGCTTATTAGAGACAAACTAACCAAACAGAGCAATCATGATAGCCAAAATTTAGAATACCAGTCGCCAGATCAGACTAATTGACTAGCGCTAAACAATTGATTCTTTAATATCGACAAAGCAATCCCAGCATAATAATTAATTATGCATCCACCAATATGGCAACGGCGTTATTTTTAATTTTTTTCGGTTAAGTTTAAAATCTGGATCATACTTCGCCACTTCCGCCCAAAACTGAGCACTATGATCAAAATGCTTTGTATGTGCTAATTCATGCACACAAACATAGCGTGTTATTTCCAGAGGAAAAAGCACCAAAGCACTATTCAACATAATGTCATGACGTGCTGTACAACTTCCCCACCGCGTTTTTGGCTGACGAATCTTACAGCCATGATAAGCTAAACCACACTGATCAGATACTTGAGCCAGATATACAGGCAGATGCTGTTTAGCATAATCAATAACAAAGGCTTTTAAATATTGTTGAGGCTGACGATCACTCACACTCAGCTCATTCATCACTGAATCAAACTTATAGTTTAATTTCTGCTGAATATATTGAATTTTAATAGAATTTTCTAAATTAAATAACTGTAAAGATAAAGGTAAAACGCGATCAATCTGTTGAATTTTACTTTGTTGTGCCTGCCAAGTTTGAACGATCCAAGCTTCTGAATCTTGAACAAACTGTTGTATTTGTTTATGGGTACAAAACCATGGCGCAGTCACACGAATTGACGTTCCATCTATACGTAGACGTAGTCTTTTCGATCGAATACTTTTGGTGATTTCAATATCAGGAAGGTCGGATAAAGTCATTGTTATTCTTTAATTATTAAATCCCCATCTCCCCCTTTAAGAAAGGGGGAAGAAAAGCCCCTCTATTTAAAAAGAGGGAGTTTAGGGAGACTAGCTCGTCAAGGAGTTAAAATTAAATCGCTGTACGCTCTTCAATACCGTTGTTGGTCGCAACAATCGCAATGTCTGCTTTATTCAAAGCAAAGATACCGTTGCATACCACACCAGGGATATCATTCAATGTTTTTTCAAGCTCAAGTGCATTTAAGATATTTAAGTTATGCACGTCTAAAATCACGTTACCATTGTCGGTCACTACACCTTCACGGTACGCTGGGTCGCCACCTAAAGAGACAATTTTACGAGCAACAGCAGAACGTGCCATTGGAATCACTTCAACAGGAAGTGGAAAATCACGCCCCAACTGATCTACCCATTTAGAATCATCTACGATACAGACGAATTTTTTTGCAATCGATGCCACGATTTTTTCACGTGTCAATGCCGCACCACCACCTTTGATCATGTGCATATGACGATCAATCTCATCTGCACCATCTACATATGCATCAAGACCACCCACTGAGTTCATATCTACCACTTCAATACCTAGCGTCTTCAAACGCTGCGCAGTCGCTTCCGAACTTGCAACTGCAGCTTCTAATTGAAGTTCAGGAAGTAAATCAATCAAAAAGTTAACAGTACTGCCTGTGCCTACGCCTAAAATGCCCCCTTTCGGTAAGTGTTTTAAAGCTGCTTGTGCTGCTGCTTGTTTTTTCTCATCTTGGGTTGCATATAGACTCATGACTTCACTCAACTAATTTGGACTTTTGCAGTTATTTTAAACCGCTAAGCCTTATGGTTTGTTACAATAAGCGCCTATTTTAAACTGTTAGATGGAAAATTAACATGCTGTCTCGTTTGGTTCGACAAATTTTACAAGCAACGGTATACGACGTTGCTATCGAAACCCCACTCGAAGCGGCACCACGAATTAGTGAACGTCTTAACAATAATATTCGTTTTAAACGTGAAGACCTACAACCCGTATTCTCCTTCAAACTCCGCGGTGCCTATAACAGAATCAGCCAACTTCCTAAAGCTCACCTAGAACGAGGTGTCATTACCGCTTCTGCTGGTAACCATGCTCAAGGCGTAGCACTCTCAGGAAAAAAATTAGGAATTCGCGCGATTATTGTGATGCCCAAGACAACACCAGACATTAAAGTCCAAGCTGTAAAGCGTTTAGGTGGTGAAGTCGTACTTCATGGTGATTCTTTTGACATCGCAAATAAATACGCAATTCAACGTGCGCAAGAAGAAGGAATGACTTTTATTCCGCCTTATGACGATGAACTCGTTATGGCTGGTCAAGGTACAATTGCCAATGAAATTTTACGTCAATGGCGAGATGTGGATTATGTATTTGTTGCCGTTGGTGGTGGAGGTTTGATTGCAGGTGTTGCTGCTTACCTTGGTGATGTAGCACCGCATGTCAAAGTTATTCCTGTGGAATATGACGAGTCAGCTTGTTTAAAAGCTGCTTTAGAAGTAAATGAACGTGTGATTCTGCCTTCAGTTGGTTTATTCGCCGATGGTACAGCTGTGGCGCAAATCGGTGAAAAACCTTTCGAAGTGATTCGTCTGCAAAAATCTGACAATTCAGGTCCAATCGTAGAACCAGAAGTTGTTCTTGTGAATACTGATGAAATATGCGCAGCAATTAAAGACACCTATGATGAATGCCGTAGTATTGTTGAGCCGTCAGGTGCGATGGCACTTGCTGGTATTAAAAAATATGTGGCTGAGCACGGCTTAGAAGGTAAAAACATCGTTTCAATTGTATGCGGTGCAAATATGAACTTTGACCGTTTACGTTATATTGCAGAACGAACTGAATTAGGTGAACGTAAAGAAGCTATTTTTGCTGTCACGATTCCTGAACAAAAAGGTGCATTCCTCAATTTCTGTCGTGCCCTTCAAGGTCGAAATATTACTGAATTCAACTACCGTGCAAGTAGTGCGACTGCAGCGCAAGTATTTGTTGGAATTAGTTTAAAAAGCGGCGAAAAAGAACGTCAAGAAATATTCGAAACATTAAAGTTTCAGTATGATGTGGATGACTTATCTGACGATGAAGTTGCCAAATTACATATTCGCTACCTGATCGGTGGTCATGCTGATATTGAAAATGAACGTTTATTCCGCGTTGAATTTCCTGAACGTCCAGGTGCATTATTAACATTCTTGGAACGTCTTGGTCCAACGCATAACATTACCCTGTTCCATTATCGTAATCATGGTGCGGCTGAAGGTCGTGTATTGGTTGGACTCGAAGCTGAAGATGCACAACAAAACCCTGATGGTTTAGTTGAAACGTTAGAAAGTATCAATTATCCATACGAAGAAATTACCAATAATCTTGGTTATCAACGTTTCCTCAAATAAAATCAATACAGCCTGTCATTTTGACAGGCTTTTTTAATTCAATAATTGATATACAATTAAAATCGAAAGATAGAAAAAACGATCACTTTAAAATTTTAGATATTAAGATAAATCATGCAAATATGGTTCAGTTTTGTAGTAATTCCTTTTCTCATGTGGATCATCTTTTCCGCACTTCTGTTTATTTCGAAATATCTATATCCTGAAGTTACCACCTTAAGCAAATCCCTCGAAGTTTTTATTTTTTTAGGTTATGCAGCACTCCCCTATATCATGTTGGGATTAGCACCTATTTATCGTTATCGTATGACGTTGATATATATGATGGCAATTGTGCTCATGACAAGTTTCGTTCATGCTAACTTTATGATCGATCATATTCATTTAACTTATATTTACTTAGCACTTTCATGGACATTGATTTCAATTACGATTTACTATTTTTATAGTGATCACAAATAATCCTCAATAAATGAATTGAATCAACTCAGATCAACAAGATAAACTCACTCGAAGCGAAATTAAAATCAAATCATTACTTTCTGATCTTTAAAATTTTAGGATATTCAATGGCGCTATTTGCAGTAATTGGCTTAGGCAGCTTTGGTGGTACAGTTGCATTAGAACTCACTCAATTAAAACATGATGTGATTGGAATCGATACTGAAAAAAAATACGTTGAAAATATCTCTGATAACATCAGTCATGCTGTCATCGCCGATGCCACAGATGAACATGTACTTCGAGAACTGAATGTACAGAATTGCGATGCCGTCGTTGTCGCAATTGGAGAAGATATTGAGGCCAGTATTCTATGTGTCCTCAACCTTAAAAATTTAGGCGTAGAAAAAATCCTAGTAAAAGCAAAATCGAAAGCCCATCATATGATTTTGACGCATCTCGGTATTGGTCAAATTATTCATCCAGAAGAAGACATGGGTATTCGCGTTGCACAATCATTAAGCTACCCAATGGTTAGACGCTATATGGCGTTGAATGATGACCGTTATATTGTCAAAGTGGAGGTGGGTGAAAAACTACAAGGTGTAGAATTTAAAGATATCATGGAGCACAGCGACGGCGTACAAACATTATTATTACAACGTGGCACACATGTAATTTATGACATCGCACCTGGTACATTGCTGCAAAAAAATGACATTTTAATTGTTGAAGGTCCTGTCAATCTTTTACGTAAACTCTCATCGAGATTTATTTCGAAATGATGAAATTTTATGATCAATTGATCAATAAAAAAACGCAAAGTATTAATTTGAGTCCACCAAGTTTGCTTGCTTTGGGCTTTCTCAGTTTTATTATCATTGGAACATTACTGCTAAAACTTCCCTTTGCACACGAAGGAAATGTCTCTTGGCTAGAAGCCTTATTTACCGCCACGTCTGCTGTGACAATTACGGGACTTTCTGTGGTCAATATTGGCGAGGCATATACGACTTTTGGTCAGTTCATCATTATGCTACTCATCCAATGTGGTGGCTTAGGATTCATGACCTTCGCAATTTTGGCTGCATTGAGCCTTTCCACTAAACTTGGTTTAAAGCAACAAGTGATGGCTCAAGAAACAATTGGTCAAACCAGTTTAGCAAGGGCCTCGTTCACTGTTAAAGCCGTCTTATTGTATTCTCTATTTTTCGAAGGGATTGGAACATTCATCCTGACATTTACATGGCTTCAATACTACGATTTTAGTGATGCTCTGTTTTATGCAGCCTTTTACAGTATCTCAGCATTTAATAATGGTGGTTTCTCTCTTTTTCCAAACAGCTTAATGAGCTTTTCAGGTCAATATGCTGTAACACTGACCATAAGTATGTTGTATATCATTGGTGGAATAGGTTTTGTGGTACTTATGGATATCAAACGCGCTCATAAGTGGAAAAAACTCTCAACAAACAGCAAACTCATTCTTTCTACTATCGCAGGACTCAATCTATTTGCCTTTATTATGATTTGGTGTTTAGAAGCAAATAATCCATTGACCCTCGCCCCAATGTCAATTGGAGACCAAGCATTAAATGCTTGGTTTCATGCCACAGTACCGCGATCCTCTGGATTTAATAGTATTGATATGGCCAGTATGAGTGATCCAGCAACCTTGGTGACTATGCTATTAATGTTTATTGGAGGCGGATCTTTAAGTACTGCTGGTGGTATTAAAGTAGGTACATTTATTATTGTAGTATTAAGTGTGATCACGTTTTTGAGACGAGCTGACGAAGTCACTGTTTTTAAACACTCGATTCCTGCAACTGTCACCTATAAAGCTCTTGCGGTCATTAGCATAACTGCTATGCTCATTTTCATTGGTTTCTTTACGCTGTTAATTTTAGAGCCTAATAAACGTTTTCTAGATTTACTATTTGAAGCTGTTTCCGCGGCTTGTACAGTCGGATTATCTAGAGGTATTACTTCAGAATTACAACCTGCAAGTTTATATATGCTCATGATACTGATGTTTGCGGGTCGTCTCGGTCCTTTGACATTGGCTTATTTAATTGCAACCCCTAAAAAAAGCAGGTTGAGTCATCCTAATGCTGAAATCCAAGTGGGTTAGATAGAATTCACTTGGATCTAAGGTGAAGTTGATCGATAAAACACGAACCAATCCAAAAATAGATCAGATGTTTATAGCCATAAGTGCGTTTTATGATAGCCATGATTTCTTTATGCAAAGCATTGAACTTATCATGAAAAAACACAACCTTAGAACTTTGCAATTAATATCAAAATACAATGAAATTAAAAGACTCAAAGTAACCCCAAGTCTTTTGACTATATGCTTATGATTAAAAAAATTATGATTGAAAACCAATATAACGATTGAGGTTTTCGACACCCAGTGCAACTTTATAAATTTTAAACTGAGCTAAATTAGAACGCGTAATCTCAGTAAATACATTCGAGTTTTCGTCATCTGCATGAATTTCATCTACTGTGCGAGGCATAGTTGCTTCAAATTCATCTGAAATAAATTCAAATCCCAAGTCCATAGCAATAAACAATGTATGCTCACAAGGTTGAATATATTGCTCTTCATTCCAGTCGATAACAGCATGTTGACAATGCGGGCACTGTACATTTTCTTGAGGATCTTGAAGTTCAATTGTTGTATAAGCCATGTCAACCTTAAGTATTACGCGCTATAAAACATAAGTTTAACCATTGCTTTTAGATTTTTAAATAGTCCTCTTTATTCATTACTAATTATAACAATCTTAGATTTTAGAGAAAACACAGCAACTCAATTGACTATTCAGAACAATAATGTATTTTTTAACAAAACGTTGCATATATGGAATGAGTCCATGCTTTCAGATTTAGATGATTTTTATTGCTTTGCCCTTGTTGTCGAACATGGCGGTTTTAGCGCTGCTGAACGAGCAACCGACATTCCGAAATCAAAATTGAGTCGACGTGTTTATAATTTAGAAGAAAATCTCGGTGTAAGGCTTATTCAACGTAGTTCACGTCATTTTGCTGTCACTGATATTGGGATGAACATTTATCGCCATGCGCAAGTAATGATGAATGCTGCCCAATCTGCTCATGATCTGGTAGATCATTTAAGTGAACAACCAAGAGGCTTAATTCGTGTTAGTTTACCCGTATCAATTGCCCAGCATGAAATGACCAAAATACTGCCAAATTTCCTTAAGCAGTATCCTGAAATCAAAGTTCAATTGATGGTTACTAATCGACGTGTCGATATCATCAATGAAGGAATTGATTTAGCGCTTCGTGTTCGCTCAAGTTTGGATGATGACCCAAGTTTGGTCATTCGAAAATTTGAAAATATTGAACAACATCTTTTCGCCAGCCAGGCTTATCTCAATGAATTTGGATCTATCAAAAAACCTGAAGAACTCTCAAATCATCGAATATTAAGTATGGTTGATGAACATACTGATCAACAACTCGTACTACATGATTCAAACAACAAATCGATTAAAGTCAAAGTGAGTCCAGTCGTGATGGGCTCTGACTTACTTATGCTTGCACAACTTGCAAGTGACAATTGTGGGGTAGCATTACTCCCAGACAGTATTGTTGAAGATTATATTAAAGATGGGCGTCTTGTTAAGGTTCTGCCTAACTGGAATGCGCCACACGGTATTTTTCATGTGGTTTACCCTTCTCGCCGTGGTTTATTACCAGCTGTACGTGTGTTCATCGACTACTTAGTTGAGCACCTCACCAAAAGATAGTCACAACAGCACAAAGATTTAGAAGAATGTTGGCTTATTATTTGCTACCATTCACTCTGCTTTGTGCTAGTTTTTTTAGATTTTTATGACTTCTATTTATCAACAACAACTTGATGCAAAAATTGAACGTATCCGCAATCAATTTGCTGAATATCAACCACCTGAACTAGAAGTTTTTTCATCTCCTGAAAAACATTTCCGTATGCGAGCTGAGTTCCGTATTTGGCATACAGAAGATGATATGTTTTATGCCATGTTTGAACGCGCGGAAGATGGTATTCAAAAGAAAGTTGTACGTGTTGATGAGTTTCCAATCGCGGATAAATCTATTAATGATTTAATGCCAGTTCTCCTGTCTGAACTAAAATCAAATGCAGTGCTCTCTAAGCGTCTGTTTGAAGTACATTTTCTTTCAACGTTGAACGGTGAAATGCTGGTTTCATTGATTTATCGTTGTCCGCTTGATCAAGACTGGGAACAACTAGCAAAAAATTTATCTTCAAAACTCAATATTAAGATTATTGGTCGCAGCCGTGGTCAAAAAATTGTATTGACGGATGAATATGTAGTTGAAGAATTACAAGTATTTGACCGTAAATTCAAATATAAGCAAATTGAAAGTAGCTTCACGCAACCAAATGCGCAAGTTTGTCAAAAAATGCTGGAGTGGGCATGTAATGCAGCTCAAACCAGTGATAAAGATCTTTTAGAGCTTTATTGCGGTAATGGTAATTTTACCCTTCCATTATCGCTAAAGTTTAATCGCGTTCTAGCAACAGAACTGGCTAAATCATCAGTTTATGCAGCGCAATGGAATATTGAGCAAAATCAAATTAATAATATTCAAGTTGCTCGCCTTTCAGCTGAAGATTTTACCTTAGCATTCAATGCAGAACGTGAGTTTAGACGTTTACAAGAAGCCAATATTGATATTCAAAGTTATGACTTCGATACTGTATTTGTAGATCCACCTCGTGCAGGCATTGATGATGATACCTTGAAGCTGCTTCAACGCTTTAACCGTATTATTTATATTTCATGCAATCCAGATACTTTGCACGACAATTTAAAGATGTTATCGGAAACTCATAAAATCACTAAATTTGCGCTGTTCGATCAATTTCCTTATACCCACCATGTCGAGTCAGGCGTTCTTTTAGAGAAAATTTAAACAATTTATTTCTTACTAAATGGACAGTTCTTACACTGTCCATTTTTTATGCCTTTTGAATTTCACTTAAAAATCATATGAATAAAGAAAAATTTAATTTTTCAATGTCATAATTTCGTTAAACTTTAGGTTTATCATCGAAATATTTATTTTAAAATGTGCCTTAAATCACGATTACAAACTTGCATTAAATTTTAAATCGACTATATTTCGACCTATCTTTGGTTGCAAATGAAGGCTCTATGAGTTTTTGGCAAAAGCTGTTTTCATCAGATTCGCAGCAGAACGAGCATAAAAATCAAATTGCTTGTGTTGAAAATGATTGTTCATGTAAGACTAACGATCAGTTGATCGAGGCTTTACAAAAGGCATCAGATGAAGATGTAATCCGCGGAATCAAAAAAGTTCTTATTTCGCGTGGCTATTCAAAAAAAGATCTTACTGATTTATTGAGTAACAAAATCACCCTTCAGTAAAGAAAAAAAGCACTGCATAGACAGTGCTTTTTTTATGATAAATTTTCTGTTCAATTTAAAAATGTTCAATTAAGATAAGCTCATAGGATAATTAAAAATACATTTGGGGATTCAATGAAAAATATTCTATTCATTATTTTAGGGGCGACTTTCATATCGCTTAGTGGTTGTAATAAGCTACCTTCAGCATGTGAGGAAGTTTGGGGCAACATTGAAAAATTAGCGAAAGAGAGCGGTATTCCTCAAACTGCCATAGATCGTCAAAAAATCGAGTTTGAAGAGCAAATTAAACAGCTTCCTAAAGAAGATGCAATTAAAAATTGTGAAGCACAAAATGCTTTCTTCTCATAACTTCATTTGAGTTGAATAAAAAATTTAGGCACCTTTTTTAGGGTGCTTATATTGTATTTATACCTCATTATTTATTTCCAATTCGGTTATACTGTGGACTCTCTTTCAATAAATGTACATCTGTAAAGTTATTGGAATATTTTATAAATGCGGCATAAACACGTCAAAACATTCCCTCTTGGTGCTCACTTAATTGTTAATCATTTTGGTTATTCACATCATGGTATTTATGTGGGTAAGGGTCGTGTTATTCATTATTCAGGTTTTGCTCATCTCTTTAAAAAACATCCGATCGAAATTACATCTCTGCAAAAATTTGCACATGGCAAAAAAATTACGATTCGGCATTATAGCACCCCCAAATATTCAGGTCGTGCTGTCGTAAGACGAATGCGCTCTCGAATGCATGAAAATAACTATCATCTCATTATTAATAATTGTGAACACTTATGTTCTTGGGCGATCACGGGCATCGAAAGTAGTCCACAAGTCATCAAAATGATGAATAGACTCACCACTATTGGTTATATCAGCTCACTCATGAGCTACTTAAATAGTCTTCTTTTAACTTTAGCAACCACCTGTTTTGCTTTGGTATTTTATATTAAGAAAAAGTTAAATGATCAGCGCAAACTGAAAGGCCCTGTGTATATCGCTTTACAGCAACATCAGAAACTAAAGCAAAAAAAAGCCCCGCTTAAGCAGGGTTTCGAGGAAAACAAAGTTTCAAATTAACCTTTCGGTTGAATTAAATATGCGCTTGAAAATCCAAATAGTCAAATATATATTTGAAATATAATGTTATTTTAGTTTTTATTTATAAATTATTAAATTATTCTTAAATACTAACCTTTATCTAATCATGTGAATTTAATCACAAAAATTATTTATTAACCTAAATTTGAATAAAAAAAAGCCTGAATCAATCAGGCTTTTTTTGATATTACCAAACTTTATTTTGCAGGCTTAAAACTATCTTTTAAATCCAAAATACGGTTAAAGACAGGTTTTTCAACAGTATGATCAAATTGATCAGCGACAAAATAACCTTCACGTTCGAATTGGAATCGATCTTCAGGTTTCGCTTGAGCTAAAGCAGGCTCAATTACCGCTTGAACAATTTTTAGAGAATCTGGATTTAAATTCGCTAAGAAATCATCGTCCGCATCAGGTGCGGCTTCAGTAAATAGACGATCATAAATACGAACTTCAGCAGGAATCCCTTTATTTGCAGATACCCAATGAATAACACCTTTGACTTTACGACCTTCTGGATTCTTACCTAAAGTATGCGGATCGATAGAGCATTTAAGTTCAACAACTTCGCCATTTTCATCCTTAATCACTTCATCACATTTAATCACATAAGCATGACGTAAACGGACTTCACCACCAGGAATTAAGCGTTTAAACCCTTTAGGCGGCTCTTCCTCAAAATCTTTACGATCAATATACAATTCAGAAGTCAGTGGAATTACACGATCACCCATATCAACATTTGGATGGCGTGCGTGTGTTAAATCCATATCCTCTGGAAGGTTGGTCAATGTCACTTTAAGAGGATTCAATACCGCCATACCACGTGCAGCAGTATTTTCTAATGATTGTCGAATGCAGAATTCAAGCATTGCAACATCGACAATACCATCAGTTTTAGATACGCCCACACGCTTACAGAAATCACGTAAGCCTTCTGGAGTAAAGCCACGACGACGCATTCCCACGACTGTAGGCATACGTGGATCATTCCAACCATTGACGTAACCACCTTCGACCAGCTTACGTAATTTACGTTTTGAGGTGATGGTGTAATCAACATTCAAACGGCTTGATTCGTACTGGCGTGGAACTGCTGGAGAATTTACCTTAGCGACAACCCAATCATAGAACGGGCGATGGTCTTGGAATTCAAGCGTACATAACGAGTGCGTAATGCCTTCAATCGCATCAGACAAAGGATGAGCATAGTCATACATTGGATAGATTTTCCACGTATCGCCTGTTTGATGATGCTCAGAATGTAAAACACGGTAAAGAATTGGATCACGCATATGTACGTTCGGTGATGCCATATCAATCTTGGCACGAAGTACTGCTTGACCTTCTCCAAGCTCACCATTACGCATTTGTTCAAAACGTGCTAAGTTTTCTTCAACCGTTGCATCACGTTGCGGAGAATTTTTACCTGGTTCTACAAAATTTCCACGATTCAGCTTAATTTCTTCAGGAGATTGCAAATCGACATATGCATCACCTTGTTTAATTAATTGAATCGCCCATTGATACAATTGATCAAAGTAACTTGATGCGTAGCGTGGTTCACCATTCCAGTCGAAACCGAGCCATTTAACATCGTTCGCAATACCATCTACATATTCTTGTTCTTCTGCATCTGGATTTGTATCGTCAAAACGAAGATTACATAAACCAGAAAATTCTTCTGCAATACCAAAATTCAGGCAAATCGCTTTAACATGTCCAATGTGTAAATAACCATTAGGCTCTGGTGGAAAGCGCGTCACGACTTTATCTGTACGCCCTGCTGCAAGATCTTCTGTAATTACTTGACGTACAAAGTCTAAGCCCGGTTGTTGTTCTTGCTGCGCAGCATCGACTGATGGATTGTTAGTCGTCGGGGTATTTGGCAGGGATGAAACAACATCATTCGGCTTCATAGTTGATAAATCACTTCTATAAGATAAAATAGGATAATTAAAACGCTATCTTCATATTATTAACAAAGAAAATAACGTTTTTGCTTGCCTTGTAGTTTACAGTTTGCTTATGCTTCTCTCAACCACAAACCCATGGCTTTTTGTCCATGATCAGGAGATTATAGAATGAGTTTTCCTCAAGTCGAATTAAACACCAATAAAGGACGTATTGTTCTAGAGCTTAACTCTGAAAAAGCACCTAAAACTGTTGCTAACTTTTTAGAGTACGTTCGTGATGGTTTTTATGATGGCGTAATTTTCCACCGTGTAATTGACGGTTTCATGATCCAAGGCGGTGGCATGGATGAAAACTTCAAAGAAAAAGCAACTCGCGATTCTATTGAAAATGAAGCTGACAACGGTTTAAGCAATGACGAAGGTACGATTGCTATGGCACGTACTCAAGCTCCTCACTCAGCATCTGCACAATTCTTCATTAACGTGAAAAACAATGCTTTCCTTAACCATACGGGTAAAACAGCTCAAGGTTGGGGTTATGCAGTATTTGGTAAAGTTGTAGAAGGTATGGACGTTGTTAATGAAATCAAAAGTGTTCGCACTGGCAACCGTGGCTACCACGCTGACGTTCCACTAGAAAACGTTGTGATCGAATCTGCTAAAATTCTCTCTGAATAAGAAACCTACTCCCTAACTTATTAAGTTTTCAAGCACTGCTTTAAAACGAATATCATGTTCAAGGGATCGTTTCCCCATCTAAAGTTGATGGGGATGTAGGCAAATAAGGAATATTAAGTGACCTATCTGTTTATTTCAGATTTACACCTGTCACCTGAACACCCTCGACTCGTTCGAGGGTTTTTAGATTTATTAGATCATTATCAAGACCAGCAAACCCAACTCTATATTTTAGGTGATTGGTTTAATGCATGGATTGGTGATGACTATACAGCTCCTTGGCTCGATGAAATCGTTGAACGCTTAAAAAGATTTACTGCACAGGGAAATCAAGTTCTATTTTCTGTCGGCAATCGTGATTTTGCGCTGAATCAATTTTTTTTAAATAAATTTGATGGCATCTTATTGTCCGAAGTCTCTAACTTAAAAATAAATGACGTCCAAATTCGTATAGAACATGGTGATTCGCTATGTACAGACGATGTCGCCTATCAACGTTTTAAAAAAATAATCAGAAATCCACTCCTCATTTGGATACTGCGGAATACCCCACTTTCTTTTCGTACTCAACTTGCAAATGGATTTAGAAAAAAAAGCCACGAATCAAAAGAATTTAAATCTTATGATGTCATGGACGTAAATCAAGATGCTGTCCACGATGCATTGAAAGAAGTTGATTTACTAATTCATGGTCATACGCATCGCCCTCAAATCCATATCTCTCAAGATAAAAGAAGAATTGTTTTAGGCGACTGGCGTTTGGATCAAGCTCAAATTTTGGAAATTAATCAATCGAAATTCTCTAAGCAGTCAATCAATGATCTGACACTGAAAACATGGTCTTATTAGTTCCTCTATTTTTATAATGATCTCATCAACCTTTAAATTGAAATTTCACTCAATGTTTGAATATTAATCAGTATGTTTTGCTTTAAGTTTTTTTGCATATGATAATAACGACTCAATTCAATTCGTGAGTTTGTCATGTCTAATTTCAGCAATATTACTGTTCAACACCATGAAGATGATAAAGTGTCATTATTAATCGATGGTAAAGCAATCTCTGAACGTTATGATGTACGCCTAGATGCCACAATTATTGATGAACTCAAAAATCTTGCTGATGGCGCCGCATTGACAATCTTTGAACAATTTATATTTTCCCATCAAGATCTCAACTTTGAGCATTCATATCAATATGTGACTAACATCGTAAACCATAATAACGATTACGAATTGATCACCCACCTTGTCTACAAAATTAAGGCCGCAGACCAAGCACCGATCGAACATAATATCAGCAAGAATGGTCAACCTATGACTGAAGAAGATGTGCGCGCATTTATCAACCAACAAATTGCAATGTCATTAGAAAAATATACTGATTTAAAATATGCCTATTGATTTAAAGACAAGTCAGATTTTTCATATCATTTAGCATCAACTATAGAAAATATTTAAGTTCAGAGTCATTTAAAATTTTTAGATGAATATATTGTGAATAATCGGAGGATAATATGGATTTGTTAAACATCTCCCAATCTCGCTACACCACCAAAGCATACGATTCTTCAAAAAAGATCCCTCAAGAAAAGTTTGAAAAATTATTGGAATCTTTAAGGCTCGCACCTTCGTCTATCAATATTCAACCGTGGCATTTCTTTGTCATCGAAACTGATGAAGCCAAACAGCGCATTGCTAAAGCACTGGTTGGTAAGTATGTTTATAATGCACCCAAAGTCCTTGAATCTTCACACACAATTCTGTTTTGTACGCATAAAGACATTACAGACTCTCATCTAGATCGATTATTAAATCAAGATGAAATCAGTGGTCGTTTTAAAGATGACCAAGCAAAACAAGCTCAAAAAGATACGCGCTTAGGCTATGTTGATTATTATCGCAACGAAAAAGGCGATATCCAGCGCTGGTCTGAAAATCAAACTTTTATTGCACTTGGGCAAACCTTATTTGCTGCAGGTTTAGAAGGTATCGATGCCACTCCAATTGGAGGATTCGATGAAAAAATTATCGCTGAAGAGTTAAATCTTGACGCAAAAGGCCTGATTCCATCAGTGCTATTGGCACTTGGTTATCGAAGTGAAAAAGATTTTAATGCCAAATTACCTAAATCTCGTTTGAATGCAGATCAAGTTTTCACTCGACTATAAATGTATTTGCCACAATAGTTTTCACGCTATTGTGGCTTTTCATTAAGCCGCTATTTTCTGTGAAATTTCTAAACTGATCATTGCAGCAGTTGCAGCTGACAGCGTCCAACCCAGATGCCCATGACCGGTATTATAAAAGACTCTCGGATGCTTCCCTTGTCTTACCACTGGCATCATATTCGGCATCATCGGTCTTAATCCAGCCCAAGGGACACAATGCTCAGTTGAAATATCAAAATTACGATTCACCCAATGAACCAAAGGTTGTATGCGATCCATACGGATGTCTCGGTTATAGCCATTAAATTCTGCAGTACCAGCAATTCTTAAACGATCTCGACCTAATCTCGACGTCACAATTTTTGCACTTTCATCCAATAAACTTACCCATGGTGCATGTTGTTGGCTATGTTCATCATTCAACTGAACTGTAATCGAGTACCCTTTCACTGGATAAACATTGACACGATCTCCAGCCTGTTGTGCTAAATGATAGCTTCCAACTCCACCACAAATGACCATTGCATCAGCTTGAATAAATCCATCGGGTATATCTCTATTTTTAGGATCACAAGCGCGATATTTAGCTGAAACTTGCTCTGTAGAATGATCCAGATTTAAATCTTCAACTTCTACACCGTATAAAAACTTCCCTCCTTTATTCGCGACCACTTGGGCTAAATGCGTGGTGTATTTGTGTATATCTCCTGTGGCATCATCAGGACAATAAAAACCACCGTAATATTCCCCCGTCAAACTTGGTTCAATACTGTGAATTTCTTCATTTGTAACAGCGTGACGCTCTAATCCACCTTTGCATAACAAATCGTTCACTCTTATTGCAACATCATAATCCTGCTGATTATGATAAAAGTGCAAAATTCCACGCTTTTCCAAATCGAATTGAATATTTTCTTTCTGTGCAATTTCGAATAGCCGTTTTCTTGCCAATAATGCCAGCCTTACCGTTTCTTGTGTGTTGGCTTCGTAATTTTTGATATTACCCATAAATTCAATCAGCCAAGCGTATTTATGCAAATCAAAAGATGGGTTGAGTAATAATGGTGCATCTTTTTGGGTCATCCATTTGATACCCTTCAGTACCGTTGCTTTCTGATTCCACACCTCTGCATTACATGCAGAGAGTTGACCTCCATTCGCAAATGAAGTCTCCATTGCTGGGTATAAGTTTTTATCCAAAATTGTGACTTGATAACCAAGTTCTAATAATTCGTAGGCAGTGGTTATTCCTGTAATGCCAGCACCAATCACCATAATATGTGACATAAAAGCTCCTTGAAAATTTTATATTTTCAGTGCCCCATCTGTCACGGTACCTGAGAGCTTCGGAAATCTTCATCACATATGATTATTTCCATCCCCTTCGGTGAGTCTAAACATCATTAGACTTCTCTCCAGATGATTGAGAATAATTACAGTCCTTTTGCCTGAGAGATTCCGGGGTCGTTGCTCCTTCGGCGGATCTACAGAAGACCTCTCTCCTGCAATATTCGTTTAATTCTTATTCAGCAATTAATATGCCATAGTTAATTTTTTTATACATCTACATGAATCAAATTTAGAAAAAAATTTTCATAAAATGGATCATCAACTTTAAACCAACGGCTATGACAGGGATATTATTTTCTCAGGAAACAGTACAAAGGTCATTGTTTAGCTCAAATTTTCTCTACCATCGAGAACAATTTAGTCATTAAAAACAAATGAGGAAACAATTTATTTTTTAAAGTTACTCTCTCAGAGAGCTTAGATCATCTTCCATCTACACTTTCATATTCTTCAGCATAAAAGTGTAATGGATGATTAGAGCAATCATTGAAGCTCAAAGTTTCATTAGATGTGAGAGCAAGTAAAAGCTGAGTTGAAAATTTACTGTCACCCCCATATGTTTTAGCGATGTGTATGTATAGACATTACAATGCCCATACCTGCGAGCGTTGCAATGACTGCCGTACCACCATAACTCATGAGTGGCAATGGATCACCTGTGACTGGAAGAATTCCACTCACCATTCCACTATTCAAAAACACAAAGAAAAAGAAAGTTAAACCTGCCGCACCCGCATAAAGACGTCCAAAATTATGGAAGCTGTTCATGGAAATAATCAAACAACGAATAATGATCGCAGCAAAAATAACAAATAATACGAACACACCAAAAAAGCCAAATTCCTCTGCATAAGCAGACATAATAAAGTCTGTATGATGTTCGGGGAGATAACCTAAATGAGACTGTGTTCCTTCATTAAAACCTTTACCAAATAGTCCACCAGAACCAATCGCAATTTTAGACTGAATGATATTCCACCCTGCACCTAGCGGATCTGATTCAGGATCAAATAAAGTTAAAATTCGCTTTTTTTGGTATTCCTGTAGAAAGAAATTCCATAATAATGGTGCAACCACTGCAAACCCAGCGACCACAGCCCCAATCAAACGCCAAGAAATACCACTTAAAAAAATGACAAAAATTCCGGGAATAATTAATCCAATGTTTAAGTCAGGCTGTAATGCGACTAAAACAAAAGGAATCATCATCAGAAATAATGCAAAGAGAATATGCATAAATTTGGGTGGTAAAGTCCGCAGACTGAAAAACCAAGCCATCATGAGTGGCATCGTAAATTTCATAAATTCACTGGGCTGCACACTCCCTAATCCAGGAATAGAAATCCAGCGTTTTGCGCCTAAGCGGACATCACCAATTAGCAATACCAAAAGCAGAAGCACAATCGAAAATGCATACAGATAAGGACTGACAATTTGATAAACTTTTGGAGGAATTTGTGCACAAATAAACAGCAAAATAAAACCGATACCAAAACTGGTCGCCTGACGAATCACCATGCTTGAATCATGATTGGTTGCACTATAAACAACCATGAGTCCAAAAGCTGCGTTTAATATCAAAAAACCAAGTAACCATGGATCTAAATGTAATTTAGTCCAACGTGACGAATCATGTTTGATTGTTCGTCCATCTCTCAAGGCATGACGCAAAAAACGGTACTGTTGTGAAGGTATCATTGGCTGAATTGCATATTCTAAGTGGCGTTATTATAAGACAATGTTTTGGCTATTTAAGCAAAGTCCCAAACATAAAACTAAATTATTTCGAGTCACACTGTGACTGAAGAATCAGACGAGCAAGTTCTAAATCTTCAGGATAAGTAATTTTAATATTATCAGATCGTCCAATCACCACATCCACTGGATGATGAGCATATTCAAGCGCACTCGCTTCATCCGTAATTGTGATCCTGTGAGTTAAAGCGTGTTCAATGGAAGTTTTTAACAATTTAATGGTCGACAATTGTGGAGTTTGTGCTTGCCACAATGCACTTCGATCTACAGTTTTTTCAATAGCACTCGACGGATCTACTCTTTTTAAAGTATCACGCACAGGCGTTGCTAAAATTGCGCTATGCTTAGATTCGATAACATGGCGAATCAAAGACTCTAAATTGCTCAAGCTGACACAAGGTCGAGCAGCATCATGCACAAACACCAGATCATTTTCATCTGCAATATTGGTTAAATACTTTAAACCGTTAAGTACAGAATCAACCCTCTCCTGACCACCTAAGCAGAAATGAAGGATTTCCGATTTAGCAAATTGAAGTGTCTGAGCAAATTGGTCATGCTCTGAGATTGCCAATACATAGCCAGCAATAGGCAATTGAGCAATACGTTCTACAGTATGCTCAAGTACAGTTTTATTCTGGATAATTTGATATTGCTTTAACGCTGATTTGGAAAATCGACTACCAGAACCTGCTGCCGGAATAATAGCCCATAATTTACGGTTGTTCAGATTCAGGTTGTCTAGACTCATTAGTTCTTAAATCTACGTTAGCATTTGGGTCGATGTAAATCGGCTTATAATTCGTACTGATTGTACTCATTTGAATAAAAGTTTCATGAGGCTTAATTAAGCCAAGATCTAAACGTGCATGTTCTTCAATCGCCTCAACACCATTTTTTAGATCATACACTTCAGCAGCCAGAATACGATTACGCTCTTTTAACTCTTCATTTGTTTCAGCTTGTTGATTCATTTGCTGAAGTAGCGCCTGATGAGGGAAATATCCTCCTTCACCGAGCCAAAAGCGATATTGAAAGATGGCAATTAAAATTATTGCCACCAGCAAAATCACTTTACTTGAAGTAGTTTTAAAGACGTCTAACATTATTTTTGAGGCTTAGTTAACATCATGAAATTAGAGCACTAATATACCCTAAAACAAAGAAAGGTAGTATGTGTAACTGTGTTAAATATGCAAATGTTAAACAAATTCACATTGATTGATTTTTTTTAAAAATATGTACTGTTAAATATCAAAAGTTATTGAATATTCTAGAATCATTATTTTTACACTTTTTATTTCATAGCTTGATAACATAACAATTTGCTTAAGAGCTTCATAAAAAAGGATTTCAATTAATGAATGAATTTGAGATAACGATTCGTGCAGCCTATATTCAAGGTATTTTAGGGGTTCTAGGTGCATTAATTGGTGCTGCTGTCGTAATTTTCTCCCTGAGAAGCACAGCAAAGAATACAGTAAAACAAATTAAAATTGATAAAATTGCTGAATCTAAACGAGATCAATATATCGATCTTACAGACGCATATACACAATTTTTAGTTTCATCATTATTACTTAAGCACAAAAAACAAGATTCAGACAATCATCAACCCGATATTGAGTGGGACACTCATTTGTCCAAGTACATTAGATTGATTGGATGTATCAATAAAGTTAATTTAATTACAACATCATCAATACGATTAGAACTTTATGAATTAGAAAAAGTCCTCATAACTTATCAAACTTCTGTATCTAACCATTTCTTTAACAATTTCCCTTTAGACTCTAGCAAAACCCTTGAACAGAAAGTTTTCGACTTTGCAAAATTATTAAGAAATGATTTAAGTATTGAAAGTCATCAATCTTTGGAAGCAAAACTCTCTCAATTGAGGCTTAAACATAAACTTTAGAAATTAAATAAAAAACCACTCTTTATAGAGTGGTTTTTTAAAATTCAAAATAATCTAAACGATTAATTTAAACCTTTAAACTCAGCTTTACCGCGGTAAATAGCATTCGTCAATTCTTCGATACGAAGCAATTGGTTGTATTTCGCTACACGGTCAGAACGGCAAAGTGAACCAGTTTTGATTTGACCAGCACCAGTACCTACTGCAAGATCCGCAATTGTAGAATCTTCAGTTTCGCCAGAGCGGTGAGAAATCACTGTAGAGTAACCATTTGCTTTAGCAAGATAGATCGCATCTAAAGTCTCAGTCAACGTACCGATTTGGTTGTACTTAATCAGGATAGAGTTACCAACTTTTTCGTTGATACCACGTTGAAGGATCTTAGGATTTGTAACAAACAAATCATCACCAACCAATTGAATCTTGTCGCCAAGAATCGAAGTTAGGTAAGACCAACCTTCCCAATCAGATTCATCTAAACCATCTTCAATAGAGATAATTGGATATTGGTTTACAAGACCAGCAAGGTAGTCAGAGAATTGGTTGTTTGTGAATGCTTTATTGCCTTCACCAGCAAGGATGTACTGACCATCTTTGTAGAATTCTGAAGATGCACAGTCAAGCGCAAGCATAATGTCAGAACCCGCTTTGTAGCCAGTTTTTTCAATCGCTTCAAGGATAACTGTGATTGCTTCTTCGTTTGAACGTAAGTTCGGCGCGAAACCACCTTCATCACCAACAGCAGTATTTAAACCTTGTTTCTTTAAAACTGATTTTAAAGAATGGAAGATTTCTGCGCCTGCGCGAAGTGCTTCAGAGAATGAAGTGAAGCCAACAGGCTCAATCATGAATTCTTGGATATCAACGTTGTTGTCCGCATGTGAACCACCGTTTAAGATGTTCATCATTGGAACAGGCATTGTTAAAATGCTGTTGTTACGAAGATCTGCGATGTACTGGAAAAGAGGAATTTTCTTTTCGTCAGCAGCAGCACGCGCAGCAGCCAAAGACACTGCCAAAGTTGCGTTCGCACCTAATTTTTCTTTGTTTTCAGTTCCGTCAAGCGCGATCATTGTGTTATCAATGTCTTTTTGTTCGAATACTGATTTACCCACTAACGCGTCACGGATTAACGTGTTTACGTTGTTCACAGCTGTTTTAACACCTTTACCTAAGTAACGTGCTTTATCGCCATCACGAAGTTCTAAAGCTTCACGAGAACCAGTTGAAGCACCAGATGGTGCACATGCACGGCCAACTACGCCAGATGCTAAGATAACGTCTGCTTCGATGGTTGGGTTACCACGAGAGTCCAAAATTTCACGTGCACGAATGTCAACGATTTGGCTCATGAACAATTCCTCAGTTGATTAATAAAACGATGCGTCTAACGCTGCATCAGTGTGTATCTAATTTTTTGAAACCTTTAACCAAGGTATCCAATTCTTTAAGCTGAGCTAAGAATGGCTCAAGTTGAGACATTCGAAGAGCGCAAGGTCCATCACATTTTGCTTTTTCTGGATCAGGATGTCCTTCCAGAAAAAGACCTGCTAGACCTGTAGCCATACCCGCACGCGCTAATGTCGTAATTTGTGCGCGACGACCACCTGCTGAATCTGCACGACCACCTGGGGTTTGAAGTGCATGTGTCACATCAAAGAAGACTGGCACATTCATTTCTTTCATGATGTCGAAACCAAGCATATCGACAACTAAGTTGTTGTAACCAAATGCTGAGCCACGCTCACATAAAATCAGCTTGTCATTCCCGGCTTCCAAACATTTATGCAAGATATGACGCATTTCATGCGGTGCTAAGAATTGCGCTTTTTTGATATTGATAATGGCTTGAGTTTTTGCCATCGCCTCAACAAGATCTGTTTGACGGCTAAGGAAAGCAGGTAATTGAATGATGTCAGCCACTTCAGCCACAGGTGCTGCTTGATATGGTTCATGAACATCTGTAATGATCGGAACATTAAAATGTTTTTTAATGTCAGCCAACCACTCAATTCCTTTTTCAAGACCAGGTCCGCGGAAAGAATTTAAGCTCGAACGATTTGCTTTATCAAAGCTTGCTTTGAAAACATATGGAATATCCAAACGTTTGCAAATATCAACATAAGTTTCTGCAATTTCAAAAGCTAAATCTTTTGATTCAAGTACATTCATTCCGCCGAATAATACAAATGGCAAATGATTTGCCATTTGTATATCGCCTAAACGTACAATTTCTTGTGCTTTTAATTGTGACATTTAAACTTCCTAGTTATGTCCTAAGACATTCATTATTTCGATTTTTGATACTGTTTTTTAGCAGCATCAATAAAACCAGCAAATAATGGATGACCATCACGTGGAGAACTTGTAAATTCCGGGTGGAATTGTACAGCAATAAACCAAGGATGTTGAGGAATTTCAACAGTTTCAACTAAACGTTGGATTGGTGAATAACCAGAAATTTTCATACCTTTTTCTTCTAAAGTAGGAATATAACGATTATTCATTTCGTAACGATGGCGATGACGTTCAATAATTTCTACTGAACCATACACTTCTGCAGTTTTAGTGCCTTCAACCAATTCTGATTTTTGAGCGCCAAGACGCATTGTTCCACCAAGATCAGAATCTACAGAACGTTGTTGTACTTCACCACGTTCGTCTAACCATTCCGTAATCAAACCAATTAAAGGCGATTTAGTTGAACGGTTAAATTCAGTTGAAGTTGCATCTACGATACCAGCAACATTACGTGCGTATTCAATGACCGCAAGTTGCATACCCAAGCAAATACCAAGGAATGGAATTCCATTCTCACGTGCGAATTTAATCGCTTGCATCTTACCTTCAGTACCGCGCTCGCCAAAACCACCAGGAACTAAGATTGCGTCAGCATCTTTCAACACTTCCGCTACATCTTGGCTTTCTAGTTCTTCGGCATTGACATAATCAATTTGAACTTTAACGCGGTTTTGGATACCTGCATGTAAGAGTGCTTCGTTTACAGATTTATAAGCATCTGGAAGTTCAACATATTTACCCACCATCGCAACACGAACAGTGTACTCAGGATTTAATAGTGCTTCTACGACATTATCCCAATCTGAAAGATCGGCTTCTGGTAAATCGTTATAACCAAAACGCTCGCAAATTAAATCATCAACGTCTTGTTCATAGAACGTACGTGGAATTTCGTAAATTGTGCGTGCATCTTTACACACCACAACTGCACGAGCTTCTACGTTCGTGAACAACGCAATTTTACGCTTTGTATCAGCATCAACATCGTGTTCAGTACGACAGATCAAAATATCTGGTTGAATACCGATTGAGAGTAATTCTTTCACTGAGTGCTGAGTTGGTTTTGTTTTCAACTCTGCAGCTGACTTGATATATGGCAACAACGTTAAATGCATCAGCATTGTGCGTTTGTGACCAAGTTCAACCATTAACTGACGAACAGATTCCATGAATGGGAGAGATTCAATGTCACCTACTGTACCGCCAATCTCAACAATAGCAGCGTCATAGCCTTCACCAGCGCGAAGAACACGTTCTTTAATATTGTCTGTAATGTGTGGAATAACTTGAACTGTTCCACCAAGGTAATCACCGCGACGCTCTTTATTTAAAACGTCTTGGTACACGCGACCAGATGTAAAGTTATTAAGCTTGGTCATTTTCGCACGACGCAAGAAACGTTCGTAATAACCCAAGTCTAAGTCAGTTTCCGCACCATCCTCTGTGACAAAAACTTCACCATGTTGGAACGGGCTCATCGTCCCTGGATCGACATTAATATATGGATCCATTTTCACCATGGTTACTTTTAATCCACGGGCTTCTAAAAGTGCAGCAACTGAAGCAGCTGAAATACCTTTACCTAGTGATGAAACAACACCACCAGTAACGAAAATAAAATGGGTCATTGGGTTTCTCGTACAATCGAGCCTAAATCGGCCTGCAATGTTGCGCAATTTTACTTTACTCTGTACCTATAAAGCAAAGTCAATCCGCATCAATTCAAAGAACAATAAACAATTGGTTATTCTATCATCATTTCCAATAAAGATTCACGCACACTTTCAGTGATTTTCATCTGTTAATTTGCTGTTATACTACGTCAGTCGATCTAGCTAGTTTGTTTTGAGCAACTATGAATAAAAAATTTTTAATCGGTGGTGCAATCTTATCTGCACTCCTCGTTACTGCATGTGTAAAAAAAGAAGCGCCTAAGGAAGAAGAACAGGAACAAACTGTTGAAACAACTGAACAGGCAGAACAAATTGAGAACATTGAGATTTCTGAACCAGAAATCGAACCTGAGCCACCAACTCAAGTTGAAATTGAGCATCAGGAAACAAACAATACGTCAGCGACTATTCGTCGTGAATACCGCGATGCTCCAGCACAAACGAATCCTGCCCCAGCACCAGCTGTTGAAAATGTAGAACGCCCTACACCTTCTCCAAGTGCATCAACAGGTGGTTCTCAATCTGAAGATGATGCTGTTGCCGCTGCTATTGCTGCTGCTACCCCTGCTTTAGAAAACTAATTTTCGAATTTAAAAAAACCGAGTGACAAGACTCGGTTTTTTTATGTCAACATAAATGAAAGTCAAATTGTTATTCATTTATAAACAACAAAAATTGTCAGGCTTTCTCTAATTCTAAAAAAAATTCTGCAATTAATTTGTGTGCCCAAGATTCTGGATTTTTATTACCTTCATAGAAACAGCAATGGCTTCCTTTTTTTGTGGTCACTACTGCCATGTTCGGCATATGTTGAATCACTTCTTTATAAGGCTCTAAATTGCGGATATGGCATACTGGATCGTCTTCCGAATTTAAAATCATCAACGGCACTCTAATCTTCTCAAAGACATAGATGGGATTTGTCGCTTTACAATATGCGTCATAATTTTCAAATCCAGCGAACTGATAATATGTTTTTTCAAAATCAAATAAATCTTTAGCAACACTCAGTTGCTTTAAACTTTCTAAATTTCGCCAATGTTGCTCATAAGGTTTTAAAAAATGTGCATTTAACTTTTTTGCCATCAAACGGCTATAAAAAGGATGAACATTTGAAAAACCAGTTTCCGTATTGTATCCAGGACAAAGTGCGAAAGCCGCTTGAATTGGTGTGGAGCTTTCTTCCTCACCTAAATATCGAACCAATAATCCAGTTCCTGCTGAAGACCCAACTGCATACAATTTAGAATATGGTAAGCGCTGTTGAATATGTTCAATCTGCTCTCTTAGATCTTGCGTGTTTCCAAAAAGATTAATTTTAGGAACTGAAAGTGGTAGACCTGCATGCCCTCGTCTTAAACACAATGCAATACGCCAACCAGTTACTTGATGTAAGTCTCTGACCAATTCTCTCATACTGGCTGGGCTTCCAGTAATGGTATGCAGCACTAAAATAGTAGGTGTTTCCGCAGGCAGATGCATGCCATACCAAGCAATACCCGTTGTTCCCCCATCAGACATTGTTAACTGTTCAATGAAGTCATATTCTAATTTTACGGTTTTCTTTCGAATTTTATCAAAATACACCAAGTGAGCATGCGTATTCGAGAGCCACGGCGTTGGTCTATATTTATAATGCAGACGTTTCAAGTTTGAAATCACATGCGCTAACTCACCTTGCGGATTAAAATAGATTGAAGGTATAGCTGCATCAGTAAAATGATCAAGTTGGGTTTGAGTGAATTCTTGCATCCACTTGAAACGCTGATTAAGATTCATACAGACTCCGAATTTACTTACTCCAATTCATAAGCCAAAAACATGCCTAATTTATTTTGGTAGAAATTGAGCCATACGTTGGCCCATTTGCAACGCCAAAGCCTCTAAACCACTTTTAGGCCGAATCATCACCTCAAAGTCAATAATTTGACCTTGCTCATTAAACTGGATCATATCAATCCCTTTTAATGTTTTTTCACCGACATTTGCGGAAAATTCGAGCACAACACTGAGCCCATCTGCTGTATAGAACTCACGGTGATAACGAAAATTTTCAAAGATCTCAATCACATTGGTCAAAATAAAAGTAACAACTTGTTTGCCTAGATAAGGCTTAAATGCGACGGGTGATTTAAATACGACTTCTTCAGACAAAAGCTCATTCAATAGACTTAAATCACGCGTTTCAAGCATGTGGTGCCAACGTTGAATAGATTTTTGTGTGGTTTCGAGTGTCATTTTTATGTCCTTTTTGTTGTATCAGTCCAACCTTTTAGAAGAAAAGGGAGAATACTGCGTCAAGGAGAGGTCTCATTTAATTAAGTACCCTCTCCAAATCCTCTTCTTGCACTTTCATCTATAATATAAGAGAGAAATTTTATGGCTTAAATCTTGACAGCCAATTCAGCACCTTGACGAATCGCACGTTTTGCATCTAGCTCACCCGCTTCTTTCGCCCCACCAATTAAATGAACTTTTTTACCTGCCTGCTCAAGTTGATCAAACATAGCCGTATATGACTCTTGACCTGCACAAATCACCACATGATCCACGTTTAAGACGGTAGTTTGATCATTGATTGTGATATGTAAACCTTGGTCATCAATCTTGTTATACGTTGCACCTGGAATCATTTTTACATCGCGATTTTTTAATCCAGTACGATGAATCCAACCCGTCGTTTTACCCAAGCCTGCACCAACTAAAGTGGCTTTACGTTGTAATAAGTAGATTTCACGTGATGGCTGTTCTACTTGAGCAGGTTTTAAACCTCCTACATTAGAATATGATGTATCAATTCCCCATTCATCATAAAATTTTTGAGGATTCAAGCTTCCACTTTCCCCCTCATGGGTTAGATACTCAGCAGTATCAAAACCAATACCACCAGCACCAATAATCGCAACACGCTGTCCGACTGGTTTTTTCTCTCTTAAAACTTCGATATAAGACAACACTTTTGGATGATCAATTCCTTCAATATCTAAATGTCGAGGTGTCACACCTGTAGCGACTACAATTTCATCAAACTGATCTGTATTGAGCTCTTCAAAAGTTGCAGTATGGTTAAGTTTTAATTGAATTAAAGGCTGCAACTCAATTTTTCGCTTAAAGTAACGCAATGTCTCATAAAACTCCTCCTTTCCTGGAATCGTTTTTGCAATATTAAATTGCCCCCCAATTTGATCGGCTGCTTCAAAAATGGTGACCTGATGACCACGGTCAGCTGCATAAGTACCAAAACTCAATCCTGCAGGACCTGCACCAATGACAGCAATTTTTTTAGGCGTATGGGTTTCTTTAAAAATGAGTTCAGTTTCATGGCATGCACGTGGATTAACCAAGCATGACGCAATTCTGAGTGAAAAAATATGATCCAAACACGCTTGGTTACAGCCAATACACGTGTTGATTTCGTCACTTCTACCCTGTTCAGCTTTTAGTACAAATTCTGCATCTGCAAGCATTGGGCGAGCCATAGAAATCATATCTGCATGACCTGAAGCTAACACGTGTTCAGCCATTTCAGGGGTATTGATACGATTTGAGGTAATCAATGGAATATTAACTTCACCTTTTAGCTTTTCTGTCACCCATGTAAATGCTGCTCGAGGTACTTTCGTTGCAATCGTGGGTATACGCGCTTCATGCCAACCAATCCCTGTATTAATGATAGTCGCTCCGGCTTTCTCAACTTCTTTTGCAAGATGGATGACCTCCTCAAGCGTTGAACCGCCCTCAACCAAGTCGAGCATCGAAAGTCTATAAATGATAATAAAGTTTTCACCCACCTCTGCACGGGTACGTTTTACAATTTCAATCGGCAAACGAATGCGGTTTTCATAACTCCCACCCCATTCGTCATCACGGTGATTGGTACGTGCTGCGATAAACTCATTGATGAGGTAACCTTCAGACCCCATAATCTCAACACCATCATAACCTGCATATTGAGCCAGCTTTGCACAGTTGGCAAAATCATCAATGGTTTGATTAACTTCAGCCGAGCTTAAAGCATGAGGTTTAACTGGATTAATTGGTGCCTGAATTGCTGATGGTGCAACATTTTCAGGCTGATATGAATATCGACCAGTATGCAAAATCTGCATTGCAATCTTACCGCCAGCATCATGTACTGCTTGTGTAATGATTTTATGTTTCTCAGCTTCAGCAATCGAGTCTAATTTTGACCCTCCAGCAAAAGTCACACCAGCATCGTTGGGTGAAATCCCCCCCGTCACGATAAGACCGACCTGTCCTTGAGCACGCTCAGCATAAAATGCGGCCATACGTTCATAGCCACCTTCAACCTCTTCTAAACCTACGTGCATTGAACCCATCAATACACGATTTTTTAAAGTGGTAAAACCTAAATCTAGTGGTGCAAGTAAGTTTGGATAATTTGACATTCTGACCTCATGGCTCGCGTTTGCTTGCTATTATTGTGTGCTTCATGCAACTTGTTGCATAAATATATATTCTAATTTTGCATTTTATGCAACATGTTGCATAATAAAGTTGATTCAACATTTTACGATATATGATTTATGTCTTTAGCACATGTTTTGTTGACCAGTCTCATTGAAAAACCAAGTACAGGTATTGAACTTGCGCGTCGCTTTGACCGTTCTATGGGATTCTTTTGGAATGCAACTCACCAACAAATCTATCGTGAACTCAATGCTATGCAAAAAAAAGGTTGGGTTTCGACTATTGATGAAGGTGATCCCAACTCGAGAAAGAAAAAATATAAAGTTGATGCTCTAGGTCGAACTGAACTTGCCAATTGGATGGTACAGCATAGTGAGCCTGCCCAACTCAGAGAAGAATTGATGGTGCGTTTAAGAGCTGAAGCACAACTAGGTGGTAATAATGTGCTGACAGAATTGGAGTCTCATTTAGAAATTCATAAAAATAAGTTAAAAATATACCAAGCGATTTACGACAAAGATTTTGCCAATAAAAATAATGATGATCGTACACTCTATATTCATAAAATGATTCTTCAATTAGGCATTGAATTAGAGCAAGGTTGGATCAGTTGGTTAGAACGTGTAATTCCACAATTGAAAATAATGAATACAAAATAAAGGATATATCTATGCCATTTTATACCATGCAAGATGACGAAAAATTATATGTTCGTGAAATAGGTCAAGGTGAACCTGTTTTG
Source organism: Acinetobacter sp. 24-47-64 (assembly GCF_057737055.1). NCBI lineage: Bacteria > Pseudomonadati > Pseudomonadota > Gammaproteobacteria > Moraxellales > Moraxellaceae > Acinetobacter > Acinetobacter sp. 24-47-64. The sequence continues at coordinate 1,674,865 of NZ_CM173215.1, forward strand.
GTGCTATCTGGTTTAGGAATGCAAAGTTGGCAATGGATTCCTTTTTTTGCATTTAATTTAAAGAAATATAAATTTATTATTCCTGACTGGCGTGGTTTTGGTGGGTCTAAGCATTGTAAAATTCCAGATGCTGATGCTATTTCAAGTCACTGGAACGATATTCAGGCATTGATCAGTCAACGCCCTAGACAACAATATAAAGTGATTGCTTATTCTATGGGGGCAACTACTGCCATGCATGGTATGCAATATGGTCAATTTGCTGATCAAATCCAAGCATACTTGCATATTGATCAAACCCCTAAAATACCTTCTGATGAAACTTGGAGTTTCGGGCTATTGGGCGATCGCTATCCAGAGTTCAAAAAGCTACTCATCGAACTTTCTTCTTTTTTACATCAACATGAAAATTATCAAAACCTGAGTGAATTATCTACTCACTTAAGCCGCGAATTAGTCGAGCTTTGGGTTAAATTTTTATCTTTACAAGATAATCATCAATTGAGCGCTAAAATTTTTAAAACAACACTCAATCAACCGAAAATTCAAAAGTTAATCCTCCCTATGCAACGTCTCGACTATATGCGTTGGTACATTGACAACTATCTAAACCATAAAGAAGATTACAGAGCCGCGATCTCAAAGTTAGAATGTCCAGCAACTTTTTTTATCGGCGCTAAATCCGCACTCTATCCAGCGCAAGGGCAAAAGCTCATTGCTGAATCGGTTAAAAATCATCGTATCGTACTGTTTGAGCGCTCAGGGCATACGCCTTTGATCAATGAACCCATTAAATTCGCACAAGAAATTTCTAAATTTCTGAATCAAACTATATAAGCTCTAATGAATATTTGAATATTAAGTTGATCCAGACGTCATACGTGGGCATAAAATCAATAGGATGGAGATTGGATGAATCAGTCTAAAAAAAAGCTTGTGATTTTTTCGGGTGCTGGTATGAGTGCTGAAAGTGGTATCAATACATTTCGAGATAGCGATGGACTTTGGGAAAACCATCGCATAGAGGATGTCGCAACGCCCGAAGCTTGGCGTAACAATCCTGTTTTAGTACAGCGCTTTTACAATGAACGGCGAAAAAAAATTTTAGCATCTGAACCTAATGCAGCACATCTTGCGATTGCAGCACTTGAACAACATTATGATGTACATGTGATCACGCAGAATATTGATGACTTACATGAACGCGCTGGAAGCAAAAAAGTACTACATCTTCATGGAAATATAAGACTGGCCAAAACCTCAGGGCCAGATGCTCAATTCGCAGACAAATTTTACTCAATTGAAGATACTGAACTGGATATTTCTCGTGACTTCTGTGACGCTGGATATCCGCTTCGTCCACATGTCGTATGGTTTGGTGAATCCGTTCCCGCTTTTGAAGAAGCAGAAGTGATTTGCCAGCAAGCTGAAATCTTTGTTGTGATTGGAACAAGCTTAGCTGTTTATCCTGTTGCAAGCTTAGTACACAGTATTTCACCAAGCTGTGATGCGTATTATATCGACCCTAAAGCCGATCTCGGCCGTGTGCCACAACACTATACATGTATCTCAAAATCAGCAACCGAAGGAATGCAAGATTTGGCTAAACTTCTTTCTTCAGTTCAGCCAAATTGAGGCATGGGCTTATTTGAGTTTATCAAAATAAGGTTTTAACCATCGATATAACCAGAAGCCAATTAAGACAATCAAATAAAAAGGCCAAATCATTAATAAAAACACCAAAAGATCGAGCACAAATTGCCAGCCATATTTGATGCTATTCCAAGCACGCTGAATAAAGTGATCACCATTTAATCGCGCCACTGCATCAATATCAATATCAACCCTTTCTCGGACCAGTGTTGGTTGATTCAGTTGTAAACTGATCGTACTGAATTTAACACGGTCTTGAACTTCGAGTTAAGTGAGCCGTGTGATTTCATTCAAATGAGCTAGTCGTGCTTGACTTGAAATAGTCTGTGCTTGATTCATTTTTTCTTGAAGAAGCTTCAATTCAAAACGTTGTGCACTATAGCGTTGCTGATTCAGAAAAAACATTAAAGGTAAAAGTTGATTAACAACATGTGGGGCACGCTCACTCGGTACACGTAGCACCATAAAAGATATAGGTTCAACTTTTTCAAATACTTTTACTTTACCTTCTGAAATATTCTGACGTTTAAGATCAACCACATTGAAATCAATATCTTTTCTTTCAATAAATCCGCCTGCTTCAAGGGTTATTTTTTCAATCTCTAAACTGCTTTTCACCACATCTTTAACGGTAAAGTTAACTTGCGCCTCTCGAACCATACGACGAGTAAGTTCAACCGGATTAACCTCTTGATTTAATATGACCTCAGGTTTTTACTCCTGGACGGGCAAAGTATTTGGTTCAGCCGCTTCTTGCATATCAACTTGCGTATCAGCAGTGTTTTCTTGAACTGCTTCAGCAGAGTGTTCCTCTATTTTTTTGAACAGGATGCCAGCATCATCGAACACAGCAGCGTGCTTATTACTATTCTTTTCATTCATTTTCTCTAAATTATAATGTTTGTATTGATGGCTCAAAATTTTAATTATTATAAACATTCAATTAAGAAATTATACTTAAAAGTTTCAATGAAAATGGCATACCTCATTGAATGAAATATGCCATCAATTCATATTCAATTGACTTTCAGATTCTACCTACTCTATTAGCTTACTTTGTCCATGTTCATATCATCGACAACATGACCAGCGATCTCAGACACTAAATTTTCAAAAGAGAAAATTTGATTTAACTGCTCTTGCGTCAAAAGATTCTGCTCAATGACAACTTGCTGAATGGTTTTATTTTCTGCAAGACAAACCTTCCCAATTTCATCACATTTGGCATGACCTAAGATCGGATCTAATAATGTGACGATACCAACACTTCGCATCACTGCATCGTAACAAGACTGTTCATTTGCAGTAATACCTTGAATACACTTGTTTTCCAGTGTTTGCATTGCTTGAATTAATAAATTGGTTGATTCATTTATGGTCAGTGCAATTACAGGTTCCATGACATTTAATTGTAATTGCCCCGCTTCAGCTGCCATGGTCACTGTCAAATCATTACCAATGACTTTAAAAGCAATTTGATTCACTACTTCAGGAATAACTGGATTGATTTTCGCAGGCATAATGGATGAGCCAGCTTGTAATTCAGGTAATCTAATTTCAGCTAATCCCGTACGAGGCCCTGAACTTAATAAGCGCAGGTCATTACAAATTTTTGAGAGCTTGACGGCTAAACGCTTTAAAGTACTTGATAGAATAATAAATACGCCACAATCACTGGTGGCTTCAACATAGTCTTCAGCACCTTGTAATTTCAATCCAGTAATTTGAGAAAGCGTTTGAACCACTTCTAGTGCATATCCATGAGGTGTGTTCACACCCGTTCCAATCGCAGTCGCACCCAAATTTATTTCTAGCAGTAAATGACGCATCTTTTGGATGAGGCGATAGTCTTCTTTTAATAGCGTCGCAAATGCACGAAACTCTTGTCCGAGTGTCATGGGTACAGCATCTTGGAGTTGAGTTCGCCCCATTTTAATTACGTGTTGAAATTCAGATGCTTTGATCTCAATAGCAGCGATTAATGAGCGAACTTGAGACAATAAATCTTCTAAACTGTAATATGTTGCTAGTCTCAATGCAGTTGGATAAACATCATTGGTCGATTGCGATTTATTCACATGGTCGTTTGGATGAATTACATCATATTGACCTTTAGGCAAGCCGAGATGCTCGAGTGCAAGGTTAGCCACCACTTCATTACTATTCATATTAATAGAAGTTCCAGCCCCACCCTGATAAATATCAATTGGAAATGATGATTTCCAACTTTCAGGCTGCTCAATCAGTTGATCACAAGCCCATTGAATCGCTTGGCTGACATCTTGACTCAATTTGGAAAATTTTAAATTTGTCTGTGCTGATGCTTTTTTTACCTGTGCCAATGCACGAATAAAATGTATGTTTTCACCTATTTGTTGATGCGAAATCTGAAAATTCTCCATCGCACGCAGGGTATGAATCCCATAGTAACGATCGAAAGGAACCGCTTTTTCACCGAGCAGATCATGCTCTATTCTTGTTTTATCAAATTGAACCGTAGACACTTTTATTACTCAACAATAATGCACCATTATCGTGCAATATCGATAATAGGCTTCATGCTTATTTTCACTATTGATTTAATACTTCTTTATGCAATAAAAAATTACAACTTCGCTGTTTAAGTGACAAATGTAACTTTATGTTAAAAATAATCATTTATAGAATTGTTTTAAACCTCAAAGTAAACTTTTTTGAAAAAATAGTCTTTGTAACCAAAATTACATTCAGTTTCACTAAACAACTATAAATCTCACTCAAATGTAACAGAGCGTAATTTTCAAAACGTGCTTGAATCAGCTCCTCGAATAATTCGATTAAAAATTCATCTCGGAAAGATGGTCATTTAGGACAGACAAAGGATGGCATAGCAATGAGCCAATTAAATCCTACGCTAATCACATTTATTTTTTATATTGTGGCGATGCTTGGCATTGGGCTTTATGCCTACAAAGCCACGAATAATTTTGATGATTATATTTTAGGTGGTCGGAGTTTAGGCAGTGTCGTCACTGCATTATCCGCAGGTGCATCAGATATGAGTGGCTGGTTACTCATGGGCCTACCTGGTGCAATTTATCTCTCAGGTTTATCCGAAGCTTGGATTGCCATTGGTTTAATTATCGGTGCTTGGTTGAACTGGCTGTTGGTCGCGGGTCGTCTACGTGTTCATACCGAAATACAACATAACGCATTGACTCTCCCCGACTATTTCACCAGCCGCTTTGGTGATCGGAAAAAAGTTCTTCGTATCATCTCAGCTTTTGTAATTTTGATTTTCTTTGCAATTTATTGTGCCTCTGGCATGGTCGCAGGTGCACGTTTATTTGAAAGCCTATTTGGTTGGGATTACAACACAGCCCTGTGGATTGGAGCAGTAGCAACGATTAGTTATGTCTGTATTGGTGGTTTTTTAGCCATCAGTTGGACAGATACATTCCAAGCAGGCCTGATGATCTTTGCGCTTTTACTTGCTCCAGTAATGACTTATTTAGCCATTGGTGAAAATGCTCAGCAAGTTAGTGTCATTGTGGAATCCGCACACCCATTAGCGAATAATTTACTTTCAGATCTCAGCACTGTAGCAATTTTATCTTCAATGGCATGGGGACTTGGCTACTTTGGTCAACCACATATTCTTGTGCGCTTTATGGCAGCAGATTCCGTGAAGTCTATTCCAGCAGCACGTCGAATTGGAATGACATGGATGATTCTATGTCTTGGTGGTGCAGTCGCTGTCGGTTATTTCGGAATCGCTTACTTTGATACGTTTCCTCAACTCAGTGCTGCAGTCAATGCAAATCCTGAAACTGTTTTTATGGAATTAACTAAAATTTTATTTAATCCATGGGTTGCAGGAGTGATTCTTGCAGCGATTCTTGCTGCAGTAATGAGTACCCTAAGCTGCCAACTATTGGTATGCTCTACCACGCTTACAGAAGACTTATACAAAGCATTTATTCGTAAATCTGCCTCACAAACCGAGCTGGTTTGGGTAGGTCGTTTGATGGTATTAATCGTTGCGATTATGGCGATCTTCCTTGCAATGAATCCGAACAGCAAGGTACTCGGTTTAGTTGCTTATGCATGGGCTGGCTTTGGTGCAGCATTTGGACCACTGATTATCCTTTCTCTCTTCTGGAAGCGAATGACCATCAATGGTGCATTGGCAGGTATGATTGTTGGTGCTGTTACCGTCATTGTATGGAAAAACACCATGGCTGATACTGGCGTCTATGAAATCATTCCTGGCTTTATTTTATCTTGGGTGAGTATTATGGTGGTGAGTTTATTAGGCCGCCCGCCAGCGCAAGATGTGACTGACCGTTTTGATGAAGCTCAACAGAAATATGAAATTGAAATGCAAGAAATCAAAAATGGAAGGTAATGAGAAATAAAAAATTAAGGGGCTTATAGCCCCTTTCTTATACATTTACTTTTTAAATGTTTGCTTAAGTTGCACTTGCGAAGATTCCTTAATAACTTCCATCACTGGATAGCTACGGGTTTCTTTGATGCCAGGCAGTTGCCATAAAACCTGTCCAGAGATCTTACGAAACTCTTCCATGTTGGCGCAACGAATTTTAACTACAAAATCAAACCCACCGCTGATCATGTGACATTCAACAATTTCAGGGTAACTTCTGACTGCATCAGAAAATTCTTCTAATACATTTGGAGTTGTTTTATCTAATAAAATTTCGACAAATACCACAAAACTTCGATTCAGCAGATCTGGATTTAACTTGGCTTCATAACCTGTAATATATCCATCTTTGGTTAGTTTTTGTACTCGAGCAAGCGCTGCTGTGGGAGAAAGATTGACCATTTCAGCAAGTTTTATATTTGATAGACGCCCATCTTTTTGCAAGATATCTAAAATTTTTAAATCTGTACGATCCAAGGTCATCATTTGAGTCTGCATGCGAATTATTCTCTAAATTTAACTCTAATTATAGTGAGTTATGCACCATATTTTCTGTAATTATAAATTAAATAAACCTTAAAGATAAATCTATTTCATTGTCACAGGACGCTGGCGTATATCTCATGGAACAACTTAGCTCACCCCTTTCTCGCCCAATAGACATTCAAGACATTACTGAATTTAAAGATAAATCAGATCTAGAATTAGAAATAAATCGTGCATGGCGCCGTGATGAATCTGAATGTGTCGAAACACTTCTCGAACAGACCGAGATTGATCAAGAAATTTCAGACAAAATTTATCAATTAGCCTTCAATTTAGCGCATTCATTACGTGAACGTAAAGGGTCAGCGGGCAAAGCAGGCATTGTACAGGGTTTATTACAAGAATTTTCATTATCTTCACAAGAAGGTATTGCGCTCATGTGTTTAGCTGAAGCGCTGTTACGTATCCCTGATAAAGCAACACGTGACTTATTGATCAAAGACAAAATCAACCAAGGTAATTGGAAAGATCATTTAGGTCAAAGCAGCCTAATGTTTGTAAACGCGGCAGCATGGGGCTTAATGTTAACTGGTAAGTTAATGGAAACACCTAAAGCAAATAGTCTATCTGGTCTTCTCACAGGCATCTTGGCACGAAGTGGTCGTGGCATTATTCGCAAAGCCGTTGATGTTGCTATGCGTATGATGGGTGAACAGTTTGTGACAGGTGAAACCATTGATGAGGCGTTAAATAATGCCGAACGATTAGAAGAACAAGGCTTTCGTTACTCATATGATATGTTAGGTGAAGCAGCGCTTACAGATCATGATGCAGAGCGCTATTATCAAGATTATACAAATGCGATTCATGCGATTGGTAAGGCATCATCCAACAAAGATGTTTACGAAGGCCCTGGGATCTCAATCAAACTTTCGGCGCTTCATTCACGTTATCAACGCTCGCAAATTGACCGTGTACACGATGAGCTTTATCACAAAGTCTTTAATTTAGCGGTTCTAGCGAAACAATATGATATTGGTCTAAATATCGATGCTGAAGAAACTGATCGGCTGGAAATTTCATTGGAACTTCTTGAACGCTTATGTTTCGAACCAAAATTGAATGGCTGGAAAGGCATTGGATTTGTGATTCAAGCTTATCAAAAAAGATGTTTTTACGTGGTCGATTACATCATTGATTTAGCTAAGCGTAGTCAAAAACGTTTAATGATTCGTTTAGTCAAAGGCGCCTATTGGGACAGTGAAATTAAGAAAGCACAAGTTGAAGGCATGACCGATTATCCTGTCTTTACTCGAAAAGTGCACACAGATTTATCTTATATTGCATGTGCTCGCAAACTTTTAGCCGAACCAGACTTTATTTATCCACAATTCGCAACACATAATGCACAAACCTTAGCCACTATTTATCATTTGGCAAATCCTGAACAATATTATAAGGGACAATACGAATTCCAATGTTTACATGGCATGGGTGAACCACTTTATGAACAAGTCGTCGGTTCTAAAGCAGATGATAAACTTGGCGTACCTTGCCGAATTTATGCACCTGTCGGAAATCACGAAACCCTTTTGGCTTATTTGGTTAGACGATTGCTTGAAAATGGGGCAAACACGTCTTTTGTAAATCGTATTGCTGATAAAACACTCAAAATTGATGAGTTGATTGAAAATCCACATCAAACCATTGATGTCACAAGTCGAATCGAAGGCAAAGTTGGATTAAAGCACCCTGCTATTCCATATCCGAAACATTTATATGCTGATCATCGCCCTAACTCTCTTGGAATTGATCTTGCAAATGACCAAGACCTTGAACATTTGAATCATACTTATCAACAATGGTCTAAAGTTCAAATTAAAGCCACCCCAATGGGTCTGAGATTAGATGAATCCGTACACGATACAGAGTCAATGGCAATTCTCAATCCTGCGAACCATCAAGATATTGTCGGTGAAGTGACGGAGACTCATGCCATGCAAGTGGAAATGGCGTTAGTTAATGCGACTGAAGCACAGCAGGATTGGCAAAATTTAGAAAAAGATCAACGTGCAGAATATTTAATTACAGCATCCAATGTGATGGAGTCTCGACTTGAAGAGCTAATGGTTCTGCTCAGTCGCGAAAGCGGTAAAACATTTGCCAATGCGATTGCTGAAGTACGCGAAGCAGTAGATTTCTTACGCTACTACGCAGCACAAGTGAAAGATCTAGAACACAAAGCCGTTATTCAACCCTTAGGTACAGTACTGTGTATTAGTCCTTGGAACTTCCCATTGGCAATTTTTACAGGTCAAATCGCGGCGGCACTTGTAACAGGGAATACTGTAATCGCCAAACCAGCGGAGCAGACTCCTTTAATTGCCTCAATTGCAGTTCAGATTCTTTGGGAATCTGGCGTACCACAATCTGTCTTACAACTCTTGCCAGGACGTGGTGAAACAGTGGGTGCACAACTCAGTAGTGATCATCGTATTCAAGGCATTATGTTTACAGGGTCCACTGAGGTTGCGAAAATTTTGCAGAAAACCGTTGCAAAACGACTGAATCAATTTGGTCAATCAATACCTCTCATTGCAGAGACTGGCGGTCAAAATGCCATGATCGTAGATTCTTCTGCCCTGACTGAACAAGTGGTATTAGATGTTGTCAGCTCAGCATTTGATAGTGCAGGTCAACGTTGTTCAGCACTGCGAATTTTATGTGTTCAAGAAGATAATGCGCATACCGTGATCAAAATGCTCAAAGGTGCGATGAAGCAATTGCGTGTGGGTATTCCAAGTTTATTAAAAACTGATATCGGTCCTGTAATTGATCGCGAAGCAAAACAAACCATTGATCAACATATCAATAAAATGAAATCTTTGGGTTATCCTGTTCAACAACTCATGCGGGATCAGGATGATTCCCACCTCAATCAAGGCACATTTGTTAAGCCGACTTTGATTGAGTTACCACATTTAGATGATCTTGAACGTGAAGTTTTTGGTCCAGTACTGCATGTCATTACTTATAAATATGGCGAACTTGATCGACTTATTGATCAAATCAATGCCAAAGGCTATGGTTTGACTATGGGCTTACACACGCGTATCGATGAAACCATACAAACCGTAATTTCAAAAGCAGAAGTTGGAAATCTCTATATTAACCGCAACATTGTAGGTGCTGTTGTGGGTGTACAACCCTTCGGTGGAGAAGGTTTATCTGGTACAGGTCCAAAAGCTGGTGGACCAATGTACATTTATCGATTAATGCATGAATGTACACATAAAAAAATTGCACAACCTTATGCAACGAGCCAAGGCGTTGAATTGACTGAACATCAAAATTTATTGAATCAATATAAAGATTGGGTCAATAAGTCATTTCCGCATTATCAAATGAAGGCGTTGCAACCAAGTTGTGTCGGACATAGCTATGAATTACAAGGACCAACAGGTGAAAGTAATCAATATGTTGTGTTACCGAGACATCGTGTTTTAAGCTTGGCAGATCAAGAAATAGATCAGATTCATCAACTTCATGCCGTTCTCGCGGTTGGCTCTCAGCCAACTGTTCTAGGTGAGAATACGTTTGTTTTAAAATACTTACCGTCTATGCCTAAAGAAGTCGCTCAACGTATCGCCATCATTGCTGATATTGAGACAGGTAGTTTTGATGCAATTCTACATCATGGCACCAAAAATCAACTGTTAAAATTGCAAGATAAAGTGGCTCAGCGACAAGGTCCGATCATCGGAATTACACATCTAGAGCCTAGTAATTATGACATTCCTTTAGAACGCTTCTTTATTGAACGTGCAATTAGTATTAATACCGCAGCTGCAGGTGGTAATGCAAGTCTAATGACCATGCAAGCTTGATTCTGTTGAGTCAAAAAAAACCAGTGCATTGCACTGGTTTTTTATTTGTGATTTAAACAGCAAGCATACTATTTAAAGTTTCCGATACATTTTTAGATTTCACGATAGGTTTCAATGCTTCGAGTTTCGCTTTGACTTCGGCTTGTTGAGGTTGGGCTAACGTGTACCAACGTGACAAAAGTTGTAACAAACGTGAGCCTACAATCGGATTCTTTTCATCCAAATATTGAGCCAACTGAATAATGTGATCTACCCCAAAACTCCAAGTATTCACAGGGTTTGAATTTAAACCACCAGTTACAGCACGGATTCGATTAGGTACTTTAAGATCGTAATCAGCATGTGATGTCAGTTTTTGAATCGTTTCTGCTGTCGCTTTCGGATGAGCTGCTTGGATCATAAACCACTGATCCATTGATAGAGCCTCATCTTTAAAACGCGTATAGAAATCTTCTAAAATCTCAACAGCTTGCGGTGCATCATTCCACACCAACACTTTTAAAGCACCTAAACGTTCAGACATATTACGTGTTTGACGATACTGTTGCTCAGCTAAGTCAAATGCAGCTTCATCTCCTTGACGCGCAATAAAAGAAAGCATGATGTTCTTTAAAGCACGTGTACCCATAGCTTGGGAAAAATCTGACTGTGTTGCTGGATCTAATGATAAATAAGTTTCTTTAGCAAAATCACCTAAACGGCGAGACAAAGTATCTAATAGAGCGTTACGCTTTTCATAGATCGCTGTCGGTTGATAATCGTAGTCAATACGGCTACCCAAATAACCTTCACTCGGAACATCAAATAAACGTGAAGCTAACAGCGGATCTTGCTGAATTACTCTAGGTAGCGTTTTTAACATCGCTTCAATATATATGTCAGCAGGTTGGTCATTTAATAAGATGCGCTCAAGCAATGTTTGCGTCGCTTGCCACTGATTAAAGCCATTGGTTTCGTACTGTAATAAGAACGCAAGCTGTTCATCAGTATAATTAAACTCTAAATTCACGGGTGCAGAGAAATTTCGTAATAGTGAAATTACAGGCACCTTCTCCACATTTTTAAACTCGATCGTTGCTTCATCATTCGTGAATAAGTAAACACCATCTTTGACTTTATCTTCAACCAAAGCCGAGCATTCAAGTTGAAGTTGCTCACCAGTGTGTTCATCAAACAAAGCCAAAGCGACAGGAATTGGAACCGCTTTTAAGTTTGGATATTTTGGATGTGGTTTTAAACTTTGCTTAAATTTTAAACGATAAGTTTTTTGCTCAGCATCATACTCACCTTTAGCTTCAAGCTTAGGTGTGCCCGGTTGGTTATACCAAGTTAAAAATCCTGATAAATCCACACCAGAACCTGCTGATAATGCAGCAACCCAATCTTCCACAGTCACAGCTTGACCATCATGGCGACGGAAATACTCATCCGTTCCTTTACGGAATTTTTCTTTACCTAATAAAGTCGCCATCATTCGGTTAATTTCTGCACCTTTTTCATACACAGTCGCTGTATAGAAGTTATTAATTTCTACGAAATGATCTGGACGTGGAGGATGAGACAATGGGCCTGAATCCTCAGGGAATTGGTGCGCTTTAAGCACTGCTACATCATCAATTCGTTGAACAGCAGCAGACTGCAAATCCTCAGAAAAAGATTGATCACGGAAAACGGTTAAACCTTCTTTCAAACAAAGTTGGAACCAGTCTCGGCAAGTGATTCGATTACCCGTCCAGTTATGGAAATATTCATGAGCGATAACAGATTGAACACGCATAATCGCAGCATCAGTCGTGTATTCTTCATCAGCTAAAACACATGATGTGTTAAAAATATTAAGCCCTTTGTTTTCCATTGCACCCATATTGAATGCACTGGTCGCGACAATCATATAATTGTCTAAATCATAAGGTAATCCATAGTGCTCTTCATCCCAACGCATAGAATGTTTAAGTGCTTCCATGGCAATATGGCACTTAGGAATATCTTTTTCTTCAGCATAAATTTCTAGAGCTACATCACGACCTTCAGAAGTGACGTAACGATCTTTTAAAACCGCTAAGTCTCCAATGACACATGCAAAGAGATAGGCTGGTTTCTTGGTTGGATCTTGCCAAATGGTATAATGACGTCCTTCGCCTACTTCACCCGCTTCAATTAAATTACCATTCGCCAGTAGGACTGGAAATTTCTTATCCGCTTCGACACGTGTTGTGAAAACAGACAGCACATCTGGACGGTCTGGATAGAACGTAATTTTACGAAAGCCTTCTGGCTCGTTTTGAGTTACAAACAGATCAGATGCTGCTTGGTATAAACCTTCAAGTTGTGTGTTTGATTCAGGATGAATTTCAACGACTGTAACGATGCATGCATCATCAGGTGCATCTTTAATCACTAACTGTTCATCATCTAGATGATATTGCGAAGAATCTAACTCTTGACCATTCAGTGTAATTGACTTCAACTCAAGCTCACGACCAAGCAACACCAAATCACCTTCAGTCTGACGTTGCATTTTTAGTGTGCCTGTCACCATCGCATGATCGTCATAGACTTGGATATTTAAATCAATCGAATCCACGACAAATGCTGGCTTCTGATAATCTTTCAAAAAAATCGTTTGATCTGCTTCGATCACTGGATTTGCCGCGATATTCATAACTCGTCCTATAAGCTGTTCTTTACAGCGATTATGCTTTTATGTGAAGTCAATTGATCATAGGTCAAAATTGACGAATTGTCTGTGCTTGACGCTCTATTTAATATGGGTCTATTCATGTTTTTTTCAATTTAATTTATTTGTAGTAACAACAGTTTGCTTCTTTATTACCCGTTTCAAATATCTTGTCTAAGTACGATAGAAATGTAACAAAAATTCACTTCTTTATTTTCAAGCATAATTATTGCTTCAGTTTAAGAGCGGTAATCATCAAAAAACTTATAAATCATAAATGAGGTGAAATATGCTCATCAGGGACCACATAGTCAGAGTAGAAAACATCAAAACCATGCAGATGATGGATGCTGCTAAAATTGATCATCGCGTGATTGCAGCATTTTTAAACAGCGAGGGAATGCCTATTGAAACATCAGAAGTCACAGCTGTATTGAAAAACTATGATGCACTCGGAATCAAGAGATTATCTCAAAAGAAATCTCAGGTACTGATCCAAGCTAAAATGCAACATTTTTCCGATTCAGAGCTCCCTTGCCCTTTAACCTATTAAATCCTCCATCTAGGTCGATCTAACATTTGAGGAAATGATTTTCGGGTTCGATCTATTCATATATTTCACATAAGCAGGCATTCACCTGCTTATTTTATTGATCGCAACACCAGTCAGATTTGTTTTCAATACTGACTCAATCAAGCGATGTTGAACAATCGTGTGTATAATTCTTTCATCTTGAAATTAAAGTGCTACCATGTTGCAAATTCTCCAAAAAAATGCTGATGAAAGTAGTTTCTGTCCACTTTGTCAGGCCAGTATGTACTTTATTGAAGCAGAAGAATTTGATAAAGAAATCCTATTCCATCAATGCTCTCACTGCCATCATCAAGTCTTTCAAGATGAAAACCGCAACTGTCATTGTGAGCGTTGCACAGCAAAACGAAAGAAAATGATGCAGGAAACTCGCATTCAAGAACAACGTAAAATTGCATCGAAGAATAAAGACATACAAGAACTCGATTTGCATCAACTGAGCTTTATGCACAAGTTGTTTTTACTCTCAATATTAGATCAACAAGTTCATGAGCATACCCAACATCAAGAATTCATCGATTGGGAAAATATTAAATATCACACCATTACCCCAAGTTATTTATTTCAAAATCATTTGATGAAACAACTTTTGAAAGACAATATTCTTGTCCCACGTGACTTTTCGAGTGAACTCAGTCAATACTATATTAATGTCCGTCTTGACGGCTATTCCGAGCCGAGCTTGTTTAGTATTACTCAAGCGTTACGTCAGCTCTTTTATGAAAATCTGAGTCAAGGTGTACCATTTAAAAATAGTGATGAAGTCAAAAGTGCACTCTACACTCTGTTGTACCAAGAAATTATTCAATTTGCGCAATACTACTGTCGTACTTGGGGCGTTCAAATTGCTGGAAATCAGAGTTTTCAAACCTTTTGTTTTAGATTATTAGATTCTCTTGCTGTGGGTCAAATCTATTATTTAGTTCAAACTGCGCTTGAGTATTTGCACCATCAGAAAGCACTCCAAGCCCGTAATGAAAATTTTATCAATACCAACCTTTTAAAAAAGACTTTACAGCAATATCGTGAACGTTCTTTAGCTGAAAAATGGGAAACCTCAACACTGCCAAGGCTACCTAACTTGCCTTTAAGTAAAATGAGCGAAATCTTATTTTTTCATTTTCTAGGCTATGATGAATCAATCTTTTTTCAACCTGTTTGGCGATCGTGGAGTAAAATCGAGCCACGTTTAAATTTCTACTCACAAAAACGTTGTATGAATTGTGGCTCGAATGAACTTTCTGTGGATTATGACGCAGATGACTATGTCAGTTTAATTTGTCGTAATTGTAATCACCAAGACCACTATTTTACACGCTAGCGAACGACTATGAATCATCCAGAAAACTTGATAGCAAATGCTCCAAAAGATATTGTGGTTCAAACCCAAGAGATTCTTAAACAGGTCATTGAAGCATGGCATCTGTTAAAAACCACTCAACCTTTAGTGCATTGTATGACCAATCAGGTTGCTGCCAACTATGTCGCAAATGTACTGTTAGCTGCTGGTGCCTCACCTGCCATGATTGATAATCCTTTTGAAGCTGAAAGTTTCGTGAGTATTAGTCAAGCTTTAAGTATCAATTTAGGGACTCCTCATACAGAACAAGTTGCCGCAATGAAAATTGCCACAGAAACTGCTCACAAAAAAAATATACCTTGGGTATTAGATCCTGTTGGCTATAGTGCTGTTTTGCCATGGCGTACTGAAATTACAAATGATTTATTGCGGTTTAAACCCACCATTATCCGAGGTAATGCTTCAGAAATTGGGAGCTTAGCAGGACAACAAAATCAATCTAAGGGTGTAGACAGTACCCTCGATAGCGCTGCCGTAGTAGAACAGGCAAAAACTTTATTAGATTACTCTGAATGTATCGCAATTTCTGGCGAATCTGATTTTATTCTTTCTAAGTCTTATGGATGTATGGTTAAGATTAATGGAGGTTCACATTTACAGCCAAAAGTTACCGCTACAGGATGCGCCTTAGGTGCATTAATTGCTGCTTATGCTGGCGTAACAAACCCAACCATTGCATGTATTGCTGCCCATGTACACTTTGCCATCGCAGGTAAGCTCGCTTATACGCAGGCTCAAACTGTCGGAAGTTTTAATGTCGCTTTCATCGATGAACTCTATAGCTATTCGGCTGAAAAAATTCAAAACAGTGCAGATATCGAAATACTGACTTTTGCTGCATAACGATAGGCTGAAGATCACTTCAGCCTTTTTAGTCTTACTTCTGAACTCTACCTTTACGATAATGCTCTTTTGGCATTTCCGCTAACTCAATGATCAATTGAACCGTTAAGCCTTGAGTATGATAACCATTAAAGCTATGAAGATACTCATTTAAGCGATCTGAAATAAGATTCTTTTGCTCTTCATTACGCCCCGTCATGATCCCTAAACGAACATGAATATAGGCTTGAGGCTCTTCGCCAAAACCAATCAGGAAATCACTATTAGCACGAATACGTGATTTGATATCAGAAGGATGCCCCACTAGACCTGTATCAAATAAAGCGTGGTTTAAGCCTAAAAGTAACGCTTGCGCATCTAAATTTTGGATATTATCCGAATACTCAACGATCATCTGTGGCATCTTAATTCCCTTTGCTTGTGTGTTAAAAAATCAATTTCAAATGCGTAACTCATTATTCAATGAATAATAAGGCTAATCTCACTTGGTCATAGCCCATACGCGGATTGGTATTTTCCACGATCGGACGCAACTTGATCGCACCATCTTCACCGAAATGTTCAGGACTCTGTCTTTTAAGTAATTTTTTATAGATTTTACGTACTTGTTCAACGACTTCATCCCCAGGATGAGCAACCGAGATATCTAATCCCTGCTCACGATGGAGTTTGCCTAAGTGGTTAATAATGGTTGCTGGCGTTAAACCACGCTCAACCGCAATATCCTGAATTTCATAACCATTTTCAAAGAGTTCGCGAGTTTCATCGAGAGTCGCGGTGGCATAATTGGCTTTGCCTGCATTTTTGGCAATTTTTTTCTCATTACGACTAATCTCAAGCTCATTGAGTGTGCCACCACAGTGCCGAATAAATGCCTTATGTTGCGCTTCTAAATCAGCATCACCAAAATGCGCTTCTGCTTCATCAGAGAGTTCTTGAAATCTTCTGTCGGCTTTAATTGCTAAACTGTCTAATTCTAATGCTTGCTCATTGAAGCCGAGCAACCTCAGACCATCAATAGATTTCAAACGAGATAAGGCGACATAGCCCTGACCCTTTTCAAAGGTATTCGCCAAATTGATTTCCGCCGCCGATAAAGTCATCCCTTGAGACTTATGAATAGTAATCGCCCAAGCTAACCGCAAAGGAACTTGGGAAAAACTCGCGATTGTCTTTCCTGCATCATTATCAACAGACCAGGTTTCAGGTTCGACCACCAGAACAGTGCCGTCTGTTAATTTCACTTTAGGTAATACCCCGTGATCATCTACTTCTTCAAAGCCAATGACTTCACCAAGGCTGCCATTGATATAACCCACATCAAAATTGTTTTTTACAAACATGACTTTGGCATGTTTCTTTAAGGTCAATTCTTCTGGTGCACGAACGGAAGATTTTAATGTCTCGATTAATTTTTCATTACCATCCATTTGTGCACAAAATTGATGACCATCCCCATCAATCTCATTTAAATGACGATAATTAATGGCATCAACATCCATATTATGGGTATACAAACGTGTAAATGTTTCACCAATATCTTGCTCACGCGTTTGTTGTAAAGCTTGAATATGCTCAGCTTGAATATTTTGCGCACGGATTGCATTCAAAATATCATTCAAGACTGAGTCATCTTGTCGATGTTGTTCGGTTAAATAACAAACACGAAATTTCGCCTCTACCCAAGCTTGGGACATAAAACAGAATTTATCTCGATTTTTTTCGTCATTGCGTCCGACTGGTGGTAACTGGAAGAAATCTCCAGCGGCAATCACCTGTATGCCACCAAATGCTTCATCAGACTCTTTAAAAAACTTGAGCACTTGATTAACTAAATTAAGCTGCTTTGCATGTAACATCGAAATTTCATCAATGATCAATACCTGCGCATTTTCTAAATGCTCTTTAAGATATTTGCGCTCTTTCATGCGCTTTAGATCATCATCTGATAAAAAATCTTTGATCCCGATCCCCGCCCACGTATGAATGGTCATCCCATTCATGTGTGTGGCTGCAATGCCTGTAGATGCGGTAATGGCGACTGAAACTTTTCGCGCTTTAAGATAATTAATATATTGATTAAGCGTATACGTTTTTCCTGCACCCGCAGAACCTGTCAAAAAGACATTTTCTCCTGCTTTCATTAACTTCAGTGCAGTTTCTTGTTTCATATGTGCTTAACCTAATTTGAACGCTCATAGCCTAACGACATTTCATCAAAAAGTTAAGCCAAAAATCAGCCTTGTGATCATGTTAACGCTTGAATACATCAATTTAAGGCGCATCAGCTGTTGATTTGTTCAGGATCCCCAAAATTCCAAATCAACATTTCATTGACTTGATGTACAAACGCTTTGGCCTCCCTCACAACCTTTAGATCAGCAACTTCATTATTGGGCAAACGCAGTTGGTCAAAATGAAGCTGATCGAATTTAAAAAAACAACCGAGTGTCAAATGCTGTGAGGGATCATGTAAATTTGACATATGGAACGCCACATATTCACCATCAATAATTCTTTGGGTATAAGATAAAGCCAGGCAATGTTTATAATTTACAGACTCTTGAATAATTTGCTCTAATTCATTCAACTCCACAAATTTCCAATTCTCTGTATACATGACTGCTTGAGGTGATACTCGTTTCCAATGACTTTCAGCATGTCTCAATTTCAAAGTCGTCAATGTATCCACATAATGTAAATGCTGATGCCAACGTATTGCTTGCTGATACCATGCGGGCCATGTCATGTTTTTCGCAATGGTTCGATCTTGTTGAAAAAAATCAATGAGATAATCTGCGACATAAGAGTCAAAAATACTATTGCTGCGGTTATATTGAGAGTTTGGATGTTTAAAGCGCTGCCTAAACTCATCTAGATTGATATGATACTGCTGCATCAAGAAATGAAAATGCGTTTGATGTTGTGTTGAGGGCTCAATAAATTTGATGATTTCATCAGGTAGATCTTTAACTAAGTCATTTAAAAACAACATATAAGACTGCATCACTTGAGAAATACGTTTAAAGACATATTTCACTGAACTCAATCCTTGCTGATCCAATGACCATAACAAGTCCAACCATTCCTTAAGATATAAAATAGAAGCCGTGAGTGGCTGTGATTTTTTAAAATCTTGAGCATTTTGTGCCTCATTCAATGCATATGAATGATGCTCAGCAGATAGTTCAAACCATGCTTGTTGCTGTGAAATACGTAAACACTCAGAAATAAATAAACGACCGATAACCTGTTCAAAATATTGAATCGAGAGTTGTATGACATGCGGATGTACTTTAGAGCAATCCACAAAACTTAAAGCGGTGACAGCCAATCGAATATTGGGATCTTTTAAATTTTCACTTACCCAGTCGATGACAAGATAATCTTGTTTAAATAACCAATTCACTGCTCTTTTGTGTATAAACAGTGGCGACTGTTGCGCTATATCTTCTACCCAATACTGCACATCTTTATTTAAAAAATTTTGTTTATTGAAAATATCTTGATACTGCCAATACCCTCGTTTGATCCAACGTGTAAAACCTAATAAATGCGGTGTTTGCTCGTTATGCTGTTTGAGTAAATTGAAATCAGGCTCTAAGTCTACCAATTGAGATAAGCTAAATTGTTCTTCGAAAGAAATTTGTGCCATACGATATAACCGTTTTGGCAACATTAATTCTGCTGAAGTGCTTAACCGATCGTATACTGGAATCAATTTTTGCACTGCAAGAAAATTATCTCCTATGACTGAATTGACCAAACACAGATGTTTAAAATTTAGTTCAACTTCCAGAGGTATTTGAGCACCAAATCGACTGAAATTCAGCAAATGAGGTTCATCATAATACTCACTTTGTATCATGATTCGATCTAACTGCATCGCTTGCTGATCGGTCAAATTATAGAGGCACTGTTCAACACGATTTTCTCCATCGACCCATTTAAAGATTTCTTCAACCAGCATTTGACGAAATAACTGCACTTTCGTTTTTAAATATAAAGAATGATGTGAGGCCTTATGATTAAAGATAAAACTAAAATCATTGAACATAAAATCCGCAATTTTTTGAATCTCGACATTTGAGTGGGATGTATAAAATTGAATTTTATAATCATCGATACACTCAACTGTGAGCAGTCCATCTGCGATCACTAAGCTATTATTTTCCTGATCAATTACGAATAAATTTTCAGGCGTAATCGTCCATAGATATAACCACTGATCCTGAAATACGGCTTTGAGTGTATCGCAATGATCAATTAATGCCTGTGCAGTATATTGATGACGTTGCTTTGGATTTTGCGGAGGACACGCCAGCATACAGTTTGCCTAAATAAGAAAGACTGGAAGAATTTTAAAAATAACAACGATATAACTATATTATTCTATCTTAAAATGAGTTGTGCTATTCAGATTCTGTAACTTTTGTATGAGTCAGATAAGCAGTTCGTATCATGCAACAATTATATGAAAATTTCTTGAAAGTGCGTTTGACTCACTGCTCTGACTGTATTAAAACAATCTCATACTAAGAACTTTAGAGACAATAATGAAAACAGTGGTGATTACAGGTGCAAATACAGGAATTGGATTAGCGACAGCAAAAAAATTTGTTGAAGATGGTCATCATGTCGTACTTGCCTGTCGTAATTTGGATAAAGCTCAGAAAGCTAAAGCAGAAATCAGCACCAAAGGTCATGGTCAAATTGATATTGTAGAATTAGATTTAAATGATTTAAATCAAGTCAAATCTGCAGCACAAACTTTAAAAGAAAAATATTCACAGATTGATATTTTGGTCAACAATGCAGGTCTAATGACGCCTAAATTAGAAGAAACGGCTAATGGTTTTGAAAAACAAATAGGCGTCAATTATCTAGGACATTTTGTGTGGACAATACAATTGTTACCTTTACTTCAAAACGCGCCTTCAGGCCGTATCATTCATCTTGCATCCATGATGCATGTTCTGGGTAAAATTGACACACATCAATTTAAATTTCATTCTGTTAAAAAATATAACGGTGTACTCAGCTATGGAAATAGTAAATTAGCAAATTTACTATTTAGTCATGCCTTAGCTGAAAAGCTCAAAGGCACATCTATCACCAGTAATGCAATTCATCCAGGTGGTGTGGATTCCGAAATTTATCGCGAGCTTCCTAACTATCAATATCGCGCTTTAAAATTGTTCTTAATCTCACCCAACAAACCAGCAAATCTTATTCATCAAATTGCGTTATCACCTGAATGGTCTAAGAAAACAGGTCAATACAAAAGTTTGCAAACACCAGCTTTTCAATCTGCACATGCGAAAAATCGTAGTTTAGCTCAGCGATTGTTTAACGAGACAGAACAACTTTTAAAAGAATATTTATAGTCAATATAAACAATTTTGAATCAGGGAATGAATCAATAGATGATCGAAAAAATGAGTGCTGAGACCACGCTAAAATACCAACCCGACATTTTAGGTGAAAAATTTGAGCAACATATTTTCAAATTTTCGCCTGATTATGATGGTGAGGTTATTGCAACATTAGTACGTCGTCCATCAGATATTCCATCAACTAAAGCTGTGCTGTATATCCATGGCTTTATTGATTATTTCTTTCAACAAGAAATGGCGAAAAAATTTAATGCCCAAGGTTTTCAGTTTTACGCCATTGACCTTAGAAAATACGGTAGATCACTACTTCCGCATCAAAAACCTTATTTTGTGAAAGACCTAACCGAATATGATGAAGATATTCATGCCGCATTGAATACAATTCAAAGTGACGGAAATGAATCGGTATTATTATGCGGTCATTCTACAGGCGGTTTAACTGCCACTTATTTTTCAATTCGACACCCTGATCATCCATTGATTAAAGCAATCTGGGCCAACAGCCCATTTTATGATTTCAATATGAATGTATTAAAAAAGAAATATGCGCTTCCAATGATTGCAAAATTAGCTCAGCAATTTCCGTTGATGCAATTACCAAGTGAATTAAATAAGTTTTACGTGAAGAGTTTGCACGAAAATTTGAACGGTGAATGGAGTTTTGATCTCAAGCTTAAACCTAAAACCTACACCAAAGTGTATTTGAGTTTTATTGGTGCTGTTGTGAAAGCACAACAGAAAATTCAATCTGGTCCTAAAATTTCAGTTCCGCTCCTTGTTATGCACTCAAGTCGCACGACCAATCCGAAGAAATACAATATTGATGTTCAGACCTCTGATGTGATTTTAGATGTAAAAACCATCGAAAAATATGCAAAAGGATTACAAGGTGATGTCACTGTAATGACAATTAAAGATGGCCTGCATGATTTGGTTCTTTCAAAAAAACTGGTTCGTCAGCAAGTGTATGACCAACTCTTTGCTTGGCTTTCTTCAAAAAATCTATAAATTCAGTTTATCTAAGACCTCATTTTACTGGTCTTGATTGTTAATGTGTATTGATCAAGCTGAATGGACTTTCTCTTGGTCATACAATATTTCTATTCTTCAACGTTTCCATCTCTTCACAGACCTTTGCGACCAATCTCCTTTTCACCCATTTGAAATATTATTTCTTGCTTTCTGTTTCTTGTTTTGAGCCATGGAGAAATTGGGTTGGTATTTGGTAGGTACACATCTTCTCAAGCGTGTCCAATACTGCAAACACGGTAAATATCGCCGAACACAACAATAAATGGTAAAAGGAATCTCACCATGGCTTTTAAAAATATTGCAGACCAAACAAACGGGTTTTATATCCCTTGTGTTTCACTTTTCGGACCAGGTAGTGCTAAAGAAGTTGGAAGCAAAGCTCAAAATTTGGGCGCTAAAAAAGCACTGATTGTGACTGATGCAGGTTTATACAAATTTGGTGTCGCAGATATCATCGCTGGCTATTTAAAAGAAGCGCAAGTGGAGAGCTACATATTTGCAGGTGCTGAGCCTAATCCGACTGATATTAATGTTCACGATGGTGTGGAAGCCTACAATAATAATGCTTGTGATTTTATTATTTCTTTAGGTGGTGGCTCTTCACATGATTGTGCTAAAGGTATTGGTTTAGTGACTGCAGGTGGTGGGCACATTCGCGACTATGAAGGAATCGATAAAAGTACCGTTCCGATGACACCTCTTATTGCAATCAACACAACTGCAGGAACTGCTTCGGAAATGACGCGTTTCTGTATTATTACCAATACAGAAACTCATGTAAAAATGGCAATCGTCGATTGGCGTTGCACTCCACTCATTGCCATAGATGATCCTAAACTGATGATCGCAAAACCTGCAGCATTGACAGCTGCAACAGGTATGGATGCGCTTACTCATGCAGTCGAAGCCTATGTTTCAACAGCAGCAAATCCAATTACAGATGCCTGTGCTGAAAAAGCCATCAGCATGATCAGTCAATGGCTGAGTCCTGCGGTTGCTAATGGTGAGAATATTGAAGCACGTGATGCAATGAGTTATGCACAATATTTGGCAGGCATGGCATTTAATAACGCCTCTTTAGGTTATGTACATGCCATGGCTCACCAATTAGGCGGTTTTTATAATCTTCCGCATGGTGTATGTAACGCGATTTTACTCCCTCATGTCTGTGAGTTCAACTTAATTGCCTGCCCTGATCGTTATGCCAAAATAGCTGAATTAATGGGTGTAAATATTGAAGGATTAACCATTAATGAAGCTGCATATGCAGCAATTGATGCGATCAAAATCCTCTCTCAGTCCATTGGCATTCCAACAGGATTAAAAGAGCTTTCGGTTAAGGAGGAAGATTTAGAAGTGATGGCTCAAAATGCACAAAAAGATGCCTGCATGCTCACTAACCCACGTAAAGCAGATCTCCAACAAGTTATCAATATTTTTAAAGCTGCAATGTAAACTTTTGATTTGCTAGATCTAAAAGAGAATCTGGATATACTTCAGATTCTCTTTTTTATTCTTTGATTCTCAATCGAATTCAATACTGCATTACATCAGGAATGGCGGCGTTAAATTTTTGTAGGTATAAAAAATGAGAGTAAAGGTTGTTAACAATATGAAAAAGATGCTTTAGGCTGTTGTGTTTTACTTTAATTTGACTCAATTATGATAGTGCTGTAAAAGTTGTTGCGCTGAGTGATCTTGCGGAGATAACTCCATTAAACGCTCCATTGCATCAACTGCGTCAGGATTTCGTGCAATGTATTTTAAAAGCACTTCAACATCACAATAGTTAAAAATTGCTTCACTCAAACGCGAATCTAGACAATTTCGCCAAGAACATAAGAATGGGCTTTCAGTTTTTGCGAGCATTACACCATTGACCTGCTGTAAAGCTTTATCAACAAATCCAACGTCTAAAGCATTTTCGATTTGGAGGAAATCAGCTTCAATATGCGCCAGTAATTTATAGGGTCTTGAGCCTAACATTCCACCCAATAAATCTCGAAGCTGGGACATTTCAGCTTTTAAAGTTCCCATGCTTACCTTTCGCTCCCCATACAAAGCTTGATGAAGCGAATCTAAGCTAAGCCCTTGAGGACATAATGCCAATATTGTCAAAATTTCAATCTGTCTAGGGGTAACCACCAAGGTACGTCCGTTAAATATGACTTGAGGAATTCCAAAGGTACGAATAAATAAATGTTGGCGTTGATAATTCAGTAATGCTGATTGTATTAAAGATGCACAACGTTCTGCTGCGAGTAGTCCAAAACTATTGTGATGATCCCATGTCGTTGATAAATCTAATACACCAATGAGTTGCTTCGAAAATGGATCAACAATTGGTGCTGCATAGCACACCCAATCATGAATAGACTCCATATAGTGTTCATTTGAAAACACACAACTTGATTTTTCAGTTTTCAAGGTTAATGCTAAAGCATTGGTTCCAACCACTTCCTCCCGCCATTGACCGCCTTCAATAAAGTGAACACGTTCTGCAGCCTTACGCATTTGTTGACTAGCTTCCGTCCAAATAATGGTGCTGTTGATATCGCCTACCGCAAGTACCATAGATGATTGTTGTGCAACATGTTTTAACTCTTGTTCACATATTTTCAATGCTTGATTTAGGCTGTTACTTTCAACAGTACTCGTTGTGATCAACGGCGCTACCATTCGCTCTTTCGGAATTTCTGCCAACTTCGATCTTTGCCAAGACTTTAAAATATGCTGACCAAGTTGTTTCGCCTGTACAGTTGAAAGACTGATTTTCTCTCTAAGTGTTTCTATTTGTTGTCTTTGCTTGATAAGAGTCTGCATTGAGTTCATTCCTTATTATCTCAACATTTCCCAATATGCATATGTTGTACTTATTATAGTTATAGTATTTGTTGATCAGTTGTAAACCTTCATCATTCCAACCTTTTTCCAACCTTATTGTGGTTATGTTAACTCATCAATAATAGAAGATATCTAATACCAAAGACGAAGATATTTTCCATAACTTTACAGCACAACCAAAGGATGGACACTATGCGCTACGCTGATCCCAATCAACCAGATTCTAAAGTTCAATTTAAAGCACAATACGAAAATTTCATTGGTGGGAAATGGGTTCCTCCAGTAAAAGGTGAGTATTTTGATAATCTTTCTCCCGTAGATGGGAAAGTCTTTACTCGAGTTCCCCGTTCTTCAGTCGAGGATATTGAGCTCGCTTTAGACGCAGCTCATGCCGCTAAAACTGAATGGAACAAAACGTCTGCAACAACTCGCTCTAACATTTTATTAAAAATAGCAGATCGCTTAGAAGAGAATCTAGAATTACTTGCTGTGGCAGAAACATGGGACAATGGTAAACCTATCCGTGAAACCTTAGCTGCAGATATTCCACTGTGTATTGACCATTTCCGCTATTTTGCTGGCTGTATCCGCGCACAAGAAGGTGGTATTTCAGAAATTGATGAAGATACTATCGCTTACCATTTTCATGAGCCGTTGGGTGTCGTTGGACAGATTATTCCATGGAACTTTCCGATTTTAATGGCGGCATGGAAACTTGCGCCTGCATTAGCAGCGGGGAACTGTATTGTCTTAAAACCAGCTGAGCAAACTCCTGTCAGTATTCTAGTTTTAGTTGAACTGATACAAGATATTTTACCACCAGGTGTGCTGAATATCGTCAATGGTTATGGTGTTGAAGTAGGACGCCCTCTTGCCACAAATCCACGTATTTCAAAAATTGCATTTACTGGCTCAACTGCGGTTGGTCAATTAATTATGCAATATGCCACCGAAAATATTATTCCAGTGACATTAGAACTGGGTGGCAAATCTCCAAATATTTTCTTCGAAGACATCATGGATAAGGATGATGAATATCTAAATAAAGCGCTTGAAGGTTTTGCCATGTTTGCCCTGAATCAGGGAGAAATTTGTACTTGTCCATCACGCGCTTTAGTCCAGGAAAGTATTGCTGATAAATTCTTAGAGATGGCTGTAGAGCGCGTGAAGCGAATTAAAACGGGACATCCACTTGATACAGAAACCATGATTGGTGCTCAAGCCTCGCAAGAGCAACAAGATAAAATTTTAGGTTGTATTGCGACAGGTCGTGAAGAAGGTGCTCAAATTCTTACGGGTGGTCAAGCACGTGAAGAAATTGGACAAGGTTTTTATATTGAGCCGACGATTTTCAAAGGCAATAACAGCATGAAAACATTCCAAGAAGAAATTTTTGGACCAGTTTTGGCTGTGACAACATTTAAAGATTTCGACGATGCTATCAACATTGCCAATGACACCATTTATGGATTAGGTGCTGGTGTTTGGTCACGATCAGCGCATACTTCTTATCGTGCAGGACGTGCAATTCAATCAGGTCGAGTCTGGACAAATTGCTACCATATCTACCCTGCTCATGCTGCTTTTGGCGGTTATAAAAAATCAGGGATTGGTCGTGAAAATCATAAAATGATGCTGGATCATTACCAACAAACTAAAAATTTATTGGTGAGTTACTCAACTAAACCAATGGGTTTCTTCTAAAACAAAAGCTAAAGAAGCGGCTGATTGCCGCTTCTTTTCTGCTACAGGAGCTTAATGGATTAGCTGGCTTGTAGACTTTTCATATCAATCACAAAACGATATTTCACATCACTTTGAAGCATTCGCTCAAATGCCTCATTAATATTTTGCATATCAATGACTTCTACATCTGACACGATATTGTGCTCACCACAAAAATCGAGTAATTCTTGAGTTTCTTGAATCCCACCAATCACCGATCCAGCGATTGATTTTCTTCCCATAATCATGGGCACGGAATTACTGCTAAATTCACCGAGATAGCCTACCAATACCAATGTCCCACTCAATGTAAGTGTCGGAATATAAGGCTTTAGATCATGATCATAAGGCACAGTATCAATAATTAAATCAA
This sequence comes from Acinetobacter sp. 24-47-64, assembly GCF_057737055.1. Taxonomy (NCBI): domain Bacteria; kingdom Pseudomonadati; phylum Pseudomonadota; class Gammaproteobacteria; order Moraxellales; family Moraxellaceae; genus Acinetobacter; species Acinetobacter sp. 24-47-64. Next base: position 1,702,159 of record NZ_CM173215.1, read on the forward strand.
ACTGATTTTTCACTGATTTCATTTGTGTTGGATCTGTTGATAACACGACATGATCTGCACCTAAATCACGTGCATCCTGTTCTTTATTTGCTGATCGTGTAAATAAAGTCACTTCTGCACCAAGCGCATGAGCAAGTTTAATCGCCATATGACCTAAACCACCGAGTCCAACAACAGCCACTTTAGAGCCTTTACCGACATTCCAATGTTTTAACGGAGACCATGTCGTGATCCCTGCACATAAGATGGGTGCAATGGAGTGAGTATCTAAATTTTCAGGTACTTTCAATACAAAATCTTGGCTCGCAATGATCGTTTGTGCGTAGCCACCATAAGTAGGTGTTTGATCATGACGATCTAAACTACCATACGTTTGTGTATTGCCAGCTTCACAATATTGCTCCAAACCTTGGTGACAAGCAGAACAAGTACGACATGAATCTACCATACACCCGATTCCGACCAGATCTCCAACCTTAAACTTCGTTACCGATGCTCCGATGCTTTTTACACGACCAATTACTTCATGACCCGGTACAATTGGGTAACGACTAAATCCCCAATCATTACGCGCTTGGTGTAAGTCAGAATGACATACACCGCAGTATTCAATATCAATAATGACATCATCGGGGCGAGCTTGACGTTGCTGAAACGTATATGGAACCAATGGACTTTTAGAATCAAGCGCTGCGTAAGCTAAAACATTATGGGTCATCGTGACTCCCTCAAGCTGTTAATTTCGTACTCTCTTATTCGTTATATCACATCAATATTTTTAATAAATTTAGCTGAGTCTCAATCTAATTTCTTTTTCACTTATTTTTGTAATTCTCGCTCTACAAAATGCAAGCGATCTTGTCCCCAATACATATTTTCCCGTACAAAAAATGTAGGTGCTCCGAATACTCCTCTTTGTACGGCATTGTTTGTTTCATCAATCAATTTTTGTTTTACTACCTGATCTTGGCTTAAATCCAAAAGTTGCTGACCGTCGATTGCATCCCCTTGAAATAAATTTATCAGAACTTCTGGATCGGCTAAATTCAAGGGCTTTCTAAACATCGCATCGAAAAGCTTGGTCAAAATCACTTCAAAATATTCATCATGATAGATTTTGACTCCCGTTAATATACGCATTAAAGTCAATGTATTCATTGGAAAATATGGATTCATCTGCATCGGGATCTGATAATAATCTGACCAACGACTTAAGTCTTGCATTGAATAGATCCCTTTAGCAGGCACCTCAATTGGACTCTTGTTACCAGTCAATTTAAAAATTCCACCCAATAAAATTGGTGTGTAATCAATCACTGCATTATATTTTTGGGTGATTTCTTGTAGCTTGTAAAAAGCCAAATAACTAAATGGACTGCCAAGGTCGAAATAAAATTCAACTTTTTGTTGTTGTGTAGTCATGTCTTATCCTTATTAAATATGATTACCACTGTTCAGACCATGGACGTAAATCCAATTCATGTGTCCAAGCATCTCGTGGTTGATGAGCAATATGCCAATAGTTATCAGCTATATGTTGAGGATTTAAAATACCGTCATGCTGTTTTTTTTCATACAAATGAGGGAAAGTATCTTTAATAAAATCAGTATCAATCGCCCCATCAATAATGACGTGCGCAACATGAATATGATGAGGCCCTAACTCTTTTGCCATACTTTGGGCTAAGGCTCTTAACGCATGTTTAGCGCCAGCAAAAGCGCTGAAATATGATGAACCACGGATGCTTGCTGTTGCACCAGTGAAAATGATAGTGCCGCGCTGCCTTGCGACCATCCGTTTAGCGACTTCACGACCATTTAAAAAAGCACTAAAACAAGCCATTTCCCAGATTTTAAAATATTTACGTGCTGTTTCTTCTAGAATGCTACACGGCACATTTGCTCCAATATTAAAGACCAATACTTCAATCTGACCAATGTCACGTTCAATTGTGTCAATCAGTTGAATCACTTGATCTTCTTTTCTTGCATCTGAAGCAAATCCATAAGCTTTACCACCGTGTGCTTCAATCTCTCGGATGACAAGTGCAAGCTTGTCTGCATTGCGTCGAGTCATACAAGCAGTATATCCACCTCGTGCAAAGCGTTTTGCGATCTCACTGCCTGTGGCATCTCCTGCACCAATGATCAGTGCGACCTTGTTATATGTTGATTTTTCTTCTGAATGATTAATTTCTGACTGCTGATCGTTCATCATCTCTCCATTAAATAACGATCGTTATTATAACGATCACTATGTTATAGTTTTGAGGCACAGTCAATGGTTATTGAATATTCAATATGAGATATAAAGCAGGATATAAAGAAGAAAAACGTCGTGATATTTTAAAAACCAGTGGTGAACTTGCAAAAAAACAAGGTTTTAACAATACTGGGGTTGATGGTTTTATGCACGCTGCAAATATGACCAGCGGTGCTTTCTATTCTCACTTTTCTTCAAAAAACGACTTATTTAAAGCCTTAATCGAATCTGAAATCGGAGCAAGTATTCAACAGTGGGAAATGAATCCTCATCAAGATCCAGAATCTTGGTTAGATTTTGAAATGAACCGATATCTTTCTCTATTACACGTTCAACACCCAGAAAAAGGCTGTGTTTTACCCTCACTTGCTGCTGAAGTTTCACGCGCTGATGTTGACATTAAACAATGTTTTGAAAACGAACTTCAGCGTGGTTACAAACTATTTGCGCAGCATGCTCCAGAACCTGATTTCGCTTGGGCAATACTCTGTCAAATGGTGGGCTCCGTACTATTAGCACGTGGAGTTCAAGATGAACGCTTAAAAAAAGATATTCTCAATTCTAGTCTAGCTATGCTCAAGACATTATTAAAAAATGGGATTGCAAAATAAATCGTTTTATATTGTTTTATGGACGAAACCTTAGTTCCAAAAGCTCTATAATTTCCTCATCATTCTTTTAAGAACGTCACATCATGAGAAAGCTTCCTGAAACAGTATATGCAATACAGCATTTAGCCTTTGAAGATCTAGGTTCTTTTGAGGAGACACTATATCAACTGGGTTATCGGGTCAGATATTTTGATGCAGGTGTGGATGATCTTTCAGTAGCATTAAACTACGAAGGTCTGACCATTATTTTGGGTGGACCGATTGGTGTTTATGAAACAGAAGATTACCCTTTCCTACAAACAGAAATAGACTTACTTAAAGAAAGATTAAAACTTCAACGCCCTACGCTTGGCATCTGTCTAGGTGCTCAACTTATTTCAAAAGCCTTGGGTAGTGCAGTATATGCCGGCCACACCAAAGAAATTGGCTGGAGTACGGTAGATATTATAAATGAGCAAGACAACGTTCTAAATTCTTTAAATGGTGTGCCAGTTTTGCATTGGCATGGTGATACCTTTGATCTTCCCGCGCAATCGAAACTTCTGGCGAGCACTCAAATTTATAAAAATCAGGCTTTTCAAGTTGGATCTAATATTTTAGCACTCCAGTTCCATCCTGAAGTGACCTCAGATAGTTTAGAGAAATGGTTGATTGGTCATACTTGCGAATTGCGTAAAGCGGGTATAGATATTACTCAATTACGTGCAGATAACCATCGTTATGCTGAAAAACTTGAATCTGTGGCAGGCTCAATCTTAAGCCGTTTTATTGAACAGATTAGATGATTTTGATTTGATTGCCTTCAACCCAACTGTAGATCAGGGTATTGGATTGTGCTATACCTAAATTCAATATCCAAAAATTATAATGAAGATATAAATCTCACCACTGTTCAGTTTAGCCATCATTCATTTCTTTGCACTTATTAGTCCTGGACCAGATTTTTTATTTGTCACGCAAAGTGCGGTTCGACAGTCTCGCATACATGCACTTTTTGCAGCATTAGGAATTTCTCTTAGTATTTTAGTTTGGGCAATTTGTGCTATGAGTGGATTACACTATCTATTCCAAAAAATGGCTTGGCTCCAAACAATTATGATGATTTTAGGAGGGGTTTATCTCATTTATTTAGGCATTCAACTCTTTAAATCAGGGCTAACGAAATTAGAACCTGCTTCAGCTTACGTTACAAAAGGCATAGTCAAGAAAAAATACAGTTCTTTACTGATTCAAGGCTTTCTCACCAATATGGCAAATCCTAAAGCATTAGTTTACTTCAGTAGTGTTTTCGCGCTTGCGATGAATAGTGATGCAACTCTGATACAGCAGAGTTCACTGTTAATGTTAATTTTTGTTGAAAGCTTGATTTGGTTTGCGATAGTTGCTTTTATTTTTTCTGCTAAACAAGTAAACACAATATATCAAAAAATCAGCAAGAAGATTGATCTTATAACAGGTAGTATTTTTATCAGTTTTGGATGTTTCTTAATTTTTAATCGTGATTAAAAAAGCACCCGTAGGTGCTTTCTAAAATGTACTGTTTTTGAAGAATATTATTTCTTATCAGTTGCGACTGAAGCTTCAGTCGTAATATTCACCGTGATTTTGTCGCCTACATTAGGCACATATGCTCCAACACCGAATGCAGAACGGTCAAATGAAGTCGTTGCATTGAAACCAATAGACTGCGCTTTCGTCATAGGATGTTCAGCTTGTTTATTCAAAACAGCATCTAGTACGACAGGCTTAGTAACATTTTTAATCGTTAGATCACCTGTGATCTTATACTTGTTCTTACCATTTGGTTGAACTTTAGTACTTTTAAAAGTGATATTCGGATATTTTTCAGCATCAAAGAAATCTGGTTTCAATAAATGTTCATCTAATGCTTTAACATTTGTATTGATACTTGAAAGTGGAATTGTAACATTCACTGCTGAATTCGCAGGCTTTTCATTGTCTACTTTGATCGTCCCTTGGATATCGCTAAAATTACCTGATGGTGTAGAAAAACCAAAATGATCCCAAGTAAATACTGTCGCTGTATGAGTTGGATCGATTTTATACTCAACTGGTTTAGCAACTGAAACTGTTGCTACAGAAAGTACTACGGCACTTAACGCTATTGTTTTAAAGTTCATCAATTTTTCCTCAAATTTTTTAAAAACATTTATGAAATGGATAGTGAATAATGTATAGCATTCTGAAATTCTTGCATCAGTACAGATAGAACAGTTTGTTGCAAGATTAGAACGCACCTTAAGAAGGTGTCACTTTTATCAAATCAATTTGATCAGATTATGACTATTACTTGTGTATAGATCATGTTTTTCATCTTTAAGCTTTCTCCTAATAAGCAGTTAACATCAACACATATCTTAAATATGAGATTAAATTAAACATTTATACAATATACTAATATTTTGTCTCATTTATAATACTAAAATTACCACTTTGAACTGGAGAATAATGATGAGTGAACAACAACAAGCGATTGATAAAGCGCTTAAAACTAAAGCACCTAAAGATGTCGTATTGGCTTTTTTATATAATACTGATAAATCAAGAGTAGCGATTGCTTCAGAAAAGTTAGTGGCTGAAGATGCCATTTATACTTCGCTAAATTTCAACAATCCTGAACTTAAACAAATTGAACCTTGGGCTGGTACTTCTACAGGTCGTGATGTCTATATATATACTTTTTCTAATGTCGGAACTTATTGGACGATCGATGATTTTCAAATCACAGATATTTTAGCTGAAGATGAAACAGTGGCTGTATTCGGACAATTTACCTATACATCTGTTCACGCTAAGCGCACTTTTACTTCACCATTTTCAATTAAAGCAATAGTTAAAGATGGCTTAATCACGTATTTCCAGTTTATGGAAGATACTTACGCTTCAGCTGCATCTTTCAGAGTAAGTGGTGAATGGACAATTCAACAAAATGCTGATCCAAAATTAAATTTTACCGTGTCTGAAACTACGGCTAATTAATAAAAATAGGCTATTAAAAAAGCCTCATAGGAGGCTTTTTTATGACTGTTAAAGCTTTTCAATCAGAATACGATCAATCTGTTTTAATCCTGAAGTTTTTTCACGATTTTTTCGACGTACTTTAATGATTTTCTCTTCTGCCATATCTTGTAGCAATAACTCTACTGCTACCATCGCTTCAAGTGGTAAGTCTTCACCAATCCACTTTTGCTCACCCGCATCCATTAAAGTAATTTCATCACTAATTTGCTCATACAAACTCATTGCGCTACTCACTTCCAATCTGAAATCTAGGGAATGAATGTATCTATATAGATACATAAAAATAAAAAGACGCCCCACAGTTGGGACGCCTTTTAAAACACTTAATTCTAAGAATTAAGCAGTAATTTCTTTCACTGCTGCGACAACTGCTTCAGTCGTAATACCAAAGTGTTGGAACAAATCTTTCGCTGGTGCAGATTCACCATACGTAGTCATACCAATCACACGACCATCAAGACCTACAAATTTCCACCAGTAGTCAACATGCGCCGCTTCAACCGCTACACGCGCACGGATATTAGATGGAAGAACTGCCTCACGGTAAGCAGCATCTTGCTTAACAAATTCTTCAGCACATGGCATAGACACAACACGCACACCTTCAAGCTGTGCATAAGCTTCCATTGCCAATGCAACTTCCGAACCTGTTGCAATGATAATCGCTTTCAATTCGCCTTTTTCTTCAGCCAATACATAACCACCTTTCGCAACATCAGCAATTTGTGCTTCTGTGCGTGTTTGGAATGCTAAGTTTTGACGAGAGAAGATCAACGCAGTTGGACCTTCAGAACGTGTTAACGCAGATTTCCAAGAAATTGCTGCTTCAACTGTGTCACATGGGCGCCATGTGTTGAGGTTTGGTGTACCACGTAAAGATGCGATTTGTTCAATTGGTTGGTGTGTTGGACCATCTTCACCCAAACCAATAGAATCGTGTGTGTAAACATGAATCACACGTTGTTTCATCAATGCAGACATACGTACTGCGTTACGTGCATATTCCATAAACATGAGGAATGTTGCTACGTAAGGAATGAACCCACCGTGAAGTGCAACACCGTTTGCGATTGCAGTCATACCGAACTCACGTACGCCATAGTGTACGTAGTTACCTGCAGCATTGTCTTGAACGCCTTGTGCGCCTTTCCAAAGTGTTAAGTTAGAACCTGCTAAGTCAGCAGAACCACCTAAGATTTCAGACAGCATTGGGGCAAATGCTTGGATTGCATTTTGGCTTGCTTTACGTGTTGCGATAGTTTCAGCTTTTGCGTTTACTTCTGCAATATACGCATCGGCTTTTGCAACGAAGTCAGCAGGTAATTCACCGCTTAAACGACGTTTAAGATCAGCCGCTTCAGTTGGATATTTTGCTTCATATTGTGCAAATACTTCGTTCCAAGCTGCTTCTGCTTGTTGACCTTTTTCTTTCGCGTCCCATGCAGCATAAACGTCAGCGGGAATTTCGAATGGACCTTCAGTCCAACCCAACGCTTCACGCGTTAATGCGATTTCGTCGTTACCCAGTGGTGCACCATGGCAATCTTCTTTACCTTGTTTGTTTGGTGAACCTAAACCAATAATCGTTTTACAGATAATGATTGTTGGTTTCTTCGTTTCAGCTTTAGCTTCTAAAGTTGCCGCACGTAATGCATCTGCATCGTGACCATCAACTTTCAATACTTGCCAGCCATAAGCTAAGAAGCGTTGTTCTGTATCGTCAGAGAACCAACCTTCTACTTCACCATCAATTGAAATACCATTGTCGTCATAGTAAGCAATTAATTTACCTAGCCCCAAAGTACCTGCCAATGAACATGCTTCATGAGAAACACCTTCCATTAAACAGCCGTCACCTAAGAAACAGTAAGTGAAATGATCAACGACTTTAATGTCTTCTTTGTTGAATTGCGCTGCTAAGGTTTTTTCAGCCAAAGCAAAACCAACAGCATTCGCGATACCCTGACCCAATGGACCAGTGGTTGTTTCGATACCAGGTGCATAACCTAATTCTGGGTGCCCCGGTGTTTTTGAGTGCAATTGACGGAATGCTTTTAAATCTTCAATTGAAAGATCATAGCCAGTCAAATGTAATAATGCATATTGAAGCATTGAGCCATGACCATTTGATAATACAAAACGGTCACGGTTAGCCCACTGAGGGTTTGTCGGATTGTGATTTAAGAATTCACGCCATACAACATCAGCAATATCAGCCATCCCCATTGGTGCACCTGGATGTCCAGAATTTGCTTTTTGCACAGCATCCATTGCAAGTACACGAATTGCGTTAGCAATGCGACGTTCATTCAGCGGGGTTGTCATAGATCAGTGTCCGATAAATTAAAGATGGGAAATGAATAAAATTCAAAAACTGGGTGTATTGTCTTAAAAAAATCAAACAGCGTAAAGCCCAGAAACGTATATTTCAGCCCTAAAGCGAAAAAATTCATACAATGCGAGTCGGTTTTATCAATATTCAATTCAATCCAATATTTTTTAGTCGCTTGGCCTTTTTTTAAAGTACTGATGTTGAATCATATATTCACATTCTTTCGTACCCACTAAAGCTGTTTTTTATTTCAGCTCAGTCTTAAAAAGAATAAGTCTTATACAAAAGTTTTCACTTATCAATTTAACAGATGATGATATCAATTAAAAAAACACAAAAATGACATAAATTCATGCTTTTTAGTCAGGTTAAGCTAGTCCTTAACGTTAAGTCGATGTACCATATTGCGTCTTTAGAAATAACTGTGATAGGACTTATGCGCGAGTACGCTGTATTTACTTCAGAATCTGTAAGCGAAGGCCATCCAGATAAAATGGCTGACCAAATCAGTGATGCTATTTTGGATGCAATCTTAAAAGAAGACCCATATGCGCGGGTTGCTTGTGAAACGCTTGTAAAAACAGGTGCTGTTGTTCTTGCAGGTGAAATCACAACAACTGCAAATGTAGACTTTGAAGCAATTGTACGCCAAACCGTAAATGGCATTGGATACCATCATTCTGATTTAGGTTTCGATGGTTCAACTTGTGCTGTTATCAACATGATTGGCAAACAATCTCCTGAAATTGCTCAAGGTGTAGATCGTCAAAAACCTGAAGATCAAGGTGCTGGCGATCAGGGCTTAATGTTTGGCTACGCAAGTCGCGAAACAGATGTTTTAATGCCTGCTCCTATTTCGTATGCGCACCGTCTTATGGAAAAACAAGCAGAACTTCGTCGTAACAGAAGTCTGCCATGGTTACGTCCAGATGCGAAAAGCCAAGTGACTTTTGCATATGAAAATGGCGTACCTGTTCGTTTAGATGCGGTCGTATTATCGACTCAACACGATCCTGAGATTTCACAGACTGATTTAAAAGAAGCTGTCATTGAAGAAATCGTGAAAAAAGTGATTCCAGCAGATATGTTCCATGCGGATACCAAATTCCATATCAACCCTACTGGTATGTTTGTGATTGGTGGTCCAGTCGGTGACTGTGGTTTAACAGGTCGTAAAATCATTGTAGATACATATGGTGGTATGGCTCGTCACGGTGGTGGTGCTTTCTCTGGTAAAGATCCATCTAAAGTAGACCGCTCTGCTGCTTATGCTGGTCGATATGTTGCAAAAAATATTGTTGCCGCTGGTTTAGCCGATAAATGTGAAATTCAAGTGTCTTATGCGATTGGTGTTGCTGAACCAACATCTATCTCAATCAATACATTCAATACTGCTAAGGTTTCTGAAGAATTGATTATTGCATTGGTACGTGAGCATTTCGATTTACGTCCATATGGTATTACACGTATGTTGAATCTCATTCAACCGATGTATAAGCAAACTGCTGCATATGGTCACTTTGGTCGTGAAGGTTCTGATACTGCATTCACTTGGGAAAAGACAGACAAAGTTGAAGCGCTTAAAGCATCAGCTGGTTTGTAATTTCCAAATAAAAAAGCCCACATCAATGTGGGCTTTTTTATAGATTCAATTTGCTTTATCACTTTGATGAAGCGTGTCCAAAAACGACTGCTTCACAGGGACATTTTGGTTATCTTGTAAATATAAATGGGCCACTTTAAATACAATGGCTGCGGCTAAACACGCAATGATACAAAATATCCAAAAACCATAAGGTGTTCTGATATTTTGTGATCCGCATTCAGAACACACTTTGTCTGTCGAAGCAACCACCTTGTCGCAACACGCACAATGATACTGATACAGCATACTCATCCTCCCGATTTGACTGTCTTTTTATTTTTATCTACATCACCTTAGAGGCTAATATTTATACTATATAAGCCTTCACCAATAATCAACCTCATGATGTAGCTATAAAACAGCAACCATCTATGTCTTCATTCAATATCTTGTATTATCAGATATCTATATGAATTTTTTTTGACAACCTGCTCTATCATTCTTTTTTCTTCTAGAGATTATCCATATTTTATTCACGCACTCGCCCATCATATCCGCATGGAAATCATAAATTGAAGTAAAATAAACGTAGTGAAAAAATGATGATATGACGATGGTTCAATTAATTAAGAAAGGCGGCTTGAGAGAAAGAGCAAACAGAAGTCGCTCTTATCAAGGTTCTGAAAATACTGAAGCAACTTTGCGACCAAGACGTTATCAGCAAGACACGCTCGTTCTGACTCAAACAGAAGAGTTAGATCAGGATTCAGTTAAGCAAAATAAGCGCATCTATCCACAACCAGACTGCAAAGATCAAAAATAGACCACCCGATGCCATATCTATGTAATGCCCTGAACGCTGGTAGAGCTGTTTAATTTTAGGTCGTGCTAAAACGACCATCAAAAACGTAAAGGTTAAAAACGTTTGAATCGGAATAATGACTGCCAGTTGTATTTTCAACATCTCTGGTGCTGAAGCAGTTAAGGCAAGTGAAAATACACTACTAAAATAAATCAGTGTTTTAGGATTGGATAGGTTTGTAAACAACCCCATCAGAAAGTATTTTTCAGCTTTTAAAGGTAACTGATTTTCATCAATTGCATCAAGTTTGAAAGACTTATAGGTTTGCCAACCACCCTTTAGCATCGCCCAGCCCATTTTTGCCAAAAATAAACCACCGACTAACATTAAGACTTGTTGAATCCATGGGAATTGGGCAATCAAAAGTGCAAAACCTGATAAAGTTAAAATCACCCAAAATAAAATTCCAATAGAAATACCTAAAATAACTTTCAACGTGTTTGCGATTGTGGTTGACGCTGCGCATTTGGCAATCAACAAAATATCAGGTCCAGGACTCAATTGAGCAACAAGATGTAGGACACAGATGGTAAGTAATAGAGACATAAATCAAAAATGAATAAAAATTGTTTGAATTATACTGTTTTTTAGGAAAATCGAGATACAAAAATAAAAAAACCAGACATTACATCTGGTTTTGAACATGCGCAATTTACTTTTGATTAACGTCTTTCATTTCAATTTTCTTTGCTTCAGGTGTAATTTCTCTTGCTTCACCATCAATGATAGTAGAGTCATTTGAACCACGACCGTGCTGCTGGCTTTGCATTTCTTGCATTTGGCGCATTAAATCTGCAAATGGATTCTGACCATTTGCTTGACCACCCATGCCGCCCATATCTGCCATCATACCACCCATCATTTTTTCCATCATGGCTTGCTGACGCTTCATCATGGTTTTCATCATCACCGCTTTAAATGCTGTTTGAACAGGTGGAATTAGAATAAGTAAGGCGAATAGATCGGAAATTAACCCCGGAATCAAAAGGAAAATACCCGCAATAATTTTAGGTAAGTTATTGGTCAAATTCGGATCAGCACTCATATGACCTTGTTGCATTTGCTGCATCTGTGGCATTAAACCTGATGCATGAGAACGAACCATATTTAAACCAATAAAGAATGCAGCAATAAACCAGAAGAATACATACCACATACTTCCGACTAGATCACCCACACCGACCCATACGAAGATTTCAAGGACTATACCGATTAAAACAATAAGAGCTAATTTCATGAAATGTAATCTAATCTCAAAAATTTAAATATAGGGTCGTAATCATCTGCTCAATCTGTATCAAGCTTTTTTCATACGCTTATGTAACAATATGGGCATTATTTTATTTTTAAAGTCATGGAATGTCATTAATTATCGGAATTGATCCTGGTTCACGTCTAACAGGTTACGGTATTATTCAAAAAGAGGGGCAAAAACTCACTTTTGTTGATGCTGGAACAATTCGCACTGAAACACCTGACATGCCTGAGCGTCTAAAACGAATTTTTTCAGGCATTGAAAGAATCGTTAAATTTCATGGTCCTACCGAAGCTGCTGTGGAACAGGTATTTATGGCGGTCAATCCTGACTCTGCCTTAAAACTTGGTCAAGCACGCGGTGCAGCTATAGCGGCATTGGTCAATTTAGATCTACAAGTGGCTGAATATACTGCGCGTCAAATTAAACAATCTGTTGTTGGCTATGGCGCTGCTGATAAAGAACAGGTTCAAATGATGGTTATGCGCATACTTAATTTAAGTATTAAACCACAAGCTGATGCTGCAGATGCACTTGCCGCAGCAATTTGCCATGCACATGCCTCTGGCAGTATGAGTAAATTGGCTGTCTTAAATGCTTTAGGTGGAATGGCACGTGGACGAAGCCGCAGCAGTAGTCGTCGACGTTAAAAGTCTCTCGACACTCAATGCACTTATTGGCGAATTTGAAAGTTATCGAAATCACGCTCTTTGATGTCAATTAAGTCTTCATAGAAGATTTGCTTAACTTTACTATTATGAGGCCCTGCCATGGCCAGTTTGATCATGTCATTTACATCTTTATATGTGCCAACAATGATAGCTTCCACATCCCCATTATCCATATTTTTAACGTAACCAGTTAAATGCAACTTTAAGGCTTGTTCCATAAACCAGCGACGAAATCCGACCCCTTGAACAAGACCTTGTATCGTTAATTTTAAATATCGCATATCTATCCCTGAATTTTATTTTAGATTTACTATTTGATAAATCGCTTGAGCCATATTCTGAGCTAACAAACCACGTTCACCCTGTTGAGCCAATACATCACCTGCCATGGCATGTAAGTTAACAATTTCATGAAGTTGAATGGAATTAGACAATTGTCCTTTAAGACTAGCAATCATTCCTGCAAGGATATCCCCCATTCCACCTGTACCCATTCCTGGATTACCTTGGGTGCAAATCCAAATGGTTTGCTGCGCGTCAATCGTTAAACTTCCTGCACCTTTTAATACCCATTCACCAGCATACAGTGTTTGTAATCGTTTAATTGCTTTGATGCGGTCATGCTCAACTTCCGCCACGCTAGAGTGTAAAAGTTTTGCAGCCTCACCAGGATGTGGCGTTGCGTAAGTTCTCTCATTGAGTCGAATGGGCTTTTCAGATAAGAACCACAATGCATCAGCATCGAGTACAGTCGGTTTGTTCGTAGAGGACAGAATACTCATCCATTGATCATATTGCTCAGCTGCCCAATCATCACGTCCCAACCCCATTCCAAAACAAATCGAATCGACTTGCTGTAGCAAATTTTTTCGTTGTGATGGATCGAAACGATTAATATCCTGCACCATTACATTGGGAGATCGTGACAAAATTGCTGAATGATGTTTAGCATCGCACACGATCGTGACTTTACCCGCCCCAGCGGCAAATGCAGCTTCAGCCGCCATAATCACCGCACCTCCCATTTGTGCATGACCGCCAATCACGAGCACATGCCCATACGTTCCTTTATGTCCTGTAGAGTGTCGTCGCGGCAAAATTGTTTTGACTGGGCTTAATCGGGCCACAGGTTTTAAATCTGAGTCACATGGTAAAATGGGAATGAGTTTTAGATGTCCTATAAAATCCTGTGCACGCCCTACAAATTGCCCTACCTTATATGCGAGTGCGGTAAGCGTATGCTGAGCATGAATAGCCATTGGTAATGGTTGACCTGTATTTGCATCTAAACCGCTCGGCATATCAATCGCAATTTTGACGCCGTCTTGCTCATTAATATGATGGATAATTCTCTGCCAGTCTTCACTTAAAGTACGATTAATTCCAATTCCAAACAATGCATCAATATAGACATCATAACCCTTACAATGGTTCAGATCGGTGAACTGCTTAAGTGGTATGGATTGACTCATTTTATAAGCACACTGCAAGGAGTCAGCCGAGTGATGATCGACTTGTGAAAAAGAAAAAATATCGATTTCTAGATTTTGGTTGAATGAACAATGTCGTGATAAAGAGTGCTGTGCTAAATAGTACGTAACAAGATAACCATCCCCTGCATTATTTCCTTTGCCGCAGCAGACTGCGATACGGATTTTCTTTTTTTCAATACCTTGAAGAATTGTGATGATTTCTTGTGCCATCATCCAAGCAACTTGCTGCATAAGACCAAAAGCACTATTTTGATCGTCAAACCAGCGCTGTTCCCAAGCTTGTATCTCACTGCTGTGATAAACTTGTTGATGCATTATCGTTCCTTTTTTTATTTATGACTCAATCTCTCTCATCTATACCAGCTCGTATTCCAACACAGCAATTTGATCCTCATGCGCTTAAAGCTTGGATTAAATCTCAAGCATTGGAACTGGGCTTCGCTGATTGTGTCATTGCCCGACCTGATGCTCAAGATGAATTACCTCGATTAAAAGCATATTTAGATCAAGGATTTCATGGTGACATGAAGTTCCTCGAAGAAAATTTGGAAAAACGTGCTAATCCAACACTGTTGGTTCCCCATACAAAAAGTATTATCTGCGTCAGAATGAATTATTTGGTTGAACGACCTCAACCTCGAACAGTACCTGATTTCCCTAATTCTGCCGTTATTGCGCGATATGCACGCGGACGGGATTACCATAAAACCATGCGCGGTAAATTAAAAACACTTTCAAACCTTATTCGTGAAAAAGTCGGTCCGTTTGAATCAAGACCTTTCGCCGATTCAGCCCCTATTTTTGAAAAATCACTCGCTGAATCTGCAGGTATGGGTTGGACAGGTAAACATACCCTGCTCATCCACAAAAAATCGGGTTCCTTTTTTGTACTCGGTGAACTGTTTAGTTCTCTTGAATTACCCTTTGACGAGCCTGCCAGTGCACATTGCGGATCATGTACAGCATGTATTGATATTTGTCCAACGCAGGCGATTGTAGCGCCATATCAATTAGATGCCCGAAAATGTATTGCCTATCTGACCATTGAATACCAAGGTGTGATTCCTGAAGAACTACGCCGTGGCATAGGTAATCGCGTATTTGGATGTGATGATTGCCAGCTGATTTGTCCTTGGAATAGTTTCGCACAAACCACAACGGTTACTGATTTCCATCCCCGTCATGGGCTGGATCGTCTTTCTTTAATGGAATTATGGCAATGGGACGAAGCAACATTCTTAGCCAACACAGAAGGCAGTCCACTGCGTAGAACAGGCTATGAAAGCTTTATGCGGAATATTGCGATTGGAATCGGGAATGCACCCTATCATCCAAACAATATTGAGCAATTGATACTAAAAAGAAATCAGTCTAGTGAGATTGTGCAAATCCATATTGACTGGGCAGTACAAGAACAACACTCAAAAAGAAACAATTAACACTACTTTTCCAAGATGACTTGACAAGACAAAATCACCATTTTGAGCATGATCTGAAATTTTAAGCACACGTTAGCAACAAGTTCTCAACATCAAGTTCCCCAAAAATAATTTTGCGGCGAAAAACGCATAAAAATAGTCAAGTTTGTAACTAAATCCACAATGATTAATTTCTATTGAGTTGGCAAATTTGATAATTTTTTTGAGTCATTATTGTCATATTTTACGATTTTGCATTATTAAAATTACAGTATGATCAAATAAGTAGCTTTTTAATTGATGGATAAATTATGCAAGTACGCAATGATTGGACGCGTGAAGAAATACAAAAACTCTATGAACAACCTTTCATGGACTTAATTTTCGAAGCACAACGCGTGCATCGTCAATACTTTGATGCAAATACCATTCAGGTCAGTACATTACTATCGATCAAAACGGGTAAATGTCCTGAAGATTGTAAATACTGTTCTCAATCTGCACGTTATGATTCCAAACTTGAGGCCGAAAAAAGAATTGCTGTTGAAAAAGTAATTAATGAAGCCAAAGAAGCTCTCGCTTCTGGATCATCTCGTTTTTGTATGGGTGCTGCATGGCGAAATCCTCATGAACGCGATATGCCTTATGTACTTGAAATGGTACGTGAGGTAAAGGCCCTAGGACTTGAAACTTGTATGACCTTAGGGATGCTCAATCAATCACAAGCGGAACGTTTAAAAGAAGCAGGTTTAGATTATTACAATCACAATTTAGATACCTCTCGTGAGTACTATCCAAATGTGATTACCACACGCACTTATGATGATCGTTTAAATACTTTAGACTTTGTACGCCAAGCAGGCATGAAAGTGTGTAGCGGTGGAATTGTTGGCTTAGGTGAAGATACTCAAGATCGTATTGGTCTATTACATGAACTTGCGACCTTAGCTATTCATCCAGAATCGGTACCAATCAACATGCTTGTACCGATCGAAGGCACACCCTTAGCAGATGTTGAAAAACTCGATGTGACTGAATGGATTCGCACTATTGCCGTAGCGCGCATTATCATGCCAAAAAGTTATATAAGACTTTCAGCGGGTCGTGAATCTCTTTCTGATTCTGATCAAGCTTTAGCGTTTATGGCAGGTGCTAACTCTTTGTTCTCAGGTGAAAAGCTTTTAACGACACCTAATGCTGGTGAAGGCAAAGATAAGCAGTTATTCGATAAGTTAGGTCTAAAAGCAGAAAAAGCGAAGCCGACTGTATCAGAGCTGACTATAGATGCAATGGCAAGTTAATTTCAAAGCTTCGCTTAATTAAAAACCGAAGCTTTGCTTCGGTTTTTTATGATGTGATCAATATGCCATAACTGGCATTAAGATACTGTCCCGGCTTAATTTCATCTGTTCCATTGGCATGGTGTACCGTTATTTTTTGACTAAATGCATCAAACTCAAACCGATCATAACTATCTTGGTGGTGCATCAACCAATAAATCGTATCTATGACATGATCATCACAAATATAAGTATTCGATTTAAAATCTTTAATCATTTAATTTAAATCCTTTTTTCAATCACAATATTATTATATCTCAATTCATTTTATGGAATATCATTTTCTTTATTTAAGATAATATCTAATTTTTTATTAATCCAATATATTATATTTACATATCACAATAAATCGATTTTCACCCATTTTATAAGCGCTATTATTTTATTTTAATTTAAAATAAAGACTGAGTATTATGAATATCGTTAATTTAAAAACTCAAACTGCATTACAACACCGTCCCAGCGCACTGACCACACAAATTAATGCTGTATGGGGACAAGGACCATCTTCACGTTATGAAAGCCTCGCCTCGTTATTTAGACCAACATTTGAAAAAATCAAAGCTTCGCGATCAGAACGCGAAGAAAAGCGAATTTTAGCTTTTGAACAGATTCAATGGTTAAAAGACATCGGTTTTACGAGACTTCGCTTACCCAGTTCGCAAGGTGGATTTGATGCAACTATTCCAGAATTATTTAATCTATTAATCGAACTTTCCGAAGCTGATGCAAATTTACCGCAGGCACTTCGCGTACATTTTGGCTTTGTGGAAGATTTACTGCTCAGCCGCGACCCACAGTTTAAATCTATATGGCTTCCTAGAGTGGCTCAAGGTCAAATTATTGGAAGCGCATGGTCTGAAGGTGGAAATGAGTCCATTCATGAATTTAAAACGAGACTTTCCAAAGATGCTGAGGGACGCACGATATTGAATGGACAAAAATTTTATACCACAGGAAGCTTGTATGCAGACTGGATTGATGTGGGTATTACTGATTTGTATGGAGAATCAGCCAGTATTCTAATCCCTCGACATGCTGAAGGTGTTGAGATTGTGGATGACTGGAATGGTTTTGGTCAAATTCTTACAGCAAGTGGTACTACTAAGTTCACTGATGTTGTTGTGAATCAACAAGATGTCATCGGAGACCAACAGCGCTTTAAATATTCAGCAGCATTCTATCAACTGATTCAATTGGCAATTATTTCAGGGCTTACAAGAGCAGCAAGCTATGAAGTATCAGCTGAGGTTTATAAACGTGAAAGAAATTATACGCATGCCAATGCTTCCTTCGTCCGTAATGATGCTCAAATCCTACAAGTGGTGGGTCAAATTCGTGGTGTCGCGTACACCACTGCAGCAATTATTGAAAAAAATGCACAGGCTATACAACGTGCTTTTGAAGCTGGGTTGAATGATAATGAACAACTCGAAGCAGATCAAAATGCCATAGCAGAATTAGAGGTTGCTCAATCTCAAACCATTATCACCACACTTGCATTAAATGCTTCGACCATCATTTTTGATGCTCTAGGAGCATCAGCCACTGATAAAAACTTAGCTTTAGATCGTTTCTGGCGAAATATTCGTACGCTCGCATCACACAACCCAAGAATTTATAAAGATCGAATTGTCGGAGACTTTAGCGTAAATGGTGCGTTGCCCCCTTATCAATGGCGTATCGGTAAAGTTGATGAATCAGGGCTTCTGCAAACAGATAAGGCTTCTTAAGCTCGCTTTAAATCGTTAAGACACTATTCTTTAGTGTCTTTTTTTAGTGTTTTTTAAAGTGATCTATCTAAATCGCTTAGGCTATTAAACTCTTATTTAAGAACCTAGTAAAAAGGTCCTTAACAGGACCTTCTTAGCAGCATCATCGAAATTACATCAATTAAGCCACTTGAGCTTTCAAGTGTTTCGCCAAAGGACTATTACCAATTTGCCATACAAATGGCAATTCAGTTTGATTCACGACAAAAGCACCCACCACTTTCTCCTTATAAATAATCGGATTATGTGAGGATACAACTCTTGCATTACGCCAGAAACGATCTAACTGCTTCGACGAAGCGCTGGCTGAAGCACCCAAACTATTGAATAGTTTAGTTGTTAAATCAAGTACAAGATCTGAAATGACGACCTGCCCTTGAGCAGATTCTAGTTCCGCAATTTGGTTAATCTCATGATCTTTTTCAGATGAAGCATTAAAGTGACTTAAATATGCATCATCCAGTGCTGCAGCTGTTTTTAAAGTAATGGATTGACTGGCAAATGCTTGGGAAGATGCCTTACCAATCACTTGTAGAATCTGAGCATCATCACGGACAAGATCAGCATTCCCGTGGCTAAAGATTCGAGTACGCTTACGCACTTCCTCACTAAAGATCTCCACCGCAGAAAATGCGATGCCGGTCAGTGTTGCTAGATGTACAACTTGATAAAAAGCTGTTTGATATTTAAAACGCTGATCAAACGGGTAAATATGATCTCGTTCAATCGACACTTGGTTGATTTTTAGCGTCCCGCTTCCAGTGGTTTTTTGACCAAATCCATCCCAATCATCATGTACTTTAATTCCATTAGCTTTAGTTGAGACCGCTGCAATCACATGCTGATCAGTGGTCTCATCATAGGCAAAAAGATCAATCCAATCGGCAAAAATAGTACCTGTAGAATAGAACTTTTCTCCTGAAACTTCATATTCGCCTTGTTGATTTTGTTTCACTCGGGTAATGACGTCGCCTATCTCAACATTACCGACTTCTGTCCAAGCGTTTCCTGCGATTTCACCATTTACAAATCGCTTAAACCAAAACGCTTGTGATTGATCTTTATGGGCCACTAAACGGTCTTCGACAAATGCAAAATGTCCACGTAAAGCTTGCACAATATTTGAATCCGCTGTCGCCAACTCGATTAAGATTTGGAAAAGTTGCTGTTGGGTAAAACCTGCACCGCCATATTTTTTTGGTACACGTAATGCACCAAAACCTACATCGTTTAACCATTTAATTTGTTCATGAGGCAAATCACGATCGGTTTCTCGTTGAACGGCCCCTTCTGCAATCCGCTTAAAAATCGGTCGAAACTTTGCTGCAACCTCTTCATAGTTGGCACCAAGTGAAAGTTCTTCATTCTGATTTAATATAGTCATAATAAATTTCTCCTTAGCTCCATGGATGACGTGGTGGTGGGACATCATTTAGAAAATAATTTCCTACAATGTTGTATTTCCAACGCACGGGATCATGCAAAGTGTGTGTTCTGGCATTGCGCCAATAACGATCTAAATTTAATTCTGATAAGGTCGAACGCGTGCCAGAAAGCTCAAATAATTTATTCGCTGCTAAAATCGCAATGTCAGTCGTTAAGACTTTTGCTTCAGCCACGAGCAATGTTGCTTCATTAATATGATCTTCGGTCGGTTCAGCAAGTGCTAAATCAATCGCTAATCCTGCCAAATCCAGAACGGCTTCAGCAGCACGTAGCTTAATTTTCAATTCACCAATATTGGCAATGGTATATGGATCTGAACTTGCTTTATCTAAACCTGAATCAATCCATGGACGTGCAAAGTTACGAACGTAATGAATCGTTTCTTGAATCGCACCACGTGCAATCCCAGCATCTACAGCAGCTTGAATAAATTGAGAAATTGCTCCAGCTGCTGTCGGTCTTACAAAAGCTTGATAAATTGGAACGATATATTTTGCATCTACTTTAACGTTGTTTAATTCGACTGATCCACTGACCGTTGTACGCTGACCAAACCCACTCCAATCATTGGTAATTTTTACACCTTCTGTCCCTTGTGGCACGATTGCAGCAAATGGTTTTCCTTCAGCATCAATCGCAACAACTGGAATGCGGTGTGCCAGTAAAGCTCCAGTCGCAAAGAATTTTTGTCCATTCACAATCCCATTGCCAGAAGCATCAAATTCTATTTTTGTGGTGAGATCGGCAACCGTCTTAGACCCTTTTTCTGAAAAAGCATTCCCCAAACGCTCTCCACCCAGTACTGCTTTAAAAAAGAATTGTTTTTGTTCTTCGGTGGCATCTAAACGGATATGCTCTAGAAACACCCAATGATTTTGTGCGATTTGACCTAGTGATGGATCAGCGCTAGAAATGGTTTTAACAACTTCAGCGAGAGTCTTGTAGCTCGCTCCTGCACCGCCATATTGCTTTGGAATGTTAATTGCCCAAAGCCCTGATTGAGAGTACTTGTTAATTTCACTCAAAGGTAAACGGCGTTCATGATCACGAATGGAGGCTTCCTTTGCAAAATCTTCAGCGAGCTGTTGTGCGATTTGAATCGCTTCTTGATCTGTCTTAATCACATGCGCTGGCTGATGAATTTGGTAGAATTCTTTTGAAATTTCAGCTTCATGCAATTTTATATCTATTTGTGCGGTCATTTTATTCTCTTCAAAAAAATTGAATAAAATTAAATTAGCACTAATTATTTTAATTTTTTATACGATTATTTTATTTACTAATCTGATTTCAAACATAATCAATTCATTTATTTTTTTATTATGTATATTGCAGTTTTTCTCATTAAATAATAAGTATGATATTTCATATAATGAGAATATAAACATTTAATTATTTTATATTTTCATTATGACTAAACATATACGATTTAATGCTTTTGAAATGAATTGCATTGCACATCAGTCCCCAGGCTTATGGCGTCATCCGCTCGATCGCTCTACAGAATATAAAGATTTGGAATATTGGACTGATTTAGCAAAAATATTAGAAAAAGGTATTTTTGACGGTATTTTTCTTGCAGATGTTTTGGGTATTTATGATGTGTATCATCAATCGGCTCAACATGCTTTAAATGGTGCTGTTCAAGTTCCTGTGAATGATCCAATTCAGATTGTTCCAGCAATGGCAGCAGTCACCCAACATTTAGGCTTTGGTGTAACCACCTCTATTTCATTCGAACATCCTTATCCCTTCGCACGACGTATGAGCACATTGGATCATCTCACCAAAGGTCGTGCGGGTTGGAATATTGTGACTTCATATTTAGAAAGCGGATCTAAAAACTTAGGTTTAAAAACCCAAGTGAGTCACGACAATCGTTATGATATTGCAGATGAGTATCTGGAAGTTTTATATAAACTTTGGGAAGGTTCTTGGGAAAATGATGCGGTACGACGCGACAAAGCCGCTGGTATTTTTGCGGATCACACCAAAGTTCATCCAATCCAACATGAAGGTAAATATTTTAGCGTGCCAGGTATTCATATCTGTGAACCTTCTCCGCAACGCACACCTGTTTTATACCAAGCAGGTGCATCAAAGCGTGGACAAAAATTTGCCAGTCAAAATGCAGAATGCGTATTTATATCTGCACCAACGAAAGTTGCTGTAAAAAAGTTAGCACAAGGAATTCGCCATAATCTTATTGAAGAAGGTAAAGATCCAAACGCTGTTTTAATCTATACGATGCTTGCGATTGTGGTCGATGAAACTGATGAAAAAGCACAGGCTAAATTTGCAGAGTATCAATCTTACGGTAGTTATGATGGTGGATTAACACTCGCTTCAGGGTGGTCTGGTGTAGATTTTTCACAATTCAAAGCTACAGACCAGGTTGAATATATTCATACCAATGCCATTCAGTCTATGTTGCAATCTTACGTAGAAGCAGATCCAGATAAAGTTTGGACCATTGAAGAAATTGCAAAATGGACCAGTGTAGGTGGAAACGGCCCCGTGATTGTCGGCTCACCAAGCACAGTAGCCGATCGTCTTCAAGAATGGGTGGATGAAACTGGCATTGATGGATTCAATTTGGCTTATATTTTGGCACATCAATCTTTTGAAGACGTGGTCGAATACGTCGTTCCTGAGTTACAACGTCGCGGTGTTTACCCTACAGAATATACCAAGGGGACACTGAGAGAAAAGTTGTTTGGTCATGGACCATTACTTCCAGATGATCATCGTGGTGCTCAATACCGTAAGTCATCAACGAATGGGCTGCACACTTCAACCCAAACCGCAACACTTGAATCTGTGTAGATCAATTTAAATTCTCTATATGTAAAAAAGCGCTTTTCGGGGCTTTTTTTAATGCTGATGTTCTAGTTCATGGTGATATGCATCATCTTCTATCTGCAAGGTCATTTCAGTAATATGGTGATCATGACTTAACATTTCAAAAGCTTGTTGATGTAAACGTTTAGGATCGACATTCGGTGCAACCAAATGAACTGTGAGCATGACTTTTTTGGGTGTGATCGCCCAAACTTTGAGTTGGTGAATGTCCTTAACTCCTTCAAGCGATAATAAATCTGCACGGAGCTTTTCAATATCAATTTCATCAGGCACACCTTCGAGCAGGATGTTGACACTTTGCTTGGCGAGAATCCAAGCACGTGGTAAGACCCAAAATCCGATCAGGACTGCGATAATCGTGTCAATAAGTACCCAGCCTGTAAAATAAATAATCACAGCACCGATGATCACACCTACAGAACCAAGTGCATCACTTAATACTTCTAGATATGCACCTTTGACATTGAGGCTATCTTTACTACTCGAAAAAAGAATCTTCATCGAAATTAAATTAATGATTAAGCCAATGACGGCGACTATCATCATTCCAACACTCTGAATTTCAGGAGGATTACTTAATCGATGAATCGCTTCTATCAAAATATAAATTGCAACGATAAATAACATCACCGCATTAAATAGAGCTGCCAAAATTTCAAATCGCTGGTAACCAAAAGTTCGCTTATTGTCTGCAGGCTTTTGACCAATCTTAATTGCAACCAACGCGATGGCTAGAGCAGCAGCATCAGTAAACATATGTGCAGCATCTGACAGCAAAGCTAAACTTTGAGTAATAAATGCAGCAACAACTTCAATAATTAAAAATGTCGTGGTTAAGGCTAAAGCAAAAGTTAGTTTCTTTGCGTTGTCTTTACTGACTTCCACATGACTGTGATCATGATTATGCGAACTACCCATTTTATACTCCTCATCAGAAGCCTCACTTAAAATAAAGTGAGGCTTCTGATTCATATACATAATGTTATTGTTTAATTTATTGTTCTGCTTTTGCTTGATTCATCCACCTATACAATACAGGTAAAAGTAGTAGCGTCAGTATGGTGGATGAAATAATTCCACCGATAACCACTGTCGCAAGCGGTCGCTGTACTTCAGCACCCGTACCCGTAGCAAGCGCCATTGGAACAAATCCTAAAGACGCCACAAAAGCAGTCATCAGCACAGGACGTAATCGCAACATTGCACCTTGCCAAATGGCATCATTTAAACTGTATTCACTTGTTAGCTCCTTAATAAAGGTCAACATAACCAGTCCATTCAGAACAGCGACACCTGATAAAGCGATAAAACCAATACCCGCAGACATTGAGATGGGAATATCACGTAACCATAAAAATAAGACTCCCCCCGTGAGAGCAAAGGGTACGCCCGTGAATACCAATAAACTTTCTCTTATATTTTTGAATACAGCCATCAGCAGGATAAAAATCGTAATCAAAGCCAATGGAATCACGATAGTCATTCTAGCTTTGGCAGATGCCAAATTCTCAAACTGTCCACCATACTCAATCCAATAGCCACTCGGTAATGCATATGTCGTGAGGCTAGATTGCAACTCTTGGACAAATGAACCCAGATCTCGCCCTTCAACATTTGCCGTCACAATAATCCTACGCTTGCCATTTTCACGACTCACCTGATTCATACCATCAATATTTGAAACTGTAGCCACATCTGCCAGTCTTACTGTCCCACCATTGGGGAGTTGTATGGGTAATTGTGCAATCCCCATGACTGTCCGATCTTGATCAGTAAGTCGAATAACAAAATCAAAACGGCGGTCGCCTTGTAGAATTTCACCGACTTGTTGACCACCGATACTTGAAGCGACTAAATTTTGTATTTCACGAACCGAAAGACCATATTGCGCTGCTAAAGAACGATTTACGTCTATATTTAATAAGGGTAAACCTGAAGTCTGTTCTACTTTGACTGCGGTACTGCCACTGATTTTTTGCACAATCTTGGCAATTTTGGCAGCTTCATCATTTAACACCTGCATATCATCGCCAAAAATTTTTATACCTATGTCACTGCGCACCCCGGAAATGAGCTCATTAAAACGCAGTTCAATGGGTTGAGAAAATTCACTATTGTTGCCAGGCAAAGTCTCCAAAAAAGTTTCAATACGTGACCTTAAATCATCTAAGCTTTCTTTGGGATTCGGCCACTCTTGGCGAGGTTTTAACATAATGAATCCATCTGAGATATTGGGTGGCATCACGTCTGTCGCCACTTCAGCAGTACCCGTTCGTGCGAAAACATTTTTAATTTCTGGAAAATTTTGAAGCAAAAGTTTCTCAGTCATTTCCTGCATTCTTAATGATTCTTCTAAGCTGGTACTGGGTGAACGCATTTGTTGAATAGCAAAATCACCTTCGCTTAATTGCGGTGCGAATTCACTTCCTAGACGTGTCGCCAACAACCCTGTTAAAACCAAAATACTAACTGCGAGCGTTAACATGACCGTTCGATATAAATAAGTCATATCTAATGCTTTTAGATATTTTTTCTTTAACCATAACATCCATCTACTTTCAGTTTCTTTGACTTCACCTGTTACAAATAAAGCCACTGCAGCAGGAACAAAAGTAATGGATAAAATGATCGCAGCAATAAGAGCTAATACTACGGTGAGTGCCATAGGGTGAAACATTTTTGCTTCAACACCACTTAAAGCAAATATGGGCAAGTACACCACTAAAATAATCGTTTGACCAAAAATTAAAGGACGGCGCGCTTGACGAGCGGCAAGGAATACTTCTTTAAATCTCTCTGAACGTGTTAAAGGTCGTCTTAACTGTTCTTGGGCATGAGCTAATCGGCGAATACAGTTTTCGACAATTACCACTGCCCCATCTACAATAATTCCGAAATCTAGCGCACCTAAACTCATAAGGTTGGCACTAATCTTTTGCTGTGCCATACCTGATAATGTAAATAACATCGAAAGTGGAATCACGCATGCTGTAATTAAAGCTGCTCGAATATTTCCCAAGAAAATGAATAAAATCACAATCACCAAAATCGCCCCTTCGACTAAGTTCTTTTGAACTGTCTTAATGGCTTTCTCGACTAAGGTGGTACGATCGTAAACAGTTTCAATTTTTACGCCTTCGGGCAGTGTGGTTTGAATTTCTTGAATTTTTTGATCAACCGCTTGTGCAACACTACGGCTGTTTTCACCCATCATCATCATGGCGATGCCGAGTACGGTTTCTTCTCCGTTATAGGTCGCTCCGCCTGTTCTAAGATCATGTCCAATCGACACTGAAGCAATATCTGAAACACGGACGGGATTTCCATTTAAGGTAACCACCGTTGTATTTTCAATATCCTGTATCGTATTCAGTGTTCCAGGAACTCGTACTGTCAGTTGTTGACCTCCATCTTCAATAAATCCTGCTCCACGATTTTCATTGTTCTCAGTAAGAACTTGTTGAAGTTGCGTCAAACTGACTTGTAGTTGTTGCATACGATTCAAGTCTGGCGAAACAACATATGTTTTATTGAATCCTCCAATACTATTCACCTCAGCAACGCCTTTTACGCGTTGCAATTGTGGACGCACGATCCAATCTTGAATTTCGCGTAAATCCATTGCTGTGTATGAAGAACCATCAGGTTTTTTAGCCTTTGGCTCAGCTTTTAGTACCCATTGATAAATTTCACCCAGCCCCGTAGATACTGGAGACATGGTAGGTGCGATATCATCAGGTAATTCGGATTGAACCTCTTGCACACGCTGATTGATTTGTTGACGTGCCCAGTAAATATCTGTGCCATCTTTGAAGACAATAGTGACCTGAGATAAACCATACCTAGAGATCGAACGTGTTAATTCAAGATCTGGTATCCCCGCCATGGCATTTTCAATTGGATACGTAATGCGTTGCTCAACTTCGAGCGCAGTAAATCCATTAGCTTGGGTATTAATTTGAACCTGTGTATTGGTAATGTCTGGAACTGCATCAATTGGCAATTTTTGATAACTATAAACTCCAACAGCAATCCAAGCACAGGCAAACAGCATGATCCAAATCGCATGTTGAATTGAAAACTGAATAATTCGCTCAAATAGCCCTTCAGCCTTCGGCATGTCATGATTAGTGCCCATGGTCAGCTTCTCCTTTTTCTAACTCCGATTTCAGTAAGAAGCTGCCTTGATTGACATATTTTTGCCCCGTTTGAAGACCAGACTTAATTTCTGCCCATTGACCATCTGAAGACATTTCACCTACTTCAATGGGTTGCGCTTTAAAGTGGAGTTTTCCATTTTTTTGTTCTGTAACAATAAATACTGCTGATTTACCTTCGATTTGTTGGACTGCATTTTTTGCAACGCGTAATACATTCGATGCATCAGGACTTTGAAGTTCAACATTTACCATCAAATTTGGTCTTAACTCACTTGCCTTTCCTTGAACTTTAGCGCGAACAATCAAGCGACCAGTCTGCGCATCTGCTTGCGACGTTAACGATTGCACAACTGCTGTATAAGTCTGACCTGACTGTAAAGATTTGAATTGAATATTTTGTTGTGTACCAATTTGATTACTCGCATCTGCAGGTAGCACAAATTCGAGCCATAAATCTTTTAATTGTTCGATGATGAAAATCTGATCTGCAAGTTGCACATTTTCACCCACCACAATGTCTTTTTGGCTGATCACGCCCGAGATTGGCGAACGAATGGTAAAACGACCATTCGAACCTGCTGAGGCACCCAAAGCTTGTAAACGTGCATTGGCACTTTGCACTGTGATTTGTGCTTGACGATATGCATTTTCAGCACGTTGCAAATCCTGTTTTGCGGAGATCCCCTGCGACCACATCTGTTGTTCACGCTGCAAATCTTGACGTGCCAAATCTAAATTGGATTGCGCCATTCTCAAATTCGCTTGTTGGTCAATAAGTTCTGGGACACTTAGTACTGCAAGTACTTGACCTTTAGTCACTTCTTGTCCCAGTGCCACATTCACTTGCTCAACATGACCAGCAAAATTAGGGGAAATATGCGCTTGCTGATCTGTATTTACCATCAATTTTGCAGGCAAGTTTGTGTATCGCGGAATTGCACCTAATTGAGCTGATTCTATTTTTATACTATGTTCGACTAGCTGTTTAGATGTGAGTTCAATCTCACCTTCTTCTGCATGATCAGCTTCTGCGCCATTCGACGTTTCAGCTTGCTCTTCACTCTCAACAATTGCTGTTTTCTTATTATCTTTGAAAAAAATCCAAATCCCGAAAACTACGGTCACCACAATAATGAGGGCGATGAGGAATGCTTGGTTTATTTTTCCTTGTTGTATAGATCTCATTTTATTCTGCCCCTATATTGATGAAATTTTCTGACTGTGACACAGCATCTTTGAGTAATTGGGTATAGGCATCCGAACGACTAATTTGTTCATAACTGGTACCAATACTTAATGCCTCAGCAGCTAGTGCGGTTTGCCATGCCTCTCTTAAGAGCTGAATTTGACTGAGCCGAATATTTTGTAATTGTGTCGTTGCTTGTTGCACCTCAGTGATTGAAAGTTTTCCATTTTTAAAACCGAGCAAAGAGCGCATCTGTACTTTTTCAGACAAATCTTTTTGTCTCAGTACAGCGTCAAATTGAAGCTTTAAGCCACGCACCTGATGAAATGAGTTTGCAATCTCTAAAATTTGTTGTTTGAGTTCTCTTTGTTGTTGACGCTCAAGTAGAGATTGCTGACGTTGAGCAAGCGGAATTTGGTATTGCTGACGATTAAAAATATTGAACGGAATATCGACACCCACAGATAAACTAGTATCGTTTGTCTCATTGGGCGCTTTTGTTCGCGTCATTCCTACATTCAAATTTGGATTTGGTTTTGCTTTTACTTTAAGTTGCTCAATTCGTTGATTAGCCTGCACAACATTGAGTGCATAAAGCTTTTCTAAATAACCTGCAGAAATATAATTTTGAACATTCTGTTCAACTTGGTCAGGCCAATAAATCCGATTTGAATCAACCTTCACCTCTGCTTCAGTTTCTCCCCAGAGATTAGAAAGATTACGTTTTGCAATTTCCTTATTTAAAATGGCTTGCTGATAATTGCGTTCATTTTCTGCCGCTTCAATCTGCGCTCGTTCATACTCAACTAAGGCTATGCTTCCTGCCTGATATCGTTTTTTAGCGCTGTCTAAAGTTTCACGACTGACTTGCAGTTGAGACTTTTGAATTTGCGCTTCAGATTGCGAAATTAAAAACTGTGACCAAGCATACTTCACGATTAATTGGCTTTGTGCTTCCCACAACTTTTCTCGCAATTCATTTTGTTGCCCAGCCAAACGCGCTATATTTTTTTGAATCCGTCTTTGACCAAAAATGTCGATCGGCTGACTAATACCTAGACTTAACTCTTGATCTTGATTCGAGCCAAAGCCATCTCGAGAGAGATTGATAGTCGGGTTTTGCCAAAGTCCACTTTGCTTGACTGCAAGTTCTGACATTTCTTGTCGTTGCTGCCAAATCTGTTCTGATTGTTGATATTGAGACACTTGAACCAGTGCTTGTTCAAGCGAATTGACTGTCATTGCTTGAGCATTTGCACCCAAACTAAGCGAACCTAAAACCAGCCATAATCGAATGGAATGTTTTAATTTAAAAGACATGTGAATTTCCCACTAATTTAAAAATAAGTGGTGGGAAATTTTTAGGCTACCCCACCAATAGCGGGGTTAATTCAGGAGGCGGAGGGATTTTACCTAAATGAGGCGATTGATAGGCATTAATCCAAAGAAAGTGATTTTGGTAAATCTTTTCGATGTGTTGTGACGAAGGCAAATTCTCGTTTACAGCAAGAATAAACTGAGACATTGACGGCAGATGATCTTGATGATCCAAAAAATCAATTTGCGCTTTTTCTTCTAGCGTCACGCTTTGATCATCACCAAGCACGAAGCCTTTTTCAATTTGGGACTTCGGACTTTTATTTGGAAGATCGGCTTGGCAAAGTACAGGTTGATGATGACCAAAGTGAAAACTTTGTGTCGATGTTGAGTCGCTTTCATGAACACAAAAAGCCGCCGCCACATTCCAAAGGCTTTGGAACATGAACATACATGCTAAGAATGTCACAAATTTAGCCGATCTCATTTAAGCAGGCTCTCATCTTTTCTATCTGCATTTAAAACGTGATAGTGATCACCATCAAGTGAAGAGTTGTAATTCTCCATCATATTTTGATGATCGAAACCTTGATATTGAAAGAATGTACATAAGAAAAATGAATGAAAACTTAAAAATTTAGCGCTTTTAAAGCACGCTTCGAAAATGGCATCGATTTTGCAACCTAATCATACGAATTTTATTTTTTGTATTACTGAGGTGGCAACGATGAGCTATGTTGCACGAGAATTGAGTCAAAAGCATAAATTTTTGCTTGGTTTTGGATCGTTTTTAATTCCAATTTTAATCTGGTGTGCAGTGAGTTATTTGCCTTTTATTTGGCATCCCCAAGTTCAAATCACAGATTCTGGTAGCACAACATTTTTACAATTCGATAGCCGTGTCAGTAGAGAAGTTTATTATGCTGAAGCGCAATTGGCAGTCGATCAAGGACTGCCACCACCTCGGGGAATTTTGGTCAATCCCATTTACCTACCCGCACCAGATGAAGTCGCTACAGCCTTAGTGACCGCATTTACAACGCCACCCGCTCAAGCAAATGCACCATGGTTTCATGAAAGTTTATGGCACAGCATTAAACTGGTGTTTACCGCATTTTTTATTTCTTCTTTGATCGGGATTCCTTTGGGTATTCTTTGCGGTTTTTCTCATAAAATTTCTCAGTTAACTGAACCTTTTGTAGAGTTCTTTCGCTATCTGCCTGCACCAGCCTTTGGCGCTCTTGCTGTTGCGATTTTGGGCATTAATGACGCACCTAAAATTGCCATTATTGTGATTGGTACCTTGTTCCAACAAATTCTGATTATTGCCAATACCACCCGTCTGGTCGACCGCAGTCTTATTGAAGCTGGATTCACCTTAGGAACTAATAAAATCAAAAGTTTATTTTATGTGGTCATCCCTGCTGCACTCCCAGAAATTTATCGAAACCTTCGTGTACTTTTAGGTTGGGCTTGGACCTATTTAATCGTTGCAGAACTCATAGGAAGTACATCCGGTATCACGTGGTTCATCACTCAACAAGCTCGCTATCAAAACTTTGACAATGTTTTTGCCGCAATTTTGATTATCGGTTTGATTGGTCTGATTTGCGACGTGATTTTAATGAAACTTGGACAGCACTTATTTAAATGGAAAACGGGAGCTCGCTAATGTCTTCACTAATTCAACCCTCAGATTTTGATGCCCGCGCTTACTTTGACAAAATTTACGCTCGTCCCGTCATTTTAGAAGCGAAAAATCTCACCCAGAAATTTAGCCACGGAAAAACTGAGCGCACCATTTTAAATGCTTTAGATTTAAAAATTCATAAACGTGAATTTATCTGTGTTATTGGTCCTTCAGGATGCGGTAAGTCTACCTTTAGCCGTATTGTGGCAGGTCTTGATCCATATACCAGTGGTGAATTACTGGTAGACGGTGAAACCATCACAGGACCGAGTCCAGAGCGTGGCATGGTTTTCCAAGGCTACACACTGTTTCCATGGAAAACGGTAAAAGAAAATGTCATGTTTGGTCCACTCATGCGAGGTGCCAGCAATGCTACAGCTGAGGCGCAAGCCCGCGAATGGATCAACATTATCGGACTTGAAAAATTTGAGCAGCAATACCCTCATGAACTTTCTGGAGGGATGAAACAACGCGTTGCCATCGCTCGCGCGCTCGTGAATCAGCCAAAAATTCTCTTAATGGATGAACCCTTTGGAGCTTTAGATCCTCATACGCGTCAAAAAATGCAAAAGCATCTGATCGATCTTTGGGCCAATATCGATATCACGATTATTTTTGTGACACACGATATGGACGAGGCGATTTTACTGGCCGATCGGATTGTGGCATTGAAGGCCAATCTTGGCGAAATTAAGGAAATCATTGAGGTTGATCTACCAAGACCACGTCAGCATGAATTGATGCTCACTGAAAAATTTAAATATTTAAGACAACGTGTAGATGCTTTGGTACATGCTGAAGAAGATGAACTTGATCCAGCACTCGCCGACTTACCTAAAATTCCAAGAATGACCAAGGTCAGTCATTCTAAATAAGGCGCTATATCCTGATCACACAAACGGTCAGGATAAAGCATGCAACATCAATCCTTTTGACCACACCATTTTAAATGCAGACTTGGATTAATCACGACTTCATTTCATCACGCTCAATTCGCCCATCTACCAATTGAATGGTTCGATCACATGTAGCGGATAATCGTGGATCATGGGTCACTAACAATACCGCACAATTTTGTTGCTCGTTTACTTCACGAAACAGCTCAAAGACTTCGCTCGCTGTTTGACTGTCTAGATTACCTGTAGGTTCATCAGCGAGGAGTAAAGCAGGCTGAGTGATTAAAGCTCTCGCGATTGCGACACGTTGTTGCTGCCCACCAGAAAGTTGACTGGCTTTTCGTTGTGCAAATTGACTCAATCCTACCGCTTTTAACAAATCATGTGCTCGATCTAAAGCTTGCTGATTGGGTTTACCATGCACCAACATTAGAGGCATCAAAACATTCTCAATAACGGTGAACGCTTGAATCAAATGATGAAACTGAAACACAAATCCTATGCTCTTCCCACGCAATTCTGTTCTTTGTTGATCTTCCATTTGACTGGTTGGTTGACCAAGTAAATAAATTTCACCACTGGTGGGTTGATCGAGTAAACCTAAAATATTTAATAACGTACTTTTACCTGAACCTGAAGGTCCAATTAACGCAGCAAAATCTTGACGATGTATCGCAAAATCAATCCCATGCAGCACTTCAATTTCATTGGGTTGTCCAATGTTATAAGACTTTTTCAAAGCCTCTAAACGTAGTACTTCATCATGATTAGACATGACGGATTGCCTCCACAGGATCTAAACGCGCTGCACGACGGGCAGGAATCGCCGCTGCAATTAAACCGCTCAATGTTGCAAGTAATAAAGCGGATCCAATCAAATAAGGTGAAATTGGAATGTAGAATAACCCTGGGCCAAATTCATTAAATGACCAAACCAATGCATAACTGGTCAGGATTCCAACAATAGAACCAAGTAAGCCGAAAATCGCACCTTGAATGAGAAAGATCATCAAAATTTGTTCTCGGCTCGCACCTGTCGCACGCAAGATTCCGATCTCACGTGTACGCTGTACCACTGTAATGGAGAGTACGCTGGCGATCGCAAATGCAACAGATATTCCAACAAATATAATAATCATATTGGTTGAAAGACTTTGCGCTGAAATCGCATTCACCAATTGCGCATTACTTTCAATCCAACTTTCAGCTTTTAATCCAGTGAGACGATGAATTTGAGTTGCGACCTGATCTGCGGAGAAAATATCAGAAATACGAAGATCAATAATGGTAACCCCACCCGGCAAACCCAATAAAGACTGTGCCCGCTTTAGATCGATATACATATAGCGTGAGTCTAGTTCTTTGACCCCGAGTTCAAAAATACCCGTTACATTCATGACGGCGTTAATATCTTGACCGTTATCAACGCGAATTTTACTGCCTACGCGCACACCAAGGTCTCTGGCCAACTCACTTCCGATGAGTACATCATCTGCTTTTAAACGAAGCTGACCAGTTTTTAGATACTCTTGCAAAGGTACAATACGTTGATAACGTGGTAAATCAATCCCCATAATCGCAACTGACTGAATCGCTTCTCCCCGTTTTACCAGTGCAGGTCCTGAAACCATGGGAGAAACGGCATTGAGCGTCTTGATATTGTCTAGATTTTCAAGAACTTCTTGCCAGTTATTGATCGACTTGAGTCTTTGAGCCCTTTGATCTTCATGGATGATATGTGCTACGCCCTCAGGCACTTTAACGACGCGATTGACCTCATCTGGTGCATGTAAACTGATATGTGCCTGAGTTCCTAACGTACGCTCAATCAAATTGGACTGAAGCCCCTGAATTAATGCACTAATAAAGACAATAACGGCAACACCAATAGCAACACCACCAATAATCATCAGTGTTTGACTGCGACCCTCGCGTAAAAACCCAACAGCAATGAGCCAATTGGTCCATAAACGCTTCATCTTCAAAGTGCTTGTACCTGCTTAGTTCTGACACGCTGATCCGCTTTTACTTGATCAGGTTTTATAACGACCTGATCATTGTGATCCAACCCTGATAAGATTTCAGACATGGCAGTCCCACGCAACCCTAATTTTACAGATTGACGTTGGACCTTGCCCTCTCTTACCACCATAACTTCAGCTTGCGTGGTTGAAGGGTCAATAAGCGCGTCATTGGCTATTACTTTGGTTTTATTTCGACGTGCTGTTTCGACATTCACTGAGACCGTCATATCTTGCTTCAAAAAATTGGGTACAGAGTTCACCGCCAATTTAACTTCAACCGTACCACGTTGAGGATCAATATTAGGTGCAATAAAGTTAACTTCAGCTGGAAATGCTTGCTCTGGATAAGCATCTGCAATCACTTCCGCTTTTTGACCTAATTTCAGATAAGGTAAATTTTGCTCATCCACCGCCACTTTAATTTGCGTTGGACTATCAACTGCGACTGTAAAGAGCACCTTTCCAGGTTGAATCGCATCCCCTTTTTCGACTTCACGCGTCAAGATCGTACCCGATACTTGTGCCCGAATTTCACTTTTTGCCAATTGGGCACGTAGTGCATTTAATCTTTCACTTAAGGTTTTTTCTTCCACTTGACCTGGAGCAAGGCTTTGCGCCTTCAGTTTTGCCGCAGATAATTGATTTCTCGCTAAGCGTTCAGCTTCTAAGGCTTGTTCTTTTTCCTCTACAGAAAGCACTCCCGGTTCCGTTTGCTGACGACGTCTTGCTTCGCGACTGGCTTGTTGTAATTGGAATTCTGCCGTTTTCAATTCAACCTGCGCTTGTGGATAGCGAATTTTCCGCAATTCCTCTAGCGCAACTTCTGCTTCACGGACTTGTGCTTTTAAATCATCAGATTGAATAATTAACAGTACATCTCCTGCTGCTATTCGTTGACCTTCTTGCACGCGTCGCTCAATCACCACACCCGAAATTTCACTCCCAATTTCACTACGTGCTACATTTTCAGCACGACCTGAAGCGACCACTGTTTGAATCAGTGGTTTTTCTTCGATTAGGTAAGTTTCGACTACAGGACCTTGCCACCAACGGAAAATGAAATATATCCCACCCATCGAAATGAGCAGAATGAGAATCCACCATTTTCGTTGTTTTAAAATACGCAAAGCTTTATCTCCCAATAGGCCTACTTCGGTTTATATTGTCGAGTACAGTAAGCTCTTAAAATATCTGGTGAGCGCTTGTGAAGATGCTTGGTATTCCGCCCCGCAACACGTTTACGCCACATTTCAAAACTACTTTTTTTTAATTGTTGTCGCATCAATCGAATGACTGCACTTTCGTTTAATCCGTATTCCAGCAGAATGGCTTCGAAGGGTGTCCGATCTTCCCACGCCATTTCAATAATTCTGGAAATATCAGCTGTTGTATACAACGCACATGATCCTTTTTCATTCGCATCAAACGTTGATGTTAAGCGTTCATTCGTGAAAAATATGTGATTTTTTGTTGATTTATAGACACTTCATACACGCTAACGCATTCATTGTATAAAACGATTGATTTTATGATTTTAATCCGTTTCCTAGTTTTTCCATTTTTATCTATTCTTAATACATACAAGGTAGGCAACTCTGTTGCTCTACCGACCAATCATTCAGTCCAACTTTGTGCCCAGTGCAAGCCCCTCTGCACTGGGCTTTTTTTTATTTAAATGATTCAACGAATTTTGGATAAATCAGCCCATCAATATCTAGTTTTACCGTATAAACTCCATTTTCAAGATTAAACTTATTGACATGATAAGTTGATCCATAAATAGAATCTAAAGTTGAAGAGCGTTTAAATACCTTTTGATTTGCCTCAAGATCCAACAAATGTGTGCCTTGAATAAATTGTTCATATTGCTCAGGTTCAACACCAACACGCTTAGACATAATCATCAAAGCATCGCTTCTCGTCACAGGGTCTTGAATATATTTGACGGTTCGATCCCATACTTCTAGCACTTTTTTCCACTCTGCTTGATGCCTAGATAAATGCGTCATATTTACCGTCAACGTATCATAGATTAATCCTGGTTTATCTTGAGAACTATAAATGATTTTGGACCCAGCTACGCTTTTTAAAGCTTGATTTGCTACAGGTTGCCATACAGCAATGGCATCCACATCTGGGCTGCTAAACACTTGGGGTAATTCGTTGGTTGCTGCATTAATTAGTTTGATTTCATTGGCTGATATATTTTGATCTGAAAGTGCGGTATTCAATAAATTATGATCGACCAGCCCTTTTTCGACTGCAATCGTTTTACCCTTAAGATCTGCCACACTATGAATGCCCTCTTTTGCAAGAATGACATCATTCCCTGATGAATAATCAGTTGCTAAAATCATAATGCCCCGCGTTCCACCTGAGGCGATGACCAAATTATCCCCATGTGAAACAGAAACCGCATCCAATTGGTTTGCTGCAAAAGCATTCATAGAGGCTGAATAATCAAACCATTTAAACTCTACGTTTAATCCAGCTTCTTTAAACCACCCTTTCTCAATAGCAACTTGCCATGCCACCCATCCCGGCCAATCACTGTAACCAATCCGAATCGGTTGCATTGATTTTTCGGCTTGAGCATGTTGACTTGGTTCTGGAATTTTTGCCGTTTTATCACAACCCACGAATAACAGTGCAGTTCCAATGACTCCCCATACCATCGTTTTCATTGCACCACCTCACCAATGCTCGTGCACTTAAATTTAGTATTGGTAAAATTTGAGGCTTGAATATAATCACGCCATCCACCAAAGTGACTGATATCAAGTGCATCTGCTAAAGCATGGTTTTCACATATAAAGCCTTTCACCCATGTTCCATCAATGAGTTGGACATTGCCAATACCAAGTGGTGCTGGGACTTCAGCAACAATGTCACCGAACAATGCTCTTGGTACATCCCACACTTCCACTTCAATAGAATGACCTGATGTATCTCGTTGTAGCCCCGGCTTAGGTGGCTGAGTATTTTTTAAAGCAAATAGTTTGTAATACGGCGCAGTACGCGTTTTTTTAACCAAGGTGGCTTGTCTGCTCGTTAACTGAAAATTCAGCGGCATGCCTGTAAGATGTGCTCCCACCACTGCTAATTTAATGGTGTGCTCAGATCCTATTGATTTATGAATTTGATAGCCTTGCTTTGACGTTGCTAAATTTAATCCTGAAGTCGCTTGCCATTGCTGACCGAAGTGTGCCAAAGCTTGATCCATCCAAGCGCCAGCAACTAAAGTGATACCACTTGGCAAACCATCATCACGGATGACATTTGGGAGTGCCAATGCTGATAAATCAGCAAAATTAACAAAATTGGTATAAGCCCCCATATGCGAATTCTTTTGGATCGGATCTGCTTCAACATCTGCAATGCGATAAATCGTAGGAGCTGTTGGCACCATCAACGCATCATAATTTTCTAATTGAAGATTAATCTGTCTAGCCCATTCTGCACGCTGATACTCATCTTGCATCACGTCTACAGCATTGAATTGATCAGCTTGATCAATAATTTGCTTAATTACCGGATGACATTGCTCACGTCGAACTTTGTGTTCGACGGCATGCGTACGCTCCGCAACCCATGAGCGGTTATACAATGCGGCAGCCAATTGATTAAATACTGTGAAATCAATCTCTTCAACTTGAAATCCGAGCGATTTCATTCGAGTAATGGCTGTTTGAAATGCTTGCTCACTTTGAGTATCACCATAAAATTCTAAGTGATCTGGGATTGCAATCTTGCCCTTCGAAAATTGTGTCGGAACTGTTCTCGGATGCTGTCTTGAATAAGCATCGGTCGCATCATAACCTTGCATCAATTGCGCTACCGTCCAAGCATCCTCTACTTGAGTTGCAAAAATTGAGATCACATCAATACTTCGACATGCAGGGATTAAACCCGTGGCTGAAAACCAGCCTTTGGTTGGTTTGAGTCCGACAATATTATTGAAACCCGCGGGAACTCTGCCAGAACCTGCTGTATCAGTACCGAGGGCGAATGGTACACACCCATTTGCTACTGCAACCGCTGAGCCAGAGCTTGATCCACCGCTAATATAATCCGGATTGAAACTGTTTTTTACTGCCCCATAGGGTGAACGTACGCCAACCAATCCCGTGGCAAATTGATCTAGATTGGTCTTGCCCACCACGATTGCACCAGCAGATTTAAGCTTAGCCACTACGGTTGCATCTTGCGTTGCTAAATAAACCGCATCTGGGCACGCCGCAGTGGTATAAAATCCAGCAACATCAATATTGTCTTTGACAGCAAATGGCACGCCATATAACGGAAGATCAGCAATATCCTGATGGACCAATGCATCAATCTGCGCCTGTATTTGCTCTGCACTGGCTATTGAAATCCAAGCGTGATCATCATTGCAGAGTTCAGCAACATAACGCTTTAAGTCATTCAACTGAATAGTTTGATTTGTATAAGCCTGTTGCCAATCTTGTATAGTCCATAATTTCTGCACGGCGGTGCTCCTTATACGTGTTCCGAATTTTGAGGAATAGGTGGCATGACTGCATCCATCAGCTCTAAATGCCCCTTAATTACCCCTTTTAATGCTTTAAATTGCTCACTGATGGCTTTTAGGTCACTGCTGACCCCTTGCATCAACATCACCTGCATGACTTTGTCATCATCTAATTGGATATGTAGTGAACTAATCACCTGAGTCAAAAACTGTTGCTGTAAATCAATAAGTTGTGTTCTTAATGGCTTTAAACTGACGTCATACAATAAGGTTAAAGTACCGACCATGACTTCATTGCGGCTAACAAGGTCATTGATCAAATGGTGGTTAATCATGTCAACAATGGCTTGAGATCGGCTTTCATAATGTTGATCTACAATTTTTTGATCCATAGCCTGCAATGTATTTTCAGGTAAAGTGATGCTGATCCGCGCCAGCTTCTGTTTAGGCACGTTTGAGCTCCTTAGGTTTTTGAGATTGTTGTAAGTGTAAACCGGCACGGACACTCATCAGTTCAATGAAGAATTGAAGGATGGGATGCTTCGATTGTTTGGTTTGATTTGTCGTCATCTGCAGCACCTCTAGGTATTACAAAAAAAAGAATTGGTAATACTTAGTAAATGCAGAAAACGTGCCAAAACTTTTCTTGAGATATATAAAAGAGAGCTAGAAAAAAAGTCGTCGGAAAGATTCAAAAATGTGCATGAATCAAAATTGTGCACTTGATTTGTTCAATGTTCAGAAATGCAAAAAGACCGCCTTTCTGGAGATAGACGGTCAACTCGAATGGTTATTATTTTGTCTTCTTGTTCTAATGAAATACTTTACTGAATATCAGTGACGAACTCCTCACGCGGAATACGGAATTTCTTCAATCCAATTAACCAATCTTTTTCTGGGTTACGGCGACCTAATGCCAATAGCACCACAGACTTTAAGCCTTTTTCTTTTAAACCTAATAATTCATCCAGACCGTCTTTATCAAAACCTTCCATTGGTGTTGCATCTACACCTAACTCAGCTGCTGCCGCAATTGCCATACCAAAACCAATATGAGCTTGTTTTGCAGTATGGTGGTATTGCTGCTCTTCAGTAAACGTCGAGAACAGGTTCTTTAAGTTTTGCACCACATCCATGGTCGTATCTAAAGGTAAATGACGCTCACTATTCATGGCGTTATAGCGTTCATCGATACGCTCGTCTGGAATCGTATCCCAAGCCGTAAATACCAAAAGATGCGATGACTGGGTAATTTGCGGTTGATTCAATGCAACTGGTGAAATTTTCTCTTTAAGTTCTTGGTTGCTGATCGAGATAATATGGAACGGTTGTAAGCCCGCTGAGGTCGGTGCTAAACGCGCAGCTTCAAGAATTTGATCGACTAATTCTTGCGGTAGTTTTTCACCAGTCATTTGTTTGGTTGCATAACGCCACTGTAAAGCTTCTAATAATTTCATGTATTTACCTATAATATTTAAATGTGAATATTTTTAATTCTTTAAGCGTATAAACTCGCCAACATTGATTTGAGTGATTGGCTTGGACGACCTAAAAGTTGTTCTAAATCTTGGCTTTGAACTTCATACTGTCGATGTTTAATATCTACGACTGTGCCATGTGTGAGATAGATCAGAAATTCGGGCAAACCGATTCTTTTTAACAACTGTTGATAGGCTTCTTCAGTGAGATCGTGATATTCCACTGGTATTGTTTTGAGTTGACTTAGCTCATCAGCAATATCTTGATAGCTATAAGCTTGGCTGCCGACTAACTCATAGACCTTATTCTCATGATCATTTTGAATTAAGGTATTTGCTATTGCTTCTCCTAACTCTGCTCTTAACACATAAGGTACTTTCCCCGCACCTCCAGAGAGCTGGATGCCTGTATCGATAACTCCTTCACCGATAATTTGTGGAATCGCTTCTGCATACATGGTGTTGCGTAGGAGTGTATATTTCAGTCCGCTTGCTTTGAGGTAATCTTCAGTTTGAAAATGACTGATCATCAAATCCTTCACTGCTGAATTTTCAATATTTTGAATGGATAAACCTGTGTAATACACATGTTGAACACCTGCTTCACGCGCAGTATCAATGACATTCTTATGTTGTTCAAAGCGATTCATTTCCATCGTTGAAATGAGAAGTAACTTGTCGATACCCTGAAAGGCTTTGATCAAACTTTCAGGGTGATTGAAATCTCCTTCACGTACTTCAATATGTTCATTGACATAAGGTTTGGCTTTTTCTAAGTTTCTCGCCAATACAGCAAATTCGTTGTTTTGTAACTGTTGCTTTAATTGTTGCACTACACTTCGCCCTAAATGGCCAGTAGCACCAGTAACTAAAATCATTCAATAACCTTGGATTATTTTTGCAATGATGTAATTTATAGGCGAGTTAAAAAACGAGATCACTATACTGTTGTATAGTGAATTTAGGATTTCCTTTGATTAAATTTTGTGACGAGATGGGAGGATAGATGGCTGATTTTATGAAAGAGAATGCAGAAACATTAAGCGAGGATGACCAATGTAATTTGATGTTTATTGTGGCACTTAAAAATGCCATGAACGTCATTAATGGCAAATGGAAACTTGCGATTGTTGCAACCATGATTAAACAGCCACGCCGTTTTAATGAGATTGAACGTCTGCTGCAAGGCATTACACCAAGAATGATTTCTAAAGAGCTCAAAGAACTTGAATTGAACAATGTTGTTGAAAAAATTGAGTCTCTTGATGAAACCACGGGTAAAACGACCTCAATGTATGATCTGACGCCATCAGGTCGTGGCCTAGAAAAGTTGATGGTGCAAATGGCGGTTTGGGGACAAGAGCATAAAGAGAGTTTGAAGTAATTATATTTTTTATTGATCGAATCAAGGCGGTCTAAGTCTAAGACCAGTACCACAATTTTTGCATCAATAACTTGGTAAACCAAACGATAGCCTGCTGACCTGAGTTTTACATTGTACAAATCGACCGATCCACTGAGCTTATTTTTCGGAATCTTGGGATTGTCTAAAATGGCATCATATTACGAATAAACTGTTCCACATTTTTTGGATTGAGCTTATCGAACTTTGTAGACGTGGTTTTTGTGAACTCGAGCTCGTAGGTCATTTAGGCTTACCTTTACGGTTTCTTCTGTTATAATCATGATTAATATAAACAAATATAAAATTTCAAACATGGCTGACCCTATAACAACTACCTTAACTTTAGCTTTCTTAAAACCAATCTTAAATGGTGTAGCTACAAGTGCGAGTCTATACTTCACAGAAGAGTTCAAAAAAAGATTTAAACTTGATAAATTTTCTGTTAATAACATACAACTTGTAGAGTCAGTAGAAAAAATAGGCTTAGTTAAAACACTTTTTACAGGCGCAGAAAAACCTGTAGAGCTAAGTACTTTCTTCTATTTACCGTCAATTACAACAGAGCAAGGTATTAGTAGGATTCATTCTATAGATAAAATTTCTACAGCACATAGTATTTTGATTGAAGCTACGGTTGGTCAAGGAAAATCGATTTTAATGCGGTATTTAGCACTACAAGAAGTCGCTAAAAATTCTAGAATTCCTATATTTATCGAACTAAAAAATATCTCTAAAGAAAAGAACTTGAATACATTGATTAAAGAAAAGATAAAGGTATGGACAAATAATGTTACTGATGACCAAATAAATTTTATTCTTCAATCTGGAAAAGTTTCCTTATTTCTTGATGCTTTTGATGAAATAAGTAAAGATTTTTTAGGTGATACTCTCACTTCTATTGAGCATTTAGCTAACAATTATTCCGATCTGAAATTGATAGTTAGTAGTAGACCTGACCACGAAATTAAATTCTCGCATTTTTTTGAAGTTGTTCAAGTAAATCCATACGATCACGAGGATCAAAAAAATCTAATTAATATATTGGTATCTGATCCTGATGCTCAAACAACACTGATTAATTCTATTGAGAATAGTACGCCTGAAATTCAAGATCTTTTAACTACACCATTAATGATCGGATTATATGTAAGGAAATTTAATGTAGATTTTTCACCACCTGAAAATATTACAAGTTTCTATAAAAATATTTTTGAAGTAGTTGCGACCACACATGATCGAACAAAAGGTGGTTATAGCAGAACAAGTTCATCAGGCTTGCAACAAGATAAGTTAGAAAAAATTTTTGAACGATTCTGCTTTGAATGCTATAAGAAAGATAAAACTTCTTTTGAAAGAATAGAAATAATTTCTATTTTAGAAACGGCATTAGATAAATTAAATATCAACATTTATCCATCCACAATCTTAGATGACTTTTGTAAGTATTTATGCCTAATTATAAAAGATGGTTTCAACTATACTTTTATTCACAGAAGTATATTTGAGTACTATGTAGCATACTTTTTAAGTAAATTAAACTCCGAAAATGCTGAAAAAATTATACCTAAAATAAATAATATAAATATATTAAATTTTTTAAAAAATTTAAACCAATATTATTTTAATAAATATTATATCAAAGAAATTTTTTTAAATTTCTTTAATGAATTCAACAAAAAAAATATATATTTTAATGACAAAGAAGTAATTTCTAAGGATTTTTTAGATTTTTTCCAACTTGGTCTGCAAGAAGATAAAGAAGTTATAATTTTTAATGAAGATGTTTTTATAAAATTGAGTGAATACTTTTACGTTTACTCTATATATATAACGAAAATGGTAAGTTATCTGATAAGGAATTACGATTTTAGTTATAAATTGATTAGCATAGAAGACCCTACTCTAAATATAA
This sequence comes from Acinetobacter sp. 24-47-64, assembly GCF_057737055.1. Taxonomy (NCBI): domain Bacteria; kingdom Pseudomonadati; phylum Pseudomonadota; class Gammaproteobacteria; order Moraxellales; family Moraxellaceae; genus Acinetobacter; species Acinetobacter sp. 24-47-64. The sequence continues at coordinate 1,745,671 of NZ_CM173215.1, forward strand.
ACAATATGAATACTGAAAAACTTCATAATCGTCTAAATAATGATAAAGATTTTAGAGAGTTATATAAGAAAATATTCATAGATTACAACAATGCAATGCTTCAAATAGAACAAAAGGAAAATGAAATTACTATAGATGATTTCGCAGATTTTTGACAAGAAACCGCCCTTACGGGCGGTCTTTTTTATTCCTATCTCATCAAGCAACTGGGGCCAACGTAAACAACACCTGCCCTGTTTTCACAGTTTGCCCTTTTTCAATGCTAATTGCTTCAACCTTCATACGTTCAGGCGCAATAATTGGAATCTCAATCTTCATCGCTTCAATCACGGCAAGCGTAGCGCCTTCTTCCACAATATCCCCTGACTGACATTCAATTTTCCAAATTGAACCCGGCATATGTGATTCCACCGCACAGCCCCCTTCAGGCACTTCCACGCCTTCACTATCATCCACAGCATCTAAACTTTCAGAGACATATTCGGCAAGTCCTGCCTCATGCCAGCGACGACGTTCAGCATCAAAGTTAGCCTGTTGCACCGACTTAAATGCCGAAATAGATGCTTGGTTTTCCGTTAAGAAGTCGTTGTACTCTTTTAAGTTCAAGACACCTTCTTCAATACGAAGTTTAAGGCGCCCAGCTTTAAAGTCCTCACGCATCTGCATCAGTTCTTCTTCAGACACTTCATAAAACTTAATTTGGTCAAAGAAGCGCAGTAACCACGGTTTGCCTTGTTCAAAGTCGGCATTTTTACGGTAACGAGACCACATTTGCGTGGTACGACCGACAAACTGATAGCCCCCCGGACCTTCCATGCCATACACGCACATATAAGCACCACCAATGCCCACGGCATTTTCAGGGGTCCATGTCCGTGCAGGGTTATATTTGGTGGTGACTAAACGCTGACGTGGATCAAGTGGTGTTGCGACAGGAGCACCAAGGTATACATCGCCTAAGCCCATGACTAAATAACTTGCGTCATACACCATGTCTTTTACGGCTTGTTTGTCTTTTGAGCCATTAATACGACGGATAAATTCAATATTGTCCGGACACCACGGTGCATCTGGACGAACGGTTTGCATATAGCGCTCGGTGGCAAGTTGCGTTTGTGAATCTTCCCAAGCCAGTGGTAAATATACAGTCCGTGATGGGACTTGCATCTCGGTCACATCAGGCAATTCAGCTTCAGCCACTTGCAATAAACGCAGTAAATCAAGCTGATCGAGTTTGATCGAGTCAAAATGGATTTGTAGCGAACGAATACCCGGTGTTAGGTCAATAATGCCCTGAATATTCTGTTTTTGAACCCATTGCATGAGGGCATGAATACGGAAACGTAAGTTTAGATCAAGCACCAACTCGCCATATTCAACCAACATATAGTTATTGCCGGCAGGACGATACACCACATCAGGCGCACCATTTTCACCTTTTAAGGTATCGAGAACCGCATTTTTTAGAGTTGCGAGTTCAGGATAGAACGACTCATCAAATGCCACCGCTTCTGTATCTGAAGCTTCTAATTGCGCATGATATTTTTCATTTAAAAGTTTGGCTTGGTGATAGCTTACAGGGACAAATTTCACTTTGTCACCGGCTTTAAGCTGACCGAGTTTCCATAGTTCAGAATGAATCACCACTGCAGGACAAACGAAACCACCGAGACTTGGACCATCTGGACCCAAGATAATTGGCATGTCACCGGTAAAGTCGATGGCACCAATGGCATAGGCATTATCATGAATATTGGATGGATGTAGACCCGCTTCACCACCATCTTCACGTGCCCATTCTGGTTTTGGACCAATCAGGCGGATACCGGTACGGCTTGAGTTAAAGTGAATCTCAAAGGTATTGGCAAAGAAGGTATCAATATCATTTTTGGTGAAGAAATCAGGCGCACCATGTGGGCCGTACATCACCGCAATTTCCCATTCATGGCTAAATGAAGGCACTTGTTCAGGTGCAAGAGCTTTAATTTCATCGCTTGTGAATGCTGTAATTGGGAGCATATCGCCAATCAGTAAGTTACGCCCGGCATGACCACCAAACTGACCCAAGGTAAAGGTTGATTGTGAACCTAAATATTCAGGTACATTTAGCCCGCCTTTGATGCCGATATAGGTGCGGCAACCTGTTGTAATTTTGCCACATTTTAAAATCTGACCTTTACGCACATTGATGGTTTGCCACATTGGCACAGCTTCGCCATCTAGTGTTGATGGCATATCGCCACCGGCAAGCACAATTTGACTGTCACAATGGAATTTTAACGTTGGACCTTGTAGCGTACATTCTAAGCCTGCAGTGTTATACGCATTGCCAAGCAATTGGTTCGCAACATTGAGTGATAATGGATCAATCGCACCTGATGGTGGCACACCAACATCCCAGTAGCCCAAACGTCCTGTAACATCTTGCACAGCAGTTTGAATGCCAGCTTGTAACACTTCAATCTTTTGGGTTTTCCACTCAAAAGTATTTAAAAAGCGTGTAGTTTGTGTGCCGGCTTTAAATACCTCACAGTCGATAATGTTTTGTAAATATTCAAGATTGGTTTCAATCCCTGCAACTGAGGTTTTCGCCAAAGTATCGGTCATAGCTTGAATCGCAGAAGCACGATCATCCGCAGTCACAATAATCTTCGCAATCATCGGGTCATAGAATGACGATACATTGGAGCCTGTTTCTACCCATGTTTCATTTCGGGCATTGTCATCAAACTCAACATGGGTGAGTAAGCCTGCACTAGGTTGGAAATTCTTGATTGGGTCTTCAGCGTACAAACGTACTTGAATTGAATGCCCTTTTGATTCGAGTTTTTCAGTAGGTGCAGTCCAATCACCGCTGGCCAAGGTGACCATCCATTCGACCAAGTCCACACCAAAGACTTGCTCAGTCACGCCATGTTCCACTTGTAGACGGGTATTCACTTCCAAGAAATAGAATTCTTGGGTGTCTGTATCCATCACAAATTCAACCGTACCTGCAGAACGATAGTTCACCGACTGCATCAATTGAATGGCAACATTTTGGATGTAGGCACGCTGTTCATCATTGATATGCGGTGCTGGGGTTTCCTCAATCACTTTTTGGTTACGACGTTGTACCGAACAATCACGCTCACCGAGTGCAATCACTTGACCTTGACCATCACCAAAAATTTGCACTTCAATATGACGGGCATTTTGTACAAATTTTTCAAGATACAAACCGGCATCTTTAAAGTTGGCTTGGGCTAAATAAGACACGGTTGCATAAGCATCTTTCAGTTCAGCTTCATTCCATACCAAGCGCATGCCGATCCCACCGCCACCTGCGGTACTTTTCAGCATCACAGGATAACCAATACGATTCGCTTCCGTTAAGGCTTCAGCTTCATCCGCCAATAACTGACTACCCGGTAATAATGGCACATTGGCTTGAATCGCAAGCTCACGCGCCGTGTGTTTCAGACCAAAGGCACGCATCTGCGCAGAATTTGGTCCAATAAAAGCAATACCCTGTGATTCACATAGGTCGCAGAATTCAGCATTTTCAGACAAGAAGCCATAACCCGGATGGATCGCTTGTGCGCCGGTTTGTTTGGCCACTTCTAAAATTTTATCGACATTTAAATAGCTTTGGCTCGCTGGTGCTTCCCCGATATACACCGCTTCATCCGCTAAAGTCACATGCAATGAATCGCGATCGGTCTCTGAATAGACTGCAACCGATTGGATGCCTAATTTTTTAAGGGTGCGAATGACACGACACGCAATTGCACCACGGTTGGCGATTAGAACTTTATTCAATCCATATTTTTTAGTCATGGTTATGCGTCCTCGCCTTCACGGATGATCAATTGAATTTTGGTTGGGTTATAGGCATTACAAGGATTATTCAGTTGTGGGCAGTTGGAGATCAGCACGATTAAATCCATTTCCGCTTTAATTTCCACATATTTACCCGGTGCAGAAATACCATCATCAAACTTTAGATGCCCCTCAGAGGTCACGGGCACATTCATAAAAAAGTTAATATTTGGACCGATGTGACGCACGTTTAAGCCGTGTTTTTTGGCAATTGGATGCTGAGACAGCGCAATCATGAAATTGTTACGGCAACTGTGCATTGGATATTTGTCATGTGCATAACGAACGGTGTTACTTTCACATGAACAAGCACCGCCTAAGGTGTCATGGCGACCGCAGTTATCATCATGAATGATGGCAATTTTGTTGCCAAAGTTGGTGTATAAAGCTGTACCTTTTTCTAAATAGATTTGTTTATTAATCGCTAAGGTATCAGTTGCGCTATAACGCTCTTCAGGGTTTGAAGCCGAGATAAACAGCGTATCCACCGCTTGGTTGCCTTCTAAATCCACAATACGGAAATATTGCCCTTTTTTGACTTCGCACATCCATGCTTCACCAGCAGGACATACTTCGCTTAAAACTGATTTTTCTAATTTTACGAGTGCAGTCATGTTGTATTCTCCCAATTAAGCGCTGAGTGCGTAGTAACGAGTATTGTTTTGAAATGCACGCTGATTTTGCGGGCATGAATCACGACATACATCGCTGTCGCTTAAAGGAAGTGCTTTGTATAAAGACAATTGAACATCGGCAGGTGCATATTCGGTGCTGGTGTCTAAAGCATGCGGTGCAGAGGATAAAAACACCAAGCAATCCATTTCAAAGCGCAGTTCAATCACTTGATTCGTATTGTCAGATGCCACATAGCTGAGATTGCCATGGTCATCCGGTTGAACTTTAGAAAACAAATTTAAAGTACTGCTGAGGTCTGTTGCAGATAAACCAAACTTGGTCATTTCAAGCAATAACGAATCTTTGCCGTTACGGTACATGTCGTTGCGTACATCTTGAAAGGTTTTTGAACCAAATTGTTGTTCAATTTGTTGTGCGGTACTTGGTGCACAAAATGCATCATTCCAGCCATGGTCATCTTTGACGATAGAGATCATCGCGCGACCAAGGTCAGATGCAAGGATATGTCCTGTACTTAAAAATGCCGTATGTTGCCCTTTTAAGCTGTCTGGCATGTTGTAGCGTTCGAGCTTATCTTCGCTATTGATGCAGTACAGTGCCACATTGGCATTTTTACCTAAGGCTTTGAGTTGTAATACTGCGCCACGCTGAATACGTGCTGACCAGTGGTGTCCACCCGGTAAACGTTCCGTCCAAAGGACTTGATCTTCGTGATAAGTTATTGTGCTCATATGCATCCATCCCAATCTTCTACGGTTTACCTCCCGGGCTTTTATCCCTCCGTGTAGCTTGAGCTTGCAACTTAAGCCGTGAACTCTCGGTCGCAGACATACATGATTGTTCATGTATCGGAACCCTAGATCACTTTATGATGATGTAGATAGATGCAAAGGCTATGCCAAAGTAATACTTTTTTGTATTTTAGTATTACTATCGCTTGATATATAACATTTCTCTTAGAGCTGATTGTATTGAACAGAATTTAATTCAAGTAAATCTGTTGAATCAGTCGGAGTAAAGAATACTCGGTAAGCACCGAAATTAACCTGCGTGCAATTTTCTTGTGCAAAGAAAAAAGCTAACACATGATTCTATTTTGTTTGTTTTGAGCGGTTATTTTCTGATTGCTTAAGTAGGTTTAGACTCTGATTGATATCACGCACAGTGATTAACTTAAAAATCATAACTAAGCTTCCAAGTGCTACGAACAAAAGAAATACAAGTAAAATGATTAAAGTCATCCCTGTGTTTAATGCGCTATCTGAGGTATAACGAGCTAAAAACCAAGTAAAATTTGAAAATATAAAAAAAGCTAAAGAACCGGTGACGGTATATAAGGCACCATACGCTAACCCTTTAAAGACTAATTCCCGTTCTGAATAAATACATTGAATTTCTCCATTTTCAACTTTAAAAAATTTCCATGTAGTGCGAAGGGACTTCACTAAGTAAAAATAGTAATCTGCATATTTGCGTATAAGTATATCGGTTAAAAATGAAGGAATCTCGACACCGCCATTGAGTTGATCACTGGCAATTTTCTTCAAAAAAGGATCTATTGTTTTATTCGGGCTTACAGAGATAAATTCTCGAATGTAAAAAGATGCAGCCTCATATAAATTTTTATTTTCATTAAAACTTTTCAGACTCACAAAATACGTTTTTCGACCGTAAAAGACAGCGACGATACCTATAAGCGTCGTACAAATAATCGAAAATAAGCTGAGATAGTCTGAAACTGAAAATGAAGGTATGAGTTGTATCATGGATATAATCTTAAATTTATAATGAATTGAGTTTTATAATTAAAAAAAACACTTAGATAAATGACCAAAATGGTGGACAATGGACTGAGATCAAATCGTTTACTTTCTACAAACAGATGATGAGTCCAATGTCTCGATGTCAGACATCAATCTTAGTTAAAAAAGTATAATCAAAAGCAAAAAATTCGTCTTCATACAAATAATAGCGACTATCTAATTTTCATCTTAACTTCGCTCATTATTGATATGAAGATTCATTCGAGGTTCAATCTTCACTTTATTCAGAATGATTAAACTTTCTTACATGTAATAAAGTTTTCTTGATTCTGAAAATTTAGCTAATTTTTTTATAAATGAATCGAAATAATCTTTTTCCTTATCTTCAGTTCGAAAACCTGCATATAAAGTACGCCTTAAGCCCTCTGGTGCAACGCAATCTAGGCGACGTGAAGTGACCCACCCTTTGGTTTCATATTCGTTTACCACCCAATCTGGTAAAGCTGCGATTCCACGCCCACTTGCGACTAACTGAATCAGCATCTGGGTCAGATCTGTGGTTCGAATATTTTTTGGAAGAATATTTGCAGGAATGAACAACTTCGACATGATATCTAAACGATGTTTGTCTACTGGAAATGTAATCAGCGTTTCATCAGCTAAATCTTGAACAGTAATGTTTTTTGCACGTACCAAAGGATGTGTTGTAGATAAAACAAGTCGTGATTCATATTCAAATACTGGGAAATATTCAACTCCCTTTAATGCAATTGGGTCTGCAGTAATCAACAAATCAAATTCGCCATTTTGTAGCAATTCATGAGGATTTGCTTCAAACCCTGATGCGAAATCTAAATCAACATCAGGATATTGGTTTCGATACTGATTTAATATCGGCATGAGCCAATCAAAACAACTATGGCATTCTGAAGAAAATGTAATTCTGCCAGTTTGCCCATGGATAATACGCGTGATATCGCTTTGAGCAATCTGAACTTGCGGTAAAATTTCATCCGCTAACTGCAACAGTCTTAAGCCAACATTAGAAAAAGTAATTGGTCTCGTCTTGCGGTTGACGACTTCAACCCCCATCCACTGATCAAGCTCACGTAACTGATGAGATACGGCTGAAGGTGTAATGCAGAGATCACTCGCTGCAGCGACTAAAGAGCCATGCTCTCTCAAAGCCAATAGCATTTTCAAATGTTTTAGTTCGATCATATGGGAATAAACTCAAATCATGATCCCTCTAGGGACATATTAAAATCTTCGCTTTAACCCACATTAAGTGAGCTATCTAGGCTGATAAGACATTTGGGTGAAATTAAATCAATCCTTTTACAAGGAAGATACTTCCTATGATAACCAACAAGACAGCGAAACATTTCTTTAACATTGCTGGCGATAAGGCATGTGCAGTTTTGGCACCAAATTTTGCTGTTATAAAACTCATCACACTAATGCCAATGAAAGCATAAATATGAACATACCCGATGGTATTCGGCACATTGATCTCAGCAGTCATACCAAAAACCATAAACCCTATAGCACCAGCTAGAGCTATTGGTAATCCACAAGCAGCAGATGTACCGACAGACTTTTGCATCACGACCCCATAACGATTCAGATATGGAACGGTCAGACTACCACCACCTATCCCAAAGAGTGCCGATGCAATCCCAATGACACTACCTGCTGCAACTTGCTGACTTGATGAAGGAAGAGCCATTGTTGAATTAACTGCTTTGTTCGCGCCTGTAAACATAGTATACGCCACCCAAATCAAAAATAAGCCGACCATGATTTGAAGATGTAATCCCGGTAACAAACCAGCAATTCCAGCACCTGCAAAACAGCCGATGGCCATGGGTGGAGCTAAATTTTTAAATACAGGCCATAGCACAGCACCATTTTTATGGTGTGCCATTAATGAGCTAATCGAAGTGACAACGATTGTTGCTAAAGATGTTCCTAGTGCCAGATGCATAATGACATCAGGATCATAACCCATTTGGGTAAAGACAATAAAAAGTAGTGGCACAATAATCGTACCACCGCCTACACCAAACAGCCCAGCCGCAAAACCAGCAAATGCACCGATGATTAAAAAGGTTATAAGTTCCACAATAGACTAACTTTTAAAAAGATGAAGGGATTAAGGGGTTGAGTTAAGCGTGTTCCAACTGACCCACTTGATGATAAGCACGGTTAAAGTACACCAAACTTTCTTCTTGATTACTTTGCTTTACTGCAGTCACACGGCATAAAAAAATACTATGTGTACCGACTTGTTGAATATTCTCAATCTCGCAATCAAAACTGACTAAAGCATCTTCTAAAATCGGCGACCCAGTTTTTAAATCAATCCAATCACCTAGTCTGAAGCGATCTTCTGAGCTGAGCTTGCTTGAAGCAAAAGCATTCGAAAGCTGTTCATGCTGAGTACTCAGTACGTTTACAGCTAAGATTTTATTTTCAACAAAATGTACATGTGAACGAGAGGACTGATTCATACAGACTAATAGTGTTGGCGGAGTATCTGTGACACTACATACCGCAGATGCAGTAAAGCCATGCATCCCTGCTTCGCCTGTGGTTGTAATCACATTTACCGCAGTTGTAAGTAAAGACATTGCATTTCTAAAGTCTGTTGCTTCAATCATCTCTTTCATCTCAAATATACATATGACGTGTCGTACATTAGACAGAACAAATGATCTTGCGACGATTTGCCCTGATTAATACAAGACTACGTTTGATTAAGCTTCTAGCTCTTTACGGACAATGGCAGCTCCAGCACTTAAAGCCTCAAGCTTGCCACGTGCCACTTGACGAGAGAGCGGCGTCATACCACAGTTCGTTGATGGATAAAGCTTATCCGCGTCCACAAATTGCAAAGCTTTACGCAGGGTATTCGCGACTTCTTCTGCGGTTTCAACTTGATTAGTTGCCACATCAATTGCACCGACCATGACTTTCTTACCACGAATCAATTCAATCAAATCCATTGGCACACGTGAGTTTTGGCATTCAAGCGAAATAATATCGAGCTTAGATTGTTGTAGCTTCGGAAATGACTCTTCGTATTGGCGCCATTCATTACCCAAAGTTTGTTTCCAGTCGGTATTGGCTTTAATACCGTAACCGTAGCAAATATGAACCGCAGTTTCACATTTTAAACCTTCAAGTGCACGCTCTAGGGTTGGTACCCCCCAATCATTTACTTCATCGAAGAATACGTTAAACGCCGGTTCATCGAATTGGATAATATCCACGCCTGCTGCTTCAAGCTCTAAAGCTTCTTGGTTTAAAATTTTGGCAAATTCCCAAGCCAATTTTTCACGGCTCTTGTAGTGACCATCAAATAAAGTATCAATCATGGTCATTGGACCAGGCAACGCCCATTTAATTGGCTGATTGGTTTGGCTACGCAAGAATTTCGCATCTTCAACAAATACCGCTTGTTTACGAGAAACTTCGCCCACAACAGAAGGTACACTTGCATCATAACGATTACGAATACGCATGGTTTCACGCTTTTCGAAATCCACACCTTCAAGATGCTCAATAAATGTAGTGACGAAGTGCTGACGGGTTTGTTCACCATCACTCACGATATCAATACCAGCAGTGACTTGCTCATGTAATGATAATTTCAATGCATCACGTTTTGCCTCAAGAAGCTCTTCCCCTTCGAGTTTCCATGCAGACCATAGTTTTTCAGGCTCAGCTAACCAAGATGGTTTCGGTAAACTACCCGCAGTTGAAGTTGGGAGTAATAATTTCGGTGGTGTAAGTGCCATGTCTAATCTTCTTTCTCTAAATTCGTGAATCTGTATATCAATTGGATGTTTTAAGCAGCTGTTTCGACTTCGAAATTTTCAGCCCATTTATTTAAAATGTCTTGATAAGGCTTAATGAAATTTTCTTCTGTCCATTTACCTTGTTTGACTGCTAACTCAGCACGTTCTACACGGTCATAAACAATACGAGTTAGTGAGTAGTCGCCATAGCTTAAGCTTGGTTTATACTCCACGCCTGCTGGTGAGTTAGTATTGTAAATTTCAGGACGGTAGATTTTTTGAAAGCTTTCCATAGTTGCAATCGCACTGATCAATTCAAAATCAGTGTAATCACGAAGTAAATCTCCAGCGAAATAGAATGCGAGTGGCGCATTACCACCTTCTGGTTTGAAATAGCGTACACGTAGGCCCATTTTGGCAAAATATTCATCGGTACGTGAATATTCATCATTTTTGTATTCCACACCTAAAATAGGATGTACATTGGATGTACGATAATAGGTTTTAGAGGTTGAAACACTTAAGCAAATTACCGGTTCTTTATTGAATTCTGCTTTAAATACTGCTGAATTCACCAGATGTTTATACAATTTGCCATGTAGATTACCAAAATCTTCAGGTTTTTCACCCACGCCACAACCCAACTGAGGCAATACCACACTGAAGTCATAATCACGCACATAAGATGAGAAGCTATTGCCAATCATACCTTCAATACGTTCACCTGTTTGGTGGTCAATCACCACACTTTTCAGTGTTTCAATAAATGGGAAAGTTTGTCCATTGCCTTCGATATCAATTTCTGCAGAAATGATGTCGATCTCAAGTGAATAGCGATCACCTTTAGGATTATCGACAGTCGCCAAGCTATTAAAACGGTTGTTGATCATCGCAAGTGTACGGCGCAGATTTTCCTGACGACTTTCACCACGAGCCAAATTAGCAAAGTTTGTAGTCAAACGTGTACTTTCTGCTGGCGTATAGTTTTCATCAAAACGGATACGTTTAATTGAACACTCAAATGCTGTACTCATGGAGATTGCCACCTAAAATTTTATAAAAAACTAAATTTCTGAATGGCTGTATTTAAACGTGAATAATAAAGTGAGTAAAACGATATAAATTCAGCTTAAGATGAGAATCCCTCATGTTAAAGCATATTCGCTATTTCAAAGCGATTTAGAATAGATGAGCTAACTTATCCATGCAGTTAATGAGTAGATCACTGGTATACGGATGCGATTCCGTTCACTCAAATGGTGCTCAAGTGAATTTATATCAACCTAACCTTAGAAAATATCAGCTTATTAGAGGTTTAATTATCAACTCAATCTTTAAAATATAGGGTTTAAATTTAAACCTATATAACCATGTCAAACAAACTTGAACGTCAAAAACTGTCTCTCCCAGCAGGTCACGACAAACTTCTACTTCATTCCTGCTGTGCACCATGCTCGGGTGAAGTGATGGAAACCCTGATTGAATCAGGCATCAACTTTTCGATCTTTTTTTATAACCCCAATATTCACCCTGTCAAAGAATATGAAATTCGTAAAGAAGAAAATATTCGCTTTGCCGAAAAACATAACATTCCTTTTATCGACTGTGATTACGATACAGACAATTGGTTTGCACGCGCCAAAGGTATGGAAAATGAACCTGAAAAAGGCATTCGTTGTACTATGTGTTTTGACATGCGTTTTGAACGTACAGCTTTATATGCAGCTGAAAATGGCTTCAGTCTAATAAGTAGTTCGCTTGGTATTTCCCGTTGGAAAGATATGAAGCAAATCAACGACTGTGGTCATCGTTCAGCTTCACATTATGAAGGGATAACTTATTGGGATTACAACTGGCGTAAGAATGGTGGTGCTGTGCGTATGCTCGAAATCAGCAAAAAAGAGGAGTTTTACCAACAGGAATATTGTGGTTGCGTCTATTCTTTACGTGATACTAATCGTTGGCGTATGAGCCAAGGGCGTGATCGCATCAAAATAGGTGTGAAATTCTATTCAAATGCTCTGGATGATCTAGACTGATTACTTCAGTATTTAGCTATAATCTATATAAATAATTAAGCTTATGGCTAAATTTCAAAATCGATGATCAGATTTTATAGTTCTTAACATATGAATGGTATTGTAAGTTTTTAACCACTCACGTTTAATCACGTCGAAACCTTGTAAACGCCAAAATTGCTCCGCTGCAGGTAAAAAGGGATGTGTATGCAAATACAAGGTTTCTATGCCGTGTTGCTCGGCATGTGTAAATAATAACTGACACAGTTGCGTGGCAATGCCTTGTCGACGATATTCAGGCAGTACAAAAAGTTTGACCACCTCAACAGCACCTTCAGCCATATCCAAATCAAAACGTCCGTCATAGGCACGGTAAGCAATCGTTGCAATAATTTTGGCTTGATTTTTGACCACGATAAAACAGCCTAAAGGACTGTCCACATAGTACTGCTCAAACTGGGCAATATCTTTTGGAATACAAGCACCATACAGTTCTGGAAATAAAAGCTGCCGTGAATATAAAGCAAATTGAATGACAGATTGATCGGCGGATTGCAGTGTTTCATAGGTTAAATTCATTTTACAACCAAGAATGATCAGGGATAACAATGGTCTTGTCTTGAATCATGGCTTCATGAAACTCGACATCGTAGATGCTTTTTAAAAATTTCGGATCGGTGAGACGCGCTTTTGAATCAGGACGAATCACTTCATGTTCACGCATAAAGAACAAATGATCGGCAAATAAAAATGCCAAATTCGGATCATGCATAATGGCAATCACTGTAAAATTCTGCCGTGACAATTGACGCAATTTTTTCATCAAATAAGATTGATAATAAACATCCAAATGATTGGTCGGCTCATCTAATAAAATCACTTTCGGTGCTTGCACTAAAATACGGGCAATCATCACCAATTGACGTTCCCCGCCTGATAGCTCCGTATAAGGACGCTCTTTTAAATGCTCGATATCGAGATCAACTAAAGCCTGATCGACCATGTCCCAATCTTGTTTAGATGGACGAAATCGACTAAATGCAGCCCGACCTGTAATCACCACATCTTTAACTAAAAATGGGAAAACCGTTTTATGGAACTGCGGTAAAAATCCAAGTAGCGCGGCTCTTTCTTTGCCTTTTATCTGTTCTAACGCCCGCCCCGCATAAAGTACTTGCCCATCTGTGGTCTGTTCTAAACCTGCCATCAGTTTAAATAGGGTCGATTTGCCACAACCATTGCGACCTAAAATCACCGAGAACTGATGGGCTGGAAATTCAAGCTGAATATTTTTTAACACGTGTTTATGCCCATAGGCATAGTTCAACTGTTCAATATGAATCATGCCCAAGCCGTCCTTTGTGTTTTGATTAATAATAAGAAAAATGGCGCACCGAGGAGCATGGTGAAAATGCCGATTGGAATTTCAAAGCTCAGTAAAACTCGTGAAAAATTATCAATCAGCAGTAAAAAACTACCGCCTAGAATCATGTTGGCAGGAATACTGTAGCGGTGGTCAGGGCCGACCAGCATGCGCACAATATGCGGCATAAATAGTCCGTATAGACTGATAATGCCTGCGGCAGCTACTGAAGTGGAGGTGCATAGCGTCACCAATACAATCAGTATGAGTTGCTCCCACTTCGGACTCACCCCCACAGCTTGTGCTTCATCAGCTCCCAATGCCATCAGATTCAAGCGCCAACGCATGGCGTATAAGCCCATTAAAGCCACCGTAATCGGCACAACCGCATATTGGACTTTCTGCCACGATGCCTGATGTAAATTCCCCATGGTCCACTGCACGATCGCTTGTAATTTAAAAGGATCACTTAAATATTGAATAATGGTCAGTCCTGCTAAAAACAGACCTGAAACAATCATGCCGGATAAAATCACCATCACCAATGAAGTTTGGCTTTCATGCTTTTGCTGGGCAAACACATAGGTTAATGCCACTGCACATACGCCAAAAATAAACGCCGATAAATTGGGCGATAACCAACTCAAAGATAATGCTAGGGCGGCACCAAAGGCGGCACCTGATGAAATCCCCAGCACATAGGAATCCACTAAGGGATTGCGGAACAAAGCTTGCAAGCCATTGCCGGCTGTTGCCAAAGCAGCCCCGACCATAAAGGTCAATAAGAGGCGTGGTAGGCGAATATTGAAGACAATATTTTGCATCAAGCTAAATTGTTGCGCATCAAAATACGCTGTACCCAACATCCACTGGATAAACCACAGTGCATAATCCCCTGCGCTTAATGTTTGACTCGGTCCTAGCAACAGCGACATAAAAATCAGTAGAATCGGCAATGGATAAAACCAGGTGTATTTCAATTTTGCCTTATTCATGACATCAACTCCTTGGCAATTTTCTGACCATAGAGTTTCTCTAAAATTTTGAGTTGCAAGGCTTCAACTGCTAAGTCTGAGGTGTCAGGGTAAATGTGATGATGCAGATAAATCGCAGTCACAAGAATTTTGATGGTATGTGGGTTATAGATAAATGCAGGGCTGAGATTAAACACTTTCTGTTGTTGTACTGCTTTTAGACCTTGCAATTCTTTACGCTGATAAATCAGGTTTGGGTCGGTATTCCACAGTACAATATTGTCAGGATTCCACTCAATCAACGTTTCTGGATTGACATTCGGTTGATTGGTCTCCGTTTTAACCACGTTGTAAGCCCCTGCCAATTCAATAAAATCATTGGTAATCGATTTACGGCCTGAGGTTGAATAAATTCGTCCACCTGACCATGCGTAATATATTGATTGCTTATATTTTTGCTTTGAGGTTTTGAGTGCCACTTCAGCCAGAAGCACATCTGAAAAATCCAGAATTTCTTTAGCCCGTTGCTCAGCACCTGTAAGCTGTGCAATTTCATACAGCTCTTCTTTCACCTGATCGTAAGTGCCTGATCCCATCACATAGACTGCGATACCAAATTGTCGAAGCAATTGAATGGTTTGTGTTTGCCCACTACCTAAAATCACCAAATCTGGCTTTAATAGCATTAAGCTTTCAATGTTGGTGGCATTTGAGCCTTGTGAAGGTGTAGCGAGTTGCTTATTGGCAATACGTGGATCCATTTTGGAATAAGCATTAAATAACGAGGTCTGTAAATAGACCTCAGCAGGAATCCCCACGACCTTTGCACCCTGCCCCAACATATATAGCCCGTCTAAACCTGATTCAAACAAGGACACAATACGCTGTGCTGGCTGAGCTAGGCAGACTTCGGTCTCTGAGCTATCAACCACACAGTGCGATGTTGGGCTTTGTATTTTTGCTGATATCGGTTGCTCTGTTGCCGTACAACCCAACAGTACACAGCTCAGTAAAAGGACAATAAATCTTTGCATTAGTATTGCCACTGTACCGATAACGCTGCTTTGATCGGCTCACCGGGTTGAATCCATACATGGCTATAACTGGATAGATAATATTCCTCGTTTAACAGATTATGAATATTCAGTTGATAGCGTAAATTTGGATTTGCTTGGTAATAAGCCCCAAGGTTCAATACGGTATAGGCAGGTAAGCTGAAACCATTAGCCGTATTGGTTGGGCTGTCCCCACTGCGTTGCCCGACATAATGGAGATTGAAATTTAGACCTGCTGCATGTTGCGTATTTTGCCAAAGGTCATAACTTGCCATGACATGTGCACTATGTTTGGGTACGTTGCTCAGTGCTGAGCCTGCAGGCAACACATCATCTTTGCTGACTTTGGCGTCCATATAGGCGTAGCCTGCTGACACCAGCATCTGGTCATTGATACGATGGTTGAAGTCAATTTCAAGTCCCTTGCTTTTCACTTCACCGACTGCAGCTTCAAAGTTTGGGTCAATCGCATCCGTCATCAGAACATTTTTTTTGCCCATATCAAACAAGGCGATGCTAAGCATACTGTGATCTTGCCATTGGTATTTCGCGCCGATTTCATAGCTTTTCGCTGTTTCAGGTGCAAACGTCTCCCCTGTACGACCCATGCCATTATTCATGGAAAATGCTTCACCATAATTGCTATATACAGACAGTGCTGGTGTAGGACGGTAATTAAGGCCTATGCGTGGGCTAAACTTTTGTGCTGTACTCTGATCCTTGAACTGCGTGCGATGGTTGATGAAGCGCTGTTCGACACGATCGAATCGACCTCCGAATAACACATTCCATTGGTCATTAAAAAAGACCTGATCTTGTACATTCACAGCCATGTACTGCTGACGTTCATCGGAATCGGTATGTAAAGGTAGTTCAGAGCTAAATTGCCCATAAGTGGGATTGTAAATGTTGATCCAATTGGGCTGAGCAGCCGAGTGATTAAGACGCAATTGACGTTGCATAAAGTCCAAACGCCCTGTTTCTGCACCGAGTACCAATTCATGCTGAACATGACCGAGTTCCAGTTGACCAAGTAATTCACTTTGGAGCAGCATATCCTCGGTCTGATAATCACGATGACGACGCTGACGCTCTAATGTTTCAAGGTCAGCCTGTAATTTGCGTGGTTCTGTTGAATAGCCGACCATTTGCGCATCTTTATAACTGATCGCAGCATTCATCTGCCATGCGTCATTGAGCTGATGCTTTAATCGTACTTGATAGAGATTGTCTTTGACGCGCATATCACCATCAGAAGGCTCACCCGTAAAGGTCTTTGGATCCATCAATAACTGGTTGTTGACAGCCGTGATACCACGGTCAAATGTGCCTAGATGCTGGGTAAATTCAGTATCTAAATCCACTTGGGTATTTTCAGATAATTTCCATGAGAATTGTGGCGCGACAAATAAACGTTGGCTACTGACATGATCACGGAAAGACTGGTTATCTTCCATTGCAGCGGCTATTCGATACGCCAACGCATCGCTGATTGGCGCGGTCTGTTCAAGACTTAAACGATATTCATCTTGTGTTGTCCCACGAAGATTAAGCGTTGTTTCAGACGTCCATTTTGGTTTTTTTGTGGTGACATTCAATGCCCCACCGACCTCACCACGTCCATACAGTGCGGCACTGGGACCTTTTAAAAAATCCAGTGATTCAATATTGACCATATCTTTAGGTGCAGAAATGCCACGATTGACACTCAGCCCATTACGAATGGCATCCACCCCCATATTGGGATTGCCTTGGAATCCTCGGAATGAATAGTTATCCCAAAAGCCCCCACCATAATTATTTTGATGCAATACCCCACTCACGATGCTGAGGGCTTGATCCATGCGCTGAATATCTTGCTGCTGGATAACGTCTTGCGACAAATGGCTTTTATTAAACGGGATATCCAATAGATCATGCTGAAAGTTGGTAAGCGCTTGAGCGTGCTGTGTAGATTCTGAGGCTAAAGCTGTGCTGAGATAAATCGTATCTAGGGTTTTGACCTGATCTGTTGCAAACACCCCTTGATTGATGCCAGTTAAACCTATTAATAAAGTTACACGAGATCTCAAAAAAACTATCCTCATTTATACGCACAATATTGATGCGTTTACAAATATTGAATTCAAATTGGTGCACTATTCATTAAATCTATGCACTAAAACTAAGCAAATGTTGTTCTGGCATCGCTAGATTAGTTTTGTGTACATTCTTGTATACAAGATATGAATTAGAGGCAAAAAAAATGCCAATTTTTTAAAATTGGCATTTTCTTAATAATTTATCCTAAACAGTCGAAAATATTTTAAGAGTAATTTTCTTCACGTCCTCAATACTATGTAAGACATGATGTTCTGCTAAATGGATCGCCCCATCAGCATCACGAGCTAAAATACATCTAAGTATTGCAGCATGATCTTGATAAGCATGCTGGATATCGAATTCACGCATGGCGCCTAGACTGAGCACAATTCGGATTTTTTCACTGATTTCATGATGAATCTTGGCGATTTGACGATTTCCTGCAGCTCTAACCAAGGCACAATGAAAATCTTCACTTTGCAGCACCAATGCTTTGGTGTTCTGGTTATAGTCCTGTTCGTCTACAAGCCATAATCGCTTTAAATTCTGTAATTCTTCAGATTGCTCATGATCCATTACGCATAAACGTTTAACAGCCTCTTTTTCCAAGATCATACGTAAATCAAAGAGCTCCTGATAAAAGGTAAAATCTAAAGGCTTAATTTCCCAACCACTGCGGAAATGCACATTCACATAGCCTTCCTGTTCAAGACGATACAGTGCTTGCCGTGTTGGGGTACGGCTGACCTCATACTTTTCAGAAAGGTCCGTTTCAGTAAAACGTTGTCCAGGTTTGAGCTTAAAGCTAAAAATATCATCCTTTATTTGTTGATAAATCACATTAGCTAAATTGCCAGTGCCTGACTTAATGGGCGTTATGCTCATCCTTAATTCTCGTTTTACATCTATGTAATAAATAAATTATAGAGTCATCATGAGAATTTAAGAATCAGTAAATATTGATATATAGGAAAATAGATTAAATTTTGGCTTTTAGATTTATAGGATAATTTAATTTAAGCCCCTATATAACGCTAATTAATAATTGCATTTCAATACTATAAATCAACCCATACAAGAAATTGAAAAGACTTAAACTTTTCCCAAAAACCAATTTTTCCAAGAACTGGTTCCACGAACTTCAACGGGTACGGTTGCAATCAGGGTATCTTTTAAAACGTCAGTTTGTCCTACGGCTTTGGCTAATCGGGCTTTTACAGAGTGAATGCATTCCCGATCTCCAAACTCACATCGATCTAATGTGGTGCCACCGCAAGGACCATTTGCAAGTCCTTTAGGACATGTTTCAGAGCAAATATATAAAGTATCAGCCAATCTACATTGACCACAATTTTCGCAGCCCACAACCATATGTTTTGACTTAAATTCGGTTTTTAACAAAGTTTTTGATGCCAACTCATTATCCCAAAAGGACGCTTTAAAAATAAACCTACCTACACCTTTAGAGATTTTGGACTCAAAAAGGGCTTTATGCATGACATGCAAATGATGATATTTAATCAGCTGACCTAATGTCGGTTGACGCGCATCATAATTTAATTCTGGAACAAACTCATCTCCAGTCTTAATCTGCCAAAGAGATTTCCAGCGTGCTTCAAGTTCCTCTAAATCATCATGTTGATATTGCTCAATATAATTTTGCAGAACCTTCTGTTCTTCTGAATTTTCGCATGCTGAAAGATGAACACCATTAAAACCTAAAAGCCAAAAAGCCAAAAAGCCAAAAAGCCAAAAAGCCAAAAAGCACTGTAAACTAGATCCTGAGCTAAAAGTTTACAATCAAGAAATCAATAAAAGAAGAATTGGGATTGAGCATGTATTTGGGACTTTGAAGACCTTCAAAATCCTTGCCGAGCGATATCGTAATCGAGGCAAAAGATTAGGCTTAAGATTCAATTTAATTGCTGGGATCTATACCATGGAACTGAATAAAAAATGACTTATGATAGAACTCTATTATTAAAACCAAGCCCTAAACCAAAACCAAATTGAAATAACTCCCCTGTATCAATCCAAACAAAATTATCACCATCCAAAGATGAAAAATCAATTTCATTAATAGGCTTTTCTCCAAAATCTTTTTTTAGATTATTAATCACTTCAATGTTACTGACCAAAGTATAAAAAATAGAGTTCAAAGTGATATTAATTCCTTTCCCTGGATAACATTTATCCTGAATCCAAAAACTAAATATTCCTAAATTTAATCCATCATTTAATGCAAAAATTACATCCCATTGAACAAAAAAATCATCATTAAACTTTAAAATCATTCTAGTGCCTCTGACTTCCATCCATTTTTACGCAAAATGGCTTTGGTTTTATTATCTAACTTTAAAGAATTTCTGGCACCATCTGAACTGCCAGCCCAATGGTAAGTATTTGAGCCAGTCCTTCATATGTGAACTGATGAATATTTCCTTTGAAAAGTCAGTCAAACGCCCTTTATTAAAAAACAGCAATCTAAACGAAATTAGTATAGTTTTTTAAGTTAAATCTATTTCCATTTCTTTATGTAGCCCTTTGTCGCACTCTAAAATAAATGGATAAATTTTTTCGGGTTCAGCGTAAATATATTCTAAATAGCTTGCTGGTAACCAATAATATATTTCATAATCACTTTGCCTATTATGAGTCGGAACTAGAAAAGATACATAATATTTTTTCATTCCTTCTTCAATCCCAACACTAAATTTTAATTCTTTTGATACATATATATCTCTAAAATTAAATTTCATTTTAATTTCCTATTTTTCTGACCTTTAACATGTCTTTCCTGACCTTTGTTGCATCAATAACAGCCTCTAAACTACCATTAGTAATTTACCCTCAGGAATCCACTGACTATTTGCACCAGCCTCATTACCAGATGGTAGTCTTAAACCTGCAGATCTTGGATTAGATATATCAATCCTTACTAAACTGCCATTTTTAAGTTGACTTTGTGGTATGCCTATTGAAGCGATTGCAAGTTGTCTTTCATTCTCTGTAATTTCCTGACCTGTTAGGAAATCATTCTTCAAACCAACTGTAGCCCAAATTTGTTTCAAAGTAAGCTCATTAGCCCAATCAAGAGTTCGCTTACCTAAAGTTTTTTCAGGTGTGGGCCCAATAAAATTTGTAGTAGCACCACTGACGGAACCTACATCCTGACCTGAACGGACGGCTTCTATATCTTTTATTGCTTGACTTGTGTAACCAATGGTGTCATTTAATAAGCCTGTAACCTGTCCTGATATTTTTAATCGTTATAATTATTTCACCATTTCTTTCATTTCTGGTGAAGCATCACTTGCCAAAATATTTTTTAGATGTTGTTCTACACAAGCAGAATTACCCGTTTGCACACAATCATTGAAGGCTTTATCAAGCATTTTATCGGTCTTTCTTAATATTGAAATTCCTTGCTCAATACATGCTCTATCATTCGAACTACATTTTTGAAGGTGTTTATTTACAGCTTTAAGAGTAGCTCTGGTTTGATAATTATTCTCCACGGCATTCTGCGCAACCTGCCCACTCTGCACTGTACTCGCTACATCTCCAGCAGTAGCACCAACACCTGAAGCAACTAAGTCTGTAATCGTACTAATCGTTGACTTTTCATCTGCTGTTAAATCTTTGGATTCTTTACCATATAGGTATTTAGCTAGTAGAGGTGCTGATGCTTCTGCTCCACCAGCTGCTGCAACCGCCGCGCCCAACACAGTGTGCGCTAAAATATGCGCTGCACTTCCTTCACTATCATTTGATTTGAAATATTGTCCAATCTCATAGCTGAGTTTAGAACTTGCTGTTGCGGCTGCTATTCCTAAGCCACTGTTAGTCGGAGCTGATAATCCTGCTGAAATGCTATCGACTAATATGCCTAATGTTTGAAGTTGTTGTTTCTTGTCGAACTCAGCTTGACTCAATGTTCCTGCTTCATTAGCTTTTTAGGCTTCGTCTAGCTTTTTATAAACTGTACTTTTTGAATATTTTTTCAATTTCTACGCTTCTATTTGGTTGCTCTTTTAAAACATTTTCTAATCCTTGCCGGATATAGAACTTTACAATAATTTCTTCATAATCACCTTCATTCGGCTCTAAACCCATCATTTCATGAACCCAAGCACAATAAATGGTTGTACCATCTTCTTGTAACTCAGGAACTAAACTCCAACCAGGATCACCTCCAACAGGCTCCATAGGATCTTTACCTATAATACCTCTCAAATAATATTCTAGGTCTTGTCCCCCTATTATTCCAAAACCCAAGCACCAAAGCAAAGGCATTAGATCTGCTGAAGAGCCCTCTTCATTAATATAACCTATCATTAATTAACTCCTCTAGAAGTAGGGTTTATAGGGAATGCTGATGGAACATAATTAGCCCCTCTATATGAGCTAATCGGTACTCTAAAAGTAATCCCATTCACTATTACATGCTGTATTTTATTTCCATTTACCCCATAATTTACAATTGCTTTTGCCGCTGCTTCATTTGCCATCGTTGCCATTTGTTTATCACTGTACACTTTCGGATCATAAACTGTTTTTGTCTCAACTCTTCCATTTGGTAGTTGATATTTAATATCAGAGATACCTTTTGTGACTTGATTTGGATTACCAATTACTTTCCCACCACTACTCTTAAGGACATCATAAAAAATATCAGCATTATGCCCTCCAGAAATTACTTTGGATTTTTTATTAATTGTCGCATCAATTAAATGTTTCCCTAAAGGTGTATCAATTTGGTTTGTACCAACTTCAGTATAGCCATCTCTAGGTCGAACAGGAATTCGACCAGCAAAATCTGCCTCAGGTTCTTTTAATAATTTCGTAATGTCACTACCATATTTTTTCCCAATATTCTCAAATGCTTCATCAGTTAATTTAATTGGCCCATTGAGTGTCTTTGAGAAACCTAAGCCAAGCATGGCAACTTTAGCATCTTGTCTTTCTTTTGGAGTAATAAAATCCCCTGTTAAAGGATCGTATGTCGCACCTAAAGCAGCAGCCAATTGTCTAATCGTTAAATCATTAATAACCAATAAGCCCTTTTCACCTATGGTTTTCTCAGGTATCGGACAGATATATCCAGTTGGACAAGAAAATTTCTCTTTAGTATTTTCTTTAACTACCTGCCCATAATTCTCATCAATAATTGAAAATCCATTATTTTCTACCGCATTCTGAGCTAATTGACCACTCTGTACAGTCGAAGCCACATCACCAGTACTTGCACCCACGCCAGATGTAACCAAACCAGTAATCGCACTTACCGTTCCTTTCTCATCTGCAGTTAAGTCTTTGGCTTCTTTTCCATACAAATATTTTGAAAGTAACGGTGCTGATGCTTCTGCTCCACCCGCAGTTACTCCTGCAAGGAGTGCATCATTATCACCTGCTGCTGCAACCGCCGCGCCCAACACAGTGTGCGCTAAAATATGCGCTGCACTTCCTTCACTATTATTGGATTTGAAATATTGCCCAATCTCATAGCTAAGCTTAGGACTCACTGTTGCGGCTGCTATACCTAAGCCACTGCTCGTTGGGGCTGACAAGCCTGCTGAAATGCTATCGACTAATATTCCTAAGGTTTGAAGTTGTTGCTGTTTCTTGTCGAACTCAGCTTGACTCAGTGTTCCTGCTTCCTTGGCTTTTTTAGCTTCATCTAAATTTTTATTAATTTCAGTACGTACTTCTTGGCGGTTCGCATCAAACTTCTTCGTCACATCCATTTGTAAATTAATTTCGCTTTTAACTTGATCTCGATCAAAGTTATTTTGCAATGCGCCACTGTTTTCACGTGCTGTATCTGTTGTGACATGTGTGAGGATTTCTGACTTGATCTGCTCAGCAGAGTTTCCTGTCAGCTCTTCTTGACGAACTGTTTCTCTAATCGTGATATTAGACGTATTAATACCACTTTGCGTCACACTACTGTCTTTATCACTGTCCAAACCAAAACCAATCGACTTGCTTACACCTTGGATTGTGGAAGCATGTTGATCAATTTTTTCAGGCGCTGATATTACAGTGCCGGGTTTACCCTGATCAGATTTAGTCGCATTTAATCCAGCACTCAGTGAAATCCCTTTAGCATCATATTGTCCCGAATAAAGGCGTACCTCATTTGGACTGGTTCGCCAAGTACACCGCGACCTCTTTAATATAGCCCTTTCTTCGCTGAGTCATTGCAGTTATTTTTTTAAATTTGTTAATTATGCACTTGGATCATTAGATTCTGTGATCTTGGGCTGCTGTGGATCATAGCGTTTAATCTATGCATAAAGACTATGTGTAGTTATACCTAAAAGTGATGTGATATCAGCAACACTATGACCTTTCTCTGTGACCTGTTTTACTGCTTCAATTTTAAATTTTTCAGGGTATGGTTTATTGCTCATAAGCACCTCGTTGATTTGCCATTTTATCTAACTAAAAGGTCTCTATAAAATAGGCGGCTAATCACTCAATCAAAAAATATCATACTTTGCATCTTCAACTGAATGGGTTTTCAAGAAATACCCTTTTAAATCCGTTACACAATATCATCGTCGCGCTTGAGTATATTCTGTCCAAATTAAATTCGGTGTACCATCATATATACAAAAACACAAATCAGGCCAATACAAATCATTAGTAACCATTACTCCAAACCCTTGAAAATTAGGAAAATCACCATAATAAGGAGAATGTATATACCAATCTTCTTTTCCGATCTTAGTTAAGTTGATTAGATCTTTTGGAATAATTAATTGATGTCTTAAACTACCATCCGAATTGTATACAGCAGCGTTGTTTGGTCTTAAGAAGTACCAAGGATATTCTATTTTTTTACTTAACTTAGAAGGCTGGTTATTAAAAATAATCAAAAAGCATTTACAATCTAATAAAACATGAACACTCTCCGCAATAGGTAAAATATACTCACTACCATCACTATAAATAATTTTTTTTTCTAAAGCAGTAATTTGCTCATTCTTCAATAATAAATTATTAAAAATATTGAGCGAAATATCAGAATCATATTCAGGATAATTCATAAATTCATAAATTTCTCCATTTTCAAAAACATTTGTCTCTATTACTTTCTGTATTGTTTTCATTATTTAATCTCTCTTGTCGAGCTAATTTTAAATAGCTCAGGGTTCGTGTAAGGAGATTTATCTACGAAATTAATCTGATGAGCATTACCTGGTAGAGTTTTACCAGTCTTATAATCATACATAGAGCCTGCTCTTCCTTCTCGTATACCCACACTTGGCTGTACTTCAAATTCAACCACATAAAATTTATTTGGCTTACCAGATGATTCATTAATACTAGGCTTAAACTCTTCAGTTATTGCAAGTTTATTTCGCATATCTGCAACAGAATTAACCTGTTCTTTTGTCGCCCAACCACCTAATTTCTGTGCCGGATTTTCTCCTTTTTTGATAGCTTCTACCATGTTAGAGTATTGAACTTCATCAATCACCATTCGCATTTTTTCGGATTGAATTACTCTTCGATCAGTTACAGTTGTGCCTGCTTTCCATGCTGGATAACCTGTAGGATGATAACTACCACCAACCTGTTGATCATTCAATGTTTTTGGATTATTTCCAATAAGATTTTCATTTACTCGTACTAATCCATCTCTATCTGTTACTTGTCCAGCATTAATATTTTCCGCCCTATACGTTGTACCGGATTGAAAGTCACGTACTGATGAGTCTCCAAAACTAGGATTCTCCACATTAGCGTTATTCTCAATTTTTTGTCGCTGAATTAAACCATCTGCTACTTTTGCCTCCTTATTGGCTAGACTGACTCCTTTAGCTGTTCCACCACCTACTGCCATTAAAGCTAGATCTGTTGCACTTTCAGGGAAAAATATTTCTGTCGCAACATAACCAAAACCAGCAATATAGTAACTTGCTCCTGTTCTTGGTTTTTCCCCTACCATATAATCTAAAACAGCTGATTTTGCTGGAATCAATATTTTTTCTGCTGCGCTTTGCTTTAAACCATTATATTTTGTACTGCAAGCACCATACGTCATGTTTTGGCAACTTCTTTGTGCATATCTCAAGAAATCTAATTGCTTCGTTGCTTGTATTGAAAATCCACTAGTTTCATTGAGAAGCCCTTTTGCTTCAATTGAAACTTTTAGTCTTCTTAGCTGTTGTTCAATCTCTTTCATTTCCGGTGAAACATCACTTGCCAAAATATTTTTTAAATGGTGTTCTACACAAGCAGCATCAGCTTTTTGCACACACTTATTGAAAGCTTTATCAAGCATTTGGTCGGTCTTTCTTAATATTGAAATTCCTTGCTCAATACAAGCTCTATCATTCGCACTACATTTTTGCAGATGTTTATTCACAGCTTTAAGAGTAGCTCTGGTCTGGTAATTATTATCCACTGCATTTTGGGCCACTTGCCCACTTTGCACAGTCGAAGCCACCTCACCAGTGCTTGCACCTACACCAGATGCAACCAAACCAGTGATTGCACTAATCGTTCCTTTCTCATCAGCTGTTAAATCTTGTGATTCTTTACCATACAGATATTTAGCTAGTAGAGGTGCTGATGCTTCTGCTCCACCTGCAGAAATACCCGCAGCCAGTGCATTATTGCCTCCTGCTGCTGCAACTGCCGCACCCAATACAGTATGCGCTAAAATATGCGCTGCACTTCCTTCACTATTGTTGGATTTGAAATATTGCCCAATCTCATAGCTAAGCTTAGGACTCACTGTTGCGGCTGCTATACCTAAGCCACTGCTCGTTGGGGCTGACAAGCCTGCTGAAATGCTATCGACTAATATTCCTAAGGTTTGAAGTTGTTGCTGTTTCTTGTCGAACTCAGCTTGACTCAGTGTTCCTGCTTCCTTGGCTTTTTTAGCTTCATCTAAATTTTTATTAATTTCAGTACGTACTTCTTGGCGGTTCGCATCAAACTTCTTCGTCACATCCATTTGTAAATTAATTTCGCTTTTAACTTGATCTCGATCAAAGTTATTTTGCAATGCGCCACTGTTTTCACGTGCCGTATCTGTTGTGACATGTGTGAGGATTTCTGACTTGATCTGCTCAGCAGAGTTTCCTGTCAGCTCTTCTTGACGAACTGTTTCTCTAATCGTGATATTAGACGTATTAATACCACTTTGCGTCACACTACTGTCTTTATCACTGTCCAAACCAAAACCAATCGACTTGCTTACACCTTGGATTGTGGAAGCATGTTGATCAATTTTTTCAGGCGCTGATATGACAGTACCAGGTTTACCCTGATCAGATTTAGTCGCATTTAATCCAGCACTCAGTGAAATCCCTTTAGCATCATATTCACTGTTATTTTGAATGTTTGAATAAGTCAAAGTCCCTGTATTTAGACTATTATTTTTTAAGTTTTCAGCTTTTTGCGTCGATGTGATCAAAGCACCTTTTAAATCAGTATTAGTCTTCACATTGATTTGGTAACCATCATCTCCAGCAAAGATCCCTGATTGCTCATTGACTGAGGCGTAATTGGCATCAACATTCGACTTACTAAAGCTACCCGATGCATTACCGCCATTGGTACCAACACTGATTTGACCTGAAATATCTTGTTGTTTGCTCTTATATGTTGCAGTATCTTGCAAACTTTCAATATTCAGTTCATTGGCATCTATCTGGATGCCCTTACCTTGAACTTGTCCACCAATAATATTGGTTGTATTACCGCTGCTAATTGTCGTTAAACTGTCTTTTGAACCGACATGACTATTGACATAGCTTGTATCAGTGCCATCGCCTTTGCCTTTTCCAAGATTCCCACCTGCCGTAACACCCAAACCTGTTTGGTTGCTGATGGTTACACCTGCATTCCAGCCTGAACTCTTGTTATTTGATTGTTCAATACTACTTTGTTCAGCGGCTTTGATGTTGACATCGTTATCTGCTACCAAGTGGGTACCTTTCAATCCAACAACATCAGAACCAAGGATATTAATGTTGGAATCTCCCCCTGCACCACTTGCTACAATGTTTGTTGTGCCTCCAGCGCTCACTTTACTTTGAGCAGCTGTATTACTTTGTGTATGGCTTGTTTCTACACTCTTTTGTTCGCCATAGGTTAAACTCACCCCAACTTCTACCGATTGGTTCAAAGTAGCAGAGCCAGTAAGAACATCATTTAATTTGCCTATGGACTGTCCTGCTTTGTAGGTATCGAAGCCTGCATTGGCTGCTGCCATTGCATTAACACGATCATTTTTACTTTGACCCACTTGTTTTGATGAATCTAAAACAGATTCAACTTGTTGCACGATTGGCACATTTACAGCAAGTGTTAAGCCTTTTTGTTCCATTTCACGCTTATAATCATTGATATTTTGCTCGTTGGCTGCTTCTATATTGACACGTTGTGCCAAGATATTTACATCACCTTCTTGTGCTAATACTGTGCTCCCCGTTTGTTGATAGGTGTTACCAGCGATAATGTTTGTATGACCAGCCAAACTTCCAACTGATGAAGCATTGCTTGTGAATTGTTGATTGTTGTTATCTGTACTTTCTTTTATCTGACCTACAGTAACACCTATACCAACACTGCTAAATAGTCCTGATTTTTTCTTACTATAAAAACTCTCTTCAGTAGACTGAGTAAGTGCCGACTCCACTTTTATGTTATTTTTTGCGCTTAAATTGGTATCTTGATCTGCAATAACATGACTACCTTTTACAGAGATATCTTTTTCAGCATTTAAGTAAATATTCTCACCACCAATGACACTAGCTACAGCTTGTGTTTGTTCAGAGCTGTCCTTGAATATTCGAGTCGTTGTACTCGCAAAGCCTTTACTCTTCGTTTTTAAAGCATCATCAGCAACTTTTGTATATTCACCAGATTCAATATTGATATTTTGTGCTTGAGCAACAACATTCCCTGTTGCACTATTGACTTCAGATGCACGTAAATTAATATCATTTCCTGCATTAAGCTGAATATCGTTATTTGCCTGAATCTGACTACCAATTTCTCCAGACTCACTACGTTTAATATAATTATTTGAATCTTTAATATTTTGTTGTTTCTGACTGACTTGTGTCGTTCCCAAGTTAATATTATTTTTGGCATTAAGTTGTGTAATACCCTCTTCACTGGCATTTGTAATAACACCAGCATTGAGTTGTATATCTTTTCCTGCATTTAATGCAAGTATGCCTTGTCCACCTTTAGCTGTTACATAAACACCAGCTTGACGGTTTAAATGCGTGTTTGAACCCTGATCACTTTCTGTTGTATTGGTTTCAGTGACAATATTGATATTTTCACCAGCATCTAAGAATAACTTTTGCTTAGCATCAATGGTCCCACTTAAATTATTAATATCTTTCTTAGCTTTAGCCGAAAGCTGATCTGCTGTTAATCGTCCACCGAGGTTTTGGATACCATCTGCTTGAATCACTAGTGCATTTCGACCTGCTATTGTACCGCTATTAACAAGACTATTTTCAACATTCAGGGCGGTATTACTGCCTGCTAGTAATGCGCCATTGCCATTAATATCTCCATTCTGCAACCTTACATAAACCTGGGGAGCCAGTACAGTTTCAACACGTCCATCATTCAAAGTGACCTGCTTTTCAACTAACCAAACAATATCACTAGTTAAGTTAGCAATTTGTTCTGCACTTAAAGCTATACCGACTTTAAGTTGCATCTGTTGTGCAGTTGTTACGCCATTCAGCATCAGTTGCTGAAATTGTTCTTCACTGCTATTGAAACCATCTAAAAAGCGTCGACCAGTTAACTGACTCACTTGTTCAGTCGTGATTTTTTGTTCATAGTAACCATCGCCTAAACGTTTATGCAGATTTTGAGGTTCTAAACTCAATAATTTGAGCATATAATCACTGCCTAGCCATTTTTTATAATTTGTGAAAGCTGGATCAGTTTCTATTAAATATTCAGGATTAGCTGGATTAGTATTAAATAAACTACTACTTGGTAAAGACGTATTTACATCAATTGTGCGAACCGTAATATCATTTTCAAGTGTTGAATTTGTATTAAGTTGGGTATTAGGATTCGTCGTTGATAATCCCTGAACATGTTCTTGATAACTCAACACACCTAAATTTAACTCTGTAATCATTGGTGCAGGTCTATATGCAGAAGTATTTGACCCTGTTACATCCGTGCCTTTTTTATGATCTCTCCAAAAATTTGTTAAAGTTCCCTCATCACGTATAATTGTTTGACCTAATGTTTCATGATTGTCTAAATCACCAACCTTAACATCTAGTAATCCCCCAGCCAGTATTTGACTGTCCGAATTCAATAATACGTCACCCGTAATTTTAATATTTCCTCCAGCGAGGATTTGACCAGGGGCAGAATTTACAACTTGTGTTTGGTCTTTAATTTTTTCGTAATTATAGCGATGCCAATTTTCATGCCATTGACCATCTGGTGTCACAAGATGATCCGACTCATCATTGCCAATCTTCCAACCTAGTTCAGCTTGGCTACCTTCTAGATAGCGTTGATTCTGCCCCTGTGCTTCATATTCAACTATATATTGACGATCAACTTCTTTTATTTGAGTTTGCAAATGCTCATTGGTATTTCTCAACAATCGACTTGAAATCGTTAAGTCGGCACCTGCTTCAATTTTAGCACTGTTATTATTGATACTTTGTGCTTGTCCAACCGCATGTTTGTTTTCATCTAAAGTGCCAGCAATCACCATATTGCCTTCACTTGAGATCAATGCTTTTTCTTTATTGACAATATCTTGCGCTGCCAAATCTAATCGATCTCGTGCTGCAATCACAGCAGCTATTGTTTCATCAACAGTTTCTTCTTGGTTGAGCACTTTATTTGCAGCTACTGCAACATGGTCACCATAAATACGACCTGTGCCAATATTATTTAAAGTACTCGTCAGCTCAACTAATGTTTGACCATTACTGTTAATTTCACCACGGTTGGTTAAGTTTTCACTTTGAATAAGGGTACCGTTATTGGCAATGATTCTACCTGTATCTTTATTATCAATATCACTGGCTTTAAGTTCTAATTTTGATCCTGCTTGTAATTCTGTTGTATTTACCAAATTACCCACAGTCTCAATTTTTAAATTGTTTCCTGCTTCAATTTTATTTTTCGTCGTGAAGCTCTCTTTTAACTTCAGCTTTAAATCATTGCCTGCACTGAGTTGCCCATCAGCTGTAATTGATGTTGCATCAATCGCTACATTTTGATTCGCTAAAATTTTACCTGCTGTATTCTGAACATCATTTGCTTGAATGTCTGAATCTTGTGATGAAAGAAGCTCACCTTCGTTATTATTTAGGTCACCTGTACGAATACTTAATGTTTTACCCGTAAGGATTTGTCCTTGTGTATTTTTAAGTTGTTCACTCTCAATACTCAGGTGCTGAACGACTTGAATTTTACCTGTAGTGTTATCAACATCTTTTGTTTTAGCTCTGGCATCTTGTGCTGTAATCACACCGTGATTATTCTTAAAATGCTGTCCCTGAACATTCAAAGTATTTAAGTTTAATGTCGCATCACTGTTATCCAAACCTTGATTGAGCGTTAAACTTACCCCACCATTTGCCGTGATTTTCCCTGCATCATTTTCAATGCTGTCCGCCTTAATTTTACCTTGGGCAAAACTCGCTGTAATAGACGAATTGGCTGAACTGGTACTACCGCCGCCTGTCGCAGTGCTTGGGGCTTCTGTTTCTGCACCTGAGCCACCTGTATTTCCACCACCTGTGCCTGTACTAGGGTTTGTTCCTGTGTCTTGATTAATTTCGGTATAACCAATTAAGCCTTTGTTTTTATTGTTAAGTGTTTTTGCATCAATCGCTAAGTCCTGTAAGCCTGTTTGAACAACTTTACCTGAACTGTTCTTCAGATCTTTTGTTTCTAGATCAACACGACCTGCATTGAGTTCGCCTTGGTTTTGAATGGTTTCTTTATTTCGAATATTCAATTCACCAGAAGTTGCTATCAAACCAGTGTTATTCAGGTTTGTCGTTTGTATGCTTTGCTTACCCAAACTCGAAATACTGCCACTGTTATTTAACTCTGTAGCTTGAATATCTAATGTTGCTTGTTGAGGATCTTCTTTATGTTGTGCAACAACTGAACCACTGTTTTGTAGTTGTCCATCTGCACTAATTTTAATACTGCCAGCAGAAGCAAACACTTGCCCTGCATTATTAATACCCACACCTTTGTCTGTACTAATCAGGCTAATCTTCCCTGCGTACATTCCCCCTAAGCTACCTGTATCTATGGCAAATTTTGGTGTGTTGTTCGTTGTACCGCTGCTTGCATTACCTATACTTTTAATATTACTTTGTGCATCAATGTCATTTTGACCTGTGACTATTTGCAAGTCTTTTGCCCATACACCTGCATTAATTTGTGCTGCATGACTAAGTAAACGCGTGTAGTCTGCTGTACTGGTATCTAATCCTTGTCCTGTAATATTGATTAAACCATCGCGAACTTGAAAGCCTGTAACCGCACCATTATTTAGTAACGGATTACCCGTACTTAACGTAACTGCACCAGCATTGATGAATCCACCACCATCAACATTAATTCCAGATGGGTTGGCAATAATTACATCGGCTTTACGTCCACCCACTTCAATATAGCCATTAAGGTGACTGGCATTGGTTGAGTTAACTTGATTCACAATGACTTTAGCTTCACCGACTGCAAGCCAAGGGTTACCTTGGATATAACCACCCAATTGCGTTTGAGCATTTTGACGGCTGTTATTGAGGATCACCCCATTTTTATTCACATCAAATTGTTCGTAGTGGTTCATTGAAACACCAGCTTGGCTTGGCGTTTGAATATTCACCTGGGTGGTACCATTAGCGCTGTTAATAATCGTCGGTCTTTGATTCCCTGCTGCATTTGGGTCTGCAATCACATTGGCTTCTGCTAAATCTGTGGTCATACCAATGCTTGCAACGCCCGTCAAAAGCATGATGGAAAATGATAGAACTTTTAAGCCTAAACTTTTTTCAGCTGTAGATTCTGTGTCTAGCTCTAAATGTGTGATGTTTGAATTACTTGTTTGTCCTTCTGCAGACACATTTTCTGCAACAACGACCATTTCACCACGTGTTTTACTGAAAATCGTTTTATAAAAGTTCTTATTCATTTTTCAATTACCTATTCTTTAATCTTTTAAATAAATTATTCAGCAAGTGCGTATTTGTTTTGCCAATCGTTAAAATCTTGCTCACTCATTAAATCGCCTTTGAATGTCATAACTCTTAAACCTGTCTCTCTACCTCTGTGATAAAGCGATCTCATACCATTTTTAGGAAACAGTTGTTGTGCGACTAGATTCTTCATTGTTTTACTACGGCCAAATGGACTAAACCAATCTATAATCCATAAACGATCACCACTGTTACTTTCATTGATTGACAACGGTAGACCTTGGCTTTGTATATATTTTTTTTCAGTTTCATTATTTAAAAATGCCCAACTGACATAGCCAATGACTCGACCATTTTCAACACACACAACAAATTGCTTATTCTGTATATAAGGCACAACTCTCGTCATTAAGTAACTTAAGGGTGCATCCTTTAAGCTGGGCACGTATTGCCATAACCACATCAATGAACCCAATACTTCAGCTTCACTCCAATGCTCATGAGGGTAATGTGATGGTGCAATTAAACTAATATTTCCAATTTTCATAATGGCCTCAACTAGAATGAGTAATTCACACTAAAACCATAGTTCATGTCATAATTTTGAAAGTACTCAGGCTTCTTAATCGGCTTACCTGCAAATACGTCATAATAGAAATTCCCACCGACTTTGAACTGTCCTCTGAAACCCATTGCACCACCAATTAAGGTTTTACCCAGTATCAATTCTGCTGACTGTCCATCGACATGCCCTGCATCTAATGCAATATAAAATTGGTGTGCTGGGAAAATTGACATCGCTAAATCATTACGCCAGTAATAACCACGGTCAGCAGCTAAAGTCATGTTCCCGTCAAAACCACGTACTGTATAACGCCCACCAATTGACATACGATCTTGCATGGTTAATGGTGTATCGTTGTACTGTGCTCTGATTGAACTGGAGTAGTTATAGTTTTGTTTTTCAAATTGAAATGGGACATTTAGATTGGCATCTAATGTCCAAATTTTCATGCGTGAAGAACCTTCATCAAAGGCTTCTTCCGGGGCACGTAAAGCACTAAAAGCACCTGTCCCGCGTTTATACCCAAGACTCAAATCAAGTACCGATGATTTTATATATTCTCGATGATCTATATTGAATTGCCAGCCTGAAACATCACGTCTTTGAATGCTCACCTCTGCATCATCAATGAAGCTTTTTGATTCTCGATGCCAACCTTTAAAGCTTGCTGAAGTTTTTCTTTTCGCATCGCGATATAACAATCGTGTTACACCTAGATCTTGTGTTTTACTTTCACCATTGTAGTTATAGACGTTATTCGCTCCGGCAACGGCTTGGTCGTAGTTGTATTGGCTTGCATTAGCACTAATGAGCCAGTTTTTATACGGTACTGAGTAATGCAGTGCATAGTTATTAGTACCACTTTCTACAGTCGTACCATGCTGATCTGTGATTTTTTGTTGATCCGCTAAGTTGCGACCAACTGTGATATAAAATAAATCACTTCGGAATAAAGGGTTATCTAACGAGACTGTTATATTACCTTGATATTTACCTGTTTGGCGACTTCCTGCATCATCCGCACTTAGAGTCACACGGATTGGAATTTTTCTTTGTTTCCATTTGACGATGACATCACTCTGATTCGGTGCATCAGCAGGGACAATTTGAATATCAGCCTCTGTAGTAGGCACACGTTTTAAATTTTCTAAGCCTTGTTCTAAATCTCGTAGATTCAGCACATCACCATTTTTAATTGGGAATATGTTTTTCGCATATTGAATTCGGCCGGCGCGGGTATTATCTTCATCACTTAAATCGAGTTTGATTTCTCGAACCAAACCAGGAATAACAGTCAGTTCTAACGTACCCGTACTTAAGTTTTGCGGGGCTACCAAAATACGTGTTGTGGTATAGCCACGACCAATAATGATGTTTTGTGTTTTAGTCATGAGCAAATTAACAGCTTGCTCACCTATACACATGCCAGACTTAAATTCGAGTTCTTTTAAAGCTTGTGTTAAGTATTTACTAAACTTATCACTCATTTCACCATTTAGTTTTACTTCATTAATATCAAAACATTTTTCTTCTTTTATTTCGTGAAGTTTCAAGCTTTCTTTTTGGTGTACAGCATCTAAACTTACATCTGCCGAAGGTTGTATGATTTTTTCTAATTCTGCTTGGCGTTCTTGATTTCGTATAAGTCCATCAATCGCAGGGTCAAAATTTTGTGCATGTGCAGATGAAATAAATATCCCTCCACCAATACTTAGAAGTATCCCCTTGAACAATAATTTTTCTGTAAACATGTTGTCACTTTGTATTAAATTTGCGATAAATCTAACAATTAAAAGTTTATTTTACAACATCTGTAAACCCTTTGTTTAATAGATATTTATAATCAAATGATTCTTATAATAATTTTAAAGCTTTAATTGATTTTTATTCGTAATAGCATCATTTTAAAATATTCTTAGCTTAGAGGGGCTTTGTTGCAGAAAGCTATTCTTAAGGGCTTCTTCAGCCATATAATTTTCAAATGAAGAAGCCTACACATAATCTACCGCACAACCAATTGGCCCGCATATAACCGAGCACTCATTAATCGCGGAAATATTGCCATTTGGTTTGATCCTACTACGCAATGGTATGCTCTATCAAAAGGCAAACAAGGACGAAATAAAACCTACTCCGACGCAGCCATCCAATGCTGCTTAATGATTAAATCCTTATTTCGTCTGTCTTTACGTATGGTCACTGGCTTTGTGCAAAGTCTGATTAAACTTTGCGGATTAAATTGGACAGCGCCAGATTACAGTACACTTTGTAGAAGACAAAAGTATATTGATATTGCAATCAGCTACCAAAAAAGTAGCTATGGGCTGCATCTACTCATGGACTCTACAGGCTTGATATTTCTAGGTAAGGGCGAATGGAAACGCAAGAAACATGGACCTGAATATCGTCGCCAATGGCGTAAGCTACATATTGCTATAGATGCTGAAACCTTTCAAATACGTGCTATACAGCTCACAACCAATAATATCAGTGATTCACAGGTACTAGGTGATTTACTTGATCAGATTCCACAAGATGAACAGGTTGACTCTGTTTATACCGATGGAGCTTATGACACTAAGCAATGCCGTCAGGCCATTGCAGATCGGCAAGCGCATGCGGTGATTCCACCTAGAAAAAATGCGAAACCATGGAAAGATACAAAGAGCAGCTCGCTAGAGCGAAATGAATTACTTCAAACAGTTAATCGTTTAGGTAGGACTCTATGGAAAAAATGGTCAGGCTATCATCGGCGAAGTTTGGTTGAGACTAAAATGCACTGCATCAAATTATTAGGAGATAAATTCAGTGCAAGGAGCTTTGATAGCCAAGTCAATGAGGTTCACGCACGTGTAGCAGTCCTCAACAGATTTACGGAATTAGGTCGACCACTTACCCAAGTTACGCCTTAAAGTTGGCTCAATTAGGGGCACTTTGCCTTTCAAATCTTTGTGCAACAAAGCCATTTAGGATACAAACAAGGATACACAGAGCGTGTTCCCATATGAAGTTATATGACGTTACACAAAGCAATAAAAAACCCTTAACTCTTTTAGAATTAAGGGTTTGGATTTCATATGAATGCATATGATTATAAAATTTGGTGGGCCCACACAGACTTGAACTGTGGACCAACGGATTATGAGTCCGCTGCTCTAACCAACTGAGCTATAGGCCCTATAAATACTGATTTCTCAAGTATTTGAGAATCAGAATACTAGCCAATATCAAATTCAAAAACAAGGTTTTTCATTTTTTTTATCTTCAGCTTGACCAAAATTTATTCATCGCAGTTTGCAAATCACGTACAATCTTGGTCATCTTTAGAATTTCAGTCACAAATATGTGAAAAATTATGAATTTTCGGTAAGCGTAGAGGATGTAAAGTTTGCAGAGAAAATCTAAATTTAGTAGTCCATTTTTCTATAATTTATCACTAAAGGGATTGAATTTTTTAAAATGAAGTAAGAAACTCTGCCATATAAAATTCAAATATCTCTGTGAATCATGAAAAAACACATTGCCGAAATGGCATTTAAACTTGCTGGTGTCAAATATCATGTTGAACCGAATGTGCTTGGTGATAAACAAGTCATTATCGGTTTTGAACATACCACGATGATGGATGCTGTACTCTCAATCGCTCTGTTTCAAATCCATGATATCCCGATTCACACACTAATTAAAAAAGAACTATTCAAAGGACCTTTTAAGCCAATTTTAGAAGGGGTTGGCGGTATTCCAGTTGACCGTCACTCAAATAAAGATATCGTGGCTCAAATGGTTGAACTCTTCAACTCCAATGACAAATTTAATCTCGTGATTGCGCCTGAAGCGACTCGTGCGAAAAATGGTGAACAACGTAAACCGATCCGCACCGGTTTTTGGCATATCGCAAAAGCCGCAAACGTTCCTATCGTTTTCTTGTTTGTAAACCAAAAAACCAAACAAGGCGGAATTTTTGGCAAAATCATGCCATCAGAGTTGGATCATGATTTGAAGTTGATTCAGGAACTTTATAAGGAACATACAGGTTTAGACATTATTATTCCTGAACCTAAGAATAAAGCCTGATCTTGAACAATTGCTAAAATAAGGGTCTTTATTAAAAAAAAGCCCTTATGGTAGAATTTCGCAGATTTGATTAGGCATAAGGCCAATCTACAAGGAGCATATTTCGCATGGCGGGTCATTCCAAGTGGGCCAATATTAAGCATCGTAAAGCTAAACAAGATGCTAGTCGTGGTAAAGTTTTCACAAAATATATTCGTGAAATTGTTACAGCTGCAAAACTCGGTGGTCCAGATGCAGCAAGCAACCCACGTCTTCGTGCAGTTGTTGAAAAAGCATTGTCCGTTAACATGACTCGTGATGTCATCAACCGTGCCATTCAGCGTGGTGCTGGTGGTGAAGACAATGATGATTTAAAAGAAGTCACATACGAAGGTTATGGTGTTGGTGGTGTAGCCGTTATTGTTGAGACAATGACTGATAACTTAAACCGTACAGTACCAGATGTTCGTCACTGCTTCTCTAAAACAGATGGTAACTTAGGTACTAACGGCTCTGTTGCTTTCCTTTTCACTAAACGTGGCGAAATTACTTTTGAAGATGTTTCTTTAGAAGACCAAATTATGGACGTTGCGTTGGAAGCTGGTGCAGAAGACATTGAGGTGACAGAAGATGAAATTCTTGTGATCACCACACCTGAGTCTTTTGGAACAGTGCAAGATGCTTTAGCGGCTGCAGGTTTAAAATCTGACAATGCAGAAGTGGTGATGAACCCTTCAACTAAAGCAGAAATCACAGATATCGATCAAGCGAAAAAAATCATGAAAATGATTGATATGCTTGAAGATTTAGATGATGTACAAAACGTATATACCAACGTTGAATTCTCTGAAGAAGTTTTAGCGCAATTGGATGCTTAATCCATATTCAGAATTAGAAAACGCACCTTCTGGTGCGTTTTTTTAATTGAAAGGCGTCTTTTTTTGCAAGCTTGAATTATGCTTTACTCAATAAACCATGACAGTTAAATACATCATATTCTTTAATGACAAAGCTTGAATGCAATGCCACAACATGATCAATTTTACCAATGCGCTGTAACAAAATCTGGCTATAATTTTCCATATCACGAGCAACAACTTCTATAATAAAATCAGCAGATTGCCCTGTGACTAAAAAAGCATTGATCACTTCAGGAATACTTTTAAGTTCATCTAAAAATTTTGCAAAAGTATCTGAGTCATGCTTACTCAATGATACTTGTAACAACACATGTAAATTAAACCCTAATTTTTGATAGTTAATATCACGCTTTAAATTCGTCATGATATTGGTTTCAATGAGATGTTTAATACGACGGTGCACTGAACTTACAGACAGGTTAATACGCTCCGAAAGCTCGTTCAGATTCAAATCTTCATGTGTAAGAATTTCTAAAATTTGTTTATCGTAACGATCTAATTCCATCTTCTTCTCAATATTTTCATGGCATAAAATGATTATGCGTTATTTTTTCAAAAATATCGATTAAAATGAAAATAAATTAACCAATCAGACAACTTAATAGAAAATATGCTCTGTTATATCCCGCGCCAATCTACCCGCGCATTTCGTTCGTTGGCATAAATACGTTTGACATATTGCCCTATTGGTAAATCAAGCAATTGATTTTGATAGTCCTCAAATTCAGATGAAACTGGCTGATGATATTCTCTTTCCCAAGGTGTACCAGAGATCTCAAGTAGTGGAGCAAGCATTGAACAAACGGCGATATCTGCCAAACCCAAACGATCTCCCACCATATATCGAGCTTGATTCTGAATCAATTGATCGTTTAACTGCAAAATAATTTCATGCATATTTTCTTTAGCAAGCGCAACTTGTTCATCATCAAGTTGGTAGCTGGTTGAAACTAAAGTTTTAATAAGTGGCTTACTGATCTTTTGAAATTTTCTCAGATATCCTTTTTCACCAATCATGATTTCTAGCGGCTCATCGCTTTCAGATAAAGCTTGAGCAAGCCCCCAGCGCCTCACTGATACACCCAATTGATTACTCAGGTCATTAATTTCAAGTGCTTTTTTTCTTAACTTTAAATCTGATCTGAGCAATGAATGCTCTGGATAAACATCATCCAAATACAGGGCAATTTGGGTTGAATCTGCAATCCACTTTTCTTTATCACGTAATATCGGTAGAGAATTTTGACCTGTTTTTAATTTTGCGAATGCACGATGTACGCCCGGAATCATATTTTGAGCAACATAATCCAATTCCTTATGATCAAGTAACCAGCGAGCTTTTTCACAAAAGTGAGATAAAGGAAACTGGTAAAGGATGCGCATAAAATCTCCGAAGTCTTGATCAATCATAGGATTTATTGTTTTGCTTACTTTATGCAACCCTATGCCAAAACACAATGTGATAATGCATCAATTGCAACTTAAATTGTTATTTTTGGAAATATGAATCCGTTAAATTATAAATGTTTAGCAAATCTTTATCTTTTTTATTGCAAAGTCTAAATGAATTCAACGTGTTTAGAGCACTGAAATTTATTAAAATTCATTATTAATCAAAATTTTAAGTTTTCTAATATTTTTCAATCGATATCTATATTTGTCTTAAGCATTTTTTTTGAATAGTTCAACGAAAACCAGCATTTAAAAAAAAATATTCTATGGGCGTAGCGTATATCTCCTCAAAGAGGAATTGATCTATGTCTCGTTTAATTACTGAAAA
Organism: Acinetobacter sp. 24-47-64; assembly: GCF_057737055.1. Classification (NCBI taxonomy): domain Bacteria; kingdom Pseudomonadati; phylum Pseudomonadota; class Gammaproteobacteria; order Moraxellales; family Moraxellaceae; genus Acinetobacter; species Acinetobacter sp. 24-47-64. The sequence goes on from NZ_CM173215.1 coordinate 1,785,735, forward strand.
TGTTCATGTTATTGAAAATGATCAAGATGCCATTCATGCAGCCTATCATGTTGCTGATTATGCGCTCGAAGGTCGCAATCAGCGTGACCAACAACGAGCTTTACCATTTGCAGAAATTGAATTATTCAGCCAAAAAGGTTTAGGAGGCTTACGCATCCCCCACGTATATGGCGGTGCTGAAGTATCTCATCGTACCCTTGCCCAAGTATTTCGTATTCTAAATAAAGCGGATTCAAGTTTAGGGCAAATTCCACAAAATCAAATTGCATTGCTCAATATGATCAACATCATGGGAAGCGATGAACAAAAGCAATTTATTTTCAACGAAATTTTAAAAGGTAAGCGTCTTGCCAATGGGGGACCAGAACGACATACCAAAGATACCAAGACTTTAGACACACACCTTGTTTTGGAGGATGGGAAATATCGAGTTTCAGGAAAAAAATTCTATTCTACAGGCAGTTCATTTGCACATTGGTTAGCCATCAAAGCCATACACCCTGAAGGTCACGTGGTTTTAATTTTAGTGAACCGTGAATCCACTGGTATCGAAGTCATCAATGACTGGGATGGATTTGGTCAACGTACCACTTCAAGTGGCACAGTGATTTTAGACCATGTTGAAGTTGATCCATTACTGATTTTTGATGAAAGAAAATTATTGGACGTCCCTAATTTTAGAGGCGCGTTTTCACAGCTGATGCAAGTGGCTATCGATGTTGGTATTGCTGAAGCAGCATTTGAGGACATGTTGTTTGCGATCCGTAAAGCACGCCCAATTGTGGATGCACAAGTTGAGCGTGCCAGTGATGAGTATTTCACCTTACAAGAAGTTGGCAAAGCTAATGTTTTGTTAGATGCCGCCATTCTTTTGCTTGATGAAGCAGCTGATTATTTAGATTCACTCAATGTAGTTGAACAACTCTCTGATGAACAGATTGCTGAAGCTTCGATCAAAGTTGCTGAAGCTAAAGTCTATGCCAATGATGCTGTACTGCATATCTCAGAAAAGTTGATTGAGCTCGGGGGAAGTCGCGCCATCCTCAATGTCCATAATTTTGTTCAACACTGGCGAAATGCACGTGTACATACCCTTCATGATCCTATTCGCTGGAAACTTCACGCGCTGGGTTCGTATTACTTAAACCATACTTTTCCTGCACGTCATGCCTGGATTTAAGGAGTCATCATGTCATCTTTACAAGCTTTAGAGATCCAAGAATCAGGCAGTTATAGACCAGCGCATATTATTCGCTCTGATGAAGAAGCATTAAAAGTCGCACACGAACTTGCAGAAAAGTTTAAGTACCGTGCATCTGAACGAGATTTAAATCGTGAGCTTCCTCACGAAGAAATCGAAGCGTACAGTCAATCTGGCTTATGGGCCATTACAGTACCTCAACAATATGGCGGTGCCGATGTTTCTATTCATACACTGACAAAAATCATCGCATTAATGAGTGGTGTTGATGGCTCTATCGGACAAATTCCACAAAATCATTTCTATGCACTTGAAATTTTGAGGAATACTGGGTCTGAGGCTCAAAAAAGACGTTTATTTACTGAAGTTTTACAAGGTGCTCGCTTTGGAAATGCCTTGGCTGAGTTTAAAACTAAAAATGCAGCACAACGCCATACCTCTTTAAGACAAGTCGAAAATGGTTATGTCCTCAATGGAGAAAAATTTTATTGCACTGGCAGTCTATTCGCTCACCGTATTCCAACCCTTGCTAGTGATGAACAAGAGCGCCAGTTTCTAGTCTTTGTTCCATATGATAGCGAAGGCTTAAGCCTATTAGATGACTGGAGTGGATTTGGTCAACGTACCACAGGCAGTGGGACTGTTAAATTTGAAAATGTACAGATTGACCCAGAGGATATAGTCCCTTTTGATTTGGCTTATTCAACTGCCACCATTTCAGGTCCATTTGCACAAATTATTCATGCCTCAATTGAAACAGGCATTGCTCGAGCTGCTTTTGAAGAAACATTAATACGCGTTCGTCAAGCACGCCCTTGGATAGATGCAAAAGTTGAACATGCCACTCAAGACCCTTTGACACTATACGAAATTGGTCGAATTGCAACAGACGTCAAGGCCACCGAGTTACTACTAAAACAAGCAGCGCAAGCGGTTCAAGATGCCAAAGTCTCCCCTTCAGAACATTCAGTTGCACATGCTTCTATTCAAGTGGCTAAAGCACGTGCACACAGTACCGAGACTGCACTAAAAGTCTCGTCAAAACTGATTGAACTGGCTGGTAGTCGTGGAAGTCAACGACAAGATAATCTTGACCGATACTGGAGAAACGCACGTGTTCATACCTTGCATGATCCAGCGCGTTGGAAATATTTCTTCATAGCCAATTATGTTTTAAACGGCGTATTCCCCCCAAGACGAGGTACGCTGTAATGACAAAAATTCAATCGAAACCTCAAAAACAGATCCTGTTCAATGCATTTGATATGAATTGTGTAGGTCATATCAACCATGGGCTTTGGACACACCCACGTGATCAATCCTACCGATTTAATGAATTAAGTTATTGGACAGAACTCGCTCAAACTTTAGAGAAAGGTCTTTTCGATGGATTATTCATTGCTGATATTACTGGCGTTTACGATGTCTATCAAAATGGCATTGATCTAACCTTGAAAGAATCGATTCAACTGCCGAGCCATGATCCAAGCACGCTGGTGTCTGCAATGGCAGCCGTCACACCGCATTTGGGTTTCGGTATTACAGTGAACTTAAGTTATGAATCGCCTTATCAATTTGCTCGTCGCTTCGCGAGTCTGGATCATCTGACCCAAGGACGTTTGGGATGGAATATAGTCACTGGCTATTTGGATAGCGCAGCGCGATTGGTCGGTCAGCAAGGACTGAAAGATCATGATTTACGTTATGAACAAGCTGAAGAATTTTTAGAACTCTGCTACAAATTTTGGGAAGGCTCTTGGGAAAATGATGCTGTCATCCAAGATAAGCTCAATCGCATTTTTACCGATCCGACTAAAGTACATACGATCCACCATCAAGGAAAGTTCTATAACAGTCACGGCGTCTTCCAAGTCTCGCCTTCAGTACAACGAACACCTGTTCTTTATCAAGCGGGAGCATCACCTAAAGGACTACAGTTTGCCACTCGGCATACAGAAGCCATGTTTATTGGTGGAGATACCGCTGAAAAAATTGCATCGCAAACACAAAAGATTCGCCAATTAGCCCATTCACACGGTCGTAATGGTACAGCAATTAAATTATTTGCAGGCATCACTGTCGTCACTGCTGAAACAGATCAACAAGCGCAAGAAAAACTGCAGGACTATATTCAATATGCAAGTCCTGAAGCAGGGATTGCGCATTTTTCAAGCTCAATCGGAACAGACTTAGGTCATCTAAAAGATGAGGATGCTATTCCATATAAAAAAACCAACAGCATCGTTTCTGTAAATGAGCGCTTTAAGGAAAACAAAGTCACTTTGGCAGATTTAAAAGCTCAGCATGTACTCGGTGGACGTTATCCCTTATTTGTTGGCAGTGGAGCAACAGTTGCTCAACAGCTAATCGAATTCATTGATATTTCTGGATTAGATGGTTTTAACCTTGCCCGTACAGTCGCTCCAGAGTCACATCAAGATTTTATTCGTTATGTCATTCCTGAACTCCAACAACGTGGTCGCTATAAGACTGCCTATGCTGAGGGTAGCTTAAGGCACAAGCTATTCAATGCGGGAGATCATTTACCACTTTCACATCCTGCACATCATTTCCGATGTCCAAGCTCAACACAAGATATACAACAATCAAATTTAAATCCTATACACCAACATTCAGCTTAAGTTTTTAATATTTAGGGGTCTTTCTATGGCACAAGCTCAGTCTTCTCGACTTAAATGGATCGGCGTTGCAATCGCCATTATTGTGATTGCAGCGTTTGCATGGTCCTTTTTGAAAAAAAATGATCAACAAGAAATTGTGATTGGCATTAGCCCACCATTTGCAAAACCACTTCAAGCCGCAATTGAAGAAGCAAAGGCTCAAGGCATTCATGTACTTTGGTAGAATTTTCAGATTGGAATACACCCAACATCACCCTAAATCATGGGGATATTGATGCAAATTATTTTCAGCATCAACCTTTCTTGAATAATGCGTTAAAAGAAACCAACTTTAAGCTCAAACCCTTGGGCATCGGCTCAGGAACACATGTCGGTTTATATTCAAAAAAATATAAAGCGATTAGTGAAGTTGAAAATGGCGCTCGAGTTGTACTGCCAAATGATCCTGTGAATCAGGGTCGCGCCCTACTCCTCTTACAACACGCTGGATTAATACAACTTAAGGATTCCAACAACCACTTATCCAACTTAAAAGATATTAAATCCAATCCAAAAAAATTGAACTTTATTGAAGTCGAAGGCCCGCAAACTGCGCGTGCCGTAGATGATGCAGACCTCGTATTTAGCTATCCAATGTACCTACGCTTAGCGCAAACAATTGATCCAAATGATGCCTTAATTTTGGATGAAATTAACAACACGCTTTATGCCATCTTATTTGTTGTTCGCGATGACTTTGAACAAACTCAGCCTGAAAAAGCAGCTCAACTGAAAAAATTTATCCAAATTTATCAAAGCTCAGACAAAGTTAAACAAGCATTGAATGAGGATATTGGTGAAAAACTATGGTTCAAAGGCTGGAAATAAGGAGTGTTCATGTCTACTTCAACTCAATCATCTAAATTCATCAAAATTGCAGTCATCATCGTCGCAGTACTGGCGGCCTTAGTGGGATATCGTTATATCAGTCAAAACTCAAATGATAAAGTGATTAAAATCGGCATTAGCCCACCCTATGCTGAATTACTGCAAAGTGTCGCTGAGGATGTAAAAGCACAAGGAATCCATCTCGAGTTGATTGAGTTTTCAGACTGGCAAGCACCCAATGTTGCTGTGCAAAATGGTGATATTGACGCTAATTTCTTTCAACAAAGTGTTTTTCTAGCGAATGCAGTGCGTGAAACAGGCTATGACCTTGTGCCTTTTGCGAAAGGTTCAGGCAGTCATGTCGGACTTTATTCAAAAAAATATCAATCCCTACAGGAAATACCTGATCAAGCGAAAGTAGTCGTACCGAATGATCCAGTTAACATGGCACGTGGTTTAAATTTGCTGGCTCGTGCAGGCTTAATTCAAGTCAAAGATATTAATAATGAGCTCACCAGCACCCGAGACATTATCAGTAATCCTAAAAAACTCAAGATTATTGAAGTTGAAGGCCCGCAAACCGCGCATGCTTACAATGAAGCTGACTTAATTATGGGTTTTCCTCATTATTTGAAAATGGCAAAAGTTGCTGATCCTACGTCTGCACTGTTATTAGATCCGATTAATAAAAAATTTGCGATTTTGTTTGTAACGCGTCGAGATTATCAAGATCAGGATGACAAATTAAAAACTGTGGTTGAAACCTTCCAAAACTCTGCAAAAGTCCGTCAGATTCTAGACAAAGACTTTGGACAAGGTTTGTGGTTTGAAGGCTGGAAATAAGGAGAATGATCATGGTGAGTTTTGGTTCACACATTGAATTTGCAGTACCCCATATTACAATTCGTCATTTAAATAAGTATTACGATGTACAAGGAAAACAAGTTCACGCACTCAAAAACATTAATTTGGATATTCCCGAAGGAAAAATTTTCGGCATTATCGGCAAAAGTGGTGCGGGCAAATCTTCATTGATTCGCACCTTAAATGGGTTAGAAACAATTTCTGATGGTAGTATTCATATACATCAACATGATCTAGGGCAGCTTAATCACAATGAATTAATCGCCCTACGCCAGCGTATTGGCATGATTTTTCAACATTTTAATTTACTATCTGCCAAAACAGTTTGGGAAAATGTCGCGCTTCCATTGAAAATCGCAAAAGTGCCTGCTGCTGAGATTCAAACTCGTGTGGATGAGGTTTTAAATCTAGTCGGTCTGGCTGAAAAGCATCATCACTATCCATCACAATTATCGGGTGGGCAAAAACAACGAGTTGGGATTGCCCGCGCATTGGTCAGTAAACCTGAAATACTATTGTGCGATGAAGCAACATCGGCACTTGATCCAGAAAGCACATCTGTTGTTCTATCTTTACTGAAGGAAATTAATCAAAAATTAGGACTCACCATCGTTCTCATTACACATGAAATGCAGGTAATTCGTGAAATTTGCGATCAAGTGGTGGTTATTGATCAAGGTGAAATCGTTGAATCAGGGCAAGTTTGGTCAGTCTTCTCTCGTCCCCAGCAGAATATCACGCAAGAACTCCTCAATTTGGAACAGCTTGATTTGCCATTCCAGTTACATCAAGAGCGAGCTACACATTTAACGCATACCATTTTGAAAATCAGCTATGCAACTGATTTGAAAAATCCTCCCAACTTAAATGATGTACTTTCTAAAATTACACTGCCTGTGCATTTATATCAAAGCCATGTAGACACTATTCAACATCATCTGGTTGGCTCACTTATCGTAGGTATTCCTCAATTAGATGTTGATGTACATACGCTCCATCAGCAATTCCCCCATAAAACATCACAAATCGAGGTGCTTGGCTATGCACAACCAGCTCATTGATCTTTTAATTACGGGTACCATTGATACTTTGTTAATGGTCGGTATTTCTGCATTTTTAGCGCTTCTCATTGGATTGCCTATGGCTGTAATCCTCGTCAATACCTCAGAAAATGGGATTTATCCGTCAAAAAAAATTAATCATACCTTGGGTTGGGTGGTGAATATTACGCGCTCTATTCCCTTCCTAATTTTGATGGTGGCGCTCATTCCCTTCACTCGACTGATTGTGGGGACCAGTTATGGGGTATGGGCTGCGGTTGTACCTTTAACTATTGCGGCTACACCTTTTTTCGCACGTATTGCGGAAGTCAGTCTACGAGAAGTTGATCATGGACTCATAGAAGCTGCACAAGCCATGGGCTGTAATCGCAAACAAATTATTTGGCATGTGCTTTTACCAGAAGCACTGCCTGGTATTGTTGCAGGTTTTACTGTCACGCTTGTAACCATGATCAATTCCTCTGCGATTGCGGGTGCTATTGGTGCGGGTGGTTTAGGTGACATCGCCTATCGATATGGCTACCAACGCTTCGATATGCAAATTATGTTGGCGGTGATCATTGTATTAGTCGTATTGGTCATGCTGATTCAAGCTTTGGGTGATCAATTGGCACATAGTTTGGACAAACGTAAAATCTAATTCACACTATTCAATTGAGTCTCATCTGTCTTTTCGAGAAACATCAAAGCCATGACCTGACTTTGTCATGGCTTTGATGTAAAATCACCGACAATTTTTAAATAACACTGTGTGAGTCTTTTCATGGGTTTTAATTGCGGTATTGTCGGCTTGCCGAACGTTGGTAAATCTACACTTTTCAATGCATTGACGAAAGCTGCTATTGCTGCAGAAAACTTCCCATTCTGTACCATTGAACCAAACACTGGCATCGTTCCTGTTCCAGATCCACGTTTAGATAAATTAACTGCTATTGTTAAACCTCAACGTGTTATTCCAACCACAATGGAATTTGTAGACATCGCAGGTTTAGTTGCTGGTGCTTCTAAAGGTGAAGGTTTAGGGAACCAATTCTTAGCCAACATTCGTGAAACTGATGCAATTGCACACGTAGTACGTTGTTTTGAAGACGAAAATGTTATTCACGTGAACGGCAAAATTGACCCACTTGATGACATTGCAACTATTAACACTGAGCTTGCTTTAGCAGATTTAGAAACAGTATCAAAAGCGGTTACACGTTTAGCAAAGTCTGCGAAAGGTGGTGATAAAGAAGCAGTTGCAACAAAAGCTGTACTAGAAAAAATTCAGCCATTACTTGATGAAGGTCGCCCTGCTCGCGCAGCTGATCTTGATGACGACGAGCGCAAATTAGTTCGTGGCTTTGGTTTATTAACCCTTAAACCAACAATGTATATTGCTAACGTTGCTGAAGATGGTTTTGAAAACAATCCGCACCTTGATGCTGTTAAAAAATTAGCGGCAGAAGAGAATGCTATTGTAGTTCCGCTTTGCAACCAAATCGAAGCTGAAATCTCTTTGCTTGAAGATGATGAGCGTGCTGAATTTTTAGAAGCGATGGGCATGGAAGAACCAGGTCTTAACGTGGTTATTCGTGCAGGTTATGGCTTACTTGGCCTACAAACTTATTTCACTGCAGGCGTTCAAGAAGTTCGTGCTTGGACTGTAAAAATCGGTGCGACCGCTCCTCAAGCTGCTGGTGTGATTCACACTGATTTTGAGAAAGGCTTTATTCGTGCAGAATGCATTGCCTATGACGATTTTGTTCAATACAACGGCGAAGCTGGCGCTAAAGAAGCTGGAAAATGGCGTCTTGAAGGTAAAACTTATGTCGTTCAAGATGGTGATGTTTTACATTTCCGTTTCAACGTTTAAGTTATTAAAAAACAGCCGAAAGGCTGTTTTTTTTTGCAAAGATTATTTAAAAGAATGAGATCATGGATTTTGAGTTGAAGTACTCGAGTGATTTACGTGTTTATGGTCCATTTCATAGCGTAATTGTTTAGCTCGAACCAATACTTTCTCTTCCAGTTTCTTACGTAAACCAATAAGAAATATAAATTCTGCTACCACAAATAAAGGACCTATAGCGAGCCCTACAAGATCATCCACAAAAGCTGGTTTTTTCTTTTCATAATAGTGCCCAATAAATTGAATAATCCATCCCACAATAAAAAATCCAGCACTTACCAATACCCAAGAGGATGTCGCTAAAGCTGCTACTTGTGTGGCTGGTTGATAAATTAAAGCAAATAGCACTGCCATTACCACACCAAAAATGAGATCCAAACTCAAGTAATAAATCACTGATGCGACGATCAATAACATTGCAAGATCAATGGAATATCCAGCAACTGTAAATTGCGCTTTGGCTGCAAAACACAAGATCGAAAATACAATCAAGGGAATTCCAATAAAATGCGAAAATACGTTTTTACGATCTAGGTGATAAGCTGCATATTGTCCAAGCAAGCTCTCTAAACGAGTCATGTTATCATTCCTTTTTCTGACTATTTCCTTCACTATATATAAATATAAACCAATAAGTTGTCGACTAGACGACAAATAATCAGCATAAAAAGGGAAAATTTTGCTTTCAAATCAATACGTTTATCTTTTAAAAAATAATTGGTGGTTTAGCCAGTTTGATCATGAACTACAACAGCTGATGCTCGAACATGCACAGCTCATTGAATATGGCAAAGAACAACTGATATTTTCTAAAGCTGATCAATTTGATGGCATTTATGCCGTGATTGATGGTGCTGTTCGTTTAGCACATATTGACGTAGAAGGTCGTGAGGCGGTGACAGTTATCGCAGATCCCATTATGTGGTTTGGTGAAATTTCGTTGATTGATCAACAACCCCGCTCTCATCATGCGATTACCAGTAAAAAATCCAAAATCCTCAAAATAAGTCGTGTAGGACTTGATCTAATTTTAGAACAATATCCAAAATTTTGGTTTTATCTGGCTCAATTGGTGAGTCATAAACTCCGTTATGCTTTCATGGAGTTGGTCTCTATTCAAACACAACCCCTTATTCAACGTTTAGCACAAAGATTAATCTTTATCTTAAATGGATACGGTAATCTCAAAGAGATTGAAAAAAACACCATCAACCTATCTCAAGAACAATTGGCACAAATGTTGGTCTGCTCAAGACAGACCATTAATCAAGAACTACAGCATTTAGAAAAAATTGGCGCAATTAAAGTTGCATTTAAAAAAATTGAGGTGATTAATCTTAATCAACTTAAAGCTTTAGCCGATCAAGCTTAATCGATTAAAGATGATGTGCTTCAGAAAAATCTGGATTAATCATTGTATTGGGGTCGCTAGGGTCACTTAAAATAATTTTGTATACGCCTTAGTGTTTCCTAATTCTGGTTGCTCAATTGCAGTTTTGCACTGCGCTTTATCGCGTTCATAATTGGCTTGACGCTGTGCGAGCTGGCCCTCATTTTCCACGATTGCACGTGCCCAAGCATCTATGGTTGTTAGCGCTTTACGACAAAGCGCATATTTCCCTTCAGTCACTGAGTCGGTCATTTTGACATTAATACGCCAATCCAGTACCAATTGACGCACAGGCTCGCGTACTTGTGATGGTATAAGCGCTTTATTGGCTTGATACAGAATAGGATCAACCTGATTAATCAATTGCCAAGCATGATTTGCATATTCAGTTGCGTCATTAGTCAGCTTCGGTGCTTCTTTAATTTCAACCTTTTCATCGGCAGTTTCTGCCTGACCACCACAACCGGATAAAGTGAAGATGAGGAATGTAGTCAATGCAGCTAATTTAAAGGGAGATTGAATCGCAAACATGACATCGCTCTAATAAACTATTCGGCACTATGCTAGTAAATTCGGGTAGAATACTCAATCTCGTTTTATACCTTTTGTTCCAATCTCCAATTAGGTTTATCGTGACCCAATCAAGCTCCTCACACATGACACCGGCAGGTTTTTGGCAAGGTGCCAAAGACAGTCAAGCCATCATTTTCACCTATTTGCCTGTTTCATTCGCGTTTGGTGTATCGGCAACTCAATTTGGATTTACGGCGTGGGAAGCATTATTTTTATCCTGTTCGATGTATGCAGGTGCCAGTCAATTTTTGGTGGTTGCCTTACTCGGCAGTGGCACTTCTATCTGGATGACAGCCTTAACTGTAATAGCACTTGATATTCGACATTTGTTATATGGCCCTGCTTTACAAAACTTAATTCAAGATAAACTCAATCTGAAAAAAACAGCAATTTGGTCATGGGGCTTGACCGACGAAGTCTTTGCATCAGGCATGATTAAACTTTCGCAACGCCGTCAAGAATGGTCTGAATCTTGGATGTTAGGTCTGAGTCTGTTTAGCTGGTTGTCTTGGGCACTTGGATCTTTTCTCGGAGGCTTATTTGCAGATCAAGTCAGTCATCTCCCCCAATTTTTGCAAGCAGCGCTCGACTTTCTATTACCTGCACTTTTCTTGAGCTTTTTATTGGCTGCATTTGAGAAAAAACATACCTTTGTCGTGACCATCACCATTATTGTTTCTGCTATTTCGTGTTATTTTATCGATTTATCCGCAGCGATATTCATTGGCATAAGCTCTGGTATTTTGGCTGGTTTGTTTAAACATTATGTACTGAAGCAACATGATCCTTTGCACACAGGTGAACAATCATGAATCTAGAAATTATTTGTGTCGGTATTCTAGTCGGCATCGCGAATTTCGCCTCACGCTTTGGTCCTTTTTTTGTGATTCAGAAACTACAACAAGGTCGCCAGAAACGCGGTGCTCTTTGGCTTAAAATCGCCCTTGGATCAATCGGTATTGCAGCAATCAGTTCAATGCTCGTGGTCGCGACTTTACCGCCGCTCTTAGAAACACCCAATAAGAGCGTTGCCATGTTAATTGGTTTTATTGTGCTCTCGGGTTTATATTTCAAATTTAAACAGATTGTACCTGCAACACTCACAGCGGCACTCACATACGGTTTGGTGTATACCTATTTCCCACTTTAAAATATTTCTCGCGTATTATTCATTCAGATTCTAAATTTATAAGCCTGATCCTCGGATAAGGCTTATAAATTTTTATCAATAAAAAAATTAAACGATATCAAAATAATTTCTTGCTTTTTCTTGTATTCATCGCGCTCAAGAGGTTTTAGTTCTGATATGCTAAAAGTCCATAATATCAAGCACGGATGAATCAAATGCTTATTACACTCGGTACTCCACTTCAATCTTCGGCGTTTAAAGTTCTATTATTGGGTTCAGGTGAGTTGGGTAAAGAGGTGGTAATATCATTACAACGATTAGGTGTAGAAGTACATGCAGCAGATCGCTATGACAATGCACCTGCCATGCAAGTTGCTCATCATTCCTACACTTTGAATATGGCGGACCCAAAAGAATTAAAAAAACTGATTGAACAAGTTCAACCTCATTTAATTGTTCCTGAGATTGAAGCCATTGCCACTGAAGTCTTAGTGGAAATCGAAGATGCTAAAACTGCCGTAGTTATTCCCTCTGCGAAAGCCGTGAATCTCACCATGAATCGTGAAGGAATTCGTCGCCTCGCAGCTGAGGAACTAGGGCTACCAACCTCGGCTTATCGTTTTGCCAATAGTTTGGAATCATTCCGTGCAGCATGTGATGATATTGGCTATCCAAATTTTGTAAAACCTGTGATGTCATCATCGGGTAAAGGACAATCACGCGTAAAATCTTTTGATGAAGTCGACGCTGCTTGGGAATATGCTCAAACAGGTGGTCGTGTCAATCAAGGTACTGTCATCGTAGAATCGCAAATTGATTTTGATTTCGAAATTACATTACTCACAGTACGCGCAAAAAATCCTGAAACAGGAGAAATCGAAACGCACTTCTGCGATCCTATTGGACACCGTCAAGATGCAGGTGACTATGTAGAAAGCTGGCAACCTCAACCTATGAGCACAGCTGCCCTTGATGAAGCAAAACGTATTGCCAATAAAGTCACAGTAGCGCTCGGCGGTTGCGGTATTTTTGGTGTGGAATTATTCGTTAAAGGTGATCAAGTTTGGTTCAGTGAAGTTTCTCCTCGTCCACATGACACTGGATTAGTCACACTTGCATCTCAATATCAAAGTGAATTTGAACTTCATGCCCGTGCGATTTTAGGTCTTCCAGTAAATACGCAACGTCACAGTGTTGCTGCAAGCGCTGTGATCTATGCAGGTGTTGATGATACGAATTTGTCATTTTCTGGCGTAAATCTTGCTATGCAAAACCCTAATGTCGATTTACGTCTTTTTGGTAAACCTGAAGGTTTTAAACGTCGCCGTATGGGGGTCGCAACTGCACGTGCTGAAACAACTGATATTGCACGCGAATTAGCGACTGAAGCAGCCTCAAAAGTAATTGTAAATCAAAACAAATAATTCATTAGGTAGGCCATCATTTCATGATCAATACGTCTCCATTAGCAAACTATGTTTCGAGTAATCACGACATCAAGGCAATTAATCAATGGCGCTCTGATGTTGAAAATCAATTACAACATGAGTTTGAAAATGGTAAGGCGATACGTGAGATCATCCTCACTCGATCTAACCTGATTGATGAGGCACTTAAATTCCTTTGGCAACATGCTGAGTTAGATCAAACCGATCTGGGCTTGTTCGCTGTAGGAGGTTATGGTCGTCGTGAAATGATGCCCTACTCTGATGTCGACATTCTGATCCTTTCAGAAGATGATCTTACACAAGAACAAGAAAATGCCATTACCATTTTTATTTCCTCTCTATGGGATGTTGGAAATTTTAAACCTGGCGTAAGTGTAAGAACCATTCAACAGTGCTTTGAACAGGCCATGAATGACTTAACGGTAGCAACATCTCTCATTGAGTCTCGTTTAATTATTGGCAATGAACACTTAGCGAAATGGCCTCGTCGTGTTGTTTCACAAACTTGGACGGATAAAACCTTCTTTGATGCCAAGATGGAAGAACAAGCCAAACGCTACGCTCAGCACAACAACACTGAAAGTAATTTAGAACCTGATATCAAAAATGCACCGGGCGGCATTCGAGACATTAACCAAATTGGTTGGATTGCAAAACGGCATTTCCGAGTAAATCGTATATACGATCTTGTACATTTAGGTTTCATTTCTGAGTTTGAACTTGGGGTGCTCGAAGATGCTGAGAATTTTCTCTGGGAAATTCGTCATCATTTACACCGCTTAACTAAGCGTGATGAAAACCGACTATTGTTTGATTACCAACGCGATATCGCAGCAAAATTTGGTTACCACAAAGTCGAAGGTGAACATATCAATTATCCAATTGAACAGTTCATGAAACGCTACTATCGAGCAGCTCAGCAGGTTTCAACCCTGAATGAAATGCTACTCGCCTATTTTAATGAGTCTGTCATCACGCCTCGTTTACCCAACTATGAGCGTAAAATTGAGGAAGTGAATGAAAACTTCAAATTGGTGGATGGTAAACTCGCAGTTCAACACCATAAAATTTTTGCAGAGAAGCCTACAGCCATCCTTGAGATTTTCTATATCCTAGCAAATCGCCCTGATATTGATGGTATTCGAGCTCGTACACTTCGATTGCTTACTTTAGCTGCAAAACGCATTGATCAAGCGTATCGAGATAATCCAGTTAATCAAGCCTTGTTTATGGCGATCATCCGATCACCGAATAACTTATATGAAACATTGCTTGCGATGAAACGTTATGGTGTACTCGGCAACTATATTCCTGCATTTGGGCAAATCATGGGCCTTATGCAATACGATTTATTCCATATCTATACTGTAGATGCACATACACTCCTACTCTTACGTAATTTAAATCGTTTTAAAGCGCCAGAATTTGCTAAAGATTTTCCTGTCGTAAGTTCCGTATTCCAGCGTCTGGTGCGCCGAGACATCGTATTCCTCGCTGCTTTGTTCCATGATATCGCCAAAGGTCGTGGTGGAGACCATAGTGAATTGGGCGCGGTTGATGCCATTGAGTTCTGTAGCAAGCACGGTTTTACTGAGCGTGAGTGTAATCTTGTTGCGTGGTTAATCCAAAATCATCTATTGATGTCGATGACTGCGCAGAAAAAAGATATTTCTGATCCAGATATTGTAAAAGATTTTGCCGAGAAGCTCGGTGATATGGAACACTTAGACTATCTGTATACGCTTACAGTGGCTGACATTAACGCAACCAATCCTAAGCTTTGGAACACATGGCGCGCATCGCTCATGCGTCAGTTATATACCAATGCTCGTGACGTTATTCGTAGTGGTTTGGGTCGTCCTGTCGATTACCAAATGCTGATCGAAGATACCAAATTTGCAGCAAGTGAATTACTTGTCAATGATTATGCTTTAGAAGCTGTTGAAAAAGTTTGGCAAGAACTTGGTGACGAATACTTCCTCAAAGAAACTGCAGATGAAGTCGCATGGCATACACGTGCAATACTAGATCATGGTGATAATTCAGCACCATTGGTGATGATGCGCGCGCACCGTAAATCAGCGCAAGATGCTGTGCAGATTTTTATTTACACTCAAGATCAACCTAATCTTTTTGCCACCACTGTTGCAGTTCTAGATCGTATGAATCTAGATGTACAAGATGCACGCATTATTACAGCAACTAAATCCTTTAGCTTAGACACCTACGTGGTGCTTGATCGTTTTGGCACATTAGTGACAGATCCAGAACGTGAAAATACGGTAAAAGAATCATTGGTGCACGCATTAACAGATTCACAAAATTATCCAGGTTTAATGCAACGCCGTATTCCACGCCAACTTCGTCATTTTGATATCGAAAACACAATTGATATTACGTTGAACGAGGCGCTACAGCAAAATATGGTCGAGATCTCTACCCTCGATCAGCCTGGATTACTTGCCCGTATCGGTGGCTTATTTATGATGCAAGGTCTCGATATCCATTCCGCGAAAATCGCCACCTTGGGTGAGCGCGCAGATGATATTTTCTTTGTAACCAAAAAGAATGGCGAACCTATGAATTTAACTGAAGCTCAGGCTTTTGCTGAACAATTAAAAGCAGCATTAGATGAGGCTTCAAATCAGGTCTGTAATCATCATTAAAATTTAGATTTAACCCGACGGTAACTATTTCATGAACTCTAGTTTAAACCTATTACATCCTTATCCATTTGAAAAGTTGAATAAACTTTTTCAGGATGTAAAACCTGCAAATCTTCCGTTAATTCCATTGTCAATTGGTGAGCCAAAACATCCTGCACCTGAATTCGTAAAACAAGCTATTGTCGATAACTTCAATCATCTTTCAACATACCCAAACAGTAAAGGCTTACCAGAATTACGTGAAAGTATTGCGCAATGGCTCACACGCCGTTTCAAATTAAATGCTATTAGCGCAGAAGATCATATTTTACCTGTGACTGGCACACGTGAAGGAATTTTCTCATTCGTACAAGCGCTGATTAATCGTGATGAAGCGCCTTATGTAGTCATGCCGAATCCCTTTTATCAAATTTACGAAGGTGCAGCTTTACTCGCTGGCGCTCAACCTTATTTCATCAACTGTACTGAAGAAAATGGTTACCTTGGTGACTTCGATACTGTCCCTGCAGAAGTATGGGAGAAGACAGCTTTACTTTTTGTCTGCACACCCGGAAATCCGACAGGTGCTGTTCTTTCAAAAGAACAGTTCAAAAAATTAATTGCGCTCTCTGATCAATACAATTTTGTCATCGCATCTGATGAATGCTATTCAGAACTATGGTTTGATGAAGCCCCTGTAGGATTACTCGAAGTTTGTGCTGAACTAGGTCGTGATGACTATAAAAACTGTATCGTATTCCACTCTCTGTCTAAACGTTCTAATTTACCAGGTATGCGATCTGGCTTCGTTGCAGGTGATGCTAGTCTATTAAAACCTTATTTAAAATTCCGCACTTACCACGGTGCTGCAATGCCAGTACAACATCAATTGGCATCGATTGCTGCATGGAATGATGAGGCACATGTTGAAGAAAACCGTAAACAATACCGTGCTAAATTTGATTTATTCCAACAAGAATTAGGTCATTTGCTACCACTGAAAAAGCCTGATGCGGGTTTCTATTATTGGTTAAAGGTAGATAATGATGAAACTTTTGCCAAAATGCTGATGGAAAAAGCACATATCAAAGTCTTACCGGGTCGTTATTTATCTCGTGATACTGAACAAGGAAACCCAGGTGAAAGCCATGTTCGTCTTGCTCTCGTAGCAGATTTAGACCAATGTAAAGAAGTTGTTAAACGCTTAAAATCAATTCTCTAATGTGCATGATCTTTAATTTTAAGCCCTCTTTTTAGAGGGCTTATTTTTTTGATTGATGATTCTAGGCATAGTTTGAGCGGAAAATGATATTTTCTAACAAACCTCTCTCTAACACTATCCCAGAGGAGGATAGAATTTAAAAGAATGGTTGTTCACGATAGCGTCTAGGGTTGGTTGTAAAGCTATTATTATAGTTTGAGGAGTTAGAGCTATGACAATCTTATTCTGCTTTATCGCTGTGGCTTCAATTATTTATCAGATTATAAATTTGGAAATCCGAGTCCAAGATTCACCCCGTTACTCTTACATATGAGATACGATGCGCCTAAAGGTTGTTATAAAAAATCTATATTTTATGTATGGAAATAAGCTATCTTTAATTTCTGCAATAGTACTTAACACATGATTATAACCAACACTTTCGTGTCTAGATTCATCACCACCAAATCGTTGAAGTTTGTTATGTACAAAATTATCTGATTTAAACTTTTCAATTAATTTCTCTGTGCTTTCCACAACTTTACTATCATTATTTGTAAGTTTTCTTACCAAGTTAGTTCTAGATAAATTTACCTCTTGCCATTTTTTTCGTTTCCCATAAAACTCTTTATAATTATCGCTTTTAAAGTCTGCATTCTTTTCTAAGTTTTTATAAATTCTTTCTAGATCGTCAAGCCTTTCCCAATATGCTTTACATTCACTGGCTGTAACCTCAAGCCCTTTCTGTAGATGCCAAACTAAAAAATACTTAAAGCGACTATATATGGTGTCCATCCTTTAAATGTTACCCAGCCATCTGTAACACAATTATCCATACCTTATCCTTTTAATACTCTATGAACAGTAACAACGTGACAACCAGCAGTTTTAGCAATTTCTTCTTTTGTTAAAACTTTTTAACTCTATGATTTTATCATATTTTTAGTAGCAACTTTTTCTATTTGGATTGTATCTGCTTCTTACTAAACCTTGTTTAAAACTTTCTTGAGTCTAACAATAATGGTCAGTAGTTCCCTTTAGAGATAATATAACTTTAACTATTGATACATCATAAAATTAAAAAAACGCCATGAATTTTCATGGCGTTTTAAAACACTTAAAGACTGTAATTTAAAAATTACAAAGTAGCCAGAATGTCTCTTAAAGTTTGATTTGGATTTTCTGATTTAGTAATCGGACGGCCAATCACCAAGTGTGTAGAACCATCTAACATTGCTTGCTTAGGTGTAACAATACGTTTTTGATCATCCGCTGCAGAACCTTCAGGACGAATTCCTGGAGTGACGAGAGCAAAGTTCTGACCTAAAGTTTCACGTAACATTTTTGCTTCTTGTGCCGAACATACAACACCATCCAAGCCACTTTCTTGAGTTAAAGTCGCTAGACGTTTTACATGTTCAAAAGGCTCAATATCCAAACCTAGATCACGTAGATCTTCTCGCCCCATTGAAGTTAATACGGTTACTGCAATCAACTGTGTTTGATAGTTACCTGCTTTTAATCTTTCTACACAAGTTTCCATCATTTTTCGTCCACCAGATGCGTGAACATTAACCATCCATACCCCTTGATCTGCAGCAGCGCAAACGGCTTGTGCTGTAGTATTTGGAATATCATGAAATTTTAAATCTAAAAATACTTCAAAACCCTGATCATGCAATGCTTTTACAACAGTCGGACCTTCATGTGTAAAAAGTTCTTTACCCACTTTTACACGACAAAGTTTAGGATCCAAATTTTCAGCCATTTTCAATGCGTCGTATTGGCTTTTTGCATCTAAAGCAACAATGATACTCAAGGTTGTTCTTCCGTCCATCTAAAGTTGCGTCATTATAAAGATGTTCAACTTAAGCTGCAAAATTAACTTTAAAAAACGCAGCTTAAAATTCAACAGTTTATTTTCAATAAAAAAACCTCTAAAATAAATTTTAGAGGTTTTTTAAATATTTATAAATTACAGCGGATTTGAGTTACGCGGATCTGAATGCACATCTAGTACTGTCTTTTCATGACGTACATTTGCAGCAGCTTCAGCAGCAGCTAACTGAGCATTTTGGATTTGTTCTTTACGAAGATATTCAATATCTTTGCGAAGACGCTTAATTTCCCAACTATTTTGGAATACACGGAAAACTTGAACTCCGAGTAATAATCCAACGATGATCCCAAGTGCCAAAGTCAACAAAAGCAATAAACCTAATCTCATTGCCGGTACTTGAGTGAAGAGAAGATCAACAGTCAGTTCTGTACCATTTTGCAGAACCAATGCCAATGCATATCCGAAGATTACAACTAACAGTGCAACTAATACGTAACGCATAACCACCCCTGAGTAATTTATTATTTTCCTGCTGATTCGTTTACAGCATCTCTTAGTGCTTTACCTGGTTTGAAATGAGGTACAGCTTTAGCAGCCACTTCAACTGACTTACCTGTTTTAGGATTACGTCCAACTCGCGGTTCACGATGATGTAAAGCAAAACTTCCAAACCCACGAATTTCAATACGATTATCAGCTGATAATGACTCAATCATTTGATCGATCATAATTTTAACAGCTTCTTCGACCAATGGCTCAGCCAAATGAGGATTTTTGATAGAAATACGTTCTATTAAGTCAGACTTATTAAGTGCTTCAGTAGTCATCTGCGACCTCTTTAATTATCAAGCTACTCTGTGCATAGCGAGATAATAACCTGTTTAAATACAAAACGGTAGCGCAGTAAGTCAATACTACGCTACCGTTTACAGTATTTGTGTAAAAAGTATTAGTTAAATTACATTAACAATACATTGAACACGAAAGACTTAGTGGTTCATTTGAGCTTTGATCAAATCACCAATTGTCTTAGGACCGTTGTCTTGACCTGCAGAAGCAGTTTTCAAGTTAGCAACAGCTTCTTTCTCTTCAGCTTCGTCTTTCGCTTTGATAGACAAGTTGATTGCGCGTGATTTGCGATCAACATTGATGATCTTAGCTTCAACTTCTTGACCAACTTCTAAGAATTTAGTTGCATCTTCAACGCGGTCACGGTTGATTTCTGAAGCTTTAAGAGAAGCTTCAACTTCGTCAGCCAACTTAATTGTTGCGCCACGAGCATCAACTGCAACTACAGTACCTTTAACAAGAGCACCACGTTCATTAGCAGCTAAGAAATCGTTGAACGGATCGCTGTTCATTTGCTTGATACCAAGGCTGATACGGTTGCCTTCAGCGTCTACAGAAAGGATAACCGCTTCAACAGTGTCACCTTTCTTGTAACGACGAATCGCTTCTTCGCCTTGTTCATTCCAAGAAATGTCAGATAAGTGAACTAGACCATCGATACCGCCTGGTAAACCGATGAAGATACCGAAGTCAGTGATAGACTTGATTGTACCTGAAACTTTTTCACCTTTGTCGTGAGCCTTAGCAAACTCTTCCCATGGGTTAGCACGAGTTTGTTTGATACCAAGAGAAATACGACGACGCTCTTCATCAACTTCAAGAACCATAACATCAACTTCATCACCAATCTGAACAACTTTAGATGGGTGGATGTTTTTGTTTGTGTGGTCCATTTCTGAAACGTGTACTAAGCCTTCAACGCCTTCAGCGATTTCAGCGAAGCAACCGTAATCAGTTAAGTTAGTTACACGCGCTTTAACGATAGAACCTTTAGGGTAACGGTTCATGATCGCTAACCATGGATCTTCACCAAGTTGTTTAAGACCTAATGATACACGGTTACGCTCTTTGTCAAATTTAAGTACTTTAACAGTAACTTCTTGACCAACTTCAACAACTTCTGATGGATGCTTGATACGTTTCCAAGCCATGTCAGTGATGTGAAGAAGACCATCAATACCGCCAAGGTCAACGAAAGCACCGTAGTCAGTAAGGTTTTTGATTGTACCAGTAACTGTTTGACCTTCTTCAAGTTGAGAAAGAAGAGCTTCACGGTCAGCTGAAGATTCAGCTTCCATAACTGCACGACGTGATACAACAACGTTGTTACGTTTAGCGTCAAGTTTGATAACTTTGAATTCTAACTCTTTACCTTCAAGGTGAGTCGTGTCACGGATAGGACGAGTGTCTACCAAAGAACCTGGTAAGAACGCACGTACTGGACCGATGTCAACAGTGAAACCGCCTTTAACCTTACCAGAGATAACACCAGTAACGATCTCGCCGTCTTCAAAGATTTTTTCAAGTTTAGTCCAAGTTTCAGCACGTTTAGCTTTTTCACGTGATAAAACTGTTTGACCCATACCGTTGTCAAGCGCTTCAACAACTACGTCAACTGTGTCACCAACGTTAACTTCAAGTTCACGTTGTTCGTTTAAGAATTCAGAGCGAGCTACTACGCCTTCAGATTTAAGGCCAGTATCTACAGTTACCCAGTCAGAATCGATGCTAACAACGATACCTTGGATGACTGCACCCTTTTCAACGTTGAGGTTTAATTCGCTTGCTTCAAAGAGGGCTGCAAAAGATTCGGTCATGATATACCTAGAAAAGTCAGCGGTCTTGGATCAGACAAGGCCGGTTTAGTTAAGTATCGACATAGTCCATATAGAACTGATCAAGCTATGCTTCCACTAATATTCATTAATTTATCTTATTGCGCATCAATATATGCGGTCATCAGGTTAAATACAGCGTCAATGTCCAGATCTGAACTATCGATAATGTAAGCCCCTTCAGCCGGCTTAAGCGGCGCAACGGTTCTTTCCATATCACGCTTATCACGTGCTTGGATATTAGATAAAATGTCGCTTATTTTAACATTTTGCCCCATGGCCTGCAACTGCTTTACACGTCGCTCAGCACGAGACTCAGCAGAAGCCGTCAAATATATTTTTGCTTGGGCTTCTGGGAAGATTGAAGTCGCCATATCACGGCCATCGGCAACAAGACCTGGTGCTTGAGCAAATGCACGTTGTCTTTCGAATAATGCCTGTCTTAATTCAGGTACAACTGCAACCTTGGATGCAAACTCACCGACTTTTTCAGTGCGAATTTCATCCGTTACATCATGCCCGCTAAGTAAAATTTTTGTTTTTAAATGATCACTAACAAATTGAATATCGAGATGAGTCGCTATTTCTACGCATTTAACCAACACATCTGGATTGTGAATTGAATCAATTAAATTCAGTTGATGTAATGACAATCCCAACAAACGATACAAGGCTCCAGAATCCAGTAAATGAAACTGGTAATGCTGTGCCAATTTTGCTGCCAAAGTTCCTTTGCCTGAACCGCTTGGTCCATCGATCGTGATAATTTGAATTGTCATTACTTTACCAACTTCGCCTTAAAGGCGTTTTGCTAATTTCTTAAAACCAAGTGTAATAGCAAGTTTGAGTTGTGCAAGAATTAATTTGCTCACAAACGGTGCTCTTGCCTGTAATTCGATCGTGTATGTGACTAAAGTTTTAGCTGTTGAAAGCTCTTTAAATTCAATAATTCCAAGATGATGTTTGATTAATGGATTCTTGATAATTTTGTATTCAATACGCTTATTTGGCTCTAGTACAGTAATTTCTTCTTGAATTGGCTTTATTGGGCCTAATCCCATTTTTCGTACTGATCCAATCCCATCAGGACGACTCGGATCAGCTGCATCTTTAATGCGTACAACCTGAATCGGTGCAAATACATCATTATAAGTCGCATGTTTTGACAAAACTTCAAATACACGATCTATAGGCTGGTTAAATTCTTGTTTAACTTGGATTGAATTCATTTTTATTCCTTTTCATTGAGTCCGCTTCATACTGACAATACATTATGTCAATTTTTCCACAATCAACAATAGCAATCATTCCTGATTATTTTCTATTTTTTGTCGTACACGCTGTTGTTTTTTTTGTTCTCGTCTGAATTTAAAAAATTCTGAAAGTTGATGAGCACACGCTGATTGCATGCAGCCCCCTTCAAATTCAAATATATGGTTGTAGTAACCTTGATTATTCAATAGCTGTCGCGCACTGACTAGAGAACCCGCTTTCGGCTCTAAAGTACCAAATACAACACGGTGAACTCGAGCATGAATTAAAGCCCCCACACACATCGTGCATGGCTCAAGGGTTACATAAAGGGTTGCATCTTCTGGTAGACGATAGTTCTGAATTTGATTACATGCTTGGCGAAGTGCGACCACTTCAGCATGAGCAGTCGGGTCATGACTCTGGATGGGTTGATTATATCCTTCACCAATTACTTTTCCTTGACTCACAATGACAGCTCCAACAGGGATTTCTCCCAATTGAGCTGCAAATGCAGCCTGCTCATAGGCACGCTGCATCCATTTTAGATCTTCGGCATCAAATTGAATTTCAGTCAAAATTAAATAATACCGTACTGTTTTAACAAGTTATTCCAGCTCTCGATATTTGTAACTGGTGGGTGCGCACCTAAAATTCCTTTTAAGGACATAGATTCTGCAGGTGTCCATTCAGGAGATAAATCTTTATCCACTAAACGTGCACGTACGCCTTCAACAAAATCAGGATGTCTAATTTTCCAATCAGAAATTTGAGTTTCAAGTTCAAATACTTCTTGCCAAGGATGAACTTGACGCCCCCATTGCCATAACAACCAGGTAATCGCAGCTGTACTTGGTGATCCTTTTGCCAGATTTTCACTCGCTTGTCTTAGCCAATCACTTCGTGCATCACTTAACCCGATGATTGCTTCGTAGTCATTTTCAAAGTTTGCACCACGACAGACACTGTGAATCACGTCTAACGAGATTTGCAGTGGCCCTGGAGAAACTGGTCGATGCAAACTATTTAAAGTGTCATCTAATGCCCTAAAATCACCAGCAGGATAATGATCCCAATCGATATTGATCAACTTTTGTAAAACAACATCGCGCTGAGCATCACAAATATGAGTCGCCCAACCAATACCATAAGCTCCTGCCGCAGTCATGATCGATCCAGTTAAACCTGTAAATAGACCTATTGGACCACGATCTGCCAAGAAACGACTAGCACCAACATCTGGATATAAACCAATATTTACTTCTGGCATTGCAAGGCGCGAATAAGGTGTAACGAGTCTGAATGGTGCAGCCATAAATAAACCAAGCCCACCGCCCATCACATAACCTTCACCCCAAACGACTATCGGCTTAGCGTAGTCATGCAACAAAAGATCTAGCGCGTATTCTTGTTCAAAAAATTTATTTGCCGCATCAACCTCATTATTGATGACCAACTGACGGAGTTTGCGTACATCCCCACCGGCACAAAAAGCTTTAGGGGTTGTTGAATCAAACCAGATCGCTTTAACCGCATCATCATGATGAAACTTTTCAAAAACAGCCAATAAAGCCGTTACAATAGATTCATCAAGTGCATGTAAAGATTTTGGACGATTTAATCGAACCACTCTCCATCCATTCTGTGCTTCTTCAACAATTAAGTCAGGATGATATTGATTCGTCTCAGGAGATATTGTCATGCTTCCAGCTGCCATTTAATTGGCTCAATGCCATTTTGTTTAAGATAATTATTTGTTTTTGAAAAAACTTTACACCCAAAAAAACCACCTCGGTTTGCTGCCAATGGTGATGGATGTGCTGCTTTTAAGACCAAATGCTTATTTTGGTCAATTCGTTGACCTTTCTTATGCGCGTACGCACCCCAAAGAATGAAAACGATCTTTTCACGTTGCTCATTTAGAACATCTATCGCAGCATCGGTGAAATCTTCCCAACCTTTCTTTTGGTGTGAAGTCGGCTGGCCCGCTTCAACAGTCAATACACTGTTCAGCAACAAGACACCCTCTTCAGCCCATTGAGTTAAATCACCATGCTTGGCAGGCGCTATTCCAAGGTCAGTGCTGAGTTCGTGATAGATATTACGCAAAGACGGCGGTAATGCAACACCCTTTTGCACTGAAAAACTCAATCCATGTGCTTGATTTGGACCGTGATAAGGATCTTGACCGAGAATCACGACCTTTACACGATCTAAGGGTGTAGTGTTGAACGCATTAAATATAAGGGAATTAGGTGGGTATATCACCTTATTCGCCTGTAATTCAGATTTGAGAAAAGCTTTCAGCTGATCCATTTTATCGCTGAGCAGAAAATCTGCTAAAGCATACTTCCAACCATCCTCTAACCGAACTTGATTCAGTTGACTTAATTCTTGTTCGGTGAGTTGCATTGTGTTCATCCCTAAATCAATCACAGCTTTAAAGTTTTACTTGTAAATCTACACTTGGGTTCTTAAAAGTGAATCCTTGTTTCAATTGTTCGTACATTTTAGGATCAGACCATTCATTTTGAATTTGTTCTGAGAATACGATTTGATCAAGCGCCAATAAGCCCATCTGTTCATTTACGATATCTTCAGCAAAACTTTGCGCATAGCCTGTGTCAGTTTCATGCACGATCACTGAATAGACTTCAACATCACCTTCACCATTTTGCGTGATAGTTGATTTCAGTACTTGTTCTGCCAAATAAAAGAAAATTCGAGAAAATTGTTCAGCAGAAGGTGAAACGGGTAATGAAACCCAACGCGCACTAAAAGTTTTACATGCTTGAATATATTCAGCTGAATCTTCTTGCCAAAAACAAATCGCATGATCAAAACTATCATAAAGTTCTTTGATCACACCTTTCAGCAAACCAAAATCATAGACCATTTGACCATGATCTAGCTTTGAGGCTTTCAATAATAATTCGACTTTATAGCTATGACCATGAATTGAACGCTTACAGCGGTCTGATGTGCAATTTCGCACAATATGCGCGTTTTCAAACTTAAATAATTTTCGAATTAACATATGTCAGAGCAATAAAAAATCATGGATTAAAATGATTATAGTGCATATTCACACAACTCATCATTAATTTTAACGTTTTAAGCAATTGGCAAAACGTATTAAAAACAAAAAAATAAAAAGCTATCATTCAATTTGTTTAAATTAATAGTTTAGCAATTTAATCAATTGGTTTGAAGAGGTGCCAAACTTCTTGAGAAGACATAAACCTTATCTTCATCACGCATCAGATAACTCGAAAAATATCGCTTTCGATCAGATAGCATGATTTCAATATCTGCTCGATAGAATGCAGATTTAACATCAAAATTATTTTTTGCTGTGCTTTTTGCTTCTTCACTTAACTGACTTAGAGTGTTGAGTTCCCAGAGCTGATCTACGGACTCAAAAAACTCACCATTGGCTTTTTTCTGATCCAAATCACGCTGTACATTTTGCACATCCAAACTTGGGTCTATAGCAGCAATAATCATCGCTGGTGCTGTATTAATATTAATTTTAATTTCTTTTAAAGGAATCGCTGTAACATAAGGTTTTATCAATAAAAACTTATCACCTTCAAATCCTCGCACTTGCTTCAACTCTTCAACGCTATGAAAAGGACCATTCGCTGGCAAATAAGGACGCGTTAAACTTAAATAATAATTACTCTCTGCCCCCATCGCGCCAATCGTCAAATCATCTTGATCTTGCCAATCAATTACCGCTTCATTCAATTCTTCTGGCAAACCAAGCTTTGTTAATAATCCCTTAAAGTAATTCACCGCATTATCATTCGGCACGCCATCATCTTTGACCAAACTGTTTAAATTAAACTTACCCGTTTCATCAATAATTCGCCCTGCGACATAACCACCATCAATTGGAAATGGTGGCATCGGTTGAGCCCAAGTTTCTTGAAGATTATCTGATTTTGAATTGGACTTAGCATCTTGAACCAATAATTCTGAGAAAAAAGCTTCAGCACTTTTTGCATAATACAGTGCTTGGTTTTGACGAATCACATAGGCCGTATTTTCACTGGTATTGTATTGACGATGGGCAATCGTCGCAGCAATGATAGTTGCCAAAGCGACTAACATTAAAATCGTAATCAAGGCGATTCCTTTTTGCTGCTTCATGCATTTTCCTAATGATTATTGACTAGATGTCGGTTTTAAATAGTCAGTATTAAGCAAACTGAAAATCCACTCGTATTCAACATCTTGTTGCTTAAATCTAATTCGCATACCTTTAGGCAATAGTCGAGCAACACCATCTTGAGCATCATTACCATTAGAACTTATTGTTGATGCATCCGGCCACGAATTCAATTCATTCGGGTTCAAAATTGTGATTTGAAACTCATCCACATTCTCTAGGATCGTACTGGATAAAGGTTGGGTTGTTTGAAGAACATTCAGATTGGGATACTTTAAACGATAAACTTTTCGATCTTGTGCATTATAACGATATTCTATTCTCTCAAATGGAGACAAACCCTGTTTCAGCGGATCTGTGACCCCTGCCTTACTAAATTGTAAAGACTGATCATCCAGTAAAAATGCAGGTTGGATTTGTCCTGCGATATTTGCAGTCAGCGGTACAATTTGCAAAGCATCTCTTTGCATTTGTAAATAACTATCTTGCAAACTGAGAAGCTGCTGCTCATGCACCGCATTGCGATCTTTGACTTTATTTAAATAATCAAAAATTTTCCATCCTAAAGCAGACAATACTGCAAAGATGGCTATGGCAACCAAAAGCTCTACCAAGGTAAAACCTTGTTGTTTACTCTTGATCATGAGTTGGATTGCTCTCTGATAGGATAGTTATAAAACACCATGGTGGTGACACCTGATTCAACTTTACCTAAATCATTGTTATATAGACTCACTTGCACTTCTATTTTCTGAACATCTGGGCTAATAGTCGCTTCTGATTTTTTATCAATTTGCCAACTTAACCCTTGAGAGGTAATTTGCTTCGATTGAGTTCCCTCTAGCCATTCACCACTAATTTGCATTGCAGCGACTTCATTTTGTGCGACGAATTGTGCTTTTGTTCTTAAAATTGCATTTGCAGTCGCCTGTGTGTACTGCATAGCCACCTTCGTCAATGACATTGCTGCTACAGCAAAAATAGCCAAAGCCACCACAACCTCAATCAAGGTAAATCCTTTAAGCACCCGCATCGATTTTACCCAAGTAATCTATTTGAATAAGATCACCAATTGCTTTTTGTTCATAATACATTTGAATTGTGACAGGTTTAACCTCGCCATTGCCCAACCAAATTAATTTAGGTGCATTATTATTCATCAAGTCTGCATTAGTTGCATTTTCAAAACTATAGTCGCTACTTTCGATCTGAAATGAAACCTTTGCAGGTAGCTCTCTCGCAGAAAACTCTGGCATTTCAACCCAAGTGGAAGGTTGACGATTATTATTCGATACAAGCGTCTGCTCTGGACGAGTTAAATCATTATATTTTTGAAATGTATAGCGAAACTGATCACCATTCGATTGTGGCACCAATGCAACCACTAACGATTGATCAACAGCCTCTCGATGAATACGTTTTAAATCTAATATTAAAGCCTCTCTAGCTTGCATTGCTTTACGTTGATCAATCCCACCAATATTCATCACCACCAATGCCGCCATGATGCTGATGATCACAGTGACCACCATCAATTCGATTAAAGTAAATCCGCCTTGACGGTGATCTAGAGATTGCATATTAGGCCACTGATTCTGTCAAATTAATCTGTTTAGGCATCATCAACGCTTGATCAATTAAAGCAACCCTTAACGTATCTCGACAGCCTAAATAGCGTTGATAGAAACTCGAGTTTAATATCGCAGCACCACCATGAGTAATCGACCAAATGGATGCTAAATAATCCCGAGAACTCATCTTACTTTGAATGGATGCTAGATGATTTTCTGTCATACGAATGATAATTCTGAGTCTACTTTTGCGAATCTGATACATTTCATTAAACAAATGATTAATACCCTGACCGGTTGTAGACAATCGCTCTTCAATTTGATGAAAGAGTACAGTACGTTCTGGATGATGCAAATGGTGCAACATAAAAAAAGCTAAATGTTCAGGAAATCCTTTTTCAGTATCTCGAACCATTTCTAATAACATGCGCTCATTACGAATAATGAGCAACATGTACAATTCATCTTTACTTTGGAAGTGCTTATAGAGTGTTCCTTTTGCCAAATCCAACTCAGCGGCCAATGCATCCAATGTCATGCCCGCTTCGCCGTTTTCCAAAAGAAGTTGTTCTGCGACCTGAAATATTAATGCTTCTCTCGCTCTAAACTGAGCCTGACGATCCATCTTCACTCTATAAACTCTCT
Source organism: Acinetobacter sp. 24-47-64 (assembly GCF_057737055.1). Taxonomy (NCBI): domain Bacteria; kingdom Pseudomonadati; phylum Pseudomonadota; class Gammaproteobacteria; order Moraxellales; family Moraxellaceae; genus Acinetobacter; species Acinetobacter sp. 24-47-64. The sequence continues at coordinate 1,814,812 of NZ_CM173215.1, forward strand.
TCTTTCTATTTTCCGTATTAAATTTTTACTGCATTCGTAGAAGATTCTCGAAATTTTGCGTTGTAATAAAGGCAATCTCCTCGACTGACTTATCATATACATCACTTAATGCTTTGGCTACATATGGGACATACTTTGGTTCATTAGACTTTCCTCTATATGGCATTGGTGCTAAATAAGGGCTATCAGTCTCAATTAATAGTCGATCTAATGGAACTTGCTTGGCCACATCACGTAAATCCTGAGCATTTTTAAACGATACTATTCCTGAAAATGAAATGTAATAACCACAATCTAGAACCGCTTTTGCCGTATCCCAATCCTCAGTAAAACAATGCAAAATTCCGTGTGTCGACTTTTCAGCTCTTATAATATCTATCGTATCGTTTTTAGATGAGCGTGTGTGTACGACCACTGGCTTTTTCACCATCTGTGAAGCTTGAATATGTCGTGCAAAACATTCTTTTTGTTCTTTAACAAATTCAGTACTGTGATAATAATCTAGACCCGTCTCACCAATTGCCCAGACCTTATCTTTACTCGCCAATTCAACCAAAGTTTCAACAGTAGCACGCTGCATGACTGCTGGATCTTCACATGGATGCACCCCAACACTGTAGCCTACTCCTTCGTGTCGAGTTGCAATTTCTGACAGAATAATATGATCATCTAAATCAACGGATATCCCCATCATTTTTGTGACACCAGCATCAATCGCTTGCTGAATTGCTAAATCGATATTTCCCTCGTAAGGTTCAAGATTGAGCATGTTTAAATGACAGTGTGTATCTACAAACACAAGGACACCTTTTAATTTTTTAAGTCAGAGCCTACATTGTAAAGCTTGCGCGTGCTGTTGACATACTTCCAGCGAGTATTTTTTCTGCTTCCATTTTGTAATAGGCTCCTTTATCTCCAGTTAACTGCAATCCAAAACCTTGTGGTTTAATGCCCGATTGCTTATACGAAATCCAAATCACCTTACCCGTAATTGGTATTTTTTGGGTTTGATTAGGAAGTGTTGCCAAGATAAAAATTTCTTCACCCATTTTGACTGGATGTTTGGTTGGAATAAATAATCCACCACCCTCAACAAAAGGCATATAACTGGATTGCAGAGTTTCGCGATCATTAATATTGACTTGTAATAAACCGCCCGGACGTGGCTGCATCTCTATCCCCTGTATTCAAACATGATTATTGAACATTCATTAATTTTATAAAAAGCTGATCAACAATTAAATTTGATTGAACATTCTGCTCAACCATTTGTTTTGCTTGATGCACATCGTTATAAATATCAAATAATTGCTCTAATTGATATTGCTCAGCCAACAAACTAAAGTCTAAATCGCTATTTTTTACATTTTGTTCCATTTTGTATGCAACAAGATCAGCTAATAAGTACTCAAACATAAAAATCAACTCGGAAAAGTTGAGTTGCTTATTCCATTTAGAAGCGTACTGCATTGGCATATTTTTTTTACTGACTAAATGATACCAATCATTTATAAACGCACTTCGCAGAGTTAACCATTCACTTGAGGCCAACTCAATAGCAGCTAAAGGCATACCATTCGAAAGGTTAAGCAACAGTGAGCTCAAAGTCTGCTGCTCTGCATTCAAATGTTCATTCAAATATGCATTGGCTTGATCATCAGTCAGCCGATCTAAGGCGTAATGTTGTAGGCGACTTCGTATAGTGGCTGGTAATTTTAAATAATGATCCGCCAAAAGAATAATCACAACACGCTCACCTGGTTCTTCAAGTGTTTTCAATAAAGCATTTGACGATGCGATATTGAGCGCTTCCGCCGGTTCAATCACAATAACCCGCCAACCATCGACGGTTTGTTGCACGAATGGCTGTAATTCACGAATTTTCTCAATTTTAATTTTAGCGTTTTGTTTCTTATTGTCCTCATCCGTCGTGACGTAAACATAATTTGGATGAGTATCTGATTTTAGCCACAAACAACTCGAACACTGACCACAAGGTTGATTTGGCTGCTTATCTAAACATAGCAGCCAAGTAACAAATTGCTGGGTAAAAGCTTCTTTACCACAGCCTTTTTTGCCATAAAAAAGTAATCCATGACCTACTTGAGGAAACCGCTGAGTCAGTGTGCTCCATACGTTAAGTTGCCAAGGATAAACATGCTGAGTCAGTGTGCTCCATACGTTAAGTTGCCAAGGATAAACATGCTGAGTCTGAGTCATTGACTAATCTATACTATTGGAAATGAGAAATAGGCATTGCATTAAGACGGTCTAAATCTTGTTGCGTATCCACACCTGGTGGTAAGCTCACCTCTGCCACATCAATTGCGATTCGATGACCATTTTCTAAAACACGCAGTTGCTCAAGGCTTTCTAAAACCTCGAGATCTCCCTGATCCCATGTCACGTACTCTTGTAGCAACTTCACTCGATAGGCATATAAACCAAGATGTCGGTAGGCTTTTCGATGTAGTATCTGAGGTTGTTGCTTTGATCCATCACGATCATATGGAATGGTTGCACGACTGAAATAAAGCGCTTCATTGAACTTACTCATGACGACTTTGACAATACTATCGCGTTTAAACTCTTCTAATTCTTGGATCACTTCACACAAAGTGGACATTGAACATTCAGGCTTTTGCTCTAACAAAGAAGCAACCTGTTGGACTAACGAAGCAGGTAATAATGGTTCATCACCTTGCACATTTACAATAATATCTTCACTCGCCCAACCTTTGATTCGTGCAACTTCACTCAATCGGTCGGTTCCAGAAGGGTGTTCTGCACTGGTCAACACAACATCAATTTGTTCTGCCTTACAAAGATCAACAATTCTTTGATCATCAGTAGCAACACATAAATCATCAAACCCAGTCACTTTTCGCGCCTGATCTACCACACGTAAAATCATTTCACGCCCGTGTATTTTAAGTAGTGGTTTTCCAGGTAACCGCGAACTTGCAAAGCGAGCAGGTATTACAATATGTTTCATGGATATTCCTTATGTGTTTACGATACCGAGTTTTGCAAGCTGCTTATCCAGCAAATCATAACAAGCTGATGATAAAGCTGCTTCAACAGGAACCACCCAAATTTCACGACTAAATTCTGGATGTTGTTTTAACAAAGGGAGGAGTTTCACAGCATCTTTTTCAGTGGTGATGATTGGATTTGAATCTTCAAATTGTAAATCATCAATCTGATAATCATAATGATCAGGAAATTCATGACACTGAAAATGCTTTAAGCCCATACTTTCAAGGGTTTTATAAAAGCGTTGCGGGAACCCAATACCTACGACCGCATAATAATTCAAATCAGTGGCAAAATATTCAACTTGATCTTCCACTGGATTTAACAAGTACGGCGCCGCTACTTGTAATTGCATATACAGATCTGAACTTGGTTGTTCAGCATGCTCAATTACTGTACCACTGCATAACCGTGCTACTGGCTCACGCAAAAAGCCTTCTGGCAACAGTTTCTGATTACCCAAACCACGATTGTTATCCAGCACAATCCATTCTAATTGACGATCAAGTGCCCAATGTTGCAAACCATCATCACTAATGATCAAATCAAGTTGATGCTGAGAGAGAAGTAACTCTATACTTTTCTGTCGTTGCCCACCTACGACCATCGGCACGCCTGTAGATTGCACAATTAAACAGGGCTCATCACCCACTTCATTTGGCTCAGAATCGAGATTCACGCTTGCAGGAAAAGGACCTTTACCACCATAGCCTCGACTAATTACTCCAACTCGAATATTTTTTTGTTGAAGATATTTAACCAATTGAATTAATAACGGTGTTTTACCACTACCACCTACCGTTATATTGCCAATGACCATGACAGGAACTGGTGCAGTATAAATAGGTTTTATACCACGTTGATACAAGGATTTATTCAGGGAAAATCCTAATCGATAAAGTAATGACAGGGGTCGCAATACAATCAACCACTTGGATTGCTTATTCCAAGCATTTTGAATGACCTGCGCAATAGACATAACTTATTCCTCAAAATTACGTTGATGCAGTTGGAAATATGCACCACGCAAATCGAGTAATTCCTGATGTGTTCCCTGCTCTAATATCCGACCTTTATCCATTACCACAATAAGATCTGCATTCTCAATCGTTGATAATCGATGTGCAATGACAATCGTTGTCCGATCCTGCATAGCTGCATCAAAAGCACGCTGAATAAAGTATTCAGACTCATTGTCTAATGCGCTTGTCGCTTCATCAAGAATTAAAATTGGAGCATTTTTTAAGATTGCGCGAGCAATTGCAATACGCTGTCTTTGTCCGCCAGATAAATTTAAACCTTGAGCACCTAATGGTGTGTCATAGCCTTGAGGCAGTGCCATAATAAAGTCATGGGCATAAGCAGCTTTCGCAGCAGCAATAATCTGCTCTTCCGAAGCATCTTGTAACTGACCATAAGCAATATTCTCACGAACAGTTCGGTTAAACAGCACGACTTGCTGATTGACCATAGCCACTTGTGAGCGTAACGCTGTAACTTCGATATCTTGAATATCATGGCCATCGAATTTGATTGACCCTGAACTTAATTCTTGAAAACGAACCAATAAGTTAACTAAAGAAGACTTACCAGCCCCCGAACGCCCCACCAACGCTACAGTCTGCCCAGCTTTAACATTTAAATTGAAATCATGAATGGCATGAAAACCATCGCTATATGTTAAATTTGCCTGATTAAATTCAATATTGCCTTTGAGTTGTGGTTTTAACTGCCCTTCATTTTTTTCTTCAGGCATATCCAATAATTCAAATACTGAATGTGCTGCAGCCATTCCTCGCTGTAATTTTTCATTGATATCGGTTAAAGCTTTAATCGGCTTACTCAACATACCGGCTGCAGTAATATACGCAACAAACTGACCCGCTGAAGTATCCTGTAATATCTCAGGTCTTAAAGCAATCCAAATCACAATACTTAAAGCGATCGCCATAATAAGTTGTACAACAGGACTATTTAATTGTTGTACTGCAACCATTTTTAAACCACGACGCAAGTTTTCGAGTGAGGTTTCTTTAAAACGAGTTTGCTCGTATGCCTGTCCACCAAAGCCTTTAACAACCAGATTACCATTCACGGTTTCTTGCACTACATGGTTTACATCACCCATCGTATCTTGCACTTGAGTAGACAGCTTACGCATACGTTTAGCAGCTTTTCTAATCAACAAACCGATTAATGGCGCAAAAATCAAAATACATAAAGTCAAGCGCCAGTTGGAATAGAACAAATATCCTAACAGCGCAATGGTGATCAAACCTTGTTGTAATAAGGTTCTTAATGACTCCGTTGAGGCAGCAGTCAGCTGTTCAACGTTGTACATAATTTTGGCAGTAATATGACCACTAGTGTTATCTAAATAATATTGCGACGGCAATCGCATTAATTTAGCAAAAACTTCTTGGCGAATATTAAAAATTAGATTTCGAGAAATCACCGAAGTGTAGTATCCACCTAGAAATAGCCCCACTCCTCGTACAAACATCAAAACCACAACCAAAAATGGGAATAAGTTCGTGAAACTTCGATCCTGTTCTTGAATGGCATTGATAATATGCTCTAATAATTTCGCAACAGAAACTTCAGTCGCGGCATTCAGCACAAAACCAAATACAACAATCAATGCAATCGTCCAGTACTGTTTTAAGTAACTCAACAAACGCATATAAACTTTAAAATCTTGCTTCACTCACAACCTCTAATTGGTACGGTATCCTTAAACACCTAAACAGATTCAGCACGTATGCAATTTAATCATACATAATTCGAACATCGAATGCTAAAGTCTGCCCCACTCTAAAATCAATGACCTGATTGTATGGAATGATCAAAGTAAACCTTAGCTCAATTGGAGTATTGAGACCTAAATGACTTAAATCTCAAACTCATCTAAATAAATCACATTTACTGCTTTTAAATTAATTATTTTTCATCTAAACAGATATTTAGAATACCATCTAACTCATCAAGTGAATGATAATGAATCACAAGCTTACCTTTACCTTGCTTATTGTGATCAATTTTAACATCTGCACTGAAACGTTCAGAAAGACGCTGAGTCAGTTGCTCTAAATCAGCTGAAATTGATGGTTTTGGCTTATCCTGTTTTGGTGCATTAAAATCACGCACTAACTGTTCTGTTTGACGAACAGAAAGGTTTTTTTCAATGACAATTTTTGCAATTTCAATTTGGTCTTTTGCACGCAAAGTCAATATTGCACGCGCATGCCCCATATCTAATTGACCTTGTTGGATATGGTCTTTAATCGGATCCGCTAAGCTTAATAAGCGCAATAAATTACTTACTGTAGTACGTGCCTTGCCCACCGTTTCAGCAATTTCTTGGTGACTTAATCCAAACTCTTCATGAAAACGCTGCAATGCCATAGCTTGATCAATTGGATTTAAATCTTGGCGTTGAATGTTTTCAATTAATGCCAACGCAATTGCAACTTGATCTGACAAATCACGAACAATTGCAGGAACTTCATTTAGTCCAGCAATTTGAGCTGCTCGCCAACGGCGCTCCCCTGCAATAATTTCATATTGATGTACATCATCCTCAATTGGACGAATGACAATCGGCTGCATGATGCCATGCTTTTTAATAGAAGATGCTAATTCCTGAAGGTCTTCTTCATGAATAAAGCGTCGCGGCTGATAATTACCACGTTTGAGAAGTTTGACATCTACTTGTTTGAGCTGACCATGATCTAATGACTGTGCTTCTAATTGTAATTTTTCTTTTTGAATAGAGCCCAATAACGCATCTAAGCCACGACCCTTTGCTAAGCCTCTTTTCTTCACGGTCATGCTTTACTTCCTTTTTTCACTTTGGTTTTTTTTAACATTTCAGCAGCAAGATTCAAATAAGCCACTGCACCCTTAGAACTTTTTTCAAAATAAATAATCGGTAACCCATGTGCTGGCGCTTCTGCTAAGCGTACATTTCGAGGAATAACCGTTTCGTATAATTTTTTACCAAAATACTGCTCCAACTCATCCGACACATCACGTGTCAGCGCATTTCGAGCATCGTACATGGTACGCAATACACCAATGATTTCTAAATCAGGATTTAACGCTTGTTGAATACGATCAATCGTTTGTGTTAAATCTGCCAAGCCTTCCAAGGCATAATATTCACACTGCATTGGAATGATCACGCTTTTAACAGCAGCCAATGCATTTACCGTGATCAAACTTAAGCTTGGTGCACAATCCACAATGATGTAATCAAACTTATCTTCAATTTGTTGGATCGCATCACGCAGAATAAATTCACGACCGTCTTGCTCAGCAATGGCTAATTCAACACCTGCTAAATCACGATTGGAGCCAAGTACGCGATATCCAACTTCAGCTTTAGTGATGGCTGTTTCAATTGGCACTTCACCCAGTAAAACATCAGTTACTGAGTATAAGAGATCATTCTTTTGAATACCTGAACCCATAGTGGCATTGCCTTGAGAGTCCATATCAATCAACAATACTCGCTTTTTAAGCACTGCTAATGATGCAGCCAAATTTACAGCAGTCGTGGTTTTACCTACGCCACCTTTTTGGTTCGCAATAGCAATAATTTGAGCCATGGTAACCCCAATCCCTAGAATTTTTAAATTTGTTTAAGTAGCAATAAATGACGTTGTTCATCTAAACGAGGAACGTGAAGCTCAATAATTTCGCAACTCAACTCATCTTTATGGTTTTCAATTTCCTCAGCAGGAATTAAACCTTTCATAGAAGCAATAACACTGTTTTTATGCATAAAAGGACGAGAAGCAGTAATAAAATCTGTCAGTGAGGCGAAAGCACGACTGGTAATTACATCGAATTTACCCAATTCATTAATACTCTCTTCATTCTCTACTCGAGTTTGAACTGCCACAACATTTTTTAGTTTTAGATCAGCAATAAACTGCTTGAGAAAACGAATTTTTTTTCCATTCGAATCCAGAAGCACACAGCTTCGCTCAGGTTGACATAGCGCGATGATCATCCCCGGCATACCACCACCGGTACCAATATCAAGCAATCGCCCTTCAGGCAAGTCTTTCAAGATACTGAGGCTATCCAACAAATGTTTAACTAACATTTCTTTAGGATCACGAATTGCGGTCAAGTTGTACGCCTTATTCCACAATACAAGCGCATCTTGATATTTTAATAATAAATTCAACGTTTCATCACTGAGTGATAAACCTAGTTTTTTACTACCTTGTTGTAACTCATGAAAAAAAGGATGCATAAACAGTAAACATCTCAATAAAATTAATCAAAGTATACCGTTTTATGCATCGTGGAACACTATTTAACGCTTAGTGAATACTCAGTTAGTTAAATTGTCCTTCTCGAATTTGCTGATCCAACTGCATCAACCTTTCTGGAGTACCCACATCCACCCACGTTTCTGCCATTTTTGCAGCTGAAATTCTGTGGTTGTGCATAGCATCTTTAAGCAAAGGTGCTAAAGGACGCTTGCCCCATTCTAGACCTTCAAATAAATGAGGATGAATCACCGCAATACCACTATAAGTCAAATTTTCGCCCTCTTTTTCTTGCTCAAAAGTATAAGCACGACCATCTAATAGTGTGAAATCACCTTGAGGATGTTGTAGCGGATTTGGTACAAGTACCAAGTGTGCCAGATCTTCTTGTAAATCAAGCTCAAGCAACTGAGCAAAATCAAACTGAGTCCACACATCCCCATTGACGAGGATAAATGGTTCTTCACCCAACAAGGGCAAAGCATTTATGATTCCACCAGCTGTTTCCAAACCCTCATCTTCACGCGTCCAGCGAATGTTCACACCAAACTGAGAACCATCGCCTAAAGCACCGATCAATTTGTCTGCCAGCCATGCCGAATTAATAATAATTTCACTAACACCAATCGACTTTAATTTTTCAATATGCCATACAATTAAAGGCTTTCCACCCACTTCCAACAGTGGCTTTGGTTTATAAAGCGTCAAGGGGCGCATACGGTTACCCAGACCCGCTGCTAAAATCATGGCTTTCATGCAGCTACTACCTCATAGTGACCATACTTGGCTTCAAATGCATGTAGCACTTTATCTTCAACCCATTGAATAAATGGAGTGAGTTCAGCGTAAGGCTTCGACTCTTCGAGTAAATACCACATGACACGAGGCAAGTCTTTTAAATAGCCCGACTTTCCATCACGTTCAAACAATCGCACAAAAATACCTAAAATCTTTAAATGGCGTTGAATCGCCATGAAGTCAGCATCTTTAATAAAGCGCTCTAAATCACGATCAATTTTTGAATCATCTGGTAATAATTCATAGAAGGTTTTAAACCATTGTTTTACACGTGCTGGAGGCCATTGCACGTATGCATCACGTGTAATTGAAATCAAGTCGTAGGTATCCGCACCGATTACTGCATCTTGAAAATCAATTACACCTTGCTCTTGCTCATCACTTAACAGCATGAGATTACGACTGTGAAAGTCTCGATGAACAATCACTTGTGGTTGAGCTAAAGCCGCATTTGCCAATATCGCAAAAGTGCGCTTAATCAAACCTTGTTCATCAGCATTTAATCGAATATTTAATGATGGAAGCAACCAATCTGTGAATAACTCCATTTCACTGATTAATTTTTCGTAACTATATTCTGGAAACTGATCCACACCATGAATAGACTGTAATTGAATGAGTTGTTTAAAACTCTGTAAATAATGCTGATCTACCGTGTCATCATTTAAATGGTTTGCTAAAAGCTCATCCCCAAAATCTTCTAGAAGCAATAACCCTTGATCTAAATCCTTTGCAACAATATGTGGAACACGAACTCCATGACGATCAAAGAATTCGTCAATCGTCACAAAAGGTACACAATCTTCTTTTTCTGGAGGTGCATCCATCAACATAAATGATTTATTATTCAAGGTGATTCGCGCATAGCGACGGAAACTGGCATCGCCTGCTAAATATTTTATTTCGAACTGCTCTGATTGAAGTACAGATTGCACCCACGTATGTATCAATTGTTCACGTTGTGTATTCATTTGCTATAAATTCTAGTACAGGCTGAATATTTAAAGTGCTAAGTGTAGCCACTAATCCGTTTTTTCTCTATGATGCGACAATAATTAATTGCAATTTGCATACTTGGTTAATGATATAAATGAAGCATCAGTTTACTTTCAGCCCTTTGGCGACTGCTATTTTAACCTTATTGTGTGGTAGCACAGTCTCAAGTTATGCCGACTCTAAAGACAGTACAACTGAGGTGGACAATCAAGCACTTCAAACTGCAATTAAAGAAAGCTACCCTGGTCAGCGCTTCTTTGATCAATATTATCTCAATAAAAATTCAGCCGAAGCGCAACAACGTAGCACGTTCTCCCCAAGCTCGAAATTTTGTGCTCAAACTTGGTTGACACCTATCAGCCCTGATACTAAAGCAGTTGATCCTGAGCAAGCAACATCGATCATCACCGCTGATCGTGCATATTACAATCCAAATGGTGATTCAGAATTAGAAGGCAATGTCATCATCGATCAACAAGGTCGTATGGTTCGTGCAGATAAGATTAAAATTGACAACACTCAAACCCATGCCAAAGCTTCTGGCAATGTACAGTTGGCACAAGCGGGTTTATTGGCTCAAAGTGATCAAATTGACTACAATTTAAAAACCCAAACGGGACGCCTCAATAACAGCTTTTATATTTCAGAAGCGACACATGGGCATGGTCGTGCAGAAAATATTGAGCGCACCTCACCCAATATTTTACTCCTTCAGAATGCAACTTATAGCACGTGTCCACCTGAGCAAAGCCCAACATGGAAGATTCAAGCCAATTCGATTGAGTTAAATCAAGACACTGGGCGTGGCGTGACCAAAGGCACTAAACTATATATTAAAAACACACCAGTGCTGGCTGTGCCATATTTCAATTTCCCTATTGATGATCGTCGTACCACTGGCTTATTAAACCCAGGTTTTGGTTATACAAACGATGGTGGTTTAGAACTTGAAGCGCCAATTTATCTCAATTTAGCACCCAATTATGATGCAACTATAACCCCACGTTTCATTGGCGGTCGTGGATTGATGGCTGAAGGTGAGTTCAGGTATCTGACTGAACAATATGGTGGTGGCCGTATTTGGGGTGGTTATTTAGCACAAGATCGTAAATATGATGATGAAGATCGTAAAGATTTACACCTCTTGCACAATTGGAAAATCAATGATCAATGGACGACCAATTTAGAATACAACTATGTTTCTGATAAAGACTTCTTTGCCGATCTAGACAGCAACCCGAATACAAGAACAGAGTTAAACCAACGCCGCGCTTGGGATCTTAATTACGCCAATGGAATTCCAGGGTTGCGTGCGCAACTCAAAGTTGAAGACTTCCAGACGCTAGACCCTGATGTTGATGATGTTGATCGCCCCTATGCGCGACTACCGCAATTGCTCGTCAATTATATCACTGGCAACCCGCAAGGATTGGAATACGAATTTAATAACGATACAGCATATTTCCAAAAAGATATTAATGACTTAAATGCTTCAGATAACTCAAATATGGACACCATTTATCAACCAAGTGGTACACGTCTTTATAATGAGTTTTCTGCTCGATATAATTTCCGCAATCAGTGGTCATTCTTTATACCACAAGCATCAGTTCGCTCTATAAATACTTTCTTTGATCAAAATACGATTGATCGTATCACTGAAGAACAAAGAAAAAATACCAAAGACAATGCAGTTATAGTTCCAGAGTTTACTTTGGATGCAGGTCTTATCTTTGAAAAAGATGGAAAATTCTTACAAACCATCACACCACGTGCATTCTATGCTTATGCACCACACAGAAATCAAAACAGTTCACCGAACTTTGACTCAACCGCAGCGTCCCTGAATTACGATCAACTCTTTAATCCACGTCGCTTTTATGGCCACGACCGCCTAGAAGATAATAACTTCTTATCACTCGGGGTAAGTTACAGCCTCTTTGATACAATCGGATTAGAACGTTTACGTGCCAGTATCGGACAAAGTTACTACTTTGAAGACCGCAAGGTGACTTTGAATAATAGTCAAAATGACCCATTTAACACTGAGCGTCAAACTGGTCCTGTGATCAGCATTGCCAGCCAGCTTTCTCAGAACTTTACTGTGAATGCAAACTCAATGTGGATGTCTAACGGAGACAATGCTCAACGTGATCTACAAGTGTATTACACAGGTGATCAAGGTAACCTTTACAACTTTGGTTATTTTAATCGTAAGCGACTTGAAGATCGTCAAGACCACTATGACCAAGTTACAGCATCCTTTATACAACCTGTGAAAGGTAATTGGAATTTGATGGGTCATATGCAATATGATCTAGACAACAGTGTTGCACGCGAGTACCTTTTAGGAATTAATTATGAGTCGTGCTGCTGGGGTGTTTCGGTCTATGGTCGCTCTTATTACAATGACTTAGATGATGTTAATGCACCAGACACCAAACAAAAACGTGCTGTAATGGCAGAGTTTACACTTAAAGGACTTGGTGGCTTAAACAGTAAGTTAAGCTCTTTACTGGAAAATCGAATCTTGGGTTTCGATAAAGTTAAACAAAATTGGACGAATTAATGAAGATGCAAAATTTAAAACAACTCTTTAAAGCTTCAGCGTTAGCACTTGTTATTTCTGCATCAGTGTCAAGTTATGCAAATCCATCAGATCAAATCGTTGCTATTGTTGGCAAAAGTGCCATTTTAAAAAGTGACATTGCACAAGGTGTCGCTGAGCTACAACATCAGCTTAAAGCTCAAAAACAGGATGTACCACCACTTCAGGTACTTGAAAATCAAGCTCTGAATAAACTTATCATCCAAAATGCGCAACTTGAACAAGTAAAACGCTATGGCATTCAAGTTGATGAAAAAACTTTAAATGATGCTGTACTTAATGTTGCTCGCCAGTCGAACAGTAATAGCCTAGAAGACTTCCAGCAAAAGCTTGACCGTATGGCTCCAGGCACTTATGAAAACCTACGTGCTAAAGTCGCTGATGATCTTGCTATTCAGCGCTTACGTCAACAACAAGTGATGTCACGCATTAAAATCAGCGACCAAGATGTTGAAAACTTCCTCAAATCACCGGAAGGTCAAGCTGCTGTGGGTACTCAAGCTCACGTGATTCACTTCAGAATTTCTGGTGAAGCCTCTCAACAAGAACTCACTCAAGTCGCGCAACAAGTTCAAGATGCACTTCAAGCTTCGAATGATGTAGATGCGATACAGAAACAATTTTCTACATCTACAATTAAAGTTGAAGGTGCAGATATGGGCTCGCGCTCAATCGCAGATATTCCAGAAGAACTTGCATCGAGTATCGCTTTAGTTTCACCAGGCAATACTACTGATTTAATTCAGGCTCGAGATGGCATCCACTTGTTGAAACTCTTAGAGCGCAAGTCAAATGAGAAAAAGACAATTGTGCCACAATACCAAACTCGCCATATTCTGATTAAGACTTCTGAAGTGGTGAGCCCTGAAAATGCCAAACACACTATTGACAGTATCTATAGCCGTGTAAAGGCAGGTGATGATTTTGCAGTTCTTGCTGCAACTTATTCTAATGATCCAGGTTCTGCACGTGATGGTGGTAGCTTAGGTTGGGTTTCACCAGGTATGATGGTGCCAGAGTTTGATCAAAAAATGCAGACTGCGAAAATTGGCGAAGTCAGTGAACCTTTTGAAACACAGTTTGGTTGGCATATTTTGCAAGTTACTGATGCACGTCAGCAAGACATGACTCAGGAACAGCAAAAACGCATAGCGCGCCAAATTCTTGGTGACCGTCAATTTGATGCAGAGTTAGATGGCTGGTTAAGAGAGCTTCGCGCAAGTACATACGTTGAAATTAAACAACCCAACCAAAACTAATTTTTTCTTAATTGAGAGCCTCCACTATGGGGGCTTTAATTTTAATTTTTAGGCTGTTCATATAAAAAAAGGCACCTTCATCAGGTGCCTTTTTGATTACTCAAAAATTAACGATTGTTATCATCTTCTTGAGCATCATCAAATTTTGTTTCGCCATCAAAGTTTGGTGTAGAAGTCGCACCAAAGCCACCTTGACCACCGAAGCCACCTTGACCACCGAAGCCACCTTGACTGCCAAAACCTTGACCGCCACCGAAGCCACCTTGACCGCCAAAGCCACCTTGACCGCCAAAGCCACCTTGACCACCGAAGCCGCCTTGACCACCGAAGCCACCTTGACCACCGAAGCCACCTTGTTGACCACCGAAGCCGCCTTGAGCACCAGCAGGAGCGCCTGCAGGAGCACCAGCAGGACGTGGATTACGTGCAGGTACAACTGTTGAAATAGCGTGTTTGTAAACCATTTGGCTTACCGTGTTTTTTAATAATACAACGTATTGGTCAAATGATTCGATATGACCTTGTAATTTAATACCGTTGACTAAAAAGATTGAAACTGGAATACGTTCCTTACGGAGAGAGTTTAAGAACGGATCTTGTAAAGTTTGACCTTTAGACATGTTATACTCCAAAAAATAAAATCAGCGCAAAAAAACTATCTTTATTTTTCAATTAAAATTTATAAAAAAGATAGTGAGTAAATTTTGCTTTATCCATATAAGTTTCGCAAGTCTTCTTGAGCTTGCTTTATCGTCAAAAAAGTTTGAAAACTGTGCGCTTCTTGCAAAGAACGTAACCAAGTGTATTGACGTTTAGCAAGTTGTCGTGTTGCAAACAAACACTTGTCTTCCATATCTTGCTTAGATTTGAGACTTCTATCACTATTTTTAAGAAAATCTAAAGCTTGGCGATATCCAACAGATCTCGCCGATGGCAAATTATCGTTTAAATCGTATTTTTCAATCAGATACTCCACCTCATTTAAAAAACCGATATCCCACATTATTTTTAGGCGCAGTTCAATTCTTTTGTGTAATTCTACACGATCAGGTAATAGCGCATAATTATGAAAATTGTAACGATATGGCTGTTTTTTAGGCTGTTCAGCTTGAAGCTCAGTGATAGGTCGACCTGTCAGACGATAGACCTCTAGCGCACGTATAATGCGCTGACGATCACTCACTTTAAACTTCTCACCAGCCATAGGATCGACACGTTTTAACTCTTCGTAGACGCTCTCCCAACCCAATGCCATGGCTTCATTTTCAATTTGTTGACGTACCTTTTCATCAGCATTAGGGAGATTCGTTGCCAAGCCTTCCAACAGTGCTTTGTAGTACAACATCGTCCCACCCACCAAAATTGGGGTCTTACCGCGTGAATGTATTTCATCAATCAGCAGCGATGCATCTTCAACGAATTGAGCTGCCGAATAAACCTCGAGCGGTGTAATAATATCAATCAAGTGATGTGGATATCGTTCCTGCTCTTCTTTTGATGGCTTTGCCGAACCGATATCCATGTCCTTATAGATTAACGCAGAATCCACTGAAACAATTTCAAAATTACCGCGCTCATATAGCTCGCATGCCAAAGCAGTTTTCCCACTCGCAGTCGGCCCCATTAAGTTGATGACTGGCATTTGATTTGACATGTACAATTACTCTCCTCGAGCAAATAATTTATCTAATTGACTAAGTGGAAAAGCTCTCCAAGTCGGTCGTCCATGATTACATTGACTTGCAAACTCAGTTTGTTCCATCTGCCTCAACAGTGCATTCATTTCAGAAATACTTAACATTCGATGCGCACGCACTGCGCCATGACATGCCATCCCTGCCAAGATATGGTCTCTTTTTTGTTGTAAAGCACTGGCCTCATCATTGGGATCAAGATCATTCAAAAGTTCTGGGATTAATGCATTAAAATCAGCTTTGTGCAAAATAGCAGGCACACCTCGCACTATCACTTGCTCATCGCCATATTGATCAATTTCTAAACCAAGCCGCGCCAACTGAGGCTTAAGGTCTTCGATACGCGTGGCTTGCATGCGTGTAATTGAAATCACTTTTGGAATCAGCAACTGCTGTGATGTCCAAAATTCAGGTTTATTCCAAGCAGATTTCATTTGCTGCAACAAGATTCGCTCATGCGCAGCATGCATATCCACAATGATCAAACCTTCAGAATTTTGCGCCAGAATATAAATTCCATGAAGTTGTGCAATTGCAATCCCCAAGGGGAATTCATCAACTCTAGACGATGTTGATTCCATCTCAGCATCATGAGGAACTTCAAAATTAGATGACGTTTCTTTCAAAGGTGCCAAATAAGACTTGAGTGCATTACTGATATTAGAATTTGAATAAGGCTGGCTCGGCGCACTATATTGAACTGACTGAGGCTGTTTAACACTAAAATCTGTTAAATACCCCGCATGACTCGATTCCTGCAACGTCTGGGACATAGGGGACGATGCTGGAGCATTTTGATGCAGATTAAATTGCTCTTGATAACGTGGTAACTGTACTGATGGTGCGATGACATCTTGATCAAGCTTTAAAGCCTGGGCTAAATCCGCAGTCGCAGTTTGAAATTGCGACAAAGTATCTTTGGCAAAATGACGTACAAATTCGTGTACTTCACGTTGATTCAAAAATCGAATTTCATGTTTAGTCGGATGCACATTCACATCAATAAATTCAGGATCAACTTCTAAGAACAACAAATAAGCTGCATGTTGATGCCCATGCAAGATGCCATCATAGGCCATTCGCAAAGCATGAGAGATTGTTTTATCTTTTACGATACGACCATTCACGTACACATACTGCAAATCACTTTGTGCTCGAGCATCAGAAGGATGACCTAACCATCCTGATAAGCGCATATTGACACTATCAGCATCGATCCAATACGCATTTTCCGTAAATTGTCGACCTAAAAGCTGCTGTACACGTTGAAATCTGAGTTGACCACTGTCTGCGACAGGCAAATTTAAACGAATAGCACCATTATGTTCCAGCACAATCCGAATATCGAAATGCGTTAAGGCTAAGCGCCGTACGATTTCTTCAATGTGACCAAATTCCGTATTTGGCTTTTTTAAAAACTTTCGTCTTGCTGGCACATTAAAAAATAAATCTTGTACACGTATGTGTGTGCCTTGCTGAGTAGCAACAGCTTGAATCTCTTGATGATCAAAGGCCGTGCCGTTTACTTCGACCTGATAACCAATTCCTGAATCATCACGACTACTGGTCAAGGTCAAGCGCGAAACAGCAGCAATGGAAGCCAAGGCTTCTCCGCGAAAACCTAAGCTCACAATTGCATGTAAATCTTCAGCAGTTTGAATTTTACTGGTCGCATGACGCATGACCGCAAGCGGAAGATCCTCAGGATGAATCCCTTTGCCATTATCGATAATCTCAATCAGCGTACTACCGCCTTGTTCGACTCGAATGATTAATTCAGTCGCACCTGCATCAATGGAGTTTTCTAGAAGTTCCTTCACCACTGATGCAGGACGTTCAATTACCTCTCCCGCAGCAATTTGGTTTGCTAATGCAGGAGATAAGGTTTGAATTCGATTCAAGCTAAGATCATGCGCCATAGATTTATTTAAAACTGTGTCTTTAATTTTGCGAGTAAGACTTCATCATTTGAAGAAATCGTGACATGACGCACTGATTCATCATCAGATTTCTCAATATTCAAGATAACATCTGCTTCTGGAATTTCGTCACCACCTTTAGAGGGCCATTCAAACAAGAATAGCGCATCAGCAATATCCAGATAATCACGAATACCCATCAACTCAAGCTCATAAGGATCATTCAAACGGTACAAATCAAAATGAAAGACATCCTGCTGATTGATTTTATAGGGTTCAACCAGGGTATAAGTCGGGCTTTTAACCGCACCACGATGACCTAAATTTTGTAGCCAATAACGCGTCAGGGTGGTTTTACCCGCACCCAAATCTCCAATGAGGTATATGACACCCTTTTCAATACACTGCCCTAAACATGCAGCTAATTTTTTAGTATCTGCTTCATCATTTAAGTTGAGTTGAAAAGAATATTGCATCTGGATCACATTAGACATCTGTTGAAGAGGTATAATAGCATGCTCCTGAACAGTGCCTATCTAGACTTGTTCAAAAACTCATTCATCTGATCATTTTTTTATTCTGTTGTCTTGTTATGCCAAAATCAAATTCAGAAAGTGCCCCAAGTTTTACGCCACCGATGATCAATGGTGTAACAGCCAGCAAAGTATTTCTTCCAAATCTACAAATCTCCCCAATTACGATTTATGATTTTCTCATTCAAGCCTTTTCTCATATAGACGCACTGGAGTGGCAACAACGTTTTCAAGATGGTCTTATTTATAATGCAGATGGCAACAAACTTTCCATCAACTCGGCGTATCAACCCAATTCTCATATTTTTTATTATCGTTTTTTAGCAAACGAAATTCATGTTCCGTTTAAGGAAAAAATTTTATACGAAAACGATGATCTGCTCGTGGTTGATAAACCTCATTTTTTAACCATGAGTCCGACAGGTCAATATGTTCAAGAAACCTTATTGGTGAGATTAAAGCAGTTCACTGATAATCCTCATCTCACACCGATTCATCGTTTAGACCGCGAAACAGCAGGTGTTGTTTTATTTTCAAAAAAAGTCGAAAGTCGCGGAGTCTATCAACAACTTTTTGCAGATCGAAAGGTATCCAAAACATATCAAGCCATCGCACCTTACTCAAAAGATTTAGTCTTTCCACAAACAGTCGAATTGCGCATGGAAAAGGGAAATCCATTTTATATAATGAAAGTATGTGAAGGCGTCACCAATTCTGTCACTGAAATTGACCTGATAGAACACAATTCACAGTGGGGACGATATATTTTGAAACCACTGACCGGTAAGCAACATCAACTCCGCGTTCACCTCAATGCGCTCAACATTCCAATCAAAAATGATCCTTTTTATCCGGTAATCGCGCATAAAGCTGAGGATGATTTCAGTGCTCCGTTGCAATTACTTGCTGATGAGCTTCAATTTATTGATCCGATATTAAATATTGAAATGCACTTTAAAAGCACGCAAACATTGACATTGTAGATACATTGTAATGACAAATTTATATAATTTTCACGTTCAGACATTGAAATTACATTTACTTAGATTAAAATAAGCACTTAAATTTAGAGTCGTTTGGTTTTAATTCATGAGAAAAACAGAAGTCTATCAAGTCCGACTTGACTCACAAGAAAAAAAACAAGCCTTTGCAGTTTTTAAGCAATTGGGGATTACACCAGCGCAAGCAGTGCGTTTATTTTTCAAACAAGTTGTACTGACAAAGTCCATTCCTTTTGCAATCGAAAATCAAACGATCAACATGGATCAATTGTTGAAACTTAAAAAGCTTAAGCAAGAACATCAAGATTCCAACACTACAACTTCGAGTTTAGATGACGACGATTTTTTTGCAGAATTGAATGCACTTTTGGGTGAAAGCGATAAAGATTAATTTTTGACATAAGTTAACTTTGTCGTATTTTTAAACAATTTAATTTACAGCACTCTGCGCAAATATGTTTAGCTCTTCATCATAACAACATTAAAAATAATGATCTGAGGAGAGCTTAACAGTGATAGTACGGAAAGCCACAACAGAAGATCTCAATCAACTCGCGGTACTTTTTGATGAATACCGACAGTTTTATGGCGCATCATCCAATATTCAACAATCCTATGATTTTCTAAAACAGCGATTCGAAAACCAACAAAGTGTTATTTTTATTCACATCAAAAATGATGTAATCACTGGCTTCGTGATTCTTTATTTAGGTTTTTCATCCCATGCTTGTTCAAGCTACTACATTCTAGATGATGTATATGTCACTCCAATTTATAGAAGACAAGGTTCAGCCAAACAACTCATTGACACTGCAATTTTGTTTGCACAATCCGAAAAAGCCAGTCGAATTTCATTAGAGACACAACGAAGTAACTTTCAATCTCACCAACTTTACGAAAAGATGGGCTTCGTCAAAGACAATGAATTCCAAACCTATCATTGCTTTCTATCCTAAGGCATTACACAACATATCGTCTTGAGAATAGAGTCTTTAGCATTGATGATTTAAATCTAAAGGAGTTGAGCATCAGGACTTTGATTTTTTGCGGCGAGTATTTGCTGTTCAGTGAGATAGCAATATTCACCTTCAGCAAGCTGATCTAATTTTAATTGTCCAATTTGCAGTCGATGCAATGATTCAACACGATTTCCCACAGCAGCAACCATACGTTTAACTTGATGATAAACGCCTTGATGCACTGTAAATTGTAGGTGTTGTTCGCTTATGAGTTGAATATCTGTTGCTTGAAACAATCCTGTTTCATTGCGAAGCTCTACACCTTGACCCAATTGAATGATTTGCTGCTCAGTGACTGGATCTGCTGTATGCATTTGATAAACTTTAGGAACATGTTTTTTAGGATGAGTCAGCGCTTGCAGAAATTGTCCATCATCTGTAAGTAACAATATACCAGTCGTGTCTTGATCTAAACGTCCGACTGTTTGCACTCCCCTTTGCAACAATATGTCATCGATTAATTCAAACACGCTGAAGTGATGCGTCGCTTGATGCGAGCATTCATAGCCTACAGGTTTATTGAGTGCTATATAAACTTTTTCACGATAAGTATATTCATCGTTATACACGTGGAAGCTAAGACCTTGAAGCTTCAGTTTACATTTCGGGTCCGTGATCACAGTACCATCAATGACCACTGCACCAGCTTTAATTAATTGTTGACAATATTTTCGTGATCCAAAGCCTTGAGACTGTAACATTTTTTCCAGAACCATGAATCACTTCCATTACTTACAATATTCGTTGAAATTTAAAGGATGCCATCTGAATGCAGACTTTAAATCAGTTAAACTATTATAACTTTCAAGTACTGTCCTGATAAGCACTGGATCTTCTTTATGTCTCAATTAGACCTCAATTTAATCGTTCTAATCATTTTATTGGCATGTGGAATATTCAGTCAAAATACAGCTGTCACAATTGCAGTCGCAGTACTTATTGTTTTTCGTATCACCCCTTTAAACGAGTATTTTCCATTGCTTCAACAGCATGGTTTAAATATCGGCATTATTATCCTCACCATTGGCGTACTCACGCCAATTGCCAGTGGCACCATTCCGGGTAAAGATATCCTCAAATCATTCTTGAGCTTAAACTCAATTTTAGCTATTGGAATCGGGTTACTGGTGGCATGGTTAGGTGGTCGTGGCGTAACGCTTATGGCGAATCAGCCAAATATTGTTGCTGGACTTCTGATTGGTACTGTAGCAGGTGTGGCTATTTTACGTGGCGTCCCTGTTGGACCTTTAATTGCAGCAGGAATACTTTCCATTATTATTGGCACTTCTTGAAACAGGTTGCTTTCACGACTGAACAGTCATTTCACAAACGCAACAGTCATTATTTGTTGGTTTAATCTTTTAGAACTGCAGTAAAGTATTTTGATTACGGATACTTGCACAGTTTAAATTATGCAAAAAATTAAAATTATTCGTCAGGATCAATACGAACTCGCTGCTACCTTTTTTCCTACCGAGCATTCAAAGCGTCTTCCCGTCTTGGTGTGCCCTGCCACTGGAATTACTCAAAAGTTTTATCATCGATTTTGCGAATGGCTTAACCAACAAGGCTATGCCGTAATGGTGTTTGATTTTAGTGGTATTGGTGCTTCTCTTTATGGCCCATTGAAGCAATCCAAAGCAAGTATTGTGCAATGGGGACAGTTAGATATTCCCGCTGCGATTGATCAACTCTTACAACTCACCCATGCCAAGCAAGTTATTCTTGTCGGTCACAGCGCCGGCGGACAACTCATTGGTATTACCCCCAACCATGATAAAGTTGCAAAAGTCGTTGCAATTGCAGGTTCGACTGGGCATGTAAAAGGGCTCAAAGGCCGTACGAAACTACTTGCTCCTGTGATGTTTAAAGGTATTTTTCCTCTCGCACGTATGATGCTCGGTTACGGCCCTACCCAAGCCATTGGTATGGGGGAAAATCTACCGAAAGATGTTGCACGTGACTGGGCTCAATTTTGTAGTCAACCAGGCTATGTTATTAATGCAATTGGCAAAACGGTTACCCTAGATCAAGATTATCACAAAGAGATACGAATTCCTGTCACGGCCATTTGGGCAAGTGATGATGAAATTGCAACCGAAGCAAATGTTCAGGATTTACTTCGTTTGTATCCTAATTCACCTACTGAAGCGATCGAACTCAAACCCAAAGAGCTTGGCCATAAAGCGATTGGACACATGATGATGTTCAAACAGTCGCATCAAAATATTTGGCCGATGATCGAATCTCAACTGCATATATAAGTCTCCATAAGTAAAAAACCGCCTTTAAGGCGGTTTATTTAAACTTGCTCTATCCCAATATCCCAATGGAGAGCTGGATCACTATCGCATTTACAATATCAATGAAAAAAGCACCTGTCAGTGGAATGAGTAAGAATGCTTTGTGTGAAGGACCATAGGTATTGGTTACTGCTTGAATATTGGCAATAGCCGTTGGCGTCGCACCCATACCAAAACCACAGTGACCTGCTGATAAAACTGCAGCATCGTAGTTGCTCCCCATCACCTTAAATGTCACAAAAGCAGTGTATAAAATCAATACCAGCATTTGCACAATCAGAATCGTGACTAACGGACCTGCCAAATCTGCTAATAACCACAGTTGTAGTGATAACAATGCCATAGATAAATAAAGTGATAAAGATGCATTTCCAAACACGTCAATCGCACGATCAAAGATATTTACTTTGAATACATGTTCAAGCAGATTTCTCAAAATCACACCTGAACCTAGCGCCCAAACAAAGGTTGGAAGCTCAAACCATTTACCCTGACTAAAATCTGTCATTAAGTTTGCCGTGAATATACAAAGTGCAAACATACCAAGGGTCGAAACCGCATTACTTGCAGTAATTAATCGTGTCTTTTTTGGATATTCAAATGGTGCAGATTTTAACTGATCATCTAATTGTGATTCGTTTTGCTCATTTTCAATTTTGTCAGCCAATTGATGACGTTTAATTAAAAATTTAGCAACTGGACCACCAACAATACCACCAATAATCAGACCAAAGGTTGCACTTGCCATACCCAATACAATAGCACCTTGAATGCCATGCTGGGTTTCAAGCACTTGCCCCCATGCACCTGCCGTGCCATGACCACCCGTTAAGGTGATTGAACCCACAATTAAACCAATAAGAGGATCTAAGCCTAAAACCGTCGCTAAACTCACCCCAACAATATTTTGAACGATCACAAACCCGATCACACAGAACAAAAATATAAATAGGGCTTTCCCGCCATCTTTTAATTTAACAAAATCTGCACCTAAGCCCACAGAGGTAAAGAACATCAGCATTAAAATGCTTTGAATTTGCGCATCAAAGGTGGCACTGATATTAAAGAATTTAAATAAGATGAATGCTGTAATTGCTGCGACCAAACCGCCAATCACAGGTTCAGGTAAATTGTAGTTTTTAAAGAATTGGACTCGGTTGACTAGATAGCGCCCAATAAATAGAAAAAATACGGCAATCACGATGGTGCCAAAGGCATCAACTTCAAAATTCATTGTATTTCCCTAATGTTTTAATTTTAATCAATTTTCACAAAGAATTATGCTTTATTCAGCTATTGAAATGTAATTTTTCAATGATTTACAGGCAGTACATTTATTTGTACTGCACTGTTGGTTTATTGCGATTGTTTTCTTCTTTGCTCTCGAATTGATTCGCGAACTCGATCTGGCTCGACTACACCTAAGTGATGCTGATTGTAATAGCGCTGTTTATCGTATTCAGACATGTTTACTGTTTCATCTTTATATTTCTGATAACGTGCGTCTTCTTCTGAATCATAATTTTTAATCTCTACGCTTGAACATGCAATGAGCGATAGACTGATTAAACTTAATGTGAGTATGCTTTTCATTATATTCATGCTGTGTTCATTTTTGCTTATTCTATTTATTTCACCTTTCTAGATTGTTGCTGTCTGTTTTATTTATGGTTACGTGCTTGTAAGATTTTCACAGTAGTCGATTTGAATTTATATTCGATTCAGCATGACGAATCTGTGTGAATGTGTTTTAATGCAGGCAGTATGAGATGAGCCTTATATGAGTATCACGAGAGTGGTACGACTAGCCCCGTCAATTTAATGATTACGGGGCTTTTTCATGGGCTTTCTTTTTCGGTAGATGACGGTTTCTCCATATTTTTGAAACACCCACTCTTTTGCTTGTTGGTCGGTGATGTTTTCAAAAATGTAGTAGTCATGATCCCATGCTTCTTGATGGAAAATGACCTTCTTCGTATAAGTTTCATTCTTTCCATTGGTCATACAAACAAAGCTGTCGCCTTGGTCTTTGACTTGAGTTCCGTTAAGGAAGCCACCGATACAGAGGAAGCGTGATTGTGGGGACATTATAACTTTAACTTTTTTCAATCATTTTACAATGTGCGGATTAAATAATTTATTGAATGAGGAATAAAGTTCATTTAAGTAATTTTCAATAAAATACATGATATCAAATTTGACTTAATGTAGAGTTAAAATATAAATAGTATAAACAATTTATATGAATTCTAATTTATTTAAAATTTAATATATTAAGCAATTTTAAAATTCTCCATGTACTCTTTTCCTTTATTTTCTAATTCAAAAATCCTCCCCTCTTTCCCAACATCTCTGATTAAACCTTTTGATTTTAAAGATTTGAGGGCATCTGCATAATTTAGATAATCTCTCAAATTACTTTCTTCCACATATTCTTTTGATCCAATAGTTATACTAGGTCTATATGAAACTTCATCTTTTCCAATATATTTACCTTCATTAGCGTAAAGATATTCAAGAATATTTTTCTCATAAATTGTTAATTCTTTATACTGCTTTA
This sequence comes from Acinetobacter sp. 24-47-64, assembly GCF_057737055.1. NCBI lineage: Bacteria > Pseudomonadati > Pseudomonadota > Gammaproteobacteria > Moraxellales > Moraxellaceae > Acinetobacter > Acinetobacter sp. 24-47-64. Next base: position 1,839,823 of record NZ_CM173215.1, read on the forward strand.
TATTCTCATTATGATCTAATTGATTTCTTTCCTGTCTTAACTTATCTATTTCAGCTCTTAAAATTTCCCTGGTATTTTCGTCATTAATTTGTTCAATATCTACATCACGCTTTGCTTGGTCAATTAACTCTTTCTCTTTATTTGCCAACTCTAAAGATCTTTCTTGCTCTAATAGATTTTTTTCGGCCAAATATTTATGCTCTCTTTTTAGATCCTGTGAGTTCAGACGTTCATAAGCAGACCTTGAAATCCACCCAAATAAAACTTTTAACCAAGGCGTTACCAACATTATTGCAACTGCCGTAATGATTGGAAAAACAATTAAACTTAAAAAAGTTGTTTGATCATCAAATAAAAAGATTTTTTCTTGCGCTGTTCCTTTAGCAAAACACAATAAAAATAAGGCACGCCAATTAAATGCTAAAAACGCTAATAAAAAGAATCCCCAATATGGTTCTTTAACGCGTGTATTAATTGCATCAATCAAATCTTTCATTATTATTCTCGTTCTAGATAACTTTACACCCAACTCAACTTAGGAACATCCACAATGCCTAGTGCTTCTTTAGTCGATGATTTTAATTTTGATAAATTTGCATAAATCCAATCAACCAATTGCTCACCTTCCATAATATTTACTTGGTTTAACTCAGCAAATTCTTTCGACTCTTTTGAAAGATATCCTGTTGTTATAACCCATTTGTAAGTTCTGATACCTATTTCTTCTTCATAGGCAATCAATTGGTTTATTGCATGTTTATCTGTTTCCCCCCTATGATGTTTCACTTGAACTAAAATATTTTTTAAAAATGGGTTGTTTTCTGATGTTGCTTCTATATCAATATCTGCTATGCCTTCACCATTCTTTTTATCTAAGATCAATACACTTGAGTAACCTTGTATTTCTAAGAGTTCTTTAATCAATTCCTCTAAACCCCTACCGCCAGCTTTTAAACGTGTATTCCCTTTCCATAAGGCATTCAATAATTCTGTTTTAAATTCATTTTCATATTGATCTATTTTTTCTTGAAAACTACTCTTTATATCAAAATCCCCTAAGTCCTTTAAGTTTTGAATAATATGATCTATCTCTTGGGAAAATCTTGTTAGATCACCTATTGTAGTTCTAAGCTTTAATCTGCTCTCTAAATTTTCTTTTAGCTTAGAGCGTGGAATATAAATTACTTTTCCATCTTTTCTAAAAAACTCTACATCGATTTGATTAGCACCATGTCCTCCTTTAAATAGAGGATCATATTTTTTGGTTCCTATTACTTTAGCAATCGCAATCTTTTTACCTAAAGGAACAATAACAATATCTTCACTCTTTAATTCAAAATAGTTCTTAACTTGATTAGTCATACGACCAATCGAACCATTTTTCTCGATAATTTCTTGAATCACAGTTTTTATATTTGAATGTACTGAAAAGTTTACCTGCTTCCAACCATATCCAATTCTATTCTCTTTTATTAAAGATTCTGGACTTCTTACCATTAAATATTTTTTCATTTTTTAACACACAAAAATAAGGGCTGATTACTCAGCCCTTATTTCTAACTCAATATAAATTATTTTTCAATAACTTAGCTTAATTGAGCAGCAGCTATTTTTTTCGTATCAACGTCTTTAGCAGCGTCTGTATAGTCGTTCATTTGATCGAAGTTCAAGTACTTGTAGATATCCGCAGACATGCTGTCGATTTGAGCAGCATACTGTTGGTATTCTTCAGGAGTTGGTAACTTACCAAGTACCGCAGCAACAGATGCAAGCTCAGCAGAAGCCAAGTAAACGTTTGCACCTTGACCTAAACGGTTAGGGAAGTTACGCGTAGAAGTAGATACAACAGTTGTATTTGGAGCTACACGTGCTTGGTTACCCATACATAATGAACAACCTGGCATTTCTGTACGCGCACCAGCTTTACCATAAGTATTGTAGAAACCTTCTTCCATCAATTGGCGTTCGTCCATACGAGTTGGAGGAGCTAACCAAAGACGAGTAGATAAAGAGCCACCAGGTACTTTGTCTAAAAGTTTACCAGCTGCACGGAAATGACCGATGTTCGTCATACAAGAACCGATGAATACTTCATCAATTTTGTCGCCTTGAACGTCAGAAAGAAGTTTTGCATCATCTGGATCGTTCGGGCAGCAAAGGATAGGTTCTTTGATGTCAGCAAGGTCGATTTCATACACTTTCGTGTATTCAGCATCAGCATCAGCTTTAAGAAGTGATGGGTTCGCTAACCATTTTTCCATGTTCTCAACACGGCGCGCCATAGTACGAGCATCGCCATAACCTTCAGAGATCATCCACTTCAACATCGTGATGTTTGAACGAAGGTATTCAGCAACTTTCTCTTCAGAAAGTGTGATCGCACAACCAGCAGCAGAACGTTCAGCAGAAGCATCAGAAAGTTCGAACGCTTGCTCAACAGTTAAGTCAGTTTCCATTTCTGATAAGTCGATCTCTAAGATACGACCAGAGAAGATGTTTTTCTTACCTTTTTTCTCTACAGTTAAGTCACCTTCTTTAATCGCGTAGTAAGGAATCGCATGTACTAGGTCACGTAGTGTGATACCAGGTTGCATTTTACCTTTGAACTTCACAAGTACAGATTCAGGCATATCAAGTGGCATAACACCAGTTGCTGCAGCGAACGCTACAAGACCAGAACCCGCTGGGAAAGAAATACCGATTGGGAAACGTGTATGTGAGTCACCACCAGTACCAACTGTATCTGGAAGAAGCATACGGTTTAACCAAGAGTGGATAATACCGTCACCTGGACGTAGTGATACACCACCACGGTTCATGATGAAATCAGGAAGCGTGTGTTGCATTTGAACGTCTACTGGTTTTGGATACGCAGCAGTGTGACAGAAAGATTGCATTACGAGGTCAGCAGAGAAACCTAAGCAAGCTAAGTCTTTCAATTCGTCACGCGTCATTGGACCTGTTGTATCTTGAGAACCAACAGTTGTCATCTTAGGTTCGCAGTAAGTACCTGGAAGTACACCTTGACCTTCTGGAAGACCACAAGCACGACCAACCATCTTCTGAGCAAGCGTGAAGCCTTTGCCAGTTGCAGCTGGTTGAACTGGAGTACGGAACAAGTCAGAAGCAGGAAGGCCCAATTCTTCACGTGCTTTAGTAGTCAAGCCACGACCAATGATCAAGTTAATACGACCACCCGCACGTACTTCGTCTAGAAGTACTGGAGTTTTTAGTTCAGATTCAGCGATTTGTTCGCCATTTTTGAACGCAGTAACTTTCGCAGCAGCTTTGTCGATTTTAAGAGTGATTTCGTCGCCCATGTTCATGTTTGCAACGTCGATCTCAACAGGTAACGCACCAGCGTCTTCCATAGTGTTGAAGAAAATCGGAGCAATCTTAGAACCTAAGCAGTAACCGCCTTCTTTCTTGTTCGGAATGTGAGCGATTTCGTCACCAAAGAACCAAAGTACAGAGTTAGTTGCAGATTTACGAGAAGAACCTGTACCAACAACGTCACCCACGTAAGCAACTTGGTTGCCTTTCGCGATTAATTCTTTGATTTGGTTTAATGGACCAACTTCACCTGGAACTTCTGGCTTAATACCATCACGTTCGTTTTTCAACATTGCGTTAGCGTGTAACGGAATGTCTGGGCGGCTCCAAGCGTCTTGAGCTGGAGACAAGTCATCTGTATTTGTTTCGCCAGTAACTTTGAAAACTGTAAGTTTGATTTCTTCTGGAACGTCTTTACGGCTAGTGAACCATTCAGCGTCAGCCCAAGATTGAAGAACAGCTTTCGCGTTTTCGTTACCTGCTTTTGCTTTATCAGCAACGTCATGGAACGCATCAAAAACAAGAAGTGTTTTCTTAAGCGCTTCAGCAGCTAAAGCACCAAGCGCTGCGTCTTCTAATAATTCTACTAAAGGAGCAACGTTGTAACCACCAAGCATAGTACCTAGTAAGTAAACCGCACGCTCTTTAGAAACTAATGGAGAAGTCGCTTCACCTTTCGCCAAAGCAGCCAAGAAAGCAGCTTTTACGTAAGCAGCTTGGTCAACACCTGCTGGAACACGGTTTTCAAGCAAATCAACTAAGAATGCTTCTTCGCCAGCTGGTGGATTTTTTAATAATTCAACTAATGCAGCTGTTTGAGCGTCATCAAGTGGCTTCGGTGGGACTCCGAGTGCGGCACGTTCTTCAACGTGTTGGCGGTAAGCTTCTAGCACGGTGTTATTCCTCTTCTTTAAAAAATTACTTGCAATATCCTGCTTATAAAGCCTGCAAATAATATGGACTGCTAAATTTTACTAAAATTCCGGTTAAAAGTTAATGCAAGAAGAGTGTTTCTTTGTGATGACCATTATTTTCTTACTAAATGATCTCTCTTCTGATTACTCATTGTTCAATATGTTGTTTTATCGAACAATTCTGACATTAACATGAAGCTTTTACGGATCTGAAATAAATAAAAGGCAACAAGATGTTGCCTTTTAAATCCTTTTTTGACTATTCAACCTTAGTGGACAGTCGTGCGATCTAAATATTGTTGCAGACTTTCTCGTGTTCCTTCGAATCTGACCAAAATTTCATCATCATGTAGCATGCGGTGTTCGGCACAGGCAAAACTAATGTGTACCTGATAAATTTTGGCATGTTCATTGATCATATTTTTAAGATAGACTCGATCCCCTAAACTTAGGACGTAATGGCTGCCATTAATTACAGCAACACCATTGGCATCTTCAAGCAGAAGATCGGCATTATTCAGGTATGCGACCACTTCCATTGTTCCGCTCCTTTTGTTTTATTTATCTTATTTTTATATAAGCTTTTCTATTTTAATGCTAATCAAAATTTGTAATTAATTTCGACAAAAAAAAGGGAAACTTACGCTTCCCTCTTTTTTATGATCAATCTTATTGTGGCGCCTTAAAACTGTTTGTAGTCAGGCAGATTATCTTTATCGTAAGGAGTGGCTAAACACTCATCCGTTGCTTCTTTTTTGAATTTAGCCATTAATGCATCACGATCCACTTCTAATTGATTCGCAGGATAAGCATAGACCTTCTCAATTTGAGCATCTACAAATTTCTTCGTCGTCGGATCGGTCAGTTTAGAAGCATGTTCGACCGCTGCAGTCTTCTCGATACCATTTTGACGATCTAGCAAAATAGAGCGTGCAGCATTACCAATACTGGTACAGTAACCATGCCAGACTTCTTCAGGGGTTAGTGGCTTTTTTTCTTCACAAGCACTGAGCAAAACGGCTGAACCAAGTACAGCACCCAGAATCACGAATTTGTTCATACATCTCTCCTGTTGCGGCTATGATAATCGAGTTAAACCGAATAGGAAATCGTGTAATGACATTTCTCGTTCATTAACCGCAGCTTGAACGAATAATTTTATTCTGATCATCCACGGTTACTGTAATACGATCATTTCGATAATCCATAGTAACCAGATCATTTGGTCCGACACGGCGAATAATTTTGGCTTTGGTTTTATTCAAAATCTGTTGATCATCAAGATTATGCATACCGACTATTTTTTTCGCTTCTTCAGGCTTGCAAATATTTTGATGATGTCTAAATAGTTCCCATTCCTCTACCACAACACCATCTGGCAACTGGCAATAACCCACTTGACCATTTGCCTCATCACGTATTTCTAATTTTCCACCTTGTTGAACACAAAATTTGCTTGCAGGATTAGCCATTCCAATTTTTGGAGTAAGTTGCTCATTTTGAGTGGTTTGACAGCCCGCCATGAGTGTTGCAGCTGTCATCGCGATGAATATTGCAATTGTTTTCATTTTTTAATTCGTTCTTAACCGATAAATTTTAAGTCTAGCATTTTAACAATAGAGCTTAAATTTAATTTCGGTTTCTACAGTGCATTAAAAAGGGCTTCGATCGAAGCCCTTTTACCTTTTAGAATCTCCAATTGTAGAAAATATCAATGGCTTTTTCTAAAGACTGACTTGCTTCCAGATAGAGTCTTTGGTTCATCTGATATCGTAGCGTCAATTTATTGACTGGCGTAAAGACACCAACACCATATCGAATATATAAATCAGGGGTCAGATAACCTGTCACACTCACTTGAGTATCATCACCTGTTCCTTGCGCATCAAGAGCAAGACCACTTAACCCAAATGTCTGTCCAATTTGATTGGTCAAAGCACGTGTACCACCAAGCCCTAAGCTAATCCCCGCTGCAGCAATGGTATTGTTCACATCTGACTTAAAGCCTTCTGCTTGACTCAAGCTACTAGAACCCTCATTGATTCGACCTGTAATCAAGGCATTCATCGCCTCTTGTTCAGATAATCCCGCATCATTAAATACTTGGATATTTGGACTACTTGCGGTTCCAGTAACACGCACCCCAACTGTACTGCCTGAAATAAGTTTACTTGCTTCAACCTCAAGGGTTGGGTTGGACAATGCGCCATTGAAACGTGCAATTGCACGACTTAATTCTAAAGACTGCCCATAAGCTTCAATGGTAACGCGTTTACTTACACCAATCGCACCATTGGCACGCATGGCAGTTTCTAATCCGCGTTGCGTTAAATAAATTCTCCCAAGCAATGGAATACGACTATTAAAGCCTTGGAAAATCACTTGGTTTCCTAAATTTAATTCTAAGTCAGCGCGGATATCCCATGGCTTTGCAGCCTTAAGTACCGCGAGTTGATTATCACCTTCACGTACCACTCGAACATCGGCGGATAAAGGCACTACGGACGCACTCGATTCTGGCATTGAAATCAGCGCACGCGGAACTTCAACTTTACCATTCAAAGTTAACTGCTTACTGACAGGACGTGCATCTAAATCCATTTCAGTGTTCACAACAGCTGTGATTAATGGTGCTTGGCGAATAAATAAATTATCACCTTTGAGTTTTAAACGAATTCTAGGATCATTTTTCCAATCGATATCACCCGTTAACTTACCCACACCTCGACCACTATTGAAAGCGCCATCGATCGTCGCTTGGTTTTGACGAATAGATGAATACAGCTGAATATTCGTGAGATTAACAGGTAACGAAATCATGCTGATTGAACCATTTTTAAGTCGCATTTCGCCGTTAAATAACGGTTGAGTCAATGTCCCACTGATTTTACCCGCAAGGGATAAATTACCATCGATTTTACGCACATCCGCAATGAATGGTTTTAAAATTTTCAGTTGTACTTGACTCAGAGCAACTTCACCACGCATTGGTTTCGAATCAACAAATGGATTCACCACAACATTTGCATATCCAGTCCCAATATTCGGAGCTTTCAAATCAGCACGAAGTAATAATCCTTCACGAATACTTCGCGCAATAAGACTTACTTCATCATAGTTCATTGTAGTGCTGATATCATCAGGATCGGCAGCTGCTAGACCCACAACACCATTACGCGTAACAAGTTTGGCATCGATTTTTGGTTGAATGCCTTGCCCCCAAGACGCTTTAGCATAACCATCCAATTTACCCGTAATTGCGAAACCTTCAGGCATAAATGCGGCAAAGTCACCAAGATCTAAATTCCGACTCACAAATGAGGTGCTACCTTTGGTCTTACTCACACGTAAAGGCTGATCAAAGCAAAGTTGGCTCTGATTACTGGTCCAGCAATGAGCACCCACAAATAATTCTGTTTTCGCAGTATTATAAATCACAGGGGCAGGTTGAGCCTGTTTCAAATGCGCGCGTGCTGAGTCAAAGTCACCTTTTTGAATTTGACCTAACCAATCATTCGCAGGATTAAATCCACCTGCCAGTTGAACATAAAATTTAGAAAGCTTGTTCGCGGCTTGGACTTTCAATAAATGTGCTTTTCGCGTACCAGCAATTGAGACTTCAGCATTTTGAATCTCACGATTGCCACTTCTTAAACTGTCCATTCTTGCAGTTAATGCAGTAGGCACTGTATCTGAAGTTGGTAATTCCCCTTGGATGTTGAGTGATTTGATACTGACAAGATCATTGAAACCAAAGTTATTCACCTTTACATTCGCAGTTGCGGACAATCTCGGTTGAGACTGCACATTAACAAAACCTTGCGCACGACCACGTAAACCAGGATAAAGCTCAAATAATGCAGGTGCGTCAATTTTAACGCGAAGATTCTGAGCATTCCCTTCGGCTTGAATCTGATTCTGCGCATACACAAAATACAAATTATTGGCTTCAAACTGTTGTGGCAAGAAACCTGTCTGATTCGAATTAAGAATAACAGCAAGATTACCTTTTGCTCTCAGCGGTTTTTTATTGATCATGCCAGCGAGGTTGAGTCGATCAATATTAATTTTTTTCAAACGAGCTGACCAAACACCATCCGTTTTGACATTACCTGAAATTTCACCTTTAACACTTGAAACAAAATAATGAGGCTTAAAGCGTATTAAAGAAGCATTAATGTCCCATCCGATTCCATTGGCTAAATTGACTAAACCATTGGCATTGATCTGACCCGCAGCACCCTGATGTTTAAATTCGGAAATATTGATGCGCTGAGGTGTGCCTGCTACACGTATTTTAAGCTGACCATCCCCTTGTGACAGTTGGCTTGCATGTAATGCACCATCATAATTTACTGCGAAGCCTTTAAAACCACCACCCGACTTTTCATCATGTAGAAGAATGGCTGCTGTACTTGAGCCAGTCAGCTTAATTGTTTCCGGTGGATTTTGATTGGCAAGTTGACCTGAAAGATTAATCTGATTTAACTGAATAATTTGCTGGTTAGGTCGAGCAAAGCCACTCGCTTGAATTTGTCCATTTAATAAATTTACAGGAGCAGCATAACTGATGGTTTGCGGATTAAAGTCTTTTGCATTAAGCACCGCATTCCACTTCAACTGTCTTTGATCAGATGGTAATTCAACCTTGGCATTTGCTTGTAAAGATCCTTTTCCATCTGCTTGATAGATAAATGAAGGAACATGAAGATCATTACCTTTAAGGTCTAATTGGGCATTGTATTTGCCAGCAGGTAATGTTCCTTTTTCATTTGCACCAACTACGGTTGCCACATGAATATTTTGTTGACCTTCAACTAAAGCAAGTTTTACATCCCCAGATTCACTACTTAACCAACCAATGTACGGAACAGCACGATCAATATTTTTCCAAGCGACATCTAGCAACATCGGATTCGGCTTATTATTTTTTTGTTCAGCTTGATTAAGATTTAAATTCCATGTTTCATATTGGTCGAAATCAATAAGTGCTGTGAGAGCTAATCCCTTCTCTAACGAACCTGCTGAAGCGATTTTGGCATCCAAACGTTCTGGCAGAAAATCTTGCACCACTTGTGGAATCACTTTATCTTTTGGATTGATTTTATCTAAGCGACCTTGCACATCCCAAGTGACTTTATCCTTCCACCCGACGACACCCACAAGATTCAGCGCCCCGTTCATCAATTGACCATTCAGGTTTGAAATATTCAATTGATTGACGAGATCTGTATGCGCAAGCGCAGTATATTGTCCTTGAGGAATATTTTTACCAGAAATATCGGTGTTAATATCCAAATTCAAACGTTGGATATCTCCAGAAAACTTAGCAACACCTTGTTTAGATAAAAGCTCCTGCTCTAGCATTAAAGGCCAGTGATAATCTTTAAAGTTTAAAGCACCCTGCATTGGTACATTTTTTCGAACTGGATGTACCACTGCCCAACCTGTTAATAAATCAGGGGTACGTGTGGCAATGCCCGCTTGAATGGTATCTAAAGAGCCTTTTGCATGGAGATAAATATCCTCAACGTTGATCGACTTTAAAGATGGGAGTCTTACAACTGCTTGCGCATCTAACGGATATTTACCTTTAAAATCCATCTGACCTGTTGCATTTTTTACAGACAAATAACCCATATCAAACTGCGAGTCTTCAAACTTAAGCTCAGTACCTGACCATAGTGCTTCGTTTAGGATAATGTCATTAAATTGCACGTTAGAACTTGAAGTTTGGATCACCAATTGATCGATATCGGCATGATCAACACGTAAAACAAAAGGGAGTTTAATTTCACTAAACTTAAATGGCTCATCACTTGGCGGTGACTTGTTAATGACACGCAAATTTCGGACATCGGCACGATTCAAATGAATTTCTTTATCTAATATGGCACGCCAACCCAAAGTGACATCAGCTCTATCAATTTTCACATCAACTGATTTCAGCGTCACCAATACATTTTTTAGAATAATGCCTTGAAGTAAATTTCCACCTTCATATTCATACTGAATAATCTGTTGAGTGGACAAAGCACGGTCAAGTAAGAATTTACTGCCTTTGTCTGTTGAAAACATTACGGCAAGCGAAGCCACAAAAAAGATCAGAATAAATAAAATGATCAGCAATACACGGCGTAATAAACTTCGCTGTGGCGTCACGTTTTGATCAGGTTGTTGCTCAGGTTGCTGCTCGATGTCTTCAGCCATACTTATTCCAAAAAATGTTTGAGTACTTTTATTATCTTAAATATTAAAGTTGCGGCCCGATAAAGAAATGTAGACGAATCGGTTTACCAGGATCAGATATCCCCGATGCCACATCTAGACGAATTGGACCAATTGGAGAGTTCCAGCGGATTCCTGCTCCTATGCTATATTCAGTATCATTGGTAAATTTTTCATCATAAGCATTACCAAAATCACTAAATAATGCGGCGCGCCAGCCTTCTTTAAATTGGTAATTGTACTCTAAAGTCCCAATCGCACGCGCTTGACCTCCGACTTTATATCCAAATTCCACAGGGGACAAACTCTTATAGTCAAATCCTCGTAGACTTTGGTCACCCCCTTCAAAGAATCTCAAGTTATAGGGCACTTTTTGAAAATCTTCAGTGATGATATAACCGAGGTTTGCCCCACCAATGAATTGATGATCATTGTTACTGCCTAATGAATATAAAAATTTCCAGTTCGCATTTACAATCGCCATATCAGCATCGGATAGCAGGCTCTCACTCCCCAATTGGATTTTGTAGTTTTGTTTAAATCCTTTTGTCGGATTTAATCGATTATCACTGGTGACTTTAGTGGCTTCATAACCAAGTAATAAAGATTGCTGCTCATCATTACCCGTTGCAACGACAAACTCTGGGATTTCATCCCAATTGGTATCTGGGTCAAGTGTCTCAGGAATATCACCTTCAATCGTCATACGATCTAGACGATAACGCACGCCAAAAATATGCTGCCAATCACGACGCGCACCTTTAATAATTCTGTCAGCTCCGGCAACGGCGGATTCCACGATGAGATTTAATCCATTACCAATTTCATCACGATCTTCACGCTCGTACCCCCCCACTAGACTGACATAATCATTTAATGGGTGTTTATATGGAATATTATAACGACCATCAATCGATTGTCTGACTTGTGACAACTCTAAGTTTGCATCAAACGAATGACCACGATCATTCACAATAGAACGGCGGTACTGACTTCGTAAGCGCACACCGGTATCAGTACCATAACCAATACCCGCTTCAACACTATTTAATTTATCCGCATTCAATGTCACGATGACAGGGATTTTTTTCTCTTCACGTGCTAAGGCTTGTAAACGCTCATTCTCAGCCTCCTTGGCTTGTGCTTGATTCTCAGAATCATTCCGTTGTTGCAAGGTACGACGCTCATTTCCGCCAGCAAATTGAGTTTCATCTGCCACATTCTGCGTGACTTCTTCTGATGAACTTGCCTGTTGTTCAGCCTTTTCTTGACCTGTTAATAAACTTCGATCGATTTTTTGCTCATCCACTAAAGCCTGCAAATCAGGTGCGAGTTCAAGCGGCTTAATAATTGGATCAGGTTTAACAGCGTCAACGAGGCTATAGTTAAAATAACGTGAATTGGTTAAGTTGTTGGCTAATACATTTACACGCCATGCGGTAAAGTCTGCACCTTCTTGCCAAGGAGCTAATGTTCTTAAAATATCTTCACGAATCGGTAATTTTTTTGATGGATCACTCATTCTAAACTGCACATCATCCAGCTTATAACGTTCACCTGTTTCCATCTTCAAATTTATATCTGCTTGATTTTGAGGGCGGGCCAACATGACATCGTGCATTCGCCAATAATAATCAAAGAAACCGTTGTTATTCGCCGCTTCAATGATTCGAGCTTTTGTCGCTTCGTATTTACCATGATCGAAAATATCACCCACCTCCAAATCAGGAAGCACTCGAATCACTTGCAATTGAGCAAGATTCTGCCCAGGCCCAGTAAATTCAATATTTTGTTCTCGCACCACTACTGGATTATGAGGTGTGACATTGACACGCACACGGTTATCACTGACTTTTTCAAACTTAAATTCAGCATCGTAATAACCTACGGCTTGTGCAGCTTGGACAGTCATATTACGGAGTTGCGGGACGGCAGCATTGAAATCTGAAAATGACTCAACTGTGAATGATGATAACTTTGCTTTGATATTGTCCGCGAGTGGTTTAGGTGCGCCTGTAACATCTGCGGTAATACGTGGCACAGCAGCGGGCTGATTAAGACGTGGAGGACGTATTTTGTAGAAAATGCGTTTAAACACATTTACTTTTTCTGGTTCTTTATTTTCAGGTTCTTGGGTTTGAACGGATAATGAACGTCCTTCCACATTTTCAGACACCTCAATCTGACGATCAGACTGAATATTTTGCATCAACTGATCAATGTTGACTGGCGCTTTTGTTAACTCAGCTTCTGAAATGTCATTCGCAGGTAGATCTTGTACTTGAATGGCTGGAGTCGTCAATCCCGATCTGAAATTTTGCGCTTCCTGCTTGGCTTCTTCAGCGACTGATAAAATTTCATTGGCAAGTCGAGGGTCCACACTCTCCTCAGGCAGCAACTCCAAATCATCAAATTCTATCGGCTTGAATTGCTCTTGTGGACTCAATTGCTCTTGCTGCTGAAGCATTTCATAACTATTAAAATCATCTTGCCCACTCAACTGATCTATTTTTTGATCAATACTTTCAATTTTTTCTTTTGACAATCCCTGTTGCTGCGCAACGTTTTCTATTTTTTGTTTATTATTTTCGATGGCTTGTACGGATGTCGCAGGCTCAAGCTCCTGACTTGAAACCACTGTATCGGCTGCAAATAACACAGGTGAAGAAAGAGCACCTAAAAAAACACTTGCATAGAACCATTTATTGATATCATTTGATATCCATGTGTGCTGTACACATTGGGAAAGTAATGATTTTTTAAATTGTGTTTTCGATGGCATACTGCGCTCTGAATACTTTATATTTTAAATAGAAAATACGGATTTTTCACTCAAGCTAACTGAATCAAATTTCTAGTATTTTCGAAATTTTTAGGATGAAAATATGATACATGATTTTCCGATATTGTTACTAAATCATCACATTTCTTAATAATTTTTAAAAAAGCTGAATTGTCATGCAAAAACAAGAGCATCTACTGAGTTCGCGCCGTTTTTTACCTATGTTTTTGACTCAATTTTTTGGAGCCTTAAACGATAATGTCTTTAAACAATCCTTATTGCTTGTCATTACCTATGGTTGGATTCAACAACAGACCGCAAGCGTAAGCACACTGAATAATCTAGCTGCACTTCTCTTTATTCTACCTTACTTCATTTTTTCAGCGACTGCAGGACAAATTGCAGACAAATACGAACGCTCTTTCTTGATTCGTAATATCAAATTGCTTGAAATCTTGATTATGCTGATTGGTACTGCTGGATTTTTACTCGGCAATTTATGGCTATTGTTATTAGCATTGTTCCTCATGGGTACTCACAGTACCTTCTTCGGACCGATTAAATACGCCATTCTCCCTGAAATATTAAAACCGAATGAATTGATGTCGGGTAATGCTTTATTTCAGTCAGGTACTTCCATTGCAATATTGATGGGGATGATCTTGGGTGGTGTAGTGATTTCAAACTCTGAAGGCAACTTAGTTTGGATCAGCCTGACGGTCTTGACCATCGCGATACTTGGTTATAGTTGTAGTCGCTTCATTGTCAAACAAAAAGTCCGTGAAAATCATATCAATGTCGATTGGAATTTCTTTCGAACCAGTTTTCAAACCATACGTTATGCAAAAAGTTTACCCCTCATCTTTACCATTTTATTGGGTAATTCTTGGTATTGGTTTTACGGCGCGACTTATTTAACTCAAATTCCTCAAATGACTCAGCAAAATCTACACGCCAATGAAAATGTGGTCAGCCTCCTCCTTACCTTTTTTTCTGTGGGTATTGGTGTAGGTTCATTGCTATGCCGAAAAATTGGTGGCTCAGAGGTCAATATTAAAATGGTGCCTATTGGTGCAGTAGGCTTAACCGTTTTCGCCTTCTATTTAGCAGGAAGTTTAGCCTTTGTTCCTGAAAGGACTGGAGATTTTATTGGCATATCAGACATGTTTAATTCTGGTATGATTTATTATCATGTGATGATTGCAGTTACTTTATTGGGGATCAGTGGTGGTTTTTATATTGTTCCGCTGTATGCCATGATGCAAGCCTATTCACCGTGTTCACATCGTGCTCGCGTAGTGGCTGCTAATAACATTATGAATGCAGTATTCATGGTGTCTTCTGCTATATTCTCCATTATTATTTTAAGTATCTTAAGTATTGATATTAAGATTCTATTCGGTATTACAGCAATATTGAGTGCTCTGTACACGATTTGGTTATTAACACGCTTAAAACCAATGTTAAAAAATGCTCAAATTGATTTAGAGGATTAAGGTTATGCGTCACTACACAGGTCTAGATAAATTTATCCATTCATTTGATCAAGCACTGCGTAGTTTGGTACCAGGCACCACCACCTCACAACGTGAAAATCCAGCAAGTCAAGCAGAGACTCATCTCGCAGTGAGTGAAGCAAGGCATGTTGCTGGACTCATGCGTGTTAATCACAGTGGTGAAGTCTGCGCTCAAGCGCTTTATCACGGTCAAGCATTGACAGCTAAATTGCCTAATGTTCGTCGTGAAATGGAGCATGCCGCGATTGAAGAACAAGATCATTTAGCATGGTGTGAAGATCGTTTAAAAGAGTTAGATAGTCATACAAGTCTACTCAATCCTGTATGGTATGGTCTTTCTTTTGGTATGGGTGCGATTGCAGGTATTGCTGGTGACAAATACAGTTTAGGCTTCGTTGCAGAAACTGAACGCCAAGTGAGTCTGCATTTGCAACACCATCTTGACCAACTCCCACCGCATGATGAACGCTCTCGTCAAATTTTGAAACAGATGAATCAGGATGAACTTCAACATCGAGATACTGCACTAAATGCAGGTGGTGTGGAATTACCAGCTGCGGTCAAAATCGCAATGACGGGTATATCCAAACTCATGACCAAAACAAGTTATTATATTTAAAAAAAACGCGGCTCATGGGCCGCATTTTTTATAGATGATGGAATCGTCTAAACTTATTTAATTCACGCTCAGCATGATTGAAATTCAAATCTAACCGCAATTTATCCTGCTTTAAGGACTTTATTTTCTTAAGATACTCTTCCCGCTTTTCTTTGGTGATTTTGTCATCCAGTAAGTAGTCTCGATAAGTTTCAATTTCTTTATCTTTAGCATCTTTGTCTTTCTTAGAACGATAGTACTGATCGGCCACATTATAAAAGGGTGCTAATTGGGCATGTAACTCTGATGGACAAACCCTATACCCACCTCTTCCATCCAAAGCTCCATCGAAAATAACTTCGGGTTGACAATATGAACGAAGCCCGAGTTGGTAACCTTTTTCATATAACTTGTGATCAGGTTCAATATTCACTTTTGAACAGGCTTTTTGATGTTTATCAATGCGATTCGAATAACCACTGCTTCCATCTTTTTCACCTATTTCCGACCATTGAGCAGTTCGACACTCTTGAGGGGAAAGCGTTGCACAACCTGAGAGGAACGCCAAAATTGCGCTTAACACAATAATTTTATACATCTTCTTGATATGGAGCTTATTTATTTTGAAGTGCGGTATTATAAAAATTAGTCCATTCAAAAGAAGCCGATTATTGTTACATCAGAGCCTATTTGCGTATCAAAGACATATTTGATCAATGCTACCGATGGACTATTCGGCGAAACTCATCCTATTTTAGAAAATGAACCATCTAGTGACACTTGAGGAAAATGATGCGCTTCATGCTCAAATAATGGATTTTCCCAAATATCAAACATTGGAATTTTAACATCTAAGGCTAATGGCATTTTTTTTGGATTAAATTGCATATTTTGGAGCGTATTTCCCCATGCAATGAGATCTACATCCAAAGAGATATCATGTGACGGACGGACTCGACCAGAAGCTTTTTCCAGCGCTTTTAAAAGATTGGTAATTTCATTGACTTGCTGCTTTGATTCTAATAAACATGCAGCATTCCAATAATCTTGTCCAACACCATCTCGACAAGGTATGACATAGATAGGAGAACGCGTAATACATCCCAATGACGCAATTTGTTTTAATGCATTCACCAGATGATTGTGCGGTTGGCTATTACTCGCCAATGCTAGCGCATAAATCATTACGGTGTCTTTCAAGACGAATTCCTACTGAATTGGCTTGTGGAATAATGGCAGGCTTACGCACAGTAATTTGAATAGACTCAATTGCTGGATATTGGTCAAACAAAGCTTTGAGGACAATTTTTGCAGCAAATTCAATTAATTCAGGTTGAGCTTTTTGAATCGTCTGAGTCGCGATTTCACAAATTTCAGCATAATTTAAAGTATCAGCGAGAAGATCTGAATTTGATGCCTGCTCTAAATCAGTCGCAATATGAAGATCAAGCAATAATGGTTGAATGATTTGCCGTTCCCAGTCAAAACATCCGATGACTGTTTCAACTTTCAAACCTTCAATTAATATGGAATCCATCTTCAATCATGACCTTTTCGTAAACTATCAAACAGTGATAGCACACTTGACGGGAGGCGATAAAAGCAAATCCTCTTCTATTGAGGATTTGCTTTTATATTTTAACACTTGTTTAAGATTTAATGTTTCAACAAAAGATTAGGATCGATTGTTTGTACCATTTGTAAGCGCTGATCTGCATAAATATCAGTGTACGGCGCAAGAATTCTCATAAAACGATCAAAATAAAGCATTTGTTTAAACAGCAATGCGAAATCCCGTGGGAAACGGATGCCATGACGCTCACCTACAGCCACCATATCCATCATGATGTCATTTAAGTCGGCTGGATTAGATGACAGAATTTGCTGAGGATCAGCGGTGAGCACGCCACTGAATAATCGTTCTAAATCGTTTGCCAAAACTGTTGTATCAATTTGCGTATTGGTCATGCCCATTTTCAGCATATTTTCTGCCATCAATGGATAATTGGTATTTTGCAATGCATCCATGAAAGCAATACATGCAGTCCATACTTCAGGCTTTAATTGTCCCACAATACCAAAATCAATGAATCCAATGCGACCATCATCCAAAAGCATGAGGTTGCCTGCATGTAAATCTGCATGGAAACTTTCACACATCATCAAACTACCAAACCATGTGTTCATGGCAGTAATCAAAACCTGTGATGGGTCTTTGGAAACTTGACGAACCACATCGAAATCCGTCAACGGCACGCCATACAGACGCTGCATTGTCAGGACACGGCGTGTTGAATATTGATGATATACCTTTGGTGCAGTCGCTTTGGTATTTTGAGTAATGTGCAGATAATTAACAAAATCATCAATATTTTTTGCTTCTTCAATAAAATCAACTTCACGAACCATACGTGTTTTGATTTCTTCAACAATATCCGCAAGTGAAGCAAATTTAACTTTAGGAACTGCCTTCTCTAGAATCTTGGTCGCCCAATGTAGGACATTTAAATCCGTATAAAGGATGGTTTCAACACCAGGTTTTTGCACTTTGATCACGACATCTTCGCCGCTCACCAATTTAGCAGCATGCACTTGTGCGATCGAAGCAGAAGCTAATGGCGTTTCATCAATAGATGCGAAAATTTCACCTAAATCACGACCTTCAAACTCAGCATTCAAGACACTTTCAATATAGCTAAATGGGAGTTTAGGTGTCTGATCTAAACACCCTTGAAATTCCTCAACATATTCACGTGGAAATAATGAAGGCGTGCTGGCAATAAACTGTCCCAACTTAATATACGTTGAACCAAGTGACTCGAAAGTTTCGCGCATTAATTTCGCATTACTCGGTTTTTCTGTCGCGTATTTAATCCCTGCTCGCGCAGCAATGACCGCAGTTTCACCTACACGGGCCACTGAGCGTAAACCATCTAACCAAATATTATTTTTCATAATGTCGATATTAAATTTCGATATGTTGAGTGTAGCAAATTAAATTGTCTTTGCGGATTGACTGCTGTGACAGATTTGACATTCTTTATCCTTGTCAAAATTCAAAATTCGCTGTTGCATGTTCCTTCCATTCCATAGAAGGATCTTCTGTTTTAATGGTGTTAAATTTAACCCCAGATATAATAGCGCATGATGTGCTTGCATACTTGCCATCACGTTAGGAGTTGTTGCTAAAACTCCTGAATCTGCACACCTTAAACTATCATCTGCATGATCTTCTTTGGGAAAAAGACATTCATAACACGCTGATTCACCATCCACCATAAATAACTGACCCTGCAAACCAATTGCAGAAGCACTGATGAGTGGAACATTCGCATCCTTACAGATTTGATTGACCAAATAACGGGTTTCAAAATTATCACAACCATCTAACACAAGATCTTGATGTGTAATCAGTGCGGCAGCATTATTAAAATCAATTTTTGAAGTGATGTATTCAATCTTAATATAAGGATTAATTTGAGAAATTTTCTTTGCTAACACTTCAGCTTTGTAAAAACCCACATCATGATGATCAAAGGCAAGTTGTCGCTGTAAATTACTGATTTCTACAGTATCAGCATCGATGAGTGTCAACTTACCTACACCTGCTCTTGCCAACAACTCTGCAGTCAAACACCCTATCCCACCACAACCAATAATAAGCACATTGGACAGTTTTAATCTTTCTTGTGCATCAATATCCCAATCCTCTAGTAATATTTGTCTTGCGTACAACTGTAGCTCAACATCACTCAGTTCAATGCTATCACTCACCTAAACACCCTGATTACATGCTTGTATAAGCCTATGATACCGAATAAATAAGCAGTCTATTCATACAATTCTGAAGATAATTTTTACCCTAGAAGATCTGTACCTTATTGTTACAATTCGAATAGGTTTGTTTAATTTTTATTATTTTATTTTTTAATATCAATAAACATAATCTCAATAATTGATTCACTAGCAATTGATTTTAAAAACATCTAAATCCAATAAATGACAGTTATACTTATGAATAAAAAAATTTTAGCACTCGCTACATTATTAATGTCGAGTTTATTCCTGACGGCATGTAAAGATGAAAAGATCACCAACATTACATACGTCAATCAAGGTTCGGATACCCAACCAGAATATATAGAAAGCACGCTTTATGATCTGGACGAAGAGAACACTTCACCGAATCAAGACAATCGGCAAATGTTCTTGATTCTGCACTACACAGCAGTATCTAAAGACGAAACTCTAGCTTTGTTTAAAGATCCTAATTTTCCTGCCAGTAGTCACTATTTTGTACCCGAATTACCAACCAATGGTAAATTTACTGTGTACCGTCTTGTGCCTGATGATAAAAGAGCTTGGCATGCTGGCGCGAGTTCTTGGCAGACCAACAGTAGTTTGAATGCCTCGAGTATCGGAATTGAAATTGAAAATCTCGGTTTCCCTGCAGATGATGAACAACTCCCTTTGATGCAACGTCGATGGTATCCATTTTCATCAAAACAACAAATCGAAGTCCTTGCGGATATTATTTTAAAAATGACTAAAAAATACGAGATCAGACCCGACCGAATTTTGGGGCACAGTGATATTTCTCCAGGTCGTAAATTCGATCCAGGTCCGCTATTTCCTTGGAAACGTTTATATGAAGACTACAACATTGGTGCTTGGTACGATAACGACACTGTAAATTATTATCGTACCTATCATCCTTGGAAGAATGATATTGCTTCGTTACAAAGCAAATTGGCATTATACGGATATAACATTCCTGTCACTGGTCAATATGATCAAGTCACTCAAAATGTTGTATCCGCATTCCAAATGCATTTTTATCCTGAGAAATATGATGGTTTCGCGGATATTGAAACTGTAGCCCGGCTTGATGCATTACTTGAGAAGTATCGAAATGTAGCTCGTCCGGCGATTTCACCATAAAGCATCTGAGATCAGTTTAGTCGTTTATTTAAGTGAAGACTAAACTGATTTTCATATATTATTTTGGCGCCATACGAATTGCGCCATCCAATCGAATCACTTCACCATTTAAATACGAATTTTCAAAGATATGTCCAACCAGTTTCGCAAATTCTTCAGGTTTAGCTAAACGTGGTGGGAATGGAACCATCTGTCCCAATGCATCCTGCACATTTTGCGGAAGACCTTTAAGCATCGGGGTTTCCATGATTCCTGGCGCAATAGTCATAACACGGATCTTTTCACGTGCTAACTCACGCGCCAATGGTAAAGTCATACCAACAACAGCGCCCTTAGATGCAGAATATGCAGCCTGACCAATTTGACCGTCAAAAGCAGCAACTGAAGCCGTGTTCACAATGACACCGCGTTCTTCCTCTTCCCCCGAAAGCGTATACTGTGACATTAATTGCGCAGCATAGCGCAACATATTAAAGGTTCCACTGACGTTGATATTCAGCACTGTTTGGAACATATCTAAGGCATGTAGGCCATCGCGACCAAGCACTTTAGCTGATGGTGCAATACCAGCACAGTTGATTAAACCATTTAATTGTCCATATTTTCCTTGTATGTGTGCAAAGAATGATTCAACTGCTTTTTCATCAGTTACATCTAGTTGAATAAACTCTGCACCAATTTCTTGACCCGTCTGCTCGCCCAAAGATGCATTCATATCAACAATTACCACACGAGCACCCTGCTGTTGAAGATAAGCTGCTGTCGCCGCACCTAACCCAGAAGCGCCACCTGTAATAACAATCACTTTTCCTTGAATATTCATAAATCTCATTATCCTTTTTTTAGTTTTAAGTTGGCTTTAGGGTAATCCTCCTCTAATACGGATTCAATTTATTCAGTGACCAATTGGTCTAAATAATTCAAAATAGTTATAATTTAATATTTATTTAATATAAAAAATTAATCACACATTACAGTTAAGTTTGCTTTAGTGACATGATTTAAAAACCATACAGTCATCGTTATTCTTTTGAATTCGGCTAATATTTAGACTATTTTAATCTTATTCATTTCGGCAGTTTGCCATATCTCCTAAAGGTTCAATCATGTTTAAAATGATCGATGTCTTAGAGCAAAATTTTGCTCAAACTTTCCCCCATGCACTTAATCAAGATTCAGATCAAATTACAGAGCAGCTTCAAATGAGCATTCTGAATGCATCTGAAATAGATTTAAAAAATGCAATCAATCAATTCCTAGACACTCAAGATGCAAGTGAAACTGCACTTGCATTAGATATTTCAACTGAGCGTCTTAATGAACTGAAATCTGGTATTGCGTTAAAAGATGCTTCAAAAATTTCGGACACTTTAAAGGTAGTAGCGCTATGCTTGGCTTTGGAGTCAGACTCATTAGACCTTCTTGAAGTGAGCGATATTTCAACTGAGTATTTCGTATAATGTGAGTATTGAGATCAAGCTGATATGGTTTGGTCTCATTTTCACTCTTAGCCTTGCTATATTAAATTATGTGACCTTCATCTCATTGCATTAATTTATATAAAGTTCTGATAAATCACTATATTTTCACAAAACCACAATATTTATAAAATATTGATTTGATTTCAATTTGTTAACTCATAATTTTAACTTTATCAAAATTTGTTCTTTTAATATCTCATTTTCTTTTTTGTCACAAATCACCTGAAAGGCTATTTATATCGAAAATTTAGCGAATTAAATCAGGTACTTTAATGAAAAAATCGATATCTCCATTGAAATTAGGACTGTTGGGTTTAGCAATTAGTGTTGTTCATAGTGGAGCCAATGCCGCACTTCCTAAGGAAATCAAACTGGATTATGCCTATTATGCTCCTACGAGCTTAGTGGTTAAAAATCAAAAGCTATTAGAAAAGGCTTTACCCAATACCAAAATCAAATGGGTATTTAGTCAAGGCAGTAATCGCTCCTTAGAATATCTCAATAGCGGCAGTGTTGATTTTGCTTCAACTGCTGGTCTTGCCGCTGTATTAAGTCGTGCCAATGGTAGCCCTGTTAAAACAGTTTATATCCAAAGCCAACCTGAATGGACAGCTTTAGTCGTGCCAAAAGACTCCCCGATTAAATCCTTAAAAGATCTAAAAGGTAAAAAAATTGCCGCAACAAAAGGAACTGACCCATTTTTATTTACGCTACAAGCTTTAGATACCGTTGGATTGAATAAAAAAGATGTACAGCTTGTTCATTTGCAACATCCAGATGGCAAAACGGCGTTAGAACGTAAACAAGTGGATGCTTGGGCTGGCTTAGACCCTTTGATGGCATCAGCTCAAGTTCAGTCGGGTGCAAAACTGCTTTATCGTAATGTAGGCTTTAATAGTTATAGCGTGTTAAGCGTCAAAGAGCCATTTACTCGATCTAGCCCAGAAGCAATTGAAGCCGTAATTAAAGCGTATGAGCAAGCACGTAAATGGGCAAAAGCCAATCCAGATAAACTGGCGCAGTTACTCGCCACTGAAGCTAAACTACCTTTAGAGGTTGCAAAACTTCAGCTTCAGCGTACTGACTTTAATCAAAACATTCCTACAGCCCAACATATTAATGCACTACAAAAATCCGGCAAAATCTTGACTGAAGAAGACTTAGTTCGTAAAGGAACAAATGTAAATCAAGTTGTTCAACAGTTATTTAATGCCTCATTCGCTCAAAAAGTGGTGACAAAATAATGGCGATCAGTGAAAAAGCAATTGAGCATCGGAATATCAATGTCCAATCACAACTGTCGACAAAAGGGAATAAATGGTTGAAAGGTATTTTCCTCCCTGTATTACTGGTACTGCTGTGTGAAATTTTGGTTCGAGGTGGTGTAGTTGAACCTTATATGCTACCTGCACCAAGTAGCTTATTTGTTTCCCTGCAAGAACTTGCTAAGAATGATTTAGGTCAACATATTTGGGCAAGTACATGGCGAGTGTTTTTAGGGTTTGCTATTGGTAGTGGCTTAGCACTATTTTTTGCAGTTTTGGTAGGACTCAATCGCCATGCAGAAGAGTTTATTGAACCGACCTTTTCTGCAATTAAGTCAATTCCTAGTCTTGCGTGGATTCCTCTCCTTTTGTTATGGCTTGGTATTGATGAATCCTCAAAAATCACCCTCATTGCGATTGGTGCTTTTTTTCCAACCTATACCAATACTGTGGCTGGTATTCATGGTGTCGACCGAAAATTGATTGAGTTGGCTCAAGTGTATAGACTGAATCGATGGCAACAAATCTACCAAATGGTTTTACCCGCAGCTTCTCCATCTATCCTTACAGGCTTGCGCAATAGTTTGAGTTTAGCTTGGATGTTTATGATTGCCGCTGAACTCATTGCAGCAACGCAAGGTATTGGATATTTATTAAGTGATGGACGTGAAACATCGCGTCCAGATATTGTGATCATTGCTATTATTTTATTGGCAATATTGGGAAAAATCACGGATACCATAATGAAAGTATTTGAATCAAAATTATTGTTATGGCGTGATGTCATCAAAAGATGAATCAATAAAAAAGCGACCTAAAGTCGCTTTTTTATTTCTAATGAGGCCATTGTGCTAAAGTCACGCGATCGTTACCACCATAATCTTTAACGGTTCTCACTTTCTTATAACCTGCTTGACGAAATAGATGCTGAACAGCGTCTGCTTGATCATATCCATGTTCAAGTACCACCCAACCTTCAACAGTCAGATGCTTCTTGGCTTGTAAAATAATTTGCTCAAGATCAGCTAAACCTTTTTTATCAGAGATTAATGCACGTTGAGGCTCGGTCGCCAAATTGTGCATATGTTCATCTGCTGGATCAATATAAGGCGGATTAGATACAATGACATCAAAAAATTGACGCCCAAACGGTTTTAACCAACTGCCTAGTACAAATTGAACCTGATCTAAGTCATGTTGCTCGGCATTAAATTTAGCGACTTCCAATGTAGGCTCATAAATATCAGTTGCTGTTAAAGACCAATTAGGACGTTCGGAAGCGAGTGACAATGCAATGGCGCCTGTCCCAGTTCCTAAATCTACAACGCGCGCATCCTCAGGCAACTCTAACTTTAAAACTGTCTCCACCAAAACTTCGGTGTCCGGTCTAGGCACCAAAGTATCGGACGTCACTTTTAAGTCCAATGTCCAAAAAGGTTGCGAACCTGTGACATAAGCTAAAGGCTCACCTGCTTCAATCCGAGAAATCGCCTCTCGATACGTCTGCTCTTGTTCTGCAGTGAGCTCTTTATCCTTCTTCATCACCAAATCGAATGAATCAATTTTAGTGATATGTTCGAGCAACCAAGCATTTTCTTGACGCTCATAACTTTCAGGCTCACCACGCAGTGCAAGCGCTTGTTGAATGTTCATTAACCACCATTCTGCTGTGCAAGCATTGCCAATTGATCCGCTTGATATTCACGATGTAAGCTATCTAAAAGCTCAGTCAAATCTCCCTCCATCACTGCATCCAACTTATATAAAGTTAAGTTAATACGATGATCAGTCATACGACCCTGAGGATAATTATAGGTACGAATACGTTCTGAACGATCACCTGAACCCACCAAATCACGGCGCATTTCAGATGTCGCAGCATCAGCTGCTGCACGTTTAGCATTCTCAAGACGAGATGCCAATAATGCCATTGCCTTTGCTTTGTTCTTATGTTGTGAACGCTCTTCCTGACATTCAACAACAGTACCTGTCGGAATATGCGTGATTCGTACAGCAGAATCCGTTTTATTGACGTGCTGACCACCCGCCCCAGATGCACGATAAGTATCAATACGCAAGTCTGAAGGGTTAATATCTACAGTCGTATCAACATCAATTTCAGGAAGAATTGCAACGGTACAAGCTGAAGTATGAACTCGCCCCTGTGATTCAGTTGCAGGAACGCGCTGAACTCGATGAGCACCGCTTTCAAATTTTAAGCGTCCGTAAACACCTTCACCATTAATTAAACAAATAATTTCTTTGTAACCGCCATGTTCACCTTCATTTTCAGAAAGGATTTCGACACGCCAACCCTGTGATTCAGCATATTTACTGTACATACGGAATAAATCACCAGAGAAAATCGCAGCTTCATCGCCACCTGTCCCTGCACGTACTTCCAGATATGCAGAGTTCGCATCATTTGGATCTTTCGGAATCATCAGAACATTCAATTCTGCCTCTAAAGATTCAATTAATGCTTTATTTTCTTTAATTTCTTCTTGAGCCATTTCCTTAAAGTCAGGATCTGACAACATTGCTTCAGCCGTTACAATATCTTCTTCCGCTTGGGTATATTTTTTCCAAACAGTGGTGATTTCAGTCAAATCATTGTGTTCACGTGACAAATTACGGAAACGCTTATTGTCGGAAATGACTTCAACATCAGCCAATAGCGCTTCTAATTCTTCATGACGATCACAAAGTTGGTCTAATCGTAAACGTAACGATTCTTTCATGTTAAATAAAATCTCTAATACTGGATTAACTTAAGGACTGCCTTAAATTAATATTTCTAAAATTGCGAGTAGTTTAACGACTCTGACATTCAATTAACATATTTATATAGAATGACATTGCAAAACCATTTTTTAAATCCTTGTCACACCCAATTAATGGATAATCAAAAATTAGCTCCATAACTGCCAAGTTTAAAAACTGTTTACTGAATCAACTCTCCATAGTTTCTTCTTAATCAGCCCAATAATGCATATTGAATGATCAGTTGTAATATAAAAACAACATTGTGCAACCAAAACGTAAAACTCTAGGTTAACTTCTACATATTTAGTGCTTCACTTCTTGTTACATTGTGCTCAACGAATTATTACTCGTCCACGAACAAGGACATGGAGTCACACATGAAATTAAATACCCTATTAATGTCAGCCACCTTAGCCACTGCATCAATGTTCACGGTATCTGCACATGCAGACAGTACAGCGCGTGTCGCTGCTGCGAGTGCTTTAGGTAGTGTAGCAGGTACAGCAATTGGTAAAAACATGGGTGGCACAACAGGTGCAACTTTAGGTGCAGCACTTGGTGGTGCTGGTGGTGCTGCTGTTGCTAGTAATAAACGTAACCGTACTGAATCTGCCATTGGAGGTGCATTAGGTGGCGGTGCGGGTTATACCGTAGGTAATAGTATGGGTGGAACCAATGGCGGTTATATCGGCTCTGCTTTAGGTGCTGCTGGTGGTGCTGCTCTTGGTAACAAAATTGCGAAAGACAAAGCATATGATTCACGTCAAGATCGTAAATGGAAAAAGAAAAAACATAGCCGTCGTTAATATAATCTGATTGTTAGTTTCCCCTTTGAATACTCTGTATTCACCTCGATGCGCCTTAGGGCGCATTTTTTTATTAACAAATTAATTATGGATAAATTAGGGAGAGAAAAATACAAACCAGCAACTTGCTCTCCAAAATGATTGCAGAAATTTGGATTAAATTAAAACCATCAAATATAAGACTTCGACAAGGAGTTCCCCATGAAATTCAATTCAAAGTTATTTGCTGCTGCGATCGCAACTGCGGCCTTGAGTACAACAACTGCTTATGCTGATAGTTCGTCTAGAGTTGCCCTCACATCTGCTTTAGGTGGAGTCGTTGGTGCTGCGATTGGTCAACAAATGGGTGGCTCGACTGGAGCAATGATCGGATCAGCGATTGGTGGTGCTGGTGGCGCAGCTGCATCAGCGAATAAAAAAGATCGTAATGCTGCTGCAATTGGTGCAGCATTAGGTGGTGCTGGTGGTTACACCGTTGGTAATAATATGGGCGGAACAAATGCTGGTTATGCTGGGGCTGCATTAGGTTCAGCTGGTGGTTCAGTTTTAGGTAAAAAAGTGGCTGAAGATCGTCGCGAAGATGACTATAGAGATCGTTATGATCGCCGTGAAAGCGGTTATCGCAATTCAAACTATCGTTATAATGACCGTAATTACAGAAGTGACAATGGTCGTCATTTAGGCTGGTATAAAAACGGTAAACGCTAATTCCAAACTCTTAAAATTCAAGCGCTCAACCTAGAGCGCTTTTTTATTTACACTTATATCGTTTTTTTTCAATATACAAATACTCGAGTTCGTATTAACATCTTTATGAGTGTTCAAAAGAGTAGAAAGTTATGCGAAGCTTAAAAGATATCGAGTTTTCAGTATTGGAACTCGCTCCTGTACGTGATGATAAAACGATTGCTTTTTCACTACAGCATGCTTTGGAGTTAGCACAAAAAATCGAACAATTGGGTTTTAAACGACTGTGGCTTGCAGAGCACCATAATATGGATGGTATCGCTAGCTCAGCTACAGCTGTGTTATTAGGCTATATCCTTGCTAACACCTCCTCTTTAAAAGTAGGTTCTGGCGGAATCATGCTGCCTAATCATGCACCACTTGTTGTAGCAGAACAATTTGGAACACTAGCAACGCTTTATCCTGATCGAGTTGAGCTCGGACTAGGACGCGCACCAGGTACAGATCAATTGACCATGCGTGCCTTACGCCGAGGTCGTCAAGAGACTGAAGATCAATTTCCACAAGACGTGCTCGAAATTTTGAGCTATTTGGGGGAACCATCGCCACATCAGAGAATCAAAGCGACACCAGGTCAAGGAACACATGTTCCCGTATGGCTGTTAGGTTCTAGCTTATTTAGCGCACAATTGGCTGCTAAACTTGGCTTACCTTATTCTTTTGCTTCTCACTTTGCCCCTCGTATGCTGGGTCAAGCGATTCAACTTTACAGAGAAAACTTCGAACCTTCTGAATATTTGGATCGTCCTTATGTATCTATGGGCGTTCCAACTGTTGTAGCTGATACTGATGAAGAAGCTGAATACTTGGCTACTAGCGCTTATCAACGTGTATTAGGCTTAATGCGTGGGCAAAGCTTAAAACTCAAACCTCCAGTTAAATCAATGGATGGAATTTGGTCTGCTCCAGAAAAGATGTCAGTTGACAATTTTTACGCAATGGCTCAAATCGGATCACCAGAAACAGTGAAACAAGGTCTTGAACAACTACTGGTGCCTTATGATGTAGATGAGTTTATTTTTACCTGTGATATCTACGATACAGACAAACGCATTCAAAACTTTGAGTATTTAATGCAAATTAAGCAAAATGCTTAGATCAAAAAAATCCTGAAATGATTGAGTAATGGTTTTGATTTCAAATCTATAATTAATTACTCTTTCATTTCTTGAGTTTGTCAAACAACTATTGGCAATAAATGACATCAAATGTCCCTAAAAGACTATTCCAATGAAAAAATTCTTTTAACCAACAATATTAATTATTCATAATCAAATACTTAAAATTTGGCATTTTATATCAAACTAAAATAAGCACTTCTGCAAAACACATCACATTTTTAAGCGATAAAATTTCATGATTAAAAAATAAATACGGATGTATAACATGGCCTCTATCGACTTAGAAAAAATGTTGGATAAAGTAAAACATACTCAATGGACACTCTCGGATATTGACTGGGATGCTCCTGGCAAAGAATTAGTCACCGCAAAACAGTGGCCCAAGCTTAAAGATTTTATGGCTGATCTAATGTGGATCGAACATGTAGGTGCTCGTGCATTTTCTGCGATGTCAAAAAAAGCACCGACAGATACGCTTCGCGAAATGTATGCCATTTTCCACGCTGAGGAACAGCGTCACGCCAATGCCGAAATGGCACTGATGAAAAGATGGGGTATGCTTGAAGGCGATATTCCTAAACCCAATAAAAATTTAAGACTGATCATCGAATGGCTCGACACTTATGCTGATGAAATGCCCTTCTATATTCTAGGTGCTGTCATTCCGATGCTGGAAGTCGCTCTTGATGGCGCACTTTGTACATTCCTATTGGACACTGTAGAAGACCCAGTTTGTCATCAAGCTTTTGAACTGATTAATGGCGATGAAGCTCGTCATTTAGGTGTTGGATTTAGTGTCATGGAAGATCAAGGCTACAATAAAACCTTTATTGAGCTTTCTAAAATGGCAGCGCGAGTTGTAGATCCACGTTTATTACTTGGTATTCTTGCATACTTACCACTCATTAACAAAATGCGTGATAATGTGATTAAACTAGGTCTGCCAGAAGAAAAGCTCTATGCAGCGATGCACAAATTTGCTCGAATAGGTGGACGTACTGCAGAAGGTCGTCGTAATCCTTGGTATCAAATTATTAACTTCCATGCACGAAGTGCCATGAATCGACGTAATAAATGGTTTCATATCCCTGTCGACACCATGGTAAAAATGACTGATAAGATTCCAGAAAAATCTTTACCTAAAATCCCATCTTGGATATATGAATTAACTGCAGAACCAAAAGCAACCCACTAAAACAATAATTAGGTACAGAAATGAAAAAAAGGAATAAAGCCCACACGGATTCGTTCTTTCATAATGAAGCTGAGTATTTTTCCAACTTTAAAGGAAAAATTATCTCAGCTGAGGACATCAAACAAACCGATTTTTCAGGATTAAAGGTCGCGATTATTGGTGCCAATCAAATGTCAGTTTCACATTTAGATGTGGTTTGTCAAAATGCGCTATTCGTCAAAGTATTTCAAATGACACCTCATTTCGTTTTGCCACACACTGAAAAAGGGATTCAAAAAATTATTGCTCATCCCCTCATCGCTAAAAATAAACGATTATTTAATCAGCGAATTAAGACGACATTGGCAATACGATATTTAGATTCTCAGATTTCAGATACTTGGTTAAAAAGACAATTGATGCCAAATCCAGCTTCGTCGCAAAAAATATTTTTTAAATCCGATCATTATTACAGCGCCTTACAGCGAGAAAACTGTAAATTGATCACATGGCCAGTCGTGAAAATTACTGAAAATGCCATTCAAAGTATGGAAGGAATCGAACACTTAGTAGATATTATTATTACAACGTACGAATAGTGATCATCATTTTGTAGATAAATGTGATTCTAAATGATATTTTATGATGAAATTATAGACACTTGAATTATATAATTTTTGAATTTTATGAGTATTTATGAGTATTTATGACGATTAATCGCTTAATAAAAAAGAAGCACAGCTAGTGCTTCTTTTTTTTAAATTAGATTTACAAATTTAACCAATCCGACGTTTTAAGCCAGTCATTTGCAATACTCGTGTTGAAATTTCTTCGATCGACATTTCTGAAACATTTAGATATTTAATCCCTTCAGAAATATAAATACCTTCGATTGCACGCAATTCCATCTGGCATTGGCTAAAACTTGCATAACGACTGTTGGCTTTGCGTTCAGATCGAATTGCCACCAAACGATCAGCGTCAATCATTAATCCAAACAATTTATGCTTATGTGGACGTAAAACTGCTGGCAAACGGTTGTCATCCAAATCTTCTTCAGTTAACGGATAGTTCGCAACTCGAATACCAAATTGTAATGACAAATAAATTGAGGTCGGTGTTTTACCAGAACGCGAAACTCCAATCAAAATTAAATCCGCTTTATCATAGTGTCTTGTACGTGCGCCATCATCATTATCCAGCGCGAAATGTACAGCATCAATACGTGCCTTATAAGACTCAGAATCAGTCACAGCATGTGTTTGTCCGACTAAAGTTGTAGGGGCTGTTCCAAGCACCTCAGATAGCTTACTAATTAACCCTTCAAACACATCTAAATTAACCGCATTTGCCGTATTGATGATGTCCCGAACATAGGGATCCACAAGAGTATCAAAGACCAGAGGTTGTTGACCATCAGACTCTGCGCGCGCGTTAATCTCTGCAACGACGTTCATTGCGGCTTCTTCTGTAGTGATATAAGGAATGATATGAATATCAAAATCGACATGAGGAAATTGAGCCAATAAAGAATGCCCGAGTGTTTCAGCCGTAATGGCAGTACCATCGGAAATAAAAAAAACACTTCGTTTAATATCTTTACTTTCTGCCATTAAATTAATCCTCAAATATTTGTCTAAGTACTATATAATCTTTATAGTAAACCGATCTTACATGACTGTCGCTTAGTAATGAAAGTTTGCTAAGTTTTCACAGAAAAATATCATGCCAAGATAGTGATTAATACTGCAAAAGTGGAGTAACAACTTTGGAAGCACGCGTAATCGGTCTGGAAAAATTAGGTAAACACGACGTAGAAATCGTGGGCGGTAAAAACTCATCTCTAGGCGAAATGATCAGCCATTTAGCAAATGCTGGTGTATCAGTTCCAGGTGGTTTTGCAACAACTGCCGCAGCTTACCGTGAATTCCTTGAGCAAAGTGGTCTTAATGCCAAAATTTCAGCCGAGCTCAAACAACTCAATGTTGACGACGTAAATGCACTTGCTGAAACTGGTGCTAAAATTCGTCAATGGATCGTTGATACTCCGCTTACTCCAGCACTTGAAAAAGAAGTTCGTGATGCATTCGCAACTCTTTCTAACGGCAACCCTGAGATCGCGGTTGCCGTTCGTTCATCTGCGACTGCAGAAGATTTACCAGACGCATCTTTTGCAGGACAACAAGAGACTTTCCTAAACATCCGCGGTATTGACAACGTCTTAATCGCGATTAAGGAAGTTTTTGCTTCACTTTATAACGACCGCGCAATTGCTTACCGTGTACACCAAAACTTCGATCATGACATCGTTGCTCTTTCTGCTGGTGTGCAACGTATGGTTCGCTCAGAAACTGGTGCTGCTGGTGTAATGTTTACACTGGACACTGAATCTGGTTTCCGTGACGTTGTATTCATTACTGCATCTTACGGTTTAGGCGAAATGGTCGTACAAGGTGCTGTAAACCCTGATGAATTCTATTTATCTAAGCCACTTTTAAATGCAGGTAAACACGCAGTATTGCGTCGTAACCTCGGCTCTAAACACCAAAAAATGATCTATGGTGAAGAAGGCTCTGCAGGTAAATCAGTTGTTGTTGTGGATGTTGAAAAAACTGAACGCCAACAATTTGCTTTAAATGATCAAGAATTACAAGAACTTGCTAAGCAGGCGTTAATCATTGAGCAACACTACGGTGCGCCAATGGATATCGAATGGGCGAAAGACGGTGATGATGGTCAAATTTACATCGTTCAAGCACGTCCTGAAACTGTGAAAAGCCGTGAGAATGTCGGCACAATGGAACGCTACCTATTAAAACAAAAAGGTACAGTTCTTTGTGAAGGTCGCTCAATCGGTCAACGTATCGGTTCTGGTAAAGTCCGTATTGTTAATTCAATCAAAGAAATGGACAAAGTCCAAGATGGCGACGTTCTTGTTTCTGACATGACCGATCCTGATTGGGAACCAGTTATGAAACGTGCTGCTGCGATCGTTACAAACCGTGGTGGTCGTACTTGTCATGCCGCGATTATTGCACGTGAACTCGGTGTTCCAGCAATTGTTGGATGTGGTAACGCAACAGAAGTACTTGTTGATGGTCAAGAAGTAACTGTTTCATGTGCTGAAGGCGATACAGGTTTCATTTACGAAGGCGCTTTAGATTTCGAAGTTCAACGTAACTCGATTGAATCTATGCCAACACTTCCGTTCAAAATCATGATGAACGTTGGTAACCCTGATCGTGCATTTGACTTCGCTCAAATTCCAAACGAAGGTATTGGTCTTGCACGTCTAGAGTTCATCATCAACCGTATGATTGGTGTTCACCCTAAAGCATTACTCAATATTGACAGCTTACCTCGCGAAACACGTGCAGCTGTGATGACCCGTACTGCAGGTTACTCTTCACCGATCGAGTTCTACGTTGAAAAACTCGTTGAAGGTATTTCTACACTTGCTGCTGCATTTGCTGATAAACCTGTCATCGTACGTATGTCAGACTTCAAATCGAATGAATACGCGAACTTAATCGGTGGTAAGTTATACGAACCTGAAGAAGAAAACCCGATGTTGGGCTTCCGTGGTGCGAGCCGTTATGTTTCTGACAACTTCCGTGACTGCTTCGAATTAGAATGCCGTGCATTGAAGAAAGTTCGTGATGAAATGGGTCTAACTAACATTCAAATCATGATCCCATTCGTCCGCACAGTTGCTGAAGCAAAACGTGTTATTGAACTTCTTGCTGCAAATGGCTTAAAACGTGGTGAAAATGGTCTTAAAGTGATCATGATGTGTGAATTACCAACCAATGCTCTACTTGCTGAACAATTCTTAGAGCATTTTGATGGCTTCTCAATCGGTTCAAATGACTTAACTCAGTTAACGCTTGGGCTTGACCGTGACTCAGGTATCGTTTCTCATTTATTTGATGAACGTGATCCAGCAGTAAAAGCTCTTCTTTCAATGGCGATTCATGCATGTCGTAAGGCAGGTAAATATGTGGGTATTTGTGGTCAAGGACCATCAGACCACCCAGATCTTGCTCGTTGGTTAATGGAACAAGGTATCGAATCTGTTTCACTCAACCCAGACTCAGTTTTAGATACATGGTTCTTCTTATCTGAAGAAAAGACTAAACAAGCTTAATAAACTATGTTAAAAAAAGACCCATTCATGGGTCTTTTTTTTACCCCATTATTTTTAGTAATTTTTGAGAAATTAGGTTTATGCAAATTTACTTGGCGAGAAATAATCAACAAGCTGGACCGTATACGGTAGAGCAGTTAAATCAAATGCTCTCGAGCCAACAAGTTTTACTCACAGACTTGGTCTGGCATCAAGGTATGACTGAATGGAAAGCTTTAGGTGAACTCACTCAAGGAAAATTATATTACCAACCTGAAGGCTATCAACCCACTCCACCAGCACAACAAAGCTATTCAAATCCTTCAATTTCGAGTGTCAATGTTCAAAAGAATACTGCACAGCAAGAACTTGCCTCAATTGGATCACGATTTTTAGCTAAACTCGTTGATCTAGCGCTGTGGTTGCCTGCCATGGTGATTCCTTCATTCTTTATGCAGGAAGAACAAGTTGCTCAATTGACTGAACTTCAGCAAAAAATGCAGAATGCTAGCTCATCAGATCAAGCAATCAAATTACAGGAACAGTTATTTACACTGATTCCAATGGAAGCTTGGCAAGCAATGTTGGTTTACATTGTATTAATGCTAGCTGCTCAAGCATTTTTAATTGCGAAAAGTGGTCAAAGTTTAGGTAAAAAAGTAGCAAAAATTCAAATTGTTGATGCTGAAAATGGACAGCAAGTAAACTTAATGCGCGCATTCACATTGCGTAGTGTGATTTTTATTGTATTGAATTTACTCTTTATGCCATTCATTACCATCATTGATCATGCCTTCGGTCTAAGTCAAAAAAGACAAACTTTGCACGATAAATTAGCAAAGACTAAAGTCATAAAACGATAATTTTTATCTTAGGGGAGCAAATGCTCCCCATTGTTTTGCCTCTGTTTTCACATCAAAAGTAATCAATTCTTCAACCAATTCCGACCAAACAAATTGGGTTTAATCCTTATATTTAAAGGCACTTTACATATAGCTTAGTTGGTCGTTATAGGGCATAATGCCCTACAACGTAGCGGTGTCATATGACTGAAATTCAGTAAATGTCATTTTCTGTTTTTCAATCATGTGACACTATAATCGCTATCCCATAATTTTATTAGGGAATGGGACTCTTCACCGAGGTTGTAAAATGAGACAAACAATTTTAGCTGTATTGTCTTTATCAACGCTTGCCGTGCTCTTAACAGGGTGTGGCGGTGATATGGTACTTCTAAACTCAAAAGGTCCAGTAGCACAAGGTCAGTCTGATCTTATGATGACTGCGATCTACCTCATGCTATTGGTAGTAATTCCATCAGCATTGATGGCTTTATGGTTTAGTTGGAAATATCGTGCGTCAAATAAAGATGCAGACTATAAACCTACATGGGCACACTCTACTATTATTGAAATCGTAGTGTGGGGTATCCCGTGTATTATTATTGGTATTTTAGCGTATTTAACATGGTGGGGCTCACACAAGTATGACCCTTATCGTCCGCTAGAATCAGAGAAATCACATTTAACTATTCAAGTTATTGCTGAACAGTTTAAATGGGTTTTTGTTTACCCTGAACAAGAAATTGCAACAGTTAACGAAGTTCGTTTCCCAGAAAAAACTCCGATTAATTTCAATATCACCTCTAACTTCACAATGAACTCTTTCTTCATTCCTCAGTTAGCGGGTCAGATTTATGCAATGGCGGGTATGCAAACTCAACTTCACGTCCTTGCGGATAATGAAGGTGTATACCGTGGTTTCTCTTCGAACTATTCAGGCTATGGTTTCACACAAATGCGCTTCCAAGCTCATTCTGTTTCAGAAGCTAAGTTTGCTGAATGGGTGTCTGCAGTAAAAGCTGGTAACGGTACTTCAATTAACCCTGAAGCTGTTCAAAAAACAGTTTTAGACCAAGCTGAATTTGCAACCTTGCGTGATGGTAACCGTTCAGAGAAACAAATCGCTGCGATGGTTCGTAACGCTAAAACCGATCTAGAGAAGCAACAAGCTGAAATTGCTCAAAAAGAAGGTCCATATAAGGCACATCCTCATCCTGTGACTTACTACTCTTCTGTTGAAAAAGGCTTGTTTGAATCAATTATCAACAAATACATGGCAAACTACCACGGTGCGGATCACTCAGCTAAAGCTGAAGGTCATGCTGTAGCTGCTGATGTAAATGCTGAACCTGCTTCTTCAGTTGTAGGGGAATAAGACATGAGCTTCTTAGGTAAGTTAAGTGTAGATGCTATCCCGTACGATCCAATCGTACAGGTAACAGTGTTAATGATGATTTTAGGTGGTATTGCAGTATTTGCCGGTATCACTTATTTCAAAAAATGGGGCTACTTGTGGAACGAATGGTTCACATCTGTAGACCATAAAAAAATTGGTATTATGTACCTTATCGTTTCTGTGATCATGTTATTACGTGGTTTCGCGGATGCGATTATGATGCGTCTTCAATTGTTCCTTGCAAAAGGCGGCGGTGAAGGCTATCTGCACCCTGAACACTACGACCAGATTTTCACCGCACACGGTGTAATCATGATTTTCTTCGTAGCGATGGGTCTTGTAGTGGGTATGATGAACATTTCTGTTCCACTACAAATTGGTGCGCGTGACGTAGCATTCCCATTATTAAACTCTTTAAGCTTCTGGTTATTCGCTGGTGCTGCTGGTTTGATGATGGTTTCTCTTGCGCTTGGTGAGTTTGCTGCAACTGGTTGGATGGCTTACCCTCCTCTTTCAGGTATCGAATACTCTCCTGGTGTTGGTGTTGACTACTATATCTGGGCACTTCAGATCTCTGGTCTTGGAACACTTCTTACTGGTGTTAACTTCTTTGTTACCATCATTAAAATGCGTGCTCCTGGCATGGGTCTTATGGATATGCCGATCTTTACGTGGACATCTTTATGTACTGCAGTATTGATCATCGCATCATTCCCAGTGTTGACTGCAACAATTGCAATGTTAACGCTTGACCGTTATTTCGGTTTCCACTTCTTTACAAATGACATGGGTGGTAGCCCAATGTTGTATGTAAACTTGATTTGGACATGGGGTCACCCAGAAGTTTATATCTTGATCCTACCTGCATTCGGTCTATTCTCTGAGAT
Source organism: Acinetobacter sp. 24-47-64 (assembly GCF_057737055.1). Classification (NCBI taxonomy): domain Bacteria; kingdom Pseudomonadati; phylum Pseudomonadota; class Gammaproteobacteria; order Moraxellales; family Moraxellaceae; genus Acinetobacter; species Acinetobacter sp. 24-47-64. Next base: position 1,876,747 of record NZ_CM173215.1, read on the forward strand.
TACTTCTGTATTCTCTCGTAAGACATTGTTTGGTTACAAATCAATGGTATATGCAACGATCGCGATTACAGTTCTTGCATTCGTAGTATGGTTACACCACTTCTTTACAATGGGTTCAGGTGCCAACGTTAACGCGTTCTTCGGTATCATGACCATGATTATTGCGATTCCTACAGGTGTGAAAATCTTCTCTTGGTTATTCACAATGTATAAGGGTCGTATTACCTTCACATCACCAATGTACTGGACAGTTGGCTTCTTAGTGACTTTCGGTATCGGTGGTTTGACTGGTGTACTTATGGCGGTTCCACCTGCGGACTTCCTTGTACACAACTCACTATTCTTAATCGCTCACTTCCATAACGTAATTATTGGTGGTGTTGTATTTGGTATGTTTGCTGGTATTACTTTCTACTGGCCGAAAATGTTCGGTTGGCAGTTAAGTGAATTCTGGGGCAAAGCATGCTTCTGGTTCTGGTTCTTCGGTTTCTACTTCGCGTTCATGCCATTGTATATCCTAGGTTTCATGGGTATGACTCGTCGTCTAAACTCGTATGACAACCCAGACTGGGATCCATATGTTGGTATCGCATTATTCGGTGCTGTATTAATCGCAATTGGTATTGCTTGTTTCATCATGCAAATCATTGTTGGTTTCTTACAACGCGAACAAACTCGTGACGTTACAGGCGATCCATGGGATGCACGTACGCTTGAATGGGCGACTTCATCTCCAGCTCCATTCTATAACTTTGCAGTACTGCCTCAAGCGAACGGTATCGACCGCTTCTGGACTGACAAAGAAAATGGTGTAGCTTACGCACGTCCTGCTAAATATGAAGATGTTCATATGCCAACTAACCGTGCTGCGGGTGTACTTATTGCACTGATCATCACTGTTATGGGCTTTGCACTTATCTGGCACATTTGGTGGTTAGCGATTGTTTCTTTCGTTTCTGCAATCATTGGCTTTATCTGGAGCTCATTCACGAAGAAAGTGGATTACTATGTTCCAGCTGCTGAAGTAGAACGTATTGAAAACGAACGTTATGCGTTACTCGAAAAACACTTGAAGAAGGACTAAGGATATGGCTGAAGTACTTCATCACGAAAACCACGAGCATGATGAACATCATCACGATGATACAGACATCACGGTCTTTGGTTTTTGGACTTACTTGATGAGTGACTTGATTTTATTCGGTACACTCTTCATCGCGTTCGCTGTATTAAGCAGTCATATTCCACCTGGCACTCCAAGTGCAAAGGATCTTTTTGCAGATTCTTTAGGTTTCGTTTTAACTGAAACTTTCGCACTTTTGATTTCATCAGTGACATTTGGTTTTGCGGTACTTGCTTCTTACAAGAAAAATGTTGGTCAAGTTCTAGCTTGGTTAGCAGTTACATTTGTATTCGGTGCAATCTTCATCGGCATGGAACTTTATGAATTTAATCATTTAGTTCATGCTGGTCATGGACCAAGCGTTAGTGCGTTCTTATCTGCGTTCTTTACTTTAGTTGGTACGCACGGTATTCACGTAACTTCTGGTTTGGTATGGATGATCGTGTTGATGATTCAAATCAAAAAATATGGTTTGACTACAATCAATACTCGTCGTCTTGCTTGCCTAAGCTTGTTCTGGCACTTCCTTGACATCGTATGGATCTGCGTATTCAGCGTAGTGTACTTAATGGGAGTATTATAATGAGTCATGATCATAATGCTGCTGGTGCATCACACGGTAACGTAAAGCAATACACAATCGGTTTTGTACTTTCTGTTTTATTGACTGTAGTTCCATTCTACATGGCAATGAATACTGATAGCTTCAGCCGTGGTGCAATTATTGCTGTTATCGGTATTACAGCTGTTGCTCAGGTACTTGTACAATTAGTTTACTTCTTGCACATGAACTCATCTTCAGAGCAACGTTGGAACGTGATTGCATTTATCTATACAATTCTAACTATTGCTGTTCTTTTAGTTGGTTCTGTATGGATCATGAACTACTTACATTCAAACATGATGATCTAAACTGATTGTCATGTTTAAAAAGTACTTATTCCTGACTAAGCCAGGAATTCTCTTTGGTAACTTCGTTACCACTTTGGGTGGCTACTTTGTAGCTACCCAAGGTTCAGTAGATTTCCTTCTCCTGCTTCTTACCCTCATTGGCACTACCCTCGTAGTTGCATCTGGATGTGTGGTTAATAACGTTATTGATCAAGACATCGACCAAAAAATGCAGCGCACTCAAAATCGTGCGTTAGTCAAGAAAACCATTTCTGTTCAAATTGCATTAGCTTTTGCTTTGCTGTTAGGCATACTCGGTTTTGGTATTTTATGGTTTTGGGTAAATGCGTACGCTTTTTTATTCGCAGTTATTGGTTTTGTCGTATATGTTGGTTTTTACAGCTTATGGACAAAACGAACAACGATCCACCAAACTGTGGTCGGTAGTATTTCTGGTGCAGCCCCCCCTGTCATTGGATATACAGCGGTCGCGAATCAGTTCGATTTAGGTGCGCTACTCATTTTCTTGGGTTATGCATTTTGGCAAATGCCTCACTCATGGGGAATTGCAATTTATCGTTTTGATGATTATAAAAATGCAGGTATTCCGATTCTTCCTGTTGCGCGCTCGATTGTTCGCACCAAGATCGAATCGCTGATTTACATTGTGCTATTTGCAATTTCAATGAACGCTTTATTTGTATTTGGCTATGCAAACTGGCTTTATTGTATAATTCTCAATGTATTGACTGTTTATTGGCTATATTTAAATATCATTGGATTTAAAGCTGAAAATGATCAATTATGGGCAAAGAAATATTTCTTATTCTCTGTTCTCCTAATTACGATTATCAGTATTTGCTTTAGTTTTACTGCTACTGCACCAATAAACAATCTTGTCATTTTTTAAAAGATAGAGAAGCCTCTATCTTTTTTTTATTTTGATACAGATTCATTTAAAATAAGAATAAACACAAAAAAAGGATTCTTTATTATTTAGTTTCCACTGAATACCCATAAATTACTTAAAATCGAAAATATTAATTCATCACCTAAAACCAACTTCAAATAAAAATGAACTGACTAAAGCTGAATGAAATGCGCTCAGTTTCTTATTTGCAAAAATGCTATGCCCACCATCAACTTGTTCATAAAAATATACATTTGGAATATTCATAGATTTCATTTTAGCCGCCATTTTTCTGGCATGCGCAGGCGTAACTCGATCATCGGTAGTTGTGGTGTAAAATAGCACAGCGGGTAATTTAGCTGTACTTTCAAAATATTCGTCCAACAAATGATAAGGCGAGATGGTTTTTAAATATTTTGCATCTTGGCTATCTAAAGGATCTCCGTATTCGGCAATCCACGAATAACCTGCCCCTATTTGAGTAAATCTCAACATATCGAGTAGAGGAACCTCACAAACAATTGCACTGAATAAATCTGGGTATTGCATCAGCATATTCCCCATTAATAATCCACCATTACTACCACCAATAGCAGCTAGCTTTTCTTTTATAGTCACGCCTCGATCTATAAGGTGTTGTGCAACTGCAGAAAAATCCTCATATGACTTATGTCGATTATGTTTTAATGCTTGTTGATGCCAATCAGGGCCATACTCATTTCCCCCTCTAATATTGGCTATAACATATACAACACCTTTAGATATTAACGATTCAATTTCTTTTTCCAAAAACCTAGGTGTAAGTGAAACTTCAAAACCTCCATATCCCTCAATCAAAACTGGTAAGTGATTCAACTGAGATTGTTCTAAAGAAATTTGAAAATATGGAACTTTGGTACCATCTTTTGACAATGCAAAATGTTGCGCAACTCGATAGTGTGATTGATCAATTGAATGAGCCTTAGACTTCAATTTTTGTTTTTTCATTGATTCAAGTTCGACCAAATATTGTGTCGGTGGATTTATAAAACTCTGAATCGATATCAATACATCGTTATTAAAATTTTCGACTGAATCTATGGTTATTTGCGAATATGCCTCATCTGGATAGATTGCGTCGGCTAATTTTATCCCTGATTGAATATCATACACTTCCAGATAATTGGACACATATTTCATGATGTCTAAAATCAGGAAATCCTGAGTGAACGTATAATTACTTAGAGTTTTACAAGTAGAAGACTTGAAAATCACATCAAACTCACGATCTCCATTTTTAAATGCATCAAAATCTATGCACATTAAACTACCCGCTAGATAACCAGCCGAAATATCCCAATGGGATTTCAACTCAATCAACATTAAGTTACGGTAGAAAGAAACACGCGCATCTTTGGGCACATTTAATTTAAATTGCTCTTCACCGACAAAATACTCACTCTCGTAAAAGTTTATGATTCGAGTAAAGACATGTCTTTCATAACCCTTACAATGATCTAGAAATGCAAATGCCGACAAATCCTGATCAAAAACTTCAAATACAGTCTTTGCTTCATTTAACGGTGTATCTCTTTTCCATCTCTTAACGATTTTTGGATAACCAGATAAAGTTAAACTGCCGTCTCCGAAGTCTGTCATCACATATATTTCATTTTGGCTAATCCAGCGAACTTGTGTTTTAGCAGATTCAATAAAAAATCCACCATCGACAAAGTTTCTTTCAGCAAGATTAAATTCTCGAATTTGAACTGAATCAGCTCCATTTTCTGATAGGTACACGAGACAATACTGATCATCAATCTCTAGCCTTTCAACGCCACCAAAAAACCACTTCACGCCCTCATCGGCACTTAACTGATCGAAATCAATCAACGTTTCCCATTGAATATCCTCTTTCTGATAGTTTTCCAATAATGCTCTACGCCAAACTCCTAGTACATTAATGTAGTCTTGCCAAAAGTTATAAACATAAGCACCTATTTTAGAAATGTATGGAAGTGCTTGTGCTTCGAATAAAACTTTCTCCAAACCAACATATGTCTCTTTAAAAAATTGATTTTGAGTTAATTTTTCTGATGTTAATGTGTTTTCTTTCTGTACCCAATCCAATGATTTTTTGCTGTTTATCTCTTCAAGATATAAAAATTGATCAGTCATTATGTTCTTATTTAAGCAAATTATTTAGACATCACTGTATTTAGAATCATTGTAATGATCTAGCAGACTGTCATTGAATATATGTAATGCAGAAAATTTTCGTATTTCAACTCATTGACTTGAAATTTAGGTTCAAAACACATAGAATCCAACCTTCGCAAATTTTGCGACACACTGTTTGTTTACATTCAGCTGTGACTCCTTGCTTCTAACAAATGCGTTAGAGGCTGCATAAAACCGTAAGGAGCTGACAATGCGTCACTACGAAATCGTAATTCTGGTACATCCAGACCAAAGCGATCAAGTGGTAGGTATGGTAGAACGCTATATCTCTCACATTAAAGATGCTGAAGGTCAAATTCACCGTCTTGAAGATTGGGGCCGTCGCCAATTGGCTTACCCAATTAACAAAATTCACAAAGCGCACTACATTTTAATGAACGTTGAATGTAACCAAACTACGCTTAATGAATTGGAAGAGTTATTCCGTTACAACGATGCTATTCTTCGTAACGTTATTATTCGTCGTGAAAACGCAATCACTGAAGAGTCTTTATTGGCTAAGAGTGCTGAAGAAAAACGTGCGCGTAAAGCTCAACGTGAAGAAGCACAACAAGCTCAAGACTCTGCTGAAGCATAAGGAGAACATCAATGGCACGTTTCTACCGTCGTCGTAAGTTCTGCCGCTTTACAGCTGAGAACGTTACATATATCGACTATAAAGATATCGATACTTTAAAACAGTACATCACTGAAAACGGCAAGATTGTTCCTAGCCGTATTACAGGTACTAAAGCTCGTTACCAACGTCAATTAGCTCTTGCTATCAAACAAGCTCGCTACTTAGCGTTGATTCCTTACACTGACAATCATAAGTGAGGTTGAGCTGTGGATATTATCTTATTACAACGCATTAAGAACCTTGGTAAATTAGGTGATAAAGTTTCAGTTAAAGCTGGTTACGGCCGCAACTACTTAATCCCTCAAGGTAAAGCAGTTGCTGCTACTGAAGCTAACACTGCTGCATTTGAAGCTCGTCGTGCTGAACTTGAGAAGCAAGAAGCTGAAGTATTAGCTGCTGCTCAAGCACGTGCTGACCAATTGAACGAAGTAAATATCGTAATCACTGCGAAAGCTGGTGACGAAGGTAAACTATTTGGTTCTATCGGTACTCGTGACATCGCTGACGCGTTGACAAATGCTGGTCTTGAAGTTGACCGTGCTGAAGTTCGTTTACCGAACGGTGCACTTCGTCACACTGGCGAATTCAACATCGCAATCCAATTGCACCACGATGTTGTTGCTGAAGTTCTCGTTACTATCGTATCTGAGTAATTTTATGCAAAGAAAAAGAGCATGCATCAGCATGCTCTTTTTTTATCCCTAATAATTATAAAATTTGATTTAGCAAGCTGAAATTTAGACTTAGTTTTTTATTTGTTATCGATATTATTTGTTGCACTGTCTTGCTTGTGCATTTTGCATTAAGATAAGTCTCCCCTATTCATTTTCGTAATTATTGTAAATCAAGGTTTTATATGTCTCAGGCGACTGCCAAAAAAAATACGAATAACACTGAGTTAGATTTGCTAAAGAGTGAATCTTCAGCACTCAAAGAGTTTCGTACGCCTCCGCACAATCTTGCTATTGAACAGGCTGTTCTTGCCGCACTCATGACAGTAGCTGAGTCATTCGAACAGGTCAGCGATATATTAACCGAGAATGATTTTTACGCGACTCGACATAAATATATTTTTAGAGCAATTGAAAAACTTTCTAAAGAAAGTTCACCTTATGATGCCGTATTGGTCAATGATTGGTTAATCAAACAGAACCTGCTTGATGTGATTGGCGGTGAAGAATATTTAATGCAATTGATGGCGGATTCTCCATCAAGCTTTTATAACCTTGAAACTTATGCCAATAAAATACGTGAATTTGCAACTTTGAGAAATATGATCAAAGTTGGTAATGAAATTCTACAAAATGCGTATGACACGAAAGGTCGAGAAGTCACTGAAATTTTAGATTTAGCTGAGACCAGTATCTTTTCTTTGGCTGAACAACACAATAACAATGCTAAAGCTCAAGGTCCAAAAGCAATTAATACCGTTGTCGCAGATGTATTCGATAAACTCAACGAGTTATCACAACTTGATGGGAATATTACAGGTCTGACCACAGGATTTGTGGAGCTTGATAATAAAACATCAGGTATGCAAGCTGGAGATATGATCGTCGTTGCTGCCCGTCCATCAATGGGTAAAACAACTTTTGCAATGAATTTAGTCGAAAGTGTGCTATTCAATTGCAACCTTCCTGCTCTCGTATTCTCCATGGAGATGCCTGCTGACTCTATTGCCATGCGTTTAATTTCCTCGTTTGGTAAAGTGCATCAAGGACATTTGCGATCTGGCAAATTAGATGGCGAAGAATGGAACAAGGTCACGGGAACGATTCTTCAATTGCAAGAAAAACATCTTTATATTGATGATTCATCTGCCCTCCCACCGACTGAAATGCGCGCACGTGCAAGACGTATCGCGAAACAACACGGTGGTAAACTGGGTTGCATCATGGTCGATTACCTGCAGTTAATGAAAGTACCAGGTATGGGTGATAACCGTGTGGGTGAAATTGGTGAAATTTCTCGAAGCTTGAAAGCATTGGCGAAAGAGATGCATTGCCCTGTGATTGCACTTTCGCAGCTTAACCGCTCACTCGAAAACCGTCCAAATAAACGTCCTGTGATGTCAGACTTACGTGAATCTGGAGCAATTGAGCAGGATGCCGATTTGATCATGTTCATTTACCGTGATGAGGTATATAACAAAGAATCTAAAGAAGCAGGAACTGCTGAAATCATTATCGGTAAACAACGTAATGGTCCAATTGGTACCGTTCGACTCGCTTTTGAAGGTCAATATACGCGTTTTAGTAACTTGTCACCTGAATATTACGCGCAGAACCAAGAAGAAGAGTAATTTTGCTTTGATCAATTCTTAGTTAAGAACGCACGAATTGATCCAACACAATTATCTTTTTTCAGTTTAAAAGATTTAACCTTTCCACATGCCTCTAGGAGTAAATTAGAGTGCGCCAAGCAACGGTTTGTATTGACACACACGCATTGCAATACAATTTAAATCGCGTGAAACAACTTGCACCAAACTCTAAAGTTGTAAGTATGGTAAAGGCAAATGCTTATGGTCATGGAGTCTCAGACTGCTTAGCCGCATTGAGCCAGTCTGATGCTTTTGGCGTTGCATGTTTAGAAGAAGCACTTGAAATACGTGAATTAGGTTTTAAACAACCTATCACCTTAATTGAAGGTGTTTTTTCTGAAGATGAAATGCAAATTGCGATTGAGCAACATATTGAAATAATCGTTCATCATCATCAACAACTGCAGTGGTTGTTGCAAGTTAAAGATGCTTATATCGCCCGAAATCTAAAAGTATGGGTTAAACTAAATAGCGGAATGAACCGCTTAGGCTTCAAAATTGATGTAATCAAATCGATTATTCATCAATTAAAAAATGAAGATTTTACCTGTGTACTTGCAATGCATTTTGCTAATGCAGATGTTGATCACCCTTTAAATGAACAACAAATATCTCAATTTCTTGAAGTAAAACAAGATTGTGCACCAATTTTAGCTTCGTGTTGTAATTCAGCAGCAATTTATAAATACCCTGAATTGCATTTTGACTATGTTCGTCCTGGTATTATGCTGTACGGCGCAACGCCATTTGCAGATCGTGACGTCCACACTCTAGATTTAAAACCTGTCATGACATTCAGTGCTGAGATTATTGCACTTAATGCCATTCAATCAGGTGAAGCTGTAGGTTATGGCTCAACCTTTGTTACACAGCGACCTATGCAATTAGCAATTGTCTCGATCGGATATGGTGATGGGTATCCAAGAGCTTTTATTCGTGAGAATTCAGTTTCATTTAAAGGTCAATTGACCCCAGTGATCGGTCGGGTTGCCATGGATATGATTGCCATAGATGTCACTGATCTCAACGCAAAAATTGGTGATCTAGTAGAATTATGGGGTAAAAATCGTTTAGTGGATGATGTTGCTGAAGCGAATGGTACGATTGGTTATGAGTTGTTATGTCGATTAAGCCAACGTCCGAAGCGTCTCAAAATGTAATGAGCGAATTAAATCAACGTAATGCTAAACAGCATTACGTTGTAGTTCATTAAAATCCGTATCCTGAGCGCGTGTCAAAAATCGAATTAGATAATCAGCTTGATCTTGAGTAAACTGTGTTGGCGTAAATTGACTAAATCCCATATCTATTAAAGCCTGCTTCACTGGACTTTGTCGTCCTACAAACTTCATAGACCATTCTTGAAATTGTTTTTTTTCAATATTTTTTCGCTGAAATAGGCGAATTTGATGATGGCGTTTATCCTTGTGAAGCTTTTGCAACAATATATCTAGTGTGGCTTCATCACCCTCTAGACATTGAAAATAGTGCCCATCTGCATAATAAAGTGCTCCAGAAATTTGATGCTCAAAATTGAAATGACGGGCTTCAGTCAAGATTTCACGAACATCAATCAATAACCGACTTGCATCTGCAGTTGACACACTCGCATAACTGAACTGTTGCATTGCTTCCCCTAATTTTTATAGTAATGATTTAATATTCAATGCAACTCAATTTAATCTAAACTAAATCATAAAGCAAAATTATTGCCAATAGTCTTCTGTTGGACGTGGCAAACCGTTCAATCCTTGACGCAAAGTATCTGACCAAAGTTTACTAATAGATGAGAAATATGGATCATCATCATGAATACGTTTAGACAATGGAATTGCAAAACTATCTTTTTTATAAATACATGCATCTAGTGGTAAGCCCACAGAAACATTAGATCTAAGGGTTGAATCAAATGAAATTAAACCGCATCTTAATGCTTCATCTAATTCAGTATTGTAATTTAATGCACGATCTAAAATTGGTTTACCGTATTTACTTTCCCCAATCTGAAAAAAGGGCGTATCTGACGTCGCATTGATAAAATTACCCTGAGGATAAATATTATATAACTGAATATCCTCCCCTTGAATTTGACCAGAAAGTAAAATCGTACAGTGATAATTACTTTGCTCTAGTTGATCAGTAGTCACATCCATAATGACACGCTTTAAAGTATGACCAACCAATTCAGCCATCTCGAACATGCTATTCACACTATACAAATTAGGTTCGTGTTTTAAATCTAGCTGATTCTGTAAATGCCCTATAACGGCTTGTGTCGTCGCCAAATTACCCGCAGTTTGTATACTGATAAAACGCTCACCCTCAACACCGAAAAGATAGAGTTTACGAAAGACAGAGATATGATCTACACCTGCATTTGTTCGCGTGTCACTGATACAAATTAAGCCATCACGTAAACGCATAGCACAACAATAGGTCATTGAAATCTCTCTTCTAAATTTTGTTCTAACACGGTAATACCTGAACGATGGTCGTCATACTCTCCACGCCACCAGCCTCTCGCACACCTCTGATAGGTGCAACGTCCCAATAATCACGCCCTAATGCAATATAAATGTGTGAACTTGGCGTATAGAGCTGATTGCTAACATCAAATGTATACCAAACTCCATCTATATAAGCTTCAGCCCAAGCATGGCTCGCCAAATGACTCATTTCTGGAACGTAAAGATATCCAGAAACATAACGCGCAGGAATATTTAACTCTCTACACATACCTACAAATACATGAGTATGATCCTGACATACCCCTTGTTGATGATGGAATGCATCTATTGCCGTAGTATTCACTTGAGTAGAATCTGAAATATATGGTATATGCTCAAGCAATGCATAACTTAAATGTTTTAATTCATCACGAGTCTTTTTACTCACATGCTGAGCTGCAAAAGCTTTCATTTCAGCATCACATTGAGTCGCTGGGGTAATTTGTAGAAAAATACCGACTGGCACTTCTGACTCAATAGCTTGTTCTGAAACTGTATCGATTTCAATAATGCCCTGCGCCATAATACTTAAATTTTGATATGCATAGCGTTGAGTCGAAGTAATCCAAATATTATTAAAGGCATCTTTTGCTTCGACCGTATGACCAGGAATACTCACTGACCAAGCATCTACTTTTTGGTGAGCATTACATTGAGGACACATTCGTATATATTGGATACTATTTTTTGCCGTTTCCGTATATTGATAATGGGTTTGATGATTAATCATCAATTTCATGCATCCACCTCAAATAAACATTGCACCTGATCATTCAATTGGTAAAAGCTATTAGCATTTGGATGCGCTAAAAGATGTTGCCAAGCCTCATCTAAGCTGTCCCATCCTTTAGACTTCAACAGTTCAATCACAACACTTAAAGAATTGATTGTAGAATTAACATCCTGATTCAATCTTATTTCACGATCAAGATTTTCGAAATATTGTCCTAGACTAAAAAACAGAAAAATGTCTTCATTTTCAGCTTCTAGAATATCGCTACACTCATCAACAACAGTACAAATTAATCCTGCATTTTGTGTCGCTGTATCCACCATCTGTTTTAATTCTGAATAAGCCTGAACTGACAATACACCACGTAAATCTTGAATATTATTTTTCACATATTCAAATTGTTGAAAAAAAGAAGCTGGCTGATCATTACTCAGAATCAGCTCATTGAGCGAACACGCATTAAAAGCAGGTAAGCAAAAAGCATGGGCATACTGCAATGCTTGAACATCATCTTGAAATGGAAACTGACCACATAAATGTTGAATACGAGATAAATAACGGCCAACCCAGTAAATATTTTGCGCATTGCTGTTTAATATAATCATGACAAGCTCCTGGTTGTATATTTATGAATGTAGCGGATCTATAACCCACGTATCTTTAATGCCACCACCCTGTGACGAATTTACAACTAATGACCCTTCTTGCATCGCAACTCGGGTTAAACCTCCCGGCACGATTTCTGTACGATACGGTGAACTTAAAATAAACGGTCTTAAATCAATATGGCGTTCAGCGATGCCGAATTCAGTTAAAGTGGGAGCGACTGAAAGCGCTAAAGTTGGTTGTGCAATGTAAGCATGCGGCTGTGCAATTAACTTTAATCTAAATTGTTCAATTTCTTGTTCGGTCGCTTTAGGACCAATTAACATGCCATAACCGCCTGAACCTTGCGCCTCTTTAACCACTAACTTTTCTAAATTACAAAGTACATAATCGAGTTCTTCACGTTCACGACATTGGTAAGTCGGTACGTTATTTAAAATTGGCTTCTGGTTTAGATAGTAATTAATCATTTTATCGACATAAGGATAGATTGATTTGTCATCTGCTACCCCCGTGCCAGGCGCATTCGCAATCACGACATTGTGTTGTAAGTAAGCAGACATTAGGCCAGGTACACCTAATGTACTGTCTGGCATAAAACACAATGGATCAAGAAATCCATCATCTAGGCGTCGGTAAATGACATCGACTTGTTTTTTACCCCAAACGGTTTTGGCATAGACCTTAGCATTTTCAACGAATAAATCCTGACCTGTAACTAGAGGAACATCCATCTCACGTGCGAGGAAACAATGCTCATAATATGCACTGTTATATCGGCCGGGTGTAAGCACCACGATAAATGGTTTATCTACTTCAGCATTTTCCTCGAGTATTTGTCTTAAAAGTTGAGGATATTGCTCTACACCTTGTAAATTTGATGACTTACAAAGTTCGGGCATCATTTTTTCACTAATTTTTCGACTTTCCAACATATAAGACACGCCTGATGGTGTTCTTAAATTGTCTTCTAGTACGAAGAAGTCACCTTGCTGATCACGAATAATATCGATTCCGCTAATTTGACTATAAACTTTACCTTTCAATGAATGTTTATACATCAATGGTTGGTATGCCTCATGAGTGAGCACTTGCAGCTCAGGCACTAAACCATCTTTTAAAATCGCCTGATTATGGTAAATATCATCTAAAAAAAAGTTCAATGCTTGCACCCTTTGTGCACAGCCTTGCTCTATTTTGTGCCATTGTTGTTTGGCAATTACACGTGGAATTAAGTCATAAGGAATAATGCGATCTGTACCCTCAGCACCACCATAGACTGTAAATGTAATGCCCTGATAGAGGAAATGTTCCTTCGCTTGATGATTTAATGATTTCAGCTCATCCAAGCTTCTTTCACATAACCAATTTTCGATTTTACTAGATGCCTCTAAGCCAATAGTTTTGTCATCTAAAAGTTCATTATAAAATTCAGATTTAAGTTGATCGAACAAGTACGCAGTGCTGTTTTGTTTAACTTCGATCTGCATAGATTTTTCAAAAGCTTTGACGGTATGATCAGCCTTAAAATTTGCGAGAATTGAAGTGGTATCTTTTTCCTCTTTTAGCATACATACCTCTTAATTGTTATCAATTGTAAACAAAATTAAGCAATTTCAATGCCAAAAATTTACCTATTCATCTATTAATGCCCCATTTTTGAAGCATTCACAACGAAAAATGGCCTAAAGATGTATCGAAATATACTCAACAGCTTCACTTTCCATGCTTGCTTATCTCTTAAAGATTTTTTATTGTGTGTTTGAAAAATATTTTCTCTTTATTCATTAGTTGATTATGTCCTCTCAAGAAAAAGAAACATCGAATAGCTTATATCGACAGTGGCAAATTCTTTCACGTTTAACCACTGGCAAATGGATGGGTACACGAGAGTTGCAAGAGACCCTGCAAAGAGAAGGTATTGAAATCAGTTTAAGAACCATTCAACGTGATTTAAATCAAATTTCTCAAAGATTTCCTATTGAGAGTAATAAAACTGTACCACAAGGTTGGCGTTGGCGATCAGATGCCCCAATTCAAAGCTTGCCGCATATGACCAGCTCACAAGCCGTCACCTTCATGATGGTTGAAGAGCATTTGAAGCATTTGCTTCCTCCAAGCTTAATTGAGGAAATGAACCCTTGGTTCGAGCTTGCAAAACGCAGCTTATCTACACAAAACAATGTACGTCAGTGGATTAACCGAGTTCGTATTGTCCCAGCAAGCCAGCCCTTGATCCCTCCTGTTGTAGAGAAACATGCGCAGCAAGCTATTTACGAAGGTCTATTACAAGATAAACAGATCGAATGCATATATCGTGCGCGTGGACCTGAAAGTGAAGAACGTGGTTATACCTTAAACCCGCTCGCATTGGTTCAAAAGGGTTCAATCATTTATTTGATTTGTACTCGACATGACAAATCAGAAGTTCAAACCTTTGCTTTACATCGCTTTAAATCTGCAAAAGTTCTAGAACAACGCGCCTTACACCCTGTTGACTTTGATATTGATGCTTACATTGAATCTGGTGCGCTCGGCTTTAGAGTTGATTTCAATAAACCCACTGAGCTCGTTCAACTCGAACTCTTTATGAATAAAGCTGATGCACTTTACTTTTCCGAAAGCCAACTCAGTAAAGATCAATCCATTACACAAGTATCCGATGATCTCTTTAAAGTGGTGGCTAATGTGCCCTTTACTTCACAATTGGTTTGGTGGCTCAGAAGCTTCGGCAAAAAAATCATTCGTATAGAACCGCTCGATGTATTTAACGCCGTTCATGAAATTGAAAATTAAAAAAAGAGCCAAATTGGCTCTGAAGATTTTTTATTATCATATTTTCAGTATTGCGCTGATTTCTAATTGTGTTGAGTTTAAATACGTGAACTAAACTCCCCTTTAGCCCACGTACATTTTTCAATGTCGTTGGATTATGATTTACATCGTGCAGCATGCAATTTCATAACCATTATAACGAATACGCTTCATCGTCATGGCCTTTCCTCTTTGTTGTGAACGTAGAATCAATATAACGACATCAACTTGGATTGAGAAATAATCATAATTTCTTTATTAATCTCTATTCTTGTTAAACATAAATAATAAATTATTCATCTTATTTATGAATAAATCGTTATATGAGGATCAAAAAAACCCGCATCAAGCGGGTTTTTTGGACTGCAACAGGCTTAAGCAGATTTTTTAGTTTGTGCATTCTTACGAATCGTAATCATCACCAATTGAACAGCAGCAGGTGTTACGCCCGGAATACGACTTGCTTGAGCAAGAGTTTCAGGACGAACCTCTTTGAGTTTCAAGGTAATTTCACGAGATAAACCAGATACTACGTCATAATCAAAATCAGCTGGAATCTTGGTTTCTTCAAGACGCTTCATTTGTGCAACATCTTGATGCTGACGGTTGATATAACCTTCGTATTTCACCGCAATCTCAATTTGGTCACCCACTTGAGCAGAAACATCAGAACCAGTAAGTTCCGCAATTTGAGCAAAAGTAATGTTTGGACGTTTCAATAAATCAATTGCTGAACATTCTTTAGAAAGATCCGCACCTGTCATTTCAACGAATTTTTTACCCATTGGATTGTTTGGTGCAGCCCAAAGATGTTGCAAACGACCTGTTTCACGCTCAACCGCTTCCATTTTTTCACAATATGCTGCCCAACGCTCGTCATCCACGAGACCCATTTCACGACCGATTGGCGTCAAACGTTGGTCTGCGTTATCTTCACGAAGCATCAAACGGTATTCCGCACGTGAGGTAAACATACGGTACGGTTCTTTCGTACCTAAAGTGATTAAGTCATCAACCAATACACCCATGTACGCTTCATCACGCTTCGGTGTCCATTGCTCTTGATCCCACGCACGGCGTGCAGCGTTCAGACCTGCAAGTAATCCTTGTGCACCTGCTTCTTCATAACCAGTCGTACCGTTGATTTGACCAGCGAAGTACAAGTTATTAATCGCTTTAGTTTCTAAAGTAAATTTCAACGCTTGTGGATTGAAATAGTCATACTCAATGGCATAACCCGGACGAAGAATGTGCGCATTTTCCATACCACGGATTGAGCGTACTAATTCAAACTGGACATCAAACGGTAAAGATGTAGAAATACCATTTGGATAAAGTTCATGTGTATCTAGCCCTTCAGGCTCTAAGAATACTTGGTGAGAATCTTTATCGGCAAATTTATGAATTTTATCTTCGATTGACGGACAGTAACGTGGTCCTACACCTTCAATCACACCAGTATACATCGGTGAACGGTCTAGGCCGCCACGAATAATATCATGAGTTTTTTCGTTGGTATGCGTGATATAGCACTTGACTTGCTCTGGGTGCATTGATGCATCACCCATAAATGACATCGTTGGTGATGGGAAATCACCCGGCTGTGGTGTCATCACAGAGAAATCTACAGAACGTGCATCAATACGTGGTGGCGTACCTGTTTTTAAACGACCTACTGGCAATTGAAGCTCACGTAAACGGTGCGCTAAAGAAATTGAAGGTGGATCACCTGCACGACCGCCGCTTGATTTCTCAAGACCAACATGAATCACGCCACCCAAGAATGTACCAGCGGTTAACACGACAGTTTTCGCATCAAAGCGAATCCCCATTTGTGTTACCACACCTTTAACGGTATCGCCGTCAACAATGAGATCATCTGCTGCTTGTTGGAAAATATCAAGATTGGCTTGGTTTTCTAATGTTTCGCGAATAGCCGCCTTATAACGTACACGGTCAGCCTGCGCGCGCGTTGCACGAACTGCAGCACCTTTACGAGAGTTCAGAATACGGAACTGAATACCACCCTTGTCTGCTGCGAGTGCCATCGCACCACCTAAGGCATCAATTTCGCGAACAAGGTGTGATTTACCAATACCACCAATCGCTGGGTTACAGCTCATCTGCCCTAAAGTCTCAATATTATGAGTTAAGAGTAAAGTCTGTCGACCCATACGTGCCGCAGCAAGCGCTGCTTCTGTACCAGCGTGTCCGCCACCGATAACAATGACATCGTAAACTTTAGGATAATGCATAGTGGTATATGAGGAGATAAAAATAATGACAGAAAATTATAGCAAATTTTGTTTGCCTTGAGACAATCGAGAACGATTTAATTCTAATTTTTTTGAAGTCCAATAATATAAACCATTTTGATATAAAAATTTATAAATTTTGCAGATTTAAGTGATTTTTAAACAATTTAGAAAATTTATTTACAGCATTGCCCTTCCATTGATTCGACTATTTTTTCAACATATTCAAGTCATATTTTTTTAACAAGAGTATACGAACATGAAAGTCCAGTTATTTACGATATCAATGTTATGTTGTTTGGGTCTAAGCGTAAGTAGTATGAGTATTGCGAATGACAAAGTTGATAATGCCTATAATGCCAAACAATTCCAAAGTGTATGTAAGGGTAAAAGCGAAGGCGATGCTGTCAGTTTCCCGTATAAAGGAATCATTTGGAATGGTACTTGCCAAACTCAATTTTTCCCTACCCAAAGTAAAGATTTGAAAGGCAATGAAGAGCAGCTTAATTCAGCTTGTAAGTCTGATGCAGCGAGTGTTTCCGTGAATATTGAAGGTCAAGAATATAAAGGCAAATGTGCACTCGGATATGCGCCACCGATGCCAAAAGCGTCTTAATCCAATTTTTTAAATTCGACCATTTATGCAACCAATTGAAAAATTGGTTGCTTTTATTTATTGATAACGATAAAACCAAATTAAAAATAACGATCTATTTACAAATAACACAACAAAATTCAGGATGAATTTATGGACACAGGGATCCTTACGATTTTTTTACCTTTAGCACTTGCAATTGTGATGGCGGGTTTAGGACTTGAACTCACTGTTCAAGATTTTCTACGCGTTCGTAAACACCCTAAAGCAGTGCTCATCGCATTATTTTCCCAACTCGTCATTTTGGTTGGCGTTGCATTTATTATATGTAAAATACTCAATCTTTCACCTTACTTGGCTGTCGGCTTAGTATTGCTTGCTGCCTCACCAGGGGGTGCGACAGCCAATCTGTTTAGCTATTTATACAAAGGTGATGTTGCCCTCAACATCACCTTGACTGCGATTAATGCCATTATTGCTGCAGTGACCTTGCCGCTTATCGTGAATTTTGCAATCGCACATTTCATTCAGGATTCAACCCAGATTGGTCTGCAATTTAGTAAAATTTTACAAGTGTTTGCCATTATTCTTATTCCAGTTGCCCTCGGTATGTTTGTGCGCTACAAATTTCCAAATGTTGCAACTAAACTAGAAAAACCAGTGCGTATTTTTGCCGTTGTATTCTTAGTGTTAATTATTGTCGGTGCAGTACTTTCTGAACGTGCCAACATTATGAATTATCTTGCTCAAATTGGTTTGGCGACAGCGTTATTTTGTATCGCAAGTCTTAGCGTCGGTTATTTTCTCCCTCGCTTCTTTGGTGTACCGAGTTTTCAAGCAAGAGCGTGTGCTTTTGAAATTGGTATCCATAACAGTACTTTGGCCATGGCGATTGCAATCACGATAATGAATAGCAGCGAAATTGCGATGCCAGCAGCTGTTTATTCAATCTTTATGTATATCTTCGCTGCTATTTTCGGCATGTTGCTGAATCGTTTTGCACCATTAGACCATCCGGCTGAGTTAACTCGAAACCACTCATAAATTAACTGATATTAATTGAGTTAACCAACTCATCTTAAAGGCACTGTAATCGTGCCTTTATTTATGCTTCAGGTTTTATCTGCATTCTTAAAGCGAATACAGTACAATGCTAACTCTCGTATTGCATATTTAGGTTTTTTTACTGTGAAGTGGTTACAAATCCATATTACTGTCGATCAAGCACAAGTTGATTTTACTGAAACATTATTATTATCTCTTGGTGCAGTCAGTGTGACGCTAGATGATGCAGAGGATCAAGCGTTATTAGAACCACTTCCAGGTGAGACTCCGCTTTGGAACAAAGTCATCGTAACGGGTATTTACGCTCAAGAAGATGATGAAGAAATCGATGTCGTCGCACTAGAAACTTTCATTAAAGACCAGATGCCTGAAGCGCCTTTACGTTATGAGTTTATCGAAGATCAAGAGTGGGAACGCACTTGGATGGATGCATATGAGCCAATTCAAATTTGTGAAAAATATTGGATCGTACCTGAGTGGATGGAAGCACCTGAAGCGGATGCGGTCAATATTAAATTAGATCCAGGCTTAGCTTTTGGTACGGGTAATCATGCTTCAACATTCCTCTGCCTACAATGGTTGGGTAAAACCGATGTAAAAGACAAAATCGTCATCGATTACGGTTGTGGTTCTGGCATTCTAGGTGTTGCTGCCCTATTGCTTGGTGCAAAAAAAGTATATGCGACGGATATTGATCCTCAAGCTGTACTCGCTACACAACAAAATGCTGAATTAAATGGCGTGCTCGAAAATTTATATGTCGGCTTACCTGAAGAATTTAATCAAGCACTCGGTGAGCAAAAGGCAGATGTATTTGTCGCAAATATTCTTGCTGGCCCACTGATGGCGCTTGCTGAGGAGTTTTCAACACTCATTCAACCTGAAGGTGAATTCGCACTAGCCGGTATTATTGAAGAGCAAGTTGATGATGTTTCTCGTGTTTATGCTGATTTTTTTGATATATTAGACAAAGAAAAGCGTGATGAAAATTGGTACCGTCTTTCTGGGAAACGCCATAAATAAGTAGAGCTTAATTTAAGATATGAGTGATAAACAAACCCGCTGCCCAAATTGCTCCACAATTTACAAGGTATCAGTCACCCAGTTAACTGTTGCCGAGGGTATGGTTTGTTGTCCTAAATGTTCTGCTGAGTTTAATGCGCTTCTACATCTATTCAATCCTCAACCGAAAGTGATTGAACCTTTAATCACAGAAGTCCAAGACAGTACAGCACCATCTGAAGATGTGATTGAACCCAAACAAGAACAACACCTATTGGATATTTTCGATCGTAAAGTTGCAAATTCAAACATAAACTTGCGTACCTATTTAAATAACTTAAATACGTTCAATCATGATCCGATTACCAACTACCCTTCTTTAAATCTTTCATCATCAATCCATGCCAATAGCCAATCGAAACCAAGAACTAGGCTTTATATTGCGACATGGGCGATCGTAAATACAATTTTAGCGTTATTACTGGTTTTTCAATTTTTATGGTTTAACCCAAATGTATTGCAACGCTCACCTGCGCTAAATCAGGCATTTATATCAGCATGTAATTTATTTAATTGTGACACGCTCGATGAACGCTATACCCATATAAAAGTACAAGACCTCAATCTTGAGTCAACATCAGCGATATCTACTGTTTTTTCAGGTCACTTGGTGAACCAATATAGCAAAGGGTTAAAACTGCCTCTGTTGAAAATAAGCATTTATCAACAAGGGAAGCTGATTTCATCCTCTATTAAAGCACCCAATGAATATTTAGTAGAAAGTTTGCATGGAATTACACGAATTCCTCAAGACAGTCCATTTGGTTTCAAATTTAGTATAAATTTTTCCCAATCTGAGTTTGACAATTATAAATTGGAAGTTATACGACCATAAGATCAAAAAAAACGATAAAAAAATTAAAAAAAATGTAGTTTTCTTGCTCACTTTTTCATAGACAATGGTATGATACGCGCCACGAAAGCTTTGTACCGCAAACTCCTCGCAATTTCTCAAAATAAATACAGTTCTGTTCATGTGCTTAATTTTTTTATTCAGCGCATCAGGGATGTTTTTTGTTTTATGTGGAACCGTAACAAATATTAAACTATTGTTACGCTTATTTTTCACTCAATTGCTCTAGTTGTGGCAAGCTAATTGTTCTTGTTTTAGAGTCGACCGTTTTAGGACCTAAAACGGAGCTCGTTTTTTTATTTTGACCACAAAATCACTTTTACCCTAAGTGATTATTGATTCTCGGATTAACTCGCATGAATAGCAAATCTCCTATTTTTACTGCACAATCTGATGTCGCTCTTCGTATTCACGTAGATCGCGCAGTTCGCCATTATTTTGCACAATTGCAAGGCGAGCAACCATCTCAAGTTTATGACATGGTTTTAGCAGAAATGGAGAAACCTCTTTTATCTGTAGTGTTAGAATATACACGTGGCAACCAGACTCGCGCTGCTGAGATTCTAGGCCTTAACCGTGGTACTTTACGTAAAAAGTTGAAAGCTCACGGTTTAATGAGTGAATAAATGATAAAATGCTTGCGGCTTCCGCGGGCATTTTTTTTACCTGCTATTTAGCTTTTTTGTTTTAATTCTTGATAACTGTGACTAAATCATGACTATTAAACGCGCATTAATCTCTGTTTCTGATAAAACAGGCATTGTTGAATTTGCCCAAGACCTTGTTGCTCTAGGGGTAGAAATTTTATCTACTGGCGGTACTTATAAGTTGTTACGTGACAACAATATTGCTGTAGTCGAAGTTTCAGAGCACACTGGTTTCCCAGAGATGATGGACGGACGTGTAAAAACACTTCATCCGAAAATCCACGGTGGTATCTTGGCTCGTCGTGGTCTAGATGAAGCTGTGATGGCTGAACACAACATCGATGCGATCGATTTAGTTGTGGTAAACCTTTATCCATTTGCTGCAACTGTTGCAAAACCTAACTGCTCACTTGCTGATGCGATTGAAAATATCGACATCGGTGGTCCAACGATGGTTCGTGCTGCTGCGAAAAACCATGCGTCTGTAGGTATCGTTGTAAATGCATCTGACTATGCGACTGTAGTTGCTGAGCTTAAAGCTGAAGGCTCACTTTCTTATGCAACTCGTTTTGACTTAGCAGTTAAAGCATTTGAACATACTGCTCAGTACGACGGTATGATCGCATCTTACTTAGGCGCTCGCGTTGGTAAAGAAGAAGGTCAAGCTGATCAATTTGCACGTACATTCAATACGCAATTAAATAAAGCTCAAGATTTACGTTACGGTGAAAACCCACATCAATCTGCTGCATTCTATGTTGACCCTGCTGCAACTGAAGCTTCTGTTTCTACTGCTAAACAGTTGCAAGGTAAAGAATTATCTTATAACAACATTGCCGATACTGATGCAGCACTTGAATGTGTTAAATCATTTGCAAAACCTGCATGTGTAATCGTAAAACACGCAAACCCATGTGGCGTTGCAGTCTCTTTAGACGGCATTAAAGCTGCATATGATTTAGCTTATGCAACTGACCCAGAATCTGCATTCGGTGGCATCATTGCGTTTAACCGTGAATTAGACGTTGCAACTGCACAAGCTATTGTTGATCGTCAATTTGTTGAAGTGATTATTGCACCAAGCGTTGCTGAAGGTGTATTAGAAGTTACAGGTGCGAAGAAAAACGTACGTGTACTTGTATGTGGCGAATTACCAGCAATTGACGAACGTGCTCCACAAATGGACTACAAACGTGTAAACGGCGGTTTACTCGTTCAAGATCAAGACTTAGGTATGATTACTAAAGATGATCTTAAAGTTGTGACGAAACGTGCCCCAACTGAACAAGAAATTGATGACATGATCTTTGCTTGGAAAGTTGCGAAATACGTTAAATCAAACGCGATTGTTTATGCTAAAAACCGTCAAACGATTGGTGTGGGCGCAGGTCAAATGAGCCGTGTAAACTCTGCTCGTATTGCTGCGATCAAAGCTGAACATGCAGGCTTAGTCGTTGAAGGTGCAGTAATGGCATCTGACGCATTCTTCCCATTCCGTGATGGTATTGATAACGCTGCTAAAGCAGGTATCAAATGTATCATCCAACCGGGTGGTTCAATGCGAGATGAAGAAACGATTGCTGCTGCTGACGAAGCAGGTATTGCAATGGTGTTCACTGGCATGCGTCATTTCCGTCATTAATTAATGGTTCGTGTCATGATGACTTCTCATAAGTCACCTATAACACTGATAAGAGATTTTTAATCTTGCCTAAAGTCCTCTTCTATTCATTTAGTTGAGGACTTTATGTCATTTTCGATTCATGGAGTATGAACCGATGAATATTTTAGTTTTGGGTAATGGCGGTCGTGAACATGCGTTAGCATGGAAAATCGCTCAAGATGAAAAAGTAGCTAAAGTTTTTGTTGCACCGGGTAATGCGGGCACAGCAACTGAACCAAAATGTGAAAATGTAGCACTTAACATTTTAGATAACCCTGCCATTATCGACTTTGCAAAAAATAATGCCGTGGACCTGATTGTTGTCGGTCCTGAAGCACCGCTTGTAAATGGTGTAGTCGATGCTTGTCGCGCTGCAGGTGTGAAAATTTGGGGTCCTACCCAATTTGCAGCGCAATTAGAAGGCTCTAAAGCATTTGCGAAGCACTTCCTGAAACGTCACAACATCCCAACGGCTTTCTATGACGTGTTCACAGAAGTCGATGCTGCTAAGGCATTTGTTGAGAAAAATGGTGCGCCGATCGTGATCAAAGCTGATGGTCTTGCTGCTGGTAAAGGCGTGATCGTTGCGATGACCAATCAAGAAGCATTCGATGCAATTGATGACATGCTTGCAGGCAACAAATTTGGTGATGCAGGTTCACGCGTTGTCATCGAAGAGTTCTTGGCAGGTGAAGAAGCATCTTTCATTTGTATGATTGATGGCGACAACATTTTACCTATGGCTACGTCACAAGATCATAAACGTATCTTTGAAGGTGACCAAGGTCCTAACACGGGCGGTATGGGTGCTTACTCTCCTGCTCCTGTTGTGACGGCTGAAGTTTTTGAAAAAACCATGAATGAAGTGATGCGTCCTACCGTTGAAGGTATGAAAAAAGACGGGCACGTTTATACAGGTTTCTTATACGCAGGTTTGATGATTGATGAACAAGGTCAGCCTAAAGTAATCGAGTTTAACTGTCGTTTTGGTGACCCTGAAACTCAACCGATCATGATGCGTTTAAAATCATCTTTAGTTGATTTAGTTGAAGCAGGTATTGAAGGTAAACTTCCTGCAGAAGCTGAATGGGATGAGCGTAAAACTGTCGGTATCGTACTTGCATCCAAGGGCTACCCTGAAACCTCTAGCAATGGCGATGTGATTTCTGGTTTAGATACGGAAATGGCAGATGCGAAAGTGTTCCATGCAGGTACGAAAGCCAATGAGAATGGTGACATCGTAACTGCTGGTGGTCGTGTCCTTTGCGTGACTGCACTTGGTAATACCATTGGTGAAGCACAAGCAAAAGCTTTAGAGCTTTGCCAAAAAGTAACGTTTGACGGCGTTCAATACCGTAAAGATATTGGTTACCGCGCGATTGCTCGTGAAAATGCTTAATACAGTTTAAGTATTAAAAAACCCCGCTTTGTGCGGGGTTTTTAATTAATTTCTTAAAGTTCAATTGATGTTTTATCATCTAATTCATCAAGATAATGATTGACTGATTTTCTAAAATCTAATGGTTTAGCAATATATGGAATTGGGGCATTAGAACCACCAGTTCCTCTAACAATAATTGAACCAAAATTAAATATGCGACCTAGGATACCTTGATCTACACCAAGACTCTCTACACGATTGATTTTAAGTTCAATTGTATTACGGCGAATTAACCCAGTTTTAGCAATAATCCTTCTATTCGTTATAGCTAGCTCTGTGGTCCATACGTTAATAATAGCTACTAAAATAAAAATTAGACCAATTCCAGCCATAGGTAACAATAATACCCCTATAATAATATAGCCAATTTGAGACATCCAAGACACATGTGCCCTTTCTAATATTTTTTCGTCTCTAGCTAGATTAGACTCAATGTAACTACCCATCACTACCTCATAATTATAAATTGTGCTTAATATTAGGATTTATTGAAAATATTTATATTGCTTGCAACCATATCTAACATTCCAATTCATTTCAACAAATACACAATAATTAATAAATAGTTAAATCATAATCTAAAGTAGTCCTTAAACCCTTAGAAAGAGCTTTTCCTTATTCCTGATTTACTTTAGGATGCAGCTTTACCATCATCTTAGAATATCCACGAACAAAATTAGACTGAACAATCTCAGGTGTTTCAAGCACTTCAATTCTGTCATAACGTTTGAGAATCTCCTCCCAAAGAATAGTCAATTGCATCTCAGCCAAACGACTACCCATACAGCGATGAATTCCATAACCAAATGATAGATGTTTTTTCACATTTTCACGATCAATACGAAATTCATCCGCATTTTCAAACACAGTTTCATCACGGTTAGCAGACGCATACCACATAACAACTTTGTCACCTTTGCGGATATACTGACCTTTATAAATTAGATCTTGAGTCGCTACACGGCGCATATACGCCAATGGTGTCTGCCAACGAATAATCTCACTAACCATATTAGGCAACAGATCAGGATTATTCTTCAGCTTGTCTAATTCCTGAGGGAACAAATGCATTGCATAAACCCCGCCCGACATCGAGTTACGAGTCGTATCATTCCCGCCTACGATTAATAATGCCAAATTCCCCAGAAACTCTAATGGCCGCTGAATCAGATCCTTTGTTTCATCACTCCGAATAAGCATACTCATCAAGTCAAAGCTTGAAGCCTCACCTGCTTCTATACGTGCAGCCTTATCATGCCAAAGTTGTGACAAATCTCTCACCATCTCTTTTAGACCATCAAAAGTATTTTCAATGGTCATCGTGCCGCCTGTCGTACCTGGGGATGAAGATGCAATTTCAGACCAATAGACCAATTTACGGCGTTCTTCGTAAGGGAAATCTAGCAATGTTGCCAACATTCTTGAGGTCAGCTCAATTGAAACTCGATCTACAAAGTCGAAAGCTTCATTTAAAGGCAAGTGATCAAGTACGTCTTGGGTACGTGTCCGAATCAAGCTTTCCATGTCTTTTAAGTTTTTAGGTACAAAAACCCCCTGCACAGCTTTACGCTGAATATCATGCTTCGGTGGATCCATCGCAATAAACATTTCAAGCTCTAAACCTTGCGGTTGCTCACCCAACATAATGATCGGTTCTGAAGAGAAGAGCTGATGATTTTTATCAACGTACATGACATCTTCGTACTGTGTCATCGACCAAAAAGGACCAAATAAACTGTTTGATTGATAATGTATCGGCGCATCTTTCCGTAATCGCTTAAAAGTATCCTTCCATACACCTTGCTTGTATAAAAAAGGGCTACTAACATCAAGCTCTTGTAAGGGGCAAACATTTGGATCTGGAAGTTGAATTTCTTCAATTTGATCAAAATCAGGATTCTTAAATAGGCTACTTTTTAATTTATGGTATACATGGGCAGCTTTGATGTGATTTTCTAAGGGAATATAGCGAGCGCTAAAATTCACCAAATCTACTCGAACAGCATTCATTTTTTTGACTAAATTATTCATGACAATGTGTCCTATGTGATCTCATCTTTAAATTTATATTCAGCCTTTATTCCATTAAGCTGATGATCTGTGTTTGAGCATAGAATTTAAAAAATACACAATCAGGTCATTTTTTGACATTAATAAGTCATTTTTTGACATTCTTTTAATTCAAATTAGCAGCTCTAATGAGGCTAGATTTAAGAAAGATCAATATCACGCTATCTGGACTTGAGTATGATGTCTAAAGGAATAGAACATAGCAATCAGGACGATAATGCAATTCGGGCATTGATTCCCTGCGCCTATGTCAGAATTATTGCGCAACAATTGGGAGGTGGGCTGCGTGTATTCCCAACTTTATTGAATGGCACATCTCTGACTGCTGAATTTATTCAACAGGAAGATTCCCGGATTTCAGCATCTGATTTTATTCGTATATTTGACAATGCATTGAACATGGCAGATGTTCCCGACTTCGGTTTAGAACTTGGACATCGCCTTAAACCAACGACTCATGGCGCAATGGGCTTTTTGATGCACAGTTGCCCAAACCTCTATGCTGCACTTGAAGCGATTCAACATTATCTACCTACTCGGATTGGATTTGCAGAAGTCATTCTCGAAAAGCGTGATCAGCAGATGAATTGTAAAATTCAATTTAATATCGATTGCTCCACCCTTGTATATCAAAGCATGATCGAGTCTTGCATGGTGGTATTTAAAGAGTGTGCTGAATTTATTTTAGGTAAGCCATTAACTGAGGCGAAGTTGCTTTTTAGCTATCCTAAACCTGCTTACCACGCTGCTTATACAAAAATTTTTCAATGTGATTTCGCATTTTCACAATCTTTTGATGGCATTCAGATACCTTTATCTGTGTGTAAAATCCCGAATGCTTCAGCAAGTCAGGAGAACTATCTCATTGCAAAAAAACAATGTGAAAATGTACTTAAGGAACTTCTTACACCCCAAAATACTTATCAGTTTCGTGTCAAAAAAATACTGATTGAGCATTTATCAGATCCCAAAAATGAATCTGAGATTGCCGCTTCATTATTCATGAGCAAACGAACCTTAGCTCGTCATTTAGAAAAAGAAGGTTTAACCTTTAAAGAAGTCAAAGATCAAGTTCTTGCACAGCAAAGTGCTTATTTTCTTGAGCATACGCAACTCACGATTGAAACAATTGGTATGCTTCTTAATTATCACGATGCCTCAAATTTCAGACGAGCATTCAAGCGTTGGTTTGGTATGCCCCCTAGCCAATATCGGCAGAAATACAATAATGATCTTACCAAGCAAATTTCTAAATTAAATCCATATTTTTCATATTGATATATTAAATCATTATAAGGTGTTCGGCTGATAACGGGTCTTTCTAATTTTAAACACTCAAATTATAAGTATGATATTTAAAGTTTATTTATACATTCTCATAAATTGTATATGACGCTTTATGCTAAGCTAGTTCATTAACATCACTATATTGAATAAAAAAAAATTGTTATCATCAACCAACTTTTTTGTTATCAATGCTTAAATAATTGATAGCTAAATACCGAATTACCTCTAACAGATGAATAGCTTGAAGTGCTCTTGAAACAAGGACAGTTCATTTCACTATTCACCTCACTGCATATGTAAGTTGAAGATCGTTTCAACATACTCAGGAAATATCATGAAGAAAATTCTTGGTTTAGTTTTGGGCCTATCAGTGGGTATCGCTGGATGCTCAAAACAAGATGCTCCAGAAACCGCTGCAAACAACACGAATAAAGATTCAGTTCAAACCATTACAATCGCTTCTACAGGTTCAGATGCAGATATCTGGAAGTTCATTGCAAAATTGCCAGAAACTGAAGCTGCAGGTTTAAAGTTAGATGTTAAAAACTTTACTGATTATGTTTCAATGAACACTGCGGTAGCCAATAAAGAGATTGATATCAATGCCTTCCAATCATATGCATATATGGTTGCATACAATGATGCCAATACTCAAAAAATTGCGCCATTATCTACGACTTATCTTGAGCCAATGGGGATTTACTCAAGCAAAGTTAAAAACTTAAATGATTTCAAAACAGGTTCGACCATTGCAATTCCAAACGATGGTGCTAATGAATCACGTGCCCTTTTATTATTGCAATCTGCTGGTTTAGTAAAGTTAAAACCTCAATTTGACAATGTCAAAGGCACAACTTCTGATGTAACTGAGAATCCTAAACAAATCACCATCAAACCGATTCAAATGGCAACTGCGGTACGTGTGAAAGATGAAGTGGATGCCATTGTATTAGGCAACACCTTAGCAATGGAAGGTGGTTTGAACGTATTAAAAGATGCGATCTACTACGAGCCAATCGATCAAAGTACAAAAATGAATGTGAATGTATTGGCTGTAGCTGAAGGGCGTCAGAATGATCCTGTATTGCAAAAGGTAGGTCAGCTATATCATACAGATGCAGTTAAGCAATATGTGAAAGAAAACTTTGGTGGCACTAAGGTTAATGTTGATAAACCAACAACATATCTCACAGAAGCTCAATAATTCTAGACTTCTGTATTTTTAACAGGCAAATTTAATTTGCCTGTTTTTCATTTTTAATAGTTCTTGACGTTATGATTGAATTTAAAAATATTAGTAAACATTATCAGCTTAAAGGCCAAACTATTCACGCCTTAGACAATATTAATCTGACGATTCCAGATGGAAGTATCTTCGGAATTATAGGCTATAGTGGTGCAGGTAAAAGTACACTGATCCGTTTGATCAATTTACTAGAAAGACCCAATCAAGGTCAAATGATCATCCACGGTCAAGATTTCACTGCTTTGAGCGCTTCAAAATTACGTCAAGAACGCGCCAATATTGGTATGATTTTCCAGCATTTCAATTTACTACAAACCAAAACCGTTGCAGCCAATATTGAAATGCCAATGAAACTCCTTGGCTGGAGTAAAGCTGAGCGTCTAAAACGCTTAGATGAGCTACTTGAGTTTATCGATTTAAAACATAAACGCTATGCTTTTCCAGATGAGCTTTCTGGTGGTCAAAAACAGCGTGTAGGTATCGCTCGGGCACTTGCCAATCATCCAAAAATTCTACTCTGTGACGAAGCAACATCAGCGCTTGATCCTCAAACGACAAAGTCTGTACTTGCCCTTTTGAAAAAAATTAATCAAGAGCAAGGAATCACCATTGTTATGGTTACGCATGAAATGGATGTTATTGAGTCGATTTGCGACTTTGTTGCAGTTATGGAACAAGGCAAAGTGATTGAACACGGTAGTACTCTCGATATCTTTAGTCAACCTCAACACCCGACGACCAAAACATTTATTCAAACTGTTTTACAGCAGCAGTTACCTATCAATATTTTAAATAATTTAGAAAATCAAAATCACCACAGTATTTATAGCTTGCAGTTCTTAGGTACTTCAGCACAAGAAACTGTTGTACAAGCTGCCATCAAACGATTTGATATTAGTCTCAATATTTTATTTGCCAACATGACCGAAATTAATGGCGCTGTGATTGGACAAATGTTTGTGCAATTACTGGGTGATCCAGACATTATTCAAGAAACCATCAGCTTTTTCCAACAACATGGCGTTAAGGTTGAACAATCAGGAGTACGTGCATGAGAGATATGATTGTTCAATGGCTAACAGAAATTACTGAACCTTTTTGGAAAAGCTCGCTTTCAATTGATCAATTTGTGACAGCCCTACAAGAAACCTTCCATATGGTTTTCTTTGCAATGCTATTCGGTACGATTTGGGGTTTAATTCAAGGGATAACCCTACTTGTTACACGACCAAACGGGATTTTAGCCAATCGTGTGATTTACTATGGATTAAACCCTATTGTGAATGCATTACGTTCCCTCCCGTTTATTATCCTCCTGATCGCGGTTATTCCACTGACAAAAATGATTGTGGGTACTTCTATTGGGACATGGGCAGCTATTGTTCCTTTAACCATTTATGTAGGACCTTATATTGGTCGTCTGGTTGAAACTTCACTCCTTGAAGTCAACGAAGGTATCGTGGAGTCAGCGCAAGCTATGGGCGCAACACCCCTACAAATTATTTTCAAGTTTATTCTGCCTGAGGCACGCAGTTCCCTCATTCTCAATTTAACTACAGCTGCAATCAGCTTAATTGGTGCAACAGCCATGGCTGGCGCTGTCGGTGCAGGTGGCATTGGTGATCTTGCGATCTCCTATGGTTATCAACGCTTTGATACCAGTGTCGTTATACTCACCGTTATTGTGCTTTTAGTATTAGTTCAATTGGTGCAAATGACAGGTGAAAAACTCGCCAAAATGCGATAGTAAATTTAAAAAAAGATCTCAAATGGGATCTTTTTTAATATCAATCCATCCAAAGTGAAGCGATTTTTTCCATTAATTGCGCACGTAACGGCGCAGTTGGATTGCATGGATTACGCTTTGCTTCATGCTTATAAAACGCTTGCCATTCGCGTATCATTTCCAAACTAACACCTTGAGCTTTAAACTGATGGATGTCTTGCTTAGATACACTTTCTAAGCGTGCTTGAGCACCTTCTGGCCCTGTTGCCCAACCGATAACCCCTTGCCCAAAACTCGGAAGGCTCATTTGGTTAGGTGTTTGAGGAACCGCTTTACGTTCAATTGTCTCATTGACCTTACAGCTGCTTGGACGCTCGTATAATTGAGACTTTTGCAGTTGACCAACTTGAGAGTTCTGCATACAACCAACAAGAACAATCGAACTCATCACTGCGCTGATGCAAGCACTCAATCTCACTTTTATCTTCATTTACTTTTTACTCGAAATTTGTTCATCAGATCAGATAATCTTAAGCTAACAACAATGCACCTCATCAAATTCGACATCAATATTTACAATACATCGCTGTTTAAAATTTGGGTGAATTTTACAATTTGATAAGCTTGATCTAGGATGAGATCAAATAAGTCACATGCTTTAGGATCGTTTAGGATGCGTTATCAAGTTCGCGTAATTGATGTTAACAATGCGCTACAAAACTATATATGGATTATTGAAGATACTGAAACCCAAGAAATTGCAGTGGTAGACCCTACAGAAGCCAATTTGGTGGTCAACTATTGTGACTCGAATGGTTTAACACTTAAGCAAATATGGCTTACCCACTGGCATAAAGACCATATTGGTGGTGTGCCAGAGTTAATCGCGGAAAAAAATATTGAAGTTTATGGTCCACGTGAAGAATTATCTAAAATTCCATTTATCAGTTGTCCACTCAATCATGATGATGAATTTTATTTTAATGACTTAAAACTTGACGTCATCGCTGTTCCTGGCCACACCTTAGGTCATATCGCAATATTTGCAGATGAAATTGACAGTTTATTCTGTGGAGATACCTTATTTGCAATGGGATGCGGACGCCTTTTTGAAGGAACGGCTGAACAAATGTATCAATCACTGAACCGACTGTCAGCGCTCCCTCCAAGAACTCAAGTCTACTGTACCCATGAATACACGCTCTCAAATGCACAATTCGCTTTGCAAGTAGAACCTGAGAATAAGGCACTGCAAGAACGATTTGAGCAAGTTCAGAAACTTCGAGATCAAAATCAAATAACCTTACCTTCCACCATTGAAATTGAACTTGAGACCAATCCTTTCTTGCGCGTCAACAGTGCTGAAGAATTTAAACGTATTCGGGAAATGAAAGATAATTTCTAAATTTAGCATTATCTATTCAAAATACAGGGGTTTATTACTGAGCGATATTCGCTCAGTTTTTATACCCTTCAGACAATACATTCTCTTCTTTATCTTAAAGCTTTAACAACATGATCAAATTCTGTCTTTTAATTGCATGAAATATATACATTTCTATGGAATTAAAATATATTTACATTAATTTAGGTTCAAACCCTTTAAAAACAACATCATTAACCTTATTAATATTTCATTAGTCAAAGGAGTTGTCTCATGAAGAAAGTGGTCAAAGCAAAAAATTTAATTGCATTCAGAATTTGGTTAGAAAAATTAGGTTATTCCGTTCGAAATTTAAAGGATAACCAAGGCTTCACTTTCAGTTTTAAAAAAGAATATGGTTTAGTGACATGTGACTTATCTGGAAATACGTTGGCAATGCAATTAGGTGAAGAATTCGAGGATCACTTGAAGGCTTAATTTCAGCTTAATTCAAAGGAATGAATACTGAATAGATCATTTAAATATTAATATCGCCTCTTTGTAGGCGATTTTTTTTATGTTTAGATATTTCAGTCTGTATTGATATAAAAATATAGGCAATAAAAAAGCAAGGTATCAAACCTTGCCTTAATATGGTGGGGACGGAGAGACTCGAACTCTCACACCTTGCGGCGCTGGAACCTAAATCCAGTGCGTCTACCAATTTCGCCACGTCCCCTTTGAATACTCAATTATATTACTGAGCTTCATAAAACTTGGCAGAGGATCAAGGATTCGAACCTTGACGAACGGTTTTGGAGACCGTCATGCTACCATTACACCAATCCTCTATTTCACTTACTTCGGTCATTCCACCTAGTAAATTACTTGGTGGGGACGGAGAGACTCGAACTCTCACACCTTGCGGCGCTGGAACCTAAATCCAGTGCGTCTACCAATTTCGCCACGTCCCCGATGGCTGTGTATATTATAGAGATCATTATCTCATGACAAGCCCTTTTTTTGAAAAACCTTATTGTTTGACTAAATATAAAACAATTATCCATTTTACTGGTTTTTCTTTAGACAAATTCGCTTAATATCTGTTTTAATTGATAAATATTGTCCAATCTTTGTGATTTATTTTTCATCAACATCTGCTGGAGTACTGGTGTTAAGTCAGAAAAAGGCCTAATAATTTCAACTTTTAATTGCTGACAATGCCATTTTGCCCAATCTATATAGCTTTTTTTACGGATTGAGTACTGATTTAACCATTCTAACCAAATAATACCGAGTGCATATATATCTGATGCTTGTGATTTTGACTCACCATGAAACAACTCAGGCGCCATATACCTTGGTGTTCCATGTGTAGAAACTTGAGGATGGCACTCAAAGTGAAACATCTGTTCAAAATCAATTAATTTGGGTTGACCATTCAATATTCTAAAATGTTCTCTTTTAAGATCTGCATGAACCCATCCTTGCTCATGAATCGATAGTAATGCATCTAGACTATGTAATAATAAATTGACCACATTTGAAAACTCATTGTGTGGGAAGGTCTGCATTTGAATATAGACAGAATTTTCTACTTCAAATAACGGCGCCGCATTTTCAATCAGAATCAATGATGAAGAATCATGTTTTGATGTAGGTGTATTGAATCTACTGTTTTCGTCATACACGATCTCAAACGGCACTAAGATCTTTGAAGAGCGAGTACTGAGTGATTGGTAGTGTTTTATCTCATTGTCGAACCACTGCTCATGCTGTGAACTGATACCCTGCTGTTGTCGCTTAACCCAATACTTTTGGTCGTCTATTTCGATACAATAAATTAGACGACCATACTGCTGACTTTGTTCAGAATTAACTGGTTGCCTGAGCAGAGGCTGAATGGTTTGCCACTGTAGATTGTTTTTCGAGAGATTCATTTTGCTGTTTTAGTTGCGTCAGCATATCCAAACAATGTTCAATGGTTTTTCCTATGCGCGCATGTGTTTCAATACTGGACAGTTTAGACCAAGTTGCCCGCTCGCCTTCTCTTTGGAGGACTTTAAACAAATGAGGTCGCGGATTTTGTAGCATATAATGATAATGTCGTAGGCTGTAATTACCTACAATATTTAAATCACCATAATAACGCTGATCAACAATACCATAACCGTGATCCAATAGTCGTCTAATCGTCGGCACACTGCCCATTCGGTCACGAGTGAAATTCATGACATCCATCGCAATCGTTTTACCATGTTTACGCACTAAACGTTGCGGCCAGCTGAGTAGATCTGTTCTAAAACGCTCCGCATCACTTTGCATGAATGGCACAATATGTGGATTCACCTGACTGGCAATGGTGTAATTAATATTGTAGAGACGAGCCATTTTCTCTTGTGGGAAATCACTTCTTACACTGCCATCCACCCAACGAATACTTGCCAAGTATGGTGTATGCACCCCATCATAACGCTTACTGGTCAGTCGAACTGGAGGAAATAAGATAGGAACCGCACATGATGCCAATACTGCACTCCACACCAGTAAATCTGGCGCAGTATATTTATTCATGATACGAGCATCTTCCTGAGCGACATCATAAGGTGCAACACTGATATTGATATCAAGTCCAGACTTTTCATACGCTTCTTGAAATGTTAAGTCCCCTAAATTTTCCACTAAAAATTTCTTAAGATATCGCACATCAGCAATACCACCATTTCCTCTAAGCAACTCTTTGAAACTTCTGAAATGGAATGCCTCGCTATAAAAGCTCTCTCCTGTCAGCAGCTGATCAATATCTTTTTGATCAGAAACGCCTAACATCGCCGTCATTAACGCACCAGCACTCGAACCTGATAAAACTTTCGGCATCAAATCTTGTTCCATCAGCGCCTTACACACGCCTGTATGAAACAAACCTAATGAGGCCCCACCCGAAAACATCATTGCTGGTTGACCATAGGTCAGTTGACAATTTTTAAAAAAATCAAATTTTTCTTGATGTGTCAAACCTGAACATTCATCCGAAGCGATATAAATTAAACTCTGTGAAACCTCTTCGATATAGTCCTCAATAAGTTTTTTAGTGCCAATATATGTTTGTGTGAACAGCATAGGATGACCAATATTGGCGACATCATGACTCAAGCCTTCTCGCAAAATATAGATAAGATCAAACACACGATGATTCAGCTTGTAACGGCGTAAGAGATTTAAACGATGCGATATAATTTCAGCATCAAAATAGGGTGAAGTATTATCAAACTTCCATTCCTGAGCGCCCGTCTCCTCATCCAGCTTTAAGGCAATGTCTTTCCACTCTTCATAGCTCTCCGCACGTTCAAGCTCATGTTGCATTTTTTTAATTCGATACGCTTGATGCGGATTAATTTGACTACGATTGCCTAAAATCATTGAGCTAGTCCTTTGATTTTTATTAGTTCAATTAGTTTTGTTCAGTTTTTAAACTATGCAAAAAAAGCACAAAATAATCAACTTAATAAAATTTATTTCTTGTATCGACCAGTCAGCATAGATTTATACCTTAGATCAGTTCACATCGCTGTCGTCATCATGTAGATTAAACTTGATTTTATTGAATTGTATTTCACAAACAACTATGGCGACTCTAGAACTACCAGATCAACTGTTAACAAAAATTTCTCAACTTATTGATCAACTTAATCACACATTATCTGAACCGAGTCAGGAAATTGATTTCTCAGCACTAGGATACAAATGGCAAAATAAACGGCTGATCCCCATTCAAAAACCTAAAATAATTCATCTTGATGATTTAAAAGGTATCGAAAAACAAAAAGAAAAAATACTGCAAAACACTGAACAATTTTTACAAAGCTTACCTGCAAACGATATTTTATTGACAGGATCTCGTGGAACCGGAAAATCATCTATTGTGAGATCTTTACTGTCTAAATATGCTGACCGTGGTTTACGCATCATTGAAATTGAGCGTGATAATCTGTCAGACCTACCAGAAATACAAAAAATTATTGAAGATCGTCCTGAAAAATTTATCGTGTATTGTGATGACTTAGCCTTTAATGCTGAAGACGAAAATTATCGTAGTTTAAAAAGTGTGTTAGATGGTTCACTAGAGTCAGGTTCTGGCAACTTTATTATTTATGCGACCAGTAACCGCCGCCACCTACTCCCAGAATTTATGCATGAAAACACCCCGATCACTAAAGTGGACGTGCCTCAATATACTGAATTACATCCGCAAGAAGCGATCGAAGAAAAAATCTCATTGTCTGATCGTTTTGGTCTTTGGCTTTCGTTCTACCCGATGGATCAAAATCTTTATTTAGAGATTGTAGAGCACTATTTAAAAAAATCTGATATTGAAATGACGCCTGAAGTACGTGTTGAGGCGCTACGTTGGTGCCAAGCCAGAGGTCAACGCTCAGGTCGTTCCGCATTCCAATTTTCAAAACATTGGATCGGCTCTACTCAATTAAAGCGTGATTAAGCATTTACATCAGCTTCTGCAATAAGAAACTAAGATGGAATAACGTCTTAGTTTCTCGACTTTCACTCTTTAATCTAAGTTATTAGCTTTTATTACGATAAAAGTTAATAAATTATTCATGAATAATTATAAAGATAAAATTAACAATTTAACTTATTGCTCTCTATCGATATCAAAAAATTTTAAATCAAAAAATCGCAAATATTACCTTAAGTTATTAATTTAAATAAAATTTATTATATAAATAAAAATTAAAAAAATAATTTAAATTTAAAACAATATAACATAACAACCATTTTTTGTTTTTCGAAAAAATTAATGTAACCCAAACTTAACAATTCAAAAATAGTATGAGGGACGCAAATAATTATAGAAAAAGGCTGCATCCATGCTCCAAATTAAAAAATATAGTAACCAACATACACAATCCCCAGATGTTCAAAATATATTAAAAACGCTTCATCAAGCGATCTTCATGACACCAGAGGGTTGTGATTTGAATGATATTGCTCAAGCCTATGCCCCCGATGATGCTGCAAGCAAACGGGTTTTGATCTATTTTGATGAAGAAAAACCTGTTGGATTTTTAAGTATGCAACGTTATGAAGTCAAAAAGAATGACCAGACAATGAATGTTTTTCGTGGTCAAGCAGGTCTTCTTAGCGCCTATCGAAAATCAAATCTATTAAAATTCCAATATATTTACTTCATCATTTCTCAAATGATCCGCCACCCAGCACCATCATATTTTTTTGCTGTGTGTTTACATCCCTCAAGTTATCGTGCAATTACACGATATGCTTTCAAAAAAAATACATGGCCTACTCGCCTAAACCTCGATAACAATACAGAAATGCAAGACCTTTGCACCCTATTCTCTCAGCAATTCAATTATCAACTTTCAAAATCTGGTCATGTTTTTATTTATAACGATGGTCTTGGAGGAACACGCGGTTGTAAGCATGAACACGATAACATGAATGAGGATGCTGCATTTTTTTTGAATCACAATGCCGGATATATTAATGGTGATGGTATGTTAGTGATTGCTAAAATCACTGTCTTTGAGGTGTTTTACCGTTTAACGTGTCACACTTTGGGTAAAATGAATCGCAATAAATATATTCAATGGACAAAACAGCGACAACAATAGTCCCGCTTTAAACGCATCTAGCACATATTGCTCACCACAATGTTGCTTAATCATCGGTAAGAATGCATCACAGGACAGTACACCTGTGGTGCTAATTGCTGCTTGTGGTTGATGTCTTCCAAAAAACTGTAGAAAAATGATGGAAGACATCCCTCGAATCATATCCACAATTAAAGCTTGAACTGCCAATAAGGGATTTAGTTTTTGTGAAATCATAGCAGCAGACAGACTTGCCCAACCGAATCCAGAAAGCAATACAGCACTTTCCTTCCAAATTATCAGCATAAAGCAGGCAAATATTGTATTTGCCAATACCATTATGATTGGGAGTTTAAAATCATGCCATTGCAATGTTTTGATGTTAAATGCTGATATAAAGACTCCGATCAAAAATAGAATAATGTAGATCAGAACGTTTTGAATACTTAAAGCTATTTGCTCATCTATTAAATCCATTCTATAAGTGAAGATCCCTCCTACAAACACCAAAATAAGCAAAAGATATACTGTCAATATTTTAATGATATCCTTAATTTGGATTGGTTTACGTTTGCTGTTTTCCTGCTGTTTCTTCTTATAAAATAGTGAACTAAACCAGTAAGTAAATGCGCATACCCCGAGTGCGAGAATAACTAACTTGCTCAAAACAGCTTTAGGATTTTCTAATGCGAGTAGGTTTGGCGCTGCGTAAACAGTGCAAAAAAAAATAAATAAAATCAGGGCTAAAAAAAATACTTGTTCAATGTACTTGTTGGGATGAAATTTACGACCATATAGATAGCCAAAAATGATGATGATAAGATCCAATCAGACATCCAAAATTATTTTTATACGTATCGCTTAGATTAATTCATAGATATAAAACTTATATGACAAAATGTTTCTTATTGAGCATCGTCATGTCTAATCATTTGTGTCTGCTAGATTTTAAGTTTAAAACTTAATTTCGCCCCGCTATCGTCCATAGTCTAATTCGTTGTTTTGATTTCTAATACAGTTCAATTTCAATCTTTCGGCGTGTTTAGCGCATCTCTTTAAAACAACTAATCACAATTTTAAAATATCACTCACAATTCTATAATCGTTTTTCATTTCAGATCACCTAATATATTTTTTAAAAGTACAAAAGAGAATGTGATGGCTTACAATCATAACGACCTTGATAACATCCCACGTAGAAGCTCTCGTGTTAACTCTCAAAGTTTTGACTACTCTTTGGACTTTAAAAAAATTAATTTCAGAGAAAGGCCAGAACTCTATCGAATTGGTCGTGGTGAACAGGGTGTATTACTCGTCGAACCCTACAAATCTGAAATTCTGCCCTTTTGGAAATTTGCAGATGAAGATA
Organism: Acinetobacter sp. 24-47-64; assembly: GCF_057737055.1. Lineage (NCBI taxonomy): Bacteria > Pseudomonadati > Pseudomonadota > Gammaproteobacteria > Moraxellales > Moraxellaceae > Acinetobacter > Acinetobacter sp. 24-47-64. Next base: position 1,915,765 of record NZ_CM173215.1, read on the forward strand.
AAGCTAGAGAGAGTTCTAATAAGATTTATCAACTCTTTCTTGAATATTTAGCAGTCGATGATTTTGTCGGTGCAGATATGGCTCGTAAATTTTTACAAATGGGTTATACCCGAGCGAGACGTTATGCCAACCATAAAGGTGGAAAAAAATATAAAGGTCCTGTACCTAATGACAAAAAAGGTTTAAGTGGTGCTCACGGGCGTGAAGAACTACCACGCCAACAAGAAGACGCTATTAAGGCTGCAGCAGCACGAATTTTTAAAGTGAAATGGGATGAAGCTAAACAGCATTCCCACTATATTGCATTAAAAGAACGATTTAAAAACTCAATTGCGAGTCAATAAATACATTCTCACACCATTCATAATACAAATAAAATTATTTGTTTAGTTTTTATTTACAATAATAAAATAGACAGTACAATAAAGTTTGCCAAAAAATGATCGCCATTTTTAGCATTTAATGATAAATAAATCACAAATAATGAGCATGCGCCATGATAACTAAATTTTTAAAATTGGGTTTAATTCTCTCGATGACCACTTTAACAACGACAACTTTTGCCCAACAACACACCGTTTCATTGGGTTATGCTCAGTCTGAAATTGAAAATGCGTTTGATATTCGCGGTGTTCACGCTCAATATCGCTATGAACTCGAGACTCCTTTAAGCGTTATGGCAACAATGTCGTATCAAACTGGTGATGAAACTTGGATTGAACCAGGTGAACGCCAAGATACAGATGTAAAACATTTTTCTTTGCTAGCAGGCCCTGCATATCGTCTTAATGAGAATTTCAGTGTTTATGGTGTTGTCGGGATCGCGCATTCAAAAGTTGAAAGTTCATATCGCGCCTTGAACATATACGAAAACATGGATCTAAGTGAAACAGCGTTTGCATATGGTGTTGGTATTAATATTAATCCTGCTCCGCAATATGCGATCAATATCGGTTATGAAGGTACTAAAGTTGATGGGGCTAAATTTGATGGGTTCAACATCAGCGCAGGTTATCGTTTCTGATTCTGCTTGAATACATAGAGAATTAAAAAAGAGGCTTTTTGCCTCTTTTTTTGTCAAAATCATTGGATAATGTTTATACATTATTTGGATAGCGAGAAATAGACGAATCCTATATAGCTAGAATAAGTCGTATTATTCTACCTAGGATATTTCATGCAAAAAAGAAAACTTGGACAAACTGATTTATTCATCGCACCCATCGTATTCGGAGGAAATGTATTCGGTTGGACGGTTGATGAAAAACAAAGTTTCAAAATTTTAGATGCACTGTATGAGCGTGGATTTAACACCATTGATACAGCAGACTTCTATTCCATTTGGGCACCAGGCAATCATGGTGGCGAGTCAGAAACAATCATTGGTAATTGGTTAAAACAAAATCCAAGTAAACGTGAAGACATCGTGCTATTTACTAAAGTCGGTTTAGATATGGGGATTCCCGGCCATCAAGGTTTATCTGAACGATGGATTATGCAAGCAGTTGAAGACTCTCTAAGCCGTTTGAAAACAGATTATCTTGATCTTTATTTTGCACACTGGCCTGATGAAAACACACCTCATGAGGAAACATTATCAGCATTTTCAAAGCTCAAAGATCAAGGAAAAATTCGTGCCTATGGCACTTCTAATTTTTCAGCTGATCAATTAGACGCTTCTATTCAAGCTGCACAAAAGATTGGTGTGCAACATTATCAGGTTCTTCAACCTGAATATAATCTTTACGATCGCGATGTATTCGAACAAACACTGCAACCCATTTGTGAACGCCATCAAATTGGTGTAGTAAGTTTTTATAGTCTGGCTAGTGGATTTCTATCTGGGAAATATTCGTCATTAGACAATATTCAAGGGCGTCAACGTGCAGATACGCTTGTAAAATATTTTGATGAGCGAGGCTTAAACCTTTTAGATAAGCTCAGAGATGTGGCATCGCGCCACAATGCAGCACCTGCTGAGGTAGCTTTGGCTTGGTTACTTGCGCAAAAGCATATTTCAGCACCAATCGCCAGTGCAACAAACCTTGAACAAATTACCCAATTTTCAAATGCAGTGAATCTTCAACTCTCACCAGAAGACATGCAAATTCTTTCAATAGTGTAAATATAAAAAAAGAGGCTATAAGCCTCTTTTTTCTCGTGACCAAACATCTATGCTTCAGTAGGTTTTTTGAGTTCCGTCATCGGCCAACGTGGCGTCGTTGTCACGGCTAAGCCATCATGCTGTCCTGCTTTTAAGCGTTGATATCCAGCAAAAGCAATCATGGCGCCATTATCCGTACATAAAGCCGGTTCAGCATAATATACTTGAGCTTTTATTTTAGCTAAATCTGCTTCAAGACGTTCACGAAGACGCTTATTGGCACTCACACCACCAGCAATAACCAAACGCTTAAGACCACTTTGCTTTAATGCTTTAACTGATTTTTTGACCAATGTATCAACAATAGCCTCTTGAAAACTCGCAGCAATATCAGCGTCTCGGTTTTCATCACCTAATTTTTTCATTTGGACAGAAACCGCTGTTTTTAAGCCACTAAATGAAAATTCCAAACCTTGATGCAACATAGGGCGTGGAAATTCAAAAGCAGTGGCATCACCTTGCTCAGCAAGTTTAGAGATATTTGGACCACCTGGATAAGGCAGCCCCATCATCTTAGCAACTTTATCGAATGCTTCACCCGCTGCATCATCGATTGATTCACCTAAGATTTCATAATGTCCAATATCATATGCCGCCATTAATTGTGTATGCCCACCCGAGACTAACAAGGCGACAAACGGAAATTCCGGTGGAGTGGCTGATAAAAGAGGCGCCAACATATGCCCTTCCATATGATGCACACCAATCGCTGGTTTATTTAACGCAAATGCAAGCGTACGACCAAATAATGCTCCAGTCATGAGTGCACCCATTAGGCCTGGACCACGTGTATAAGCCACCGCATCAATCTCAGATTTTTTGATTTGACTTTCTTCAAGCAATTGATTGATTAAAGGAATTAATTTACGAACATGATCGCGGGATGCCAATTCAGGTACCACTCCACCATATTCAGCATGCAATTTAATCTGACTATATAACACCTGTCCTCTTAAGCCGACTTCGCTGTCATAGAGTGCGAGACCAGTTTCATCACACGACGTTTCTAAGCCTAAAACGATCATTAAATTGCCTTTAACCCATTTCAAAATATTGCTAAAGCTATTATAGACTTGTGATATGAGATGTAAATGAGTAAAATACTGACCTTCACTTGTGACTCAGCGCAATTCGGCGCTTAGTCTTATCCATAAACTAGAGGATTCTTCATGCCACAAGTTAAATTGAAAGAAGGCGAACCAGTAGACGTAGCTATCCGTCGTTTCAAACGTTCATGCGAAAAAGCGGGTGTTTTAGCTGACGTTCGTAAACGTGAATTCTACGAGAAACCAACTCAAGAACGTAAGCGCAAAAAAGCTGCTGCTGTTAAACGCTACCAAAAGAAATTGGCGCGTGAATCAGTACGTACTACTCGCCTTTACTAAGATTAATTTGTGATTGACTGCTCGGATATATAAATGACTACTTTAAAAAACCAAATTACTGACGTTTTGAAAGCAACAATGCGTGCTAAAGAAATGGATAAGTTAACGGTGATTCGTAGTCTCCAAGCAGCAATTAAGCAAATCGAAGTCGATGAACGCGTAGAACTAGATAATAGTCGAGTTCTCGCGGTCATTGAAAAACAAATCAAGCAACGTAAAGAATCGATTAAAGCTTTTGAAAGTGCTAATCGACAAGACTTAGCTAGTAAGGAACAAGCCGAGGTTGAGGTTTTATCTCAATTTCTACCAGCAGCTATGACTGAGGAAGAACTTGATTCAATTATTGCGCAAACGATTGCTGCGCAACAAGCTACTAGCATGAAAGATATGGGTAAGGTGATGAATTCTCTACGTCCGATCATAGCCGGACGTGCCGATCCTGCACAAGTTTCGAGTAAAATTAAAGCTCAACTTTCTTAACTTTTCTTATTATGTTTGATTTGGTCTATTTAATAATGTAATTAAATAGTCCAGTCTAAATCACGTATCCCCGATTTTATTACAACAATACTTTTCGTTTTTCACTTTCTGATTATTTAAACTCACATTGAATATTATATCTTTGTAAAATCTGCATTTCTTTAGATCGCTTCACTTTCTCAACAACATCCTGTTTACTCATTCTAGAGTAGGAAAATGGTAAATCCTTTCGATATTTATCCACTACCTGATAAAAACCATCGACATAAGTTCCAACAATGACACAATATCTTTGAGTCTGATCAAGGCTAAAATGTGTTGTATTTGGTGCTAGCATTTTTAGAAAATGCCTCATATCGGCATTATATTTTTGTGATACAACTTCAATTTCTTGTGTAAATTTAACAGGAAGTGTTTCCGCATGAGTGAACACCCCTACCCCAAACAACATCATAAAAAATAGTGGCAATTTCATTATTAGATTCAATCACATAATTTAAAATATTTATTCATTCATCATTCTAAAAGAATCTAATCACTAAGAATGAATAGTTTCAATAAAGTTAGGTTTGTATTCCTGGAAAAACTCTTCATAAGGTGGCGGTATTTTCCCTTCAACCACAGAACCGAGCCTTAAACGTATAATTCCTGGTAAATCAAGTCGATGTGAATATAAAGGACTTCCACATTCACCACAAAATACTCTTGCCTTTAACTCGGTATGAAAATAAGACTTAAGCACATCTTCACCAGAAATTAACTCGAAGTTTTCAAGCGGGATCGGGCTATTCCATGCAGTAAAACCGCCTTGAGCCAACTGACAGTGCTTGCAATAGCACAAGATACTTTTCTCAAGATCACCATGATAAATATATTGCACCTTTCCACATAAGCATTGACCTTTTATCATTTAAACCTCTTATAATTTTTGTTGACGCTCATCCTGCATCATCCGCAGTCTTTGATTGATGACTGCACTCATAGAGTTATTTTCCTTGGCTAAACGCTGAGCATGAATGAGTGAGCGAATCGCATTCTCTTCCGCTCCCTTCCAATATTCAACTTCAGCCCGATATCGCAATACATTTACAGTACGTAAAGGATTTTTAATATCTAAATTTGCCGCTTGTTGTCGAATGAACCATGCTTGCGTATCACGATTATTGGTTTGGATAAATTTATTCGCCAACCTTTCAGCAGCAACAAAATTTCCCTGTCGAATATAAATTTCAGCTAATTTATAACTTAAAGCACGATTTTCAGGTGTTATTCGTTGGCGCACCAATATCGTTTCCTGCGCAGAATCAAATTGATTGGTCGCCAAGTAGATATCTGCTTGAATAAGCGCGATAAGCTGATGATTTGGCTGGACTTTCTTAGCAAGCTCAATTTCTTTTTGTGCTAGATCAAAATCACCACGCTTTAAATAAAAAGCAGACAGTGCAATTCTTCCAGCCAATGCATTTGCTCTCACCACTCCCTTTAACTGTTCCTCGTTGGTTTGATTGGTCACAACTGCGGTATACCACTTGATCTGATCAAACTCAGAGAGTGTGTTGCTATATGGAACTTTAGGAAGTTGATCTGCACGTAATCGAGCCTCGCTCATACGCTGAGTAGTCAAAGGATGTGTTAACCAAAAATCAGGAAGATAACTAATTTTTGGAGTCGCACGATTCATGGTTTCAAAAAACTCAGACATACTGTACGGGTTATATCCAGCACGATACATCAATTGCATTCCAATACGGTCTGCTTCACGCTCTTGATTACGACTATAACTTAACTGTCGATCCACCAATGCAGCTTGAGTTCCCATCATCAGGGCAGCACCTGCATTACCATCAGCTTGTGATGCAATTGCAGCACCCACAATGATACCAGCGAGTGCAAGCAATCCCTGCCCTTTAAAAGCCTCTTGAGAACGACTGTAGTGTCTTTGCGAGACGTGTGCCACCTCATGAGCAACCACACCCGCAACTTCATCCATGTTCTTTGCCGACGTAATTAATCCGCTATTCAATGCAAATAAACCGCCAGGTACAGCAAAGGCATTAATTTGCGGATCGTTTACAATCACCAAAGCAATTGGTTGACCCAACTGTGTTTGCGCAATAATTTTTCGGAATACAGCCATAAATTGATCTTCCAACCAAACATTGTTTAACACTGGAAGTTGTTGCTGTACTTGACGATAGACTTTTTCACCGATCATTTTTTCTTTTTGTTGATCGATAAATCCAACACCACTATTAATATCAGGCACTTCAAATTGAATTTTATTGGCATTGTAGAGTTCATCAGCCGCCGCTGAAAAACTCGAACTCGCTATCAATAAAGCCAAAATGATCTTCTTCAAACCTGTATTCCTAAACGTGTACTTCATCGACTATAACATTGAATAATGTGAAGATTAATGATGAACTGTTACGTTTATTATCATTCTCAAAAGACTTTACTTATTCACAATATAATGAGGCTCATCCCCATCTAAGGCTTTTACCAGATTATCATAAGCAAGATTTGCCATTTTCATTCTGGTTTCTGCTGTCGCCGAACCTACGTGCGGCAATGTCACTACATTTTCCAATTGAAACAATGGTGATTCTTGGAGCGGCTCTTTCTGATAAACATCTAAACCAGCAGCAAAAATTTTGTGATTTTCAAGCGCCTCAATCAAGGCCGACTCATCCACAACTGATCCTCTGGCAATATTCACAAACACAGCATGTTTTTGCATTTTCTCAAATTGAGCTTGACCGATCAGCGCTTTCGATTGCTCATTTAAATCGACTGCAATGACGATAAAATCAGACGTTGAAAGTAAAGTATCAAGATCACAATATTTCGCCTTTAAAGGCTCAGCTCGCTCTATACATGGTTTTCGATTATGGTATTGAATATTCATATTAAATCCATAAAAACCACGTCGAGCTATCGCAGCACCGATATGACCTAAGCCAATGATACCGAGCGTTTTCCCATAAAAATCTTGACCAAATTGTGCAACACCAGCGGTACGCGTCCAATGTCCTTGCTTTGTCCAAGAATCTAAATGTGTAACTTTACGAGCCGCACTCATCAATAATGTAAAAGCCAAATCAGCAGTCGTCTCTGTCAACACATGAGGCGTATTGGTCAACCAAATACCCTGTTGTTTTAAATATTCAACGTCGTAATTATCATAGCCCACACTGACCGAAGAAATAATTTTAAGTTTTTTTGCGGTCTGTAAGTTGTCTTGATTTAAACGACGCCCAGCGCCTATCATCCCATCTGCATCCGCAACTTCTCTTAAAAGTTGCTCATTAATGTCACCCTGTTTTGGATTAATTTGAACGACCTGATATTTCGATTCTAATTGATTTAATATTTTCGGATCTATCTGACTAAATACCACAACCTTTTTTTTCATAAAACTCCCTCTTTAGATCCAGTATCGATTTAATTTTTAATTAAGTTCCACAAGCGACGTTTTAACAATGGCTGCTTAATCATGTCTTGTAAACTTGCAATCTGCATATGCTGAGTCGTCGATATATGCGGCAAACACCCTAAGCTCAATATCTTTTTATCAACAGATAATGCATCGATAAAACCCTGTATAAATACCTCAGCACCTCTTCCATCTTGGAATTGTGCGAAATTAAATGGCCATTTTAAATCGTAAAACTGTGAACTCACACTACGCTGGATATTCACCCATAAGTTTTCTTGATCTGTGGTGAGCGCTGTAGCATCTAGCAGAATAGTATGTGTTTTAGTGATCATCGCTTGAATTTCAAAAGCATCGATTACAAGCGGTTGACGCTCAGCAACCTCATCTTGAGACTGTTTGTCATTTTCCACAGATTCTCGAGGAAGCTGCACACCGTCTGGATTACTTTTTAATTGAAGCGAAGAATCCTCTATATTTAGCTGTTCTGCTTGTGAAGCTGGTTTTGTGAAGAACTGTTCTGATTGAGCTTGCGCAAATTCAGGAAAACATACATCTATTGGATGATTTTCTTCAACCTGATCGCGATATAAGGAAGGTTTGTAATGACGTGTTTGTGCCGTATTTTGTGGAATCCATATATCGATTCCCATCACAGCTAAGAGGCTTCTTTGGTGCTCTAACATATTCACATTCATTACAGATAGACTGACATGAGGGCTGGGTATTCTACCCACTTTTTTAATCTTTTACTGAACTTTTAATCCGCAAACAATCATAACTTAATTTCATTTCTGACGCATTAATATCCTTGCGCCTTTTAAACTCAGAATGCATTGATAGCTAAACAATAATAACGCTATTTTTCTTATGCATTTGATCCACAATTTCATCACTTTCAAATCCAAGTCGCCAATATAATAATTCAAGTACATCTAACTCATCTTGTGTAATGATTCGATCATTCCATAAACATAATTCAGCAACACCCAAAATACTCAACCGATCTCTCAACAATAATCCAGCAATATCATTGAGAATTTCACCTAAGTCGATAGGTTCATCTGAAATTTCTTCATAAAACTCAATTTCATCACGAGCTAAAATTCTTTCTAAGATTTGGGTTCTAACTTCAAGCTGATTAGCAGTATTTAACTGCTGAACATGTAATAACGCATCTATTAGCCTAACAATTTGCGGCTTAGCATCCTCGATTGATGTTGGACGATGTATTGGCAATAAATCCAGTTGAGACTTCACCTTTTCAATCAGCAAAGCATCCAAAAGTCCAATTTCACCATCTTCTTGAATAATTTTAGCCAATTTAGTAATAAACTGACGCGCACTTGTAGCAGGCATATTTCCCAACTGCTTACATGCCTCATGAAAAATTTGAATATGCACTCGTCCATCTATATTTAACAGTGAGTCGACAATTGCACGACTCACAGGCGCATCCGAAGGAATAAATTCACGGTACTGCCGAATCATTAAAATCGCAACCATCACTTCACGCGCACCAGTCGAAGTTTGCAAAGCCCTTTGAATGAGTTCTGGACGTTTCATCTGCTGTCTAACTTCACTATTTAAGGGTTTGATGGCATCCTTAATTGCAAAGCTGATCGGTGATAATCGTAATAATGGAAGTGGCTGTGGTGACATCCATGGATTATATTCTTCAGCAATAGACTCCTCTAAAGAACGCATTAAACTAAATAGTGGTTGATTTCGTAATTTTTGTAAATTTTCTAATTGAATATCTTCAAGTAAATTCGGATTTAATTCATATATACGATCTTGAATACAAGGTTGGATATTCAACCAACTTTGAGGACTAAGTGAGTTAGCAAAGCACATATGAGAAATAGCTTCAGAATATTCACTATGAATCTGTGATCCTGCGTGATGAACATAGATTCTTAATAAGGTTTGAATATTTGCATTACTACTCAATAATTGTCTTGTCATTGCATCGTTATACAATGTTCGACTACCCAAAGTAATATATTTCATCAGACGCGTAATAAAGACGCCTAAACTACCAATTAACCATATGACTCCACCGATCGCCACAAAAGTTGTTTCCAAACTATCTCTCAATTGATCCCGATTACGTCGAAATCCCTGCTTCGCGATTTTACTGCCCCATTGACTAAAGGTAATTAACCCACTGTATAAAATTTTAAGACGAGTATTTTCTCGAGTTTCACCCGATAAAATTTTATGGAATTCATGACCCAACAATCCATAAAGCTCTAACTCATCGAGATTTTGTAGCGCCCCCCAAGTCAGAATAATCACAGTATCTTTGGGATGAAAACCCGCAGTCAGTGCATTAACCCCTATTTCATCGGGTAAGACATAGAGTGTAGGTGTATCAATTGAGAAACGATGTGCTAATTTTTCAGCAAGCCTAAGCGCTGTACTTTCTTCTGGAGTACTTTCAATAAAAGTGAGTTGTCGTGCTTTCAATTGTTTTGCGAGCGTATGACCACCCGAGCGGAAGACATAAAACTCATAAACGACAGAACCACCGATAATGCTAATCAATAGCACCATCATATATGGACTGAGAAAATGCCACCAAATGGACTCAGAAGGATCAATATAATGAACCAACAATCCGAGCGTCGTGTTTAAAATGATAATTGCGAGCACAATAACAATTAAACATACGCTTAATGACCACAGCATATTTTTGTTTTTAATAAAGTAACCACTCACATCTTTCAATGTAAAATTTCCTCATTACATTGTGTTGTGATCATAAATTAAAAAAGCGGGAAATACCCGCTTTTTCAAATAGAAAACTATAAATTAATTTTCTTTAATACCACTCAGATCAACTGAGGCTGCATCAATATTTAGATCGATATAACCATCTTTGGTTTTCTTGGCAGAGTCATTACGCTTGCGCTCTAAACCATCGAGATATGACTCATCAATGTTACCCGCAACGTAAATACCGTCAAATACTGAGCAGTCAAAGTCAGTTAACTCAGGTACTTTTTTCGTACGAACAGCTTGCTTTAAATCTTCCAAATCTTGGAAAATCAAACGATCAGCACCAATCATTTCACGAATTTCTTCAACATCACGATTTGAAGCAATTAATTCGTTTTTAACTGGCATATCAATACCGTAGACATTCGGGTATTTCACCATTGGTGCAGCCGATGCAAAGAAAACTTTTTTAGCACCGGCGTCACGCGCCATTTGAATAATCTCATTACACGTTGTGCCACGCACAATTGAGTCATCTACAAGCAATACGTTCTTATCTTTAAACTCTAATTCAACTGGATTGAGCTTTTGACGTACAGACTTTTTACGCAACTGCTGACCCGGCATAATGAAGGTACGACCGATATAACGGTTTTTCATGAAACCTTCACGGAATTTCACACCGAGTGTATTGGCAAGTTCTAAAGCGGATGTACGCGAAGTATCTGGAATAGGAATGACAACATCAATGTCATGGTCCTCACTCCATTCACGCAGGATTTTCTGCGCCAACTTCTCACCCATTTTCAAACGTGCTTTGTATACCGAAATTCCATCAATGATGGCATCTGGACGAGCAAAATAAACATACTCAAAAATACATGGGCTATGATGTGGGTTAGCCGCACATTGCTTCGTGAATAGATTACCCGCATCATCAATAAAAATTGCTTCACCTGGCATCACATCACGTTCAACTTTAAAACCAAGCGCTGTTAAAGCAACTGATTCGGAAGCAAGAATATATTCAACACCATCATCGGTATCACGCGATCCCAAAATTAAAGGTCGAATACCATTTGGATCACGGAAGCCAACTAAACCATGACCTGTGATCATCGCAACAACAGCATAACCACCTTTACAACGCTCATGCACACGAGTGACTACATGGAAAATATCATCCGCAGTCGGTGTAAGTTTGCCGCGTTTTTGTAATTCATGTGCAAAAACGTTTAATAACACTTCTGAATCTGAATCAGTATTCATGTGACGTAAATCTGTTTTAAACAGATCATCATGAATCTCGTCAGCATTGGTTAAATTACCATTGTGCGCTAAAGTAATACCATAAGGAGAGTTTACGTAAAATGGTTGTGCTTCAGCGCTACTCGATGAGCCAGCTGTTGGATATCGGACATGACCAATTCCGTAATTACCTAACAATGCACGCATATGACGTGTATGAAATACATCACGCACCATGCCATTGTCTTTTCTCAAAAAGAGACGACCATTATGGCATGTCACAATCCCTGCAGCATCTTGTCCACGATGTTGTAACATCGTTAATGCATCAAACAACATTTGGTTAACAGGTGATTTACCAGCTATACCAACAACTCCACACATAGCAACCTCGCAGACAAGCTAGGATTAATAAAAAGGATTATTCGTTGAATGAGATGACGAATCATCTTGTTCAGAAGATGATTGACGAGAAGAATCTGATGATTGATTCGACTCTTCTGATTTCATATGACTTAAAGCTTTTGACGCTGTCTCTTTGGTGTACTCAGTCGCTAAAGGCGCGTAAGGCAATAAAGTTTGAATAAACTTAGATTGTTTCCAATGTGGAGAGCTCTCTACAAATGAACCAATCCCTTGCATAGTAATGAGGACGATTAAGAGACCTTTCAAGGTGCCAAATGCACCACCTGCCAATCGATTTAATGGACCAAGCTTTAAGCTTTTCAGCAACCGATTTAATATTGCAGTGACGATCCAAGTCAAAACAACAATAATCAGAACAATAAAAGCAAATGCCGCTATTTTTTGAACCACAGGATCTTGACTGAGTGCGGACATTGAAGGCGCAATTTGACCCGCAAATTTTGCACCCATAATGAGTGCAAAAATCCATCCTACCAAGTTCGCAAAGGCTTTAACGAATCCTTGACGCAAACCGTTAAGCCCTCCAATGAGCAGAATAATCAGTATAAAGATATCGATGGTATTCATAGATTAGGTCATAGCTTGTACGCAATCTTTAATCAGTTTTGGCCCTGTATAAATTAGACCACTGTAAATTTGAACCAATTGCGCACCCGTTTGCTGTTTAGTCGCGGCTTGATCACCACTAAGAATACCACCAACACCAATCAATGGGATTTGACCTTGAAGTAATTTTGAAAATGCAGATAGACATTGTGTACTTTTTTCAAATACAGGCGCACCAGATAAACCACCTGCTTCATCACCATGCGCTAAATTTTCTACACCCTCACGTGACAAAGTCGTATTGGTCACAATCAGACCATCAATTTTAAATTGAATTAATTGAGATGCAATAAATTCAATATCTGACTCAGTTAAATCTGGGGCAACCTTTAATACCAGTGGAACATAGTGTTGATATTGTTCAGCAAGTTCAAGTTGACGATTTTTTAAAGTTTCAAGAAGTTCTGTTAATGCATGTCCACTTTGTAAACTACGTAAGTTCTTGGTATTCGGAGATGAAATATTAACAGTAATATAAGATGCATAATTATAAACTTTTTCTAAACAAATTAGATAATCAGTTACAGCATCTTCAACTGCTGTATCGGCATTTTTACCGATATTGATGCCTAATACACCTTTATAATTTGCTGCTTTAACATTCTCAACCAGCTTATCTACACCATCATTATTAAAACCCATACGATTAATAATCGCTTGAGCCTCTGGAAGGCGGAATAAACGCGGTTGAGGATTACCAGACTGAGGTCGAGGGGTAATGGTTCCAATTTCGATAAAACCAAAACCTAAACTCGCAAGTGCATCAATATATGCACCATTTTTATCTAAACCTGCAGCCAAACCAACTGGGTTTGGAAATTGAATACCCATACAAGTCACTGGCTTTGGGTCTATTTTTTGACGCATTATGCCAAACTTATATGTCGATTTAAGCATTGATAATGTCAAATCATGTGCACGCTCAGGCGCCAATGAAAATAGAAATGGACGAGCAAGCGAATATAACATATCTCAAAAACTGCGGTTTTTTAAGTTGCCACATTATAGGCTGAGTATGCCCAAAACGCTATGCCTGTCATAGGTTTATTTTCACCACTTACTGTACTGATGCTGTTAATTTAATCGCAGCTCCAGACTTAATAAGTTCCAATTTTTCAACACTTAAACCCATTTGAACCAATTGGGTAAGAAAATTTGCGAGGATCGCGTAGTTTTCATGCTCAGCACTGATCATCAATTTATTATCGCTTGGTTGTGTGACCACAGATAATCCTGCTTGTTGTGCCACACGCTGAATTTTATCCGAAGGTGTTAGGCTTAAATCTGTTGAAGATTTCATTGTCACCACATTGGATTGCATCCACACCAATGTGTCTTTCAGTTCATTCAATCTTTTTTGCTGATTATCTGCTGCTTCATGCATTTTCCACAAAGCAGAACCAATCAATGCGACGACAACGATAATCGTTGCAGCGATGACAAGTACACGCTCACGTACACTCAATGACGATAAATAGTCATCAATCTTTTCAAATAATTGATCAAATTGATTTTGAAATTTTTCTAAAGTTTTCATTATTGTACTTTCACCAAACCAACGACCATTTTATCCTGAGTTTGCACATTCCCAAGTTCAGCTTTGAAGCCTTGCTGATTCATTTGCTGAATTAGATTTTGTAATTTTTCGGATGAGTCCGCCACCAAATCCATACTTAAACCAGATGCTTCATAAGAAACACGATTTGCGATAATTTGATGTTGCATTAAAATCGGACCTACACGGCTGATTAACTGTAAGACCTCAGTATTTGCAGGTTTACTCATCCGCAAATTACTTTCAAATTGGCTTCGCAAATTTTGCTCATTGAGACGACTATTGGGTCCAAACCAAGATTGATATTGCTCTACCGCAACCAAAGCCGTTTGATCAGATACTTTTTTTAACTTTACCCAACGCACTAAATCATAACTGAATTGCACTACAAGCAAGCCCACAAGCAGTGCTGCACATGCTTTCCAATAGCCTGAGATTCCACCCTCTGTGTTTTTTGCTTTAGGCAAAACATTGAATGGATGATTCTTTAATTTTTTTTCAGCTTTAAATACATAATTAAAGCTTTCCCGCTCATTTTGTTCCGTTGCATGAATCAAACTCATCATCTGATCATCATTTAACCGATCATGCAAAATATGTATAGGCTTTGGCAATAGATCCAAAAACAATGCTAAATCATCAATCGCAAAACCTTGACTTGATCCTGTTCTCGCCAATAAATGCCCATGAATATTGGCTAAAATGGTTTGTCCCTTTTCTGGCACTGGTAAGACCAAAAAATCGGGTAATAGCGCAACCACTTTCACCGGAATCAAGTTCAGAGCATGTTGCATTGTTTGAACTTGGTATTGACTGATCCCCATTACTGACAATTGATCTGGTGCCTCAAATTGAGTGAGCACTTTCATCTGATCAATGGAGTGAATGGTATATTCTTCAAGTAAATATTTAGCACCTTCGCTTCCAATTTGCTTGAATTGCGCTTTGGGCATATTCTGTTCAATAATTTGCACATCATGGCTTGAAAAGAATACAACAGCTTCTTGTCCATGATACGGTTGAGTATCTTGAATTAACTCTTCTAGCGTTGTTGATGAATTCCAATTTTCACCATTTGACCAGAGCCAAACCCCATTCGACACTGGCATCCATAAATACAACATTAATTTTATTCTGCCGTTTTATTCATTAAACACTTATGGTTATTAAGCTGACGGTACAAAATGTTTTAATTTTGTGGAAAGTCCCGCAGCAATGACTGTCTGATCATAAATCCGCGCTTCAGCAAGTGCAAAAGGATTAAAAAATTCAGACGTAATAATTTCTTCAATATATGCCACAACATTCATATGACATACAACCACAATATTCTCAAAAGGTAGTTGAGATAACCACTCAACTGCAACTTTAGCATCATCGTCAGGTTTAATTTTATCACATACTAAAACTTCAACATTTGGAAAGAGTTGCTGTATATGTTTTAAAGTTTCCTGCGCCCTGAGCAAAGTACTCACTACAAATATATCAGGTGCTACTACGTCTTTTAAAAAGTGCGCAGTTTGTTCAGCTTGAATATGACCCCGCTCAGTCAGTGGTCGTTTCGAGTCATTACCATTAATTGGTGGAGCGGCTTCACCATGACGAACTAAAGTGAGTTGCATTTGTTTTCCCTAAACCATGTGTCATCCATCATATCTAAACATTATGACAATGATGATAAACCATTCATTAATCTTAAACTTTATGATGCGGCAATACGAATTCAACATCACTTCGATGACCATTCTTCATCAAAGATAATGCAATATGTAATGGTGGTGCACCTTCATAAATCACTTCATAGAGTGCTGTGGTGATTGGCATATAGACATCAAGCTCTTTGGCTCTTGCATTCACTTGCACAATGGTATTAATCCCTTCAGCTGTTTGCCCCAGTTCCGTCGTTGCCTGCTCTAAGGTTTTACCTGAACCTAAAGCAAATCCAACTTGATAATTTCGACTTAAGGGACTATTACACGTTGCGAATAAATCGCCAACACCAGACAAACCTAAGAATGTCAGTGGATTTGCACCTAGCTGTACAGCGAAGCGACTCATTTCCGCCAACGCACGTGTCAAAATCATGCTTTTGGTATTTTCGCCAACGTTATAAGCTGCAGCCATCCCCATTGCGACAGCATAGATATTTTTAAGTGCACCTCCAAGCTCCACGCCATGTACATCATCGCTTCCAAATACACGAAATAGTGCACTGTGTAATGCTTGTTGCACTGCATATCTCACCAATTCAGAATGGCTGGCAATCACTGTTCCAGCAGGCATTCCTGACATAATTTCTTTCGCTAGATTTGGGCCCGAAAGGACGCCATAAGGCACTTCTGGAAGCTCTTCACGAATAATATCACTCATGAAACTAAAGGTTTTAGCTTCAATCCCTTTTGTGAGTGATACAACTGCCTGAGCGGTGATAAAGGGCTTAATCTTTTTGAGTACATCTCGGAATGAATGGCTCGGAATAGCAACCAAAATAATGTCTCGATCTCGAACAGCTTTTTCAAGATTGGATTCTGCTTTTAATGCTGGCTCAAGGTTATAATCTGGCAAATATCTTGAATTTACATGTGTTCGATTGATTTCATTCGCAATTTCCTCATCACGGATCCAAATCATGGTATCACAACCATTTCGTACTGCCGTATTCGCCATGGCTGTACCAAAACTACCACCACCAAGAATCGTAACGCGCAATGCTGTTTTATGATCAATTGCAACTGGCTCGACCAAATCTGAAAACTTTAATTCCGACATTCTTTTAAATCCTAAACATTCTTTTTCTAATCGTTAAATTTGCAATGTTGCAATTACGGCTGCCAAAAACTGACGAATGCATCTGTTTCAATCTCAGCGCGTGGTGCAATCGCCTTAAAAGCAGTCCCTACATAAATGATACCTGAAATTAAATCATGCGTTTGTAGCCCAAGCTTTCTTTTAAATAGATCTGACTCCACAACAGCACCACTGCGCCACATGGTATTGAAACCCTGAGCTTGTAAACTGAGCAAAAGATTTTGTATTGCAGCGCCTGAACTTAAAGTTTGCTCAAAATATGGAACTTTCGCATGATCATGAAATCGTGTTACAGCGATAATCAGCATAGGTGCACGCATAGGATGATGACGTACGCGTTCAATTTGAATTGAATCAGTTTCACCAAGGTCTGCTACTGCTTCACTGAGTAAAACACCAAATGCTTCACGTTGCTCTCCTTTCACAACAATAAATTGCGTCGGTTTCAGACGATGATGATCGGGTGCGGTTAAAGCGGCTTTAAAAGCTAATTCTAATTGTTCTGCGTTAGGATGAGGTTCTACCAAATGACCAACGGATTGACGCTGATGAATATTGTCATGCACTACTTGAGAAAATTGATCTGACATTTGAAGACTAATCTTTAAACTAACACTATGTACTTAAGCTTAGCATAAACATTGAAAACTACTCTACAGTTATACTTATACACGAGGCATCCAGCATAATTACAATCAAACATAAATCAGGCATTTTACTTCAAAATCGATACAAAACATGCTTAATTCTTTGGAATTTAAGCCCTAGCATACATGACTGAGCTCCAAACTTAATATTGCAACGCTAGAGGAAAAATAAAATGAAAAAATTAATGACATTGGCTTCTGTAGCTACTGCAACAATTCTCCTGAGTGCTTGTGCATCAACACCTACTGAAACACTTGCTATTCAAAAACCAAACAATCAATATGAAGTGTCAGGATTAGGCAAAACCCAAGTTCTTGCAAAAAATAATGCAATTTCTGCCGCGAACAAAACTTGTGGTAAGAATTCTGCACCTGTCTTAATTGACGAAAAAACTGAATATAACGGCGCACTAAAAGGTGTTGTGGATGAACAGACTGGTAAACTTATTACTGCAGCTTCATCAGTTCTTGGCTCTGTGATTGGTACTAAAAATACAATCGAAAAAGACACTGACTACCAAACAACAATCACCTTCAGCTGTAATTCAACTCGCTAAAATTTCCTATAAAAAAAGTCCCTTTGATGGGACTTTTTTTTATTGAGCAATTAGCAATAACCATCTAAACGTGTCAATGGAATCTTTTGACCAATCGCTTTTTCGATCTCAGGTAAATAAAAAGCATCATCTTCTGACAAGAAACTGATACTCACCCCTCTTGTTCCTGCTCGACCTGTACGACCTATACGGTGTACATAATCATCAGACTGCTCAGGCAGAGTAAAATTAATCACGTGTGACACACCATCCACATGAATACCTCGACCAGCCACATCTGTTGCGATCATAATGTTGTGTTTGCCATTTTTAAATTGATCCAACATCTTTAAACGTTTATCTTGCGCGATTTCACCAGATAACATCACTACCTTGTAACCATCACGCTTAAGATGATCATACAGCTTACGGACCTGATCACGGCGGTTTGCAAATATCATAACCTTTTCAATGGGCTCATCACGCAATATTTCTTGCAGCAATTTGTATTTATCTGATTTCCCAACCACATAAACACGTTGCTCTACGTCAGCATTGGTTTTTTTCTCAGGCTCAATTTCGACAGTAACAGGTTCAAATAACCATTGTTGAGCAAGATTGAGTACATCATAACTAAACGTAGCAGAGAACATTAAAGTTTGACGTTGTTCTTTGCGTGGAGAGAATCGCACAATGCGTTTAACAGAAGGAATAAATCCCATATCCAGTAAACGATCTGCCTCATCAATGACTAAAAATTCAATTTGATCCAACCAAATTTCTTTTTGTTCAGTAAAATCAATCAAACGACCTGGTGTCGCGACAAGAATATCTACGAAATTTTCATCCAGTTGTTTTTTTTGCTTATCGAAGTCTACACCACCCACCAAAGTCACAACATTTAAGTCGGTAAACTTAGTCAGATCACGTGCATCGTTTTCAATTTGAATCGCAAGCTCACGCGTTGGTGCCATAATTAGAGCACGGGGTTCACCACGATAACGCTGTGTTTGTATCGGATTGTTCAATAAATCATTAATAACACTAATTAAGAATGCTGCGGTTTTTCCTGTGCCTGTTTGTGCACGTCCAATTGCATCATGCCCTGCCAACGTATATTTCAATACTTTCTGTTGAATGGGGGTCATTTCATTAAACCCTAAAGCATCAATCGCTTGCTTAAGTTGCGGATGTAAATTAAGGGTTTCGAAACCTGATGACATATAAGGGGCTCTACAATCAATATTTGATAATGGTCTATAGTATAAACAAAAAACGCCCCAATTTATCAAAATTGGAGCGCAACCTAATTTTCAGTGAAAAGTAGGATTAGTCTAAAGGCTGAACTTCTTCAGCTTGAAAACCTTTTTGACCTTGTACAACGCTGAATTCTACGCGTTGACCGTCACGAAGTGAACGGTGGCCTTCACCTTGAATAGCACGGAAATGAACGAATACGTCATCACCGCCTGCGCGTTGAATAAAGCCAAAACCTTTAGTATCGTTAAACCACTTAACAACGCCTTGTTCGCGAGCTGTCATAAGTTAATCCTCAGTTGGTAAGAAAAGGGACCACCCGGTGTTGCAAACAGCAGAGCAAACAAATTTTAAAACATTTTTTATTTCAAAGCTTGTAATCATTCTGTAAAACTATTAACAAAATCCCGGTTATATCCATTATAAATAAGGCTTAGAGAACAAATTTCTCTACGCAATCCTTAAGTACGCATTGAGCTTAACATGGGTACAACACAATTAATAGAAAAATTTTAGCTAATTATCTAACTAAAACTTGTATATTAATCACACAAATTTAGTGCAAAAATTGCACTTTATTTGAACAGTTCATCTAAATCATTTAATTTTATTCTTAAGTCACACTTTTGCTAGAATAATGACCAACTTTATTATTCAATCTCGTGTTTTACTATGTCTCAAGTGTTAATCGATGCGATGGGTAAACCTTGCCCTTTACCTTTACTGCTACTTAAGAAATCGATGAAACAAAATAGTGCACCTCAGCAATTTTTATTAAAAGCTTCAGATCCGAACAGTCAAATCGATATTCAACGTTATTGTCAGCTACATAAATTGACATGCGCATTTAAACAAGTTTCGGATTCTGAATTTCATTACGTGATTGAATCTTAGGTGTTTTCATCTAAATTAATCATGGATAAATATTGTATTTAAATTTACATTTCACTACCCAAATTCGCTTAATTCTGTATGCTATAAGGATTAAGATGAATGTAATTGGTTTTTTAAACTATTTTCCTATAAGGAGTACTCATGACTGACAGCAGCAATCAATTGATGCCCCTGTCATTGTCTGCGCCCGGGGTCAATTTAGGTGCTTACATTAGTACTGTAAACCAGATCCCTATTTTGACAGCTGAACAAGAAAAAGAGTTAGCTGAACGTTATTTTTATGACCAAGATCTAGACGCAGCTAAAATGCTGGTGATGTCCCACCTTCGTTTTGTTGTGCATATTGCCCGCAGTTACGCAGGTTACGGCTTACCTCAAGGCGATTTAATCCAAGAAGGTAATTTAGGCTTGATGAAAGCCGTAAAACGCTTCGATCCCAATATGGGAGTACGCTTAGTTTCTTTTGCAGTACATTGGATTAAAGCTGAAATCCACGAATATGTGATTCGTAACTGGCGTATTGTTAAAATTGCGACAACTAAAGCTCAACGTAAACTGTTCTTCAACTTAAGAAGCTTAAAAAAATCGAGCAAGAAATTAACGCTCGAGGAAGCGCAATCTATTGCGGCTGATTTAAATGTAACAGCTGAACAAGTTCTTGAAATGGAAGGTCGTTTAACAGCTTATGACGCAGCCTTCGAAGCTCAATCCGATGAAGATGATGAAAGCTCAGTTCATGTCGCTCCTGCGCTTTACTTAGAGGATAATCGTTATGACCCTGCTCGTTTAGCAGAGGAAGAAGATTATGAATCTCAGAGCACCTCTGCTTTACATGAAGCAATGGATCAGCTGGATGATCGTTCACGCAATATTTTACAGCGCCGCTGGTTAGATGATGATAAGTCTACGTTGCATGAATTAGCAGCCGAATATAATGTTTCCGCTGAACGTATTCGCCAGCTTGAAAAAAATGCCATGGACAAGATCAAGATCGCCATGTCATCAAATTAATACGATTACAAAAAAAGAGCTATAAGCTCTTTTTTTGTATTTACGCTATGCAAGTTTAAAAAAATCGTACGTCATGTATGCTATCGTATGACGCAATTTTCGATTGGGAATAACCTGATGTGGATCTCAATATCAGCCATTAATTTAGCGCTTGCCGTAATGCTAGGTGCTTTCGGCGCTCATGGCCTTAAAGCTCGTGCAACCGAAGCCCAACTGACATGGTGGCAGACTGCAACTGATTATTTCTTTTATCATGCAATTGGATTATTAATACTCGCACTCATACCAAAAATAATTCCAAACTTTTCAACTCAATTCAGCTTTATCTTCATCCAGTTCGGTATCATTTTATTTTGTGGATCTCTATATCTCATGGCTTTAGGGCTCCCGCGCGGGTTAGGGGCAATTACACCTCTTGGTGGAGCATTGATGATTATTGGCTGGCTACTTTTAGCATGGCAAGCATTCAAAATTCAACATTAATTTGAAGGTCATCTGATGAATATTTTTTTAAATGGCGAGTCGATTCAAACGCAATGCCAAAACTTATTAGAACTGGTTCAAGAATTATCGCTAGAAGGTAAACGATTTGCTGTTGAAAAAAATGAAATGATCATTTCAAAAAGTAAACTAGCAGATACCCCTATTTCAGATGCTGACCGTATAGAAATAATTCATGCTGTTGGCGGTGGTTAACTCGGAGTAAATATGGAAGATAGTCCGTTGATCATAGGATCACGTTCATTTAGTTCACGACTATTAGTGGGCACTGGAAAATATAAGGATATGCAGGAAACTGACTTAGCAATCCAAGCCAGTGGTGCTGAGATCGTTACTGTTGCAATCCGTCGCGTAAACATTGGTCAAAATCCAGATCAACCTAACCTACTCTCAGTGATTCCACCGGAAAAATACACCATTCTTCCCAATACAGCTGGTTGCTTTGATGCCAATAGTGCCATTCGCACTTGTATGCTCGCACGTGAACTTTTAGATGGTCACAATTTAGTCAAGCTTGAAGTATTAGGTGATGAAAAAACGCTTTATCCTAATATTACTGAAACCTTAAAAGCTGCAAGAACATTGATCGATGATGGTTTTGAAATCATGGTTTATACCTCTGATGATCCTATCGTCGCGCAAGAACTTGAGAGTATGGGCTGTGTCGCTATTATGCCTTTGGGGAGTTTAATTGGTTCTGGTTTAGGTATTCTTAATCCACATACCATTTCTATCATCAAAGAAAATGCCAAAGTCCCTGTATTGGTGGATGCTGGGGTTGGTACAGCTAGTGATGCTGCTATTGCGATGGAATTAGGTTGTGATGGCGTACTCATGAACACTGCAATTGCTGCTGCACAGAATCCGATTCTAATGGCTTCTGCTATGAAAAAAGCTGTTGAAGCTGGACGCGAGGCTTATCTTGCTGGTCGTATGCCACGCAAACGTATGGCAAATGCAAGCTCTCCAGAAACTGGATACTTTTTTAAATAAAAAAAACCCACTTTTTAAAGTGGGTTTTTTCTTAACTCACTCGACGATACAAAGGATCATCCAATCCATCAATTTTGATAAAGTTAGGTAAATCTTTTATTCTTTCAATCCAAGCGCGTACGTTTGGATAAGGCTCTAGAGAAATATCACCCATAGGTGCTAACGCGACATAGACAAACACTGCGATATCCGCAATAGTTGGTCTATTATTCGCTAACCATTCACGGTCTTTGAGCACACCATCTAAAATAGCCAAAGATTTGTGACCACGTATTTTCGCCTCTTTAAATGTTTGCTCAGTACTTTCTAATCCCAAACCATTGTATGGACCTTTGAAAGACAATATCGCGCGTGCCGTGAAAACCCCGAATTGCATCCAACTGGCAGCAAAGGCAAGCCAATCTACAATTTTAGCTTGTTCTACTAAATCTTCAGACCACCATGTGTTTTTATCTGAATATTTACCTGCTAAATACACCAAAATTGCGGCAGAATCAGTTAAAACAATATCGCTATCTACTAATGCTGGCACTTCACCTTTAGAATTAATTTTTAAAAATTTCTCACTATGCTGTTCATCAATGAAATAATCTAGTTCTACAATTTCAAGATCCACTTTCAATAATGCTGCTAAAAGACGTACTTTATAACTGTTACCTGATTCGTTGTAAGAATATAATTTCAAACTCATTTTTTAGTCCAACGATTTAAATACAAAATACAAATATCATATTTAAATCAGCAACTTAAATAATGTTTAGTTCAAAAAATATCATGAATAACGATATCTTATTTAATGAATTACCACTGAATCTGAAACGAATTATGATGAAAAATTTGTCTTTTTAATGCTCTCTATTTCTGAAAAATATTTGTGAAATTTCTTTGAAAATTTTTGAGTAAAAAAAGAGCCTTTCGGCTCTTTCTCGAAACAAACGGAACGAAACCTTACCTGTTAAGGAATCAATCCTTCATCTCGCATCGCAATCTGTACAGATTGACGCTCTGCAACTTTATTGCGTATATGAATAATATTTTTATAAGGACTCAAGTCATGTTCAATATGATTAGACCAATTGGTGAGTACAAATAAGTACGCATCTGCAGGTCCAAAATTATCATCTACCAAATAATCATTATTAGATTCACCAATGGTTTTATCAATGAAAGTCAGTAAACGATCAACTTCGGCATACGCTTTTTGTTTAGCATCGTCCGTGAGTGGTGCACCGAAAAACACTGCATAAGCATCGTGTAATTCAGAATTTAGATAACCAAGCCACTCCAGTACTTTTGCTCGACCTAATCCAGAAGGTGGAATTAAATCTTGAGCAGGATCATGCTGTGCCAAAAATGGTAAAATTGCGACATTTTCCGTTAAAATTAAGCCAGGATTAATTTCTAGCGCCGGCACATAGCCTTTAGGATTAATTGCGAAGTAATCTTCGCCTTTTTCAGTGGTATGAGTTTTAAGATCGACACGAACCAAATCAAAATCAACATTAATTTCATTTAAAATAATATGCGCTGCGAGTGAACATGCACCTGGCGAATAATACAACTTCATACTTTTTCCTTGTTATCTAACTACTATCATTTTTAAATTGCTTCACGCTTTTTTTCAATAAGAACTGTTTTTTAAATTGCAAGCAAGCGTAAACATCGATGATCTCCTTATGAATATTGTGCAGATTGAATTAATTTTCAAGCTTTTTTCAGCTTTTATTTGTGTGATGTTTTACCATAGCGCTGCTACATCTTTGTGAAAGGCAAATTGTGATTTATTTAAAGAAAGATCAGTGGTTTTCTAACATTCGAACTGACGTACTTGCAGGCTTAGTCGTAGGCTTAGCTTTGATTCCAGAGTCAATCGCATTTTCGGCGATAGCTGGCGTTGATCCTCAGGTAGGTCTGTATGCCTCATTCTGTATAGCTGTTACGATCGCCTTCTTTGGTGGTAGGACTGCTATGATTTCGGCTGCTACAGGTGCGATGGCGCTGCTGATGATCACTCTTGTTAAAGAACACGGATTACAATATTTATTGGCAGCTACGATTCTGACAGGTGTAATTCAAATTATCGCTGGATATCTCAAAGTCGCAAAACTTATGCGTTTTGTTTCCCAGTCAGTGGTCTATGGTTTCTTAAATGCTTTAGCGATTCTCATTTTTATCGCTCAATTTCCAGAAATTGCTCAAATGAATAGCTTAGGCTATATATTTTTAGCGATTGGTTTATTGGTCATTTACGCATTTCCCTATTTACCCAAAATCGGAAAAATCATACCATCGCCATTAGTGTGTATTATTGTACTCAGTGTATTGGCACTTCTACTTGGCGCTGACATGAGAACAGTTAGTGATTTAGGTGCATTCCCAGATACCTTGCCTGTATTTTTAGTTCCTGAAATTCCATTCAATCTCGACACTTTACTTATTATTTTACCGTACTCTCTCACGCTCGCCACAGTTGGTTTGCTTGAGACCATGATGACTACGACTGTGATTGATGAAATGACTGAGTCTGAAGGAGATCGTCATCAAGAATGTCGCGGTCAAGGGATCGCGAACATGGTAAGTGGCTTTATGGGGGGGATGGCTGGATGTGCAATGATCGGGCAATCCATCATCAATGTCAGCTCAGGTGCAAGAACAAGATTATCGACATTAGTGGCTGGTGTTTTTTTGCTATGTCTCATGGTCTTCTTTAAAGATTGGTTGGCTTATATTCCTATGGCTGCTTTAGTCGCCATTATGATCATGGTCGCGTTCACGACATTTAATTGGGATTCAGTAAAAAATTTCCGCAAACATCCCGTGCAAAGTAATGTTGTCATGCTTACTGTCGTGATGATTGTTCTTGCAACACATAACCTTGCTCTAGGCGTATTGATTGGTGTAATTCTGTCAGCCCTATTTCTCATTAATAAACTCGAGAGTGAAGTAAAAGTTCAATCTGAATTAGAAAATCACGTGCGCTACTATACGGTGAAAGGTCAAATATTTTTCAGTAGCGCAGAAATTTTTTATGCATTTTTTGATTTCAAAGAAGATATCAAGCAAGTAGAAATAGATCTCAGCTATGCTCATATTTGGGACATCACTTCTGTCAATATGTTAGCGAATGTCGTAGCTAAATTTGAAGCTCAAGGGACTCAGGTACGTGTGATTGGTTTAAACCAAGCGAGCGTAACATTGATAGAACGTATCTCAAACACTTAAAAAAAGAGCCAAATGGCTCTTTTTTTTACTGCTAAGTTTTAGGAATAGTTTCTGCGTCTCCAACCAACCAAGGCTAACAGGCTTAATCCTAAAATGGATAGCCAGTTCAACGAACCACCACCTGACTTAGTGTCACGCTGTGGCTGCTCAGCATTTGTTGAGCTGTTGAGCTCTAAGTCGACAATCACTGGATCATGATCAGATGATCTAAATGCATGATCAGCATAAAAGAGCGACTTCTGCTCTGTAGTCTTAAATTCTTCGTTATAATCTAGATTCGTTGGCTCATCAGCGTTGATGTGCCATACAAATGCACGCTTAACCGCAGGAAATAACGAAGCATCAGCTAAAGCATGATCCAAATTACCGGCTCCACCAAATCCAGCTTTGTTACTGTCGACACCAAATACATAGGTATACGCCTGTTCGCCGAGCCCTACAACTTTGTCCGCCAGTACATTCGTATAATTAGCACGCTCTAAAGCCAAGATAGGATCTTCTTTTGCATAACTGTTTAAATCTCCAATCAAGAGCGTATTCGGATGACCTGTAATTTGCATTGGATTCTTTGCAATCCACTGCATGAGTTGTTGTACCGCTTTAACTCGTGTCGCATTCCAACACCCCTGACCATCACCTTGATCCGCATCAGCAGATTGATCATTTGAAGGACAACTTCCTTTAGACTTCAAATGATTCGGAATAACCGTAAAGATTTTACCGCCACTCACTGGTTGAAAACTTTGAGCAAGGGTCACTCGATTTCTTTGTGACTGGTCATCAAACACTGCAGCAGCGTTAACAGGTTTTACACGCTTACTGTTGTAAATAATCGCAACAGCAATCGCATCATCACCTAATCGATTTGAATTTGGCGGAGTGATATATTTCCACTCCGATCCAAGTGCTCGTGTTAAATATGCAATCGCACTATTTTCACCATAACCATTATTCGCAATTTCCATTAAACCAAATACATCAGCATCGATTTCTTTCATTGCACTGACTATTTTGGTATGTTGCTTCTCAAACTCAGCTTTGCTGCTAGCACCTCGCTCAGTTGGAAAACCATTTAAACCATTATCATAGTTCAAAACATTGAAAGCCACGACACGGGTTTGGTTTGAATTTTTCTGAATCATTGGTGGCCGCGGGTTATTGGCTTTAATTTGGATTTGAGTACGACCTTGTACAGGTTGAATACGCCAAGAATTAAATCGATATTCTAGAATACCCTCAACAGCATTTAACTGATCACCTGCACGTAGGGTATTTAAAGCACTAAACTGACTTGGCAATGTAGGCGTTAAATTTTGTGCATTATATCCATCATCAAGTTCAATTTTGGACAAAAGATTTTTTTGCGCCAATGCCGTTGCTTCTGCTGATTTAGCTGGATAAATATTGGTCGGCATAAACAAACGTCCTAGACTTAATGACAGTTGTCCGTAGCGACCATAATTGTAATTTTCACTTACCGTTAATGTTTGAGGTATTTTAACCAACATACCTTGATAACGCTTTGGCGCATGCCCTGAAGCGTTAGTTAAACTCTCAAATGGTAACTCGATTGATAATGGCGTTATCCAAGCGCTTGCCGCTTGATTACAAGTTAAAATATTTTCGGATAAATTATCAATCTGTAACTGATTTTGATATTCAGTTAATCGACCTTTAAGAACGACTTCTTCTCCGACTTTTCCTCCTTTTATAGGACTTGAAGCAGGAGCATATACAAAAATCGCGTTAGTTAGATCGGGTTTTGCTTTGGCATCAGGGGTTTGGATATAGAAACCTGAGAATCCATTCGCATAACGATAATCCGCAGTAATCACCCCCTTCACAGTATAGTTTTGATTCTTAGCTGCTTGTGAGAGTTCAGCGATAGGTGTATTCGCAGAGTTACAACTTAGAGTCGTCGGAGATGGCTCTATTGGTTCATTTGTACTAATCGCTAAATACTGGTTAAAAGCATTGCGATCCGACCATTTAGCCCACTCTTTTTGAATTTCAAAGGGTGCAGATGGATCTATCGAAACGACATCATGTGTTTTCTTTGTACGTTCAAAGCTTAAACCGGTTGCCCAGTTTTGCTGTATTCCAATCGCACCAAAACGGTCGACAGCCACATTGTTTTTATAGAGAACAATTGCATCATCGCCATTAAATGATAGGTTAGCAGTTTGCTGAACTGCTTCACCCAATTCAGTTTTTAAATTTGAATGTCCAATTAAAAAGTGCTGCTGAGCTGTTAAAGTTCCTTGCAGCTTAATCGTCAAATTCGCGGTGGTTAGACCATTCGGAAATATTTTTAATTGATACGCGGATAAATCAATAACACCTCCATCTGGATTATATAGTTCAATACCTTTCTTGTTATTATTACCATCCACATACTGGCTGATCATGAGTTCAGCATACGGCGTTGAACTAAATCCGATCAAACATAAAGATAATGTGAGTTTATTGAACACCCATTTATTTAGCGTTATTTTATTCATTCTAAGTCTTATTCATTGTTCATATTATTTTCCAAGCATAGTGTACAGGCATGACAAGTAGATGAACAATTCATGACATTTTGAAAAAGTTCATGAATAGATCGACAAATCATTAATAGCTACGTAGCGCTTTCAGGTATAAAAAGGTTTGACTTAGGAGTCTCAGGTCTTAAAATACCGCATTCGAATTTTTTCTCATTTGCCAAAGTTATGTCGAACGATCAATTAGACCCGCAAGTTGTAGAATTAGACAACTTGAACGAGCATCGCGAAATTGTCACATTTATGCGCCGTTCATCTCCGTTGAATACTTCTCAACGAACTGCGCTTGAACAATATGGTCACTTAATTTTGGAATATCCTGTTGGTGATTTACGTCAGCAATTTGAGCATCCTGAACGTCCATTGACGGTTGAAATCGGTTTCGGTATGGGGCGCTCTCTTGTACTTATGGCAAAAGCCAATCCTGAACGCAATTATGTCGGCATCGAAGTACATGTTCCCGGCATTGCACAATGTGTATATGAAGCGGGTCTGGCTGGTTTGACAAACTTACGTTTACTTGATGCGGATGCAATTCAAGTTTTGCGTGAAATGCCAGATAACAGTATCAATGCAATTCAACTTTATTTCCCCGATCCTTGGCAGAAAAAACGTCACCATAAACGTCGCTTTGTCTCACACGATCGTATGCCTTTAGTTGAAGAAAAACTTGAAATGGGTGGAACATTCCATGCTGCAACCGATTGGGAACCCTATGCAGAATGGATGTTAGATGTATTAGATAACCGCCCTCGTTTAGAAAATATGGCGGGTAAAGGTAACAGTTATCCTCGTCCTGACTGGCGTCCTCAAACTAAGTTTGAACGTCGTGGAATTGAAGAAGGCCATAAAATTAACGACTTCTTATTTAAAAAGATTCAATAATAAAAAAACAGGACTTAAGTCCTGTTTTTTATTCTGATTGTCTTTTATAAATTTGATCACTCACCACACTATACACTTGGCTTAAATCCGTACGTCCAGCCTGCGCAAGCATCTCTTGATGCATATGGATAATGTTTTGATCACCACGCATCGCTGGACCAGTTTGCACCTGTTTTGGGGGATTTAAAGTCGCTTTTTTCGCAGTTTCCAAAATCAATGGGTACAATAAATTAAAATCGACTTTTTGTGCATCTACGAGCTGCTTAGCGACGTCATAGCAGTAGTTGGTAAAGTTACACGCGAAGACAGCTGCTAAATGCAAACTCAAGCGCTGTGTTGAGTCATATTGATAAACCTTTTGACTCAACTCTTTTGCCATGTGAGTCAAGGATGCTAAATCCTGGTCGCTCATCGCTTCAACAAATATTGGCGTACTCAACCAATCAATTTGACTTTCAAAGCTAAAGGTTTGTAGTGGATAGAACACACCTGCACGCTCATGATATTGCGTGATTTTAGAGATATGGGTACTGCCAGACGTATGTACAATTAAAGCCTGAGTAAGCTGTTTTGCAACTTTTTCAGCAACTTCTTCAATTGCCTTATCACTCACCACCAATAATGCAATATCAACAGTGTCTTCGAGAGCTTCAATTGCATTGCATGGTCTAGCTCTTACTAAAGCCGCCAACAAATTGGCTTTAGATTGCTCTCGACTAAACACTTGGACAATCTCATGATGCTGACTCAATACCTGAGCCAAATGATGAGCTACGCGCCCTGCTCCAATCACACTAATACGCATATCGCTTCCACATATATTCTGTATACCTAAGCATGCCGATAAAAAAAGAGCGAATCAATTCGCCCTTTTGCTATATTGTAATGAATTAATTAAACACATTGTTTAGGTACACAATTCTCTCATTGGTCTTTTGAATGAAACATTTAGAATATTGCATCTCAACATTCATTTGATTCATTTCATTGTCCCAATATTGATAATGTTGCTGATAAGTTTCGCGTTCTTTTTCTGGGATACTTTCAATTGACTTTTGAGAGACCACTTTACAGTCCACGTCACGACGTTCGAACCATTCAGTTTGATCGCTCTTTAGCTGCTCTTTTTGTTCGCCGCTCAAATTATCCCAAGTTAAATTAAGTCGCTCGACAGCTCTTGCTTGCTCTTTATCTAAATCAGATTTTCTCAATTGCATAGCTTTGAGTGCCAAGGCCTTTTGTTTTTGTTGAACAGCCTCATACTCTTCGTAAGCTTTTGATTCATTCTGATTTGCTTTACGAAATGCTTCAAATTGAACAGCATATCTCGTCATACTTGCAGCAATATCTAACAATGCATTATCAGGTTGCACACTCAGCATTAAACCTTCTTTATCCGTCTTGGTAATCTCATAATTCAAAGTGCCTGTGAGCTTATCTTGCCCATAACTGATATTGCCATGAACATCATTAATCCAATGTTGGAGCGTATAACTACCTTCGTCATGTTCACATTCGTATTCGCAAGGTTTTTCAAGGTATGCATTTTCAGCACGACGTTGAAGCCCCTTCGGCAGGTGGATAACTAACTGGCTTGAACACGTCAGTTTGTTTGTTGCATTTGAAGGATCATTCATTGTTGTAATCGACTTTAGTTCAAATCTAAGCGATGAGTTGATTTGGGAAAGTAATTTTAAATCTGACTCATACTGATGTGTTGCTTTTAAACGACGATCTAAAATGTTGTTATATTCCTGTTGCACAAAGCGTTCAATTTCTTTGACATTCGTAGGAGAAGTACAACTCCAATCAGCAATTTCTACATTCTGTGAGGTGTCTTTGCTTTTCTTATTCAGATCACAACCTGCAACGAAGATGGTAGAGATAATCAAAGCCAATTTAATCTTATACGTCATTTTTTATACCGCATATTTATAATTTTGACATATTTAATCAAATAAAAAACAACAACTCCATCACATTTTTATTTTTTTAAAATTTGATGCGTAAAAGCTAACGCTCAACAACCCTGTTTAATCAATGCCTAACTTAGAGTGAAAATTTTTTGCTGTAATTCAGATGTTCGACTAATCGCCATATTTGTTTCGCAATTCAATCGAAAAACTTCAGGATTATCGGCGCCTTCACTATTTAATTTACATTCTAAATTACGCTTTTTTGCCCACAGTTCTTGCTCGTATTGTATTTTTTGGCGTGCTTGAAGTGAAGCTCTACTCCATACAGAATTTAGATCTTCATTGGCTTGATCTAATTTAAGTTGTGCTTCAGCAATAAGAATGGATTGATAATCATCTGATGTTTTATTTTGCTGATTTAAAAGTGCTTGTTTCTTTTGACGATCTAACACTAAAGCCGTCAAACGTGATGGTTTTAAATGGGCATCTATTAGAACTTTTTGCATAAAACTGGTGAAATGTAGTGCATTCACCAATTGTACAGTTACTTCATGCTCTGAAATTCGTACACTATAATTTAACTCAGTAGAAATCTGATTGTTCTCAAAGTTTAATTGAGAAAGTGCAGCTGATTCTAAAACATTTGACTCTCGATTTAATGCGCGCGATACATCAGCATCCGTCAGATAATTTGATGGTAGTTCAGCAGTGACTCTTGCTGTACACATCGTCTGATCAGAGGATCTCATTTTCTTTATTTTATCAATGTTTTCAATTTTAAATTGAACTGGTTTCAAACTACGCTGTAAGAGTTGACCATCTATAATAACTTGATCATTTTCTATAATACTTTTGAGTTGAGTCGCTGAGATATTCGCGATGTCTTTATGGATGACTTGTTCGAGTTTTAATTGCACTTCAGGTTGATCACAACGATTAAAAGCATACATGATTGAATACACTTGTTGGCATCCTGACAATGCACCAACCATGCACAATGTGGTCAATGTTTTCATCCGAAGTTTCATGCTACTCCCCCAATCAAACTCAAGCTCTTGATACCAAACCTCATTGGTTTTGTTTTGATTCTTATTAAAGCTCTCAGTTAAATTTTATTAAAAAATACAGATCTTCATAAAATATACTGAATCATGAATTATTCAATCATCCAAAATAAAAAAGGCCGATATTAATCGACCTTTAAATGATTGAATTCACATTATTTTATGAAAGTACGAATTACCTTACCTTTGACTTTTTGATTAATCAACGGTGTATTTTTACCTTGAGAAATAATAGAAGATTTATCAAGTGTCCATTCCAAATCTGGATCAACCAGCACCCATCCAGCCTGTGCTTTCCATGTCTCAGTCATTTGTGCAACAGCAGCTGGCGCACTCGTTACTTTTTCAACCCACTCTAATGGACTAAATAAACCTTCTTCAATCAATTTGATTCCAAAAGGAACATATGAATCAAAAGCAGTAAAACCTGGCAAAGTCTCTGCAAAAGGTGCCATTTTTGCAGAACTACTGAGTGGTTCATGATGCGTACAAATCGCGTCAATTACTCCAGATTTCACTCCCTGACGAAGTAACTCTTTATCAGACTCTGAACGCAAAGGTGGACGTACATGTGCCAAGGAATTGAATCCATCAATTAAAGATTCCGTAAGATGTAACTGATGCATTGCAACATCACACGTGACTGGCAATCCTTTTTCCTTCGCGATACGTATTAACTCAACCGAAGCACCACAAGACAGTAATCCGAAGTGTGCGCGGACTTTTGTCGCCTCTATCATTAATAGATATTTTGCGATCGCGACCGTTTCTGCCAAAGCAGGAATCATTGGTAAACCTTGGCGTGAAGCAATAAAGCCTTCATGCACACAGCCATCTTTCGCAATTTGAGGCTCTTCAGCATAGAATACGACAGTTAAATTCAAACCTGCAGCATATTCAAGCGTACGAAGCACCACATCGTCATTCGCAAAAGGTGCATTTGCATTTGATACAGCAGTACAACCACCCTTTTTTAAACCTGCCATGTTGGCTGGTTGATTTCCTTGAAGCCCTTGTGTTTGTGCACCTATCACTTCAAGGTAAATCCCGCCATCTAACATTGCCTTTTCAACAAGACCATGAATTAAAGCACCATTGTCCTGAACGATAGGTTTTGAATCTGGTGGGGTAAATACATGTAAAATGCCATTTTCACGTGCTGCTTTACCTTCAGATTTCAACGTTCCATGTTGTTGTTGACCTGGCTCTCGTAAACGTGCACACAAATCAACCATCGTTGGCATCAACCATTTGCCTTGCCCATCGATGCTTTCATGCACATCTGAAGTCGCTTCGATGCGTTTTCCATCTTGAATAAAAATAGTTTGTATTTGATCAGTTTGAGCAATTGGATCTAGGACGCGTACATTTTCGACTTTAACAATAGACATGACTGATTCCTTATACCGCAACTGCTTCAATTAAACCTTGTTCTTGTAACTGACCCTGCATCGCCAGCGCGAGAACTGCCATACGCACCGCAATACCATTGGTCACCTGATTCAAAATCACTGATTGAGGACCATCTGCAATACTTGAATCAATCTCAACACCACGATTCATCGGCCCTGGATGCATCACGATACAATCAGGTTTGGCCAAAGCCAAACGCTCTTTGTTCAAACCATACATTTTGTAAAATTCAGCTTGTGAAGATAATGCAGGTGAATCGATACGTTCATTTTGAATACGTAAAGTAATGATGACATCACAATCCTTAATCCCAGCTTCCATATTGTTAAATAGGCGAACACCTTCACCATATTCATCGAAGCCATAAGGAAGTAACGTATTCGGCGCAATCACACGAATATCTTTACAACCTAATGTTTGCAATGCAGCCACATCAGAACGTGCAACTCGTGAATGTTTAATATCCCCAATGATTGCAATGGAAATATCTTCAAATTTTTTATTGGTTTCACGGCGAATCGTAAGCATATCCAACATTGCTTGTGTTGGATGCGCATGACGTCCATCACCCGCGTTGATAATCGCAACAGTTGGACAAACATCCTTCGCAATAAAATGTGCAGCACCCGATGAAGAATGTCGAACCACAAAGATATCAGCCGCCATTGCTTCTAAATTCCACAGTGTATCTCTCAGTGTTTCGCCTTTAGAAGTACTTGAGCGAGCAATATCAATATTGAGCACGTTGGCAGAAAGACGTTTTGCCGCTGCTTCAAATGTCGTTCGTGTACGTGTCGAATTTTCGAAAAACAGGTTCATTACCGTTTTGCCTTCAAGCATATTATTGGTAATGAGCTGATTTTGGTCATTAAAAAAGGACTGTGCAGTGTCCAATATTTTTGTAAGAGTTTCTTTTGAAAGGCCTTCGATGGTGAGGAAGTGTTTGAGATTCCCATCTTGGTTGAGTTGAATCTGGCTCGGTGTATGCAATGCAGCGAAGTGCATGAGAGATTCCTTATACGTTAAGTCAACGTATTATACAGATTCTAAAATGATTTGGCAGTGACCCACACTGCAGCTGATCAATATCTAACTTAATCACGACTTATGATGTTTCATAAAATTTTTCAAAAACTTAATTTAACCAAAAGCATCCCATTGAAATCTTCTAATTCCCTCAAAATTAGGCTCCAAACTCCTACATAAAATCTTGTTTATCTTTATTTTGATACATCTGTTCAATCAAATTTCCCTGAAATAGTGAGTTAGATTATAAAAATAGAAATTTTTAATAAATGATCCACTCATAGTTTTATGGATATGTTAAAAAATGAGTGAGACACATCTGTATAGCAATCACGATTAAAAGACTTCCCATCACCCTATTCAAAATTCTTGCTCGATTTCCCACATTAAGAAACTGAGCCAATTTTTCCCCTGCATATCCCCAAAGCCATAAAGAGACATAGCAGACCATAAAATAAATCAAAACAAAAAGCGCTAAATAAACACTATTCTCTGAAGCTGAAAATAGAGCTGTACCTGAAACAGCGGCAATCCAAGCTTTTGGATTCAGCCACTGCATTAAAGCACCTTGCGTAAAATTTGGAATTTTCTCTAGATCTTGTTGATCCGTTTTAATTTTCTCGTCTTTAGCACTTAAAATATTCCAGCCAATCCAAACCAATAGAGCCGTTCCTAACAGCGCAATAGCATCCAAAAGAACCGGATACAATAAAATAATCTGATATAGACCAAAGCAAACTGCTGCAAGTAAAGCAGTAAATCCAATGGTAGCACCTGAAATAAAAGCAAAAGTTTTTCGAACACCAAAGTTCATACTGCTACTGAGAATAGTTAAATTAACAGGTCCAGGAGAGATAGACATCGATAATGAAAAGGTAAACATAGAGAAAATTAAAGCCAGCATATTTTTTTATCTTTTAGTGTTTTTTAGTTTTATGGGGCTATATCAACCAGTTTCAATCAATCTTTTAAATTTAAATTATTTTTAAAATGGTTGGATCAACGCATTAAAGCAGTTTTAAAATCAAAAATAAGTTAAAATATGCGATTGCTTTATTTGTCTTTGGGAATGTTCATGAATTCTAAACCTCGTCTTTCTACATATTGGGTTACCTGTGCAGATGGGCTTGAAACCTTACTTCAAGAAGAAATTGAAGGTTTAGGAGTACAAAACGTTGAACGTTTCCCTGGGCGATTGGTTTTCAAAGGTCAATTGGCTGATGCCTACCGCATTTGTATGTGGTCTCGTCTTGCATCACGTGTTTTGACGCCTATTCATACGTTTGAAGTTGAATTTACTCACGATGCACGCGATGTAGCTGAAGAACTCTACGAAGGTGCAAATAGTTTTGACTGGTCGCTTATTTTTGCACCTCAAAGTACATTTGCTGTGCGTTTACATGTTGAACGTGAGATCAAGGTCAATAGCCAATTCGCCACATTACGTGTAAAAGACGGTATCGTAGATTCCTTCATGGAGGCTGTCGGTAAACGTCCAAGCATCGATATCAAACAACCAGAAATTACCATTTATGCTTTGGCTGGTAAGAAAGAACATACTTTTTGTTTAGATTTGTCTGGTGATTCATTGCATAAACGTGGCTATCGCCACTATATGACTGATGCACCCATCAAAGAAAACTTGGCTGCAGCCATCCTTCAACATGCAAAATTAATTGAAAAGAATCCAGATATTGTTCTTGATCCAATGTGTGGTTCAGGAACATTCATTATTGAAGCTTTGATGATGTTAACTGACCGTGCTCCTGGTTTGGTTCGTCGTTTCGGCTTTAATGGCTGGAATGGTCATGATCATGATCTTTGGATGCAAATTAAAGGTGAAGCTGCGGAACGTCACAAAGTTGCCTTAGAAAAACCGCTTCCAAAATTCTATGCCTTTGACGCAGATTGGGAAGCAGTAAAAGCAACCAAAAATAATATCCGCGCTGCAGGATTTGAGGCATTGCTAGATCAAATTCAAATAGAAGAGCGCACCCTTTCTGATTGGCCAGATTTTAAGGCAGAAGGTAAATCTGTGGTCGTTGTCACTAACCCACCTTATGGTGAGCGTCTTGGTGATAAAGGCTCTAGCCGTTCATTCTATCTTGGTCTATCTGGCTTACTTCAAAAGAACTTTGCCAACCAAACTGCCGCAGTTATTGCAGCTCAAATTGAACAAGCAGACGTGTTGGCATTCAGCGAAACTCAAACGCTTCGCTTAATGAATGGTAAGCTGCCTATTTACATTCGCTCAGGTAAGATTAAGCCACCTGTTGTGACACAACCTTTCTTAGCCAATTGGCAACCACTTCAATTCGATAAAATTGAAGGTGCCGAAGATTTTACAAATCGTCTGCAAAAGAATATGCAGAATTTGAAAAAATGGGCAGTGAAAGAAAATATCTATTGTTTACGAATTTACGATGCTGATTTACCAGACTTCAATGTCGCTGTAGATCTATATGGTGACCGACTGCATGTTCAAGAATATGCCCCACCAAAATCAATCGATCCTGAAAAAGCGAAAAAACGTTTTAATCTTGCTTTACAAGCAATCCGTGCTGTCACAGGTTTGGGCCGTGATGCCATTTTTATCAAGACTCGTGCTCGTCAGGAAGGTAAAAACCAATACACTAAACAAAGTACTGCCTCTAAACGCTTTATCGTTCAAGAAGGCAAAGCGAAAATTTTGGTTAACCTCACAGATTATTTGGATACTGGCCTTTTCCTCGACCATCGCCAAATTCGCTTACGCATCGCTGCTGAAGCGAAAGGTAAACATTTCCTTAATCTATACAGTTATACCTCAACTGCAAGTTTACATGCTGCGTTAGGTGGTGCTGCGAGCACGACCAGTGTCGACCTTTCAAATACCTATTTGAACTGGTCTAAAGAAAACTTTGTCTTAAATGGTTTAACGGTTGATCATGCTGACCAACAACACCAGTTCTTTGCCAGCGATTGTTTTGAATGGTTAAAAGAAGGTCATGAACAATATGACTTAATCTTTATCGATCCGCCAACGTTCTCGAACTCTAAAAAATTCCATGGTACGTTTGACGTTCAACGTGATCACTTATCCCTGATTAAACGTGCAATGAATCGTTTAACCACTGGTGGTACGCTGTATTTCTCAAATAACTATCGTGGTTTCGAATTAGACGACGAAATCAAAGCGTTTTATGACATTGAAGAACTCACCCATGAAACAATTGGTCTAGACTTTAAACGTAATACTAAAATTCATCGTTCATGGAAAATTAGACACCTTCAAGCCTAATGATTAGAGAGCTTGACCAATAAAAACAGGGCAATTCGTTTGCCCTTTTTTATTTTCTTAAATTTTTTGAAGGTGAATATTCCTTTGTCACAATAATGGTTGGATCTGTTGAAACATAGACAGTACGTGGTAGCGTATCATAAGGATAATACGTCAGTGGTTTAATGGTTTTGCTAATCTGCTCAGGATCTGCTTTTTTGCTCAATTCAAAATCAAAAACTGCATTTGAAACCAATTGCTTCTGATTAAATTCTTCTGCTTGAGTCTGAGCCAAATGTTGTTGATTTTGTATTTGTACCTCAGCGCTCTGTGATACTTCTTTTTTTAATTCTTGCACTAAATTTTCATTCAAATTCTGATCAATCACTTGCTGTTCGATGAGTTCAGATTCATCTAATTGCTGTGCAGTTGCCCATTGGAAACCACACATCAGCATGCAAGAAATTAAAATTGACCGTCGAAAAGTAACACTTATGAATTCCATTTTTTATCTCGAGAATTATTATTGTAATTTTATTTATATATTTATTAATTACAGCTAATCAAGTGCGTTCACTCGCATTCCGATGAACGCACCATATTCTTAAATACGACTCACTTCAAAGTAAGAGTATTTAGAACGATCAATCACGTCATAGGGTTTACTTTCATAACTATGAAGCGTGTGAACTGCTTTCATTTTATGTGATGAACACTGCTCTAGAACTTGCTTACGTGGGTCATTCTCAACCACAGTCACACAAAATGATGTTTTACCCTGAGCTTTCACCAATGTATTTACTTTGGTCAGCATAAACTTTAGTACGTCTAACGCACTTGGATCACAGAGGAAACTATGCGTCATGAGATAATCAAAGGATTGCCCTTCTTCGGGAAGCGTTAACTGTCCAGTAATTCGAGCATAAGTGTTATAGACAGGTTTTAACAGTTTTAACGTTGTAGAATAACTCGCCACTTTAGTTTGTTTGAAATCTTTTTGATCCCACAAACCAAATAAACCTACGATTTTATGATCTGAATTGAGCACTAAATGAAAGTCTTCTAATCTCAGCCCATACCAAAAAGGATGATTAGCTTCCAATAACTGTCTAAAGTCATAATCAGGTAAAAAATTATAATGGGAAGCCATTTCTTGTATAAAACCATTGACCGCATCAATCTTATATATGGTCATTGTTTCAAGGCGAAGTTCAGCAGACTGCTTAAACTTAGGCACCTTAGAAATGGTAAAAGTGGTCATCGAATCAAAGATATAAGGTAAAGCATATCCTTCTCTTTCACGATGCATCATATTACGAGCTACTTTATTATCTTCTAAAATCACACTCTGGAAGATAATTTCACGAGGGAAACATTCAAAAATGTATTCCATAAATACATTAAACGCTTTTTTACCCCGAGCTGTAAGTTTGATTCGTAAATCTGAT
Source organism: Acinetobacter sp. 24-47-64 (assembly GCF_057737055.1). Lineage (NCBI taxonomy): Bacteria > Pseudomonadati > Pseudomonadota > Gammaproteobacteria > Moraxellales > Moraxellaceae > Acinetobacter > Acinetobacter sp. 24-47-64. Next base: position 1,955,212 of record NZ_CM173215.1, read on the forward strand.
ACATACCGTAATTGTTCAGTGACGCCATTGATCCAATACGATTTCCAACCGATGTTCATCATGGCAATAATTTGATCAGGCTGATCTTGATGTACGACAACCAAAATTTCAGGCTTATTATATTGTGCATGTGTAGCCCGAAAATAACTCGGTTTCCGCTCAAATGAAATCACCATACCGTTACTCGGCATACTTTCAGAAATCAGCTCAATCAATTGAGGATCATCTTGCTCCGCAGCATAACGTAGATAAAATTCAGGCGAGATTTTTGATCGATATAGTAAATTTTGCTCTGTCATTTTTAAATTCTTAAATAAATTTCATTTTCTTCAACGGTTCTGGCTTGATATTCCCCTCAATCATGCCATTGCGCATTGCGATTGTCTTATATTCATGCCATGCATCTTCCACATGCATCACGCGTGCTTCATCTAATTGCCCTAAATTACGTGCCAACTCATAGTGAAAATTTTGTTTTAGCAATTGATCTAACTGTTGATCGGACGGCTGCCCACTCACACTACCCTCAGAAAGCAAAACATAATAAGGTTTCGATTCGGTCTGTTCTATACCGAGTAAACTAATGGGTAAAAAACCGTTTTGTTTAAATGTATCGATCACACTCAAAGCAACAGATTGATCAATCTTTTCTCCGACCAAATCAACTGTCATCTTTCGACCAAGAAATTTAAAGCACGGAATGCCCTGATAAAAAGAATCAACCAATAATTCATCATCAATAATGTAGCGTTTTAGGCCAGACCCTGTCGTAATAATCGGACTCACGATTTGACCTGGTTTAAGCTGCCAAGCAGGGTAAATTTGCTGAGTATCTAAATCTTGAAACTCATAAAAATGAGCTTGATACATCAAGGGATAATGATCATCTAAAGGTATAGTCACTACGCCTTCAGTGGCCCAAAGCCCTTTACCTTCAAAACTTACACCCTTAATTTTGGTTTTTAAAATTTGTGCCCAGTGCTGTGCGCTTGCGGTATCCCAAGATGAAATTAAAAATAGCTTTGGCCACAATTTTTTCCAACAAGTCGGATCTTCCAAATCTAATCGTTCTAGAATCTGGCTACGTTTTATTGATTTTTTGATTTTTAAAAAATCTAAACTTTGACGACTCCACTGACCAGTCGATAAAACCTCAACGATTTCACTCTTATTTTCTTGGATAATTTCGATCAGTTGCAGTGCAAAAGTTGGGCTCCACACTGAAATCATGCCGAGATTTTCATCTCTGACTAAATACACAGCCGTAGCGAACATCGCATCTTCAGCAGTTTCTGCCAAAGCAATGTCCGCAGGGACTGCTTGTGTAATTTGAGTTAAAATTCGTTTTGAAAAAGAAAGTAAGGCACTATCATCATTTAAATTATGAGTGGTCGTCAGTTGACGCTGGCTTTCAGGCAACCAAGATACAGACCAATAGTGTGTTGTACGTTTTAGTTCAGGATAACGACGATATAAACTCGTTAGCCATAAACCAATCGCCTGATCTATTTCACCTAAAAATTGTTGGGTATATGGAATAAATTTGAGTGCTTCACTTGAACCACTTGTAGGCTGGAATCGAATAATTTTACTTTTATTAAGTAAATTTACGCCTTGATTACGTGATGCTTCAACTTTCTGCTTCCAATCAGCATAACGTGTTACTGGAAAATGTTGAGCAAACGACTCATATTCCATCTTTGGATCATCACATATAACTTTTAATTTATCACGCTGAACTTTTTCCAATTGATCAGCGTATTGATAAAAGTCTTTAAATGATTTTTTACAGGCCAAATTTAAAACTTGATGAGCTGCAAATATCACAGACATTAGGCCACCTTAGAATCTTGATCTTGATCTTTGGTTTGAGCCGATTTAGATAATTTATCTTTATTCAGATTCGACTTATTTTTTTTGAGCGATGATTTTTTCACAAACCTTACCGCTGTTTGCAAAATATCAACCCAACGCAGCTCACCAATACACGGTAATTCAGTACCTTGAACCCAAGATGGATTGCATTCCTCAAAAAACTCAATTTTACGATTTTTCTGGCGCATTTCTTCTGTTATTGGAGCCACATCAGGTTTCAGACACTGATAGTTTTCTCCAAAATCAATCAGCTTTGATTCATCATCATAGTATTCTGCAAAATACTCACGACAATACGCTTCAACATAATCTTTTAAATATTCATCTTTATTTTCTGGATTTGGATAATAGTGATAATAATTATTTGCAAGAAGTAAGTAGGTCTTAAAGCCCTTTGAGATCAGCATCCAATAGATCGGTACACCCGTATGACGTAATTTGAAGGTCATTACATAACGAAACATCGCACGTTGTAATGCTCGACTACCCCAATACGCCTCCTCAATAATGGTATCACCACTAAAAAAAGCATGGGCAGTTTTACCATTCACGGTAAAATTTCGCTCCATTACAGTTGAGAAACCCACTAAAAAATCTTTTTTGGGTTCTCGAATGATAAACACACCAGTCTTTTCCAGAAGGTCTCTTTCAAAAATTTCAAAGACTGTATTTGAATAATAGTTACTGTAAATATTGAACATCTTTTCAATATCACGGGGTTTTAAATCTTTTACCTTAACAAACTCACTATAAGGTTCTTTTTTTAATTTTCGGAGTCGTTTTAATTCTAGCATATTGATCCCATTAAGCTAAACAATGAATTCCTTTTGTGAATCAATAAACAAATTAAACATTTATTCACAAAAATATTGAGTGCAATCTTATACTTAATAGATTTGAGTAGCAATTTTATTAAAAAATAAATTTATTATTTTTAAATCACTTAAATGAAAAAAAACCTGAACGAATTCAGGTTTTCTAAGTTTGTTTATTAAATTCTAATTTAATTTAAGTTTACTAAAACTCAAATTTCCATCAGTGCTTTGTATAACAATTGTATCTCCTGGCAAAAATTCTCCCGCCAAGATTTTTTGAGCCAATGTATTTTCAACCTTTTGTTGAATAGCACGTTTGAGTGGTCGAGCCCCATAGATTGGGTCATATCCTGCCTCAATTAATTCATCGAAAGCAGTGTCATCTACAGTCAAACTTAAATCACGATCAGCCAAACGAGCACGTAAGCGATCTAACTGAATATCCGCGATACCTCGAATCTGCGATTTTTTCAGTGCATGGAAGATTACAAGCTCATCAATTCGGTTAATAAACTCTGGTCTAAAATGCTCAGAAACAGCAGCCATCACAACACTGCGTACATCTTGTTCCGTCGCCATGTCACCTAATTCGCGCACTTCATTTGAACCTAAGTTTGAAGTCATGACGATCACGGTATTTTTAAAATCCACCACACGCCCTTGCGAATCAGTCAAGCGACCATCGTCAAGTACCTGAAGCAGAATATTAAATACATCTGGATGAGCCTTCTCTACTTCATCAAATAACACCACGCTATAAGGCTTACGGCGTACTGCTTCATTTAGCACACCACCCTCTTCATAACCAACATAACCAGGAGGTGCTCCCACCAAACGACTAACAGAATGTTTCTCCATAAATTCAGACATATCGATACGGATCATGGCATCGTCACTGTCAAATAAGAAGTTTGCTAAAGCTTTAGTTAACTCAGTTTTACCGACACCTGTTGGACCTAAAAATAAGAATGAACCACTTGGGCGATTTGGATCTGAAAGTCCAGCACGTGAGCGTCGTACAGCATTAGAAACTGCAACTACCGCTTCATCTTGGCCTACGACGCGGTTATGTAAAAATGTTTCCATACTGAGTAATTTTTCACGCTCACCCTGTAGCATTTTTGCTACAGGAATTCCTGTAGCTGCACTTACAACTTCGGCAATTTCATTGTCCGTCACTTTATTACGCAATAATTTAGGTTCAACTTTCTCTTCAGATGCTTCTTCACTGAGTCGTTTCTCCAAATCAGGAATTACTCCATATTGAAGTCGTGCCATTTCAGCTAGATCATTTTCACGTTGTGCCTTTTGCATCGCAATACGTGCTTGATCAAGCTCAGCCTGAGTTTGTTGATCGCCTTGCACTAAACGCTTTTCAGAAATCCACACTTCTTCAAGATCGCTGTATTCCTTCTCCACTTCAGCAATTTGTTTTTCTAAGTGTGAAACTTCAGCTTTACTTCCTGCATCTTCATCTTTTTTTACAGCCTCAAGCTGTAATTTTAATTGAATAAGACGACGCTCTAATTTATCTAGAGACTCAGGTTTTGAATCAAGCTCCATCTTAATTCGAGATGCTGCCTCATCAATTAGATCAATCGCTTTATCTGGTAGTTGACGATCTGTAATGTATCGATGTGACATTTTAGCTGCAGCAATGATGGCAGAATCTAAGATTTTAACACCATGATGTACTTCATAGCGCTCTTTTAATCCACGTAAAATCGCAATCGTGTCTTCAACACTAGGCTCATCAACCAATACTTTTTGGAAACGACGTTCAAGTGCTGCATCTTTTTCAATGAATTGTCGATATTCATCTAATGTTGTAGCACCTACACAACGTAATTCTCCACGTGCTAAAGCAGGCTTCAACATGTTACCTGCATCCATTGCACCGTCGCCTTTACCTGCACCGACTAGAGTGTGCAACTCATCGATAAACAGAATAATTTCACCATCATGTTTAGCAAGATCTTTTAATACTGCTTTTAAGCGCTCTTCAAATTCACCACGATATTTTGCACCAGCTAAAAGCGATCCAAGATCAAGTGATAAGACACGTTTATTTTTTAAACTTTCAGGCACTTCTCCATTGACGATACGCTGTGCTAAACCCTCAACAATGGCAGTTTTACCAACACCCGGTTCACCAATCAAAACAGGATTATTTTTTGTACGGCGTGATAAAACTTGGACTGTTCGACGAATTTCATCATCTCGCCCAATCACTGGATCAAGCTTGCCAGAAAGTGCTCGCTCAGTGAGATCAATGGTGTATTTGTTTAATGAATCACGTTGATCTTCATGATTGTTACTCATGACTTTTTCATCACCTCGAACTTTAGTTATCGCAGCTTTTAAACCTGCGGATTGAACACCAACCGCATTTAAAATAGTTTTGGTTGCACCTGTTTCTGCTAAACCAAGTAACACCCAATCTGTTGAAAGAAACTCATCACCCGATTTTTGTGCATAACTATCTGCCAAGTTAAGCGCTTTAACCGCATCTGGACTGAGATTGATATCCCCAGTTGGATGGGCAAGTGTTGGTGCATCAGCAAGCGCCTGTTGCAACTTTGTGCTCAATTCTCGTAAATTCGCCCCTGCCTGCTGCAACAAACTCATATTTGATGGCTCTTCAAGCAGTGTCGATAGTATATGGATGCCTTCAATCGCTGTATGATCCTTGCCCATTGCTAAAGATTGCGCATCAGATAAGGCTTGCTGTAAGCGATTTGTAAATTTTTCAAAACGCATTATTATTTTCCTCACAACAAATTTGGTACTTGCTTAGTTAATGGGTGAGAAGCGTCATATTTCAAGTCGGTTTTTTAATTATTTTCTTAAATTTCAATTATTTAAAAAATAAAGATAGATTATAATTATAATATTTGTGCTGCTCATACATTTTTCAATACCCCTTCACAATTTTTTCATGGTGATTATGATATTTATCTACTATTCACTACATATGACAAAGAAAATATATTCTCAGTAAACGGTCATTATTGTTCTCAAATCATCACATAGGAGTACGCCGAACTTATATCGACCTAATCGGTACATGTTGTGCAAAATCATTCAATATGAATTTATAAGATAAACAATTAATTTTATATTTATTTAAAGAATATAGATAAAACTTATAATAATCACCGTTTTCCATAAACGGATGATTTAATCATTCAGGCATACTTACATGAATCATTTTATAAATCTCTCAGAAAATAAAGTCCATCAAGATAAAATTAAATTTATTTTATCTGAAGCAAAAAAAAATGTAGAAGATCATACACTCCTCTTTGCAGGCTCTTTAAAACCCCAAGATGCGTGGCTTTTGTTCCAATCCCAACAAGCGATCATTATTGATGTCAGAACACATGAAGAGCGAAAATTCGTAGGTTATGTCGAACATTCAGAACATATTCCTTGGCTCACAGGCATCTCACTTGAACGTAACCCTGAGTTTTTAGAGAAGTTACAATCTTTTGTTAATGCATATGACATCATTTTGCTCATGTGCCGTAGTGGAAAGCGCTCTGCAGCAGCAGCGAGTGTGGCGTATAACGCTGGTTTCACGAACGTATACAATATTGATCAAGGTTTTGAAGGTGATTTAGACCCTAACTCCCATCGTGGTACTTATAATGGTTGGCGCTTTCACAATCTGCCATGGGTACAAGAGTAAAATTGATTTAATGACTTTACATAAAAAAAGCAACCTTAAGGTTGCTTTTTTCAACTCGATAAAATCAAGCTTCAGCTTCAATGATTTCAAAATCATGTGTAATTTCAACACCGCCATCTGAAAGCATTTTACTTGCTGAGCAATATTTTTCTGCAGATAGCTCAACAGCTTTAGCGACTTGCTTTTCTTTAATTGCTTTTCCTGTAACCAAAAAATGCAAATGTATCTTCGTGAAAACCGCAGGAATTGTGTCTGCCCTCTCAGCCTCCAACTGACATTGAACACCCATCACATCTTGTCTAGATTTTTTTAATATGGTCACAATATCAAACGAAGCACACCCACCAAGCCCCATTAAAATGAGTTCCATCGGACGTGGACCACGGTTTTCACCACCGTAAGCTTCAGCACCATCCATGATAATTTGGTGACCGCTTTCAGATTTTGCTTCAAAAGCAACATTCTCTAACCAATGTACGCTAGTATGCATTGCAACTACCTAAAAAAAACTATAAATTTACTTAGGACTGTACACTAGCATATATTGAGCTGATAAGGAATTTCACCTCTTATGCTTCACGTGGCAAGTTTATTTAGGTCTAAAGATCTAGTTACTATCCAAATCGGAATTTAAAAAGCATGACTTCTAATTTTTCACAACTTAGTACAGATGCTTTGTCGCCAGGTCAATTACCTGAATCTGTCAAAGCTTTGCTCAAGCGTGCGCACATCAATAGATTTCCAAAACGAACTTCAATTATTGATGCGGGCTCAGAGTCGAAATCTCTGTATCTAATTTTAAAAGGGTCGGTTTCAATTATTTTACGTGAAGATGATGAACGTGAAATTGTGGTAGCCTATTTAAACCCAGGGGACTTTTTTGGAGAGATGGGATTATTTGAAAGTAATCCTCAACGTACTGCAGAAGTACGTACACGTGATGTATGTGAGATTGCTGAAATTTCATATGCTAACTTCCATGAAGTAAGTAAGCAGTATCCAGATCTTAGCTATGCGGTGTTCGCACAGCTCGTTCGTCGCTTAAAAAATACAACTCGAAAAGTAACTGACCTAGCATTTATAGATGTATCGGGTCGTATTGCACGTTGTTTAATCGACTTGTCAGCTCAACCTGAAGCAATGATTCTTCCAAATGGACGCCAAATTCGTATTACTCGTCAAGAAATTGGTCGTATTGTAGGTTGTTCACGTGAAATGGTTGGTCGTGTTCTTAAAACACTTGAAGAACAAGGCATGATTGAAACTGATGGTAAAGCTATCTTAATTTTTGATTCATCATTAGAAGCAGTAAATTCTGTTGAAGAAGACTTTGACAACAATGATGATGAATAAATTTTCATCTGATCTACATTCAAAAAAGCAAATCTGACGATTTGCTTTTTTATTGCCTTTTTTCTGAAAACTTTCGAATTTATTTGACATACGTTTTGAATCTTAGATTAGGTATGATTTCAATATATCAACTTAAAAAATACAGCAAGGATGTTGAGCATGAAATTTAATCGACTTGGGCAAACAGATATACACGTTCCCGAAATTTGTTTAGGAACAATGACCTTTGGTGAGCAAAATAGCCAGTCCGAGGCTTTCCAACAACTGGAATATGCACTCGAGCGGGGGTTAAATTTTTGGGATACTGCAGAGATGTACCCAGTACCACCTAAAGTCGAAACTCAAGGCGCGACGGAAGAAATTATCGGCAATTGGATTCAGCAGCGCGGCCAACGTGATCAACTTTTTCTTGCTTCAAAAATTGCAGGTCCAGGCCAAGGTGGTAGCAATATTAGAGGCGGCACAACTCGCTATACTGCCAGCGACATCAGCTCAGCCTTAGACTCAAATCTTAGACGCTTAAAAACTGACTATATTGATCTTTATCAGCTGCATTGGCCTCAACGCCCAACCAATATGTTTGGTCAATTGGGTTATACCAATCACCATGCTCACAGTACACTAGATATCACACCACTCGAGGAAACCTTATCTGCCCTTCAAGCGGAAATTAATAGAGGTAGAATTCGTTATATCGGACTCTCCAATGAGACACCATGGGGAACCATGAAATTTCTACATTTAGCTGAAAAGTTAGGGCTGTCTAAATTTGTTTCTGTACAAAACCCCTATAACTTATTAAATCGTACCTATGAAATCGGCATGTCGGAGATTGCTAAATTTGAAGGCATCGGTTTACTGGCCTATTCACCGCTCGCTTTTGGCTATTTAACAGGAAAATTTAGACATGGTGCGAGACCTGCAAATGCCAGAGTCACCTTATACTCTAGATTTGTGCGTTATAGTAATCCTGAAAGTGAATGGGCAACTGAACAATACGCCCTCTTAGCAGAAAAACATGGACTGACATTAACGCAATTGGCGTTAGCTTTCATTAAGCAGCAGTTCTTCGTGACCAGCACAATCATTGGTGCAACCGATTTAAATCAACTCAAAGAAAATATTGATGCTTTTAATGTGTCATTGTCAGAAGAAATACTTCAGGAAATTGAGATCATCCATAAACAACAGCCAAATCCAGCACCTTAAGTGTCTAATAAATTCGATTTCAATACATTTGAATCAACGCCATACTGTGATAACAATTTACTAAGTGGTGAATATAAAAAAAGGATGCTAACGCATCCTTTTTTAGCTTTATTCTTTTAACGGCGACTTTGGTTATAAATCGCTTGAGCTGCAGGTAAGTTTTTACGCATCGCCTCAATTCGTTGAGCATTTGAAGGGTGTGTTGATAAGAAAGATGCATTGCCACCATTACTTGCTTTAGCCATTTTCTCCCATAATGTAATCGCTGCTTGTGGGTTATAACCAGCTCGAGCCATTAACATTAATCCACCCTGATCAGCACGGCTCTCCAAGTTACGTGAATAAGGCAACCCTACACCCAGTTGAGAACCAATTTGTGCAACTGCTGCGCCACCTTGACCTACCCCAGCTGCACTTAAACCAACACCTAAAGCCAAGTCAGTTAAAGCTTGAGCACCCAATTTACTTTTTGCATGCTCTTCCAAAGCATGGATCATTTCATGTCCCATGATGGCCGCAATTTCAGCATCTGTTAAATTTAAACGTTCCACAATACCTGTATAAAAAACAACTTTACCACCCGGCATGACAGAAGCATTTAATTCACTTGATTTAATTACAGATACCTGCCATTGGAATGGCTGACCCGTTTGATTCATTTGATCAGCATATGGACGCAAACGATTGTATACATTCGTAATACGCTTATAGGTATTTGAGCTTGTATCCAATAAGCCCTTGCTGCGAGCTGTATCAATGGCTTGCGAGTAACTTTGTGCAGCAGCTGCATTTAATGTCGCTGAGTCCGCACCCGCCATATCCGCAAATGTTGTACACCCTGAAATCGAGATTACCGCAGATGCTGTAAGACCGAGCAATAATTTGTTCTTCATTATAATGTTCCAATCTACTTGAAAGTACTTGTTCATAATTATAGACAAACTCAACTACGCTTAATATCTCATTTTTCTTCACTTTTTTATTTGTTATGTAATTTAGTAAACAAATTGATAGCTGATCCAAAAGACCAAACAAAAAATATTAAGCACGAGATAGGTTTGACTCCACGGTTTTAAACGAGTTTCAAGCTTCTCATCTTTACGTTTAAAAAATAAATAGGTGTTCTGAATTAAAATAATAGGGACCAATATGCAAGCGATCATAATCGACAGCCCAATAAAGACTTGGTAGACCACATCTTCGGCTACTGTTTGAGATCGAATTATCATCATCGCAATCGTGGGTGCCCCCCCCATTGCAAATAACAATGAATAAAACATTGTTCCAGAAATATTCTTATGCATCCTGCACACTCTATTATTTTATACATTCGATTTTAACAATCTCTAAGATTCAGCACAGCCAATTTTTATACAACTTTGGTCGTTGTTTAGATCCAAAAAAGCCCTGTGATACCACAGGGCTTTTTTAAAACTTTTAATTAAGCTTCAAACGGGTGACGAAGAATAATCGTTTCATCACGGTCTGGACCAGTTGATACGATGTCGATTGGACATTCGATTAACTGTTCAAGTCGCTTAATATAGTTGATTGCTGCTTCTGGCAATTGGTCTAAAGATTTAGCACCAAAAGTAGACTCAGTCCAACCAGGCATTGTTTCGTAAATTGGTTTTAAAGTTTCAAATGCAAGTGCATCAGAAGAACCTACGCAGCCCGAATCTGCAGCTTCATAACCCACACAGATTTTGATTTCTTCTAAACCATCAAGAACGTCAAGTTTAGTCAAGCAAATACCCGAAAGTGAGTTCACTTCTACTGAACGACGAAGGATTTCAGCATCGAACCAACCACAGCGACGTTGGCGACCAGTAGATGCGCCAAATTCTGAACCTACAGTACCAAGGTGCTTACCAATTGCATCACCAACATCGTTTGCAGCATCATAAACCAACTCAGTTGGGAATGGACCTGCACCTACGCGAGTTGTATAAGCTTTGGTAATACCCAATACATAGTCAAGGTGTAATGGACCAAGACCAGAACCAGAACTCACACCACCAGCAGTCGTATTTGAAGATGTTACGTATGGATAAGTACCATGGTCAACATCAAGAAGTGAGCCTTGAGCACCTTCAAACATGATGTTGTCACCGTTCTTACGATATTTATGCAATTCGCCAGTAACATCAACAACCAGTGGAGCAACAACTTCACGCCATTGATCACATAACGCAAGCACGTCTTCAAGCTTAACCGCTTCTACACCGTAGAATTGTGTTAATTGGAAGTTATGGTATTCAAGTAACTCTTCAAGCAATGCTTTAAGATGATCACCACCACGCACTAAATCAGCGACACGAACCGCACGACGTGCAACTTTATCCTCATACGCTGGACCAATACCACGACCTGTTGTACCAATCTTGGCATTCCCACGTTTTTTCTCACGTGCTTGGTCTAATGCAATATGGTTTGGCAAAATTAATGGACAGTTTGGAGAAATACGTAAACGTTCTTTAACTGGCACACCTTGCTCTTCAAGAATCGTCATCTCTTTGATTAACGCTTCAGGAGAAAGCACTACACCGTTACCAATTAAGCAAAGTACGTTTTCACGTAAAATACCAGATGGAATGAGGTGTAAAACAGTTTTCTTACCACCTACGACGAGAGTATGACCTGCATTGTGTCCACCTTGATAGCGAACAACTGCAGCCGCTTGATCTGTGAGCAGGTCAACGATTTTACCTTTACCTTCGTCGCCCCATTGGGTACCAAGTACCACAACATTCTTGCCCATAATAGCCTCATTGCATCATGCTGTTAAAATTGAAGAACATGATTTGAAATTTAGTATTCAAATCAGGTGATTAAATCTGTTCGAGTTTCCACTCACCCGCTTGATTCACCAACTGGTGAGTCGCGTTAGGTACTGAATTCAACTCATCTTGACCAAGCAACTGCACAACGCTTTTGCCTTGATCACGTAATCCTTGAATTGCTTTGACTAGGTCAGCATTATTTCCCTTAGGTGCAACGATCACTTCCAATGCTTTAAATTGACCAGCGCTTAAAGCGTATAAGTCACATGAAAAGCCAGTTGCTGGACGTGCACGACCAAAATGCTCACCAATACCATCATAACGTCCACCTTGAGCTAATGGTGCAGCACGATTTGGTGCATACACTGCATACATTAAGCCAGTGTGATAGTGATATGAACGAAGCTCTACAACATCGATACCAATATGCAGATTTGGCCAACGTTGCTGAATCGCATCTTGTGTGCTTTGAACTGCATTAAATGCTTCTTGGAATGCCGAATCTTCTAAGATTTCTTGGCTTAAATGTGATTTTAAAGCGACTAAATCACTTGCATAACGACCAAGCGCATAAAAATCAGAGCCGAATTTAAGTTGTTGCGTATATTCAGCAAGCTCTGGTAATGCTTTACGCTGATATAAATCAGATAGATGCGACTCTGTAGCTTTGTTCAATCCTGCATGTTTAACTAAGCTACGGAATAGACCAACGTGTCCAATATCTAAATGGATCGCCTCAGTTACACCTGTATTTTTTAATAATTCCAACATGACATCGATCATTTCGACGTCAGCATCGATACTGTCTGAACCAAACAACTCAGCACCGAGCTGTAAAGGCGCACGTGTGGTATTGAAACCTTGTGGTTTGGTATGAAGTACCGTTCCAGCGTAGCAATAGCGTGCAACACCTTCAACTGGATACACGTGTGCATCAATACGCGCCACCTGAGGCGTCATATCTGCACGCACACCAAGTAAACGACCTGAAAGTTGATCAATTACTTTAAATGTGGCTAAGTCTAAATCTTGATTCGATTCTGAAAGAGAAGATAGAGATTCGATGTATTCAATAAATGGCGTGTACACCAATTGATAACCTCGAGCTGCGAGGAAATCTAACGCGGTACGACGCAAAGTTTCAATAACTTGCGCTTGCTCTGGTAATACATCAGCTACACCATCAGGTAATAACCATGTCTCTGAAATGGGCATGTTGTAAACCTAAATTCTGTCAGCGCGGAACAAATCCGCATAAAAAAATCGGGAACACACCCGATTTCTCCTAGTCTATCACGATCAACCCCCATGTGCATCAGACTTTTAAATAATTAAATCGGAATTTTAGATTATTCATAAGCTTCTATTGGTAATTCTGAACGCACTAGCAGTTGATCTATGTTATAGACTTAAACCTTTATAAAAGACACAGCATTTCAGTTTCATGACTGATCTGGAAATGAATGACATAAATCCAGTAAACGATTGGTATATCCCCATTCATTATCATACCAAGCATAGACTTTAGCTTGCTTCCCGACCACCATGGTTTGAGTTAAATCTACAATGAGTGAAAATGGAGAATGATTAAAGTCAGATGATACTAAAGGCTCATCTGTTACCGACATAATTTCCGAAAACTGCTCTCGTGCTGCTGAAATTAACGCTTCATTTAACTGATGGTCTGTAATGGGCTGTTGCGCTATAAATGTTAAATCAATAGCTGCCACATTAATGGTAGGAACACGAATTGAGTAACCGTCTATTCGCCCTTCCATTTTTGGCATAACACGTTTGATTGCACCTAGAGCAGATGAAGTCGTTGGAATAATGTTTTGCCCAGACGCCCTCGCACGACGTAAATCGCGGTGAACGTGATCTAAAACGGATTGATCCGCTGTAACAGCATGAATTTCTGTCATTAACGCACTTTCTATGCCAAAGGCATCGTCAATAATTTTGACCAGAGGAACCAATGCTTGTGTCGTACATGAAACACTCGAAATAATCTGATCCGTAGTTTTAACCTCTTTATGATTTACCCCGTAGACGATTGCAGCATCAACCGTATCAAAAGGTGCAGCCCCAATTATCACGCGTTGAGCGCCAGCATTGAGATGGCGTGTCGCTTCTGCTCGAGATCTAAATAAACCAGTACACTCTAAAACAACATCAACGTTTAAACGCTTCCATGGTAGTTGATCTGGTTCTGTTTGACAGTGAACTTCAATAGATAATTTTTTTTGATAGGCATAAATATTGAGAAATACTTGCTCTGCCACATAACTCAACTCCACTTCCCCATGAAATCTTCCATGTGTGGTGTCATATTTAAATAAATGAATTAAAGTTTCTACATCAGCCACATCATTAATCGCAACGATTTCAAAATTGAATTGCTTTGGATTTTCAAACCAAGCTCTTAAAACATTTCGCCCGATTCGTCCAAATCCGTTAATTGCGATACGTTGCATATGTAACCTTCAACTCTTTAATACAAGTTCTTGAAAGCTCTATGTTAAAGTATTTCTAAACTATACAGTAATAAATAATGGTCTTATGACTACTCAATATTTTTGATTGATCTTCGTACGAGATACACAGCTTGAGCATTTAAGAATCGTCTCAACAACGTTAATGCTTAAAATTCCACCTAAAACCAGAATTAAAGAGAATTGTCATTAAAACACTTTAAAATCATTGGTACAGGTGGCAAATTCCGTTATAATTTGGCGTTTTTAAACTTTTAGCCCGGTATGCTGGGGTGAATTTTATTGTGAATTCGCACTTTATTTCCCAGACATATTATTTGCCAATACAGAATTAATGGAGTGACTTGGTTGTGAGTACTCGTTTTATGACATCAGCTGAAATTCGTGAAGCATTTTTGCGTTACTTTGAATCGCAAGGCCACACACGTGTCGCGTCGAGTTCTCTAGTTCCTGCCAATGACCCAACTTTGCTCTTTACAAATGCTGGTATGAACCAGTTCAAAGATTGCTTCTTAGGCCTAGAAAAACGAGATTATGTACGTGCAGTGTCATCACAAAAATGTGTTCGTGCTGGCGGTAAACATAACGACTTAGATAACGTGGGCTACACAGCTCGTCACCATACGTTTTTTGAAATGTTAGGTAACTTCTCTTTCGGAGATTACTTTAAACGTGACGCGATTAAATTCGCTTGGGATTTCTTAACCAATGAAAAATGGTTAGGCCTACCTAAAGACAAATTATATGCAACGGTTTATCACACTGATGATGAAGCATTCGACATCTGGAACAAAGAAATCGGTCTAGATGAGTCTCGCATTATTCGTATTGGCGACAACAAAGGCGGTCAATACGCTTCAGATAACTTCTGGGCAATGGGTGACACAGGTCCTTGTGGTCCATGCTCTGAAATCTTCTTTGACCATGGCGATCACATTTGGGGTGGTTTACCAGGTACACCAGAAGAAGATGGCGACCGTTTCATCGAAATTTGGAACAACGTATTCATGCAGTTTAACCGTACTGCTGATGGCGTACTTCACCCTCTTCCAGCACCTTCCGTTGATACAGGTATGGGCTTAGAGCGTATTTCTGCTGTTTTACAACACGTCAACTCAAACTACGAAATTGATCTATTCCAACACTTATTAAAAGCTGCAGCTGAAATTATTGGTTTAGATACTGCTGAACTTGAAGCGAAAGCGCAAGCGGAAGGCAAACCAGTTGAATACCCAGCATCACTTAAAGTCGTTGCCGACCATGCACGCTCGTGCTCATTCCTAATCGCTGATGGCGTAAACCCATCAAATGAAGGGCGTGGCTACGTTCTACGTCGTATCATCCGTCGTGCAGTTCGTCATGGTAACAAGTTGGGTGCGACAGGTTCATTCTTCCACAAAATGTTAAAGCCTTTAATTGAGGTGATGGGCGCTGCCTATCCTGAACTTGAAGCACAACAAGCGCGTATCGAAGCGCAACTTTTAAAAGAAGAAGAGCAATTTGCTAAAACCTTAGAACAAGGTTTGAAATTGCTTGAGGGCGAACTTGCTAACTTAAAAGGTTCTGTAATTCCAGGCGAAGTAGTATTCAAACTTTACGACACGTACGGCTTCCCAACTGACTTAACGGCTGACATCGCACGTGAACGTGATTTAACGATTGACGAAGCTGGTTTTGAAAAAGAAATGGCTGCTCAACGTCAACGTGCACGTGATGCGGGTAAATTCGCAATCGACTACAACAGCGTTGTAAAAGTTGAAGGCGAAACTCAGTTTGACGGCTACGATGCAACTGCTGGTGAGGGTCAAATCATCGCAATCTATAAGGATGGCGAACAAGTTGATGAAGTCGCTGAAGGTGATGAAGCTTTAATCGTTCTAAACCAAACACCTTTCTATGCAGAAAGCGGTGGTCAAATTGGTGATACAGGTATCTTTAAAAACGATACAGGTATTTTCGAAGTTCAAGACACGAAAAAATCTGGTGGTGCGTTCGTTCACCAAGGTATCGTGACCATGGGTAACTTTAAAGTTACTCAAAATGTAGAAGCAACAGTTAAAGCAGACATTCGTGCAGCAACAGCACGTAACCACTCTGCGACTCACCTTCTACATGCTGCACTTCGTCAAATCTTGGGTTCACATGTTCAACAAAAAGGTTCATTGGTTGCTTCTGACGTGTTACGTTTCGACTTTGCCAATGATCAACCCGTGACATTTGAACAGATTCAAGAAATTGAACGTCTGGTAAATGCTGAAGTGATTGCCAATACGCCTGTAACAACTGAACTCCTTGACATCGAATCTGCAAAAGCAAAAGGTGCGATGATGTTGTTCGGTGAAAAATACGGTGAAGAAGTTCGCGTACTCTCTATGGGTTCTATCATTGAAGAGAAAAACTTCTCGATCGAACTTTGTGGTGGTATTCACGTTAAACGTACAGGTGACATTGGTCTGTTCAAAATCACTTCTGAAGGCGGTGTTGCTGCAGGTGTACGTCGTATTGAGGCAGTTACAGGTACGAAAGCAATTGAGGTGGCTCAAAAAGCTGATCGAGACATCAACACGATTAATGGCTTATTGAAAGCACAAAAAGATCAAACGATTGAGAAAGTTGAAGCCTTAGCGGACACAGCATCAAGCTTACAAAAGCAAATCGATCAATTGAATCAAAAACTTGCTCATTTACAGGCGGGTGAACTACTTAGCCAAGTTAAGGAAATTGCAGGTCGCAAAACGTTAATCACGACTGTTCAAGGTATGGATGCGAAATCACTTCGCAATCTACACGACGGCGTGAAATCAAAATTAGAAAATGCTGTGATTGTCCTTGCAGGTGTAGAGGGTGACAAGGTGAGCTTGATCGCATCTGTAGCTAAAGACTTCACAGCTTCTATAAAAGCAGGTGACATCATCAAACACTTAGCAACTGAGCTAGGTGGTAAAGGTGGTGGTAAGCCTGATTTGGCACAAGGTGGCGCGCCACTTAACGAGAAGTTTGCTTCTGTCATGGCAGAATTAACTGCTTGGCTAGCTGCAAAATAAAACTTCACCTTTTGTGTAACTGACCTTGAACAACTCTTCAAGGTCATGGTTTATATGGAACAACTATGGCATTAATCGTTCAAAAATATGGCGGTACTTCAATGGGTACTCCTGAGCGCATTTTAAATGTTGCTCGTCGTGTAAAGCGTTGGCATGATCACGGCCACAAGGTTGTGGTTGTTGTATCAGCTATGAGTGGTGAAACTAATCGCCTACTCGCTTTAGCGAAAGCCATTACCGACACCCCTGACCCACGAGAATTAGACCAAATGGTTTCAACGGGTGAACAGGTAACGATTTCAATGTTAGCAATGGCACTGAATTCTATCGGTGTGGAAGCGAAATCTTTGACTGGACGCCAAGTTGGTATTAAAACAGACAGCTCATTCACAAAAGCACGTATTGAATCAATTGATACAGATGTCATGACTGAACAATTAGATGCTGGTCGTGTCATCGTTGTTGCAGGTTTCCAAGGTTTTGATGCTAATGGAAACACAACAACTTTGGGTCGTGGTGGTTCTGATACTTCTGGTGTTGCATTAGCAGCTGCACTCAAAGCGGATGAATGCCAAATTTATACAGATGTGGATGGTGTATATACAACAGATCCACGTGTTGCACCAAAAGCGAAGAAAGTTGATCGTATTTCTTTTGAAGAAATGCTTGAAATGGCTTCTCTTGGTTCTAAAGTTTTACAGATCCGTTCTGTTGAGTTCGCGGGTAAATATCAAGTCCCTTTACGCGTACTCTCTAGCTTCGACAATGAAAATGATGGCGCATTTGACGAAGAATTTAAAAACAACGTCGGAACACTTATCACTACTGAATTGGAAGACAACATGGAACAGCCAATTATCTCTGGTATCGCATTTAACCGTGACGAAGCTAAATTAACTATCTTAGGTGTGCCTGATCTTCCTGGTATTGCATCTAAAATTTTAAAACCGATTGGTGATGCTAATATCGAAGTGGATATGATCATCCAAAACGTTGAAGAAGATGGTACAACTGACTTCACATTCACAGTCAATCGTGGCGAACTTGCTAAAGCTAAAAAAATTCTTGAAGAAACTGCTCAAGCAATCGGTGCTCGTGAAGTTGCAACACGTGATGATATTGTAAAAGTATCTATCGTAGGTGTTGGTATGCGCTCTCATGCTGGTGTTGCAAGTAAAATGTTTACAGCACTTGCTGATGAAGGCATCAATATCCTGATGATTTCAACTTCTGAAATCAAAATCTCTGTTATTATTGAAGAAAATTATTTAGAGCTTGCTGTTCGCTCACTTCACACTGCGTTTGGTCTTGACCGCGAACATGGTGAGTCTAGCGCACGTGCTTAATTTTCTGCCATGAGTTAGCAGAAACAATGCATACTTGATGAAGAAATATTCAGAGCCACTATAGTTTTTCCTATAGTGGCTCTGTTATATTAGGTCTAGAGGTTTATGGGATAATTTCAATAGTCCTGTGCGAATGGTTAAATTCGTCACATTTATCTATTAAAATATTTCGTGGTGCCGAGGTTGTTATTTTCACTTTTTGAAAAAACTATCGCAGGTTTAGCGTTTAAGCAAGGAGATAAACATGCTGATTCTCACCCGTCGTGTTGGTGAAACATTAATGATTGGGGATCAAGTCAGTGTCACTGTACTTGGTGTAAAAGGTAACCAAGTGCGAATTGGTGTGAATGCGCCTAAAGAAGTATCTGTACATCGTGAAGAAATCTATCAACGAATTCAGCATGAACGTGCGATGCATGAGCACTTGCAACATCTTGACCAAGATTACCAACCTTCTTACGAAGAAGAGAATTACACTCAAAATGATTTCAATCGTTGATTAGAAATGATTTTGTGACTAAAGCGGCTAAATTTAGCCGCTTTAAATTTTTGGTGTTTAAGCTGTTTAAAGTCCCAATGATTTGCGTACTGGACCAAAACTACGCCTGTGCTCTTCAACCACGCCAAACTGTGCAATAGCTTCAAAATGAGCTTTGGTCGGGTAGCCTTTATGTTTTGCAAAACCAAACTGAGGATATTTAGCATCAAGTTCCAACATTTGATGATCACGTGTCACCTTAGCCAGGATACTGGCAGCAGAAATTTCTGGATGTAATGCGTCTCCTCCAACCACAGCATCACAACTCATACTCAATCCTTGGGGAATTTTATTGCCATCAACCAATACATGTTGTGGTTGCACAGTCAATTGTTCAACGGCACGACGCATTGCCAACAATGAAGCATGCAATATATTGAGGTCATCAATTTCTTGATGACTCGCTTCAGCGATAGCCCAAGCTAGTGCTTTTTCTTTGATCTCTATAAATAATTTTTCACGTTTCTTTTCACTGAGTTTTTTAGAATCATTTAACCCAAGAATCGGATTGTTAGGATCCAAAATTACAGCAGCCGCAACGACCGATCCCACCAGCGGACCGCGCCCTGCTTCATCAGCACCAGCAATCAACATCATTTTCCTAATTTATCCTTAAAAAAAATAGGCCGATCATAATCAGCCTATTCATGTATCTTTGAAATTAACGTACAGCTTCAGCTACACATTCATTAATAGTTTTAGTCACGATATTGCTGACGATTGTTGCACGTGCTGTTGGATCAATCGCTGCTGTAGCCAAATCAACCGTAGTTACGCTTTGCGGAGCCTTTTCACTTACACATCCACAAATTTCACCTTGGATATTTTCTTTCTGCTCTGCAGTCATTAATTTCGTTGCAGTTTTCCAAGCAGAAATATTGTTCAATTCAGTTGTGCATTTTGCATTGATCGCAATTTTAAGTGCAGCCGAACCTAACTGTTGAGTAGTATTTGCGGCAGGTGATGATGTCCCCGTTGTACCTGTAGCACAAGCACCGAGTACTAATGTCATTGGTGCAAGTAAAGCAATTAATTTTTTCACAGTGTTGTCCTTATGATCTTACGAATTGAGCTATTTTGCCTAATGTAACATCATGAAGAAATAGATTTTTTGTATTTACCGACTATATGTTCAGTTATAAGTCGCATTCCGTTGCATATTTTCAACACTGTGTCTCATTTCAATACTTATAAATCATTTATGCTTAAATTATTATGTGCGAAATTCAATCATAAGTTTATATCATGAATAATAAATCCAAATATTACACACGTACGGCTCAAGTCTTGCATTGGGTCATGGCGATTATTTTTATCACGGCGTGGACGATCGGCTTTTATAGCGGCAATTTTTTAAGTTATGAAGTAGATGGTAGCTTCAAAGGTGACGTCATCACGCTTCACAAAAATATTGCAACCACTATTATTTTTCTGGTCGTGGTTCGTATCTTTTGGCGCTACACCCATCCTGCACCCGAGTTACCAGAGACAATGTCTCCCCTCATGAAAAGACTCGCACATTTAGGGCATCTTGGACTTTATTTTATGCTTCTGGCTTTACCAATTACGGGTTGCTTATGGAGTTGGAGTCTCGGCTACCCTGCACCAGTATTATTCTTATTTGATCTACCTGCTTTAATAGGTGAGAATCCTCAAGTAACTGAAATTGTAAAACCACTTCATATTTGGATTTCTTGGGCTGCAGGTTTACTTTTACTCGGACATATTGCTGCGGCATTAAAGCATCACTTTATAGATAAAGATCATGTCTTAGACAGCATGACCAAACAACCTAAAGATTGATTGAGTACGGCTCTAAATTTCTGAGTTAGATTTAGAGCTAATTACACATGCTTTTAGGCTATTCAACATGGCTTTTCGAATGACTTCTTGCTTGATATCTTCGTTAACTGTTGCTTTGGCAAGTTCCTGAGCCGGAATATCTTTTAAAGCATGATTTGATACACAATCACAGGTTTCTAATTTTAATTTCTTTTTGTTTTCTTCATTCATTAAATATGTCGTTATTTTCCATATTTTCGAATGATCGACTTCACGCTCGCATTGATACTGGATGACAGGCTGTAATACACGCTGTGTCAAAGTCATATTTGCATTCGCGATAACTACAGGCAACGTTAGCAGACTCAGGCAAAGCACAGATTTCAATTTCAACATCACATTCGGCTCTATTGTTTAAAGCATCTTAAACCAAAGGTGGGATTTTGACCCCCACCTTTCAGTATGTTACATAAACAAGTTTAACTGTTTTAAATCGTGAGAATTTTATCTTTCCACTTTTGTTTTTGCTCATCGGAAATAAACGATGCTTCAAATGAATTTATAGCGAGTTGCTTTAATTCATGATTTGTTAAATCCAAGGCCTCAGCGATCGCAATAAAGTTGTCATTCATGTAGCCACCAAAATATGATGGATCATCAGAATTTACTGTAACATGTACACCCTGCTGCAAGAGTCGACGAATATTATGCTGTTTCATATCATCTACAACGCATAATTTAAGATTAGACAATGGGCATACTGTAAGCGGCATTTTTTCTGCAATTAAGCGCTGCATCAACTTCGGATCTTCTTCAGAACGTACACCATGATCAATACGATTCACTTTGAGTAAATCCAAAGCTTCCCAGACATATTCTGCTGGACCTTCTTCACCTGCATGAGCAACAACCAAGAATCCTTCATCACGTGCTTTTGCGAATACCCTTTCAAATTTAGAAGGTGGATGCCCAACTTCACTTGAATCTAACCCTACCCCAATAATTTGGTCTTTGTAAGGTAAAGCTTGTTCAAGTGTTTCAAATGCTGCCTCTTCACTCAAATGACGTAAGAAACACATAATCAAATGCGTTGTGAGGCCTAATTTTACCTCAGCATCGTGGCAAGCTCGTTTTAAGCCTTTAATTACCGTTTCAAATGACACACCACGATCCGTATGGGTTTGCGGATCAAAAAACATTTCAGTATGAACCACTCGATCTTCTGCACATTTTTCAAAATATGCCCATGCAAGATCATAAAAATCTTGCTCATTAATCAATACATTCGCACCTGCATAGTAAATATCTAGAAATGATTGCAGATTGTGAAAATTATAAGCCTGTTTGACTTCTTCAACTGATTGATATGGGATTGCAATTTCATTGCGCTGAGCAATGGCAAACATCAACTCAGGTTCAAATGTCCCTTCAATATGGACATGAAGCTCAGCTTTAGGTAAAGCTTTAATTAACTCAACACGGTTCATTGCTACTCCTCATGAAACCAAAAAATAAAAAGGGTGCAAACTGAGTTTACACCCTTTTAAAAACTGTTAAAAATTAGCCGCCAAACATTGCAAATTTTAGCGCCCATAATACTGCGATAATCCATACCATATATGGTACTGTAGATGCTTTACCTGTAAGTAACTTCACCAATGCATAACTAATAAAGCCCATGGCAATACCATCAGCGATTGAGTAAGTGAACGGCATAAACACGATCGTTAAGAAAGCAGGAACCGCTTCAGTAATATCATCCCAATCAATATGCGTAATACCCTGAATCATCAATACCCCTACAAAGAGTAAGGCTGGTGCAGTTGCAAACCCAGGAACAGATTGAGCTAACGGTGCTAAGAACAAACAAGCAATAAAAAGTAAGCCAACTATTACCGCTGTAAGACCTGTACGTCCCCCTGCTGCTACACCCGCAGAAGACTCAATATATGGTGTCGTTGATGATGTACCTAATGCAGCACCAGCAACAATCGCTGAAGAGTCTGCAAACAGAGCTTTCTTTAAGCGTGGCAATTTACCATCTTTGAGTAAACCAGCACGATGTGAAACACCAACCAGCGTTCCTGTTGAATCAAATAGATCAACTAAGAAGAACACAAAAATTACACCGATTAAACTTGCGGTAAATAAGCCTTCAAAATCCATTTGCATGAATGTTGGTGCAATTGAAGGAATTTGACCAACCACACCTTTAAATTCACTCAATCCTAGGAATGTTGAGATTGCAGTCAACACTAAAATACTAATGATAATCGCACCACGTATTTTAAAGTGATGCATAACAACAACCATCAAAAAACCGAATAAAGCTAACAGAACGGTTGGTTGTTTTAAATCACCTAAACCCACTAGAGTCGCAGGATTGTCCACAATGATGCCAGCATTTTTCAAAGCGATTAATGCTAGGAATAAACCAATACCACCACCAATAGCCAATTTTAAAGACATTGGAATGGCATTCACGATAGCTTCACGAATTTTAAACATACTGATCGCGATGAAGACCAGACCAGACACAAATACCGCAGCTAAAGCGGTTTGCCAAGGCACACCCATTCCTAAACATACCGAATAGGTGAAATATGCATTTAAGCCCATACCCGGAGCCAATGCGATTGGGTAATTGGCAATAATACCCATGACAAAACAACCAATTGCTGCTGCCAAACATGTCGCAACAAATACCGCACCATGATCCATTCCTGTTTCAGACAGAATCATTGGATTGACAATGATGATGTAGCACATTGTCAGGAATGTCGTCATCCCTGCAATCATTTCAGTTCGAAAAGTTGTTTTGTTTTCGCTTAGTTTAAATAAGCGTTCAAGCAAACCCGCTGAAGAATTTGGATTTGTCATTGTCGAGCCCCTGCTTAAGATCGAGCGAGTCGTAAAAATTATTTAGATCATTTATTCAATGATTCATTGGCAAATGTAGCTCAGATGACGCATTCAATAAACGTACCAAAATGACATTTCCGATAAATTGAAGCACAATTAAAAAAGCTGCAATAAAGCAGCTTTGATATGATGATCTATCAATTGAACAGTCGCTAGACAATTCGATCTATCGGGATATATTTTTAATTATAACATAGACTGAATTTGAAGGGCTGAATACACAGTCATAGGTTATAAAACGCTAAAATTTAATCTTTATTTAAATCACGTTAAAAAATATAAATTTAAATATACCCCTTAAAAAATCACTGATGATTTTTAGATCATTTAATTTTAAATGGTAGAGTAAATTAAGCTTGCTAACAGTAAATACTTTCTAAATTTGCACTCTTACCGATCAATATGAACATTATTTCATTTGGAGGTATTCCCAAATTAGGTAACCTAATCCAAAGCCCAAACAGGAATACGCAGTAATAATAAAGAAAACGAAACTTGCTTTATTCTTTTTTTTCAAGAAATTCATAATGCTCGCTTTAAGTTAACTCGTCATGCACTATGATAATGCATTTAGCTAATAATACCAGTTAAATAGAATCATTTCCCTTAAATATCAATAAATTACTATTTTTAATAAATACTATCAATACTTTTCATAACCACTTCATTTTATTATATATAATTGAATACCCAACCTAAATCCACCAGATTGATGTTCATTAAGTATAAAAAGACCACTATGAATAGTGGTCTTTCATTCGATCAGTTTTGTTGAGAAACAAAACCTGCTCTGGCAGCATGAAGCTTCTTATAGCTCTCAATAAGTTTTAAATGACGATCGAGACCTTCAAGTTGCATATTGGTTGGCGTCAATCCATAAAAACGCACATCACCTTCGATTGAGCCTATTGCAGCATCAACTCTCTCATCACCGAACATACGTCTAAAATTCGGTTCATAGTCTTCAATTTCCATTTCTTCATCTAACAATACTTCTAAAACGACATCCATGCATTGATAGAATAAGCCTCGTTCTACAGTATTGGTGTTGTATTGTAAGAACTGTTCTACTTGGTCTTTCGCTTCTTCGAAATTTTCCAAAGCTAAGTTAATTAATAGTTTTAATTCAAGAATAGTTAACTGACCCCACACCGTATTATCGTCAAATTCAACACCAATCAAGGTAATAATATCGGTATAGTCATCCACTTCAACTTCTTCAAGTTTCTCTAGCAAAGCTTCGAGCTGTTCATTATCTAAACGATGTAAGTTAAGAATATCTTCTCTAAAAGCTAAAGCTTTATTGGTATTATCCCAAACCAGATCCTCAACCAAATACACCTCAGAATATCCTGGCACCAGAATTCGGCATGCAGTTGCACCTAAATGTTGGTATACAGCCATGTAAACTTCTTTACCCATCTCTTTTAGGATATTGAACATCTTTTCAGCTTCTTCAGCGTTTGTATTTTCACCTTGACTGGTGAAATCCCACTCTACGAAATCATAATCAGATTTCGAACTGAAGAATCTCCAAGACACAACACCCGATGAATCAATAAAGTGTTCCACAAAGTTATTTGGTTCTGTCAGTGCATGGCTATTGAAAGTAGGACGTGGTAAGTCATTTAAACCTTCAAAACTACGACCTTGTAAAAGCTCTGTTAGGCTGCGTTCTAATGCAACTTCAAAGTTTGGATGAGCCCCGAATGATGCAAAAACGCCACCCGTTCTTGGATTCATTAATGTCACGCACATGACTGGGAATTTCCCACCTAATGAAGCATCTTTGACCAGCACTGGAAAACCTTGCTCCTCAAGTCCCTTAATACCCTCAACTATTTTTGGGTACTTTGCTAGAACATGTTCAGGTACATCTGGCAGGGTAATTTCACCCTCTAAAATTTCGCGCTTAACCGCACGCTCAAATATTTCAGATAAACATTGTACTTGTGCTTCAGCCAAGGTATTTCCTGCGCTCATACCATTTGACAGATACAAATTTTCGATCAAATTTGAAGGGAAATATACAATCTCACCGTCTGACTGGCGCACAAATGGTAACGAACAGATACCTCTCTCAATATTGCCAGAATTTGTGTCGTACAGATGTGTGCCTAATAACTCATCTTCAGGATCGTAAATTTCAAGTGTATATTCATCTAAAATTTCTGATGGCAATTCACCATTTGGACCTGGTTGGAACCACTTTTCATCTGGGTAATGCACAAATTCAGCATTTGCGATTTCTTCACCCCAAAATTGGTCGTTATAGAAGAAATTACAATTCAAACGTTCAATAAACTCGCCTAATGCAGATGCTAAGGCACTCTCTTTCGTTGAACCTTTACCATTGGTAAAACACATTGGCGCTTGTGCATCGCGAATATGTAAAGACCATACGTTTGGCACTATATTCCGCCAAGACGCAATTTCAATCTTCATCCCTAAGCCCGCCAAAATTGCAGACATGTTGGCAATCGTTTCTTCAAGCGGCAAATCTTTGCCCGGAATAACAGTCACATTTTCCTTGGCAATATTTGGCATAAGTAAAGCTTGAGCATCCGCATCAATGCTTTCAACTTCCTCAATAACAAATTCAGGACCTGTTTGAATCACTTTTTTTACAGTGCAACGGTCGATTGAACGTAAAATACCTTGTCGATCCTTCTCAGAGATATCTGAGGGTAATTCGACTTGAATTTTAAAAATTTGTTTATAACGGTTTTCTGGATCAACAATATTATTTTGGGATAATCGAATATTTTCTGTAGGAATATCTCGTGCAGCACAATAAACCTTTACAAAATAAGCTGCACATAATGCTGAAGACGCAAGAAAATAGTCAAATGGGCCTGGTGCAGATCCATCACCTTTATAACGAATAGGTTGATCGGCAATAACCGTGAAATCGTCGAACTTTGCTTCCTGTCGAAGATTGTCGAGATAATTGACTTTGATTTCCATGCGGGCACCTACAGAACTTATCCAAACAGCTAGATAAGTTAAAAATAAATTAAAACGCATTGTAATCAGAAATGCATGCAAATTGAATGAAAGTTTTCTAGATCCTCCCCTTAAGCTCTCTCTAATTTGGCGTAATCAGTGTTTTATTTACAAAAATTTTAACAAAAAAAAGCTGGTACCGAAGTACCAGCTTTTTTAATCCGCCAAACTGAAATTCAGTTCAAATTAAGTGTTATTAGATGCTTGCAATAGCAGCATTTAAAGTTGCACTTGGACGCATAACTGCATTTACTTTCTCTTGATCGATTGCGTAGTAACCACCGATATCAACAGATTTACCTTGAACTTCTGCAAGTTCGGCAACGATCTTCTCTTCATTTTCAGCTAAAGTCTTCGCTAAAGTAGAGAATGTCGCTTTTAATTCAGCATCTTCGTCTTGAGCTGCTAATTCTTCAGCCCAGAACTTCGCTAAATAGAAATGGCTACCACGGTTGTCTAACTCACCTGTACGACGTGATGGAGATTTGTCGTTGTCAAGTAATTTACCAGTTGCAGCATCCAATGTTTTCGCAAGAAGTTTAGCTTTAGGGTTATTTTCTTTAATACCAAGCTCTTCAAGTGAAACAGCGAGTGCAAGGAACTCACCTAAAGAATCCCAACGTAAGTGGTTTTCTTCAACAAGTTGTTGTACGTGTTTAGGTGCTGAACCACCTGCACCAGTTTCGTACATACCACCACCCGCCATTAAAGGCACGATAGACAGCATTTTCGCAGAAGTACCAAGCTCCATAATTGGGAACAAGTCAGTGAGGTAGTCACGTAGAATGTTACCCGTTACAGAGATTGTATCTAGACCACGAGCAACACGTTCAAGTGTGTAACGCATTGCACGTACTTGAGACATGATTTGGATGTCTAGACCATCTGTATCGTGATCTTTTAAGTATTTTTGAACTTTCTTGATCAATTCGTTTTCGTGTGGACGGTATGGGTCTAACCAGAAGATTGCTGGCATACCAGAGTTACGTGCACGTGTTACAGCTAGTTTTACCCAGTCGCGGATCGGTGCATCTTTCACCTGACACATACGCCAGATATCACCTTCTTCCACGTTTTGAGACATTAAAACTTCGCCAGTTTCGATATCTGTGATGTTAGCTACACCAGCTTGCGCGATTTCGAATGTTTTGTCGTGTGAACCGTATTCTTCAGCTTTTTGAGCCATTAGACCAACGTTAGGTACTGTACCCATTGTGCGTGGGTCGAAGTTACCATTCCACTTACAGAAGTTGATCATTTCTTGGTAAATACGCGCAAATGTAGATTCAGGCATTACTGCTTTACAGTCGTAAGGCTTACCGTCAGCACCCCACATTTTACCACCACCACGGATCATTGCAGGCATAGAAGCATCTACGATCACGTCGTTTGGAGAATGGAAATTAGTGATACCTTTTGCTGAATCCACCATTGCTAAAGCAGGACGGTGTTCTTGACATGCGTGTAGATCTTCGATGATCTCTTCACGTAAAGAAGTCGGTAAAGTTTCGATCTTCTCGTAAAGACCAGCCATACCGTTGTTTACGTTAATACCTAGTTCGTCGAACAGTTTACCGTGTTTTTCGAACGCTTCTTTGTAATAAATCTTCACACAGTGACCAAATACGATCGGGTGTGAAACTTTCATCATGGTTGCTTTAACGTGTAAAGAGAACAAGATGCCCGCTTCTTTACAATCATCTAATTCTTTTTCATAGAAGTCGCAAAGTGCTTTCTTGCTCATGAACATAGAATCGATGATTTCGCCGTCTTGCAGTGCAACTTTTTCTTTAAGAACGATGGTTTCACCAGAATTCGTGATCAGTTCCATTTTCACATTGCGAGGACGATCTAAAGTCATAGACTTTTCGCCGTGATAGAAGTCACCTTCATCCATGTGAGAAACGTGAGTTTGTGACCACTGTTTCCACTCACCCATAGAATGTGGGTGTTTTTTCGCATAGTTTTTAACAGCAGCAGGCGCACGACGGTCAGAGTTCCCTTCACGCAATACAGGGTTTACTGCTGAACCTAAGCATTTACCAAAACGTGCTTTGAGTGCTTTTTCTTCTTCAGTCGTAGGATTCTCAGGATAATCTGGAATTGCATAGCCTTTTGATTGAAGCTCTTTGATACATGCAGTCAACTGAGCTACAGATGCACTGATGTTTGGAAGTTTGATGATGTTTGTGTCTGGATCTTGTGTAAGACGACCTAATTCTGCAAGATTGTCTGATACTTTCTGCTCTTCGCTAAGGTATTCAGAGAATTCAGCGAGCACGCGTGCTGCAACTGAGATGTCAGTTTTTACAATCTCAACACCAGCAGGCTTAGTAAAGGTCTCAATGATCGGCAGTAGTGAGTAAGTCGCCAGTAATGGCGCCTCGTCGGTCAGTGTGTAGATGATAGTTGACTTTCCACCAGCCATATATAGCCCCTTGCTTTGGATTGAGTTACAGAGCACCGAACTTTTGGTCCAGTCTCTTAGAACCGATTTGCTTAAATTAAAACGTTGAGAGTATCGTTCTTCGTCGCATTTCAGTCAATGAAATAAGCTTTTAGTACGCTATTTTGATGAAATAACATACAAAATAGTATCCATCTTTAGTTTGATAATACTGTATGAATTTCATTACTTCTGAATGAAAAGTGAAGAACTGGTAATGAACGTTGATCTCAACTTCCCTGTAATATGAACATTATACGTGTCTCATATTTAAACAGGATGGCAAAAGCGTACATTTCGGGCGTTATTGTAAGTGTTAATGTACGGGTATATTAATAAATTACGGAAATACCCAATATTTAGATTAAAGCATTTTGGGTATTTATACTTAAAATATATAATTTAATATCAAATTTAGAGATTTTTTAAACGCAATTTTTCTTGATAGAGCAAGTGATAACGAATACTTTACTTTTAAAAAAGAAGTAATGTCTTTATTACGAAAAAAGGGCTTAAGTAAAATACTTAAGCCCTTTTTTTAAATCTTGGTAGGTATATCCAGACTCGAACTGGAGACCTCTACGATGTCAACGTAGCGCTCTAACCAACTGAGCTATACACCTAGAATGCTTCGCATCTTATGCAAAAATCACTTGGCTGACAAGCCTTTTTCATATTTAACCAAAAGAAATGAACAAGTTTTAATCATTGACTTAAAATTTGCGAACTCTTGTTTGGAAATACTCGATTGTGAATAACTTAAGTGCTCGTACAGAATGATAATTTCGAGGAAAACAGCTCTATCATTTTGACTTAAAGGTGATGAAATTCTTTCCAACCATTGTCGAACCGTTTCGTAAGAATAACGGCGATTGTGAAGTCCTAATTTTTTATTAAAAATATGAAGTACCCAATCGATTTGTGAATAGTGTTTTCTTTTTTTTCTCAACATCCATAGTGCATAACATCCTAATATGATCAGTGAGCCTGCAAGGATAATCACAAACACTGAAGCAACTGAATGAATTCCGAATTTTGTCATCCAATTCTGTTGTTGATCAGCGTTATATCCAACAATTTTACTTTGCCATTGATAACTTGCGTAATCACTCCATACACGAATTTTTGTCAAAAAAGGATATTTTGCAACTGACCAATTTGTATTCTCAGAGTAGAGTGTTTGATTATTTTGAATTAAATTTTGCATTCCCTGATCAATACGTTCAGGAGCAATCATTGCAGTGGGATCAATCCTCTGCCATTGACCTCCAAAATATACTTCAGTCCAAGCATGTGCATCTAACTGCCTCACTTCCCAACTTTTCTGGTCTGGCGCAAATTGACCTCCTTGATAACCAGTCACGACTCGGGCAGGAATACCGACATAACGCATCAACATGACAAAACTAGAAGCAAAATGCTCACAAAATCCTTGTCGTGAATTAAACAGAAATGCATCTATCCGATCACCACTCAAAACACCGGGAGATAAAGAATACTGAAAGCTATTTTGCTTAAACCAGTCTAAAACTTGCTGGATATAACGCTCTGGCTGCTCTCCACTTTTAATAAATAAGTCCCAAGCTAAACTTTGACTTTTGATATCACGCTGATGGAGATACTGGGTGTAATACTGAATTTGAAACTGACTAAGTTCATGATTTATTTTCGTCCCACGCCCTAACCAAACTAAGTTTATAGGTTGAGCCGTTTGAATAGGTCGTTGAGCTGAAATACCACCGTCATAACGGAGATAATAATTTCGTTGTCGAGGTACAGATTGCTCTAATCCCATGATCCAATCTACAGAAGGATCTTTAGCCAAATACTGATATTCAACTTTTTGATTTAAAATAGAAAGTTGATAAGAGTTTAACTCGTTTAACCCTCTATTAAATCCATGACTCGTCCATTTTTGACCATCATATTGATCTAAGACCAAAGCTCGCCAATACATTTCTGAACGCGTCGGTAATTTTGTCATATCACCAATAATACGAAATGCCAATTCATTTGACTGAGACAGCTCAGCAATATCACCTGGGGACATAGAGTCACTGATTCCTGTCATTCCCTTATTTTGCTGAATCGGGAGATGCCAAAGCGGAGGTAATCTTGGGAAAAAAATAAAGAGTAGTATAAAAAAAGGAATTGCCAATCCGATGAATTTACCAACATGAATGACATCGTGCTTTAAGCCATTTTTAGTTTCTCGAGTGGACAGAAACTCCGCGGTTTGAATTCTATAAAGTCCTACAAAACAGCTCACTAAGCACAGCACCACTCCCAAAGCAACATACAACGTTTGACTGTATAAAAACGTACTTGCCGCCACAAATAAGGCAAAATTAAAAACGATGATCAAATCACGTTTTTTTTGGGTTTCTAATGCTTTTGCAAATAGAAAAGTTGTCAGCGATGCTACCCCAGCCTCAACACCAACAAAGGTATGGTAATGCAGATAAATCGCGCCAAGTGCAATTGCTGTAAAACTAAATTTTATTGCTTTGGAGACATTTTTTTTACTTTTTTGAATATGCCATAAATATATAAGCTCAATACAGAGCACCAAAATTAAAGCATAAGGCAGATAAATAATCTGGATAAATAAAATGAGTGCCAAACTCAATAGCATGGATTGTGAAACTTTAGGGTGTACCATATATCTAAACCTATTTTCTATTTCACACTTTATGCCTGAGCAAGCAGAATTTTAGCCTGCTTGATATGCTCAGCTCCAAATCCTTGATTCAATTCGGCATGAGGTAACACTAGCTTAAAAGAAATTTGTAATTGCTCACACTGCTCCACCACACCCATCATATATTTGAGCTTTTCTTCATGCTCGACTGACGGCATATGATGATAATGAATATCAACACATCGATCCTGTTGATGCTCTTCAAAAACTTTAATATACAAACCTTGGCCACGAGCAGCCTGCTTCCACGATACACTTTGTAATGAGTCGCCGACCTGAAAACTTCTTAATTCTTTAAACTCATCTTTTTCCTGATCCAATACAAATGCATTTGAAAAGCTTGTATTCGGATTTATTTTGGCTTGAGGCGCAATCCATGCATGTCGTCCATGAAAGATATAAGTCCATGCTCGAACAAGACCAAATGGATACACTGAAGCAATGTGTATATCGGGATAGTTATACTGTCCCCGTTGATCAACATGAATCGGTATAACACATTCAGACTGTTTTTGGTCAATGTGAATGTGCTGTGTCTCAGAATCGATGGAGATCGATAAATAACGTGAATATGAATAAGGTTGATTCAAGCAGATTTTAAATAAAATCGAGTGCCCTACCTGCCCAACTTCATCAGTAATGATTTCAATCTCAAGACCATGTAATTGTTTAAAGGTGATGTAGAAACTAATGCATAAGATTGCACTAATTAAAAAGCAGAAACCTAATATCAAATTATTGGCATAGTTAATACCCGCAATAAATGTGATCAAAATCAACACAAGATATAAGAAACCTTGCTGATAAATAAAAATCAAAATATCGCGTTGACCAATTTTTTTACTCTGCTCAAACCGAAATCTTTTTTTTAACCATTGCTTCCAGATACTGGTCACCTGCATACCCTCAAATCAATTTAACCTGATTCATTAGGGAGACCGTCTCATCCTCACTCAAGTTTAGTCGATGAGCGCATACTGCTGAAAATACAGCTTTTACATCATCAGGAATGACAAAGGCTCTGGCATGCACGATCGCTCTCGCTTGTGATGCTCGTTTTAAAGCCAATAATCCACGCGTCGATAAACCATGCGCACTTTTTCGTGTTACCGCAGCCAAATCCAATAAATAGTCTTGAATTGCATCACTTAAATGGACTTGATGAGTCAAGGATTGCAATCTTAGTATTTCAGTCTCATTAAATACATGGATCAACTGTGCGATTAATTTGGCACGTGATTCTTGTTGAAGAAGTATTTTTTCTGCATGGCGAGATGGATAGCCAAGAGATAACCGCATGAGGAATCTGTCTAACTGAGACTCTGGTAGTGCATAAGTCCCGCTTTGAAAGAGTGGATTCTGAGTTGCTATCACCCAAAAAGGCTGAGGTAAAGCATAACGCTGTCCATCAATCGTGGCGTAGCCCTCTTCCATCGCTTCTAGCAATGCACTCTGTGTCTTAGGACTACAGCGATTAATTTCATCTGCCAAAAGAACTTGGGTAAAGACAGGTCCGTACTTAAATTCAAACTGATGCTCTTTTTGATTAAAAACATTCACGCCAATTACATCACTGGCGAGCATATCATTGGTAAATTGGATTCTTTGAAATGATAAACCTGATAATGATGCCAAACTACTGGCCAATGTGGTCTTACCCAATCCAGGTAAGTCTTCAAATAAAATATGACCACCTGCAATTAAACTACATAAAGCCAATTCAGTTTGCGTATTTTTATCCAAAACAATTTGATTGATTTGTTCTAGAAATAATGAAATTTTGGGAGTAAATGATTGAATCTGAGATTCTAACTCAGGCTGTATAATATCTTTTGATTGAACACTCTGCTTCATTCCCCAAATCATCATTTACATTTCCAAAACTATATATTTCTACCATACAGGTTTTTTTTATTTTCTCAAATATTTCTAATAATCAGTGTATTAAAGAATCAGTATCAAACTTAATGCTGAATAAGCTTCAACTGTGTGAGCATCTCTTCAGGTCCAATTTGAAGGCTTGAATTATTGTTTTCCGCCAGCTTGATCTGTTCAATAAAATAGCTGTTGATCGGTGCATTCCCTCCGAGTGTATTAGCAAGTCTGACCACTTCACCATTAATCCAATCAACCTCCGTCGTGCGCCCTAAATTCAGATCATCCTGCATAGATGAACGAGCTAGTGGATCAATGGCTAACATTTTGCGACTGATCAACTTAAACAACCAATTAGGAAGTCGAAGAATATGAGGAATGATGTTCGCTGGTACAGGCGTTAATTGTGCGGGTTTAATATTTGCCTGCTTTAAAATTTGAAGCGTCTCTAACTGTGCCTGAGCAAGGCACTTTCTATACATTCGATTAGTAAGTTGATTTCTTAAAGTTAGACCAGATAAAGCGTTAATCGAATTGTTCAAGTTGAATAAGACTTTAGCCCACTGTACCTCTAACATATCATCACGGAATTCAACTTGTAGTTTCGCCGCATCTAACATTATTTTTAGCTGATTATTTTCTGCAAATTTTTTTATCATTAATATTCCATCAGAACCTTGATGAAAATGAGAAGGTTTGAGTTCTGCGACATTAAATGGAACCATTCCTTCCATAATCTCCCATTCTGGCAGCATTTTTTTTAACCGTGGAACATTACTCACCCCATTTTGAAACCCGATGAGACGTGGTTTATTGAGAGTGTCACAGCTTCGTATTTCAGATGCCACTTGCTCTGTCGCTGCTGATTTTACACAAATCATGACTAAGTCCGTGTCTAGGACTTCTGCTAGATTTGTTGTAAGTCTTAATTGATCTGGAGTGAGCTTATGATGGTATCCGTTTAAATCACTGAGCTCCAACCCATTTTGGCTTAATTTTTGATAGCTTCTTTCTCTACAGTAAAATGTCACCTGATGGCCTGCTGCGACCATTCTTCCACCGATATAACTGCCAATCGATCCTGCACCATAAATTCCAATTTTCATGTTTTTATCCTTTGTTATTGATCAAGAGTATACGAGTTTCGGAACAATAAATTTGTCAGGTTTTATACAATTAAGACAAATAAAAAACGACACCTCAGTGCCGTTTTTTTTAATACTAGAAAATTAACATGGACATTTCTTCATACCGCCTGCTGCACTTGGATAGCGTGCATCGACACAATAGCGATGAAAAGTTTTTTCATCCATTGGC
Organism: Acinetobacter sp. 24-47-64; assembly: GCF_057737055.1. Classification (NCBI taxonomy): domain Bacteria; kingdom Pseudomonadati; phylum Pseudomonadota; class Gammaproteobacteria; order Moraxellales; family Moraxellaceae; genus Acinetobacter; species Acinetobacter sp. 24-47-64. The sequence goes on from NZ_CM173215.1 coordinate 1,990,407, forward strand.
TCTAGGTCAGGGTGATGCTTTTTCATATGTTCTACATAGTTTTGGTAATCTGGCACCCCCACCATTAAACGAAAACTTTGTTGTAACCGCTGCCAAATCAGTTGAACTGTTTTGATTCCATTCAACATTAAAAACTTCTTCGGCTGAGCCAAAATCGTGAATTTAATGATTTTACCCAATGCCAGCTTTTGACGAATTTGTTCTTTCAAACTCATTTGGTCTCTCCTGCAGGGATTTGATCTGTATAAATTGCTTCAGCTTCTTGAGCTGTTGGCTGCGGATTTGCTAAAGCACGACGAATCACTTTAATGGCAGCAAACAACATCACCACGGCAACAATCATAAAGAATGCACACAACGCAGCATTAATCTGATTAGATAAAGCAACAGTTTGCATTTCCGCAATTGATTTCGCAGGCGCTAAAATTTCGTTTCGCTCAATAGCCGCATTGAAACGATCTGCTTGTGCCAAGAATCCGATTTTTGGATTTTCATGGAAGATTTTTTGCCAACCAGCAGTCATCGCTGTAATGAATAGGAAAATCGTTGGAACAATGGTGACCCACACATATTTTTCTTTCTTCATCTTGAACAAAATGACAGTACCTAGCATCAGCGCCATCGCAGCTAAAATTTGGTTACCAATACCAAATAATGGCCACAAACTATTGATACCGCCCAGTGGATCAACTACGCCTTGATATACAAAGAAACCCCAGCCTGCGACTGCAACGGCAGTACCAATCAAATTGCCCACAAACGATTTAGAGTTTTTAACCGATGGGACAACGATACCCACAGTATCTTGAACCATAAAACGGCAAGCACGTGTTCCTGCATCAACAGCAGTTAGAATAAATAGCGCTTCAAACAATATTGCAAAGTGATACCAAAATGCCATCATTTCACGACTATTAAAAATTTCAGTGATGATGTGCGCCATACCAATCGCAAACGTCGGTGCACCACCAGTACGAGAAAGAATTGTGCTTTCACCAACCTCTTGAGCAAGTAGTGTTAAAGCTTCAGGTGTAACCACAAATCCTAAATTACGTACCGCCTCTGCGGCACTTTCAACCGTCGTTCCTATCACCGCAGCTGGTGAGTTAATGGCAAAATAAACGCCTGGATCCAAGATCGTTGCACAGATCATCGCCATGATTGCGACAAATGATTCCATCAACATACCGCCGTATCCGATCATCCGGATATCGCGTTCATTATTTACGAGCTTAGGTGTAGTTCCTGATGAAACCAATGCATGGAAACCTGAAATTGCACCACAGGCAATGGTAATAAATAAGAATGGGAAAAGTGATCCAGAGAATACAGGTCCCGTACCATCTACGAAGTGGGTAATTGCAGGCATTTTTAATTCAGGCATCGCAAATACGATACCCAATGCTAAACCTGCAATCACGCCAATTTTCAAGAAAGTCGATAAATAATCACGTGGAGCCAATAACAACCATACTGGTAATACAGAAGCGATGAAACCGTAGATAATCAATGCCCATGTTAACTCTGTACCAGATAAAGTGAATAATTGCCCCCAATAAGGATGTTGAGCAATATTTTCACCGTAGATGATACCGAGCATCATTAGTACAAAGCCAATGATTGAAACTTCGGCAATCTTTCCTGGACGGATATATCGCATATATACGCCCATAAATAATGCAATTGGAATGGTGGCAGCAATACTAAACACACCCCATGGACTATTGGTTAATGCTTTAACCACCACGAGTGCAAGCACAGCTAGGATAATGATCATTACCCCTAATGCGCCAAGCATCACAATAATTCCTGCAAATGAACCCAGTTCTTGTTTTGCCATTTCACCCAGTGAACGTCCGTCACGGCGTGTAGAAATAAATAAAACTAGAAAATCTTGGACTGCACCTGCCAGTACAACACCGACTAACAGCCAAATCGTTCCTGGTAAATAACCCATTTGCGCAGCAAGAATAGGCCCAACTAACGGACCAGCACCTGCAATCGCAGCAAAGTGATGACCAAACAGAACACTTTTATTTGTAGGCACATAATCTAGACCATCCGCTAGACGGTGCGCAGGTGTTAAACGCCGAGCATTTAACTCGAATACTTTATTAGCAATAAATAAACTATAAAAACGATATGCAATACTGTAAACACAGACTGCAGCGAGTACGAGCCAAACTGCGTTGACATGTTCTCCACGACTAACCGCTAATATTCCAAAGGATACTGCACCGATTATGGCCACAATAATCCAAATCAATTTCGAAGTCATGGATGACTTCGGTTGTATTTGATCCATATCAAACCCTCATTATTTCGTATTTGCAATCAGCTCAATTTTATTATTCGTGTTACTGCTGTTTTCCCTTGCGACTATACTCCTCAATAATTCTTCTTTACCTTAGACCTTGGCATTAAAAAAGGGATGATTGTCATCATCCCTTTCGATAATAGTATAAATTTACACCATTATGCACGTTCTAAGTATTCACCAGTACGTGTATCAACACGAACGCTTTCTTCTTGTTGAACGAATAATGGAACACGTACTACAGCACCTGTTTCAAGTTTCGCTGGTTTACCACCACCGCCAGAAGTATCACCACGTACGCCTGGATCAGTTTCAACAATTTTTAATACCACGAAGTTAGGTGCATTCACTGTTAAAGGAACACCATTCCATAACATGATTGTGCATTTTTCGTTTGAATCGTCTTTCAACCATTTCGCAGCATCACCCATTGCAACTTTGTCAGCCGCAATTTGCTCGAAAGTCACAGGATCCATGAAGTTCCATAGTTCGCCGTCGTTGTATAAGTAGTCCATTTCTACTTCTACGATATCTGCTGCTTCTAAAGAATCACCAGATTTAAATGTTTTTTCTAATACTTTACCTGATTTAAGGTTACGTAATTTAACACGGTTGAACGCTTGGCCTTTACCTGGTTTAACGTATTCGTTTTCCATGATTGAGCATGGGTTACCATCAAGCATTACCTTAAGGCCAGACTTGAAATCGTTCGTAGAATAATAGGCCATGAGAGGCTCACTCCAAACTTACTAACTTTAATCTATTAATGCGATGGGCTGCTACACTGTCATTTAGCAAGGCTGACAGGTGCATGATATGCCACATGCACATGCATTTATGTTGCGTATTCTAAATGACCAACCTACTCTGCCGCAATGATAAATTCCTAAATACAACGTTTAAGCTGTCTAAGTTCCATGCAGAACTACTGTTGTAGACTTAATTTGATCATCTTTAGGCTTGAGTATTTTCATCCCAACATTCAATAAAGAAGGCTTAATCAGGACACAACTGAGTTTTTCAATGGGTTTTGATTTAAAATGAAGCCTTTCATCTCCCTCTAAATTTAAACTGTATGACCCACTATTTGTATCAAGAGCAACATTGGCAAAATCAACTCAGCGATTTAATCACTGACCCACATGAGCTCATTGAACTCTTGGAATTGCAACCTGAAGATTTAATACATGGTGCAATTTTGGCATCAGCCCAATTTAAATTAAGAGTCCCTCGCGCCTTCGTCGCGAAGATGCAAAAATCTAATCCTGATGATCCACTGTTACTTCAAGTACTCCCTCATCATCTGGAGTTAAATGAACATCCTGATTTTGTGACAGACCCCCTTGATGAGGAGGCTGCCAATTTAATTCCAGGTGTATTACATAAATATCAGTCACGTTTTTTACTGACTTTAACAGGTGCATGTGCTGTTCATTGTCGTTATTGTTTTAGACGTCATTTTCCATATCAAGAAAATTTACCTAAAAATGACGACTGGAAAAAAATACAAGACTACTTACTCACTCATCCAGAAATCAATGAAGTGATCTTAAGCGGAGGGGATCCCCTAACACTTTCAAATCGTAAACTTGCCGTTTGGATCGATAGATTAAGTTCAATTCCACATCTTAAAATTTTGCGTATTCATTCTCGAGTTCCAATCGTTATCCCAAATCGGCTTGATGATGAACTTATTTCTCTGTTAAAAAACAGTAGGCTACGTATTATTCTAGTGGTACACTCAAACCATGCTACTGAAATTGATGACTTTACCGCTTCGAAATTAATGCAAATTTCACAACAAAATATTTTGGTGTTGAATCAAGCTGTGTTATTAAAAGGTATTAATGATCATCCTGATATTTTGGTTGATCTAAGTCATCGATTATTTGATGCGCGTGTGATGCCTTATTATTTACATGTGTTGGATAAAGTGAAAGGTGCTCAGCATTTTGATTTACCAAGTGAATCTATTGATTCAATCTATAAAGAGGTTTTGGCAAGGTTGCCTGGATACTTGGTTCCAAAGCTGGTTAGAGAAATTGCGGGAGAACAGAATAAAACACCGCTTTATGGAGTTGCCACTTTTTAGAGACTCATTCACATGCTTCAGGCTCAGATTTCAGAAATTTTTCACTATCCTACTGCCTTGACTCGAGATCAACTGAGTTTTGCAAATGCAAATGTTCAGGACTTGGGTTTTTGGGCATCTCAACTTTCAATTATGCAATTAGGTGACACCTCTGAAGCGGTGTTGAAAGCCCTATATGAAATCGCTGAACTCAAATGTTCGGAAACATTGCGCTTTGATCTTATTCAAGCGCTACACCCTTTGATCGAAAATATTTTAGAGAGACTTGAAAAAAACTTTTTAAATCAAGGTCTTTTTCTATCTGACCGTAACAAAGATATTATAGAATTAACCACTCGCTTGAGAACATTATTTGCTGATATCTACATAGATATTGCACAGCGCAGTGAAATGCAGCTAAAACAACAAAAGTTTTCTATTTTGAAGTTTGCTCAAAAGCGTAATGTGAAAACTGCACGACTCCTTTCCAGTTATTACGCTCTTCAACAATTGGGTTTATTGCTAGTACAACAACAGATGCTTTATCGTTCCGCCTTGTCTAAGCAATGGTTAATGACCCATTATCTGTATGATTTGGCATTAAAAAACCAAGAACACACGGTGAATATTAATTTATTGCAAGGCACGCATCACGCTTTAAAAAATATTCAACAATGCTATGCCCAAGTCTTATTATTAGAAATATTTAATACTCACCAAATTCGTCCTTCTGAGATCTACGCGCTCTATCAATGCACAGCGGATTGGGCGCAACTAGTGCAAGTTTTACCACGCGAAACCGCTTTATCTCGTTACGTTATTGATACCACTAAAGATCATCCGCCAGTTTACAACCGAAAACACCATGAGAGTTTTAAACCAAACATTTTCGTGGCAACACAATCGTTGCTTGAGCATGTCAACTTAACCATTCAAAAGGACAATGAATATTTATCTAAGAAAGAGAAAGCATATTTAACTGCGCCTCTTAAATTTCATGTACAAAATGTTTTAGGCTCGACCATTGAACGCAGACATGAACGTTATGAACATTCCGCTCAGTTACAACTCTGTTTCAGTTTACTTACCGCTCATTATTATCTCTCTAAAACCAAAACTTTTAGCGAAACCTTACGACTAACACCGCCTAAATCAAAATCAGAAGACGAGTTTGCATTTACATATTTAAATGACTACCCAGATGCCTATACAGACAAATCAAACAAGGTTCTAGATAAACAGGCACGTCAAATCCATGCGGCTCAAGTTTTAGATATCAGTTTAAATGGTTATCGCGTACGTTGGTTAGAAGAAGAAGCACCTCCAAATTTAAGAACTGGTGAATTTATCCTGATCAATGAGGGAGTGAACAGCAAATGGAAAGGTGGTGTAATTCGTTGGATCAAACAATCTGTTAAAAAAAGCTATGAACTTGGGCTTGAAGTGATTGGACCCGACATCCACCCTTGCGCCGCAAAAGTTTATACAGATCGAAGTTCTTTTAATTATCATCCATGTTTATTTGTACATACCTTGAAGATTGATGCTCCACAGCATTCTCTTATTTTGCCAAATTTACAGTTTTTCAAAGAACAACAATCTATTTATTTACGCTTAACTGATCAAGATATCAAAGTAGAATTGATAAAGACCATGCTCATCACACAAAGTTTTGTTCAATTTGAATTTGAATTATTTAATGATGAGCAGCAATATCTGATTGATGAATTTTTACAACATCAAAACCTTGAATCAAATCGTTTTCAAGACGTATGGGAAGCATTGAAGTGAAAAACCTACTTCTATCAACACAATTAAAGCAATCTGGAATGCGCTTACTCATTGTCGATGATAATCAGATTCGTTATAACCATATTATCTCTTTACTCGAAAAACGCGAGTACAAGGTAGAAGCAGTGCTACTCGATGATCAAGTGAGTCTTGAAAAGCAACTTCATTTAGATTGGGATTTAATTCTGTTTGGTCGTGCCTATGAAATGACCTTAACTCATTTTCTTCGACTGCTTGCAGATTCTGATAAAGCTTTTACCCCAACACTTTATCTAGCTCCAGAAGCGCTAGAAATGTCTGAAGTAAAACTCATTTCGATGGGCATCTACGATGTTTTAAATATTGATCAACCTGAACAATGTTTACTTAAAATTATTCGAGCATTGGCTTTTAGTCGCTTACAAAAAAATCAGATGCAATTAACGGATGAACTGAAACACAATGTTCAAATTAAACAAAATTGGATCGAAGAGCATAAAAAAGCAGTTGCAATCATAGAAGAAGGGATTGTCGTTGAATGCAACCATGAGTTTACGCATTTATTTGGCTTCAACACGTTTGATGACGTTATTGGATCCCCGCTCATTGATTTAATACAACCTGAGGATATTCAATCTTTTAAAGCACGATTTAAAAAATTAGCTTTCGGTAAATTTGAGTATGGACCTTTTGAACTGATTTCTCTTAATCCACAGTTAACACATCAAAATCCAGTCCAAATTGAATGTAATCCTACAGATCAAAATCAAATCATTGAAATTACGATTTCAACGCATTTTCAACAGGATGATCAACTATTTAGTCCTCAACTTGAGACTGCACCTCACCAAGACAGTAGAATTGCACCACACACAACATTGGCAAAAATTTTACAACATCTTGAAGAACACCCTGCTCAAGAAAATGCTTTGGTCATCTTCAGCCTAGCCAGTTGTCCAGACTATATCTTGAGTTCTGATTGGGATACTTTTAAAGGCTATTTCGGCAAACTTTCAGACTTTATTCTCGAACAGACCAATGGCGCTGTATTTAAAATTGAAACAGCCCTGTATGCCACTATCATTCAAGCTGAAACGATTGAAGTTCTAAAATCAAGACTCTCTGCGCTACATGCGCTTGAAAAACCTAGGCTCGTCAATCTGGGAGATCAAACCTATCAACAGCATGTCAAAATTGGTTATAGTCTCTTCAAACTGTCAGATTTAAATGTAGATAATTTTGAACAGCTCATTGCAAATGCTTATAACACACCCCTACCCAATTTATTGAGCAATGATGCTGCTTTAGAGACAACGCTTGAAGAAATTGAAGAGATTCATTTTGAAGTTACTCAAGCAGATGAGCCGACCTCTATTCAGTTGAATACACCTTCTTCTGAAGTAGAGCCTGATCATTCAACAGAATTTGTATCTCAAGCAATTGAAGAACCTGTACAGTCAGACGAAGTTCACGGCGATATCCTAGTACATCTTCGTAAAGTTCTTGAACGCGATCAAATTACGCTAAAGTTCCAACAAATCTATGATAAAGAAGACACTAGTCTTAATACCTATGAAGTAAGCAGTGGGTTTATTTTTGAAAACCAATGGATTCAATTGGACGATATTGAAGAATTGGTGGATGACCCTGAGTTGTCTATTAAAATTGACCGATGGATTTTGGTTGAAGCAGCAAAGCAACTGCACAATTTTTTAACACAATATCCTGAAGCTAAACTGATTATTAATTTACGACACCATGTTCTTTTAAAGCATCATCAATTGGCAGAATTAATTTCAAAACTGCTCATGATTGTAGGAGCAAAAGCACCTCAACCACTGATTTTACAGTTTAAAGAAAAATACATTGCTCAACATTTAAATGAAATTCTGCCTGCGATTGAGGTATTGAGAGCACAAGGTGCAGATATTGCCGTTTGCGAGTTTGGATTAAGTAAATGTAGTGATCTCATTCTCAAAGTTGCCAATATTCAGAATTTCACGCTGCATGAAGAATTCACAGATGATTTAAATACTGAAGAAGGTATTGAACGTTTTAAACAAGCGATTGAATACTTCAATAGTCATCGATCAGTCAATTTATTACTCAAAAATCTCAATGATATGAATAGCTTTGCCAACGCATGGAATGTCGACGTGAGATTTTTACAAGGTGATTATTACCAGCGTAAATTGGATCAGCTCATGAATGTTCAAGATCAAAGTTAATTCCAAATTTTGGACATAAAAAAACAGGCTGAACGCCTGTTTTTTTTTATTTTGGGTATTAACGTTTGATAGAACGTGACATACCAGCAAAACGTTGTTTGAACTTGTCGATACGACCGCCAGTGTCAACGTTCTTTTGCTTACCAGTATAGAATGGGTGGCAAGCTGAGCATACGTCTAGGTAAAGTGTTTCTTTACCAACAGCTGAACGAGTTTCGATTACGTTACCGCAAGAGCAAGTAGCAACTAATTTTTCGTATTTTGGGTGAATATCGGCGCGCATGGTCGATTCTCCATAGAGTTAAGAAGGCTTTAGCTGTCATCGCAATTGATCACTCTCTTCATCCATTACAACAGACGCAGAGGAAAGGCTGAAATACAGCAGATCAACACCACAACAGACCATTCTTTTGGCCCACCGAGACGGCTTCCGTCAGAGCTAAGCACAACAAGTGGACGACATTATACGCCACTTTATTTCAGATAGCGAATTTTTCCTTTAAGACTTTTCAATTTGCTTGGACCAATGATTTGCAATAATTCCGCAGACCATTAATTGGATTTGATGGAAAATCATAATTGGCAATATGATCATCCCCATAGGTTGTCCAATGAAAAGAATTTGCGCCATAGGCACTCCACTTGCGAGTGTTTTCTTAGAACCACAAAAAAATACAGCGATTTGATCGGCACGATTAAATCCAAACCACTTTGGGGCGTGATAGGCTAAAAGCATAATCAAAGTCAGAAGCACAGAGCATGCAATAATTAACCACATTAAGGTCACCCCACTGACTTCATTCCATAGACCTGCTACGACTGCACTACTGAATGCGCCATACACCACCAAAAGAATTGAGCCTTGATCAAAAGTTTTGACAATACTCGGGGCTTTTTGAATCAGAGGAAAAACGATAGGACGCAATAATTGTCCCAGAATAAATGGAACCAATAACAGCAGAATAATTTTGACTATCGCATTGGTTGGATCGAACCCATGATCAGACTGACCTAAAATAAATAAGGTCACTAATATAGGAGTGATAAACATACCAATAATATTAGAGAATGAAGCACTACACACAGCACTTGCGACATTACCACCTGCTACAGAAGTAAATGCAATAGAAGACTGAACTGTTGAGGGTAAAAAGCACATAAACAAGAAGCCCCAATACAGTTCTTGTCCAAGTAGCGGTAGCAATACAGGTTTAGCTATTAATCCTAGAATTGGGAAAACTGCGAACGTCAGTGCAAAGACCAAACTGTGTAATTGCCAATGTTTAATGCCTTGAATCACCGCCTCACGTGATAACTTTGCACCATGTAAAAAAAATAGGATTGCAATTGCAATCGTGGTGAAATAAGAAAAATAGCGAGCAGCAACACCTGAAATTGGCATCACTGACGCTAAAATCACCATAACAAACAGCAATATCGTGAAACGATCTAACGCTAAGAGCTTTAGCACCCCATATCCCTCTTTTTATTCTATCTGAATTGAAAATAAGCCCAATACACATTGATTGGGCTTATCTTTAAAATTTTACTCACAAATCAGCGAGTGAAATTTAATTATTTCTCGCGTTACTGTCTTGTTGAATAAGTTCAATCTTGTAACCATCTGGATCTTCCACAAAAGCGATTACGGTTACGCCGCCTTTCATTGGTCCAGCTTCACGGACAACGTTACCACCACGTGCTTTGATTTCTTCACACGCCTTATACGCATCATCCACTGCGATCGCAATATGACCATACGCATTACCCAGCTCATAGCTGTCTGTATCCCAGTTATGCGTTAGCTCAAGAACAGTATTGTTTTCTTCATCACCATAACCCACAAAGGCTAAAGTGAATCGACCTTCTTCATAATCACGTTTACGAAGCAAAGTCATACCGAGTACTTCAGTATAGAACGCCAATGAACGCTCTAAATTGCCTACACGTAACATGGTATGTAACATTCGCATAAAATTTACCTATTGATTGAAAGATGTACTTTTCAACTGATTTAACAATTTCGCCACCCAAATAACAAGTAACAAAATAGGTAAACCCATTAAAAAAGTCATAAAGAAGAATGATGAATAACCGAAGTTTGTCACTATTGTACCTGAATAGCCACCAATCATCTTTGGAAGTAATAACATCAATGAACTAAAAATTGCATATTGCATTGCTGTAAATGAAACGCTAGTCAAACTTGATAGGAACGCAATAAATACTGCACCAGCAAGTCCTGATGCGAGATTGTCAAATACAATGCCCATCACCAGCCACACCTTGCTATAAGGGACAACCACTTTACCTTTGAGTTCGACTATTTGATCACTATCAACTTGAACAGCTGGAAGATCAGATAAAGCCATACGTGACTTCGGTTGGATCGTTGAAACTGTTTTATAAATATGATCTTGGGTTAATTCATGCACCTGACCTGCATGCTGCACAACCGCTTGCACCGTAAATTTAGTGTGGTCTTTTAGACTGTCTCCGGGGACGACCACGCTCCAATTATTTTGATCCAACTTCGCAGGTATCACTTGCTGATTTGAAATACGAATATTCAGTGTTTGTAGTGTGCTGTCAGCTTTTAAGTTCGAGAGTTGACCGCGAATAATGACATCCTTGCTTAACTCATCTTGGTAGAGAATATCGTCCCCTCCAATGGCTTGAATGAAAATCTGAGAATCATCTTGACTCGAATAGCGTTGAAGCGGGATTTCAACATTCAGGGCTTTATCATAACCATCAGGGGTGGATAACACTAGAATACTATGATGTTCAGCAAAATTAAATGCAGGGAGCTTTAAAGACCAGTTCCCCACTTCATCAGGAGTCACTTGATGCTGTTGACCTCCCATTTGTACCAAGACTTGATTCATCGTTGGTCCAGATTTTACGAGCCCCACAAAGATGAGATTGGTCGTGCTGGCAACAATAGCGCCCACCAACATCATTTTCATAATGTTATAACGCTGAGCTAATAAGCCTCCAAGGAAGCCACCTAAAATTACAAAAAAAATGGCGAAAAACTTGTTAAACCAAGCGATTTCTTCTTTATCAAAATTCAAATCAAGATAAAAAAGATTGGCGACCACCCCAGCGACAATATCTGAAATTCGATAAAAACCAATGAGTAATAAAATAGCTAACGCAACTTTCAAACCATAACGTTTGAAGAAATCTAAAATCGGTGATAGCCATGTCTCGACGACTATTTTTTCATCAATGAGTTTTGCTCGGGTTAATCCAAATACGACCAACACAGCCAACGCCACACTTGCGAAGAAACGTAAAACTTGCCCAATAAATGACAGAAAATTACCATCGATATTTAACTGTGAAATCCAAGCACCAAATTGGAGAAACCCACAAACGAAGACTACTGTTGAAATCACAAAGACGATAAATAACTGAAAATAATCCTTTGCTTGATACTGATGAGGTTCTTGATTTACTACCGGTTCATGAATCACTAAGGTCGTCACAATCCCGACCATCATCAATCCAGCCATGAGTAAATAGGTGGACTGCCACGCCTCATAAATATAGTTACCCATGGCTGTACCAAGTGATGCAGCGAAGAGTAATGCACCGAGCTGAGTTACAATGGTCGCAATTCGATAACCTGCGTTATAGGTCGAAGCCATAACCGTCTGAACACTCGTATCTTGTGTCAACTCAATACGATAAGCATCCACGATAATATCTTGTGTCGCTGATGAGAATCCGAGAAAGATTGCGGATATCGCCATGAACGTTAAACTTGAAAATGGCCCTACACTCCCTCCATGAATACTCGGATCAGTAAATGCCATTGAACAAATAGCAATTGCGACCAAAATTTGAGAAACCAACAACCACCCTCGTCGTTTACCCAATTTCCTTGTTAAATAAGGCAATGGTAATCGGTCAATCAAAGGTGCCCAAATGAACTTGAAGGCATAAGCTAAGGCTGCCCATGAAAACATGGTAATGGTACTACGCTGAATACCGGCTTCACTCAACCAGAAAGATAGAGTTGAAAAAATCAGAAAAATTGGGATACCTGATGAGAAACCCAAAAAAAGCATAATGATCGCGCGTCGATCAAGAAAGGCTTTAAATGCCGAAGTCCATCCAGCTGATTCTGGTGACGAAGATTGTGATGTCATTGCGTTGTTATTTTCAGTGAAAAGTACTCTCGCTATTCAACTCTGTAATGCGCTTGGTTTCAATATAATTTACGCAAACTTCACCGAGTATTTCATCAATTTGATCTATCTCAACTTGATATTTTTGGCTAAACCTGTATACCTTAAACTATCAAATGTAAATTATAGTTTTGGATTTCACCTGTGACCCAGAGACACGATCAAATTAGTTCCACCGCAGTAGCTTTAACCACGACATCCACAAACTTAGAACAAAACTCGCAAAACAAGCTCCTATCCGTATTTGAACTTGAAGCCACGCAAAACACCTTGAATGCAACAGCACTCAAACCAGAACAACTGACGCATATTCCAAATTATGACAATATTCCTGCGTCTACAAAACGTATCAAGCCCCTTAATAATTTTTTAGGACAAGATCGTGCTAAAGCATCTGTAGAAGCAGGCATTGCCCTCCCATACTCAGGCTATAACATCTTTGCTGTGGGTACGGCAGGGTTGGGTAAACGCACCATGATCAAGCGCTTACTCCAGCAACATGCCAAAGATATGCCTACACCGGATGATTGGGTTTATGTATACAACTTCAAAAATGCACGCAACCCAATTGCGCTTAACTTTCCTGCAGGACAAGGCGCAAAGTTTCAAAGTACGCTACATCAAACATGGCAAACCATTTTCAAACAGCTCGAACGTCGTTTTAGTGCTGAAACGTATCACAATCGGATTGAAAAAATTCGTTTAACGACAGGTCATGAACAACAACAAGCTTTGATTGAGCTCACCAAAGAAGGTGAAGAGCTTGATTTAAAGTTGATCAGTCGTAATGAAGAACACTGCTTTATTCCTGTTCATCTTAAAGACAATAAAATTCAAGAGATGTCTCAAGATGACATCAATGCACTGAGTAGCAAAGAACGTTCTGAAATTGCGTCTAATATCCGTTATATGGATAAAAAGCTTGAGCGTTTAGGTTTACAGATTGGTGATCTTGAAGATGAAGCACGTGATATGGTGTCTGAGTTGAATCGTGACATTGCCAAACAAGTCATTATTCCTCGCATGGAACATATTTTAAATAAATTTCCAGATATCAAACATCTTGAACAATACTTAAAATTATATGCTCAAGATATTATCGACAATGTGGAAACCGTACTCGAACAGGAAGAAAGTGATTTTTCACCTGCATTATTTAACCGTGTCCCTGCGCGTTATCAAGCAAATTTAGTCATTAACAACAAGCCAAATTCTGGGGCACCAGTCATCTTTGAAGATTTCCCCACACATTACAACTTACTTGGCCATGTTGAACAATTAACGCAAAATGGCACTATCAGCACTGATTTCACTTTAATACGACCTGGTGCACTGCATCGTGCCAATGGTGGTTTTTTAATGCTTGAGGCTGAGCAGCTTTTAGAACAACCTTATGCATGGCAAGGACTCAAACGAGCGATTAAGTCTGGTCAAATTAAACTCTCATCTCTAGAGCACATGCTAACGCTGACGGGCAGCATTTCAATTGAGCCAGCATCGATTCCATTACAATTGAAAGTCATTTTAATGGCTGAACCAGAAATCTATTATGAGATTCTGGAGGTGGAGCCTGAGTTAGGAAGTATCTTTAAAATCAGAGCTGATTTTACCGACACATTACAACGTAATGACGAAAATGAACAAGCTTATATGCATTTGATTGCAGACTATGTTCAATCCTCTAAACTCCTTCCATTTGATCGTTCTGCCTTGGCTGCTTTACTGACCGACTCAAGTCGTCAAGCAGAGGATCAGAGTTCGTTGTCACTACATGCCTTAACTTTAGGTGATCTGATTCATGAATCTCATCACCATGCATCCAAATCTAATGCAACTATGGTGACAGCAGAACATATCGGTACTGCGCTCAAACACCGCCAATATCGTCTAGGTTATTTACGAGAGTTGTACTGGCAAGATTTATCTCGTGGTACACAGCTTATCGAAACGCGTGGTCATCGACTCGGTCAGATAAATGCTTTGTCCGTGATTCACTACGCCGATGTCGAATTTGGCCTACCATCACGCTTGACTGCTTCAGTGTATCAAGGTGGTGGCGATATTTTAGATATCGAACGTAGCGTGGAGTTAGGAGGTTCACTTCATGCTAAAGGTGTACTGTTAATGTCATCTTTCTTAAAGGCACATTTCGGACGTGAACAAACCTTGCACTTCTCTGCCGCTTTGGCTTTTGAACAAAGTTACGGTCAAGTCGATGGTGATAGTGCAACCGTTGCAGAACTTTCCGCTTTAATTTCTGCGATCAGCCAACTGCCGATTGATCAGTCATGGGCGATTACGGGTTCAATGAATCAACTAGGTCAAGTACAACCGATTGGTGGCGTCAATGCCAAAATCGAAGGTTTCTTTGATGCATGTAAACTTCAAGGTTTAACAGGCAAACAAGGTGTCATTATTCCACGTCAAAACATGCAGCATCTAATGTTACGTCAAGATGTGATTGATGCTGTCGAGGCAGGTCAATTCCATATTCATGCCATTAACACAATTGATCAAGCACTTGAGATTCTCATGGCGCGTCCTGTCGGAGAATTAAATAAAAAAGGTCGCTATACCAAAGGTTCAATTTATGCTGCTGTCATGGAGCAGCTAGAATATTGGCAAGCCATTGAAGATGGCGCTGAAATTGAAGAAGAGCCAAAGAAAAAGAAAAAAAAGAATAAAAAAGACAAAGCTAAAAAAGATAAAGCGATCAATGTTGAAGGACAACCTTCTCAACTCGCTGATGAAACTTCAAACTAGTTTGAAATTTTCAAAAATAAAAAAAGCACCCATCGGTGCTTTTTTTATTGCGCTCAAATTAAGCTTCAGGCGCTGGGCTATATTGCTCCACGAGCGTTTTTAATTCGCCTGTTTGGAACATTTCTAGCATAATATCACTACCACCGATCAACTCACCATTGATCCATAATTGTGGGAATGTTGGCCAGTTTGCAATTTGTGGCAAAGTCGCACGAATGTCTTGGTTTTCAAGAATATTTACATAAGCAAATGGGCGACCAATTTGGCTCAATGCTTCAACTGCACGTGCAGAGAAACCACATTGTGGGAACTGTGGTGTGCCTTTCATATAAAGAAGAACTGCATGTTTTGCAATTTGATCACGAATTAACGCTTCTGTATCACGCACTTGTTCAGTCATTGATTAAATCCTCAACTATTCTGCCTGCATTATACCTAAAACCGCCGTAAAGAGTATGGATTGCTAAATTTTTCCAGTTTAATTTGCAATTAGGCTTTTAATCTTAAGCAGATTTTGCTTAGATAAACTTTTATTTTCCACCTAACAAATACGAGTTAGACATGAACAATATCACCCTCGCTCCAGTTCAAACTGATCAACCATCTCATTTGATGCCTGTATTCAGCCGTCAACCGATCAGCTTTGTGCGTGGCCGAGGTTCGTATCTTTATACAGCTGAAGGTACAGAATATTTAGATGCGCTGACTGGCATTGCAGTATGTGGTCTAGGTCATGCACATCCAGTTTTGGCAGAAGCAATTGCAGAACAAGCGGCGACGCTTATTCACACCAGTAATATTTATGAAGTACCTTGGCAGACTGCAGCTGCGCAAAAGTTAGCTGAAGTGTCTGGTATGGAAGAAATTTTCTTCTCGAATAGTGGTGCTGAATCAAATGAAGGTGCAATTAAAATTGCGCGTAAATACGGTCATATGCAAGGTATTGCTTTACCGAAAATCATTGTCGCTGATCATTCTTTCCATGGTCGTACAATGGCAACACTTTCTGCGACAGGCAATAAAAAAGTACAAGAAGGATTTGGCCCGCTCGTTGAAGGTTTTATCCGTGTACCTTTTGGCGACATTGAAGCAATTGAAGAAGCAGCAATCAACCATCCAGATATCGTCGCGATTCTCGTTGAACCGATTCAAGGCGAAGGTGGTGTAAATACTGCCCCTCAAGGTTTTAGTTATCTTGAAGAAATTCGTCAAATCTGTAATCAACATAATTGGTTGATGATGCTAGATGAAGTTCAAACAGGTAACGGTCGTACAGGAAAATATTTCGCGTATCAACATACCAATATTATTCCTGATGTCATGACGACAGCTAAAGGCTTGGGTAATGGTTTCCCAATTGGTGCAGTGATGACTCAAGGTAAAGGTGTAGGTATTCTTACTGCAGGTAACCACGGATCAACTTATAGTGGTACTGCATTAGGTTCGCGCATTGTCTACACGATTATCGATTTGATGCAAAAAGAAAATATTGTTGAAAATGCAGCAACAATTGGCCAATACTTAGTTGATCAATTCCGTACACAACTTTCAGATCAAAACGTTATTGTTCGCGGCTTTGGTATGATGATTGGTATTGAATTACCAAAACCATGCGCAGAGTTGGTGGATATTGCACGCATAGAGCACAATCTAATTATTAATGTCACCGCAGGTAATGTCGTTCGTTTGTTGCCAGCGTTGAATATGAATCAAAAACAAGCTGATGATTTATTAAAACGCTTAGTTCCAGCGATTAAAAACTTCTTGGCTTAAGCCAAGATCAATAAAAAAGCCGCATATTGCGGCTTTTTTATTAAGAAGAACACTTAAGATGCTTCTTGGAATACTCGACCACCAGGCAACTGGCTGAAATATTGTTTTAAAGCATCTAGGCAGCGATGAATTTTCATTGGTTGTTGTTCACGTTTTAATGTCATTGCATTCAAAGTGTATGCAGGTAACTTCCATTCAGGTAAAACTTCAACCAATGTGCCATTCATTAATTCTTTTTGCACATCCAGATATAATAATCGCGCAATGCCGTGACCATTTTGGCACAGTGATTTAGCGACATAAACATTGTTTGTCTGTAAACGATTTTCCATGGACACATTCACCAATTCACGCGATGTACTGTGTTCAAATGTCATCATTTGCTGATTTTTTACAATATTTACTGGAATCAAATCATGCTGTGCTAAATCTTCAGGTCTTGAAATAACTGCATTTTGATTCAAATAACTTGGTGAAGCCACCAAGACTTGATCCACGCGTGCAAGCGGCAGACAAGATAAGTGATTAGACTCATCCACGCGAGAACACATTCTCACTGCAATATCGATTCTTTCTTGAATCAAATCGACAAATTGATTTTCAACTTCAAAGTGAACGGTTAAACCACGATGTGCCGAAATCCAATGCGACAACGCAGGAACTACATGGGTTGCACCGAGTTCTGGCGTTGTTGCAATACGTAAATCACCAACTAAATCGTCTCGTAACTCATTAATTCGAATTTTACCGCGCTCTGCTGCAGCGAGCATTTCTTGACAGCTATGAAAAAAGGCCTGCCCTGCTTCCGTTAAACTTAGTTTTCTTGTGGAACGGTGCAGAAGTGTTACTTCCATTTCTTGTTCTAGTGAACGAATTTGCTGACTAACCGCACTCGTCGTAATGCCTAAATCTCGAGCAGCACCACTGAAAGAGCTTTTTTCAACAACACATGCAAATACGCCCATCGAGCGAAGTTGATCTAACATAAATTTCCCTCTGAAATTATGAGATGCTTCTCTAATTAACAAAAATTAACAAAAGCAACTCATTGTATTATACGAAGAAATTGTTAAATTGCACTAAATATCTTCAGTTGATTGGCAAAATATTTGCTGGATTGATTGGCTTACCATCTAAACGAACTTGAAACTCAAGCATCGTACGGGTTGCACCACTCGAGCCCATTTCTGCAATTTGTTGCCCTGCACTTACGTTTTGCCCACTCTTCACTAACATCCGGTTATTGTGCGCATACGCAGTGATATAACCATCAATATGTTTAATGAGCACCAAATTACCATATTCTTTTAAACCATCAGCAGCGTAAACCACTTGACCATCAGCTGCTGCAAAAATTGGATCACCAACATTGCCACCAAAACGTAATCCCTTGACATTACTTGCCACATTGAAGTTTTCAATGACTGGACCATTCGATGGTTTCACCCAGCGTAATGAAGTTGCTTTAGTCGAAGTCGTCGGTACTGCAGCAGTTACCGCTGGTACTGGTGTGGTTTGTGGTGGTGGCGTAACCACAGCTGGTTTTGTTGGTAACTGAATGGTTTGACGTTGAATCTGAGTTTCAGTCGCTGTCAAAGGACGCGTGGTCGAACGTGTCACTTGTCGATTGCCAGAGGGTTTTAATCTTAAAGATTGATTTACATAGATGCGATAAGGCGGTGCAATATCGTTCATCTCCGCAATGCTCAAATAGCTCAATCCATAACGTGCCGCAATTTTACTTAAAGTGTCGCCAGAACGAACTGTATAGAAGTCAGGGGCAACAGCATAACGAGCAGAATTATGGATTTGGGGTTTCGATGCACAGCCCGACAAACCAAGAAAAGAAGCGACAGCAACCGCGATCAATGCTGAGTGAATAGATGGTTTAGACAACTTCAAAACTGTTTTGGGTCTGGCCAAAAGCATGATTTCCCTCTCTGACAAAAGATTAAAAAGACTGAATTCGGCTTAAGAGTAGCAAAATTAATGCTAAATTCACCGTTTCAAATATATTTTTCACAAAGTTATAACACATCCTACCTGTGGTCGTTCAATTAAAGCTCTAACTGAGATTCAAGTGAAGCCAACACCTGATAGTTGGTAGCATCCATTTGGATCGGTGTCACACTGACATATCCATTTGCAATGGCATAAAAGTCTGACTGATAACCCAGTTGGCTTTTTTCGGGATCTGTTACGGCCTCTCCAGCCAAACCAATCCAAACAACTTGACGGCCTCTCGGGTCCACTTGTGTGGTAATCGGTTTCGTTTGTTTTCTTCTTCCTTGATAAGTCACTAATGTCCCTTTTATTTCAGCCGTATCCGGAATATTAATATTGAAAATATGACGCGGTGGTAACTCAGGCAAACCATTTTTAATAAATTCATATACCCAATTTGCAGCTTGTGCATAATCTTGAGCATCTTGATACGAACGAACATTTGGACCAGCCAATGAAACTGCAATTGCAGGTTGTTTCATGAGTCGGCCTTCAAACGCGGCCCCAACTGTACCTGAATACAACACATCATCGCCTAAATTCGCACCACTGTTGATCCCGCTTACAACTAGATCAAATTCAAAATCAAATAGACCATTCATGGACAGATAAACACAGTCCGCTGGTGTGCCATTAATTGCCCATACATCTTCTGAAATTTGCACGGGTCGCAATGGACGATCAAGCGTTAATGCACTTGAAAAACCACTCCGCTCACTTTCTGGAGCAACCACGACTACTCGACCCAAAGGTTTTAATGCTTGTGCTAATGCTTGTATTCCTGGTGCGAACACACCGTCATCGTTGGCAATCAAAATATTCAAAACAATTCACTCAATTCATGTAATCCCATCTGTTCGATAGCCTAATCAAAATCCCCCAACACAACAATGAGCACACGCAAAGATGTTGAGGTTTTAAACGCCTTTAATCTTGAAAATCTGCTTACCCTTTAATCTTGAAAACTCAGCATGTAGTCATCCCCCTGTTCATACCTGAACTTTTCTTCTTTACTTTCTGAGTTCCAACAGCATTAATACACTTTCTCTATTTTTTAAACACGAAAAAAGATTATTCTATTCTTATAACTAACTTACTAATTTTTGAGTCATTTATGCAAAAACGTTTTTTACAATTGATTTCAACCGCATTTATCAGCAGCTCAATGTTATTTTCAAGTTTCACTTTCGCCAATGCTCAAGACTTAAAAGAAAATATCGAAGTTACTCAACAAAAAGTGACTAAAGATGAACTCGCTGCAATCTATGTCTTTTCAGAATCATGCCCAAGTTTAGTGGAAGAAGATGCGGCGTTTAAAGCAGGCTATCAAAAGCTATTAAAAGACTATTTACCTAACGAAAATTCACCTCAAACCACGCTGAACAATCTAATTAAACAACAGGATTATCAGCAAGCATTAGCTCAAGCGAGACAAGATGCGAAAAACGCTGGAGATAAAGCAAATCAACAAGTGTGCGAGGATATAAAAAAATATCAGTCTTCAGTTAAATAGAGCACGAAATAGTTACAATTCGAATGAAATAAGCCGACTCCACTGCTAGAAGTCGGCTTTGCTTTGTCCTAGAATGCAAAGCTGATTTTTGCGTTCATACAAGATTGGAACTACATAGAATGACCCGAAAAAGCGCCATTGCTGCATTATTACTATTACCTTCATTTACTTATGCAGCAACTGTTTTATCTTCACCACCAGAACTCAATAACAAGTCTTACGTTTTGATGGATTATGAAACAGGTCAAATTCTCGCAAGTAAAAACGAAAATGAAAAACTTGCGCCTGCTTCAATGACCAAAATGATGACCAGTTTCATTATTGAACAAAAGTTGTTGAACGGTGAACTCACGGAAGATGAAAAAGTTCGTATGAACGAGTCTGCTTGGTGTCGTGGTAGTAGTACAGAATCTTGTATGTATGTACCTCTCAACGGCACAGCAACCGTATTAGAAATGTTACGCGGGATTATCATTCAATCTGGTAATGACGCATCTAAGGCGATGGCTGAGCATATTTCTGGGAATGAAGGTACATTTGTACACAGCATGAACCAAGAAGCTAAGCGTATTGGCATGACCAACACGAACTTTATGAACTCAACAGGTATGCCTGCTGAAGGTCATTATTCTACTGCGAAAGATATGGCTACTCTTGCGAAGCACATCATTCATGACAGTTCAAAGTATTATCCTATCTACTCTGAAAAAGAGTTTACTTTTAACGGGATCAAGCAAGGTAACCGTAACGCGTTGCTATATACAGATCCGAGTGTAGATGGTCTTAAAACAGGTCATACTTCTGAAGCTGGTTATTGTTTAACGACTTCAGCTAAACGTGGCCCGATGCGTTTAATTTCAGTGATTTTTGGTGCTCCATCAATGCAAGCACGTGCAACGCAAACACGTGATTTGTTATCTTGGGGTTATGCAAACTTTGAAACTGTCAGTGTTCAACCCGCTCACAAAGAGTTGACCACTTCTAAAGTTTGGTTTGGTCAATCTAATCAAGTGAGTGTGGGTCTTGCTGAAAACTTCAACGTGACTATGCCAAAAGGTCAAGCAAATGCCATTCAAACTCAAATCGCGGTTCAACCGAACTTAAATGCCCCTCTTCAACAAGGGCAAGTTGTAGGTAAATTAACAGCGACACTTGACGGCAAAGTTATTGCGGAGAAGCCGCTTGTTGCTTTACAAGCGGTTGAAGAAGCTGGTTTCTTCTCACGTATGATCGATCATATCAAACAGTTCTTTAGTAATTTGTTTTAAGTCGCAGCTTGACTAAAGATATAAAGGCACTCAAATTCTTTTGGGTGCTTTTTTGTTTATAATGAGTAAAAACAGGCAATTTTTTATGACTGAAAATATCCGCAAATACTTAGAGACTTACCCACAATTTGATACAACAAATTATATTGATCCAACTGCGTTAGTGATTGGTGATGTTTTCTTGGCTGAGAATGTTTCAGTCTGGCCTTATGCTGTGATCCGCGGTGATGTTAATTTTATTCGGATTGGTAAAAATTCCAATATCCAAGATCATTCCATGTTGCATGTCAGTCATAAGAAAGCTGATAAACCTGAAGGTTCACCGCTCATTATTGGTGAGGACGTTACTGTGGGTCATCATGTGAAATTACATGGTTGTACTATTGGTAATCGTGTTTTAGTCGGTATTGGAACGATTATTTTGGATGATGTTGTTGTTGAAGATGATGTGATGATAGGTGCGGGTTCGCTTGTTCCACCCAACAAAGTATTAGAAAGTGGTTATTTATATGTGGGTAGTCCTGTGATAAAAGTGCGTCCACTGACTGATAAAGAAAAAGCTTTTCTGCCTTATTCGGCACAAAATTATGTAAAGGTTTCGGGGAATTATATTAATAAAGAATGATTAGGGTTAAAACTAATTGTTTAGTATATTCATGAGATAGAAATCAGAGAACTTCTATCTCTGCTTATCTATTTCCAACTCAAATCTCCCAATAAAAGATAACCATTAAATGGCTAACAGAGCCTTCAAATTTTCTATAGCTTCGATAGCATTTTTATTTGATACTTCAACCATATCCTCTGGGTCAACATCTTCTCTACTACCTTCCACAAAACCCCTCTGATACTCATTTGATGGTTTTTTTAATATCAATAGATCATCAATATAATCTAATAGCTTTAGTTTAGTCTGATAATCAACAAGAGAAATATTTGTTTCTAATTGGCATGTTTCTTTTAATGTTATTAATGTCTGATAAACCTCATGAAGAGATTTAACTATTTCGCGTAGGTAAGCCGCTTCCAATTTATATAAATCTTTATACTGATATGCATCAAAACCATTTTGTGCAGCATATAAATTTTCTGCAATTTCATATTCTTTTTCAACAAAAAATGCTAATTCATCTTTTAAAATAGTACTAATATATGTAAATCTCTTTCTTAACTCAGAAAAATTATTTAACATATTGAATTCATTTTCTTTTTTATGTAAGAATATCATTAAATAAATTACGACTATTGTATTAATAATTGTAAATATTGCACCAATAGCAGTAAACCATGCCCCAAATTTTGCATAATAATCAAGCTCAGATTGAGTTATAGGTATAAAAAATATACATCCATAAATAGCACCAGGTAGAAGAAGTAAAAATATTGAAAGAAGCAAGATAACTAATCCCATCTGCTTTCTTCCATATAAAACACTATTCAATTTATTAGATAAATTTCTCAAACTACACTCTAATATTTGATTAATCTAATTATCTTATCATCAATTAACCGCAAATTTACTTATAGCCACAAAATGTATAATTTCAGACTTTACTACTTCGATCTCCACTACCGCCCTTATAAACTAATCAATGTATCTCACCCTGTAAATAATTAGCCACTACGACATCAACAAAGACTTAATCAATCCACATCAACGCATCTCCAACAACATTCTTTTCAAAAACAGTTTGATCAATCCAACCAAAGGTGTAGCAGACAACAACAGCAATTAAGCTCCAAATGATTAATTTAGAAATATCTTGAATACCATTCATTATTTTTTTCCTCTTATTATGTCGTACCTATTTTTATTTATATATTATATTAAACTGATCAAAAAACGACTTATAAAATGTATCTTATCTATAATTCGCTTATGTTTTTTGACAGGTGTTTTCAACCTAAAAGCAAGCTTATTCTAAAGGTCAAAAGAATATTTCATCCAACATAGCCACACACCTCAAAATTTTATACAATATGCCTTCCCTTCATCTGGTGCTTTTTTATGACCGCTTGGACTGCTCACGTCACTGTTGCAACAGTGGTTGAAAAAGATGGTAAATATCTGTTTGTAGAAGAACAAACTGAAGGTGTCATGCACACCGTTTTTAATCAACCTGCAGGTCATGTTGAAGCTGGTGAAACCCTTATTCAAGCCGCAGTTCGTGAAACCATGGAAGAAACAGGTCACCAAGTTGAAGTCACAGATTTATTGGGTATATACACCTATACCCCACCTATGTTTCCGGATCGTACCTATTACCGCTTCTGTTTTTTAGCAAAATCAACACAGTATTTTGCCAATGCAACATTAGATACAGGTATCGTAGGTGCTGTTTGGATGAGCCTAGATGAGCTATTAGAAACGGCTCGCGCGCGTAGCCCATTGGTCATCAAAGCCATTCAAGATGCCCAATCAGGACAAAAATTTCCTTTATCGCTCGTTTATGAGCACCAAAATTCTCCCTTAATTTCAAATTTGGATGCCTAATCCTATGCAACAACGTGTCATCGTCGGTATGTCAGGTGGTGTAGACTCATCTGTCTCTGCGGCTTTATTACTTCAACAAGGATATCAAGTTGAAGGTCTTTTCATGAAAAACTGGGAAGAAGATGACGGCACAGAATACTGCACGGCTATGGATGATCTTGCAGATGCGCAAGCCGTCTGTGATCGTATCGGTATCAAATTACATACAGCCAACTTCGCAATGGAATATTGGGATCGTGTATTTGAGCACTTCTTGGCTGAATATGCTGCGGGGCGCACCCCAAACCCAGATATTTTATGTAATAAAGAAATTAAGTTCCGTGCATTCCTCGATCATGCCATGAAATTAGGTGCTGACTTCATCGCAACAGGACACTATGCTCGTCGCGGTGAAACCATGACCAACTCTAAAGGTGAGCAATATGCGCCTTTACTCCGTGGCGTGGATAACAACAAAGACCAAACTTATTTCCTACATGCCGTTCATGGTCGTGAAATTAACAAGACCTTGTTCCCTGTCGGTGAAATTGAAAAGCCTCAAGTTCGTAAAATTGCTGAAGATTTAGGTCTTGTAACAGCGAAGAAAAAAGACTCTACAGGTATCTGTTTTATTGGTGAACGCCGATTTAATGACTTCTTGAAGCAATATTTACCTGCTCAACCAGGTAAAATTATCCTTGAA
This sequence comes from Acinetobacter sp. 24-47-64, assembly GCF_057737055.1. Lineage (NCBI taxonomy): Bacteria > Pseudomonadati > Pseudomonadota > Gammaproteobacteria > Moraxellales > Moraxellaceae > Acinetobacter > Acinetobacter sp. 24-47-64. The sequence continues at coordinate 2,015,489 of NZ_CM173215.1, forward strand.
GATGGTAAAGAGGTTGGTGATCATCACGGCTTAATGTACTATACGCTCGGTCAACGTGGTGGTATTGGTATCGGTGGAATGAAAGGCGCTGAAGAAGGTGCTTGGTTCGTATTACACAAAGATATCGAAGGCAATCGTTTAGTTGTTGGCCAAGGTCATGAGCATCCCCTCATGCAAAGTACCATGTTATGGTCTGAAGCGATTGATTGGGTTGCAGGTGAGCAAGAGATTCCAGAAAATGGTTTCCGTTGCACAGCGAAAACTCGCTATCGACAACCTGATCAAGCATGTGTCTTATTTAATGACCCAAATGCACCGCAAGGTGTACGTGTAGAATTTGATGAACCTCAACGTGCTGTTACGCCAGGACAAAGCGTTGTGTTTTACGCGGATGAAGTTTGTTTAGGTGGCGGTGTGATTCATCATACCAATGCGCCTAAACCTGATTTTATTTAAAGGAATTTTCAGGCATGACAGAGTTACCGTTCCAGCAGCTTCAGACTCTGAATGATCGTCAAAACAGAGCTTTGGCTTTGGCAGCAGTATTTCAATCGACTCAGCTGACACATATGACAGCCATTGCAGGTCGACAAAATATTGGTGAAAACGGTAACTTCTATTTAGAACAATTAATTAAGGCGAGTTTAAATATTCGCCCTACTTCCAATAAGAATTGTCAAACCTTAGATTTTTTTAACCAGCTTGCAGATATTTCTCTGGGATTAAAAACATTAGAAAGTAGCATCACCCAACCATTCAATACTGCACCAAAATCAAGAATACCTAAATTTGCCAATGCAAAACTTCCAATGTCCTATGCAATGGCATTATTACATTTAGAAAAGAAAGTATATAGCAACCCAAAATTCGTTGAAATTATTGAAAAATCACAAGAAAAAATACTAAAACAACTCTCCTTTTTTGATCATAATTATCTACATCCAAGTATTCTTGCAAACCTTGCTCAAACCTATGTCGAAACTGCAGGACAGATTAATCCTCGCATTATGGTGAAAGGCAATGCAGAAGCTTTTAAGGATTCTTCGCACACCAATCGTATTCGTGCTTCATTGTTTACAGGTTTACAGATGGCGCATTTATGGCGTCAGTCAGGTGGAAGTTCATGGAGCATGATCTTCACCAAACGCAAGTTACTGAAAGATATTCAAGATCTCGCTCGTTTACAGTTTCAGGTGGTTTAACCTGATGTATATCGAGTTCTGTTTTACGTTTCATTCCAAAGTTTAAGGAATTGCTATGAACGCTTTAACCGCACTTTCTCCATTAGATGGTCGCTATGCAAGCAAATGTGATGCTTTGCGCCCTTTCCTCTCTGAGTTTGGTTTAATCCATGCTCGTGTGACTGTTGAAGTGCGCTGGTTACAAGCACTTGCAAATCGCCCAGAAATTACTGAAGTGCCAGCTTTTTCTAACGAAACAAATGCAGCTTTAGATGCAATCGTTGCAAATTTCTCTGAAGACGATGCTAACCGTATCAAAGAAATCGAACGCACAACCAACCATGATGTAAAAGCGGTTGAATATTTCTTAAAAGAGAAAATTGCAAACATTGATGAACTTAAAAATGCGGGTGAATTCATTCACTTTGCTTGTACATCTGAAGACATCAACAACTTGTCTCATGCACTCATGCTGAAAAGTGGTCGTGAAGTACTAGCTACGTCTATGCAACAAATTGTGGACTCAATTGTTGCACTTGCAGAAAAACACGCTGATCAACCAATGTTGTCTCGTACACATGGTCAAACTGCAAGCCCAACAACATTGGGTAAAGAAATGGCGAATGTGGCATACCGTCTTGCACGCCAAATCAAACAATTCAACAATGTTGAGCTTCTAGGTAAAATCAATGGTGCTGTAGGTAACTATAATGCTCACCTTTCTGCTTACCCTGAAATTAACTGGCCTGCTCACTCGCAAGCATTTGTTGAATCTTTAGGTCTCACGTTTAACCCGTATACAACTCAAATTGAGCCGCACGACTACATGGCTGAATTGTTTGATGCGCTTCGTCGTTTCAACACAATCCTCATCGATTTCAACCGTGATGTTTGGGGTTATATCTCTCTTGGTTTCTTCAAACAAAAATTAAAAGAAGGTGAAGTTGGTTCTTCAACAATGCCACACAAAGTGAACCCAATCGATTTTGAAAACTCTGAAGGTAACTTGGGTATTGCTAATGCAGTCCTTGCTCACCTTGGTGAAAAGCTCCCAATTTCTCGCTGGCAGCGTGACTTAACTGACTCTACTGTTCTTCGTAACATGGGCGTTGGTTTTGCACAAAGCTTGATCGCATTTGAAGCTTGCTTGAAAGGTGTGGGCAAACTTGAATTGAATGCCGACCGTATTCTTGAAGACTTAGACAACGCTCAAGAAGTTCTTGCTGAACCAATTCAAACAGTAATGCGTCGTTATAACGTTGAAAAACCATACGAAAAACTTAAAGCCCTTACTCGTGGTCAAGCAATGACTCGCGAAATGATGGTGAATTTTGTGAATGGTAACGAATTAGAAGCTGTTCCTGCAGCAGATCGTGCGCGTCTTGCTGAAATGACACCTGCATCTTATACAGGTAATGCTGCTGAGCAAGCGAAACAAATTAAAGATTTGATTGCTAAAATCTAAATAGTATTGAATAAAAAAGCGAAGCTTAGGCTTCGCTTTTTTTGTATGAGACTCATCAAATGTTTCAATAAAAATCATGCTTCATCAGGACAGTAACGTATAAAGTCAGTTCTGAGCTTTTCTAATTCATCACCAGTTAAAACATCGCTATAGTAAATATAATGAGTCACTTGAGCATATTGAATGTCATGCCTAAACATCATTCCTCGGAGTGATACTGAGATCTCTTCAGGAAAGTCATCCAAAGTAAGCTCTTCAAACTCATAATGAAAATATGCATTTTGCTGTGCAAGAAAAGCAGCTGAAACCGTCATAATAAAAACTCAAAATAAATCATATTCTAACTGATCATCCTGATTGCAATGAGCTATTGATATAAACAACTATTTATAAAAATATTGCGATCTGCAGCTTATTCTCAGGATTGATCCATTACAATCATATGAAGAAATTAATCAAATCAACATATAACAAAATGCACTACAAAAAATTTACTCCTAAACACCACCTCGTATTCTTCATTTTCATAATGGTGCTGATCTTGGCAAGTATAAAGCCTCTTGAATATGCTTCTTATGGCTTACATCAACTTGGCACAGCTTTAATGCTGGTGTTTTTGATCTATATACAAAAGAAAGTTGGTTTGAGTTTTATCGCATTTTCTCTCTATATTGGATTTCTGATCATTCATATTCTTGGGGCGCACTATTTATATTCGTATGTTCCCTATAATGAATGGTTGATGCACTACTTCAACATACATTTAAATGCACAGATGGGTTGGGAGCGAAATATGTATGATCGCTTGGTCCATTTTGCCTATGGTCTACTTCTCTATCCTTTTTTCCTGAGGATCATTCAATTCTATTTACCACAATTATCTGAACGAGTACTTTTTCTTATTGTGGTTCAGTTTGTCATGGCCACCAGTCTCATTTACGAATGGATTGAATGGTCGATTGCGATTAATCTTTCCCCTGAGGCAGCAGAAAATTATAATGGTCAACAAGGTGATATTTGGGATGCCCATAAAGATATGCTGTTCGCAACACTTGGGTCCATGATCACAGGAATAGTAATGTTATATCGAAAATTAGACTCTCGACCATACAAATGATAAATCATAAAAAAAACCAATCATTAGATTGGCTTTTTTTATTTCATCGAATTTAAAGTTTAGGATCACGTAGTTGCACTAAGTTCGCATTAGTTTTGACTAAAGTGTCCATAACTTTATTCATCACAGCAGGAATCAAACTGTCCGCCATTTGTGCCGCTTGCAGTCCTAATTTCTCACCTAAGGTAGGTTTACGGCGAGTTTGAATCAAGTAAACATCATGCACTGTCAATAAACTTAATAAATACTCATCCGAGGTTTGAAGCTTATCAACCAAATTCAAATCTAATGAATCTTGACCGTACCAATGTTCACCTGTTGCTACTTTTTCAACATTTAACTGTGGACGATATTTTTCAACAAAATGCTTGAACAATGCATGCGTTTGTTGCAACTCTTCTTCAAACTTTGCTTTACCCTCTTCCGTATTTTCACCAAACATGGTCACGGTACGTTTATATTGACCCGCAGTATAAAGCTCAAAATCAATATTATGTTCTTTAAGTAAACGATTAAAATTAGGCACTTGAGCAACAACGCCAATTGAACCAATCACTGCAAATGGAGCAGAAATAATTTCGTTACCGATACATGCCATCATGTATCCACCACTTGCTGCGACTTTATCAACACAAATGGTTAAATGAAAACCAGCATCGCGCAGACGCACCAATTGAGCAGCCGCAAGTCCATAACCATGTACCATCCCACCTGGACTTTCCAAACGTACTACGACACGATCACGCCCTGCTTTAGCAGTCGCCAAAATCAAAGTAATTTCTTCACGAAGATTCTCTACAGCTGAAGCTGCCATGTCACCTTTAAAATCAATTACATATACTTTCTGATTATTCTTTTTACGCGTGCGTGCTTCTTTTGAAAACTGCTGAGACAACTGCAGAAGTTCAAGTTTAGATGCAGTACTTTGCGCAATTTTTTTTCGTTGTTCATTAATACGCGCATTTAAGTGAGTGACTCGAATTTCGGCAGGAAGTTTCGGCAAATGAAATAACATATAAATTCACATCTCTATAATTCATCTTTATGAGGATAACATGAGGTCAAAATAGACAAATTTCAATAGCTTTATTGAAATGTTCTGCCAATCATAGGATCAATTTGATCAACAATCAGCATAAAAAGTAGATACGTTATGCATACTATTTCGTTAGAAAATTATCGAACCGACTTGCATCCACGCATCATCTAATGATTGATATCTATCTTTATAATCAATTAGAGACTCTTATGATGATTTGAGATTGAAGAAATTGAATTATATTAGGAGAATAATTCTTAAAATCAAAATCTTAATACTCATTATTTTACTTCTTAAACTTTTCCGAAATGCATTTTCAATGCGCCAAATTATGTCGTGTCAGCATATATTTTTCACGATTTTTTTGGCATGATGGTTCCAGACAGTAATGATGAATAATGATAAATGACTCAAATGCGTTGGCTGGAACTGTTATCAACAGTTCGACTTGGTAGTTCAAAACAAAATACAGAACAAGCACGTAGCCCCTTCCATAAAGATTACGATCGTATTATTTTTTCTCAGAGTTTTAGGCAACTTAACCGTAAAACTCAAGTTCACCCCCTGACTCAACATGATGGCATTCACACGCGTCTAACACATTCCCTTGAAGTTTCTTGCATCGGACGCTCTTTGGGAATGCTGGCAGCTGAAAAAATTCGTGATGTGTTACCTATGTGGATCTCTCCTGCAGATGTCGGTGCAATTATTCAAGCAGCTTGTCTCGCACACGATATTGGTAATCCTCCTTTTGGTCATGCAGGTGAGTACGCTATTCGTGAATGGTTTGATGATGCATCACACGGCGATTTTTTATCGAGTTTAACCCCTGAACAGCAGGCCGATGTTCGCCAGTTTGAGGGCAATGCTCAAGGTCTTCGTTTACTCACGAAAATTGACTATCACCCTAATGACGGTGGAATGCGCCTCACTTACGCAACCTTAGGAGCTTACTTAAAGTACCCATGGCTTTCTAAAACCATTGACTCTCAGGGAAATACGCCTGCCAGTAAACGAGCTAAGTTTGGTTGCTATCAATCTGAAAAAGAAATTTTGCAACAAATTGGTCACCAATTAGGTCTTATACAATATGGTGAATATCATTTCTGTCGCCATCCACTCACCTATTTACTCGAAGCTGCGGATGATATTTGTTATGCCCTGATCGATTTAGAAGATGGCATTATTCTTAACATGCTCAGCTATGAGCAAGTCGAACCTATTTTTTTAAATCTGCTCGGTGACTATGGCACGCCTGCTGAACTTGCAATGCCATACACCACGTGGCAACAAAAGATTGCAGCATTGCGTGGTCGTGTGATGAAACGCTTGGTTGATGAAGTCACTTCCGCTTTTACTAAACATCATTTTGAAATTTTGTCAGGACAGCTTAAAGGTAGTTTGCTCCAATATTGCTCGCCCGATATCGAAGCAGGAATTGATTGTGCAAAGAATTTAGCGCGGGAGAAAATCTTTGAGCACCCTCAAAAATCTGGTTTAGAAATCATTGCACATCAAAGCTTACAGCACATACTAGATGCATTTATTCCGCTTACGACACCCAATAAAATTCATAACTTTAAGGAAGGACGTTTACTGTCTATTATCTCAGGCTTAGGTGTTCGTTTTAGTGATGATCACTATGACAATATCATGCAAGTCTTAGATGTGATCTCAAAATTTTCAGATCATCAGGCTTATCATTTGGCACAGGAACTTCAAGGGAATAAAGTTGGATTTTTATAAACCTTAAATTTAGTGTTCAGGAAAAGAGCATAAAGTGTTTTTTGATTTTGCGTTCTGAAGCAATGAACACTACTATGCTGACATAGTGAATTTAACATCGACAAATAAGTGAAATAATTGAATGATTGGATGTCTTATTGGTGAAGTGCTTGCTTTAGAAGCACCAACAGTTTTATTGAATGTAAATGGTGTTGGCTATGAGGTTGATACACCTCTTTCAACATTTTGCCAATTACAGAAAGGACAAAAAGTCACATTGTGGACGCATTTGGCTGTACGTGAAGATGCCCAATTATTGTATGGATTTTCCAACGCACAAGAAAAAAGTATTTTCCGCACTTTACTTAAAGTGAACGGCGTTGGTCCCAAAATGGCATTGGGTATTCTCTCAACACTCAGCGTAGACATGCTCATTCATACCGTTGAACATGAAGATGTAAACACTTTAGTCAAAGTTCCAGGTGTTGGTAAAAAGACTGCAGAGCGTTTGATGATTGAACTTCGAGATCGCTTTAAAGCGCTTGCAGCTCAGCCATCCACATCAAACTCTACAACAGCGCAAATTCAGTTTACGGGTAACTCTGCTGTCGCTGAGGCTGAAGCTGCTTTACAGTCATTAGGTTACAAGCCACTAGAAGCACAAAAGTTAGTCAATGCCGTTAAAGGTGACTTCAATGAGGCATCCGATATTATCCGTGCTGCTTTAAAATCGATGAATAAATAAGATCTCATATTATGCAAGACCGTATTATCAGTGGTTCTGAAAAACCAGAAGATCATTTTGATCGTGCCATTCGACCAACATCATTAGATGATTATATTGGTCAGCCTGTTGTGCGTGAGCAGATGGAAATTTTCATTGGTGCAGCTCGTGGACGTGGTGAAGCTTTAGACCATACCTTGATTTTTGGTCCTCCGGGTTTAGGTAAAACCACACTTGCCAATATTATCGCGCGTGAAATGGGTGGCAATCTCAAATCCACCTCAGGTCCTGTGTTAGAGCGCGCTGGTGATTTGGCAGCAATGCTCACTAACTTAGAAGAAGGTGACGTTTTATTTATTGATGAGATTCACCGTCTCTCTCCAGTGATCGAGGAAATCCTTTATCCTGCAATGGAAGATTACCAACTGGATATTATGATTGGTGAAGGCCCTGCTGCGCGTTCAATTAAGTTAGATTTACCGCCATTCACTTTAGTCGCTGCGACTACTCGTGCCGGTTTATTGACCTCTCCGCTTCGAGATCGTTTTGGTATCGTCCAGCGATTAGAGTTTTATTCGGTTGAAGATTTGACCCATATCGTGACTCGTTCTGCAAATCTGATGGATGTTCCAATCACTGAAGCTGGTTCGAAGGAAGTGGCTCGTCGTTCTCGTGGTACGCCTCGTATCGCAAACCGTTTACTGCGTCGTGTACGTGACTATGCTCAAGTGAAAGGTACAGGTGAGGTCACACAAGAAATGGCGCAACGTGCGCTTGATATGTTGAATGTGGACAAGGATGGTTTAGATACACTCGACCGCCGTTATTTATCCATGTTATTAGAACGTTTTGATGGTGGTCCTGCAGGTGTTGAAGCTCTAGCAGCGGCAATGGCAGAAGATTCAGGCACGCTGGAAGATGTGATTGAACCTTACTTGATTCAGCAAGGTTATGTGATGCGTACCGCACGTGGTCGTATTGCAACAAATCAGGCGTATTTGCAGTTTGGGATGACACCACCTGAACCGAAAGAGAAGTGATTTATAAAAGCAGCTTAGGCTGCTTATTTATTGAGAATTTTTTTAAACTCATCTGCCAACTGATCACCCAAATTTGCAATGTCAGTCAAGGATAATAAATCATTAGATTCATCCCACTTTCTAGCATCTATTAATATCTTATTAACTTTTCTTATTAAACCCTCTTCAATAATAAACTTACTCACATAAATGTCTTTGGTATCGGTCTGTTTTATTAATTGATTGTTAAAATGCATTATTGAGATGATCAAAAGTTTCCCAAGTTGAGAAATTATTTTTTCTTTTTCATGCCCAACACTAAAATATAAATTTAGTTTAGTTAAACAAGCATTAGTATTTTCTGTAACGTCTAAAATTTCTTTTAATTTTGAACCAACTAATGTTGAATAATCACTTTTATCAGCTACAGGAAAATTAACAAAATTATCCTTAAATATCATAACTTTTTGAATATACTTAGCTAAAGAGTTAAGACAATCCGATGTAATACTTATGATCTCATCTTCCCATTTAAGTTGCTTAGTGTACTGAAATTCTTGTTTTCCTAACTCTCTTTGTTGCTCAAATAATTTTTGATTTAGATTAAAAGCAATTTGTTGTGAACTTTTTATTTCTAGTACTACTGTATTAAAAGACATTTCAGTTAATTTAAAACTTCTGACACCATACCAAATTGCAATGATTGTCGCTGAAATTCCTAGAATAAAAGCTATCGCCATTGCAATCATAAAAGACCAAATTGCAGTCGTATCAGTTGAGCTTACATTCAAATCCAAAGGAATTTTCTGCGTTTCAGGATCAACTTGAATACTCGTCGTATATAAAGGCGGTTGTGGCACGGTCCACGGAAGTTGAATCATGACATCTTGATTATGCTTAAGTTCTTCTTCAACGCCCATTAGCTCCCCCACAACTATTAAAATAATTATTTAAAATTAATAATTTACAAATAATAACAACTTTAAATCTATGGATAAAGCATTAAAAATCAATGCTTCATGTTCACTATACTTTTCATGTATTTCGATATACCTGTTAAGTTTTGCAACTATCGGAAGTGAATGAGAAGCTCCTAAAACTTTTGGATTTTTAGGACATTGAGTTCATGATTTCACTTAGGCTATTTACTGCTTGTACCATCTTGCCCCTTTGTTCAACCTTGAGTTTTGCAGATTGGGTTGATGACGGTGTGAACGCTGTTGAACAACATACCATCAAATTAAGACAGCACATTCACCAACATCCCGAACTCGGCAATATGGAATTTAAAACCTCGGCTCTGGTTCAAAAAGAATTAAAAAAATATGGAATTGAAGTCCGCACAGGCTATGCCAAAACAGGTGTAATCGGAATTCTTAAAGGTGTAAAACCTGGCCCAGTGATGGCATTACGTGCAGATATGGATGCATTACCGATTGAGGAAAAAACAGGACTTTCTTTTGCGAGTAAAGCAAAGGCAACCTATCAAGGTAAAGAAACGCCAGTGATGCATGCCTGTGGACATGATGCTCACACAGCAATGTTACTCGGCGCTGCAAAAGTGCTTTCGGAAAATAAAGATAAAATTGCAGGTACTGTTGTGTTTGTCTTCCAACCAGCTGAAGAAGGTGGAGCAGATATTGATAACTTTAGCCATGGCGATCAAATTGGTTCACGTAAGATGATTGCAGATGGGGCTTTAAAAAATCCTAAGCCTGAAGTGATCTTCGGTATGCATGTTATGGCAGGTATGCCTAGTGGTCATATTTTTTATAAAGATGGCACTATTTTAAACAGTGCAGATCACTTGCGCATTCAGGTCAGTGGAAAACAAGTTCATGGTTCTATGCCATGGCTAGGACGTGATCCCATTTATGCTTCATCTCAAATGATTAGTAATATGCAGAGTTTGATCAGCCGTCGTGCAGATTTAACCAAAGGTATGGGGGCAATCAGTATTGGCAGTATCCAAGGTGGAACGGTAGGAAATGTGATACCAGAGCAAGTCAATATGGTTGGCACGATTCGATCAAATAATGATGAGGTCCGCCAGAATATTCTCAAGGATTTACCGAAATTGATCGAACATAATGCTCATGCAAATGACGTAAAAGCCAAAGTAGAAATTGCCGCTTATGCCCCCGTTACCACGAACGATAAAACGCTAACTCAACTCATCGCGCCATCACTTGCGAAAGTTCACGGTGAAGATAAATTACATGTGCTTGAAAACAATGCAAGCGCAAGTGAAGACTTTGCCTATTATGGTCAACTTATGCCTTCATTGTTCATTTTCATTGGTGCAACACCTCAAGATCAAGAGATGAGTAAGGCTGCACCCAATCATAACCCTCAATTTATTGTAGATGATGCGACATTAAAAACTGGCGTTGAAAGCCACATTCGTTTTGTGATGGACTATCCGACTATTGCACAACAAGTTCAACAAGATTGGATAAAAACACACAATAAGGTTTAAATCATTTTAATGGTAAGTTGAATTAAGGAGAGTCTAGAACGATAATTCTTGACTCTTCTCAAATACATATTTTATTAAAATGCAAATTTCATTATTTCATTAAATTTCAATCGTACTTTTTATCTAATAAATGAAATGATGAAAACCACAAATCTAAAAAAACAAACAAGTGATTGATTTTATTTAAAAATAAAAATGGTACAACTATTGCAATATTCCTAATCAATTTCAAAGTAATGAAATTGACTATATTTAAAGGAATAAATTTGATGAAAAAAACAATACTCTGTACCAGTTTGGCCCTAACGGTAAGCACCGCAATTTCTGCCTCACCTTTACTTTCGCACGACAAGTATCTGCGATTTGGTATTACCCAGATTGAAGCAGACAAACATCCTGGCCTGTTATTTAACAGTGTTGAAACCTCAATTGGTGAAAGTTATCGACCAACCCTAGCCATGGGGCTATTCCTCAGTGACAACATCAGCCTGAATTTATTAGCTGGTATCCCGCCACAACATAATTTTTATGGTGATGGAGTCAAACTAGGCAGCACCAAATATCTGCCACCCACCTTGAGTCTCCAGTACCATTTCAAACCCAAAGGTAATATCAATCCTTATCTAGGCATCGGTTACAATTATGTCTATTTTTATGATACTGACAGCACAGATGGTTCAGATGTTGATCTGTCCAATTCACATGGCATTGCGTTTAACGCCGGCCTAGAATATTTCATCAATAATAAAATTAGTCTAGGTTTTGATTATCGTTATGTCAAAGTAGACAGCGATGTGAAAATTAATGGTGCGGATGCAGGTAATCTCAAAATTGATCCAAGTCTCTACAGCCTTACACTGGCTTATCATTTTTAAATCATTCAATAAAAAAACAGCCATTTGGCTGTTTTTTTATGTTCACCTATCAGGCAATTAGATATGTTTAAATAGTGCTGAACGTGATTGATCCGATGCGCCATCGGCCGCACTGAGAAAGCGTTCTGTATGAATATCTCGTTCAAACAGACGACTTTGCATTAGCATGGAAATCGCAGCGTCAATCATGAGGGGTGGACCGCACAAATAAGCTTTGTGACCAGAACATTTATTTTCAAAATAATCTGCTACGGCGTCATGTACAAATCCGGTAAATCCATCCCATTGATCTTCGGGCTTAGGGGCATTCAAGGCTGGTACATAACGGAAATTCGGATATTGTTTTACCCAACCTTCAAATATTTCACGGTTATACAGTTCTGCAACATCACGTGCACCTTGGAATAAATAAATGGTACGGTTATCACCTTGTTCTAATAAATCTTGAATCATTGATTGAGGGCTAGATAGGCCCGAACCACCTGCGATAAAAATCACATCCTTCGTATCAGACTTGCGTACAAAGAATTGTCCATACGGTCCGGAAATTTCTAGCTGGTCGCCAGTCTTTAATGATTCATGGACATAAGTAGTCGCTGCGCCACCCGGTACTTGGCGGATATGTAATTCAACAATATCTTCTTCACTTGGGGAATTGGCAATCGAAAAGGCGCGTGTACCTTCAATTCCAGGGAACTGAATATTGATGTACTGCCCAGCTTGGAATTGCATTGGACGATCTAAGGCTAAACGCACGCCTTTAATCGTAGGTGAAAGCTCTTTGATCTCAATCACTTCAGCCTGAAAATCTTCGACTAGATAACCAAGGAAGTCTTCATCCTCATCAACATCAGCTTCAATGACCATATCTGATTCTGGTTTGCAGCAACATGCTAGAACTTTATTTTCTTCACGCTCAATGTCCATTAATGCAAATGGAGAAGCTTCACCAACATCATAATATCCATCTGTCACCTGCACTTTACAGGTACCGCAGGTGCCATGACCACAGGCAAATGGAAGCCATACGCCCTGACGTAATGCTGCATCCAAAATGGTTTGATCTTCTTCGACTTCAATGGTGGTTCCAATCGGTTCAATCGTGACTTGATAACTCATTTCAGCGCTCCTTAAACATGACGATGCTGGTAACCATCCAGCCCAGGTGTAATGAAGCGCAATAGCGATTTATGACCAATATTTTGACTTGCCAAGCTTTGATCCAGTTTCGGTTGAAACGACTGACCATCTAACAAATATTCGACTTTTGACCAATCAATTTCAGTAAATTCAGGATGTTGGTGGAAACCATCTTGTATTTGTTGATCAATTAAATCCTGAAAGCTTTGCTGTGGAGATGCCAACATGGCATGTGCCGCACAGTATAGGGTGTGATGATCCCATCCCACGTAAATCAGTATGTTGTCACCATAGTGTTTTTGTAAGTCACGTGGTTCAAAATCATATTGGTTGTTAATTGCTTTTACTGGCATTTCCCTAAACTCCTAAATTCCATGATGAAGGTGGATAGCCCTGTGAATGGCTATCCAAACATTCGACTTAAGCCACACCTTTCCATTTCTTCCAACGTGCTTGATCTGGAGAACCTTCGATATCTAAATTATCGGCACCGACATTAAAGCGGTAATATTCGCGCAACATCACTTCCAGATCAGGGCCACCACAATTACCTTGCAAAATTTGATTCACGGGTAACCACGCTTGAACGTACTTTTCCGGTTCTCGTTCGAAAATGTCATGACAACCATCTGAACAAGTGTGATAACGCTCGCCTTTATAGACACTGCTGCGGTAACTGAACATGGTCTGATCGCCATCCATTTCAGTAAAGGTCATCGGTACCTGACAGATTTGGCATAGCTGTGGCAAGCCCGCACTATAGAAACGTTTACCTTCCGCTTCCATCTTGCGTGCTAACTCCCAACGTGGACGGTAATACTTGTCAAACGTGTCTGGATATTTTTCTGATAACCAATCCATTTCTTCATCGGTTGGAATCCAAGTGTGGAAGCCAGCCGCATGACCAAAGTTATAGAAAATCCACCATGCTTGATGCGAGACATGCTCTTTTTCTTTTTCAATGACTTCAGAATATTTAGGCATACGAATGCCGTAGCGGCTCAAGTCTTTAAAGAGCGCACCACCCGCTTCTTCAAAATAGGTTTCCCATGCTTCTTTCCATGACATAACTTTGTTTGGCAGCATGTAATCCATCATCATGCCGACAATTGATAGTAATCGAGTGCCACGCCAGAACCATTTATCAATCCACTCCTGTACGATCGGCACGTTGTCTTCATGCTGTTCCAGTAGGAATTTGACAATTTCCAGTCCTAGTGTCATATGACGCGCTTCATCTGACTGCGCGCTAAAGCCGAATGTGACGGTTGCCATATCACCGTTATGTGCAGCACCAGACATGAAGGGTACAAACAGCAAGTTGGTCAACACATATTCAAAGGCAAAACTGATAGCCAGTAAGAATTCAAATGGGCCTGCAGAACGCGCATCTTCAAAGAATGATTTTGGTACAGATAAATACCAAACGCGGTCATGCATGTGTGACCAATCTTGGAAGCCATCAAAGAATTTGTTGTAATGGCTCATCGCATGAATCTGCGTTTGCACATGACGCAATTCATCAATGGACTGCATTTGGGACGCAATACGTGCACCAACACCACTGAACTGACGTCCTACATGGGCATAACCTTGGAAGGCTTGATATTCCAATGGCGTTACAGCAGTTAAAAACAGTTTAATGGCATTTAAATAGCGTTCGTTGGTGACATTCAACTGACCATTATTTTGTGCAAAAGCATCAAAAATTGCGTAGAGCTTTTTCTCTTTTTCCGCTTGATATTTCCAGTAGGCATCCATGGTTAGGCGGAATGGATCTTCCCATTTCGACCAATCCGTAATTTTAATGCCTTCAAATTCTTCATAAGGAAATGCTTCTTTACGGTCTGCATAGGAAAACTCCCAGTCCAGATCACGCGTGAGTGCACGGTAACGGTCTTTGGCATTCAGTTTTTTGCCAATTGCATTAATTTTAGAATTCATACCTGAGGTCCTTTATTCTTTTGATATACCGCTTCAATGCGGCACATTGACGCTTACTTTTTTTAATTCCAGTGTAGACGGAACGTATCGTCATCTTCTTCAACGTTGCCGCCCAACGTGATCATGTTGAGCTGCAAAGATTGAATATCCCATTCTTGGCCCAATTTTTCCGAAACCTTTTCCGCACGAACAATCAGCCCTTTCTCACTTTCTACGCGAATCATGGCAGGTAAATACTGAATGGTGGCGTCAGGATTATCTTCTTCAATCGCTTCAATGATGTAACGTGAGGTATCGTTATCTTGTAATGCCAAATACACTTTAGACATGCTGCTTCTCCTTAAGCCTGTGCCACTTGTTCGAGATCTATTCCAATTTTTTTACTGCGCTCCAGCAGTTTTTTTTCAGCGAGTTCAATGGCACCTGCAGATAATGCTTGTTCTGCCCAAGGTGTAAATGCCGCTTTGACTTCGGGTAGGTATTCCGCCAGCCATTGACTTAACAATTGTTTATTTTCAATTGATTCTGCTGCCGCTGTTTTGAGTACGCTGTCTGACCATTTGCGCAGATCTGTTAAGGCTTCTTGCATAAACTCGGTGAGCATTGCCAAATCACGAGCTTGGTGATCTGCTAACCATTGATCAAATTGGGTATAGACCAGTTCAGACATAAAACTATCTATCACTAGGTTTTGTAATAAAAACAGCTTGAAATAGTCTTGTTCTGTCAGGCTCTGTTCACATAGCTTGCGTAAACCTTGCCAAGCTGTATCGTTCATCCATGCTTGTTTTGCAGGTGCGAGTGATTCACCAGTTCCCCCATCTAAAGCCAAACCCACACGAGAGATATACTGCGCCATCCCGAGTCGATCCATCGCTGCATAAATACATGCTTGGGTTAGTACCGTGCCATAACCATAAGCACTTCCTGACATCATGTGCAGGTTGGCGGTTTGCTCCAAATGACGGAATGGAATAAACAACGTGATTACTTTTTCACGGACTTCTTCAGAAATATGTACAGCCAGCTGACGCTTCTCAAAAAAGTTAAAATTAGCTTCGGCAGTATCTTGTAAACGGGCGCGATGTTGCACATATGTCCCATAATAAAACTGACGTGGATCCTTAAATGCATACCAGTCCTGCATCACAATAGCTGTATGCGTTTTATCATTCAGTGTTTTCTCAGGTTTCCATAATGGTCGGTAATGGAAGTTGGTTTCAGCCTGAATATCAAAACTGACTTCCTGATAGCGGGTTGCAGGTTTATTGCCAAAACGGCGTTCAATGTAGGCGTAACTCTGGCGTATTGGTTCAATACTAGATGTTTTAATTTCAAGTGACATGGCTATCTCCTTAAGCTATTTCTAAAGATCTTCTTGATCTGGGATATATCGCTGTGCATTGACTAAAGTGACTTCAGTCCCATAGCGCCATTTTTCTTCTTCCTCATCATTTCTGGTTTTCTGTTCTTCAGTCATCTCGACGACTTGATTGGTCTCACAAAACTGTATAAAAGCTTCACGAGGTAGCACCAGTTCGACAAACAGACTTGGATCGTGAATAGCGAAATCAAATTCAACAAATTTGGCATTACGGTCACCCGTCACCCGGATATATTTGGTGAGTTGTGGCATCCCTATTTGATTTGTCATGACTAAGAATCCTTCTTGCTGGACAAACTTCCTTCCACATACATATATCAATTAGTGTGCCAACTTTTTAAGAAATTGATTTATATAATATTTATTGTATTTAATGTCTTTTTTTGAATTTTGATTTCATCAAATGATGAACACAATTAAAAAAAAATTCATGAAATGATGAAAGACTATTTTCAACTCTTTTTTTTATAAATATCCATCTGGCATTTTCATGCACTTTATGTACAGTATGATGATATGTATAAATTTTGAGTTCGTTATTAGTACACAAGTAATGAAAAAAGTGCTTCATAGGATATTGAGCACAGAATAAAATGAAGGACATTGCGCATGCAGCCATTTTTGAAGCCACAACAAGATATTCAGGACCTGATTGACCGGATTAAGTTCGATGCCGCTCATGGTCAGATTTGGTTTGAAGAAAATCGTATGTTGTTGCTACATACCGATATTTTTGGTTTTCTACGCAAAGACTTGCACGATATGCTGGGTTATGAGCCAGCCAAAAGGTTCTTTATTCGTTGTGGTTATCAGGCTGGTATGCGAGATGCCGAAGCCACTGCACAACTTCGTCCAGACCTCAATGAAACAGAGGCTTTTATGGCAGGACCACAAATGCATGGTATTCGTGGGATGGTACAGGTCGAAGTCAATACACTTCAGCTGAGCCATCGCAACCATGAGTTCTATGCCGACTTTAACTGGCGACATTCCTTTGAAGGTGAAGTTCACCTGAGCGAATTTGGTAAATCCGATGAACCTGCTTGCTGGCTACAACTTGGTTATGCTTGTGGATATAGCAGCTATGTCATGGGACAAACCATTATTTATCAGGAAACCCAATGTATTGCCCAAGGTCATGATCATTGTCGGATCATTGGTAAACCCTTAACTGAATGGGAAAATGCTGAAGAACTTGTACAATTTATGTCTCCTGACCCCATATCGGACGAAATCATTGCATTACGCGCTGAATTGAATCAGCTAAAACACGATATTTATACTCGTGCCGAGGTCGACTACAGCATGTTTAATGCGGTCGGAGAATCTGCGGCTTACCGCAATGTCTGTGACCTCCTCAAAAAAGCGGCTGGCAGTAAAGTGGCCGTACTCCTGTCTGGGGAAACAGGTGTTGGTAAGGAGGCTTTTGCACGAGGTATTCACTATGCAAGTCCACGTAAAGATAAGCCTTTTATCGCAGTTAACTGTGCTTGTATCCCACATGACCTCATTGAAGCTGAGCTCTTTGGCGTAGAAAAGGGGGCTTTCACAGGAGCAGTCAGTCAACGAATAGGTAAATTTGAACGTGCCCATCAAGGTACGATTTTTCTGGATGAACTGGCTGAGTTATCCCCTCGTGCCCAAGCAGCCTTATTACGAATGCTGCAAGAAGGTGAATTTGAGCGTGTAGGCGATTATCAGACCCGAAAAGTCGATGTTAGAGTGGTAGCTGCTACCAATGAAGATCTAGAATTAGCTGTCAAAGAGGGTCGATTCCGTGCCGATCTGTATTTTCGCCTAAACATTTTTCCGGTACGTATTCCGCCATTACGCGAACGGCGGGAGGACATTCCCCTGCTGGTCAGTCATTTTCTTAAACGCTTTGAAAATATCTATGACAAAAAATTTAAAGGACTTAGTGACAAAGCCAAACATTTCTTTATAAATTACAATTGGCCAGGCAATATCCGTGAATTAGAGAATGTGCTGGAACGCGCAGCACTACTCACAGATGATCAACAAGAGATTAAACTACGTGACTTATTTCCCGATGTTGTAGCCGCTGAGACAAATAGCTATCGGGAAACATTCCCTTCCAAATCATTTAATTCACAAAAAATTGCAGAACTATTTACTCCTGACTTTTCATTGGAGCATTACGAACAGCAGATTATTGTACAAGCCATGCAACAGAGTCAGAACAATGTCTCCGAAGCAGCACGTTTACTCGGCATTAGCCGGGCAACATTGGATTATCGCTTAAAGAAATATAGGGCCTTATCCTAAGGCTCTATATTTCATACCCAAACACCCTCAACTTATATTACTGCGTGCTTTTTTAACCGGTATTCCAGTGCACTTCGTGTCATATTCAAATAACGTGCAGCTTTCGACACGTTGCCGCGATACTTTTGCAAAGCTGTTTGTAAAATTGTGGCTTCGACATATTCAATATCTAGCTGTTCTGAATTGTGCATCAGATTTTCAATGAACTGATCCAGATCACTATGAGTAGCAATGCCTTTGATGCCATTCACTTTCTGCTTATGCTGGCTAACAAAGCTCTGAATTACATTATCTTCCAACATCAGGTCTTCTAAGTCCAATGGCGCATCATTTGACAATAGCACTGCCCGTTCCACAATATTTCGCAGTTCGCGGATATTCCCTGGCCACTCATAACTGTTGAAGAAAGCATAAACCCGGTCACTAAATCCGTTGAAGGTCTTCTCGTACTGCTTTTCAAAGAACCGAATATAATATTCCAGCAGTAAATTAATGTCTTCCCGACGCTCTTTCAATGATGGGATTAATACTGGATAAGTGGCAAGCCTGTAATATAAATCACTGCGGAAACGTCCTTCATCTACTGCTTTTTTCAGACTTTCATTACAAGCGACCACTACCCTGACATCGGTCTTGCGAGTCTTGGTATCCCCCACCCGTTCAAACTCACCAGTTTGCAAAACACGAAGCAAAGACGCCTGCGCTTTAGGGGATAGCTCGATAATTTCGTCCAGGAAAATGCGCCTTTATTACTACCAAACAATTCCGCTTCAATCAGTTGCTCTGGCAGACAGGCACAGTTAATTGCGACAAATTCTTTATCTTTACGGGCACTATTCTGATGGATACCACGCGCAAATGCTTCTTTCCCAACCCCTGTGCTGCCTTGTAGCAATACCGTAATATCCGACTCTGCTGCCTTGAGCAATAATTGGCACACCCTGGCAAAGGTCTTGGATTTTCCTATGGCATCAAAGTAGCTGTTGGAAAATAATGGTTTAATGGTTTCAATAAAATATTCAGATTTCAGTCCAAAATGACGGTCCTGCCCTTCATGGCTTTCAATCCGGCAACACTCATCTCCTTTGGCAACACAATGTGTTTCGACATAATGAAAGGGAGCATTTAAAAATTTTGAGGTATAACCACTGGAATAACCCGTCAACCACCAGCAGCAACAGTGTGTCGAGTAAGACATGTTCTTAATTTGTGCATAGGCTTCATAGGAGTCATTCCATTTGAATATACCTTTAAACTTGTTTTGCTTGGGATTGAAATCCAGCGTCTCAATATCAACATTTACCATGCCACGAATCTTGGCCAGTTGAGGTCCGGTCACAAAAGCTGACAACTGATCATCTGCGCGCAGTTTGAGCGCTCGCACAGCATCTTCACTACCAATTTCATAACCCCAGCGATAGATAACTTTTTTAGCTAGATCAATCCCATATTCATCAATTAAAAAATGCTTCAGTGTATACAAACTATTCGCATTAAAGAGAAGTGATCGATCTCCATCGAACCAGATTTTACCGTCCTCACTTTCAAAAGAAATTTTACTAATAAAATCGCTAACCGATATATCCATATAATTTTTCATTGAGTATTACTCCATCCCTCAATTAATTTCAAATTTCCTGAACTGTTTGAATATATTATTATTTTTATAAATAAGCAGGCGTTTCTAGGTCAGTGTATAGATCGCCAATTTAGAAATACAGTGTCAAAGATGACAAAACTACAAAACACTACGTTTTGCTCCTTTGATTCATTCTTCAATCTCATCGAGCATATCAAGCACATATCGATAAGATTAATGCGCTTTGAATGTGAAAACCAGCCATTCACTGGCTGGTTTTGAATGGGAGTTATTTCTTTAAAAATCGAGCAATTTCCTCCCGAATCGTCTGGTGTTCAGGCACGACTGCAGATAGCCAGAAAATACCATGTACACCACTCCGAATACGCTTGATGGTGGTGGTTATACCTTGTTCGATTAAACGGAATCCATAATATTCCGCATCATCCCGCGATACTTCATATTTGTGGTCACAATTAAAGTTTCTGGCGCAGCGGATAGATTGTCATACTGTAAAGGTGAATATTGAATAGACTGCCCATCTTGGATCTGATAATTTTTCCAGAACCAGTCCATATCCTGTTGCGAAATTAGATAACCATTTTCATCATTTCTTGAGGCAGAATCCATCTCAGGCTGTATCACTGGATATATTAAGATCTGTTTGGCAATCTTCATATCCTGTGATACAGCCCATAACGCAGATGTCGTTGCAAGATTACCTCCTGCACTGTCACCTATGACTGAGATTTGATTCTCGTCACCGCCATATTCTTGAATATGTTGAAACACCCACTCCAATCCCTGTCTGGCATCTTCATGTGCGGCTGGAAACGGATGCTCAGGCGCCAAACGGTAATCCACTGACACCACAATATGTTGATTCATTTGCGCCAGCACATGGCAAGTTTCATCGGCTACAGCCAGCGAACCAGCGACAAAGCCACCTCCATGATAATACACCAGCACAGGGAGTGTTTTTCCTGCAAGTTCTGGCTGATAAATGCGCAGATAAGTTCCTGTGCGGTACTCAACATCGGTCGTTTTGGTTTTCACCTCGACCGGCTTTTGCATGTTGTGGAATGATTCAACTACTGCACGCACTTCATCTACCTGACTTTGATGAAAAGGTTTCACTCCTGCTTCTTGGATCTGACCGAGTAGAGTTGCAATTTCTTGAGTAATTGGCATATGAATTCTCCTGACCGATCAAGACACTTGTTGAAGTAAAGTACTGTTAGGATCGCCTGCTTTAAAATGAAAACCCTGATAACCTTTAGCAATCATCTCATCACAAATCGCACGATACTTCGGTACTCCACCTAAATACACCAGGCGACGGCGTGGTTTTCCGGGAATATTGGCACCCATATACCAAGAATCCGTATTTGGTAGCAGACTTGCCTGAGCCAGCTCATTGGCATGATTCACCCATTCTTCTTCCGCTTGAGCATCTGCATCAACTTCAAGAAGCTGATGATCAATCATGTGTTGGATAATGCCTGTCGCAAGGTCAACATGATCTTCAATCGCTAAAGGCATGTTATATAGCACTGAGGGACTTTGTGGACCTGTCACAAGAAATAAATTCGGGAATCCACTCACGGTATGCCCCAAATAGGTACGTGGTCCTTCTTTCCATTTTTCAGTCAGTTTTTCATGGTTCTTGCCTTGGATCCCTAACGCAAATAATGGTCCAGTCATGGCATCAAAACCGGTCGCCAGAATCAAGACATCCACCTCATGCAACTGATCACCAACCACAACGCCATTCTCATCAATACGGGAAATTGGAGTTTGTTTAACGTCAATTAAATGCACATTGTCCTGGTTAAATACTTCGTAATATCCACTTTCCATGGGTGGTCGTTTAGTGCCATAGCAATAATCTCTCGGTGCCAACAATTCTGCTACTTCTGGCCTTTTCACACGAGCATGAATTTTTTGACGAATAAACTCGGATACAGTTTCATTGGCTTTCGGATCAAACAAGATATCCTGATAACTATCAATAAACAGACGGAAACCACCACGCTGGTAACGGTCTTCATAAACTTTTAAACGTTCTTCTTCGGAAACTGCCAGTGCTGAAGGCTGTACTTCGTTATAAGGTACCCCCAGGAAATGATTGCGGGCATTATGTCTGATTAAAGTATATTTGGCCTTGTTCTCGAGATCTTCCTCTGCCTGAGTAGGCCCATTACCCAATGGAGTGGAGTAGTTTGGTGTACGCTGGAACACATATAACTCACCGACTTCTTTGGCAATTTCCGTAATAAGCTGGATACCCGTAGAACCGGTGCCAATTACACCAACACGTTTGCCTTTCAAGCTGATTGGTTGTTTTGGCCAGTTGCCGGTAATCAGTGTTGGACCTTTAAAGTTTTCTACACCTGGGAATTCCGGTTTTTTCGGCACGGACAATGTCCCTACACCAGAAATAAAGAAACGAGATTTAATGACTTCACCCTGATTGGTCGTTACTGTCCAATTTTTTTCTTGTTCATTCCAGACCACAGACGTGACTTTGGTATTGAAGGTGATGTCCTTTCTCAGGTCAAAGCGATCTGCCACATGATTGAGATATCGTAGAATTTCTGGCTGGGCTGCAAATTTCTCGCTCCAGGTCCATTCTTGCTGTAATTTTTCATCAAATGAATAGGAATAATGCACACTATCAATATCACAACGTGCACCGGGATAATTATTCCAGTACCAAGTTCCACCGACATCCGGTGCACTTTCAAAAACGCGTACTGGAACTTTCATCTGATCACGCAGTTTGAATAAGGCATAAAGTCCAGTAAACCCTGCACCAACGACCGTCACTAAGGTGTCCACACCTTTTGTTAAAATACTTAAATTATCCATGAAACGTCTCCAGTGTTCTTAAATTATCCTTATGCTTAAATGTCCTATCTAAGCCACCAGATACTTCGCAAGGAGCGTGCCAAAATTTAACTACATGTTTTTTATATAAATATTTATTTTTTTAAATAAAAAAATTCATGTTTTCACTAAATTAACTCTAACTCTCACATATACATGAATTTATAAAGGAGTTGAGAATGAAGGGAGTTCATTCATGGCATCAAAGATACACTCCAGCAATCAAAAATTTATTTCTGCTCGATGAACTCTTTAAAATCTGCTTTACGAATCATCGCATGGATGCCTTTGGTTTTATCTACAACTTGAGAAACTTCAAAATCAGTCGCAGCGCTGAGATAAGCATATGCAATTTCTTCACTTATGCCATATTCATTTACTAAGAAATTGATTGCTTCACGCGTAGATTTACGCATTGCTTCATCCAAATCTTCATCTAAACCAGGCATGATCCAAAACTCACCATTTTCACCTAATGGCTGAGAAAGTTGCTTACCTGGAATATGATCTTTACCCGCTTTTAACACACTAATTTTAAACGTTGCACGCGCTGAACCTTCTAAAGCAGTTAATGCAACCTCACCATCGCCTTGAACGAAATGACTATCACCTGTGTAGAATAATGCACCTGGAACTTGAACAGGATAATAAGCGGTTGCCCCAGCAGTTAAATCATTAATATCAATATTTCCACCATAAAATGAGGGTGGAACTGAGTGAACAGGTTCGCTGGTATTCGGTGCAACACCCATTGTTCCCATAAACGGATTTAATGGAAAACGAATCGCTTTACCAGATTCTGTTTGAATCACCCCCTCCCATACACCCTCTTTATTTTGAGCAATGGGTGTAAATACTGAAACATTGCCATAAGCATCTGGATTTTCTGGCGAAGCATGATCATGTTTTTGTCGTTTAGGGAATTCAGGCAATGTACCTTTACCATGGCGGTTCGAAATAACACCATAAGGAACACGTGGTTCTATTTTCAATATTTCAACTTTAAGCACGTCTCCCGGCATTGCACCTTCAACGTAGATCGGACCAGTAATAATGTGTGGACCATCTTTATGGAAATCATGCTTTAAATTAGAGCGGGTGATCAATTTCGCTTCATCTAAAATGTGCTCTTTTTTAACACCTTTAAATGTAAAGTATTTTTCAGCATCACGCCTTTGATCCTCTAATAAACCTTCATGTGACACTGTATCAAAAGTCACATGACTCCCCGATGGAACCGTTAAAACTGGCTTAGCATCTTTATTCGGTAGATAACCCCATTGAATAGTATTGAGTGTGCTTGGAATATAATAGTGTCCAGCATATTCCCCTTTTTTTAGTAAAATTGGCTTGCTTTCAATCTGTTTTAAAATTTTAAAATCTTCAGCCGAACTAAAAGTCGAAAAACTTAATATTGATGTAGCAATCGAAATCGATAAAGCTAACTTTTTAACATGCACTCAAATCCAACTATAAATTTCATGTGAATTTATTTAATCAATCCCTATGCCAAACATGATTAAAATTCAATTAAATCTGCATTTTCATCTTAAAATATTTCGCCCAATCTACAGCTATTTTTGAAATCTTGTGCCATTGGTCTGTAAAAATGGAGTGCTAAACTTCAAGCCTTTCAAACATTGTACAAATCAGCGTTTCGCATTCTTTGTCAAGAATGTTGCAAAACACTGGACTATTTAAAGTAATGGAACACCTGTATGGCGAACAAATTTGAATTTCAAATCCGAGTGTATATTGAAGATACAGATGCAGGAGGCATTGTTTATCATGCCAATCATATTCGCTTTATGGAACGCGCACGTACAGAATGGTTACGCGCTTCAGGGATTTCACATTACTGGCATCAAAAAGATTACAATTTTGTCGTGCATAAATTAGCGCTTAAATATTCACGTCCAATATTAATGGATGACTTAATTACTGTTACAGCAAGTGTAGTTTCGTGTAAAGCAACGTCTTTTGTATTGCAACAAAATATTTATCGTGGTGAAATCATGCTAGCTTCAGGGGAAGTAGAATTGGCGTGTATTAGCGCTGAAATGAAACCGCTGAGAATTCCAAATGAAATCCGTGATCTAATCGAAAAAGAATTAGCCCACGCATAAAAATATGATTGGCACATGTAACTATGGCAACACAACTCGAATCTTCACTTCACGTCACAGATTTAATTCTTCAAGCGAGTCCAGTCGTACAACTGGTCATGCTGGTGTTGGTACTGGCTTCACTCTTTAGCTGGTACCTTATTGCCAAGTTACATATGACGTTTAAGAAAGCTCGCCAAGGCGATGATCATTTTCAGAAGATTTTTTGGTCTGGTGCAGAACTCAACACCTTATATAACAATGCTCAAGTCAACTCTAAGCGTGAAGGTTTGGAAGATGTTTTTTATCTTGGTTTTGCAGAGTTTCTCAAACTCAAAAAAACCAAAGCAGAAACAGCACAAGTCATTGATGGCACAGAGCGTATTCTTGGGGTGGGTTTAAGCCGAGATCAGAGCCGTATGGAACAAGGTCTCAGTGCGCTTGCGAGTATTGGTTCAGTTGCACCCTATGTTGGTTTATTTGGTACAGTTTGGGGCATCATGAATGCTTTTATCGGCTTAGCCCAAGTCGATCAAGTGACACTAGCAACTGTCGCACCAGGTATCGCGGAAGCCCTCATTGCGACTGCTATTGGTTTATTTGCCGCGATTCCTGCAGTACTTGCATTCAACCACTATACGGCCAAAAGTGAAGAAATTTACTCAGATCGTTCCTTGTTTGCTGAAGAAATGGTGGCGCTTTTACAACGTCGTTCTGTGGGTTCTACACAGGAAGCTGAATAAATGGCCGTTCGTCGTTCAGGGCGTTTCCAACGCATCAAAAAGCCACTTAACAGTGACATGAATGTAGTTCCTTATATTGACGTCATGTTAGTACTTTTGGTGATTTTTATGGTGACTGCACCAATGATCACAAGTGGCATAAAAGTTGATTTACCTGAAGCAAACAGTGTACCGATTGAATCTAAGGATGCACCAGCTATGGTGACTTTAGATCAACAAGGACAATACTTTTTAGAATACAAGGGTAGCCAACCAAGTCCACTGAGCTTGCAGGAATTACAACAGACACTTCGTGATGCACAACAAACTGCTGAACATGAGAATAAACAATTTAGTGTCGTCATCAATGGTCATAACACTCGACCATATGGTGAGGTGATGACACTCATGTCTAACTTACAAGATGCAGGGATCAATCAAGTTGGCTTGCTGACCAAACCAATTCAATAAGCTATGAAAGAATCTAACTCTCGCTTTTCAAAAGAAAAGAAAATTGCAATCGGATTCACTGTTGTGGTCCATGTGATTGCGATCACAGGCTTGTTGTTCCTTGGATTGACTCAACCTCCTGAGCCAACTAAAACTGTTAAAACAGTTTTAGTTAAACCTGAAGATCTGGTACCACCTGAACCCACACCATTGGTTGAATCTGATCATTCAGATACAGCGCACCAGAACGTTCAAGAAAATGTTCAACAGACCAATGAGCCTATTCAAAATGCTCCTGTGATTCCTGTTGCACCTGCTGTACCTCCTCCAACTCAACCAAAAGTTGAAGAGCCAAAATCCGACCGTAAAGCTGAGCAAGCGGCTGCGGTTAAAGCTCAACAAGAAGCCGAACGTAAAGCAGCGGCTGAAGCACAACGTCAAGCGACTCAAGAAGCGAATCGTAAAGCTAAAGCTGAGGCCGATGCTAGAGCTAAACAAGAAGCCGCCCAAAAAGCCAAAGCAGCAGAGCAAAACGCAAAACAGGAACAACAACAAAAGGCGAAAGCTGATGCGGCTTTAAAAGCGAAACAAGAAGCTGATCGAAAAGCTAAGGCGGAGGCCGATGCTAAAGCCAAACAAGAAGCCGACCGGAAAGCTAAAGCTGCTGCTGAAGCCAAAGCAAAACAAGATGCTGATCGGAAAGCTAAAGCGGAAGCAGATGCAAAAGCCAAACAGGATGCTGATCGTAAAGCTAAGGCTGCAGCTGATGCCAAAGCTAAAGCGGAAGCTGATGCGAAAGCTCGTCAGGAAGCACAAAGAAAAGCGGATGCCGAAGCCAGAGAACGTGCCGAAGCTGAAGCTCGAGAATCTGCCGCTGAAAAAGCTAGACAAGAAGCAGCCAACAAAAAAGCTGAATCTAAACGCATCGCTTCTTCAGCAAAAAGAGACTTTGAGCAAAAAATTAAAGGTGCTTGGAGAATGCCAATAGGCTCTTCAGGTCAAAAAGCGACAGCACGCGTGACATTATCTGACAGTGGTTCTGTGACTTCAGTCATCGTCAATGCATCAGATCCAGATGTCAAAGCCAGTGTCGAACAGGCTGTTCGTGCAGCAGCACCATATCCGATGCCATCCGATCCTGATGCAAGGCGTGAAGCTCGTAGTTTCACTTCTTCATTCACCGTGAAATAATAAAAAACCTTTCGATTCGTCGAAAGGTTTTTTCATGAATTGCGGATAATTACACGCTTTATATAGATTCGGTACGGAGCTATATGCTAAAAAGCTAGAATATTCGAAAAATTAGTATCTTGAGTACGTGACCTCTCATGAAAATGATCTCAAAACATCTTCTCGGTTTAGCAATTTTGGCAGCATTTAGCCCTGCTCTCATTACGACCTCTTATGCACAGCTTCATCTTGAAATTGCCAAAGCACCTGAAGAAGCACCAAAAATTGCTATCGTGCCATTCGTAGGTGATCAACGCTTATACCCTGTTGTAGAGCAAGATTTAAACCGTTCAGGTCGCTTTACCAGTTCATCTAAAAATTTACCTGCAACAGCAACCATCAATCAAGCCAATGGTGCTGCTTGGCAATCTGCAGGCGTACCTTATGTTGTGAATGGTGAAGTTAAAACCAATCCTGATGGTTCATTGGCTGTTCATTACCAACTCTATGATGTCCAAAAACAACAATATTTGCTCAATGAACTATTAACTGTACCACCATCGCGCATTCGATCTGCAGCACATATGATCAGTGATGCGATTTACCAAGCATTAACAGGTATTCCTGGTGACTTTAGTGGTCGCATCGCTTATGTTTTGCGAAATCCTGCGACTCCTGATAATCGCTACACTTTACAAATCGCAGATACGGACGGCGAACAACCACGCACTGTATTGAGTTCGCGCGATCCAATTTTATCCCCTGCTTGGACGCCTGATGGCAAAAAAATCGCTTATGTTTCATTCGAAACCAAACGTCCAGCGATCTATGTTCAAGATTTAGCGACTGGACAACGTGAAAAATTAGCTGGCTTCCGTGGCTTAAACGGTGCGCCAAGTTTTTCCCCTGATGGTAAAAGCATGTTGTTCACTGCTTCAATGCATGACAACCCTGAAATTTATCAAATGGATTTAAATACGCGCCAAGTGAAGCGTATGACAAATAATACAGCAATTGATACAGAAGCTCGCTATACCCCAGATGGTAAAGGTTTTATCTTTACCTCAGACCGTGGTGGTTCAGCACAGATCTATCATTACACGTTTGCTGATGGTTCAACAAAACGTTTGACTTTCCGCGGAGCATTCAACGCACGTGGAAGTTTAAGTGCCGATGGTAAATATGTTGCTTTAGTACATCGCCCTTCAGGCAGCAACTATAAGGTAGCAATTCAAGAAATCTCAACTGGAATCACGAACATTTTAACGCCAACCAGTTTAGATGAATCACCAAGCTTTTCACCAAATGGTCAAATGGTCGTGTATGCGACACGTGAAGGCAGCCGTGGATTGTTATCGATTATGTCTACAGATGGTCGCTTCCGCATGAATTTACCTAGCGAACAAGGTGAAGTTCGTGAACCTGCTTGGGCACCTAAATAATCGAATTTAATCTTTCAAGGAGATGAACATGAACGCGATTAAAACGTTTGCTCTTCCACTCATTGCTGTAAGTTTAGTAATGACGGGTTGCGCAAGCCGTAAACCAGCAACTACAGATACCACTACGATGACACCACCATCAACGTCAACGTCTGTGAATACGACTGGTCTCAGTGAAGATGCAGCATTAAATGCTCAAAACTTAACGGGTGCTTCTGCTAAAGGGGTAACTGAAGCCAATAAAGCTTTCTTGGCTAAACGTGTTGTTCACTTTGATTATGACAGCAGTGAGCTATCTACTGAGGACTATCAAACCCTCCAAGCACATGCACAATTTTTATTGGCAAATGCAAACTCTAAAATCGCATTAACTGGTCATACCGATGAACGTGGAACGCGTGAATATAATATGGCTTTGGGTGAGCGACGCGCCAAAGCAGTTGAAAGTTATTTGGTTACAAATGGTGTAAATCCAAACCAACTCGAAGCAGTGAGTTATGGTAAAGAAATGCCAATTAATACAGGTAACAATGAAGCTGCGTGGAAAGAAAACCGTCGTGTAGAACTCAATTATGAAGCAGTGCCACCACTTCTTCGCTAATGAATGCAAAAAAAGCGCTCAATTCGAGCGCTTTTTTATATCAGGTTTAAGACCTTTGCGAGTCTGGCATGGGCACTTGCATAGACTCAATCATGTCATGCTTATTAAACTCTTTATATTCAGGTTTAGCCTCGTACTGTTTCCATGCTTCCTTGGAACTCTCTGAACTAATTTCGTTTAAGTCGATTGCCTCACCTGGCGTTGGAGTTGCTTCAAACTTTTGAATGCTCATTTTAAAGCTCCTTTTAAAATCATCCTCCTATCAACATACCATGTTCTAAAACTCTGGCAAGTGCAAAATCACCACAAATAACGCAGGATAATTTCTATTTTGCACTGAACTCATCTAAAATAGCCCAAGATCCAAATTTTATTCTTTTAAAGCTTTTAGGAGCGTCCTTGTAATGTCATACCTCACCTTGTCACAATATCTTGCACAACAACAAGGAAATCTAACGCCTGAACTCTCTAATGTAATTGAAACAATTGCTGAAACGTGTAAAACCATCGATTCAGCATTGCAAAAGGGTGCCTTAGCGGGTGTATTAGGTAGTGCTGGTAATGAAAACGTACAAGGTGAAGCGCAAAAAAAATTAGATGTTATTTCAAATGACTATTTAATTGATGCGCTAAAGAACAACGAAAATGTAGGCGGTTTAGCTTCTGAAGAACTCGATGAGTTTACCCCAGCACAAGAGAATGGTAAGTATTTAGTTTTATTCGACCCACTAGATGGCTCAAGTAATATCGATATCAATATGTGTGTTGGCACCATCTTCTCTATCCTACCTGCCAAAAATTCAGTGACACAAGCAGAAGATTTCCTTCAAGCAGGTACTGAACAAGTCGCAGCTGGTTATGTGTTATATGGCCCATCAACTATGATGGCATTAACCGTTGGTGCAGGTACTGTTTTCTTTACATTTGATCCAGAGTCAAAAACATTCCTGTTGACGACTGAAAATATCCAAGTGGATGCCGATACAAAAGAATACGCCATTAATGCTTCAAACCAACGTCATTGGGAAGAACCTGTTCAACGTTATATTGGTGAGCTACAAGCGGGTAAAACATCTGTACGTGAAAAAGATTTTAACATGCGTTGGGTTGCCTGCATGGTCGGTGATATCCACCGTATTCTTTGCCGTAGTGGGATCTTCTTATATCCTTACGATACCAAAGATCCTAAAAAAGCTGGTCGTTTACGTCTTATGTATGAAGCAAATCCAATGAGTATGCTCATGGAACAAGCAGGCGGTGCTTCGACAACAGGTCGCGTGCGTATTATGGAAATCCAACCGACTGAACTTCACCAACGTGTACCAGTCGTCATTGGTTCAAAAAATGAAGTTGAGCTTGTTACTGCTTATCATCAATAATTTACAATTGAGAGCCTATTGATTTAGGCTCTCATGGAAGTCAAACTGAATGGCCATCATCTTTTTAGAATCTAAAGACAACCCGAAAATTAAACATTTACGTGGTTTAATTGATCAAAATAGTTACCGTAAAAAGCAAGGCCAAACTGTTCTAGAAGGCACACATTTGTGCTTAGCTTGGTTAGAAAAAAATCGTAAATTGAATTCGATTTTTACCACTGAAAAAGCAATGGAACACGCCGATTTTGACGAAATCGCACAACACTATACAGGTTCAGTGTTTGTTATTAGTGAATCACTCTATAAAGACATTAGCACGCTAGGAACCACCTTAGCATGTTTAGCGATTGTAGATTTACCAACTCAACGTGATGCTCTAGATTATACTCAAGACACTTTAATTCTTGAAAATGTTCAAGATCCAGGCAATGTAGGTACATTACTTCGTTCAGCTGCGGCTGCAGGTATTGAACAAATTGTTTGCACCAAAGGTTCAGCATCTTTGTGGTCTCCTCGCGTATTACGAGCAGGAATGGGTGCGCACTTTTCATTAAAAACCTATGAAAACGTTGCGCTTGAAGATGTGCTGTCTCAATTCAAAATTCCCGTGTATGTCACGAGCTCACATGAATCAGAAAGTTTATATGCAAAAGACTTAACTCAAGCTTGCGTATGGGTACTGGGCAATGAAGGTCAAGGCGTTTCGGAATATGCCCTAGCGCATGCTTCAGCAATTACCATTCCCCAACCGGGTGGTCAAGAATCATTAAACGTTGCAGTTGCCGGATCGATTTGTTTCTTTGAAATGGTACGCCAACGGATATGATTCGTTAAAATATATTAACGAAGTCACTGAAAATAAAAAAATCTATTAAACTGCTAAAAAATAGTTGCTTAGATTGTCAACCTACCATTATGTTTTGACGTTATATAAGTAACGATTAGAAAATAATGGTGGGTACCCAATGACGGGATTTTCCATCTCTATGGATTTAGCACCAAAAAAAGTCAAGCCTGAAGATTCGAGTGTTCTTTTGAATACGGCAGAACAACGTCTTAAATATTTTATGCAAGACGTCACTGGGCGTGCATTGGTGATGATGGAAAGTGCAACTCAAGGACACAATGGCATTGCCATGGATTTAGTCCAAGAAGCTTTTATATCCTTGCATAAATCATATGCTGATAAATCCACTGCAGAGTGGTATCCCCTTTTCTATACCATTTTAAATAACAAACTTCAGGATTGGCGTCGTAAAGAATCTCGACGGGCTTTTCCATTCTCGTTATTTAAAAAAAATAACCACGATGAAGATGATGACGAAACCATCAATATTGTGGATGAATCAACACCTAATCCGCTGCAATTTCTTGCACAAGAGATGGCTGTTGAGGAGATTCAAAATGCAATTTCTAAGTTACCTGTTCGCCAACAACAAGCATTTATGTTGAGAGCATGGGAAGGGTTTGATACACAAACCACAGCCGAAATCATGAATTGTTCAGAAGGCAGTGTAAAGACCCATTACCATCGAGCTATACAGGGCTTAAGATCTGCTTTGTCTCACTTAAACCCAAATGACGGGGGATCATCGGATGAATCATGATGAATTTACGAAACAAGTGACTGAAAAATTGAATGTACTGGCATCACAACATCGCAATAAAGCGGTCGTGATGGAGCATGTACTTGATGAGATTAAAGACAAACCCTTATTTTCTCAGTTTATGACTTGGAAAGTTACTGGTTTTGCATTAGCAGCCGCGATCACAGGATTTGTGGTACTTCCAAATGCGTTTGATTTGGAAGAAGCTCCAAGCCCACAACAAGTGATTGTCACCCCTAAACTTTCTCCGCAAATGATGGAAGATCTAGAAATGTTATCTGTTTTTGGTGAGGATAAATCAGCTCATGGCAGCTAAAGGCTTAGCGATTGCACTCTGCACATTAGGTTTTTTACAAACCAGTTTTGCAGGCTATGAACGTTTTTGGATCTTCTCGAAAGACAATAATTCTGAACTTAATGAATCTTGGGAATCGCTTTCTGAAGATGAACAAAAAGCACTGATTAAACGCTATCAAAATTTGAAAGAAATTCCTGAAGAGCAAAGTGTTGTTCTACAACAAAGAATGGATTGGTTTACTAAACTGCCTGAACAAGAAAAAATACAAATGCGCGAAACTTGGCAACAGATGAGCTCAAGTGAACGAAATGATTTGCG
Source organism: Acinetobacter sp. 24-47-64 (assembly GCF_057737055.1). Classification (NCBI taxonomy): domain Bacteria; kingdom Pseudomonadati; phylum Pseudomonadota; class Gammaproteobacteria; order Moraxellales; family Moraxellaceae; genus Acinetobacter; species Acinetobacter sp. 24-47-64. The sequence continues at coordinate 2,048,427 of NZ_CM173215.1, forward strand.
TAAAAAAATGATGAACGCGACGACTGCCGAGCAGCGCAAAGAAATACGCGAAACTTATTTAAATAAATATATGCAACAAACCACGATGAAATAATAAACTTTAAAGCCTCCACAAGAGGCTTTATTTTTTAGTTAAAGATATATACCCTCACGTTCAGGCTGATAGAGCACTTTATCAATTTTCACTTTCATTGTTTGCCCATCAGGCTGAGGCCATTCAATTTCTTGTCCTTCAGCCAAACCTAGGATTGCTGCACCAATAGGTGCAATCACATTAACCTGCCCCTTTTCACCTTTAAAGTCATGGGGATATACCAGCACAATCTCTGTAGATTCAGTGGACGGTGCAACCGTTATCAGTACTCTAGCATTCATCGTCACTACATTGGCAGGGATATCTTTAGGCTGTACGACTTCAGCACGAGCCAACTCATTTTCTAAATGCTCCATCGTTGGAGTTACCTGCTTCTGATGTTCCAACATGGTTTCTAAACGATTTAAATCCTGTTCAGAAATAATAATATTTGGATGACTCATTTTCTGCTCCAATTCAAATGTATAACGACAATTGAATAATTAATAGATACATCAGTTATATCAGAACTATCTAAAAATGACAGATTTGACATTTCAACATTCAATAAAAAAGCCCCCTTGAGGGGGGCTTTTCTCAAGTCGAAGATTATTTTGCGTAAACTGGGAATTTAGCGCATACAGTCTCAACTTTAGCTTTCACAGCGTTAATGACAGTTTCATCACCTTTAGAATCTAAGATATCCGCGATCCAACCTGCAAGTTCACGTACTTCTGCTTCACCGAAACCACGAGTTGTTACAGCTGGAGTACCGATACGGATACCAGACGTCACAAACGGAGAACGTGGATCGTTTGGCACAGAGTTTTTGTTCACAGTGATGTGAGCCGCACCTAACCAAGCATCAGCATCTTTACCAGTAATGTCTTGTTTGATGAGAGACAACAAGAACAAGTGGTTTTTAGTTCCACCTGAAACAACATCATAACCGCGTTCGATTAACACTTCAGCCATTGCTTGCGCGTTTTTCACAACTTGTTGTTGATATGCTTTGTATTCAGGAGCCATTGCTTCTTTGAAGCAGATTGCTTTAGCCGCTACAGCATGAACTAAAGGACCACCTTGGTTACCTGGGAATACAGCAGATTGAAGTTTTTTCTCAATCTCTTCGTTTGCTTTCGCAAGGATTAAACCAGAACGTGGGCCACGAAGTGTTTTATGAGTCGTCGTTGTAGTTACGTCAGCAATTTGAACTGGGCTTGGATAAACACCAGCAGCAACGAGACCAGCAACGTGAGCCATATCAACGAATAGATAAGCGCCTACTTTGTCCGCGATTTCACGGAAACGCTGCCAATCAACGATTTGGCTATAAGCAGAGAAACCTGCAACAATCATACGTGGCTTGTGTTCTACAGCTAAACGCTCTACTTCTTCGTAATCGATTTCACCCGTTTCTGGATTTAAACCGTATTGGATCGCATTATATGTTTTACCAGAGAAGCTAACTTTAGCACCGTGAGTCAAATGACCACCGTGAGCTAAGCTCATACCTAAAACAGTATCGCCTGGGTTAAGAAGCGCTAGATAAACTGCAGAGTTTGCTTGAGAACCAGCATGAGGCTGAACGTTCGCGTAATCAGCACCAAAGAGTTCTTTAGCACGGTCAATTGCCAATTGTTCAATCACGTCTACATATTCACAACCGCCATAGTAGCGTTTGCCTGGGTAGCCTTCTGCATATTTGTTAGTGAGTTTTGAACCTTGAGCTTCCATTACTGCTGGAGAGCAATAGTTTTCTGAAGCGATTAACTCAATATGAGCTTCCTGACGAGCATCTTCACTCGTAATAGCTTGAGCTAATTCTGGATCAAAGTCAGCAATAGAGATATTGGCAAACATTAGCGAGGTCCTATTAATGTAGGGCTTTTAAGCCGTGCTAAGATTGGCGCGTATTGTAACATGAACTTGTTAAATTTCGAGAATGAAGTTTAAACAGTTTGCAATTAAATTTGATTAATTCTTGTGTGTTCACTCTATTACTAATAAAAACAAATATCTGAATTATGACTATTCTTTTTAAATTTATTCATTTTTAAAAATTATTTTTAACAACCTACAGTCTAAACTTGCAGCGTCAATATCATAGAAAACGAAATTTCTTTAAATGAGCACCTTATCTAAATAATTCCCATAATTTGTTCAATTCAGCATAATTTATACAATTCATTGACTTTATTACTGTGAGCTCAGATTTGAAAATGTTAAATTAATTACATCTTTATCATTTACTTGGACATTTGCATGCAAGCCATTATCTTGGATACTGAAACCCATACATTGAACGGTTTGCCCATAGAAATTGCATATGCTCCTATTCAGATTGAACAAGGCAAATTAAGTCTTGATCGCGAAAAAATCTTTGACCAACTATATAGCATTGGTGACGAAAAAATTTCCTATGCTGCAATGGCGGTTCATCATATTCTTGAAAGCGATTTAGTAGATCAACCCAACTTCAGAACCTTCGAGTTACCTCAAGAAACGACGTATATTATTGGTCATAATATTGATTATGATATTCGAGCTATTCAGCAATGCGGCGTTGAAACAAGTCATATTAAAGCCATCTGTACACTCGCTCTTTCTCGACTAGTTTGGCCTCATGCAGAAGCACACAACATTTCTGCTTTAATTTATATGATTAGTAAAGGCAGTAGCAAAGCTAGAGAGATGTTAAAAGGTGCCCATCGAGCTGACGCAGATATTATTTTGACTGCAAATATTTTAATGCACATTATTCATCATTTGGGTATTCAAAACATTGAAGAACTCTATGAAGTATCTGAAGATGCACGTATCCCTCGTACAATTAACTTCGGTAAACATCGTGGGACAGCCATTGTAGATCTTCCAAAAGATTATGTTTCATGGTTACTAAGACAAGAAGACTTGGATCCCTATTTGAAAAAAGCCTTAGAAAAAACTTTAATTGATACGCTTTAAGCAATATTTCATGACTCTCACTTTGAACCTAAACCTCAAAGTGAGAAATTAACTATTTTTTTTAATACTTTTAAACGATTAAACTAAAATTTACACCAATAATTAAAATAATATAATCACATGATAATTAAATATTTTTTATTATTTTTATTCATTCAACACTGCCCACCTCATCCGCTATTAGACTAAGGCGAAGTAGAACATCTTTGTCATAAATATATTAATACGATCATACAACAACGGTATAAATAGGTGCCTTATGTCTAAACTCAGCCAAATTCTAGAATTTGATCCTTTAGATAATCCTATGTATCTTAAAAAAGTCGGAAATTGGGTTCTCACCTTCTTGCATGCCCATGACCAGGTGGAGAAAATCCAGCTCGCCATTACCAATGTTATTCCGCGTCAAGCAGATGGCTCATTGCAGCCTCGACGTATTATCATTGAGCAAGCTGATCAAGAACATCAATGGCAAATCAATCACATAGAATGTTTTGATAGCCTTGAAAATAAAGAAGTCCTGCTCAATGCTTCAGAACAAACGGGTGGATCGATCATTCAAGACCTGCTCAGTGAATTTCGAAAATATGATGTTGAAGTCATGTTTAAAGCATAATTCCGATATGAAAAAGCCCGCTTTACGCGGGCTTTATGTTGGAAGGCTAGTGTTAGATTTATTGTTCAACTGAACTCAACTAACTGTCATTGATCCGTCCAACTCGTCAGTAGCGTTGAATATTTATTTACAACCTACTGTGAGTTTTAATTTAATACTTTCAATATGTGATGTGAAGTGACTTTAACACTTTTCAACAACTGTATAAAAAAAATATAATTGAATTTTTTTATTTATAGATAAGAATAAGTTTCGCGAATATGAACAAAGTTTTAATTCAAAAAAGTCGACCGAAATGGGTCGACTTTTAATTCTAAATTTAAGCTCAGAATTAAGCCAAATGACGTGAACGATTATTTGAATGATTTACACCAAAACGGCCAGCAAAAATCGTCACAATCAATCCAATAAATAAACCAATAAATGACCATAAAGCAGCTTTTGCAGCAGCTTTAGTCGCATCAGCTGCTTTTTCACGTGCTTGATCTTTTAGTTCAGTATATTTCAATTTAGCAGATTGAATATTCGCCTCTAAATCATTAAAGAATTTATCCTGCTGTATAAGGAAATTATTGACAACTTGATTCGCTTCTTGCGGAGTTAGAGATGAATTTTTCGCTAAAGCAGCACTGACTTCATTCTTATTAATAGAAGCAGTCACAGATTGTGCACGATTTTTTAATTGTTCTGATAACTTTTGAATAATAGCATCACTGTTATCTGGATGAATCACCAACTCTTTTGCAGCAACCTTAATTTGCTCCTTTGCCCATTCACCCTGCGCTTTTAAGAATTCAGGTTGCAGTTCCTCGATCCCAGTTTTGCGTAATGCTTCTGACATCTTTTCATCACTATTTTCAAGCTTTGGTAAAGGAACTAATTCCTCAAAAGCTTGAACTCCGATCTGAGTTAAATTAACGCCACCTTGACCAATTCCTGATGCTACACTACCCGCAGCACTACTGACTGAACTAATCGCACTACCAGTAATTTTTGCCGCGCCGCTAATGGTCATTGCACCAAACCAGATACCTAACAGCAATGAAAGTGACCAGACAATAAAGCCATGGATTGCACCATCAGCTTGAGCCAAGTGACCTGCAACAAATCCACCAATAGCCAACGATACTAACAATGAAATAATTGTCCATACGCTTATTGCTATCCCTGAGCCATTTGTAATATCAGTGGTAGATTGTGGATCTAGGAGCGCAAATCCTAATGCAACGCCTAGCAATGATATTAAAATTGAAATAGCTAATACAACAATAACGCCAGCGAAAATACTCGCCCACGAAATTCGATTTTGGATCAAAACTTTTTCTTCGTACATTGTTGTGCCTCTTATTTGAATTATTCATAATTTATGTGATTTATACGGCAATACCGCAATTTAAATTTAAAATAAGCCATGTAAATTTTATGTGAAATATTTAGCATTTTTATGTTTATTTTGAGACTAAATATATTATTATTTGTCAGTATTGGAGCATCTCACGATTCAATCGACTCAGATTAACAATTCAGATTACGCACTAAATTTTGATAAAAATTTACTAAAAATATTTTATTTGACGGACTATGTTTTGTTTGAAAGACATAAAAGAAATGGTGCGCTCAGCGCGCACCAAACTCAGGAACTATCATATTGTTTTATATTAATAAAAATTAAATACCGTTGAGCTTTACCGTAAAAAATACCGTAAAAAAATCTCTTAACTTATTCTAGAGAAGTTAGATTCCCTAAGATGACATGAATTTAGATCAAGGCATAAGCCACGGACTTTTGTTAAAATTTTTCTTGAGAATTTGAAATTGTATACTGAGTTTAACACGTAAATTCTCAATATAAAATGCAACAATATAACATCACATTTTATATTTATTTTTTTCATGTATCATTTAATGGTACAACTTCAGGGTTAAGGTTATGTTTGAAAATATTGATGCTTTAAAAATGAGATTAGATCAGCATCGTCCTCTTTCCCCTGCAATTGTAAAAAATCTACAAGAAGATCTTATTGTTCGTTGGACATATCACTCAAATGCAATCGAAGGCAATACACTTACATTGCTAGAGACCAAAGTCGTTTTGGAAGGCATTACTGTTGGTGGAAAAGCATTACGAGAGCATTTTGAAGCAATCAACCATAGAAATGCTATCTACTATGTCGAAGACATTATTCGAAAAGAAGAACCTTTTTCTGAATGGCAAATTCGAAATATCCATCAGCTCATTCTAAAGAATATCGATGATGACAATGCAGGACGTTATCGCCAACAAAACGTATTAATTTCAGGTGCTACGACTACCCCACCCGACTATACATTATTGAATGATAAGATGGCTCAACTTGTCGATTGGTACAACTCCGAAGCACATAAGTTACACCCCATTGAACGTGCAGCTAAAGTACATGCTGATTTTGTTGGAATTCATCCATTCATCGATGGAAATGGACGCACATCACGTCTTTTGATGAATCTTGAATTACTCAAAGCAGGATATCCTCCTTGTGTTATTACGGTCGAAAATCGCTTAGCCTACTATGAAGCTTTGGATCAGTGGATGGCCTATGGCAAAACTGAGGCTTTCATTCAGTTGGTTTCCGAAGCTGTTTTGGAAGGATTTAAACCTTATCAGGTTGTATTAGGTATTTAGTAAGCTTGTACGGTAGCTTGTACAAAAATATCAAAATTTGGTTTAAACAAGTCCTCATCTAAGTTTAATCCAAAAACTTTTTTAGATGCTTATTGAGTTGTTGATCTCAAAATTTAAGCAAGGACGCTGCCTTGCTTAAATAAAAATTACTATAATGAAAATACTAAATCTATACATCAACAAATTGCCACTTAACAACCTGTTCAAACTCATCTTTATCTTGATAGTCTGTACGATCAGTTAGTGTTTTTGTCGTATTAAAATCAACTTTACCAGAAAGATATACCGTTAGGATTTCAAAACCATCAACATCAACACCCTGAATTTCTACTGTGACATCTTCATCATCATAGTCATCTTTTTTGATATTTGTGACATCTGCTTTTACAGCAAAAGAAACTTCATTGTCTTCAAGATCCGTTTTTAATACCTTGACTGCAATATTTTGAACAGACAAACCCATTATATATTCTCCTTAGTTAAGCAACTCTTTTTTCTGATTGAATAGATTTTATTTTTTGGTCCAACTTATTTAAATTATCTTCAGGATTCAACCACCAATCCACACTCCAAACTGATATCGTTTCCCAACCCAATGCCTTCAAGACAATTGGTCGAAGTTGATCCCGATCTCTTGCTGTTGCTGCTTGAGCGTACCCTTCTCCATCAACAATGATACCTGCCAAGTAATTACCAACTCTTTGATCATCCCTAATAGCTAGATCGACACCACTGTCACCATGTCCAACACCAAGATCAACATTCCAACCAAGCTTTTGAAGCCTAAATTGAAGATATTGTATAAACTCTTTTTTCATGTGCTTTTTCTTATGATCAACTTCACTCAAATGAAGTTGTCCATTTCGAGCAAAGATGAGGAAGTCTTTTAGATCTTTAACGCCTTCACTATTGGTACGTGCTAAATTAATTTCCTCAGGACTCAAGGCAGAGAAAACATGCAAACCTTGTCTAGCACGGGTAATTGCCACATTTAAACGCCGCTGTCCTCCTTGACGATTCAATGCACCAAAGTTCATGGATAACCGACCATCTTTATCTTTGGCATAGGTAATAGAGAAGATAATAATATCCCTTTCATCACCTTGTACATTCTCTAAATTTTTCACAAAGAGCGGTTCAATACCAGCTTTGCTAATCGCTTCCAATTCAGGATACTTTGCCAATTCATTATCGAGTAAATCCTCAATTAACTTCTGTTGTGTCATATTGAAGGTGACAACACCTAGAGTTAAAGGGCTATTTTGACCAAGCTGTGATTTCAGATGATGAAGAATAAACTCTACAATTGCTTTAGCTTCACCTAAATTTGTACGCGTATCACCTTTATCATAAACTCCATCGACCATATGCAACTGTATCGCTGTATCTTTCGCTACAGGTGCAGGAAATGTAAATAGTCCACCTTTGTAATATTTTTGGTTGCTAAATTGAATCAGACTTTCATAGCGACTGCGATAATGCCAATTTAAAGCTAGTTCTGGTAACTGAGCAGCAAGACATTCATCTAAAATACTTTCTAAATCCTCTGTGATTTCCTCATCGATTTCTTCATCTGAATCACCTTTTCCGAAAAAGCTTGTCGGAGGCATTTGCTTATTGTCACCCACAACAATTGACTGTTTTCCTCTTGCCAAAGCTCCAATTGCATCCCAAACTGGGATTTGTGATGCTTCGTCAAAAATCACTACATCAAACTTTGCTTGAGTATCAAGATATTGAGCGACTGATAAAGGACTCATGAGCAAGCATGGCTTCAGTCCAACAAGGACATCTGGAATCTGCCTCATTAATTCTCGTACTGGTAAATGTCGACGCTTTTTGCCTAACTCTTTATTCAGTAAAGTCCATTGCGTCTTATATTTATTTTGTTCACTAAAAATCTTATTCCAACGGTGAATAATTTCCTGACTCGCTGCTAACTGGTGCGCTCTATCTTGTTCAGCAAAAGACTGTACTTTTTGCTCATGCTCATCACCATTAAACTGATTAAGCTCAGGATGCTTACTAAATTGATAGACGATCCACTGTCGGGCTAAGTTTATATTTAACAGTTTTAAAGCCGTATCTGGATCTCTTTCCTCCTTCAACAACTCGAGAGCTAAAGGCTTGAGCCCTTCTTTAAATAACCGATTCTTAACAACTTGCCAATTCAGCCAATTTCGCCAAGATTTATTTGAACGTTGTAATTGTTGCTGTCTTAAAAGGAGATCTTCAAAGTAAATATCTCCATATGAGGTACGTTCTTTGTCAGGCTGTAATTGATGATCATTAAGCAACTTATCCAACAAAGCTTCCAATTGTTGTACATGAGAAGATAGCTCATCCAAACTATGTGTTTTACTAAATTCCAGCGCTTTGAATAAAGTTGCTTTATCCTCTAGATTACTAGCAATAATTCTTTTAAATTCTTGCCACTGATTGAAAGCATCTTCAAACGTTTGCCAAGGTGTATTTTCACCTTTCCAATACTCTCCGAATTGATTCGAGCATTGATTTTCTATTTCAGAGAATTCTCTTTGTTGCTTTTGAATCTGCTGTAAAAGTGGCAGATCATGAGCAACTGCAACTGCTGTAGGGCGATTCGCATTGACTTGATATAATTTCATCAGGTTTCTAAGCTGAAACTTGGCAAACCATGAAAATGGAAAAATCTTAGACTCAGCTTCACGCCATTTAAACATCAGCTGATCTAATTCTACCTTATATATTTCATCATTATATTGCCCTACCAATTTAGAACGTTGCCCACTCAGGTCTGAAACTAAATTCTTACAACGACGAATGCTATTAAGATCAACTTCCTTAATATACCCAATCAGTTTTAGATCAGCGCGCTGTACTAAACCTACAATTGAATCAAACACCTTAAAATCTTTTTTGATTTCATTTAATTTTGTTTTTTGAGTAAAGCTAAATGCTTCATTCCATTCACCTATTAAGTTATTTACATTGTTGACTTGAATCCCAATCTGATCTTGTACATGCTGATACTCTTCTTGCCATGCTAATGTCCAGACTTGTTCAGACAAACCCTCACCAAAGCCTTCTAGCTCTTCGACCATATTTGAAGACACTAGTTGGCGTTGATTCACAGCCTGTACAACAACTTGATTTAACTTTTCACGTTTTTCAAATGTTAAGTTCGCAATATCAATATCTGGCAAGCGCAAGGTTGGCGTTTCACGGTAACGTAACTCATCACTCATCGCAGTATATAGACTCCAGCCTATCTGATGCTGGCTATGTAAATTTTTTACATGTAGGTTTAATTCATCACGGGTTTGAACTAATCGATCAGAAAGTTTTTTCCAGTCTGTATTTTTAGCTTGATTGGCGAGAAAGTACGGATCGTTATTTTTTTGAGCACGTTCTCTTAACTGATCTAAAACTTCCATCTTTTGAGCTTTTGATGAGTGCAACTGCAAACAAAGCTCACTGAGCCCAACCTGCGTTAGTCGCCTATATACTACATCTAAAGCAGCCATTTTTTCCGATACAAATAGTACAGATTTCCCATCCGCTAAACATTGAGAAATCATGTTAGTAATGGTCTGAGATTTACCTGTTCCCGGTGGACCTGACAAGACAAAAGTTCTCCCCAAAGCTGCTGACATCACTGCAGCCAACTGAGATGAGTCGGATGACAGAGGAGTAAATAACTGTTGAGGTTGATAAGCTTGATCAAGTTTTTCTGGCTGAGGAAACTCATCTTGTTTAATGAAAGGCTCTCTTGGCGTTTCAATCAGATGATTGACGACTGGCTGATTTTTTAATTCTTCTAGACGTGTATTTAGATCTAGCCACATTAAGTATTTTGAGAATGAGAATTGCCCTATAGCTGCCTCAGCTTTTACTTCCCATCCTGCAACATTAACAATTGCTTTACGTACAATATGCAGAATTTTATTTACATCTACACCAGCGTCATCCGTTGGCAATGGATTTAAGCCTGCTATATCGAGCTCAAAATCCTGTCTTAATAGCGGTAATAGCGTGGCATTAAAACGAGGCTCATCATCATACATAAATAACCGATACCCAGTTTTTGCGGTTTCACGCGTAATTTGTACGGGTATCAATAATAATGGTGCTCTATACGTTTTTTTAGAACGCTCCGATTCTTTCCATTCAAGAAAACCAATTGCAAGAAATAAAGTATTCGCTCCACCTTCTTCTAATGCTGTTCGTGACGCTCGATATACTTCGATTAAACGCTTTTCTAATGCTTGGGTCTCAAGTGGGCTAAATAATAGCTTTCTAGATAGATTCTCATCTACATACTGATTGACATGCTGTTTTTCATTATCACGTTGAATATCTTTCAGTGAAATACTATCTACGCTTTTGAAGAGAAAACCTTCTTGGTTTGCTAATGCATCTTCTAATTTTGCTAATGTTAATTCTGAACAGTGCAAAGGTATGCTATAGCGATTATCTTTAAAATTTAATAACTTATTACGGAGGCTTAAATCTAACAACCTTCTCAACCAACGATCGACACGTGTCGTTTTTGTTTCAACAGGTTGGTCAACTTCATATACAGGAATTGATGCTGCACTCCATTCGATCTCAGAGTGATCCAAATGGCTTTTCTTTTCGTGGTGAATAGAGAGCGGTTTAATACCACGTAAGCGAGATTGCCGCACATCAATCGCAAGATAAAATTTATGCTGACGGGTTGCATCTTTAATATATTGTTTAGCAGTTTCGAGTGCAGCAGTAAATTTAGCTTGTTGGGTGAGCAATGTGGTCTCTATGAAGACCACTTCGCCAAGATCGTATCTTTTTCTTAATGATTGGATATCATCTATGATGAGATCTACATTAGGGGTTTCATTCAACCATACCCCTACGTAAGAATGTCCTTCTTCAACCACAATTAATGTATCAAGACCAACTTGCTCAGCTAATGCACTAAACAGTAATGTAGTATCTAAACAGCACGCCAATTTCTCATCAAAAATTTGTTTTGGTAGGCGTATGCGCTGTCCCGATTTAATAAAACTTGCAGGGTTTACGATGTAATGAAGGTTTTGCTGAAGCAGAGCTTCCCATATAGCCTGTAACTGCGATACAACAGCATCTCTGTCACGATCCTGATATCCATTTAATGATCCTGCATTATTACTTTTTAATATTTCACTTGCACTGACTAAAACAGGGCTGAGAGCAGTAGCATTTGGCTGTGAGAAACTTGTAAGGAGCTCAATAGGTTGGCGTTCACCGCCCCATGTATCAACTGTTAGCAAATCAATCTCAATCACTTTTTCATCCAAAATTTGATCTTGATCTGTGAACCAAATAATTTCGATTTGCCCTTTTAAATTCTCAGGTAGTTCTTGTAAAAACTGAATATCAAAAACAAGTTTAGGCTTTTCTATAGCTAATGTTTGATCCGCATCCAAATAAGCAATATTAATCACATGTTCTTTAAAATATTCAGGATTTGACCTAATAATAATGCGGGAGCAAGAGAGTACTTCTTTCGAAGATACGAGAATTTCTCGAATCAGAGCGACTGAATTCTGCTGTAAAACTAGGTTTAACACTGAAGTAGAATCAATCTGCATGGAATATTTTTTAATATCCTGTTGCGCTTCTTTTTCCACCACTACCACCCTATCATTTCAAAAAATACTAAGATATTGATTTTTAATAAATATTTAATTTTTAATAGTTAAAATTTATTATTAACTAATTAGTAATCATAAGTTATTGTTATTTTTAATACAAATAATGTATGTCCTTATATTTTTAAGAGACTAGTGTAGCTAGGAATTTTGAGGTGGTGGAAGCTTGACTAGCAATTAAAACTATTGAAACTATTAAAGAACATCCATGTTATGTAACCCAGATTTACCCAAGTTCGATCAAGTTATCTTGTGAATGCTCTTCAGCATCATTAACTCTTTCGAATTCTTCTTTTGCCATAACAACGTCCTCTTTAATAAGTGACATTAAAACTTCATGATTGATGAATTTCATCGCAGCAATAATTGCTACTAGAATCCCAACTATTAAGGTAGCAAATTGAGAAAAAATATATGTATTCACATCGACAAGAAACAAGTTCCATCCTAAATATTTAAACAACAAAGTTAAGAGACTATTCGATATAAAAATTGGCACTGATGATACGTATAAAAGTAAATAAATTATTGGTTTAAATTTTAATGTCTTAGACCTTTCGATTGAAACAAACACATTTTCCTGCCCAAGATTTTTTACTTCAATCTTGTGTCTAATTTTTTTTATCTTATTAACCATTGAAAAAAAGTTATTAGGGGATTTTAGCTTAAGAATATTTACTTCCTTAAAACCTAGCTTTTCAGTAGCTACCATTGCCTGTGCAAAGGCGCTCTTTTCATAATCAGTGATATCAGCTCGCTTAATTTCTTCTTCATATTTTTTAACAGATACCGCCCTATCTGCATAAAATTTTGCACTGTGGGTAAAGCGTTTTCTGCTATCTAACCAAGATAAAATTGGGTAAATAAAAATGATAAGAGGTAAATATTTTAAGATTACATCCAATGATTACTACTCCAAATGGCTAGTTAAACCTGTGGGATGAAATAACACCCCACTCTATTCACTACTGCGAATTTGACCACTAATTAATGTTACTTACAATTTCCAATGCTTTAGCTTGAATCAAATAATGTTGATCTGTTTCATCTGGATCATACTGAACTCTAATAATTAAAGGGTTAGATTCAGCAGTACTTTTATCTTCTATTAACCCTTCTTGATTTTCGATCTTATATTCAATAATGCCATGCTCTGCAGCAAACTTTATGAGCTCTTTTACTTCATCGCTTAAGTTTAAAAAATCATTTTTACCTGCGATATATGTCTGAATATAAGACTCTGTATTCATATCAACCATATGAGAAATAACTTTGTGAGCTGAATCGGACTGCTCATCTATTTCTAACTTTTCTACACAAATATGAATTCGCTTTAAAGTTTTCGAATTGATGATTTTTTCTGCTGATATTACTTCAGGGACAGTACTCACTATGATTCGGCCAAATTTATCCTGCAATTTGTCCGTTATAATTAGCTTCTTTAAAAATTTTTCAAGCAATCCGATTTGGATCTCATTTTCTGGGTCTTTCACTTCACAAACCAATTTTTGATGTAAAGGAAAAAATATAAATTTAAAGAATCTTGGGTTTGCTTTTAAATTAGATGGAATATAGTTTTCCTCTACATTTTTATGACGATTTCTTTCATTTTTTTCTTCGTCATACCAATCACTTGTAATTCCATTACTTTTAAAAACTTCACCACTAAAACCATTAAGTAAGTTTTCTTCATTCAATGGTTTAATGAAACGAAATTTTAAATAGTTATTGCGTTCCAAAGGAATCTGTCTAGGGTTCTTTCGAAGCTCTTCAAAAAGCTCAACATAAGTTTCAACTGTTGTACCTTCCCGAAGTAACTTAATATCTACAACAGCATAGTTTACAGTACGATTACGCGCCATTATTACACTCTCTAATCTAAAAATTTAATAGGATACTCAATGGCTTCGAAAAGCCATTGAGCATTATTTACTTGTCTATTTTTCTTTGCGAACACCTTTAAAGGGAGTTTTATCCGATGTCTTAACATCCATAAAACGCCCAGTCCCAGTATCACGTTTAACCCAATGACCACTTGGGGTTTGAGTTTGAGAACGGTCTCGAACCATTCCATTGCGATGTCCATCACCTGATGGAGGATTTGTAGCCATAGCATCACCTTATTCTGCTTAAATAAATCTGATGAATCAGATATTAAAATTAAAGGACTTTGTTGTCCTTATTTCTATAATAACCTGATTATTCTGATTAAGTAAATATGTTTAAGCAGATTTTAACAAATACTTTTGTAAATAAATTCTATGCCACCAGATTCTGCCACTTCTTCAACTCTAAGGATGTATCCCTCATCAACTAATTTTTTTAGCTTAGTACTCGCATTAGGCACTGATAAACCAAGTTGGGTCGCCACTTTATTGGTAGTAATAGCTTTAGACTTCATAACTAAATCGAATACTTCTTTATTAGAACTAGAAAGTTGATTTCCTAACAAACGGATATCATCTCCCATTTTCACCAAAATTGGTTGTTCCACTTTTTCAGCTGCATAATCCCAGTTATCAAGCATGTCCACATTTTTAGGATCAAAATGAGATAGATAAATTCCTTTGTTTCCACGATACATTTTTGCCAAAAGTAAAACACTTTCTCTAGCAAAAGAGGAATCTGTAAATTCAATCCCTTCAAATGAAATTTCAAATACTCTTTGAGCTGGTGCTGAATCGATAATTGCTTTCAATTGAGGAAAAACTGCTCTACCTCTTTGATTACCAAAAGGCATAGGATTATTTGAGCAATAGTCTATTAGTTTCATAACGTGTGCATTCTCATTCATGTCGTTCTTTTAATCAGAAGAAGCTATTTTGTCAATACTATCGTTAAAATAAATTGTGTACCATACATTTTTGTAAGGCCACCTGTATGCGTCAAATCAATATATTTTAGATAGTTAGAGTGATATGGGAAATGATACTTACAATCATCAAGACGTATTGAAACATTGACATCAATATTCTGTAGTTTTAATAGATCTATTGTTTCTTTTTTAGATATTTTAGCTAATGCAGAATGTGCTTCATTTAGACCTAAACCGCGATTTTCAATACCTGTCTGTGTAATACCACCATTATTTAATACATATGCAATTAAACGCTTATTACTTTCAATGTCACTACCCTGAAATGGTAATGCAATATTCTTATAATGCTCGTAAGTTAAAGCTTTCCTCAATGTATTTATCAATCCAGACCCATTGTCTGCTATTACAAGCACAATCTTCTTTTGATTGGAATTAGGTATATTATAAATTTGCAAAGCAGAATACCCTGTCAAACTTGAGTACCCATGTTCTCTAACATTATCAATTAAACTACCTATAAACATTTGCAATTTTGGTAGAAGAACTTGTGTTTCATATTCATTGAAAGAGTTCTTTAGAACTTTAGATATTCTCAAAACTTCTTCATTGTCCATGTCTTCAGAACATATTGGGAATACCTCAATTAAATTTTCAGAGTTATTTTTATACTTTTCGGCTAGTTTCGTATTTGGTCTTTCTGGTAACACTTGGGCTGAACTATGCAAATACTTAAAAAAATTTAGGCGATTTAAATACCCAAAAGTATTCATACAATTACGAAAATCAAGAAAAATTAATTTTCCTTTTTGGCATAATTGATTGGTTAAGCAAAGTAATCTGATAATCGCATCCAATAATAAACGTTCATTAAAGACAATGCGTATTGTATTATCTAACTCAAATAAATTAGGATAAATTTTTAAACTAGCTTCGAAAGTATCAGCATTAACCCATTTTTCGGGAAATTCGATAACCAATTCTTTATTCTGAAAATTACTCCACCTGAAATTTTCATCTTGATGAAATTCACTTCTATTCTTATCTAGAAAAGAGTTAACTTTTCGTCTTTCCACACCAAGTTTTTTTGCTATTTCTCGCCCTGTTAAATTTGGAAAATTCGCTAAAATATCAAAAATCAAATCCCGCATTTCACCCTCATTATATTAATATTTCATACTGATCAAGCCCATAATAGGGGCTTGATCCTGCGAAATTAAACTTCTTCCATCTCAATCAAGTTTTCCAAGGTCTGACTAAACGTATCTTGGAATGCTGAGTCCTTACGGTAGAGATTGTACAAATCCACCATGTTTTTACGCTGTACCACCATAATTTCATCGAGCATCTTTTTAAATACGAGTGCTCTGTTTTGTGGATCTTGCGTCTGCTTATACTTTTTCATAAAGTTTTGATGCTGCTGAATACGCTTCACCAAATCAATGATAATCACCCGTTGATCTTGTGGTGTCGCACTCCAATCCTGAAACCACTTTTCATTAAACTTAGAAATAATATCATCTAAGGTTTCATCATCATTTTCTTCGCTTGGATTACGAGGATTTGAATTTTGTGGATCTAAAACCGTTTCCTCTGCATCAAGTGTAATGGTTTTGTTGATATGCTCACGCTTTAAAGCATAAGTGCTTAAATCGACTGATTCCAACAAATCATCAATACCATTCAATCGTCCATCTTGAACATTCAGTTTTGGAATAAGAAATTTTAAGAACCAATAAAGCTGTTCCCATTCCTTGTTATTAAACTGCATAATTGAAGACACTTGAGCATAAATTTTAACGAATTGTTTTGCCTTGACTTTAAAATCAACTCGTTGTTCATGTTCCCATGAGCCTTTTCTCTCTTCATCGAAGCGTGCTGCCACTGTATCAATAATTGGGCTTAAATCGCTGCCCGACGCATTACTAAAGAACAGTTCATTAAACTTCACCACTTCATGTAATTCATAAATGCCTGTGTCATCTAATGCAGTTTTGATGTCATTCAACACATTGACATCAGTCGCATTGGACAATGAAGTCGAGGTGTAAAAATCATCAAAGGCTTTTTTAATATCATCAACATCATTGTAGAAATCTAAGATAAACAAGTCTTCTGTACGTTTGTTGTATTTAGGCGCAGCACGGTTTAAACGTGACAATGCCTGCACACATAGTACGCCTGTTAGTTTTTTATCAACATACATCGTGGTCAGTTTCGGCTGATCGAAACCTGTCAAATATTTGTTTGCCACCACCAAAATTCGGTTTTCATCTAAATCAAACTTTTCTTTGGTTTTAGCGTCATTAAAGCCATTCAGTGATTCTTCAGTATAAGTTATACCATCAACTTCTTTCTCACCCGAGAATGCAATCATGATGTTAAATGGGTTATTTTTTTGCTTTAGCAATTTTTTAAGTGACAAGTAATAGCGGATCGCTGCTTCAATGCTTTGTGTCACCACCATGCCCTTTGCCACACCTTTGAGTTTTTTCTTATTGACCACATTGTCAATAAAGTGCTCAAGCATAATGCTGGCTTTGGCATCAATGGATTGTTGTGACGCTTCCACGTAGGCTTTTAAGATACGCTGTGCTTTTTTCGACTCAAACATTGGATTGTCTTCAATCGATTTTTGAATCTCATAAAAGCTCTTGTAGGTCGTATAGTTTGCCAATACATCTAAAATAAAGCCTTCTTCAATCGCTTGCTTCATGCCGTATAGATGGAATGGTACATATTTGCCTGTTGCATCTTGCTGACCAAACTTTTCTAAAGTGGTATTTTTAGGCGTTGCAGTAAAGGCAAAGTACGATACATTTTCACGCTTTTTACGTGTGGTCATCATTGCCACAAGCATGTCCTGAACATCATCAGCATTTTTTAACGCTTCGTTGCCCATAGCTCTGTTCATGCTGTTATGCGCTTCGCCTGACTGTGAGCTGTGTGCTTCATCAATAATGATGGCAAAGTTTTTATCACTTAAATCAGTCACGCTATCCCAAATGATGCGGAACTTTTGAATGGTGGTGATAATAATCTTTTTACCTGTTTCTAAAGCACTTTTTAGCTCTGCACTACTCAGCGCAGGTGCAATAATGTTTTTGATTTCCGAGAAATCTTTAATATTGTCCCGCAGTTGTTTATCCAAAATTTTACGGTCTGTCACCACAATTACCGAGTCAAACAACGGTTGATGTAATGCTCGTTTTCCTGCTGCGAGTGCATTATCTGGATAGGCTTCAATAAGCTGAAAAGCTGCCCACGTAATTGAGTTTGATTTACCAGAGCCTGCGGAGTGCTGAATCAAATACGGCTTGCCTACGCCATGCTGTGACACATCACGAATAATTTTACGCACCACATCAAGCTGATGATAACGTGGGAAAAACAAGGTGCGTTTGCTGAGTTGATCTGAATCTTTACCGTCTAAACGGACAAAGTGCTGAACAATATTGACCAAGCTTTCTTTAACAAAAATTTCTTCCCACAAGTATGCTGTTTTATAGCCATTCGGATTAACAGGATTACCCTGTCCACCTGAAGCTGTACCTTTGTTAAATGGCAAGAAATACGTCTTTTTGCCTTCTAGCTTGGTGGTCATATAGACTTCATCGGTATCCACAGCAAAATGCACCAAGCAACGTGCAGGCGTCAGTAATGGCTGTGTTGCGTCACGATCTTCACGATATTGTTTTTGACCGTGATAACGTGCTGTTTGATTGGTCCATGCGTTTTTAAGTTCCATCGTCACCAATGGCAAGCCATTGAGGAAGATGACCATATCAATTTCTTCACGACGGTTTTTCAGTGAATACTGCACTTGCCGTGTCACGCTAAAGATATTAGACGCAAAATTTTGTTTGACTGATTGGCTACTGCTTGCCAATGGGCATGGGTACATAAAGTGAAAATGTTGCTCATCAAGTGCCATGCCTTTTTTCAGCATATAGGCAATGCCATGTTTTTTAATGAGCTTGTCAAAACGTCCTAAAATTTTTTGTTTCCAGTCGTTTTTGTTATAGGCTTTGTAAGCATCTAAGCTGTCTTTTTGGGTGCTTTCTAAAAATTGAAAAAACAGTTT
Organism: Acinetobacter sp. 24-47-64; assembly: GCF_057737055.1. NCBI lineage: Bacteria > Pseudomonadati > Pseudomonadota > Gammaproteobacteria > Moraxellales > Moraxellaceae > Acinetobacter > Acinetobacter sp. 24-47-64. Next base: position 2,067,295 of record NZ_CM173215.1, read on the forward strand.
TTCATCAATGGCATAGTCTGCATTAAAGTCGGACACTTGCCCAATGACATAACCCAAACCCGAATGGGCTTGAGCGATGCCTTGAGCAAGGTCTTCTTTACAGATACCGACCAATGCACGTTCTATATTTTTTTCTAAAGCCAGTTCGTTTAAATTTTTGTTCACAAGTATTCCTCTACGCTCTGCATTGGCGGTTTATATTTTTTTAAAGCTGTATAACGAATTAAGCCACTTTAATTTTTCCTGTAACAGCATCATTAATCAGCGTGGTTTTATATTCTTTAAGCTTTTCAATTTGCATTAGATAAACATGTTCAATGCTTGCAAATTTTTCCTGCTCCTCTTCAACGAATTTTACTATCTCTAATTGTTCATGTAGTGGAGGGACTACTGACAACATATCGTAAAAGTCATTGTTATATAAAGGCATCATACCCTCCACAATCCCATAAACGATCGTTCTGAAAATATCGATATAAACAGGCGTATGGTACAGAAGCTCAAAATATTTCGAATTAATGCCTTTTAGTGGTTCGAAAACAGTGTAATTTCCTGTTATCAAACCTCTTGATGGAGCTCGCCAAAAAACACCTAAATGAGCCTTATATTTGTTAAGTACAAGATCATCTGCTAAACATATTTGAAAGCCACCAAATGATTCTGCTTGAGTTGAGTTCTCTTTCATCTCATCTGTTGGAATTACTCCCCACTTTTGAGTAACAGAGAATTTAATTTCCGAACCATCTCGTTTAAAACGTTTAACTGCTCTGAAAGCATATCTTGATGGCTTACACTCCCAATGCTCAGGAATTTTCCCAATCCATTCCACACCCGAATCTTTCATCGCCACATTTGGATTTAAACCTTGCGTCACTGCTTTTTGAATCACAATTTGCTTACGTTCATTGAGTAATGCAATTTGCTGTTCTTTAATGGCAATCGCTTGGTCAATTTCAGAGGTTTTTTGATCTAAAAAATTAGATATATCTATTTGCTCTGATAAAGGCACATCCAAAATACATGCGTTTTTTATCAAATCCTGATTTAAGATTTTTGCACCATAAATATTATTTGCTGCATTTTTTTCTAAGAAAATTGGCAACGCATAATATAGCCAATTACTAGATTGGCTATTATTCGTAATAAATGTTGCAATAGCTTCATTTGTATATAAATCTCGATCAGCAAATGCAACTTGACCAATGGATAATTTAAAACTGTAAAGGAGACTCCCCTTAGGTGTTAAGGGAATATTTGCTAATCGAACCCCCCTTTTTGAAATTGAGTGGAATTTATTAGTATATCTACCTGATAGGTCAGCAATAGTTACCCATGGCAAATCACCATCATACGATTTAGAATCACTCGTGCTTGGTGTCCCACCCACTTGAAATTTTACTAATCTTTTAAGAGAAGTCAGTTGCCAATGTTTAGGCATATCCCCCAACCATTCCACACCCGAATCTTTATAAGCATCATATTTATTAAACATTTTGCTTCTCCTTAAAGACCCAAAATCTGTGCAATTAAACCATCCGCTTGTTTCTCAAGACTTAAAATATCCTGAGCCACAGCTTCAAGTGAACGCAACGGCTTATGTTGGTAGAAATACTTGTTAAAACTGATTTCATAACCAATTTTCACCGAATCCAAATTAATCCATGCTTCATCCACATGCGGTTTTACTTCATCTAAGAAATATTGGTGAATACGCTGATTTAACGGCACAGACTCACTGTCACGAATATCGGCATTAGTTTCATAGGTGATGTACTCACCTTTTTTGCCTGTTGCAAAATAACCAAAGTCGGCTAGATCAGACTCTTCGCAACCTAACTTTTCAAGTAACTGCGCTAGCTTTTGCTCATTTAATTTTTCGAATTTTTTCAGCACTTTCTCAGCCGTTTCGTCATACCAACTTACGGCATTTAAAATAGCGTTCTTCTCAGAGGCAGATAGCTTTAAACCAAGGGCTTTAATTGCTTTATCCACATTGTCTTTAAACACATTAAAGTCACTTGATTCCGCCTCACCCACTTGCGCCATAATCGCTTGAGCAGATTCAAATAATGTCTTGAGCGATGTCCAATGCTTAATATCGAACAGCTTCGCTTTCGCTTTGGTATTTAAGCTAATCTCTTGCTTCTCACACCAATCTAAAACGTCTTTTTCAACTTCTTTGAGCTTGCCTGCTTGGTAAATCGCATCACCATATTCAGCAAACATATACTCCATTGGCTCAAGCAATGACTTATCAAAACGTAATGGCTGTAAACGTGCCAAACTAAACTGCGCTTTACGGCGGTCAGGACGTTCGATATTGACTTTGTAATAGCCAAAATCACTGTTATTAAACACTTTCGAAGCTAAGCCAATTGGGTCATTGTTAGCATCTAAACCACGCTCAACATCTTGCCCATTCAGGTACACATTTAAAATTTCTTCAAGATGCTCAGGTGCAAACTCACAGTTCTTTTGTCCTAAGTTTTTACGCAACTTACGGTAAAGTAAACTTGCATCAATCAGTTGCACTTTGCCTTTACGTGATTCAGGCTTGCTATTAGATAACAACCAAATATACGTGGTAATACCTGTGTTATAGAACAAGTTGTTTGGCAATTGAATGATAGCATTGAGTAAATCATTTTCGATGATATAACGACGAATGTTGGATTCACCGCCACCTGCATCACCTGTAAATAAACTCGAACCATTATGGACAGAGGCAATACGGCTACCGATTGGGCTGACATCGGTCGATTTCATCTTACTGACCATTTCCATGAGGAACAGAAGCTGACCATCGCTTGAACGTGGCGTTGCATCTTCTTCTTTTAGCTCACCCCAATAGTTTTTAAGCTCGACTTTAAAACGTGGGTCGATGACTTTTTTATCTTCTACAATGTATTTTTGATCTGATGCCCAGCTTTTACCATAAGGAGGATTGGACAACATAAAATCAAAACGTGTTGAAGCAAATTCATCACTTGCCAATGTTGAACCCACACGAATGTTTTCAGGGTTGTTGCCCTTAATCATCATGTCAGATTTACAGATGGCATAGGTTTCGTCGTTAATCTCTTTACCGTAGAGGAAGATGTCACGATCTTCATTGCTATAACGCTCTTCAATAAAGTTTTGCGCTTCAGTGAGCATACCACCACTACCACATGCTGGGTCATACACAGACAAGGCATACGGAATACGGTCTTTGATTGGGTCAAAGACTAAGTGTGTCATCAGATCAATCACTTCACGTGGAGTAAAGTGCTCACCTGCCTCTTCATTATTTTCTTCGTTAAATTTACGGATCAGTTCTTCAAAGACATACCCCATACCAAGGTTAGACAAGCCACCGAGCTTATAGCCGTTCGGATCTTGTATTTCAAATGGGCTCAGGTTGATGTAAGGTGATACAAATTTTTCTAATACGTCTAGCAATACATCTTTATTTGCCATGTGGCGGATTTGAGCAAATAAATTAAAGCAGTCGATAATCTCTTTAACGTTATCGCTAAAGCCACGTAAGTAGTCTTCAAAATTTGCCAATAGAATTTGCTGATTATTGGTCGCTGTTTCAAATAGGCTTTTAAGCGTCCATTGTGAGGTGTTATAAAACACATAGCCTGAAATATGACGTAGTGGTAAATCATCTAATTCAACAAAGTCAGGCTCAGACTGTTGATCTTGGACTTCAGCTAAAATTTCAGCTTTGGTTGGTTCCAATAAGGTATCTAAACGACGTAATACCACCATTGGTAAAATGATGTCACGGTACTTACCACGTACATATACGTCACGTAGGCAGTCGTCTGCAATTGACCAGATAAAAGAAACCAATTTATTATGTACTGAGTGATCCATGTATTAACCTAAAAATATATATTTTGTAATAACCTGCATTTAACTAGCCCTATTCTACATTTGAATAATCGCTAGCAAATGCCTATCTTTATGCTTAGCGACATTTATTGTCGCTAAGCAATAATTCGAATGTCTTGTGTTCGAGACTTTTGAACTGCACCTTAATACGCCATCTTTCGGCTATCAAAATCATAGGTCGTCAGCAAAGCCTCTCCATCTGCGACCACAACCACCCCACCTTTATCTCTGAGTCGCTTGGCAACTTTCAATTGTGCTTCAAGTTCATGAATTGTCTCATTCAATAACTTACGATTCAGGAACCATCGATCACCTTGGATGACACCATGATCTAAAGTAAAGTTGATCATGTCTTTGGTAATGCCACGCTGTTGTGCTCGTTTTTGAACATGCTTGGTATCGTACATGATATCCCTCCTTTAAATTTGGCCTAGCAACTGAGTGAGCTTTACTTGAGTGATTGAATATTCATTTTGCAAAGCACTCAATGCTTTCAATTCCTCACCCAAATCCAGTTCTGCTAGCTTTAATTCATGCTCAAAATACTCAGAACAGTGCAAGCTATACTTCTTTGATCGAACCTCTTGAATCGAGACATCTTTCACCAAATTCGATTCGGTATCATGTCCATTAATTAAATTGACAATTTGTTGAGTTTCTTCATCAGTGAGTACAAGCTTGCCTCGTTTTCTCGTACCAAAATTCCGACCATCAACCAAGCGAATGTCATGGGAGACTTTCGCCTTATTCAGAACTAATAAGCTCATTTCTACCGCTGAATTTAAAAGCGTACCAGCAGGTAAAAGCGTTACCGATTCAACCAAGTTTTTTTCAACTATCTTCTCACGTAGTTCAGCATCATATCCCCCTCGGAATAACCAACCTGGGATAATAAGTAAATATGCTTTACCTTGATCATTGAGCTGATGAAGTGCCTGCTGAATCCATAGACTTTCAGATGCGCTTGAGGGAATTTTTGCCTGAATAAATTGGTCTTTTAGATATTCATTACCTGACACCAATTGCGATTGTACTCGTACGCCAATAGGTGGATTACTTACAACAAGATCAACACCATGTGAGGCTTCATTATCAACCAATGAATCAGACCGTTTAATATCCACCTCTATACCAGCCAAATCAGCTAAGATAGAAGCGATACCAATAGTTGTAGCATTAATATCTCGTAAAATCGTTTTCTCAGCCTGTAATGCTATTGGTGTAATCGCAAGTCCACAAGCTCCGTCGTATAAGATTTTACCTTTGCATGAACCAATCAACTTCTCAAATATATTGGTAATCACCTCAGAATCTGTATCTACACTTCCAAATTTCAAAGAAAGATTTAGCTCTTTCAACATTGTTAAAACTTGAATCTCATAGTCTGAATTAGAACGCCAAAGCTCTAAAAAAAACTGAATAATTTCTTGTAATTGCGTACTACTAACGGTAAATAAATTTGAATTAAACCACTGTAATTTTTCATCTGATGCTGTCTTTAATTTCAGTTGTTCAACAGTGTCTTGCTTATTTAAACGTAATAAATCACTGATACCATCTATATCATTTTTTACCATGAAAGCGATGACTGAAAACAGCTGCACTGATTCTTGTACAGGCATTTCACCACGTAGTAAATCTACATATTTAAAAATATCTTTTGAAATATTCATTCTCTAACCTCCTAAGCAATCAGCTTCTGGATTGTTGCTTCCATCACGTTTAAGTGCGCTTTTTTCATCTCTTCCAATAACAGCAATGCCTGATGATGTTGGTAAAATGCTTGCGCAATAATTTCTTGCTTAGAAAGGTCAGGTAAATTGATTTCAATATCCTTTAAGCCACTGACAGGGATATTCATAATTACAGTGCCTTTATTTAGGCTAGTGAGTACTGCTTTACCATATTCACTATTCAAGAACACAGTTAAAAATTCAGGTAAAACAGTTGTCGAGTTCACTTTGATTACTAAACAGGTTGCAGGAGCCAACAAATTTAATTGTTCCTGTTCAGGTGTCACAATTGCAGCACGTAAATTTGTTCCTTTTGATAAGAAGACAATATCACCTGCTTTTAGCTTCTTTTTTTTGATAAGGTCTTGATCAACAAATACGGCTTTTGTTGTATCAGTATTTACATTAAGAAAACCGTTGTCATTTAGGCTCTGCCCTGTCAGCAAAGATGCCTCCACAAGATTTTCAGCTTCGGCATCATTAAACTTATTGATACCAACGATAATACTCGAACATAATTCATTTAGTTTCATAGCTACCTCAAAATTGTTTTTATTAAAACCATTTTCAATCCATGAGCAGATAGTAGCCACACCAGATCAAACTGTCAAATGTTTTTAGTAAAACTATTTTTATTTTTTTATAAAAACTTATCTAGGTAAGAAACTAAATATTAACTTAAACTACTGTAGTTTTACCCCATACCAACTCAATATCCTGTTTTAATTCATTTTTTTAAAAAGATTACAACTATTTTTAATAACTTGTGCATAAGCCCACTACTCTGCTTTATGTGATCACTCCTTATCCATCAAAAACCATACTCTAAAAATAAGAGCTTAAAAGCACCTCTTACCCTCAACTATTTATACATTTACATAGCTTTAGGTATCTAAGTCACAATATTTAATGCCAATTCCACAATCACGATGCCTGCACCATCAAAGTTAGAATCTGCTTTGATTGGTTATTCTCTGCTATACTCATTTAAGTGATTAAATTGATGGAGCCTCACAATGCTGAAGACCACTGAACAAAAAAAAATATATATTCAGAAGACACGTCTGAAAAATTATCAAGCTAGCCTCAAGCTCGAAGGAATGATGGCATCTACTAGCAACCAAACCCAGTTAAGCAAAGCACAGATTTTGCAAAAATATAAACAATATGCACAATCTGAAAGCTAATTAAGTGCGTCTATGGATAAATACGGCGAATTGGGGGATAGCTTATATTGCTACTCTGGCACAAGCATTTTAAAAAATAAGCTAAACATTTGTGACGATCAAATACTAGAGCAAGCGGAACTTGAGCTGACGACCTTATCGAGTAGCTTAATTGAATATTCAGAACCACCCTATGACTTAGCCTACTTGCAACATATCCATAAACAGCTTTTCAGTGACGTATACGAATGGGCGGGACAACTTCGGCAAATTGACATTTCTAAAGGTGATACTCGCTTTTGTACATTTTCACGTATTGAAATCGAAACCAATAAATTACTTAACCCGCTCCAAGAGCAACATTACTTTCAAGATCTGGAATTCCAAAAACTCATACCGAAATTTGCTGATTTATACTGTGAACTCAATGTCATTCACCCATTTCGTGAAGGTAATGGACGTACCCAACGTATTTTCTTTGAACATCTGATTGCCCACTGTGGCTATGGTATCGATTGGTCACAAATCAGCTTAAAAGATCAATGGATAGAAGCAAATATTGAGGGTTTCTATGGTAATTTACAGCCTCTCATTCAAATATTTGAATCTTGTATTACCTTACCAGAATAAAAAATAAGGGAGCTTTTGCCCCCTACTATTCACGGCTCGCCAACTTATTTTCAATCCATTGATGGATCTCATAAGCTGACCAACCGATACGGTTTTGAGTAATTTTGACTTTCTTTGGAAAGGTCGGATCGTAGTAGGGTGAATTCTCATCCATCATTTCATAGATGGTTGAGCGTCCAACTCCAACTAACTCTATGACCTGCTTGATGCTAATCAGCTGATTCATTTGGAATGTTTGTCCTACAAATGTACTCATGGTGTTTACTCCGATCTCATGATGTCGAGCAACTCGCTCATGAGATACGGCAATCCCGTAAGGTTTTACCCTGTCCGATTCAATTCAAGGCAGTCACTGAGCCTTTTAGACCCTGTTGAATATTAAAAGACTCATTTTGAACAACTGACTGCTGTTGCTCCTCTGTCTGATAAAACTCCTCTACTACATCCAATCCTTCCTCTATATCCATTTCAAACTTCGCATTAGCAAAGCCCTGTCGTGCCATCTGATCGAGTGCCTCTTGATTAAACCCCGACTGTTTAGTTTGCTGATCAATCTCACGTGCTGTGTGAATCGCAGACTGTAAGTCCATTCCCTCCCTTAAAGTTAGATCTACGTAATACACAGGCTGACGATAACTTTGCGTTGTACTCTTACCTCGTAACGTCATTTGCAGTGGCAAGCATGAAAGCAAGCCATTCGATGCTGCATGGTAATAGCTCAAACGAGCTGCTAATGTGCGTATGCTGTTAAAGCCTGTGGTTCTAAAAATGAATGTACCAAATTCATCTGACTCATCTAAGTTCACATGCAAACGACCATAGGGCTTGCAGTGGCCACCTTGAGCCAATGGACATAAATCAGGAGATGGACATGGATGCTGTTCCACACCTTGATTGGTCAACCTCTGACAAGTCTGCCCATCACCCACACAAACAGGTCGTCCAGTCTGACGGTCAAACAAGGTGTACTCAGCACGTAAGTTCAGATCAGGATCATTAAAGATCATGCGGACTGGGATAGAGCGAAGCTTTTGATTTGGTGCATTGGCTCGTAGCTGTTCATCTAATGGGTGCTTAACCCATCCTTCTTTATTTTGGATCTGTGAAGTAATGGTAAATTGGTCATCTTTCTCAGGTAGTCGTTTGCCATTCTTTTCCACGACTCTCCCAATACTGATACGCCCAAGTGTAGGCGGTGTAATTGCTAGACCTTTAATCATTTTAATACTCCAATTAAATCTTTAAGGCGTTGGGTTCTTATATGTAAGTTTCAACGACTGCTAGAAAGTAGACATAATTACTAAAAAGCGAGTGTTGACTGCAAAAATCGCGACCGATTTGCTCTCTACACATGTTGTAGAGAGCGGGGAGCGATTTTTGTGCATTTTTAATGAGATGAATAAGGTGGGCTTAATCGATATAGATATTGAGTCGACGACTGCCCTGTCTTTTAAGTGGATATTGCTCAATGAGATCAGGCTGATGTTTGAGCAATGCTTTGGTATCTAAACTGACACTGTCATTGGCTTTCTTCCAAACCACCGAACCACGACTAAACGTGGCACGCTCCGCTTCCTTCATCATCATTTGGATTTGATGTTTAAGCGCATCGAAGCATTCTTGTTTATGCTGAATCTCTTCTTTCAATTTGATCAGCTTATCGAACATGAGATTAGCTGTTTCATTCTGTGATAGATCTTCAACGGTCAGCGGCACATGGATTGGATACAACTGCTGAATGGCTTTGGCGGCCGATTCACTTGCATCTACTGAAGGGGGTGTATCCTTTTCCACACATTCCCAGAAGTAACGTTCTGCATTAATAATGTGTTCAATTACAGATTCAGAACGAGTCACTTTAAAGATTTTAGTTTCATGCCCACAAAGCAATACACACACATGGGCTGCCTGTTTTCCTGTCACTGCCAATTGGTGCTGTACCTGACAAAGCACATAGAGTGGTACACCATCACGCCACAGTTTCGTCCCATGCTCCCCTGCTGTTTTGCATTCAAGAATTTGGACTTCATCACTCCCTACAACAGCGTAGTCCAAGTTTGCCAACATAAAATGCTTATCAGGATCAGGGTGCTGTAATACAGCATTGACTCGACGTACCTTATTGTTGGTATGCATGCTGTAATACTCAGCGACCAAAGGTTCAAGCTGTTTGCCCCAATACAGTGGTGCAACACCTGAGCTTTCATCTTCGATGGACTGAGTTTGACGACCTGTTTTGATCAGCCAGAGCTCTAGCATCGACATGTAGGGATTTAAACCACATGCTGTTGCCGCGTCACTACTCCCAATACCTTGTTTACGAACTTCAAGCCAATCTTGATACGCCATATCCTTGGTGCTGACTAAGCGTTTAGCAGAGTTAGCTCGCTTGGTTGTGGTTAATGGATTTAATGCTGTTTGCACACCTGCCTGTACAGGCTGATTTGAAATCGGTGCGATTTGATTCATAGTTCTATCCTTATAAATTTCAGTTTTTTGTAAAAAAGAAGCGTGTAAATAAGCCATACCCGACACGAGGTCGGGTATGGCGATATGTATGCTGATTCAGATTGTTGATTGTGAGTTGAAAGTAGGGAGAGTTACGTGTGTGCTGTACTCAGCGATTGTTTAGACTTGCGGGGTTACGATTACATGAGCTTAGGCTATCAAAGATAAAGCCTGTTCGAGTCCACGTTGTTTAAGACCTGCGCCTGCACCAAACCATGCTGAATCGAGACGATGATCCGTACTCATGGCACGACGTTCATGATCAACAAATTCCGTGATCGAACAGAGTAAGCCATAAGCCGTACCTTTAGCAGATGAAAGTTCTGCTCCTCGTCCCTGACCATTAAACATGTCGAGTGCTTTAGTCATGGCTCTTCCATTGGGTTCAGTTTTGTTTTGCTGTGGTGGGTTGCTTGCTACCTGACGATAGAACTGAATGATGTTCTCTTCAGGATCGTTTATTGACATGGTGCTATTGTTGAACACAGCATCAAAGTAAGCTTTGGCTTCCTGTTGACTGACTTTACGTTGCGAGAGCTGTTTCATTTCATACATGTGCTCATCCCATGCACGCACTGAAATACCCAATTGCTGCTTCACCTTCTCTGCATCGAACTTGGTGCTGTGCGGCACTTTGACTACACCTGAACTTGCAGTTGCACCTTTCAGGGCTATCGCAAGCGTGTTGTTACACACGACTCGAATACTGGTGAATTGTGCTGTAGTTGCTAGCGTACCATCACATGCAGAGGCAAGGAGCACATAGCCATTACTAACATCCTTTCCTTTCAACGCTGTGCTTTGACCTGTACGTGCTAAAGCCCAGAACTTCTTACCACCTTTCAGCACGCCTGCTGTTTCTAACTCAAAGCCAGATTGTTCAGTCAGATCACGGTAGAACTCTAGAATTTCTTTAGGTTGTACTTCCTGATAACGCTGACTGACCACAGATAACGGTGCATGAGTATCTGAGCGATACAGCACACGTTGTTCTTCAAAGGGCATGATGATGTTTTGACCACGTTCATTCTGAGCCATGTAACTGACATTGGATGATTCGATGCGCCAATCCATGCCTGCTTGTTGTGCCCAAACCTCGAGTGGCTGATTTGGACTGAGTTGATTACCTAAGCCATGCCAAGGGGTTTCGCCCACATAGGCCATTTGTTCTAATTGATGTGCCATGATTTTAACCTCTATATTTGTGCAATCTTCAGCTGCATAAAAAAAGGCCTGCTGGGGAAGCAGACCAAACTTGGACATGTAGATATTCAATCACTGTGAAATCTACAAAAGATTCATTTAGATGTTATATATCTCTATTTTTTTATAATTGATGGATACATTTGTTTAAAATTCAGCTTAAAGTTTAGCTCGGTCAAATTGACCTAAACCCTTTCAACGATTATGATTCTAGCGCTGGCCTACATTGCCAGTCGGTTTTAGCAGACCGTAGATCCAAGCAAGAAATGGCTCAGGTTATTTCTTGGGAATCCTCTCGTCTCCCTTTTTTCTTAATGGTAGGACGGAAGGGGGACACCTACGGGTGTGCTGGTTCCTTGGATCCCAGTCTGCTAACCCCTTTTCGTTCTGCCACCATTAATTAGCAGTAATGCGGTAGAACTTCTTAATTCCAAGGAGTCAACCATGACCAATTTTTCTTATTTATATCCCTCGCCTTCATTGCAGCGAATGAATACCCAACGCTTTTGTATGGGTGTGTATTCACACAAATCAAAATAATTACATTCACCCACATTTTTTGGTGATTACTTTTTAACTTAGCCTTTCTTTGAGGAAGGTATGAGTGTTTTGTCATGAAAAAATTTTGCTTTTTGATGCTCATCATTTTTGGGATAAGTGCTTGTCATTCAGATTCGTCTTCACCTGTATCTGTACGTCTTGACCTCATGCCGAATCAATTCTATATCCCTAACAATCCCTATACCCCTGCTTATTTCAATTCCGTGATTATTCAAGCAACTAAAGATCAAGTCACTATAGAAAACATTGTCATTAATCGTGGGCAATGTCCTTTATCTTCGTGGAGAAAAAACATGTCCACACTGACGTTTGGGCAAAGCTATCAAAGTGTTATCGATTGCCACATTGAGCAAGTCAGAGAAGTCACCGTTAAGACCAATCAAGGTGAATTTACTTTTAATTTTTAACACGCTTTTACATCAATATTTATAAATAATGAGGACATAATAATGAAAGGTAAGATTTTAGATTTTTCAGTACAAGATCAAACAGGTCTAATTCTTGGTGACAATCAACAACGCTTTACATTCGACATTCACGAATGGAAGGATTCTCTCGCTCCAGTACGTGGACTATCGGTAGATTTCGACGTCAACTCAGAACAACAAGCAATAGCCATTTATCTGGATATCCATCAGCAACAACCGAGCCATGCATCTCAAACCCTTGGTTCCGACTCAAATAATACGCTTCAACAAGATGAATCTAGTCAGTCAAACCCATCGTTGTTGGCTAAATTTGAAAAGTCTGAAAATCATTATCGTCAAGCCATTATCGCTTGCTTTAAAAAGTTTGCTGATTTTAAAGGCCGTGCACGTCGTCGTGAGTTTTGGTATTTCGAACTCTTTTCTGTATTGCTCAGTCTTGTGCTTAGTCTGTTTAGCGATAGCTTAGCCACTTTGGCAATGCTCATCACTTTCATTCCAAATCTTGCTGTTAGTGTAAGACGTTTGCATGACATCGGTCGTTCAGGCTGGTGGATGCTCTTGGTCTTTATTCCCATCATTGGCATCTTGTGGCTTTTGTTTTGGGCGACTCAAGAAGGCACTACAGATTCAAATCAATATGGTGAATCACCTAAAAACTAAAACACGATTCTTTATATTACTAATTCAAGGATTTCAGAATGAAAAAAAGAATTTTATTCCCTAGTTTGATCGTTTGTTTGGCATTATTCGGTTGCCAACAAAAAGATACAACGAATGATCAAGTAGACACACAGGCACAACAAAATAGTGAGCCTACACCACCATCGGGAATCAAACATTCTAAATTAGGAATAATGGCAATCGAAAGCTATGCTCAAGCTGAGCTACAAACATTGCTTGATTCTGAATTTCCCAATACCTATACCGCTTTACCTCTTCTCAATGTGCAATATCTTCGTCGAGATGATCAAGGTCTTTATCTCTACTCAAGCAGTTTAAGATTTAAAGAAAATAGTTCAGGGCAAATTCTGGGTTGTGATCAGTCTGAAATATCTTGGAATATTGACACCAATGACATTGGTATCGGACTTCAAGGTAGTTGCTTTAATGCTGTAGATGATCAGACTGAATATTCAGGAGATCATTCATCACAAACTATTCCCAAAGAATCACCTATTAAAATTATCCTTGAGCCTAATCCTGCTCATAACTTTATGTCGATTCTCAAAATTCAATCTGTGGTGGATGAAGTAACGGTACAAGACGTTCATTTAAACCGTGGAAACTGTCCGCTTTACGCAAAAATGAATAGTCCTCGCAAAGTCACTTTTGGCAACTGGATTTCAGTGGATGCCAATTGCAATAAAAATAAAATTATTGAAGTGACGATTTCAACAGATCAAGGTGACTGGATCTTTAAGCCTTAAGAAAACCAAAGTCACGTTAACAACATGGGAGCAATACCACTCCCATGTTTTTAAATTTAGTAAAACTTTTGTCCACAATGTTGGCAATGGAAATAAGAATGTGTCACTGCTGTAGATTGACTCCCCAAGATATTATCTAAAAATCCACCTACAACAATGCCTGCAATACCTCCAACTAATGGTGAGACCGGTAAGCTTTTGGAGAGGGTCGCTCCGATTGTGGCAAATGATGCAGAGGATGAGAAAATATTCTGAGAAGGATGATTTGACGGTTGTGGCATGATACGGACAACATGCTCCGAATGACAGTATGGACAGTTAATTTGCATAAAATATACCTCTATAAAAGACAAAGGCTTATCACTGGATAAGCCTTGAAAGAGAAGATGTTTCTCATCTAGATGATATATATTTAAAGTTATTTCTAAACGATGTACGTTCTCGATATCGACGATCACTACGACGATATTTACTCATACCAAAGGTACGCATTCTCAAGGGTTTAACCCGTAAATACTGCTTGTCCTTTTCAGGATTTACCAAGTAGGAACATACATACTTAGCATTCTCAACCGATCTTAGATCATTTCGGTAAATCATCCCAATGCCTAGCTTCCCCGATTTTCTGAACTGCTCTTTATGCTCCGTACTATTGCAATTAAAGCCATAGCCATCCTGTTTCGTTATCTGCTTCCAGCGCTCAATGACTTCATTTGCATAATAATAATCTTGCTTTTTCACCGCACCGTTATAAATCAACAAAAGATGGCAATGGTAGCCCTTTTCCTCTCCTTGCTCTAATGCCCATGCATAACCCTCTAGATCACTAAAACACCTATCCCCATCCTGAATATATCCTATTAACTTTTGTACATCATCCCTAAATAGGCGAATATCAATGTCAGCATGTTTTTCTTTTACATAGGCTAAATCAACTCTAACAAACAAGAGCTTGCTATAATGTTGAGTTAAATTATCAATATGCTTAAGTAACTGTTCACGATTACGTTCTTCAGCCTGATAGAAATTTTTTTTCTCAACCTCACGCTGTCTTACGAATGTAGTAAAAAATGCCTGAACATCTTCAAACTCCATCTGATAAAGTTGTTCATAGTCAACTTTTCCATTAATGGTGTTTTGCTTCTTTAGCTCAAGGATGGCTTGGATATAGGCGGAATACCAAAGGTTATGATCATATTCAAAATCTATTTCGTTTATAAGAAATTCTAGTTCTCGCTTAAAGCCTTCCCAGCCTATGTTGCCAGAGTGATAAATGGTTTTTTCAACAAAATCTTCTATGTCAATGAATAGCTTTGAATGATTACAAGTTGAAAAGTTTGCCATGGTAAAATCTCCTATGTGATATGACGCTACATAAGAGAAGTGAAATATGTTTTATATTACAGAGAGTCCTAGAATGTTTACCGCTATTAGTATTTCTAGATAATTATGTTTCTTAAAATTGTTTATACGCTTTTTACTAAATACTAGTCATTGCTAATGAATGCAGAAGATTTACTAATCTCCACAAGAACAGCCATAGCACTGTTCAAACAATAAACTTAATAAATCATACTTATATAAACTCTATTAATTTTGTATATGTTATAAATACAACTATAAGTACTATTAACTTAATTAAGTACATGTATTATAAATACAATAATATTAATAACCTACTAAGCAAACGCACATGGACCAAATATAAGAATAGGCACTTAGCCTGCATTTCATCTCATCCATTGAAATATACTCCCATAGGAACAGCGCAGTAGGTGCTATAAATCCTGTTTTGAAACTATTCCCTTAACAATATGGAAGCGGAAGTTATCTCCTGCCAGAAACTTATAAACA
This sequence comes from Acinetobacter sp. 24-47-64, assembly GCF_057737055.1. NCBI lineage: Bacteria > Pseudomonadati > Pseudomonadota > Gammaproteobacteria > Moraxellales > Moraxellaceae > Acinetobacter > Acinetobacter sp. 24-47-64. Next base: position 2,082,687 of record NZ_CM173215.1, read on the forward strand.
GAATGAAGGGAGCCAAAGCTCCCATAAACTCGTACTCAACGGCTATTCAACTTGCTTTCAATCCACTGATGTACTTCTAATGCTGACCAACCAACTCGACCAGTTGTTAAATGTACAGGCTTTGGAAATGTTGGATCATAACACTCCATCTTAACGTTTATAAGCTTGTAAATTGTGGCACGATAATACCAGTAAAGAACACAACTTGCTTTAGGTTGATAATCTGATGCATGGTAAAGGTTTCACCAACAAATGTATTCATTATGAATGCACCTCAATGATTAGACTGAGCTGATTTCGCTCAAATAATCAGGGAGTTCTGTAAACTAATAATAAGATTCCATTTTCAGACTCAATACTATTTTTCTAATGCATTGTTAACTAGGTGTCATTATTTAATGCTATCAAATGCATCTATAGCCCGTTGAATGAATTTAGAGCTCAATTCTTCCATGGAAACAACTTGTTCCTTGTTATCAACCTGTTCTTCATCAATACTCGTAGCTTCTTCAATTTTTGACTGAGCTAAAGTAGTTGCCTGTTTAGGTTTTAAAGGCTTACTTTTTGTAGAAGTCACATGCCCTTTCAAAAACTGATCCATGCTTCTAATACTATGGCCTTCGTCACTCGAGGTAAGATTCTCTAGTATGTCTGATTTCCATTTGCACAATAGTCCATGCCCCGAATAAAAATCAGCAAGCTCAGATTTGAAAGATCGTAATGTTTTACTGTCGTGATGCTTTATGTGTATCAAATCTGCCGATCTAGGTAATGATGTAATCATATCCCTTTGACTAACTCTGAGATTCTCATCTTTAAACACTTTAAGATATAATTGTTGTACTGTTGATGCTTTTTTTCTTTCATCGATCTTCAACTCTTTTACTGTTGATGCCTTTTTTCTTTCATCGATCTTCACCCCTTTTATGGAAAGGTACTTCCGCCAGTATTCAATTACTTTTGCTCTAGTTTGCTTAATGCATTCTTTATTTTTTTGTTCATCATAATCGGATAAGGTCTGGGCACTAAAAATCAATGTAATATCAGCATTCAACACTTTGTCTATAAATATGCGTGTACCAATATAAGCAACCAGACTCTCGCCACTTATTTTTCTGGTACGCTTCAGATTTTTTAAAAAATCCGTGAGCAACGTATTAAATGCAGTAATGTTGTCCTCTGCGGTAAATGCTTTATTCGGTTGATAGGAAAACACCAACCGAAAAGCAAACACATCTTGGATGATTGCTTTGTTTAAATAGTCCTTTGCTTTAGCTTGATTGCGTTTGACACTGACAGCTTCCTCCTTCTCAATTTCAAAAAAGGATGACCTTTCTTTTACACCATCAACACGGTAATGCTCTAAATCTTTATAACGGCCTAGGCAAAACTTCAAGTCTGCTCTTCCATACCGATTGATTTTAAAACCCCATGGATTCTTTATAAACAGTTGTAGAAAAAGTCTTACTCGCCATCCAACAAAAGCTAGGTTTGCTATTTGTTCTTTTAAGCTAAGACCAAGTTGCTTTAACTGCTGTCCAATATGCAAATACTGTTTTGCTTGCTGTGATAAACATTTCAATGGAGATTTTTCAATCTGACTTTGTGGCAAGTATTCTTCAATCATTGTCTGAACTGGGTTGTGCTGAACCAACCGCATGAAGTGCTCAATAGACACAAATAACTGCACACAATTCTCTTGCTCTCTCCACGATAAAGGCAACATGTTTTTGTATTGTGAATAAACTAATTCTAACAGCTTTAAATCATCCTTGGCCTGTTTCGGTAAGTTATTATTTTTCCAAATCTGCTTAGCTTCTACACTGAAGTCCAAATTAATAAAATCATCAATTTTTTCAACACACGCTTCGATCTGCTCACGATCCCGCCGAAGATTGACATTGTGGTCATTACTTGGAGATCTTTTAATTGCCATGAATGAAACTGGATGTTCTAGATGTTTATCTACGTAAATACTATCCGCTACCCGTACCAAATCAGGTTTAAGGAAAGAATCGACACGGTAGAAGTAGCCAAGCACCCAATATTCAAATGCCTTTCTTTCAAACCTAGAACGAGCTTTTATAACTCCTTTATAACTAGAATCCAATGATTGAATTAAACAGCCTAAATCTTGTATATCAACTTTAAACGGCTTATTACCCAAATCCTCATCTGCATCCATCTGTAATTCTAAATCTTTCTGTATAACGGCTCGTATCTTTCTTGAATCCAGCTTTTGATTTTTAAATAATAATATCCACTGCAACACAAGACTTGAATTTATCCCTATCTCAATACGAGAATATTCAGCAAGCAACCCATACCTTTCAACCAGTAGACGAAAACAACCTCGTAATTCGATTCGCTTTCTACTTAAAGCCTGCCACTTTCTACCAATTGTATGTTCCTGTGGCGTCAAGGTGATCTCAAAACACATCACCCTTGAAGACTTATGGATTGCTAGAAACTCGTTAAATTGTCTTACCCCCTCATCAAATTGCTTATAAACACCCAAAGTTAGTTCTTCGGTAAGACAGGTGGCTACCTCGGAATCAATATTTTCTGATTCAGCAAGTTCTTTTGGCGCAGTCTGCCCTACATGTAAAACACTCAAATACTTTTCGAAGAAATCAAAAATAGCTTCATAGGGAAATGTTTCAACTTGCCATCTTTGTCCCCTTTTCCAAAAAAGAGTATCAGGATACCTCTCAAGGTACGCGATATAGGATGCTACATTCTTACTAAAATTGTGCGTTGGCTGTGCATATTTGATTAAATCACGCTCAACACGTAAATCCTCATAAAACGTTATAATCTGATTTAGTCTTTGCTGATCACCATGTTCTTGAGCAGATAAAAACTCATCCCTTGTCGGATAAGCTCGCTCATAAACTAAGCCAAGTTGACGTTCTAGATTTTCTAACAGACATATTGTTTCGTAAAAAATGCCCTCTGAAATCTCTTTGCCATGTTCTTTATAGTTTATCCATTTTTGGTTGTATCTTTTTTTTAGGAGAAGAAAAAGATCTTCATTACTAATCAAATCCACATCTGAATCGCGACTCACAACTTTATTATCATCATTTTTTAGCTTGTTCGTATGCACTTCAGACACCTCTTCATTCAATACAATTGATTAATTATCTTAAAAATAAAATACACCAAGTCAAATAAATAGATATGAAAAGCCAATATAATACTAAAATCGTGGTATTTAAAGAGGTATAAACTTACACCACCTTCTTATAAAGATTAAAATTCCAATATATTAATACATTAATTCCAATAGAATAATTCATCAAATCCAATTTATGTCTATTTAAATTCCAAGTAATAAATTATAGTTTTATAGGAATAGATTTGTAATGACAGACTAGTTGCCCCCGACCTTCTACATCATGATATGCAACAATACCCTTTTGTGGATGATGCGAGTGATCACTCAGAGTAAGTTAAAAATGTCCGTATGATTCAATACAGCGACTTCTTAAAATGGCTTAAGCCCCAAAAGAATTTAGATCAATGATATGTTTTATCCCCAACTAGCTTTAAGAGCGCCACGCAACCTAATTAAGAAAAGTGTGTTTAGAAGAAAGTTTGACACAGGCTAAGAGTTTAAGATCATTCTATGAAGAGCATACTCATTTCTATATCTGTCTAATAAAGTATTAATAAAGATCAAATAAAACTGCTGTAATATAGTAAACCTCAGTAGGTTTTAAACATTTATCATAGAAAATAAACTCATCTGAACTTTGTGGCATCGAGGCATAGCCACTTAAATCCATATTAATAACTCCACCCACCCCGACTTCTTGCCATAATGGTGTATGCAGTCGCATATCAATCACTTTGACACGCTCATCCTGATAAGCGGCTAAACCCACTTCTGGAATTTGATGGCTATAAACAAAATCATACTCAGGATTAAGTTGATCAAGAGATACAAAAATCGCTGTCTTGCTTTCCGTATACACCACAAGCTCCGCTAACACATCCGACCATCGTGTTTCATCCAATGCGGCATCATAGATCATACCGATCAGTTTACTTTCCTGTTCTACCATATCCCCACCATAAAAATTAAATCTCTTATCTTTTCAATAAGATTATTACTTTTTGTTATTTTAGAGAATGTGGTATATTTGGTGGAAAGTCAAAAAAATGTGGAATATACAACACAACTCTAAGAGTGTTTAAAATAAAAATCCAATAAATAAAGCCACCATACTATCTAGATAATAATAAGGTGGCTGATGAGAGAGGAAGAATCTGACATAAAATGTCATTTAAAACAAAATTAAAACCATGATTTATCATTTGTAGATATTCTGGTTTAGGTGAAAATTAGTATAATTATTTTACATCACAACTAAAGCGTGTTGCCTGAACAATCAATTGCTCAGCTGGACAACTGACATTGACAGTCACATCATCCCCTACGCCGATACAGGCATTGTTCAATAACCAATCAGACCTAGAGGTATGTCGCCAATTTGACTCGGAAGGACAACGATAGCGTACTTCCTGTAACCTACAAGCATTATAGACATGTTTAGGGCGTTGTGCTTTGCCAAGTACTCCTACAATACGTGTACTTTTTCCACCGTGACAACTGATTGCCCCAACTCGTGTTCCTGCTCGAATAGCACGATTATAATTTTCCGCCTGCTGTTTTTTCTGAGCTTCTGCGGCTAATCTTAAGTCTTCCTGTTTTTTACGCTCAAGCTCTTTTTGGCGTTTTTCTTCCTCCTGTTTTTTGACTAAAGCCTGCTGTTTCTGTTCAGCCTCTTGTTTGCGCTGTTGTTCTTGTTTCTTCAAAAGCTCTTGTTCATCTTTTTTCACACCTTCTTTTGATTTATCAATACTGCTACTTTTTTGTGAAGAAAATGCATTAGACGAAGTACTCCTTGTTTGATTTACTTGCTCCATATGCTGTCGTTGTTGCTGAGCATTACTTATCGTCTTAGAGATACGAGCATTAAAACGAATACGGTCATTTTCAGCTTGTTGCATTGTACTATTCAAAGTATTTAAACCATGAAGTGCAGCATTTGCCCACATCTGTTGATTTGCTTGTCTTTCAGCCGCTGCTTCGCGTCGCTGTTGTATTTCACGTGCTTTTCTTTCACTTTCTACACGTAACTCATTTTGTCGCTCTGCATTCGTCAACGCTAAGCTGCGCTCTAGACGTTGCTTATGCCAGTCATCTACACGTTGACCAGCTTTAAATTCACAAGAACTATTGATCCATTCAGATTTACCCAATTCTGTTAAATAGAGCGTACGACAGCTTCCTTTACCATGGGGAATACCATCTTTGAGTTGCCCCCTAAACCAATACGTTGCGTATTTATAATAGCCATCTACATCTTTTTGCTTATTTTGTAAAGTAAATTGAGGAATGGGAGGCGGAGATGTATTACTTGTACATCCCACAAGTCCCATAAATATGATCATTATCATCAAATGACGAGACATTATGGAGCTCCCTGCGTTAAAACAGACATTACTTTACGGACCCGGATATTAGCTGAGGTCTGCGCATGGGTTTCATTCATACTTTTACTTGCAAAAAGATACGGTATAACGAGCCAACCATTGCTCACGATTCGATAATCCAAATAAGCAGTTGTTGATGCAATCTGCATCCCATTTTCATACATCGTGAGCTTACAGCTTTCTTCCGAAGTTTCATCATTTGCAGGGAATGTTCCTGCGGTGATTAACCATAAAAAACCTGTAAGAAATCCAGAATCCTCACTCCAACGATCTTGTTGACAAGCCACTCTTAAAAAGTATCCATGAGTAGATGGCTGATCTAAGTTTGTACGTTTGACTGAAGAAAATAATTGTGTGGCTTCCCATGCTCTAATGTCAGCATTTACATAACTGTGACTGGATAATTTTTGAAAATAGATTTCTAAAGGCTGTTCTTTAGTAATATTCAAATTAAGTGATTGCGATATTGTAGGAGCTTTCCGCTCATGAACACCTAATGTTGCTTGACAGGCTGTTAAAGCAATCCCCACCAATACAACTAAAACCCTTGAAAGATATCTCATATAACTCCCCGATCATCTAAATTTAGAAAAAATTCAATTTATCATCTGTATTTAAGATTCTACATCACCAAATGGAGATATCACTGCATTTTTTCTAATCAAATATAGATGCCAGTCAATTAAACTGACTAGCATTGGATACGGACTTTTTTAATTTAGACGAGATGTAATGCCTTACATCATGCCAATTAATAATCTAACCTTCACTAAATACAAATTACATTACAACCTATCCAATTGATTTAAATATATTTTTATTCTAACTTTCCATAACAATGTGATACATGCAATTACCAATTTTTGTGAGTAAGATTGTGAGTAAGCACTTTCTAAAATACCGTTACTCACATCACATGCTAAACGATCTTAAAATCAAAAGCTTAAAGCCACGTGAAGAATTATACCGCGTGGCTGATCACTCAGGACTCTGTATAGAAATCCGCCCGTCTGGTAGCAAATTCTGGCGTTATCGCTACCGATTTCTTACTAAAGCCAAAATGCTCACAATCGGTCAATATCCCGAAATTACTTTAGCATACGCTCGCTTGAAAACAATGGAATATCGAGAACAACTCGCTAAAGGAGTAGACCCAATAAGCCACCAGAAAAAAGAACGCCTTGAAGCAATCAAAGCAAATAATGGTACATTCCTTTTAGTCGCCAACGAATTTATGAATTCTCGAAAAACTCAACAATCAAAGGAATGGGAACAACGCCGCAGCAGTTATTTTGAGAAGGATGTTTATCCTCTTATCGGTAATAAACCTATTCATGAGATCGACTCGATTGATATTAAAAATGTTCTTGATAGCACTATGGCAAGAATCAAAAAATCAGGAAGAGGTACAGGGGAAGTTAAGGGAATTTTTGTTAGGCAAATAATAGGTGAAGTCATGGAATATGCCATTATCACAAAACGTATTTCTATTGACCCTACCTACATCCTTAGAAGCTACATAAAGCAGCCAGAAGTAACTCATGCCAGACCCTTGACTGAATCTGAAAAAAGAGAACTTATGTCTAAGCTCAATACATACGGTGGCTCTACTAGTACAAGAAATGCTATCAAAGTGGCAACATATACATGGCTTAGAAGCATTGAAATACGTCGAGGCAAAAATCTACATTTTGATGTGGAGCATATTGAGGGGTAAGCACATAGACAAAAAATAAGCCCCTGTAAAAACAGGGGCTTATTTGAATATTTGGCGGAGATGGCGGAAACTGAATTCGCTTGCTACATTTAAGCTTACTGATCAGTCCACAGTCTTATACATTAACTTATCTAAATAATCAGACCATGCTTGCATCATAACCGTACGTTCTTCTAAGTATTTTGTACGGTTGTATGCTCTTCCATGCATATCACGAACCTGATGAGCAAGTTGCTGTTCAATCCGTTCGATAGGAAATTTTAATACTTCATCTAATAGAGTTCTGGCAGTCGCTCTAAAGCCATGACCTGTCGTTTCACCATTTTCAAAACCATATTGCTTTAATCGTTTGTTAATAGTTGACTCGCTAATCGTTTTAGACTGATCTCGCATCGACACAAAGCAATACTCCGTATAACCTGTTATCTGGTGCAATTCTTTGAACAAGGTCATAACTTGATCTGACAAAGGAACAATATGCTGTAATGCCGTTTGATTCTTTGTCTTTGAAGGGGTGTATTTCCAAACTCGATTTTCAAAATCAATGTCTGCCCACTTCGCTCCTCTTAATTCTCCTGGACGCACAAAAACATGAGGTAATATTTTCACGGCATAATCTATCGCGATATCACCACGGCCAACACTATTATTAATATTCCTCAATAACTGTCCTAGCTTTTGCTCATCTGTGATCGCTGATCTATGCTTGGTTTTACCAACTTTTAAGATCCCACTAATTTGATCTGCCACGTTAAATTGACACAAGCCTAAAGCAATCGCATAACGGAAGACTTGGGATGCTTTGCTTCTCATGCGCTTTGCTGAATCTGTCTTACCCTGCTTTTCGTAAATACGACAAACTTCTAAAATTTGTGATGGAGTAATACTATCTATTGGATAATCCCCAATTGCAGAATACAACTTACCCCAAACAAATTGATTCCGTCGTTGAGTACTAGGCTCCAACTCCTCTGTCTTTCTATATTCATCTGCGATTAAACCGAAAGTATTTTGGCCTAATTTAGCTTCTTCTTCATTTTTCTTCACAACCGCTGGATCTATATTTTGGGCGAGTAATTCTCGACATTCAGTTCTTTTTGCTCGTGCATTTAGCAACGATACCTCTGGGTATGTTCCAAAAGAAATGCTATTACGTTTTTTAGTGATTGGGCGAGCATAGTCCCACCTCCAATATGAGTTACCATTCTTATCAATGATAAAAAACAATCCTTTACCATCGGCTAGTTTGATTTGAACATTGGTTGATAACTTTTTATGTGCATTTACAGCTGAACGAATCTGTGTATCTGTCAGATTTACAATTATTTTTGGCATTTTTACGGTAAGCCTTTGCAATAATTTTGAAATTACCGCAAAAATTACCGCAAAAAACTTAAATAACCTAAAACATGCTCGGACTGTATCGGACAAGATAAAAACATAAGTTGTTTATTTTTAATGATTTTCGTATTTATTCGGATGAGGTAAAACAGTGAAATGGTGCGCTCAGCGGGACTCGAACCCACGCCACAGGCTTCGGAGACCTGTACTCTATCCAGTTGAGCTATGAGCGCATTTTAGGAAGTGCGCACATCATAACAAAAAAATCTCTAAGGTAAAGCAACTATATATCTTTCGAATTTTTAGTGCTCATGCTTTATACAGTGTTTCAACATCAAAACAGAGAATTCTGATTACAAAGCTTGGTTTATTTTTCAAGATCACTCACAATATCTCAACTTTTCACCATTCGAGATATTCATGACTGATGCATTGACCTTAAGGGATTTGTCGAAGACCTATCGAAATGGTTTTCAAGCACTAAAAGGAATTAATTTAGATGTTCCAGAAGGTGAATTTTATGCACTTCTAGGCCCTAATGGTGCAGGTAAATCAACCACTATTGGCATCATCAGCTCTCTTACAAAAAAAACTGCAGGAACTGTCCAGATTTTTGGTCATAACCTCGATACACATCCTTCTCAAGCTAAACAATGCTTGGGTGTAGTCCCTCAAGAGTTTAACTTTGCGCAATTTGAAAAGACTTTCGATATTTTAGTCACACAAGCAGGTTATTACGGCATTCCAAAAAAAGTTGCTGAAACTCGTGCAGAGGAGTATCTGACCAAATTAGGTTTATGGGAAAAACGTTCTACTCAAGCCCGTATGCTATCTGGGGGAATGAAACGCCGCCTTATGATTGCCCGAGCAATGATGCATGATCCGAAACTGTTAATTCTCGATGAACCGACTGCTGGTGTTGATATTGAACTACGTCGCTCGATGTGGGACTTCTTAACAGAAATGAATCAGAAAGGTACATCTATCATTCTCACAACACATTATTTAGAAGAAGCAGAAGTACTGTGTCGCAAAATTGCAATTATTGATCGTGGCGTCATTAAAGAAGACACCACCATGAAGAACTTCTTAAATCAATTAAATGAAGAATCTTTCATTTTTGATTTGGCTGAACCTATAGAACCGATACAACTTGACATTATTGGTGTGAAATTTAATTTGGTTGATCCAGTGACCTTAGAAATTACGCTTGATAAAGCACATAGCATGAATGATCTTTTTCAACTTCTAGAATCACAGAACATTCAAGTTCGAAGTATGCGTAATAAATCAAATCGTTTAGAAGAGTTATTCGTCAAAATGGTCGAAAAGAATCTTGATGGAGCTGCGCAATGAATTTTAACCAACTCGCTGTAGCTTTATATACGATTATCCATAAGGAAATTCGTAGATTTATGCGCATTTGGCCACAAACATTGTTACCACCAGCAATTACCATGTCACTGTATTTTGTGATTTTTGGAAATCTAGTCGGTTCAAGAATTGGGGAAATGGGTGGCTTTACCTACATGCAGTTCATTGTACCTGGTCTAATTATGATGGCTGTCATTACTAATAGTTATGCCAACGTTTCATCAAGCTTTTTTAGTTCTAAATTTCAAAAAAGTATTGAAGAACTGATCATGAGTCCAGTGCCTTTACATGCCGTACTTTGGGGTTATGTGCTTGGTGGTGTTGCTCGAGGCTTATTGGTTGCTATCATTGTGACTGCAATGAGTTTATTTTTTACTGACTTATATATTACCAACTGGTTCGTCACAATTTATACCGTCCTGATTACATCATTACTGTTTGCATTAGGTGGATTTATTAATGCTGTCTATGCAAAGTCATTTGATGATATTTCGATTATTCCCACTTTTGTTTTAACACCGTTGACCTATTTAGGTGGGGTGTTCTATGCAATTTCTGCATTAAGCCCATTTTGGCAAAATCTATCTTTAATTAACCCTGTCGTATATATGGTCAATGCATTCCGTTATGGAATTCTTGGTCATAGCGATGTAAATGTATCTATCTCTTTATTAGTAATCACAGCGTGTTGCGCCGTGCTATATGCGGTCGCTTATCACCTACTCTCCCGTGGTTCAGGAATGCGTGAATAATGAGCGTTGAACAATCTCTTTTAGGCAAAGACACCAACTATCCAACTGAATATCAACCTGAGGTGTTATTTCCAATTGCTCGCGCAGAAGCACGAGCGAAGTACGCACATGTAGATGGTATTCAACAAGGAATAGATTGGTGGCATATTTTTGAAATTTCTTGGTTGAATCTGTCAGGGATTCCTCAAGTTGCGATTGGTCGAATGCATCTTCCTGCTTCATCACCTTATCTCATCGAGTCAAAATCTCTTAAGCTATATTTCAATAGTCTGAATTTTGCTCAATTTGAATCTCAAAATCAGTTTATTGAGACAGTCGAGCGTGATCTTGCTAAAGCTGCTAATGCAGAAGTCAGACTTGAATTATTCGATGTTGATCAGTTGAATATTGCCCAGCCTGAAGGAATATGCATCGACCATTATGAGCCTGAACGTCTTGAAAACCACCCTGATGCGAGCTTACTCAAACTCGATGCAGCGTCTTCCGAAGAAATCGTTGAAATTCAATTATATTCGCATTTGTTAAGAAGTAACTGCCCAGTCACAGGACAGCCTGATTGGGGCACAGTTTTTTTAAGATATCGTGGCAAAAAACCTTGTTATCGTTCAATTTTAGCTTATATTATCTCCTATCGTCAGCATAATGGCTTTCACGAACAATGCGTTGAACAAATCTACGCAGACATTTGGGAAAACTTTAATCCTGAAAAGTTGATGGTATATGCGACTTATACACGCCGTGGTGGTTTAGACATTAACCCTTGTCGTGTATCGGACTTTGCATGGATGCCAAGCCCAATTCGATTGGCGCGACAATAAATTGAAGAATAGTTGAGGTTATACGATGTCATATTTTGGTTTTATTCCATCTGAATCTTTGTTAAAGAATATTCAAACTGGAATTGAGAAAAAAAATTCAAACGAACCACTTTACCCTTTGCGTGATCAAACTGCACTCGCTATTAATGATGAAATTATCGATGCAATTTTAGTTGAACTTGTACGTCGTTTCCCTGCAAGTGACAAACGAGAAACAGCTGAAAAGCTAGCTGGCTATATTAAATCGACTGTATCGGTACTGCTTAAACAGTTATTGGGTAAAGCACCAAATGACGTCGTGAGACAATCGATCGAATTCTCCGAAAAGAGTTTATTCAAAGATCCAGAGGGTAATTATCGTGTCGGTGCTCCATTACCCGCTGATTTAGTAACAAACTTAAAAAATAGCTTTGCAGAAGTACGTGCAGGCAATGATGTCAATCGTGCAGTTCTGTCTGAACAATACAAACAATTCGGTGAAGCTGCAGTTCGTCACTTTATGAATGATTTTAATAAGACCCTAGATTTGGGTATGATTAAACGTAAGGCGTCTGATATCGCTTCTTCAGCGGTCATCAAAGCAGTTCATATTGCGATCGATAAGCTCATTCCTAACTTTACTAAAGAAGAATTGTTAGCTACAGCTGAATATCATGACACGCTATTTATTCAAGAATAAATCAGACTAATCAAAAACCTAGCTTCTGCTAGGTTTTTTTATGTTTTAAAAATAGTTCATCAATATTGAATAAATAAAAGACATAATTCATCCATTTTTACACTTTTTATGTAGGTTTTTGTGAATCCATCACGACCTAATGTTATCTTAATAAACATTGCGATTAATCAAATGATGTTGAACTTTTAATCCTTATCAACACTTATACCTTTGCGTCTACCACCGATAATAATTGGATCTGCTGCTGTTATGTTATTTGAAAATTTTAATGTTAAATTACAACGTATTGGTTTAGCACTCAGTGCGTTTATGATCACAAGTTTTGTTCAAGCCAATGACTTCGCTCAACATCCTCAATATCAAAATTTTAAACTAAAAACGATGCAGACCTATGGTTTGAGTGCTGAGCAAGTTGACTGGGCCATGAATGGATCAAAAAACCTACCAAATATTATCAACATTATGAATCGCCCAGGAGAAAGCAAGCCTTGGTACGAATATAAAAAGAATTTTTTAGCAGAAAGTACAATTCAACGTGGTGTGCGTTTTAAAAATCAATATGCAGACACTTTAAATCGAGCAGAACAGCAGTTCGGTGTTCCCCAGTCCATCATTCTCGGTATTCTCGGCGTAGAGACAGGTTTTGGAGCAAATAAAGGTTCATTCATCACACGTGATGCACTAGCCACTTTAGGGTTTGGATATGAACGACGTGCACAATACTTTCAAGACGAATTAAGCGCTTTGATTGCATGGTCTTATAAGGACGGCATTCCAGCTAATTCAGTCGTTGGCTCTTATGCTGGTGCTGTGGGCTATCCTCAATTTATGCCAAGCAATATTCCGAAATTTGGTGTGGATTATGACGGTAATGGTCATATCGATCTCAGAAACTCTGCTGTAGATGCAATTGGTTCTATTGCAAATTATCTTGCTCAACATGGTTGGCAACGAGATCAACCGATTGCTTTTGCCGCACGCTACCAAGGAAATAATGCGGATGCCATCATAGCCAAAGACTTAACACAACCTACTCCATATGGTGCATTAAAAGTTCAAGGCATTAGCCCACTCAATCCTATTGTTAAAATAGATGACTTAGACATGGTCAATGTGATTCAACTACAAGAAAATTATGGACCAGCTTATTACCTTACATATCCTAATTTTCAAGTCATTACGACCTATAACCGTAGTCGAATGTATGCAACTGCACTGTGGCTTTTAGGGACTGAAATCGCGAGTAGATAAATATAAATCTACTTGTTTTCACAAAAGTCAATAAATATTTTTGTGATTAAGTTCACTATTTGCACATTTTACATATTTTGTTACACTATTGATTAATTTTTAACCATATTTTGTGATAATTTGTCGTTTTTGTAACTAAAGTGAAAATAAAGCTAGACACTTTTGTATCAGGATGAATATCATCCACTACCGTTAAATGCAGTTGCACAAGTAAATTTACAGACCATTTAGGTTAATTATCAGCAACTTAGATAATTAACTTAGGGTTCCAAGGAGTTAAACGATGCATGCTTCGCTGAAAATGTTATCAATATTAGGTATTAGTTTGGCTTTGACTCAAACTCATGCCGAGTTGGTTCAATCCTCTTATCTAAATAATGATGTTGACCAATCAAGTCTTGCTTCACGCGTGATTAGCAAAGACTCTACAAGTTTCAATTCGCACTTCTCGAATTTAAACAGTTTAGCAATTACTGAAAGTTCAGGTGATAAAATTCGTCGCGAAACAATCGCAGCGAAAATTCAAGTACCTGTTGAAGAGCCTTCAGTGATTGATAAACTTAATAATGTTGCTTCAAACACTGTTCGTCGTTTTAGTCAAACAGGAGTTGCTTCTTGGTACGGTCGTCAATTTCACGGTCGTAAAACTGCAAGTGGCGAGACATTTGATATGAATGCACTTACTGCAGCGCATCGTAGCCTACCGCTTAATTGCTATATTCGTGTAACGAATAAATCTAATGGTAAAAGCGTCGTTGTTAAAGTAAATGATCGCGGCCCATTTCATGGTAATCGTGTTGTAGATTTATCTTACGGTGCTGCGAAATCTCTTGGTATTACCAATGCTGGTACTGCGCGTGTAAGCATCGAACGTGTGGATGGTCCAAATTCTTAGGTTCTCATGATTCAGCGAAGCATTTAACGGCAAGCCACTCATTGAGTGGCTTTATTATTTTTAATTTTTTTTGATGTGACCAATATACAAAAAAGAATCTTGATTTATCATCTTATGTCATAATGTAGTTTATAGAATAAATAAAATTCAAATAATCAGTGAAGGAAATAGGATGAAGACAATTACAGAATGGTTAGATGAATATAGTGATAGCCATCAAAACCCAACCAATAAAACATTACACTGGATTTGCGTACCCACGATTCTATTCTCGATCATTGGCATACTCGCTCATTTCAGCGCATTACTGACTACCCTTTTACTGGTGTTAACACTCATCTTTTATGCAAGATTAGATCTTGTACTCGCGGTTGCAATGGCAGCGTTATTATTGGTCATGTCTTGGCTTATTATTTTTCTTCCATTCAGGAAAGGATTCTATATTGCTCTATTCGTTTTGGCTTGGATAGGTCAATTTTACGGGCACAAAATTGAAGGGAAAAAGCCATCTTTCTTTAAAGACCTCCAATTCCTTCTGATTGGCCCTCTATGGTGTATGGATGCCTACCTAGATAAGATACTACCCAATTGGAAATCACGCCAAATCAGCGCTTAAATTAGCAAATACAGCATGGGTTAAATTAGAATTTAATTTAGCCCGATGTTCATGCTCTAATTAAGTAATTTATGAGATAGAAAAACAGTAAAGTAAAAACTAAATTACTGATAACTTTTTGACTTATTAGCGCAAGCAGTACACAAAATATTGCTGCCCATAAATAGTGATTACTCGACATAACCCTTAATTCTGCTGCTTCATAAAATACAATCGGTACACATATTGCAGTCAACAAACATGGCGCAGAATATTTCAACATCTGTTTCAAAATTCTAGGAAGTGGCACATTTACCCTTGGCTCCAAGAATAAATATCGATTAATAAAGATCATGATCGACAACCCCAGCAAAAGCATCCAGCTCATTTTTAATCCCCTTTTGTTGTTTGCCATTTTTCAACTATCACACTGGCAAACATTCCACATAGACCAGAAATAATTAACGCTGCATTTACTTGGTAAGCTTCTAAAATTAAAGAAAAAATTATGGTAATCACAACACCAACAAGTATTGTAAGATTTTTTATCATTGGCACTATAATTAATATAAGCAGTGCAACGACTGAGAAATCAAGATGCAAATTTGATAAATTAGGAATGAAGTGAGCAAGCACAATCCCAAATAAACTAAATATCAGCCAAAAAATATAAAAACAAAGTCCTGCTCCAAATAAATATGCGAATGAGCGTTGTGATTTATTTTTTACACCAACCGCAAATACTTCATCCGTCAGCAGAAAGCCAAATACAATACGTTTAAATAGTGGAAATTTACTAACATCATTTCGAAAATTAAGCGCGTAAATTAAATGCTGACTCGTCAGAAAAAAAATCGTCAGATAGATTGTCATCAGCGAAGCCTGCCCCGAAACCAATCCTAAGCTCACTAATTGTGCAGCACCAGCAAACATAAACAATGACATTGCAAAAGATTGTATCGCATTCAATCCAGTCTGTATCGCCAAAGAGCCAGCCAATACCCCCCATGGCATGACTGCAATTGCCAACGGCATAATACCCAGCACACCATGTATAAAATTCTTTTTTGTATCACTCATCTTTTTCATCAATACATCTTAATCTGATTCACTTATCGATTATTATCATCTGATGAGTAATGATTGATCTTGAATAATATTGCGGCGCAAATTTAAGGAAAATTAATAGTTCAAAAGATATTGTCTAGGCGTTACACCTATTGCACTTTTAAAATGTCGATTTAAATGACTCTGATCAGAAAATCCAGTGAGTTGTGCAACCTCAGTTATTCGCACCCCCTGCTTAAGCAATTGTTTAGCTTTTTGAATTCTTCTTTGAACAAGCCAACTATGTGGAGGCAATCCCGTATGTTTTTTAAATTCACGTAATAAATGCCATGGGCTTGTATCTACATATGCAGACAACTCGTGTAGAGAATAGTCATGTTCAGGAAAACTACTCATAAGTTCTTTTATTAGTTCAACTTTTTTTCTCATTTCTGGTATGTTGATTGGACTCAATTTCGCCCGCCCATAGCAATAGATCAATCTGGCCAATGTCGTCAAATAGAGGCTTTCTTTAAGCAAAGTATCCTCGCCCTGCTCAAATAAATCGAATAAAAATACTAGTTGCCTCGCCAAACCCAAATCATGAATCACTGCATCCGAGAACCATGGGACTGCATTCTTGGTTGTAAAAAAATCTCGACTCAGATCTAATATCATTTCAGGTGTTGGGTAAATTGCTCGATATTTCCAACCAGTTTCCACAGCGGATGAACCAGTATGTATTTCATCAGCATTCACCAGAATAATATCGCCTTTAGGTGCGATATGAAGCTTTCCAGAGCGGTAAAAACTTTGTGCCCCATCTTCAATGACACCAATACAATAGCCCTCATGAGCATGTTTTGAAAATTGCTTACGTTGAAATTGAGCTTTTAATAATTCCAATCCGCCCAATTCTTTGAAATGAAGATAATTAGCAGACTCTTGCATCTTTTTTCTGGATATTACGCCTATAAAATTGCATAAAAACTATCACGCCTGCATTTTAAATCTAGAATGAAATTGCTCATCTCATATATTTATTTTTATAAAAATTATTGATAACTTTGACCCTGATGCTTTAACCAACCATCAATATGCAGTTTTTTAGGATCATGGTGAGTCCAATGAATTACACCACCCTTGTCGGTATATTCATATTCACCATAGAACTCGACGATATCCCCTTTTTGAATATTCTCAACACGTGGTGCCAAGTCTATATTATGAGCTACCAAAACTGTCTGACCATGATTAAGTTTTAAAATAAATTTCTGATGTCTAGATCCTTCATTATCATCATTTAATATTGCAACAACTTCTCCAGAAGCCCTAACTTGCACATCACTCATCTTTTTTTGAAAAAGTGTCGCTATTTTTGCGGCATCATCATTATCCGCAGAGGATAGTTCTCGTTGGTTAGCATCATTATATTGAGTACTTGCATCTGTAGGATTTAGTGCGTGCTCATTACTCTGTTTTAAATCCTGTTTTAAATCGACACCGAAATATGCTGCGACCAACACTGCAATTAACGCAACAATACTCATTTTTGATTTCTGAGACATATTGATCTCTAAGTTATATTTTTATTTCATCCTAAAGTTTATATCATTTAGACTCATCAAAAAAAAGAAAAAGCCCTTAAAGGGCTTTTTCTTTTTCAAAATAATTGATTCAATTATTTTGCAGCAGCTTGAGCAGCAGCAACTTCTTCAGCGAAAGAAAGTTCAGCTTTTTTCTCAATACCTTCACCCACTTCGAAACGTACGAATTGAGCAACAGTTGTACCTGTAGACTTAAGAACATCAGCAACTTTCTTGTCGTTGTCGATAACGTACATTTGACGCTCAAGAACAACTTCATTTAAGTATTTTTCAACTGAACCAGTTACCATTTTTTCAACGATATTCGCTGGTTTACCAGATTCAATTGCTTTTGCTTCAGCAATTTCTTTCTCTTTAGCGATTAACTCAGCAGAAACACCTTCAGCATTTACAGCAACTGGGTTGAACGCAGCAACGTGCATTGCGATACCTTTACCAGTAGCAGCATCACCAGCAAATGAAACTACAACACCGATTTTTAAACCGTGTTTGTAAACTGCAAGGTTTTCACCTTCAACGATTTGAGCACGACGAACTTGAATGTTTTCACCGATTTTTTGAACAAGCGCAATACGAGCTTCTTCTACAGTTGCACCATCTTCAAGTTTCAATTCAGCAATTTGAGCAGCATCAGTTACATTCGCAGCAAGCGCAGCAGCAGCAACTTTCGCAGAGAAACCAGCAAAGTTTTCGTCTTTAGCAACGAAGTCAGTCTGACAGTTTACTTCTAAAAGAATTGCTTTATTGCCTTCTTGAGCAATTGTAATCGCGCCATCAGCAGCAATGTTACCTGCTTTTTTAGCAGCTTTTGCTTGACCAGATTTACGAAGGTTGTCGATCGCTAACTCGATATCGCCACCAGCTTCTGTCAACGCTTTTTTACATTCCATCATTGCTAGACCAGTACGATCACGCAACTCTTTAACCATGCTTGCAGTAATAGCAGTCATGTTATTCTCCTAAATTCGGTCGAGATATGTATCTGTTAACAAAAACGGCCCAAATTAATCATCTGGGCCGTTTTGCTTGATTGATGCTTAAGATGCCACGATTACGTGTCGCAAAAATGACAAATCCGCATCAAATCGCATTAAGCCTCAGGAGCTTCTTTAGCAGCTTCTTCGCCTTTAGCTTGCGCATTAGCTTGAGTTTGAGCGTATTCTTTACCAGCAATAATCGCATCAGCCATCGCAGTAGCGTAAAGAGTTACAGCGCGGATCGCATCATCGTTACCAGGAATAACGAAATCAACGTTATCTGGGTTAGAGTTAGTATCAACGATACCGATTACTGGAATACCAAGGTTCTTAGCTTCTTTGATTGCAATCGCTTCGTGGTCAACGTCGATGATGAACAATGCGTCAGGTAAACCACCCATGTTCTTAACACCGCCAAGAGCACGTTCAAGTTTTTCCATTTCACGAGTACGCTCTAAAGCTTCACGTTTAGTAAGCTTAGCGAAAGTACCGTCAGTAGACTGAGTTTGAAGATCTTTAAGACGGTTGATTGATTGACGAAGAGTTTTCCAGTTCGTCAACATACCACCTAACCAACGGTGATCTACATATGGTTGACCAGCACGTTGAGCTTGTTCACGGATGATGTTAGAAGCAGCACGTTTAGTACCAACGAACAATACTTTGTTCTTTTTGCTTGCTAGGTTGTTAACAAAGTTCAATGCATCATTTAACGCAGGAACAGTGTGCTCAAGGTTGATGATGTGAATTTTGTTACGCGCACCAAAAATGTATTGACGCATTTTTGGATTCCAGAAGCGAGTTTGGTGACCGAAGTGCGCACCAGCTTGAAGAAGGTCGCGCATGCTTACGTTGTAATCTGCCATTTTCTTTACCTTAAAAGTTTGGGTTAGGCCTCCATATGTCCGCATTCTCCACCCTTACGGGCACCCAGAGTAATGTGTCGACATATGTGCGGATTTTATTAACCAACATATCATCCGATTAAGTGAATCTATTCACGAAAAGCATTTGATAAATTGGGCGGCTATTTATACCATAGTCACACACAAATTTCCAAAAGTTTTTAAAGATCATGAACAGTACTTATGAAGCACCACGTCGTTTAATTAAATCTGCTGAAGATATCGAAAAGATGCGTGTGGCGGGACGACTAGCGGCAGAAGTTTTGGATATGATCAAACCGCATATCAAGCCTGGTGTGAGTACACTAGAATTGGATACGATTTGTCATGATTATATTGTGAATAAACAAGATGCTATTCCTGCTTGCCTAGGCTATGGTGCTGCGCCTGGTCGTCCTGCATTCCAGCATACGATTTGCACATCAGTAAACCATGTGGTTTGCCACGGTATTCCCTCTGAAAACAAAATCTTGAAGAAAGGTGACATCTTGAATATTGATGTCACTGTGATTAAAGATGGATTTCATGGTGATACCAACATGATGTACATCGTGGGTGGCGAGACTTCTATTCTTGCAGATCGCTTATGCAAAGTTGCACAAGAAGCAATGTATCGTGGTATTGCTACGGTAAAACCTGGTTCGACGATCGGTGATATTGGTCATGCTATTCAAAAATATGTTGAGTCAGAGCGTTTCAGTGTCGTTCGTGAATATTGTGGTCATGGTATTGGCACTGTTTTCCATGATGAACCTCAAGTGCTTCATTACGGTCAACCAAATTCAGGCATGGTTTTAGAAGAAGGTATGACATTTACAATTGAACCAATGGTCAATGCTGGTGTATGGCAAACTAAACTTCTTGGTGATAAATGGACAGTTGTAACGAAAGATCATAAATTATCTGCGCAATATGAACATACTGTTTTAGTCACTAAAACAGGTGTCGAGGTATTAACTGCTCGCCCTGAAGAGGATTTATCCCGATTTCAATAATTTTAGTTAATTAATAAAGTTAAAAAAGTCAGACCAATTTAAATTGATCTGACTTTTTATTTTGCTAAGTCACTCAATAAGAAATAAATTCACAAACAAACCTAACAAATGTTGGATTTCCTAGAATTAAATTAATGATTTTTATAAATTTTTTTCACAAAAATGAGCAAAAATGCTTTTCAAATTGATTCATTTTATGTTTATATAACGCTTAAAGAATGTAAAACAACAACTAGCAACAAAATCGGACAGGGAGTCCAAAATGACGAAAAAAGCATTCTGGTGCATGGTCGTACCTATTGTTTTTGCATCTACAACTATTTATGCAGAATCATCATTTTTTAATCTGGATGAAACTGAAGGGTTTAAACGATATTCAATTTCAGTCGGACCATTACATGTTATGCCTCAAGGTAAAGCCAAGGCACCTAAAATTCGTACAGCAGTAAAAAATGGTGAAGTTGCAAAAAATGGTGATATTACACTTTCTACAGTTTTTGAGAACTTAGATCCTGATAAAGAAAAAGAAAATCAAAGTATGCAAGCACTTTTGAAGATCGTTGATGCTTTTAGTGATACTTATCCAGCCAGTCAAAGTGGAACTTCAACTGTAAGCGGCATTGAAAGTTGGAGTATGGATGGTTCTGGAATGACTGCAGATGATGTCACAACACTTGGCATCATGATCAATTACCATTTCAACGATAAGATCTCATTCGAGAGTAAAGCTGGGTTCCCCCCAAAAGTAGATATTCAAGGAAAAGGTAAGATTACAGCACCGTTTACAGCTGAAGCCAATGCAAATTTAGGGTTGATCTCCCTACCTACCATTTATCTGAAGAATGATTTGCCAATTACAGATCTTGAGAGTCATGGAAACTCTATTGCGACAGCTCGTGCATGGACCCCAATGTGGGAATTGCAGTACCATTTTGGACAGACTGGGATCAATAAATTTAGACCCTATGTTGGGCTTGGACTTATGGTCGCATACTTCAATGAATTAGAATTGAATCCAAGCCTTGAAAAAGACTTAATTGATTCAGGTCACATGATTGCCAATATGAAAAATGGACGCGGTGGCGATGCATTAATTAAAGGTAAAAAAAGTACAGCAAACCCCAAGGTTAAACTTGAAGCCGACCTAAGTTTCGCGCCAATAGCCACGCTTGGATTTACTTACGACTTCAATCAAAACTGGTTTGCAGTAGCCTCTATTAGTTATGCACATCTAACAGGTAAAACCACGATTGAAGTCAACGATGATAAACTTGGAACATTATTTTCATCGGAAGTTGATTTAGAAGTAAACCCGATCATTGGTTATGCTGGTGTAGGCTATCGCTTCTAAAACACTTGAGGCATATTGAAGCCACACCCCAATATGCCCAATCCATCACTAACAAAGGAAAAATAAGACAATTAGTATACATTTTAAAATCTAACTTATATCATATTTTTCAATAATTTAACAATTGTAAATTAGGATAATAAATTTGATTTCAAGTGAACAAACTGCTTTGCATTTAGATGATTTAATGAATATAAAATGAACTAAAAATTGGACATGGAGTCCTTCAAACAATGAAGAAGTTTTTAGTTCCTACATTATTCGCAAGTTCATTCTTATCTACTCTGAGTTATGCGGAGTCAGGATATTTCAGCCTTTCTGATGAGGGGTTTAAGCGTTTTTCAATTTCAGTGGGTGCATTACATGTAATGCCGCAAGGTAAGGCCCAACCTTTTAATGTCAAAACAGTCATAAATGACAATTATGAATCTAAAGTTGGGGACATTAATGCTTCCACTGTAATCGATAACCTTGACCCAGATCGTAAACCAAATTATTTAGTAGAAGGTATTGTTAAATTAATTTCTGCTTTTCAAGGCAATGTCTCAGGGGCTATTAGTGGAAAATCCTATATTAATGGATTAGCTGAATGGGATAATCCGAATACGGGCTTGGAGGCTGATAAAGTTACAACAGTTGGCATCATGAGCAGTTATCACTTTACAGATAATTTGTCTGTGGAAATAAAAGGTGGAATTCCACCTAAAGTGGATATCAAAGGTATTGGAAATATTAAAGCCCCCTTCTCAGCTACTGCAGCACCGTTAGGTGGAATTGCGGGGAACTTAGACCTCAAAAATAATATTCATATTACTAATCTAGAACAATCTTCAAAAGCTGCTGAAGCTAGAGCATGGACCCCTGCTTTTGAATTACAATATCGTTTTGGTGAGACCGGGATTAATAAATTCCGCCCTTACGTTGGCGTTGGATTAATGTACGCTTATTTTAATGAGCTAAAAATGGATCCAGGTATTGAAAAAGATTTAGTCGCCGCTGGGCATATGATCCAAAATATTATTAATCAAAATGCTGGTGCAGCACTCGATAAGAAAGATACCAATGGAAAAATGAAAGTTAATTTAGAAGCAACTGATGTTTTTGCACCTATAGCTACAGTTGGATTCACCTACGACTTTAATGATACATGGTATGCAGTAGCATCTATTAGTTACGCTCACTTGCAGAATGAAACGAAGATCACAGTCGTCAATGAAAATACTGGACAAGAGTTAATCAACTCAAAAGCTGATATCGAGATTAACCCGATATTAGGCTATGCTGGGGTTGGCATGCGTTTCTAACGCATAGAGTAAGAAAAGAGGCAATTGCCTCTTTTTTGTAATCAAACAAAAACCAAACATAATTGGCAAATTATTACTACAATGTGTCTAAAAATAAATTTGATAATAAAAATACAAAAATAATCACTCTTTATTTACAGTTTTGGACATGGAGTTCCATAATGAAAAAAAAACTAGCTTACTTAGTTGCATCTATCAGTGCGTTAAGTTTTCCAGTCTTCAGTTATGCAGATTCACCTTATTTTAGTTTGAAAGATGGAGATGGCTTTAAACGTTTTTCTGTATCAGTGGGTGCATTACATGTAATGCCTCAGGGTAAAGCTCAACCGATTAATATTAACACCGCTGTACCAGAGGGTACCAAGTCTGAAGTTGGACGAATTTCAACATCTTCTGTACTAGGTGCTATTGATACTTCGACAGCAGATGGTGTTGATAAAAAACGTAAATTAGAGACACTTATAAACTCAGGTCTTGTTAGCCCATTAATCCTTGATGAAATCGATGGCGTAAAATATCTTAAGCCATCAGTTGGTGGCACTGCCGAAATTGATGGATTATCATCATGGACTGCTCAAGGGACAGGATTAGAAGCTGATGATGTCACTACCCTCGGAATCATGACTAATTACTTCTTTACAGATAATATTTCTTTAGAAGTCAAAGCAGGAATTCCACCTAAGGTTGATATTAAAGGTAAAGGGAATATATCAGCACCTCTCACAGGCTCAGTAGATCCTGGAAACGTCAATATCATTATTGCAGATATAGATGCTGGGAGTATTATTGGCGGCAATATTCCACTTAAACAAGATATCCAAGTAACAAATCTTGGAGCCCACGGTAAAGTTGCAGAAGCTCGTGCATGGACGCCAGCATTCGAATTCCAATACCATTTTGGTAAAACAGGCGTAAATAAATTTAGACCTTATGTAGGGCTTGGTTTAATGTATGCATACTTCAATGAATTGGAAATGAACTCCAACCTTGAAGCTGATCTAGTCGCTGCAGGTCATAAAATTGCGAACATCAAATTAGGTGAAGCTGGGAAAGCACTTGATGGAATTGAAAGTACTGCGAATCCTAAAGTTAAACTCGAAGCTAAAGATGCTTTCGCCCCTGTAGCTACTGCCGGTTTTACTTATGATTTCAATGATCGTTGGTTTGCAGTCGGGTCAATTTCCTATGCGCATCTTAAAGGTGAAACAACAATTACAGTAAACGATGCTGAACTTGGTGAATTAATCAATGCAAAATCAGATATCGAAATTAATCCAATTCTGGGATATGCCGGTATTGGTTATCGATTCTAATTTCCATCAGTCTTCATAAAGCGGCCAAGTGCCGCTTTATTCATTCTAATAACTAAATTTTATTGATTGATAAATTTTTATTCTGTCGTCATGATGCTACTGATCTTTTAAAATTACAAAAAATGCTAAGCGGATTGACCATGTCAGAAACCAAATTTTCAAAACCCCTTATCTTCATGCTCATTGGGAGTGCTTTTATTTTGGCACTCTCCTTAGGTGTCAGACATGGATTTGGCTTGTATTTAGTTCCAATGAGTCATGAGTTTAATTGGAATCATCAAGTTTTCAGTTTAGCAATTGCCTTTCAAAATTTATTATGGGGTGCTGTTCAACCCTTTACGGGAGCGCTAGCAGATAAATATGGGAGTAAAAAAGTCGTTGCCGTAGGCGGCGCTTTATATGCGATTGGACTTGTGATGATGGCATTTAGCTCAACAGGGCTTCTCATCAATCTTAGTCTAGGTCTAATCATTGGTTTGGCTTTATCAGCTACTTCATTTTCTGTTTTGCTCTCTGCTGTCGGACGTGCAGCGCACCCAAGTCGACGTAGTATGGCTATGGGTATTGCCAGCGCAGCAGGCTCTTTTGGGCAATTTATTATGTTGCCAACCACACTTTTACTCTTACAAAATTTTGGTTGGTCATCGGCGCTACTCATCACAGCGATTTTAATTGCATTAATTGTACCCTTGGCTTGGATGCTAAAAGCTCCAATGTATCAAGCGCCTCAAGCAGTTGATGCGATTGCTAAACCTTCTTTAAGTTTTAAACAAATACTCATTGTTGCTAAAAACCACAAACCTTTTATCTGGTTAGCATTAGGATTTTTAGTTTGTGGATTTCAAGTCGTGTTTTTGGGCATTCATTTGCCGGGTTATTTAACTGACCATGGTTTCAGCACCACCACTGGTACTATGTTTTTAGCCTTGGTTGGGCTATTTAATATTGTTGGAACTTACACAGCTGGTTGGCTGGGTGATAAATATTCCAAACCTAAATTGCTCATGTGGTTATATGGACTACGTGGCATCGCCATCATTTTATTCCTCGCATTGCCACTCTCGATCTTTACGATTTATAGTTTTGCCATCATTATGGGTTTATTATGGTTATCAACCGTCCCCCTTACCAATGGTATTGTTGCCAATATGTTTGGCGTTAAATATCTCACCATGCTAAGTGGAATTGTATTTTTCACTCACCAAGTTGGTTCATTTTTTGGAGGATGGTTGGGTGGCTTAAATCATGATATGACAGGCAATTACAATATTATTTGGATGATGTGTATTGCGCTCAGTATCTTCGGTGTATTCATTCATTTATTTGTTAATGAGGAGAATGTCGTCAATGACTAATCGCTTCAATCTGCTCAACATCAGCATATTCATCGGAGTCATCCTTCTGCTTAGTCTATCGATTACTTTGTGGATGAACACTCCTGATTTATTTACATATTTTAATCAAGCTTTTTGCGCACATTAATTCATATAATTTCATGGTTTTGACAGCTCAGTTTTTTAAATTCCTCAATCAAATAATCTAATAAACATCTCACGGCAGGCATCATGCCTTGTCGTGATGTATAGGCAACATGAATAACGCCACGTGGCAACTCCCATTCAGGAACTAATTCTACAAGAGTGCCTTGATTAAGCTCTTCATAAACAAATACTCTAGGTAATGATGCTATTCCAACACTGTTCAACACTGCAGATTTCATGGCAGCAAAATTATCAGTTTTGAGTCTTGGAAAGAATTCTACTTCTTGAAACTGATTAACTGTGTCAAATTTGGATTGAAATCTCCAAATCGATTTTGGGACATGAAAACCTATACTCGGAAGTTGTTCAAGGTTATCCAAATGGATAGGCTCATGAATCTGTTGAATTAATTCAGGCGTTGCCACTAACACATGTTGCCAAGCATCAAGCTCTCGTACAATCAAGTCGCTATCTTCAAGTGGTAAATTTCTCACCCTCACAGCCAAATCAATCCCCTCTTCTATGAGATCAATTTTACGATTTGTTGCGACCAGATGAACTTGAACACGTGGGTAATGTTGCATGAATTTAGCAATCATATTCCCCAATGGAAACTCAACCAAACCAATTGGACACGAGATTCGAATTAAACCTGAAGGCTCGCTCGACAAACTTTGCTCTACAAAATTTTCTGCCGCCTCCACTTGATCCAAAATCTTAATACAATATTCAAAAAATTCTTGACCAACTGCGGTTACGGCAAACTTTCGTGTATTTCGTTGCAATAATCTTACGTGTAAACGGTTTTCCAAATCTGAAATATGACGAGACAACTTAGATTTTGTAATACCTAAAGCTTCACTTGCCTTAGTAAAACCTTGATATTTAACGACTTGCACAAAATAGTAGTAATCATTTAAATTTTGCATAATTGTTTCATTTTTGGAATTATCTGTTGAGAGAATCGCCCTGTAATCTCATCAATATACCTCAATATCATGATTAGAACGATATATAGAGGAATACAAATGACACAAGTTCAGAAAGTCTATACCAGCGATCGAAGCACATGGGTGGGTGATGGTTTTCCAACAAACTCCATGTTACCCATGCATGAAATAGGAAATCATACCAGCCCATTCTTGGTAATGGGTTATACAGGTCAATATCGATTTTCTCCAAGTCACCACCAACGCGGTGTTGGTTTACACCCCCACCGTGGTTTTGAAACGGTGACGATTGTCTATGACGGCGAATTAGAGCATCGTGACTCAAAAGGCAATCATGGAAAAATTGGTCCAAACGAAGTGCAATGGATGACCGCAGGTAAAGGTATTCTGCATGAAGAACACCATTCGGAAGCTTTTGCAAAAACTGGCGGAGTTTAGATATGGTTCAACTTTGGGTAAATCTACCAGAGCATGCCAAGATGACTGAGCCGAGATATCAGGAATTGACTGAGCAAAATATTCCTGAAGTTTTATCTCACGATGAGCAAACCAAGATTCGTGTTATTGCTGGTCAATATCAAATCGGCTCAACTGTTTATCAAGGACCAGCTCAAACATTTAGCAACATGAATGTTTATGACATTAGACTTAATCATGGAGCACGCCTTCCATTAAATCTTATGCCAAACTGGAATCATCTGATTTTCATCCTTGATGGAGAAGTTGAGATTGATGGTCAGATCTATACAGCCATGCAAACGCTTTATCTTGACCCAAAATCAACACAGGTCGAAATATTTGCTCATCGTACGGCGAAAATTCTTTGCTTAAGTGGTGAACCATTGAATGAACCCATTGTTGCCCACGGTCCTTTCGTCATGAATACTCAGGAAGAAATCGTGCAAGCATTTGATGATTTCAGAAATGGAAATTTTGCTTAATTTAACATCCACAAGCCTTATCAGTTTCAAGATAAGGCTTACCCCTCATCACTCCTTCATTCATTTCAAATACTTGTCATAATCGCCTATTAGACTTAGTTCAAAAACATCGTACGATTAATAAATGAAATCAGATAATTTTCCTAAAGTTAGCTTATCAGCACTATTTTTTATTTTTCTTAAATTAGGATGTATTTCATTTGGCGGTCCTGCAGCGCATTTAGTGTTATTTCATCGCACTTTTGTTGATCAACTCAAATGGTTAAGCTCTCATGAATATGGACAATTGGTCGCATTAGCGCAATTGTTGCCAGGTCCGACCAGTAGTCAAGTGGGGTTATCGATAGGATATTTATCCAAAGGATATTGGGGGGGCTTTATTGCTTGGTTAGGATTTACATTACCTGCCTTCATTCTAATGACTTCATTTGCTATTTTTGGTCAATATTTTTTTTCCGATATACCTCTCGAACTCTTTCACGTCATCCATTTGATTGTAATAGCCGTCGTCATTTGGGCTTTTTTACAAATGTTCAAAAGCTTCTGTACTGAAATTTGGCAGTATGTCCTGATGCTGAGTTCTGCTTTTTTTATTTATTTTACACAGTGGAGCTATAGTCAAATTTTCTTAATTTTAGTGGCTGGATTCATTGGCTTAGCTTTTACAAAAAAAGGAAAATCTCAGCCATCACCGCACATCAAAACCACTCAGACATCTCCAAAATATCATTATCTCTGGCTCATCCTGTTTGTAGCTTTATTTATTATTTTTCCTGCGTTGCAATTTATCTATTCATCAAGCTTGCTTAGCAATCTAGAAAGCTTTTATCAAACTGCTTCAATGGTTTTTGGAGGCGGTCATATCATCCTGCCACTCATGTATGAAGATTTTGTGCTTACTCAACACATCACTGTGGAACAATTTGACTTAGGCTATGCATTTGCTCAACTTATTCCAGGCCCTTTATTTAGTTTTGCAGGATACGTTGGCACATATTTAGGATTTACCGCATCGCCTTTACTTAACGCTGCGATTGCAACCAGTATAATTTTCCTGCCCTCATTTCTGCTTATTTTCGGCACGCTCCCTTATTGGTCAAAATGGGTCAAAAACAAAAAGATTGCAGCAGCCGTAGCTGCAATTAATGCAGCGGTCATCGGGTTATTACTCTGTTTAATTGCTCAAATGGCTGAAAAACATCTACACTCAATTTATGATTTTATTTTTATCGGCATTGTCATTCTTTTACTGAGATCAAAAATCCCTGTCATCATCTCTTTATTAGCGAGCTTTGTTAGCTATGGAGCTTTATTGTATTTTGTAATTTAAAGATCAAACTTAAATGCAAAAATAAAAAAACTCGCAAGCCTGGACTTGCGAGTTTTTTTTGTCATCAAGTCGCCTTAGAACAAGCGATTCATCCCGTTTAACGTTGCTACGCGATAAGCTTCAGCCATCGTTGGGTAGTTAAACGTTGTCTCAACAAAATACTTGATGGTATTGTTCGGACTATTCATCACGGCTTGACCAATATGAATAATTTCAGAAGCATTATTACCGAAGCAATGCACACCTAAAATTTCTAAGGTTTCGCGATGGAACAAAATCTTTAACTCACCCACTGTATCACCCGTGATTTGTGCACGAGCAAGGTGACGGAAAGACGCCTGACCAACTTCATAAGGAATTTTTTCTTCAGTTAATTCCTGCTCAGTTTTACCAATTGATGAAATCTCTGGAATGGTATAAATACCAGTAGGAATATCAACTACGGGTTGGATACCTTGTTCACCACTCATAATCGCGCCAGCACAGCGACCTTGGTCATATGCAGCTGAAGCTAGAGACGGCCAACCAATTACGTCACCCGCAGCATAAATATTTTCAACCTCAGTTTGATACTGCTCGTTCACTGATAGTTGTCCGCGGCTGTTTGGTTTGATGCCAACATTTTCCAAGCCAAGACCATCTGTATTACCAGATCGACCATTACACCATAGAATTGCATCAGCTTTAATTTTCTTGCCACTTTCAAGATGCAACACCACATGATCATCAAATGTTTCTAAGTGATCAATCTGCTCATTGTGGCGAATCAATACACCTTGTTCACGTAAGTGATATGACAATGCATCAGCAATTTCGTCATCTAAATAGCTCAGTAATTTATGCTGAGTATTAATCAAATCAACTTTGTGATCTAAGCCAATAAAGATAGATGCATATTCACAGCCAATGACACCAGCGCCATAAATAATGATTTTTTGAATTGAAAAATCTAGATCTAAGATTTTGTCAGAATCAAACACACGTGGGTGATTGAAATCTAAAATTGAAGGACGATATGGACGACTACCTGTCGCAATCACCAACTGTTTAAAAATAATCGTTTCTTTCACACCTTCAGGCGTGAAAATCACCACCGTATTTTGATCTTGGATATAAGCACGACCGTGGAAAATATCAATGCGGTTACGGTCGTAAAAACGCGAGTGTGTATCCACTTGCTGTTGGATCACTTTATGCGCATTACGAAGCACTTGCTTCATGGTGAATTGTTTCCAATCACCCACTTTTTGGAACATTGGATCACGTTGATAACGGATAATGCTAGAAACCGTTTGACGTAAAGCTTTACTTGGAATGGTTCCTACATGAGTACAGTTACCACCAAGTTGTTCACGCATATCAACTACTGCAACGCGCTTGCCTGATTTGGCAAGTTTCATTGCCGCACCTTCACCAGCAGGGCCTGAACCTAAAACGACTGCATCATATTTGACAAAGGTTCCACTCACGACCTCTTTCTTACGCGGCATTCAATGCTCCTATACAATTATCTCTTCATTTATCTAACTTATATTATGACTGAAAATGCATACATTTGCTGTATTTCAATACCATATATTGCTTGATAGCCACATTTATTTTATGAATATCGTTTTTGCCCAATTTATGCATAAATTCGCTATAATAAGAGACCTATTTTTAATATTTCCTCCCGTCACACATTAGTGGAATCGTTGAATATGTCAGAAAACCGTAAACCAGTACAGGGTGAAAAACTTCGTGGCGCTGAGAAAGTTGCACGTATTCCTGTAAAAGTGATTCCTACGGTTGAAGCACCTCGTAAACCAGACTGGATTCGCGTCAAAATGGCTGCACCAGAAGAGGTTCAACGCATTAAATCAACTTTACGTGAACAAAAATTACATACAGTGTGTGAAGAAGCTGCATGTCCAAATCTTCCTGAATGTTTTGGTGGTGGTACAGCAACTTTCATGATTATGGGTGACATTTGTACACGTCGTTGCCCATTTTGTGATGTGGCACATGGTCGTCCGAATGCATTAGACCCAGATGAACCACGCCACATGGCTGAGACAATTGCAAACTTAGGTTTGAAATACGCTGTCATAACATCTGTAGACCGTGATGATCTACTCGATGGTGGAGCGCAACACTTTGTTGATTGTATTAAAGAAGCGCGTGCTTTAAGTCCTAATACATTATTGGAAATTTTAGTACCTGATTTCCGTGGTCGTATGGATGTTGCATTACGCATCATGACGGAATGTCCTCCAGATGTGTTTAACCACAACATTGAAACCGTACCACGTTTATACAAAGCAATGCGTCCAGGTTCAGACTATCAACATTCCTTAAATCTTCTTAAAATGTTTAAAGAATACTGCCCAGATATTCCAACTAAATGTGGCTTGATGGTAGGTATTGGCGAAACTGAAGAAGAAGTTCTCGCACTTCTTGATGACCTCAAAGCACACGATGTTGACTACGTAACAATTGGTCAATATTTACAACCATCGAAAGAACATGCACCAATTGATCGCTTCGTCACACCTGAAGAGTTCGAACGCTATACAGCACATGGGCAAAAATTAGGCTTTAAAAATATTTGGGCTGCACCAATGGTACGTTCAAGTTATTTTGCTGATCGTCAATACTATGGCGAACCAGTACCAGCAGTTCGTCGTAAAGCTGATCCTGCAAAGAAAATTACTGTTCAAACAATCGAAGCATAATTCTTCTTACTTTAAAGCCCTCGTATGAGGGCTTTTTTGTTTGTGGTTTTTATAATTCTCAATTACTTATTGACACATTTCTTATCTCTCTTCAGCTTGAATTTTGAATATTTTTCAAACAATCTTATCCAATATAAGTATTAATATGCGTCCGTTTTAGAACTCAACGCTTTCGTTTCACATTTCATGATCCAATATCGCTGTAGATCTGATGTTTGTGCTTTGATTAAATTTACTGTGGGTATTGGCTCCATGACCAAATCATAAATGGAGCAGTTCATAATGTTTTTTATACTCAGTTTTATTATTCTATTTATAACACTCTGGGCTATTTTTTATTTCGAATTCTCAAGAACTTCTGGGGCTATCACACTCACAGTCGTATCTATTTTAGTTGCGTTGATCAGCCCTTGGTCGCTGATACTCGGTATTCCTTTTATCCTAATTTCATTGATTGTCAGTATTGATACGTTAAGGATGAAATTTATTACACAACCTGCCTATAAAGCTCTAGCCAATGCAATGCCAACAATGAGTAGTACCGAGCGTGAAGCATTAGATGCAGGAACCAGTTGGTGGGAAAAAGAATTATTTATGGGGGCACCAGACTGGAAGAAATTTGATCAGTATCCGTACCCCACACTGTCTGAAGAAGAACAATCATTTATCGATCATGAAGTCGAACAGCTCTGCCAGATGCTGGATGAATGGGATATTCACCATCATCGTAAAGACCTCCCTGAAGAAGTCTGGTCATTTATCAAATCCAAAGGTTTTCTGGGTTTAATTATCCCTAAAGAATACGGCGGTAAACAATTCAGCTCATTTGCGCAAAGCCGTATCATGAGTAAGATTGCCTCGCGCTCACTTACCACTGCTGTCAGTTGTATGGTGCCTAACTCTTTAGGTCCAGGAGAATTACTCTTACACTACGGTACTGAAGATCAAAAGAATCGTTATTTACCAGGTTTAGCAAAAGGTGAAGAAATTCCATGTTTTGGTTTAACAAGCCCTGAAGCAGGTTCAGATGCAGGTGCAATTCCTGATACAGGTGTGGTTTGTTATGGTCAATTTGAAGGACAAGAAGTTCTTGGCCTAAAAATGAATTTTTCCAAACGTTGGATTACACTTGCCCCTGTTGCTACGGTGGTCGGTTTAGCTTTCAAATTATATGACCCTGAAGGTTTACTAGGTGATAAAAACAAAACTGAATACGGAATCACATGTGCCCTATTACCAGCTGATCATGAAGGTGTCATTGTAGGAGCACGCCATAATCCAGGTTCACCATTTATGAATGGTACCGTGGATGGTAAAGATGTCTTCATTCCGCTGGATTGGATTATTGGTGGTGTAGAAAATGCAGGTAAAGGCTGGCGTATGCTGATGGAATGTCTGGCAGTTGGCCGCGGTATTTCTCTTCCAGCACTATCAACAGCTGCAGGTGAAATGTGTTATTTAAATGTCGGCGCCTTTGCTCGTGTCCGTCAACAATTCAAAATTTCAGTCGGTAAATTCGAAGGTGTTCAAGAGGTTTCAAGTGATATCGCTAGCGATACCTATATGCTCGAAGCATTCCGTTACCTAGTGACTTGTGGCCTAAACCAAGGGGGTAAACCTGCAGTCATGACTGCAATGGCAAAATACTACGCAACTGAGACCATGCGTAAGATTGTTAATCATAGTATGGACATTGTGGGCGGGCGTGCTATTCAAATGGGTCCTCGTAACTTCTTGGCGCTCATGTACCAAGCGATCCCTGTTTCGATTACTGTTGAGGGTGCCAATATTCTGAGTCGTTCACTGATGATTTTTGGTCAAGGTTCGATGCGTTGTCATCCCTATTTATTTGAAGAATTACAACTTTTACAAGCCGAAAATAAAGATGCAGCATTAAAAGATTTTAATGACATTCTTTATAAGCATTTGGGTTATACATTTAATCGAACCGCTAAATCATTTGCTTATGGTTTTATAGGCGGATCAACAGAAGGCTCAGTAAAGGCTGATGATTTCAGTCGCCCTTACTACAAAACCATTAATCGTTTGAGTGCTAATTTTGCCTTAGTCGCAGATATGTGCTTAGGCCTCCTTGCAGGTGATATCAAACGCAAAGAAATGCTGTCTGGACGATTAGCAGATATGCATTCACATTTATTTATTGCGACTGCAATTCTTAAATTTTATGAAAATGGTCAACGTACTGAAGCTGAACAACTGCATGCTAAACTCGCACTTGAGAAAGCATTATATGCATCTCAAGAAGCGTTCTATGGTCTGTTTGATAACTTCCCTGTAAAAATTGCCGCAAGTTTAGTCAAACTTATTTGTTTCCCTTTTGGTCGTCCTATTACTCAACCATCGGATGCCTTGAAACTTAAATTAGGTGAACTAATTCTTCAGGAAAATGCTTTCCGCGATGAATTAAAAAAACATGTCTTCTATAGCACTAATCCCGATGATGTCAATGGACGCATGGAGTCTACATTCCAAATGTTGCTTCAAATTGAAGATTTATGGAATAAGTTTAAAAAGGCTGAATCTAAAGGCCAATTTACAGGTCTGACTTTCGAAGAGCATATTGAATCTGCTCTTAAGGAGAATTTCATCACTCAAGCTGAAGCTGATCAGTTGCTTACGTATAACGCTAAACGTTTTGACAGTATGTTGACTGATGTTTTCGATACTGAACTTAACCAGAGTTTATAACTTGAGAACCCTCACGCTCAGGCTCTGTCAAATTCTACACAATACTAGTCACTCAATTGCTTCTGAAAAAACGATCCTAAAGGGTCGTTTTTTATTTTTCATTCCACTTTTTATATTTCATTCCACTATGGTGTTATAGAAAACAACATCAAAATAAGCGAAATTAAATGAAAACAAAATAATGAATCTTTATTCATTTTTTATGATAATGTGATTACAACTAATAAAATAGCTGTCATTAAATTTTGAACATATGAAATTGACACGCATTTGAATCATATAAACTACAGGACAAGGATCAACGCTATGAGTCAAGAAATCGTATTAGTTGCAGGTAGCCGTACCGCTATGGGTAGCTTTCAGGGAGGACTTTCAAGCTTAACAGCCCCGCAACTTGGTGCTGAAGTCATTAAAGCCGTACTTGACCAATCTAAGCTTGCTGCAGACCAACTAGATGAAGTGATTATGGGCTGTGTTTTACCTGCGGGATTAAAACAAGGTCCTGCTCGTCAAGCGATGCGAATTGCAGGTGTACCAGATCATGTAGGTGCAACAACGATCAATAAAATCTGTGGGTCTGGCATGAAAGCCGTGATGCAAGCTGCAGATGCCATTAAAGCTGGCTCGGCAAATATTATTGTCGCTGGCGGAATGGAATCCATGTCGAATGCACCTTATCTCATGGACAAAGCACGCGCAGGTTACCGTATGGGACATGGCAAAGTGATTGATCACATGTTCCAAGAAGGTTTGGAAGATGCTGAAACTGGCTATTCAATGGGTATTCTTGCTCAAGAAATGGCAGATAAGAAAAACTACACACGTGAACAACAAGACGATTTCGCGATTCGCTCCTTAACTCGTGCTCAGAATGCGATTCAAAATAATTATTTCAAAGATGAAATCACCCCCGTTACAGTAAGTTCACGTAAAGGCGATGTCATCGTTGCCCAAGATGAAAATCCATTTACAGCAAAAATTGATAAAATTCCTACGCTACGCCCAGCATTTGCTAAAGACGGTACCATTACTGCAGCCAATGCCAGTTCAATTAGTGATGGTGCATCAGCATTTTTAGTGACTTCTGCTGAACTCGCAACAGCAAAGGGACTTTCAACTTTAGCAACGATTAAAGCTTACGCAACGCACTCTCAACACCCATCAGAATTTACCATCGCACCTGTTGGTGCAATAGAAAAAGTATTAAACAAAGCGGGCTGGACTGTTGAAGACGTGGATTTGTGGGAAATTAATGAAGCGTTTGCGATGGTGACCATGGCAGCGATCGATGCTTTTCATTTAGATCCTGAAAAAGTGAATATCCACGGTGGAGCTTGTGCACTCGGACATCCATTGGGGTCATCAGGTTCACGAATTATTTTGACTCTCATCCATGCATTAAAACGCTTAGGTAAAACAAAAGGTGTTGCCGCACTTTGCATTGGCGGTGGAGAAGCAACTGCGATTGCGATTGAAATCCCAGCTTAATATTTATGCTATAGCGCATCTCAAGATGCGCTTTTTTTATGAGGAAAAAAATGTCAAAACAAGATTATGAAAATGGTTTAAAAGTTCGTACAGAAGTGATGGGAGAAACTTTTGTCAAACGTGCACAAGACAATACAGTTCCATTTACTCAACCACTTCAAGATTGGATTAATGAGCATGCATGGGGTTCAACTTGGCAACGTGAAGGCGTTTTACCGCGCA
Organism: Acinetobacter sp. 24-47-64; assembly: GCF_057737055.1. Taxonomy (NCBI): domain Bacteria; kingdom Pseudomonadati; phylum Pseudomonadota; class Gammaproteobacteria; order Moraxellales; family Moraxellaceae; genus Acinetobacter; species Acinetobacter sp. 24-47-64. The sequence continues at coordinate 2,118,948 of NZ_CM173215.1, forward strand.
AGTATCGTTCGTTAATCACGATTGCATTTTTAACAGCCCAAAAAAGCCCAACAGAACTTAAAGGTCATGTACGTGGTGCTTTAAATAACGGCGCAACTGTTGAGGAAATCCAAGAGGTTCTTTTGCACAGCTTGCCGTACTGTGGTGCTCCAGCTACACAAGAAGCATTTAGAGCCGCGTTAGAAGTCATTAATGAATATCAACAAAGCTAATCTCATTGAGCATTCATAGATGAACCGCTTAATCTACATTAAGCGGTATTTAAGGTATTTGGACGCTAGATTTAACTTAATTCAATTTTAGATTGATGTTCAAGCACCTGAACCACAGCTGAAAAATCAGAATCTTGAGCTTTCACTTTTTCAATTTGCATATACTGATTTTGTATAAGTTGCATCGCTGGCAAATTCAACGCTTGCTCTTGAATTAGATCGGTCGCAATTCCTATATCCTTTTGTAAAAGAGCTAAGGCAAAGGTTTTTGGAAACGCACGACTCAGAACACGTTGCGCCATAATATTTTCAGACATTGAACTTTTACCACTAGAATGATTAATACAATTCAATGCACTATTCAAATCTACTCCTTTTGACTTTAATACCGTCAATCCTTCTGCGAGTGCCCATAGATGGGTTGCCATCAACGTGTTATTCACTGCTTTAACAGCAAATCCAGAACCACTCTCCCCGACATATTCAATTAATCCTGCAAATGCCTGAATAATCGGTTTTGCACGCTTATAAGCATCGACATCACCCCCAACCATTACCGTCAATGTCCCTTTTTCAGCGCCTATAGTTTGCCCAGAAACGGGGGCATCTAAATATTCAACACCATTAAATTTCAACTGATTTGCAAGTTTTAAAGCACTTACAGGTACACCACTGGTACAGTCGATCCATACGCTCCCCTTGACCGGAGGATTTTGAGCAATAAGCTGTTCGACATCTGCACTGGTGGGTAAACAACTGAAAATAAAATCTGCTTTCACTGCTTGATCGACAGAGGTCGCTTTAGTACCAAATGTTTGTGCATGTGCTTCTGCTTTTTCAAAATTACGGTTCCAAACTAAAACATCAAATCCTAGTTTTGGTAAATGGCTCGCCATGTGCCATCCCATAGCACCTAAACCGATAAATGCAATTTTCATTTTTAATTTCACCTTAAATTTGAGTGTTAGGGAGTGCCGTTGCTTCTGCTGAATGCGGTTCGTTTTCGAGCTCTACTGTTTGCGCATTCTTATCTTCTCGATTTAAGAAAAGATTCAATAAAATAGCCGCTAATGTTGCAGTCCCTATTCCACCCAAATCAAAATTGCCAATTTGTAAACTATAATTGCCTGTCCCCATAATTAAGGTGACAGCAGCAATCAACAGAGTACTGTTTTTGGTAAAATCTACGCGGTTGTCCACCCAAATTTTAGCACCAGCCACTGTAATCAGACCAAAAACAACAATCGAAGCTCCCCCTAATAATGCGACAGGAATCGTACTAATAACCGCGCCAAATTTTGGTGATAGACCTAGCAAAATTGCAAATACACCAGCAAATAAAAATATGGTGGTCGCATAAATTTTGGTTACCGCCATCACACCAATGTTCTCAGCATATGTCGTCATTCCTGTTCCACCCACTGATGCAGACAAGGTCGTACATACACCATCAGCAAAGAAACCTCGTCCCATATATGGTGAAAGATTACGTCCAGTCATTGCAGATACCGCTTTGAAATGTCCTAGATTCTCTGCAACTAAGATGATCGCTACGGGAGCAATAAGCAGCATGGCATTAAATTCAAACACTGGCGCATGAAAAGTAGGTAAACCGAACCAAGCTGCCTCACTGACTTTAGTAAAATCGATCGCTGTACCAAAACCCAAAACATTGGTGAGTAAAAAATAAATAAAGTAAGAAGCCACTAAGCCAATGAGCAATAACAATCTACGGATCATGCCCTTAGTAAATACGGCGATTACACTAATACAAATAATCGTGATTAGAGCCATCCATGAATCAAACTGATTAGCTGAGACACTTTTGATCGCCACTGGTGCTAAATGCAAACCAATGATCATCACAATTGCTCCAGTCACAATTGGTGGCATCAATTTTTCAATCCATGCTGTGCCAGTTTTCATCACGATCAAACCGATCAAGGCGTACAAAATACCGCATGCAATGGTACCGCCAAGTGCTAAGCCTAAGTTTGGATTTAAGCCAACACCGGTATAACCAGTGACTGCAATGACTGCTCCAATGAAAGCGAAGCTCGAGCCTAAATAGCTCGGCATACGCCCCCCAGTCATTAGGAAAAATAATATTGTCCCAATACCCGTAATAAACATTGTAAGATTCGGATCGAAACCCATCAGTAAAGGGGCAAGTACTGTTGCTCCAAACATTGCAAATGCATGCTGCAGCCCCAATACCATACTTTTACCTGGCGGCAAGTACTCATCTACTTGAACTGCGGTCGTGTCTAGATTTCCTTGGAAAGGTTTAAATTTTGGAAACCATGTTTCTTTTGTGCTCATCGACCTTCTCCTGATCAAGCATGCTGTTTTAGACCATTGGAACTGGCTCGCAATATGCGCGGTTAAAATACATGAGGGCTTTTTCACCCGCTTGCTGTTTCATCCCCTTTACATGGCAGAACAAAACATCATGACTGCCCACCGATAAACTTTGTACGACTTCACAATCGAAACTCACTAGCGCACCTTCTAAAATAGGTGCACCTGTGACTAATGTTGACCAGCCCCCCTTTTCGAAACGTTCTGCCATTGGAGTTTTACCCCCAAACACATTCGATAAATGCTTTTGACTACTGCTTAAAGTATTGACACACAAAACCTGATTACTTTTAAATGTTTCATATACTGATGCTGATCGATTTAGACATACCAGCAATGTTGGTGGCGTATCTGTCACACTACATACAGCTGAAGCTGTGAAGCCAGCTTTTCCTGCTAGACCAGCTGTAGTAATGACATTGACAGCTGCACCTAAATTCGACATTCCTTGTCTAAAAACCTGTTGGTCAATGTTGAGTGTGGCACTCACTGCCTCGGGTAAATTGATTGATTTCACATTTGCATTCATAGTGTTCTCCATCCCTCATCGCCTAAACAGTCAGTGAGGGACTCATAATAGGGTGATGAAAGCTTTCAAATTAAACATGAGCAATCGAAGCAATTTCGATGAGTGCATCAGGTTTGACTAATCCTGTTTGAACACAGTAACGAGCTGGTTCTGCATTCGGAAAATATTCGGCATATACTTCATTCATTGCAGCGTAGTTTGCCCAATCTGTCAGAAAAATATGGTTGAAAGTAATGTCCGACATTGTTCCGCCAGCAGTTTCGATGACCTTCTTTATTGTTTCAAGGACATGGCGTGTCTGTGCTGCTACGTCTCCAACATGAACTACATTGTTGTTTTCATCAAAAGGCAAAGTGCCTGAAACATAGACAATGTTGTCTGCTTTAGTTGCTGGTGAATACGGTGCGAGTGGCTTACCTGAACCCACTGGAATAATGACTTCTTTTGACATGACTTATTTCCTAATTTTAGAATATATATAAACATTTATGCGCTTTCAGCGAGTGTTGGTTGATCTGCAAAACTACTGACAAAACTTTCTGTATTCGACACCCATCCAAAGAAGGTTTTTATGTTGTACATACTTGCGACATGGGCTTCTTTTGGCCCTGCTTGATGACAGGCATCGTCTAAAGCCACGCCAAAATATTCTAGAAAGAAGCCATCTCTGAGCGTCGATTCAACACATACATTAGTCGCGATACCGACAAAAACCAAATTACGAATTCCACGAACTCTAAGCATGCTGTCTAGCGCTGTGTTAAAGAATCCACTATAACGAGGCTTTTCAATCACAATATCTTGAGGAGCTGGCACCAACTCATCAATCAACTCAAAATCCCAATCCCCTTTTGCTAACAATTTGCCTTGTAACTCAGGACGCTTACGCATGGTCTTCAGTGCATTTGATTTATGAAAGTTTGGTGAATCAATACCACCTGCTTCACGATATTGATTATCCCAACCGTTTTTGAAATAGATCACTTGAATACCAGCATCATGTGCTGCAGAAACTGCCTTTTTAATATTTTCAACCACAGGTTTTGTCGTCGACACATCAAACCCAGCAAGATCTAAATAACCACCTTTTGACGTATACGCATTTTGCATATCAATCACGATTAATGCTGTTTGCTCAGGTGCAAGCACAATATTTTCCGGTTCGGCTTTGAGTTTTACACCCGTACCCGCTTGTGCAGTAAATCCAGCTTCAACGGTATTTTCTAAATGACTCATGCGATTTTCTCCAACACAGGTTCTGAACTCATTCCTTCAACCACAACATGTTCACGACATTTCATAAGCGGCTGAATCCGTTGTCCAAAACTTTCAACACCTTTAACAAAATCATCAAATGTCAGTAAAATGCCTTCAGTTCCTTTTACCTCGCTAATCTCATCTAGCATTTTTGCGATAGTTTCGTAAGAACCCACTAACGTCCCCATATTGATGTTGACTGGTGATACTGATGAAGCCATTTGACGAATATTAGTATCTGCACCAGATTTAGTATCTTTTCCGCCTTGATTCATTAACCAGTTGATCGCTTCAATATCAGCACCATCGTTGTAATGTTGCCACTTCGCCATCGCTTCTTCGTCTGTTTCAGCAGCGATAATCATGAACAAAACGTAGGTTTGAACATCACGACCCGTAATATCTGTTTTTACTTTTAAACGATCATTGATTTCTGCATATGCTGTTGGTGTATTTAGCCCTTTACCAAAAACAAAATTGTAATCAGCGTGTTGAGCAGAAAATTCCAAACCTGTATCCGATTGACCAGCGCAGATAATTTTCATCTCTGCTTGCGGGCTTGGGCTAACTCGGCAATCATCCATTTGGAAATGGTCACCTTTAAAATCAGATTTACCTGTTGCCCATAATTCACGCAGAATTTGTACGTATTCAGATAAGTATTCGTAACGCTTTCCGAAATATTCATCACCGGGCCACATGCCCATTTGGGTATATTCTGGCGCTTGCCAACCTGTGACGACATTTAGACCGAAACGACCATTCGAAATTGAATCAATCGTAGATGCCATGCGTGCAACTATGGCAGGCGGCATCACTAGCGTCGCAGCTGTTGCATAAATTTTTATTTTGCTGGTGACTGCAGCAAGACCCGCCATAAGCGTAAAAGTTTCTAAGTTGTGATCCCAAAACTCAGTTTTACCCCCGAAACCACGCAGCTTGATCATAGACAATGCAAAGTCAAAACCGTAATGCTCTGCGCGTTGGACAATTTTTTTATTTAACTCAAAACTTGGTTTGTATTGAGGAGCATTTTCTGAGAGTAACCAGCCATTATTTCCGATCGGACAAAAGACACCAATTTTCATATCTAACACTCCTAATTTAACGATCAGTTAAATTCGATTTAGTAGGATTAAGCTTTCGAGCTTGTATTAGATATTTAGCAAATTATGTGCCAACTATTATTTTACTATATTTTACAATAGCTTAATAATTTTATATTTTACCTTATGATAAATTAATCACATAATCCCAATACCCATTACTCCTAAACAACGTCATAAAAAAGTGCATAAGATGTTCCAAAAAATACCATTTGGTAAAATAATTAAAAAAACCACGATCTCAATCGTGGTTTTTTATATGCAATTGAAAAGTTTCAAATGCTAGAGTGATCGAAGAAATTGAATAAGTGCCTGATTAGTGATATTTGGCTCAGTCACAGTAGAAGCATGTGCACCTACATCAAAAATTGAGCATTGTGCATGTACAAAATTTTTCTGAAGATCAAGAGTCTTATGTACTGGAACCAAGAAATCATCACGATTTGCAATCAAGTGAATTGGAGTTCGTTGAAGTGCGGTGATATGTTCATTCGTTATTTTAAATTCCTTTAAAGCCTTCAGACGTCTCAGTACATTCTCTTTTGGTGGAAAGTTTCGGAGTTGATTATTTTCTGCTTGTTGTATTTGATCGATATTAACAGAGATCCATACAGGTGGATAAAGAAATAATGCTTGAGCTCTAACATATGCCTCTGCACCAGCATTTTGTAATAACGATTCTCGAGCTTCAAAACATTTGAGCGTATGTGGATCTAGTGAGTCCCACGCATTAATACTGGTCAAACTCAACATTTCCAATTTTGTATTTTGAATTAAAACGGCTAACTCCGCTCCAATATGCCCACCTAAAGCATGACCGATAAAATGGAATTCATCGATCTTTAGATCCTCTAAAATCTGTATCACTTGTATTGCCATATCGGTCATTGAATAAGTTGGTGCTAGTAATGCAGCATCTGCATGACATCCTTGTTGATCATATGTAATGACATGAAAAAATCGAGTCAATATATCTAATTGAGGATGCCAAAAATGTCCATGCCCTCCTAACCCTGAAGATAACAACACAAATTGAGCATCAGGATTAGCTTTGCAGTAAAAAACTTGATACGTCATAAATTTTACCTATCGATAAAAAATAACTACAACTCTGCAATTAACATGCCCAAGCTAATTCAATTAAAAATTTATTTCTAAAATGCTAAATTTATAATTCTAAAGATAAACAATAATTGTTATCATTTACAATAGTTACATACACTCACACTTTCTTACTTTTATGAACAGTACAGAATTCGAACTACCAGGCGAGTTAACACTTGGGAATCAAGTAAAAAAAACTCGTAAGACTACTAAATCAGTTTCTATCAGTTATCGCCTGATGGTGCTCTATCGTTTTTTATTGGCGGGTATTGGAGGTTATTTGCTAGCATCCCTCTCTGCTATCGTGATTGCACAAACATTTAGCACATATCAATCTAGCGCAGCGATGTCAGCAACGCTCATTGCTTTCTGTTTACAGTGTGCAGCGTTTATTTGGGTTTTTATGGTTCACAAAACCAGAAAAGCTACATTGGGCATCGTCTTACCTAGCCTTGCTTTATTTCTCATCTATAAAATCATGGGGAACTAATTCATGAGAAGTGATGCCAAAGCTGAAGGCCCACGCCAGTCTATGTCATGGTTACATACTTGGGCTAGTTTGATACTAGGATGGTTGCTGTATGCCATCTTTGTAACTGGTACTTTGAGTTTTTTCCAAGCAGAAATCAGTACATGGATGAAGCCCGAGTATCACCAATCGATTCCAAGCCAATCTCAACTCGAGCAGACGCAAGTGGCTCTGCAATATTTGCAGAATAATCATGATGATGCAGGGAGCTGGGGAATTCAATTACCCAATGCTCGTCAAAATTACACCACACTGAATATCCGGAATGTCGGAGAAGATCCCAATGCTCGTCGCGGTGGTAAACGTGTGACGATTGACAGTGCCACAGGTGAAGTATTAGAAGCCCGTGAAACCCGTGGTGGTAGTTTTCTGTATCGTTTCCATTTTGAATTATACGGAATGCCACGTATATGGTCACGTTGGATTGTGGGCATAGCAACCATGTTTATGCTTGTTGCAATTATTAGTGGCATCATCACCCATAAGAAAATCTTTAAAGATTTCTTTACCTTTAGAACAGGTAAAGGACAGCGTTCTTGGTTAGACGCACATAATGCAACAGCTGTATTCGCACTTCCCTTTCATATCATGATCACTTTTAGTGGTTTACTTTTATTATTGTTTACCATCATGCCGTGGGGGGTACAGCAAATTTATGACAATCGTGGCGCCTTTCTACAAGACCAACGAAAATCCTTAATTCAAAATCCAGCAGAACCACAAGGGCAGACTCGTACTGATCAACCGCAAGGAAATCAGCGCTCGATGATGAATGCGCGTACAGAAATTGAGGCTCGTGGTACGCAGTCAGCATCAAATGAACATACTAACAAAATGGATGGTGAGAGAAAGAATCGAGGTGAAAGTCGACGTACGCGCAACCAAGATCGAAAAGCTGAACCTGCACCACTTACAGATATTGCTCCGATCCTCACTCAAGCTGAAGCGAAGTGGAAAAACAATCCGATTGGTTCGATCACAATTAAAGCACCAAATACATCGAAGGCGACCATTGAGTTACGTGCTTTACACGGCGCAAGTATCGCTCATCGTGGCGTATATGAAACTTTAGACTTCAATGGTGTGACAGGTCAAAACATTACAGATGATTCCACTCAACTCAAAAATCCTTCTATTCCCAATGGCATTTACAATGTTGCCACTGTTCTACATGAAGCACGAGGAGTTGATTTAGCCTTACGTTGGATACTCTTTTTTTCTGGTATCGTTGGCACGCTAATGGTCGCAACAGGATTAATTTTATGGTGCGTCAAACGTGCACCTCAACAAGCGAAACAAGGTTATAAATCCTTTGGGTATCGTACGGTCGAGATTACCAACATCGCTGCGATTATCGGCTTACCTATTGCTTGTGCAGCTTATTTTTATGCAAACCGTTTTATCCCTGCCAACATGGAAATGCGTTTAAACTGGGAAATCCGTACATTCTTTATTGTGTGGCTCTTCACACTTGTTTATGCTGTTTTTCGCACCCATCGCCAAGCTTGGCTTGAATTACTGGGTCTCGCTACCCTGCTTTTCGCTTTACTTCCGCTTGTAAACTTTATCACAGGTGGTCAACCTTTATGGCGTTCTATAGCTCACGGTCAATGGGTTATCGCTTCGTTCGATCTGGCGATGCTAGTTTTAGCAGTGGTTTTTTATTTTGCACTTTACAAAGTTCAAAATCATCAAGGAACTCCATTAAAAAAGAGTCAAGTTTTACCTAAGGTAGAGGGGTAATCACCATGAGCTTTTTTCTCCTCATTTGGGCAGTTTGTACTTTAGGTTTTATAGGTTTAGCCAGTGCAATGCAAAAGCATCAAAAACAAATTTTTGGTCAAACATTGAGTGCTAAACACCAGAAAATAGCCTCAATGGTTGGATGGGGATTCCTGTCGTTAGGGCTTATCCTCTGCATGAGCAAAGGACAAGTCAGTAATATGATGAGTTATTGGATTGGTGTACTGACATTCGCTGCGCTTTTTGTTGCACTTTGTCTGACCTATTTTGAGTCACAAATGAAAAAAATCATTTTGGGCGTATCCTTTATTGGATTCATCAGCTTGATATTTCTCATCATTTAAATACTCTACTTGATAAAAAAACCGACCAATATTTCATTTAAATATGGGTCGGTTTTTTTCTTCTTAAATTAGCTTTAAACGTGAATCACGCTGAAGTTCTAGCAATTCAAACGTATAATCAATCTCATTTATTATGGCGATTAAGGATCGGTACGCATGGAACTTCGACATTTGAAATATTTCGTCTCAGTTGCCGAAGAACTTAATTTTACGCGTGCTGCAGAAAAACTCTTTATAGCGCAGCCCTCTTTAAGTCAGCAAATTAAAGATCTTGAAGCGGAATTAGGTACATCCCTGCTGATTCGTAAAAGCAGAAGCTTATCGCTCACAGAGGAAGGAGAAACTTTTTTAAAAGATGCTCGACATATCTTGAAACTTGCTCAAGACGCCAAACACAAGATTCAAATCATGGCGAATACCAAGAAAAATAAATTAAATATTGGCTTTTTACCTGTGGCAGAAATGAAAATTTTTCCCTATGTCATGCCTATTATTCGTGCACAACAGCCTGATTTAGATATTCAATTTCATAGTTTGAGCTGTGTACATCAAATCCAAGCACTTCGTGATCAAAAAATTGATGTCGCATTCACTCGCCAATGTATCGATGATGAGCATATTGCCTCTATTGAATTGTTTAGTGAGCCTCTGATCTTGCTGATTCCTCGTCATTCAGCCCATGCGCATTTAGATTGTATTTCAAAACAGGATTTAATTGCCCAAAAATTTATCATGAGCGAGGAAACTGCCTCACCGATCTTATTCCAAAAAATTCAGAACATTTTTGAAACCCTGAATACATCTATTCAAGTTGCTCAATATTCGAGTAACATTTTAATGAATATTAATCTTGTAGCGATGCAAGTCGGTTGGACCATTGTTCCAAAATATGTTGAAAGCTTGCTCAGTGAAAATGTCTTAATTAAATCAACTGAAATCGATTTACCGAATATCAGCTTGTATTTGGGTTTCAGAAAACAAGATCAAAGTAAGCATTTGCAAACAGTGAAAAATATTCTAAGCCAACACTTTCATTGTCATATTTTTTAAAACTTTGAACGCTATTTTAAAAATAAAAAACCTGCAAATTTGCAGGTTTTCTTTTAGATTAGTCCTAAACTTTTTGATTAAACGCCAAGTTTATCAAACAGTTTTTGACTGAGCTCTTCGCTCGTCTGAGGAATACATAAGCCCGCCACAAATTTATCTGGTCTTAAAAATGCCATCGAGTATTGAGTGCGACCAAACCACGCACGAATCGCATGCTCTGTATCCCCAAGTGTCAATATTTCATCATCATGAGCATCAATTTTCAATTGTTCAGGTGGAACGACTTTAATAAATTTCACACCCAAGGCTTTCCATTTTTGAATACTTGTTGGTGTGAGTCCCCAAGTCGGATCTACTCCCCAAGCAATAATAGCAAAGCCTTGACCAATAAAATCATCCAGTAATTTCACATGACCTGTGCTATCTTGCATTTTAGGTTGAATAAACATTTTACCGATTGGTGATGTCTTATTGACCTGTCCAACCAAAATACCAGATTTATATTGTGGCATTGGCTTAAAGCGCATTTCCAACAAATATTGTTTAACTGGTTTAATGTAATTTAGAACATATGAAATAGCATCACGCGCAGTACCTTGCCATTTTTTAGACGGAGCTAGCACATGGCCTGCTGTAACAGATAAATCAATCATCGCTTTGGCATGATCATGACGCTCTTCTTGATAAGAATCTAGAACTTTAGCATCTACTTTACCTTGTACGACCATAGCCAGTTTCCAAGATAAATTGAACACATCACGCATTCCACTGTTATAACCCTGTCCCTGCCATACTGGCATAATGTGCGCTGCATCTCCCGCAAGTAAGATACGCCCTTCTTTAAATCTACTGGCAATACGTGCATTATGGGTATAAACACGATTTCGGATCACATCGATATTTTCAGTGTTTGGTAATACTTTGGATAATAGTTTAGCCATGTTTTCAGGTTGACTCAGTTGCTCTTGCGTCTCCCCTGGCATCACCATAAATTCAAAACGACGGATACCATGTGGTAAAGCCGCTGACACATATGGACGTACTGGATCACAACATAAGTAAATATGTGGTGTCGCCAATGGATCGTTTGCAATATCGACAACAATCCATTGGTTTGGTGCAGTTTTACCTTCAAAAGGAATATTCAACATACGGCGAACGTAGCTATTACCGCCATCACATGCCACAAGATACTTTGCAGTTATATATTCAATTGTTTTATCTTTATTTTGGATTTGAACTTCAACTTGATCTTCAGTCTGCTTAAAACTTTGGAGTTGACGAGAAAAAAGTACTTCCACATCGTCAAAACGTTCTAAACCTTCCAATAATTCTGCATCAACATAAGGTTGTACGAATGCGTTACGACGAGGGAAACCAAACTCACGTGTTTTAGGTTGAATATCTGCAAAACAACGGCCTGAAGGCGTAAGAAAACGCATCGCATGATCGGGAGTGGTATGCGGCAATACTTTGTTGATCAAGCCAATCGATTGCATTGTTCTTAGAGATTCATCATCAATACCAATTGCACGAGGATAATCAATCAATTGATCGAGCTGTTCAATCACTTTTACTTTTAAGCCCGCAAGGCCAAGGCCGTTCGCCATCGTTAAACCGACTGGGCCCGCACCAAGTACGATCACATCTGCTGAATAAGTGTTGGTCTGTGACATGGTCAATCTCCTCTAATATTCGCATTAGAGAGGATTTTCAGCATAGGAAAAAGTTATGCTAAGGTCTTATGAAATTTAAGAAATTGTCACTTTTACTTCAATTCCATCAAAAAACCTTAATTTATGTCGCCCATCTATAGCTTTTACCTATAGTTAAATTTGTAATTCATCTACAAAATATCTTAGTAAATAGGCTCGAACCATACTACTCAAGCTTTGAATCGGTTTTGCAGTATAATCAGGGAACAACTTTAATATTTTTTGCTTCGCTTTGAAGCCATGGAATCCCACTATGACTAAACGTGTTACCGTCCCGATTGCTCTCGAAAATCGTGCTCATGCAGGTAATGCCGCTGCTCAATTTGAACTTGCTGAACTTTATATGACGAGTGAACACGATGAAGACATTGCGCTTGCAGAAGAATGGGCTTTACGTGCTGGTCAATTGGGTCATGTCGAAGCGATGTACTGGTTAGGGGAAGGTTATACCCATTATGCGAAAGAAGTTTTAGAAGAAGATCCTGAGGATGCAAAACTAAACTTTGAGTACGGTTTTAACTGGCTCACGCAAGCAAGTAAACATCAACATGCTGCTGCGATTTTAGAGCTCGCAGGTTATTACCGTCGTGGTAATGTGGTCGAAAAAGATGTACAAAAATCTGTTGAATTGGTGACTCAATCCGCTGAACTTGGTGACACTCAAGCAATGCGTGATTTATCTGCCATCTATGCACATGGTTTAGGTGTGGATGTCAACGAGGAAAAAGCTAATTATTGGCAGGAAAAGGCTCAATCAAGCACTTAAGATAAATCTCGTTTTTTTTGTCTCAAAAGCCTTCATGATTGAAGGCTTTTTATTGAGCTACTTTAGATCTTTTTAACTATAACATACCTTAAAATAGCAACACACTATAAGATAGTGACTTACTTTTAGATATTAATTAACTTCAGCGATGATGGCTTGTCTACAGATCCCGTCTACTGCCCTTTGCTGTTCAAATACTTTTTTAGGCATTGGTTCAAAGCTATCAAAAAAGCAGATTTCTTCTTCATTGATGTCATATACCAATGAATGATTACCAATGCCATCTAAAGTATCGTAATACACGATCACGAACTTATTGGCATCAAATGCGATTTGAATATCTTGATAGCTGATTGCGGGAGATATTTTTAGCACAAGTTTTTCAGCTTCTAAATAACTTAGCTTTTCTTGCTCTTGAAGTGCATTGTCTTCATCTGTGGTAAATTCCACATCTAAGCCAAATTTTTTAAGTCCCACCGCTAGACCGATCGTGGTCGTTCCATCACCTTCTACATAACCACAGACTTCTTTTAGTTGTTCAATATCTGGGTCTAACCCAAGATGTTGAAAGAGCATCCATACGGCGTAAATGCCAGCATTGGCTTCGAGGTTAACTAGTTCTTCAGGGATATTAGATGACATATAAATTTCTAAATTGATTTTTAAGCATATTATTATTCTTTTTCAGGATTGTTCCAACATCCTGAACTTTCACTGTCAAAAAATATAATATCGATATCCTTTTTATACTTTTTTAACTTATTGATAAAATCATGCTTATTCTTATCGAAACTCTGTCTTCTTGTGCTAATCGCGATGGATATGTCAGTTTTCGTATATTTCTCGAATAAACTCTTCAAAATATGATCATCACTTTCGCTTAATGACCAACCATATATCACTAAATTAGAATTGTAATTGAAAATATTCGGTATAACCTCTTTATAAACAAAACTTAAGTATGGGCTTCTTAGTATTTGTTTTTCTTTTTCAGACTGATACCCCTCACAAATAAACAAAGGAATATTATCTCGATTCCATTTTTGAACTATTCTCTCAAGAGCTTCAGCATCTCCCTTTTTTCTTTTTTCAAGTTTAATTTCCTGCCCATATTTATTTTTAAAAAAAATTAAATTTCCATGTGGATAAAATACTAAAGTGACGTTATCTATCCCTTTGGATGGATTTCTTAGAAATTTTGTATCTGCTTTAAAATTTTGATAAATCCAACCATCTCTAAATTCATGTTTATCTTTTTTCTCATTATTTCCATACATTACCAACCAATACAAAATTAAGTCATAATTTAATGAAAGAATCGTTTTGAATTGAGAGGTGAACTTATAAAGATCTTCGACACTCAGTTGAATTTTTGTATAATCACAATGAATTGCATTCACACTTTTAATTAGAGCATTTCGTATATCAGAGTAAGTTTTTTCAATTAGGATGTTTTCAAATCCTAAACATTGATTAATAATTTTGGTATGCCATAAATATTCTAATATTAACTCAAAATTTCCGTTCTGCTTCTTATCAAAATTATCAAATAATTTTACTATATTTTCATCCTCAAATAATTTTTCCATAGTTGCAAGCTCTTTAAGCTTTTTGTAATTGAAGCCTTCATGGAGGGCTATACTTGCCCCATTTCCTAAAATTAATGTTGCTCCAACGAATTGATCTTTAATTTCACTCCATTCTTTAAGCTCATAATTATTAATATTTGACATTCAATTATCTCAAAAATTCTTCTTAAACAGATATTAACCAATTTCAGATTGGAACTAAAACTAAATCCAAGTACAATACTCCGCTAGTCGAGGGATGCTGCGACGTTTTACAAGTACAAAATGTAAAAGCGCCAGGCTCGACGATCGGTCAATCTGCTCAGATCGACCAACAACGGCATCCGCGAACATAATGATCAATTTTTGTTTTTTATAAGGAGATCGTGATGAACGCGGTTAATGCTTCATTTACAGATTACAAAGTTGCCGATATTTCACTTGCTGACTACGGCCGTAAAGAAATCAAACTTGCAGAAGCTGAAATGCCAGCCCTTATGGGTCTACGTAAGCGTTACTCTGCGGCTAAACCACTTGCTGGTGCTAAAATTTTGGGTTGTATTCACATGACAATCCAAACAGCTGTTCTTATCGAAACTTTGGTAGAGCTTGGTGCTGAAGTTCGTTGGACATCTTGCAACATTTTCTCTACTCAAGACCACGCTGCGGCAGCTATTGCAGCTTCAGGTGTTCCTGTATTTGCTTGGAAAGGCGAAACTGAAGAAGAATACATGTGGTGTCTTGAACAACAAATTAATGTAAATGGTACGCCTTGGGATGCCAACATGATTTTGGACGACGGCGGTGACTTAACTGCGCTTGTTCATGAAAAATACCCAGAAGTACTCGCAAAAATCCACGGTATTACTGAAGAAACAACAACAGGTGTTCAACGTCTTCTCGAAATGTGGAAAGACGGTTCATTGAAAGTACCTGCGATCAACGTAAATGACTCAGTAACTAAATCTAAAAATGACAACAAATACGGTTGCCGTCACTCTCTAAACGATGCGATCAAACGTGCAACTGACATGCTGTTATCTGGTCGTCGTGCGCTTGTAATTGGTTACGGTGACGTAGGTAAAGGCTCTGCACAATCACTTCGTCAAGAAGGCATGATCGTACGTGTTTCTGAAATCGATCCAATCTGTGCAATGCAAGCCTGCATGGACGGTTACGAAGTAGTTTCTCCATACAAAAATGGCGTACAAACAGGTAAAAAAGAAGACGTTAACGCTGACCTTCTTCAAAATACTGACTTAATCGTAACAACGACTGGTAACTACCACGTTTGTGACGCTGCAATGCTTGATACATTAAAAGCAGGTGCAGTAGTTTGTAATATCGGTCACTTTGACACTGAAATCGATACCAACTACTTACGTGGTTATAAATGGGTTGAAGTTAAACCACAAGTTCACCAAGTATATCGTTCAGAAAATGAAAATGATTACCTCATTCTTCTTTCTGAAGGTCGCTTAGTAAATCTTGGCAATGCAACTGGTCACCCATCACGCGTGATGGACGGTTCTTTTGCGAACCAAGTTTTAGGTCAAATGCACTTGTTCGCAGAGAAATTTGCTGATCTTCCTGAAGATCAAAAACAAGCAGCGATTCGTGTTGAACTTCTTCCTAAGAAATTAGATGAAGAAGTTGCTGCAGCAATGGTTGCAGGTTTCGGTGGTGTTCTGACTCAATTAACTCAAGAACAAGCGGACTACCTTGGGGTTGCTGTTGAAGGTCCATTCAAATCTGACGCTTATAAATACTAATCTTTGAACAAGCAGGCTGAACAGCCTGCTTTTCTTTGAATTCTATTTTGCTGAAATAAGTACAAAGGATTTGAACATGTCTAAACAGATTCCAATTTCTTTTGAGTTTTTCCCAACCAAAACTGATGCAGGTGCGGAAAAACTTAAGGTTGTTCACCAAGAACTGCAGTTGCTGAATCCAGAGTTTTTCTCTGTGACTTATGGTGCAGGTGGTTCTACACGTGAACGTACACTTTCGACTTTAGCTGATTTTAATGGCAAAGGCACGCCTGTTGCTCCTCACCTCTCCTGTATTGGTGATAGCAAAGAACGGATCACTGAACTTTTAGATTTATACAAATCTCAAGGGATTGACCGTATAGTTGCACTACGTGGTGACTTACCTTCCGGTCAAGTTGGCTTAGGTGAATTACCGTATGCCCAGGATTTAGTACGCTTTATCCGTGAACATTCGGGTGACCACTTCCAAATTGAAGTTGCAGCTTACCCTGAAATGCATCCACAAGCAGATAGCTTTGATTTAGACATCAAACGCTTTTGTGAGAAAGCCAATGCAGGTGCAAATGCAGCCTTAACTCAATTCTTCTTTAATCCAGATGCGTATTTTTACTTTGTAGAGCGCATTCAAAAAGAAGGTGTGAATATTCCTGTGGCGCCGGGCATTATGCCAATTACCAATGCAAGCAATCTCATTCGTTTTGCGGATGGTACCGGTGCCGAAATCCCTCGTTGGATTCGTAAGCAACTTGCGGCTTATGGTGATGACACTGCTTCAATTAAAGCCTTTGGTCATGAAGTGATTGTGAAGCTATGTGAACGCCTCATTGCTGGTGGTGCGCCAAGCTTACACTTTTATACGATGAACACCACTGATCCAACTCGTCAACTTGTAAAAGACCTCGGTCTAGCATAAGTCTCCTGACTTCTTTTATCGACAGCTTAGGTTCACCTTATTTGATGTAGGGACTGAAGATAAAAGAAGTTTTTATTTTACCGATTTTAGAGTAATGCAGATGCCTCGTTTTTTTATTGAAGCAGACCTTAATGTAAATACAACAGTTGAACTGACTGAAACTGTATTTCATCATTGGGTCAAAGTTTTACGTGCACAAGTCGGTGAAAAAGCGACCCTGTTTAATGGTCAAGGTGGCGAATATCAAGTTGAATTAACTGAAGCCAATAAAAAAACAGGCTCGGTTCTAGTTCAAGAATTTAACCCAACCAATCGCACACCAAACTTTAATGCCTTACTTGGTCAAGTAATGAGTAAAGGTGACCGCATGGATTATGCTATTCAAAAAGCGGTTGAGTTAGGCGTATCTGAAATTCAACTTCTCACCTCTGAACGTTGCGAAATGCGTTTAAAGTACGACCGTGATCAGAAAAAACTTGATCATTGGCAAGGTGTAGCAATTGCAGCTTGCGAGCAGTGTGGAATGAATATTGTTCCAAAAATATTAGCTCCACTCCCTTTGGCACAATGGTTAAATAGCACACTCCCTGAAACGAAATTAGTCTTAGCCCCCAATAAAGATGAGGTCGATGTGTTAAATGATGCCTCCTCAAATATAGCGCTACTCATTGGTCCAGAAGGTGGATTAAGTGAAGCTGAAATCCAATCTGCAAATCAGCATGGATTTATCAATTGGTGTATTGGTGAACGTGTTTTACGTACAGAAACCGCACCAGTGGTTGCTTTATCGATCTTAAATTACAAATTTTAATAAATATTTTCTCAAAATTCCGTGATTTAACTCACAATAGAATTGATTTTCATCCAATTAGACAGTACTTTAATGAGAAAAGAGTTGTCGCGCTAAATTTATATTTTTTAAGTTCGTACTCAAAAATAATTCAAATAAAGTAGAAAGAAAATTAAGGTATTGCCAGTTATGAGTGAAGTTCAGGGAGAGCATGTTTCCAACTCTGTACTCG
The DNA here is from genome assembly GCF_057737055.1 of Acinetobacter sp. 24-47-64. Taxonomy (NCBI): domain Bacteria; kingdom Pseudomonadati; phylum Pseudomonadota; class Gammaproteobacteria; order Moraxellales; family Moraxellaceae; genus Acinetobacter; species Acinetobacter sp. 24-47-64. Next base: position 2,136,939 of record NZ_CM173215.1, read on the forward strand.
ATAGCCAGATCAAAAGTGCGACTTCTAATTTGCATTTTTTTTTAGCGTGGGTGCTCTTTGCCTGTATCTATAATCAACTTATTTACTTCTTTTATTTCAAAAGCTTTTCAATACCTTATACCATTTGGCTCATTATATTTACCGCCATTCTTTTAATCTGTATTTGCTTTACCCTCTTTTTTAAAAAATCTAATCAAATTAGTATTTTTAACTTAGACATGTGGGCACAATTGGTTTGCTTAATTACTGGAGCTGGTCTAGCTATTGGTATTTATACCGTATTACAGCTTATCCCCGAACATAATCCAGAAGTCAAAGATATACATATGTTGACTTTAGCTGGGTTAATGTTATCTATTGTTTATACTTTTGCTATTGTATTTTTATCACAGCGGTTACGATACTTCCTTTATGTTTTTTTGCCTTCAGCTTCGGCCATAGTCCTCTCCAATTTCCTTTTTTTAGATAATACTCCTGATGTTTTTAGTTTAATCTTTAATATTTGGTTTGGTGTATTACTTATTTGCGCTCTCCTTACCCATAAGATGTACCGCCGTCTTGGAATATTAAATAGTCACAATAAATTCTATTTATCTGAATCTAGAAAACATCTTATGGAGTCATCACTTCTCCAAGAAAAGCTAAAAAATGAGATTGAAAAATCCAAAGAAATTGAAAGCCAATTACAAATGCATAATCAATTACTCGAACAAAAAGTAATTGAACGAACCTACGATATTAATAAGATCAACGATCGACTGCAGCACCATCAAGCTAATCTCGATTTTGCGCATGAAACTGCTGGAATTTCATCTTGGCTATGGAATATTGAGAAAAGAACGATTGAAATTTCAGGCATTAAATATGGTAATCAGGTTTTACATTACCAAAGTGCAACTGATCAAATTAACGAGTTTATTCACCCAGAAGATCAAGAAAATTATCGTAAAGAGCTCCGTAGACATTTAAGAGGAAATACTGAACGTTTTGAAGCACATTATAGAACTAAAGTAAAAGATCAGTGGTTCTGGATTAAAGATATTGGTCGAGTTATTACACGTGATACTAAAAATAATAAACCTCTTAAAATGGTGGGTATTTTCCAAGACATTGAGAGTGAAAAAAAAGCACAAGAAAAATTGAAATTAGCTTCGAATGTATTTAATCAAGTGGCCCAAGGAGTTTTCGTTTTAGACAATAACTTGTGTTTTTTAGAAGTTAATCCTTATTTTAGTGAATTGGTCAACATCCCACCGCAGGATATTATCTCAAAACACATCTTTGATATTACCAAATCTTCCACATCCCAACTCAGCCAACATCACGCCGATATAACTCAAACGGTGTTACTCACCGGACAATATGATGCTGAGGTCACAGAAGAATTTATTTCAGGAAAGATATTAACCTTGTGGCTGCATATCAATGCAGTTCGTGATGATAAAAATAGAATTTTAAATTATGTAGGCATCATTTCAGATTTGACTGAACGGAAACAAAATCTTGAAAGAATGGCCTACTTAGAGAATTACGATCTACTTACAGATTTACCTAACCGTGTTTATTTTAATTTACAGTTACACCAGTATCTAATTAGTAAATCTAAAATTCTGAGCCATTTTTCTATTATTCGTCTTAACATTGATCGATTTAGACATTTTAATGAGTTTATTAATCATCAAACTGGAGATGAAGTTCTCAAAGAAGTTTCCCGAAGACTGAAATATACCTGTTCTAAAGCTGTTCTGATTTCATATTTAAATAATGATGACTTTGCTATGATTTACAACTTAAATCATAGTCATTACACGATCCAACAAGTCGTCGATCAGATCCTTGAGGCCTTTGAAATACCCTTTATCATCGATGGGCAAGAACACATGATTCATGTCTCACTGGGTATCGCAATTTACCCCAATCATGGTAGACAAATTGGTAGCTTAAATAGTCACGCGGAAAGCGCTTTAACAGAAGCAAAAAAACTAGGGGGCAGCACAGCCTATTATTATGACAACAAGCCTGAATCCATTTTTGGCAGTGACATTGAGCTCGAAAGAGATTTACGACTTGCTATAAAAAATCAGGACTTAGAAATTTACTATCAACCTAAGATAGAGAGTAAAACGATGCAAGTGAGCGGCTTTGAAGCATTAATCCGCTGGAATCATCCAAAGTATGGCATCATCATGCCAGATCGTTTTATACCGATTGCTGAAATGACTAGTCTGATCTCAGATATCGGAAAATTTGTTATTTTCCAGACATGTAAGCAACTTAAAATATGGCATGAATTAGGATTTGATAAGTTACAAATTTCTATTAATGTCGTGGCGCAACAGATCCATCGTGGGGAATTTCTCAATTTTATTGATCAAGCCGTGCTCAAATACTCACTCAAACCCGAGTTTATAGAGTTTGAACTTACCGAGTCATCATTGTTAGATAAATCATCTCATGTTTTTGATCTCCTCAATCAAATTAAAAATAAAAAATTCTCAATCGCACTAGATGACTTTGGTACAGGCTATTCTTCCCTTGCTTATCTTGCCGACTATCCTATTGATACACTCAAGATTGATCGCGCCTTTATTTCAAAGATTGGCACTCGTAAAAATAATGCTATTGTCGATGCAATTATTTCAATGGGTAAAACGATGGGGATGAAATTAGTTGCTGAAGGTGTTGAGGATATCGAGCAAATTGAATATTTAAAAAAACAAGGTTGTGATTATTTCCAAGGTTATTATTTTTCGAGACCATTAAATAGTGCTGATAGCACTCAATTTCTGCAAAATGAATATCAATTCTCAAAAATCAAATAAAGGCTAGACCAAAGTCCTAAATATGTATGAAATTTCGACTTTTAACTGTGATCAATGTGCAACTAGTGGTATATTCGAACCGATATAACCAAAAAACCAGCAAGGCTGGAACATTGTAATAACTGGGATTCAGATGGACGATCAATCTTTAAAACAGCAAGCACTCTATTACCACGAATTTCCAACACCAGGAAAAATCAGCGTTACTCCGAGTAAGCAACTCGTCAACCAACATGATCTAGCATTAGCATATTCCCCAGGTGTTGCAGTGCCATGTTTGGAAATTGAAAAAGACCCTTCTAAAGCAGCGCTTTATACTGCACGTGGTAACTTAGTCGCAGTCGTCAGTAATGGTACTGCAGTACTCGGTTTGGGTAATATTGGTCCCCTCGCCTCTAAACCAGTGATGGAAGGTAAAGGCGTCCTGTTTAAAAAGTTTGCAGGCGTTGATGTTTTCGATATCGAAATTGCAGAAAACGATCCAGATAAAATCGTAGATATCGTTGCTGCTCTTGAACCGACTTTCGGGGGGATTAACCTCGAAGATATCAAAGCTCCAGAATGTTTCTATATTGAACAGAAACTTCGTGAGCGCATGAATATTCCAGTCTTTCATGATGACCAACACGGTACGTCAATCATTGTAGGCTCAGCACTTTTAAATGCTTTGCAATTAAATGGCAAAAAGATTGAAGACATCAAAATCATTGCATCAGGTGCTGGTGCAGCTGCATTGTCATGTCTAGATCTTCTTTGTGCATTAGGTGCTAAAAAAGAAAATATCATTGTTGCTGACTCTCGCGGTTTGATCACCACTAAACGTGAAGGCTTAGACGACTCTAAAAAACGCTATGTTCAAGATATTGAAGGTTCTCAGCTTGTTGATGTGATTGCTGGTGCAGATATGTTCCTTGGTCTATCAGCTGCGGGTATTTTGACTAAAGAAATGGTCAAAGTCATGGCGAAGGATCCAATCATCTTCGCGCTTGCTAATCCAGATCCTGAAATTCTGCCTGAGCATGCACATGAAGTTCGTGATGATGTGATCATGGCGACGGGTCGTTCAGACTATCCGAACCAAGTGAATAATGCGCTTTGCTTCCCATATATCTTCCGTGGTGCACTTGATGTAGGTGCAACAACCATTAACGAAGAAATGAAGATTGCATGTGTACACGCAATTGCTCGTATGGCACATGTAGAAGCTGATGCTGCATCTTATGGTGAAAAATCTGCATCATTTGGACGTGATTACCTAATTCCACGCCCACTAGATCAACGCTTGATTCTTGAGATTGCACCTGCTGTTGCAAAAGCTGCGATGGATTCTGGTGTAGCGACTCGTCCAATCCAAGATTTCTCCGTGTATCATCAGCGTCTTTCTGAGTTCGTTTATAACTCAGCATTTATGATGAAACCAATTTTTGCTCAAGCGAAAACTGATCCTAAACGTATTGCTTATGCGGAAGGTGAAGATCTTCGTGTTCTTCGTGCTGTTCAAATTGCAGTAGACGAAGGCCTGGCAAAACCGATCTTGGTGGGTCGTACTGCTGTGATCGAAGCGAATATTAAGAAATTAGGTTTACGTTTAGAAAATGGTGTGAATATCACTATCGTTGATCAAGAAACAAATCCTGATTACGAAAAGTTTGCTGATGATTACTATAATCTGATGATGCGTAAAGGGGTAACACCTGAGTATGCACAACGTGAATCACGTCGTCGTTCGACCCTGATTGCAGCGATGTTAGTACGCCACGGCTTAGCAGATGGTATGCTATGTGGTACGTATTCTAGCTACGATATTCATTTAGATTTCGTGAGTAATGTCATTGGTTTAAAAGAAGGTCATAACACTTTCTTTACCTTAAATGCGTTGATGCTCGAAGATCGCAACTTGTTCATTGCAGATACATACATCAATCGTAATCCTACGGCTGAACAGCTTGCTGAAATGACTATTTTAGCAGCAGAAGAAGTCCGTCGTTTCGGTATTACTCCACGTGTAGCATTGTTGTCGCACTCAAGTTTTGGTTCTGACCAGACTGATCCTAGCGCTCAAAAAATGCGTAAAGTGTATGAAATTCTTTCTGAAATCGCACCTGAACTTGAAGTTGAAGGTGAAATGCATGCAGATGCAGCGCTTGATGAAAATATTCGTAGCTTTGCATTCCCGAACTCGCGCTTCAAAGGTTCTGCGAATCTATTGATTATGCCGAATTTAGATGCTGCAAATATTTCATTCAACCTGTTGAAGTCAACTTCAGGAAATAATGTAACAATTGGTCCAATCTTATTAGGTGCGGCTAAGCCAGTTCATATCTTAACACCAACAGCAACTACGCGCCGTGTTGTGAATATGACTGCATTAACTGTTGCAGAAATTCAAGAAGAGGAAAAAAACGCGCTCTAATCCTTTATTTAGGGCACGTTTTGTGACTTGAGAAAACCTCTATTCTGATGCATGATGGTGCTAAGAATAGAGGTTTTTTATGCAAGTTTATTTAGTAGGCGGCGCAGTACGAGATCAGTTGCTCGGACACCCCTATCACGAAAAAGATTATGTCGTTGTCGGTGCAACACCAGAACAACTTTTAAACCAAGGGTTCCAACCTGTTGGTAAAGATTTTCCTGTATTTCTACATCCCGAAACTAAAGATGAATACGCCCTCGCTCGTACTGAGCGTAAATCTGGGCATGGTTATCATGGCTTTGAATTTTTTACCGATCCCTCGGTAACCCTTGAAGATGATTTAATTCGTCGTGATTTGACCATTAATGCAATGGCCATGAATGAAGATGGTGAGTTGTTCGACCCTTATCATGGTTATCAAGATTTGAATCAACGCATTTTACGTCACGTTTCTGATGCATTTGCAGAGGATCCACTACGAGTATTGCGTGTTGCCCGTTTTGCAGCTCGCTATCATCAGTATGGTTTTAAAGTAGCTGAAGAAACCATAGCCTTAATGAAAAATTTGGCTGATTCTGGTGAATTGCAAGCACTTACACCTGAACGTGTTTGGAAAGAAACTTCTCGTGCTTTAATGGAACGTGATGCTGATATTTACTTTGAAGTCCTTCGTCAGTGTGATGCTCTCAAAATCCTCTTTCCAGAAATCGAAGCATTATTTGGTGTACCACAACGTCCTGAATACCATCCTGAAATTGACTGTGGTATTCATACCTTGATGTCATTACAACAAGCTTGTAAAGCAGACTACTCGATGGATGTACGCTTCGCAGTATTAGTGCATGATCTGGGTAAAGCACTCACGCCTAAAGATGAGTTACCTCGCCATATCATGCATGAGGAACGTGGTGTTCAGCCCGTGACTGATTTATGTGAACGTCTTAAAGTTCCGACCCAAACCAAACAATTGGCAATTGCGGTGTGCAAAGAACATCTTAAATGCCATCAGGCGTTTACATTAAAACCAGGAACACTTTGGCGTCTATTACAACGTTTAGATGTATTACGCCGTCCTGAACGTGTTGAGGCTTTTGTACAAGCATGTGAATGTGATGCCAAAGGTCGCTTAGGTCTCGAAGACCGTGAATATCCTCAAGCAAAATATGTATTAGATGCGGTACAGATTGTTCGTTCAATTAAAGCATCTGATTTACCGCCTGAGATCAAAGGCCCTGATATTGGTGAAATGCTGATACAAAAAAGAATCGAGGCTTTGGCAACGCACCGAGAAAAACATCAATCCTTGGTAAACGCATAATATTTACCTCCTGAAACTCAGGAGGTAATCGTATTTTAAAAGAATGATTGTTGAAAATATTTAAAAGAATCAATCATTGGTTTAATGATTGAAGCCACTAATAGTAGCGCCATACTGTAATTGAAAATTTTTAGATGCTGTGGCGTACGCACCAAAGTTTGTAATTTTTCTCCGAGTATTCCCCAAGCTCCCGTGCATGGAATACAGACTAACCCAAACACAACACCCAAAATGATATACCAATAAAATTCACTGCCTGCAGCTAAATAAGTCGTCACCGCGCCCATTGCCATAATCCAAGCTTTTGGATTGACCCATTGAAATAATGCAGCTTGCAAAAAAGTAATGGGTTTCGCTTGAGTTTTATCTAATTCAACTGAGCCTGATTGAGCAATCTTAATAGCTAAATAGATTAAATAAGCAATACCGATCAACTTTAGAATTTCGTAAACCAATTGATTTTGACTCAGTAATGTACCAATTCCTAAACCAACCAAAATCACCATGACCCCAAAACCGATCGCTACACCTAAAATGTGTCCATAAGTCGCACGGAGTCCAAAGTTCACTCCTGAGGTTGCGACCATCAAATTGTTAGGTCCAGGTGTTATGGATGTCACAATTGTATAAATTACAAAAGATAAAAATATAGAAAAAGACATATCGTCGCCTATGATTATTGTTTTAAATCTTCACGTTGAAAAAATGAATCAAATCCAATATTAAAAGATAAAATATTAAATTTATCTAAACAAAATACATGAAAGATTAAATTATTTAAACATAGTTCAATTCATACTTATAAATCATGTTTCAATAGCCATGACAATACTGATTAAACCTGTAAATTTAAACCATGATGTTGCAGCGATCGCTGAATTGACTACCCAAATCGGCTATCCAACTCAAACAGAAGTTATGAAAGAACGTTTGATGAGGTTGCAAGCCCAGGAGCGTTATACAACCCTAGTATTTATCGATCATGGACAAGTTGTCGCATATATTGGTTTTGTTGAAGAAATATCATGTGAATGTGCTGATCCGTATTTTCGCATTCTAGTACTCATTGTAGATCAGGCGCATCGCGATAAAGGGATTGGTCAAAAACTGTTGGCTCACGTTGAACATATAGCCAGTCAACAAGGTATTCAAAAAATTGTGGTCAGTAGTGGTAATCGTGCTGAACGATTACCTGCACATCAGTTTTATTTAAATCACGGTTTTAAAGCGTATAGCACGACATTTGTCAAAATATTAGCTCCTCAAGATCGTCCTTTATCCTGAGGATAAAAAATCTTATGAGCGATCAGCAGGAAATGTAATCACTTGCTCTAATTTCATTTTCTCTGTTGCCACCATCAGTAAACGATCGATTCCTAATGCGATACCTGAGCATTCTGGCATTTTAGGCAATGCGGCTAAGAGATTTTCATCTATTGGCATAACATCTAAGCCTAATTTTTCGCGTTCAGCATTATCAGCTTCAAAACGGGAACGCAATACATCTGCATCAATCAACTCATCATAAGCATTTGCTAACTCTAAGCCCTCAATGTATAGCTCAAAACGTGCTGCAACCAATTCACCATCTTCATCAACTCGAGTTTTTGCAAGAGAAGCAAGTTCTGGTGGAAAATCCGTTAAAAATACAGGCGTATCAAAACCTAAGCTCGGTTCCACCATATGCGAAAATAACAGGTCGATATATCCTAGACGATCATCACCCAGATCTAGATTTAACCCAACACGATTACAACAATCCTTTAATTCCTCTAATGTGGATTTAAGTGGATTAAGATCTAAGCGATCTATAAATGCATGTTTATAACTTAAAATCGTAGGTCGCACTTCGCCAAAACGATGTGCCAAAGTGACATTGAGTAAATCTGTAACTTCAAACATCAAGTCTTTGAGACTAAAATCAGGTCTATACCACTCAAGCATGGTAAATTCACTGTTATGTTTACGGCCATGTTCATCATCACGAAAAACTTTACAGATTTGATAAATTGGCCCTACTCCTGCTGCCAACAGTCGTTTCATGGCAAATTCTGGTGAAGTTTGAAGATAGTGCTTTTTCAAATGACCATGTACATGACGGCTTGCCTCAACTGACGCCAAGTGGACATCAGTTACTCCAGCATGAGATAAAATTGGAGTTTCCACTTCCAAAACATCACGTTCTAAAAAAAATTGGCGAATCTGTTGATACATCCTCGCTCTGGCTTTCATGGCAGTAAAATCGCAAGTTGGTAGATAGCTCAGAGAGTCAGTCATGCCTGAGGCCCTCCATGAGCAGCCCATTCACGGCGTAATGGATATGTTTTGCGTAATTGATCAAATGAGGCTTGATCTACTTTCCCATCTTTGAGGCATGCTCTTAAGTTCTGATCATCTCTAAAGATATCGTAGATATGGTTTAATTGAGTTTTCAGCGTGTGCTTGAGATCACTATTGTTAAAATATTGTTCACATGTAGGCAATTGGGTTTCGAACTGTTTGGAAGGTTGATGGCCGAAATGCTGACAGAAAGCATCATAAATCATCTGGGTACCACGCGCTTTACCCTCAAGACTATACCCCGCAATATGAGGTGTCACCAATTGCACAAGATCCAGTAACTCTTCCGTAATGACTGGTTCATGCTCAAAGACATCTAGTACAACTTTACGACCTGTTGCTCGAATATCTGCAATCAAAGCTTGTTCTTCAATGACTGACCCACGGGCAGAATTAATTAAAATTGTAGATGGTTTAAGCTTTTTTAAGGTCTCAGCATTAAACATATGTCGGGTTGCATGCATCCCTGAAGTGGTTAATGGCACATGGATAGAAATTGCATCTGCTTTCGAAAAAACTTCATCTAAAGTGACTTGCTGAATATTTTCTCTTTGTACAAAAGGATCAACCCCGATGACGTTCCATCCCAATAATTTCGCCATATGTGCGAGTCGTGAACCGACATTACCCAGTCCAATAATAGCTAAAGTGAAATCTTGTTCTGCATCTAGCAAATGAGGATTTAGAGCTAATAACGCAGTAATAACATATTCAGAAACAGCTTGGGCATTACATCCTGCAGCATTTGACCATTGAATATTTTGCTGTTCAATTGCTGGAATGTCCAAATGATCTGTTCCGATCGTTGCACTACCAACAAAGCTTAATGCAGTATTTTGAATGAGCGCAGAATTCACTTTCGTCACAGAACGTACTAATAGGGCTTCAGCATCGACCACATCTTCATGCTTTAAGGTACGACCAGCTTTATTATCAATATCGCCAAATTCTGAAAAGAAATAATCTGTGAATGCCAGATTTTCATCTGCAACGATTTTCATGAGCCTACCCATCAAGATTTTAGCATTATGATAACGCTTCTGTGAGGGTTAGGCTATGTGGCTCGCAGCTTGAGCGACTGACTACCAACCACATAGCATCATTCCTAAAATCAATCTAAATAGAACGTTTTTAAAGGTGGATAACCATTAAATTCGACCGAAGCATAAGAGGTTGTATAAGCTCCAGTACTTAACCAATAAAGTCGATCTCCAATGCTCAAGTTTTTAGGTAACTGATAAGGCACTTTTTCATACATGATATCTGTTGAATCACAGGTCGGTCCTGCAAGCACAACACTTGAATGTTCATGTGCTGAATGCATTTTAGGTGTATATATAGGATATTTGATCATTTCACCTAAAGTTTCAATTAGTCCATTAAAGACGCCCACATCCGTGTAGACCCATCGTTTATCATCATGTGCTGATTTATTGGCGATAAGAACAATCTCTGAAACAATCACACCAGCATTACCCACCAACGATCTGCCTGGCTCCAAAAATAATATCACCTGATCATCAAAGTGTTCATCAAGATAGCGTTGAATCTCGTGCGCATAACTTTGAATACTGTCAACATCAGCTAAGTAATGTGCTGGGAAACCACCACCCAAATTGATTAATTGTAAACTGATACCGTATTGGTCTTTCAAAGTATTAAATATTTGCTTCACTACCGTTAAAGCTGAACGCCATACAGTGACATCACGTTGCTGACTACCGACATGGAATGACACGCCAAAGGGTATTAAACCCAATTGTCTAGCTTTCACCATTAAATCAACCGCCATATCTGGGTGGCATCCAAATTTACGTGAAAGTGGCCAATCTGCTGTACCTCCCGACTCTACCATTGCCCTGACAAAGACTTTAGAGTTCGGTGCGAATTCGGCAATTTGTGCGAGATCTGCTTCCGCATCGGTAACAAATAAACGGATTCCTTTTCGGTAAGCGTATTCAACGTCTGAAGCTTTTTTAATAGTATTACCGTATGAAATACGATCTGGATGAATTCCACATTCAAGCGCTTTGTCTAACTCATAAATTGATGCAACATCAAAATATGAGCCAAGTTGATCAAGTTTATGAATAATTTCACGACCTGGATTTGCTTTCACTGCATAATAAATATGGGCTTTTGGAAAGCTATTTTGCAACTCAATAAATTGAGTTTGCACTTGATCTAAATCAACAACTAAAAAAGGGCTTTGCTTTGTTTCGGCAAAATTTTGGATTTTTTTCCATTGTTGATCAGAATAGTATTTTTCTAATTGCATGTAAGATCCACTCACGTTAGCGAATAATTTAACGAAAATGGCCTTTGGCTATAAGTACTTTGGCTAGGGCCGTTGATTGTGCATGTGTTGATTCTCAAGGTATGCACATTAGTCTTACATCAATCTCTATTCAATTTAAGACGATCACTCCATTCATTCAACGTTGGCTCCTCCACCAGATCTTGAAATTCAATTTGAAAGCCTTTTTCACGTAGCAATCCAACCAGCGTCATAAGACTGACTGAATCAAGTCCTAACATAAATAAATTATCTTCCTGCTGAATTTCATCTACAGGTAAATTCAATTGATGTGCGACCATATTTTTTAACTCAAGCATGCTTAATTCATTCATGATCATTGCCCCTGACCTAAGGCGTTAATCACAGTCTGAGTATCCATGACTTTTGCACAGCGCCCAGTCGCATACTTTAGTGCAAGATCATGTTCTTCTCGGCTAAAATCCGCCAAGGCATCACCCACCATAAACGCTTGAATATCCAGCATAAATGCTTCCGCAGCTGTTAATAAGCAACCAATATGGGCATATACTCCACAAATCACTAATTGATCGCGATTGGCTTTTTTGATTTGCTGCTCAAAATCACTTTTTTTAAATGCGCTATAGCGCCATTTTGTCAGCACGGTGTCTTCATTTTTTGGTTGAAGTGGATCAATAATTTTGGTCAATGCTGGATCAGCTGACAAACCTTTACCCCAAAAATCCGTTAATAGTTGACGATGTTCTTGCGTCTGATCTCCAGGTTGTGCGGTGTAATAGACTGGAATTCCTAGTGCATGTGCCTGATCAATAAGGGCTTTACAATTTCGGATTAATGTGGGAATGGGCGCTTGGGTCTGATCGTAAAAATCTAAAAAATATTGCTGAACATCATGTACCAATAAAACCGACCGTGACGCATCTAAAGTCCAATCAACTTTGTTAACTGGAAAATCTTGAGCAGATGGCATGGGATAACTTGCAATACGTGGGATTGACATATTTTATTTCCTTCGTTAAATCGTGTCTTCGGTGAGGCGTTTTCTGAGTTGTTTCTTGTCGATTTTGCCCAATGACGTATAAGGCATTTCTTCAATAAATTCGATGCGATCTGGGATCTTATAGGTCGCCAGACCGTATGCTTGAACGAATTGTCTAATTTGCAGTTTCAGCCTTGTTTCTGATGCATCTTGATCGTTAGGTCGCCATTGAATAAATGCACAACTTTTTTCTCCTAACTTTGGATCTGGTTGTGCAACCAAGGCGGACAAGATGATTTGTTGGTGTTGATTTAAAACCTGTTCGACTTCTTCCGTCGCGATTTTTTCACCGCCACGATTAATTTGTTCCTTACTTCGCCCTTCAACAATAATATTGCCTTCTGGCGTTAATCGAACTAAATCACCAGTGCGATAAAATCCATCTAAGGTAAAAGCACTTCGGTTATGTTCTGAAGCCCGATAATAACCTCTAATGGTATAAGGGCCGCGAGTTAAAAGATGCCCCACCTCACCCAACGGCAGCTCGTGATCCTCCTCATCGACGATTTTAATTTCATCATCTGGACTTATACGGGAACCTTGGGTACCTATAATGACTTCTTTCGGATCATCGTAACGCGTGTAATTCACCAAGCCTTCTGCCATACCAAATACTTGTTGTAATCGGCATTGGTATTGATCAATCAACTTTTCAGCTAAAGCATCTGGCAACCTTGCTCCACCGACCTGTAAAGCCGTTAATTTCATAAAAATATTTGTTGCGCCGTTTTGAACTGCTTCAGCCCATGTTGCTGCTAATGCAGGGACAAGAGCAACATGCGTAATATGGTGCGCTTCAATGAGTGGAAATGCAGTTTGGGGAGAAGGATCTTTCGCTAAAACAAGTGTTCCACCTGCATAAAATAGACCCAATGAACCAGCCGAACTCATACTGAAATTATGTGCTACTGGAAGCACCATAAGCATACGGCTTGCTGTATCAAGCTCACAAATATCTGCACTGGCACGAACACTATACAAATAGTCATCATGTGTTCTTGGTATAAGTTTCGGTGTGCCAGTACTGCCCCCTGAAAGTTGAAAAAAAGCCACATGGCGAGCCGTTATTTTGGGCTTTGAAACCATATGATTTTTAAACGATGTAAGATTCGGCCAAGGATCAAAATCGCCTGCATCACCAACGACAATCACTTGCTGTAAAGTCGGACATCTGCGCTGGCACTCTTGCGCTAAGGATCTGTAATCAAAGCCTAGATGCTTATCTACACAGATATACAATTTGGCATCTGTTTGCAGAATAAAATGACTTACTTCGGCATGACGGTGTGCTGGTAAACTCATCACTGGTCGCATCCCTATCCGCAAAGCTGCAAAATAAGCAATAAAAAACTCTGCTATATTTGGCATTTGAATCACAACAGCATCTGCCAGCCCATAGCCTTGTTTAGTCAAGAAGACTGCAAATTGTTCAATATTTTGATTCAGCTCTTGATAAGAATACTGGCGATCACCACAAATCAATGCCACCTGATTGGCAAATTTCTGGGCTGATTCTTGAAAAAACTCTGAAATGGTTTGACCTTTCCAATATCCCTTTTGAATGTACCGTTCTATGAATTCTTCTGGGTATGGCACGATCCCATCCCAGAGCAAAGACTCGTCATTTACATTTGCATTCATTTTATTCCCCATGATTTAAGTGCTGAGAATCGAAACCCAATGCATTTAACATCGTTTTAAATTTCACGATGGTTTCTGACAGTTCACTGTTCGGCTGTGAAGCTTCAACAATTCCTGCACCCGCATAAAGACGCGCATAATGGTCAAAGATTCGCCCACAACGTACATTCACTGCCCAAGCACCATTCCCTCGGGCATCACACCACCCCATAGTTCCTGCGAATAGGTTACGGTTAAAAGGCTCTAGTTCCGAAATCAACTGGCGAGCCATAGGGGCTGGTTGTCCACAGACTGCTGGCGTTGGATGTAAAATTGAGACCACATCAAAGATATGTTGCTCTGGATCTTTCAACGTTCCCTGAATTTTGGTCGCTAAGTGCCAAACCGCCTCTGTTTTAATCAATGAAGGTGATTTTGGGATATTGAGCGTTTTACACAAGGGAGCGAGTTGATCTGCAATGGCTTCGATGACTACGGCGTGTTCATGCTGATCTTTTTGCGAAGCAAGCAATTTTTCAGCTTGTTGTTGATCCAGTGTTGGATCTGGATGACGTGCTAATGTTCCTGCAACTGGATGGCTAAACAAATATTCATTTTGCTTCGCAACGAGAAGCTCTGGACTTGCCCCCATAAACCAACCAGATTGTTTTGGGTTTTGGGCCAACGCAAATGTGTAGCCATCAGGATTAGAGGCCAACAACTGGTAAAATAAATCAATAATATTAATTTTGTGTTGGGTTTTAAGATCAATTGCCCGAGCCAATACTGCTTTTTCAAGCGGTGATGACTTCATCAATTCAACCAATTTAACGACACCAGCAATGTATTCCTCTTGTGCTGGGATGAGAGTCGCTTGCACTTGATCATTCAGAGAAGACTGAGCCGATTGATCAATGCGCTCATTTACAAATGTGTTTTTTGCTTCCGCAATCGAGATTTCTGGTAAATCTCGATGATCAAAAGGCAAGCTCCCGACCAAAATAAGATCTTTATTCGCTGTTAATTCGATTTTTTTTTGTAGTGCAGATTTTGCTTGTTCAAGCCACTGTGCTTGCTGCTGATTAAAATTTAAATGAGAAGCTCGATCAAATTCGATATGTTCAACTAACTTTTTACTTGAAATGGTCCCCGTTGGCGTTGCGAACACGAAGCCAGGTTGATCTTCCTCAATTAACTCTTCCTTTTTTATGCCTATCATATTTTGAAAAACTGACGGTTCTATTGGCAACATATTTGTTCTCACGATTATCTGTTCGCACTGCGTGCATCAAACTTTCAACATTCACAAAAGGACAACCTCTAGGAGTTGAACGCAACCAATATAATAATTATTATTCCCAATTGAAAATGATTATCGTTTCAATTTGTTAATAAAATTAAAGGATACTTAAATGAGTTTATATATCGTGACGGGTGCAGCCAGAGGAATTGGTGCTGAAATTTGTCGTCAACTATTGCAGAAGGATCATCAAGTCATCGCAATTGATCGGATTGATGACATCAATCAATGGGAACTTTTTAAATTAATTCCTGAAGCATCACTCAACCATCTAGACCATATCAGCTGTGACATTCGTAAGACCAATGAGATTATTCAGCACATTGAAAATTCTATACTTTTTAAAGGCACGATCACGGGGTTAGTGAATGCTGTCGGGGTCTTAGAAATGGGATCTTTATTAAATACATCTGTTGAACAATGGCATGAAAATTTGTCGATAAATTTCATTGGCCCTGCCGAACTTAGTCGTTGGGTCGCTCACCAAATGATTCCGCAAAGAGAAGGTGCGATTGTGAGCATCAGTTCAAATGCAGCCCTCATTCCAAGAATGAATATGGGTTTGTATGCAACGACCAAAGCTACAGTGAGTCACTATTTTAAAAATCTTGCGTTGGAACTTGCGCCTCACAATATTCGCTGCAACTTAGTTTTACCTGGCTCAACCCTTACACAAATGCAAAAACAACTATGGACTGAGGATCGCCCTCCAGCAGGCATTGTCAACGGAAATCTAGAACAATTCCGAAATGGTATTCCATTGCAAAAGATTGCTGAGGCTGAAGATATTGCCAATGCCGTGATGTTTTTACTTTCAGAGCAAGCAGGCCAAATCACAATGCACGAATTAGTGGTTGATGGTGGAGCAACTCTAGGCGTGTAACAGCCCTATTGCCTCATTCAAAGGATAAACTGCCAGACTATTCTGGCAGTGGTTTGTGAATTTGAAGTTGTTCAAAAACAAGTTCTGGTTGAGCTAACCAAGTTTTCATCATCTCCATAAAATCATACCAATAAGCTTTGAGACTCGGCACATCATAAAGTTCTTTATGTCCGTCAACAGCGAGATACAAACGCTCAATACCATTAACAAACTTATTGGTAATCGCGGTATCAAAGTCTTCAATTGGGCCAGCGGATATAGTTGTTTTTGTTAACTTACACCCTTCGAAATGTTCAGGTAAAGGATAAGGAATCCAATTCACAATAGGTCCAAATAAGATATTTTCATAGGGATCAAAATCTTCTAATACAAATCGCATTTGCTCAAAATAGCTTTGCTGATGCGGTCGAATTTCGGCAAACCTTTTCGTTAATAATAAAATGATTTCTTTTAAGTTTTCTTGTCCAGTAATGCCCAACCTCAATGGCAGGATATTCATGACTAAGCACGGAATACGCATAGATGAAGTACCCAACCGAGACATAAAAGGTACCCCAAAGCATTGTTGAGGATCTTTAGACTGTTTTATTAAATAACTCATCATCACTGCCATGACGATAAGAGCACTGGGCAATTTTAATTCAGTTGCTAATGCATTTAATTGTAGCTGTGTAGGCCAATCAATTACCTCTTGATAACGTGGCCCTTGTGAAAATGGTTCTTTTAATTTTCGTTTAAGTCGTTTCTTAGGGGCTTTCTCATATGAAAAATTAGCCTTCCAAAAGTCTAAATCTTTTTCAGCTTTTTCAGAGTGAAGGTAGCGCTGTTCTTCTGCAATAAACTTTTCATAATGATCGAATCCTTTAATTTTTAATTCAGTACCATTTTTGAGAGATTGATAATAATCAATAAATCGACTAATCATCAGTCCGTAAGCGTAGCCATCTAATGCAACGTGATGCGCTTTAAAAAATAATCCATACTTTTGCTCACCTAAGTGTGCAAACACATAGTCATATAAATGACCCGATTCTAAATTAAATGCTGGTTCTACTTCTTTTTCAGCCCACTCTAAAATTTCCTCCTCATCAAGCTGAGATAAATCAACGAAGCTAGGTTTCCGTATCGTCACATCATCTACTCGATAGACGTATTCGCTCTGAACTAAAGCTCGCCAATGAAGCGATTTAGC
Organism: Acinetobacter sp. 24-47-64; assembly: GCF_057737055.1. Lineage (NCBI taxonomy): Bacteria > Pseudomonadati > Pseudomonadota > Gammaproteobacteria > Moraxellales > Moraxellaceae > Acinetobacter > Acinetobacter sp. 24-47-64. The sequence goes on from NZ_CM173215.1 coordinate 2,154,144, forward strand.
TTCCTTTAATGTGAGATAAACTGCTTTTTGAAAAAGCTCTCGATCTAATGGTCCCTCAATAACCAACCACTCCGCCGTATGAAAAGGATAACTGCCATGATAATGATGTCCTTTCCACATACTGTGTTGTGCACGAGTTAATAGATCATGGGATTCATTGATTTGCATAAGACAACCGCATACATTTAATTTTCATTATAAAATCAAAGCTTTACAAAATATCCTAACCTTCATATTTTGTGATTACACTTTGGCACAAAAAGATTATTAAATATAATGATTATCATTTGCAAATTTAATTTGTTTGATTTAGATTAATAACCATTCAAATCTGTCGACTGACGCATGTATTACTGTATCGACGATCTTCACTCCATTGATAAGTACAGAAGATTAAATAATGACGACACAATCTCCTCCTCTAGCTCGACATATTTCTGTCCATTCAACAGAACAAATTTCCACTCATTTACAGCGTATTAGGTTTAAAAGTGAAGATTTCACAGGTTATGCAAAATGTGATGGTGGTGCGCACATCAAATTGTTTTTTCCTAACCCTGATCAACAAGCTCCTGACCTCCCGTTTCGAAATTCTTTAGGCAAAATTACGTGGCCAAATGGAAAGAAACCAATTACGCGGACATATACTGTTCGAGATTTCGATGAAGAACAGCAACTTTTAGTCATCGATTTTGTAAGACATGAAGATTTTGGTATAGCGGCTGATTGGGCAAAGCATGCGAGTCCAGGTGATCTGTTAGGTCTAGCCGGTCCAGGAGGACCAGCACGTTTTAAAATCGATGCAGAATATTGGATTTTTGTTGGAGATCTTTCAGCAATCCCGATGATCGCTGCCTCGCTTGAACAATTACCAAAAGACGCTCATGGTGAAGTTTGGATCGAAATCGAAGATGATTCAGACCAAATACATCTGAATAAACCTGAACACATTAAGCTTCATTGGTGCAAAGGCCCTCATGAATTGAATAATAACATCCGTCATTCTTTGCAAAACTTAGACTGGAAAAATAAAGATATTTCAGTATCACTGGCGGGTGAAAATTCAACGGTGGTTGAACTTCGTAAAATACTGAGACAAAACTTTCAGCTACCCAAAAGCAATTTATATGCTGTGCCTTATTGGAAGCAAGGTCACAACGAAGAGGCTTATCATGAGGAACGCCATCAAGTGATGGATGCCGTTGAATAAGTGAATAGAATTATTTTAATGAAATATGTAGAAAGATATGAAATATAAAATTGCAATTATATTGAGTGCTATCACTCTCTTCACAGCATGTTCTCAGTCGAATGAACCTTCTTCACGAGACAGTAAAGCGACGGTTGAATCTCAAATAAATACGACACGACAAATTGAAGATGCTTTAGGTCGTCAAGTTACGATTCCTGTTCAGCCACAACGTGTTGTGGTTTTAAGTGAACTTGATTTGGATAGTGCTATTGCGCTTGGAATAAAACCTATAGGCAGTAGTTATGTTCGAGGTCAAAGTAATTTTCCAGATTACCTCAAAAATGAAACACAACAAATCGCCTCCGTCGGTAACTTTGGACAACCGAGCATGGAACAAATTCTCACGTTACAACCTGACTTAATTATTGCTGGAAGCATGATTGATACACAAATGATTAATCAATTGCAGCAGATTGCACCCACTGCAGTCAGTTTTGCACGCGGAGAGCCATGGAAAGACAGTTTCAAAAAGGTCGCTCATTTATTAAACAAAGAACAACAAGCCCAAAAAGCTCTAGAAGCGTACGATCAATATGCGCAAGAAGCTCAACAGAAATTACAAGCTCAACAAGGTCAATCAGTCAGTGTCATTCGTTGGACAGCCAATGGACCTGTGTATATGCTAAATGATTCATTTGCGAGCCAAGTTTTAAAAGATATTGGCTTAACACGACCTCAACATCAGCAACAACCAGGTGCAAGCCATACGCCTCCAATCAGTCGAGAGCGTTTTGATCAAATTGATGCAGACTGGCTCATCATTGGCAATCATCTAAACTCGGAAAAGCAACTGGCAGAACTAGAAAAATTACCAGAATTCCAACGTCTTAATGCTGCAAAAAACAAGCATTATTTCGTGGTTGATGCATCTATGTGGACTGGCATAGGTGGACCACATGCTGCTCGACATGCCATTGATGATGTAATGAAGCATCTCCATAATTAATATGCTGACGAATGCTACAACTGTACTTGACCGATTCCCGCTGATGGGAATCGTGCTTAGCTTGATTATTTTATGTTGCGCTGTTTTGTCGATCGCGTACGGCGCTGGTCAGCCCTACTTTACAGACAGTTTGCAACTTATTCTTCAGGCACTAAGTCAATGGTCCTTAGAACCAATCACTCCCCTATTGGAAATTAGAATTCCACGTACTATTGCGGCGGTGAGTGTCGGATTAGCTTTAGCGATCTCAGGCGTCATCCTTCAAAACTTGCTTAAAAACCCTTTGGCTGATAGTGGATTAATCGGAATCAATAGTGGTGCATCTCTTGCCATTGTTTTGGCCATTGTTCTTCAAATGGATACCTTCGGACTATTTTTTTGGGCGCTGATTGGAGCTTTAGTGAGTGCATTATTGGTCTTTGCCATCACCCCTCGTCAAATGACAGATCATAGCTCACTTACACGTTTAGTCTTGGCTGGACTGGCAATCACCAGTACATTCCAAGGTTTTATGGCTGCCATTCTTCTGAGTTTCCAAAATGGTTTAGATGACTATCGTTTTTGGGTTTTGGGTTCGCTCAATCGCGTTGATATTCAATATCTCGGTCTTGCACTAATTTTAATGGCGATCGGACTCATCATCGCTATATTGGTGATACGCCCCCTGGGTCTTAGCTTAGTTGGTGATCAACTGGCGAATAGCTTAGGCTTAAATACGAAACTACTTGATGCATTCTGCATTTTAGCTGTGGTTTTATTAACTGGAAGTGCCGTTGCATTAACAGGACCAATTGCCTTTTTAGGCTTGATTGCACCTTACTTTGCACGAGCTATTGGTGCTCAGAGTATTCAGAAACAGCTCATCTATAGTGGACTATTTGGCATGTTGTTGTTGCTGATCGCGGATATCATTGCACGTGCAGTCGTGCAACCTTTCGAAGCCCCTGTCAGTATTCTTTTAGCCTTATTAGGTGCACCTATTTTGATATGGATGGTGCGTCAAAATAACTTACAAAATATCATTCAGGCGGAGAAATAATATGTCTTCTCTGTTGAGTCGTTTAAAACAAAAATCAATGATAAAGGCTTGGATAATCATTCCGATTCTACTGATATCACTTAGTTTATTTAGCCTGATGTACGGTGAAATCACATTAAATTTGAATACGCTATGGAATGTATTTACAGGCAATGCGTCAGCTGCACATCAACTTCTCGTTGAAAAGATTAGATTACCACGACTTTTGGCAGCCTTATTGATTGGCGCTGCACTCGCCTTATCTGGTCTCATTCTTCAAATTATCACCAAAAATCCTCTTGCGAGCCCAGATGTTTTTGGTATCAGTGACAGTGCAGTGCTTGCTTTGGCATTCACCATTCTCCTCTCAAGTTCTAGTATGTTAGGTCAATGGTGGCAAGCATTAATGGGTGCGATCTTCTGTGTTTTTTTTATTTTAATTGCTTCAGGCGGTGTGGGAACACAAGGGTATCGTATTTTGGTCATCGGGGTCGGAATTGCAACACTCATGAAAGCCAGTTTTGACCTTATCCTTGCGACACTGCCAGTAATGCACACCAGTAATGTTTTAATTTTTAGTAGTGGTAGTTTGATTGGTCGAAGCTACAGCATCTTGCTACCAACTTCGATTTTTATCATGCTGCTTATCAGTATTATTGTGCTGTGGCGGCGACTATTTAGTGCAATGGTTCTCCCTGATTCTGTCATTGATAGTCTAGGAGAACCCTTATCTAAAATTAGACTGATGCTCATTATTATTGCTGCGTTTCTCGCTGGGACCGCTGTCAGTATTGCGGGCCCCATTGGATTCGTGGCTATTGCCGCACCAATCATCGCATTTAAATCATTTCCTCATCATTTATTTCCGATTTTCCCAACCATGTGTATTGGTGCATTAATGGTTTTAAGTGCCGATTTACTTGGAAAAAATTTGCTTGCCCCTGTCGAAATTCCCGCAGGCATTATTAGCGGCATGGTTGGTGGTCCACTGTTGTTGTGGTTGTTATATCGTCATTCTAAAAGTATGAGTCGTACATGAGTTTAATCATCAATCAATTAGGTGCTGGATATAATCACCATCAAGTTTTGAAGGGTATCAATGCTGAATTTCAGCAGGGTCAAGTCATCGTCCTCATTGGTCCAAATGGCTGTGGAAAATCGACCTTGTTAAAATGTATTGCTCAAATTCATCCATATGATCAAGGCCAAGTCATTTGGGAAAAAAATCAACTGAATTTACTCAGTAAAAAGTTGCTCGCTAAGCAACTCGCATTACTTCCACAGCATGTAACTGCACCCAACGGCATGACAGTTGAGCAGTTAGTAAGCTTCGGTCGTTTTCCACATCAAGGTTGGTTTAAACGACTCAACATCGAGGACCAAAAAGCGATTGATGACGCTTTGTCTGCGACCCATTTAAGTGAATTAAAAAATCAAAATTTAAGTAATCTATCAGGAGGTCAACGTCAACGTGCATGGATCGCAATGGTACTCGCACAACAAACTCCTTTAATTCTTTTAGATGAACCAATCAGTATGCTCGATATCGGTCATCAAGCCGATATTTTAAATTTAGTCCGCTCTCTAGCCTCACAAGGTAAAACCATAGTGATGGTTCTACATGAATTAGCCACTGCTGCACGCTGTGCCGATTTTCTAGTTGCCATGAAAGATGGTCAAATCATTGCACAAGGAAAATCAGAAGATGTTCTAACAAAGCAATTAGTCCATCAACTCTATAACTTAGATGCTGAAGTCAGACTGGTTGAAGATGATCAACTCAAAAAAAGGTTACTGGTCATCCCAAATAAGTTTGGTGATTAATCTTCAATACCAATTCAATCCATCTCCATTAATGACAACGTAGATTTCTTATGGAAGAGCATTATTCCATTGCAAGCTTTTGAGATTAATTAGTGGTAATAAACTGAAATCATTTTCTTATCTTGCCCATTTACATTGCTTACTTGAACCACATAATGATCTAAACTTAAACGATCATCTTGAGTCACTTGATGATCTTTTAACTGCTGAATGAGTTCATGTAATTCAATACAATATTTTTCTAAAGAACTTTCAGAACAGCTATAATTTTCAATGACTGAACCTTGAAATTCAATATTTTGAGCATGCACGACGTGCACCGAAATGACCATATTTAGAATAAGTATAAATAATGATCGCATTGCCTTTCCCCAATAAAGCATACGATCTTTAAATTACATAAAAATAAAGTTAAAACAATATTATAAATTAAATATTTTTTATTAATGTGAACTACATATCACTATTGATATTGGATTGTGACCGTTGCCTGACCTCTCACACGACCAGGTTCTACTTGGTTTTCAACTTGGATATAGCGTGCTTTCAATGGCAAGTTATATTGAACCGTTTGATTCGAGCTCACGGTGCCAAGTTGTATTTGCTCACCTTGAGTAATAACTTTATTTTGATTTTGATAATTGGAAATTAATTGTGTATTTACACCTTTGGCTCTGACATTTGACGCTGCATCATTTACGATTGAATTATTTCCAGTTGAAGTGTAATCAAAGCTTAGGCTAATTCGGTTTGTTTCTGTCACACTCGTCGGATTATCTCCACCATTACATAAGATATTCATATCAAATGCCTGCTCACCCGCTGTAGATCCAACACCTTTAAAATCAGATTTATTTACTGTAGGTAAATTCACCGTTTTATTGATATTTCCTTGGATCTCACATGAACTTGAAGCAATCGTAATCGCATTACCATATACTGTGCTGGTTAAAAAAGCTTGCTGAGGATAGCCCTCTACATAATAAGTACTATAACGTCCCGGTGCTATTACACCTGAACCCGTATTCACTGCAGTTTTGATAATTTCGACAACAAAAAAACCATTATCTAAGTTATAAGTTGTATTAGCCGTTAACCTACGAGTGTATGGATAATAACCTGAAAAATTTTGATTATTTGCGGCTTCACGATAAAGCCTAATCCCAATACCTGGAATATTGGTTTCATAAACTGAATCCCCAGCGGGACTCAACTGACCATTTTGAATCAGTCTTGCATTAATATTTACAGGATTTCGATCACACCGAATACTTGAACCATTCGGTGAAATTGGAAACGTTTTTTTGGTTAAAACTCGGCCTACTGGATCAGATGGTCTGACTACGACTCTGCCAACAACCATGCTAATATCAACTGTTCTAAAGTTAGCTTGAGGTGTACAAGCTGCTTGAACAGAAGTTATGGCAAAACCTGAGAGTACAACAGCACCTATTAAAATATTTGTTTTCATTGACATAGAGCCTCTGTCGTAATCATATTTTCAGACTGATGCGCAGTGACATCATATTGGATTTGGCAACGATCATCTGGCTCATAACCCCAAACGATGTTTAAAGTATCTTTGAGTGCTGCAGTTCTGACATAAACCAAACCACCTTGAGCAACTAAACCAATGCTTTCTTGATTAGAATTGAATACTTCTGCTGCAAATGGTAAAGACTGTCCATCTTTTAGCGCACTTTTGATATAAATTGCCTTCCCTGATTTAGTCGCAAAATTCACTTTCGTTATCGCGCCTGAATAAGGTGCAATTCTTTGACTTGTTTCCATTAACTCTACATCTGTCGACATCTCTTCAGGGTTCAAGCTAATGTCATTCAGACGATATGGTGTGACATAAGGAATAATCGCATAACCAGATTTATTAATTTCTAAACCTGTCGAATTATTTACTTTTGCACCTGAGGCTTCAGGGGCATACACCAAGACCATCGTTTGCCCCTGATCTGGTCCAAAATGTACGCCATCACGGTGTACAACTACATTGCCTCGGGCTGTGACTAACATTTGTTGATATTGATCCGCCAAACTATAAGACGCGCCAAGAGTTGAATAATTTGTTCGATATTGTACATTAGTGTTAAAACTTGGATTATTGCCATAATCAGCGGAAGTCGAAAATCCGTAATTGAATTTTTCACCCACTGTACCACTCGCACCTACATTAATACGATCTTGCGTGGTAATTGAACTTAGATTTAAAGCGCTCTTTTTAAATGTTAGTGGCAAAGAAAGCGTCAGCATATACTCAGTATCGCTGCTACGCATATTCGTATTGTTATTTTCTAATTCTCGTTTAATGGCAGATAAACCATACGTCAGCAAATTATAAGTATTACTGTAGCCAACTTGATATTGTTTAGACTTTTGGTTGGTGTTCCAATAATCACTCCAAGAACCTGTAGCATAGAAATTGCCTAAATTATCTGGTAATCCTTGGTTTAACGTGATGGTAAACTCACTTCTCTGCTTACCTACATGACCTGAGCTTACACCCTTTTCATCCAAATCTTGGATTAAAAAGGCATCGCGTAGTTTCAAAAAGTTTTCAGTTGAATAACGATAAGCAGCCAAAGTTAAATTCGTATTCGTCGGGCTAATTAATTTGCTGTAACTCAAACGATAACTTTGTCCACTTTGATCTTTTCTTCGATCAAACTTAGCATCAGATTGCGTGATATCAATTGCAATCGCACCAATTGGTGTCGCAAAAGCTGTACCGACTAAATATGCCTGATAATTTTCAGAAAATTGTAGCCCTGTATAGGCTGTAATATAGTTATTGATCCCATGTTGATATTTTGCCTGACCAACCCATGGATCTAAATCAATATCCTTATCTCTAAACTCACCTATCGTAAATGAATAACGATTCATACCAGGTCTTAGCATTTGTACAACTGATGCATAAGGTACAGAAAAGCGCTGAATTTGACCGTCAGATTCAATGACTGAAACTTCTAATTCACCACCAAAGCCAGTGGGATAAAGATCATTAATTTCAAAACTACCCGGTGCAACTGTAGTTTGATAAATAATTTGACCTTGTTGTTTAATTTCGATTTTAGCATTCGTACGAGCATTACCACGAATTCGGGGCGCATAACCCGTCATGCTATTGGGTAACATCCGTTCATCACTTGTGAAATCTAGACCGCGATAACCTACAGAATCAAATAATTCACCATTGGTAAAATAATCACCGAGTGTCAACATACCTCGATATTGGGGAAAGGCACGTAGTACATAAGTCGTGACTGCATCGTAACTACTTTTATTACTCCCCTGATCTTCGTGATCAGACCATTTCCATTGACCATTATGACGGAGTTGCCACCCACCTAAATTTGCACCAGTTGCCAAAGACATGAAGGCATTGTTAATCTCAGGATTGGTTTCAGAGTTATTTTTTGTTTTATATGCTGAGGCACTGTATGAAATAAATCCAGCATTAATCCCTCGATCCCAAGCACTTGGGTCGATGTAGCCCTGAGCATTTTGTTGCATCGCAATTTGAGGGATAGAAATATCTAGTCTTAAACGAGCAGAATCAAACTCATAAAATGCATTTTTCACCCAATTTTCAATACGCTGACAAGATGTCGAAGTAGAATTAGACGGCTCAAAGTTTAAAATCTCTTTTTTGACACCAAACTGCATTAATGTTTTTGCATCAAAACACGTATAAGCATTTGCTGATTTATTATTTAATTTATTCTTGAATACAACTCGATGCTTACGATACCAGTTACCATTTACGTAAACATCAACATTATATTCACCTGGCAAAATAGGATTTCCAAACTTAAACCTATCTGTATTAATTGATTGTGCGTTTTCACCAATCAAAAAAGATGAGTCAAATTCCACACCATCCGCTGATGATTCGTTTGAAATCTCTTCACCATGTGCTGGCGTTAAATAAGTAAATCCGAAGGTTATAGCCCCCAAAATAATCATAATTGTTGGAAGTTTTTTTTCATCATATTGTTTTTGGTTACGGATCAGCATATTTTTGCCTACCTATTAATATTTAATAGGGATATTGATTCATTAATTTATGGATTTAGTTTCAAATCAGTCTGAATGCGCCCACCAAAATCATTAATCGTTGTAAAGCTCAACTTACTATGAGTGATAGCTGACTTTAGATTTACATTTTCACTTGATTTGGGGCTCACCATGAGCCCTTCTTTCATCAAATCCACCAATTTTCCATTAGTTTGTTGGCTTAATATCGATGTGATTGTGACGTGATAAGCCGTTGGATTAATCACTTGGAGTTGATTACCCACTTGCTTCCATTGCAATTTTGCTGGAGCTTCTGCAACCTTATCTTTCAAATTTGAAGGTCGATAAAATAATTTAATTCTTGAGCGTATTGCCAGTTGTAAAAAGTTATCTGGTTCCATGCTTTCAGCATTGGCTTTAGGTTTAGGCGGAATATCTAAAACATTCAACCAAAACACAGTTTCTTGTTCACGACTTAATGATTTTGCATTTGGCAAAGCCGTGATTCGAAGCGATTGACTCTTAGTCGGATCAACACGCGAGATTGGAGGTGTAATAATGAAGGGAGCTTTAGATTGTTCAGGCTTACTCTTTGGATCACCCTCATCAATCCATGCTTGTACCAATGATGGTTTATCACCATTGTTAATGACCTGTAGTGTGATTTCTCTTGCATCTGCTGGGTATATTGCTCTTGTTCCATGAATAATAATTTCAGCATGAGCAAAACTTGTCGAAGCCAATACCCCCAACATCATCGTTTTTATTTTAAATGAACCTAGCATGCAATTGATCTCTACTTAATACATTTGATGAGAGTCAAGTTAATTAATAACTTAACTCTATTCTCAAAAAAAATTATTGATAAATAATCGTATATTGAACTGAAGTAGTTACAGGACCTGCTGTAGAAGCACCAGTCGCATAGTATTCTGCATAGTAGTCAAGTGCAGCAGTTCCACCATCGACAACATCAACCCACTGAGAGTTAGTTTGCGCACCGTTCGCACCAGCCTGCTGAACTAAAATAGGTTGGTTATTGCTTCCTAACAATTGAACTTGTACGTTTTTAGCACCATTAGCATCTTGGTTATTTAAACGACCAGTATTGAAATCAACCGTTGCACCAGGTTCAAAATAAGTTGCAACTTTACCTTCTGAACAGTCACTTAGATTGATCGTGAACGGTGTACGGCCAGCGACTTCACCAGCTGTAGCAAGCGTTTGTTTTGAAACTGTAGGTAGAGTTACAGTAAAATTTTTTCCCTGTGGCGTTACAATGTCACAAGTCTTATCAGTAACTAAACCGTTGATTGTAATTGTTCCATCAGCTGCATTTGCTTGTGCAATCATAGCTAATAAAACTGCTGAAAATAATGCGATTTTTTTCATTGGTCTTACTCTAATTTGAGGAATGGTGGGATGTTTCAAAAATGTCGATTAGTATGCAAAAAATTGCAAAAGCATGGTATTACATTACAAAATAAGTGTAAATAAAGTCACATTTTGCCATTTTAATTAAAATCATTACACATTTGTAAATTTCTCTTTAACTCTTTATTTATTATTAATTAATTATTCATGTATTTTTTTGTAACTATGATTTTAAAAAATTTAGTTTAATTACTCTATAAAATTAATAATTTTTAAAATATTTACATATATTAATACGATATCATGAAATTTTTAATTTAGAGAAACTTTGTCAAGATCACATCATAATTCTAAATATGAAGAGATGAAGAGATGAAGAGATGAAGAGATGAAGAGATGAAGAGATGAAGAGATGAAGAGATGAAGAGATGAAGAGATGAAGAGATGAAGAGATGAAGAGATGAAGAGATGAAGAGATGAAGAGATGAAGAGATGAAGAGATGAAGAGATGAAGAGATGAAGAGATGAAGAGATGAAGAGATGAAGAGATATTATTTTCTCTCATAAAAAAAGCCCTGACAAATGTCAGAGCTTTTTGAATTTGGCGGAAGCGGTGAGATTCGAACTCACGGAGGACTCACACCCTCGTCGGTTTTCAAGACCGGTGCATTAAACCGCTCTGCCACGCTTCCATGTGCGCCATAATACGAAGCTTTTCATATCATGACAAGTAAAAATTACAATCAAACCATTCAAATGAATATAGTTTCACCAAATGATTCAAATTTATTAAATTTTGGCTGCAATTTCAGCACCTTCACGAATCGCACGCTTAGCGTCAAGCTCAGCAGCAAGCTTTGCACCACCAATAATATGATATTTCGCTAAAGTTGTTTCAGTCTCTGATGGCATAATCTCTTTAACAGATTCTTGCCCTGCACAAACAACGATAGTATCGACTCGTAATAATTGATCATGCCCACCAACTTCGATCCACAGACCTTCATCACTCACTGATTTATATTGAACGCCACGCAACATTTTCACATGATGTTTTTTTAATTGGGCACGATGAACCCAACCAGAGGTTTTACCTAATCCTATACCCAAAGGCGTTGTCTTACGTTGCAATAAATATATTTCGCGAACTGGATGATCCACTTCAGCAGGTTGTAAACCACCTTCAGAAACATACTGAACATGTGGATCAACTCCCCACTCACGTTTCCATTCTGCCAAAGGTTGTGGCTGTGGCTGATGTTCAGGTTTTAATAAAAACTCTGACACATCAAATCCAATACCACCAGCACCAATTACTGCTACCTTTTGACCCACAGGCGCACCTCTTAATACTTCTGCATAAGATAAAACTTGTGGTGCATCACTTCCTTCGATCTTCAATGCACGTGGTACAACGCCTGTCGCAACAATCACTTCATCAAAGCCTTCACGCTCAAGCTGTTCACGATTAACTTTAGTATTTAAACGAAGTTCAACCCCAGTACGCTCAATTTGGACTTTAAAATAGCGAATGGTTTCATGAAATTCTTCTTTCCCAGGAACAACTTTCGCTAAGTTGAATTGTCCCCCTACATCATTAGTGGCTTCAAATAAAGTAACTAGATGACCACGACTGGCAGCAACAGTCGCTGCCGACATTCCAGCTACACCACCACCCACAACAGCTACTTTTTTTGGCTTCTTGGTTTTTAAATAAACCAGTTCAGTTTCATAGGCTGCACGTGGATTCACTAAACATGTGGCACGTTTATTTTTGAAAGTATGATCCAAACAAGCCTGATTACACGCAATACACGTATTGATTTCATCAACACGATTAGTTGCCGTTTTATTCACCCAGAAAGCATCCGCCAATAATGGACGAGCCATTTGAATCATGTCGGCTTTACCTTCAGCCAAAATAGCTTCGGCAGTTTCAGGCATATTGATTCGGTTGGATGCAATCACAGGCACAGACACATGTTTTTTCACCTCTGCGGTATAATCTACAAATGCCGCACGAGGAACAGAGGTTACAATTGTTGGAACACGAGCTTCATGCCAACCAATACCTGTATTCAATAATGTGATACCCGCTTCTTCTAGCGCTTTAGCAACCGTGATCACTTCATTCATTGTATTACCGTCATGAACTAAATCGAGCATAGATAAACGGAAACAAATGATAAATTTTTCGCCAACTTTCGCGCGAATTGCCTTAACAATTTCAACTGCAAAGCGCATACGGTTTTCTATTTCCCCGCCCCATTGGTCTGTACGCTGATTGACATGACGACTCATAAATTGGTTCAGCAAATAGCCTTCTGATCCCATGATTTCGACACCATCATAGCCAGCTTTTTTCGCGATACTTGCTGTAGCCGCATAATCTTGAATCGTATCCAGAATTTGTTTTTCTGACATCTGACGTGGTTTAAATGGTGAGATCGGCGATTTTATTGGGCTTGCAGAAACCACAAATGGTTGATAACCATAACGCCCTGAATGCAAAATTTGCATTAAAATTTTTGCACCATGTTTATGAACTGCATGTGTCACTAATCGGTGTGGGGCAACATCACCTAAGGTATTCATTGTGCCACCAGCTGGAAGCAGCCAGCCCTGACGGTTAGGGGAAATACCACCTGTAATGATGAGACCTACGCCCCCTTTAGCACGCTCACCAAAATATGCTGCTAATTTAGGATAATTATAAAAACGATCTTCTAGACCGGTATGCATCGATCCCATCACGACACGATTTTTTAGGGTAGTGAAACCAAGATCAAGAGGTTTTAATATATTTGCATAGCGAGTTGTCATGGCAATTCCTTATTTTATGGGCTTTGCAACTTGTTGCATAAAACTATACTTCTTTTTTCATAACTGTTTATGGCAATTTTTTTCTTTTTCTATAATAAATTACCAACTATTGAATTAGATATTAATATTCAATCACTTACAAAAAATATTTTTCATTAAGTTCGCATTGAAAAATTGCAATAAAATAAATTGATGCATAAAAATCTTTACAAATACGCTGTGTTATTTTCAAGAGGAATCATGAATTAGATTAAGACTTGCTTATTACTTTTGAGTTTTGACGAAATATTGCTATTTATTCAAATATTTTTGCACCACGTATCTTTTTTTAAAAAAAATTACCAACGAAAAGTGCTATAATTGAAGAAATATATTTTTCAGGTTACCAATTTTCTAGGTGCCTATATTCTATCGTTAGGATGAACAATGTCTGATAATGCAACTATCTTACAGAATGTACCTGTAGGCAAAAAAGTTGGTATTGCCTTCTCTGGTGGTCTTGATACTTCTGCTGCTTTATTGTGGATGAAGCAAAAAGGTGCTGAACCTTATGCGTATACAGCAAACTTAGGTCAGCCAGATGAAGATGATTACGATGCTATTCCAAAGAAAGCTGAAGCTTATGGCGCTGTTAAAGCACGCTTAGTGGATTGCCGTTTACAACTTGCATTAGAAGGTATTGCAGCAATTCAATGTGGTGCATTCCATATTTCTACAGGTGGTGTACCTTACTTCAATACAACGCCACTTGGTCGTGCAGTCACAGGTACAATGCTTGTTACTGCGATGAAAGAAGATGACGTCAACATTTGGGGTGACGGATCTACTTATAAAGGTAACGACATTGAGCGTTTCTACCGTTATGGTCTATTAACGAACCCAGCACTTAAAATTTACAAACCTTGGTTAGACCAAACATTTATCGATGAGCTTGGTGGCCGTGCAGAAATGTCACAGTTCCTCATCGACAACGGTTTTGACTATAAAATGTCAAAAGAAAAAGCATACTCAACAGACTCAAACATGCTTGGTGCAACTCACGAAGCGAAAGATCTTGAGTATCTTGATGCTGGTATCAAAATCGTTGAACCGATTATGGGTGTTGCATTCTGGAAAGAAGACGTTGAAATTGCACCTGAAGAAGTTTCAATCACATTTGAAGAAGGCTTCCCTGTTGCTCTTAACGGTCAACGTATTGAAGATCCAGTTGAGTTAATTCTTGAAGCGAACCGTATCGGTGGTCGTCATGGTCTAGGTATGTCTGACCAAATCGAAAACCGTATCATCGAAGCGAAATCTCGTGGTATTTATGAAGCTCCAGGTATGGCACTTCTACACATTGCTTACGAACGTCTTGTGACTGGTATTCATAACGAAGATACCATTGAACAGTACCGCATCAACGGTTTACGTTTAGGTCGTTTACTTTACCAAGGTCGTTGGTTCGACTCACAAGCGCTTATGCTTCGTGAAACTGCGCAACGTTGGGTTGCTAAAGCAATCACAGGTACTGTGACTTTAGAACTTCGTCGTGGTAACGATTACACCATTATGAACACTGAATCTGAGAACCTTACATACGAAGCTGAACGCTTAACCATGGAAAAAGGTGATTCTGTATTCACGCCAATGGATCGTATTGGTCAATTAACCATGCGTAACCTAGACATTACAGATACACGCGCTAAGTTAGGAATCTATACTGGTGCAGGTTTACTTGCTGTCGGTACAGGTTCTGCTGTTCCACAACTTAAAGACAAAAACTAAGATTTAGTTTAGTCCCAAAAAACCGCGCTTTGAGCGCGGTTTTTATTTGGACGTGAAAATCTATTATTGTTCCCTAGATGGATAATGACTCATTCATCTAACGTATGCCTCATTTCCATATTAATCAGCACAAATAGATGTAAAACCCCTTTTATCGGCTTTTGTCGTTATCAATTTCAAGCAATATCGATTATCATCTATGTTATTTTTTCAGTAAGACTTGCCTTGAATACGATCACTTTAATCCAGCCAGATGATTGGCACGCTCATTTAAGAGATGGTTTAGCACTTCAACGTACTGTTCCTGATTTGGCGAAGCAATTTCATCGCGCAATCTGTATGCCAAATACAGTTCCACCTGTAAAAACTGTGGAAGAGGCACATGCCTATCGTGAAAGAATCATGGCGCATGTTCCTGAAAATGTAAAATTCGATCCTCGTATGGTGCTTTACTTTACGGATCATACTTCTCCTGAAGAAGTACAAAAAATTAAAAAATCTCCATATGTAAATGCAATTAAGCTTTACCCTGCTGGAGCAACCACGAATTCTGATAATGGCGTTAGTGATATACGTAAAGTGTATAGCGTCATTGAGCAACTTGAAGAACATCAGGTTCCTCTCTTACTCCACGGCGAAGTAACACATCATCATGTTGATATTTTCGATCGTGAAAAACGTTTCTTAGATGAAGTTTTAGCACCGCTGCTTAAACAATTTCCAAAATTGAAATTAGTTTTAGAACATATCACCACAAGCGAAGCTGCACATTTTGTACTTGAGCAAGATCGCAACGTGGCAGCGACGATTACACCACAACATTTGTTATTCAATCGCAATGACATGTTGGTTGGTGGTGTTAAACCGCATTTCTATTGTTTGCCAATTTTAAAACGCCAGACACATCAGCAAACTTTGTTAGAAGTCGCAACAAGTGGCAACCCTAAATTTTTCTTAGGTACTGACAGCGCTCCGCATTCTAAAAATGCGAAAGAAAATGCCTGTGGATGTGCGGGATGCTATAGCGCTCCAACTGCAATTGAATTGTATGCTCAAGCATTCGATCAGGTCGGTAAAATTGAACGTCTTGAAGGTTTCGCTTCATTCTTTGGTGCGGATTTCTATGGTTTACCTCGTAATACTGAAACCATTACATTGATCAAAGAAGATCAAGTGATTCCTGAAAGCCTTGAATATTTAGATGGCGAACAGATCATTCCTCTTTATGCAGGTAAAACAATTCAATGGAGAAAAGTGTGACCACTGAAACATTACCTGTCATCGGTCAACGCTTCCGCGGGTTCCTACCCGTGGTTGTTGACGTGGAAACAGCTGGTTTTAATGCAGATACTGATGCATTGCTCGAAATAGCATGTATTCCAATCATTTACGACGAGTCTGGAAAGTTTGTACCTGGTCAAGCGCATCATGCACACATCAATCCATTTGAAGGTGCAAATTTAGATCGTCGCTCACTCGACTTCATTGGCATTGATCCTTTTAATCCAATGCGTGTAGCGATGGCAGAAGATGAAAAGTCTGCACTTAAACGTATGTTTAAAGCAATTAATGAGGTACGCAAACAACAACAATGCACACATGCTGTGCTAGTTGGACACAATGCTCATTTTGATCTTGGTTTTTTAAAAGCGGCAATTGCACGTACTGGAACTAAGAATCAAAATCCATTTCATAGTTTCTCGGTTTTTGATACGGTGACTTTGAGTGCTGTGATGTTCGGACAAACTGTTTTGGCTAAATCATGTATTCAAGCTGGTATCGAGTTTGATGGTAAAGAAGCCCACTCTGCTTTGTATGACACACAGAAAACAGCTGAATTATTCTGCTATATTTTAAATAAATTAGCGCCCCATTTACTTGAAACACTCGTTTCAGAGTAAAAATCTTTAAATACCCCAATATTTTAGAAATCTTGATCATCCTGTGGATTGATCTTAATTGAAAAGTATTGGGGCTTTTTGTTCCAATTTTTAACTATCGCTTTTTTATATTATGTTAATCGTAATATAGTATTGATAATTATTCTCATTAATATTGTGAAATAAGTATTATTAAATGATAATCGCTATCGTTTTTATTCTCTCAATGTTAAATCATGTCATTTGTACGCTCAAAATTAAATTTAGCCATTCTTACGATTCTCTCAACTACAGTTTGTGCAAATGAAACAGAAATAAATTCAACAGCTAATGATGATTCAATCAAACTCAATACAATTGTAACGAATGCAACTGAGCAACAAGAAGTTGGAAAAACCCTTTATACGAAGGATGACTTAGACAAGACACCCAATAGTTCTAAGAACATTACTGATTTTTTAAAAGTAAATCCTAATGTGCAATTTGGTAATAATTTTAAAAGTGGCTTACAACAAGGTGAACTTAGCCCAGCCGAAATTAGCATCAATGGCGGTTTACCCTATGAAAATAAATTTCTAATCAATGGGATGAGCATCAACAATAATATTAACCCTGTGGGTGCAACAATATCGAACTCAAATAATGAACTACTCGGCTCTAGTCAAGCTGTTGCAGTCAATGCAGACCTGATTTGTAATATTAAACTGCTTGATAGCAATGTGAGCGCTGAATATGGTGAATTTACTGGCGGTGTAGTGAGTGCAGAAACCTGCGCACCAAAAACTGAGATAGGCAAAATTCACGGTAATATTACCTATGATTATACATCTGATTCTTGGTCTAAAATCAACTTTCCTAATCCAGAAAGCCAACAGGAATTTGAAACCTCCAACAGTGAAAAAAATCAACCTTTCTTTACTAAACAAGGAGTCAGTGCAACACTGTATGGTAATCTCACAGACCAATTAGGTTTCAATGCTTTTGGCTCTTTTCGACATTCCTTAATTCCATTAAAAACGAATTTTATTGAGCCAGCAGAATTAGACCAAACACGTGCTGCGAGCAATTATGGTGTCGAACTCTTCTATACACCTTCAGATAAAACCTCATTAAAAATAGGAACTCAGCTATTTGAAAATAAAGGTGAGTACTTCAATGCTACATTTTTAAACTCAGAAAACACGCAAATATCTGATAGTCAAAGTATTTATATCAATTTAAAAAATAAATTAAATGCTGTTCGGTTAGAACAACAACTTAATTATCAAACACAAAAAAACTCGCGAAAGGCAGAGCAGGATGCGTATGTGTGGGCTCGATCTTCAACAAAGAATTGGAATCCTAATTTAAGTACGCAATCTTATGGAAACTATGGTTCATTATCACAAGAAGAAAAAAAACTCGAATACTCAATCAAAGCCCTATTTGAACCAATAAACTTTGCGAACTCATCACACCAATTCAAAATGGGTGCAGGTTATGGTCATTATGAAGCGTATTGGGAAAGACCTGAAGTTTCTAATAATTATTACACAACTACTATCTCTTCCAAAAATATTGAAAACTTAAACTGTTACGCTTCTGATGGTCGTCGTTATGATGCTTGTGACGAAGGCAATTCAATTGACGGGCAATATTTAACGCAACGATTTAAATATGATGCAGGACAAATCAATGTACGCCAAGATCGTTGGCATGCATATCTCGAAGATTCAATTTATGTTAATCCATTTATTCAATCTAGTTTAGGCTTACGAGCTGATTATGATTCACTGACTCAAAACACCAATATTGCACCTCGTAGTTCATTTGTTTTGAAGCCATTTGGCAATGATCAATTATTTATCACGGCTGGTTGGAATCGCTATTATGGTTTAAACGCATTCGCCAACGAATTACAAGCTCAACGAGGTCGATTACAGACAAAATTTAAGAGAAATAGTCTTTCTGAAGATTGGGAACTCGACCCGACGTTTATGCCATCCTTCAAATCAAGGTCAGAGCTGGATACGCCGTTTTCAGATGAATCTGTATTTGCTTTTAACACCAATATTTGGAACATCAATACTGGTTTAAAATATGTTCAGCGAGAGAACAAAGACCAATTACGCCAGCAGCAAGGTAATAAGTCTTATAACAACTCAGGAAAATCTCAAGCTGAAATATTAACTTTCTCTTTAAAAAATATTAAACCACTTGTATTTAAAAATTCTGTGCATTATTTAAGCCTAAATGCCGATATGACAGATACAAATCGTAATTTTGATAGCTATGAAAGCAACTACTACACAGGTACATCACAAATTTATTATGATGGCAAACTGATTAATGCTGAAGATAAACCCACTGATAATTTCAATACGCCATGGACAGTTAGACTAGATTGGAATATTGGTTTTAATAATATTCCTTTAAATATTAATCATTATCTTAGCTATCGTGCAGGGACACCAGGTATGAAAAAAACCCTGAGTACCAGTAAAACTGAATTTGTCTATGAACTCGATGGTATGAAATATGACACTTACACTGCATACAAAACGAAAAATGCTTTGAATTGGGATATGCGTACTACCTACACAATACCGAGTTCAAAGAATACGCAAACTATTTTTGGTTTAACCATTAATAATGTACTTAACCGTAAAAATGAGTATTTTTCTTCCAATACATCCTCAGTGACACCAACACCAAGTCCTGAAATCGGTCGTCAATTCATTGCAGATGTTACATTTAAGTTCTAACTCATGATTCCCATAGAGCACTTAGGTGCTCTTTTTCATTTATGCCACGTTAAACTTTTGGATTGCATAAAGAAAAAACAATTCAAGACTTGAAAAATATCAATTATCCTCGATATTACATAAAGTAATTCACTCAATCTTAGAATGAGCATATGAACAATCAAAACAAACCTGAAATTATTACGATAGAAGATCAAAGCTTTGGTAGCCATGTAGAACATTGGGCGCTGTTAACTGATGATCCGACTGTTCAGGTTCCAAAATGGTTGAGTGAAGCACTAAATGCACCTGTCATGCCGATGGGGATTTGTGCTGAAGAACAAGATATGGATCCGAATGTTTGGCTAATTCAAGGACCTAAACAACAACCTATCCAATTGGTTCAAGTCATTGCTGTAGAAGACAATAAACCTAAAGCAGTCAAAACAGCCTTTCCTACTTTTGATAGTCCTTATACGTTGAACGCGACGATTGAACGCATCATTACATGTAAGTCCAACACGCAAGCAGTGTTACAATTAAAAGTTAGTGATAATAGTGTGGTTTATGCTTTTGATAGCTTATACACTGTTAACCAAATTCAATACCAAAAAAATCAATCTTATAAAGTCCAATTAAATGCGTGGGCTTATGAGCTAGAAAAAGTTGCTGATCAAGAACAAATTGTTGTGGATGATCCAGCTTCAATTAAACACCATCGTGCTTTAAATGAAATTTTGAGTGAACACAATGGTGTAGCGCCAGATAATTTACAGCAGCTGATTGATGCTTGGGAACCTAAATCAGATGCCGATAAAGAACCTGTAACGGTCGATTTTTCGAAAATGGTGGCTTACTTGTACGGTGAAACCATGGGTCAGGAAGATGAGGCCTGGTTCCAAGGAAAAGTGGTTGGCAAGACCCAAATGCAGTTCAACGATCAATTTTATCAACTTTATGATGTAACACTTATTTTGGAAGAAAACCAACCTGCTACACTTATTCGTATCGCGACTAAGGATGAGAATTATAAAAATTTCGAAATTGGTCAATATATTCGTGGAAATATATGGATTCAGGCGAATATTTATGCTAAAAATACATTAAATAAATAGGATTTAACTATAAAGTAATATTTAGGCTCCTAGATGAAAATTATACCGGAACAATCAACAGGCTTAATGGAACAAGCACGCCCTCGTATTCGTGTAGACAAGGGTGCTTACTGTTTCTTTTTCTTAGGTGTTTTCCTCGCTGCTTTTATTTTCCACTTTACCAATCTTATTCCAGCATTTTAATAAATTAGCGTTGATTACTTTCATCTACGTTTTAGACACATAAAAAAGCCTGTCATATGACAGGCTTTTTTACGAACTGATTTTAAGCATTACGCTTCGCAAAATCATCCATAAATTTCACAAGTGCTTGTACACCTTCAAGTGGCACTGCATTGTAAATACTCGCACGCATACCACCTACTGAACGATGTCCTGCAAGATTTAACAAATTATTTTCCTCTGCTTCTTTCAGGAATTGCTTTTCAAGTTCAGGCTTCGCCAATGTAAATGGTACATTCATAATTGAACGATATTCTTTCGCAATTGGATTTGCATAGAAGTCACTTGAATCAATATAACCATACAACAATTCAGCTTTTTGCTGGTTCACTTGATGAATTGCCTCTACACCACCCTGTTCAAGCAACCATTCAAATACTAAGCCTGATAAATACCAAGCATAAGTAGACGGTGTATTCACCATAGAATCATTCTTCGCTTGCGCTGAATACTTCAAAATGCTCGGAATTTCTTCTTTTGCTTGGTCTAATAAATCATCACGAATGATTACCAAAGTTAAACCAGCAGGACCGATATTTTTTTGCGCACCCGCGTAAATAAGACCGAATTTTGAAACATCAATTGGTGCCGACAAAATACTAGAAGATAAATCTGCAACCAGTGGTTTATCCGTAGTTGGGATATTTTTAAATTGAATACCACCAATCGTTTCGTTATCTGCATAATGAACATAGGCAGCATCAGCAGATAAATTCCATGTACTTTCATCAGAAATTGCAAGATTACCATCTGCATCTTTAATACCAGCTTCGATCACGTTAATTTCACCATAACGTTTTGCTTCTTTTAAAGCTTTTTCAGACCAAATGCCAGTATGGATATAATCTGCTTTGTTATTTTTCCCTAATAGATTCAATGGAATCGCAGAGAATTGTAGAGAAGCACCACCCTGTAAGAAAAGCACTTTGTAGTTCTCAGGAATATTCATCAACTTGCGTAAGTCTGCTTCTGCTTTTTCAGCAACAGCGACGTAGTCTGCACTACGATGACTCATTTCCATGATTGATAGGCCCTTACCCTGCCAATCAAGCATCTCAGCTTGAGCTTTTTCTAATACAGCAGTAGGTAATGCAGCAGGACCAGCACAGAAGTTGTACGCGCGCATGATTTTTCCTTTCAGAGTGAAACACAATAAAATGATGGCATTTAACCACAGATAACCATAGCTTGCAGTATATTCAACTTAAATAATTTCAATCTTGTTTTCACACTAAAGCTATTTTTTCAATAAGCTCTACATTTATCAGAGATTTATGTTTACTATATTTTGAGAGACACCGTAGTTAGTAAGTTTAAATCGCTCACTACAACAGCTCTCAATCTGACAAAATTTATTATAACTATTTCGTTGTATTGTCTTTCATTTCATGCGAACAATTAAAACATCTCACCATACCATTCATAGCTGACTCTTTTAAAATGACTGTGTAATAAAAATCCATCTTTTATATCTTGATCTACAATTTCAACAACCATTTCATTATTTTTATCTCGAACTGCATCATAAAGCGCATCAGTATTTACAGCTGAATGTTTTGTTTATGAACAATATTCCTCAGATTCCCCTCTCTCCTTCATTCAGCTGAAATGAAAGGGTTCACTACATGCTGTTATAAACAGTGCTATTACAATCAGCAAGCTATAATTAAATTTGAGTTTCATTTTTAATTAAAATTCTTTTTTAGACTATTGTTAATTAAAAAAGGACGCTTCAGCGTCCTTTTTTAATTCCTACAAATTATTCATCTGTAGATTTTTCATCGCTATCAGTCGTATCAATTTCTTGAGTATCTACTGATTCATTAGATTCAATTGAAGCCTCTTCACCTTCAACTGATTCTATAAAATCATCTTCCTCAACAGCTTCAATCGCTTCAACACCAACCAATGTCTCGTTTTCACCTAAGCGGATTAAACGTACACCTTGTGCATTACGACCCGTCTGAGCAATTTCAGATGCACGAGTACGTACTAGCGTACCACCATCAGAAATCAGCATGACTTCTTTACTGACATCGATCGCTACGGCACCAACCAGCTCACCATTACGATCAGATGTCTTGATCGCAATGACGCCTTTACCACCACGTTTCTTAGTCGGGAAGTCATCCACTGGCGTACGCTTACCGTAACCATTAGCTGAAGCACATAGCACTTCACCTGTTGCCGGGACAACAACTAATGAAACAATACGGCTTAAGAAATTAGAATCCGTATCTTCATCTTCTGAATCTACATCATTGTCTTCAATTTCTTCCGCTTGAGCCAATCCAATGGTGACACGCATACCACGTACACCTTTCGCAGAACGACCCATTGCACGTACATCAGTTTCTGCAAATCGAATCGCTTTACCTTCATTCGAGAACAACATAATTTGTTGTTCACCGTCAGTAATCGCAACACCAATTAAACGGTCATCTCCAGCTAACTCGATTGCACGTAAACCATTTGAACGTACATTAGAGAACTGCTCAAGTTCAACTCGCTTGATCGTACCGTATTCAGTTGCCATAAAGACATAGAAGTTTTTACGTAAGTTTTCTGCAAGCTCAGCAAATTCAACTACTACTTCATCATCAAGATCTGTAGTTGATAATTCAACTCCTAACTCTTTCAGATGTGTACGCAATTCGTCCGATAGATCGTCACCATCTGCTAGATCAGCAAATGATTTTTCTAATGCATCATAGTGTGCAGCAATGATTTCGTTTTGCTGTAATTGAGCTTGATGAGATTTAACAAACTGACGGAAATCGGCTAGACGTTCTTTAAATTTCTTCGGTGCATCAATCACTGGCAGAATAGCAGTAATTGTCTCATTTTCATCTAATGGCAATAAGTTCACCATAGGACGACCTTTTGCACCACGAGAAGCTTGAGGCACTTCAAAAACTTTTAAGCGATAGACTTTGCCGACATTGGTAAAGCATAAAACTGTTGCATGGTTAGATGTCACAATCAAATGTTGAATGTAATCATCTTCTTTCATAGACGTTGCTGATTTACCACGCCCACCACGACGTTGCGCAGCATAATCAGAAAGTGGCTGTGTTTTCGCATAGCCTGATTGAGAAACGGTTAAAACAACTTGTTCTTCTGGAATTAAATCCTCACGAGAGAAATCTACACGAGATTCTACAATCGCAGTACGACGCTCATCACCGTATTGCTGAAGAATAAGTGAAAGCTCTTCACGAATCACGTTCATCAACAATTCAAAATCATTAAGAATTGCTGTCAACTCTGCAATTTGTGCCAAAATTTCAGAATATTCTGCATGCAGCTTATCTTGTTCTAAACCAGTTAAACGATGCAAACGTAATTCTAAAATTGCACCCACTTGAGTCGGCGAGAGACGATAAATATTGCCAGATAATCCAAACGGTTTATTAGGATCTTCACCCTCAATCTCATCTGGGCGAACAGAAACTGAACCTGCTTTTTCCAATAAAGCAACTACACCACCTGCAGACCATTCCCCTGCTTGCAAACGTTCACGTGCTTCTTGCGGATTCGCAGAGGTTTTAATGGTTTCGATGATGGCATCAATATTTGCTAAAGCAACCGTTAAACCTTCCAAGATATGACCACGTTCACGCGCTTTACGTAATTCGAACATCGTACGACGTGTTACAACTTCTTGACGATGGCGAATGAAAGCAGCAATAATGTCTTTTAAATTCATCAGCTTTGGCTGGCCATTATCCAAGCAAACCATATTAATACTGAATGAATTTTGAAGCTGAGTATTTTGGAATAAATTATTAACAATTACTTCAGCGTTTTCGCCACGCTTTAAGTCAATTGCAATACGCATCCCTTCTTTATCAGATTCGTCGCGTAACTCTGAAATACCTTCGAGCTTCTTCTCTTTCACAAGTTCAGCAATACGTTCAATCGTTTTTGCTTTGTTCACTTGATATGGAATTTCAGTGAATACAATCGTCGTACGACCTGTTTTTTGGTCTTCTTCTAAATGATACTTACCACGAATAAATAAACGACCTTTACCAGTACGGTAAGCATCAACAATACCCGATTTACCGTAAATGATACCGCCTGTAGGAAAGTCTGGACCCGAAATATGTTCCATCAATCCTTCAATACTGATATTCGGATTATTGGCATAGGCTAAGCACGCATTGACCACTTCAGTCATATTATGCGGCGCCATATTGGTTGCCATACCTACAGCAATACCCGTGACACCATTAATGAGTAAATTTGGCACACGAGTTGGCATAACTTGTGGGATACGCTCTGAACCGTCGTAGTTATCTTCCCACTCTACTGTATCTTTTTCTAAATCAGCTAACAGTTCATGCGTTAATTTACGCATACGCACTTCGGTATAACGCATCGCTGCTGCACTGTCACCATCAACAGAGCCGAAGTTACCCTGACCATCAACCAACTGATAACGTAAACTGAAATCTTGTGCCATACGAACGATTGTTTCGTATACAGCAGAGTCACCATGAGGGTGGTATTTACCGATTACATCACCAACGACACGCGCTGATTTTTTGTAAGCTTTGTTATAATCATTTCCAAGCTCATGCATCGCATAAAGAACACGGCGATGAACTGGCTTTAAACCATCTCTAACGTCTGGTAGTGCACGAGAGACAATGACACTCATAGCATAGTCGAGATATGAGCTCTTCAGTTCATCCTCAATGGCAATCGGTCGAATTTCCGATACGCTCATGCATACTCCTTATTACAAACAGCTTGAAGAAACTGCTCGATTTATATAATCAATCTTGCAAAAAATTAGCCCAAAATCTATGGAGCTAAATTCTAAAACTCAGCCGAAAATTATAGCACAAATCCGTATTTTTGTCCCTAAATTTTATGGATGATCTGTTTAATTTTATTCATAAAAATGACTAAATTTTCAACACAAAATTCTTAAACAGTATTGCCCTAAAATGAATGATAAAAATCACTTTTTTGCTACTTATACATAAAAAAGATCCTCGTAAGGATCTTTATAAATACATGAATATTCTTCAATGATGAAGTTCGCGCTTGTCCGCTTTCATTAAACTAAAAGAAATTGCAAATAAGCTTAAAATCAACGGAAACTCATACAGCTCTTCGAGTAAGCTTTCATTACTATTTTCTGTGAGCAGGAGCATCCCTATAAAGCGATGATGCTCTATCGCATCAGAAACAACGAGCCCAATCACAGCCAAAACCAAGGCCCAAACTGGGATAATAGCTGTCTTAAACTTGTTCACAATCTCTGTGCGTAATTTTTGGTTCAATAGTGGAAAAACCACAGACCCAATCAATACAATTGAGATACCTCGAAAATAGATTTTTGGGACATCAGGGAAATAATCTCGCCCCCAACTGGTACTACGACCAAACAATAAAACCCACCAGCAAACAGCCCAAAGCCAAAACTCTTTCTTACCTTCTCTAAGCTGTAAAGGCTTTATGTAAAAATAGCTAATAACTGCAAAGGACAACAATAAAAGAGCCTGTAAATTTTCAATCAGACGCACATCTTCCATACCAAACACATTGAAATGGACTTGATTAAATAATGGAAAAATTAAACATGAGACCGCGATTAGAACAAGCGGTAATGTTATTCGGGTGTCGACCAGCAAAACACAAACTCCCTCATTAATACATTGAAAGTATGAATGAGCTTAAAAAATGATGGCGAATCATATCACAATTACAAAAAACATATAAAACGGTAAATTCTGATCCCTTGATGAGAATAATCTATAATTTTGTTTTATGAGATTTTTTTGATGATTAAATATAAAAATGCCCTGACCAAGTAAAATGAAATGAATCATTACTCGATCAGAGCATTAGTACAGCAATGCTGAATTAGATTTTAGAAACTAATTCTGGAACCACTGTATTTAAGTCACCTACTAACCAGTAGTCAGCTACTGCATTAATTGGAGCTTCTTCATCTTTGTTGATCGCAACGATCACCTTAGAATCTTTCATACCTGCCAAGTGCTGAATCGCACCAGAGATACCTACAGCAATATAAAGGTCTGGCGCAACGATTTTACCCGTTTGACCAACTTGCATATCGTTTGGAACGAAACCAGCATCTACTGCTGCACGAGATGCACCTTGAGCTGCACCAAGCTTATCAGCTAATGGATCAAGTACTTTATGGTAATTCTCACCAGAACCTACACCACGTCCACCAGATACAACAATGCGAGCTGCTGTTAATTCTGGACGTTCTGATTTTACGATTTCTTCAGATACGAACTTAGAAATACCCGCATCACCAGTAGAAGTTGCAGCTTCAACCGCAGCAGATCCACCTTCAGCAGCAACTGCATCAAACGCTGTACCACGAACTGTACCAACAACAACTGATTCACCAGACTCTACAGTTGCAATCGCGTTACCAGCATAGATTGGACGCTTGAAAGTTTTAGGACCATCAACAGCAATAATGTCAGTAATCATACTTACATCAAGAAGTGCTGCAGCACGTGGAAGTACGTTTTTGCCCGTCGTTGTAGACGCCGCAAGAATGTGTGAATAACCTGTACCAATTGAAGCAACAAGCTTCGCTACATTTTCAGCCAATTGGTTTGCATATGCAGCATCGTCAGCTAAAAGAACTTTGCTTACACCAGCAACTTTAGCAGCTTCATCAGCAACTGCTTGAGCGCCTGAACCAGCAACTAATACAGTGATATCACCACCGATTTTTTGAGCCGCAGCTACAACGTTTAAAGTTGCACCGTTAAGTGCTTTGTTGTCGTGCTCAGCGATTACTAAAATACTCATGATTTTTATCCTTCTGTATTAGATCACTTTCGCTTCATTTTTTAGTTTTTCAACAAGCTCATCAACAGACTTCACTTGAACACCAGCTTTACGTTCAGCAGGCGCTTCAACTTTAACAGTCTTAAGCTTAGTTGCAGGATTAACACCAAAATCTGCAGGAGATTTAGTATCAAGCGGTTTCTTACGTGCTTTCATGATGTTTGGTAGAGCAGCATAACGTGGCTCATTCAAACGTAAGTCAGTCGTAATGATCGCTGGAAGTGCTAGTTCAACAGTTTGTAAACCACCGTCGATTTCACGAGTCACTTGTACTTTATCGCCTTCAACTTTAACTTCTGAAGCAAATGTACCTTGACCAGCACCAAGTAATGCACCAAGCATCTGACCGACTTGGTTAGAGTCGTCATCAATTGCTTGTTTACCAAGAAGGATAAGTTGTGGCTGTTCAGCGTCTACAACGCCTTTAAGAATCTTCGCAACTTCTAAAGCACCAAGTTGGCTGTCATCAGCTTCAACTAGGATACCGCGGTCTGCACCAAGCGCCATTGCAGAACGGATTTGTTCTTGCGCTTCTTTAGGACCAATAGAAACAACAACGATTTCTGAAACAGTTCCTTTTTCTTTTAAGCGAACCGCTTCTTCCACTGCGATTTCACAGAATGGGTTAATTGACATTTTAACGTTAGTAAGGTCAACCCCACTATTGTCCGGCTTTACGCGAACTTTAACGTTGGCATCAACCACACGTTTTACAGCAACAAGAGCCTTCATGTAATCCTCGGCTGTTTTAACAGAAGTAAATATTCAGAAAAGTTATAATAACTCTTCATTTAAAATTTTTAGGTGTCCTATCTTGCAATGTGTTTGGCATTTCGGTCAAGTCACAATTCACAAAACTGCTGTAAAAAAGCGTAATTTTCGTTGAACGGAGCGTTCACAAAATTATTTTGTTAATAAATTTGTCAGCTTTTCAATATTTTTTGTAAAAAATTAAACTTTGATTTTTAATATTTTTTTAATTTATTAACTACATCAGTTGAATTGATGCTGTAGACTCTTATTTTACGTTGAAAAGCGTTGGCGTGAGTCACCAAATTTGAGGTAAAAAATGTCATAACAGACAGCAAAAATTACAATAACAGCTATTCTTTTTGAGTATAATTTAACCAAAGTTAATTCTATTTGAATAGAAAGCGCAAACATTAGTTTGCGCTTTTTTAATGTTAATTCACAATGAGCCATGTTGCTGCCAATGAAAGCATCACTCCCGAACCACCATCAATCCATTTTTGACGTTTTTCATTTATCCCTGTTTTCTGTGTCAAAAATGCAAATACAAAACTCAATGATGAATAAATAATTAAGCATAATCCAATGAAGATTAGGGATAAGACAATCCCCTGTCCCATAATCGAAGAGGTATGCTGGTTAATAAATTGAGGCAAAATCGCAAAATAAATAAGCATACCTTTAGGATTAAGTAAGGATGTTATAAAACCGCGTCGAATCGGACTAATGACCTGACTTTGTTTAATTTCAATATTTTTGTGATTAAGCGCAGATCGAATCAAATTAAATGCCAAATAAAGCAAATAACAGATTCCTAACCATTTGATCGTTTCAAAAATAATAGGGAAAGAAATAATGATAGCCGCAATACCCACAACGACTAAAAAAGAATGGACGAAATAACCCAAACACACCCCTAAAGTCGCCATAACGCCTGCTTTCGCATTTTTACCCATTACCTGTGACAGAATAAATAACATATCCGGACCAGGCGTAAAAATAAGAGGGATAACTGTCAAAGCAAATAACCAATAGGTAGACATTTTCTTTCTTCCATCATTAATGAAAATGAAAAAAAAGTATCTTCGAATTTACATAAAATAGGATTTCAAATATTCTATTTATTCTTTAATTTTTAGAATTTAATTCTAATATATGAAAATAATATCTAAATCAATTTCAGTTAAATTAGATCGTATCGATAAAAGTATCATTCATGAACTTCAAACCAACGGTCGAATTCAAAATAATGATTTAGCCAAAGAGATTGGCTTATCACCATCCTCTTGTTTAAGACGCGTAAAAATTCTCGAAGATGCTGGAGTCATCCAGCAATACACAACCATTGTTGATCCTCAAAAAATCGGATTACAACTTATTCTATTTTCGCGTATTTGGTTGGTGGGACAAGACGCTGAAACCATCGATACTTTTATTGAAGCGATGAAAGAACTCCCTCAAGTCATGGAGTGCTATATTATTTTGGGCGAATGTGATGCGATGTTAAAAGTTGTCGTACCTGATTTGGAGAACTATCGTAAATTTCAGTCAGAACACTTAACCAAAAAAAATGGGATTACCAGTGTGAAAACGGATTTACCCAGTCAAATCATTAAACAAAGCTATCAACTGCCCCTGCAATCAATTTAATACCATTAAGCAATCGATCCGACTGACTTTTCAGATCGGACCGATTATCCATTTTGATCAAGTTAAAAAGTTAAATGTTCAATACTTTAAGTTTTTTCAACCTCGATTTTTTCATTCAAAATATTTTCTAAAAGTGCATGCTCATTCACCGATTCACTCAATTTAGGATCACAAATTTTGAGTCTCCGTTTCAGCTCTTCCTGTAAATACAATTGATCCTCAAGTTCCAATTCAGTTTGACTAAGTTGCTGAGCAAAATGCCGAATCACATCTTCAAATCGTTGATTTTGCTTCAATATAACGTATGCATAACCCAATACAAGCCCTTTGAAAATTTCCTGATAAGGCTTGCCACGTTGAAAATTGTATGCCAATGAAGATAGTACCCGCTCACCAAAACCTAACTTACGATATGGGTCTCGTGCCACTCGATCACATGGGTCTTTATAAGCCGTCTCACAAGAGTCGATAAAACTCTTCGCCAACAATTCTAAATTTTCTTTTCGATGTGGTAGTAGATCCTTTAATCCAACTTTAACCTCATGGAGTACTGCCAACATAAATTTAGAAATTTGCTCATCAGACAGTGCAATCCCGATTGTTTCATATTGTCGAAAACTTGCAGCCCATGCTGTCATTGCATGCACACCATTCCACATGCGATTTTTGATTAACTGTATCTCTTCAATCTCTTCAACCAGAATCATTTGGCGCATTTTTTCTAATAAAGGACTATTATTTTCTACATAAAGTGGCATATCTGTTTCGGCATGGAATAAGATTAATTCTAGATTCTGTAGAATATGCGCCGATTTGAATTTTTCGTATAGATCGTCAATATACTGAGTAGCCAATTGTTCTTGTTCAGCATTTAAACGCGTCCCTTCATCCACATCCGTCACGTCTAAATCATGCTCATCCTGCACATGTCTAAAAATGTTGTATTTGATTTTTAACTGTCTAAATAATTTTTGATCTGTAATTTTCGCTACCATTCGATTGACTACTGTATCGCAAAAATAGTGCTGCGACATGATGATATTGACCGTCTTCGCATCCGTAATTTCATGCAAAGCACTACAAATCTGTTGTTCAATTAATGATTTTGCGCCTACTTTGTTCAAAACAATTAAAACTGTTAGAGGATTCAACTGTTCTTCAAAATGGATATAACGCGCATACAACCCTTGAGCAATGGTTTTAGCCTCTTGCTCGATTGCCTTTTCAGGTAAACACAGTGCAATTAAACTTGATTCAATATACATGTGCTGCATCATTTCAATATTTGATGCATCTATGACGGTTATATTGTCTATTCGCTCGTCATGAGAGTGTTGCCCATAACGAATACTGTAACCACCAAAAGTATTCACACTATTTCTATAGAGTGAATT
Source organism: Acinetobacter sp. 24-47-64 (assembly GCF_057737055.1). Lineage (NCBI taxonomy): Bacteria > Pseudomonadati > Pseudomonadota > Gammaproteobacteria > Moraxellales > Moraxellaceae > Acinetobacter > Acinetobacter sp. 24-47-64. The sequence goes on from NZ_CM173215.1 coordinate 2,185,766, forward strand.
CCGCGTTGAAGCATAGATTTGTTTTGGTCGAGTATATCCATCCCAATGAGACAATACTTGGGCAATATAGCCACCACCTATTGCCCCAAAACCATGTATCCCCACGACATGCTGATTTAAAGTCTGAGGAAAAGAGTCAAATAGAGCAGGCATTTTTAATTTTGGTGTAAATTGATTCAAATCTTCCAGAAAATCATGCATGCTTTCGTAAAAGAAATTCGCTTTTTCGAGCATGGTTGAATTAGGTTCTTTGATATCTTGAAGTAATACCGTTAATCCACCCGCTTCAAACGCCGACATCACTCCATTTTCTGAGTCTTCAAACATTAAACATAAAGTTGGATCAATGTTCAGTTGCTCAGCAGCTTTTAAGAAAATTTCTGGGTGTGGTTTTCCATTATCAACCTCATCGCCGCATACGATAATGTCGAAAAACTTATATACATTGGCATTGATTAAATACTCTTCAGCTATTTCACGTCGACTCGAAGTTGCTACTGCCATTTTCAGATTGGACTTTCTTAAACGTTCAAGAACTTGCATGAGTCCAAATTTAATCGGCACTCCGTATTTTCTTACATGCTCAAGTTCTAGCTGATCTGCTCGCTTTCTAATTTCCGCATACGGCACTTCTTGACCATATTGCTGATTTGCCAGTTTTTCGGCACTACGAGCACTTAAACCTAAACAAGATAATAAATAGGCGTCTGTAAATTCGACACCAATGAGTTCTGATGATGCTTGCTTCAAAGTTTGAAAACGAAGTCGCTCCGTATCAAACATTGTGCCATCCATATCAAAAATGGCGGCATGGATATTATTTTCATGAAATTTAATCATTTACCCCTCTCCAAAAAAATTCAAAATTACTAGACAAGTGTAAAGAATTTGACTGAATCGAATGAGCAGAATAAATATATGAAACAAAATTGAACGTTATTTAATCAATAATTTTATCTTTATGTATTGAATTGTTGGAAATGGGTAAATTTAATTTTCTATAAAGTAACAGAGCTAAAATTATTAGCTCTGTTTTTTTAAATGATTTTTTTCAAACTTGATTGAGCGCCGCCAAGTAATCACGATGGACGTGACTCAATTCAATAATAGGGTATTGTTCTAGTTCAAAAATTTTCCAAACTTCAATAAAGTCTTCTTTCAAATCAACTCCTTGATCTGCAATAGGTCTTTCTTGCCATTGCTGATCAGAAATCCACAAATAAGTCTTAGATGCTATTGGATCAATCGCTTGGATTTTTCCTTCAGTATTAATACCCTGCACATAGGCATTGTTAGGTAGAGCGGCCTCAATCATCGGTAAATTGATTTCCACAAAATGTTTCACCTGACGTAAACCATAACCTGCAAAAATGTCTTTTTGTGCTGAAGAGAGTTGCTGATACTTTTGATCAATATTGTCAATCATGGCTTGACCTAATCATTCCTGCAAAATATTTTTTAATTTGTATACAACTTAAATCCATCTATTAAAGTTATACCTTAAAAATCGTATTAAAAAAAATCAATTCGAAAAATTTAAGCTAAAGTTTAAGGGAAAATTATTTTTAAAAGCGCAGCTTTCAAAAGCTCAATCCCAACAATACATTATTTTTCAAATAATTTTATTCGCATTAAATTAACGCATTTTATTTATATCAATGGTTATTAGCTATTTTCTGGAGCATAAAACTGTAAATTTCATTCATTTTTAGAGTGGCACATTCATTGCTTAACCAGTTTGAACTTAATCTGGGGAATGCACATGATCACATTTAAAAAAACTTTGCTTGTTGTCACGATAGCAACTTTCTTAACAGCCTGTGGTGACAATGAAAGTAGCACAAATAATTCTAACACGCCGCCTCCTGTCCCGTTTAATCCTGTAGAAGCAACCATTAGTGATTTGCATAACTCGATTTTAAGCAAAGGTTCATCTTGTGTTGATGTTGTGCAAGGTTATTTAAATCGTATATCAGCTTACGATCGACAAGGTCCTGAGCTCAATAGCATTATTTCTTTAAATCCAAATGCACTTAAAGAAGCAGAAATGCTCGACCAACAATTTGCAAAAAATTCAAAACTTTCAGGACCTCTTCACTGTGTCACTGTACTCGCTAAAGACAATATTGATGCTGTAGATATGGCGAACACAGCAGGTTCTGTAGCATTAAAAGATAATTTTCCAAATGATGATGCCTATATCATAAAAAATATCAAAGAAAATGGCGGAATCATTTTAGGAAAAGCCAATCTTGATGAGTTCGCTTTCGGCTTTGGTGGAAAATCAACTCTAGGTGATCAAACTAAAAATGTGTATGACTTAAGTAAAGGCCCAGGTGGTTCATCATCAGGAACTAGCGCTGCCATATCTGCAAGTTTTGCAATGGTGGGAATAGGAACTGATACGGGAGGGTCAATTCGTGTACCTTCATCAGTACAGGGTCTTGTCGGTTTACGACCATCTTTACGTCTTTTGAGCCAAGATGGAATTATTCCACTGGCACCAACTCAAGATACTGCTGGACCAATGTGTAGACAAGCTATTGACTGTGCAAAATTAATGGATGCAATGATCGGATTCGATAGCTCATTAAGTTCAAATCAACGTAGTGAATTTGCACGTACTTCTCCTCTTCTAAAATCAGAGTCTGCTTACCGCGAATTGATTAATCAACCGAATAGCTACGTTCCTCATGACACTGTAAGTCTTGAAGGAAAGCGTATTGGTATAGTACAAGCCCTTTACCCTTCCGAAGGTTCAACCACTCAACAGAAAGAAGACTACAATCTCGTTAAAGAAGCAATGGATAACGCAATTACTAAACTTGAAGAGGCTGGAGCAACTGTAGAAATAGTTACAATAAGCGATCTAAATACAATTTTGACACGTTATTCGAGTCTTTCAAGTGCTGAATTTAAAATATCACTTACAGAGTATTTAAAGACCACAAGAAGTATTTACCAATCGTATGAAGATTTACTCGCTAGTGGACTAATGATCCGTAACTTCAGCGGCTATAATTCTGATCCAACAAGTGCTTCATATATTGAGAATTATGAGCGCAACACCACTGAAAGAAGTCCATTCGTGCGCTTACGCATGAACAGCGCTTTAAATAATGTTGAACTAGATGGTACTCGTAAAGGCGTACAATACGACGCTTTAGCCTACCCTTCTATTACTGGGTTTGCTGGCAATTTAGGAAGTAGCCCGACCACAGGTACCAATAATCGCCTAAGTCCTTTTAGTGGTTTTCCTGCATTATCTATGCCTGCTAAATCAGTGAACTCAAGTCGCAGTAGTTATCCTATGAATGTTAACATCGAGTTTATTGCTCGTGAATTTGATGAGCCGACTTTATTTGAAATCGCAGTCGCATTCCAAAAAGTGAATCCCGCACGTATGATACCTATACACACACCAGCACTTTAAACAGATAACTTTATCATTCAGTACAGTATTAAGTATATTCAATATACTTAATACTGAGGATTAAGATTTTTGGGCTCTAGGGTGAGCTTTATCATAGACTTGAGCCAAACGATCAAAATCTAACTGAGTATAAATTTGTGTCGTAGATAAATTACTATGACCTAGCATTTCTTGAACTGCTCGTAAATCACCACTGTTTGAAAGCAGATGACTAGCAAAACAGTGTCGCAGTAAGTGAGGATGTAAATCCACATTTACGCCCGCTCTTTGTGCTTGCAATTTGACTCTATTTTCAATCTGTCGATTCGTCAATCGACTCCCTTTTTTGGTAATAAAAACTGGGGAATCCAATTCAATGTCTCCACACCAGATACGATGGACTTTAAGCCATTCAATTAAACTTGTTTTCGCTTTTAAACCAAAAGGAACAACCCGAGTTTTATTTCCCTTACCCGTAATTCGAAGTAATTGTCGTGTAAAATCGATATCTCGAATATTCAATCCTTGTACTTCAGCTAATCGCAAACCACTTGAATAAAGCAACTCCAAAATAGCTTTATCTCTTAACCACAAGAGATGATCTTGAGAGGATTCAGGTGCAGGTTGATCCATGATTTGCTGAATCGTTTCGACATCAACCATACCCGGCAAAGGCCTTGGCTGTCTTTTTAACTTAAAATCATGAATGGGATTATTCGATACATATTTCCCTTCCACAGCCCATTTCATGAATTGACGAATGGCTGTTAAATGACGTTGTAAGCTTGCACTATTGAGTTGATGATGTTCAACCTTATAAGCCATATATTCTCGTAAATCAGATGCTTCAACCTGATTTAATTCAATTTTCTTTTCATAACAAAAGTCAATGAAACCAGACACATCACGGAAATACGCCTCAAGCGTATGCTCAGATTGATTTTGAATCTTTCTCTCTTTCAACCACATTGACAGCAATTGCATTGCGCCATATTGCATTTGGCTTTCTCTCTATTGAATCGATGTCTAATCATCAATACTCGTGGGCATTCCAACAAATCATAAAGTAAAAAGCCCTGAATTTCAGGGCTTTTTAGTCAGGAAATAAGTTTTATTGAAAATAACGTAGATCCAAACGACCTTCATAAACCGTTGCAGTTGGACCAGTCATCCAAACCACATCTCCCTCTTTCCATTCAATCAGCAATTTACCGCCGGCAAGTTCGATTTCCACATTGCTAGACAATAAACCACGGCGCATACCTGAGACAGCAGCAGCACATGCACCTGTACCACAAGCCAATGTTTCTCCCACACCACGTTCAAAAACTCGTAATCGAGCATGTTTTTCATCAACGATCTGCATAAATCCAGCATTTACACGCTCAGGAAAACGTTCGTGAGATTCCACTTGAGGGCCTATTTTAGCAACATCAGCAGTTAACACGTCTGGCACAATGGTCACTGCATGCGGATTTCCCATATTGACCACATCGATGCTGATCGTCTCATTATCCGCTAAAGCTAAATCATATAAAGCAGCAGGCGCTTCTGCTAAAAATGGGATTTGGTTCGGTAAGAACTTCGGATACCCCATATTCACACGAACCCATCCATTCGCACCCAACTCAGGCTCGACAATCCCCGCCTTTGTTTGCACTTTGAATTTAGTTTTATTGGTTAAATGACGATCATGAACAAATTTGGCAAAACAACGAACGCCATTGCCGCATTGCTCAACTTCAGAACCATCCGCATTAAAAATGCGATATTTGAAATCAACGTTTGGATGATCTGGTGTTTCAACAACTAATAACTGATCAAAACCGATGCCAAAATTACGGTCAGCCAACCGGCGAATCATGACAGGATCTAGATAAGCACGTTGGCTGATTAAATCAACCACCATGAAGTCATTACCTAGACCATGCATTTTAGTAAATTCTAGCAACATCTATTGTCTCCTTAAGGCAATAAGGACTCACGTTCCCACAGAGACTCAATCGTTTCACGTTGACGAATTAAGTGTGCTTGATCACCGTCAACCATCACCTCTGCTGCACGACCTCGGCTGTTGTAATTTGAACTCATCACAAAACCATAAGCACCTGCACCCAAAACAGCTAAATGATCGTTCGCTTGAATCGCAAGTTCACGCTCTTTACCGATGAAGTCACCTGTTTCACAGATCGCACCAACCACATCCCAAACTTTTTTCTCAGTTTGCGAATTTTGATTAACCTCTTGGATATCCATCCAAGCTTCGTACAAAGAAGGACGAATCAAGTCATTCATTGCTGCATCAACAATTGCAAAATTGCGATGATTGGTTGGTTTTAAAAGATCAACTTTCGTCACCAATACGCCAGCATTCGCCGAAATACTACGCCCTGGCTCCATATACACTTTAAGACCAAGTTTTTCTAATGCAGGACGTAAAGCATTTGCATATTCTTCAACTGTCGGTGGAACTTCATCTTTATAAGTCACACCAAGACCACCACCAATATCAATATGTTTGAGGTTGATCCCTAATTTTTTCAATGCTTCAATCATGTTCATGACACGATCAAGTGCATCAACAAAAGGTTGAGTTTCAGTCAATTGTGAACCAATATGACAATCAATTCCTACGATATCTAAGTGACTTAAACTTGCTGCATACTGATAAGTTTCATATACCGAATCAGAAGGAATACCAAATTTATTTTCTTTAAGACCAGTCGAGATATATGGATGTGTTTTGGCATCAACATCTGGATTTACCCGAAGTGAAATTGGAGCTTTTACATTAAGTTCTGCTGCAACTTTTTGAATACGGTCAAGCTCTGCATATGATTCCACATTAAAACACGCAATACCCACTTCTAATGCTTGACGAATGTCAGCTTCAGACTTGCCTAAACCAGAGAAAACAATTTTAGAAGCGTCACCACCTGCGCGTAAAACACGTGCTAATTCACCACCAGTCACGATATCAAAACCACAGCCAAGTTTCGCTAACACATTTAGAACTGCGATATTTGAGTTTGACTTCACTGCAAAACAAATTTGGTGATCGATAAAGTTAAAAGCACGATCCATATCCAAATAATGTTTTTCAAAAGTTGCTTTTGAATAAACATAAAGTGGTGTACCAAATTGCTGAGCAAGTTGATCCAATGAACATTGTTCTGCGTGCAAAACCCCTTGAATGCGAGGGAAACTCATGGATGTATCCTTTCTAAATTGCGCTGGAGAAAAAAATAAATGAATATTAATCTTGAGTAGGTGCAGCATCTGCTTTAGGTTCAGCTTGATCCTGACTTGGGCGATCATTGTTTTTATAAATTAAATATTGTGCTCGCTTGTCATAGTTTGGATCACTGGGTAGTTGTAATGCACCAGTCTGACCACATCCAGCCAAGATTGAAACAACGGCTGCACTGATAACTCCGATCAAAATACGCATACCCACACCTATCAGTAAAATTTATAGAAGTATACCTTGATCATCTAATTCACCAAAGTATTTAACGCAACAGATTAATAACAGAAATAAAAAAACGCCAGTAATTACTGACGTTTCTTTTGACCTAAATTGCAAATCATTTATAAGTTTTTATTTTTTCTTATAAAAACCAAAATAACCAATGATCAGAATAACAAACCAGATGGGGCTCACCATCAATGCACGGCGAGTATCATCTTCTAAAGCCAATACTCCAATCATGCCAATAAAGAATATAGCAACAATCGCACATGTCACCAATCCACCTGGTAGTTTAAATTTCGATTTGGCATGAAGTTCTGGGCGTGTTTTGTAATACACCACATAACTCCAAATAATCATCAACCATACACAAATAAATAAAATGGTGGAAAGTGTTGTCGCTAAAGTAAATGCTTCCACCGTATTCGGTACGAAGTATTGCAGTGCTGCCCCTAGTAACAAACATACTGCTGAGAAATACAAGGCATTCGCTGGCACAGCTCGCTTATTCAGTCTTCCAAAAGCTTCAGGAGCTTGAGTCTCACGCGACAAGCCAAACAGCATGCGGCTGGTTGAGAATACGCCACTGTTCATCGATGACATCACTGAAGACAATACAACCAAATTCATAATAATAGCAGCGGCTGCAATACCTGCTTGACTAAACAAGTTTACAAATGGGGAAATATTCGGATCAATCTTATTCCATGGTGTAACCGACATCACCACCAGCAACGACAAAACATAGAAAATAATGATTCGAATAGGAATCGAATTGACAGCTTTCGGCAAATTCGTTTCAGGATCTTTAGTTTCAGCTGCGGTTGTACCCACCAGTTCTACACCCACAAAAGCAAAAATTGCGATTTGGAAGCCTGCCAAGAAACCGATTGCACCTGTTGGGAAGATCCCGCCGTGTGACCAAATATTACTGAATGCTGCGATTTCACCTGATGTAGAAGTGAAATCTGTAAATATCATCCAAAAGCCAACGCCAATTAAAACCACAATTGCGATAATCTTGATTAAAGCAAACCAGAATTCTAATTCACCAAAAAGTTTCACCGTAACAAGATTCAATCCCATGATAAATACGATTGCAGCGATGCTAATCATTACCCCTTCTTCAGGGCTAAAAGGCATCCCATTATTGAAGAACTGAAGGTAATAAATGATCGCCGATAAATCTGCAATACCAATGGTGATCCAACACAGCCAGTAGGTCCAGCCCACAAAGTAACCTGCCCATGGTCCAATTAAATCCGTGGCGAAATCAATAAAAGACTTATATTGCAAATTTGAAAGCAACAATTCGCCTAGTGCTCGCATCACTAAAAAAACCATGAAACCGATGATCATGTAAATTACAAGGATTGAAGGACCAGCTAGGCTAATTGTTTTCCCAGAGCCCATGAACAAACCTGTTCCAATTGCGCCTCCAATTGCAATTAACTGCAAATGTCGATTGGATAGACTTCGTTGTAATTCACCATTTTGCTGAGGCGAATTTATATTTTGATCTGACATTTTCAAATTCACCAAATATATTAATCGGCACAACTTAACTGAAAAAAATCAGATTTCAAAAAGAAAATTAGCACGATCAATATTTTCTAATTAGTTTAAAGTATTAATTCATTTTTCTTATATATCGCCAAAATGATCATTTATTCATCATATTTATTTATCTTATTTTGAGTAAAATATTGAAAATCTTGTTGTTATATGTAAAAAATATAAGTGCAAAAAATAATCAAAAGGAATGATGTGTTTGATCGCACAAAAGTATGGCATATCCCTTGCTTGATCATGCATGTAAAAAACAATCAGGCAAATAAGAAGGTAATTTATGCAAGAAATACAATCAATCATGGAAACACTCAGCGGCTTAGTCTGGGGACCTTATATGCTGGTGCTGATTGTTGGGACAGGTGTTTTCTTAACATTCCGTCTACTTTTTTGGCAATTCAGGATGCTTCCATTAGCATTCAAACAAGTGTTTGGGAAACACCCCGATAAAAAAGACTCGGGAGATATCTCACAGTTTGCCTCACTCATGACTGCACTTTCAGCCACGATTGGTACAGGTAACATCGCAGGGGTAGCGACAGCTTGTGTGCTGGGTGGTCCAGGTGCTGTCTTCTGGATGTGGATGACTGCATTTTTCGGTATGGCAACCAAATACGGTGAAGGTGTTCTGGCAGTCAAATATCGTGTAAAAAATGAAAAAGGTGAAATGTCTGGTGGTCCAATGTACTACATTGAACGAGGACTTGGTGCAAAATGGAAGTGGCTCGCTGTCCTCTTCGCATTATTTGGTACATTGGCATCCTTTGGTATTGGTAGCTCAGTTCAATCAAACACAGTGGCATTAGCAGTAGAAAATAGTTTGGGTATAAGCACGCTCACCACTGCCATCATTATTACGATTTTATCTGCTTTGGTGATTTTAGGTGGCATCAAATCTATTTCGAAAGCATCCTCAATTCTTGTTCCTGTCATGGCCCTGGGTTATATCATCGGCGGCTTAATTATTATTTTGAATAATTTAGAATTGGTATTACCAGCTCTTAAAATGATTATCACCTATGCTTTTACAGGCGAGGCAGCAGCAGGTGGAGCCATCGGTGCAGCGATTCGTTACGGTGTTGCCCGTGGTGTATTTTCAAACGAAGCTGGTATGGGCTCTGCTCCAATTGCAGCGGCAGCAGCTAAAACTGATCACCCTGCCCGTCAAGGCCTAGTTTCAATGACAGGTACATTCATTGATACGATTATTGTGTGCTCAATTACGGGTATTGTTCTTGTTATGGGTTTCATCATGGCAGGACAAACATTTGGTGATCAAACTGGGGCTGTTTTGACCATTAGTGTTTTTGACAAATTACTACCAGGATTTGGGGGCTGGGTTGTTACGTTCGGAATCATCTTTTTTGCTTATTCAACTATTTTAGGTTGGAGTTATTACGGTGAAAAATGTTGCACCTATTTACTGGGTGAAAAGTCAGTATTTATCTATCGTCTCATTTATATTGCTTCGGTATTTGTAGGCTGTCTCGTCACACTTGATTTAGTTTGGCTTTTCGCAGACACCTTCAATGGTTTAATGGCAGCACCAAACTTAATTGCCTTATTATTACTTTCTGGAGTCATTGCAAAAGAATCTAAAGACTTTATTGAACGTCGAAAATCTGGTGAGCTTTATTAAACAAATTAATAGAATTAAACCAATAAAAAAGCCTCATTGATGAGGCTTTTTTATCTTTTCACGAAAATTTCTGATCATTCAAATTTTGTTTTTCCTCTTGATCCTTTGCAATTTCTTCCGCAACCTCTAAGCTCAATACAAAAAATAGAACATGTTCAATTTTCATATTGCCTTGTTCATCTTCAAGATAATTTTTAACCAGCTGATACTGCTTATTTTGCTCATCAAAAGGAATATCTAGATATAGGTCACCCAGATAGCTATCAATTTCATCCTCACCTGACAAACCTAGACATGGCTCAAATTCAATTTCATGTTGTTCAAGCCATGTAATCACAAGATCTCGAATATTTTCTTCCTCATTCTGATCATCCGTGTAATTCTCAAAATGAATAAACAGCACATCACGCTGTATTTCACGTGCGATGGCATCAATATGTTGGGCGTACAAGCGCATATCAAATAACTCAGTCGATTCTTGATATGAGTATAAATTAATTCATGATCGCTTTAATTCAATATCTCGTTAAAGCACACGTCATGACTTGTCTTATTGTTTTTAAATTTGATCAATATTTTTTTGTTTTCGCGACCTTTACTCAGTATGCTCAGCATATAGAAAATCACAAAACCTATATCAAGTTATGGCTAAAGCAAAAAGTGTATATCGCTGTGAACAATGTGGCGCAGATCATCCTAAATGGGCAGGTCAATGCTCAGAATGCGGAGAATGGAACAGTTTAGTTGAAGTCACCATTGCCCCAGCGATTACGCATCGCGCAAATCCAAAAGTTGCAGGCGGTTATGCTGGTCAAGCAGCATCAATCACTACATTGAATCAAGTTTCAGTTTCTCACGAAGCACGTTTAGCAACAGGGATTGGAGAATTTGATCGCGTTTTAGGCGGAGGGCTTGTTACTGGTTCAGTTGTACTGATCGGTGGTGACCCTGGTATTGGTAAATCAACAATTCTTTTGCAGACGGCAACCCATATGGCTGCCGCGAAAAGTTCCGCCCTATATGTCACTGGTGAGGAATCTTTATCTCAAGTTGCATTACGTGCCAATCGTTTGGATCTTCCAACTGATCAATTAAAAGTGATGGCTGAGACGTGCGTAGAGCGTATTTGCGAAGTATTAGCGCATGAACGACCTGCTGTCGCGATCTTAGACTCGATTCAAACTTTATACACTGAAACTTTACAGTCTGCGCCAGGCGGCGTTTCTCAAATTCGAGAATCTGCAGCCCTTCTGACACGTTTTGCGAAGAACAGCGGAACAGCTTTATTTATTGTGGGTCATGTGACCAAAGAAGGTGCTTTAGCTGGCCCTCGTGTTTTAGAACACATGGTCGATTGCGTACTTTATTTTGAAGGTCAATCTGATTCACGTTATCGAATGATTCGAGCTGTTAAAAATCGTTTTGGTGCAGTCAATGAACTCGGTGTTTTTGGGATGACTGATAAAGGGCTTAGAGAGGTTGCCAATCCCTCAGCCATCTTTCTTAGCCGATATGATGAAGCGATTCCTGGTTCTATCGTCATGATTAGTCGAGAAGGCACACGTCCACTCTTAGTTGAAGTGCAAGCCCTAGTAGATGACGCGCATGGTCAACCTCGCCGTGTTGCATTGGGTCTTGAGCAAAACCGTTTGAATATGCTACTCGCCGTCATGCACCGTCATGGTGGTGTTCAAACTTCTGGTCAAGACGTATATGTGAATGTTGTTGGTGGCTTAAAAATTACTGAAACAGGTTCAGATCTCGCCGTCTTATTGGCCTGTGCTTCAAGTTTGAGAGCAAAAGCACTCCCTCAGCAATTGGCTGTATTTGGCGAAGTGGGATTATCGGGGGAGATTCGTCCCGTACCTAACGGGCAGGAACGGTTGAAGGAAGCAATTAAGCACGGGTTTAAATATATTATAGTCCCTAGAGCGAATGCACCACAAAAGGATATTCCTGGTGTTCGCATTATCGCCGTTGCCCGTCTACATGAAGCTTTAACTGAAGCGATGAGCTTAGCGGATGAACATTAATTCAGCTGATCAATTTATTTAACTATACACTGTGTATGAATACTGAAAAAAATTGAGGTTTAAGTTGAAATTTAAGCCAAAAGACTGCATAAATACAGTGTGAAATTAACTTTTTAAAATAGGAATTTTAGATGGAAGTTCGACAGCGTAGTTTAGTTGCGGGTATTTTAATGGCGACACTCATGGTAGCGCCTTTTGCAGAAGCAAAACGTGCTGGTGGTGGTAAAAGCCATGGTATGAGCCGTTCTGCTGCTCCAACCCAATCATATCAGCAACCACGTCAAGCTACTCCTGCCCAACAACCTGCTGCTCCAGCGACTGCGCCTCAAAAGTCTGGTCCTGGTGTGGGTGGTATGGTCGCTGCTGGTGTTGCTGGTGCTGCAATTGGTGCAGTCGCAGCAAATGCTTTAGCAGATGATGATACTGTTCCAGCAAGTCAAGCAGAAGTTGCTGCACAACCTGAGGAAGAAGGTGGTATCCCAAGTTGGGTATGGTTGTTGATTATTGCTGCTGCTGCGTTCTTCATCTTCCGTAAATTCGGAGCAAAAAAAAAATTAGCGGCTAACAACCCTTATGCACCAAACAGTTCAGGTCCACAATCTGCACCGTTTGGTCAAACTGCTGCACCTCGCCCTTCAGTGTCTAATGACAATACCAATATTTTTGGTCAATCTGTGGGCGGTGGCACAGCTGCATCTCAAGCGCCATTTGGTCAAGCACCACAAGCTCCTTTTGGTGCAGCAACAATGTCTAGTGGAAGTCAGCTACCTGACGGAACTGAACCAGCTGCTTTCTTACGCATTGCACGCCAACGCTTCAACCATATTCAATCAATGAATACGGCAAGTAATATTGCTGAGATTCAACGTTATTTGACGCCTGATCTTTATCAATCGATGTATAACGATATTATGGGTAACCAAGATCAAGACGTAGCTGAGTTTTCAAATCTGAATGCTATGGTTGTTGATTCTGCGACTGAAAATGGTCAATACGTTGTCAGCGTTCGTTTCACGGGTACGGTAAGTGAAGACTTAAATAGCCTTCCACAACCGTTTGCTGAAGTTTGGCATTTCGTTAAACCAGCAGGTTCTAGTCAAGATTGGTTGGTTGCGGGTATTCAACAGGAAAGCTAATTTTATTCTCAAAAAAAGCCAGTGAACCACTGGCTTTTTTTGTTTCGTACACTGTTTAATCCTTGTTGAGTGAATTCAATTTTGCATGTGTTAAAACTCTATCTCACCGTCACTTAGGAATGCATGACCGTATTTAATTATTAAATAGCAGATTTATTCAGATTCATTCAAAGGTATGAAACAATATAGAATCTAAGAATTATAAAAAAGCCCCATATTACTGGGGCTTGTTAATTTAACGACGAGGTAATGGAATATACTGGCTATTACGATCGCTGGTTTCAGCTGGTCGTTCACCAATAACCACTTCAGTATTGATGCTCTTACCTTCACGTAAAATCTCAATTTTTGCAGAGGTATTCGGTGATTGCATTGCAACATAATTAATCAATTGTGATGGATTATTGATCTCCTGATCATTTACTTTCATGATCCGATCACCGACTTTAATCTTAGCTTTATCTGCAGGACCAGACTCATAGACGCTGCTCACAATTACACCCTTCTCACGAGGTTGTAATACATCGGGTTGCGTCGGATTCGCCAAACCAATACCTAGCCACCCTCGAATTACTCTGCCTTCTTTTAATATTGAATTCAGAACTTGCTGGCAGACTTTAGCAGGAATAGCAAAACCAATTCCTAAAGAACCACCCGATTGCGAGAAAATTGCAGTATTAATCCCAATCAAATTACCTGCAACATCAATGAGTGCTCCACCAGAATTACCTGGATTAATAGCAGCATCGGTTTGAATAAAATCTTCATAGAAATTTATACCCAATCCCGAACGTTCTGTCGCAGATATGATCCCTTGCGTAACTGTTTGTCCCACGCCAAATGGATTACCAATTGCGAGTACAACATCTCCAACTTCATTTCCACTCAGTTTGAAAGGAAGCACTGGCAGTTTGTCCATTTCGATTTTAATGACTGCTAAATCCGTATCAGGATCTGTTCCAATTACTTTGGCTTCTGCTCGACGACCATCATACAAAGCCACAACAATCTGGTCAGCCTGTGCAATCACATGATTATTAGTCAGAATATAACCATCAGGTCGAACAATCACCCCCGAACCCAAACTATTTTCATTTGGTTCTTGTCCAAAACGTTCAGGTAATTGACCACCAAAAAATTCTCTAAAAACAGGATCATTTAAAATCGGATGATCCACTTTTTTTACAGTTTGTGTTGTAAAAATATTAACGACTGCAGGTGCTGCAACCTTTACCGCAGCATTGTATGACACTACTCCCCCAGAACGTGTCGTATCCACCAAAGGTTCTACTTTTTCAGCTGGCATTTTATATCCATCAGCTGCTATTTGAGGCTTTGGTTGATTTAGTTTTTGCCATGTGACAAAACTAATAATGACAATAATGAGTAACACCCATGGTAACCATGTAAAGGACCGGCGCACTTTAATATCCTCTGAGAATTTTAATTTATTGATGACAAAAGTATTTTATGACTGCATATTGTAATCAAAAAAAATTTATATACCTAAAATTGTGAAAATAGTTTTGTTCGGCTTTAGTTAAGATTAAAAATATGCTTTGATCTTTATATTTTCACAGACTTAAGAACATTATGGCAACGCTAAACGACATTATCCAATGGTGTGATCAGACCCTAAAAGCCAATGAATTTAAAGATTACGCTCCCAATGGTCTGCAAATCGAAGGTAAAACAGAAGTAAAGCGAATTGTTTGTGCTGTATCGGCTTCTCAATCAGCCATTGATGCTGCAATCGAGCTGCAAGCTGATGTTTTATTGGTTCACCATGGCTATTTTTGGAAAGGTGAGCCATCTCCTATTACAGGAATGCGTGGCAAGCGAATTAAATCACTCATTCAACATGATATTTCACTATTAGCTTATCATTTACCTCTCGATAGCCACCCTAGCTTGGGAAATAATGCTGCGATAGCAGATTTACTTCATCTTGATCAACTTGAAGCACTTGATCCGAGTGAACGTCATCCCATTGGAAATATCGGCTATTTAAAAAATGCAATGACACCAGATGAGTTTAAAGCTTTTGTGTCACAACAACTTAATTATGATGCGATACATTTGATGGCTGATAAACCAAGTATTCAAAAAGTTGGATTTTGTACTGGCGGGGCTCAAGACTTTATCACTAAAGCTGCCGAACAAAATTGCGATGCTTATATTTCAGGTGAAGTCAGTGAGCGTACCTTTTATCAAGCTGTAGAATTAGATGTGCATTATTACGCATGTGGACATCATGCGACTGAACGTTATGGTGTTCAACGACTAGGTCAAGCAATTTGTGAACAATTTGGTCTTGAATATCATTACGTTGAACTCAATAATCCTATTTAAATTGATTTAACCACGCGTTTTAAATTGGAGTGAGCTTATACGTATTAATTCACGCTTTATTCTGTATTCTTATTTATAAGTAATGCGCAAAATATAGTGAGAATCTATTACAATAAGTACACTTCGATGTAAAACCCAGCACAATGCAAGGAACTTAAAACATGACAACGATTACTTTACCAGCTCTTCCGTACGGTTACGAAGATCTTGCTCCACACATCAGCAAAGAAACTTTAGAATACCACCACGACAAACACCACAATACTTATGTTGTTAATTTAAACAACCTAATTGCAGGTACTGATCTTGAAGGTAAAACGCTTGAAGAAATCATCAAAGCTTCTGCTGGTGATGCTTCTAAAGCGGGTATCTTCAACAACGCAGCACAAGTTTGGAACCACACATTCTACTGGAATTGTATGGCTAAAAACGGTGGTGGTAAAGCGACTGGTGCTTTAGCTGCTAAAATTGACGAAGCTTTCGGTTCTTACGAAAAATTTGCTGAAGAATTTGCTGCTGCTGCTACAACTCAATTCGGTTCAGGTTGGGCTTGGTTAGTTGCTGATGAAGTAAATGGTAAACTTTCTATCATGAAAACTTCAAATGCTGATACTCCACTTGCTCACGGTAAAGTTGCTGTATTAACGATCGATGTTTGGGAACATGCTTACTACATCGACTTCCGTAACGCTCGTCCTAAGTATATTTCTACTTTCTTAGAAAGCTTAGTGAACTGGGATTACGCTAACGCAAAATATGCTGGTCAAGAAGCTGGCGTAGAAAAATAAGATTTAACCGTCTTATTAGGTTTAAAAAACCATCCTTTTAGGATGGTTTTTTTGTTATTTACATCAATTTGAGTATTAATAAATCAAACTATTCATTTCTTTACAATAATTGGTTGACGACTAGTAATTTCAACCCTAAAATGCGCATCAGATTCTCCAATAGCTCAGTCGGTAGAGCGACGGACTGTTAATCCGCAGGTCCCTGGTTCGAGCCCAGGTTGGAGAGCCAATCTAATCTCCCATAGCTCAGTCGGTAGAGCGACGGACTGTTAATCCGCAGGTCCCTGGTTCGAGCCCAGGTGGGAGAGCCAAGATTCTAAAAACCCAAGCATAATGACTTGGGTTTTTTTCTGCCTAAATTTTTGATTTGCTATAGAATTATTCTAATTTTCTAAAAAAGTCTAAAAATGAATACACCTTGGCTTAAATCACTGATTTTCTGGTCTCTACTTGTTGGCAGTCTCATCTTTATATTTCAATGCACTCAGAAATCTGAACATAATAAAGTAGCCCCTGCACTTATGTATGAACGTTTGTATCACTGCACTTCAGAATTATCCTCTGAACACACACTCCTGATTAAAAAAATTCAAAACGAGGTAAATGTGGAATCATCACAACAAACCATTATGGAACTTATGAGTTTATGCCGTAAAGCGAATCCACTGAAAAGCAAAGCAGAGTATGTCCATTTATTAAAAAAGCTATAGATCGTTTCACTTAGATTAAATTTAAATCAGTTGATTCATATTTCTAATATTTTTCAATGTTAAGGCTTGACCTCTCTTCATTTGACTCATAGAATGCGTACCAGATTCTCCAATAGCTCAGTCGGTAGAGCGACGGACTGTTAATCCGCAGGTCCCTGGTTCGAGCCCAGGTTGGAGAGCCAAGATTCTAAAAACCCACTCAATCGAGTGGGTTTTTTCTTATATGTGCTTTTATTTACGAATTCCTGTGCTTCAATCCAGTCAAATTACTTTCTTAATTATTGGTGTTATTGCAACCCTTGCCCTGCTCACCATTATCTTTCAACAATTATTTAAAAAGCCACAACGCTTTTACCCCAAACGCATTATCACCGCATTTGAAAGTAAAATGTTTTTTAGATTAAAAGAGAGTTTTCCGCAATACCATGTGCTTGCTCAAGTCGCTTTTAGCGCTTTAATCACAAACCCCAGTCTAAAGATTCGAGCTAAATTTAATCGAAAAGTGACTGATTTTGTCTTACTGGATGATCAGCTTAAAGTTGTCGCCATTATCGAGCTCGATGATCCAAGTCATCTTGGTAAGGAACAAGAAGATGCTGAGCGCGATCAAATGTTTTATGAAGCAGGATATCGAGTATTTCGCTATAACGATATCCCAAGTGTTCAAAGTCTCAAAAAAGATATTCTTGCTAAAAAATAATTAGTTCAAAGGCTCTGCTACAGACGAAGCATTCTGCTCAAGTTGCTCTTGTTTTTCTCTAGCTTCAATTCGCGCGGCTTGTTCTGCACGTAAACGATCGTACTCTGCTTTGTTTTTTGCATCACTCTTTACTGCAAAAAAAGCAATCGCAATGATAAGCAACGGGATAAGGGGGCCTAGACTTGCCAATAAAATAAATTTAGTGGTGAATTTCTTTTTTGATGAAGTCATCGACAAAACCTGAGTCATTGAGTCCGAGGCAATATAACAGAATAAAGTCACAGAAAAAACTTTAGCTTTAAGTGTCAACCAGGATGCAACACCCTAGCTGACATAGTCACGTTTAGCGCACCGGTAAATACGATTTAATAAAATCAACAACCTCTTCATTTTTCTCAACAATCGCTTGTGTATGCGATGCTCCTGCCACAATATCTAATACAATTGGAGGTTGAGTCCCCAATCCATTTAACTGATTTACTAATTGTTGTGTTACTTGATATGGGACAGCGGTGTCATTTTCACCTTGAACCACATAAACCGGTTTCATGAGTTTTTGAGTTCCAGGCTGATTATTACTTAAAAAACTACTCACCACTGGATCATTTTCAAAGCCAACCTTTAACCCAGGATAGTCCATTACTTTTTGTGTTGAATTTGATTCCAAATAAGTCTTAATGTCTTTTCTAAACTCATCAATTAATGGCATCAAGCATAGGCCATTTTCACCAGTCGACCCCTCAGCTTTCTCTGCCACAGCTTGAGACCTAGATTGGAATATCGTTGCTAATGAAAATCTAGGTTCATATGCTTTAATCCCTACACCTGTATAAGCAGCATAAGCTAATAGCTCTGAATAAATAGCGATTGCCAAATCTCTATTTTGAATTTCTATCGCTGAAATGGCATTTGGTGCGACTTGGGTAATAATGTAACCCAAACTGGATGCTGGAGCAGTCGCTACAGCCCCTTTGTAATACGGATCATTATTGGCATATTGTGCAATTCCTAATGATGCATGACCACCTTGGGATTGGCCGACAGACATCCAAGATTTATTTAATTGTGATGGATATGCTTGGTGAACTGACTTTATTGCATGAATCGCTGATTGTGCAGCACTAGATAGATGAAGATAAGGATGAATCCCTTTAACTCCCAAACCTTCATAATCAGGGGCTACAATGACATAACCTTCTTTAAGAAGGCTGTTCGCTAAAATTTCAAAATTCGAATTAAGTAAATTATTGCTTGGTGCACATTCGTCTCCAACACCAGTTGTTCCATGTGCCCATACCACCACTGGCCATCCTGCTGCTGGCTGAGCAGTCTTAGGAAACATGACCATTGCTGTAGCCTTAGTTTTCTGACCCAGAACATTCGGCATTAAATAAGTCATAATTTGGATTTTGGAAGCTTGCTCTAAACTATCTTTTTGATAAGCTTTCTCAGCAACAAACACTTTTTCTTGAAAAATATTTTTATCATCATCACTATTACAAGCCGTTAAGAGTAATGCTGCCGTACAGCACATTGCGATAACCGTTTTTTTAATTGTACTCTTCATAATTCTTTCCATTCATTATTATCACTCTCCATGAGTACTTTTAATTAAACATAAAAAAAAGCATCCGACTAGGATGCTTAATTAGTTTATTTTTATTTAATGTTAAGATTAAATTAATGCAATAAAAATCCCCATAAAGATCATCACCCCTACCCATCGGTTATGTCTAAATGCCCAGAAGCACCATTGCGGATCTTTATCACGTGTTTTGGTCCATTGATAGATGAAATCACCTACCACGAGCACTAATGCGATTAATCCAAAAGGGACAAGTATGTATTCAAGCCATAGTGCAGTACCAATTAAAATAACACTCATCGCCTGCAATAAACTGATAATTTTAATATCATTTTTTCCAAACAAAATAGCCGTCGACTTAACCCCAATCTTTAAATCATATTCGCGATCCGTAATTGCATATTGAGTATCATAAGCCACAGTCCAAGCCAAATTACCGAAATAAAGTAGCCAACACGTCCAATCCAAAGGCTTACCCATTGCAGTAAATGACATCGGTATACCCCATGAGAATGCCATCCCCAGTACCACTTGAGGTAAATGCGTATAGCGCTTCATAAATGGATAGATGAAAGCAAGTACCAGCCCAATTAAAGCACAATAAAAAGTTTCAATAGGCAGGAAAAACAATGTACAAGCACTTGCAGCAACCAGTGCGATAAACACCCAAACTGCTTCTTTTGCCGAAATCACACCTGTGGCTAATGGACGATTTTTAGTTCTTTCTACGTGTGCATCCACTTTACGATCAGCAAAATCATTAATGGCACATCCCGCTGCACGCATAAATATAGTGCCACATACGATGGCAAGCAGTGTCACTACATCAGGTATTCCACCAGCTGCAATCCACAGCGCCCATAAGGTGGGCCACAGGACTAACTCAGTACCAATTGGCTTATCGAAACGACATAAATAGTAATAAGCGCTTAAACGCTCGCGCCAGGTGATTGCTTGTGCGGTTGCCATAAAGTCTAGCTCAATGAGTTTTTATAAAACGTTCAAATGCTGGTAAAAATGTTTCTTGGACAATAAATTTACAGCCATGCCAAGTATAACAGCTCTGTCTGGTCCATCCATCCTCAAGTAAGATCACGCGACGTTGGCATTGCGGTTCTGTGCGTTGGAACAGGAATCGACCTATAGGCTGATTTCCAATATGTTGAAAGAGACGTGCTTTTTTTTGAAGGCTGGTAATTGGAAAAATAGATTTCGCTTTTACCCAAGGTTCACAATCAGAACCAAATAAATGAGTCTCTCTAACCCAAGAAGTATGCTGATGTGATACACCCATCCAGCTAGCATCATTAAAGTTTAAACGTTTAAATCGCTCTTGGATTCGTTGAACTTTAAATATTCCATCAGCTAAATCTGTCAGTTGTTGGGTAAGTGAGCCTGAGGCGTACAACCATTTTTTTAACTCAGGACACATTAATTTTTCCTGATGATTAAATTGACGGCTTTCAAGCATATTTCAGACTACCATTATTTTATACTCTCAAGTGTACCCAAGCTTTAGAACTAATGCACCAAACCTATGGTTTAGTTTAAGACATCACCCTCACACATTGCATACTGCACTCCCCCAAAAAATGCTATAAACATTCATTCGTAAACAACTTCATTAAACATGCTTAAATTTAGCTTGTACTTATTTATATCACTGTTATTTCTTTCCCAAGCTCATGCTCGTCAATTAGCACTGAGTTTTGATGATGGATTAAATCCAACTATCGATCCTACTGCTCCACACATTAATCAACAAATACTAGCGCATTTAAAAAACAAAAATATTCAATCTATCATTTTTCCAAGTTACATCAAAATCGGTGACAATGCGGGTAAAGACTTAATACGTCAATGGGATAAACACGGACACATTGTTGGCAATCACAGTGCTTTTCACGAAAATTTAAATAAACCTGAAGTTTTGGCGAAAGACGACATCAAGAGCATTAGAATTAATGAATTAGTTTTTCGTGATTTAAAAAACTATAGGAAAATTTTTAGATATCCCTATCTCAAAGAAGGCAATAATATTGCGAAAAGAGATCAAGTCCAAAACTGGTTAAAACAAAATCATTACCAGCATGGTGGTGTCAGTATTGATGCAAGTGACTGGTTTTATAATCAAAAATATCTAGCGTATCTAAAAGCAGGAAAAACGTCACACATTAAAAGATTGAAGCGTGCTTATATTGATCATCTTCTTGATCGAGCTGAATATTATGACTCACTCGCATTGCAAACCCTTCAACACTCTCCTCAACATGTATTGTTACTCCATACGAATGCGATTAATGGACAGTTTCTAGGCGAGATCATTCTAGCCTTAGAAAGCAAAGGTTGGAAAATAATCAATGCAACAGATGCTTATACTAATCCACTATATAAGAATTTCAGCTCTAATATCCCCGCTGGAGAGAGTATTATATGGTCTATCGCCAAGAGCCAAAATATTGAAAATTTAAGATATCCTGCTGAGGATGCACCTTATGAGCGTGAAAACTTACTCAAATATGACTTGGATGATCACAAGGAATAAATCTTATTTTTTAGGCGCAGACACACACATTCAAGCACTGTCTGATTTTGCAATCACTTCAAATTTACCTTGTGCTGTTTTTACTAAAATAAAACCTTCGGCACTGATATAAAATTCATTTGGATAATCAAATTGTAAAGCCAAATCAGGATTTCTCAGTTCAAGAAATTGTGCCTGTTTATAGCCTTCCATGGTTCTGCCAACTTCCAAATAGGTCACTTCAGAAAAATTGAGCTTAAATCCTTTTTCGTGGTCACTTGGATCATTCCAAGGAAAAAATCCCGTGTGCTTTTTACGTGGCTTTGCCATGAAATATTTCTCATATTTGACTACATTTATTTTAACTCAAAACACAAAAAAACCCGCGCATTGCGCGGGTTTTTTACAGCGAAATTCGTGAACGAATTACAGGCTGTAGTACATATCAAATTCAACTGGGTGAGTTGTCGTATTAAGACGACGAACTTCTTCAGTTTTAAGCTCAATGTAAGCATCAAGCATTTCTTTAGTGAATACGCCACCTTTAAGAAGGTAATCGTGATCCGCTTGAAGAGCTTCTAAAGCCATATCCAAGCTGTGTGCAACTGTAGGAATTTTTGCTTCTTCTTCAGGAGGTAGATCATACAAATTCTTGTCTGAAGCTTCACCTGGATGAATCTTGTTTTGAATACCGTCGATACCCGCCATTAACAATGCAGCAAAACCTAAGTACGGGTTCATCATTGGATCTGGGAAACGTGCTTCAATACGTTTACCTTTCGGGCTAGAAACGTATGGAATACGGATAGAAGCTGAACGGTTACGCGCTGAGTAAGCAAGCATAATTGGCGCTTCATAATGTGGCACTAAACGCTTATACGAGTTTGTAGAAGGGTTAGTAATCGCATTTAATGAGCGTGCGTGCTTGATGATACCGCCAATGAAATACAATGCCATTTCTGAAAGGCCTGCATATTCATCACCAGCAAACAAGTTCTTGCCGTCTTTAGAAATTGACATATGAACGTGCATACCAGAACCGTTATCACCAACCATTGGTTTAGGCATAAACGTTGCAGTTTTAGCATATTGATGAGCAACGTTCCAAACAGCATATTTAAACTGTTGTACTTCATCAGCTTTACGAACCATTGTGTTGAAGCTCACACCAATTTCTAATTGGCAAGATGCAACTTCATGGTGATGTACTTCTACACGACCTGGCCCCATGATGTCTTCAATTTTCGCACACATTTCTGCACGCATATCGTGGTGAGAATCAACTGGAGGCACTGGGAAGTAACCACCTTTAACGCGTGGACGGTGGCCTGAGTTACCTGATTCGTAAGAATTACCTGTAGACCAAGCAGCTTCTTCAGCGATTAATGTATGGCGAGCACCAGACATATCGATGTCCCATTTAACTTCGTCAAATACGAAGAATTCTGGTTCTGGACCAAAGAAAGCAGTATCACCAATACCAGTAGATTTTAAATATTCTTCTGCACGGCGAGCAATTGAACGTGGGTCACGGTCATAACCTTGACCAGTAGATGGCTCAATAACATCACAAGTCACCACTACAGTTGGCTCTGCAAAAAACGGGTCGATAAAACCTGTTTCAGCATCTGGACGTAAGATCATGTCAGACGCTTCGATACCTTTCCAACCAGCAATTGAAGAACCGTCGAACATTTTACCATCTTCAAAAGTATCTTCATCGATAGTATCTGCTGGGTAAGTAACATGTTGTTCTTTACCCTTAGTGTCCGTAAAACGGAAGTCTACCCATTTTGCGCCACTTTCTTGGATGAGTTGTAGGACCTTGTTCGCCATGCTCATTTTGCTCCGATGATTTTTTGTTGCACATTTAGTGCGTGTTAGTAGTTGGTAGTTTTAAAGCAATTACCGTACCAACTTTTAAAAGCAAAGCTAAAATCTTGAAATCCTTATCAGATTAACAGCTTTATTCACTTTGCTTTGCGACTATTATACTGTGCTTAAAACTAAATGCACCATATTCAGGCACAGTTCATCGCAATAAAAAATATTTATTTACAACCTGTACCAAAATGGTGCATCTCAGAGCATGATCGTTTAATTATTAAACTTAAAGTCAAGTTTATTCAGGGATTTAATTACCTAATTTACCAAACGATATATTTTATAAATTTTTATAAATTAGAAAAATGGATCAAATTTTCAGACACATGCGTTTAACACATTGTTTTATATATCATTAAATAAAAAATTTTAATATTTTATTTTTATTTGAAAGACAAATAATCCAACTCAATCATAACTTTATTAATACACATCGAGCCATGATAAATCTAAATTTTGTGCATCATATTAGTTCAGTAAAATTAAATATCTTAGATAAATGATGTAAAAGTGAACGACCGCGAGACTAAATCTTATAAATTATAAATTTACTGAGTGCATTTTGTTTGTTTGTTTTTAACACAAATCTCACTCATCAAACACAATGATTAAAAAAACTTATGAATAACACGTATGAGCTTTTAGATTCAGATCAATATTTCATTTATTAGCGCTATTCACCTAGAACCATTCATTCACACATTAATTTGATTTAAGTGATCAATATTGCTGATGTTTTGAACCCCAAAATTTAACCTGCGCTGATAAAAGAATCTGCTATGATAACTGCCACTTAATCGCTTTGAGTTACTAGACAAGGATGCAGTCAACACCCTGTGATGCATCTTATCAATGTGAATAACAAAGCTAAATTAAGTTAAATTATAAATTTCAAGAGGTTAAGCTTAAAATGCTTCTGATGATCGACAACTATGACTCTTTTACCTACAACATTGTCCAATATTTTGGCGAGTTAAATCAGGAAGTAAAAGTGGTCCGTAATGATGCCGTGACTTTGGAGGATATTGAGCGATGGCAACCAAAATATCTCGTCATTGGACCTGGTCCCTGCTCTCCCTCTGAGGCCGGTATTTCAATCCCAGCGATTCAACACTTTTCAGGCAAGATTCCACTGCTTGGGGTGTGCTTAGGTCACCAAAGTATCGGGCAAGCATTTGGTGGAGATATTGTTCGTGCAAAAAAAGTAATGCACGGGCGTTTATCTGACATGTACCACTCTGATCAAGGGATCTTTAGCAATCTACCCTCTCCATTCTCAGCGACTCGCTATCACTCTTTAGTCATTGATCAAGCGACTTTACCTGAATGTTTAGAGGTGACGTGTTGGACCAATGAAGAAGATGGTTCTATGGAAGAAATTATGGGTGTGAAACATAAAACCCTTCCCGTTGAAGGTGTTCAGTTCCATCCAGAATCGATACTCAGCCAACATGGCCACAAAATTTTCCAAAACTTCTTAGAAATTTATGCGTAAGAGCAAGACATGAATATTCAACAAGCATTAAACAACATTACGAAAAATATTGAATTAACACAGCCTCAAATGGAAGCTGTTATGCGCACCATTATGGATGGTGAAGCGACTGATGCACAAATCGGTGCATTAATGATGGGTTTACGTTTAAAAGGCGAAAGTATTGACGAAATTACTGCTGCTGCACGCGTGATGCGTGAATATGCGATCAAGATTGATGTCAGTGATCTTCCATACTTAGTCGATATTGTTGGCACGGGTGGTGATGGACAAAACCTGTTTAATGTATCAACTGCATCAAGTTTTGTAATTGCAGCTGCAGGTGCAACGATTGCCAAACACGGTGGCCGAGGTGTGTCATCAAAATCAGGCTCGTCAGATCTATTAGAACAAGCTGGTATTAATCTCGACCTAAATATGGCACAGACTGAACGCTGTATCCGCGATTTGGGTGTGGGTTTTCTCTTTGCTCCAAACCATCATAAAGCAATGAAGTATGCAGCAGGTCCTCGTAAAGAATTGGGCTTCAGAAGCATTTTCAACTTACTTGGCCCGCTTACGAATCCGGCTGGTGTAAAGCGCTTTGTAATTGGCGTGTTCTCAACAGAATTATGTCGACCTATTGCTGAAGTTCTTAAGCAACTTGGTGCTGAGCACGTCATGGTTGTTCACTCTAAAGATGGACTAGATGAAATCAGTCTTGCTTCATCCACCTATGTTGCTGAGTTAAAAAATGGTGAAATTACTGAATGGGAAATCCTCCCTGAGGATGTAGAGATTGAGTCTCAAACATTGACGCATTTATCTGTTGATAGCTCTGCTGAAAGTTTGGCACTGATCAAAGATGCACTAGGTAAGAAAAAATCACCGAAAGGTGAAAAAGCGGCCAGTATGATTGCATTAAATGCTGGTGCTGGTATTTATGTCTCAGGTTTAACTTCGAGTTATAAACAAGGTGTGGCATTAGCACATGACATCATTTATGGTGGTCAGGCACTTGAAAAGATGGATGTGCTTTCTGAATTCACAAAAACAATAAAACATTATGAAGCTTAATTAAGTCAGGACATTCTTATGTTAGATATCGCGAATACTATTCTTGGCAAAATTGTTGACCGTAAACAAGAAGAGTTTGCTGCACGATTAAAACAACGTAGTTATAAGGACGTCGAAGAACTCGCTCAAGCCGCTAGCCCTGTTCGCGGTTTTGCTCAAGCACTACAACACAAACGTCCTGCTGTCATTGCTGAAATCAAAAAAGCATCTCCTTCTAAAGGCATTATTCGAGAAAATTTCCATCCTGCTGAAATAGCTGAACAGTATCAATCAGCGGGTGCAGCTTGTTTATCAGTACTTACAGATATTGATTTCTTCCAAGGTGCCGATGAGAACATTCATATTGCTCGCTCTCACTGTGATTTGCCTGCACTAAGAAAAGATTTCTTAATCGATCCTTATGGTGTGATTGAAGCTCGTGCATTGCATGCAGACTGTATCCTTCTCATTGTTGCATGTCTTTCAGATCAACAACTTGAGGAAATGTCGAAAACTGCATTTGAACATCATTTAGATGTACTGGTTGAAGTGCATGATGAATATGAACTAGAACGTGCTCTCAAATTATCAGATCGTTGTTTATTAGGCGTTAATAATCGTAATTTAAAAACTTTCGATGTTGATTTGAACACATCAATTCGTCTAAAAAAACAACTTGCACCATCTCGTTTATTAGTGACGGAAAGCGGCATTGCAACCTCAGCGGATGTCACCATGATGCAAGAAAATGACATTCACACTTTCCTTGTGGGTGAAAGTTTTATGAAACATCCTCGTCCTGATCATGCCTTTACCGCATTGTTTGGCGAACCTCAGAATATTTAACTCTAATATTCTGCGGTAAATTGTTCGACTAAAAATAATTCAATCTCATAAGAATGGATTTCCGAATCCATTCTTGCCTCCATTAATGCCAACAACAATAGCTAGAACAAATTCAAAATAAATTAGATTAATAATCAATCTCTTTTTTTGCTTTATCCCTTAAGTTATCTCCAATTCATCCAACACCTTAAAATCAACTTAAATACTTCTCACTACAAAGTTAAGGGATTTTCGGATTATAATCACATTCATTCCTCTTCCACTTTAAAGTTACAAGCACGTTATGAGTAAACATGATTCTTCTTTATCAAAAGATCAATTTAATTTACTGAAACAGTTTAAGAAACAAATCAGTAATCCTGCTCCTCGTGTTGAAGCTCCTAAACCTATTGAAAAGACGGTTGAACAAGAGCATGAGGAAGATTTAGAACTCTTTCGTCAGCAGATGCAAGGCGTTCAAAAAATTGATCATGGCAATATTGCAAAAATTGAGAAACCAGTAAAAAAGAAATTGGATGCTCAAACCTTAGCTAAACGTGCTGCTGCTGAAGGTCCAATGCATACTGATGAAACAGTGATGTCTGATACTCAAGCCATGCTCAATCCAGTTGGCAGTCAGGCTAGTCTGAGTTATCGAATTGCGACCTTACAACATAAAGTATTTGAAGATCTGAAAGCTGGAAATTTACGTTGGTTTGAAGCAGTTGATTTGCATGGCTGTACCGTAGAAGAAGCACGTTCAGCTGTATTGCAAATTATTCAGATGGCGAAAGAGCAAAATCAAAACGTCATTAAAATTGTTCATGGTAAAGGCCCTGAAGCTGTTTTAAAAACCTATGTTAATAGTTGGCTCAGACAACATCGTGATGTTTTGGCTTTTGTCAGTGCGCCTGAAAAACAAGGTGGCACTGGCGCGGTCTTAGTTCTGCTTAAACGTGCAGAAAAGAATCCAAAATTTACTCAATAATCGGAATTTTTTCTGAATATACGGCATTGTAATCGTTTTCTGATACAATGCCGTCCTTGTTCAACATCTGTGTAAGTGAACACGTCTTATGTCTATGCAGCAATCCTACGCCAACATTTTAACTGCCGTTGGCGAAGATCTTACTCGTCCTGGTCTTAAAGATACACCAATGCGTGCTGCTAAAGCTTTTTCGTATTTGACGTCAGGTTATAGCCAAACGCTTGAAGAAGTGACCAACAATGCGGTCTTCCCTTCAGACAACCGTGAAATGGTTTTGGTCAAGAACATCGAATTCTATTCGCTTTGTGAACATCATTTACTGCCGTTCTATGGACGTGTGCATATTGCCTACTTACCAGAAGGTCAAGTTTTAGGTTTATCTAAATTTGCACGTATTACTGAAATGTTTGCCCGTCGTCTACAGATTCAAGAAAATCTAACTCAACAGATTGCTGAAGCTGTGGCTCAAGTGACTGGTGCTAGAGGCGTAGCTGTTGTCATTGATTCAGCACATATGTGTATGATGATGCGTGGTGTAGGCAAACAAGAGTCAACTACTCGTACAGTATCATTTGTTGGGGACTTTAAAACTAACAAAGATGAACGTCGCGAGTTTCTGAGCGCTGTTCCAGAAAGTTATTAATTCATAAAAACCTCAACCCTGTTGAGGTTTTTTTTAGACCGTATTCCAAGGCTCAATTTCTTAAGGTGAATATATGACATCTCTTCATGTTGCAGGTCAAGGTCAACAACACGCAGAAAAGTCAGTCGACTTCCCGCGTCCTGATCGTCTCGTCCAAGGCAATCCCGAACGTCACACCTACAGTCTTTATGAACACGAGCATATGGAATGTGGGATTTGGGAGTGTGAAGTTGGTGCTTGGAATATTCAATTTACCGACAATAAACAAGAATTCTTTCAAATTATAGAAGGAAAAGTTCGCATCCACACTCAAAGTAAAAATCACTTTATCGAAGTTTCGGCAGGTCAAGCAGGTGTAATACCACCAGGATTCATTGGAACATTCGAAGTCGTTGAGAAAGTGAAAAAGTACTATGTGAATGTAATCGTTTAAAAACAAGCTTCACCTTTCAACACAGTACTTCCTAGTACTGTGTATTTACCAATAGCGTGTAAATCCTAAACTGGTTTGATGCCAATCATGCTGTTCTTGTAATTGATAATTCCAGTGAATAGAGATAGCACTTTGCGAGTTAAGTGCATACTGAACTGAGGATCGTAGTCCGAGCTGCCAAGCCTGCTGATCTTCCCAAAAAGGGATTTCAATTTGCACTAAGCTATTCACTCGATCTGACCATAAGTTTTGACAACCTACAGTTGGCCCTAGCCCCAATCTCCAGCCCTTTTCTAAAATTTTTCCAGCTTGAATATGATTCTGCATCTGCGCATAACACAGGTGTTCACGATCTGCATCTGCCCAACTATATCCAAACTGTGTTGATAGATTCAAAACACCATGTTGCTCGCTATCACTGAAATTTCCAGAATCATCAATTGAGAGTTGTTTCCAACCGAATCCAAATCCCCAACTCAACGGCGTCTTAAAAGGTGTAATTGGATTATAAGAATTCACTTCTAAAAGATCTAAATCAGCCAACTTGAATTGATCATTCCGTAACTCGAGACTTCCCTCAAGAAATTTCAACTGTGTTCCAAGTCGGTATCCACCCTGAGGATCAGATAAATCGTGATAGGCTTGTCGATGGTTGATCTGCACAAACGTATCGTCCTGCACTCGTCCAAATTCAATCGATGTTTTTCGAGCATGATGCCCATCCACAGGGTCAATTCGTGGTCTTGCCACTTCAGTACGTTGTTTTTCAACAGGGAGTTGGCTTCTTAAACTCAAAATTTGTCGTATTTTTGGTTGCGCAATACTCGCTTCTATTTTTTGAGAAATAAGCTGTAGATACAAATGATCATATGCCATCTCAAGAGTACGCGCCTGATCCTTGGCCGTAAATTGAGCTAAAAATTCACGCATTTGTGCTGGTTGAACCAGCGTTAATTGATGTGCCGAATGTGCTAAGTCATTACCATGTTGTTTGGCTTGATGAAGTAACTGCGTTTCAAGTGCTGGGCGATAAACAGTATCTTTAATGAGACCTTGCTGCTGAACCGCTTTAATGGTTTCGACTGGGATTACAGTATGACTAAACTGTGCTTGGAGATTGGCATCGGGTTTTACCAAATCAATGAGTCCCAATAAGCGGTAGGCACAATTATCACTTATAAAATAATAGGGAAATTGGACATGCTTTAACTCCCAGATATGTTGTACTAAACGTGTGGTTTCTTCTGGGTTTAATGCTAATTCGTATTCCCACAAATCACGGCTTTCGAAATCACCATACTCTTTTACTTTTCGATAGTAGGGCATTAACGAATATTCACCTGGATATTGACCCGTTAAGCCTTTCCAAGCAAAAGAAAAACTATCACTATTTTCGACCGTCGCAGCGTAGTTGACTGCATAAGAAATAAGATTAAGCTCTTTTTGATCTTTAGGATCAAGACGTAACAAGGTATGACCAAACATCGAACTTGGATTTCCCATGAAATCTGTCGCATAAATCAATGTTGCTTGATACGGTTTAATCTGTCCAATCCATTCCTCTAGAGCAGGACAATCTGCTTTAGGAAGCTCCTCTTGTTTTATTTTCAGTTGTTCTATTAACCATGCAGAGCGAGCTGGGAAACGACATATAATGGATTGATCTTGTCCTCGATCTATAAATAATTCACGAATATTTGCATTCAGCTCATCTTCTAAATTATCTGCACCATTTGCACTAAAAAAAAATCCTGAATAGCTGACTTCACTCTTCGCTTGATGTGCATACATTAATCTTTGCCAAGTTTTATTTTTATCAAGCTGATGGTGTTGTGCTTGTGCAATATATTGTTCAACTGGAGAAGTATATGCATGTGTCAGAAAGCTACTGACAATCAAGGCAGAAAAAAAAGCAAATTTCATAAAATGAACTTAATAATGATGAAACAAAAAAACCCTGCCATAAGACAGGGTTTTCGCAATTAAACGTAAGCTTTTAATACTTCGTCTTGAGACATAACAGTTTGAAGAGATGCAAGGACTTGGAATGCATCTTGATTGTCCGCTGAATAAATTTCAGAGAAATTTTCTTTTGATACTGCAAAGAAACGTGCTTTATCTTCAGATTTAATATTCAGAAGCGCTGCAAGGACGTTAAGACTTTCCCCCTCACCTACCGCCATATCACGTGCAAGAGCTTCGGCATTTTCATTTGTAAATGTTACTGCTTGTGCTGTTACTGTACCTGTACCACTACAGCCTAACGTCCCGAAAGTAATACCGAATAATTGGTTAGCAAATAAACCGTTGGTCGTACCTGCTAAGATTTTTGCAACTTTACCAGACTGACCTGCCCAAACTTGTGAACCGATACCACAACCAACATCACGGTCAGCAAATGCAGCTGTTGATCCTACTGCCAATACCGCAGCTAAAGCTAATTTTTTATACATAACATCACTCCAAACTTGATGTGCTCAAGTGTTCTTTATTGTTCCAATTTTGTTCTTTTACGAACTTCTTTAACATAGCGATATCAAGCCAAGAACGCAAAACAAATCTTACCAATGCCATCAAGTATTGAATTTTTTTGATGAATTAACTTATTCGCCCTTCAATCGCCACAAACCCTGTGAATTCCGTTCACCTAAGATTTTTAACACCAATACTAAACTCAGCATTAGTAGGAGATACCAAGAACCAAGTTTCCCCCATCCCACCATATGCCACTGTTCCACTTGCGTTGGATACAACCAAATTTGATAAAAAGTACTGATATTTTCAGCAATCCAAATAATAAATGCCAACAACAAAAGTACAGGAAGCATTGGCAAGATCATTTCATGATATTTAAGCTTGAACGTTATTTTAGTTTTCCAAAATACCAACACGCTCCATGCAAACAGTAAATATCGTATATCTGGGATAAAGAACTTCGTCATAAAGTTTAAATAGGACAAGATCGCTAAACTCAGCATATTAAAAAAACTAGGTAAGTTCTCAATTTCTACACGATAGAGCCTGAGTGAACGAGCAAAAAAACTGCCCACGGCAGAATACATAAATCCCGCAAAAAGTGGCACGGTCATAATCTTAAATACCGCAGGTTGCGGATATTGCCATGATTCAATCTGTGGATGGGTCAGGAAAATCTCCATGACCATGGCCACCATATGAAATATTGCAATAACTTTGGCTTCAGCCCAAGACTCTAGCTTTAATAGCAGTAAACATGCCTGAATAACCACTGCATAAATCAAGAGGTAGTCATATCGGTACAATCCATAATATTCTTGATGCCCCATCGAAGCCGTCAAAGCAAAGGCAAGCAGTAATAAAATACCAAATAAGGCAGCGGATGCTGCCTTATAATGAAACTCAAACAATGATTTTAAAAAGCTCACACATTCATCCTAAATGTTTAGCCTAAATATTTTGCGCTGTACTCATGTACCGTATCAATGAAAACTTTAGGATTCGCAGGATCTACCCATTGGGTGATACCGTGTCCAAGATTTGCAACATAACCCGTTTTTTCACCAGCAGCATAGGCATCATCGAGCATTAATTTTACTGACTTTTCAATACTCGCAGGAGAGCCATATAATGTTGCAGGGTCTAAATTACCTTGTAGGGCAGCGCGACCGGCAACAGTTTGACGTGCAACATTTAAAGGGGTTGTCCAATCCAGTCCAAACGCATCTGCGCCAGTTGCGATCATAGGTTCTAACCATTGACCACCACCTTTGGTAAATAAAATTACTGGTACTTTGCGGCCTTCATTTTCACGCTTTAAACCCTTCACGATTTTGTGCATATAATTGAGTGAAAATTCTTGATATTCTCGATGTGCGAGTGCCCCCCCCCAACTGTCAAAAATTTGAATCGCCTGCGCACCTGCCTCAATCTGTGCGTTCAAATAATCTAGGACTGAATCAGCCAAATGATCTAACAAGGCATGTAAAACTTCAGGTTGTGCATACATCATTTGCTTGGTGTAACGGAAATCTTTGCTCGACCCACCCTCGATCATGTAAGTTGCGAGTGTCCATGGACTTCCAGAAAACCCAATTAGCGGTACTTGACCACCTAATGCTGAGCGGATTGTCGACACTGCATTCATGACATAGTCTAAGTCCGATTTAGCATCAATTTTTGGTAATTGGGCTACATCCTGCTCAGTACGGACTGTTTTCTTAAATTTTGGTCCTTCCCCTGCTTCAAAATATAGTCCTAAGCCCAAAGCATCAGGAACAGTCAAAATATCTGAAAATAGAATGGCTGCATCTAAGTCATAGCGACGAAGCGGTTGTAAAGTCACTTCACAAGCAAAGTCATTATTTTTGCATAAAGAAAGAAAATCTCCCGCAGTTGCGCGTGTCGCACGATATTCAGGTAAATATCGACCAGCCTGACGCATCATCCAAACTGGCGTGCAGTCCACAGGTTCACGTAATAAGGCACGCAGAAAACGATCATTTTTTAAGGTCGTCATTTACTTTCTCGATGCAAAATTGAAATTCCATTCATCATACCAAAAAGCTGCACTTTAAAGTATTTAGTTAGAATGAAAATAAAGATTGAGACTATCGGAATTTATTTGATTTAAACAAAACAAATACTGCATATCCGTGTTTTTTCTGCAATACTTTATCCGTGTTTTTATAAATCAATATGAATAATTCTTAAGGTTGAATTACATGTTCGTTCGCTCAATTCTTGCTTTGAGTTTAAGTTGTATTATGTCTGGAACTGCATTGGCTGCTTCTGGTACTGCTGAACAACCGCTTTCTCCAATTACAAAAACGAGTTTAGATACTATTCAAGATCCAATTGATCCTCTCGCGGTAGAATCTAGCTCTGAAGCCCAAATTAGCCAGCAAGAGCAAAATGATCTAAATCAAGCTGCAGATACGCTTCAAAACCTAGAAAGAACTGAGGATAGCACTGCGGACATTGGCAGTGCACCTGCATCTTCAGCAGTGACAAATTCAGCTCCATCTACATCAGCACCTGCTACAGCAAATTCATGGACGCTAGACAGTCTGAATAATGCTGAATGGTATGAAAATATTGGCAAAGGTCAATTCCCTGTATATGCCCGTGCACATGTAATGTTAAATAATTCACATGCTTCACCAGGTGCTATTGACGGTACAAGTGGAAAAAATACACTTAAAGCAATTGCTTCATTCCAGCAAATGAATGGTTTAAAGGCTACAGGTGTTTTGACGAAAGAAACTTGGGATGCTCTAGTTGCACGCCAAGCTGGTAAACCTGCTTATGTTGAATATACGATTACCGAAGCAGACCTAAAAGGTCCTTATGCAGCCTCAATTCCTCATGACTATGCTTTACAAGCGAAAATGAAAGGTCTGTATTACACTCGTGTAAGTGAAATGCTGGCTGAAAAATTCCATATGGATGAAGAGTTTCTCAAGAAATTAAATCCTAAAGCGACATTTAAGAAAGCGGGTGAAAAGCTTATTGTGACCAACATTCGCAATGAACTTCCAGAAAATATTCATTTAATCGTGGCTCATAAAGGCGCTAAACAACTTTATTTGTTTAACCAACAAAACCAAATGGTTGGCTCATTCCCAGCAACCATCGGTAGTGCTGACACTCCTTCTCCGACTGGAACATACAAAATTACTGGTGTAGCGAAAAACCCTTGGTATAGCTATTCACCAAGTAACTTTGTACAAGGTAAAAATTTGAAGCCACTTTCATTACCACCTGGTCCTAATGGCCCTGTAGGTAATATCTGGATCGGTTTAAGCAAAAAATCGTTCGGTATTCACGGCACACCTAACCCATCAAGTATTTCAAAGACAGCTTCACACGGTTGTATCCGCTTAACCAACTGGGATGCGAATGATTTGGGTAATAAAGTTCGTTCTGGCGTTACAGTAAAATTCTTAGAATAATCTAATTTTAAAAAGCCTGCTTCAAGCAGGCTTTTTTATCCTTTTTATGTTTCAAAATTAGAACGATACGTTGTCCTAATCCACTATCTTATTCATTTTAAACTATTAAAATAACATCATCTTTAAGAATAATGAAAGGAGCATCATCATGAATGCTTATTTACATCGCAGTGAATCACGTGGTCATGTAAAAATGGGTTGGTTAGAATCCAAACACAGCTTCTCATTTGGGAGCTGGTATGACCCTAACCACATGGGCATCAGTACTCTCCGTGTCATTA
Source organism: Acinetobacter sp. 24-47-64 (assembly GCF_057737055.1). Classification (NCBI taxonomy): domain Bacteria; kingdom Pseudomonadati; phylum Pseudomonadota; class Gammaproteobacteria; order Moraxellales; family Moraxellaceae; genus Acinetobacter; species Acinetobacter sp. 24-47-64. The sequence continues at coordinate 2,221,200 of NZ_CM173215.1, forward strand.
ATGATGACCTCATTGCTGGGCATCAAGGCTTCGGTACACATCCACACGACAATATGGAAATTCTCACCTGTGTATTGCAGGGAGCGATTACACATAAAGATAGTATGGGTAACCACGGTGATATCAAAGCTGGTGAATGGCAACTGATGAGTGCAGGTACAGGCATTCAACACAGTGAAATCAACCAGGGTGATGAAACAGTTCACTTACTGCAAATCTGGATTATTCCAAATCAGCGCGATGCAGAGCCGAATTACCAACAAATTCAACTCGATCCTGCTGAACAACCGAACAAATGGCATCTGATTTGTGGACCGACAGAACATGCACCCATGCATATTCGCCAAAATGCGGAGGTTAAATCAGCTGTTTTGGAGAAAGGTCATTCACTTGAAGTTGTTGCAACACAACATGTCAGCTATCTACATGTGATTAGTGGTTCAATTCAAGTCGCTGAACACATTGTGAATGCTGGAGATGCTATTGCATTTATTGATCCAGCGCAGATTAAAGCATCGGAAGATGCTCGTGTGATTTGGTTCGATCTTCCAGAAAAAGTGGCTTAAACGCTGTAGAAAAACCACCTTAAGGTGGTTTTTTTATAATATGTTCAAAAAATTAAATAAAACAGTAAATATCTGTCTTAGTATCGCACCAACATGAAGAAAATAAAAAAGCCACTAATAATTAGTGGCTTTTTAAAAATTTGGCGGAAGCGGTGAGATTCGAACTCACGGAGGACTCACACCCTCGTCGGTTTTCAAGACCGGTGCATTAAACCGCTCTGCCACGCTTCCAATGGCGGCTATCATATAAATATTTTTTAAAATTGGCAAACACTTTTCTAAGAAATTTTGCTCGCCTGCCTATTTTTAAATCAAAAAACACTATTTTGCTGAATTTTCGAGCTTTTCATAGCGAATTGAATTAATAAACCATGTTTTTTTCCCCAAGGGGGTATGTACTTCAAATTCATCATCTACTTGCTTACCTAACATTGCACGTGCCATAGGTGAATCTATTGAAATATGTTGAGGATGATGATCATAAATTTCATCTACACCGACAATCCGAATCGTCTTTAATTGTCCTTCCTCGTTCTCGATGTCTACCCAAGCGCCAAAATATACTTTGCCCTCTTGTTCAGGAGAAAAATCGATAATTCGCAACTCTTCAAGTCGTTTACCGAGGTAACGAACACGACGGTCTATTTTTCGTAAAATTTGTTTATTGTATTGATAATCTGCATTTTCAGAACGATCACCTAAACTGGCAGCCCAGTTCACTTTTTTGGTGATTTCAGGTCGTTCCTCATGCCATAAATATTGTAGTTCTGCGACCAATTTGTCATGCCCACTTCGGGTAATTAAATTCAATTTCATAGGCGATAAAATGAGTATTTTGCTTACGTTATAGCGACACATTGCAACATTTTATACCGCATTTCTACATGGAAAAATTTTATAAAATTTTTTCTTTTTATTTATCAATATCTTAAAACCATGTTTTTTATTTTTTTTTGTACAAAATTTGACAAGAGTAAAATTGACCATTAATATGCGCCCATGTTTTATCTTGATTACTTTTTGTACGAAGATCTTTTCTTCAATATTTTATCCACCCACACATGTCATTTTGAATGACGTTCATGACGCCCACCCTAATTGAATTTATCAACTTTAAATAAAAGTTTAAGGCGGTACTGCTTTTGCTTTTTTTGGGCATAAATTACTTGTAGCGGAGACAACATGCGCAGTAGTTCAAACACTGGATCGAGGCTTTGCCTTAATTCACTAACTTCTTCTCTCTCGTTTAAAGCGATGGTCCTCGCTACAGCATTTATCCCATTTCATGCATTAAATGCAACAAAGACCGACAACCAATACAACTCCATTGTAACTTCGAACAAACTTACAGTGGTGGCCGTGTCAAATCCCACCGTGGTTTTTAAAGACGGTAACTTCAAACATGGCTTTGGCTATGACTTGGTGAGCAGTTACGCTCAAAACTTAAATGTAAAACTCGATTTTAAAACGGTTCAAAGTAATGAAGCCGCTTTGAAAATGGTGCAGCAAGGTAAAGCTCATTTCGCGGTGACCACAGCATCGATCATGACCATTGAGCAAAAGAATCTTTCAGGTTTTTCCGCATCATGTGGTGACCTTGAAAGCTTACGCAAAAATGGGCTTAATCCAGAAATCAATTGGGTTTTTAAAAATGCTGCTGATCCTTTAACAGATACTGCCAGCGGTTTTGTTTGTCAAAGCAAGCAAAATGGTGCTATCCGTCAAATGGCATCTTTCTACAACCGCAACGTGGTTAAACAAGATGATTGGGATACTATTCAGCGCAATCTGAAAACACGTATGCCAATTTATAAAGCTAGCTTTAAAAAGTCAGCCCAAACATACGACTTAGATTGGCACTTCCTCGCTGCGATAGGCTATCAAGAGTCGTTCTTAAAACCGAATTCTGTGTCTCCTACAGGTGTGCGTGGCATCATGATGCTCACCAACAACACAGCAAAAGCAATGGGTGTGTCGAATCGTGTTGATCCTGCTCAAAGTATTGCAGGTGGTGCGAAGTATTTTGATCTGATGATGTCGAAATATGATTATATTCCTAAACATGATCGTTATTGGTATGCCCTCGTGGCTTACAATATGGGGCCAGGTGCCACAGATGCGATTATGAAGCGCCTAAAAGCCCAAGGAAAAAATCCGAATGATTGGATACAGGTATATGATTTTCTTTACCGTAATCAATCGCACAATACGCGTTATAAGCAAGCGATCCAATACGTCACTCGTATTCGTGCTTATTTAGAACATATTAAAACGACACCAAGTTTGGTGAGTATTTAACAAAAAAAAGCTTACCTAAAGGTAAGCTTTTTTTGTTTAAAAAGTCTTAAGTAGTTTGCTCTAAAACTTTTTTGAACAAATCTTTTTGTTCTTGGCTTGGCTTCGCTGTTTGTAAAGCCATCAATTGAGACATATCGCCTTGAACTTTGATTTTACCAGTCATAAATGCTTGCATAGCAGCAGCCATGTCAAACTCTAAGAATACTTTGCGTAAAGTATCCGCATCTAAGTTTAAAGTTGTTTTAGCATTCGCAGAAGCGCCTTTTTGGATCTTACCGCTATCAAGCGCTAATTCAGTCGTTCCTTCGCTACCTGTTACTACAAGATTCAATGCTAGATTTGCTAATGATGGTGGTAAGTTCAAATCACCAGCTTCAGCTGTAAGTTTCTCAACGTTTGCAAACCAATCATCAGTTAAAAATGCAGGCATGTTCTTTCCTCGATGTATTTATTCAATTTATTGCGTTACCTATCCAAGATAACAACATGTAGAAGCTTTACGCTTGAGAGAGTTATAGCATGATATTTTCCAAATGCGATACGTTTTTTTGTACTCTGCGTTCGATTTTTTTTGTAAATAAAACTAATCGCCTAAATATCATCAAATCTTTATTTTTTCACAAGTTTGTCAATGATTTTTTGTATCGGTACTACGACCTAAAGTGACAAAAAACATCATTTTGTAAATCGACTCAACACCTTCATTAAAATGTAAAAATCTAAGAAATAAAAAAAGCACTTCGAAAAGTGCTTTTTTTATTAAGACGAATTACTCAGCAGCAAAACCGAGATTGACCATGCTAATACGCTTATTTGGTGTGTCCCCTTCGGCTGTTGAACAAGTTACATCAAAATCAACTTCACGTTGTCCATCTAAGGCTTCAAAATCGAAAAGATCTCGGTCGGCCAATTGCGATGGCGAGACATTCTGTAACGCGCCAAAAATGCTGTGTAAACGTTTTGGATGAGCTTTATCCCATTCACGCAACATATCATTGATGATTGCGCGCTGTAAGTTTTCCTGCGAACCACACAAGTTACATGGAATAATTGGGAATTTGCGCATTTCAGCATATTTGATGATGTCTTTCTCTTCAACATACGCCAAAGGACGAATCAAAATATTCTTTTTATCCGATGAAAGTAGTTTTGGTGGCATCGCCTTTAAACTACCGCCATGGAACAGGTTCAAGAAGAACGTTGCCATAATATCATCACGATGATGACCTAAAGCAACTTTGGTCGCGCCAATTTCTTGAGCAAAACCATATAAAGAACCACGGCGCAAGCGTGAGCACACTGCACAATAGGTTTTACCTTCAGGTGTAAGCTTTTTGGTAATGCTATATGTATCTTTTTCTAAGATGTAGTACGGAATGTTATTTTCTTCTAAATAACGGGGTAATACATCCTCAGGAAACCCTGGTTGTTTCTGATCAAGATTCACAGCCACAACATCAAAATTGATTGGTGCTATGCGTTTAAACTGCAGGAGAATGTCCAGCATGGTATAGCTATCTTTACCACCTGAAATACATACCATGACCTTATCGCCATCCTCAATCATTTTGTAGTCACGGATTGCATGACCTACTTGACGACGAAGTTTTTTTAATAAACGATAATATGCAGAACTTGTAGGTGGCTCTGGCTTAAAATTAAATCCTTGGTTGGATTCAACTGGCGAGTACATAGACGACATTAACCATAAAAAAAATACTGCGCAATTTTAGCCGATTCAGTGCTTAATCGCATCTAAAGAATCTGTTTTTTACATCTAATTTTTATTTTTTCATAACACTGTCTTATTCACACATCTAAAATGGACGCTTGGGTTCATTTTTTAGTCGAATTGCTTATCTTTTGGACTTTTCCACAGTTTTCCACAAAACCTGTGGATAAAATTGTGGACTTTTTAGGGGTTGACAAAGTTTTGGCAAGATAAGATGGTGCTTTCCCTTAGATTGATCACTTTTTAACCACTATTCTATATCCTTAAAATTCAATAGCTTATATGTGTCAAGCAGTTGTTTATAAATAAAAATAAATAATTTTTTTGGATATTAAGCCAACAATTAAGACTTGATTTTTTTACAACGAATTGTTAAAAAACATTACATAGTCGAGAGACATCTCCATTGCAGAAAATCACCCACATATCATTTAGGGACAAAAATAGTGTTCGAATGATGAAAACTACAAATAAAATAAAAGTCATAGCGTTATTTGGGTGTGTGAATTTTCTAATATTCTCGCCACAGGCTTCTGCAGGTCAAACAATCTATCAGCTGAAAGATTCAAACGGCACTACCGTACTGACCAACCGCAAAAACAAATACAACCATCTTAAAGTTGAAAAGAAAACCTACTATCCAGATAGCAATATTCATAGTTACAGCAATTGGGGAAGCAACGAAGCATCTGTTCTCCCAAGCCATAGTAAAAATCGAAATGCCTTTGATGGCTATATTCGCCAAGCAGCTCAACGACACGGCATTTCTGAAGGACTCATTAAAGCGGTGATGCACACAGAGTCTGGTTTTAATATACATGCACGCTCCCCTGTTGGTGCTCAGGGTCTTATGCAATTGATGCCTGCGACTGCACAACGATTTAATGTCAATAATGCATATGATCCTGAACAAAATATTTTCGCTGGTGCAAAATATTTGGCTTGGCTATTGAAACGCTTTAATGGCAATACGCAATTGGCATTAGCGGGTTATAATGCTGGCGAAGGAAATGTTGCTAAATATGGTGGAATTCCGCCCTTTCGTGAAACTCAAGACTATGTCAGACGTGTACTCAGTCGTTACAATAATTTATACGCCAATGGTGTAGGCTCAAATCCAACCAATAGTTATTCAGCTTCAGCATCCTCTAAGTCAAGTACACCGAGCTATAATAATCAGAATTTATCAGCTCAAGTGACTGCACCAACTAAACTAAAGTCACCTCCTCGCCAAATTATTGTAGCCGCTGATGGCAGTTTTACTGACGCGCCAGCTGGTTCATATTCAACAAATAATGCCACAGCATCAGCGAAGATCTATATTTCGAATTAATCTCAATTTTTTTTCGTTATATTTTTTATTTTTTTCTTGAAATTTTCCCTATTCGAAAGCATATTTGACGTAGGTTTTTTAATTCAAAAAGCTTATTAAATTTTATTTATAAGAGGATTTTCTCGATGATGCGGATTGGTTTGTTTTTGCTGACCAACCTCGCGGTACTGGTGGTAGCTGGCATAATCTTGTCACTCTTCGGTGTCGGTAGTTACCATGGCGCGGGTGGCTTGAATCTTGGCAATTTACTTGTGATCTGTTTTGTCTTTGGTATGGTGGGTTCTTTAATCTCCCTATTCATGTCAAAGTGGATTGCAAAGAAAACCACAGGTACAGAGTTAATTGATCCCAATGCTCCACGCAACCAAGCGGAAGCATGGTTACTCAATGAAGTGGCACAACTTTCTCAACGTGCTGGTATTAAAATGCCAGAAGTTGGTATTTTCCCATCTTATCAATCAAATGCTTTCGCAACTGGTTGGAACAAAAACGATGCTTTAGTCGCTGTTTCAACAGGCTTATTGGAACGCATGAATAAAGATGAATTACGTGCAGTGTTGGCGCATGAAATTGGTCACGTTGCAAATGGTGACATGGTCACCCTTGCTTTAGTCCAAGGTGTAGTCAACGCGTTTGTGATGTTCTTCGCGCGTATCGTCGGCGACTTTGTAGATCGCAACGTATTTGGTCGTGAAGAAGGTGAAGCACCGGGCTGGAGCTATTTCCTCATTACAATCGTGTTAGATATCGTATTCGGTATTCTTGCTTCGGCAATTGTCATGTGGTTCTCTCGCTATCGTGAATATCGTGCTGATGAGGCTGGCGCGCGTTTAGCAGGTAAACAAGCCATGATCAGTGCATTACTTCGCTTGCAAGCAGAAACTGAAATGCCAGATCAAATGCCTAAAGAAATGAAAGCGTTCTCAATTTCATCAGGTCGTGAAGAAGGATTCAGCCTTGCTGCACTCTTCCAAACACACCCAACAATTGAGCAACGTGTAGCAGCATTACAACAACTTGATTGTCCTTAATCGGCATCTAAAAAAAGCCTCCATACGGAGGCTTTTTTAATGGACTCAATCTATAAGACTTTAAATAGATTGAAACCATTGCCATAAGAACGTGACACCAAACCATAAGGCAACACCAAAAATAATTAAAAACAGAAGACCCAGTAAATCAGGAATATGAATCCAAATCCATGCCACGACAGGATTTCGCCAGAAGGCAGAGTTCTGCTGTTTACGCTCTAAGTTTTCATGTAAAAATGGGTGTACCACATGATGGTCTGAATGAATCTGATACTCTTCACGAATATGATCATGAACCACATCTAAAGCCTTGCGACTCGGTCGAATAAACACATCAAAGAGTGTACCTGCAACAGGGATTAAACCTACTACACCATCCATCACAGCAAGTTTAAGCACGCCATTCAATTTAGATTGGGGCACACCGATTTTTCGAGCTTGTAATACTGCATAACACGTAAGTACAAATCCAGCTACGTCACCCGCCACAGGAATCGTACTCAATGCTGCATCAGCCCCTACCCCTTGTTTAGTGAATGGAATTCTTACGACGGAATCCATCATGTTTGCGAACTTGGCAAGATCGCGTTCCATTTTGATGACTTCAGCTTGGGTTAATTTATTTTTATTTGTCATTTAAGCAACATCCTGCAAAGATACTCCATCAGTCATAGCCTTAGAATAAGAGTTGTGAAGCAATAAATAAATAGACCAATACACCAGTTGCATCACATATTGAAGTGACCAAGGGTGCAGATGCGCTTGCGGGATCGAGTCCTAGTTTATTGAGTACAAATGGTAAACTCATCCCGATCAGACAGCCCATCATGACAATACCCATCATACTGATCGCAAGCACTAAAGCGACCATCATATCTCCACGGATATAGCCAAGAATTGAAACAGCTGCAGCCATCGTTGCACCCAAACATAGAGCAACCATCGCTTCACGACCAAGCAACACAAACCAATCCTTGGCTTTTACATCGCCAGTTGCGATTGCTCGAACCATCAAGGTTGCAGATTGGGAGCCTGCGTTACCACCACTCCCAACCAATAGCGGTAAAAAGAAGACCAAAACAATATGCGCAGCAATGATGTCTTCATAATGGGCGATCCCAATACTCGAAAGTAGGCTGCCAAAGACCAGAAACACTAGCCAAAAAACACGTTGTCTAAATAACAATAATATTGGTGCTGAACGAATACTGATATTTTCTTTAAGCTCTACCGCCCCACTTTTCAAAAAGTCCTCGGTAAATTCTTCTTGGAATACATCCATAGCATCATCATAAGTGACGATACCGAGTAGATGATCATCATGATCTAAAATGGGTAAGGCGATAAAATCATAGTGGCTTAATTTTTTTGCCACTGATTCCTGATCTTCATCCACCCGTCCGTAAATGACCTCAGTGGTCATGACTTCTTGTACCGTTTTATCCAAAGGTGCTTGCACAATTTCTCGAAGAGAAATTACACCCTCAAGTTTCTGAAGTTGATTGGTAATATAGATCAGATATAAAGTTTCAGTATCTTTAGCAGAATGGCGCAAAATCTCTAAAGCTTGTTGCATTGAGATGTCTGATGGCAAAGTGACATAATCAGATGTCATGATCGCACCAGCTGTTTCCTCAGCATACAATGCCAAAGATTGAACTTGCTGCTTCGTTTCTCGATCTAAATTCGCAAAAATAAATGTTTTAATTTGATCCGGTAAAGCTTTGTACAAATCTGTTCGAGCGTCTGAATGCATTGAACGAATTAACTGGACTGTACTTTTGCCGTCCATTTTTTTAACCAACTGTACTTGATGATTGAGTGGCAAAAACTCAAATACATATGCTGCGTTTTCTAAATGGTGGATAAGTTGTATTTGTTGATCGATTTCTAATTGCTGTAAAAACAAAGCCAAATCTGCAGGATTAATCGTATCCGCAATATGATCAATCTGAGCGACATCAGAATTGATCAATGCTTGTTGTAATGCTTCAATTTTATGATCTTGTTTAATTTGATCCATAATCGCTTCATTTATTATCGTTTAGAATTACGCAAGGCATGCTAACACTAATTGAAAATGTTAGTGCGTATTGATCTTGTCAAAAACTGATATTTAAAAATGGATTAAATCAACCGCAGTACCATACTCTTTATACTGCGGATACCACATTAAGTTTCAGATGCTGATTTTGATTTATATTTAAAAATATTCCGAACGATAACAAACATAAAGGGAATAAAGGCTAGAACTAAAATTGTGCCGAAAATTACCCCACCAAGGACACTGACACCAATTTCTTGACGACTGGCAGCACCCGCACCTGAAGCAAATACCAAAGGTATAACCCCTGCACCAAAAGCAAGCGAGGTCATTAAAATTGGACGTAAGCGCAAACTTGCACCTTGTAAAGCAGCAGCAATCGCGTTAGCTCCACGCTCCTGAGCCATTGCCGCAAATTCAACAATTAAGATGGCATTTTTACATGACAACCCAATCGTCGTAAGTAACGCAATTTGGAAGTAAATATCGTTTGGAAATCCGACCAACCAACTAAAAATAATATTACCGCCAATACCCAATGGAATAGCAGCAATCACAACAGAAGGTATCGACCAACTTTCATATAAGGCAGCTAAACATAGAAAGATAAAGCCAACAGAGATGAGATAAAGCCAAATGGCTTGTGTACTCGATTGTTGCTCTTGAAACGATAATCCACTCCACGCTAGCCCAACCCCGTCCAATTGATCAACCATAGACTTGATATCACGCATTGCAGCACCACTGCTCACATTTTTTGCAGTGTCTGCTTCCATTTGTAGCGCGGAATAACCTTGGAAACGAGTCACCACATCAGGGCCTCCATCCCAATCCACAGTGGCAAAATTACCAAATGAAATCATTTGATTTTGATTATTTCGTACAGACCACAAATTGAGATCTTCAGGCTTTGAACGATACTCGGCATCCCCCTGCATCATGACGCGTTTAATACGTCCGCGATCAATAAAGTCGTTCACATAAGAACCACCCCAAGCTGCAGCCAAAGTGCTATTAATCGCAGATTGTGAAAGACCATTCGCCATCACTAATTTTTGATTGATATTCACTTTCAATTTGGCTTTATCTGGATTAGAGCGTTTGCCCAAATTTTCAAAAGTCGTGAAGTTGATTGCCTGTCGTTCTAGCGCTTGAAATTGATCTTCTAAATACTGTCGTCCTTGTCCATTTAAATCTTGCAGCCAAAACTCGATGCCGTTTGTATCGCCAAGACCACTTACAGAACCTGGCAAACTCACCATAATCCGAGCGCGACTGTCTTTTCTAAAGAACTCCATCGCTCGTTCACGAATGGATTGTGCAGAGTTTGCCTCACCTGGACGATCATCCCAATGATGTAATGCTACAAATCCTGTTCCTAAATTTTGACCCGTTCCTGAAAAATTTCGTCCATAACGAATTTGAACCAACCTAACATTCTGTTTTTCTTGTTCAAGAAAATACTCTCGAATACTTTCACCAACAAGCTGACTTTCTGTCATAGGTGCGCCTTCAGGTAAACTGAATTGGACACTGATAAAACCTTGATCTTCACTTGGAATAAAGCTGGTTGGAAGCGACTTATAAAACAAAGCAAAAATCACAATTAACCCAGAAAAACTGGTTAAAACGATCCATTTTAGTGACAGGCTTTTTTCAACCCACTTTAGATAATGCAATCGTAATGATTCCATTTTTGTATTAAACCATGTCGCCCATTTTGCTTCTTGTTGTTTAGGTTTAAGAATAATCGCACACAATGCTGGTGTGAGAATTAACGCGACCAACAATGACAGTGACATGGCTGCAATCAAGGTAATTGAAAACTGACGGTATATAACTCCTGTCGATCCTGTAAAAAAAGCCATCGGAATAAATACTGCAGTTAGCACCACTGTAATTCCAATTAAAGCCCCCGTCATCTCTTGCATAGATAAGATAGACGCTTGCTTTGCAGATAGCCCCTTTTCATGCATCAAACGTTCGACATTTTCGACCACCACAATTGCATCATCTACAAGTAATCCAATCGCAAGAACTAATGCAAAAAGTGTCAATGTATTGATGGTCATTCCGAGCGCAAATAAGACGGCGAAAGTGCCCAAAATAACAATTGGAACCGTGACCGTTGGAATAAGTGTTGCGCGCCAGCTTTGTAAAAAGATAAACATGACCAACACGACCAAGATAATGGCTTCAACTAAGGTCTTTACAACTTCTTTAATGGACTCTTGAACAAACGGCGTGTTATCTCGTGGGTAGACAATTTGATAGCCTTCAGGAAGTTTTTTCTTAATGTCCTCAAGTACTTCTTTAATTTTAGCTGAGGTTGCAAGAGCATTTGCACCAGATGACATTGAAACAGCCAAGCCTGCTGAAGGTGATCCATTAATGGTATTAAAAGCTTGATAATTTTCAGCACCTAACTCAATGCGTGCTACATCTTTTAAATAAATAAAACTTCCATCAGGGGTCGCTTTGACAATGATATTTTTAAATTCATCGACTGTTCTTAGTCGTGATCCAGCGGTAACTTTTGCATTAAGATACTGGTCTGCTACTGTCGGTAAATCTCCGATTCCACCTGCAGCAACTTGTGTATTTTGTGCTTCAATTGCGGCACGAATATCACTAGGCATCAACTGATATTGTTTCAATAAGTTCGGATCTAGCCAAATACGCATGGCATATTGAGAACCAAAGACATCAACCTCACCAACACCTTCTACACGCGCAATTTCTGGTTCAATGTGATCAGCCAAATAATCTGACAACGCAATATTATTACTTTGGTTCGTAGTGTCATATAACCCCACCACCATAAAGGTGTCACCTAAGGATTTATAGACATTGACCCCTTGACGCTGCACGTCTTCAGGCAAACGATTGATCACCCCATTAATGCTATTTTGAACTTGGACTTGTGCTGTGTCTGGATCAGTTCCGTTTTCAAAACTTAAACTAATTCGACTATTCCCAGATGCATTACTGGTAGAGCTAAAATAAAGTAAGTTATCAATTCCTTTAATTTGTTGTTCTATGACCTGTGTGACACTTTCCTCAACTGTTTCGGCATCAGCTCCTGTGTAAGTTGCTGATACAGTAATTCTTGGCGGAGCAATATCAGGATAGCGTTCTACCGGTAAGCTCATCACCGCAAATATACCAATTGCCATGACAATAATCGCAAGTACGCCAGCAAAAATAGGTCGTTCAATAAAGAACTTAGATAACATAGTCGTTAAGCCGTCAAAAGAATTCTAGAAAGTGTTTTCATTAAAATATATAAAAATTTAATTGATATTCAGTGACTATGAATAAAAAAACAAGAACTAATAACAGAAACGATCAACATTGATCGAATTAAGAAGAAAATATGAAGCCCTCACCTATGAACCGCTTATCTGATCTTTCAAAAAAAAATATGCGCAATTTCTCAAAAGTAAAAAATTTCTAAAATTACGCAGCATTAATGCCATCACCCCCTCCCAATTTGAGGATAGTCATATTCAATTTTTTAAAACTATATTCGAGGTACAAAAATACGAATGATTTGGGGGAAATGATGAAAAAAGCTCTTATAACACTGGCGCTCAGTACCTGTTTAGCAGCTTGTGGTGGTTCGGATAAATCCGCAAAAAATGATGATCAGATTAAAATAGGAATACTGACTGACAGCCCAGTAGCAGGTGCGACATATATCGTGAATGGCAATAATGACAATGCGAAGAAGACCAATGCAAATGGGGAGTTTGAATATCGAGATGGAGATGTCATTACATTTAAAATTGGTGATATCGAAATTGGTACCGTACAAGGTTTAGCTCGTGTGACACCAAATGAACTCGTGAATGAAGATTTAAATGCAGATGAACGTAACAAGAGAATTATCAATCTACTGATTTTTTTACAATCATTGGATATCGATGAGGATAAAGAGACCATACAAATCCCAGATGATGTTTCAAATTTCTCGCCAACATCGATTGATTTCAGCAATGCGACAAGTGATTTTAGAGAGCGACTTCAAGGTCAAATTATCAATATTCCTGAAATTGCCTCCAATATAGTAGTCAGTGAAGAGCAAGCTAAAGAACATTTTAGCAGCTCACTGCTCAAAGATATTCAAGGCGTATGGTATGCAAAAAATGATGAGTCTGAAATTGTGTTATTTATTGGAGAGAATGGCGAATATATGCTCGGTGAACCAATCCCGAACGAGCCTAATAGTTCTTCAAATGGCATGGAATACGCCAAAATAAATCTAGATGCCCTAAGTGGAAGTTTATACGCTTCTTCAATAAATATTACTACGCCTGTGATTGATACCAATGAAGATTGGGGACTTCTCGATCATGGGGAATCGCGTTCAATGAAACTATCTTTTGATGGTTCTATACTTAAGATTTCTGAAGCTGAAAATCCTGATGAAAGTGCAGAGTTTACGCGAGTTCCTCGAAATAATAGTGGAATTGTAGGCGCATGGCAGTCCTCAAGTGGTAAACAAATTTTCGTATTTAATTCTAATAACACTTTTATTATGGTTGATGCGGTTGGCGATGATCAACCAGATCCATATGACGGACCTTGTGGTGGCCCTGGTATTGAGTATGGTCGTTATCAATTACGCGACAACAAGCTCTTTGTTACCACGCCCCTCAGCATTGATACAAATGGTTGTGCTGGATTATCCAATACAGACGCGCATTTAGGCTTACCATTACAAATTTCTACTCAAAGTTTAAGCTTTACCGTAGCAGATGAAGGCACATTTACACTGACCAGAATGAATTAATTTTATCCCCCTTCAACATCTTCGTTAAAGGGGGATTATTCAATATGCTGAAAAGCATCAATAAATTCGATCAAAATCCGCATCATTTCAGCTTGTGAGGAGCATCCTAACTTCTGATAAATCGTTTTCAGATATGTCCGCAGTGAACTCAGCGTAATCCCACATTTCAAAGCAATATTTTCAAGATGCTGATCGTCCATAAAATGCTGACAAATTTCAATTTCTCGAGCTGTCAGTTGGAATGTTGACTTCAGTAATATTTTAGACAAGCGTTTTCGATCCTGCATTTTTGATAAGAATAATGCAACTTGATTATTGTCTAAGATCATTGAATCTGACAGCACCTTAAGTGGTGAGACTGTGATTAAGTAAGCTGATTGATGTCGATCGCTATATAACTGCATTGCACCCCCAACTTCTTCTTGATCATGCCTCTCTAATGAATAACGCTCATTCTTTTTGAATGTGCTCTGCACCAATTTTTTTAATTGAGCATTATAAGGCTCGATTATTTTTAATCTGTTATGCAAATCTATTTCAATCATACTCGTATCATTCAAACAATCCTTCGCATACTGATTCACAAATCTCACTTCTAGATTAGATTGAACGATGAGCACACCCACATTCAACTTATCTAAAATTTCGGTGTAATTACTTCTATCATTTTGAAGAAGCTTAATTTGTCGATGAATTTGAATCGCTCTTCTAAAGTGTTTTGCGAGTCTTTCTAAACTTTGTAATTCAGCAGTATCATAAGCAGCTTCATCTGATGGTCGATGTACCGCAAGCACGCCCCATTTATATTTTCCATACTCTAACAATACCCCACTGAGATAACAGATGTTTGAAGGAACTAAACAATATTCATAAAAGTTCTTCAAATCCTCATTATCTGTTTCAGCATATGATCGACAATCAATTTGATAGGCATGCTCTAATCCATAGGTATTCATTAACTGACCATGAATACGCATGTCTACGACATCTAAGTTATACGTTTGATAATTTTGAATTCCATCAATCGGGATATTAATGGTGTAAATAAAATTTTGTTCGGGCCGAAGCTGATCAAAGTAAGTAAAGATCGCCGTTGAACTCTGTGTAAATTCCACGACCTGTTTTAAAACATTTTCCCAGTGATGTGGCTTTAAGGCAGCCTCATAAATTTCTTCTATGATTTGATTTTCTTGAACAGTTAACATCATCACCCCCAATCATGGTGTTAATGTTCCTTTAGATTAGCGCTCTACTAGGCTTTTATTCAATATTTACAATAGTATTCAAATATTTATCAGACAGATGACAAAAAAAATCCCCGCTTAAAGCGGGGATTTTTTAGGCTGTGGGATGAATTACATCATACCGCCCATACCACCCATACCGCCCATGTCTGGCATAGCTGGTTTATCTTCTGGGATCTCTGTAATCATGCACTCAGTTGTTAACATTAAGCCCGCAACAGACGCAGCATGCTCAAGTGCAGAACGTGTAACTTTCGCTGGATCAAGAATACCCATCTCTAGCATATCGCCGTATTCACCAGTCGCAGCGTTATAACCGAAGTTGCCTTCGCCATTTTTAACTGCATTAATCACTACAGATGGTTCGTCACCTGCGTTAGATACGATTTGACGAAGTGGCGCTTCAATCGCACGACGAAGGATGTTGATACCTACGTTTTGATCATCGTTAATACCCGTTACACCGTCAAGTGCTTTAGCTGCACGTACTAATGCAACACCACCACCCGCAACAACACCTTCTTCAACAGCAGCACGAGTTGCATGAAGAGCATCGTCTACACGATCTTTCTTCTCTTTCATTTCAACTTCAGTTGCAGCACCGATTTTAATCACTGCTACACCGCCTGCTAATTTAGCAACACGCTCTTGAAGTTTTTCTTTGTCGTATTCTGAAGTTGATTCCTCGATTTGCGCACGAATTTGTTGAACACGCTCAGCAATTTGATTCGCATCGCCTGCACCATCAACAATCACTGTGTTTTCTTTAGATACAGTTACTTTGTGTGCAGTACCTAAATGTTCAAGTGTTGTTTGATCTAACTGCATACCGATTTCTTCAGAAATCACAGTACCACCAGTTAAGATCGCGATATCTTGAAGCATTGCTTTACGACGATCACCGAAGCCTGGTGCTTTAACAGCACAGACTTTGATGATGCCACGCATATTGTTTACAACAAGCGTTGCAAGTGCTTCACCTTCAACATCTTCAGCGATGATAAGAAGTGGTTTACCTGTTTTCGCAACTGCCTCAAGAACAGTAATCAACTCACGGATATTGCTTACTTTCTTATCAACAAGAAGGATAAATGGGTTTTCCAATTCAGCAGTTAATGTATCTTGTTTGTTTGCGAAGTATGGAGAAATATAACCACGGTCAAACTGCATACCCTCTACAACATCTAGAGAATCTTCAAAGCCTGAACCTTCTTCAACAGTGATTACACCTTCTTTACCCACTTTTTCCATCGCTTGAGCGATCAGTGAACCAACAGTCGTATCAGAGTTCGCAGAAATCGAACCAACTTGTTCAATCGCTTTAGAATCAGATGCTGGTTTAGCCGTTGCTTTAATATCTGCAACAACAGCTTTAACTGCAATATCGATACCGCGTTTCAAGTCCATTGGGTTCATACCCGCAGTTACTGACTTGATCCCTTCGTTCAAAATTGCTTGAGCTAAAACGGTTGCCGTTGTAGTACCGTCACCTGCGATGTCATTTGTTTTAGAAGAAACTTCACGAACAAGTTGAGCACCCATGTTTTCAAACTTGTCTTTTAATGTGATTTCTTTCGCTACAGAAACACCATCTTTAGTGATGTGTGGCGCACCGAATGAACGATCGATAACTACGTTACGGCCTTTAGGACCAAGTGTAACCTTAACCGCATCAGCAAGGATATTCACACCTGCGATCATTTTTGTGCGAGCTGAATCACCAAACTTAACGTCTTTAGCTGACATATTTGACTCCGAATATTATTAAAATTACTAAATCTGATTGATTAAATGAGTAGTATTAAAAAGAATCAATTAGCCTTCTAAAACAGCTAAAATATCTGACTCTTTCATGATTAATAGTTCTTCGCCATCTACTTTCACAGTTGTTCCTGCATAAGTACCAAACAATACCTTGTCACCTACTTTTACATCTAAAGCGCGAACGCCATTGTCAGTGATCTGACCATTACCAACTGCAATAATTTCACCTTGAGCAGGCTTTTCTGCAGCAGAACCTGGCAATAAAATGCCGCCAGCTGTTTTTGTTTCTTCTTCAACACGACGAATTACTACACGGTCATGTAATGGACGAATGTTGCTCATAAAAATACTCCATCAGACTAAGTCTTTTGATTAATAGTCGTGATCTTAATTTCCTTAGATCACCACCAAAATTATTTGATGTCACTTTTGTGGGGATGGAAAAAATTGCTTCAAGGGGAAAATGAAAAAAAATTTAATTTTTTGTATTTTTTTTAGGCATTTCGATAATTTAGCCTTCATTCCGATTTGCAACTAAATAAAATTTCTTGAATCTCGAATCAAAGCGATATTCACGCACCTTCAGTTTTTCATCAATTAGATTAAAACTATTAGAAAAGTCATGATGTAAACGATGTGACGTAGCGGTACCTGCATGAATATCCAATATTGGATGTTGAGCATTAAGTTGGAAAATCTTATTCAGATCATAAACAGCAGATACATGTAAATGACCATGTAGAATTGCATTCAACCCTGAGCTTGCCCATGTCTTTAGGGCTTTTTCAGTATTTTTAGGACGATCTTTAGACATATTTATACCGTGATCACCACTATAGAAAGGTTGATGCGTAAGCAGAATTTTTAATTTATCTTGAGGAGCCAATTTCATTTTTTGATCAATTTCCTGAATTTGAAACTCAGTAATACGACCTTTGGTATGGTACTTAGGGTGAATTGTATTGATTCCTATAATATAAAAATGCTCAGTTTCTAAGGTCTGTTCCATTTGACCAAAAAACAACTTATACCGATGAAACGGACTTAAAAATCTGCGCCATAAATGAAACAAAGGAATATCGTGATTACCCGGAATCACAATATAAGGAACATTAAGTTCTTCTAGAAATTTTTTGCAGTGATAAAACTGTGAAAATTTTGCCCTTTGAGTGAGATCACCACTGACCACAACAGCTTCGATCAAATGTTCTGCAACAAAGTGAGTAATTGCATCTAAGCAATCTTGTTGCTCAGTCCCAAAATGCAAATCAGACAAATGTAAAATCATTGTGGTACCATTAAGGTCAGTGCATTTCTTTCAACATGAATATCTAATGGTGAATCCAGTTGAATAATTTCTCCATCGATTGCTACAGTCATCTTTTTTTGATGAGAACGTATGCGCACATGATCCGCACTAAAACTATATACGTCTGCTGCCTGATCTAATTTTCCACGAACGAGTTGGATGAGTGTTTTAAAAATACTCAGCTTATCCGTGTGAGCAAGTACAACTCCCGCAACCCGACCCTCTTCTGCCGTTTTAGCGATATTGAGGTTCATTTCTTTTAATTGAAGTTGGTTATTACCTAAAAATAATAAAGGGGTTTTAACTGCATAATTTACACCATCCACCTCAATTTCTAACTTTAATTCTTTACGATCACGAATCAACACGTCTAAGCCAGAAGTATAGGCATGTAATGGTAGACGCCCTAGTTTTTGGTTATATAACTCTCTTTTTTTAATAAACAATGGATAAAGACCCAAACTCGCATTATTTAGATAAATGGCATCATTAATTTTTGCCACATGTACCGCTTTAGGCTTACCTTCAACCACCAGTTTTGCAGCTTCGAGAATATCTAAAGGAATATTCAAAACCCGTGCAACATAATTGAACGTCCCTAAAGGTAAAATTGCCAAAGGGATGGTTTGATGTAATAAATAATTAGCCACAGAATTTAACGTTCCATCCCCGCCAGCAACCACAATCACCCCCTGATTATCGTGATTTAAATGTCGAAGATGAACTTTTTCAATGAGTGCTTGAACACTCATTTCTGAAGCAATATCAAAAACTTGTATTTCAAAACCTAGATCTGTCCAGTAATGCATAAGTTGTTCATAAATTTGATCATTATTGGTGGCATGAAATCCAGATTTTTCATTAAAAATCATAGACAAAGGCTTGAGCATTGAATTCATTTTATGAGTTTAAAAATTGAATTACTTTAAAATTTCGTCTATTTACTACTCAATTAAAAGCCAATTTATGTAATTTTTAAATGATGTTCATTTGATTTTTCGATGATGAGAATTGATCTCATATTTTAATTAAGTTTTTATTTTAAATGAATATTTTAACTATAAATACCAAACATAAAAATTAAAAATAAAAAATAAATCACTCATTTTTTAAAAAAATATCAAATAATTACATAAACTTAACACCAATCAAGTCTTAAGCACTATTTAAGCCTTTGGTCTTATTTTTTTTAAGAAAATATGCTTTAATACAGCCACTTTTTTTTCATACTGAATCTAGAGTCTGCAAACCAGCATCTAGATATTATTTGTACACCACATTGTACACTTTTGATATAGGCCTCACCATGACCCAAGTGAACGCACCAGAATTCGTTCGTCACCCTAAGCTTATTGCTTGGGTGGAAGAGATTGCTAAACTAACAAAACCAGCAAAAATTGAATGGTGTGACGGTAGCGCAGAAGAATATCAACGTTATATCGACTTGATGATCGCTAACGGCACAATGCAAGCGCTTAACCAAGAAAAGCACCCTGGTTCATATCTTGCAAACTCTGATCCTTCTGACGTTGCTCGTGTTGAAGACCGTACTTTTATCTGCTCTGAAAACAAAGAAGATGCTGGCGCAACTAACAACTGGGAAGCTCCAGCGGTTATGCGTGAAAAATTAAACGTTTTATTTGACGGTTCTATGAAAGGTCGTACTTTGTACGTTGTACCTTTCTCTATGGGACCTTTAGGTTCTCATATTGCTCACATTGGTATCGAACTTACTGACTCTCCTTATGTTGCAGTCAGCATGTCTAAAATGGCTCGCATGGGTAAAGCTGTTTATGACGTTCTAGGCACTGATGGCGAATTTGTTCCATGTGTACACACTGTAGGTGCACCATTGGAAGAAGGTCAAAAAGACGTTGCTTGGCCTTGCAACAAAGAAAAATACATCGTTCATTATCCAGAAACTCGTGAAATTTGGTCATTTGGTTCTGGTTATGGTGGTAACGCATTGCTTGGTAAAAAATGCTTAGCATTACGTATCGCATCATTCATGGGTCGTCAGCAAGGCTGGTTAGCTGAACACATGCTCATCCTTGGTGTGACAAATCCACAAGGTGAAAAACACTACATCGCAGCTGCATTCCCATCTGCTTGTGGTAAAACAAACTTTGCAATGTTAATTCCACCAGCAGGTTATGAAGGTTGGAAGATTGAAACTGTAGGTGACGATATTGCTTGGATCAAACCAGGTGAAGATGGTCGCTTATATGCAATCAATCCTGAAGCAGGTTTCTTCGGTGTAGCTCCTGGCACAAATACAAAGACGAACCCGAACTGTATGGCTACGCTTCATAAAGACGTGATCTATACAAACGTTGCCGTGACTGACAACGGTGAAGTATGGTGGGAAGGTCTTTCTAAAGAAGCACCTGCCAACCTAACTAACTGGAAAGGTCAACCACATACTGGTGAAGAAAAAGCAGCTCATCCAAATGCGCGTTTCACAGTTTCAGCTGGTCAATGCCCTTCTATTGATGCTGACTGGGAAAATCCAGCAGGTGTTCCAATCTCTGCGTTCATCTTTGGTGGTCGCCGTGCGGACACAGTGCCTCTAATTTCAGAAGCATTTGACTGGGTTGACGGTGTTTATAAAGCTGCAACCATGGGTTCTGAAACAACTGCTGCTGCTGTTGGTCAACAAGGTATTGTTCGTCGCGATCCATTTGCGATGCTTCCATTTGCTGGCTACAACATGGCTGACTACTTCACACATTGGTTAGAAATGGGTGAGAAAGTTGGTGAGAAAGCTGCAGCTGCTGGTAACAAGCTTCCTGGTATTTACAACGTGAACTGGTTCCGTCGTGATGCTGAAGGCAACTTTGTATGGCCTGGTTTCGGTCAAAACATGCGTGTTCTTGAGTGGATTATCGATCGCTGTGAAGGTCGTGCTGACGCTGTTGAAACTCCAATTGGTCGTGTTCCAACTTACGAACAGTTGAACTGGACTGGTTCAGACTTTACGAAAGAGCAATTTGACCTTGTGACTTCTCAAGACAAAGAGCAATGGATCAAAGAACTTGAAAGCCATACTGAATTATTTAACAAACTTGGTGATCGTTTACCAGAAGCGTTGAAAAAACGTCAAGCTGAGCTTTTAGAAGCGGTTAAATCTGCTTAAGCATGATGAGAAAAAAGGTCACTTCGGTGACCTTTTTTTTACTTCAAACAAACTGAATAAAGTGTATTTAGTAACGTTTATTAGTACCAATAAGTTGTCACACTTATGGCATACTGATTTAAACAGCTTATTAGGATCAAATAATGAAAAAAATAGAAATGATTGGCTCTTGTTTAATCGCCCTTATGCTTACAGCCTGTCAATCTGTTCCGCGACAGCACAATGGAGCTACAGGATATCAAATTGAAAATAAATCAGAGAATTCTGCCAATATTTCGTATACCCTCTCTGCACGCGCCAACCAAAATATTGATGAACACAAATTACAACGTACTTGCCAACAAGTTCTAGGGCACACTCAACAATATAAAACCACCATTTTGAGTGTAAATGAAATTGCTAATCCCAATTATAAAACTCAAGAAATTCAACAGGTTCAAATTGGTCAATCACGAACATCATTCGGATTCTCAAACACTCAAAGCCTATACAGCAATGAAGACTACAATACACGTCTTTCTTTAGAAACTAAGCCTAGCCTCTTACAAGTCGTTCGCTTTAACTGCACACTCTAAACTTAGGACACTCAATGTACTTCATTGAGTGTCTTATAAAAACTGACATTTCTAAATTCAGGTGATTCATCCAAGTCTGGCCATGTCGTTGCACTGCGTTCATCAAGCTTTTCATACTTCGGATGACTAAAGTTTTTTACACGACTATCCGCCACCCACACCTCAGGTGCAAATTTTAAAAACTCATCTAAGAAGAAACGATTGCACTGGTCATACAACACATCAGCCGCCAACAAGATATCAACCTGCTCAGCTTTATATAAGTCATCCAAATATTCAAGCTCAACATCATTCAATTCAGCATTGGCACGACACGCATCCAAACTAACTTGGTCGATATCACAGCAAATGACACGCTTTGCCCCTGCCATTTTCGCTGCAATCGCGACTACGCCTGAACCTGCGCCAAAGTCTAAAACCACTTTGTTTTTTACATGATGCGGTTCAGCCAATAACCATTGTGCCATTGCTAAACCTGATGCCCAACAGAAAATCCAATATGGCGTATCATTCCATATACGACGAATAACTTCATCATCTAGCTTATCGGTTGGAAAAACAGGTGGAATGAGCCAAAGTGAAATTGGTGTATCAGGCAATTGCTGTGCATGAAGCTCACAACCTGGAATCACATCATGTAAGGCTTTTAGTAAATGTTCAGGCGCTTTAGGAAATTGGAAAGTACAGCTCATTGGATTTTATTTTTAAATATACAAAATTTGAGTTTCAAATACGAAACCTAAATTAATAAAGAGAATTCCCTCTCCTTTTAAAGGAGAGGGTTAGCGAGAGGATTTATCTAACTCAATACCCTCACCCCAACCCTCTCCCTGAGCCGTATACGGCGCAAGAGAGGGAGATAATATTAACCTAAAGCTTTTTCAGCTGCTTCAACTGTTTGACGAATCAACGTTGTGATTGTCATTGGACCTACACCACCCGGTACTGGTGTGTAAGCTGAAGCAATTTCTTCAATACCAACAAGTTGAATATCGCCCACACCACCGCCATCACGTGGATGGAAACCAGCATCAACAACTACTGCACCAGGTTTAATCCAATCTTTTTGAATCAATTCAGCTTTACCCACTGCACCCACAATGATATCCGCTTGCTTCACAAAGCTAGCAACGTCTTGTGTACGAGAGTGACAAATCGTTACAGTAGCATTCGCCTCGAGAAGCATAGCTGCCATTGGTTTACCCAAAATTGCAGATCGACCTACAACAACCGCATGCTTACCTTCGATTTCGATGTTGTTTTCTTTCAGAATCGTCATAATACCAGCAGGTGTCGCAGAACCGTAAGCCGCTTCACCCATTGCCATACGACCATAACCAAGGCAAGTAACACCATCCACATCTTTTTCAAGTGAGATCGCATCAAAACACGCTCGCTCATCAATTTGCGCAGGTACTGGATGTTGTAAAAGAATACCGTGAACATCAGGATTTGCATTGAGTTTTTCAATTTCAGCAAGCAATTGTTCTGTCGTCGTTTCTTTTGGTAGTTCAACTTTAAGTGAATCCATACCAACACGGCGGCATGCATTACCCTTCATACGCACATAAGTTGCAGATGCACCATCGTCACCTACTAAAATCGTCGCAAGAATTGGAGTACGTCCTGATTTTGCTTTTAACGCTTCTACGCGAGTTAACAAATCAGCCTCAATTTGTTTTGCCAATGCACGACCATCTAAAACTAATGCCACGGCACATCTCCCAAGTGTTGATATGAATCAATTTCGCACATTCTACATGAATATTTTAAATAATTTCCGTTATATGCTGTTTTTCTGCACATACGAATAAAAGCACTATTGTTTTTTTTTCAGAGCTTGTTAATATACGCATCAACAAGACATGGCGGGGTGGCAGAGTGGTCATGCAGCGGACTGCAACTCCGTGTACGCCGGTTCGATTCCGACCTCCGCCTCCATCTTGTTAAGCCCGAGTGGTGAAATCGGTAGACACAGGGGATTTAAAATCCCCCGCCCACAAAGCGTGCCAGTTCGAGTCTGGCCTCGGGCACCATTCTTCTAATAGAGAATAATGGTGTAAATAAAGAACCCAGCGTAAGCTGGTTTTTTTATGTCTGCATTTTCTTTAAACTCATCTGCTATAATCACTCATCTTCAGAATTTCATATTCAAATGAATCAAAATCAGCAAGTTGCTCAATATCTTCAAGAACTAAAACAACAATATCCTCAAGCGTTTAAAAAAAACTTCTTGCTCTATAGTCAGTTAAAGACCAAAGGAATTCTAGATGAGCGTAAAGAACTGATCCCGCTTGCACTTGCATTAATGATTTTCCTCCCTTGCTCATATTTGTTAACCCTTTTGCTTAAACAACACATTGTTTTTTTAGAAGGCTTTCAATCTGGCGGGAGTGCTGTGTTGTGTATCATGTTATTTTTTATGCTGATTACGCCAATCATCCTCAAACAGATCAAGCATAGTAGCATCTCAACTTACCAGCAACTTAAAAATACCCCATTCAAACTGACCATCCTCATTCTTTTACAAAGTTTAAATATCGCTTTTATGGAAAGTTGGTTCTTACAGGGAATTTTGTTTTATTTCGCTATGAATTTTGGTTTCGTTAAATTTTATAAAGAGAATTTATTCCGAGAAAATACTTCTAAAGAAAACTATTACTACATTCAAGAAATTCGTAGAGTGACTTTCTGGAGTTATAAACAAAATTTTAAGCTTTACTTAAAACTAATCTTTTCATCCAAAAACTCAAAGCAGCATCAATTATTGATTGAACAAAAACAAAAAAATGCGCAACTTTATGTTCATTTGATGAACTATGAAAACAAATTGTGTATGCGCTACAAGCATACCGATATAGAAAAATATATCGATAGCATCATGTAGCGCTACGATCAACTTGCTTGCTGCATTACTTTAATTATATTCAAATTGGTATCATACGTTGTTGAGTGCAATCTGAGTTGATCAACTTGATACTTCTGTGAATGAATATCTGTTAAAAACAACCAATCTGCACTCAATTGCGTAGAATCAAAGCTCAATTTTAAATAGCCTCGTTGATTCAAATTACAAAAACTTAATTCATCAATCAATTGGATAAACACTTGTTCAAATTGTTGCATTAAGTTCTCAGGTAAATTGAGATATTTCTCCATACCCGGTGAAGAAACTGAACTTGTTGCTAATTCAATCCCCACCTTCTCACCATTTTGTTGATGTAATGCAGACTCCCACGCATTATGGGTATCTCCAGCCAACACAACAACTTTCTTCTGGTACTGCTCATATAAAGCATAAACACGCTCACGCTCAGCATAGTAACCATCCCAAGCGTCTAAATTATAAGGAATCACGGTTAGTATTCTTGATAATTCAGCGTCAATTAAGCTTGGATCATTATTTTTATAACGCAACTTAATTGCAACCAACTCCATGAGACGTTTTTGAGCTTCAATTAAAAAGTTGTCATCTACCATTCCACTTTTGGCAACATTTAATATTTGCAATATTTCAGCAGGTACCAACATTTTCGCCATCAATACTTGCTGACCCAATACATTCCATATTGCACGAGAACTCTGCAGACTATTCGCCAACCAATTTAACTGATCTATCCCTATTAGCTGTCGCTGCTCATTCATTAATGCCGCTCTAAATTGCTCAACATTTAGATTTTCACCATCCATAAATGAAGCAAAAGCCAGTTGCTCATCTCGTGCCAACATACGTGTATCTAGCATATTAAGTTGAACTAAATCACCAAAATTAAACTGACGATAAATATGAAGAATATCGTTATTGCTTTTTTCGCGGATTGGCATCCACTCAAAATAAGCGGTTAGGGCTGCTGTTCTTCGTGCTACGAAATCTCCCTCTAAATCAGGTTGATGATTCTGCGCACCAGCTCGCCATGCATCATTTGTCAGCTCATGATCATCCCAAATCAGAATAAATGGATGACGTTGATGAACCGCTTGTAAATCAGGATCTGTTCGATATTTTGCATAACGTTTTCGATAATCTTCTAGACGGTAAATCTCGTTTTGATTATCCACATCGAGTGTTCTACCAAGCTTTTCGGCTTGTTCAGTTGCATACCCATCTTTGCCATATTCGTAAATATAGTCGCCCAGATGCAGCACAGCATCCACGTCCTGCTTCGCAATTTCACGGTACACATAAAAATAACCAGCAGGATAATTTGAGCATGAGCATACGGCAAAGTTAACCGCATTGGACTTGGTTGCTAAGGTCTTCGTACGACCAATTGGAGAATGTATCTGCCCATATTTAAATCGGTAATAATAGCGAGTATCGGCACTCAAATTAAGTACATCGACTTTCAAGCAAAAGTCTTTAGCAGCAGAAGTCTTGATTTTCCCCATCTGAACAATATTTGAAAAATTTTCATCAAGTGCAATTTCCCAATCTAACTCATATGTTGCCGTCACATCTGTAGGTGTTATTCGCGACCAAAGAATTATTCGATCCTGTAATGGATCTCCACTCGCCACTCCATGCAAAAATTCAACTTTATGCTCATTGCTGGTTTGACCATCGCCATTACATGCTGTAATCGAAACAGGCAGTGAAATCGCACCAAATCCAGCCAATGAGTTTTTAATTAATGCGCGTCTTGAGATTTTATTTTTCATTTTATTTATGAATTGGCGAGTTATTTTAACTTCGAACTTAAACCGTATTTATGAAGCTAAAATTGCAATCAGATGACAATTTAATGTACAAATATCATAAACCATCGCCCCAAAATTTATATTTTTTAATCTAATAAATGCAAGTTGATTGAAAAGAAAGCAAATAATACGATTTTCTCTTGCCAAGCTTAAAAGTGTCCTCTATTATTGCGCACATGCCCGAGTGGTGAAATCGGTAGACACAGGGGATTTAAAATCCCCCGCCCTCAAAGCGTGCCAGTTCGAGTCTGGCCTCGGGCACCATTCTTCTGATAGAGAATAATGGTGTAAATAAAGAACCCAGCGTAAGCTGGTTTTTTTATGCCTAGCGTTTAGCCACAACAATAACAACACAAAAAAATAGAGAGCGATTTACCACTCTCTATTTGAAACAAGTTCTTCCATTTCGATATCTAAGAATCCCTCTTCCTGAACGACCATCATCATTGCCTCAGCAATATAGTCTGCTGCTGCATCATCAAGAGAAGAATCAAGATCTTCGAACTGAGGTTTCATCTCATTAATTTCCGCCACAATATGATTGGCGATTTGATAAATCTCAGCATCGGAATTCACCTTAGATACCTTCTTTGAGAATTTTTCAATGAGTTGCTGAATTTCAGCCACGAGAATATCAGGATAATATTCATCGTCGAACATCGGGAGAAGTACATCATTCAACATATTAAAGCTCAAGTAATAGCATTAACAAAAACCGAGCTTATATAACACAAGCTAGACATTAAACCAACAATAAAAACGAGGAGTAAATCTCACTTTTGATCAAAGTATAACTAAGCTAATATTTTCATTGATGATTTTAACCGTCTTAAATCTGCCTTTAATTTAACTAACACTATTCATTGCTGCCCAAATTTGAATAGCTTGCACCATTTCTTTTACATCATGTGCTCTGACCATACATGCTCCTTGCTGTATGCTTAACAGATGCCCCGTCACCGAACCCACTGCACGTTCATGGGCAGGTACACCACCTAAAGCTTCACCAATAAATCGCTTACGAGATAATGCAGAAAGTATTGGATATCCCAACTCATTTAATTTATACAACTCTTTTAATAATTTCAGGTTTTGATGTGCATTTTTTGCAAATCCGAAACCCGGATCAATCATGATATTTTCAGGTTTAATTCCCGCATTTAATGCTGCATCTAATCGAGTTTGCAATTCTGAAATCACATCTAAAGTAATATCATCATATTGATCCAACTGGTTCATTGTGGTTGGCTCACCACGCATATGCATGATAATGACTGGAATATCTAATTCCGCAGCTGTTTCTAAAGCATGTGGCTTTGTTAATGCTCTGACATCATTCCAAATATGCGCTCCAGCTTTAACCGCCTTTTTAATCACTTCTGGTTGGGAAGTGTCGATTGAGATCACTACATTCAATTTTGACAACGCTTCAACGACCGGAACTACACGATCTACTTCATCCTGAACATCAACAGCAGATGCGCCAGGGCGAGTTGACTCACCACCTACATCAATAACACTCGCCCCTTCAGCAATCATTTGCTTTGCTCTCTCTAGTGCCGCCTCTACACTATTGTGTTTACCACCATCACTAAACGAATCTGGCGTTACATTTAACACACCCATTACATGAGGCTTTGACAAATCAAGTTCCAATGCACCACATTTAAGAATCTGATTAGGTAAAGAGATAAGTTGCATATTGATGTCCCTAGAAAATCCATTCACATGATATCAAGTAAAATTTAAACATGAGGGATAATTTCAACACAAAAAAAAAGAGCCTCATAAGAGGCTCCTTCATTTTAGCTTGCAGGCAACGGTGGAGGCGTTGAAGGACCATCTGTAGGGGTTACATCTACGATTGGATTCTCAGCCACATATACCTTAGGTGGTTGAGGTTCACGACCTTCCATAATGTCACGGATTTGATCACGATCAATCGTTTCCCACTCAAGCAAAGCTTTTACCATCGCATGGGCAATATCTTTATTATTTTCTAAGATATCACGTGCAACTTTGTACTGCTCATCTAGGATACGGCGAATTTCACGATCAACTTCAAGTTGAGTCGTTTCAGAAATAGTACGACCACCTAGACTACCCATAAATGACTGTTGAGCATCTTCTTCATAAACCATGACACCCATCTTGTCAGACATACCGTACTTAGTCACCATTGCACGCGCCATTTTTGTTGCACGTTCAAAGTCGTTAGAAGCCCCAGTCGACATCTGATTAATGAAAATTTCTTCTGCAATACGACCACCAAACAGAATAGAAAGCTCATTCAACATTTTGTCTTTGTAATGACTGGTTTGATCAAACTCTGGAAGCTGCCAAGTTACACCTAATGCCCAACCACGTGGCATGATCGTGACTTTATGTACTGGGTCTGTGCCTGGAAGCATTTCAGCTACAATCGCATGACCTGCTTCATGATAAGCCGTTGCGCGACGCTCTTCTTCACGAAGAACCATTGATTTACGCTCTGGCCCCATATAAAGCTTATCTTTTGCATCTTCAAAGTCATGCATATCGACCGTATTTTTATTACGACGTGCAGCAAATAACGCAGCTTCATTGACTAAGTTTGCCAATTGCGCACCAGAGAACCCTGGAGTACCACGTGCCAATACTTTGACATCCACACCAGTCACTGAAGGTAATTTTTTCAAATGCACATTCAGGATTTGCTCACGACCTTTAATATCTGGAAGTCCAACCATCACTTGACGGTCGAAACGTCCCGGACGAAGTAAAGCTTTATCTAGCACGTCAGCACGGTTAGTCGCAGCAATAACGATGATACCTTCATTACCTTCGAAACCATCCATTTCTACCAACATCTGGTTCAAGGTTTGTTCACGCTCATCATGACCACCGCCAGTACCTGAACCACGATGACGACCTACCGCATCAATTTCATCAATGAAAATGATACACGGCGCATGGCGTTTCGCTTGCTCAAACATATCACGTACACGTGATGCACCAACACCAACGAACATTTCTACGAAGTCTGAACCTGAGATACTAAAGAATGGAACCTTAGCCTCTCCAGCAATCGCTTTCGCAAGTAAAGTTTTACCTGTACCCGGTGGACCTACCATCAGGACACCGCGAGGAATGCTCGCACCAAGACGCTTAAACTTTGTTGGATCTTTCAAGAAATCAACAATTTCAACGACTTCTTGTTTCGCTTCGTCACAACCCGCAACATCTGTGAAAGTGACTTTGATTTGGTCTTCTGAAAGCATTTTTGCTTTTGACTTACCAAAACTCATCGGGCCGTTTTTACCACCAGCACCGCCACCCATGTTGCGCATAAAGAACATGAATAACAAAATGATTAAAAGTACTGGAAAGCTTGCGATCAAAAGCTGCATCAATAAACCTTGACGTTGCGGAGCAGTGCCCTCAACAACGACATTATTTTTGATGAGATTCGGCATTAACTCAGGATCTTGAACCGCAGGACGAATACTCTCAAATGGAGAACCATTTACTTTTTCGCCACTAATTCGTTCACCGTCAATGGTAACTTGTTTAATTTGACCAGCATTAACCGCTGCAACAAATTCTGAATAGTTCAATGCAGCAGGCTTATCACGGTCACTAATGTTGCTGAAAATTAATATCAGCACACCAAGTATAACAAGCCATAAAACGGCATTCTTAAAGAGATCGCTCAAAGCTTTATTCCCATATCAATCTAATTTGATCATGCCCAAAATTGGGTGACCTTTAACAAAAAGCGAGTAAATCAATTTCGCAATAAAATATTCAAAAGGTACAAAATGCACATTTTTTAGCGACTTGGCAAGTCACTTTATTGCGATTTCTTTTTACGGCCCTGTCCAATTAAAAAAACTTCCTTCGAACGAGCACGCGAGGCAGCAGGCTTTGCAGTTTTTAATACTTCAAAACTGTCTACAACTTCCTTACGGAATTCGTCAAAACCAGTTCCTTGGAAAACTTTGACAACAAACTGTCCTTTCGGACCTAAAACTTTATTGGCAAAGTCTAATGCAAGTTCACACAAATAAATTTGTCGAGGTTGATCAACGGCCTTATTACCTGATGTATTGGGGGCCATATCTGAAATTACAACGTCTACAGTTCGTCCATTTAAAATATTTAACAATTTTTCGAAAACTTCCTCTTCTCGAAAGTCTCCTTGCAGGAACGTCACATCTGGAAGTGCATCCATTTCCAAAATATCTGATGCAATCACTAAACCTTTATCACCCACTAATTTTCCGGCGATTTGGGACCAACTACCAGGTGCAGCACCAAGGTCCACGACAGTCATACCAGGTTTAATGATTTTGTATTTCTCTTGGATTTCAAGCAATTTATATGCAGCACGCGCACGATAACCTTCCTTTTGTGCTTTTTTCACAAACGGGTCATCTAAATGCTCTCTCATCCACGCACGACTACTTTTGGATAACTTCTGATTGGTAATGCGTGTTGCCATAACTCTTTAAATACACGTAATCTTCTAACTTTTTATTGTACGTGAATTTTATCCCCCTTGCAGTATTCATCTGTATCTAATTCAAGATTATCGTTTATGTTTTTTTGATTTAAGTTGATCGATTATTTCTGAGAAACATAAGCGTTTGATCTCTTGATTTGCTATACTAAGTCGTTTTTAAAATTAGGTTATCTTTATGGCGGCTTTATCAATTCAGGAACGCAAACGTTTGCGTCAAATCGGACATGCACTTAACCCAGTGGTAATGTTAGGTGGTCAAGGTTTAACTGAAAATGTCATTGAAGAAACTCAACGTGCTTTAAATGATCATGAGTTAATTAAAGTAAAAATTGGCGGTGAAGATCGTGATGCTCGTGCAGCAGTCATTACTGAAATCGCCGAAGTCACTGGTGCAGAGGTTGTTCAAACCATTGGAAAGATTGCACTTTTATATAAGAAAGCGGCAAAACAAAATCCTAAACTTTCGAATCTTGTTCGCCACGCACATCTTTCTAATTAATTTGAGTTGCATTGAATGGCAAGTTACGAACTAAATTCTTTTGACCGTTACTTTGATATCTCCTTGGTTGGTGCAATTGAACAAGCGAGTCCATACACACTAAATGTGGGCTATTGGTTACGTGACCCAAATCAATACTTAGTTTATCCGGAAATTGTAGCTGGTCATCCACGACGAGATTTTCTTTGGGAAGAAACCTGCTTTGAAATTTTCATTGGGGTGAAAGATCAGGACTTTTATCGTGAAGTCAATCTCTCCCCTTCTCAAGCTTGGCAAGCGTATCAATTTGAAGAGTATCGTTACCCTGAAGATATGCCACCTCAAGCAGCTTATGACATAGAACTGAATTCACTCAAAAAGACGCACTATGGTTTAAATGTGAGCCTTGATCTAACGGAGTTTATGTTAAAACATAAATTGAAATGGCAGGATATTTTTATTGGCTTATCCGCTGTATTAAACACATCGCAAGCTAAACATTATTATGCGATGCAGCATAGTAGTCCTGAAGCTGACTTCCATAACAAGCGCGATTGGTTGCATCAGTTTTAAAAAAAATAGTGAGATTTAATCTCACTATTTTTTTACCCCAATATTTAAGTTCTATAGTTGTAGACTCTTCCGACCTCTTTTAGAGTTAAGTTTTATACAGCTGATCTCAACGTGTTATATCTAGTTATATTTGTAATTCCTGTTATTCATTTCTAATTTCAAAATTGTCCTTAATCACTTGAACAGCCAAATCTGCTCTTAAATATTTCTTCACAAACACCGAAGTAGCGTCAAATCTCTTTAAATTCGATCTCGGTTTAATTTTTAAAACCCAGCATGCTAACTACCAATTTCATCTTTGAATAATTGAACCAACGCTTTTAACAAGCAATTCAATATTTACCTCTATTTTCCATATTTAATCAGTCCTTTCTAAAATACTGGTAAATTGACCTAATCAGTACTTTTTTCGAACTTTTAGGAAGCATTTGGAGCAACTTCAACATTTGTTCTATTTAACAAATCAGCTTTTTGGAAGCTTTGTTATTCTGTTTCATAAACTTAGCTTATTAATTGTAAGTCTACATAAATTTTGATACATCGTGATAAAACTTAACTTTTGAATTATTAAATAATTCTTACATTCTTAGACTTTTGTCCAAAGTTTAAAAAGCAGACTTTTAAACAAATTACAAGGTATATATCTGACGAATTCAGGTTTATTTACGTGGACTTTATCAAGGTGTTTGCGTATAATGCCGTGTTAAGTTCAAGCGAGCAGATGTAAGGAGGGTGGGTTTTAAAGTAGCCTTCCTTTTTTTTCGTCTACTCGCTTTTTTACAGCCTAAATTTCAGGAGCTTTGGTTTGAGCACCCCAGCAATTTTAGCCCTTGCCGATGGTACGATCTTTAAAGGAACGTCAATCGGTGCATCGGGTAGTACGACTGGTGAAGTCGTTTTCAACACTGCCATGACTGGCTATCAAGAAATTTTGACTGACCCAAGTTATGCACAACAGCTTGTTACGCTTACCTATCCACACATTGGTAACACAGGTTGTAATGATGAAGACGCTGAGTCAGGTCGAATTCATAAAGTATGGGCAAACGGATTGATCATTCGTGACCTACCTTTATTGCACAGCAACTTCCGATCTACGCAATCTTTAGGCGAATACTTAAAATCTC
This sequence comes from Acinetobacter sp. 24-47-64, assembly GCF_057737055.1. NCBI lineage: Bacteria > Pseudomonadati > Pseudomonadota > Gammaproteobacteria > Moraxellales > Moraxellaceae > Acinetobacter > Acinetobacter sp. 24-47-64. The sequence continues at coordinate 2,254,407 of NZ_CM173215.1, forward strand.
ACAATGTTGTCGCTATCGCTGACATTGATACACGTAAACTGACACGTATTTTACGTGCTAAAGGTGCACAAAACGGTTGTATCTTAGCTGGTGAAAATATTACAGAAGAAGAAGCTTTAGAAAAAGCTCGTGCATTCGGCGGTCTGAATGGTTTAGACCTTGCGAAAGAATGCTGTGATCCAAACGGTTTCGAATGGACTGAAGGTTCTTGGAAATTAGGTCAAGGTTTCTCCCAACCAGAAGCAAAATTTCATGTTGTCGCATATGATTACGGTGTCAAAACCAACATCTTACGTATGCTCGCAGACCGCGGTTGTAAATTAACTGTTGTGCCTGCACAAACTCCTGCTGAAAAAGTTCTTGCTCTAAATCCAGATGGCGTATTCTTATCGAATGGTCCTGGCGATCCTGCAGCATGTGACTATGCAATTGAAGCTGTAAAAACAATTGTTGAAGATGCTCGTAACGTACCTGTATTTGGTATTTGTTTGGGTCACCAAATTCTTGCTCTCGCTTCTGGCGCTAAAACGGTGAAAATGCCTCATGGTCACCATGGTGCTAACCATCCTGTACAAAACATCGAAGATGGTACAGTGATGATTACTTCTCAAAACCATGGCTTCGCAGTGGATGCAGAAACTTTACCTGCAAACCTTAAAGCGACGCACAAATCATTATTCGATCAAACTCTTCAAGGGATTCATCGTACAGATAAGCCTGCGTTTAGTTTCCAAGGTCACCCAGAAGCAAGCCCAGGTCCACATGACTGCGCACCTTTGTTCGATCATTTCATCGAACTTATTGAAGCATCTAAGAAGTAATTGAGGAGCAAATAATGCCAAAGCGTACGGATATTAAAAGCATCTTAATTATTGGTGCTGGTCCAATTGTTATCGGTCAGGCGTGTGAGTTTGACTACTCAGGCGCACAAGCATGTAAAGCATTACGTGAAGAAGGTTACCGTGTAATTCTGGTAAACTCTAACCCTGCAACGATCATGACTGACCCTGCAATGGCAGATGCAACGTATATCGAGCCAATCACTTGGCAAACTGTTGCAGCGATCATTGAGAAAGAACGCCCAGACGCAGTTCTTCCAACAATGGGTGGTCAAACTGCATTGAACTGTGCCCTTGCCCTTGATGAGCATGGCATTTTAGAAAAATTCAATGTTGAATTGATTGGTGCAACGAAAGAAGCGATCGAAAAAGCGGAAGACCGTAAACTTTTCGACCAAGCAATGCGTAAAATTGGTCTTGAATGTCCAAAAGCAGCAATCGCTGAATCGATGGAAGAAGCTCTAGAAATTCAAGCACGTTTCGGCTTCCCAGTGATTATCCGTCCATCATTCACCATGGGTGGTTCAGGCGGTGGTATCGCATACAACAAAGAAGAATTCCTTGAAATCTGTGAACGCGGTTTCGATCTTTCTCCGACCAAACAATTATTGATCGATGAATCTTTAATTGGTTGGAAAGAATATGAGATGGAAGTTGTTCGTGACAAAAACGACAACTGTATCATCGTCTGTTCGATTGAAAACTTTGACCCAATGGGCGTACACACAGGTGACTCAATCACTGTTGCACCTGCACAAACATTAACAGATAAAGAATATCAGTTAATGCGTAATGCATCTTTAGCAGTGTTACGTGAGATTGGTGTAGAAACAGGTGGTTCTAACGTACAGTTTGGTATTTGTCCAAATACTGGCCGTATGGTTGTGATCGAGATGAACCCACGTGTATCTCGTTCTTCTGCATTGGCTTCAAAAGCAACTGGTTTCCCTATTGCGAAAATCGCTGCGAAATTAGCGGTTGGTTATACCCTTGATGAGCTTAAAAACGACATCACTGGCGGTACAACTCCAGCATCTTTCGAACCTGCGATTGACTACGTTGTAACTAAAGTTCCACGTTTCAACTTTGAGAAATTCCCACAAGCTGACGCAACTTTAACCACACAGATGAAATCTGTTGGTGAAGTGATGGCGATTGGTCGTAACTTCCAAGAGTCTATGAACAAAGCACTTCGTGGTCTTGAAGTGGGTGCAACTGGCTTTGATGAAAAAATCGAAGTGGGTGCTGAAGGCGCGCGTGAGAAAATCTTACAAGAACTTCGTGTTCCGGGTCCTGAGCGTATTTGGTATGTTGCTGATGCATTCCGTCACGGCTTTACATTAGAAGATGTATTCCAAGCGACTAAGATCGACAAATGGTTCTTGATCCAAATCGAAGACATCATCAAAACAGAAAACCAAATCAAAACTTTAGGTTTTGGCGATCTAAATGCGGACAACATCCGTTCATTTAAACGTAAAGGTTTATCTGACCTTCGTATTGCGAACTTGATGGGTATTTCACAAAAACAATTCCGTAAACACCGTTGGAACTTGGGCGTAACGCCAGTTTACAAACGTGTAGATACATGTGCTGCTGAGTTTGAATCAGACACAGCCTATATGTATTCAACTTACGATGAAGAGTGTGAATCTAATCCGTCTACCAAAGACAAGATCATGGTCATCGGTGGTGGTCCTAACCGTATTGGTCAAGGTATCGAATTCGATTACTGCTGTGTACACGCGGCGCTTGCAATGCGTGAAGACGGTTATGAAACAATCATGGTGAACTGTAACCCAGAAACGGTTTCTACTGACTATGACACATCTGATCGCCTGTACTTCGAACCAATTACACTTGAAGATGTGTTAGAAATCGTACGTATTGAGAAGCCAAAAGGCATCATCGTACAGTACGGTGGTCAAACACCACTTAAATTGGCTCGTGCTTTAGAAGAAGCTGGTGCACCAATTATTGGTACATCTCCTGATGCGATTGACCGTGCAGAAGACCGTGAACGTTTCCAACAAATGATTCAACGTCTGCAACTTCGTCAACCAAACAACAGCATTGTAAAATCTGCTGAAGAAGGTATGGCTGAAGCAGCGAAAGTTGGCTATCCACTTGTAGTACGTCCATCATATGTACTTGGTGGTCGCGCGATGGAAATCGTATACAACGATGAAGAGTTACGTCGCTATTTACGTGATGCTGTTCAAGCTTCTAACGATGCCCCTGTTCTTCTTGACCGCTTCCTAGACGACGCGATCGAAGTTGACGTAGACTGCGTATCTGACGGTAAAGACGTGGTGATCGGCGGTATCATGCAGCACATCGAACAAGCAGGTATCCACTCAGGTGACTCTGCATGTTCGATCCCTCCTTACTCTCTTTCTAAAGAGATTCAGGACGAAATGCGCCGTCAAACTATCGCGATGGCGAAAGAGCTTGGTGTTGTTGGTTTAATGAACGTACAGTTTGCTGTTAAAGGCGAAGACGTTTACATCTTAGAAGTGAACCCACGTGCATCACGTACAGTTCCATTTGTATCTAAGTGTATCGGTGAGTCTTTAGCGAAAGTCGCTGCACGTTGTATGGCGGGTCAATCTTTAGAATCTCAAGGATTCACTACAGAGATTATCCCTGAGCACTTCTCTGTTAAAGAAGCAGTGTTCCCATTCAACAAGTTCCCTGGTGTTGATCCAATCCTTGGGCCTGAGATGAAATCTACAGGTGAAGTAATGGGTGTTGGTAAAACATTTGGTGAAGCGTTCTATAAAGCTGTATTAGGTGCAAATGAGCGTTTACCAGGTCTTCCAACGGAAGGTGAAGTTAAACATGCGTTCATCTCTGTACGTGATTCTGATAAACCGCGTGCAGCTGGTATTGCAAAACAACTTGCTGACTTTGGCTTCAAAATACTTGCTACTGGTGGCACTTACGATGTCATCAAAGCGGCTGGTATTGAATGTGAACGTGTAAATAAAGTGACTGAAGGTCGTCCAAATATTGTGGACCGCTTGAAAAATGGCGAAATACACCTCATTATCAATACAACAGAAGGTAAACAAGCTCAGCAGGATTCGTTCTCAATCCGCCGTTCTGCACTTCAAGGTAAGGTCTATCATACGACTACCCTTAATGGTGCAGATGCAGTTTGCCAAGCTTTAGCAATCAAATTGCCAATGGATGTATATCGTTTGCAAGACTTACAAACAGTAGGTTAATACACTACCAAGAAGTCCCGCCACCTCTTGGTGGCGGGCTTTTTTTCATTTATAGACTTAGTATTTTTCATACTTACTTTTTTGAGGGACAACTATGCAACGTTATCCTATGACACCTCAAGGCAAAGAAGCGCTTGAGAAAGAATTACACCAACTTAAAACGGTAGATCGTCCTCGTATTACAGCAGCGATTGCTGAAGCGCGTGAACACGGAGATCTCAAAGAAAACGCGGAATACCACGCTGCACGTGAGCAACAAGGTTTCTGTGAAGGCCGTATCCAAGATATCGAAGGAAAATTGGGTGCTGCACAAGTGATTGACGTTAAAGAACTTGAGCAAAATGGACGCGTTGTTTTTGGCGTGACTGTCACAATTGAAAATTTGGATACTGAAGAACGTAAAACGTATCAAATTGTTGGTGACGACGAAGCAGATTTTAAAATTAACAAAATATCTGTGAATTCTCCTATCGCTCGTGGTCTTTTGGGTAAAAATGAAGGCGATGAAGTTAAAATTACGACACCTCAAGGTGAAGTTGAATACGAAATTGTGAGCGTAGAATATCTCTAATTCTTGATATTTTAGGCTATAAACCCCTCTGATGAGGGGTTTTTTTATACTCTTTTTAATTGATTCATTGTTTTTGCTAGATGCACTTTTCCAGCTTCATGAATCTTCGTAATAACATTACGAAAATCTTTTTCCTCTCTATTTTGACTTAGTTTTGATTTAGCGATGATTCTTTCAATTTTAATTTCAAATACAACCAAATGGTTGAGCATTTCCATCAAGTAATCTTTAGGTGCATCTGCCATTTTCCAAGCATTTTTACCATTCGTGATACGTTCATGTTGTTGAGTGAGTTGACCTAATACTGCAAGTTTAGTTTTCTGATCATGAAAAAACTGAATTTCACCATTAATGTGTACAACTTGATAATTCCAAGTAGGTACTTTTTTGTGATCTTCAAATTTTGAAGGATAATAATTCGGTGAAATATAAGCATCTTCTGCTTTAAAGATACATAGTATTTGGTTATTCAAAATCGAATGATTGAATAGTGCATTCTGTAATGAAACATGTCCTCTCAATGTTTGTTCATCAACTAATATGAGCGGGATATGTTCAGCAATTAACCCTGTTTGGGTCTGTGCGACCAAAGATGCAAGAGGATACTCCTTTATTATTCTATATATTTCTTCAGGTCTATCTTCTCTAAATTCTGTTTCAACAAACATAGCTTTTCCGTTCTTCTAATGCTCAATGAATATAAAAGTTTTCATTCAGGATGTAAGTTTTAATTGGTATATAATGCCCTAAAATCTTCTCCTTTTATTTCATCATGTCTGAAAAGTTGATCAACTCGCCTGTCAATCATTGGTGTGAGTTCGAATTTATTTCTAAAACGGTAAAAAATCCGAATATCCATATCAAAGGCAATTATAGTTATTACTCAGCCTATTGGGATCAAGGTTTTGAGCGTTGTGTGGTGCGTTACCTACATGACAAACCTTCCACACCTGAAAAACCCATCGATCAGCTTTATATTGGCAATTTTGTCTGCTTTGGCGCTGAGTGTGTCATCATGATGGGTGGAAATCAGTTACACCGTACCGACTGGATTTCAGCATTTCCTTTTGATACGCGTAGTTTTGTGCCTGCTGGCGACACGATCATTGGTGATGGTTGTTGGATTGGTAGTCGTGCCATGATTATGCAAGGGGTAAAACTTGGTGAAGGTGCAGTCGTTGCTACAGGTGCAGTCGTGACCAAAGATGTACCGCCTTATGCTGTAGTCGGTGGTGTACCTGCTAAAATTATTAAATACCGTTTCCCTGAACAAGATATTAAAAAATTGCTTTCTCTTAAGCTATATGACTTAGATGAAAAGCAGTTTTTAAAAATGCGTGAACAGTTGCAGACGGATGATGTTTCAAGGTTAATTAACTATTATACTCAACATACTAATTAACCATCATTTACTTTTTTTCCAAAATTAAATATTGAAAATGATCTGCTTGCATGTTGAGTATGTGAAACAGGATTTAATTTAAATGCTTCTAGATTGGTATCTAGCAATTTAATTTTCAGTTCATCAGCTCCTTGGACACCAAGTTGTTCCAATTGTTCAATTTCAGCTCTGTAGCGCTCATAGGATTTAGCTAATGACTCTTTATGTGAATACTCTTGCTCAAGTCTAGAAAATCTATTTAAGTTTACATTCGCTATCGTTGCAATCCATATCAGAGGTGCATTAATAGTTACTTTAAACAACAAGGTATGCAGTTCCATATTTTTAAAATCATCAGCATCAAAAAGCCAAAGATTAAAGCCAAACATACATAAAACCGTTACCACAAAAACAACCAAACTTATTAGACGAGCTGTATTTGCTTCTTTTCGTTTGGCAACAAACCCACCTGCCAACCCTGCTTCGCTCGATAAATCAATCGTAGCTTTAGCTCTAGTTTCTATATCTTTTAAATTTTCCAACCTATTATCTAATTCTTGTTTTAAAGATGGTATTTGTTTTTCTGTGTCCCCATAGACTCTTGAATAAAATTGATCTATTTTCTGCAAACGATCATCAATTAATTTACTTTTAATATCTCCATCTTCATCTTCAGTAAAATATTCATCCCACATTTCCTCCAATTTCTTTATTTTGGATTCCATTTCTTCAAATAAGTTTTCTCCATCAGCATTGTACTCTTCAAAAAGATTAGTATATTTTTCTTCTATTTCTTTTATTTTTGATGAAAGTTGATCTACTAGTACTTTTTGATTTTCATCTGCTTCAAATAACTCATTATATTTATCTAGAATTTCCTGCTTAGAATTTTCAATCTCCTCGATGCTTTCATCAGATATTAACTCCACTATACGATCGTATGAAGAAACACCCTGCTCATCTACTGCTAGTTTTCCTTCTATTTCTTTTATAGTTTCCAAACACGCTTGTATTTTTTCTTTGACTTTTAATGTTTCATCACAAGCTTCTGCCAACCTCTGCTGATTGCTTCTAATTTTATCCAATTCATCTTGAAGTAATTTACCAACTGTAAAAGATCTATTATTTAAATCCCTTAAATCTGCACGTAATGAATATTTAGACCCTAGAGAATCATTTAACTCACTCAACTCCTTTAGCATATGTTTCAGACGAGCTTCATCTTTGCTTCTTATCTCAAATATCCCCATATTTTTAATGCCTTATTAAAATCTAATTATTAGGTTAATTATTACACAAATATTATTTAAGCCATAAAAAAAACCTCTCAATCGGAGTTGGTTTTTTTAGAATATGGAGTCTAAATTAAGACTAATACTTTTTTAATTCTAAACATCAACTCCATACTCTATAGAGATGTTACGCCCCCTTAATTACATCTCTACCCATCACAATATTTTCAAATTGATCTTTTTATGATTCAGTTAATCAAATTTCATTCTTCATAGTTCGTTACCATCTTATATCTCTAAAATTTTCAGATAATAAATTAAAAACAATAACTTAATATAAAAAACCATAGCTTTACACTTGGTTTTATTTTGAACAATTTAGGTCTATGATGAACTTATACACTTTTAAATAGAACGGTTAAAAAGGAGAACAACATGAGTTATCAACATATCCTTGTTCCAGTGGATGGTTCAGAAGTAGCACTCAACGTCGTTCAGCATGCTGTTGAATTGGCTAAAGCATTTAACAGTAAAATTACTGTTGTTCAAGTGATGACACTCGATCCCTATATCGCAGCCGAATATCTCTCAGATGGGCAGTCAAATCTTTTAATTGAACGAGCACGAAAATTTATTGAAGATAACCTAGCTCAAGCTAAGGCAAAGTTTAATGAATATGGAGTAGACGTAGAGACAAAAATACTCGAAGGAGAAAGTATTCACCGTACCATAATGAAGTCAATTGATGAGCTTAATATTGATCTGATTGTTATCAGCTCGCACGGTCGCTCAGGATTCAAGAAATTAATTATGGGCAGTGTCGCACAAAGCCTCATCACTGAAGTCAATGTACCTGTTTTTGTCGTAAAGCAATAATAACTGATAGCTCCGTATATCGTCATACGGAGCTACTCGAACCATCCAAAAACCTTGAAATCTATTTTGCCATTGTTAAACACAACCCCCTCTTCAAGCAATCTAGCTTCCTGGCAATTAAAACCTTGATCATCCAAACGCTGATGACTAATTTTACCTTGTGCATTAATGACACGATGCCAAGGCAAGTCGCTACTCACATCTAATTGATTCAAAACACGACCAACCAAACGGGCATGTTTAGGCAGTCCTGACATCGCAGCAATTTGACCATAACTGGCTACTTTCCCATAAGGAATTTGTGATACTGTGGCCAAGATCAACTGTGCCATTTCCGCTGATACTGATCGATTCATCAATAATTGACCTATAGTTTATCGGATGATTGATTTGAGCAAATGCATTTCATAACAGACTCACTTAATCTAAATTTGCACAATAACAATACACAGAGAAATACAATGAAAAGGATATTTTCACACTTACTTGCTGCTTCAATTGCAGTCGGTACAATCTCTATTACATCGACGACTCAAGCCGCGCCAAGCAGTATAAATATACAAAATATTTTACAACAAGAACGTGCTTGGGCTGGACTGAATACCAAGCGCATTAAAGTCTCCGACATCGATTGGGCTTACAGTGAAGGTGGAACCAAAGGCAAATCAGTACTTATGCTTGTGCATGGTCTTGCAGGCAGTCGGGATAATTGGAACCGAGTCGCTCGCTATCTGACACCACATTATCACGTCATTATCCCTGATTTACCTGGACAAGGTGATAGTAAAGTAGCTGCAGATTTTGATTATTCAATTCCAAATCTAACCGAAAAATTACGTCGCTTTGCCGAAGCCATTCATGTTGATCAAAATCTAAATGTTGCCGGTCACTCCATGGGCGGTGCTGTAGCATTACTTTATGCAGCTCAGTATCCAATCGATACTAAATCATTACTACTCATTAACAGTGCAGGTGTATTTAAATCTGCCAATACGCCTTACTTAAAAGACCCAAACTTACTCAAAAATTTTATCGTTTCTAAACCTGGAGATTTTGATCGATTATTTAAAATTGCTACGCAGCAACCTCCATTTATACCGAACGAACTGAAAGTCGAACAAGAAAAGCTCATGATATCCAATGTTACGAATAACACGAAACTCGTTGAGCAACTTATTCTCATGTCCAAATCATTTACACCTGAAACATTTGCGCTAGCTGCTCGTTCAATCGATCAACCAACACTCATCATTTGGGGAGATCGTGATCAAATTATTAATGTAGAAGCTGCAGCTGAACTGAAAGGATTACTGAAAAATGCTCAAGAGCCTATCATCTTAAAAGGTGTAGGTCATACACCAATATTGGAACAAGAACAAATCCTCGTACAACATTATTTAAATTTTCTTAATCTACTCAAATAAGTTATAGACAATGAATGGGACATTTTAAATGTCCCATTTTTTTTATTCTTGAATAAAAAAAGAGGAACCGAAGTTCCTCTTTTTCACATTAGTCTATTAGAACAACAAGTGGTTTTTGTTCAACAAGTCTTGAAGTGAAACATCAGTATTGTTGAAAGTAATTAGGTCAACCTTGTTATAAGTTGTACCTGCGCCATCACGATCAATACTTAACTTCGTATTGTTTCCGTCTTTCTCGACAAAGATGAATTTATCAATGTTTTGAGCAGTTGCACTATCAGATAACAACTCAGAAACATCAATCTTCACATTGCTGCCTAATTGGAAGTCATTGATTGTGTCAACGCCATTACCACCGTTATGGCTGTTGTCATTTAACACATTAAAGATCAACTTATCCAAACCTTTAGCAGAAACTGTTTCATTCAAGTAAGTAGAATTAAACTTACCTGCTGTTTCATTCGCCAATGCATCAGCATCATTCGCGTTTGCTTCTGGTGTGAATTTGCTCCAAGCCAATGGTGAACCTGATTTAGAATCAATTTGAAGTACTAATTGAGCTGTATCAGACTTACCAGTTACAGGATCAGTAATCGTGTATTTAAATACATCCGTTTTACCAATCGCGTTAAGGTTTGCATTTGGCTTATAAGCGTATGTACCGTTTGCATCGATAGTTAATGTACCAAACTCACCTTTAATTGTTGTTGCACCATTAATCGCAACACCATTTACAGCTTTCACAACAGCACCGGAAACTACAAGATCTTTACCATGTATAGGATCAAGATCAGTAATCACATTACCCTTCGCTTCAGTGATTGACTTCACTACAGGCGTTGTACTTGTATTAGTTTCTTTAATTACTAAATTAGTCTGTACATAACCTGGTAAAGAAGCAAGGTTACCATTACTCATTTCTATGCAATATTTACCTGCAGGTAAATCTTCTAAATTGATATGAGCAACTTCTCCAAATAAGCCGATGAAATCAAATAATCCTGCAGATTTATTATTGGCAATTGGTACCCACTTACCAGAACTATTTTGCTGGTAAAGAACAATTGATACTGAGTCTAATAATGTTCCCCATGATGCTGATTTTACTTGAAGCTGCACATCTGCAGTTTTGTTTGCACCAATTGTAAACTCTGTAGCACCACTTGTTTTACCAATCGCAAAACCGGCGAAGCCAATCAACCAATTATAAGAAATTGCATCTTTAATGAATTTCTCTGTAACAGGATACTCGTATTCAATACCAGCTTTAGCAACATTATCAATGGCATCCAACGGAATGTTTGGAGCAGTCACTTGACGTGGTGCAGATTCACCCGCTACATCCGAAGCGGTCACATATACATTTTGTCCATCGTTTAAACTTGGTATCAACTTAATTGAGTAGTTTCCATTGCTATCCGCAGTGGTTGTACCAATCACGTTGTTGTTTGCATCTTTTACTTTAACAGTTGATAAAGCTTGTGCAGTACCTGTTACTAATGAACCATCTGCATTAAATGTTGCCGTTGGCGCATCTGGAGGAGTCACATCCAAATCGAAGCCGATGCTTGATGAAGGACCGACATTTCCAGCTTCATCAATCGCTTTAGCTTCAACGATAATTGTACCTTCTGGTAAATTATTGTTGATTGGATATGTCCAATTACCATTTTGATCAGCAGGAACAAGTGCAGAATCAATAATTCGACCTGTAGAGTCCTTAATCACTAATTCGACAGTAGTATTCGCTTCAGCTTTACCTGTTAATACTGGTTTCAAGTCACTTGGATCTGTAATTGGATTAATAATCACAGCATCAGGAGCTTGAGTATCAACTGTTAATTGCTGAGTTTCAGTTGTTTTGTTCTTAGCTAAATCAGTAGATGTTACTTCAACTGTGTAATTTCCATCCGCTAAATCTCTTGGCGGTGTAAATGTCCAATTGCCTGAGCTATCTACAGAAGCTGGTGCATCTACAACAGTATTTCCATTCTTATCTTTGATCACGACTTGAACTTTAGAATATTGTTCAGTTGAACCAGAAATTGCTGGAGTAGTATCGTTTGTAGGATATAACTCTTCAACTGACAAATCAGGTGAAAGTGTATCCACTGCAAACTTTTGAGTAACTTTAGCACCACTATTGCCTGCTTTATCTCCTGGTACAGCTTCCAATACATATACACCATCGGCTAAAGGCTCAGAAGGCTTATAAGACCATCGATCAGCTGTCAATATTGCAAGACCACTGGAAACCACCACACCATTTTGATCCTTAATTTCAACATTAACTTGTGATGGATTATTCTGAGTTTTACCACCAAAAGTTCGTTGCGGATTGTTAGTGTAGTTTAATGATGGATCAACCGCCGTTACTTGAGCTGCTTTTACTACTGGTTCAGCTACAAATAATGAGCGTGCAGCGAAAGCAGAGAATGCAGCAATTTGAGGCTCAGCAGCTAATGATACTGCCTGTACAGATGCAGCTTCACTCACATCCCATGCAGCTTCTTCATCATCCCAAGGATCGATATCTAACCAAGGATCATTATCATCTTCCCACGGATCAATATCGATATCTGGTGGTGTCAAGTCGATTACAAAATCTTGTTCAGTTGGATTACCTACGTTTCCAGCTTCATCCTTAGGAGTAGCTTCGATTTTGTAGTCACCTTCTTCCAACTCAGCTTCTGGCTTATACGACCATTTACCATCTTCTCCAACTTCAACAGTTGCCTTCTCTTCGAAGCCATCTGGACCAGTGATCACGATATCCACTAGCGAACCTTTCTCACCTGTTCCTGTAATTTCCGGTTGAGGATCATTCGATTCGAAATCATCACCACCAATTGGATCAATAGTAATGTCAGAAGGAGGTGTTGTATCAACTTCTAACTGTTCTTTAGAAGTATCACCTTTGTTACCCGCTTTATCAGTCGGAGTTACTTCAATATCGTAATGACCTTCTGGTAATTCTTCAGTCGGTGTATACGTCCAGTTACCTTCTGGATCAACTTCTGCTTTACCTTCAGAGACAATTTCACCGTCTTTGTCTTTGATCACAACATCAACTATCGCTCCTGGTTCTGTTTTACCAGTAATTTCAGGAGTGGTATCGTTTGTTGGCTTAAGCTCATCGATGGTTAATTCAGGCGCTACTGTGTCAACCTCGAAGCTCTCTGGCTGAGATTCACCTGTGTTACCTGCTTGATCTGTTGCTTTTGCAACCACGTCATATTCGCCATCTGCCAATTCAACTGATGGTGTATATGTCCATGTGTCACCTGTAACTGTCGCTGGACCTTCTGCAACAACTTGACCGTCTTTGTCTTTAACAACGACATTTACTGTTGTTCCTGGTTCAGTTGTACCTGTGATTTCTGGTGTTGTATCGTTTGTATCCGCAATTGGATCAATCGTTACATCGGTATCAGATGGTGCAGTTGTATCTACAGTTAATTTGCCATCCGCAGTTTCAGTAGCAGTATTACCCACCGCATCTTTCGCTTCAGCTTTAACTGTATATTCACCTTCTGGTAATTCTTCAGTCGGTGTGAACGTCCAGTTACCTTCTGGATCTACAGTCGCATCACCTGTTGCTACAGGGTTGCCATCTTTGTCTAAGATTTCAACTTTTACTGTTGCACCTGGCTCAGTCTTACCTGAGATTGTTGGTGTAGTATCGTTTGTTGGCTTAAGCTCATCGATGGTTAATTCAGGCGCTACGGTGTCAACCTCGAAGCTCTCTGGCTGAGATTCACCTGTGTTACCTGCTTGATCTGTTGCTTTTGCAACCACGTCATATTCGCCATCTGCCAATTCAACTGATGGTGTATATGTCCATGTGTCACCTGTAACTGTCGCTGGACCTTCTGCAACAACTTGACCGTCTTTGTCTTTAACAACGACATTTACTGTTGTTCCTGGTTCAGTTGTACCTGTGATTTCTGGTGTTGTATCGTTTGTATCCGCAATTGGATCAATTGTTACATCGGTATCAGATGGTGCAGTTGTATCTACAGTTAATTTGCCATCCGCAGTTTCAGTAGCAGTATTACCCACCGCATCTTTCGCTTCAGCTTTAACTGTATATTCACCTTCTGGTAATTCTTCAGTCGGTGTGAACGTCCAGTTACCTTCTGGATCTACAGTCGCATCACCTGTTGCTACAGGGTTGCCATCTTTGTCTAAGATTTCAACTTTTACTGTTGCACCTGGCTCAGTCTTACCTGAGATTGTTGGTGTAGTATCGTTTGTTGGCTTAAGCTCATCGATGGTTAATTCAGGTGCTACTGTGTCAACCTCGAAGCTCTCTGGCTGAGATTCACCTGTGTTACCTGCTTGATCTGTTGCTTTTGCAACTACGTCATATTCGCCATCTGCCAATTCAACTGATGGTGTATATGTCCATGTATCACCTGTAACTGTCGCTGGACCTTCTGCAACAACTTGACCGTCTTTGTCTTTAACAACGACATTTACTGTTGTTCCTGGTTCAGTTGTACCTGTGATTTCTGGTGTTGTATCGTTTGTATCCGCAATTGGATCAATCGTTACATCGGTATCAGATGGTGCAGTTGTATCTACAGTTAATTTGCCATCCGCAGTTTCAGTAGCAGTATTACCCACTGCATCTTTCGCTTCAGCTTTAACTGTATATTCACCTTCTGGTAATTCTTCAGTCGGTGTGAACGTCCAGTTACCTTCTGGATCTACAGTCGCATCACCTGTTGCTACAGGGTTGCCATCTTTGTCTAAGATTTCAACTTTTACTGTTGCACCTGGCTCAGTCTTACCTGAGATTGTTGGTGTAGTATCGTTTGTTGGCTTAAGCTCATCGATGGTTAATTCAGGCGCTACGGTGTCAACCTCGAAGCTCTCTGGCTGAGATTCACCTGTGTTACCTGCTTGATCTGTTGCTTTTGCAACCACGTCATATTCGCCATCTGCCAATTCAACTGATGGTGTATATGTCCATGTGTCACCTGTAACTGTCGCTGGACCTTCTGCAACAACTTGACCGTCTTTGTCTTTAACAACGACATTTACTGTTGTTCCTGGTTCAGTTGTACCTGTGATTTCTGGTGTTGTATCGTTTGTATCCGCAATTGGATCAATCGTTACATCGGTATCAGATGGTGCAGTTGTATCTACAGTTAATTTGCCATCCGCAGTTTCAGTAGCAGTATTACCCACCGCATCTTTCGCTTCAGCTTTAACTGTATATTCACCTTCTGGTAATTCTTCAGTCGGTGTGAACGTCCAGTTACCTTCTGGATCTACAGTCGCATCACCTGTTGCTACAGGGTTGCCATCTTTGTCTAAGATTTCAACTTTTACTGTTGCACCTGGCTCAGTCTTACCTGAGATTGTTGGTGTAGTATCGTTTGTTGGCTTAAGCTCATCGATGGTTAATTCAGGTGCTACTGTGTCAACCTCGAAGCTCTCTGGCTGAGATTCACCTGTGTTACCTGCTTGATCTGTTGCTTTTGCAACTACGTCATATTCGCCATCTGCCAATTCAACTGATGGTGTGTATGTCCATGTATCACCTGTAACTGTCGCTGGACCTTCTGCAACAACTTGACCGTCTTTGTCTTTAACAACGACATTTACTGTTGTTCCTGGTTCAGTTGTACCTGTGATTTCTGGTGTTGTATCGTTTGTATCCGCAATTGGATCAATCGTTACATCGGTATCAGATGGTGCAGTTGTATCTACAGTTAATTTGCCATCCGCAGTTTCAGTAGCAGTATTACCCACCGCATCTTTCGCTTCAGCTTTAACTGTATATTCACCTTCTGGTAATTCTTCAGTCGGTGTGAACGACCAGTTACCTTCTGGATCTACAGTCGCATCACCTGTTGCTACAGGGTTACCATCTTTGTCTAAGATTTCAACTTTTACTGTTGCACCTGGCTCAGTCTTACCTGAGATTGTTGGTGTAGTATCGTTTGTTGGCTTAAGCTCATCAATGGTTAATTCAGGCGCTACTGTGTCAACCTCGAAGCTCTCTGGCTGAGATTCACCTGTGTTACCTGCTTGATCTGTTGCTTTTGCAACTACGTCATATTCGCCATCTGCTAATTCAACTGATGGTGTATATGTCCATGTATCACCTGTAACTGTCGCTGGACCTTCTGCAACAACTTGACCGTCTTTGTCTTTAACAACGACATTTACTGTTGTTCCTGGTTCAGTTGTACCTGTGATTTCTGGTGTTGTATCGTTTGTATCTGCAATTGGATCGATCGCTACATCTGTATCAGTTGTATCTACAGTTAATTTGCCATCCGCAGTTTCAGTAGCAGTATTACCCACCGCATCTTTCGCTTCAGCTTTAACTGTATATTCACCTTCTGGTAATTCTTCAGTCGGTGTGAACGTCCAATTACCTTCTGGATCTACAGTCGCATCACCTGTTGCTACAGGGTTGCCATCTTTGTCTAAGATTTCAACTTTTACTGTTGCACCTGGCTCAGTCTTACCTGAGATTGTTGGTGTAGTATCGTTTGTTGGCTTAAGCTCATCGATGGTTAATTCAGGTGCTACTGTGTCAACCTCGAAGCTCTCTGGCTGAGATTCACCTGTGTTACCTGCTTTATCTGTCGCTTTTGCAACTACGTCATATTCGCCATCTGCCAATTCAACTGATGGTGTGTATGTCCATGTGTCACCTGTAACTGTCGCTGGACCTTCTGCAACAACTTGACCGTCTTTGTCTTTAACAACGACATTTACTGTTGTTCCTGGTTCAGTTGTACCTGTGATTTCTGGTGTTGTATCGTTTGTATCCGCAATTGGATCAATCGTTACATCGGTATCAGATGGTGCAGTTGTATCAACTTTAAATGAGCCATTAGATGTCGCTTCACCAACGTTACCAGCTTTATCTTTCGCTTCAGCTTTAACTGTATATTCACCTTCTGGTAGTGCTTCAGTCGGTGTGAACGTCCAGTTACCTTCTGGATCTACAGTCGCATCACCTGTTGCTACAGGGTTGCCATCTTTGTCTAAGATTTCAACTTTTACTGTTGCGCCTGGTTCAGTCTTACCATTAATTTCAGGAGTTGTATCACTAGTATCTTCTAGAGGATCGATTGTAATTTCCGGATCGATTGTATCAACTTCAACCGTAGTTTTAGCAGGTTGACTTACATTTCCTACCGCATCACGAGCTGAAGCCTCGACACTATATGTACCATCTGGTAATGCTTTAGATGGCTTATATGTCCAGCTACCATCGGCTGCAACATTCACAACTGCAGATTGAACAACCTTGCCAGCTGCATCCTTGATTTCAACACGTACTTGTGTTGCACCATCTTCAGTTTTACCTTTAAAAGTAGGCGCATCAATGTTAGTAAGTGGTAACTCTTCAATCGTTACTTTAGGTGGAGTAATATCCACAGTAAAGCTTGAAGTAGCGACTTTACTATTACCAGCCGCGTCATATGCTGTTGCTTCTAGTTTATAGTCACCTTCAGCTAATGTTACAGGTGATTTAAACTGCCATTTACCGTTGGTCACTGTAGCAGGACCTTCTGCGATAATCTTACCTGAACTATCGCGAATCACTACTTTTACGCTCTCACTATCTTTAGTGGTTCCCGTAAATGTAGGAGTTTGATTTTTAGTTGTAGTCACTGGATTATTCTCCGATTCCGAAAGAGTATTTGCGATTGCAGCGATTGCAAAAGTTGATTGATTCGTTGCTGTATCCCAACCCTCAGGTTCAGGATCAGTAGGGATTGGATCGATGTCTATGTCTGGAGGAGTTAAGTCAACATTGAATTCTTGTTTTTCTTCTTCACCTTTATTTCCTGATTTATCAATAGGCGTTACGATAACTTCGTATTTACCTTCATCCAGGTTTTTCTCAGGTGTATATTCCCATTTACCATCTTTATCAACAGGAACAGTTTCTTTATCAACCACGTTCCCATCTTTATCTTTAATTTCTATTTCAACATTAGATTCTGGCTCACCTTCACCTGATAATTTAGGTGTTTCTGAGTTTGTTTCACCCTTATTTCCAATTTCATCAATAGTGATGTCTGATGGTGGGACAGTATCAAGCGTGATTGTCTTAATCGGTGATTTATCACTTTCTTGACCACTTACAGTTTGTGTGACAGAAAGCTCATAGATACCATCTTTTAAATCTTGATCAGGTGTAAAACTCCAATCACCATTAGACAATGCAACCGTCTCACCAATTAGTTCATCGCCATTATAGATTTTGATGATTGCACCAGGTTGAGCTCCAGAACCTTTGATTTCTGGACGAGCATCATTTGTTACACCACCATCAGCAACTTCACCGATATGCTCTGGCACATCATCAATGACGATTGGTGCATTTAATAATGCACTTGGCTTTGGCTGAGGCGTAGGATTAGAGTCAGAACCATTATCTGCGACTGCTGCAATTGCACCAGCTGCACCAGCACCAATTAACCAAGGGAGAATACCACCGATAAAATCATCGGAATAAAGAAGAGGTTCGATTTCTTCAATTGGGTAATACAGAATTGTTTCTGCAATTGAGCCATCTTCATTGGTAAATTTAACCCAATAAAGTTGACCACTTTCATCTTGGAATACGAGGCTGTTATCAGCAAATGAAGGATTGAAATAGTTTTCAATCACAATCACTTCACCATTACGCAAATTGATTAGAGCATTATTATTATCACGAGTGATTGAAGCTACATCATCTTTAGATACTTGAACGACAACTACAGAGTTTTCGTTAAGCCCCACTTGACTAGAGTTGACATTCTCTAATACCTGATGACTCTCTTTAGATATTACGGAGATATTAGCCATGGTAAATTCTCACTTATAAATTTTATTTTTATCGATCTTTCTACATCTAAGATACAAAAAAGATAGACACTATTATCTATAAGTGAGATTTATATCACATTTTTAAGATTTAATGCGAATAGATTTTGCGTATTTTATCAGCTTTTTGTAACCGCTCATCCACAATCAAAATATATCTTTTATTTACAAATACTTATGACATAAGAATTAATATTTTTACTTACTTTTAGGATATTTCAGGTCACCAAATTTCAAAGGCTTACTTATCATAATTTCTGCTATATTTAGCTTAACTACATACGGTAACTTGCTCACCTAACATTTTAATGTTAGTAAACTAGTATACTTTTCATTTTATATTGAAAATTAATACTAACTTTTTAGTAAGTTAAGAAATAAAATTTGCTTTAAATATGATGTAATTTTCACATATTAATTTTATATTTCATCGATAAAATTCTGCGTAACTGAATAAAATATTTAAACAATATCACTGTTATCTTCTGCATTGATCATGCTTAATTCATAAAAAAAAGAGCAAGCACTATCATGCTTGCTTCAATTAGATATAATTTTTTTAGAAATTTTCTGGATTTTCTAACTTCTTCACCTCTTCAGCTTTAGCGGGATGATGGACGATTGCCACACCATCATCAGAAGTCCGATCTAATATCACTTCAGGATTATAAATCGTAATAATCTCATTACCTTTACTATCTTCACCAACAATATATTTAAATCCTTTACGATTAAGCTTATTACATAATCGCTGATATATTCCCTTTAAGCCCTCTTTTTCCTCATTAGGGTTGTAATAGAAAGCATTCATGACTGCTGGCAAACCTAAACCACATACTACGCCCGATAATAAAACAACAATAAAAGTATAACCAATCAAGATACTACTGTATTGCCTTAACTCTGGGACATTAGCAACCGCAAGAATTAGAGCCAATGAAATCCCCCCTCTTACTCCCCCCCATGATAAAATTGCTAGGCTACCGTTATAGCTTTTCTTACGAAACGATGGGAAAAATGCAAAAGCCAGAAAGTTCGCAGCAAAACGTGAAATATGTAAAATTACAAATGCGATAATACCGCCAAGTATCATGCTGGCATTAAGATCAAGAATAAACAGCTCTAAACCAATTAAAGTAAATAAAAAAGAATTAATGATACCTTCAACTGTATGCCAAAAGTGATTTACTTCTTGGATTTCACGATTTTGTAAAATTTCTTTCCATTTATTACCAACAATAAGTCCACCAATCACACATGCGATTGGTGCTGATGCATGAGCAAATAAAGCAACCAAATATGAACCACAAGCCAGTAAAGCTGTCGTTAGGATTAATGATTCCATTTCATGCTTCCCGCGAAGCAATCGTAAAATCCCCCAACCAAATACCAAACCAATAATTACAGCTACCACAATTTCATAAAGGAGTGTTTGTAGTGTCAGCAACAGACTAAAATGCTCGCCTTCAAGCACATTCAACAATGTCATAAATACAGCGATACACATTGCATCATTGAACAGTGATTCACCCTCCAATTTCACCATTAAATGATGTGGTGCACGTACAGAACTGAGTACCCCTTTGATTCCGATTGGATCTGTAGCCCCTAAAGCAGAACCGAGTAATAAAAGTACGAGTATTGGTACAGGGTTACCAATCAAATATTGAAATCCAAATAATAATCCACCAAACAATGCTGCACACAAAACCAAAGCAATAGTGGCAAGAATACTAATTGGCTTCCAATACACTTTTAGATCAGACACTTTAAATTTCAATGCCGACGATGTAAGAATGAAGCAAATAACACCATTTACGAGAAAATCATAAAAATCAATATGACGAACTGCTTCTTCAATATTTGCCAAATTAATGGTGATAAAACGATTATCCCCTAATAAATTGGCAGCCCATTGCAGAATAAAGACAAAAATTGCTGAAACAATTGGCACCCCTATCGCTTGGGGAAAACCTAGAATTCGTTTATTGAATATGGTGGTGGCAATTGAGAGGGCAAAAACCACTGTAAATACTTGGAGAAAAAAAAAGTTGCCCATTTTGCACTCTATGATATGTTTTATTTAAATGAGATCATTTAAATTTTAAATGAAAAAACTATAGCCATTTATTTATTTTATATAAAGAATGTTTACTCGCAATCCCTTTTTTTTTAAAGATGTGTAGCCTTCCTAATAAATTATTCCATTAGCAGGCTACATGTATTAACTTTGCAAAAAAATCAATCGATTCTGCTTGGTAGATTTAGATTGAGGTATTGAATGTATCACATTGGTTCACATCACCTGTTTTCATGCCACGATCGAACCAATACATTCTTTGTTGGCTTGTGCCGTGGGTAAAGCTATCAGGAACCACATGTCCTCTAGCCTTTTTCTGAAGATAATCATCACCAATCTTATGCGCCGCATCCATTGCCTCTTCAACATCACCTTGCTCCAAGAATTGAGTTCGTTGATGTGTATCTTTTGCCCACACACCAGCTAGACAATCAGCTTGCAATTCCAAACGGACTGATAATTGGTTCCCTTGAGCTTCAGTAGCTCGTTGTCTAGCTTGTTGGACTTGAGTTGAAATACCTAAAAGATTTTGAATATGATGTCCGACTTCATGCGCAATCACATAAGCTTGTGCAAAGTCACCAGCAGCATTTTGTGTAGATAATTCTGATTGATTTCGTTCACCCGATATACCCATTTGCTGACGCATATCTTTAAAAAAATCAGTATCAATATAGATTTTTTGGTCTGCAGGACAATAAAATGGCCCCATCGCTGACTGGGCTGTACCACAGCCTGAATTGACTACACCACTAAACATCACTAGTTTCGGTGCTTGGTATTGCATTCCCTGTTTTTGAAAAACGGTGGTCCATGTATCTTCAGTATCAGCGAGTACCGTACCAACAAATGCCGCTGTTTCTTGTTGCTCGGGTGTTGGGTTTTCAATCCCTATCGCTTGTTGCTGATTGTTAGAAGTCACTTGTTTAGTTGCCTGATAGGCTTGTTGTGGATCAACCCCAAAAAATTTCCAAGCAACAAATGCAACAACTAAACCGAGAATACTAATTCCACCAGCTTTAGCCCCACCGCCTCCACGGCGATCTTCTAAATTACTACTTACTCTCCGGCCTTTCCAACGCATAATCTCAGCCCTTTTTAATCATATAACTTCATATAATACGTTATTTCATCAAACTCTAAACTTTTCTAGCGTTCCATAGTTTTTGTATTCCTGAAACAACGACCAAAACGATAAGTCCTGCAATAAAACCTATGACAAAGTTTAAGAGCGTCGGGGTTAAAGCACCGATGATACTGCCTACATTTGGAATATGTTCAATATAATCGACTGAATCTTCAGTAAAGTGATGAAATAATGGAATGGTATGATTAATAATACCGCCACCAACCAAGAACATCGCGATTGTTCCGACAATGGTTAGTGTCTTCATAAGTTTAGGCGCAAAAGCAAGTAAGCCCTGACCAATTCTTTGTTTCAATGTAGACGTTTGCTTGACGAGATAAAATCCCAAATCATCAATTTTAACAATCATAGCAACCAAACCATAAACACCAATCGTCATTAAAATTGCGATGACTGACAAAACTGCAACCTTAATTCCAAAAGTAGCTGCTGCAACTGTACCCAATGAAATCACGATAATTTCAGCAGATAAAATAAAGTCTGTTCGTATCGCGCCTTTGATTTTATCTTTCTCAAAAGTTGCTAGATCTACATTTAAGTTTTCGAGTTCTTTTTCGGCCTGTTCAGATGTTTTAGCTTTTTTATGGTGTAATGAGTGAATTACTTTTTCTACACCTTCATAACATAAAAATAATCCACCTAACATCAATAAAGGATTTATAAGCCAAGGTGCAATCACACTAATTAATAATGCTAATGGAACCAAAATTAATTTATTAACAAATGAGCCTTTTGCAACAGACCAAACGACAGGCAATTCACGGTCGGCTTTCACACCACTAACTTGTTGAGCATTGAGTGCTAAGTCATCACCCAATACACCGGCCGTTTTTTTTGCAGCCATTTTACTCATCAGCGCAACATCATCAAGAATGGTGGCTATATCATCTAATAGCACCAATAAACTATTTGCCATTATTGTTATCCTTCTTTGTTTTTTGGAATTTTATTCTTCTATTTCAATTTATTCTGTATCAACATTATTAAAAGTATCTCAAATAAGGTGTTTTTAATTCGATTCTTTCGATGCTTTATGCTGACATAAAAAAAAATAATGCCGTACAATATTGCGAAATTTTAAAAATTCAGCCCTAGTGTTGATGACTTTGGTATAGAAAATGAGTAATCAAGATAATCGCCCTGTTATTTTGACAGGTGACCGTCCAACTGGACAACTTCATTTAGGCCACTTTGTCGGTTCTTTACGTTCACGAGTAGGTTTGCAAGATTCCCATCACCAACATCTATTATTGGCTGATGCACAAGCTTTTACAGACAATGCTGATAACTTCGAAAAAGTTAGACGTAATATTATTGAAGTTGCAACTGACTATCTCGCTGTTGGGATCGACCCGACAAAAACAACAATTTGCGTTCAATCAAGCTTGCCAGCTTTGAATGAACTGACCATGCTTTATTTAAACTTTGTCACAGTTTCAAGACTAGAACGAAATCCTACGATTAAGTCTGAAATACAAATGCGTGGGTTCGAGCGTGACATCCCAGCTGGATTCTTATGCTATCCAGTTGCTCAAGCAGCTGATATCACTGCTTTTAAAGCATCGATTGTGCCCGTGGGTGAAGACCAAATTCCAATGATTGAACAAACAAATGAAATTGTTCGTCGTTTAAATCGTCAGATTGGTCAAGAGCTTTTGCCTGAATGTAAGGCACTGCTATCGAATGTTGGTCGATTACCAGGATTTGATGGTAAAGCTAAAATGTCTAAATCATTGGGCAATACAATTGTTTTAGATGCTTCTGATAAAGACATTAAAAAAGCGGTAAATGCTATGTATACAGATCCTAATCATCTTCGTATTGAAGATCCAGGTCAGGTGGAAGGTAATGTTGTATTTACTTATTTAGATGCTTTCGATCCAAATCCAGAAGAAGTAGCAGAGCTTAAAGATCACTATCGTCGTGGTGGTTTAGGTGATGGCACAGTCAAAAAACGCCTTGAAGGTGTTCTAAAAGAGTTGATCACGCCTATTCGTGAACGTCGTATGGAGCTTGCTAAGGATCCTGATTATATTATGGATATCTTAAAAACTGGTACTGACAAATGTCGTGATATTACGCAAGCAACATTGGATGAAGTTAAAGCAGGATTAGGTGTTTTTAAATTTTAATCCCTAAAAATAAGCAAACTTAAAGCCGCATCACATTGCGGCTTTTTTTATGGTTATTTATTAGTCTATTTAAAATTAACCTTCAATTAAACTTATTAACGTAATCTTACACGTTTTAACCCGACTACCAATGAGTTGCTAAATGAAATTGAATATCATTTAATTACTGTTATGAATACCCCCAAAATTCATAACATTTCTCCTTAACCGAAACTGTGTAAGCAGATTCGTTGTTCTGCGCAGTGATCACCCCAATCACTGCGTATTTTTTATGTTGAATCCATTCAAAATGAAATCAATATTATATAATTGATAATTACGTCACTTTATTTTATTATTTTGATTAAAATTTGATAAAAATTCTAATATCTATAAGAGACTACCCATGTGGGACATGTTTATAAATCCGTCGAACCTATTCTTCAGTATTAGTATCTGCTTGATGTTTTTTATAGGCATTCTTGAAGTCTTTCTATTAATAACAGGTCTCAGTATTCAAGGATTTTTAGAGCAATTTCTACCTAGTTCATTAGATTCTTCTCCTGAAATGATCGTTGACCATCAATCTAGTATTTGGATGCAATTTTTAGATTGGCTTTATCTTGGACGTATTCCTGTATTAATTTGGCTGATCATCTTTCTCACGACCTTTTCAATTGTTGGCTTCTTAGCCCAATCTATCATCCATCATGTATTTGGATCATTTTTAACAGTCTGGCTCATTACTCCACTGGTACTTGTGGTCTGTATGCCATTCGTACGGCTATTCTCAAGATGGATAGCAAAAATCATCCCTAAAGATGAAACCACAGCAATTCATAGCGACGATTTAATTGGACTTCGAGCAGAAATCATTTTAGGCACTGCTCGACTGCACTATCCTGCGCAAGCAAAACTCAAAGATCGCTTTGGTCAAACACATTACATTTTGGTCGAACCTGAAGCTGACGAAATATTCGTACAAGGTCAGCAAGTCTTACTTACACAACGTAGTCTCAAAGGCTTTCAAGCAATTTCACAATAAATCAACTTAGAGAAAAAAATGTTTAGTTCAAGTTTTTATCAAATTATTATAATTGCAGGACTTATTCTCATTGCACTGGTTGTCATCGGAACCATTATTGCACGACTATATAAACGCTCTAGCAAGGAAGTTTCATTTGTCAGAACTGGATTTGGTGGGGAAAAAGTTATACTAGGAGGTGGTGCAATTGTACTTCCTGTTTTACATGAAGTCATTCCTGTCAATATGAATACCCTTCGCTTAGAAGTTAAACGTGCAGCTGATCAAGCCTTGATTACGCGTGATCGAATGCGTGTAGATGTGATGGCTGAGTTCTATGTTCGTGTTAAGCCAACAGCTGAATCGATTGCTACCGCAGCACAAACTTTGGGTCAAAAAACCATGTCACCAAATGAATTAAAAGATTTGGTTGAAGGTAAATTTGTAGATTCCCTGCGTGCAGTAGCAGCAGAAATGGCTATGGAAGAGTTACATGAAAAACGTGTCGACTTCGTTCAGAAAGTTCAACAAGTAGTTTCAGAAGATCTGTTCAAAAATGGTTTAGAACTCGAAACTGTATCTTTAACAGGACTTGATCAGACCAGCTTTAAATTTTTTAACCCACAAAATGCATTTGATGCAGAAGGTTTAACAAAATTAACAGAAACTATTGAAGATCGACGAAAAAAACGTAACGATATTGAACAAGATGCTGACTTAGCCATTAAAGCGAAAAATTTAGAGGCTGAACAAGCACGCCTTCAAATCCTGCGTGAAGAAGAATACGCAAAGATGCAACAAGAGCGTGAAATTTCGATTCGAAAAGCTGAACAACTTGCTGAAATTGCAACGCAAGAAGCTGCCAAAAAGCGTGAGGCAGAAGAAGCCCAAATCGCTGCAGAACGTGAAATTGAATTAAAACGTATTTCAGCTGCACGTGATGTCGAAAATCAAAATATTCAAAAAGCACAAATTATTGAACAAGCGCAAGTAGAACAAAAGAAAACCATTGAACTTGCGGAACAAGATCGCGCAATCGCGATTGCCGAGAAATCTCGTGCTGAATCTGAAGCCAAAGCACTTGCTGACCAAGCTCGTGCGCAAGCAGTGAAAGCTGAGGAAGAAGTTGTGACTGTTCGTGAAACACAGCGAGCTGAGCGTATTAAAGCGGTTGAACTTGTTGCTGCAAAACAGGCTGCAGAAACTGATGCTATTTCAATTACTGTGGCTGCCGAGGCATCAAAACAAGCTGCTGTAGATGAGGCTGAAGCTGTGCGTACTGCGGCTGAAGCAGAAGCAGAAAAAGTTCGCCTAAAAGCTAAAGGTGAAGCTGATGCTAAAATTTTATTGGCTCAAGCTTTAGAAAAACAATACCAAGTCGATGCTGAAGGGACACGCGCAGTCAATGAAGCAAATAATATCTTGTCGAGTGAACAAGTTGAGATGCAAATTCGTTTGGCGCTTTTAAAGTATTTGCCTGAAATCATACGTGAAAGTGTTAAACCAATGGAAAATATTGATGATATCAAGATATTACAAGTGAATGGTCTGGGTGGCATTACTGGCGCCACAACTTCAGCTGATCAAGCAGATCAATCACAATCTGTTGCACTTTCAGACCAAGTGGTGAATAGCGCACTCAGATATCGTTCACAAGCCCCTCTTATTGACAGCTTAATGAGTGAACTCGGTATTCAGGGTGGAGACATCAACGGTCTTACACAAAACCTAAAACCTAAAACCAATTAATGATAAAAGCCCTGATTTTCAGGGCTTTTATTCGCTTTACTGCTAGCTATTGCTTTTCTTATTATTTTTAAGATAACAAATATTATTTTAGGATTGATCAGTTTTCCCTACCCGACGATCTTATGCATTTTTCTTTTACTCCTGCTTCAGCAATTGATGCAGTCACCTTATGACGTTATGTATCTTTATTCTAGGCGCAATTTTTGCTGGATTTATTCAAGGTCTCATAGGTTTTGCCTTCGCTCTTATTGCGATGTCTTTTTGGGTATGGATTCTACCGCCTCAGATCACCGCCCCCTTGGTCGTTTGTGCATCACTATGGTGTCATATCATTTCAATGTATAAAGAACCAAGAACCTTTATAAAGCCTTCTATCGTTTGGGTCTATATTATCGCTGGCTTAATTGGAGTACCTTTGGGTACTTTTTTGCTTCATTATATCAATGCAGACACGTTCAAATTACTACTTGGGATATTTTTATTAATTTGGTGCCCACTCATGTTCTTTAATCCGCAACTACATTGTTTAAAAGATACCAGACTCAGGATGGACGGCTTGATTGGTTTTTTGGGTGGAATTTTAGGTGGGCTCGGTGGATTCTGTGGTGCAATTCCCTCGGCTTGGGTGATGCTTAAACAACTTCCTAAACATGAGCAACGCAACATTCTTCGACATTTTAATTTTGCCATCCAACTGTTTACTTTGATCATCTATTTATTTAACCAGACCATTAACGTGAATCACTTGTCTTATTTGTGGATTTTGATCTTTGCAGTTAGCCTACCTACGATCATTGGTGCAAAAATTTTTTATCAAATATCTGAGCAAAAATTTAAATCGATTGTCTTAACTTTATTGTTTTTTTCAGGCTTTATTTTAACCTTAAACGCAATTTTCTTGTATTAAAAAGGCAGATTGTTCTGCCTTCTCCATATATTAACTGTTGTGTGAATATCGTTGGTCAACACTAAATTTTTCGGGGAATTTAGCTGAAATCTTTGAATAAAATTCCATAATTTCTGCCATATCCACTTCTATATCTCCAGTAGGATAAATAATTTTACCTACACCGCATTTTTTTTGACTGTAATCCATATATGCTAAAGCGATTGGGACATTCGCTGTAATTGCTACATGGTAAAAACCCGTTTTCCATTTTTCTTGTTTTGACCTTGTTCCCTCTGGCGTCACCAACATGACCAATTTTGGATGATCTTTAAAAAGATCTGCCATTAATTGCACCATGCTTGGTCTTTCCTCTCCCTCTTTCTTTGGTCGGCGATTAATTCCGATCCCTCCCATAGCCCGGACAAAAGGACCAAATGGAAACTTCATATAGCTGTCTTTGATTGTAATTCTGACATTTACACCTAAAGCTTTGAGCGCTAATCGCGCGTATAAAGCATCCCAGTTACTGGTGTGTGGTGCAGCAATCATGACACATTGGTCTAAATCTAAGGGCCAATGGTTATCAATTTCCCAACCTAATGCATTTAAACTCTGTTCAGCAAATTTTTCAAACATATAAATATACAAATGTAAATTTTCGGGATTGTAACAGCTTTGGCATTACTTTTATTCAAAATATGTATTCGGTTTTACTATCGCTGTTTTTCTATCTATACATCAATTAAATTGGCTCATGTATTTAGTTAAATCATTGCATTGACAATAAAAAAACCCTGCTTACGCAGGGTTTTTTTGAATCAGTTCAGTGCTTATGCAGAGAATTGGTTCATTGTATTTTTCGCATCGTCACCCGCTTTAAGCGCGTTGTCGCCAGCGAAGATTTCTTTATGGTCATCACCGATGTCTGAACCAGCCATTGCTTGGTGTTTAACACAAGCGATACCGCCACGGATTTCTTTACGTTGTACACCAGCAACATAAGCCAACATACCTTCAGAACCGAAGTAACCTTCTGCAAGCTCATGTGTAGAAAGCGCAGCAGTGTGGTAAGTAGGAAGTGTAATCAAGTGATGGAATACACCTGCTTCACGAGAAGCATCAGCTTGGAACGTACGGATCTTCGCATCAGCATCAGCAGCTAATTCAGTATTGTCATACTCAGCGCTCATTAACTTAGCTCGGTCGTAAGCAGATACGTCTTTACCTTCAGCAACCCAACGGTCGTAAGCTTGTTGACGGAAGTTTAACGTCCAGTTGAATGATGGTGAGTTGTTATAAACAAGTTTTGCATTTGGCACAACTTCACGTACACGGTTCACCATGTGAGCGATTTCTTCAACGTTTGGCGTTGCAGTTTCGATCCAAAGAAGGTCAGCACCGTTCTGTAAGCTTGTTACACAGTCAAGTACAACACGGTCAATTTGAGTACCTTCACGGAATTGATATAGACCAGAAGCTAAACGCTTAGGACGGTGTAATTTACCATCACGTTTGATTAGGATTTCGTCTTCTTGCGCTTCTGAAATATCAATTTCAGTGGTGTCTAAGTAGCTGATGTATTGAGAAGCGATATCGCCTGGCTCTTTAACCACTGGGATTTTTTGAGTCAAGTCAGCGCCTTCAGAGTCAGTACGTGCAACGATGATACCGTCGTCAAGACCCATTTCTAAGAATGCATAGCGAAGTGCATGGATTTTCGCAATGAAGTCTTCGTGTGGAACAGTTACTTTACCTGCTTGGTGACCACATTGTTTCGCGTCAGAAACTTGGTTTTCGATTTGAAGTGCACATGCACCCGCTTCGATCATTTTCTTCGCAAGTAAGTAAGTTGCTTCTTCGTTACCGAAACCAGCGTCGATGTCGGCAATAATTGGCACAACGTGAGTTTGGAAGTTGTCGATTTGTGAAGTAATTTCAGCAGCTTTAGCAGTGTCACCCGCTTCTTGCGCTTTTTTAAGTGCACGGAATAAGTCGTTTAATTCTTTTGCGTCTGCTTGACGTAAGAATGTGTAGATTTCTTCGATCAATGCAGGAACTGAAGTTTTTTCGTGCATAGATTGGTCAGGAAGTGGACCAAACTCAGAACGAAGTGCAGCAACCATCCAACCAGAAAGGTAGATGTAACGGCGTTCAGTAGTACCGAAGTATTTTTTGTTCGCAATCATTTTTTGTTGTGCGATGAAACCATGCCAGCAACCCAAAGATTGAGTATATTTGCTAGAATCAGCATCATAAGCAGCCATATCACGACGCATAATCGCAGCTGTGTATTTCGCAATATCTAAACCCGTTTTGAAACGGTTTTGAAGTTGCATACGTGCAGCATCTTCAGGACTGATGTCTGCCCAAGTGTTGCCGAATTTTGCTTTTAATTCGCGGATTGCATCAATCGCTGTTTGGTATGTAGTCATGATATTTTACCCTGTATATAATTTTAGGATTTATCAATCGAAGGACTAAATCTACTCGGTATTAATTGTTCAGATTTAGAGCGCTTCGTTGCTATGGACTTAGCTTAGATTGACTCTAGAAATTAATCCAATATTTTCGTTTAATTCTCAGTATTTATTTAAAAAATATGTAGATTAAAGTCGTAATATAAATGAAATACCATTCAATAAATTATTGATTTTAATAAAATTTATAAAATAAGTCTTTGTACACTTTTAACACAATTTGAGTAATTCTTATTCATTAGACTTAAGTATCAAGCTCACCATTACGTTTATTTTTTCTTCAAACATCTTTAGATTTTACCGTTCAATTGACTTTTTTGACAGAGCATTATTAATAAACTGTTAGTTTTAAATGAATATTTTTTAAACTGTGAACCATATTGATGGAATCAACAATAAAGCATTTAAATTGAGATAAACCTAAAAACAATTTAGAACATAGCATGGTAATTTCAAAAACAACTAAAGCCCTATTTTTTAAATAAATGTATAGGGTCTGTCTTATGACAAAAAAAACGTAAATTTGATGAATATATGTTAAATTATGCTGAAAAAATCAGCATAAAAACACACAAACCTAAGCGCTTATGGCATAATTCCCCACGATTTCAAAAATTTATTTTCGGTATTTTTTTTATGAATCTTGAGCGGGTTGATCTCAATCTCTTAATTTACTTAGATGTTCTTTTGCGAGAGAAGAATGTTACACGTGCAGCAGAACAATTGGGTGTTACTCAGCCTGCAATGAGTAATATTTTACGTCGTCTTCGTAACTTATTTAATGATCCGCTTTTAATTCGCTCTTCTGAAGGAATGACTCCTACAGAAAGGGCTTTAGAACTACAACCTCGTATTCGTGATGCCCTTTCTGATCTATCTATGATCTTAGAACCACGAACAGAATTTAGACCTTATACGTCAAATCGTGTTTTCCGCATCATGACTTCAGATTATGCTGAAGCTACACTTGTGCCTCGCTTAGTTAAGGCTCTGCGTTCTGAAGCACCAAATGTTGTTTTAGATTTTCTAACACCGAGTGATGTATCCTATCGTGATATGGAACAAGGCAAAGTTGATCTTGCTATCAACCGTTTCAACGAAATACCACAAAGTTTTCATCAGGTTCTGGTGTGGCGTGACAGCTTTTCATGCTTACTCAATAATAAGCATCCTGCCGTAAATAATTTGAATCTAAAAAGTTATCTAGATGCGCAACATATCTGGGTTTCTAAAACTGGGATGGGGGTAGGATTTGGTGTTAACCCAGAAAAACAAGCTGGTTTAGGTTGGATTGATCAAGCTTTAGAACGTATTGGTCAAAAACGCAAAATTTCGGTATTTACACGTCATTATCAAATGCCAGGTTTATTAGCGTCTAATGTCGATCTCATTGCGACATTACCGACGAAAATCGCTCGCCTACAAGCTAAAAGTCAAAACTTGATGCTCAAAGACCCTCCATTTTACATTCCTGAATTTGAACTCAAAATGGCGTGGTGCCCTCTATTACATCATCATCCTGCTCATCGTTGGTTACGTCAGTTGATTTTATATGTTGCTCGTCAAATGACTGAGGAAGAAAATCGTGAATTTCTTTCAAATAACAATACCCACTTCTCACAATTTTGATTGAGTAGAGCTGATTTAAATCAATACTTTAAAATTTTTTACTCAATAACTATGATATTGAGGTAGTGTAAAAATTCACTACCTCTATGTTTTTTGTGATAAAACTTTCCTCATAAATAATTTAAAAACAAAGGTGTTCGTGTGAGCCTCTTTCAGAATTTCGTGATCATTATGATTTTGATTGCTGGAGCTGGATTCTTATCATTAAGTGAAATCGCACTTGCAGGATCACGTAAAGTGAAACTGAAAATTTTGGCTGAGTCTGGTGATGATCGTGCACAAAAAGTGCTTACGCTTCAAGAAAATTCAGCTGATTTCTTTGCTGCCTCGCAAATCGGCTTGAATGCTATTGCAATTTTGGGGGGGATTTTAGGTGAAGCTGCATTTAGACCTTATTTTGTGATTTTGGTCGATCGTTTCTATGATGGTCCTTGGTCACAATCAATTGGTTTTGCATTGTCATTTACTTTAGTGACATCACTGTTTATTTTATTTGCTGATCTTATGCCTAAACGATTGGCAATGATTGCACCTGAAAAAATCGCTGTCTCTTTAATTAATCCTATTCAGGTATTCATTACTGTTTGTCGTCCATTAGCTTGGTTTATCAATGCAATTGCCAACCTCTTATTCCGTTTATTCAAAGTAAATACTACTCGTGATGATAATATTACTTTTGATGATATTTCCGCGGTAATGGATGCAGGGGCACAAGCAGGTGTCTTACAAAAACAAGAACATCACTTTATTGAAAATGTATTTGAACTTGAAGAACGAAATGTTCCTTCGAGCATGACTACACGTGAAAACGTAGTTTTCTTTACCATCAATGAATCAGAAGAAAGTATTCGTCAAAAACTGGCTGAATTTCCCTATTCAAAATATTTAGTCTGCAATGAAAATATTGATCAAGTGATTGGCTATGTTGATGCTAAAGATATCTTGATTCGTATTTTAAATAATCAAAAATTTAATCAGTTGAATGAATCCACTATCCGTAATGTATTAACGATTCCAGATACACTTACACTATCAGAATTACTTGATCGCTTCAGATCTAGTAAAGAAAAGTTTGCCGTAGTCATCAATGAATATGCCTTGGTGGTTGGTGTTATTACCCTATCTGATATTATGATTACCGTGATGGGTGACTGGGTTACGCCAACGGATGAAGATCTTCAAATTATCAAGCGGGATGATCATTCTTGGCTGATTGAAGGCAGTACACCTATTGAAGATGTCAAGCATGCATTAGAAATTGATGAAATGCCTGATGATGAAAACTATGAAACTTTAGCTGGGTTTATGATGTTTAAACTTCGTAAGATTCCACGTCCTGCTGATAGTGTAGTATTTAATGGTTATAAATTCGAGGTGGTCGATGTTGACCATTTTAAAATTGACCAACTACTCGTGACCAGATTACTTGATGAAAAAGCAGAATTAGAATCAACTGTTGAATAAGACACTATCCACCACTCAGGTGGATTTTTTTATTCAGTTTATCTAATTAAACTTGAGATTTTTCGCCTTCAAAAATTATTAAAATTAGAATTTATACTCAATTTTTATTACAACTATCGCACTTAAAAATCATGTTTAATGTCTCCAATCACAAAATATAAATTTTAAACTTATGAATTTTAACTACTATTTTTTATAAAAATTATGGTTATTTTAATATTTTCTAAACAATATTTAGTTTAATCATAAATTTCTCTAAGATGGTCGGCGTTTTCGAAGATAACAAATACTGTAATAGAAACAATATTGATTAAAACGCTAATCTAAGGATAGATCCATGTTGACCTTGCTTGGTTTGGGCATGATTTTGTGCTTTATGTACCTCATTATGTCTAGACGTATGACTCCCCTCGTCGCACTCACGCTTATTCCCGTTCTTTTTGCGCTAATTGCATATGGATTAGGTTTTTTTGTAGATAGTTTGAACCATATTCAACTTAATGAACTTGGTGAAATGATGTTAGATGGTGTTAAAAAGTTAGCACCTACCGGCGTCATGTTGCTATTTGCTATCTTGTATTTTGCCATCATGATTGATACAGGTTTATTCGATCCATCAGTGAAATTTATTCTCAGATTGGTAAAAGGTGATCCCCTCAAAGTAGTATTAGGTACGATTACCTTAACATTGATCGTGTCTTTAGATGGTGATGGCTCTACCACTTATATGATCTGTGTTGCTGCCATGTTACCGCTTTACAAGCGATTAGGCATGAGCCCTTTAATTATGGCCTGTCTCATGATGTTAGCCAGTGGAATCATGAATTTAACGCCATGGGGTGGACCTACTGCACGTGCGGCAAGTGCACTCCATGTAGATCCTAGCGATGTGTTTGTTCCTATGATTTTACCGATGCTGTTCGCCATTGGTTGGTTGTACTTTTTAGGAACCATGTATGGCCGAATGGAGCGAAAAAGATTAGGCATCATGGAATTGGATATTAGCCATGGCGACAATATTCAAATTTCATCAAACCCAGAGGCAAATCGAGCGCATTTGAGATGGTTTAATGGATTATTAACTCTTGCACTGATGGCCAGCCTAGTCATGGGTATTTTGCCTATGCCTATTTTATTTATGATTGCATTGTGTATTGCTTTAGTCGTGAACTATCGTGATATTGATATGCAAAAAAGCTTAGTCGCTCATCATGCTGGTAGTGCTTTAAATGTCGTTGGTATTATTTTTGCCGCTGGTATTTTTACAGGTTTACTCACTGGCACGGGTATGGTCGATGCCATGTCAAAAGAGTTAGTAGCGATTATTCCAGATAGTATGGGTCCATATTTGGCACCAATCACAGCCGTTTTAAGCATGCCTTTAACGTTCTTTATGTCAAATGATGCTTTTTACTATGGTGTTCTGCCCATCTTATCTGAAGCTGCAGCACATTATGGCATCTCTCCTGTGGAAATGGCTCGTGCATCGATTGTTGGTCAACCCGTTCATCTGCTCTCACCCTTAGTTCCATCTACCTTTTTACTCTGCGGGCTTGCTGGGATTGAGTTTGGTCAACACCAAAAATTTACCATTAAATGGGCGATTATTACGTGCTTAGTGATGCTTGCAAGTGGATTAATATTTGGGATGTTCCCATTCTATTCTGCTATTTAATCGTATCTCTAGTTTCGGAGTGATTTTTTGATCACTCCAATCTCTTATTTATAAAGGCTTATTGAGCTTGAGTCTCATTCCAAATATTCAAGTTCCCCATGTTAGATAAAAGTTGATACCTCACCACTAAAAACTCTGTCAACAAGGTGGAATAATTCATTTTTGCTTCATTCAACACATTCTGAGCATTAAGCACTTCGAGTAAATTTCCTACACCCGCTTTATAACGTCCTTGGGCGACTTCATAGGCTTCTGAAGCACTTTGATTCAATATCGTTAGCGCCTTAATATTGTCATGGATTGCATTTAGCTCATTATAGCTTTTCCAGATTTCAGCATTAATTTCAAGTTTCAATCTTTCTTGCTCTAATTGCTTTAATTTTAAGTTTTCTTGAGCAACGACAATTTGATTTTTTCGATTATAACCATCAAACAATGGGAAATTGACTTGCACACCTGCTTGTAGAGATTGGCGATCACTGCCATAACTGTCACTCGTTTGTTTTTGCTGATCATAAATGCCGTTAAAACTAACAGATGGATATCTAGACCGCTGTATTGCCTTAATTTTATTTTCAGCTGCGAGTGAATCATATTGTGCAGCTTTAAACTTTGGATGCATTTTTTCAGCATCATGAATGAGCATTTCAATCGGTTTAAGATCTAGCTCTTTTGGAATTTTTAACTGATTATTAATTTTGAAATTTTGGTATGCAGGCTCACCCATTAATGATGCTAAAAGTCCTTTTGCTATTTTTAAATCACCTAAAAGCTTAGTTTGATCTGACTTCGCTTTCTCCAAATTAGCGGACATTTGTAATGCATCTGATTTGATACCAACACCCGCACGATATCGAGCGTTTGCAATTTCATAGTTTTTTTCTGCAAGTACAACCAACTCATTAATATTGTTTAACTTTAACTCAGCCTGAATAATTTGATAATAAGTCGAAATCGTTTTGATGATCATATTTTGCAAAGCAACATCATGCTGTGCCAAAGACATCGCTAATAATTTTTCGGCTTCTTCTGCTTGATAAAATCGACTACCAAAATCATAAAGTAGCCAATTGGCTCTTATTCCAAGTCCGTAACGGCGTAAATCAGTGTCATAACTCAAAACAGGACGATCTTTTACTTGATTATCATCACGTGACCAATCGTAATTCAAGGTGCTATTCACTTGAGGATAATAATTAGCTTTGGAGATTTCGAGCTGAGCAGCTTGAATACGCGTTTGTACCCAAGCACTTTTTGTCTCAGGATTACGACAAACTGCTCGTTCAATGGCATCAAGGAGCTCTATTTGCTGTTCATTCTTGAGATTATTTTGAGATAAACAATGTCGAGGTTGACTTAACATTTTCTGATTTTGAAGATCAAGTGACACACTTTGATTGAGTTGTTGTTCTATTTGCTTACGTTTTGTCTCATTCTCACGGGCTTTACGCTGAGCCGTGAGCTCATCAAACCATAAAGTCTCGCGCTGTTTTTTTAGATTTGGAGTCAGTTTTGACAACCAACTCTCTGCATAAGCCAACGAACTATGTCCGAATAGAGACCCAGCAACAACAATGAAAGCGATGTATGTAATTTTCATTTAGGTTGCAAATCCTTGGTCAACATATCACGGACAATCACGCCATCTTGTAAAGCGATAATCCGCTCAGCAGATGAAATCGTTTCTGGACGATGTGCAATAATCAATTTGGTAATATTCAAATGCTTGAGATTTGCGTTAACCTCTTGTTCTTTTAATACGTCTAAACTACTGGTCGCCTCATCCATAAATAAAATCTTTGGTTTTTTATAGATAGCACGAGCCAATAAAATTCTTTGTTTTTGTCCTCCTGACAACATATTACCAATATCCCCCACTAAGGTTTGATATCCCATTGGCATACGGCTAATGTCATCATGAATTGCGGCATAGGCTGCACATTCTTGTACCCATTGCATGTCTGGATTTGAATCAAAAAAGCAAATGTTTTCTGCGATTGAACCAGCAAATAGAATGTCATCTTGTAACACTGTCGCGACTTGATCTCGCACAGCGTTTAATCCTAATTGTTCAAAGTCACGCCCCATGATTTTGACTTCACCTTCATTCTGTTTAAATACGCCTAACAGAACATGTAGCAGTGTGGTCTTACCGCAACCTGTTGCCCCGACAATGGCGACAGATTGATTTTGGGGAATCTTAAAACTAATCCCCTTGAGTACATAAGGATCATTTTGTGAATATTTAAAGTGCAGATTTTCGACTTCAATTGCATTCTCAACCTGATCTACATTTGTGATTTCAGCATCACCGTATAATTTTTCTTGTTCTGTTAACACAATATCGGATAAACGCTCTACATCAATTTGAAGCATTTTAACTTCGATAAACTTATCGATTAGTCCTGCAACCCGACTATCAAATTGGCCTTTATACGCCATAAATGCCATCAGCACACCAACTGTAAAATTACCCTCCAATACCAATGTGGCACCTAACCAAATAATTAGAATGTTCTGAATCCCAAATAAGACTCCATTCGCCAATGAGAATCCTAAACCTAACTTTTGGGTCGTTAATCCAGCATTGACTTGATTGACCATAAGATTTAACCAAGTCGAACGGCGAACATCTTGTCGTTGGAACAGTTTTATGGTTTTAGCTCCACGCACAGTTTCCATAAAATGGCTGCTTTGCTTCGCTGCATGAATAATCTGCGCTTCAGTCGCTCGTTTCAAAGGTGCATACCAAATCCATCGGATTAAGGCGTATAAGCCCATAGTAAAAATTGCAATCCAAGCTAACTTCGGACTGTATACAAACATTAAAATCAACGTAAATACAGTCATTAATCCATCAAGAATCGCAGCTAAGAACGTTGTGGTGAGCGTGGTTTGAATGTTTCCAATTGATCCAAATCGTGAAACAATGTCACCGAGTGATCG
Source organism: Acinetobacter sp. 24-47-64 (assembly GCF_057737055.1). Taxonomy (NCBI): domain Bacteria; kingdom Pseudomonadati; phylum Pseudomonadota; class Gammaproteobacteria; order Moraxellales; family Moraxellaceae; genus Acinetobacter; species Acinetobacter sp. 24-47-64. Next base: position 2,292,001 of record NZ_CM173215.1, read on the forward strand.
TCTTTCAAAATAAGAGACAGGAACATTAATCATGTGATTAAAGACGTTGGCTTGCCACTGCACACTTAAATGTGTGCTCATATACATCATGATCCAAGAACGAAGTAGCCCGATAAACTGCTGAAGTAACATTAACATGCCAAAGCCAATAGCCAGTATCGTTAAGAGATCCCGATCTGCAGATACGATCACATGGTCGATCACCCATTGCATAAAGAATGGGCTAATTAATGAAAAAACTTCTAAGGCTAAAGCCAAGATCAAAATTTGCCCGAGAGATTTCCATAAACCACGAACATGACCGATTAGACCTTTAAGCTGAATCTGATTTTTATCTTCTTTTTTTTCAAATTCAGTATCTGGCCAAAGCTCTAATGCAACACCCGTAAAATGTTCAGACACCTCATTGAGTGTCAGTACACGTTTACCAAATGCTGGATCTAAAATCGTGACTTTATTGGCACTGACTTCTTGCAATACCACAAAGTGGTTGAAATCCCAATGTAAAATACATGGGGTTTTAAGCTGATCTAAATCTTCTAAATCCAGCTTTAATGGGCGTGTTACCATTTTCAACTGATTACTAATTTTGATCAGCTGATTGAGATTTGAACCCTTTTGAGAAACTGAAAAACGACGTCTTAACGTTAATAAATCAGACTCATAGCCATAATAATGCGCAATCATCGCAATACAGGCTAATCCACATTCTGTCGCTTCCGTCTGTAAAATGGTTGGAATTTTCCGTCCAAATCCAAGAGAAATTTTGTCTAATATCTGCATGTTATTTCTTCTTATATCTTGCCAGTGATGCTATATAACGGTTCGAGTACCCATTCATATAGTTTTCTTTTTTCTTGCATGATATCTGCATCAAAGGCCATGCCCACTTTAAGAGGCTTACTTTCACCATAGGCTTTTACAAACTGTTGTTCTAATTTGACTTTGACTAAATACACAGGTTCACTTTGGTTAAGTGTTACACCCTGACTTAACTCGCCTAAATTGGTCAGTTCTTGTGGGTTCATCGTCGTCGCTGAGATTGAATGAATCACACCTTCACCTTGACCAAATTTTTGGTAAGGATAGGCTTGAAAACGAAGTTTTACGGTTTGACCAGTCCTTATAAATCCAATTGCTGAACTGGGTACAAAAAGATGTGCTTCTAAATAAGAAGGCGTCGGAACAATATTCATGACAGGAATATTAGGAGAAATAAACTGACCAACCTCTGCATTAATCGATGCTATTTGTCCTGTCGCATTGGCTTGTAATAGCAAACTATCCCGCGCTTTATTTTCTAAAAATTCTTGCTGATTCGAAGCTAATTGACGATCGACCAAAGTCAGCTCACTTTCCAACTTCGATGCTAGTCCTTGCTGAGCCAATAATTTATTTTCTAATTCAGCTTGTTTAGTATTTTTTTCTCGCTCATAGCTCTGTAAAGCAACTTTTAGGCTGATATAGTTATCTTTCTTCAGTTGATATTCTTCAATCGAAATATATTCTTTATCTTTTAAATCTCGATAACGATGTGCATTTTCTTGTGCAAGTGCTAGACGTTGGCTTTGCTCGGCAATTAAGCCATCTAATTTTATTAAATCTAAACGTATAGATTGAATTTCTGCATTTAATTGTTGAACACTATTTAAATGTAAGTCTTTTAGTTTATTTTTTTCAGTATCTAAACTTTGTTTTTTTAACTCAATTTGTTGTTGTACAGACTCATGATAGTTACCTGTACTATTATAACGCGTCATTTTTAATGCAATTAATGGTGTCCCTTTCTCCACTAACTGACCTTCTTTGACGAATTTTTCACTGACTGTGCCGCCTTCAGCACTATAAACTCGGATTAAACCCGTATTAGGAATCAATAATCCTTTAACACTCGTCCTCTTCGTGTAGCTTCCAAAAAAAATAAAACTCACTAATAAAACAGTAAAAATGGCGACAACAATTGTGAGTACCGTAAATGAAAATGGTCGAATCAAAATGACTTCACCAATCCACTTTGACTTTTGTGCATCAATCGCTTTGTCTCTAAACAGCTTATTTGTCATATATATTTGTAATTAATTTTTCAAGTACGAGTTTTTATATTGAATATTCATCAAGTTGACTGCATTTCAACAGCGTGCTTAAAAGAGACAAACACAAACCAAAAGTTTTCAATAAAATAGTCATGATCTGTGTTGTCTCCCGTTCTATCCCATACCTCACTCACCTAAATCTGCTTTGAATAAACTCAGTTGCATACTGATTTCAATAGATTAAAAACGAAGCGTTTATCTCGTTTTATTTCAAAACTCGATTGACTAAAGGTGCTGTGAACAAAGCATGAGGATCATATTGCTTTAAAATATGACTACTCGACTGAATGGTTAAATGATTAGATTGACCCTGAGCATGGACGCGTGGAATTTCGTAATCGATATAAGTTGAACTATCCCAAGCTTTTTGATTGGTATAGCCCCACCCTTTAGACCATTCTGGTCGCATCAAAGAATCACCTTGATAACGTTGTGACATCCACTCCTCAACTTCTGTGTAAAATTGCGCTGAGAATGGCGTACCTGGCAAGGTTAAAATATCAAACCAAACGGCACAGTCCCATTCAGGATGATCAGGACAAGGTTTAATGGCTGATAATGCTGCTGTTTGAGCGCCGTGAACAATTGAATCTTCTGGATGATCCAAGCCCGTAACTCGAATTTCAACAGGTCCATTCATTGGGAAACGACCCAATTTTTGATATTGCTTCATCTTAGTGCCGTAATAATCACAAAAATCAGCAATAACCCGTTGAACGTTTGCACGACTGGTAATGACAGCATAGCCATTTGCCGTAACACGCAAAGTTGTTGGTTTGACATACAGTAAAACGTTTTTTGACGTCCCCCATAAATCATAAGTTTGAGTAGAAGCCAAACCACCAGTCAAAATCGTCGTTATTCCAGATAATGGCGTACCATTTAAACCTAGTTTAGAGATTTCATACTGAGTAAAACCGAAGGTTGGCGTGAGATAAGTACTTTTATTGACGATGATTTTATGAATCAAATCAGTAATAGGTTTGATTAAATTATCTGAGAACCAATAATTGAATGGTTTGACTGTCTGTCGAGCAGTCAAAGGACGATACGGAGTAACAGTCCAAACTTTTAACCAAGGATAATCGGTGAACGGAAACCAAATTGCTTCTGCACGACCAGATTTATCCAGAAAATGAGAGAAGGTACGTCCAGCATGCTTATCTTGAGCAAATAGCTCATTGATATGAATGTCGGTATAGCTTTCACAACGAATATATTGATTTTTTGACGTTTGTAATTGTGCAGATAAAATAAATGCACGACCTATATGAACTAAAAATGCACGAATTTCAGGATCATTTCGCAGGAAGGTTTTTGCAACGTATCGACCTTCTCGTTGGTCGAAAACAGCAGCAGTGATCGATACCACTAAATTACTGATCGAACCATAAGTTTGACCTTCTTGTTTTTTTTCCCCTACGGCAGGTACACCTGTGCCATGACCATCAATGGCCAACACACCACCCAAAGTTAAATCTCCAGGTGCGGGCACTGCTACAAATCCACGATTACGGTATTCCATTGCGGTTAACAATGCTTCCATTTGAATGCCTGCTTCGGCAGTCACAATACCTTTTGCATCAATACTGACTTTGTTGATATGCGTTGGCATATCAATCAATAAAATTTTAGTAATCTTGTCTTGATCATCCAACAATAAAGGTGACCAATTATGTGACATCCCTTTGGGTCTGACTTTATAGCCATTTTGATATGCCCAGTTAATGGCTTTTAAAACTTGTTCTTGATTTCTCGGTGATGCTGTCCATGCATTTTCATAACGAGATTCCCCAGACCAATTTTCATATTTCTGTTTAAAAATTGAGATTTCAGTTGGGAAATTTACTAATCTTTCTTGTAAAGGAAAAAACCAAGCTTCTGCCTTTTGTGTTGGAAGCCATGCTGAAACAGCACCAACAGCAGCTAAGCTACCCATTGTTTTTAGAAAGTTTCTTTTATCGTGATCTATTTGTTCTGATGAATTCTGCATTGTTATAGCCACCAAAAGTTTAGCTTTATTATTTCTGTTACTGAAAGCAGACCAGTACTCATGACCAGTCTGCCTTTAACACTTTATTTAAAACTTATGAAAGCCAAGCACGAACGCCATTTAAAGTCGGAAGAAGTTTATATTGACCTTCTGCCTTTTCTTTTTCGTAATGGTTTGGAGTTTCAGCTACATCGCCACCAAGTGCACGACCAAGACCAATTAATGTTTTTGATGCCACTAAACCAGTAGTATCAGCAGCTTGGTGTACTAGCCCTAAACCTACTGCACTAAATACAACACCAACTGATGAAATCAGTTTTGAATTAAGTGTTTGATTGAATAAGTTCACACCGTGGATGATTGAGTCACCAATCAATGTTCCAGCACCAGATACTTCATTGATTTCTTCTTGCTTTAATTCTACTAAGCTCATGATTAAAACCTCGTTATAAAGAATTTATGTTAGATACACCTAACTTTTGTTAAGCACTTTTTAATATACAGAATGAATTGTGTATCTATAATGAAAACTGTATGACACTATTTAATTATTTTGTGATTTATTTAACATTAATTTTGATAATTCGATTGACTCAATATTCTTGAAAATAACAGCCCAATTTCAAATAATAGATAGATCATTGTGCCCCCAATCGCCATTGATAATATGTCTGGCGGCGTTACAAACATGGCAATAAAAAAACAAAAGATAAAAATGTAAGGTCTATTTTTTTGGATGGTCTCAATGTCTACTAATCCAAAATACACCGTGATCATAATGACCAATGGCACTTGAAAAATCAGCCCTAAGACGAAGAAAAACTTAATACAAAACAATAAGTATTGTTGAATATCTGTCATAGGGGTCACACTATCTGGCGAAACTCCAATAAAGAATCCCAATACAGCGGGCAGAATAAAAAAGTATCCCAGTGCAATGCCCGAGTAAAACAACACAATACTTGAGGGAAAAAAGAAAAAGAAAATTTTACGTTCTTTCAGATAAAGCGCATGTTTTAAAAAAACATATAATTTATAAAAAATAAAAGGAAAAAGGATGATCAGCGTGACAAAAAATACCAACTTAATGGGTGCTACAAATGTACTGGTAATATCTGTCGCAATCATATGCGCATTTGCAGGTAATTTAGCTTGTAGAGGCAGTGCGATCGCGTTATAAATTTTGTTCGCGAATGGCACTAATCCAACAAAAATAACTAAAAAGCCGATAACGACATGAATTAAATTTCGCCTAAATTCTTCAAAATAATCAGAAAAATGACTCAGTGTTTTTTTGAGGTCGGAAGTTTCAGACATATCTCACTCCCATTACATGTATATCAACACACGACCAATGCGCTAAATGAGTCATTAGAAAATCTGTTTTATAAGGTGCTGGAACATAAAACTTTTGTATTGGGAAATATTGTTTTTGTTTCTGATCAATTTGATCATCTAGATGCGCGAAATATTCCTGCATTTGAGTTTCAAGCTGTTTAACATTCTGAATTTCGTCTTTTAATTCTTCACGAAGTTGATGAAGCTCAAGTTCTAGATCTACTTTCTGTTTAATATCGGATTTTATTTCACTTATTTTTTTCAAGCTTCGAAGCGCAAAACGAATCGCATCGGGTAAACGATCAGGACCCAAGACCACAATTACAATCAGTCCAAGAAAGAGTAGTTCTCCAAACCCAACATCAAACATAGGTTAAAACACCACAATATTGCTTTGAATATTGTTTAAAAAAGATTATTGATGAGTGTCTTTTTTATCTTCGCGAACAGCATCTTTAAAATCTTTTACAGCGCCGCCGACATCTTTGCCAAAATTCTTTAATTTAGCTGTACCGAAAATGACCAAAATAATTATGGCAAATAGTGCGATATGACCAATTGAAAGACCCATCATTATAGTTATCCTTATTTTTTAATATTGCTTAATAATAACAGACCAACAATGCATAGAACTCTTGAAATGTCTAACAATCTCAGCATACATATTTGAGTCTGTTAAGATTTTTTATTCTGCTTTCAAAATATAAGCTACTGATAAAAGTAAAAAAACCGATTTAAGCCTTTGCTTAAATCGGTTTTCAGTCACTTGGTTCGCTAAACTACGTTTTCAATTCTTCGTTTAACTTGAATAATAAAGTATTAGCGACCATAGATTTCTAAAAGTTTATCTAAAGTTGCTTGATAATGAATATCGATATCTTCAGCTAAAATAGCATACGCATTATCTAACTGAACCATTGGCCAGCCTTCTTTCCAAAACGGAAAAATATTGTGTAGATCACGCGTTACGATTGCTTCTTCGCGTGTAATCGCCTGTGCAACCTGCGATAAAACTTGTGCTGTTTCAGCACCATCAATCTCAAGATAATCAATACCACGCGCTTTAAGAATACGAATTCTGTCTTTTTTATATTTAATTTTTTTTGCTTGTGCTTCATTTAAACCTAAAGCAAGTGTCACTGCTTCAACAAACTTTTCTTCAAAAGATTGATGTAATGCAACCAAGGCTTTTTTATGTGCTTCCTGACGCCCCTCTTTACCACCACTACGAATCAGTTTATTCGCCTCAACATTAAGTTCGTCAGATTTCATAGACTGTAAAATATCTAAAATTTCGATATCACTTAAAGATTCAGCATTGTGGTGTGTCATGGGAGTACTTCAATTCAACTTAATCTTGCATTTTCTCATAATTCAACACAAATACATAATCTAATTCAAATTGAATCGATAAGCTTTCAAATGATTCTAAATATTTGGAATTATACTTCTGAGTTTTAATGCAATATTAAAGTCAAAACGATGGGTAGTGTGATTGCAGCACCGATAATTTGCAGACTAATTATGCCAGCCATTAATTGACTGTCACCACCCAATACTTTTGTCAGAATATAAGCAGCTGAAGCCGTTGGTAATGCAAAATATAAAATAAAGATTTGCGTCTCTAAAGCATTGAAGCCCAGCATTTTACAGACCAGCCAAGCCAAAATCGGCATTAAACATAAACGCGATAGCGTGTTGATCATTAGAGGTAATGATTCTTTTTTAAGAGCCACAAATTGCAATGCAGCACCGACACACATTAGTCCCATAGGTAAGCTACATATCGCAAGTTGGTAAATTAATGACTCTGCACCTTTCCATAATGGCAGCCCGGATACATTGTAGAGCACCCCAACCAGACAACCTAAAATTAAAGGATTTTTGAGTAACGATATAATCACTGCGCGAAAATTCATATTTTCATGATCGGTCAGTGCCAATACCGAGATGATATTCACAACAGGAATACTGATCGCCAACAGTAATGCAAAAATCGTCATGCCTTCTGCTGGAAAAAGCGAAGCAACAACTGCTAAACCAATATAGGTATTAAAACGTACATTACTTTGAACATAGACTCCAAATCTTCGTGTTGGGGTCTGAAAAATTCTTTTTAAAATATATAAAACCGCACAAGCAATTGGAAAGACCACGAGTAAAATGACTAAAATTTTACTCACCATCTCCATATGAATATCAGCTTGAGCCAAATTACCAAAAAGCATGGCAGGAAAAAACACAAAATAGTTAAGTTTCTCTGCACCCGCCCAAAACTCGTCTGTTAAATACGATTTCTGTTTAAGAAAATATCCAATTAATATGAGTCCTATCAGCGGCACTAAGGATAAAACAATGCTGTACATAAATGATGAGCCTAATCGAGTGCAGATCGCTCAGCCCTAATACGCTCAATCAACCACAGTAGTTTATTGCATGCATTTTGAACTGATCATTTTATATTACACTGCATCAAGCTGATCGTCTCAAAAATTCATCATTTACATCATGCATTGACTTGTTTTATATACGCTAAAATTTCAGGCAAAGTCTGAATTGTTTTATTTAACGGCGGTTGATGTTCAGCTAAGGATTGGTGAAACCCCGCCAAATATAGTCCATCTAATCCAGCCTGAGTAGCACCCCAATAATCATTCAATGGATGATCACCAACATAAAGACAATGGTCAGGTGCAATTCCTAATTGTTGACAAGTCATATGAAATATTTCTGCTTGAGGCTTTGACACACCTGCCTTCTCAGAACTCATGATTACATCAAAATAATGCGCGATTCCTAAACCTTCGATAATTTTGTGTCGAGTGAAATGTCCTCCATTCGAAATGATTGCCAACTTAAATCCCTCGCTTCTAAGCTGATCAAGCGTCTCAATAGCATTTGGCATCATGACTGCGTTTAGTCCAAATTGATTAAACCAATAGTCACTTAATTCATCTAATTCTGGTGCTTTTTTCCATTTCAACTGATTGAGTAATGCATGAGCGACGGAACCACCAATGGTAGGTGCAGTCATTCTTTCTCGGATGGGATAGCCACCATGATCAATATATCGAATCGTTTCGAGAATCTCAGCTTGCGCAGACGAGGCAGATTGATCGATTTGCTGTTTATAAGTATTAAATAATGCCCGACTAAAAGTTTGAACACTTAAATCTCGGTGTGTCAGTGTATTGTCCAAATCAAAAATAACAGCTTGAATTTTCATAGTGCTCAGAGGAGTGTATTCATTTGCCCATGCTATCAACTCTCCGCAATCTCGATTATTCCTTTTTATTTCATCCTAAGCATGAAAATGAATAAAAGATAGATTACAGACTAATTCCATTGATGTTTGTTTTGAACTGTATACCGACTCCATACTAAAATTGGTATGAACAAAAATAATCCTAATATACAGATCAAAATGAGATATGAGGTATAACCAAGCCAATCGCCTAATATGCCACTCAAGGTATACAGTGCTCCCGCAATGGAAGCCATCAATGCGACTTGGAAAGTAAAATCTGTTCCTGCAAATTCTTTCCGACTGTATTGCATCACCAAGGTTAGAATAATCACCAATAACATCGCAGCGAACATATCTTCTAAAGCATTGATGATATAGATCCACACGACGTTCAATTCAGAAGGTCGCGCCTCATAATGCGATAACCATGCAAATCCAATGAGACTCAATAATTTAAGCAGTGAAAAAGTAATTAAAGCACTTTGACGCGAATAAAACCTAAGTAGCCAACCTGCAATACCTGCTCCGATCAAAGCAGCAAATGCTCCAAGCATGGTCACATTGACACCAATTTGCGTCTTAGATAGTCCTAAATCGACCAACAATGGTTTAAGAATAGGTCCAGACAAACCATCCGTCACTTTAATGCTACACAATACAAAAAACCAAAGTCTGAGTTCTCGATTTTGAAAAAAATATTTTAAGTAATGACTTAAAGCTTTCACAAAACTTTGAGTTTTAGATGATGAATCATCATCTTGATGATTATTGATACTTTGTGAAGCATGTTGAGGCTCACGATACAATAATACGGGTAGCGTATTAAATGCCACCAAAACAGCCAAGCATAAAAAAGTGGTTTGCCAAGTCAATGCATCTAATACCCACAATATCGCACCGCCTCCCACAATAAAGCCCAATCTTGAACCAATCACTTGGAACATATTGCCTAGATGCTGTTGTTCGCCTTTTAGAATATTCACAGCTAAGCCATCAGTTGCTATATCTTGAGTCGCTCCGATACTGTTCATTATCAACAGTGCCATGAAAAATCCAAAGAGATATTGAGGTTGATTCAGTGATTGAATGGGGATAAATGATAAGATAATCAATGTGATAATTGTGAGTAACTGAGTGGGTATAATCCAACTGCGGTAATGCCCTTGATTGAACAAATGATGGCGATCAACCAATGGAGCCCATAAAACTTTGAGTGCCCACGGAGCCATCAGCAATCCAAATCCACCAATATGCGTTAAGGAAACACCTTCAGCACGCAGAATCACGGGCAAAGTATGTGTCATAAATCCTACTGGCAATCCTTGCGCCCAATAGAGTGAAAATAAAAGCACATACATTTTGGTATTTGGTGACATGAAAGAGGTGTCCTGCAACTGATGTTTTCTTAATCAATCCGTATTGAGATGTCCTTGTCACTTGATTCTTATTCTGCCAATGTATCTCATACACAAGGTCTTTATAATAAGTTTAAAAAGCAATTATACAACGCACAATGAACAATAGATTTCCAAAATTACCATCACAAGTTCCTCAACGCGGTTCAACGTTGAGTCGAGCAGCGTTCAAACAGCTTTATCTTCGACAAGGCTGGTCTTTTGAAGGAGAATTTCCAAATTTTCCCAAAGCTGTCGCAATTGTGTCCCCGCATACATCAAATTATGATGGACTGTATGCCTTTCTCGCGATGCTTGGCATTGGCATTGAAGTCACAATCTTTGGAAAAGATAGTCTGTTCAAATCTCCACTCAAACATTTACTCAAATGGATCGGGGTGATTCCGGTAAAACGCGATACCCCCCAAGGCTTGACTCAACAAATTGTTCAAGCTATTCATGAACGAGATAAAATTTGGGTGGCAATGGCACCTGAAGGTACACGAAAAAGTGCTAAAAAGATTCGCAGCGGTTTTTATCACATTGCCTTAGGTGCAAATATACCAGTGGTAATGTTTGCATTTGACTATGATCATAAAGTCATACGATGTTTAGGAAGCCTTGAAATGACGGGAGACTATGAATCTGATCTGCACAAAATATTAGAATATTATCGTGGAAAAATTTCTCCTAAAAATATAAGTCGTTTAGCATTACCCTTTAAAGAACTTTTGTAAAAATGCTAGAAAAATAGACAGCAATCTGTTGAGATATGCCTAAAATTTTGACACTTTTTAACAGATTAATGTCTATGTCATTGCTCCTCAATCTTCCCAAAATCAGCTTCATTGGCCTGAGTTTATTGGCGCTATCAGGCTGTAACTCTACTGTAAAAAATCCTACACAATCCACTCAAATTCAAGCACGCGAGCCAGTGATCGCCATTGCTCTAGGCGGTGGTGGTGCAAAAGGTTTTGCGCATATTGGTGTATTAAAGGTTTTAGAATCTCATGGTATAAAACCCAAAATTGTTACGGGTACAAGTGCTGGAAGTTTTGTCGGTAGTATTTATGCTTCAGGCAAATCTCCCTATCAACTACAGCAAATTGCACTTCAGCTGAAAGAGTCCGATATTCGTGATTTAACTTTAAATCGACAGGGTGTGGTCCTCGGTCAAAAGCTCCAAGATTATGTCAATCGACAGGTTGGGAACAAACCGATTGAACAATTCCCGATTCGATTTGCTGCAGTTGCCACACGTTTAGATAATGGTAAACGCGCTGATTTCGTCAAAGGTAATACAGGTCAAGCCGTAAGAGCGTCATGTAGTATCCCTAACGTCTTTGTTCCAACAACGATTGGCAAAACCAAATATGTTGATGGTGGACTCGTGAGTCCAATTCCAGTTCAAACTGCCAAAAATATGGGTGCAGATATTGTGATAGCAGTTGATATTTCTGCACGCCCTGCAGGCAATAAGCCGATGAGCATGTGGGGACTGTTGGATCAAACGATTAATATTATGGGTCAACAAAGTATCAATACTGAACTCAATGCAGCTACAGTCGTGATTCAGCCAAAAGTTGGCCATTTAGGAACTTTGGATTTGAAAGCCAGCAATGAGGCAATACTTGAAGGTGAGAAAGCAGCGCAACTGAAAATTAAATCAATAGATACCGCAATTGCCAATTTCAAAAAATCTCCTGCTGCTTTCAAACCTGCACCAGCAGCTCGCTTTTAAGCATTTTTTATAGGCTTCTCTGCCCTAGTCTGTTATCTTGATATAGATGTTTTCGTCTATAACAAGATAACGATTAGAGTAGATGTATGGACTTATTGATTGAACCTTGGCATTGGTTTGTATTAGGTATTTTGCTCATCCTGTCCGAGCTCATTTTACCGGCCTTTGCTGCACTGTGGTTTGGTATAGCTGCAGTCATTATTAGCATACTCGTGTGGCTATTTCCTTCTATGGGGCTTCCAACTCAAATTATTTTATGGGTTGTCCTATCGATTTCATGTACGGTGGTTTGGTTTAAATTTATTAAACCACTTTCCGTTGATAAGACTAAAGCGGGGCTCTCACGTGAAGCGACAATCGGACAAGTTGGGATGGTGATTCAAATTGGTCATGAACCTGAATTGGTCAAAGTTCGTTTTCAGCTTCCAGTTCTCGGCTCTGACGAATGGAATTGCAGAACACTGAGCCCTGTTCAGGTCGGTGATCGTGTCAGAGTTACAGATATTTTAGGTAATGAGCTGGTCGTTCAAGCGCACAATAACCTCAATTCACCGTTATAAACAATAATTCTTAAAGGAGTAGAAATGTCTGGTTCAATTATTGCCATCGCATTTTTGGCATTCGTCGGGATCACTATTTTTAAAGGGGTTCGTATTGTTCCTCAAGGCTATAAATGGATCGTACAACGTCTGGGTAAATACCATACAACCTTAAGTCCAGGTCTAAACTTTGTGATTCCTTATGTTGATGAAGTCGCATATAAAGTCACGACAAAAGATATTGTTCTCGATATTCCATCTCAGGAAGTAATTACAAGAGATAACGCAGTTCTTTTAATGAACGCTGTTGCCTATATCAACATTACTACACCAGAAAAAGCAGTCTACGGTATCGAAAACTATACTTGGGCGATCCAAAACCTTGTCCAAACTTCTTTACGCTCAATCGTCGGTGAAATGGACTTGGATGATGCTTTATCTTCACGTGATCATATTAAAGCGAAGCTGAAAGCAGCAATTTCTGATGATATTTCAGATTGGGGAATTACGCTTAAAACGGTTGAAATCCAAGATATTCAACCATCAGGTACGATGCAATCCGCAATGGAAGCACAAGCCGCAGCTGAACGTCAGCGTCGTGCGACAGTGACACGTGCTGATGGTGAGAAACAAGCTGCGATTCTGGAAGCTGAAGGTCGTCTTGAAGCATCACGTCGTGATGCTGAGGCTCAAGTTGTACTTGCTGAAGCTTCAGAAAAAGCCATTAACATGGTTACCAATGCTGTAGGCGACAAAGAAATTCCTGTCGCTTATCTACTTGGTGAACAATATGTAAAAGCAATGCAGGATATGGCTAAATCTAATAATGCTAAAACTGTGGTATTGCCTGCTGACATCATGAATACGATTCGTGGGGTAATGGGTCGTAATAATCCTTAAATCGCTCAAACACTCTTCAAAATTTAAAAAGGCAGCTTCGGCTGCCTTTGTTATTGATATGACTCAAGATTCAATTCTTCAGCATTTATTTTAAATTTATGGTTAAATTTCGCATCCTGAAAGATTGCATGAAAACAATCTATCGTCTAACTGCATCATGGAAATTGTATGAGCACCTTTGATCCCACCTTAATCACTTTCATGTTCTATATTGTCGCCATGGTCGTGATTGGTTTAATCGCGTATCGAGCGACCACGAACTTTTCAGATTATATTTTGGGTGGACGACGCTTGGGAAGTTTTGTAACAGCCCTTTCAGCTGGTGCTTCTGACATGAGTGGCTGGTTACTTATGGGTTTGCCAGGTGCTATTTATCTTTCCGGTCTATCAGAAATGTGGATTGCAATTGGTTTAATTATTGGTGCCTGGCTCAACTGGCTGTTAGTGGCAGGACGTCTCAGAGTTCATACTGAAGTTCAACACAATGCCCTTACACTCCCAGATTACTTTTCCAATCGTTTTAATGATCAGAAAAAAATTCTACGAATCGTTTCCGCATTTGTCATTTTAATCTTCTTTGCCATTTATTGTGCTTCAGGCATGGTGGCAGGCGCTCGATTATTTGAAAGTATGTTTGATCTTTCTTACAGCACTGCCCTTTGGATTAGTGCAATTGCAACGATCAGTTACGTTTTTATTGGTGGGTTCTTAGCTGTTTCTTGGACAGACACCATCCAAGCGGGATTAATGATTTTTGCCTTATTGCTTACCCCCATCGTGGCTTTACTGACTTTTTCCGATTTATCTCAAGTGAATCTAGCACTTGAAGCAGCGCGACCAGAAGCAAGCAGTTTAATGGGTAACTTAAGTACCGTCGCAATTATTTCATTACTGGCTTGGGGTTTAGGCTATTTCGGACAACCTCATATTCTCGTACGTTTTATGGCTGCTGATTCAGTTAAATCGATTCCTAATGCTCGTCGTATTGGTATGACTTGGATGATTCTGTGCCTTGGTGGTGCAGTGGCTGCTGGATATGTCGGTATTGCTTATTTTCAGCAAAATCCACAGTTCGCTAATATTGTGAATGCTAACCCTGAAACTGTATTTATGGAGTTAACGAAAGTTCTATTTAACCCATGGATCGCCGGCATTGTATTAGCTGCCATTTTGGCTGCGGTAATGAGTACATTGAGTTGTCAACTTCTTGTTTGTTCAAGCACTTTAACCGAAGATTTTTATAAATCTTTCATCCGTAAAACTGCTTCTCAAAAAGAACTGGTTTGGGTGGGTCGCTTGATGGTGCTACTGATTGCTTTACTTGCGATTGTTTTAGCGTCAAACCCTGAATCTAAAGTACTTGGTCTAGTTGCCTACGCTTGGGCAGGCTTTGGGGCAGCATTTGGCCCGCTCATTATTCTGTCTTTATTCTGGAAACGCATGACATTAAATGGCGCTTTGGCGGGGATGATCATTGGTGCAGTGACCGTTATTGTATGGAAAAATATTTGGGCTGATACTGGAATCTATGAAATCATTCCTGGCTTTATTTGCTCCCTCATCGCAATCATTGTTGTGAGTTTATTAGGTAAGCAACCGACCTCAGATGTTACTGACCGATTTGACGAAGCAGACCGATTATATAAAGCGACAAAATAACAAATGAAAAAGAGGACTTTCAGTCCTCTTTTTTTTTAACTTTTTCGAGCAAGTAAAAAAGCTGAAATCTGCTTAAGTTCAGATGCTGAATCACCAAAATAATCTAAAGCACTAATGGCTTGCTGATGAAGCTTATTTGCATATTCTTTTGCAGCATCTAAGCCCAATAAAGCTGGGTATGTTGATTTTTCGACAAGTTCATCTTTTCCAGCGGTCTTTCCAAGCGTTTCAGTATCCGAAACTATATCTAAAATATCATCTTGTACTTGAAATGCTAAACCTAATGCCTGACCAAATTCACGCAATTTCGGTATTCCTGCATCTACACCGTCCATCACTGTCACTGCTGACATCATGATTGCGGCCTGAATCAGTGCACCAGTTTTATTACGATGAATATTTTCCAATGCTTCCTGATCAATTTTCTTGCCTTCCGCTTGCAAATCTAGGACTTGACCACAAACCATCTTAGAAGATGATGTCGCCAATATCTGCATTTGCTTCAACACAATAGAAGGATCTACAGTGACTTGTGTATCAAAAAGGCGACTTCCTAAAACCTCAAATGCCATCGACTGCAAGATATCTCCCGCAAGTAGTGCTGTATCTTCACCATATGCAACATGACAAGTTGGTTGACCACGACGCAACAAATCATTATCCATACATGGTAAGTCGTCATGAGCAAGTGAATAGCAATGAATTAACTCGACTGCAACTGCTGCACGTCGCACAGCAGCAAAATTTTTATGATCTTCACTTAATTCTGCTGTTGCATACGCTAAAGCTGGACGAACCCTTTTTCCACCTAACATGACTGCATGATTTACAGCACTTTTCAATGGCTCTGGAATGAAAAATGCATCTAGGGCAATTTTCAGATCCTGTTGGATTTGCTGTTGAGCACGTTGTAATACTTCACTATTCACAGAGATATGTACTGTCACTGCCGTCTTTGAACCTCAAGTTATACCGTTTCATGTCGGTATATATAAAATTGTCCTTATTCTACAACCAATTGTGATTGCTACAAAACACAATGCTGATTTGTTTTATTTAGTGATAGGTTTAAATGAAGAGTGACTATTCATCTAACACATGAATCGAGTTTCGACCCAATACATGTGCAATGTCAACCGCACGATCTAAGGTTTCTAATATTTGCTTTTCTGAGTACATTTTTTGGCAATTAGGATGAAAAATCCCAATCGCACACGTGAGTACCTCATCCTCTTGAGGATCGAAATAAATTTTTTCACGGACCAATGTTTGTTTTAGGCGTTCAGCAATGGTGAGAATTTTCCAAGGAGTCGATTCTTGAATCACCAAGATAAAACTTGCAGAATTCAAACGATAGACTTCTGCTAAATCTTGATTCAACTCCTCTTTAATCAGAGATCCAATACGACTCAAAATTTCATCGCCAATGGTATAACTATTGAGCTGATTAAACTTTTTAAAATTTTCGACTTCAAACTTGATAAAAGAATAATTTTTCCGATCTTGAATAAGGAAGCGATCTTTTAAAAACTGTTCAAATGCCAGCTTATTGTTCATCCCAGTCACAGGATCCAAATATAGCTCTTCAAACAACCTTTTATTATTTTGGATCAAGACACGTTCACGTCTTTTCAATTTTGTTATATCTGCACATACGATCAACACGCAATCCAAAGAGGTTGATTTATCTCTTAAAGCACTAAAATAAATTTGAAAAAAATGCCCTTTTGAATAGAACTCATTTTCAATTTTGTATAAGCGTGAATCATGTCGAAACAATTGCAGCGCATCTTGAAATAATTGGTAAACCGTCGTTGATACGAAACCTAATTTCTTTCCGAGTAAATAGAGTGCATCACTCTCATAGATATCAGCAAATAATTGATTTGCACTAATAAATACACCATCATGCTGAACTAGCGCCACAGGCACAGGGATTTTGGCAATCACAGATACCAAATCTAATTTATTTGTAGCATGAATTTGGTTTAGAAACTCTTGATCAATCTTGGGCGTATCCTGCTCAAAATTATTATCCTTCTTCATTGGTCTTTCTCATTTTAATTATTCGTGGAGCGAAGGCTATTCAGCAACTTAATTTTATGAATTCGGTGAATATAATCACGTTGACTTATTTCCTTAATATAACATGTCAAAATTGTCATAGTCTCAATTATTTATGAGTGAATCGTACTGTTAGTAATGCTTTCAGGCTAATTTAGTATACTTATCACATATTTTAAGCGCGTAAAAAAACCACTCGAAAGTGGTTTTTTCATCTTAAAACGTATCGCCAGGAATTCGCACCCATCCTTCCATGAGTACTCGAGCACTGCGACTCATAATGGCCTTTTTTACAGTCCATTGGTCATTAATTTTCTCCGCTTCAGCGCCCACTCTGAGTGTCCCAGAAGGATGCCCAAATCTGACTGATTTTTTTTCACCACCACCTGAGGCTAAATTGACTAATGTTCCAGGAATTGCAGCGGCGGTTCCAATCGCTACAGCTGCGGTTCCCATCATGGCATGGTGCAGTTTACCCATAGATAAAGCACGAACCGTCAAGTCGATCTCATCAGCGTGTACTGCTTTTCCGCTAGATGAGATGTAATTTTTAGGCGCAGATACGAATGCAATTTTAGGTGTATGCTGACGTTGAACCGCTTCATCAATATGCTGAATAATACCCATCTTTACAGCACCATAAGCACGAATTTTTTCAAACTTGGCCAAGGCCTCGACATCATTATTGATATGATCCTGAAGTTCAGTTCCTTCATACCCCAAGTCTGAAGCACACATAAAAATAGTTGGAATACCCGCATTAATCAGCGTCACCTGAAAGCGACCAATATCTGGGACTTCCAGTTCATCAACCACATTTCCTGTGGGAAACATGGCAGCCCCATCCTCTCCATCATCTGCGGGATCTAAAAATTCTATTTGCACCTCTGCAGCTGGAAATGTTACCCCATCAAGCTCGAAATCACCTGTTTCCTGAACCTGACCATTTGTGATTGGGACATGCGCAATAATCGTTTTCTGAATATTGACCTGCCAAATCTTTACCGTACAAATTCCATTCTCTGGGATCTTTTCTGCACTCACGAGACCATTTGAAATCGCAAATGAGCCTACAGCAGCCGTAAGATTGCCACAATTACCACTCCAGTCGACGAATGGTCGATCAATTGCAACCTGTCCAAAAAGATAATCTACATCATGATCAGGTTGAGCGCTTTTAGAGAGAATGACTGTCTTACTGGTACTAGATGAAGCACCACCCATTCCATCGATTTGTTTGCCATAAGGATCAGGGCTTCCTATCACACGTAATAAGATCTGATCTCTTGCTTTACCTGGAACTTGAGCTTCTTTGGGTAAATCATTTAAGTTAAAGAAAACACCTTTACTCGTTCCTCCACGCATATAAGTGGCTGGAATTTTAATTTGTGGTGTTGAACTCATAGCTCATTCCTTCTCTTTTAATATTTGTTATCAATCGTGATTTTTAGTTCAATACAGTATAAATGATTTTTTATGTGAACATGAGCACTTAACACTATGGTATGAATTTCCATCAATTACGATAGATTAAATTTAATTCACTCTCACAAAAACAAATTCTAATAAAATTAAATGATTGATTAAAAAATAATTAAATCATTTTTCTATAATAATTTTATTTTATTTAAATCATAAAAAACATTCATGAACGCTGACGTACTAGGCTAATGCAATTTGATCTATTACAATCTTGTAACTTATTTCAATCGTCGGGCTGAATACTTTGAATAACAAGTCTTCACAACTTCAGCGTGGCTTAAAGAATCGTCATATCCAATTAATCGCTATGGGTGGTGCAATTGGTACAGGCTTATTTTTAGGTTCCGCACACGTGATCCAATCTGCCGGCCCATCTATTATTTTGGGTTATGCAATTGGTGGTTTAATCGCTTTTTTAATTATGCGCCAATTAGGCGAAATGATTGTTCATGAACCTGTTGCAGGATCATTTAGTCATTTTGCAAATAAATATTGGGGTAAGTTTCCTGGATTCCTAGCAGGTTGGAACTATTGGATTCTTTATATTTTGGTCGCGATGACCGAATTAACAGCTGTTGCAAAATATATTAACTATTGGTGGCCTCACATTCCTGCTTGGTCATCAGTTCTTTTCTTCTTTATTATCATTACCTTAGTTAACCTCTGTAATGTTAAATTTTATGGAGAATCAGAGTTTTGGCTGTCTATTATTAAAGTAGCAGCTGTCGTGTCGATGATTATCTTCGGTCTATTCTTGTTGTTTACAGCAGGATCTGACTCTACTGCATCATTCAGTAATCTTTGGACTCACGGTGGTTTCTTCCCTCATGGATTCGAAGGTTTATTCTTCATGTTGGCATTCCTGATGTTCGCCTTTGGTGGTATTGAACTGATTGGTATGGCGGCAGCTGAGGCTGAAAATCCAGAGAAAACGATTCCTAAAGCAATTAATCAAGTTGTTTTCCGTATTCTGATTTTCTATGTTGGGTCGCTTACAATTCTTCTTTCTTTAGTTCCATGGAATCAACTGCAACTTGGTGGTCTAGATAAAAGTCCATTCGTAATGATCTTCAGTCAACTGGGTATTGATTGGGCTGCTCACCTGCTCAACTTTATTATTTTGACTGCTGCGCTATCAGTATATAACAGTGGAATGTACGCGAATAGCCGTATGCTTTTTGGTTTAGCAAAACAAGGGAATGCCCCTAAAATTTTTGAAAAAACCAATAAACAAGGTGTACCTGTTCCAGCGGTATTGTTGTCAGCGGTGTTAATTTTCGGATGTGTTTTATTAAACTATTTCGCACCTGAAGATGCTTTAAGTAATTTAATTTATATTGTTGTTGGTGCTCTAGTACTTAACTGGGCGATGATTGCGTTGACTCACTTGAAATTTAAACAAGCGATGAAACAGTCGAATACCACTTCAAAATTTCCTGCTTTATGGTCACCAGCGAGTAACTATTTGGTTCTTGGGTTTATTCTTGTCGTGCTTTACATCATGTGGACTCAAGGCTTAAGCGGTGCTGTGATCATGATTCCGATCTGGATTATCCTGATGTTGGTATTATTTAAATTACTTTACCGAAAATAGTAAGACGCATTAGAAAAAGTTATTGCTAAGCAATAACTTTTTTTCAAAAATTTATTTAATTAGATTAGTATGCGTCCTTAGCTTAACTGGATAGAGCAGTTGCCTCCTAAGTGACCGGCGTGGGTTCGAGTCCCGCAGGGCGCACCATTTTCTTAGATTAATACACTTATCAACAAATTGACCCAAAATAAAAAAAATAATGTCATTTCAGTCAAATTTTTGTTGCATCTCATTACCTTTATGATATGTTGTTTGTAGAGCAAAAAATAAACATTTAAGCATAAATCGTTTATTTATCAGCTCTTAAGGAAATAACTAAAAAAATTCTATTAAATTAAAAATTCACATTATCTAAGGATAGATAACATGAAATTAAAAACCATCAGTGCATCTGTATTATTTGCTTTATTACCGATTTCTGGGGCTTATGCAGCCGCTATGGATCGCTCAGGTCAATCGATAGGAGCATTTTTACAACCGAATAACTATTTTGAAGCTGGTATCTCCATTATTGACCCTGATGTATCTGGTAAAAACCAACTTGGAAATATCAGTGATATGGCTGAGGATTATTACTTCCCAAGTGCTGCATTAAAACTGCAATTAAATGAAAAATTCTCTTTCGGCTTACTCTATGATCAACCCTTTGGAGCATCAGCCTATTACACAGATGGATTACTTCCAGGATTACTGCCAGATAGTACACTTCCTCTCTCTTCAACAGAGGTTAAAGTAAATTCAAATAACATATCAGCTATTGTTGGGTTTCAACCTAATGAAAATTTGAATATTTATGGCGGTGGTGTATATCAGGATGTGAGAGGTAATTTAACTTTATCTAGTTTAGCGAATTATCAGGCTCATTTTAAAAGAGATGAAGGTTATGGTTGGTTAGCTGGTGTTGCATATCAAATCCCTGAAATAGCGTTAAAAGCATCCTTAACATATAGATCTGAAATTGACCATAGTTTGGAAACTACGGAAGATGCCAATGGTTTGATAAACGCTTATTCAAGTTATTTTGGTTATCCTAGTTTTATTGTTGAGAGCATAGTTGGACCTCAAGTAGCTCAAGTACTAACTAATCTTAAAAATTTAGATTCGAGTGGGGCATTAAATACACCTTCTCAGAATACTAAAATCAGCACTCCACAATCAGTTAATTTAGACTTTCAAACAGGCATCATGGCAAACACCGTTGCTTTTGCAAATGTTCGATGGGTTGAATGGGGAGGTCTAAAAATTGATATTGATAAATTTAGATTGTTAACACAAGCTGTTACTGGTCAAGGACAAAATATTATTGAATATGATAAGGATCAATGGTCTGCAACGGTTGGCGTTGGTCGTAAGATTAATGAAAAATGGGGCGGTGCATTATCCGCAGGTTGGGATTCTGGAGCTGGGAATCCAGTAACCGCACTTGGACCAACAGAAGGCTACTGGAATCTAGGTTTGAGTGCTCAGTTTAGCCCTACTCCTGCAACCTTTATCGGTGGCGGTGTAAAATATTTTTGGTTAGGAGATGCTGATGGCCGATCTGTTGGTCGTGAAGTGGGTAAGTTTGAAGATAACAATGCTTGGGCATATGGTCTAAAAATAGGTTATCGTTTCTAAATTCCATTTAGTTATCAAAAGAGCACTTTTGTGCTCTTTTTTTATTTAATCATGAATGCCATTGACTGACTGTATAGTTCATTTAAGTATTAACCATAAGATAGTGTCGTTAAAAATTAAATAACTCATAAATTCAATAATTTATATAAAAAATAAAATTCCTATTATTTTTATCAGAATTAAAATTCAATTATAAATTTATTTCCTTAGAGTATTTACTCTGATTCTTAATGTGTTATTTTGTGAACATAAGATTTAGGATCAGTTTAAGATAACTAATCCTCAATTCAATTGGAAAATACAAAATAATTCATTGAAGAAGATCAGGGAAAATTCAAGTGAAATTAACAAAATTATCAGCTGCTGTATTATTCGGTTTAGCATCATCAGGCACTTTTGCTGCTGCATTAGATCGTTCTGGACAATCTATTTCATCATTCCTTCAACCAGGAAATTACTTCGAAGCTGGCATCTCAATTTTAGATCCATCTGTCTCTGGTAAAGACTTATCTGGTAATTACACTGGTGATATGGCTGGTGATTACTACTTTCCTTCTGCAGCATTAAAAATTCAAGCGACCGATAAAATTTCATTTGGTTTGATTTATGACCAGCCTTTCGGTGCTGATGCAGCATATAAAGGTAACAATAATTTTACCACACAAGGTTCTGATACCATTTTAGGTGCACTCCCAGTTTACCTTGGTGAAAAGCCAGCAAGTGCTCCTATAGGTGTAGGTTTAAATACTGGTGTAACAGGTGGCACATCAGTCGAAGTAGATACACAAAATATTTCCGCTATTATCGGCTTCCAACCTAACGAAAATTTTAATTTCTATGGCGGAGCTGTTTATCAAACTGTTAAAGGAAATGTAAAATTAAGAGGATCGACGTATAGTATCTTTAATGGATACGATGCTGATATTAAAGAAGACGGCGACTTCGGTTGGTTAGTCGGTGCAGCTTATCAAATTCCTGAAATCGCTTTAAAAGCCTCTTTAACATATAGATCTGAAATTAGTCATGACGTTGAAGTAAATGAAAGTATTCCTGCTGCAACCGCATTAGCAAATCCAGCAAATGCTCCTCAATTGATTAACCTCATTACAACTTTGACTGCACTTGGACAAATCGATCAAGATACAGCAGGTAGCCTACAAGGAGCAATCGGTGCTTTAGGTGCTGGCTTCAAACCTGGATCTACAAATGTTACTACTCCACAATCTGTCAACTTAGATCTACAAAGTGGCATTATGGCGAACACCGTAGCATTTGCAAACATACGTTGGGTGGATTGGTCTAGTTTCTCAATTAAGCCTAATAATTTCGGTCAATTGGCTGATGCACTTGGTAGTGCCGGACTTATCCCTGGCAAACCTAATGGATTTAACCTAGTTGATTATTCTAAAGATCAATGGTCTGTAACAACAGGTGTAGGTCGTAAATTTAACGAGCAATGGGCTGGTAATGTTTCAGTTGGATGGGATTCCGGTGCAGGCAATCCTGTAACGACACTTGGACCAACAGAAGGTTATTGGAACGTAGGTTTAGGTCTTCAATATAGCCCTACTCCAGCTACGTTTATTGCAGGTGGTGTTAAATACTTCTGGTTAGGTGATGCTGATGCTCAGACAGGTGCACATAGTGCAGCAGGCAAGTTTGAAGACAATGACGCTTTAGCTTACGGTCTTAAAATCGGCTATAAATTCTAATCATTCGTAAATAAAAAAGACCACATGATTGTGGTCTTTTTTTATTTTTATACAAGTATAAATTAATTGTTTGTTATATCATCATTTAAAATAAGAAAACGACTCAAACTACAATTCCTTTTTTGCTCAATAATACTTTTTAAAAACATGGACATAATTATTTAATCTCATAACTTGATAATGAAGCAATATAAATTTGATTATATTTCAATCACTTCCGAGCATTTACTCTTTTTTTATTTGTGTTATTTTTCATGCAATTTTTTCGCCATATGGCATTCATGGATGAACATCATGAAATTTAAAGTACTTTCATACTCAGTCTTATTGTCTACGCTCCCATTAACTTCAATTTACGCCGCAGGATTAGATCGTTCAGGTCAGTCGATTTCAGCATTTCTCCAATCAGGTAATTATGCAGAAGCTGGCATTTCTGTTTTAGATCCCACCGTTAAAGGTTCTTCCACAGTGATTAATAAAATCACTGGTCAGGATTTAACAGGCGAAAAAATTACAGATATGGGCAGTGATTATTATTTTGTAAACACTGCTCTTAAACTACAGGTTACTGACCAAGTTTCTTTAGGTTTAATTTACGATCAGCCTTTTGGTGCAGATGCATTATACGATGCTAAAAATCAATCATTTGGCAATAGTTTAAGTGGTACATCAGTTGAAGTTAAGACACAAAATTTAACTGCACTCATTGGTTATCAACCCACTGAAAATTGGAATTTTTATGCTGGTCCAGTATGGCAAACAGTTGAAGCTGATATCAATTTAAAAGGTAGTGCATACCAAGTCTTAAATGGCTATAACATCCATGTAGACCAAAAAGAAGCTTACGGCTGGATTGCAGGTACTGCATACCAAATTCCAAAAATTGCATTAAAAGCATCTATCACTTATCGCTCTGAGATTAAACACAAAGCTCAGTCGAATGAAACCTCGCTCCTTCCACTTTACGCCGATGCATTAAAAAAGCCTGAGTTTAATAGATTAGATAAGATCGCTGCAGTAACTGAAGCAGTTACTCCACAATCTGTAAATATTGATTTACAGTCTGGAATTGCAACAAACACTTTGGCGTTTGCTAACCTGCGTTGGGTTCATTGGGATCAATTTACGGTTACACCTAAATTACTTGGATTAGTTGGACAGGACCTCATTTCGTATTCTGATGATCAGTACTCTGCAACCTTAGGTGTTGCACATAAATTTAATGATCAATGGGCAGCAACCACAACTGTAGGCTATGACTCTGGAGCTGGAAACCCTGTAACCACTTTAGGTCCAACTGAAGGTTATTGGAGTGTAGGCTTAGGTGGTCAATTCAACCCATCACAGCAAAGCTTTATTCAAGCTGGTGTTAAATATTTCTGGTTAGGCGATGCAACTGCTCAAACGGGTGGCATAAATGTTGGAGAATTCAGCAACAATTATGCATTAGGTTATGGCATGAAAATCGGGTATCGATTCTAACAATTGTTATAAAAAAAGGACGCTAAAGCGTCCTTTTTTCAAAGTAATAACTTAGGCTGGAATATCACGTACAGAAGCGTTGCGGATCGCTTCTTTCAATGCAGCATAACCATTAATCGCAGGAAATTGTGGGAATTCTGCAATTACATTATCCGGCGCATCAAATAAGAAACCTTGATCTGCTTCACCGAGCATCGTAGTATCGTTATACGAGTCGCCTGCAGCAATTACACGGAAATTTAAACCGTGTAAAGCTTGCACTGCTTTACGTTTTTGATCAGGTTGACGTAGTTTATAATTTGTAATCATACCATTTTCGTCAGTTTCTAATTTGTGACAGAAAATCGTAGGCCAACCTAACTGCTTCATCAATGGATGAGCAAATTCATAGAATGTGTCTGATAAAATGATGAGTTGGAAATGAGTACGTACCCACTCGACAAACTCCTTAGCGCCTTCAAACGGTCCCATATCTGCAATAACAGCTTGAATGTCATTTAAACCTAAACCATGCTGTTTAAGAATATTTAAACGCTGAGTCATGAGCACATCGTAGTCTGGAATATCTCGAGTTGTTGCTTCAAGCTCTTTAATTCCTGTTTTTTTTGCAAAATTAATCCAAATTTCAGGAACCAAAACGCCTTCAAGATCTAGACAAACGATTTCCATGATACTGCCCTCAGCATTAATAAAATTTGCAATATCATAGCCGAAGATTGCCGAATATCGATGTAATTTTTTAAATCTATTTTATTCATAAGTATTTATTTTTATTTCATAAGATAAATCTCTGAATTCAACTAAAATATACATCAAATATTTTAATATAGGACTTGTTGTTTCCAAGCCTATATCGCCAGGATTCTCATGACTACCATTCCAAGCATAGATTTAATTGATGCACTTGCATCAGAGTATGAAGATAAATCCCCTTCGGAAATTATAGCCTTAGCTTTAAATCAAACAGGTGAAATTGCCATTTCATTTTCAGGTGCTGAAGATGTTGTATTGATTGATATGGCTGCAAATTTAGGTAAACCTTTTCGCGTGTTTAGTCTTGATACAGGTCGCTTGCATTCTGAAACTTATCAATTTATTGAGACTGTTCGTAAGCACTATAATATCAACATTGAAATATGTTTCCCGGAAGCTGAAGCTGTTCAGAATCTGGTCAACGAAAAAGGACTGTTTAGCTTTTATCAAGATGATCATAAAGAGTGTTGTGGTATCCGTAAGGTTCAACCTCTTCGTAAAAAGTTAGCAACACTTGATGGTTGGATCACGGGTCAACGTAAAGATCAAAGTCCGGGTACACGTACTGAAATTCCAGTGATTCAAGCTGATCTAGGTTTTTCAGGTGAAGGTAAACAACTCATTAAATACAACCCTTTGGCGAATTGGACGAGTGCTGACGTTTGGAATTATATTCGCATGATGGAAATTCCATATAATCCATTGCATGAAAAAGGTTTTATTTCAATTGGATGTGAACCATGCACGCGTCCAGTACTTCCAAATCAGCACGAGCGTGAAGGTCGTTGGTGGTGGGAAGAAGCAACGCATAAAGAATGTGGTTTACATTCAGGTAATTTAAAAAAGTAAAAACTGTCTCACAAAGTTTTAAGCCACTGATTTAAAGTGGCTTTTTTGTACTGACCATTCATTAAAAAAATTTATGCCCCCTCCAACAAATACGTCTATACTGATCTCTTGGATTGATAATTCTAAAAAACAATTTTAGAAATTTGCAGTGAGGCAAACCTAGACTATGCGCCCATTACACCCGCTTGATTTTATTTTCTTATCTTTGGAAAAAAGACAACAGCCCATGCATGTTGGCGGATTATTTTTATTTGAAATTCCAGAAGATGCGCCACCAACCTTTATTCAAGATTTAGTGGCAGATATTCGCAACTCAAAATCTATTCCAATTCCACCGTTTAATAATAAATTAAACGGACTGTTTTGGGATACAGACACTGAATTCGATCTTGATCATCACTTCAGACATATTGCTCTACCACATCCTGGTCGTATTCGTGAGCTACTCACCTACATTTCCCAAGAGCACAGTTCATTAATTGATCGAGCTAAGCCATTATGGATGTGTCATATCATTGAAGGCATTGAAGGGAATCGTTTCGCCATGTATTTCAAAATACATCATGGGATGGTCGATGGTATTGCAGGCATGCGTTTAATTGAAAAATCACTCTCTCATGATCCAAATGCAAGAAGTATCGTTCCGCCATGGTGTGTTGAAGGTCCGCGTGCTAAGCGACTTAAAACACCTAAAGTAAGCCGTGCAAAACAAATCTTGTCTAATTTGAAAGGTCAAGTGCAGTCTACACCGGGTGTATTCAAAGTGCTGTCTGAAACTGTCTTTAAAGATATGGGACGTAATCCGGACTATGTATCTAGTTTTCAAGCCCCAAGTAGTATTCTGAATCAAAAAGTCAGCTCATC
This sequence comes from Acinetobacter sp. 24-47-64, assembly GCF_057737055.1. Classification (NCBI taxonomy): domain Bacteria; kingdom Pseudomonadati; phylum Pseudomonadota; class Gammaproteobacteria; order Moraxellales; family Moraxellaceae; genus Acinetobacter; species Acinetobacter sp. 24-47-64. The sequence continues at coordinate 2,319,322 of NZ_CM173215.1, forward strand.
ACGTCGTTTCGCTGCTCAGTCATATGAGTTTAAGCGTCTCAACCATATTTCAAAATCACTGGGTGTGACCATTAACGATATTGTGCTTGCGATTTGTTCCGGTGCTTTACGTGAATATTTAATCAGTCAAAGTGCTTTACCAGAAAAACCATTAATCGCTATGGTTCCTGTCTCCGTTCGTACGGATGATTCAGATATGTCAAATCGTATTACGATGATTCTGGCGAACTTAGCGACACATAAAGCCGATCCATTAGAACGACTCGATCTTATTCGTCGTAGCGTAATGAATGCAAAACAAAAATTTAAACGCATGACTTCAGATCAGATTCTCAACTATAGTGCCTTCGTATATGGTCCTGCAGGTTTAAATATCATCTCTGGTTTAGCACCTAAGCGTCAGGCATTTAACCTCGTTATTTCTAACGTACCAGGACCTAAAGAGCCGCTATATTGGAACGGAGCACGTTTGGACGCACTTTACCCTGCTTCTATCGTACTTGATGGTCAAGCGTTGAATATCACAATGACCAGTTATATGGATAAATTAGAAGTCGGTTTAACCGCATGTCGAAATGCTTTGCCTAAGATGCAAAATTTATTGACCCATTTAGAAGATGAGATTCAACGATTTGAAAAAATTGTGGGTCTACCTGAAGATGAAAAACCGCAGATTATGAAAAAGGCTACTAAGCGTAGTGCAGCAAAGAAACAAGTAGTAGCGGATATAGAAATTGCAAATGAAAAACCAGCTTAAGGCTGTATATTTCGATATTCACAAAAAAATTAAGGGGCTTTAAAAAGGCCCCTTAATTTTTAATATTACGACACTGCTTGATTAATTGCTGACAGAGCGAAACGACCATCGCTTGTGTAACTCGAACTTCTTGACCTTGATCGTTGAGCATCAAGCAAGCGCTTTTGTTTGAATCCACAATTTGACGATGGCTACCCGCTAATTGTTCCGTTAAATTCATACCCACTTTGACCTCACTTTGCTAAGACAACATCGCTGTCTTTGGCTATTCGATTTGATTTCTTAAGTATTGAGAAATCGAGATCGAATGTAAAATCTCAGTTGTAACAAGTGTTTAACGATATTCTGTTACAATTTCAATTCAAAATGATATCGTATTGCTCTTGCGTGTATAAATTTTCGACTTGGAACTTAATGACACGTTTCACAAAATGCTCTAAATCAGAGACGGCCGCAGCTTCTACGGTTAATAATCGATCCACAACCGATGGATGCGCAACGACAGTAAAGTCAGTCTGAGACTCAAAATCTCGAGCATATCTTAATATCTCTCGAAAGATTTCGTAACAAACAGTCTCGGCACTTTTCACATAACCACGTCCCTGACACGTTGGACAAGACTCACATAACAAATGTTCAAGTGATTCACGCGTCCGTTTACGCGTCATTTCTACCAAGCCAAGCTCAGACACTTGGGTGATTTTAGTTTTTGCATGGTCACGTTCTAAGACTTTTTCAAATTGCTTAAGCACTTCATCACGGTGTGAGGCCTCTTGCATATCAATAAAGTCAATAATGATAATTCCACCTAAGTTGCGCAGTCTGAGTTGACGCACAATGACTTGTGTCGCTTCCATGTTGGTCTTAAAGACGGTGTCCTCAAGAGAGCGTCCACCTACATATGAGCCTGTATTGACGTCAATAGTGGTCATGGCCTCCGTCTGATCAATCATGAGATAACCACCAGACTTTAAAGCAACACGTGTTTGCAGTGCTTTTTGAATATCTGTTTCAACATTGTATAAGTCGAATATCGGACACTCACCAGGATAATGTTTCAGACGATCAACCATATTTGGTACAAACTCAGCCACGAACTCTTGTAGCTTGCCAAACACTTCTCTTGAATCGACTTGAATTTTTACCGTATCTTCATTTGCCAGATCACGGATGATACGTTGAGGAAGTGGTAGCTCTTCAAAGATAAGTGATGGCACCACGACACTTTTTTGTTTACGCTGAATAAATTCCCAAAGTTTTGCCAAATACGCCATATCTTGCGCAATAGCGGCTTCTTCGATCCCCTCTGCTGCAGTTCGTACAATGACAGAACCGGGTAACTTATGTTCAGCTTGAATACGCTCAATGATCGAACGTAAACGATCACGCTCTTCTTCTGATTCGATTCGCTGAGACACGCCAGTATGATGTCCATAAGGCATCATCACCAAATAGCGAGAAGGAATGGAAAGATCAGTACTTAAACGCGCACCTTTCGTGCCTAACATATCTTTCATGACCTGCACTGTCAGAATCTGACCTGGTTGCAGAAGATCAAAGACATTTGGCGTCGGTTGATTACGAGGCCAAATCATGTCATTGATATGTAAAAAAGCAGTACGAGATAAGCCAATGTCTACAAATGCCGCTTGCATACCAGGCAATACACGTACAACTTTGGCTTTATAAATATTCCCGACTAAACCACGTTTAGCGTTGCGTTCAACAAATAGTTCGTTGACCGTCCCATTTTCAACTAACGCCACCCGACACTCCATTGGGGTGACGTTAATCAACAACTCGTCAGACATAAAAAACACTCAAAACATTATAAAAATTTTTTAAAAGGTTAATTTAGTGCCTTAACCACTTTTCAATATTTGATTCAGTAACTGTGATGTTTCATGTAAAGGCAAACCCACCACATTGGTGTAGCTACCTTCAATACGAGGAACGAACTTTGCGGCGATTCCTTGTATTGCGTAAGCCCCTGCTTTTCCTACAGGTTCCCCAGTTGACCAATATTCTTCCATATCATGATGACTGAGTGATTGAAAATCAACCTTTGTGCTCACTACTGTACTTATTGTTTTATGTTGTGAAGACACACAAACGCCACTGAGGACTTCATGCTGACGTCCTGACAAGGATTGCCAAATTTCAAACGCATGTTGCTTCGAGTCAGGTTTGCCAATAATTTGTCCATCTAAACTGAGGCTTGTATCTGCGGCAATGACCACCGCATCTGGAAATTGTGCTAAAACAACCTGAGCTTTTTGTTCTGCCAAACGTCGAACATAATCATGCGCTTGCTCACCATCATGTACAGACTCATCGATTTCTGGACTAAAAATATCAAATTTCAGTCCAAGCTGTGCAAGCAGCTCTTTACGCCGAGGCGAGCTCGACGCCAGAATTAAATTCGCCATTTTCTAAGCAAATAATACAAGATGGGCCAAGTTAAAATACTGCTCATTAGTGGCTGCCAATGACGAGTAATCGAAAATTGCATATCGGAAATAATTTGTGCAAAAAGGACATAAATCAAATGTGCCAATATAGCAACACTAGCGATTGCCCAAGTATTTCCAAACGTCATTAAACGGCGTTCACGCACAAACCAACGGATGCTAAATGTTAGTAAAACGAAGCTTAACGCATGTAATCCAAGGGGTGCATCAAGCAGTAAATCGGTAAATAATCCGACTGCAAAAGCAAACCAAACGCCACACCATGTCGGTTGAAGCAAGATCCAATACACCGTAATCATCAACATGATCAGCGGTCGCCATCCTGCCAATGTATAAGACAGAGGATACACCACCAACACCGAACCAATAATGATTGAAAGCACGATAATCCATAGTGGATCACGTGTTTTAACTGATGATATTTTTTTAGCGCTGAGCATGAGGTTGCTCCATGGCTAATGAGTCTGAGAACAGTACCACCACATGGTGTCCACCTGCCAATTGAGCTGCAGGTTTCACGTCTATCTGCGCAAACTCACCGGTATTTTCACGTTTAACTTTGGACACTGTTCCGACCAAATAACCCGCAGGAAAATGTTGTCCTAAACCTGAACTATACACCTTGTCCCCGACTTTGACGTTAGCGCTGGTCGGTACATATTCCATTTTCAAACGACCTAAATCACCAGTGCCTGACACAATGGCACGCATCCCAGAGTTTTCAAGACGTACAGATAAGGAGTGTTCTTTATCAGACAATAACATGACACGGCTACTGTGCGGATAAACATTGATGATCTGCCCCATGATACCGTTATCGTCCAACACCGTTTGCCCGACACGCAGTTGGCTCGCAGCACCTCGGTTAATGATAATGATATGACGTAACGGATCAGCATCTGTGCCGATCACCTCAGAGATTTCCATACGACCGTCAATGATCAAAGGCGTATCCAATAATCCACGTAAGCGCGTATTTTCAGCAGAAAGTTCTGAGAGTTTTTGAAGGCGAACCTGAGCCTGAAGCAACTCTGCCTGCATCGCAGTATTCTCACGACGCAGTTGCGCTTCAGACTTGGTTTGTTGACTGAGCCATTCTTTCGATAAAACGGGATAGCTTGCAATGGCATAAATGGGATTGTATGCCGCGTACAAGACATCTCTTGCTGGTTGAATCAAGTGTGGAGCGCGCCAATTAAACATTAACACGAACAAACACACGATGACTGCAATGATGAAAGAGCGAAAAGATGGCGGTTGTCTTGAAAACAGATTCGGTTGCACCGCCTCGTCCTTAAATTAAATTACAGAAAATTAACCAACAAACAGCATGTCATGGTTCGGGTTGTCAAAGAGTTCTAAGACTTTACCACCACCACGTGTTACGCAAGAAAGCGGATCTTCAGCAACTACTACTGGCAAACCTGTTTCTTGTGACAATAACTTGTCTAAGTTACGTAATAGCGCACCACCACCAGTCAATACAATACCGCGCTCCGCGATATCTGATGACAACTCAGGAGGTGTTTGTTCAAGCGCAGATTTCACTGCAGAGACAATGCTTTGCAATGGATCAGTGATTGCTTGAGTAATTTCATCAGAAGTCACCGTAATTGCGCGCGGAACACCTTCCGCCAAGTTACGACCTCGAACTTCGATTTCTAGCACTTTGCCATCTTCATCTGGAAGTGCCATACCCACTTCTTTTTTGATGGTTTCAGCTGTCGTTTCACCAATGACGCAACCGTGTGCTTTACGAACATAATGAATAATTTGTTCGTCAAAAACATCACCACCAATGCGTAATGAGTCTGCATAGACACAACCTTGCAATGAAATGATTGCAATTTCAGTTGTACCACCACCTACGTCTACGACCATCGAACCACATGCTTGCTCAACTGGCATGCCTGCACCAATCGCTGCTGCCATTGGCTCTTCGATTAAACGTACATCACGTGCGCCTGCATTGAATACAGCCTCACGAATCGCACGACGTTCAACCAAAGTTGATTTACATGGCACACACACCACAACACGTGGCGCTGGTGGGAAAAGACGCTTTTCATGCACTTTACCAATAAATTGGTTTAACATGGTCTCAGTGACTTCGAAATCCGCAATCACGCCATCTTTCATTGGACGAATTGCAGAAATATTCGCAGGGGTACGACCAAGCATTTGCTTAGCATCCAAGCCAACAGCGGCAACTATTTTTTGTGAACCACTGTGACGAATTGCCACAACAGTCGGTTCATTTAATATAATGCCCCGTCCTGGCGCATAAATTAGTGTATTAGCGGTGCCTAAATCTATGGCTAGATCTGGCGAAAACAAGCCAATTAGTCGTTTTAGAATCACGGGTCGTTCTCAGTTCAACGTTATATAGACGTAAGATGGCAACTTTAACTAAATGTGATGCTTTGGACAAGTCAATCGCTTATTATAACGCATGATATTTTGAATATTTTTATTACTGATTAGGTGAGACAGCATGTCAGCATCAGATGCTCAGCAATCTGCAGATTTAAATGCACAAACCGTTTCAAGCATTGCACACTTAGCACGCTTGTCTTTGGATGACACTCAATCTGCTGAATATGCTCAAAGTTTGAATAAAATTTTAGGAATGATGGAAACCTTGAAAGGCATTGATACCGAAGGTGTTGAGCCATTAAAGAGCCCATTTGACCATCCGCAGCCATTACGTGAAGACGCTGTGTCTGAACAAAACCATCGTGATGACTATCAAGCCGTTGCACCAGCTGTGCAAGACGGTTTGTATCTTGTTCCACGTGTAATTGAATAATTGTTCAGTTTTGCCCTATTTAAATTTTAGTTAAGAATTTTTCTCATGACAGATTTACATCGCTTATCGGTTCGTGAACTTATCGATGGTTTAGCAAACGCTAAATTCTCTTCACGTGAATTGACGCAACATTATTTAAACCGTATTGAAAAAATTGATGCACAAGTCAAATCATATGTCACTGTGACTGCTGAACAAGCATTGGCTCAAGCTGATGCAGCTGATGCAGCGATCAAAGCAGGTACAGCAACCACTTTGACTGGTTTACCTATTGCACATAAAGATATTTTCTGTACGCAAGGCATTAAAACCACGGCTGGTTCTAAAATGCTAGACAACTTTATCTCTCCGTACGACGCAACCGTTGTAGCGAAAGGTAAAGCTGCGGGCCTAGTGACTTTAGGTAAAGTGAACATGGACGAATTTGCCATGGGTTCTACATCAGAATCATCTTACTTTGGTGCAACGGCGAACCCTTGGGCGCTTGACCGTGTTCCGGGTGGTTCTTCAGGTGGTTCTGCTGCGGCAGTTGCAGCTGACCTTGCACCGTTTGCGACTGGTACAGATACAGGCGGTTCAATCCGTCAACCTGCATCGTTCTGTGGTCTTACAGGCTTAAAACCAACCTATGGTCGTGTATCACGTTTCGGTATGATTGCCTATGCATCATCACTTGACCAAGGCGGTCCAATGGCGCGTTCGGCAGAAGACTGTGCTTACCTCATGAACGTGATGGCAGGACATGACGCAAAAGATTCAACCTCTGTACAAAAAGATGCTGATGACTACGTTGCAAACTTGAACGGCACGTCTGTAAAAGGATTACGCATTGGTATTCCTAAACAGTACTTTAATGTTGAAGGTTTGGCTGCTGACGTTAAAGCACGTGTTGAAGAATCTCTAAAAAAATTGGAAGAGATGGGCGCAACGCTTGTTGAAATTGACCTCAACATGACTGAAGCTTATGTTCCAACCTATTACCTGATTGCCCCTGCTGAAGCATCGTCTAACCTGTCACGTTTTGACGGCGTACGTTATGGCTACCGCTGTGAAGATCCAAAAGACATCATGGACTTGTACAAACGTTCTCGTTCTGAAGGTTTTGGTGCTGAAGTTCAACGCCGTATCTTGATTGGTACTTATGCGCTGTCTGCAGGTTATTACGATGCCTACTATGTCAAAGCACAAAAAGTACGTCGTTTAATCCAACAAGATTTCTTAAAAGCATTCGAGTCTGTTGACGTGATTGCTGCGCCATCTGCACCAACAACGGCCTATAAGATTGGTGCAAACCTTTCTCCAGTTGAAATGTACTTGGGCGATATCTATACCATCGCGGTCAACCTTGCAGGTCTTCCTGCGATTAACGCGCCTGTTGGTTTTGATCAAAATAATTTACCTGTTGGCTTACAGTTGATTGGTAACTACTGGTCAGAATCTCAATTGTTGTCTGTGGTGCACCAATACCAACAAGCAACTGATTGGCACACCAAACGCGCTGTAATTGCTGAGGAGAATGCATAATGGCGAAGAATAATGCAAAACCTAAGTCAAATTTGATTGATGGTTGGGAAGTCGTTATTGGTATTGAGATTCACACTCAACTTGCGACTAAATCTAAAATCTTCTCAGGTTCTTCAACTGAATTTGGTCAAGACCCAAATACACAAGCGAGCCTTGTTGATTTGGCAATGCCGGGCGTACTGCCTGTATTGAACAAAGAAGTGGTTGATCTTGCCATTCGCTTTGGTTTGGGTATTGATGCGTATATCGACCAAGCGTCTGTATTTGCACGTAAAAACTATTTCTACCCTGACTCTCCAAAAGGCTACCAAATCAGCCAAATGGACAACCCGATTGTGGGCTTGGGTCATATCGACATCCAACTTGAAGATGGCACAGTAAAACGCATTGGCGTGACACGTGCGCACCTTGAGGAAGATGCAGGTAAATCGATCCATGACCAATTTGAAGGGATGTCAGGCATCGACTTAAACCGTGCAGGGACACCACTTCTTGAGATTGTATCTGAACCCGATATGCGTTCGGTTGAAGAAGCAGTTGCTTACATTAAAGCGATTCACACACTTGTGCGTTGGTTAGGTATTTCTGATGGTAACATGGCGGAAGGTTCATTCCGTGCCGACTGTAACGTATCACTGCGTCGTCCAGGTCAACCATTCGGTACACGTTGTGAATTGAAAAACTTAAACTCATTCCGTTTCATTGAACAAGCGATCAATGTTGAAATTGAACGTCAAATGGAAATCTTGGAATGGGATGGCACCATCGACCAAGAAACGCGTTTGTTCGACCCTGTGAAGATGGAAACGCGTTCTATGCGTTCGAAAGAAGAAGCGAACGATTACCGCTACTTCCCAGATCCAGACTTGTTGCCTGTGATCATTGCAGATGAGCAAATCGAAGCGATTAAAGCGACTATGCCTGAGCTTCCTGCTGCACGTCGTGCGCGTTTTGTAGCGGACTTTGGTGTGACTGAGTACGATGCTCACGTTCTGACATTGACTCGTGAAATGTCAGAGTTTTATGAAGAAGTTGTTAAGGCTGCGGGCGGTGCTGCACAAGGTAAGATTGCTGCAAACTGGGTGATGGGTGAATTCTCAGGGGCGCTGAACAAAGCAGGCTTAGAATTGGCTGATTCTCCTGTATCTGCTGAGAAATTGGGTGGCATGATTGCACGTATTGTGGACAACACGATTAACGGTAAGATTGCAAAACAAGTGTTCGGCTTTATGTGGGAAGAAGGCAAAACTGCGGACGAGATTATTGCTGAAAAAGGCTTGAAACAGGAAACTGATACAGGCGCAATTGAAGCGATTATTAAAGACGTGCTTGCTGCGAACGAGAAAATGGTTGAAGAGTATAAATCTGGTAAAGAGAAAGCCTTTAACGGTCTTGTTGGTCAAGTGATGAAAGCCGCGAAAGGTAAAGCTAACCCTGCTCAAGTCAATGAATTAATGAAGAAATTGATTGGTTAAAACTGATTAATTTTGGAATAAAAAACCCGCTTTAGAGCGGGTTTTTTAATCTAATAAAATGATAGTTTCTATTGAAATGCAGTTTTACTAATCTTCTTACATTCCTCAATCAATTTTATATTCTTTTTATAGTCTTGAATTGTATCAGTATCTAGGTCAAAAAAATATTGATAAGGCATATTTCTAAGAAATCCAAGCTCTTCAATTAATTGCTTAAGTTTTGATTTTTCTAAGCTATAAATTGCAGCCATTTGAAGTATTTCCTGAGGAATTACTGCTATTACCACTTCAGTATAAAAGTTGATTCTTTGGTCTCTCTCTTCATTTTCCAAGTTAATCTCCTTTAATTTTACTTGAATAAAATTTAGTAGATTTTCCAAGGAACGAAAATAATTTATGAACTTATATTGTTTCTCCCAATTAAAATTACCACTTTCTATTTCTATAAATAATTTTCTATAAACTTCTCTATGCTCATTATGCTGAGAGTAAAAAACATTAAGATATTGAAAGTTCTGTAATAAACTACAAAATAAATTATCAAATTGTTGTAATTTTTGAGTTTTCTGAATTTCTTTTTGAGTATTGGCATTATCTTCTAGTGCTTCTGTACTTTTGCTTAATTCTTTACGACTTACTTTTAATGTTTGATATGTCACAAACCATGTAGCAAATAACAGAATTATACTAATGAAACCAATAATTGGATTTAATGTGCCACCAACAAAATCTCCAAATGCTCCCCAAGTTGAAACATAGTCGTCTTTAGCATTAGGTAATAAAAGAGGTAATTGATGTCTTAAAATTGAATTTTCTGTTTTGATTACATCTTGGTAAAAAAAATAATAAAGTTTTGCAAAGTAAAAAAATGTTCCTAATGCAATTAGTACTCCAATTACGCCTAAAAATATTTTTAAATCCTTCATACTAAATTCAACAAATATCTTTTAATATCAAAATTATACTTTATAAAAAAGGGAAATATCTCCTTAAATAGAACTTTTAATAATAGAGCAGACTTAGAACATATATTTAGAACCCTGATCCTCTTGCGCAACAGTGCAGCTCATCCCATTGGGAGAGGGAGTGTCATGTAATTATTTTGATACGCGGTGTTCCCTCTCTTGAGCAATATTTAAAGCATTGCTTTTAAATCGAAGCGCAAGTGATGAGAATCCTCAAAATATATTTTGAGTTCGCAAGGGAGAGGTATCTTTTAAAGTAAAAAAATCTAAACATCAGAAAACACTGTTCTATTTTTCGATCTTCATTTGCCTGCTTTCACTCTTCTATACTGATTTCATCATCAAGAAGAAATGAATCAAATCATGAAATCAACAGTAATGAACGCCCAAAGCTACGGACAACCCGAAGTCCTTGAATTTACAGACTACACACTCCCACCATTAAACACTGAAATGGCACGCATCCAAGTCAAAGCCGCAGGGATTAACCCCATTGATGCACGTCGCATGACAGGTGAATTCAAACATGCACAACTCCCACAAACTTTCGGAACTGAGTTTGCAGGTGTAATCGTAGACGTAGCTGAAAACAGTGCATGGAAAGTCGGTGACGACGTGCTGGGTTCTGGTGGAGCATTTACCCATGCAACCGTGATAGACGTTCCTCTCGCCAATTTAGTCGCAAAACCGAAAAATATAGAATGGTCGATTGCAGGCTCGATTGCAGGAGCAGCTCAAACTGCCATGACCATTTTAGATGAAACTGGTCCAATGCAAAGCTTATTGGTACACGGAGGATCAGGCGGTGTGGGTTCAATCACCATTCAATTGGCAGTGAATCGTGGCATTACAGTTGTGGCAACAGCATCAGCAAAAAACCAAGACTATATCCGCAGTTTAGGGGCGATTCCTGTCGTGTACGGCGAAGGTTTAATTGAGCGTCTGAAACAAGTCCATCCAGATCAATTTGATGCTTCAATTGATATGGCAGGTAACGAGGATGCCACTCAAGCCTCATTGGCAACAGTGAAAAATGGCGGATTTATGGGCACGATTGCAGGACGTAAACTCTCATCTGCTAAAATTCAAGCAGTATGGGTTAAACGTAATGTTTCCAATTTAAAACACGTGGTTGAAGGCGTTGCAAATAGCACCTTCAATTGGACAGTTAGTCGTGAATATCTTTTTAAAGAAGCACAGCAAGCCTATCGAGACATTTTAGAGGGTCATACGCAAGGTAAAAGCGTACTGTTATTCAAATAATTTCTGTGCGTACAATGTGAAAAAGGCAGGATAACATCCTGCCTTTTCTCTAGTTTGAATTATGATATTGAGTAACTCTACACTACATTCATCAAACGCTAAATTATGTATATTCTTACGATTGATTGAAATTCGAATTTAGCGAGTGATCCCAAGCTTGTTCCAAATATCTGGGGTGAGGAATGTTGTCACCAATTTATTTAAATCAATATAACGCACCACCCCTTTCAGCTGATTATTCACTTCAGGGTTTTTAATGATTTCCTCCCCTGCACTACGACCCAATGCTTGGAAACTTTCACCAACAGCTTGAATACCCTCAGCTTGAATCACCGCTTTGGTCTGTGTTGAACATTGTTCTACGATCACACGTTGCAAGACTTGCGCTAACTTTTGATCCAATGCAGTACGTTGCTCAGCACTGACATTACTAAAGCCTTTTAAATCAGGATGAGTAGACAGTGCTGAATATGTCCACTGTAATACTGTCGTTTTATCAGCAGCGGTCGTCGACTTAACCAAACAATCACTCAATTGATCTACAGCTTGTCCCGCATTCGAAAATGTCGATACACCCATGATCAAAGCCGATGCACACAATGTACGTAAAGCAGTTTTATTCATTTTTAATGTCATCACTTAAACTCAATTTTCATCGTTGTCATTATGTTTTTGTTGTATCACATCCTGAGTGCATTTCCCTACAGATACACTGTAAAACAAGTAAGCACATGAAAATTTAGGTAGTAAATTTGCTAAATCATGCACATGAATGATCATATATTGACAATAAAGCTTCAAAAACAGTGGGAATAGACGTCAAATTCAAACTATCAATTTTTTAAATAGTTTTTACCAAAAAATATAAATTGGATAAGTATTTAAAAATCAGTAATGATCTTATTCAGGGCAAACAACTCGGAATTGAATCATGGAAAGAAGAATTAAGATTGCGCTCATTGGTGGTGGTATTGCTGGATTAGCTTTAATGACCAACCTGGTAAGAAATAAAAAATTTGATGTGCATTTATATGAGTCAGCAGCACAATTTTCAGAAATTGGCGCAGGCATTTCATTTGGTGCCAATGCTGTTAAAGCAATTGAGCTTTTGGGCTTAGGTGAAGAATATCACGCCATTGCGGATACAGTTGCTGCGCCTTATCAAGACATCTGGTTCCAATGGCGTAATGGCTATACGGATGAATACCTATCGGCTTCAATCGCACCTCAAGTCGGTCAATCTTCTGTGCATCGTGCTGATTTTTTAGATGCACTTATTCCATTCGTTCCTTCACAAAATGCACATTTCAATAAACGTGTGCAATCTGTTGAAGCTTCGAGCGCTGGTGTTCGTTTAACTTTCCAAGATGGTGAAGTGGTTGAAGCTGATTACGTGATTGGTTGTGATGGTATCCATTCTGTTGTGCGTGATCATGTATTGGCATCCCATCAACTTCCAAAGGTTGATCCTCAATTTTCAGGAACATGGGCTTATCGCGGCATTATCAAGTATTTAGATTTTAAACAGGTCATTGCAGAACTTGGACACGATCCTGAACTTGCAGATGTCCCACAAATGTTATTGGGTAAAGACAAACACATCTTAACTTTCCCTATTCGTAAAGGTGAAGAAATCAATATTGTTGCCTTTAAATCAGATCGCAAGAATACAACTCTGCCAGAAGGGACTCCTTGGACACGACCAACAACCAAAACTGAAATGCTGGCTGATTTTGCGGATTGGAGTGAGAGCTGTCGCGCATTACTGAACTTAATTGAAAAACCTACCATCTGGGCCCTTCATGAGATTGAGCCACTTAAGACCTATCAAAACAGCGAACACAATGTAATTTTGATTGGTGATGCAGCACATGCGATGTTGCCACACCAAGGAGCTGGTGCTGGTCAAGGTCTTGAAGATGCTTTAATTCTTTCTGCATTATTCAAACATCTGGAACATCACTCAGCGCAAATCAGCACTGAAGACCTTGCACAACTCTCTCATGTCTATGAGCAACTGCGCAAAGAGCGTGCCATCCGTGTACAAAACACATCACGAGAATCTGGTGAGATTTACGAATTATATTCACCCCTGTATCCAGACTTTGACAGTGTAGGTCAACATTTGGCACACCGTTTTGATTGGTTATGGCAACACGATTTAGAAAAAGACGTTGTACTCGCACAACATCGCTTAGGCCAAGCAATAGAGAAACATCTCGTGGCTGAAGCCATATAAATAAGCAAAAACATTAACAGGACTGTTATCAACCGATTCATTGACCAGGGAGGTCTCCATGAATACGTTAAATGCAAATGAGATTATTGATCATGCCAAACTCAAAGCCATTCACTGGCGAGTCATCTTACTCAGCGCATTGATTATTATTTTTGATGGCTATGACTTAGTCATCTACGGTGTGGCATTGCCTAAACTCATGCAAGAATGGGCAATCGATCCAATGACGGCGGGCTTCTTAGGAAGTCTTGCCCTCTTTGGCATGATGTTTGGAGCCATCATTTTTGGCAGTATGAGTGACAAACTTGAAAAATATGGCTTTAGCCGTAAAAAACTGATTGCAGTTTGTATTGTCATTTTTAGTGGTTTTACCGTGATGTGTGGACTAGCGAGCAATCCTCAAGAGTTCGGGATCTATCGCTTTATTGCTGGCTTAGGTCTTGGTGGCGTGATGCCGAACGTTATTACACTAATGACAGAGTATGCGCCTAAGCGTTTACGCTCCACCTTAGTGTCATTGATGTTTAGTGGTTACGCTGTAGGCGGAATGTGTTCTGCCATTTTAGGCATGTGGCTAGTACCGCAATTTGGCTGGAAAATCATGTTTATGATTGCAGGTATTCCACTCATTCTATTGCCAATCATTTGGAAGTTATTGCCTGAATCCATCGATTATTTGGTTCGTCAAAACAAGCATAAAGAAGCTGCTCATATCTTAGAACAAATTGACACAAATCTAAGAATTCCTGCTGATATGCGCATTAGTCTGCATCAAGAAAACCAAGAATCGTCTAAATCACCAGTGAAAGACTTATTTACTGAAAGTCGTGGTGTAACTACTGTTCTATTCTGGGCAAGTGTCTTTATGGCATTGGTATTGGTATATGCACTTGGTAACTGGTTACCTAAACTGATGATGGAAGCTGGCTACAACCTCTCAACCAGTTTAGTGTTCCTATTTGCGCTCAATATTGGTGGTATGCTGGGTGCAATCTTTGGTGGTTTTTTTGCTGATAAATTCAGTTTACCTAAAGTTCTTTGCACCTTGTTTGTGAGCGGCGCAATTTCCCTATTCTTATTAAGCTATAACTTACCTACCATGGTGCTTTACTTCTGTGTAGCAGTCGCAGGTGCAGCATCGATTGGCGGACAAATTTTATTATTGGCTTATATGTCACAATATTATTCATCTAACATACGTGCGACAGGCCTAGGTATGGCACTTGGCGTAGGTCGTTTAGGCGCGATCTTGGGTCCGATCTTATGTGGATGGTTACTCAGCCTTAATTTGCCAGTTCAATATAATTTCATTGCCTTATCTATCCCTTGTATGATTGCAGTGATCAGTGTGACTGCGATCCATCTGCGCAATAAAAAAATTGCAGGCGCAGCAAACGGCGTTAAAAACGTGGCTTATGAGTAAATGATTCATCAACAACATGTAAGTCATTAAAAATAAAAGAGAGAGTTAACTCTCTCTTTTTTTGTTACAGTGGTTATTCGATATAGCGACTGTCTCTAAATATTTACAAGGAATGTAAAGTTGATCGATTTAAGTCTGATTAAAGTTTTTATTATTATTTATCAAACTCAAAATATCAGTCACGCCGCAGAACGTTTGAATCTCAGTCAACCTTCCGTCACCTATAATTTAAATCGACTGCGGAAAATGCTGAATGATCAGCTTTTTGTACGTGACAAGTTTGGTGTTAAACCCACAAAGCTTGCACAAAGTCTTTATCCAAGTTTCTACGAAGCAATTGTTAAAATTGATATGGCAATTGATTCTGCCAAGCATTTCGACCCGCTAACCTCTTCAAAAGTATTTCGTTTAGGCATTTCTGATTTAGGAGAAATTTGTTTACTTCCCTCGCTGATTGAATATTTAGAACAACATGCTCCCAATATCAAACTTGAAATTGAGGAAATTCACTCAGAAAAAGTAGAGGAATGGCTGGTTGAAGGCTTTTTGGATGTGGCTGTTTTTAATAGCAGTCACACCATTATGCCCAAAATTGAATCTCGAAATTTGTTTGAGGAACGTTATGTCTGTATCGCTAAAAAAGAGCATCCGCGCATACAGCAAAAGCTCAGCATGGACGCGTATTTATCGGAAAAACATGTTGCGATCAAATCGAGTACTGGTCATATTGAAATTGATCAGCGTTTAAAAGAACTTGGTCATTCTCGTCAGATCATGCTTGAAGTCCCCCACTTCAGTGTTTTGCAGAACGTGGTAAAACACTCAGAACTTCTGGTTACTCTGCCTTCGAGAGCCGCGAAGGTTTATCAACAGCATACGGATATCCAAATTTTTGAACTCCCTTTTGAAGTTCGCCCATTCAATGTCAGTGTTAACTGGTATAACCATAAGGATGACTTAGACGCACGTAAGTGGTTTTGTAAGATTCTAAAAAATATTTTCAGCACGCTCTAAGTTCTCACTCAGACATAAAAAAGGCTCGTATATACGAGCCTTTTTTTAATAATTTAAATCCATGATGGGCACTACTTATCCAAAATAGATTCAAATGCTTTTAGACGTTTACGGATAGAAAGTAGCTCAATAATCGTTTTCCACGAACTCACCAAGTATTGGAATGACTCACGAACACGATTGAATACACCCATAATTTGTTGGATCAATCCCAGTGTCAACAGGCCTGCTGCAATCGCGGGGAACAACACAAATAACATATACAGATTATCCAGTTGTCCATACCAACGTGCAAACAAGTTGAAATAGGCATAATGGAAATACAATTTAAAATAGTTAGCACGAATATTCTTAA
This sequence comes from Acinetobacter sp. 24-47-64, assembly GCF_057737055.1. Lineage (NCBI taxonomy): Bacteria > Pseudomonadati > Pseudomonadota > Gammaproteobacteria > Moraxellales > Moraxellaceae > Acinetobacter > Acinetobacter sp. 24-47-64. The sequence continues at coordinate 2,335,617 of NZ_CM173215.1, forward strand.
AAAGTTGTTTTAAGGTTGCAGGTTGCGCACGATTTTCATGGTCTTCGCCGTATACCAACTCTTTACGATATGCCGCTTCCACTTTTTGATTATTAAATTCTAATCCTGGCAGTTTCATACCCACCACCATTAATAAGACAGTTCCAAATACCGCCCATCCAATCGCTGCCCATACTAAAGAATATTGCAACTCACCAATAAATGGTAAAACAGGCACTTTCGCAGACAATGCAAATAATAAAGGAAGAAAGGCAATTAACATCAGTACTGCACGGACTAACTCGACCCCTAAATCCTCAACGATCGTTGCAAAACGCATGGTGTCTTCCTGTACACGTTGAGAAGCACCTTCGATATGACGTAATTTCTCCCAATGCTGAACATAGTATTCGTTCATTGCTGTACGCCATCTAAAAATATAGTGACTGGTAAAGAAAGCGCTGATGACGCCTGATGTCACTGAAATACTGGCCAAGCTGATAAAAGTCCATGATTCCGCATAGAGTTTATCCACCTCACCACCACCAGAATTTAAAATCTGTTGAATAGAATCCCAAAATGGTACATACCATGCATTCACAGCAACGCTGACTTGTACTGTTAACCAAATATTAAAAAGGATAAATGCAGATCCCCATACTGACCAACGCTGCCACGGATTGTCTGATTTTATTTTCCAAAACAGTGCAAATAAGGCGGTCGCCACCAAGAACCATAGATAGAACCACAAAAATTGCGGTGACCAAAAACGACTGATATTAATCGCAAGTTCAGCTTCTGCATAACCTTGAGGAAAACCTAAATATTCGCCCCATTGTTTTCCATCCGCAAAAAACCATAAAGCGAGATTAATAAAAAACCATAAGACGACAGAGAGAAAAAACCACTTTGGGTTCGGAAAAAATGACTTAAACATTCAGCGCTTATATCCCTAATTTTGTTTGAATGAATTTTCTGAATAGTAATCCTAATTCTGCTGAGTCGGTGCGTTTTTTAGAAATTTTTTGTTATATCTATTGCACGCTCAGGATTGTTGTAACATAAAAAAGCCCCGCAATGCAGGGCTTTTCATCGACTTTAATTAATCGCGAGTTTTTACATCGTACAATTCAATTTCAAAGATTAGATTAGAATTGGCTGGAATAATATTCCCCATTTTACGCTCACCATAAGCCAAATGTGCAGGCACAATCAGTTTACGCTTACCCCCAACTTTCATTCCAATAATACCTTGATCCCAACCTTTAATGACACGACCTGTACCAATCACAGTCTCAAAGTAATTACCACGGTCTAATGATGAATCAAACTTCGTACCATCTTCCAACCAACCAGTATAATGCGTGGTAATTAAAGCACCTTTTACAGCCTCTTTACCTTCACCTACCACCAAGTCAATAATTTCTAATTCAGCCGTCATGTGCTTACTCCAAATTTAATCGTTAAAATCTTAGTGGCTTACTGTAATTGAGTCCACTCAATCTCAGCTTGACCTTGATCAGAAATCAATGTCCACTCGCCATCCATCACATTCAATTGCAGTTGCATTGTACGTTCGCACAATGCTTGGATTTGTGTCGTTGTTTGTTCACTGAGTTGCCAGATTTGCACATTTTTCAATGTTTTCAATTTACTGTTGCGCTTATACCATTCATCCACTGATGATCCATAAGTGACCACCGCAACTTCTTTACAACGCGCACTCGCTTTTTTTACTTTATCTTCGTCTGGACTACCCACTTCAATCCACTTTTCCAACTGACCTGTTAAATCTTTCTGCCAAAGTGCTGGCTCATCAGTTTCAAATAAATCTTTAGTAAATTCTAAATGCTCATCTGCAAAACGAGCATATGCCAATACTCGAACCATCAAACGTTCAATCGTTTCCGACGGATGTAGAGCCATCGTTAACTGATAGTCGCCATATTGATGAACATCCATATTGGCTATGTTTAAATCTGCTTTATAAATCGTCGCTTTTAACGCCATAAGGGGTATCCTCAAATTTGGTGCTAAGCATACCCGATTCAGCGTACATTGAGAAAATGCTTTTCAATCCGTCTGTATTCTGAGTTGAATGATCTAACGATTTTATTGATCATCGATTCGCGCCTTAAGAATTGATTGCTCTAAATGCTCCCAATCTTGATTCTGCTGGGTTATCACTTCAATCCTATTATCAGTATTCTCTTCGCCTGATTTGTAATTGAATTGATCAGGATTAAAATTGAATGTCATCCAACCTTGGTTGGTATTGAAGATGCCTTTAATACGTACCCAGTGTTTTAGCTCACAAAGGATGTCTAATAATTCATAAAAATCAAACTGCCAACGTTTTGGAAGCTTCCATCCTGCCACAATATACCCTTGAGCCTGTTCGACGTAATGATATGGAAGTTGCTTTACAGCTGGCATTTCCTCCTCAGCTTTGAACTGTCGCTGAACCTTGAATAAGGGTTGCATTGAACGCTGAATTCCCACATAAGGATAATCAATTTGTTCTAAGCGAATATTGCCTTGATCAGCTTCAAGCCAATGTGGAATATAAGCTAAATATTGTTGTTTTAAACCAGCCAATTGTTTTCGATCCATGTCATTCATGTCCGAAGCATGAGACACAACCACAACTTGAGCCGCTTTTAACTGATCTTGATATAAACTCTGCCTCATCCAATCAGAGTCATGTAAACGAGATCCATCAATCACTGTTACTACAGAACGCATCGCAACTAAATGTTGCCAATGTGGTTCAGTCAGTTGTTCAACCAACTGTGCAGGATGACCCAACCCTGTCGGCTCTATAAATAGCCGATCTGGTTGAGATTCTTGTAATAACCGAGACAATGCAATTTGCATTGGCAATTGACTTGTACAACACAGACATCCACCCAATAGCTCTTTGATTTCATAGCCATCATTATTTGGCAATAACTGTTGATCAACGCCAATTTGACCAAACTCATTCATCAATACAGCCCATCGCTCATTTTTAGGTTTAAATTTGAGAAGTTGTTGTAAAAGCGTGGTTTTCCCTGCACCTAAAAAACCTGTAATGATATGTGTAGGCACTGACTGAGTTGCAAGTACTTTCAAAATGGATCTCTGAATTTGAAGAGGTGTACGGATTCTTGTCGGAATTTATCTAAAAAACAAGTCTAGGATAATTTTCCTCATAATTTATATGAATGCATGAATTCTAAAGACTAAATGATTGGAATTAAATAGGATAAGTGAACTGTTGAATCAAAATTAAAAATATGTAAATCTATTTCACAGATCATTACTCTGAATTTAATTCAAAACTTCAATTTTGATTTTCTAATCGAACCTTTTCAAATGTAAAACTAAGTAAAAAAATTGCTGTTTTTTTCTTCACCATGACATATTTTTTGACAACTTTATGAGGCATATTGACTCTCATTGAGACAAAAAAACTACATTACACCTTGGTTTGTTAGTCGTGCGTTAACTATCGTGTTTCACTTTGTTGCATTGATTGCCCAATTGAGCTTCTGGACTTAGGATGAATTTCGTTGACTCGCTAACCGTATTAGATGCGATTCAGCTTTTAACATTTTACGCGATGATCTAGATTTAATTTCATATTCGCTTCTCTCCTCGGAAAGCTTATGAGATTAAATTCTAATTTATTTTATTGAATAAGGATGCCACTCATGAATTTAGTTAAAACTTTATTAGCAACTACACTTGCCTTCACAGCTTTCTCAACATTTGCTGCAACAGAAGCAAAAGATGAAAAAAAACAGGAAGTGTTGATTTCTTCTCAAGAACAACCAGTGAATGCTGAAACTACTGCTGCTGGTCAACCAACAGCTGCTCAACCGGGTACAGAGGTTGCAGCTGAAGAAGGTACTGAAGCTCCTGTAGCTCAACCTGCTCAGTAATTAATCAAAAATAAATTGACTGAATTTTAGACCAAGTCTTCCCCCGATGGCTTGATCTGATTAAAAGTAGAGCTTTGCTACAGCTCTACTTTTTTATGCCTGTTTTTTTTTGAATAATTCTCTATAAATTACGATAAACACATATACATAATTATTACAAAACGATATAAATGACAAATAAATCGCATATTTTAACCAAAAAGCCAATTTAATTCTAAGCACGTGACATGAAAATGAAGAAATTTCTTGGGATATTTATACTCAGCCTATGGTTGGTTGCATGTTCCAAACCTTTACCAGAGGATAAACTGGATTATGTAGGACATTGGATTAGCGCGGACAGTCGTGTTCAATTGAATATTACTGCTAATGGTCGTATAGAATATAGTAACAATCAGCTCAGTAAAAAAACCGCCGTTTCAGCTCCAATTAAACAGTTTTCAGATACTGGATTTGAAACAGGTTTAGGTCCTATCAACACGAAATTTATTGTCACTCGTCAACCCTACAAGGATGCACAAGGCAACTGGTACATGATTGTCGATGGACATACCCTCGCCAAGCTACAAAATCCATAAAAAAAGACTTCACCATGTGAAGTCTTTTTTTTTAAACCGATTTCTTATATATGCTGCAAGAAGGATGATGATTTTCATTCAAACGAGCAATTTTACGGTGCTCAGCAGCTTCAAAACGACAACGTTTCCAGTCATTATCTAGGTTTAGCGGTGGAATTTGTTTTGGTTTCCCATTCTCATCCACAGCGACCATTGTGAAATAACAACTATTGGTATGTCGTACCGTACGTTTTTGAATATTTTGTGCTTCAACGCGGATCCCAATTTCCATTGAGGTACGCCCCACATGATTCACACTGGCTAAGAAAGTCACCAACTCACCCACGTGGATTGGTTCTTTAAAGTTCACTTTATCAACAGATAAAGTTACCACATAAGAACCTGAATATCGACTTGCACACGCATAAGCAACTTGGTCAAGCAGCTTTAAAATTGTTCCACCATGTACATTACCTGAGAAATTCGCCATATCCGGCGTCATTAATACAGACATCGTTAATTCAGACTGATCATCTGCAAGCGGTAACGCTTGGTTAAATTCGGACATAAATATTAGAACTCAATCATGACAGGAGATTTAATACACTATTATAACTTTTTTCTTGATTATAAAATGTTTAAATCAGAAACAAACTCCAATAATTTCAAGACTTGATAGCTTAAAAGTATCAGAGGAAATCATTCACTCTCTGAAGCTATGATAAATTTGCTTAAAATTTATTCATCTTTGACTAAACGAAGCATCTCAGCAGAAATATTATCGTATTTTAACTTTAACGATGCTTGATTCTTGACTTGGATTTCATAAGTTTCATCATAGTTAATTCGTATTATTTCGAATGTAATATCTGAATTTGACGCTAAATAAACAATTTGACCAACTTGAAAAACTGACACACTACACCTTAATTTATATTTCATCTTTTTAAGGGTTAGATAAAGTACTAACCCTCGTTTTTATCACCCCAATATACCAATCATTCAATTTATAACAATGATTTTACTTATTTTTTATAAATATTTTATGAGACAATTAAGATCTGATTTAATTTAGCAATTTAAACAAACAGCTCTTTTACTATCATCATGGGCAGGATACTGATGAGCATCATATTGTCCTATCGTCCGATGACGTACCTGTTCTAATAAACTAACCTTATTCAATGCTGCAGTCATACCTGCTTGAATCGTATTTTCACGACCCTTAACATCAAAGATATGTGGTTTTTCTCTTAGATCTGGCTGTATCACAATATCTGCATTTTTTAGCTCGTTATACGCGATCTTATTTTGCATAATATTTATATTTTGATTAAACATCCCCCACACATTCGAGGTTTCCGTGTGCTCTGGCTGGGCCAAAATATCAACAGCAATGACAATATCTGCCCCTAATTCTCTCGCCACATTGACTGGTACAGGGCTCACTAAACCGCCATCAACATAATCCTTATCAGCAATTTTTACGGGAATAAACATGCTTGGAATAGAGATAGAAGCTCTCACTGCTTGCCCAGTATTACCATAGTTAAATACTGTTAAATTTCCATTTTTTAACTCTGTTGCCACCACATACATTGGAATAGGAAGCTGTTCTAAGGGCATAAAGTCCACTTGTTTATTGACATAGTTCTCAACCTTAGCTCCATCAAAAAATCCTTGAATACCAATGTTAAAATCACGTACATCACTGACTTGCATATTTAATGCAACTTCACGTAACGATTTTGCTGATTTTCCACTGGCATATATTGACCCGACTATACTCCCTGCGCTGGTACCAACAATAAAATCAGGCTTGATTCCACGTTGCTCTAAAACTTCAATGACGCCAATATGCGCATAGCCTCGCGCTCCCCCACTCCCAAGCACCAATGCGATACTTGGAGCATCAGTTTTCTTATGCTTATTTTTAATGATATGAGATGAAGCATCCACCAAAGGTGTAGACACAGATTTTGAAAGCTGAGCTTTGGCTACAACCTGTTGACAGGCTTGTAAGCCAATCAAAGGTAAGAGGGAAATCAGGAGTACAAACTTCTTCATTGCATCAGAAATTAAAAAACAAAAATGAATGAAAGCATATCATTGACAAGTCGTCTGTATGAATTTTTTATGACAAAAAGCCCCATATGCGGGGCTTTTTGTACATGACATTTTATTAAGAAGATTTTATGTTAAGCAAAGAATTTTAAAATCATCTGAATTACAGTTGCATTAATTAAGTCAACAAAAAATGCGCCACATAAAGGTACAATGAGGAATGCTTTATGTGAAGGACCATACATATTTGTAATCGCCTGCATGTTTGCAACAGCTGTTGGTGTTGCTCCCATACCGAAACCACAGTGACCTGCTGCAAGAACTGCTGCATCGTAGTTTTTACCCATCACACGGAAAGTGACAAATGCTGCGTACAATGCCATAGTTAAGGTTTGAGCTGTTAAGATCACAACCAATGGGCCTGCAAGATCAGCCAATTGCCACAACTTAAGTGAAAGAAGTGCCATTGCTAAGTATAACGATAAAGAGGCATTACCAAATACATCAATTGCACGATCAAAGATTTCAACTTTCATCAGACCTTCGAGGATGTTACGCAGAATAACACCACCACCTAATGCCCAAACGAAAGTTGGAAGCTCAAACCAAGTGCCTTTACTATAACCTGTCATAAATTCAGCAAATGCCAAACACGCAGCAAATAAACCTAATGTGGTAATCGCATTATCCGCAGTGATTAAACGAACTTGATTACGGTTTTCAAAAGGCACAAACTCGCCTTGATCATTCGGATTTGCAATTGCATTCGCATCACGTGTGTCTTTTTCAACCGAATTAGTCACTGGTGATGAAAGCTGGTGCTTATTAATCAATAATTTCGCTAATGGACCACCAATCAAACCACCAATAATCAAACCAAATGTCGCACTTGCCATACCCAGTGCTAAAGCACCTTGAATACCATGCTCGACTTCTAAAATCTCACCCCATGCACCAGCAGTACCATGACCACCCGTTAAGGTAATAGAACCTGCAATTAAACCAATAAGTGGATCAATACCAAGTAACGTTGCAAGGCTCATACCGACAAAGTTTTGTACGATAATAAATGATGCGACACAGATCAGGAAGATCACCAGTCCCATACCACCTTCTTTGAGTTTGGCGAAGTTTGCACTCAAACCAATCGAGGCAAAAAACACCAACATGAAACTGGTTTGCAATTCACTACTCGTGGTAATGCTGTAGCCCCACAAATTGTGAACAATTAACGAAACTATGGCAGCAACCAAACCACCAGCTACAGGCTCTGGGATATTATATTTTTTTAAGAAGTCGATTTTGTTGACAAGAAAACGGCCAAGCAATAAAACTATTACTGCAGCAATTAACGTGTAAAAAGCGTTAAAAGTAAATTCCATCATTAATTCTCAGCAAATACAGATGACTGTTAATTCATATTATGCTTGTTTTTTAATCAATAAGATTTATTTCGAATCTCACATCCAAAAATAAACATATCCTTATTCAATATTGATTATCTAAAGGAATAGATAAATTTTTTAATTGAGTAACAATATATTAATTCCTCGATTTCATTGGATTCAATCTTGTTAATAAAAAACATACACTTTTCAAAATAAATCAGTTGCTCAAAACGCACTCTATTCTTAGACATACGTTTGGCTAGATACAATTGATTTATGGCTTAAACAAACACTTAAATATGTTTTAGTGAACTTAAAATGATTAAGAAATTCCTGATGATCAGGACTGCTCACTGTTTAAGCCGAACATTATGCACTTTTTTTTATAATTCGCATTACTTTTGTTTATTCAATCAGCAAAATTCAGACATTCTTTAGTCTGAACTGATGAATGACAAGTGAATAAAAAAACCGAGACTATGCTCGGTTTTTTATAACTCATGCTTAGAAGCTGTATTTCGCCATTAAGCCTACACGGTCATCATTATAGCTTTGACCTGCGAAAGTCTCACGCTTACCATTGATATATTCAACACCTAAATCAACAGGTTTCACAGGTGTATAGATAAAGTTAATCCATGCTTGTTGAACAGTTTCATTTGCACTTGGGTTCGCTTTAGCATATCCCGTGCTGTCATCAGCATAGTGTGCGCCATAAGCCAGTGTTGAGCGTAACTGAGGTGAGAACTTATATGTAGCACCAAGTTGGGTTGCAATAAACTCATTTTGTTCAATATTGTTATTTGCATCGACAACATAAGCACTATTTGAGCCATATAAATAGTTGCTGTTCCCTTTTACATAAGACACGTCAGCAGATACTTTGAGTGGTTCGCTAATTTGGTAATTTGTACCGATCGCTACACCCAAACCAGTCTTATCATCACCAGCGGTATCAGATTTATAATTTTCGATTAAGGCACGAGCTGAAGCATTACCTTTACCCTCTGCATAAGCTTGCGTAACTTTTGCAGTCAAAGTTGGAAGGCGGTATTTAATAGCATCTCCAGTAGAATTACCCTCTTCAGCTGAAATAAATAATTGAGTTGTAGGCGCTAATTTATGAGACCAACGCACTTGCGGTAAACGGTTTGTTCCGCCACCAATGTTGGTACCAAAATCGATCATTTCTGGTGCATGATTGGACAAGAAGTTTGAAGTAGTTTGACCGAATAACCAATTATTCAGTGTTAAATATGCATGACGAATACGTAGTGCTTCATTTGAGCCTGCAAAGTCCACTTCTACTTTACCACCAACATCAGCCCCTTCTACTTTAGATTTGAAATCTAAACCAAGACGTGTTGTTTTAGCCGTTGCACGTAATTTATCTTCAACTAACGGATTATTACTTGTTCCAACGCTGTTTACAGCATTAAAGTCATTATCAGCACCTTCAATGATATAGTTTGCATCCCCACGTACAAAACCATATAGATTCACTTCAGCACCTGCTTTAGTTTTCAAGTTTGTAGGCGCTGCTGCTACTGGTTGAGCTTTAACTTCAGCCAATTGTACTTGCTGCTGTTGTTGTACTTGATGTTGCTGTTGAATTAAAGCTTTTAACGCTTCAACTTCTTGGCGTAATTTTTGAATTTCATCTTTTTCAGTCGCTGCTTGTGCAGTAGAAACTGCAAAAGTTGCAACTGCGATTGCTAAACTTTTCTTTAAAAATGTTTGATGTTTTGATTGACTCATTAAAAATCTCCAATTATTTCATCTTGCATCCGTGCATATATGCTTGGTCAACCTGCTGAATCCCAATCACAACGTTTGATTAATTTAAAATAATCAACGATGCACTAAACTGCTTTTTTTTAAATTTGATGAATTGATTAAAATAAATACGTAACATAATGTGTATTCGTTGTAACTTAATCTAGCAACTTATGTTTCATAATTAAATGTTTTTTATTGTCAAAACCAATTTTCTCAATCACAATTTCTGATGATGAATTGAAAAAAGTTTATATCTGTATAATTTATAAAATCTTTATTTAAAAGCACATTCAAAATTATACCTTAGTCGTAGTGACATCATGAATCATCCAAAATTATTCAAATAGGAGTTGCAATGTCCACAGAACATACTCAAGCCGTTGATGAAGTGATCACTGGCCGCCAATCTATACGTGCCTTTTTAGATCACCCCGTAGATACAAAACTTATCCAAGAAATTTTAGAAGTCGCATCAAGAGCACCTTCTGGCACAAATACTCAACCCTGGAAAGTCTATGTGGTGACAGGCGCACGTCGTCAACGTTTAATTGATCAAGTTTGTCATGCACAAATGCAACTTTATCAAAACCCTGAACTTGCTCAACAATACACCGAGACTTTTGCTTATTATCCAGAAACATGGATTTCCCCGTATATCGATCGTCGTCGTGAAAATGGTTGGGGACTTTATGGATTGCTGGGCATTCAAAAAGGTGAAAAGGATAAGATGGCTGCACAACATCTTAGAAACTATCAATTATTTGATGCACCTGTTGGCATTTTCTTTACCGTGGATAAAGCCATGGGCATTGGCTCTAAAATGGATATTTCCATGATGATTCAAAATGTTATGCTAGCAGCAAAAGCACGTGGTTTAGACACATGCCCTCAAGCGGCCTGGAATCATTTTCATCAAATCGTCACTGATGTTCTTGAAGCTCCTGCCAACGAAGAGCTCGTTTGTGGGATGGCTTTAGGCTATGCCGACACCGATGCGCTTGTAAATACGTTTAGAACACCTCGAGTTCCAGTTGAAGAGTTTGCTGTTTTCTTGGAAGACTGATTTTTAAGGATTAAAACACTCATCCAGTTTGAGCGGTTTAATAAAGACAAACAGTTAATTTCAAGCATATAATCCCAATTTAAATTAGATGAATATTCAACTAATATTCATCTATCCCTATCCTCTATTTATAAAGGGTTCTGGTTTGAACAAATGGCTGATTCAGCTTAAAAAAGCAACCTATAATACTTCATTCATGTATAACCTGCGGATGATTGTGGCTTTCGCAGGTACCGCGTTTATTCCCTATCTGTTAGATCAGCAATTGATGACGATTCCATTAACATTAGGGGTTGTTGCTGCTGGGCTGAGCGACATCGATGATCGCTTCTCAGTACGTATCATGAATCTGATTTATACCTATATTGGGTTCTTTATTGCGGCAGCTTCTGTTCAATTGTTATTCCCATATCCTGTGCTTTTTGCTTCAGGCCTGATCATCTCTTGTATTGGTCTCATTTTACTAGGCTCATTAGGCAGACGTTATGCCACCATCTCATATGGTTGCTTAGTAATTTCTGTCTATGCCATGCTAGGTGTTGATATTTTTGACGAATGGTACATGCAACCCAGTCTTTTGGTGATTGGTGCCATTTGGTATGGGATCTTGTCTACGCTTAGTTTCTTGCTTTTTCCAGCTCGACAAGTTCAAGATCAACTCTCGAAAAGCTATTCTTCACTCGGTGATTTCCTTTTTGCTAAATCCAATCTCTTTGATGTGGATATGACAGCGAATAGCTACCAAAAAAGTATGATCAGCTTGTCGCTGGAAAATGGGAAATTAGTAGGTATCTTTAATGATATGAAAACCACACTCCTTACCCGATTAAAAGGAGATCGTGGTCAAAGTGATACCCGTCGCAGCTTACAATATTATTTTATTGCACAGGACATTCACGAGCGAGCTGACTCGGCACATATTGATTATCAACAATTAACCAAAGCCTTTGAACATAGTGATATTTTATTTCGCTTCCAACGTATTCTTACACTGCAAGCAAAAGCATGTAAAGATTTAAGTGAAAGCATCTTAAATCGCACAACTTACCAGCATAATCCACGTTTTGAACATGCATTTAGTAATCTCAGAAAGTCATTAGAAAAAATCCGTGATGAACAAAAACATGATCTTATCTGGGTTAATGCTCTTTTTGCCTTACTCCAGAACTTAAAAGCCATCGATGCTCAATTACGAAATCTTGAAACTGAACGGCATATTAAATTTGACCGCACTAAACATTTAGAAAACCAACTTAAAGATGACGATCTGAAAGGTTGGGAAGATATCGTTTCTCGTATCAAACAAAATTTAACCCCTGAATCCGTACTCTTTCGACATGCAATTCGTGTTTCCATCGTACTTTTCATCGGATATGTTTTTGTTCAAGTCACCAATATCGAATACGGTTATTGGGTACTGTTAACAGCCCTATTTGTTAGTCAACCAAACTTCAACGCCACAAAACGTCGACTCAGACTCAGGATCATGGGAACACTCGGTGGCATAATTCTTGGTTTTGCAATTCTGTATTTCGTTCCTTCTGTCGAAGGTCAACTCTTATTATTAATTGTGAGTGGCGTCCTATTTTTTGAATTACGCAGTAAGCAATATGCGCAAGCCACTGCCTTTATTACGATCTTAGCCTTAATTAATTTCAATTTGGACGGTTTAGGTTTCCAAGCGGCATTTCCTCGAATGTTAGATACTTTAATTGGCTGTGCATTGGCATGGTTTGGGGTGAGCTTTATTTTTCCAGATTGGAAATTCAGACGACTCCCCCATTCAATCAGACGTTCACTTGAAGCTCAATGCCAGTATCTTACTGAAGTCGTACAACAGTATCATCATGGACGTAATAACAGTTTGAACTACCGCGTGGTCCGCCGCACTGCACATAATCGTGATGCTGATGTTGCATCACTCATATCGACATTAGCAACAGAACCTGATTTTGATCCAACACAAAAAGCTTTAGCATTTGAGTTCCTCTGTCTCAATCATACATTTATCAGCTATATTGCTGCGCTAGGTGCACACCGTGAAAAAATTCAAGATCAGTCAACATTAGAGCTACTTCAGCAAGCGTTAAATGATATCCAAGGTGCTTTTTTGCGAGATGAATTCCCTGAGCTAAATCTGACAAATTTGGAGTCCGCGATTCGTGAACGTTTGAATAAAGATGATCAGGATTCACATAAATCATTGATTGTTTTACAGCAACTTTCTTTAATGCTTGGTGTATTAAGACGATTGAGTACCTTAAAACAAAGTTTAAGTCATGAACATGATACTCAATCCAGCGCATTGGCATCACTGTAAATGTTGAATTTTCAAGGCAGTAAATTAGTACAATATACTCCCTGATTGTATTAATTTAATGCTAAACTCTGCTCAGATATACACATTTTGTTAACGAAACTATGACTGCAAAAAACTTATACGCCTACACTTTACAACCCGTTCCTTACGAGGTTACTGAAGCTGAACAACGCCATGCGCAACTCGCAATCTGGCGCAGCACAAATAAAATTGGAACTAAAGCTTGGGCTATTATGGGTGCAATTACTGCGCTTGCAATTTTGGGTCTAATTTTTATTAAAAATTACTCTACTGTATTTTGCTGGGTGGCTTTAGTCTGTGTGCTGACATACTTTTTAGTGCGAAAGTTTGGACTAGAATGGTACGCTAAACGTAAAATGAATGAGTTTCCAGTACAAGAAATTACTGGAATTAAATTAGGTGTTCAGCCTCATGGTATCGTGATGCGTCAAAAAATGGGACTACAAGAAGGTGTAGGTTCAATTGGTTGGAAAGATATCTATGAGTGGTATAACACGCCAGATTTCATTTTGGTGAACTTTAAAGTTAAAGGTCAGCAAGGCGCTTATATCTTGCCAAAACGAATGAACAGCAAAAATTTCTCTTTCGAGACCATCCGTAAACATCTAAAAGAAAGCGTTGGTGAGCCAAAATCACTGTAAATACGGCTTTATATTAAAACCTCCAACTTTGGAGGTTTTTTTATCACAATTTTTTATATGAGAATGAGAATAAATATTATCTTCAAATACATTCCACTTTTTTTGAGTTAGGTTATAATCGCACCATTCAAAAATTCCAATTCACTCAGACCCTTATGTTCAAGAAAATATTTTTCCAGTTACACTGGTTTTTCGGAATAACAGCAGGCCTTATTTTGGCACTTATGGGTGTCACTGGGGCGATATATTCTTATGAGCAGCAAATTATCAAGCTGATCAATCAGGAAAGTTATACAGTTGTTGCTGAACAACGCCCAAAATTAACGCCAGCTGAAATTTATCAACATTTCCAGCAGGAGCATCCTGATCTTAAAATCAATAGCATTACGATTGCTGCTCAACCTACTGACTCATCGAGTATCAATGTTGCGAAGGAAGGTGAACGTCGTGGTTTAACCATGATGATCAATCCCTACAGTGCTGAATTACTTCCTGAAATTAAAGGTCGAAAATTCTTTGCATTCGTACAACAACTTCATCGTAACTTGACAGTAGGACCAGTTGGAAAACAAATTACCGGTGCATGTACACTGATTCTTATTTTCTTTGTCCTCAGTGGCTTATATCTACGTTGGCCGAAAAAACACAGTTTCAAACAATGGTTTTCAGTTAAACCCAAATTAAAAGGTCGAAACTTTATTTGGGATTTACACGCAGTCGTTGGAACATGGGTGGCCATTTTCTATCTCATGTTGGCTTGTACAGGTTTATATTGGTCATATGACTGGTGGCGCAACGGCATGTTTAAAGTGCTTGGTGTTGAGCGCCCGCAACCCCAAATGCAAGCGGGAGGTCCTGGTTCAAATGCTGGACCAAATGCTCAACGTGAAGGACGTGAAGGACGTGAAGGACGTGAAGAGCGTAAATCACTCCAAACAGAACAGATTCACTTTGCGCTCAACCAATCTTGGTCTACTTTTAATCAACAGTTTAAAAATCAATTTTCTTCCGTAACCTTCACCATTCCTAAACGTGCAAACGGTGAATTAGAACTGAGTTTCGTTGATCCTGTTCCGCAACATGAACGTGCTCGTAACAAAGCGACTGTCGACTTAAATACGAATCAATTGAAAGATGTTGAATTGTACGAAGACAAAAAGCTCAATGAAAAAATCATGAGCAGCATGTTACCTGTACACCGTGGCAGCTTCTTTGGTCCTATTTACCAGTTCTTCGCGATGTTAGCTGCACTCGCTATGCCGTTATTCTTTGTGACGGGTTGGATGCTCTACCTCAAACGCCGCAAGCAAAAACAATTGACCCGTGAAGCGAAGCAAAATTTAGCAGTGGTTGATGTTGATCCAAATGCCAAACCTTGGCTCATCGCTTATGCAAGTCAAACTGGTGTATCCGAGCAATTGGCTTGGCGTACAGCTTCAATTCTGCAAGCAGCACGCCAACCCGTCACTGTTAAATCAGTGCAAAGCCTGACCACTAATGAGCTACAAACAGCATCTCAAATTCTAGTGGTCGCGAGTACTTACGGTACAGGTGAAGCTCCAGACTTAGCTGCAAGCTTTGAAAAGAAATTGATGTCTCATCCACTGAATCTAAGTCATGCTCAATTCGCAGTTATGGCACTTGGTTCACGTGAATATCCTGACACTTATTGTAGTTTTGGTCATCGTATTTATGACTGGTTCAATGCATCTGGTGCAACTCCCCTCTTTAATGTGATTGAAGTGGACAATGCCAATAACCAAGATATTCAAAATTGGACAGATGCACTCGCACAAGCTGCTCAATTGGAATTAGCAACACTATCTATTGATAAAGTCTTTGATCAATGGAAACTTCAAAAACGTACACTGCTTAATCCAAACAGTTTGGGTCAACCAGCTTATAATTTAGAGCTTGAGTCTGATCACGACGCGATCTGGCAAGCTGGAGATATTGCGGAAATTCAACCCGGCAATAGCATTGAACGTATTCAAGCATTTTTACAACAGCACAACTTAGATGAGGCTTTAGTTCTCGCAACTACAGGTCAAACCTTAGTTGAAAGCCTGTGGAATAAAAATTTAAATAGCGAGATTCAGCCATTTGCTACAGCTGAGGAACTCGTTGAGCAGCTTGAAAATTTACCTACTCGTGAATATTCGATCGCAAGTATTCCAACTCAAGGCATGATGCGCTTGGTGGTACGTCAACAACGTGATGAACAGCAGCAACTCGGCTTAGGCTCAGGCTGGTTAACACATCATGTTGCGGTTGGTAGTCAGGTACAACTTCGTATTCGAACCAATGAATCATTCCATTTAATTGATGATAATCGACCGATTATTTGTATCGGTAACGGGACAGGAATCGCAGGTCTAATGAGCTTAATTTCAGCTCGCGTACGTTTGGACTACACTGACAACTGGCTCATCTTCGGTGAACGCCAACGCGAACATGATTTCTTTTATAAAGAAACAATCGAAGCTTGGCAAAATACAGCGATGTTAAAGCGTATTGATCTCGCGTTCTCTCGAGACCAACCAGAAAAAGTCTATGTACACCATATTCTGCGTCAAAATGCGGATGAAGTCGTTAAATGGATTCATCAAGGTGCTGTCATCTATGTGTGCGGCAGTATCAATGGTATGGCAAGCGATGTTGATCTAGCCTTAATTGAAATCTTAGGTGAAACTACTGTAGATGAATTAAGACAAGCTGGTCGCTACCGTAGAGACGTTTACTAACACGGTTATTATGATCAAAACCGAGCACGATTTTTATTTAATCTGCTCGGTTTTTTTATGCGATATACTTTTTCTCATTTCCCACTAGTGATGACATCGAATGTATATAAGGATTTTAAAATTTTTCGCTTGGTTAATAGCATTGATACTATTAATCGATGGAATCATTTTAATCAGTCAAAATAAAATTCATTTAGGTACTGTACTTCCAGCATTTATTGGCATAATGATCATTGTATGTCTGTTTTTTAATAAGAAAATCCAACACTACCGTTTGAATCATTCTAACTTTAACTTGTTTTGGAAAATGGGATGGACAATTTTTTCCATCTGGTTAATCAGCTTGGCTATTTTTTTTAATTTTTTAGCTAAACCAAATCATTCCCCCATCATGAATACACCACCTGATGCGATTATTATTTTGGGTAGTGGTTTAATCAATAACCAACCCTCCCCAACTCTTCAGGCTCGATTAGACCAAGGTGCAACGATCGCCGCTCAATATTCCAGTAGTTCTATTATTGTAACTGGCGGTTTAGGTTTTGATCAGAAAATTACTGAAGCTGCAGTGATGAAAGCATATTTGATCGACAAGTATCGTATTCACCCACAGCGTATATTTGAAGAAAGTCAAAGCACCAGCACCGAACTCAATTTAAAAAACAGTGTTCCGCTGCTAAACAAAATAGACTTAAACCAAGATAGTCATATTGTGGTTGTCACCAGTGATTTTCATACCCCACGTGCTGCAGCCATTGCCCGATTTCAAGGTTATACCCAAATCACATCAGTCAGTGCTGAAACTCCTTTAACCACACGATATAACGCATGGCTTAGAGAATATTTTGCTTATATTAGTGGCTGGATCTTAAAAGAATACTAAATTTTTTATTTATCATGTATTCGGATTTTTCGAGGAGAAGGAACCCCTTCTCTATTTAATTTTTCAGGTTGATCGATCGATAACTGGTATAGATAAGCTTTTAGGTCAATTAGAAATTGTCGCCCCGATACCAAAACATTTTGACCTTCTGGCATCAAGTTCAGTGACAAGTGAGTATTATGTTGTCGAATATAAGGAACAACTTGTTCAATAAATGGTATCAGTTGGATTTCCTCCACATGATATTTTTCCCACTTATCACGAACCAATAATTGTGCCATACCTTTACTTTGCCAAACAGCAAGCGTGCGCTGACCAGATGGAGTGGAGCACAATGCCCAGCCATCATTATATAAACTATAAACTTTAGCCTGAGCGACAATTGTTTCCATAAATTGTTGGTATTGTTCTTTTGGAGAGACAACTGTAGAGGCAATAGAGGTACTTGAAGGCTTACGCTGGTATGGATTTCTCATAATTCTATTATAAACATGAATTCATCATATTTTATATAAATTATAGAAACTTAAAAGACTTTTTATAGAAAGAATATGGTGGGCGCTGACGGGATCGAACCGCCGACATTCTGCTTGTAAGGCAGACGCTCTACCAACTGAGCTAAGCGCCCTTGAGGAATAAAAATAGCACCGCTATTTTTAAGATGCAAGAAAGAAATCTTGCTGATTTAAACCATTATATCTAGACAAGGGATCTAGAAAATGGCGCAGCGGACGGGACTCGAACCCGCGACCCTCGGCGTGACAGGCCGATATTCTAACCAACTGAACTACCGCTGCAACGGTAACTGCTTACGCAATTAGGGTCATATAAGCTTTGCAGCTTGAATATGGTGGGCGCTGACGGGATCGAACCGCCGACATTCTGCTTGTAAGGCAGACGCTCTACCAACTGAGCTAAGCGCCCTTATTAGGCTTTGATTTTTAGGATGGCGCAGCGGACGGGACTCGAACCCGCGACCCTCGGCGTGACAGGCCGATATTCTAACCAACTGAACTACCGCTGCATCACAAAAAATCTGGTGGGCGCTGACGGGATCGAACCGCCGACATTCTGCTTGTAAGGCAGACGCTCTACCAACTGAGCTAAGCGCCCTTAATAAGGTCATTACATAAAATGGCGCAGCGGACGGGACTCGAACCCGCGACCCTCGGCGTGACAGGCCGATATTCTAACCAACTGAACTACCGCTGCACTTATGTAATATCTCTATTAAAGTACAAACAATCTATTAAGTTTAAAGTGGCGCAGCGGACGGGACTCGAACCCGCGACCCTCGGCGTGACAGGCCGATATTCTAACCAACTGAACTACCGCTGCACTAAAACTTAACGTAAAGGCTTGGTGGGCGCTGACGGGATCGAACCGCCGACATTCTGCTTGTAAGGCAGACGCTCTACCAACTGAGCTAAGCGCCCTTTACGACTTCATCGTTTGTGTGGTGCATTATAGAGAATCCTCAGATACTGTCAAACGCTTTTCTACAGGTTTCTCAGTTTTTCAGTTTGAATGATTAAAAAATAGATCATTTCTCTTGAAAAATCGCTTTTTTGTCTATTATTTGCCTGATTAGAGATATGTTTTTATTTTTATTCAAAGTTTTTATCACAACACATTTTACGATTCTGATTTAAATTTGATCCAATTGGATCTCTTGTTCTGAAATATAGACTAAAGTGCCTTCGTCCAATATATCAAATAGCTCAATGACATCTGCACTGTGCATTCGAATACATCCATGTGATTTAGGAATACCTAAAGGTTCTGACTCTGGCGTACCATGAATATAGATATATCGATTATAGGTATCACAACCCTCCCCTTGATTAAAACCAGGTTCTAAACCTGCTAACCAAAGAATTCGAGTTAGAATCCAGTCACGTTCTGGAAATTGCTCACCAAGTTCCACATCATAGATCTCCCCAGTCCAAATACGTGCTTTAAAAACAGCATTGATTGGGTGGTCATCGCCAATTTTTTGTTCAATGCGATGCCATCCTCTTGGTGTTTTACCTGAATTTTCCTGTTCACCTATACCGTTCAATCCAGTAGACACCAAATAGCTTTTTTTCATACGTGGTACATATAGAACTTGTTTCGCCATATCAATCAGGATATCCGCCTGACTTAGGGTATAACTTTCAAGATTTGGGTTCATACAAAACTCAGCGTTAAATTATTTTTAATCATTTATTTAAACAATATTTTTTGATTCAGGTCTTAACCACAACCAAATCGCGACAATTAGCATGGTGAGATTCGTAAAAATTTTCACTAAATCAGGAGCATTGGTATAAAGCATAAGAATACCGCTGATCAACATCATCATCGAGGCGAGCCATTTTGCTTTGCGTGGAACCGTGCCATGCTCACGCCAATTTCGCAGTGTTGGTCCATATTTAGGATGATTGAGTAGCCAATCATCAACCTGTGGCCAACCTTTTGAAGCAGCCCATGCGGCAAGAATTAAAAAGACTGTGGTTGGCAATCCTGGCAATAGCACACCAATAAAACCTAGAGTCACAAAAATAATGACCAAGCTCCGCCAAAACACGATTTTCATACCGCAACTCATTCAGTTGAATCTCACTAGTATATATGCTTTTGTGGTAGTGTCTGATTGTAAATTTATTTTCAATTTTGAATTCTAGTTGGAGAAACGGTGCAATCTGATTTTTATGAGCCATGGCAGAACTTTCATCATACAATTGTACGTCAACTGGCTTTTGTCATCGCAAGTCCTAATATTATTCGTTTTGCGCCTAAAGAATTAACGATCGTTCATCCTTTTGAATTGCACCATGAACAATTTTGGCAAACTCAGTACGAAAAATATATCTCCAGACTGCATGATCTAGATCAAAACCCACAAGAGCTGATTGATTTTATTCAGCAACTTAAAAGTACGCGTCTAGGTTTGCGCTTTGAATATTTAATGTGGTTCTGGCTGCAAGATGATCAACGCGATCAAGCTGATTTTTCGCTGTTAGATCACAGTGTTCAAATCATTGACGGCCGCCATACTTTGGGTGAAATTGACTTTGTGATATTAAATCATCACACCCAAGAAATTGAACAATGGGAAGTTGCACTGAAATTTTATTTAGCAGAACAAGACTTTCAACTTCAACATTGGTACGGATTAAATCGAAGCGACACTCTATTTAGAAAGCTCAATCATTTTACGCAAAAGCAATTTCAATTTACTCAAGCCAATACTTATAAAATTGATCGAAAAATTGCGGTGATGAAAGGTCAACTCTACTTTCCGTATCATACCGAACTTCAAACCATACCCAACTGGGTCAGCCCACATCGTCGTATAGGCACATGGGGACATCAATTACGATCATCTTTTTATCGACTGGAAAGACAGGAATGGATTTGTCCGAATGCGAGTCAGACTTCAAATGAAGCACATTGGTGGAGCAATGGGCTTTATCACAATGTACAGACAAATCAGTTTTATATGTACCGTCAACCAGCATTAAAGCTTCCTTACGTGTAGTTCGTGTAATAAAAAAATGTATCGAATACAATTAATAACATTCTGATAATAAAACTCTCATATTCTTCTAAATGATTAATTTTTATTCTGATTAAGCATCAAAATAATTTACAATCATTGGAGATAATGATGAAAAAAGTATTAGCCGCTTCATTCGTAGTTGCATTTGTATTAACTGGTTGTAATACATTCAAAGGTTTTGGACAAGACGTTTCAAAAGCTGGGGAAACTGTAACAAATACTGCTGAAAAAACTTCAAACGAAATTCGTAACAACTAATTCGAAGTTGAAGCTAAAAGCCCTATTTTTTAATAGGGCTTTTTTTATTTAAATTTGATTCCCTTGAATGATTAATATTTTGCATCAAATTCAACATACTTTATGATAGTTCGACTTTGACCAATTCGATTTCTTTCCATGACCCAATCTGCAACACTCGATTTAAGCTTACAATTACTTCGCCAACCTTCAGTGACTCCAGTCGATCATAACTGTCAAAATATTATGGCTGATCGATTATCAAAGATTGGTTTTAACATTGAAAATATGCGTTTTGAAGATGTTGATAACTTATGGGCTCGTCGCGGGACTGAATCACCTGTGTTTTGTTTTGCGGGTCATACTGATGTTGTTCCTACAGGCAATCTAGAAGCGTGGAACTCCGATCCATTCGCCCCAGAAATTAGAGATGGAAAGTTATACGGGCGTGGCAGTGCAGATATGAAAACGGCGTTGGCAGCCATGGTAATTGCCTCTGAACGTTTCGTTGCTAAGCATCCAGACCACAAAGGTTCGATTGCTTTTTTGATCACTTCAGATGAAGAAGGTCCATCTATCAATGGAACAGTGAAAGTTGTAGAAACTTTAGAAGCACGCCAAGAAAAAATGACATGGTGTTTGGTCGGTGAACCATCAAGTACGAATACTTTAGGTGACATTGTTAAAAATGGCCGTCGTGGGTCTCTCAATGCCAATTTAACAGTGAAAGGTAAGCAAGGGCATGTGGCCTATCCACATTTGGCAATTAACCCAATTCATACAGCCTCAAAAGCAATTGCTGAATTATGTGAGACAGAATGGGATCAAGGCAATGAGTATTTCCCTGCAACGTCTTTCCAAATCTCGAATATTTCTGCTGGAACGGGTGCAACCAATGTTGTGCCTGGCACGATGAACTTATTATTTAACTTCCGTTATTCTACAGAAGTTACTGCTGATGAATTAAAAGCACGTACACATGAAATTTTAGATCGCCACGGCGTTGAGTATGATATCGAGTGGACACTATCAGGTTTACCATTCCTTACCCCTGTTGGAGAGCTCGTCAATGCTGCCAAAAAAGCGATTTTGGATGTGACTGGCACGACAACAGAATTATCAACCAGTGGTGGTACATCAGATGGTCGCTTTATCGCACCAACTGGAGCTCAGGTACTCGAACTGGGAGTACTTAATGCCACGATCCACCAGATTAATGAGCATGTTGAAATCGCACATTTGGAACCTTTGGCTGAAATTTATGAAAAAATCTTAATTGAGCTATTGGCATAACATTAAAATTTAAGAGCAATGAAAGATAAAAAAGGATGCGAATGCATCCTTTTTTAATTCGCTTAAAATACTTTAATCCTGTTTTAAAAGCTGATTGATCTGCTCAATCAACACTGCTTCTTGGAAAGGTTTACCCATATAAGCCGATACACCAAGTTCAAGAGCATGTTGTTTATGCTTATCCCCCACTCGTGAAGTGATCATAACCACAGGTAAGTTCTGCAAATGTGGTTGATTTCTCAGCCATTGCATCACTTCAAAACCATCCATTCTTGGCATTTCAACATCAATTAACATTAAGGCAGGTGTTGAATGCTGTAAATATTCAAGTGCTTCAATGCCATCTGTAGCTGTGACAATCTGGTAACCATAACGCTCAAGTAGTTTAGATGTCACTTTTCGAACTGTGACCGAATCATCAACCACTAAAATCATAGGTGCCTCATTGTCATGATTTAAATTTGAGAGCTTCGACTCTAGATGTACAGACCAATCCTCCTGAGTGAGATATTGAACCACACGATTTACATTTAAAATTGGGCAAATTTCTCCACTACCCATAATGGTTACACCGCTGAGATAATCAATTTGATGGATCAGCCCCCCAGTCTGTTTCACAATAATTTGTGAATTAGTTCCTAAGACTTCATCAACGAATAAAGCCACAGGTTGAGACTGGTGCATATTCACCAAAATCACTGGAACTTTTTGGGTTTCTAAATATGGTGAGTTTCTTTTTATATGTTGATTTAACAATACAAAGTCAGCCAAATCGTTTAATTGATAACTTGCTTCATGCACTCTCAACAACTGACCCTGTTGTTTCGCGTGATTTAAATCATGTCTATCGATCATTTCAACACGTTGTATTTGATGTAACGGTAAGGCAAAGAATTGGTCCGCAACTTTTACCATCAAGGCTTCAGTAATAATTGAAGATTTAGGAATTCTGATTTCAAAACAAGTTCCTTGTCCTCTTTCCGAAGAAACATGAACATGCCCACCCAGTGCCTGTATTTCACTTTTAACGACATCTAAACCGACACCACGTCCTGAAACGGTTGTTAATTTTGCAGCAGTGGTAAAGCCTGGTCTAAAAATCAATTGTAATAGTTCAGTTTCAGAATATTCCCGTTCAGTATTAAGCCAACCAAATTCAACAGCTTTTTGCTTAATCTCTTGTGAATCAATTCCTCGACCATCATCCTTGATCAAAATACTCAGCTCATTGTGATGATTCACCAGTGTCAGTTGCATGACTGCTTGTTCAGGTTTATTTAATTTCAACCGCTGTTCTGCTGACTCAATTCCATGATCAATCGCATTACGCAGAATATGCTCAAGTGAGGTGATCAACTTTTCAAGAATACTACGATCTAATTCAATGTCTGCATGTTCAATCTGTAACTGAACAGATTTATTCAGATTCATCGAAAGTTGCTTGCATAAACGTTCAAGACGCATTTGTATCGTCTTGAATGGTACGACACGAGTACGCATCAACGAGTGTTGGATGTTGTTTTGTATTCTTGCCTGCTGAATCAAAATACTTTCTGCAGATTGAAGCTTTTCATGCAGAGAGTTTCTGATATCTAACAAGTCTGATGTTGACTCTGATATTGATTTTGAGAGTTGATTAAGTGATGAATATTGATCCATTTCTAATGGATCAAATCCATGCTCGGCGGAATTATATGATCTACGTTGTAATAAAATTTGGGATTCTAATTCCCCTTCCATCCGTCTCAATTGTGAAGTAAGGCGCTGAATGGTTTGATCCATTTCTACCAAATTTGACCGATATGATTTTAATTCTACTTCGACTTGCGAACGTTGAATCAAATCCTCCCCAATCAAATTAAGGGTTGCTTCAATTACAGCAGTAGAGACTGAAAGTGTCTCGTTCGCTACGGCAGATTGCACAAACTTTTGCAAATTACCACTCATTGGAGGCGGTAAAACACTCTCATTAGCGTTAGATGGTTCATTCTGATGTGAGTTTTGCTGAATGTAAGAAGAGTCAAACTTTGATGAATTATTATGCGTAGTGACTAAATCACTTAAATTGGTTTCAAGGTCCGCTGATAAAGTTGAATGAATACTAAAATCTGAAGACATGTGGTGAGTGATATCATTTTGCATCGAATGTACTAAGTTCAGCTTCGAGTCACCACCCTTAAGATTGAAATGTCCAAGCTCAATTAAACCCTGAATAAGCCTTGATGCCTGCTCTATCGGATAATCGACAGACTCAATTTTAATGATATTGACACGCCGTACCAAATCCTGCTGTAAAGCTTTAATCAAAATAATGAAACTTTTTATATCAATGTGTTGCTCTGAAATGAGTTGAAGATATAAAGATTCAAGCTCATGGATTAGATTTGCAAAGTAATCTGCTTGCAACATGTATGCACCACCTTTCAACGTGTGCAATTGCCGCATAATTTTTTGGATACACGTAGCATCTTCTTGATACTCTAACCATGTATTGAACAAGTCTTCGATTTGAGACAAGATTTCTTCCGCTTCCTCGACAAAAAAACCACTTACTTCGCGATCTAAGCCCTGTTTTGCTTTCGCTGAATCTTTGAGTGCGTAATCTATATTGAGTAATGTCAGAATTGTTTCATCTAAGGAGCGAGCAGATACTTCGCTCTCCTGCTCTATAGTGGAAATGCAATTTGATTGATTGGAAAAGCTGAAGTATTCATGATTAAGTTGTTTTAAATCACCTAATAGCTGCTGAGAAGCTTCATTATTTTGAGCAAATTGACCTATAGCGAGTTCATCAAATATTTCTAAGAGTTTTTCATGCCCTTGTTGTAAAACTCGGTGGACATTTGAGTAGGCAATTGAATTCGGTTCTCTTGCAATGTTGAAGTGAATTGAACTCAAAATTTCTGAAATTTTTTGAAGGAGATCAAAATCAACTTTAATGGCAAATTTAGCAATTGAACTGAGTTGTTGACTCAGTAAGCTCGAACGTTCAGTAGTACGTGTAGAACTAACGAGGTTAGAAATACCATCTTGTACAAAGGTATCGATAAGGAAAACATCTTCTACACCCAAATCTACAATTTTCTTGAGTAAATCATGCGGATCAAGATTTGGATCGTTCTGTGTAATCTGTTCTGAGAAGTCTCTCAATGCGATTAAAAAAGTATGCTCTAATGCCTGAAACTGTTGTTGTCTCGTTACGTTGTCACCTGTTGTTTGCAAGCTTTCTAAGTAATACTGGATTAAATCAATATACTGTGTTGTGAGCGCTTGCAATTCTTTATTGTTGGTATCAAGAAATTGATTACGTTGTATTATTTTTTCGAATGACTGACTCAATACTTCAATTTTCTCAAGTCCAACAATTGCAGAACTCCCCCTGAGAGAATGGACAACACGTGCAAGCGTATCCACCTGAAATTGTTGATTGGATTTATCCAACATATCTTGCAGGGATTTCAATTGTTCTGAAGCTTCAGCATAAAAACTTTGCAGAACCTCGTTATCCCATATTTGAGTATTCTCAATTGTGGCTGTTGCTGAGAGTGAATTTGAGTCATTCAAACAATGACATTCAATCCTGAAATCTAGATCTAGCTGTGTGAGATGAGCGTTGATCGCCAACAAAGGATGCAATGATTGATCTATGATATTTGAATGTTCTAATTGCCGACCTAAAAGCAATAGAGGTTTAACATCTAATTGAATCGCTTGTTTCACTGTTAAACTAGGCACAATGATGTAGCGATATATACGAGAGATCAGCTCAACATACTCAAGGACCAGTTGACTCCATGAACGTTGCTGATCAAGCCTAATATTCAGTATTGTCTCAACGGTCCATGCAAGCTCAGAAACTGAGTTGAATCCAAGCATTCGACCTGAACCCTTTAAGGTATGAAAATTACGGCGCAATGCTTGCCAAATATTTACCTGTTCTAAATCATTCGATAAGACTTGAAGATTTTCTGATATTTCTAGAAGTAATTCCTTAAGCTCTTCAGCAAAGGTGGTAATAAGCTCCTCATCTTCAAAATTTGATTCATCCTGAGGAAGCTGCATATCTATATATGCACGATAGAGTGCTTCTGAAAGATATAATTGTATTTTATTAGGATTATTATTTTTCATGGCTCAATCACTCAGGTAATTTGAAGTTTGCAACTGATTTCCTTAAAGAATCAGCCATTTGAGTGAGTTCTGCTATCGATTGTGCAGTATCTAAGGTTGAAGCATGATTTTCTCGTGTGACATCTTGCACAAGCGACATTGTTTTCGCAATTTGACCCGCAGCAGCTGACTGAACTTTTGAGGATGCTGAAATATTCGCAATCAGTTGAGCCAACTGTTTTGAAATCAACTGAATATCTGCAAGTGCTGCTCCTGCATCTTGAGCAAGTCCAGTCCCCTTAACCACCTCAGAAGTTGTTTGCTCCATAGAGCGAACGGCCTCATGCGTATCTAATTGAATATTTTTTACCAATATCTCAATATGTTTGGTCGCAGCAGTTGAACGTTCAGCTAAACGCTGCACCTCATCAGCAACACTCGCGAAACCTCGTCCAGCATCGCCTGCCATTGCGGCTTGAATGGCTGCATTTAAAGCCAACAGATGCGTTTGCCCTGCAATGTCTTCAATGGTTGCAACAAAGTTTCCAATCTCTTGAGTAGATTCACCCAGCCTTTTAATTTTTTTTGATGTTTCTTGAATCTGCCCTCGTATTTGATCCATTCCATCTATTGATCGTTCAACCACTTCCCCACCCTTCGCTGCGATAAGTACAGCGCGCTGAGCAACTTTTGCAGATTGCGCTGCATTTTCATAAACGTGATCAATTGAGTCCGCCATGTCATGAATGGCGAGCGATGTATTTTGGATTTCACGAGCTTGCAGCTCTGAAGATTGCGCCAATTGTGAACTCATGTGCTGAGTTTGATGAATATATTGGGTAACTTGTTGAGAAGCCTGATTAATTCTCATCACCAAATCACGCAAATGATCTATCGCTACATTAATTGAATCCGCGATTGTCCCCGTAAAATCTGCAGAAACTGCAGCATATTTGGTCAAATCGCCTTCAGCTAAATCCCCAATTTCATCTAAAAGTCGATAAATCGCGGTTTGATTTTTCTTATCTTTATCCACCAGTTCCATTAAACGCAAACGATCTTCTTGGCTTCTTAAAATAAAAAGTTTAATCACTGCAAAGGTGAAGCTCGATAAACTAATCAACAATAAAAGTGACAGTAAAATCAGTAACCACGTCGAACCTGTGCGAATTTCATTGAGAGCAACTTGAATTTTTTGTAACTGAGATTCCGTGATATTGCTTTGAGACTCTAACCACAGTCGATCTACTTCATTTAAAGCTGGACTATAAAAATAAACTGATTTTACATTTTCAAGTTGTGAACTAAAAATAAGCTGAGAGTTTTTGAGAATCTGTAATGTGTAATCTGTAGGATTATCCTCAAACTGTTGAGTCTGAATAATCATCATTTGATTGAGATATTTCAGTTCCCCCACCCCACGACTTTGCTCCACCGTGCGTGGGAGATTAAACATAAGAAACAATAAAATCAGAAAAGCACAAACGAGGCTAATAATAGCCATGATTAAATAAGACTTCGTTTGGGCAGATTGCCCAAACAGCTCTGAAAACTGTTCAAGTTTTAACTTAAGTGAAGCTTTCCATCCCTGTGTGTTGGAATCTGAATCATTCACATTCCGACTGGTCTTTTTTAACCGTAAACTCACTCAGCTCCCCCAAAAAACTATTGCTGACTACACATTAAATTGAATTTGATGTGAACATGTGCTTTAGACGATCATGCTCATATAGCAGACTCATCATCAGCACAGCTACAGGTGTTGAATGATCGAGAAAATAACCTTGGCAAAACGATCTATATGGTTCTGCGATCAAATCCGAACTGGTGCTATAGGTATTATTCTTATAATGTTTTACACCAAGGACTTCATCCACAAGCAATCCAACACAGTCTTGCCCCACGTTAAAACATAAAATTTTAACATTAGCGTGTAATTGTGTTGATTTACTCAAAGCAAATTGCTTTAGATCTAATACGGACAGTACTCGACCTCGCAAATTCGCCAAACCTAAATACCACGGCGGCGTAAGTGGTAATGAGGTAATGCTCATTAAAGGGCTAACCTCCGCAATATCACCAAGTGGGGTAATAAATTGGTGCTGCTCAACTTTAAAACATACACCAGACCAGAGGTCCTGATTTTGCACATCACGGTACTCATTTGCTTGAGCCGAATTAGCATTACTGGCTTGCGTTAACCAGTGTTGTTGATCACTTTCATCTTGAATGATCATGCTGTGCCTGTATTTAAATATTGCTGAATGACATCAAGTAATCTTGATTCATCTACAGGTTTGATCAGGTAGTCGACAGCGCCTTGTCTTTTGCCCCAAATTCGATCCGTATCCTGATCTTTGGTACTGACAATGACAACTGGAATATGCTTCGTTACATCAGCTCTTGCAATTTGCCTCGTCGCTTGAAATCCATTCACACCAGGCATCACCACATCCATAAGTACAAGATCTGGTTGCTCTGCTTGCGCTAAGGTAACACCATCTGCACCATTGGTTGCTTCTAGCACTTCATAGCCATTTTTGGACAGAATTTCTTTAAATCTAAACATTTCTGTTGGAGAGTCATCTACCACTAAGATACGTGTCATATTTTGTTTTCCCAGTACTTAACGTGAAGCGACAAGTTTACGAATCGCATTCAATAGCTCATCTTTACTGAATGGTTTCGTGAGGTATTCATCAGATCCAACAACTCGTCCTTTTGCCTGATCAAACATCCCATCTTTACTGGATAACATGACCACTGGAATATGTTGGAAATTTTGTGAGTTTTTTAACAATGCGCACGTTTGATACCCATCTAAACGCGGCATCATAATATCTACAAAAATAATATCAGGTCGAGTTTCAGCAATTTTAGATAATGCTTCAAATCCATCTACTGCAGTTACAACGTCATATCCTTCACGCTGTAATAAAGTTTCTGCGGTCCGACGAATCGTTTTTGAATCATCAATGACCATCACTTTAATATTTTGCAGATTATCATCCATTGAATGATCCTTCCTGAGATGAGATTTAAAGAAAAATGAAACGCTTAATTTAGAGAATAACCATTATTTTCTAACATAACATTACATTGATTTTCAATGCAGTTGAGTACTCGCGGAGAGATTGTGTCACAAAGCTTCATAGAATTTAAGGGTGAATCAGATTAAGCGTAAATTATTTAATGGTTTATATTTATAAATTTACCAAAACCACATAAAATGCTTGTTATTAAAAGCAAAAATTAAAAAATTGAATTGATATCACGGGGGCCTATTCCAATGTTTAATCTTTCGCACAAATCAAGAATTGGGTTAAAGCATCTTCATCATAAAACATTCTTAGTGATCATGATGACATTTGGTTTATGTATCAGTGAAGCAATTGCTAATACCACAGTGATCAAACCGTCTTGGTATCGTTATTATGATAAAAATGGCGTAGCTAATATTAGTAGCTCGGTAACACCCGAGCATATTCGTCACGGTTATGAAGCACTTGACCGGAATATGCAAGTAATTAAAAAAAATCGACCTTATGATGCCGATAAAGAACAGCAACAAAGTGCTGTACGTACGCAACAAGCCAAACAACATGAACAAGATCTACGCTTAAAACGTGCTTATGGTTCTAGTAAAGTGGCTGCGAACAAACGTGATGATATGTTGAAAAACATCAACCAACAAATCACCTTTCAAAAACAACAGTACCAACAACTGGAGCAAGATCGAATATTGTTTAAAAAGCAGGAACAGACCTATATCAAAAAAGGGAATCCTGTCCCTAAAAACTTACAAGATCGAATCACTTATAATGCGCAGAATATGAGTAATATCCAAAAAAATATTGAATCTTTACAAACAAACTATCGAAATACTCAGTCACAATACGACAATATTATCAAGCGCTTAAAAACTCTTGAATAAAGAAGAGTTTGTCTGAATGGAAAGGAATTATCACATGCCGAATGCGACTCGACACAGCAGTCAGTTTAAGAAATATCTCGTATTAGGAACGCTGTGTACGAGTTGTCTTTTAGCCGCTTGTCAAAAAAATGACGAAAGTGTACAGCCAACCTCATCTACCCCTCAAAAAATTGAATTAATACAACAGGACTTAGTCAAAGTTGAAAATGGGGTCTCAAATCTGAAATTTGCTTTCACGGGCACCATACGCGCTGTGAATCAAAGTACAATTCAAGCGCAAGTGACTGCCACTGCTAGCCAAGTCTCTGTACAAGTCGGTGAAAGGGTGAGTAAAGGACAAGTCTTGGTACGTTTAAATAATCAAGATAATGCAGCCCGACTCGCACAAGCTCGCGCTAATCTTGCTTCTGCACAAGCGCAGGCACAACAAGCTGCAAATATGGTTACTCGAAAAAAACGACTTTATGATCAAGGATTTATTTCTAAGGTTGAATATGAACAAAGTCAAGTGGAGCATAAAGCTCAACTCGAAACTGTACGAGCTCAGCAAGCAAATGTGGATATCGCACTGAAAGCCGATGCTGATGGGTTAATTCGTAGCCCCATTTCTGGCGTGATTACCAAACGTCAAGTTGAACCTGGTCAAACCGTTTCAATGGGTCAAACACTATTTGAAATCGTAGATCCACAAAAATTAGAGATTCAAGCAAAACTCCCTGTCGAATCTCAACATGCGCTCAACATTGGAAACAATATTGAATATAAAATTCAAGGGACTACCCAAAATTATACTGCCAAGTTAACACGCATTTCCCCTATGGCCGATCAAATCAGTCGTCAGGTTGAGTTTTTTGCTCAACCGAATGAATCAATCAATTCACTGAGTATTGGTGCTTTTGTCGAAGGTTTCATTTTAGATGACAAACAAATTCAGGGGCAAAAAGTTCCTCTTGATACTATTCAAGATGCAGATGGCAAACCTTATCTGTGGATCATCCGTGATCAGAAAATTCTGAAAGCCAATATTCGAATTCTGGATCGACAACCCAACGAGAATATTGCAATGATCAGTGGTCTTCAGCCAACGGATTACATCAGTAGAATTAAGTTTAATAATGATGACTTAAATAAAACAGTCTCAATTGCTTCAAAGTAAGACAGGATCTGAACTATGTGGTTAACTCGAATCAGTGTGAAATATCCTGTCTTTACGATCATGATGATGCTATGCCTGATGGTATTGGGCTTATCATCATGGCAACGAATGGGAGTTGAAGAATTCCCTGATGTCGATTTCCCATTTGTGGTCGTGTATACCACTTACCCAGGTGCTTCTCCTGAAACTGTTGAATCTGAAATTACCAAAAAGATGGAAGATCAGATCAATACGATCTCAGGTGTTAAACAAGTGATATCGCAGTCGAGTGAAGGACTCTCTACAATTATCACTGAGTTTAATTTGGATGTTCCTTCAACCGTTGCAGCTCAAGATATTCGAGACAAAATTGCGCCAGTGACAGCTGAATTTCGTGATGAAATTACTGATCCTATTGTTGAGCGCTATGACCCTTCCGCAGGTGCCATCATGTCGGTGGTATTTGAGTCTGAGAATATGTCACTCCGAGAGCTCAGCTCTTATTTAGATCAAAAAATTGTTCCTCAATTGAGAACTGTTCGTGGGGTAGGTACAGTTAACCTGCTAGGTGACTCGCAGCGTCAAATTCGTATTGAAGTTAATCCACAAAAATTACAAAGTCTTGGTGTTGGCGTTGATCAAGTCATTAACACACTAAAAGGCGAAAACATTGAAGTCCCTGGGGGCACACTCAAACAGTCAAATTCAGAGCTGGTCGTTGAAATTAAATCAAGAGTAATTCATCCCCAATCCTTTGGGGATCTCATCGTCGCGAGTAAAAATGGCACGCCAATCTACTTAAAACAAGTAGCTGAAATTTACGACAGCCAAGCTGAACTCGAGTCGAGTGCCTTCATTAACGGTCAAAATGCTGTCGCGTTGGATATTCTCAGAAGCTCTGATTCAAATGTAATTGATGTTGTAGATGCGGCTTATAAAACACTAAACCGTATAGAACAACAACTCCCGAAAGGGACAACATTGAAAGTAGTTGTCGATACATCTCGAGGCATACGAGCAAGTATTGGTGATGTTGCCCGTACAATTATTGAAGGTGGTGTACTTGCGGTTGTCATCGTTCTACTGTTTTTAGGTTCATTTAGATCGACGATTATTACAGGCCTTACCCTGCCAATCGCCTTACTTGGTACATTAACGTTCATTTGGGCTTTTGGTTTTACCATCAATATGATGACTCTTCTTGCCCTGTCTTTAAGTATTGGTCTTCTTATTGATGATGCAATTGTGGTACGTGAAAACATTGTCCGCCATGCTGATATGGGGAAAGATCATGTGACTGCTGCTTTAGATGGAACCAAAGAAATTGGGCTGGCAGTTCTCGCAACCACTTTGACTATTGTTGCGGTGTTCTTACCAGTTGCATTCATGGGCGGTATTATCGGTCGTTTCTTCTACCAATTTGGCGTGACAGTGAGTACCGCCGTACTAATCTCAATGTTTGTCAGTTTTACGCTCGATCCAATGCTCTCAGCTCACTGGGCTGAACGTCATCATCCAAATAAAAAACCGAGCGCATTGAAACGCTTCTTCAATGGGATCTCAAATAAACTTGATTCATTAAATGAAGTGTACGAGAAGCTGCTAAAACTGGCTCTAAGATTCCGCTTTCTAACAATTATCGTTGCTGTTGCTTCACTGTTTGGCGCGCTCGCGCTGTCAAAAATGGTGGGAACAGAGTTTGTACCAGTTCCAGATAAAGGTGAAATTCGGATCAAATTTGAAACGCCCGTAGATGCTTCACTCGAATACTCTCAGGCAAAGTTAAAACAAGTTGAATCTATTATTCGACAGCATCCAGAGGTTAAAGGAACGTACGGCGTTATTAATGGGGTGACTGATCGCGGGAAAAACCACGTAAGCATCCGAGTCAGTCTGAGTCCTCGCCAAGAGCGCTCTCAGACACTGACTGATTTAACCAATGAGTTTCGTGATCGACTACAAACAGTGGCGGGTATTACCCTCACCTCTATTGCTTCAGCGGATGAAACTGTGTCTGGTGGTCAAAAGCCTGTCATGATTTCCATCAAAGGACCTGAGCTAGATGAATTACAAAAAATTTCTGATCGCTTCATGGTGGAAATGGCAAAAATTGATGGTGTCGTCGATTTAGAAAGCTCGCTCAAAGAGCCTAAACCTACCCTTGAAGTGCATGTAAATCGTGTACTGGCAAACGATTTAGGATTATCAGTCAGCCAAATTGCCAATGTGATCCGCCCTCTCCTTGCTGGTGATGATGTAACGACGTGGAAAGACGAAAAAGGTGAAACGTATGATGTCAATTTGCGCCTCTCTGAAGATCAACGTACGCTTCCAAGTGACATCAATAATTTATATTTAAAATCGCAAAAAGTGGATGCAAATAATCAACCGATCTTGGTTCCACTCTCAAGCGTAACAAGCACGCATGAAAGCTATGGTGCATCTCAAATCAACCGTCGTGATTTAGCGCGTGAAGTCATGGTTGAAGCCAATACTTCAGGTCGACCTGCAGGTGACATTGGTCGAGATATTAAAGCATTGCAAGATAACTTCGACATGCCTGCCGGCTATGGTTTTGAAACACAAGGTGCAAACGCAGATATGGAAGAATCGATTGGGTACGCTGTTACAGCCGTTACACTCTCTATTGTATTTATCTATATTGTTTTAGGCTCTCAATTCAATAGTTTTATTCATCCTGCGGCGATCATGGCCTCATTACCATTGTCATTGGTCGGGGTATTCCTTGCATTATTCTTATTTAACTCAACAATGAATTTATTTTCCATTATTGGCATCATCATGTTAATGGGATTAGTAACCAAGAATGCAATTCTCCTCATTGACTTTATTAAGAAAGCTATTGATCGCGGTGATACACGTTTTGATGCCATTATTGCTGCAGGTAAAACACGACTGAGACCCATTCTGATGACCACAAGTGCGATGGTCATGGGTATGGTGCCATTGGCATTAGGCTTGGGTGAAGGAGGTGAACAAAGTGCTCCGATGGCGCATGCTGTCATTGGGGGCGTCATTACCTCTACCCTGCTGACCTTAGTTGTCGTTCCCGTTATCTTTACCTACTTAGATGACTTTAAGAATTTTATGGTACGTCAAACACGAAAATTCATGTCATAATGTAGAGAATTGTCATGAGGTGTCATTCAAAATGCTCACCTCATTTTTTATCGTATAATCTTATGCTTTAACGCTCATTATTAGGACAAATTCCATGCGCGCGAGTCGCTTTTTATTTGCAACGTTAAGAGAAACCCCAAGTGATGCTGAAGTAATCTCTCATCAGCTGATGCTTCGTGCGGGTATGATTCGTAAATTGGCTTCAGGATTATATTCTTGGTTGCCAATGGGCGTACGTGTGTTAAATAAAGTCGAAGCGATTGTTCGCGAAGAAATGGACCGTGCTGGTTCACTACAAGTATTGATGCCTGTGACCCAACCGGCAAGTTTATGGGAAGAATCTGGTCGCTATGTGCAATATGGTCCAGAACTTTTACGCTTTAATGACCGTCACAACAACCCGTTTGTTCTCGGCCCTACACATGAAGAAGTCATTACTGATTTAGCGCGTAACGAACTCAAAAGTTATAAACAATTACCCGCTAATTTCTACCAAGTACAAACTAAATTCCGTGATGAAGTTCGTCCTCGTTTTGGCGTTATGCGCTCTCGTGAATTCGTGATGAAAGATGCTTACTCATTCCATGCAGATCAAGCTTCATTACAAGAAACTTACGACACGATGTACGATGCCTATTGCCGTATTTTTACTCGTTTAGGTTTAGACTTCCGTCCAGTTCAGGCGGATACAGGTTCAATTGGCGGTTCAGGTTCGCATGAATTCCATGTATTGGCATCAAGCGGTGAAGACGATATTGCATTCTCAACTGAATCAGATTATGCAGCCAATATTGAAATGGCTGAAGCGATTCTTGTAGGTGAACGTGCTGCACCAACTCAAGAATTAAAAATTATTGAAACGCCAAATCAAAAGACTATAGCTGATGTATCTGCTTTCTTAGGTACCGATGCAAAACAGTCTGTCAAAGCTTTGTTGGTACAAGGAGTCGCTGAAGAAGGTAAAACTGCGCCTGTCGTGGCACTGTTCCTTCGTGGTGACCATGAGCTAAACGAAATCAAAGCTGAGAAACATCCGCTGATTGCATCACCACTTGCATTTGCAACTGAAGAACAACTGAGTGCTTTAGGCTTAACCGCTGGTTTTGTTGGTCCTCAAGGTTTAGTCGAAAAAGGGATTAATGTCATCGTTGACCGAGCAGCATCAGTTTTGTCTGATTTTGTTGCAGGTGCAAACGAAGCAAACAAACATGCGACGGGTGTGAACTGGGAGCGTGATGCTCAATTCACTGAAGTTTATGATCTTCGCAATGTTGTTGAGGGTGATCCATCTCCAGATGGTAAAGGTGTACTTCAAATTAAACGTGGTATTGAAGTTGGTCATATTTTCCAATTAGGTCAAAAATACTCTGAAGCTCTGGGCTGCAAAGTATTAGGTAAGGATGGTAAACCATTCACTGTAACAATGGGTTGTTATGGAATTGGGGTGACTCGCGTCGTCGCGGCTGCCATTGAACAAAATTACGATGAAAAAGGAATTATTTGGCCTGCTGCTATCGCACCTTTCCATGTCGCAATCGTTCCGATGAATGCTCATAAATCACCTCGTACTGTAGAGGCTGCTGAAGCACTTTATACAGAACTTCAAGCTGCTGGTTATGACGTGCTTTTAGATGACCGTGATGAACGACCAGGCGTTAAATTCTCCGATATCGAAATAACAGGTATTCCGCACCGTATTGTTATCGGTGAAAAAGGTTTAGATGCTGGTACTTTTGAGTACAAAGGTCGTTCTGATACTGAATCAAGCAACCTGAGTAAAGAAGAAATACTCGCTAAAATCGCCCAATAATTTGAGCATAAAAAATCCCGCTATTCGCGGGATTTTTTATAGACCGTTGATATTCACTTTCAAATCTTTCACAGATGTACCAATAGCCCCAAAGCTCCCCATTGAGCCATTCGCTAAACCATTAAAGACCGTCGGACTACTCGCCCCCTCACGTCCCAACATCACATTGTTGAGACCAACATTCATTTTACTAGATTGTCCTGTATTTCCGATGTAAATACCTGAAGGTGCAACACCTGCATGGAAACCAGATAATGAAAAACCATTGTTTTGATCAGTAGCTTTAGCCTGAAAATCGAATTTTGCAGAAGAATTACCAGATACAAATGCAATAGGACAGCCTGTGCCACAGATTGATTGAATTGCGCCTCCAAACTGGACCATGTAGCCTTGTGGCACATTGCCTAATTGAACATTGATTTGAGGACGTTGGGATTGATTTAATGTAATTTCAAAGTTTCGATCAGTACTGCCTATTTCTAAAATTTTAGCGACGCCAGGCACCAATTGCTTCAGATCATTATAAATCGATTTAGTTTGCGTAGTACCAGACACCTGATTACTGCTGGCGATATAGAGTGCGAATGGACTCAATTTAAACCCAGTAATTTGCTCCGCAAAAGTGATACCTATATTGGCATATGGCGTGCCATTGCCTCCGTCTGTATCAATTTTTGCATTGATTGTAGACGAACCAGGGGTATGACCTAAAAATTGAACCTGAATTGGATTACCAGTTGGACCTGCGACCACTAAGCCAGCAGCTTGTGAATAATTTTTTCCTAATATTGGATCTTTAATTCCGTCTTGATCAATGATCGCAGCCTGTGTGAACTGGATCTTATCCATTCCAATACCAATGCTGATCCCATCTTGACCAGTAGTAGATGAAAGAGACTGATCATCTAATGGTTGCATAGCAAAACACGGGAATCCCACCGCAGTGGTCAAAATAAGCAAACTGAATCGTTTTGTTTTTATCATATTCATGAGTCTATCCCTCAACTTTCCATATTTACTTATTAATTTCGAGGTGTAATGCGCAATTCACTATTCAAGCGACCGCCAGTAATAGCCAATTCGCCTAAACGAGCGCCAGCACCTACAGTTGGAGGATAGAAGTTGATGTCTCTTGCTCTAAAAACACCCGAAGTTGTCTTTTGAGGATTGAACATCAAGGCAGCATTCACACCTAATTGTCCCGCACCATTTTGATCTTTACTAACAACCAATGCATTATTAAATGCAATTTTACCTGTCAAACGGTCTAAACCAAGTGTTGAACCATTATGAGGATCGGTAATTTGGAAGGTGTTATTGTCACCTTTCAATTCTAATTCACCTACAAAAGATAAGTTCTGACCATCTTCAGCAGCATTATTTGGAATTAAAGAAAAATCAACATCACCACCAAGACGTGATTTCACCACAAACATCACATCATCAGCTAAAGCAAAATTGTTATCTGGTGATGAACTTCGCGTAGCACATCCTGCTGCTCCACTATTTAATTTACAGGTTTTATAAATGGTACCTGGCAGATATCCCGCAGCAACTTCTGTTGATAGAACAATCAACATATCGCGCAAGCTGACATTTACACTACCATTTTCTACGCCCATATTTCCTGTACCCTTCGCGTACAGATCAATATTACGTAAACCCATATAGTAATCGGTTGATGTTGCCGTATCTCCACTGCCTACCTTACCTCCATCAACCACTAAAATTGACGTGGTTTTATTACCTAGCGCTTGACCATTAGCTCGGTCTACCCCAGAGGTACTCATTGCAAAAGACAAACCAATTCTTGAGGTATTACCCGTTGTAGCAATCATGTTTTTAACAACATCGGAGCCTGCTAAAGTGTAATAAAAAGCTTGATCTGCACGAACTGATGTTCCATATAGAGCAAGATTGGCATTCAGATTATAAAAAGGCAGTGCCAAACCCCACTCATTTTTAACATTTGTATTCGCAAACAAGTTAGCTGCTGGTGTTCCTGCACTATTGGTAAAACGTCCACGGCGGGAAATAGACTGAAATTCAGCACCACGAATCGCAGCAATCAAGCTGTATGGATTATCACCTGTTACTGCATTATGAATTTGGTGCTGATAATCAGTTGCTAAGGTTAAATAACTTCCATTACCAAAACGACTTTTTTGGAACACTTCGTTTTCAGGTAAGCGCAGTGTTTTTGTATCGGCTAAATTGAGATACACGTTACCGCTATCAAAAGATGCTCGAGTATTTGGTCTTAACCCTGTTAAGTTACTAAACTCAAAACCGTATGCATTTAGACCTGCCCCACCAATTTCTAAAGTCGTTGCTTGTCCATCACTTCCGAGCATTGAATCATTGTCTTTGGTAAAGTCAGCTTTCATACGGAATCCGATTCCAGAATCACCAATTACACTATTACTAGATGAAGCCGTTGGACTATTGGCATTTCCTAGAACACTTTCATTGCCTTTTGTACCACGAAATTGCAACGATGAATTGACCATTCGCCCGCTGGCACCTACACGGATGAGACCTTTAGCTCCTTGAGGATTATTCGTATTGCTATTTAAAGCATATGGGTCATTTGAACTCACGTTCTTATTCAACATTACTTCAATATTTAGACCCGAGTTTGTTGTTTCACCCTCAGCACCTGACTTACCATTGCCATAGGTTCCTGTGTTAATAAATCCTGCTTTTTTTGAAGCCGAATTTGCAACACGGTTTAAATCCACATAACCCAAATTATCATTAGGCGTACTACTCATACCGGCAACATTATCTGTCGACCCTGTACGTGTATTCGACTGCATTCTCAATCCCTCAACTTCATCCACAAACATGGCACCACGTGCTTTGAAGTTGAAATTGAAGTTGTTTAAAACAAGTTGGTTGAGTTGGTTTCGTGCGTCAGTCTGCCCTAAATAGATATTGGCATTTTTAATCCCTAGTGCGATTTCGCTAAGATTCTCTTTGCTGAATAATCCGTGAATCGTTCTAAGCGATAAATCAGTATTCGAAGTAGTTTGTAAAGCCAATTGACCCATTGAAAAACTACAACGGCTTGAACTCTCGTTATCACAAATTCTGAGATTATTCATGGTCACTAAAGCAGGTGTCACACTGGCATTGAAGTCTAAACCTGCTTGGTTCGCATTGCTTCCAGCATTAATTTTAATATCTGCCCCTAATGTTTGATTAGTGACATTACTTTTTCGAATAGAGACATTATCTGCTGTTGCCTGCAATGTATTATTGGTTGCTCCACTACTGCCACGACCAGCTTGATCTTGCCAATAGACCTGATCCATGTTGGCTTCAGTCAATGTTGTCGAGATATGCACACCATCTTGACCATTGACATTTCGCAAAGCTTCGTCATGCATCACTTCTAAAGCCATGGCATGACCGCTTGCAAGCAAGATACTCAGGCTTAATGCATTCATAACCAGCAATGAGCTGTGATTATATTTTTTATTGTTCATCACATTTCCTTATGCATGTCTAATTTCAACAACGCTGGTGACTGCCGTCACAACCAAACATCATGACTTTACCCTGAACAGCTAAATTACCATTCATTTTTAAACCCATAAAACCAGTTTCTCGCCCATGGTCATATGCAGAACGAGGAGCGTTAGATGAATCA
The DNA here is from genome assembly GCF_057737055.1 of Acinetobacter sp. 24-47-64. NCBI lineage: Bacteria > Pseudomonadati > Pseudomonadota > Gammaproteobacteria > Moraxellales > Moraxellaceae > Acinetobacter > Acinetobacter sp. 24-47-64. The sequence continues at coordinate 2,375,844 of NZ_CM173215.1, forward strand.
TAACGTGTCACTTGCAGGTAACCATAGTCAGCAGGACTTGTTCCTACACCCTCAGTGGTGGCATTGCTGGTAAATTTATCCTGACCAAAAGCCAAAGCATCAAAACCAAAATTACGAATTTGAATTGGCTTAGATGCATCAAAGCTCAGTTGCATCGCTGCTTTAAGCTGATCAGTACCAGAATCATTTTTATAGCTGAGATCTACACCATCCAAGCCAATCTTTTGAATATTTAGAGTGCCCTGAATCCCTTTAAAAACAAGCCATAATTTAAAACCATCTGTACTACTTGCTTGACCATCTTTGATATAGCGATTATTGACAGCAAGCGCGAGACGACAATATTCCACATCCTTACACAGTGCATCATCAAACACATAACGTTGAACATTATTCTCAGTCACTAACTTTTGGTTTAAAGAAAGTTTTAATGAGAGATCAGCTCCAGCTTGTCCTTCAACATTTTTTAAAGCTTCATCTGACATGGGCTCAAGTGCATAAGTCATTGATGCTATAACACTGAATAGGACAGCGACTAATGAATTTTTCATGAATGCTCTCCTATAATCCTTTTGTGGTGATTTTCATATGCTGAATAAGAACACCATCAATGACCGCAGAACCCATATTTTTAAAATTTGATGCTGGCAATGCGGCATTAGGCGTTTGGGGAATTGGATTGACTGCACCAAAACTTATACCTACTGCATCTGATCCTTTATAAGCACTTAAAGTATTATTCGCAGCGTTATAAGAAGTACTTCCAATAGTGATACTGCTATGTGTTGCATTCGTCCCTTGATAGCCATTCAAACCATTGTTACCACATTTATAAAAGTTACAGGTTGAGCCCGCATATTCTGTCGAGTTTGGATTGCTATAATCTGTGTATATTTTTTTATAAATTTCAGGTTTATTTGGAATACGCGTGAGTTCCAAACTAAAGTTTTTACCATCAGAGCCTAGAATCAAAGGCTGATAGAGTGAACCCAATACGATATTGGCATTCAAATTATGAATAAAGATACCCTCATTGGCATCAAATACTGGTGCCAGAGTATTGTTGATGGCAGGGGTTTGTAAATTAGGAGTGTCTGATGTTTCACGCGTACTCAGTCTAAGAACATTGGCTGTTTTATTCCCCGTCGTCAGATTTTGACCATCACCTGAGTTCAAACGCACAAGTCCAGCAACACCCAAGGTGTTGTTATAAAATGCACTCATGCCTGCTTGGTTACTTGCACCATTTAAAGTTTGAAAGATTTTTATATTACTTCCATTAATGGAAAAATTATTCCAAATGGCCTGTAAACGAAGTCGATTAGCACGATCCGCATTACTCGTTCCTGCTTTTTCACCCAATTGGTAAAGTAGTGGATCCCCTTCTTTACGAGATGGATCAAGAACAAAAGCATCCGCCCACATGGCCATCTTCAATTTGTAAGCATCAAGACCATTGGCTGCATCCGTAGGACGAACTGTGTCCATTAATGGAGCTTCAAGCGTCAAGAATGGAACCTGACAGCTAGGATCATTACTTATACATGTTTTATTTAAATCAAAATTTGGAACCTGATTTTCAGTACCGACTCGAAGTAGCCATGGATTGGTTGCTGTTCCCCATGATCCTATACGTGCATCTTTATCTGTCGCAGCTAAGCGCGTATTGTGATTATTATCAGATTTAGATAATGCGAGACCATACACGAACAAATCAGCCTTACCCACGGAATGATCTTCTGACCCTACTGTTCCATTTTTATTGGTATCCAATGCCGCATCCGTTAAAGGACCCACTGGAATGAGATGAATATATCCGGTATCTTTTTGGCGATTCATTAAATCTGCCGCAGTTGAATTTTCCCCTTGAAAAACAAAATAAGCATCTTGAGGAATCATGGCGACACCCTCACCAGTCGTCGCACTTAAATTTTCATCCGAAAGAGGCTGCAATGCATAGACCGAAACCGTAGTAAGCGTCATTAAACTTGCAAGTAAAGTCTGATTAAATATGTTCGTATAATTAAGTGCCATCTCGACCTTCCCGTATACGATGCCTTGCACCATATTTATATTTTTAATTGTTCAGAGAAGAATTCCATGCTTCTCTTTTAATATTAAGATTACATCACAGTTTATAGTATATAAATGAAGTAGAATTTGCAAAAAATTGCGATTGGGTTGGCATTTTTTCCGATAAATGAATAAATTCAATTTTTCAAATACTTATAAAAAAAGCAAACTCATTGAGTTTGCTTTTTGCATGAAGTCTTACAATTCAATACTTAGGTTTTAGGTAAAGTTACACCTGTTTGACCTTGATATTTTCCACCACGATCTTTATAAGATGTTTCGCACACTTCATCAGACTCAAAGAACAACATTTGAGCAACACCTTCACCAGCATAAATACGTGCAGGTAAATTGGTTGTATTTGAAAATTCCAAGGTCACATGACCTTCCCACTCAGGCTCAAGTGGCGTCACGTTTACAATAATACCGCAACGCGCATAGGTTGATTTACCTAAACACACCGTCAAGACATTACGTGGGATACGGAAGTATTCTACTGTACGAGCAAGCGCAAATGAGTTAGGTGGAATAATACACACGTCAGCTTCGATATCGATAAAACTTTTATCATCGAAATTTTTTGGGTCAACAATAGCAGAGTGAACGTTTGTGAACACTTTGAACTCACGCGCACAACGAACATCATAACCATAGCTTGAAACGCCATATGAAATGAGTTTTTGACCATTTTCATCTAAACGAACTTGGTTTTCTGCATACGGTTCAATCATGCCGTGTTTTTCGCTCATTTCGCGAATCCAACGATCAGACTTAATAGCCATTTATTTATTCCCAGAATACATATTCAATTACTGCGCTGTACTTTAACTGAAAACCCCGTCAATGGAAATAACCCACGATTTGTATTCCTGTTCAGTCTGCTGCGGTGAATCATCTTAAAGACTTAACAATGCCGAATAACTCATTGGAATTGAGAAACTCATCAGGACTAAGGATGCTGTTTTTTGCATATTGGACTGGTTTACCCACTTAATTTTATTATTGGCTAACAGCGACCCAATGAGTGTCCAAATAAAAGCGATGGGTAGGATCAATAAAATAAACATCAACATGTGCGCAATATAATAATCTACACTCACCCAAACAATTGCAGGGAAAATAGCCGAGGCAAAAAGCAAAGCTTTAGGATTTAGTAAAGTTGCACAGAATAATTCAGAAGCTTTGATGGTGGGCTGATTCAACTGATGTTCTACGTTGGCAGTGCGCCATAATTTGATGGCCAGATAGATAATATAGAATGAACTAAATAATTTTAATATCACTGGCAAAATTGGCAAATGAGTGGTGACACGACCAATTAAAAATCCCCATGCAGTGATGGCAATAAGATAGCCTAATGCTTCCGCGGGTATTAAGCGAAATGACTTTTTAATACCTACCTGTATGCCTGAAGATGCAAGTAAAGTATTGGTTGGTCCGGGTGTGAATAAAATCGTGGTAACCAACGCAATAAAGAGCCATGAAATCATAGGATGACCTCGCTGATAATGCGCTCAGATTAATCAGGATTATTTCAATTGGCAAAATATTATTTGTGTGAAAATTTCTCAAGAATGAAACACAATTTTTTTTGTAATATTTTTCATCAGGTTAGTTTGTCATTTAAATTATAACTCTGAAGTCACACAATGTAATCGAAACGAAAAACATGATGCACTCTTGCAAAAATGCTTATAGCACGTTCTTCATCGATGAAATTCAGCATCACAGTCCATTCACGCTGTGATGCTAAGTTCAAGTATTAATTTGACTGTTGTTCAGCTTCTTGAACCTGAATATTTAAAGATTTCTTTTGGAATTCTTTAGGATAATCAACATAAGGAATAATAGCAGCAGAAGCTGTCGTTGACAGAATGAGAGAAATCATAACCATCTTCATTGCAGTGATTGAACGCATTTCTATACCCATATAACGTGAAATTTCACAAAATATTTTAGGTAGAAAAATTAGAGTAAATAATCCTAAAACGACGAACGGTCAACAAAAAAACCTGCCTAAGTAAGACTTAGACAGGTTTAATATCGAGTCTTTTCAAATAGTTAGAAAATCCGACTTTTATCTCTTTCAGCTTTAGGCAATGCAGCTGCAATCTTCTGTGCAATTTCAATATAACTATCTGCTGCATCATCACCAATCAATACAGATGGTTTACCTTCATCGGCATGCTCTCGGATTTTCGCATTCAATGGTAAACGTCCAAGTAATGGAATATCGTATTGTTCCGATAACTTATCGCCACCACCAGTACCAAAGATTTGCTCTTCATGGCCACAGTTTGAACAAATATGTGTCGACATATTTTCCACCACGCCCATCACAGGAATTTGAACACGGTTAAACAATTCAATACCTTTGGTCGCATCCATCAATGCGACATTTTGTGGTGTCGTCACGATCACTGCACCGGTCACTGGAATACGTTGTGCCAGAGTTAATTGAATATCCCCTGTTCCTGGTGGCATGTCGATCATTAATACATCAAGATCAGGCCAAAGGGTTTGGTTGAACAGTTGCATCAATGCGCCTGTTGCTTTTGGACCACGCCAAGCCACAGGAGTATTGTGATCTCCTGTCAGATGACCAATCGACAACACCGCCATACCAAAAGCATCCAACGGTACAAAATGTTCTGCCTCGATCATTGGGGTTTTACCGGCATTGCCAAGCATCGTTGGGATACTTGGACCATAGATATCTGCATCCAACACACCTACTTTCAGCCCGAGCTTTTGTAATGCCAGAGCTAAATTTACCGTAGTGGTTGATTTGCCTACACCACCCTTACCTGACGAAACTAAAATCACGTTCTGGATACGTGGATGCTTAGGTACATCACGTTGCTGTGGTGCAGCTTTTTGAATCGGTGCTTCTTCTTGTTGAGGTTGGTAATTCGCATTCGCTTGTTTTACCGCATCTTGGCTTGCAGATGCATCTACAACAGGAGGCAGATTGGATTTTGGGGCTTCGGCTTTTTTGCTTGAACAGCTTTCACCTGCTGCATGGTTGTGCCCACAGCCACCTTGTTGTTGAGCATGACTGCCTGTTTTTTGCTGAATGACATGCATATTCAGCTCTTTAATCCCACACTTTTCCAAAGCATCAGCAAGTTCATCGTGAATTTGCTGTAACTGATCTTTTTCACTTGGCACGGTATTAATGGTAATTTGTAGTACATCATCTTCAACATTGACCTGTGTGATTCGATCTTTCAAAAAATTGTCAGAATTCGGCAAAACGTAGTGTTGTAATACGTGTTGTACAGCCTCTTCATTCACCTCCTTTGAGGGTGAAAAAACAGATTTGAGTGAAGAAAGCCACGACATACCGTACTCCAAGTCTGGACAGAAACTGATAAAGGAATAGTTTAACGAGAAATATCAACAAGGTTAAGCAACAATATATTGATCCCCGTTTGATTAGAAATATGTTAGTCGAATTCCAACTAAATTAGTCAGCTTTTTTATTATTTTTATTGGCGTATTGCGAATGCTGTCATTGATACACTCTATAAACTTGATTTCACTGTTAAACGCCTTGATTCATGTTGCAAGTGATTCATGCTTTCAACAAATAGCAACACAATAGCGAATTTTTAACATTAAAATTGAAAAGAATATAAAACCAAGATAACGCTACGATATGTCTTTAAAACAAATAAATCTGAAACTTAAATTAAAAACACGCTCAATAACTGCCCTAATGAGCACAATGCTCCTTCTACCAATTTCAGGCTATGCCGCCAATGAATCCCGAAGTTTTCGTACTCCTTCAGGACAAATCATCAGCTTAGGTGACTCTTATGCAAAATTAAGCTCACACATGAAGCAGACGCCGACTTCAACACAACATTATGAATGGAAAGAAGGAAAAAATCTTTTTACGGCTTATAGCTATACCTACGAATTTCATGATCTGATTTACACCTTTACTGTGGTGAATAATGAAATTAGAAAAATCGAATGGATTAGAAAAAATTAAAAAAAAGCTCATCTGATGATGAGCTTTTTTGTGATCAATTTACTTTTTCAGTTGATCAATTTTTTCTGATGCTTTTGCTTTAAGATCCGCAAATTTTTCACTCGCTTGATCTTTCAGGTCATGCAATTTATCTGCTGCTTGCTCTTTTAAATCTACCGCTTTATGTTTTAAATCATCTAAAGTTGAATGCGCTTCAGAAGAATTTTGCTGCGTGTCATGTTTTAGATCATTCAGTTTTTTTTCACCTTCAAGCTTGGCTTCTGCTGCACCATGCTTCACTTGATCCAATGCTTTCTCGCCTTTCAGCTCAGCTTCTTTCGCCTTTAATTTCAGATCATCGCCGAGTTCTGAAGCTTTGTTTTTTAAGTCATCAATTTTATTATTCGACATCTTCAATCCTCTTTATCGCTTTGATAGTGAATCTTAGTTATATCGAAGATTTGCAGTGCTCATCGTAAATGTTTCGAATCACTACAATTTCTCACATGATGATGTAGAACAACACTACGCTGTAACTTTTGAGTTGAAAATGATGAATTTAGGAGCGAATATTCGACATAAAGTTCAATGCAGAAAACAACCAAATAAATAAAATAAAGCTTCGTGCTTGTGTGAAATGCTCGACATCCGTGCCATGCAAAATATTATGACGTGTCGCAGTCACATTCGAGCTTGAATCCATTTTATAAGCCGCGAGTTCTGCAAAGTATGGATTAAGCTCAATGGCAATCTTGGATTTATGCCAAAGGCTCTTAATTTCATTGCCTTTCAAACCCGGTACAATTTTATAAACATCGACAAACTTGGTGCCGTTTTGTTTTAAGAATGCTTGTTGAATCAGTACATCTGTCAACAGCCCTTCCAACTGTGCATAGAGTAAAGGCACACAACCTGCATAACAGCCGAGTTTATACATTTTAAAGGCTTCAACAATCACAGGTCGACGCAAGGCTTTATTCTGCTCATCGATCTGCATAGCATCGAAAGCGGTCAACACATCTTTTTGAAAAGCTTCAGTGTTAATAACATCAAGTAAATTAAAACTTTGCACATCTTCGTAAGCATGAATTTGTTGCCAAAAGTGCATCAGATTTAACGCATCATTGGCAACTTTCGAACCGACAGGTTGATCCAACTGATCGGCAAGCACATTAAAATATTCATCTTGCTGGGCAAGTTCACGTAAATGATTGACTAAAAGTGTATGTTCACCTTGTGAGATTTGATCAAGATAATCCTGTGCCTGATTAAGAATTTGCTTACCCAGAGTTGGTAAGCCCTGCACATTCGATTTGATGCGTTTTACAGGTTGCTCATCTTCATAATCATCAAAATCGTCATACATGGTCAAACACTCAGGTGAATAGCAGGATGTCTATTATCCCTGATAAGTCCGTAACAAAGTAGCCTTTCCACGTGCTCTAACTTTGTTAATAAAAAAGAATTCATCAAAAGGCTTATGCAAGTCTCGCCTATCTCATGTAAAATTATCGCCCATTGCATAAAATACGAATGAGAGAGTCAGATCCGTGCGTAATATCTTAGTCACTAACGCCCTTCCATACGCCAATGGCCCGATCCATATGGGTCACTTACTCGGTTATATCCAAGCAGATATTTGGGTACGTGCGATGCGTGCAATGGGTCATAACGTGACTTATGTCTGCGCGGACGACGCTCACGGTACAGCGATTATGCTACGTGCTGAAGCCAACGGTATTACTCCAGAACAGCAAATTGCCAATGTACAAAAAGAACATGAGCGTGACTTTGCCGGCTTCAAGGTTGATTTCGATCACTACGACTCAACCAACAGCGCTGAAAACCAAGCTCGCGCTTCTGAGATTTATATTAAGAACCGTGAAGCAGGCAATATTGCGGTGCGCCCTGTAACGCAATTGTTTGACCCTGAAAAAGGCATGTTCTTATCAGACCGTTTTATTAAAGGCACATGCCCGAAATGTAAAGCGGAAGATCAATACGGCGACTCATGCGAAGTCTGCGGCACAACCTACAACGCAACTGAATTACTCAATCCAAAATCGACTTTAAGCGGTGCGACTCCTGTTGAGAAATCTTCAGATCACTACTTCTTTAAACTGCCGAACTTTGGTGAATACCTACAAAAATGGACACGTGACGAAGGTCGTTTACCTGTGTCGATTGCCAACAAGCTCGATGAATGGTTTGAAGCAGGTTTGTCGGATTGGGATATTTCTCGTGATGCGCCATATTTTGGTTTTGAAATTCCTGATGCACCAAATAAATATTTTTATGTTTGGGTCGATGCGCCAATCGGCTATATGTCGAGCTTTGAAAACTACATCAAAACCAAGCGTCCTGACTTAAGCTTTGATGATTACTGGAAAAAAGATTCTCAAAATGAAGTCTATCACTTCATTGGTAAAGACATCGTTTATTTCCACGCATTGTTCTGGCCTGCAATGCTTGAAGGTGCAAACTACCGCACCCCAACAAGCTTATTCGTAAACGGTTTCTTGACTGTAAATGGTCAGAAGATGTCTAAATCTCGTGGTACGTTCATTAAAGCGGAAACGTATTTAGAGCATTTAAACCCTGAATATTTACGTTACTACTTTGCATCTAAACTTTCTGACAAAGTTGAAGATTCTGACTTAAACCTTGATGATTTCGTTCAAAAAGTGAATTCTGACCTTGTTGGTAAAGTGGTGAACATCGCAAGTCGTTGTGCGAAATTCATTAACACGAAATTTGACAATAAATTGTCTACGACTTGTGCAGAGCCTGAGTTGGTTCAAAGCTTTATTGATGCGGGCGATTCAATTGCGCAAGCATACGAATCACGTGAATTCTCAACTGCCATTCGTGAAATCATGTCGTTAGCTGATAAAGCCAACCAATACATCGATGAGAAAAAGCCTTGGGCTTTAGCGAAGATTGAAGGTGAAGAACAACAAGTTCATGATGTGTGTTCAGTGGGTATTAACCTATTCCGTCAATTGGCGGTGTACCTTGCGCCTGTATTGCCAACTTTGGCAGAGCAAGTTCAAGCGTTCTTACAATTAGACAGCTTTAACTTTGAATCTCGTAAGCAAATTTTGGTTGCACACGAAATCGCATTGTTCCAACCATTGATGCAACGTGTAGATCCAAAAGCTGTGGCTGCGATGGTGGATGCATCTAAAGATTCTTTAGCTGCACCTGCGGAAGCACCAAAAGCTGAAAAGAAAAAAGAGAAAGCCAAAGAGAAGAAAGCTGAGCCGAGAGTAGGCGAAGCTGAAATTATTAATATTGATGATTTTATGAAAGTTGACCTACGTGTAGCGGAAGTATTGGAAGCTGCAACGGTTGAAGGTTCGGACAAGCTTTTACAACTCACTTTAAATGTCGGTGAAGCTGAGCCACGTAACGTATTTAGCGGTATTCGTGAGTTTTACCAACCTGAAGACTTAAAAGGCAAATTGGTGGTGATGGTAGCAAACCTTGCTCCACGTAAGATGCGTTTTGGGATCTCTAACGGTATGGTATTGGCTGCGGGTAATGGCGAAGGTGTTTGGGTGATTTCACCTGAATCTGGTGCTAAACCGGGTGATAAAGTGTCTTAAGATTTAAGTCTTAGATAGGAAAAAGCCTCTACATTGTAGGGGCTTTTTTTATATTGAATAAGTTTACTTAGTATTATTCATCATCTGTCGAATTTCTCTCATCTTAGGTAAAAATTTTTCTGAAATCTTATGCCTTTCAAGAGTAGTTGTATCAACTAATCTTTTCTCTAATAAGTCCACAATACTCTCGAACCAGATTTTTTCCTCTAAGACATTCCTATTAGAAGCAAAACTAACATACCTTCTTTCTAGTGTATTGATGACACTATTTGCATTCGTATATTTAATTTCTAGTAAGGTCTCTACAAAAGCCCTAGGCTCAGCCCACTTTAAAATTGGATAGTTATAATATTTCGAAGACATAAGTTGAAGAAATTCATATTCATTATGTCTCATAGACACTAATATTGCATCTATTAGCTTAGTATGTTGAGTCTTATATTTTTCTTCATATGCATGCTGAATTTTAAGCAAAAACTCCTGAAACAAGGGTATTTCCTTAGCATAATACTCATATGTGATAGAGCCTTTCTCTAGTATAGAATCATCTAGTTGTTGAATATGCTCTTGTATTTCTACTTTATCTTTAAAGTTTTCAACTGCTAGATCTAACAAGCTTTCTACGGAAAAGAATATTAATTTTTTATCTTTCAAATAAACCAACATACTAAATGTATGAATAATATCTAAGGTGTTAGTTAATAATTTTTTTCTATAGCTATTTTTGCTTCTTTTACTAATTCTTCAAATATCTCTTGCCTTAAATCTAAATAATTCCAAAGTTTAAACCATGTAGGTTCTTCTATTTTTAGTCTAAAATATGATTCATAAAACTCATTTTTTATTTTTTCTTCATCAAGAATATTTTCGATTAAAATTTCATTCCATAATTTTTTTGACAAGATATACTCTTTTAAGTTCATCTGATACTTCTTTTGAAAATTATGTGCATCTTCACCTACAAAGCCTAAAAGATGCTGTAATGCTCTCTGACTTTTTTCTTCATCCGTCTTTGGTTCTTTTTCGTCATCTTTAAAATTTAGAATCTCTTTTTCAAATCGTCCACTCTTACTTTCTAACGATAAAATTAAAAAAGCTTTCAAAAAATTTTCAAATATCTCATTATCAAATTCCTTATCCTGTGAAAAATAGTTTTTTTTGTAGAATCGGTCAAAATCCAAAATTGTTTGTTTAAATGCTCTTAAATTTTTATAGCCCACTTGGTTAAACGTTCGCTTTATTATTTCAAAATTTGAAGTGAGCAGATTTTTTAAGCCTTCATCTCCCACCTCATGCAGAATACTTTTAATTGCTAAATCCTGATCTTCCGTATAAGTAAAAGTTACTCCTATTAATTTTTCCTTTTTTCTAGAATACTGCTCATTTTCTTTATTAATTTCTTCTTCATTCGAAACAATGAGTGTCTTAATTCCTTCCTGCTCAACGAAGTAATTAATATACCCGAGTACTTCTTCTTTTTTTAATTCACAGCGTTCTAGATCATCAAAAACAAGAATAAACCTTTCATCGATTGTTAAATAATCAGGAAGGTTTAAACTCGGCAAAGTAGCATTTACTGATGCGTCTGGTTTGGAATCACCATCTAAATCAACTTTCAAAGTCGCTTTCAGTAAACCTTTACCTAGTTGCCCGACTAACTTTGCACCTTTACTCCCAAGAATTGGATGAATGCTTTTAAAAATAGCCTCATCAATCATCGAAGTTTTAGATATTCCATTTAAGCTTACATAGCAAATTTTTCTTTTACCATCTTCTTTCTTTTCTAGATATTGTTTTACAAACCATGTTTTTCCACTTCCCCATGCTCCATTCAAAAGCACGGCATATTCAAAATTCTTTTTTCCATCAAAGTAATAATCTAAGAATTCCTCAATATGTTTATTTGGCTCTGAAATATAAGTAGACATAGTTTTTGGCTTACTCTTTTTAATTAGAATGAATTGGTTGAATTAAAACTCAATGAAAAATATTTCACAACATGATAAAAACAGTCTATCTATTTAAAACTTAAAAGAATCCCATGAAAACTTTAAAACCCTTATTCCTCGCATTCACCCTAAGCACCACAGCCCTCACCACTTACGCCACTGAACTGACTATTGCCCAACAAAAACAAGTCGCTGGCTACTACCATCACCAAATTGGTAATATCCAAATCACCGCCCTACTCGATGGTACAAACTACCTTAATCCATCCATGTTTAAAGGCTTAAGCGACAGTGAAAAAACTGAGATTCTTAAAAAATACGCTGCGGCGAATGACAAAGGCATCCAAACCTCAGTCAATGCCTTTCTCATCAATACAGGCAACCAACTATTGATGGTCGACAGCGGTGCAGCAAGCTGCTTTGGCGCACACTTAGGTTCAATCTATAACAACCTCAAAGCATCGGGTTATCAGCCTACGCAAGTGAATGGTATTTTCCTCACTCACTTACACCCTGACCATGTTTGCGGTATCTCAAACAACGGCGTAGCGAATTATCCAAATGCAACGCTGCATATTTCAAAAACGGAATATGACTATTGGCTGAGTCCAAATACCGTAAAAAAACTGCCAAAAGACAAAAAAGCAGGTTTTTTAGGAACAGTCGAAAAAATCAAAGCAGCGCTTGCACCATATGAAAAAGCGAAACAGATTAAAGTCTTCTCAGACAAATCTTTAAGCTTTGGTGATATCGAATTTAAACCATCCTTTGGTCACACCCCAGGACATTACAGCTTTAAACTGAAAGCTGATGGACAAGACGTGGTGTTTATTGGTGACATCGTACATTCACATACCTTGCAGTTCGACAAACCTGAAACCGCGATTGAGTTCGATATCGATCCACAAACGGCAATCCACACACGTTTAAAACATTTTGCTGAATATGCCAAAGATGGACATTTGATTGCAGCACCACATTTACCATTCCCGGGGCTTGGGCACATTTATTCCAAAGATGGACAAAGCTACCAATGGATACCGGTTCACTTTAAAGATTAAACTAAAGTCATGCAATGGTTGAAATTTCAAGTATTTTTATTTAAAGTTCCCTCGCTTAAAAACGGGGGTAAACTAATGAAAAAATTATTAATTTCAATTATCGCAGCAACTTCAGTATTGGCGACAGGCTGTTCAGTTCGTATGGCTGATATGACAGTTGCTTCAACTAAAAACTACAATCTTAACTCTAATCAGTTCGTGAAAGGTGAACGTGTAACAGGTGAAGATAAGGTCCCAGTTGTCTTGTTCCCTTTAGGGGTTCCAAACTTTAAAACTGCTGTAGATCGTGCTATTGAAAAAAATCGTTGCGCTGTGGCTCTTTCTGATGTGGTGATCACTCAATTGAATCAAGCATTCATTGTTGGTCAAATTGGTTATCGTGTAGAAGGTACACAAGTAATTGACCGTTCACAGCCTGAATGTAAGAAATAAGATTTTAAAAAGCCTCTAATACGTTTAGAGGCTTTTTTTTAAGGGCGTATTTAATTCAAAAATTAGGTATCTAAATTTACGTTTTGTCTTCGGTCAATATATTCAACATAACCTCGCCCCTTACGTTCAGTTCCATTCAGCAAACCACTCCACTGATAAGAACTCACATAACCTGCGGCTAAACCATAACAATATTCCGTATCTGCCACCGCAAGAATATCTAACACTTTCTCACCTTGATGATGCGCAATCCATCTAAAAGACTGAGGCACCTCCATTTCAAAACCGTCAGGTGTTATTTTCGGATCAGGCTTTAATGCAATCACTTGAAAAGCAACCTCACCATCATATTGAATAGAAGTACCATCAATATGGCGATAAGACACGGCGGTATAAGTAGGTTCACCTGCAAAACCGATATACGCCAAGACCAATTGTGACTCATCATCTATGTTGATGACTTGATAACTAAAACTGTCTAAAGGCACCAATCCTGTGGTCGGTTTAATGGGACTCGGCAACATTGAGCTTGAGACTGCTTTCCAATGTTCTAGTGTACATAGTCCTTTAACTTCAACACGTTTTCCATGTTGGGTGAAATGACCTTCATATTGCATCAATACACTAAAGTGCTGATATAACATGCTATGTGCAAACCACGTAATGGCATGCGTTGGGGTTAACCAAAGATCAACTTGCAGATCATCACGTTCAGATACTAGATGATAACTCCCTTCAATTTCAGCAAGGAAAGATTCTCGACCAAACTCAACCTTAAATGGCTTTTGATGAAATACAATTTCGTCTTGAATATTATAAATGCGAAAGGCTTCTTCATCTGTCGATAAGGCTGTTCCATGAACCAAAGTAGCGGTATTTTCAGGACTAAGACTCGATATCGACTTGGGTAAATGCGTTATCTTCACACCAACATCACCAATGACAGAAGCATAGGACAAATATCGAAAAGGCTCAGGCAAATCTGGAATCATAATTCCATAATGCGTACTCGCGAATTGACGATGAAAAACATGCGCTTCTAAATTATATTCGCGCGGTAAAAGTGCTTGTTCTTCTGGCTCTACTGCACCCAAAAGGTTTTTGGCCATTTGACCCAATTGATAGTAGAACTTTTGTTGTAGACTTTTATTTTTGGAATGACTACTGAGGAGAGAATACATAACAAACTCACAAACAATGAGAGATATTTACACCCTAAACAACCTCTCCTCAGTTCTTTATAGCTGATCAGGACTGGCAAATGTGAATTCAGGTCAGATCATAAAAATTGTTAGACAAGATTAAAAATGTGATCTACTTCACACCAAAAATCAATTTCAATCCGAGCACAGACATCACAATGCCCGCACCACGATCAAATACTTTCTTAAATTTTAAATATACCGCACGCGGCTTTTCCGCTGATAATGCAACCGCCACCAACGAGCACCAACCAGCATCGATAAAAAAGCACAGCATTGGTAACACAAAGTTAAAATACAAGGGAATCTCTTTGGGTAATAAAGCTGTGAAAATACTGGCAAGTACAATCGCGATTTTAGGATTCGACAATTGAGTAATTAAGCCTGTGGTAAATGCACGTCGTAAACTCATCGGATGCGATGCAGAATGATCAGCTTCGATTGGATCTTTGGCATGTTTGATAATTTTATAAGCCAAAAACAATAAATATAATCCACCGCAGATTTTCAAAGCCAAATATGCTGAAGGCACTGCAACTAAGAATGCCTGTAAACCTAATACTGCCAATAAACCAAAAATCGCAGCACCGAGACCAGTTCCTAGTGCAGTAAATAAACCATGTTTACGCGAAATAGCGATTGAATTTTTAGCGACATAGATTGAAGTCGGCCCCGGACTCATTGCGCCCAGTAAAAGTGCTGCTGCAATCGAACCTAAAATCCAAATTGATTCCACATTAATTCCATAGTAGATGATTGATTTATCGGGTTATTCTACTTGGAAGCCTTATGAATATTTCCCTAATTATTTGAGTGTTTTTTTTAAATATTAAAATTATTCACTATTTATTTTATTATTTTTAGCGAATTAGTTTACTGTATAAATTAAATACAATTGATTTTATAAAAATAGCCAAGTCATGCTAATCATCATCTGACAGTGCTTCATTATATGCAGTTTCGTGCGGAGACAGACGATAGTCCCTTTCCTGTACAGGTACGCCAGCAATAATCATACTTCGTGCTTCAGTTTTTGGTTTGTTTAGAAAATCCTGCTCACAGCCTAAGGCCGTTAAAATAAACAAACCCAATAATAAAATGGATAGAGATTGCTTCATGCCACCCTCCCAAAATTCCGTTTTCTTTCAGATTAGCACTTTTGATTATTTTTTAAACATATTTTTTCACTGTTTTTCAATTTATCCGAGTAAGAGCTAAGATTCGAAATCCGCTATACTCTTAAAAAACCAAATTCTCGCACTATGTTTGATACGATAGCCCAACAGGTTCAAGATCAGGAAATTTCTTTAAACGGTTTAAACATCACCGTTCGCCGTTTAGACCAAATTCATCCACATATCTCTGGAAATAAGTTTTATAAACTGAAATACAATTTTATTGAGGCAAAACGTCAAGGCTTTGAGAATGTAATGACCTTTGGTGGTGCTTATTCAAATCATATTGCCGCCACAGCGTTTGCTGCGCATCAATTTGGCTTTCAGTCTATTGGGATCATTCGTGGTGAAGAACTCAAGAACTCAGCCCGCAATCACACCCTCGCCACCGCAGAACGTTTCGGTATGGTGCTGCATTTTATCTCGAGAGAAGCATATCGACAAAAAAATGATCCTGAGTTTTTAGCTCACTTAGCGCAACGCTTTCCTGAAAGTTATCTAATTCCAGAAGGTGGCACCAACTCGCTTGCCATTCAGGGCACTCAAGAAATTTTAAAAGATGCTGATCAAACTTATGACTTCATTTGTTGTGCTGTCGGAACAGGCGGTACGATTTCAGGATTGATTGAGCGCAGTTTAAACCATCAAAGAATTATTGGATTTTCTGCATTAAAAGGCAATTTTCTGAATGATGAAGTAAAACTACTAACGGGTAAAAACAACTGGCATATCACGGATGATTATTGCTTCGGAGGCTATGCCAAAATCCAACCCGAACTGATTCAATTTATTGAAAAGTTTGAATATGAATACCGTATTCCACTTGAACAAGTCTATACCGGAAAAATGATGTTTGGCATTCATGATCTTATACAACAAAACTATTTCCCTAAAAACGCTAAAGTTTTAGTCATTCATTCAGGCGGGCTTCAAGGTCGAACGATTTAGTTGATCTTCATCCTGCTTCTGTTCGCTTGAATTAATCCGATAATGCTCAGTTCATCGTAATTTACCGTTATAATTGCGCTGTTTCGTTTTTTGATTATTTTCATGTCTTCCAAGCAATACGATGTTTTAGTAATAGGTGCGGGTGCATCTGGTTTAATGACCGCATATATGGCTGCTCAACGTGGGCGTCGTGTCGTGGTGGTTGAAAAAGCCAATAAAGTGGGGAAAAAAATTCTCATGTCAGGTGGAGGTAAATGTAACTTTACCAATCTGTATGTTGAGCCTGACAACTATATTTCTCATAACCCGCATTTTGTTATCTCAGCACTCACCCGTTATACCAATTGGGATTTCATTGGCTTGGTCTGCGAATATGGCATTGAATACGAAGAACGTAAACACGGTCAGCTCTTTACCCTTAACGGCGCGAAAGAAATCTTAGCCATGTTACTTGCTGAGTGTGACAAAACTGGTCTAGTCGACATCAAAACCAGTTGCGAGGTGAAAGCCGTCAACGCCCTTGAGGAGCACGGTTTTCAGGTGGCAACCAATTTAGGTTTTTTTGAAGTTGAATCTGTCGTGGTCGCATCTGGTGGTCTCTCAATTCCGACGCTTGGTGGCTCAGGCATTGGCTATGAGATTGCTAAACAATTTGGACACTATGTTTATCCAACTCGTGCAGGTCTAGTCCCCTTTACTTTTTCTGATGGTTTCAAAGAAGTGACGACACGACTTAGTGGCAATGCTGTTGAAGTGACATTAAGCAATCATCTCAATAGCTTTACTGAAGCACTCTTGTTTACGCACCGTGGTTTAAGTGGTCCAAGTTCCTTACAACTCTCAAACTATTGGGATGTCGGTCAAAGTTTTAAAGTCGACTTTTTACCAAGTATCGATCTCTTGAATTTTTTTAAAACTAAAAAACAAAATCAACCTAAAGTGTTACTTCGCACCTTACTCGCTGAACACTTACCGAAGAGTGTCGTAGTTGAATTACAACAGTTGATTTGGATGGATCAAGCTGAAATATCAATCGGGAATATCAGTGATGAGAAGCTAGAGGCGATTGCCCAGCGCCTTCACGCATTTGAAGTTAAACCTTCTGGGACTGAAGGTTACCGTACGGCTGAGGTGACTTTAGGTGGAGTTGATACCACTGAAGTTTCCTCAAAAACAATGGAAAGTAAAAAGCAAAAAGGGCTTTTCTTCGTCGGAGAAATACTCGATGTAACGGGCCATTTAGGTGGATTTAACTTTCAATGGGCTTGGTCATCTGCACATGCTGCATCTGAGTATGTCTAATTAACAACAAGTATTGTTCATTTTGTAATTAAAGGGGCATCCTTCGCCCTCTTTGACTATCATCCCTATTGATCAATCGAATGCTTCATTATTCATTTATCTTTTCTAAAAGCAGAATTTATGAGGGTCTTTGGGCATTGGTATCAGTTGAATCAAGCATTTGTGTGGTTGGATCTGTTACTGCATCATCAATAGATGGTGTATTGAGTCTGTTGTTTTCAGTAGCTTTTGAATTTGCAAAAACAAAGCGGTAAGCGCTTGCTAAAAAACCCACGGTGATACCTGCAATCACTATTGGGGCGAATAATTTATTAAATTTCTTACTCATAATTTTTACTCTTTTTCATGAGGATCAGCCAAACCATGCTGACTGATCCCGACACAAATTTACATGTTATTTAAGGTCATTTTTAGGCTGTGTATTTTGATCTGACTCCCCTGTAGATCCATAAGGATTATTCAATGGTTGAGTTGGCGCTTCTACATCAATTTGCGTTGGTGGAATATCTTCATCTTGATATTCTTCCGCAACAGTTGAAGCATCCATTTGCTCAGTAAGTGGTGGCGTGACTTGTTCAGGCTGATTTGGTCTTGGCTTATTCGCGTCAGATTTCGCTTTATCGATTAAGTCAGTCAACAATCGCTCTGCAGGTTGGCGACCACCTAGACCAAATGCAAGTGCAAAAGCGACAGCAACCGCTCCAAGTGTTAATCCAAAGGCTAAATTTACGATCGAGTCAGCGATTCCCATTGCACGCAAGCCCATTGCCACAACTAAACCAATGATCAGTACTCGGACAAGATTCGCTAACCAATGTGCGCTATTGGTCTCACCACGTTTCACCACATTGGCAACTAGATTTGCTAGCCAGAAACCAATGACGAGGATAACTGCACCTAAAAGTACATTCGCTCCGAAATAAATGAACATCGCAATCAAATCACTAATTTGATCGAAGCCCAAACGATTCGCAGCTTCAGACACCGCAAAGAGCATGGTGAAGAATACAATCAAATGACCGACAACTTTTGATATTTTGGTTTGACCCAAAAATCGTTGCATATCGAGCTTTTGAGGAATGTTATCAACACCTGTCCCAGCGATCACTTCAACCACAAGATTAGATACGAAACGTGAGACCACATAAGCAATGATCAGGATTAAACCTGCTGCGATGATATGTGGAATTGCATTCATGATTTCATACAACATAGCCGTTGCTGGTTGTGAAATCGCGTCTACACCCAAAGCCTCAAACGCAATAATCAGTGAAGTAATGATGACTAAGGCAAATACAAATGATCCTAATAGCTTAGGCAGATTAGAATTTTTAAAAACTCCGACTTTTTCAGCTTGCTGTTGGACATTCAAACTTGAAAGTAGCCCTTCGACAATACCGCGTACAATTTTTGCCAAAATGTAACCAACAAATAAAATCACACCTGCCATAAAGATATTCGGCAAGTAGGCAACGGCTTCAGTCACCATATTCTGAACTGGATATAACAAACCATTTAAGCCCAAAATAGACAGCACGATCGGTAAGAACAGCAATAAAATGAGCCAATAAACAATTTCACTGATATTTTGGCTAAATGAGCTCACACCAACGTCTTGACTGAGCTTTTCATCCAATTGTGTACGACTGAGTAGTCGAGTTAATCCAACTTTGACCAAATTGGCTACGATCCATCCAATAAAACCAACTGCTACTGCAGCCAATAATTGTGGGATAAATAGTAAGAATTGTTGAACCATATTACTAAAAGGACCACTCACACTGGTCAGGTTTAAAACGTTGAGTGAACCGATAACAGCAATAATGAGGATCAGCCAGAAAACGACTCTGGAGATGATATTTTCTATATTTGAGCGATGTCCTGTCGCGCTACTTAATTTTTGATTGGTATTTAATTTTGCAAGTACCTTCTTAACCCCTGCGGCAACGATTAAAGCGATGATCCATCCTATGAGTAAAATGGCCACTGCAGCAATAATTGGTTGGAATTGCTCCCAATAATACATTGCATCAAAGCCCCCAGTTCGAGTGAAGCCGTTATATTCATCATTCATTGGTTACGCCTCTTCTTATGTTAAGTGTTCTGAATTACGATTGATTTAATTCTTTTCCCTAGATCATTTTTCGATCGCGTCATCACACCATAAATTTCGAATATTTTTTAATCAACTCAAAGCATCATAAATACAACACATTGTTGCAAATCAAGAAAAAACCCAGCCGAAGCTGGGTTTAAACGTGAAAAGTGTAGTGGTTTATTGATCGTTTGCGACCGCAGTAACGGTATTATCCACTGCTGAATCTGTTGCCGTTGCTGTATCTGCATTATCTTGAGTTGCAGGAATAGTCGTATCAGCAGGAATTTGACCTGGTGTTGGATCACGATCAGCGAGCATATAGAAAATGAAGGCTGCTAAAAAAATACCAACGATAATCAGAATATACACTGGGATCTTACTTTTCTTCTTTTGATCATTATGGGTCGGATGATTGGATTGATCTACCATGATGCCCCTCTTATGTATTTTGATGATTTTTTATACTAGCAATCTATCATGTTGTTTTGTGTGAAAAAACATTATCAATTCGTACCGATCAAAGCACATGAGCTGTGATGCAAAATAGAGTATAATATGCACCCTCCTCATTTTTATTGTCGATCTGTATGACCTATCGCCGACAAAGTGTCTCTTTAGATTTAGACACAGATGTCACTCATGCCTGTTCTTTGCATCATACCCGTGATGGGCATTTGATTGGAATTATTGAGTTTACGAAACCAAGCTATGTGCTGAAGTGGGGTGACTTAGAGTATTTCCGCCGTCGCACTGAAGAGTTTTCGGTGATGCCCTTTCCTGAATGTGTCAACGGCATGATCATCGACATTCGTAACATCGCTTGCTTCTTAGATAATGAAGTGCCCATTATTCCTTGGCGTTTACTCGAGGAAGAATGCCCAATTCGTTTAGTGGTTCCACACGATCGTTTGGAACATTATGCAGGTTTATTTGAACCGACTTGGCTCACGAGCGATGTCGATACTGCGATTCAAGAGATTCGTCAATTTATGGATATGTTTGTCCATTAAGTATGTCGCATAGTATTCCTATGTAATTTAGAAAAAAACCTCCGAGATGGAGGTTTTTTTGTGCCTCAATTCCCTCTCCTCGTAGGATAGGGTGATTTGGACTTACCAATAGTTCTCTACCGCAATATTTCCTTCACCACGACGATTCATGGTCAGGCCACGTGCTTTCAGAGCCTCTTTTGTATCTTCAACCATTTGGGGATTCCCACACAGCATGATATGTGACGTTTGCGGATTAAAATCGACACCTACAGTTTTCTCTAACGCTCTATTTTCGATTAATACTGGCAATCGATCATGCAATGGCGCATTTGGATCACGTGTAATAATTGGCACAAATTTAAATCCTGTATGACCTTCACCAAAGGTATCCGCGACTTCCTGAATTCGGTCTACGTAAGCCAATTCGCTTGCTGTCCTCACACTGTAAACCAAATGAATATTTTTATATTTTTGCCATACTTCAAAGTCTTGCAACATAGAAATAAATGGTGCGAGCCCCGTGCCTGTCGCCAATAACCACAGGTCATTTGGCATAGGTAATTGGTAACGTGCTAAAGTCAAAAATCCATAAGGAATCTTTTCCAAATAAAGTTCATCGCCGACTTTGAGATGTTGTAAATTTGATGTAAAAGCACCATCTGGTACAACAATTGAAAAGAACTCTAAAGTTTCATCAAAAGGCGATGAAACGACAGAATACGCACGTACCACCAAATCATCGCCAACTTTCAAACCAATACGCGCGAACTGCCCTGCGGTAAATTTAAAATGTGCGGGACGCGTCATGGTAAAGCTAAATAAAGTGTTGGTCCAACGATGTACAGAAAGGACTTTTTCTACGCTAAATTTTTCAATTGACATAATTTCTACGTGGCATGACAGACTGCGCTCATGGTAGCATGACAATATAATTTATTAATATTTTTTCACATTAAGGCTTCATTCATGCGCATGACATTACGCCAACTGGCTGTTTTCGTAGCTGTCGCTCAAGAGGGTACGGTAACTAAAGCAAGTGATGCTGTACGACTCACACAAAGTGCTGCAAGTATGGCGTTAGCAGATCTTGAAGATGGTCTCGGTGCACCATTATTTGATCGCTTAGGAAAACGATTACAACTGAATGACTTGGGTCGTTTTTTACTTCCACAGGCGCTTGAAATTTTAGGTCGATGTGAATCATTTGAACAAGCGGCAAAAGGCGAGCTTCAAAGTATTGATCTCCGTATTGGGGCGACTTTGACCATTAGTGATTATTTGATGCCTGATTTAATGGCTGATTTTCTTCAATTACAACCACAAGCACATTTGCAACTTCAAGTGGGCAATACGCGTCAAATGATTGAAGCTGTTAATCAATTCCAACTTGATTTAGCCCTTATTGAAGGTTCATGTCACTTACCTCAATTACAATCGATCCACTGGCGTGATGATGAGCTTGCTGTGTGTTGCTCACCAGACCATCCTTTGGCGAAATTAGACCGCCCTCTGACCATTGAAGACTTTAAACAGGCTGAATGGATTTTACGTGAAGAAGGTTCAGGGACTCGTGAAGTCTTTGACAACGCAATCCTGCAAGACTTACCGAATGCCAATATTCGTTTAACTTTGGGTCATAATGAAGCTATTTTGAAAATTGTTGCTGGTGGTTTAGGCATGTCATGTATTTCAAAATTAGCTATTGAACCATTAAGAGAAAAAGAGCAACTGGTGATTTTAGAAACGCCGTTCTGGCAACTCACACGTCCTTTATTTATGTTAGTACACCGTCAAAAATATCAAGGACCTGGTTTAAAAGCCTTTATGAAATTCTGTAATGCTTAATAAAAAAAAGCTCCTCATTGGAGCTTTTTTTATTTCTCAGCTTCTTTCTTTTGTTCTTTGATAATGTGTTCTTGTTCTACCGCATAAATTTTTGCTTTTGCGTCTTGCTCTTCTCTGTATTGCTCATATTTTTGAAATCCCCAAACACCCAGATTAATAAACACTAAAATAGGGACAATACTTGCAAATATCCATGGATTAAATTGCTTGTTTGGATCTTTTATCTTCTTGGCTTTTTTCTTTGATTTTTTATCAGCTCCGAATTCATCAACACGCGAACTCGTAATGAATTTTTGCGCATTAAATTTTAATTGAAAATGCGTTTTAACATCAGGGATTTCTTTACGTACAACTTTTGGTGGGCGCCCTTTTGCATGGGTTGGCTCGGGTAGATGATCATCTACGTTCTCTTCAGGCGCACTCTCATTCAAAGGTTGAACTTTCGTAAGTGGTACGACAGCTGACTCATCTAAGACTGGCACACGGCGACTTGGCTTTGATTCGAGCATTTCTTTAATTTGCTCTTCCTCAAGAGGTTCACCTAAGGAAATTTTAGATACTGGATCTGAAACTTGATCTGCATGATGTTCAGTACCAGAACCATCCAACACGATTGATTCTTTACTCAGTGTATTAAAATTTAGTTCAAAATCTTGGATTTGTGTTTGTGAGTCAAGCGTACTTTCCTGATCTGCAAGACGCTTTTCGATCAGCTCATCTAGCTCTTGTTCAAACTTCTTAGACTCACCTTCTAAATCTTCGTGCGCACGATAAAAAAGTTGATTCAAGGGTTGTTCGACGCGTGCATGTTTATTGTCTAACCGCACGATAAATTTTGCATGACGTTGGTCGTCTTTATCGACCACGATACATTTCACACGCTCACCAATTTGAGGCGCGATACTGGAATTTGCCATGTCATTCAATACGAAATGTACATCAAAATCATGATCATTGATTTTGATAATTCCTGCTTTCAATGCAGGGTCGTACGAATGTAAAACACCCCTGTAAAACATGTTATTTCCCCAGCATAAAAAAGATTGATTCTTAGTAATTAGTTTTTTTAAATTTATCGTTGAATCAAAATCTTAATAAAAAAGGAGGCCTTAGCCTCCTCTATAATTTAATCAAATTTTAATCTTTTTGTACAGAACCAAAAATTTTATCGCCAGCGTCCCCAAGACCCGGAACGATATAACCATTCTCGTTTAAACCGTTATCCACAGCTGCGGTAAAAATGACAACATCAGGATGTGCTTCTTCCACACGTTTAATACCTTCTGGTGCTGCAACCAAAACCATCACTCGGATATCTTTACAACCACTCGCTTTAAGGACATCAATAGCAGCAACCAATGATGATCCAGTCGCAAGCATTGGATCAATAATCATCGCTATACGGTTTTGTACGTCAGGTACCAATTTCTTATAGTATGTACGTGCTTCTAATGTTTCCTCATCACGCTCTAAACCAAGAACAGAAACTTTTGCACTTGGAATAAGATTTAAGAAACCATCAAGCATACCAATGCCAGCACGTAAAATTGGTACAACAGTAATTTTTTTACCTGCAATACGCTGTGTTGTCACCGGGCCATTCCAGCCATTAATTTCGTGATCTACAACAGGTAAATCTTTGGTTGCTTCGTAAGTCAGTAACATTGTGACTTCTTGCGCTAACTCACGGAAGTTCTTCGTGCTGATATCTGCACGGCGTAATAAACCTAATTTATGACGAATGAGCGGATGACGAATTTCTTGGATTGGCACGGGAGAACACCTGAAGTATAAATGTAAATTCTGTCTATTATAAATGTTTTTAATATAAGAAATAAGAAAAGCCCTCAATGAATGAGGGCTTTTTTTGTTAACAACAATAGTTTTTTTAGATTAATCGATCAACTATTGAAGAACGATATGTAATGGCGCGATCAATTGTGCTTGATTTGCCATCGCAATGACTGGATCTGGATATACACCGATTACAAGCACTGCAAGCGCAGCAAGCAATACCATAATACCACCCACTTTTTGACCCCAATGTTTATCAGCATCAATACGTGGTGTGTCTGGTGGCGTCATATACATGACGATCATGACACGTAGGTAATAGTATAGACCAATACCAGAACCCACAATGATCATCGCAGCGAAGAACCAATGTGCTTCAGACACAACTGTCATGATCAGCATGAATTTACCGATGAAGCCTGCAGTTAACGGAATACCTGCAAGAGATAGCATCATCACAGTCAGTGTTGCCGTCAATACTGGACGACGCCAGAATAGACCACGGTAGTCTGCAAGTGATTCTGCTTCGTCATTGTTGTTGTATGGGCTAGACATCAACGCTACAGCACCAAACGCACCAATCGTCGTTAATACATACGTTAATACATATAAACTTACTGACGTTAAGCTTAAGAAAGATGTCGTAACAACAGCAAGGAATAAGTAACCAAAATGCGCAATTGACGAGTATGCCAAAATACGTTTTAAGTTCACTTGTTTCACTGCAAGCATGTTACCAATCAAGATTGATAACACTGCAATGACGATCAAAATCGTTTTGATCGATTCGATACCAATTACACCTGAAGACAGTAAGTAACGTACGAATAAACCAATCATTGCAACTTTAGCTACAGTAGCAAGGAATGTTGCAATTGGTGCTGGAGCACCTGCATACACATCTGGCGTCCATTTATGGAATGGCGCTAAAGACAATTTAAATGCAACAGCTGCGATGATTAAACCAAGACCTAAGATTCCAAATACAGTGGTAAGTTTCTCACCAAATTGAGGAATATAAGCTTGCAGCGCCATCATCAATTGAGGATCTTGAGACTTAGTTAACGCCCAGAACATATCATCCACTTGACCCGCAAATGATAATGAACCTAGAACTGAGTAAACATAAGCCATACCCATCAACAACATTGCAGAAGCAGTTGCTGAAAGTACAAGATATTTAATACCCGCTTCGAGTGACTTACCGCGTTGGTAGGTATAAGCAATCAGACCGTAGACTGGAATCGACATTAACTCTAAGCTAATGAAGAATGATGCAAAGTGTGAACTTGTTACCATTAACATTGCCCCTGAAACAGAGATCAACATTAATAGATAAAGTTCTTCACGATTATCTTTATAAGTTTCGATATATGCATGTGACAGTGTGCAACAAGCCAATGCAGCAATCAAAATAATCACTTGATAGAACAGACCAAAAGCATCAACCATAAATAGGTTCATGACATTTGGTGAGATCTGAGAACCTGTAAATAACGTGAATAGAATATTCAACAATGCAAGGTTAAGACCGATAACAGATACTGTCGCAATCAAATTATGATTACGTTTGATTGCAGTCAAAATCATTACGATGATTGCTGTTAAAGCAACAATCATCACAGGAGCTAATGGCATTAGCTCAGAAAATGATAGTGTGAAGTTCATGACTTATTGCATCTCCACATTTTCGAGTTGAGTTGTGGCTTGTTCAACCACTTCAACTACTTCTTGTACTGGAATGTAGCTATTCGCAATCCAAGCCAAACTTGATTCTGAAATATCAAGGAAGCTTTGTGGATACAAACCAAGCCATAACAGACCGAACGCACAAATTAACAAAATACCAAGCTCACGCACATTAAGATCTTTTAATGGGTTCGCATAGTGTTGTTTTTGCTCTTCGTTTGGCACACCAAATAACGCTTTATGAATCAGGATTAAACCATATAGACCCGCAAATACTAAGCTGATCGCAGCAATAATCGTGAATGTAGGGAATTGAGCAAATGCACCCATCAAGATGAGGAACTCACCAATGAAGTTACCTAAGCCAGGGATACCTACAAGCGCAGCAATAAAGAACATCAAGAAGAATGGTAAATACTGGAATTGACCACGAATACCACCCATCAAGCGTAAATCACGTGTGTGAAGACGCTCATACACTTGACCACACATAATGAATAATGCTGCTGACGATAAACCGTGAGCCAACATCATGACCATCAGACCTTGGAAGGTCAGGATGTTACCTGCGTAGATTGCAAGTAAAACAAAGCCCATGTGTGAAATCGACGTATACGCCAACAAACGTTTCATATCGGTTTGCTGGAAAGCACACCAAGCACCGTAGAAGATACCGATTAAACCGAAAATGATTGCTACATCAGCAAACTGCGCTGAAGCAACTGGGAAGAATGGAATGACGAAACGAAGTAAACCGTAAGCCGCTGTCTTAATTAAGATACCCGCAAGGTCTACAGAACCTGCTGTAGGTGCTTGTGCGTGCGCGTCTGGTAACCAACCATGCAATGGGAAAACAGGAAGTTTGACTGCAAAACCAATAAACAAACAAATCATAAATGCAAAGGCAATTGATGACGTTTGTGGGTTAGCATCCAATGTATTCGCAACAGCGAGTAAATGGTTATAACTGAAGCTGATTGTATCTGTCATCATGAAACCGTAGATCACAAGACCTAAGATACCAATCAACATGATCAGACCAGCCACCTGCGTGTAAATAAAGAATTTAGTCGCAGCGTAAACACGAGATTTACCAGAAGCACCTTTGTGGCCCCAGAGTGCAATCAAGAAGTAGATTGGAACGAGCATCATCTCCCAGAAGAAGAAGAACAAGAACAAATCAACAGCCAAGAATACACCGATCACGCCACCTAAAGACCATAAAAGGTTTAAGTGGAAGAAACCAACGTTCTTCTGAATTTCACCCCAAGAGCAGCCAACCGCCAATACACCTAGTAAAGCAGTTAAACCGACCATTAGAAGTGAAAGACCATCCACCGCTAAGTGGATGTTAATGCCAAGGGTTTGAATCCAAGGTACATAGAACTCTGCAGACCAAGTCGGTACAGTTTCACCAATTTGGTAGCTGTAGGTACCTGATTGCCATAAAGCAACGGTCATGCCCAAAGTAATGAGCATACCCACAAGTGCGATATAACGTGGTAGGTGTTGATCTAATTTATCAACGACCCAACAAATAAAACCAGCAATGAACGGAATGAGGATCAGCGCGGGTAAATACCAGTTATTGATGTTTTCCATCTTATTTCCCCACGATCTGAGTCACGATCAGAATCATGATAATCACCACGATACCGAACGCCATGCTCGATGCGTACTCACGCAAAGAACCTGTTTGACGTGAACTAGTGAAGCTATGACCCCCTTTAACAATCGCTGGCAATACAAGCCATACGCCATCAATCGGGTCACGACCAATCATTTTTGCAATAAATAAGTAAGGTTTTACAAACACGAGGTCATATAACGCATCGAAACCAAGCGCATTACGACAGATATTTGCAAGTCCAGCACCCAATGAAGTGCGAGCAAAACCTTGAACTGCTTTATAAGCAAAAGCAAATAAGACAACACCAACCGCTAAACCAGCAAGTGCGATTGCAATAGCGACATATTCTGCACCATGCGCACCAGCTTCTAGCGCTTCAGGAATAACAAATGCAGGGATTTGTGCTGCATCAAGAATACTCATGACTGGCGCTTTAAGTACGATTGCCAAACCTGTAGAAAGGACAGCAAGAATCGCTAAAGGAGCCCAGTAAGTTGCACCTTTGATTTCGTGATATGGCGTTTTCTCTTCGCCAAAGAACACAATCCAAATTAAACGGAAAGTATAGATTGATGTTAAGAATGCACCAGCAACACCGACCCAATACAATGTATTGAATACAGGTAAGCCTGCGATATGGCTTTGTGTCCACACAGCCGCCAAGATTGCATCTTTTGAGAAGAAACCAATCGTTAAGAATGGAATCGCTGCTAAGGCACCGCCACCGATCGCGAAACAAGCAAATAAGAATTTATTACGCTTGAACAAACCACCCATTTTGAAAATGTTTTGTTCGTGATGGTATGCAAGAATCACCGCACCTGATGACAAGAACAACAACGCTTTGAAGAATGCGTGTGTCAACATGTGGAATAGACCAGCTTGGTATGCTTCAGCACCTACAGCCATAAACATATAACCCAACTGACTCATGGTTGAGTAAGCAAGAATACGTTTGATGTCTGTTTGAACCAGTGCAGCAAAACCTGCAACTAATAATGTCACCGCTCCTGTGATTGAGATAAACACCATGACTTCTGGTGCCATTTCAAATACAGAGAACATACGGCAGCATAGGTAAACACCTGCTGTTACCATTGTTGCAGCATGGATTAATGCAGATACTGGTGTAGGACCCGCCATCGCGTCTGCTAACCATGTTTGTAATGGGATTTGCGCAGATTTACCTGCAGCACCCAAGAACAACATTAATGCAGTCCAAATGGTTAACGATGAGCTTTGTGTCATTACCACAGGCGCAGCAGCAACGATTTCAGCAATATTCAATGTTCCAAATTGTTGGAAAATTAAGAACAATGCGATGAGTAAAAAAACGTCACCTATACGTGTCACGGTGAATGCTTTAATTGCAGCAGCACCATTTGCTGGATTTTGGTAGTAATAACCAATCAGCAAGTATGAGCACAGACCAACACCTTCCCAACCTAAGAATAACAACGCAAGATTGTCACCCAACACAAGCAATAACATGCTTGCAACGAATAGGTTGAAATAAGAGAAGAAACGTGCAAAGTCTTCTTCACCACGCATATACCATGATGCAAAGATATGAATTAAGAAACCCACACCCGTAATCATGCCAAGCATAAGTAAAGATAAACCATCTAAGTGCAAGCTAATGCCTGGTTCAAAACCACCCACACTGAACCAAGTCCAAAGGTGAGTCACTTGAGATGTTTCACCGCTGTTGATGAAATTCATACCAGCCAATAATGCACATAGTGCAGAAAGGCCAACTGAACCCACACCAATAATGGCAGCTACAATTTCAGGAAGCTTATTACGCCCTGCCGCTAAAAGGATAAAACCAATGAGCGGAAATAATATGGTTAATGCTAATAAACTCATCCGCGCATCTCACTAGCAGCATCTACATCCAAATGATGGAAGCGATGATAGAACTGAAGGACGATCGCAAGCCCAATACACGCTTCTGCCGCAGCAAGCGTTAAGATCAAGATAAACATGATCTGACCATCTGGTTGCACCCATGCACTACCAGCGAGGACGAATGCAAGCGCTGCTGCATTCATCATGATCTCAAGGCTCATTAACATAAATAGAAGGTTGCGTCGCACCATTACACCGTAGAAACCGAGTGCAAAAAGAATGGTTGCAACAATCAAACCATGCTCTAAAGGGATATTACCCATTATTCTTTTTCCTCTTCTGCACTTGGTTCACGTTTGCCTAAGTGGAATGCAGCGACTAACGCAGCAAGCAATAACATTGCGGCAACTTCAACCAATAATAAATATTGTGTAAAGAGTGCTTGACCAACTTCTTTAGGGCCTACAACTTCTGTACCCATTAAAGGACCAGAAATGCTGTGCTCTGAAGTCATTGTCCAAACTAAAACCAGACCCATTAAAAAGCTCATCAATGCAGGGTAAGCCCAAGCATCAGATGTTAACCATTTACGTTCTTGTTCAACAGTTTGAGAACCAAGGTTCAACATCATCACAACGAAGACGAAAAGAACCATAATTGCACCAGCGTAAACAATAATCTCAAGTGCACCTGCAAATGGTGCACCCACGATCATGAACATACCAGCAACTGCAAGTAACGAAACGATTAAGCTTAAAAGTGCGTGTACTGGATTCGCATTAGTCACAACACGAACCGTAGAAACGATGGCCACAAGTGCCATCAAATAAAATGGCCACATCATGGTAATAAGCTCCGTACATCGACAGGTGCGCTTTCACGCTGAGCCTGACCTTTGTCTTTACCAGCTACAGCCATACCAGTTACACGGTAGAAGTTATAGTCTGGATATTTACCAGGACCAGAAATGAGCAAGTTTTCTTTCTCATAAACTAAGTCTTGACGAACGTATTCACTGAGTTCGAAATCAGGTGTCATCTGAATAGCAGTTGTAGGACATGCTTCTTCACACATACCGCAGAAAATACAACGAGAGAAGTTGATCCGGAAAAATTCCGGATACCAACGACCATCTTCTTTCTCAGCTTTCTGTAATGAAATACAGCCAACAGGGCAAGCTACAGCACACAAGTTACAAGCTACACAGCGCTCTTCACCATCTGGGTCACGTGTCAATACGATACGGCCACGGAATCGTGGTGGAACGATTTCTTCTGCTTTAACTTCAGGGTATAAAATAGTGTCACGTTTACGTGTTGCGTGGCTGAATACCATCCACAACGAACGTACAATTGACCCAAACCCAGCTAGAATTTTATACATAATGTTCTCCCTGCTGTCCTAGGCCTGATTCATCAGAATCACAGCACCAGTCACCAACAAGTTGACCAACGCTAAAGGCAAACAAATCTTCCAACCAAAGTTCATCACTTGGTCATAACGTGGACGCATTAATGAACCACGTGCCAAGACAAACATCATCACAAAGAATGCTGTTTTAATCATGAACCAGAATGCTGGAGGTAGGAAATCTAGACCAAATGGTGCTAACCAACCACCGAAGAATAAGGTTACGATCAAAGCTGAGATCAGGACAACGTTGACGTATTCCGCAACGAAGAACATCCCCCACTTCATACCACCATATTCGACATGGTAACCTTCCGCCAATTCTTGTTCCGCTTCTGGTTGGTCAAATGGATGACGATGCGTTACCGCAACACCTGCGACCACGAAGATTAAGAAACCTAAGAACTGTGGAATAACAAACCATACATCTTTTTGAGCTTCTACGATTTCACGCATGTTGAATGAGCCTGCAATCGCAACCACACCCATCAAAGAAATACCTAAGAAGACTTCATAAGAAATCGTTTGCGCTGCTGAACGAAGACCACCGAGTAATGCATATTTGTTATTTGATGACCAACCACCAAATAAAACTGCATACACTGCAATACCCGCCATTGCCATAAAGAACAATAGACCGATACTCATGTCTGCAACACCTAAATAAGGTGATACAGGGATAACCATGAACGATAGCACCGCAGTTGCCATCGCAACTGCTGGAGCTAAACGGAAAGTCAATTTATCTGCAAACTTTGGTGTCCAGTCTTCTTTGAACATGATTTTCAGCATGTCGGCAACAATCTGGAACATCCCCCCAGGACCTACACGGTTTGGACCGTAACGGTCTTGCCACAAGCCAAGTAAACGACGCTCAATGAAAGACATCAACGCAGCAATCAAAACTACAACGAGCAAGATCACAATCGCTTGAACTACAGAGTAGGCAATTGGCCAGTTCTCAGCCCAAAGCGGCGTTTGACGGATTAATTCTTGTTCCATGAATTATGCTCCTACCGCGACTGATACAGGCTCAGCTAACGATACCGTTGGCGCGAGACCAATTGGGTAACCAATATAACCTGTAGGTAAATATTCAATGACTTGAACAGGAAGAACGATCGAAGCCTCACCTGCTTTCACAGTAATGTTTTGGCCGTCTTTCACATTCAAGCGCGCTGCATCTTGCTCACCCACTGCAAATACCGCTTCTGGAATACGAGACTCCATTGCAGGTGTTTTCACTGTGAATTCACCAGAACCAAAAATATGATGCATTGGAACAAGGCGGAAACTCTCAGCATTTACAAGAACTGGTGCTGGTGCAACGTATGTGCGTGCTGGTAATTTCGCAAGGCGATCAAATAAACGAATACCTGAATCACCACCTTTTAAAGAACCGCCCACTGATTCTTGGAACTTATTCCAAGCTTGTGGCGAGTTCCAACCTGCTGACCATGCAAATGGAACTAACGCTGACGGCGTTTGGTTCCCGACATAACCTTCCATAGAGAATGTTAATGCAGAGTCTTGATCAGTTGGTTGTTTAGGCTCATGGACAGATAACGGCGCACGAAGTGAAGTACGACCAGAGTAACGACGTGGTTCACGTGCCACTTTAAGACCATGGACACGGAATCCTGCATCTGGTGCTACATCTTGAATCGCTTCAAGCGCAGGTACATTCTTGGCAACTGATTCGATGACATCATCAAGCACAGTCCAAGAAATTGCTTTGCCTTTCACGCCAGTTTCAATGGCATGTAACCAACGCCAAGATTCTTTGATCGCAAGTTCTGGTTTGTAGTAACTTGGGTCATATACTTGATAGAAACGTTGTGCACGGCCTTCTTGAGATACCACAGTACCGTCACCTTCAGCAAAGCTCGCTGCAGAAAGAACGATATTCGCTCTTTTCACCGTTTCAGTTTCTGAATGGTCAAGCACGATCACGTCTTTACCAGACAAAGCAGCATCTACTTGCACTGCAGGTAAACGACGATAAAGGTCGTTTTCTACAATCACGACAGTGTCATA
The DNA here is from genome assembly GCF_057737055.1 of Acinetobacter sp. 24-47-64. Taxonomy (NCBI): domain Bacteria; kingdom Pseudomonadati; phylum Pseudomonadota; class Gammaproteobacteria; order Moraxellales; family Moraxellaceae; genus Acinetobacter; species Acinetobacter sp. 24-47-64. Next base: position 2,408,919 of record NZ_CM173215.1, read on the forward strand.
GTCTTGTGCAAATGCTTGCTCAAGGCTGTTACCGCCAAAGATTGCTAAGCCCATTGAGTTCACTTCAGGAACAGTCAAAGTTAGACCCGCATTACCCAGATTCTGTGCAACTTGTGCAGCAGCTTCCATAATTGCAGCTTCTTGCAAGCTTGTACCAGAGATAATCAATGGTTTTTTTGCAGCTTTTAAAGTGTCAGCAATGGTTTGAGCAAATGCTTTTGCATCTTCTTCTAAACCGGTAATACTTTCACCTTTCACCGCCGCAGCAACAGCAAAACCTAAACGTGCGATATCATTTGGAGAAGCAACGACTTCACCAGTAGCTACGTCAGATAAACGTGTTTGAGTCGCAGCCAAGATATAAATTGGTGATTTTTCGTCTTGAGCAATACGTTGTACTGGCTCAGCCAACCATTCTTGTGTACGGCGTTCAGCAGCCATTTCTTTGGCTTTGTTCTTCGCAGCTTGACGTACTGACAATGCCATACGTGGTGCAGTTTGTGTTAAATCTTCACCGAGAATTAAGACAGCATCGTAGCTTTCAATTTCACGCATACCTGGGTTATATACACCCTCAGTTTGCATAATGGATGCAGCAAGTTCAACCAAGTTTTGCTCTTTTTGAGACATACCTGTTGAATAGTTTGCTTGTCCAACCAATTCACGAAGCGCAAAGTTAGACTCAAGAGATGCACGTGGAGAACCAATACCCAATACTTTTTTGCCTTGGATTTTCTCAATCACGGTGTCTAACGCTGTATCAACTGAAACAGTCTCTACATTGCTACCTGAACGGAATTGCGGTTGACGTGGACGGTCTTCACGGTTCACATAACCCGTACCGAAACGGCCTTTATCGCACAGGAAGTATTGGTTGACTTCACCGTTAAAACGGTTTTCTACACGGCGTAATTCACCATAACGCTCACCCGGAGAGATGTTACAACCTGAAGAACAGCCTTGGCAGACGCTTGGCGCATACTGCATGTCCCATTTACGGTTATAACGTGCAGAGTGTGTTTTGTCTGTGAATACTCCCGTCGGACATACTTCAGTTAAGTTACCCGAGAACTCAGACTCTAAAGTACCTGATTCTGGACGACCAAAATAAACACGTGAAGCGTTTGCATACACACCGAAGTCTGTGCCACCTGCGTAGTCTTTATAGTAACGAACACAACGGTAACATGCGATACAACGGTTCATCTCGTGCGCAATAAACGAACCAAGTTCTTGGTTGTAATGCGTACGTTTCGTGAAACGGTAACGACGACGGTCATGTTGTGTCATCACCGTCATATCTTGAAGGTGACAATGACCACCTTCCTCACATACTGGACAGTCATGTGGGTGGTTCGTCATCAAGAATTCAACAATAGACGCACGGAAATCTTTTGCTTCTTTGTCTTCAATCGAGATGTAGGTATTGTCAGCTGCAGGTGTCATACATGACATAACTAAACGACCGCGAGTATCTTCTGGATTCGCGTATTGAGTTACAGCACATTGACGGCAAGAACCGACAGAACCTAAGGATGGATGCCAACAAAAGTACGGGATATCAATACCCAAAGACAAGCATGCTTGTAGCAAGTTCTCTGAGCCATTGACTTCATACGATTTGCCATCGACATGAATTGTAGCCATAGTCGAATTCCTTAAGCTTGTTCTACGTTGCTAACTTGAGCAGCGGCATTCACCACTTTTGCTTCAAATTCGCCACGGAAATATTTGAGTGCACCCATGAGTGGTTCCATAGCACCAGGAGCGTGAGCACAGAAAGTCTTACCAATCCAAAGCTTACGTGTAAGCTCTTGCAAATGATCGATGTCTTCTTTCTTGCCTGTACCATCTTCAAGTGCTTTAAGCGCTTTCACCGCCCAAGGTAAACCATCACGACATGGTGTACAGAAACCACATGATTCACGCGCAAAGAATTCTTCTAAGTTACGTGTTGCTGAAACCATACATTGAGTTTCATCAACCACCATGAGCAAACACGTACCTAAACGCGAACCTGCTTTCATGATGCTTTCCGCATCCATTGGAAGATCGATGTGTTCAGCTGCCAAAAAGTCAGTTGATGCACCACCTGGTAACCATGCTTTAAGCTTTAAGCCATCACGCATACCACCCGCATGTTCTTCAATCACTTCACGTGCAGTTGTACCAAATGGAAGCTCCCAAAGACCAGGGAATTTCACTTTACCTGATGCACCATAAATTTTTGTGCCAGGATCTTTCGACTTACCTGCAGATAAATTGATATACCACTCAGGACCACGCAGCATAATTGCTGGTAAGTTATTGTAAGTCTCTACGTTGTTTACAATCGTAGGACGACCCCAAGCACCTGCAACTTGCGGGAATGGTGGTTTTGTACGTGGATTTGCACGGCGACCTTCAAGCGAGTTAATCAATGCAGTTTCTTCACCACAGATATAACGACCCGCACCAGTGTGAACATGTAGTTCAAAGTTCCAGCCAGAACCAAGGATGTTTTCACCCAAGTAACCTTTGGCACGAATTTGCTCTAAAGCTTGGTTCAAATACTTCGCAGCTTCGATGTATTCACCACGGATAAAAATATAACCATGGGTTGCTTCAAGTGTATAACCTGCAATTAACATCCCTTCGATCAATTGATGAGGAAGTTTTTCCATCAACAAACGGTCTTTGAATGTACCTGGTTCCATCTCATCGGCATTACAAATCAAGTAACGAGGACCTGAATTGTCATTTGGCGCCATGAGCGACCATTTAATCCCTGCAGGGAAACCAGCACCACCACGACCTTTCACAGTCGCTGCTTTAATGATTTCCAATACATCTTTAGGCGGCATTGTGAGTGCTTTCTTGAAACCCTCATACCCGTCAAGAGATTCATAGTCTTCTACACTATGAACAAATTCTTGCTTGCTCAAACGCCATGTTAATGGGTGAGTTTCTGGGTTACCGTCGCCATAAATCGGTTTTGGTTCAGTATTCATACATACTTCTCCAATAACTGTTTCACTGAAGAAACTTCTACTAGGCCGTGAGTATCTTCATTAATCATCAAGGTTGGACCCTTATCACAGTTTCCTAAACAGCAAATCGGGAGCAAAGTAAAACGACCATCAGCAGTCGTTTGACCAAATGAAATCCCGAGTTCGCGTTGGAATGCTTCTGCTAAAGTTTCTGCACCCATCAAGAAGCAAGCAATAGAATCACAAAGCAAAATTACGTTGCGACCTACTGGCTGGCGGTAAATACGGTTATAGAATGTTGCCACACCTTCCAAATCAGCAAGGCTCATTGACAACATCTGCGCAATCGCATTCATTTGCGCATCATCCACCCAACCATTACGACGTTGAACACATTTAAGTGCATCTAAACATGCCGCACGTGGGTATGGGTAATGACCAATGTGATGCTCGATTTCGTGGATTTCTTCCGCAGTTAAAATCCCTTCGACATTCACACGTGGCTTTTTATCAGTCAAAATCATCATAATGCGTACCCCTTAGCGATCCACGTCAGCCATTACGACATCAATCGTCGCTAAATAAATGATTAAGTCAGATACAAGACTGCCGTTAATTACAGAAGGAATTTGCTGTAAGTGCGTGAAGGTTGGTGTACGAATACGGGTACGGTAACTCATCGTTGACTTGTCTGAAGTCAAGTAGTAGTTCGATGCACCTTTTACCACTTCCGCCATAACAGATGCTTCACCTGCTGGCATGACAGGACCCCATGACACGCTTAAGAAGTGCGTAATCAAAGTTTCAATGTCTTGTAGTGTCTTATCTTTCGGTGGTGGAACAGCCAATGGGTGATCCGCTTTATAAGGACCAGATGGCATGTTATCCAAGCACTGCTTGATGATTTTTAAAGATTGTTCGATTTCACGGTAGTGAACGATCACACGTGCATATGCATCGCCTTCGTATTCTACAGGCACTTCGAAGTCGTAATTTTCATAACCGCTATATGGACGATATTTACGTACGTCAAAATCAATACCTGTTGCACGTAAACCTGTACCTGTTACACCCCACGCCAATGCAGATTTTGCATCGTATTGCGCAACATTACGGGTACGACCTTCAAATACCGAGTTTTTAAGTGCTGCAGAATGATATTCCTTCAAACGTTTAGGCATCCAATCCAAAATTTCACGGATCAAATGTTGCCAGTTGTTTGGAAGATCGTGTGCAGTACCACCGATACGGAACCATGCTGGGTGCATACGGTAACCCGTGATTGCTTCAATCGCGTCATAGATCTTTTGACGATCGGCGAACATATAGAATACTGGGGTCATACCGCCGGCATCCTGAATCGCTGTACCGATATAAAGCAAGTGGTTATTAATACGGAATAGTTCCGACATCATGACACGAATACATTGCGCACGTTCTGGCACAGTGATCCCTGCCAGCTGCTCCACACCCATCACATAAGGCATGTTTTGCGCACAACCACCTAAGTAGTCAACACGGTCAGTATACGGAATGAATGAATGCCAAGTTTGACGTTCAGCCATCTTTTCCACACCACGGTGGTGATAACCGATATCAGGCACACAGTCTTTCACTTCTTCGCCATCTAACTGCAAGATCACACGGAATGCACCATGCGCAGATGGATGGTTAGGACCCAAGTTCAAGAACATGAAGTCTTCATCAGCATTACCGCGTTTTAGACCCCAATCTTCAGGTACAAAACGTAAATGCTCTTGTTCGAAATCTTGTTTCGCTTGGTTCTGACGATAAGGTGTGTATTCAGTCGCACGTGCAGAATATTCTTTACGCAACGGATGACCTTCCCAATACGTTGGCAATAAAATACGACGGAGCATTGGATGCCCTTCGAAGTTAATGCCGAACATATCGTAAGCTTCACGTTCGTACCAGTTGGCATTTGGCCAAATGTTGGTTGCTGTTGGAATATTGAGATCAGACTCATTCAACGCAACTTTAATACGAATATCCGTATTACGCTCTAGTGACAACAAGTGATAGAACACAGTGAAGTCAGACGCAGGTAACCCATCGCGGTGAGTACGTAAACGCTCATCTACCGCTGACAAGTCAAACAACATCACGTAAGGACGTGACACTGTACGCAAGAACATTAATACGTCTTGTACACGTGAGCGCTCAACCCAGACTGTTGGAAAGTCTTCAAAAGTCGTTTGCACGTAGAAATTCTCACCAAACTTGGTTTTGAGCTCTTCTACAATTGCAAATGCTGGGCGTGAATCAACTGGAGTTGATTCTGGCATAGCAATGTCAGTTTCAGCCATTGGCTTGGCTTCCTATTTAATACAAATTCATTCAACCAAAACGACAATTACACCCAAGCGGGTGCATCAATATTATTTGCCGTTAAGATTATTTAATTTCATCCATAGAGCGTAAGTGTTTTACTGCAATACGTTCAGCATTCTTACGGTCACGTTCAGGCTGCATCTTTGGCTTATAAACTGGCTTAAGATCATCACCGATCACCGCAGAAAGCGGACGACGCTCTAATTGAATTTGGTCTTGCAATAACATCAACGCTTGGATTAATGCTTCAGGACGCGGTGGGCAACCTGGAATATACACATCCACTGGAATGATTTTATCGACACCTTGTACAACCGAGTAAATGTCATACATACCGCCAGAGTTTGCGCATGCACCCATTGAGATCACCCATTTAGGTTCTAACATTTGCTCATAAAGGCGTTGAATTACAGGTGCCATCTTGACGAAGCATGTACCCGCAACAATCATCAAGTCCGCTTGACGTGGTGAAGCACGAATTACTTCGGCACCAAAACGTGACAAGTCATGCACGCCTGTTAAAGTCGTTGCATACTCTACGTAGCAGCAAGATGTACCAAAGTTGAACGGCCAAACTGAGTTTTTACGACCCCAGTTTACTGCTGTATGCGCCAAATCCTCTAAACGAGTCATGAACACATTCTTATTCACTTCTTCTTGTAGAAGCGGATCTTCTACAACGATACGCTCTTGAAGTGGATACTGATCAGCATCCGGATTCGCACGGGTTAATGTATATTTCATCCCGTATTACTCCTTATCAGATGATGTAGTCGTTGGCGAAGCTTTTACACGACCAGATGATTGCGCTGGAATTTGACCTGTAGGGTCAACCACCAACTCCTCAATTGAGTTGAAGCGAGTAATTTCTGCGAGATCCATATTTGGCGAACCAATTTTAGGTTTAATCCCTGCTGCTTTACGCTTATCAGATGGCGCCCAATTTAATGCACCAGTAGACAACTCATAAATCAAGCCAACGAGTAAAACTAAAATAAATACAGCTGCTGCTGCAAAACCGATCCAACCCACTTCACGAACTGACGCAGCCCATGCATAGAGATAGAGCGCTTCTAAGTCAAACACAACGAAGAAGATTGCAACCAAATAGAATTTTGCAGATAGACGAATTCGTGCTCCACCAGCACTAACTACGCCTGACTCGAACTGCTCTTGCTTAGCACGTCCCCACGATTTACCCCCTAGGAGTAGCGGGACAGTGAGCATAAAGACGCATAAAAATGTAACGCCGATCACGAAGGCAATTATTGCCCAATCGTATGGAGTAATGGCACTCATGCGGGGATAACTCCTGGCAGGCCTATTTATTAACAAAGAATGTATGTATTGGCCTTCAAATACACCAAACACAAAATTAATCCCGCCAATTGTACCTGATTTATGATTTCTGTTGCTAGCCAATCCCTCTAAGTCTTTAGGATGAATTTTGCCCTTTTTCCAGATTTCATGGTGATTAAAGTCAATAAAACCTTATTTAATCGTAGAAAGTTATTAAGGTGATACAACTGATTATTTTTTCCGAATAATCATTCAAAAAATTCAAGAGGCGTCAATCCAGACACTATCACTTTTTTAGTTTTACCATTCGTGTTAGGTCAGCTTTTTTTGCACCAATATGGCTCAATTATTTTTGATTTATTCTATTTTAAAAGTTTTAAATTTTAATTGCTTACAATGTTTTAATTAACTTTATACAAATCGTGCTGATTTTCGTTATATGCTCAATTAAATAATAAGGAGAAGATCTATGAGTCTAGAATTCACACACAAACCTAACTATTTTTTATTTGCTCAGTTGATCGTCCATCATTTAGACAGCTATATCAAAAAACATCCTGATGCAACGAATGCTATTTTTGATTTACGCGATATTTATCAAATTTTCCGCCAAGACCTCGCCTCTACAACCACTAATCTTGATGCTATTCTCAACATCGCAGATGAATATACAGTTGAGACCATTCACGGCGATCAAAAACTGATTAGCAATTATCATATTGATGCAACCAATAACAGTTTACTGATCGATTTCAATGCCGATGCCTTAAATGCACTTAAACAAGGAAAACGCATCATTGAACCGAATGCCAATAATTACCAATAAAAAGCAATATAAAATATAAAAAAAGCGCTTAATCGCGCTTTTTTTAATTCTTGCTATATTCTGATGTTTGACTGGTTTGAACAATCTTCTTCTTTTTAAATCTTTTAGCTGGCCATTGCATAGTAAATCGTGCACCGCCCATTTTAGGACTTTGATCCACTTGAATCGTACCGCCAAACCAATAAGCGATTCGACTTACAATAGACAAGCCTAAACCATATCCGCCTGAGGCACGTGTACGACTATCATCCAAGCGAGCAAAAGCTTCAAAGACTCGCTTACGATCCTCTTCTGGAATCCCCGGACCATCATCTTCAACTGAAATATACGCCATTCCCTGAGCATCAATTCCACCAGTGATCAGCACTGTATCATCGCAGTATCGGATCGCATTTCCGACTAAGTTTTGTACTACACGATGCAAATAACGGCGTTCCGCATCCACCACCAAAGCTTGTGATGGCAAGTGTAATTGAATATTTTTATTGGTTTTTAATGCTTTAGTTTCAATAGCGACTTGCTCAAGCACTTCGTATAGTCGAATTTCCTCAAAATCAATAGAGGGCATGCCTTGCTCAAGTTTAGCATAGGTCATAATTTCATCAATGAGCGTGTTTAAAGCCTCAATGTCTTTATCAATCATTTCTACTTGTTGCTGACGATACTCATAATCCTCTTCATCAACCAACATTTCCATACCAAAGCGAATACGTGCGACTGGCGTTCGCAGCTCATGTGATACAGCTCTCATTAACTCTCGCTGAGCTTCGATCAAACGCTGTATATGATCTGACATACTGTTATAGCTGGCTGCCAAATGTGCTAACTCATCATATCCTTCGACAGGAACGCGAACGGACATATCCCCTTTTTGCATAACATTTAAGGCTGAGTTAACTTGCTTCAACTTGCGTTGCATTGGGACAATCAGACCATACACACCAAGCGACAAAATAAACATACTCAGCAAAGTAATCCCTGCCGCCAATTGGAATGGCATCCAATTGAACATTGGCACTGGTCCCATCACCAAGACATCACCAGACGAATTCGTCATTGGAGAAATGACAGAAATCGTAGTACCACGAATGCTAGCGCTATCCTGATACAGGATAACCCCTTGATCCGCACGTAAACGACCAATTTGCTCGGAATCTAAATTGAGATCAGACAGATTTTGAATGCTTAAATCATAAGAAAAGTGTTGCTTAATTTTTGCAAGATATTCCCTTTCCTGCCCTGGATAATAAACCAAGTATTCCCATACAAAGATTGGCAAGGCCTTCATTTGACGCTCACCGATATTATCCACTTTCACATAAAGTAAATGCTCAGGGTCATCTATTAAACCAATAATGACATAAGCAATACTTTCTTTGGCGTCATACCGCACCACTGCTTTGCGCTTTTCTAAACGGTATTTTTCGGTGCGTGAAAGTTCGACTTTATCAGATTCTAGATAATAGATTGGAAGTTCGAGCAAATCAGATGCATCTGATATCCAATCCATTCTTTGTTGCATGGTTTGTTGTCTTGAAACACCCTCACTGATGACGTACGAAATCCCATCAGTCAATGACTCACGGTATTCCTGCGCGCGTTGATAGTTGATGATTTGCACAAGCAAATAACCAAATATGGCAACCAGCACCACCAAAATGACGAGACCTGCGTAGATGCGCAGGAATATACTGTGTTTAGACACTAAGGTATGACCTTCTGAGGAGTGAGGGCATTACCGCGGGGATGTGATTACATCCCGTTGGTTTCTTTAACGAATAAATATCCTTTACTACGCACTGTTTTAATACGTTTAGGATTTTCAGGATCATCACCAATTTTTGGACGGATACGAGAAATACGAACATCAATTGAGCGGTCTTGACCATCATATTCAATACCACGTAGACGCTCAAAAATGTCTTCACGTGAAAGGATACGACCAGCATTAGATGCCAACAACCATAATAAGTCATATTCTGCACTTGTGAAATCTACAAGCTCACCGTTTAAGGTTACAGAACGACCACCATTATCAATCACTAAATCATCAAATTCGATACGTTGAGCAACTTCATCCTCTGGTGTTTTGTCTGTACGACGAAGCAACGCACGAATACGCGCTAATAGAACGCGTGGCTGAACTGGTTTCGCAACATAATCGTCTGCACCCATTTCAAGACCCAATACTTGATCCATGTCTTCAGTACGAGCAGTCAACATTAAAATCGGTTGATGATAATGTGGACGAACCTCACGACAAACAGTTAGACCATCAGCACCAGGAAGCATAACATCCAGCACCACCATATCCGGTTGCTCTGCGATAATACGACGGATTGCACGATTACCGTCTGGTTCTACCCCAACTTCTAATCCATTACGAATTAAATACTCTTGCGTTAAACGCGCAAGACGCTCGTCATCTTCAACGATCAAAATCTTTGGTAACTTTTCTTCTTGGCTCATAGAATGCCCCTATATTGTTACGATATCTGCTGATTAAACTTCACAGATTTACATCGATATGTTTTGCAATATACACACGTTTACATTGTAAACAAGAGCCTGTTCACGAAACTGATACACGAGCGTAGTCTTTTGTTATCTTTTTATTAACTATTGATAAATAGATAGTTTTGCCAAGTCGATCAATATTTTCAATCAACTTTAAACTTTCAAACACAAATCAATTTGATGATATTTTAAACAAAATATTTCAAAAAAATTATTTTCGAGAAGCAATATGCACTTTCAGAGTTATCCACAAACTTATCTATAAGCACTCTAAAAAGTCTCTGTTATGCTTAGCACCCTGTGACGCTGACTACATAACAAAAATGGCGGAACATGGAAAAAGTTAGGGAAATTTGAGTGTTAAACTCAGAAAAAAAATTATCAAAATGTCAATATTGATCTACCCTGAAATTTACCGTATCTTGTGTCTTAATTTACATTAAACCACTAAGTCTTGTGTTTACCCTCAAATATCGCGATAGCTCATTTTTTGAGTTTGTATCCGATTCAAATGGTCCATAAGCATAAAAATGATGAGAATGGAGCGACGCTGAAATGAGCGCTAATACAACCCCTGGTCAACTTCAAGTGATTAAACGCACTGGTGATGTTGCCACTTTTGATGCAGATAAAATCTCTGTAGCAATTGGTAAAGCATTTTTGGCTGTTGAAGGTCAACCAAGTGCAGATTCGAGCAGAATTCATGATCGTATTACTCAGCTGACTGAGATGGTGATGAATACATTTAAGCGTCGTTTACCTTCTGGTGGCACGATTCATATTGAAGAAATTCAAGATCAAGTTGAATTAGCTTTAATGCGCACAGGTGAACAAAAAGTAGCGCGTGCATACGTGATCTATCGTGAACAACGTGCTGAAGCGCGTAAAGAGTTAGGTGCTCATCATCACCCTACTCTTCAGATCACAGGTCAAAATGGTCAGCTCCAACCATTAGATTTGAGTCGTTTACAAGCGAAGATTGAAAAAGCTAGCGAAGGCTTAGAAGGCATTGATGTTCAAGCAATCATCGATGAAACTGTAAAAAACCTATACAACGGTGTTAAAGCATCAGACATCTCTACAACGATGATGATGGCGACACGTACACGTATTGAACAAGAACCAAACTATACGTATGTCACTGCACGTTTGTTGCGTGACAACTTAGTTGCAACAGGTCTTGAGTTTCTTGGTTTATCTAAAGACACGCTTGAAAATGATGCGCTTGAAACCTTCTTGAAAAAAGGTGTTGAGCTAGAGCTGCTTTCTCCAGAATTATTAAATTTTGATCTTGTAAAATTAGCGGCTGCGATTAAACCAGAACGCTCTAATCAATTTACATATTTAGGTCTTCAAACATTATTTGATCGTTACTTCATCCACTCTGATGGCGTACGTTTCGAATTACCACAATTATTCTTTATGCGTGTTTCTATGGGCTTGTCGCTCAATGAAGACAACCGTGAAGATCGTGCAATCGAATTCTATAACTTACTTTCTAGCTTCGATTACATGGCATCTACGCCGACTCTATTTAACTCAGGTACATTACGTCCTCAGTTATCAAGCTGTTATTTAACAACGATTGATGACGACTTGTTCGATATTTATGGCGCTATGCGTGATAACGCAATGTTGTCTAAATGGGCAGGCGGTTTAGGTAATGACTGGACACCAGTTCGTGCCTTGAACTCATACATCAAAGGTACTAACGGTAAATCGCAAGGTGTTGTTCCATTCCTTAAAGTAGCGAACGATACAGCTGTTGCAGTTAACCAAGGTGGTAAGCGTAAAGGTGCGGTATGTGCATATCTTGAAACTTGGCACTTGGATATCGAAGAATTCCTAGAGCTTCGTAAAAACACGGGTGATGACCGCCGTCGTACACACGATATGAACACTGCAAACTGGGTTCCAGATTTGTTCATGCAACGTGTATTTGAAGATGCTGAATGGACACTATTCACCCCGTCTGAAACACCAGATCTTCACGATTTAACGGGTGCTGAATTCGCAGAACGTTATGCTTACTACGAAAGCATTGCGAAAGAAACAGACATGCTTCATAAGAAAGTCCGTGCGAAAGACTTATGGCGCAAAATGTTATCAATGTTATTTGAAACAGGTCACCCGTGGATCACATTCAAAGACGTATGTAACTTACGTTCACCGCAACAACACGTAGGTGTGGTGCACTCTTCTAACTTGTGTACTGAAATTACATTGAACACAAGCAAAGATGAAATTGCGGTATGTAACTTGGGTTCAATCAACCTTGTTCAACACGTTCAAGGTGGTCAATTAGACCGTGAGAAACTTGCTCGCACGATTAAAACTGCAGTTCGTATGCTCGATAACGTCATCGACATTAACTACTATGCAGTTCCACAAGCGCGTAATTCAAACTTGAAACACCGTCCAGTGGGTATGGGTATCATGGGCTTCCAAGATGCACTATACGAAATGAAGATTGCTTACGGTTCTGATGCTGCGGTTGAGTTTGCAGATGAGTCTATGGAAGTGATTTCTTACTACGCGATTCAAACTTCAAGCGATTTGGCGGTTGAACGTGGTACGTATGAAACATTTAAAGGTTCATTGTGGGATCAAGGTATTTTACCAATTGACTCTCTTGAGCTCGTTGCGAAATCTCGCCCAGAACGTATGTTTGAAGTCGATCGCACACAACGTTTGGATTGGGACACGTTACGTGCCAAAGTCCAAAAAGATGGTATGCGTAACTCGAACGTGATGGCCATTGCACCGACTGCAACCATTTCAAATATTTGTGGTGTATCTCAATCTATTGAGCCAACATTCCAAAACTTATATGTGAAATCGAACTTGTCTGGTGAGTTCACTGTCATCAACCCTTACCTCGTTCGTGCATTAAAAGAACGTGGTCTTTGGGATTCTGTGATGGTCAATGACCTGAAACATTTCGAAGGTTCAGTACAAAAAATTGCGCGTATTCCTGAAGAGTTAAAAGCAATTTTCGCGACAGCATTTGAAGTTGAAGCACGCTGGATTGTTGATGCTGCATCACGTCGTCAAAAATGGATCGACCAAGCACAATCTCTTAACCTTTACATCTCTGGTGCAAACGGTAAGAAATTGGACATCACGTATAAGATGGCATGGTTACGTGGTCTTAAGACGACTTATTATCTTCGTGCATTGGGTGCGACATCTGCTGAGAAATCTACGATTAACACAGGTGCATTAAACGCAGTTAAACCTGCGACAGTTGCAGCACCAGTAGCAGCAGTTGCTCAAGAAGCTAAACCTGAAGCAGCAGCGTCAGAAGAAGGCTTCGAACAAGCAGCGCCAGTGCCAATGGCATGTTCAATTGACAACCCTGATTGTGAAGCTTGTCAATAATCTGACAGGTTTTAAATCCTCCCCCTTGTGAAGCTTTGCTTCTCACCGTTAATAAAGGAGGGGGATTCCTCGAAGCAAATGGCGGGATGCAAGTCCCCCTTTGCAAAAGGGGGATTTAGGGGGATTTCTTAAACTTGATGAACAAAACAGGAGGAAATTAAATATGAGTTTTATAGACGGAAATAAAAATGGCCTGTCTATAGAAACTATAAACAAGCCATTTGAAACCCAAGCTTTCAGAGAAAATAATTCCCTGAATAGCTAAAAGTAGTCAGTTGTTAAATTGTCGAGACTTAACGCTGAATACTTTAGCAAAGTTTAGGGTATGAGTCACTCCTCTGAAAGCATCTTTTACAAAAAGGAGATGCTAATGAGAGTTATGTGCTCATTGGATAAACCTGTCAGTGTATGCGATTACACTCGAGTTCGATTTAATCGACTTGAATATGTTCGCGCTCATTGTCGGAGTTTTCCAAACCAAGCTCAATTAAACTTATGGTAAAAATCGAGAGGCGTTATCGCCTCTCACTTAAATCAAGGAAACCACCATGCCCCATATGACCCATAACTATATGTTAGGACTTGCGGTATTGGTCTTTGCCTTTATTTTCTTTTACACGCCGATGGTCTATGCATTTTTAGCCATTCGCAAACAACAGAAGCGTAAGCAAAATAAGTAGTGCGGAAATTCAATCTACTCAAACGAACAAATTGAGTACATTCATCGGCAAAACTTAATTTTGCTTACACAATATAAGCGTATAGTAGGATGTCTCACGTTGAGATGTCTGAATAAAAAGATATAAGCAACGTAGAGAGAATTGATATGTCTATCCTCAGTTGGGACGATTTCGAAGATGATGAACCGAAACAAACTGCACAAGCACAGCAGTCTGCGCCCATCGAACCGCAAAAAGCGCCTAATCCACAAGTGGTATCTGATGCACGCAACGAACCGACGCGTGTGGCAGCTGCACAACCCGCTCGAACCAGTTCAAACGGAACAACAAATTCAGCCGATCCGTTGGCAAGAGCATCTAACGCCTTAGAACATTTGGACGTTGCTCCAGGTCTTGAAGAGTTAGAGATGGGCGCTCAACGTGTTCAAGTTGATGATAAAGCAATGATCAACTGTCGCGCTGACTTGAACCAACTTGTACCATTCAAATACGAATGGGCTTGGCAAAAATATCTAGATGGTTGTGCAAACCACTGGATGCCACAAGAAGTTAACATGAACCACGATATCGCACTTTGGAAGTCAGAAGATGGCTTAACTGAAGATGAGCGTACCATCGTGATGCGTTCTTTAGGCTTCTTCTCTACTGCCGATTCGTTGGTTGCAAATAATTTGGTTCTTGCGATTTACCGACACATTACTAACCCTGAATGCCGTCAGTACATCTTACGTCAATCATTTGAAGAAGCGATTCACACGCATGCTTACCAATATTGCATCGAATCTTTAGGTATGGATGAAGGCGAAGTCTTCAACATGTACCGCGAAGTTCCATCAGTTGCGCGTAAAGCGGCATGGGGCTTGAAGTACACTCAAGAATTAAGTGATCCAACATTCAAAACAGGCACACCTGAAACAGATCAAATCTTGCTTCGCAACTTGATCGCATTCTACTGTGTTCTTGAAGGTATTTTCTTCTACTGTGGTTTCTCTCAAATCTTGTCAATGGGTCGTCGTAACAAGATGAATGGTGTTGCTGAGCAATTCCAGTACATCTTACGTGATGAGTCAATGCACTTGAACTTTGGTATCGATATGATTAACCAAATCAAGATTGAGAACCCACATTTGTGGACTGCTGAGTTCCAAGAAGAAATCATTCAAATGATTCTTGAAGGTACGATGCTTGAAATCGAATATGCACGTGACACAATGCCACGCGGTGTATTAGGTATGAATGCTGCAATGATGGAAGAATACTTGAAGTTCATCGCAAATCGTCGTTTAGCTCAATTAGGTTTACCTGAGCAATTTGCTGGTGTGAACAATCCATTCCAGTGGATGTCAGAAATGATGGACTTACGTAAAGAGAAGAATTTCTTCGAAACTCGCGTAACAGACTATCAAACTGGTGGTGCGTTAAGCTGGTAATAGATCACGTTATCGTCACGCGACACATTGTTTGTCAAAAACGACACATGGTTTGTCATAAGACGACGCAAGGTTTGTCAAAATATCAATAGACACAGAAATTATCATTGATGCTAATTTCAATATATACCCAATAAGAGATCTAGGTTTCTTATTGGGTAACTTAAAAACATATCACTTTAAAATTTTAAATCTGAAATTGAATATAAAAGTTTGGCTAATTCTGGCTAAGGGGTAATTGTGCTTTGAATAATCAAACAAATAATTAATTTCAAAATAAATAATCAATTAAGAAGGTAAAAATGGGCTTACAAAGTAAATTTTTAACATTTAACACTAATATCCACATAACTCGTCAAAGCGAGGAATATAAGAATGCACGTGAAAAAGACGATAGCATTACAGAAGACATTCGCAAAAAATTTCGAGAAAATGGCTATCCTGTTCAAGAAGATTTCATTCAAGGTTCTTTAGCAACTAACACAGCAATCAAGGAAAAAGGAAAAGACTTCGATATAGATAGAGCGATAGTCATCAATGAAAATGACGCCCCTACTGATCCAACTATACCGAAGAAGGTTGTCTTAGAAATTCTAGAAAATAGAGGTTTCAAGAACGCTAAAATTAAAAAACCTTGTGTCACTGCTGACTATAAAAATGAGGATTTACATATTGATATCCCTATTTATAGTAAATCGGAGAGCGGTTATTACAAATTAGCTGTGGGCAAGAAAAATTCTGATGAAAATAATAGGGAGTGGTCTGACTCAGATCCCAAAGGATTAATTGATTGGATCAATGCTAAAGATAGTTCAGGCATTTATGAAACACAGAAACTCCAGCAATTTAAACGAGTAACTAGATATATAAAAAGATGGAGAAATATCAAATTCCATGAAGAAACATGTAGAAAAATTTTTTCAATCGGTCTAACCGTGATGATTAAAGAAAAATTTCAGAGTTCGATTAATGATGAAGGTCTTGAAAATGATCTAGAAGCTTTGAAGAATACTATCGATCAAATACTAGATCAGTCAAATTACTTTTTATACCAAAATGAGAGTCAATGGACAGTAACAGTTGATTTACCTGTATCACCATACAGGGACATCTTCTCTGGCAGTAGTGTAAATACAGGTACTCAATTGAAAAATAAGCTATCTACATTAAGAAATAACTTAAAAAAAGTCATTGATGAGTCAGATGAAGCTAAACAATGTGATCTATTAAGAGAAATATTTGGTGAAGATTTCCCTGAAGGAACTAAAAATAATTCAAAAAACGAAGCAGCTAAGGTCGTATTTTCCTCAGCTGGATCTGTAGGAACATCTCAAGGCGCATGAACTATCAATTCATAATTCAGCATCTACAAAGCTGTGGATACTCAGTATCTACAGCTGAATTGCTAACTCTAGATACAATAGAAGTTAATGTAACTATTGGGTGTTACGACGTTAAGCTGATTCATATTAAAGTTAAAGAATTAACTTCAATGCCCGCATTTTACTTAAAAAATCCACAACAGTTCCCTAGGTTAGCACATACGACATCTTACAAAGATTTCAATTTAGCTAGTCTATGTGTAAATGTCACAGATTCTGTCTCAATTAATTATGAAGTTCCAGAAATTGCATTTGAAGACTCCTTAAAGAGACATATTGAATTACTAACAAAAAGTTTAACCAATTCGACTTGGAATAAAGATGAACTATTAAGAGAATTTTTAGCTAGTTGGTATAGCTTAAATGATACAAAATTTAATGATGTTCTTTGTCTAGTAGATTCACCTGAATTTTGTAAATTAAAAGTTTATGCGCCTGAGGGGAAATATGGATTAAAAAGTAGCGTGTTAGTTCACCCTGAAAATTATGATCTTGCAACAAAAGAACCTTTTTTTAAAATCCAAGTAGCTCAAAGAAAAAAGAGTCCTGATTTGGGTTGTGTTCTCCCTTTACCTAATCTTTCCTCTATTCCATGGAATGTATCAGACCTTCCTGTATGGTTTTTAGAACATATTGAATTATTAGATTCTGATACAAAACAACGCTTCTTAACTACTTTTGCTCAAATTAGAAAGAATATTTTTTGGATAATATTCAATATTGACACTCCATCAGGAAAATCTTGGTTTGGATTGAAATTTCAGCATAAAAAAAATAAAGTTAATAAGACCCTTCCGCTTAGACTAGAAAGCTTCGCCGAATGGAATATAGAAGCATGCTCGATTAAATTATTTGATAAATCAAGCCTAATTCCCCGTGGTGGTGCCTTTACTGATCTACAAGAGAAAAAAGTCTTATTGGTAGGCTGTGGATCAGTAGGTGGATATATTGCAGACCAGCTCGCCTCATGTGGACTAGGAAGCCTAACGCTAGTTGATTCAGATACAATATCAATTGAAAATACATACAGGCATTACCTTTCAATCGATTACTTAAATTGGGAAAAAACTACAGGACTACAGGTTAAAATTTCAACAAAATATCCTTGGATCAACATCAAGCCTGTTAAGGGATGTTTATTGAATCTTAGAGATATTTCTATTTTAAATTCATTTGATCTAGTTATTATCGCTATAGGTTCTCCAACAAAAGAACGGATATTTCATGATTACTGTATTAAGAATAACGTAGAAACAGCCGTAATTAATGCATGGACAGAAGGTTATGGAGTTGGTGGGCATGCAGTTTTAGATATTCCTGAACAAAAAGGATGCTTAAGATGTGCTTATCTAGATAATAAAAATTTATGTCGAGGCTTGGTATCCAATCTTAATTTTTTAAAACCAAATCAAGATTTAACAAGGAATCTTTCAGGATGTGGTAACGCTTTTCTACCCTATTCAAACTTATCTGCCATTCAGACCGCCAGCATCACTACAGATTTAGCTTTAAAATTTTTACAAGGGAAAGTCAAAGATTCTTCAAAGGTAAGCTGGAGAGGTTCTGATGTAGACGCTTTAAATGAAAATTTAGAGTTAACTAATCGTTATTCTAGCTTTTCAAAATCATTACTAATCACACCACTATTGAATCCAGAATGTGATATTTGTAATGAATGATCAATTAACTGTTCATGTTTCCGACGCTACTGTTCATATCAATAAAGACATCATTGAAATATGGGAACAGTATCGTCAAATCTCATCTGAGTCTAAAGAAGCTTGTGGGATATTGATAGGACATCAAATTCAAAGTACTGAAATCTTTCAAGTAGAATTTGTTACTACCCCACAAAAACTAGACATTAGAACTAGGTATAACTTTGTAATGAAAGATCCATTTCACCAGAAGTTTCTCGATACAAAGTATAAAGAATCTAATGGTACATCTGTTTATTTAGGCACATGGCATAGCCATCCAGAATCGATACCTACACCATCTTCGATTGATAAGCAAGATTGGGAAAATTGCATAGCGAGAAATCATAATAGAAGACTATTTTTTGTAATCGTTGGCATTAAAGAAGTTAAAATTTACACTGTTCAAAATAGCTATTTAAGTACATCTTCAGCCTTGAGGTTTTAATAAAAAAACATGAGTGACACCAATTCTTTGCCTAAATTTGAACTAATACAAAGTAAACTAGAACCATTGGATAACTTACTAACAGCCAAATCATATATCGATGGAATAAAATCTGTTTTAACTTGGGAGAGAATCGGACTATTCATAAGCAAATCAAACAAAAACTTATTAATCTTATTGATTACCTCAGAAAGAATCGAATCTCTTCTGCGGGTTAATCTCTGCGAAATTGATTTGTTAAATTTTCTGGATTACCTTTCAGGTGCTCGATCTACTATCGAGCTACGAGCTACGGATAATATTTTAACATCCGATGATATTGTAAACTTAGAAACGATAAACTCTCTATGGACAACATATGAGTTTTCTAGCGTAAATCTAAAGACCAAGCCATTAAAAATAAAGTTTATAAAAGACTTTTACAGTAATAAGAAAAAGACTGGCCGAGGTAAACAATTCACTAGTAAAACTATCACTAGCTTAATGATTGAGAGTCATGGACGCTGTATGTTTACAGGCTGTGGTGAACGATTAGATATAGATCAGCTTACAGGAGCAAAGGGAAACTTTGCTTATAATGCACATAATATTGCATCTTCAGACAATGGTGAGAGAGGTATACCTTTCTTATCTGAAATGCTTTCTGATGAACCCAATAATGTTTTATTACTATGTGATAAGCACCATAGATTAATAGATAAAGTAGCTCCAAGTAATTATGATGCAGAAACTCTAAATAGCATGAGAAAAGCACATAGTGAAATGGCTCAACAACTTTTAGATGCTCTTGCATTTGAGCCAATTCCAGTATACTCAGTTCTTTGGCCTGTTCATGGCCAACCTGCCTCCAATCCCAACTTAAAAGAGATTTCATCTAGCCTTCTCCCATTACGCTATAGAGTCAATGGCTGCCTCATTCCCCTGTGTGACAGTACTATGAATGGTGAACTCTTCAATACACAGATGATTCAGCATATTGAGAATGAAGCAGCAAAAATTATCAACCAAACCAGAACGACTCATCATAAAGCGGCTATTTTTGCATTTGGCCCTATGCCAGCCTTAATTGGCTTAGGCGCATTGCTAGGAAATAAGGGGGAATTTATCCCTATGTTAAAGTTTAGGGATAGCCAAAAATGGGAATGGCCAAGTCCAACAATGGTAGATCCTTTTAATGAAATAATTGGACTAGACAAACTTAAAAATAACAATGAAGTTGTTCTATGCATTCATGCTACAGCTAAAGTGGATCAGGTACTTGAAAAGGCCCAGCAATTAGCAGAAAGCATTGATAATCAAGTCGTGGAAATATCTACTTTACCTGAGTATATGGGGAGTAAAAGTATGCCCCACCCATTAAACGTTAAAGCTCTTACTGCTCAAATACAAAAACTATTACATCAGTTTAAAAGTGAGTATGGCATTGCCTTAGTACATTTATTCATAACAGCACCGAATGCTGCATGTGTTGCTATAGGACAAGGGATTGATAAAAATCACCCTGATGTAATCGTTTACGACTATAAACAAGCTGGCTTAGAGTCTGTATTAAGGATTAATAGCACTGAAAATGGCAATGAGCTTATATCAGTTTAAAAACAAAAGGCTTGGAAAATATTTTGAGCCTTTTAATTTTGAAAATTACAGAATGTTAGAAACTCTAAAATATTAGCATCCAATACTTTTAACCAATCCATTAGTTCAATCACATCCAGCCGTCTTTCCAAAATTTCAACTTTAGAGACATAAGATTGAGGCTTATTCAAAAGACGAGCAAGCTCAACCTGAGTCACATTTTTTGACTCACGAAGTTCTATAAGTTTTTTAATTAGGTCTTGATACCTAGGATCGTGTATTGAGCGCATGGCTCAATATCAGTTACAATTAAAAATATCCCAAAATAGGATATTTTTAATTTAACTCTATCTGTTTACTGAATTTTTTCTTTTGGATAATCATTGAACGATAGTCTAGGAATTCACTGTGAAGCAAAAATTTTCTATAGCTAAAATCAACAGCATTGTTAAAAAGAATTTAGCAGGTGTAAGTGTTGAGCAGATCTGCGAAGAGTACAAAATCAGTGTTGCTACTTTCTATCGTTGGAAAGCAAACTATATAGATATCAATGAGCAAATTCTGATTCGCTTAGATAAATTAGAACAAGAAAATTTGGCTCTCAAACAAATGTATGCTGAAGAAAGATTATCTAAGCGCCTGAAAATGTAAGGCGTTCTCCCCCAAATATCGAATGTCTACGAAGATATTTTACATTAAAAGTATCTTAGATAGCATCCACTGTCATAATAGTCGATTCTTTAAAGAGATTATGAAACCTGACCTTTTCCAAAAAATCGGATGAAATCCTAACGTCTTTTTTCCAAGTATTAGTTACCAATTTTTCACTGTCCATCTTGGAAAATTGACTCATTAATATTTGTAGATCCACTAGAAAACCTTCTTTGAGGCAATCGCTAAATATTGATTCCTTAGGGTCCACTAAAGAAAATACTTGGGAATGCATCAATAAAATTAAACTTTCACTAAAATGTGAATATGGTTTTTTCATGCAAATAATAAGTAAGGTTCGATAAATAGCTCGACTGATATCAACAATGCTACTATTGTCCTCGACTCCCATTCGATAAAAAATTACCAATGCAGCTAAAGCATCTAAGCTAGCTAATCGTTCCAGCTGTATCAGTTTTCTAGGAGATAAACTTTCAACTAACTTCCTATCACAATTATATTTATTGGGTTTATAGAGTATCCTTTGAACTTCCCACGACAGTTTTCCAATGCCGTCTTTTAAAAGTAAATCTAAATTTATTGAATTTTTCATGGCTTGCCAAAGCACATGATTAATTATTAACGAACTACCTTGTACGGCTGCTTCAGCTTTATCTATAAGTTTTGGATGAGGAACATTTAAACCATTCTTATAGTTTCTCCACTTCCGATCATTATCAGTTACCCCCCCATTCACTACTCTAATTTTATCAGGCTCAATTATTTTTGCTATTTCAGATGGTAGTTGCGCATCTAAACCAAGTTTTATGTGCGAATACCATAGAGCAACCCGTATTTGATCGATTACATCCCTTTTATTAATTCTAACTTTTCCAATATTTTCGTTTTGCAAAACATAACCCATAAAATTCAAACAAAATCCTTAAATATCAATTGTTTAAAAAAATATTTCCGGAAAAAGTTTAGTGATTTATTCAACTTGTACAGATATAGTCTCAAGTATAAGCTTTTGTTGAGACAGGTTACTACCAGGAACTCAATGGAAATCCATCCCATAGTCGATGCAACTACAATAGAAAAAGAGTTATTCGATCGTTACGGCCCGCTAATGACAGATGATGCACTACGAATCGCTTTAGGCTACAAATCCACGGAAGCCTTTCGACAAGCTTTAACGCGTAAAACAGTCCCAGTTCCTGTTTTTAGTATCCCCAATCGGCGTGGCAAATATGCCTTAGTAAAGGATGTTGCTACATGGCTGGCAAATCAAAGGAATGCTATTTTAGATTCTCAAGATAACCATTAAATTCTCAATAATCGAAAATGACCTTGGAGTGATTATGAAAAGTTAGAAAAAAAATCAATAAAAAACGGACCCTTAAAAGGATCCGTTTGTGACTTTATATAGAAGAATATAAAGACCTGAGAATCATAGTATCTTCTCTATATCGTCACCAGTCAAGTGAGTGCTATTCAATAGTAATAGTACAGATTAGCTCATTCTCAAAAATCTATTGAGAATAGGATTACTTCTGGATGAACAGATATGCCTTATCGAACCGTATTTTTAAAAACTGATATTCAAACAGGTATCCTAGAACAAATCAGGATAGCTTTTGAATCAACTGCAAATGTAGCAGCCACACTTCATGGACAACGCAAAATCTACCAAGGTGCTTTTGGTCGTCGAACTTCACTTTTCCCGAGTGAAAAATGTTGCGGAGCAATACCCTTAGAAAGCCGACTTGAACTCGCTCATGCAATCTCATTAGAACAAGATCCCAACATCTTAAATTATCGCTCACAAGCATTAAAAATCTTGCTAGCCAATGAACAGTATTGTTTTCCAGATTTCTTGGTTCAAACAAAAGAAGGTGCTTATGAGGTTCATGAAGTCAAACCATCCATAGCATCATTATCAATAGATGACTTAAATCGCTTTGCGATACTTTCTGAACTACTCCACTCAATGGATATTACTTTTAAGCTAATAGATCACTCAAACTTACCAAGTGAAACAGAAATATCTCAACTGCTTTACTGGTATCAGAGAGGACATCGATTCAGCTGGAGTACTTTCGAAATCAATTATGCTTTAGACCTGTTAAAACTCAATGAATTTGAAAACTCAAATCAAGCCTATAAAACACTTGAATCAATAGGCCTCAAGCAAGAACTAGCTGATTACTTATTTTTTCATCAAAGAATAACAATTGGCCCAGTCAAACAAGAAATCAGTGAGGCCTATTGACATGGACAATGTTCTTTTAACCCCACAACCAGGTTTTCGTTTTTATTTTAAAGAACATCCTGACTATATTTTTGAAATCGGTTCTGTAACCTATAATGATATACGATATGCAGCCATCGCTGGTGGAAAGTCATTTTCAATTACTCCGAATGAGTTTGAAAACCGCTACAAAGAAGGTGAAATTCTATGTGTATTTTCACCTGATAAGCTGATGATCAACCCTAAACACAGTTCAGAAATACACCGTAAAGAACGTTATGTTATAAGTGCTCTTCAAACTCTAAAATCCCCTACGAGCCCTCAAAATTTATCAAAATTAATAGAGCATATCTCGACTGAAATTCAAGATCCCAACCCTCCTTCCTGCCGTACTGTCGCAAGGTGGATTACTAAATATAAAAATTTTTCGCAGAACAAGCTCTGTTTACAAGATAAATATATAGGTAATCATCACTTAAGATTCCCACCTGAAGTCTACCAAATTCTGAATCAAGCAATTAATGAAGTCTATTTAAAACCTGAATATAGAACTGGTAAAGACGTACAAGCCTATATGCTTGGTCGATTCATAGAGCAAGGGATATCATTGGAACAGTTACCAACACTGAGGAGTATCCAACGACACATCAAAAAACTAGACCCTTATATTGAATTAAAAATAAAGAAAGGATCTCGTATAGCGAAGAAAACTTTTCAAGCTGCCGGCAAAAGCATTATTAGTCCTTTTGCTCTTTATATGGTCGAAATTGATACACATTATCTCGATATTATTATAGTAGACCCAAAGAATAAGGTTGCTTTAGGACGACCATTTCTTGCTTGTGCAATTGATGTTTATTCAAGAGCAATTGTAGGTACATATATCAATATGTATCCACCTAGCGCTGCAACTACTTTAGAAACAATTAAGGACATGGTTACTCGGCCGAATCATAAATTACCAGGAGGTATTCCGAGTATTATCATTCCTGATAATGGAATTGAGTTTAAAAATAATTCACTTGCGCGAGTGTGCGAACAGCTGAAAATTACTTTAACTCCATCTCAAGTCGGTACTCCAAATAACAAGCCTCATATTGAACGCTTTTTTAGCACACTCACTCATGGGATCCTTCAAAAGTTACCTGGCACAACTTTTTCAAATCCGATAGATAAAGGGAGCTATAACTCCAATAAAATTGCTCAATTAACTTTAGAACAATTGAAAAAATATATAGATACATGGATCCACGATGTCTATCACAAATCTATTCACCATACGACTGGTCGCTCTCCTATTATTATGTGGCAAGATGCAATTGAAGATATTCGCCCCAGTTTTCTCACTGATATAGATGCAAAAATTTTATGTCGCAGGCCTATTGAAAGAAGTATTAATCACGGTCAGGTCCGTGTAGACGGCATTAGTTATTTTTCTCATTCACTTACAACATTACAAGCACAAGGCATAAAAACCGTTACTGTGCTAATTGACGATTTAAATTTAAATGAAGTTTATGTTGTAGACCCTAATAATAAAGATGTAGTTATTCAAGCAGACTCAACCAATCAAAATTATACATTTGGCTTGTCACGCGTAACACATCTTGAAGTGCAAAAGTTAAAGAAAGCCCAAACTCGATCTGACAAACAAAGGATTGGTCCAATGTCGGACTTATATCACCTGTATAAACTTATGCACGAGATACAAAGCAATCTTATTAAACATAAACCGAGATTAAAGCCCCTTACTTTAGAACTTCCCAAACAATTAAAAAAAGTTGAAGAACAACTTTTTTCTAAAGAAAAGGATCTTTCTGAACAACCTGTTTCTACTATAAATACACCAACACCAATTGAGCAGTTTGGTTCTTTGGAGGTATTTAAACATGGAAAAATTTGATAATCGATTCGATAAAATTAGATCTATTAACAATATTGTCATTACTTCAAATGAGTTTATGACAGCTTTTACAGGTATCCAAGATTGTGTCAAAAGAAGTATTTCCTATAGTGAACCAGTTGGAAGTATGTTGCTCGCAGAGGGTGGATTAGGAAAAACAACGTTGTGCAAAACAATTTTAAGTTTGATGCCACGTTCAGAAAAAACAGAAAAGGATTATAAAAAATCTATTATTCCAGTATGTTATGTCGAAGTACCCTCACCAGCTACTGTAAAGTCATTGGCCATAATGATGCTTAAAGAACTGGGAGATGTTACTTGTGAAAATGGATATGGAACAACTGAATATCTAACAAGTAGGCTTATTCATTTACTTGCTCAATGCGAAACTAAGCTCATATTTTTAGATGAGTTCCATCATTTATTTGAGCGTAAACCTACATCGACGAGAATGAATCGGACTACGGGGAATTGGATTAAAACTTTAGTGAATAGAACTGGTATCAGCTTTTGCTTGGTTGGTTTACCTGAGTTTGTTCCACTACTTCAAATTGATAGCCAAATTGCACGTAGATTTCCATTCATCTACCACCTAAACCCATTAACTGTTGATCCATCACAGGGTAACAGTATGTTTGCATTTCTTGCCGAAGTTTCAAGAACTCTTAATAAGCAAAATATCACTTTTATGCCAGCACTAGATAGCCAACTTGTCGGTATGCAAATTCAATTAGCAACGAAAGGCTATCACTCATACATAATGAGTCTGATTAGAGAAAGTATTACGCATGCTTTAAACGATGGAAGGCAAGTCGTTAATTTTAATGATTTTAGTTATGCCTGGAAACTAGGTATCACACTATACATTAGCAAACAAAGTAAAAATCCATTCGAAATGAATATTTCTCAAATCATATCACTCATGAAATAAATATCATTATGCAAAATTCTCTTTTAATACAAGCAATCCCTTATGAAGATGAATCGCCAATCAGCTTCCTACTCAGAACAGCAAAACTTAATGCACATAGCTCAATCTTTAATTTAGTTGGCAAAGAAAACTATCAATCCATCATTAAGAAATCTCTTAATTACCATCTAGCGGATGATGTTCGCTTTGGTTTAGTTTTGAATGCTTTAAATATAGATAGTGAATATGCTTGTCTAGCTTTTGAAAGATCAGGTCCTACAAATAGATCTCCAAGAACAATAGGTGCTATTGAAGTTCCTCATGAGTTATTTGAATTAGACAACATACGCTACTGTCCTATTTGTCTTGGAGAAAGTGCATATTTAAAAAAATTATGGATGCTCAAACCAATTTACGCATGTCCGATTCATTTATGCTTTTTAATTGATTCTTGTCCAAACTGTGAGAATCCAATTACATCAAAAGCAGGTGTTCAAAACTGTTCTTGCTGTGGTTATGAACTTGATAAAGCCCCAATCAGAGAAGCAAACTCTATTGAAACCATTTATTGGTTTATCGACGTTCTAAACTTCAACTCCAACAAATTATTCAAAGAGTTTGCGGCTTGCTGGAATGCTTTTAATAACTTCTTTAAGTTCGATAGATCTAACACCGATTTGAAAGTTTTCCTTTCCGTATATGAATACTTTCATCATCCTGAACTTTCAGCACTCAAGCTCAGTGCTCTTATTAATTCTAGAATCAATTACTCACATCCTAGGGTACAGTTAATACCATTTTTAAAATATGAGAATTTTTTCAAGAAGCACATTAAAGTCGTTGAACAAAATGCAGATAAATACAAAATAAGTGAAAAAAGTATTTCTATAAAACTTAGAAACCATCAGATAAAACGTATTTTGAAAGTTTCACGTTTTGAGCTTGAGAAATTGATTGAAAGCGACTATCTAAAGCTAGGGAGAAAAGAACTTTATCGTGGAAATATATCGAGTATAGATATAGAACGCTTTCTTTTAGGCTTAATAGACAAGGATGAATCTATAGCCGACACACTGCGTGACACGACTATCGTTAATGACCACATTTGTCTAAAAGAAATTTCTAAAGTTTTAGAAATCAATTATGAAACTGCTCGTAAACTAGCAAATATTGGATGGTTCAATCTAGAACAAAATGAAGTAGATGTAGCTACTCCTAAGCAATATTCAAAGAACAAACTTCATGAATTCAATAGAAAATATATGCTGATTGCTCCTTTAGCAAAACAGTTGAAAGT
Organism: Acinetobacter sp. 24-47-64; assembly: GCF_057737055.1. Lineage (NCBI taxonomy): Bacteria > Pseudomonadati > Pseudomonadota > Gammaproteobacteria > Moraxellales > Moraxellaceae > Acinetobacter > Acinetobacter sp. 24-47-64. The sequence continues at coordinate 2,436,487 of NZ_CM173215.1, forward strand.
ATCCCCTACAAATCTCATGGAGAAATTAGCATCAATAGGTATTAAGCCCGTTCATGGGCCACATATTGACTCTACGCCTATTAACATTTTTTTAAAGACAGATGTTCAAGATATAAGTACAGCTGATTTAGAGGTCATTCAACACTATCCAACACGTACAGGTAGGCGAAAAGACAAGTCAGAATCAATAAATACCAGTACAAATTATTACTCTTTAAAAGAAGCAGCTGCACTTTTAGGAGTTAGCCCAAATAAAGTTGCGGTACTGGTCCAAAGAGGTATTCTTAGTAAAGATAAGAACGATCCTCACTCAGTTCAAATCCAGACTAATTCGCTATTAAATCTTAAGAAAAAACTCGATAGCGAGGATTATGTTCCTTACTCAGAGGCAGCAAAACAATTGAGTTGTCCTATAAATTGGATGAAAAAATATTGGTGTGATACAGGATTCTTACAAATTGAAGATTTAGTTTATTGGAAACTAGTTAAAAGAAATGAAATCACTGAAGTATTGAAACTTAAAGAAGATTTCGTTACTGGTGCAGAAGCCAGTGCACTATTAGGTTTACCTCACTCTCACATCACCAACCTACAAAATCAAGGTCTTATAAAAGCTTATCATTTTGGAGACAGTGAAAAGAAAATTAGGCTTTTCAATATAAATGATATTCTGTCATTGAAACATTAACCGCTTAATCTTATAAAATTAGCGATATATAACAATGCTAATACGCACGAGTTCTTTAAGGAAAAAAATTTATGAGTAGTTTAAAAGATGCTTTTGAAATTTTAGAAAAAGTATTAACCCTTGTATTACCCTACGTTCAAAAAACAAAAAAAGATATCCAACTATATAAAGACTTAAAAGAGCAAACTAATGATCAACAAGAAAAAGAAGAATATGATTCCAAAATTAAAGATTTATTAGTTTATAAGAGCACGAAAGGTTCGGGATTCACAAATATAAGCATAAGGGATTTCAATAAAAGATTTCCAAGTGCTCAGCTACACTCCCACCATTATAAGTTTATGACTGATCAAGAAAATAGGCTAGTGAAAATAAGTCGTAATTTAGATGGAAATATAACAAATGTAGAGTCAATGATAAGCAAAGAGAAAATGAATAAGGATGAAATGAAAAATGCTAGAAATATGTTTTTAGGATTCTTCATTATGCTGATCCCTACTTTTTTAAAATCCTCATTTATGATGTCTCTCTTTGCTAAATACACACCAACAATCAATCAAATGTTTGAAAATAAATTGTTTTTATCTATTTTATTAATTTCATGTCTTTTAATATCCACCTTTGTAATAATCAGATCGATTAAAAATGTATTTGATATATATACATTACAAGAACTAATAAAATACAAAGTAATTCAAGAAATACCAACTATTCATACACAACTTACATCTGCTTCAGAAGTCGTAATTGATCAAACAAATTCTCAAGTTACAGGTAGAACGGAAAATGATTAGTAAATCATAAAATTGAATACCCTTCTTTGAAAGAGTGGTAATCCCCGTAAAAATAAAAGGATTTAAAAGTAGAATTTCTCCTAATATAAAAGCAGTCCATAACGCGCTTAAAAGTATCTACAAAATCTGTAGATATTCAATTGGGCGCAAAATTTTCGCCAAATTTCTAAAGCACTAAATTTCAATAAGACTACCTTTCTAGCAAGCTATTGGGCACTCATTCAACTAATCTATCAGCTATCTTGAACAAGTTTCACTTTAAGGGTTAAGAAAGTATTAACCCTGTAGCCCTTAAATGCAAAAATTAAGCAGATATAGGAGAATTAAACTCATAACCTAGCGAATCAGCAAACTTTTTAGTCAATGAATTAATTTTTTGAAATCCATTCATGTCCTGTTTTTTTAGATAATCTACTAATTTTTCATCTAGTAAAAGGTTTAGTCGGTATATTTCAGCTTGTCGATCATGTTCATCTGATTGGTTTTCTGCAAATAGTACTTTCATAGCCAACTTATATCTTAAATACCAATAATAGGTTAAAGCTTCTGGATAATCTAAGGGATCTGGTAGTGGCTTATTCTCGTCTTTCACTTTACGAACTACATCATTTAAAACGCCTGTGACCGAGTAAGGAATATTTTTTTCTCCTTGTACTGTCGATTGAATCTTAATACCCTTTTTTGAATCATGCAGAATAACTGCTTTAATAATTTGTCTGTTAAGCGGTTTAAGTTCTTTAATATATGGATGTTTATGCAAATAGATTTGCTCAATAAATTTTGCTTTAAGGTCAAGTTCAGGTGATGTATCGACAGGCTTTCCAAGCAGAAATGTGAGTACATCTTTATCTGAAAATGTAGGTAATATCGCTCCTAGTAATAACTTCAGCTCCAATTTATTGCTATAAACTTTAACACCGACTAGTTTATTGGCTTTACTTCTTAAGGAATATTCATTCAAAGTTAATGCAGTATAGATTTTAAAATCCAAACGATCCATAGATGGAATAGATGTATCAGTATTCACCAAGTTTTTAATCGCAGGCTCAACTGCTTCTGGTGAGTAACGCCCATTATTTACATCGTCGGGAAGATGGTAAGCATTTAATTCGCTTCTGATCCATTCATCCATTTGATTACATGAAGCAGCTAAATCCTTATATATCGAATTAATTTGTTTTAAATAATTTTTAGGCATTGCATAAGTAAGACATGTCATGAAATCAGCTAGAAGTGCATTATTAGCTAATTCTTGTTCAGATAGTGAAGTACATAGCTGAATAGATGTATAAGTATAGTTTGCCTTTTCCTTCGCTTGTGCTCGTAAAAAACTAAAAAATTTTGACCGGTATTGTTTCCCGAAGCGATAAAAAAGAGTTAGTATCTTCATAGCTAAGCTTTTATCATGCTGGTAATACTCATCAAAAGAAATGCCTGTTAATTCAGCTATAAACTTTTTCGTATCTTTCAAGTGATCATGCGGATCTGCACCAGGATACTCAGATCCAAGATAATTAATAAGATCAGTATAGGACCCATTAGCTTTATCAGGATGACCAATTTCAAAAGGTGACTTAAAAATCTCACGTTTTTGTTCATCTGTAATCAAATTATGATAAAGAACTTCTGATAGATAGACATATCCTTCTGACGTTGAGAACCTACCTCCTTTAATTGTTCTTTGTTGTTGAAATAATTTATCAGTTAACAGTACTCCTAAACCACCAGTCGAATACTCTAGTTGGAGTTCTTCAAAATACTTTTGAATAATTAAATTCATAATTTGTGATGGCATTACTAATTTCCCTTATAAATCTATTAAATATTGATATGCAGGAGGTAACACATCAAATGTGAATACCTCCTCTCCTTTATCTGCTTAGAATTCTAGCTTGTAGGAACCATATCCGTACTTGGTGGATTGTGAGTCTTGTTATCTTGCAACAGTGCTGCCTCCTGAGATTTAGTTATTCCTGGTCGTCTTTTACAGTCTTCAAATAACTGAGCCATCCCTTGAACTTGTTCACGGGTATAGGGTGTTTTCGATTTACTATTCTCTTGAAGTTGTAACGCGATAACAGCTGGACTTACCCCATTTTGTACTAACTTAGCTACTCGTTTAACTGTTACACCTGCGCGACTTGTTGGATGACTTAATTGATCGAGAGCATCGATTGTGCTGTTAACTATTTTGTTGCTCATACAAATTTCCCTTAGTTAAGATTAATTTAAGTAGACCATATGTACTACCTCTATAAGCGTAGAGAAAATGAAAGAAAAAATAATGGGGAGTTTTTTTTTAAAAAATAAATTATTGATTTTATTTAAAATACTATTATTCATATAATACCTTTGGACTGGAGCTGACCAACAACTAGATAAATTACATACCACTGACTGGACAGCTGAAGGTAGAGGTATTTATTACTTTGGTTTGACAAGGCAGCCGATAATAAAAAGCTTAAATCATTAGGTAGAGGAAAACCTGTTCCTAATATTCCTAAGGAACTAGAAGAAATGTTAATTGCAGATAGTCCATCAGCTCAGGAAGGTAAAATTCAAGTTGTTGTTATAAGTTGCAATAGAATAGCTTCTTGAAAACACATTTCAAAAATTGACAGAGGTTGTGTCGTTTTATCAAAAAATTGACAGAGGTTGTGTCGCTGACTCTTGTCATCATGTGTCGCAATGCTTTCTAAGTAATTGAATTGAAGAGTATCGAAATGACAAACCTTGTGTCGCATGACGGTTATTGTATCTAAAAATAAAAGAGCCTTATATGGCTCTTTTATTTTTTTTACTCAAGCAGGTTTAGTATGGTACAAGAATAAAAAAATAAAATAGCAGGGTTAAGTTTTCAGATTAAAATTTTCATATTCACATGTTTATTTGATCATCAAAATCAATCAAAGTTAAAGCACTGAGTTTTCAACCAATTTAAGAGTATCGAATTATGCAAGCACTCCTTTAAATCCAATGTGAATAATGAGTAATGAGCAGATTATTCTTCAAACTCAGGCAAAATGATCTCTATAACCTAATTCTGCAACACATATCGAGTTATAAACTTAGACATTACTACTCCCCCCATACTAGCCACCTGAAAACACAAATAAAAATGAGCAAGGTTAACTTTTTTTAACGGAGCGAGTGTTTGTTTCTATATTCTATTTAATAACGTTCAAAAAACAGGTCTAAATATAGAGATGAAAATCTCTTTGGAGTAGGAATTTAATTTTTTGAATCATTACCATTTTTTATTATCAATAAATCCTAAACAACATTTTTTTATGATTAAGTCTATCCCTGATGACTAACACATAAAGCTCTATAAAATGGTGCTTAGATATGATTTTTTTGTTGCAATCGCGTCTCTATAATGAATTTTATTTTATTAGAATATTTTTCAAATGACGAAATAACAAATAAAATTCTTGTTCTTCAAAAATTAATTTATTCAGATTATTAGAATTTTATTTTTTTCATACCAGTTACTTTTGATTTCACATTTTTAAAAATAAAAAGAGGTCTCGAAAGACCTCTTTTCATTTGTTTAATTAAATTTGATTATATTTTAACAGATCATCGATCGCATAAAGACTGCTATCTGTATTTTGCAGAACAATAAGCTCAGTTGGGTTATATTTCGTTTTAGCCCCATCAGTATCAACACTAATCACCGTATTTGCACCATCTTGTTTGATCGTTACAAATTCACCAATGTTAGACGATGTAACATTCTGATCTTTTAATAAAGCAGAAATATCAACTCGATCACCTTCAGCTTGATTAAAGTCAGTCCAAATATCTGGACTTTCGGTATGTTGAGCTTGATTGAGCACATCATAAAGGACTGTATCAGCACCTTCACCAAGAGTAAAAGTATCGATTGAAGCAGATGCTTGTACGGTATCTGCCTCCTCACTTCCAGTTAACGTCATCGAAACATTAATTTCAAGTGTTGCAGATTGTGATGTTCCCGCTTTAGAAACTGTTGTATAGGTGAATGTTTCCAGACCTCCACTTAGACCTGATGGTTGATACTCATAGGTGCCATCTTTGAACACAGTAAGGACACCATGCTTACCTTGAACTGTGAACTCTTGACCACCTTTAGCTGGATCATTTACATAAAGCTCTTTAGATCCAATTTTCAGAATATCAATTTGGTCGATAGCTGTATCATTTTCAAATAAATCACCCTCAAGCAATGGTGTATCAGTTGGAGTAATATTATTGACCATTATTCCAGTAATTGATGCACTAGATACATTCACTGAATTAAATGTACCACTCGTTGTGTTAATTGAAATAACATAATCACCTGCATCGAGCACTTTGCCATCATCTAAAATAATTTCTGAGGCATAAGTCGTTGATGTCGAAGGATTCAATATTGTTCCAGCTGGCCATGTAATACTAACATTTCCGGTATAAACTTGTTCAAGCACTTGCTGTTCAACGCCGTTGACAAGCTGAGTAGTCACCTTATTAATCACAACACTCATTGAAGGATTATCATTAGTTAAAGTACGAGTGATATTCCCTTGGAGATCTAAGCTACTAATATAAGATCCTTCTTCAACTTTAAATTCTAATGTACGACTTGCAGATCCAATAATTCCAGATTCTACAGATTCATTGAGCGTTGAATAGTTTGCCGCTTGAACGTCTACAACTTCTGCATCGTTAGCTACTGTATTGGTATCAATCTTAATATTGAGAACTTCAATGTAAGTTGTGCCATCTGCTCGTTCCACTACAACCTCAAAACGATCAATCTCCCCATATGGTGGAGTCCAACCTACTGTACTTTGTGGAACTGTAACATTGTAGGTATAAGTACCGTCAGTATTAATATTGAGTGAGCCATATTGACCCTGTACAACTAAAGCTTCACCTTCAACCACATCAGTGTTATTTACCAATATTAATTTATCTGTCGTAATCGGAGTCGCATCACCTTGAACTGATCCAGTTATCGTTTCTGGGTTTGCATAATCGTAAATATTGACATCTGTAACTTGAGCTGAAGCTCCTCCAATTACGTTTACACCACTAGTTTGCTTGATAATACCAACGTAAGTACCCTCACCAAAACTCAATGTTACCGGGGTTGAAACACCACCGCCAATGAGCACTTGAACAAAATTTGGAATTTCGTGTACTTGAACCAACTGTTCAGTATTCTCATCTAAACGATAGATAACCAAACTAAATGTTGAAAGTATCGTTACCCCGCCCGCGGAACCGGTAAAGGTCATTTCTTGGAAAGTACCGTCTTCAACAGTGAAGTCCATGACACCTTCCGTACCAATTACACTTGCAGACAACACATCACCAGCAATACCTAGATCAAGTAAATTCAATGCGACTGCATTTGAAATACCTAATGCTTCGCCTGTGGTTTCAGTTAAATCAGGAGTAACATCAAGTAATACTGTATTATCAATGATGGCATTTTCATCTGTGGCAACACGCACTAATTCAATATTTAATTCAGCTGTGCGTTTTTCACCATTTGGTGCCGTTACCTCATATACAAAACGATCAACTTCACCGTAATCTCTAAATAATGGATCTACTGTATATGTATATTGTCCATTTTCAGAGATAGTTAAAGTGCCATACTCCCCTTTAATTGTTGCAATACCATCGGTAAATTGATTAATGGTATCTTCACCATGAATAACTCCACTGATTTTACTACCCTCTGGGACGACATCTGTACCATTTTGATAATCCTGATCCGTAATCACATTACCATTTATTGTTCCTGTCACAGCTTCTGGATTATTAAAATCACGTACAGCATCTGATTCAAATCTTAATGTATACCCCGTAGCAGCTGACAACCCTTGGCCGTTACCTAATACAATGAGCCACTCTCCTTCATCTAAAGAACGACTTATCGTTTCTGACACACCACCTAATACAACGAGATACCAATTATCAATTTTTTCTTTTAATTCATATTCACCAGTTGACTCATTTAACTTATACATAAATAAGTTCATCGTCCCTGCTGTAAGACCACCAGCATCAGCATAGAAACTAATATCTCTTTCGGTGCCTTCTTCGACTGAAAGGGAAACTGAAGAGCTAAATACGCTTTCAAGCACACTTGCATTTAACACTGGACCTAAGCCAACAGAACCCACTGTAAATCCTGTTGAGTTAAGCTCTGTTGGTGTTTCATTAACATCTACAGTCGGTGTGATATCCAATACCAATTGCACATCATTATTCGCTGTTGCAAATGGCTCAGGTACCTCAATATCTACGAGATCATCTATTCTTTCTTGCAATAGAGCTTTTGCAGCTTCAATCGCGTCTGAAGTTTGATCAATATTGTCTAATGCTTGTTGTGCAAGAGTTTTTGCTGCCTGAGCAGCTTCTAGGGACTCTTGCAATTTATCAGCCTCTGCCTGTGTTACAGTACCGTCTTGCAAGGCGTCAGCTAAATCCTCTTCAGCCGTTGTATAAGCTTCTTCAGCACTTTCTATTAAAGCTTCGACCCCCGCTAGTAAAGTATCAATATCATCAGAAATATCATTTTCATTTTGATCATTTACTGTTGGTAAAGTGATATCAACCAGATCATTTAAACGACCTTGTAGCGCATCTTTTTCTGCTTGTACTGCCTCAGGTAACGCTGTCACTTTTGTTTGTGCTTCTGTTTTCGAAGCAAGTGCATCATCACGTGCTTGAGTCAATGCAGTAAGTTCTGTTGGGGTGATTAAACCATCTGATTCGGCATCTGCTAGTGCTTGCTCTGCCTCAGCATATGCTGCTTCAGCCGCCTCTACTGCCTCTGTCGCTTCTTCAAGTGCTGCAACTGCATCATCCACACCATCTTCGTTTTCATCATTTACTGCTGGTAAAGTGATATCAACCAGATCATTTAAACGACCTTGTAGCGCATCTTTTTCTGTTTGTACTGCCTCAGGTAACGCTGTCACTTTTGTTTGTGCTTCTGTTTTCGCAGCAAGTGCATCATCACGTGCTTTAGTCAGTGCAGTAAGTTCTGTTGGGGTGATGAGACCATTGGCATTTGCATCGATCAGCGCTTGTTCTGCCGCAGCGTATGCTGCTTCTGCTGCCTCTACTGCTGCTTCAGCCGCTGCTAGAGCTTCACCAATATCATCAACAACACCATCTTCATCTTCGTCATTTACTGTTGGTAAAGTGATATCAACCAGATCATTTAAACGACCTTGTAGCGCATCTTTTTCTGCTTGTACTGCCTCAGGTAACGCTGTCACTTTTGTTTGTGCTTCTGTTTTCGAAGCAAGTGCATCATCACGTGCTTGAGTCAATGCAGTAAGTTCTGTTGGGGTGATTAAACCATCTGATTCGGCATCTGCTAGTGCTTGCTCTGCCTCAGCATATGCTGCTTCAGCCGCCTCTACTGCCTCTGTCGCTTCTTCAAGTGCTGCAACTGCATCATCCACACCATCTTCGTTTTCATCATTTACTGCTGGTAAAGTGATATCAACCAGATCATTTAAACGACCTTGTAGCGCATCTTTTTCTGTTTGTACTGCCTCAGGTAACGCTGTCACTTTTGTTTGTGCTTCTGTTTTCGCAGCAAGTGCATCATCACGTGCTTGAGTCAGTGCAGTAAGTTCTGTTGGGGTGATGAGACCATTGGCATTTGCATCGATCAGCGCTTGTTCTGCCGCAGCGTATGCTGCTTCTGCTGCCTCTACTGCTGCTTCAGCCGCTGCTAGAGCTTCACCAATATCATCAACAACACCATCTTCATCTTCGTCATTTACTGTTGGTAAAGTGATATCAACCAGATCATTTAAACGACCTTGTAGCGCATCTTTTTCTGCTTGTACTGCCTCAGGTAACGCTGTCACTTTTGTTTGTGCTTCTGTTTTCGCAGCAAGTGCATCATCACGTGCTTGAGTCAATGCAGTAAGTTCTGTTGGGGTGATGAGGCCATTGGCATTTGCATCGATCAGCGCTTGTTCTGCCGCAGCGTATGCTGCTTCAGCCGCCTCTACTGCTGCTTCGGCATCTGCCAATACTTGTTCGTACTCATCTGCTACGCCATCTTCGTTTTCATCATTTACTGTTGGTAAGGTGATGTCGACTAGATCATCTAAGCGTGCATCCAATGCGTCTTTGTCTGCTCCTTCTGGAAGTGCATCAACTTTCGCTTGTGCATCTTCTTTAGCAGCAAGTGCATCATCACGTGCTTGAGTCAGCTCAGTAAGTTCTGTTGGGGTGATTAAACCATCTGATTCGGCATCTGCTAGTGCTTGTTCTGCCTCAGCATATGCTGCTTCAGCCGCCTCTACTGCCTCTGTCGCTTCTTCAAGTGCTGCAACTGCATCATCCACACCATCTTCGTTTTCATCATTTACTGCTGGTAAAGTGATATCAACCAGATCATTTAAACGACCTTGTAGCGCATCTTTTTCTGTTTGTACTGCCTCAGGTAACGCTGTCACTTTTGTTTGTGCTTCTGTTTTCGCAGCAAGTGCATCATCACGTGCTTTAGTCAGTGCAGTAAGTTCTGTTGGGGTGATGAGACCATTGGCATTTGCATCGATCAGCGCTTGTTCTGCCGCAGCGTATGCTGCTTCTGCTGCCTCTACTGCTGCTTCAGCCGCTGCTAGAGCTTCACCAATATCATCAACAACACCATCTTCATCTTCGTCATTTACTGTTGGTAAAGTGATATCAACCAGATCATTTAAACGACCTTGTAGCGCATCTTTTTCTGCTTGTACTGCCTCAGGTAACGCTGTCACTTTTGTTTGTGCTTCTGTTTTCGCAGCAAGTGCATCATCACGTGCTTGAGTCAATGCAGTAAGTTCTGTTGGCGTGATGAGACCATTGGCATTTGCATCGATCAGCGCTTGTTCTGCCGCAGCGTATGCTGCTTCTGCTGCCTCTACTGCTGCTTCGGCATCTGCCAATACTTGTTCGTACTCATCTGCTACGCCATCTTCGTTTTCATCATTTACTGTTGGTAAGGTGATGTCGACTAGATCATCTAAGCGTGCATCCAATGCGTCTTTGTCTGCTCCTTCTGGAAGTGCATCAACTTTCGCTTGTGCATCTTCTTTAGCAGCAAGTGCATCATCACGTGCTTGAGTCAGCTCAGTAAGTTCTGTTGGGGTGATTAAACCATCTGATTCGGCATCTGCTAGTGCTTGCTCTGCCTCTGCATATGCTGCTTCTGCCGCCTCTACTGCTTCTGTCGCTTCTTCAAGTGCTGCAACTGCATCATCCACACCATCTTCGTTTTCATCATTTACTGCTGGTAAGGTGATGTCGACTAGATCATTTAAACGACCTTGTAGCGCATCTTTTTCTGCTTGTACTGCCTCAGGTAACGCTGTCACTTTTGTTTGTGCTTCTGTTTTCGCAGCAAGTGCATCATCACGTGCTTTAGTCAGTGCAGTAAGTTCTGTTGGGGTGATGAGACCATTGGCATTTGCATCGATCAGCGCTTGTTCTGCCGCAGCGTATGCTGCTTCTGCTGCCTCTACTGCTGCTTCAGCCGCTGCTAGAGCTTCACCAATATCATCAACAACACCATCTTCATCTTCGTCATTTACTGTTGGTAAAGTGATATCAACCAGATCATTTAAACGACCTTGTAGCGCATCTTTTTCTGCTTGTACTGCCTCAGGTAACGCTGTCACTTTTGTTTGTGCTTCTGTTTTCGCAGCAAGTGCATCATCACGTGCTTGAGTCAATGCAGTAAGTTCTGTTGGCGTGATGAGACCATTGGCATTTGCATCGATCAGCGCTTGTTCTGCCGCAGCGTATGCTGCTTCTGCTGCCTCTACTGCTGCTTCGGCATCTGCCAATACTTGTTCGTACTCATCTGCTACGCCATCTTCGTTTTCATCATTTACTGTTGGTAAGGTGATGTCGACTAGATCATCTAAGCGTGCATCCAATGCGTCTTTGTCTGCTCCTTCTGGAAGTGCATCAACTTTCGCTTGTGCATCTTCTTTAGCAGCAAGTGCATCATCACGTGCTTGAGTCAGCTCAGTAAGTTCTGTTGGGGTGATTAAACCATCTGATTCGGCATCTGCTAGTGCTTGCTCTGCCTCTGCATATGCTGCTTCTGCCGCCTCTACTGCTTCTGTCGCTTCTTCAAGTGCTGCAACTGCATCATCCACACCATCTTCGTTTTCATCATTTACTGTTGGTAAGGTGATGTCGACTAGATCATCTAAGCGTGCATCCAATGCGTCTTTGTCTGCTCCTTCTGGAAGTGCATCAACTTTCGCTTGTGCATCTTCTTTAGCAGCAAGTGCATCATCACGTGCTTGAGTCAGCTCAGTAAGTTCTGTTGGGGTGATTAAACCATCTGATTCGGCATCTGCTAGTGCTTGCTCTGCCTCTGCATATGCTGCTTCTGCCGCCTCTACTGCTTCTGTCGCTTCTTCAAGTGCTGCAACTGCATCATCCACACCATCTTCGTTTTCATCATTTACTGCTGGTAAGGTGATGTCGACTAGATCATTTAAACGACCTTGTAGCGCATCTTTTTCTGCTTGTACTGCCTCAGGTAACGCTGTCACTTTTGTTTGTGCTTCTGTTTTCGCAGCAAGTGCATCATCACGTGCTTGAGTCAGCTCAGTAAGTTCTGTTGGGGTGATTAAACCATCTGATTCTGCATCTGCTAGTGCTTGCTCTGCCTCTGCATATGCTGCTTCTGCTGCCTCTACTGCTGCTTCAGCCGCTGCTAGAGCTTCACCAATATCATCAACAACACCATCTTCATCTTCGTCATTTACTGTTGGTAAAGTGATATCAACCAGATCATTTAAACGACCTTGTAGCGCATCTTTTTCTGCTTGTACTGCCTCAGGTAACGCTGTCACTTTTGTTTGTGCTTCTGTTTTCGCAGCAAGTGCATCATCACGTGCTTGAGTCAATGCAGTAAGTTCTGTTGGCGTGATGAGGCCATTGGCATTTGCATCGATCAGCGCTTGTTCTGCCGCAGCGTATGCTGCTTCAGCCGCCTCTACTGCTGCTTCGGCATCTGCCAATACTTGTTCGTACTCATCTGCTACGCCATCTTCGTTTTCATCATTTACTGTTGGTAAGGTGATGTCGACTAGATCATCTAAGCGTACATCCAATGCGTCTTTGTCTGCTCCTTCTGGAAGTGCATCAACTTTCGCTTGTGCTTCTTCTTTAGCAGCAAGTGCATCATCACGTGCTTGAGTCAGCTCAGCAAGTTCTGTTGGCGTGATTAAACCATCTGATTCTGCATCTGCTAGTGCTTGCTCTGCCTCAGCATATGCTGCTTCAGCCGCCTCTACTGCCTCTGTCGCTTCTTCAAGTGTAATATCTTCGCCGTCTGGTACGCCATCACCATCTGCATCATTGACTTCAGGCAAGTCAATATTTACAAGAGCATCTAGACGATCTTGTAAACCATCTTTAATCGCTCCATTTGGCAATACATTTACCTTATCTTGAGCAACTTCTTTTGCATCAAGTGCAGCCTGTACTTTCTGTTCAAGAATACTGAGTTCAAGCGGGTTAATTAAGCCATCTTTTTGAGCCAAAGCTAAATTATTAAGAGCTTCAGCATATTTAGCTTCAGCTTCTTCTACAGCTGACTGCGCTTCCTGAATCGCTTCTGGTAAGCCATCTACAATGCCATCACCATCTGCGTCATTTACTTCAGGCAAACTTATGTCAGTCAGATCATCTAATCGATTTTGAAAGGCATCTTTCTGTTCCTGAACAGATTCAGGTAGAGCATTTACTTTACTTTGAGCAGTTGACTTAGCAATTTGTGCCTGCTCTAAAGCATTCTGTAAAGCATTAAGCTCTGTTGGATTAATTAATCCATCACGATTTGCAACAGTTAAAGCATTTTCAGCAGCTGCATACTTTGCTTCAGCCTCCGCAACAGCCAACTCTGCTTCAATGAGTGCTTCAGCGATATCATCTACGATACCATCATCATTTTCATCATTAATTTCAGGTAGGATGATATCCACTAAATCTTCAAGACGTTCCTGCAAAGCATCTTTTTGAGATTGAACTGATTCTGGTAATAAATTTGTTTTAGTTTCTGCTAAGGCTTTGGCACTCTCGAAAGCCTCTTTAGCTTGATCTAATTCCGCTCTTTCAGCAGGTGTAATCAGGCCGTTTTCATTCTTCTCTAAAATTAAATCTTTTAATGCTTCGTACGCTTGTTCAGCATTGGCTACAGCTTCTTCAGCATCTAGTAAAGCTTGCTCGAGATCATCTGGTACACCATCACCATTTTGATCATTAATTGCTGGCAACTCTTCATCAACCAAATCATCTAGTCGATCTTGTAAATCAGATTTTGCCTCGCCATCTACCAAGTTATCGACTTTATCTTGAGCAGCATCTTTAGCATCCTTTGCATCTTGTAATGCTTCCTCTAATTCAGCTTTTTCCTCAGGAGTAATTAACCCATCATTTAATTTATCTTCAATCAAATCTTTAAGATCTTGATAAGCTTTCTCTGCATCATTAACCAGCTGTTTTGCTTCTTCTAATTCATCGTTAATTGGTGGTTCTGGTTCCGGCGATACAGAATTAGATTTTTTATCAGAATCACTCATATTATCTGCAATAGCAACTACTCCAGCAGCTAATCCCCCTGCAATTAACCATGGAGTTAACCCTGTCAAAACTGTACTTGAGTTTCCAGCGATAAGTGCTGAAATATCATCAATTGGATAATATTTAATAGTCGAAGCTATTTCATTGGCAGCATCTGTGAACTCAACCCAATAAAGCTGACCATTGTCATTAAATAAAATATTATGACTATTTAAAGGATCCTCAAAATAACTTTCTACAACTAATTGTTCGCCATTTTTAAAATTAATAACTAAAGAATTTCCTTCTTTCTCAAAGTTTAAGACCTCTTCGATTGATGCATCAATTTTCACAATTGAGTTCTGGTTTAATACGATTTTATTAGCAGTAGTCTTTTCTAAAACCGCCCCATCGTTTTTTGATAATATTTCTAAATTTTTCATGACGTCACCCAGTATTATTAAGATATTCTTTAACCCTCTATTTTTTTATCAGATTGAGAATCAATGTAAACGTCATAAAAAGTCAGTTGAAAATCAACAAAAATTCATAGTTAAAAAAAATTTTTTACACCCCATTCGAGATTCTTAAAGCAATGTTTTTATTGAGAATATTTAAATTTATACAAAGTCACTATTTATAAATTAATAGTGAAAAAAATCTCATAATTTATTATTTTATATAAGTTAGACATAAAATTTTTAAATATTGCAAAAAAATACCAGAAACAAAATTACACTATTAATTAATTAAAGTTACATAATAAAACCTAATGAAACAATATTTTATCTCCTGAAACAAATTAAATTTTATTTATTTTCAAACACTTATTTTTACTAATTTATTTTTTCTATATAAAACATAAGGTTAGAATTAATGAGTTTATTTCAATTTTTTTATTCTTATTACTTCGAAATAACTTAAAAAATGGCCAAAAACACCATTGCAATGTGGAAGTTAAAATATATTTATAGAAATTTTCCAGCCGTTAAAATATTGTTTTATATTGATAATTTAAAAATCAGTTTTAAGTTATTAAGTTACTTTAAAATCAAAAACCGAGATTTAAATCTCGGTCTTTTAGATTCATTGATATTTTAGTTTGGAATTCTTAGAACCTGTCCCGGGAAAATATCATCTGCATTTTTAAGTAATGGTCGGTTTGCTTCAAAAATTTTGTTGTACTGATTTGCATCACCATAAAACTCTTTAGAAATTTTTGAAAGATTATCCCCTGATTTTACTGTATAGAATTTACTTTCAGGCTCTGGAGATGAAACAGTAAGTTGGTCATCGACTTGAGCAACATGATCAATATTTCCCACAGCCAAGATGATCTTTTCACGATCTGCTTGAGTTTGCACTTGTCCTTTTACAGTCGCTAAATCACTGCTTGCATTATAAGTCACAGACAGTCCTGTTACTGGTAAGCCAAGTGATTTAATATGCCCCAATAATTTATTCGCAATTTCTTGAGCAGATGGCTCTGCTGGCGTTGCTGGTGTAGCTTGTTGCTCAGCTGGTGCGGTATTTTTTTTCCCAATACCTCTCACAAAATCAAAAAGACCCATTGTTATTCTCCTATTGTTATTTCAGTTTGGTGATCAAATAATTTAGATCCCTTAATTTTTATACAGAAGAACTATACCTAACGCCGTTATCTTTCTTAAACTTAAGGTAACTTAATGTAATATTGCAATTTAATCCTTAATAAAAAAAAGCCACCATAAAGGTAGCTTTTAAGTTCGAAAAGAACTGAATCTGATGATTAAGCTAATTTCTTAGTTACATAATCGATAGCAGATTGAACAGTTGTAATTTCGTTAGAGTCTTCATCAGGAATAGTAATGTCGAAATCATTTTCGAAAGACATTACAAGCTCAACTAGATCTAGAGAGTCAGCACCTAAGTCATCCATGAAAGATGCTTCGTTTTTAATCTCTTCAGCTTTTAAGCCAAGTTGTTCAGCTACTGCTTGTTTGATACGTTGTTCGATATCGCTCACAGGAATTCTCCTCATTGCTTGTGGCGGCGTATAATGCCTATAGTTTAATTGAATCTTGATATATTTGAAAGTTTATACATCGCATTACGCCATGTATAAACCGCCATTCACGTGTAATACCGTACCAGTAATGTAACTTGCTTTATCAGAAGCAAGGAAACTTACTGCATTTGCGATATCTTGAGGCTGACCAAAACGGTTCAATGCCACTTGATCACTCATTTTTTTCTGAATTTCATCACTTAACTGTTCAGTCATCTCAGTTGCAATAAATCCAGGCGCGATACTATTGACAGTAATTTGACGACTGCCCATTTCTTTAGCCAAACTGCGGCTAAAAGCTTCAATCCCAGCCTTCGCAGCTGAATAATTTGCTTGACCTGGATTTGCAAAATGCGCAACGACAGAACTAATATTGATAATTCGTCCAAATCTCGCTTTCGTCATACCTTTCAATACACGTTTAGAGAGACGGAACACTGCTTTAAGATGAATATTTTGGATATCATCCCAATCATCTTCAGACATACGAAGCAGTAGATTATCTTTTGTGATACCTGCATTATTCACAAGAACAAGTACAGGACCAAAACTTTGTTCAATATCTGTAATGAGTGCATCAATTGCAGCTCCATCACGAACATCGAGTACTTTTCCTGCACCATGTTCAGCAAATTGTGTAGATAATTTTTCAGCACCAGAATCAGATGTAGCCGTACCTACAACAAAAAAGCCATCTTCGATCAGCTGTTGTGCAATCGCAGCACCAATACCACGGCTTGCACCTGTCACTAACGCGACTTTACGTTCCTGCGTCATGCAATTTTCCCTTCTGCAACTAATACAGTATTTAAAGCATCTTCTAAACGAGATTTAGTATCTAAAGGCAATGCTTTTTCAACATGTGCTAGACGTTTTGCTAAATTTGTTAATACATTCCCAGGACCACATTCAACAACATAGCTCACATCTTGATCAGCCAATACTTGAAGTGTTTTAGTCCATTGGACAGACTCATAAAGTTGTGATGTCAACGCTGTACGCAATTCATCAACACTGTCAGCCACTTGTGCATTGACATTTTGAATCACTGGAATGCGAGGTAATTGAATATCAACATCTGCTAAAGCTTTGGCAAACTCTGCTGCCGCTGGCTTCATTAATGAACAATGTGATGGTACTGATACTGGTAACGCAATTGCTTTTGCACCTTGCTCTTTTACCAAAGCCATTAACGCTTCAACTCGTGCAGTATCACCTGCCACCACAACTTGACCCTGTGCATTATAGTTTGCAGCCTCCACCGAACCCTCACCTTGAGCGGTGACTTGAGCACACAGTTCTACAACCTTAGCATCATCAAGACCAAGAATCGCAGCCATAGCACCTTGACCCTGAGGGACAGCATCTTGCATCAACTTACCGCGTAAGTTCACCAATTTAACTGCATCTTTTAAGCTTAAAGATTCTGCAGCAACCAATGCACTGTATTCACCCAGTGAATGTCCCGCTAAATATTTAGGAACGACACCACCAAGCTCTAACCATACACGCCATAAAGCAATGCTTGCTGTGAGCAGTACTGGTTGTGTAAATTCAGTTTGGTTTAACCCTTCACCACTTTGCGCAATGTGCCATAAATCAAAGCCGAGTGCTTCAGAAGCTTCAGCAAACGTTTCTTGCACACTACTAAACTGTTCTGCAAGCTCCGCTAACATTCCTGCTTTTTGAGAACCCTGTCCAGGAAAAACAAATGCAGTTTTGGTCGCAAGAACGGCTTGCTCGAGGCGTTTAGCAGACATATAAAAATCCTTTATTCAGAGCTTTGACTATTCAATTTTGATTCATTTCGATCATATTGAACATCAAACTCAAGTCTTAACTGATTTGATGGAGCGAAATTTATCATTAAAAAAAAGCTTTGGTAATTGCCAAATACAACAAAAAATAGAAATAAAAAAAGGGAGCTTACGCTCCCATTTTTTCTACTAAGCTTGACGCTTAATACATCACCAATTATTCAGCATCAGCTGCTTTAGCGAATAATTGACGACCAC
This sequence comes from Acinetobacter sp. 24-47-64, assembly GCF_057737055.1. Lineage (NCBI taxonomy): Bacteria > Pseudomonadati > Pseudomonadota > Gammaproteobacteria > Moraxellales > Moraxellaceae > Acinetobacter > Acinetobacter sp. 24-47-64. The sequence goes on from NZ_CM173215.1 coordinate 2,454,604, forward strand.
GGTAGACACCATCTTTAGTTACGTGGTGACGACGGTGAGTTTCACCAGTCGTTTGGTCTACTGTTAATGCATTCTCGGTTAAAGCGTCATGTGAACGGCGCATGTCACGGCGAGAGCGACTTTTACGGTTTTGCTGAACGGCCATGATGGCTCCTTACAAAGATCGAAAAAATGGATCAGAACAAATTCGATTGTCTTATACCTAAGAGTATAACACAAAAATTAGTTAAGTTTACCCTTCAAAGCTGCCAAAACACCAAACGGATTATCTCGTTTTTCTTCAACAACTTCTTCTTGGGCAGGTTGATGCTTATGCTCACAAGACTCATGTCTTGGTGACAAAGGAATCAACAATAACAATTCATCTTCTATGAGAGAAAGTAAATCAGCGGTTGCAGGTGCATCAAATGAACCTTTTGTCGTTGCTTCACTCTCACCTAAGACGATGAAATCAGCATCCTCATCCAAGCGCTCTATCAGTGACTCATCATCGACTAAAGCCAGATGAAAGTCCAATTCGAGAGGTAATTCAACAGTATCCAAACAACGTTGGCATTCCATTGGAACCTTCGTTTCAACACTACCATCAAGCCAAACGATACGATGATACGCATCCATTGATAGCTTACAGTCTATATTGATCAATTGATTATCAATTGACCCAACAGCTTCACGGGATATACGAACAAAGCGCGACAATGGCAGTGTACCTGACCATGTGAAGCCCTGTTCAGCCCATTTAAACGGCTCAATCTGTGCCGGAAAGGTATTTGCTGACATAATTAAGGCGGCAATTCTACAAATTCATAAGTACTCTGTCAAAGATTAAGATACAATTTTGCACTTATTCAGACAGATCATTTGGGTTAATCAAGTCATGCATCAGTTGCAGCCGCAACCTGAAGTCACAACTTCATTACAGTTACACTATCCTTCGACCTCAAATTTGACCGATCACTTAGACCGCGTGCAACTCGCACCTTGGGTAAATCTGCAAACAGAAGCTCAACAGGTAGACTGGCTTATCTTACACTTTAATCATTGGTTTTCCCACTTAAATGTCACATTAGTCAAAGGCGACTTTGAACCTGAATACTTCCCTGCCTCAGACCAACAACCCGCTCGCATCCAATTCGCACATGGATTTTTCAATAGTGCTTTACATGAAATAAGTCATTGGACAATCGCAGGGGATCATCGTCGCACTCTTCCTGATCTTGGCTACTGGTATGCACCAGATGGTCGAACCGCTGAACAACAAGCCCTATTTGAACAAGTCGAAATTAAACCTCAAGCAATTGAATGGATGTTTGCCACAGCCTTTGGTCGAAAATTCCGCGTTTCTCTGGACAATTTAACGGGTGAAGGTGGTGATGGACAGTCTTTTAAAGACAATGTTTATGCTCAAGTACAACGTTATTTTTCAGGTGAAGCTCAGCTTCCTCGAGATGCTCAACACTTTATTCAGTGCATCTGTAAGTGTCTCAGAAGTGGCAAAACATTACATTTGGATGAATTTTCTCGTGCATCGCTAGATTAAGTCTAGTAAATATATATTCATGACATTGAAGTGAATGTCCATGCACGCAATAATACGAAAAAATAATCAGGAGAAAATAAAATGCTTCATTTAAGAGTACATCCTGACAATCCACAATCTCGACTTATTACTCAAGCAGTAGAAAGAATACGTGCAGGCGATGTCGTGGTTTATCCAACAGATGCGGCCTATGCCATCGGATGCCAAATTGGTAATAAGCAAGCAATGGAACGAATTGCTCAAATCCGTGATCTTGGTGCTAAGCATCAATATGCGATCTTATGTGCGGATCTCTCAGATATTGCAACGTATGCAAAAGTGGATAATGCAACTTATCGTCTGCTTAAAAATAATACACCTGCGATTACCACCTTTATTTTGCAAGCGACAAGTGAAGTCCCTCGTCGCTTGATGCACCCCAAAAAGAAAACCATTGGTTTACGTGTACCGAGCAACCCAGTCTGTCAAATGCTTCTTAAAGAGCTGGGGGAACCTTTACTCACCAGCACCCTGATTCTTCCAGGTCAAACTGAGCCTTTGGATGATCCATATGAAATAGAACAACAATTAAGTAAAAGAATTGATGTTTTTATTGATAGTGGACTTGGTACATTAACTACGACAAGTATTGTTGATCTCTCAGGAAGTCAACCTGTTATTATCCGCCGTGGCGTGGGTGATGTGAGTGCTTTTGAGTAAAATGCCTCACCATTCATCTCGCTTTATTTAATTTACGCTGATTTTTCGTTATAAAATGCTTGGAGGGTCTTTATTTGTTGACCCTCTTGCGTAAAGTTGCTTGGTTCAAGCCAAGCTAAATAACTTTCTTTTAAAGTCAGCCACTCTTCATCCAACATTGAAAACCAAAGCGTGTTTCGGTTTCTTCCCTTGACCACTTTATGTTGTCTAAACATTCCTTCATATTGAAAACCGAATCGTAGTGCGGCTTTTTTGGAAGCTAAGTTCAACTCATGACACTTCCACTCTATACGCCTAAATCCTAAAGTAAAACACTCATTCAACAGTAAAAATAATACTTCTGTAGCAGCTCTAGACCGTTTTAAATCTGCTGAGAAATATACATTCCCAATTTCAACTACTCCATCATCCAACCCGATATTCATCAATGCGATCCACCCCACTGGTTTGTTCACTATGCGAATAACATAATAAATATTCCCCTGTGTTCCAAATTGCGATGAGAGTTTATATGACAAGTCTTCAATCGAAGTTGGCGCATCGTAAGGCAAATAGGTAAAGCTTGAAATAAACTCATCTGCAATCTTAATCGGGAATAGATTTCTCGCAAGCTCTTCAATATTTTCAATTAAATTTAAAGGATATAAATTTACATACGTTCCACTCAACGCTTTGAATGAGTCTATAGGGTGCGTATTTGAGTGAACTTTTATACCTACACTTTGTTCATATACATTTTGTTCTACTTTTTGAAAATTATTCATACTCTTTTACTTCTCGTCGAATACACACCAACAATGAATACCAGTTTACATTTATCAGTTAAAACACTAAATATATCTATATAACCTTAAAAAATACCACCTATTTATTTCAAATTTTTTATCGTAAAACTGCGGATAAAGATATATTCAGCACTCGATTTAATTTAGAATACCCATATTGTTTTTATGCTATTCGAATCACTGTCCTTTTACTGATTTCGATATGTGATCTCCTGAATCGCCCAACATGCTTTTGAAAATTCGCGTGGCTAATAATTGTAATGACTCAAGCTATCCATAATCCCATGGACGCACTTCCACACATCCGTGTTTTAGATGAGTGGCAAGATACGATTCCTGAAGATTTATATATACCGCCTGCAGCATTCGAAATTCTATTAGAACATTTCGAAGGACCACTCGACTTTTTAATTTACCTCATCCAAAAAAACGGTTTCGATCTACTTCAGCTCGATATAGCTCCGATTGCAACGCAATATTTGTCATATATTGACAGTATGAAGTCACTCAATATTGAGTTGACCGCAGATTATATGGTGATGGCGGCTTTATTAGCAGATTTAAAATCACGCTTACTGCTGCCTAAACCTAAATCAATTCAAATTGAAAAAGATCCAAAACAACAATTAATAGATCGTTTAGAGACATATTTAAGGATCAAGCAAGCTGCTGAGCGTCTCGGTCAAATGCCTATTTTGGACCGTGATACTTTTCTACCCAACGTTAGCCTTGGACAAATTAATACAGTAAATGAAGGTTATGAAGCCTCTCTTCTGCGCGATGCTATGTTTTGTATTTTTAATCGCCCAGAGCCTGTTACACACCAGATTACTCAAGAACCTGTTTTGCTTGAAGAACGTATTGCCTATATTGAACAGATGACAAAATCAGGTGAGGTTTTGAAATTTGATCAACTTTTAAAACCAAGTCAAGGTCGTATGGGGTTAGTGGTGACCTTTATGGCAATATTAGAGCTAACACGTCAGCAAAAAGTTCAAATTATTGCATCAGGTATTGAAGCCCCGCTGGCAATTCAAGGGGTGATGATATGACCATTGATCAATCAAACTCCTTTCAAGTTGATGAGTTACACCACGAAGTGCTCATGCAGCTCGAAGCAATTATTTTTGCCAGTGAAGCGCCTGTTTCTATTGCACGCTTGAAAGAGGCATTTCAAAACCAATTTTCCAAACAACAACTGCGCGCATATTTGCAACAGCTTGCAGTGTTACAACACGGTCGTTCAATTGAGCTGACTGAAACAGCTCAAGGTTTTCGCTTTCAAGTTCGTGCTAAGTATCGACAAGTGATTGCACAAACTTGGCCAGAACGTCCAACTAAATTATCACCATCATTGTTAGAAACTCTAGCAGTGATTGCTTATCATCAGCCCGTTACCCGAGCCGATATTGAGCAAATTCGAGGAGTCACGAATAACAGTCAGCAACTCAGAACGTTATTCGATTGGAACTGGATTAAAGAGTCTGGTTTCCGGGAACTTCCAGGAAGACCCGCGTTGTTGGTTACAACGCCACAATTTTTAAATGCTTTTGGTTTAAGTGATTTAAATCAACTGCCTCCCCTACAGGATGCCAAGGAAGCTTTTATGGCATTGGATGCTCACGCACCCAAGTCGTAAATAGGTGAACTGTTGATGATTATTTCTAAGGTTATGCTGTTATGAGTGAAAAATTGCAAAAGGTATTGGCACGTGTAGGTTTGGGCTCTCGCCGCTATATGGAAGAAGTCATTGCTGCCGGTCGTGTTAGTGTCAACGGTCAAGTTGCTCAAGTAGGTGAACGTATCGAACCAACCGATGAGCTTCGTATCGATGGTCGTAAAGTACAGTTCCAAATAGAAGATGAAATCCGTCGTCGTGTATTGATTTACTACAAACCTGAAGGTGAAATCTGTTCACGTAACGATCCTGAAAATCGCCCAACTGTATTTGATCAATTACCATCAATTCCGGGTGATCGTTGGGTCATGGTTGGTCGTTTAGATATCAACTCAACAGGATTATTACTTTTCACAAACGATGGCGAGCTTGCAAACCGCTTAATGCATCCATCTAGTGAAATTGAACGCGAATACGCTGTACGTGTGATGGGTGAAGTGACCCCTCAACTGAAAAAGAACATGACAGATGGTGTCATGCTCGATGATGGTCCAGCAAAATTTGAGTCATTCTCTGAAATTGGTGGTGAAGGGATTAACCGTTGGTATCAAGTGGTTGTAAAAGAAGGACGTAACCGTGAAGTACGCCGCATCTTTGAATCACAAGGCTTGAAAGTCAGCCGTCTATTACGTACACGTTATGGTACAGTCATTCTGCCACGTGAATTACGTACAGGTCGTTGGATTGAACTTGATAAAAATGACATTGATAACTTAACTAAGTCTGTTGAGCTCAAACCACGTCAAGGTACTGGTCTTTACGGTATGGCGAAACGCCGCAATGAACGTATGCAAGAGAAACCACTTGCAGCACGTCGTGGTGGTTATTTACGCCAACAACGCCGTGACGAAGGTGAGCATCAAGAACCACGCCGTGACTTCCGTCAAGGTGGTGCTGATCAAAGCCGCAGTGATAATCGATTTAACAATCGCGCACCGCGTCAAGAAGGCTCAGAAAACCGTTTCAATGCACGTGCGCCACGTCAAGAAGGCTTTGAGAATCGATTCAACAATCGTGCCCCTCGCACTGAAAATCAGGATTTCCGCAATAAGCGTCCTGAAAACAAAGGTGAAGTAAACGGCAATTCTGTTGATTACAAACCACGTAATGAAAATAAATTTGGTCAACGCAAACCTTTTGGTATTAACAAAGGCTTTAAGAAGTTCTAATTTTTTAAATCCCTAAAAAAACCGCTCAATAGAGCGGTTTTTTTCATTTATTCAATAAAAGGAATATCAATCCATTTAGCAGATGGAAAATGTTGCGATAAATACTTTTTTAAGTAGGCAGATGTATCACGTGAAATAAGCTCATCGTCAGATTCAGCATTCAAATTATATGCTAGAGCATATAACTCAAGCCCACGATGCTTCAGTGCCTCTAAGCTCAACAAAGTATGGTTGATGCTTCCCAAACGCCCCGAACTCACCAAAATTATGGGATATTTTTTATCCACTAAATAATCAATGGTTAAATATTGTGTTGTTAGAGGGACCATCAAGCCACCCGCCCCTTCAAGTAAAACAACTTCATATGAAGAGGACAACTGTTGAGTCGCTTGTTCAATTTTAGCGAAATCAATACTTCGCCCATCTATACGTGTCGCTAAGTGAGGCGATGCAGGATAACTGAAAATTTCAGGCATAGTGAGTTTTTGAGTATCTTCCTCTAACCAACCACATCCCATAATTTCACGATGTTTTTCAATATCTTCAGAAACATCCACATTACCCGTTTGAATTAATTTCTGAGTAATGACATTCCGCCCTTGTTCACGCCAAATTTTTGCCAAATAACCAGTGACGTATGTTTTTCCAATTCCAGTATCAATACCGCTCACAAAGTAGATTTGAGCACTCATGACTTACTCCGTGCGATAAAAAATATAGGGTGATACGTTAAAGGATATACAAGATTCTCTTGCTCATCAGTCGCAATAAATTGTCGGTAAGCTAGATAAAATTGATTCAAACTTTCCTTCGTCCAACGAAACCCCTGTGAGGTTGCCGTCACACCTGTGGCCTGTAAATGTTTTAGGACTAATTTTGGGTGCGCGAAGTGTAATTGAGCCAATTGTTGTTCACAGTGCATCACTTCAAAGCCGTTCTGCTCTAGTAAGCTTTTAATTTGGCTTTGATCAAAATATTTCAATCCTTGACCAGTTAAGGATTTAATTTCTTTTAAGTTCTGAGGCCCATAAGTTGAAAAGCAAAAAAAACCATTGGGCTTTAAAGCCGAATGAATTTTCTGTATCAATCTTTCAAACTCAGACATCCACTGTAATGCAGAGCTTGAGACACATAAATCAAGGTCTTTGGGCAACTCAATTTTTTCGACATCACCAATACGCCACTCGACAGGCTGATGATGACTAATGGTATGCTCAACATCAGCATATAAATCATTCAAAATGACTTGATCCATTTTAAAATGATTAAGCATCTCTTGAGTTAGATTTCCAGTTCCACATCCAATTTCAAATACTTTAGCAAGCTCAGAAGCTGAAACATAAAGACGCATCAGCTCGTTTAAATGCTTCGCTACATTTTGTTGAATACGTGCTTGATCTGCATAAGTCCAATGCGATTTTGCAAATCGAGTAGCAATCATTTCTTTTTGAATAAATTTGTTCAACATAGAGTCATTCATAATTGTTCTTTCAACCGCTCCAATTCATCTTGATTCAGCTGAGAATTCATACAAATTCTCAGGCGTGAACTTCCTTGTGGAACCGTTGGTGGCCGAACCGGCAAAATATAAAAACCAGATTGTTGTAATTGTTGTGCGCGCTCAAGTGCACGCTGAGAATCACCTAAAATTAAAGGAATAATCTGCGAGCTTGAAGGACATTCGTAACCTTGCTCAAGAATATATTGAAGCAGTTGCAGACTCAAATCACTTAAATGAGCACGTTGCTCCTGCATTTTTTTCATTTTATTCCAAATAAAATGCGTCCAAGCCATGTTGATGGGCGGTTGTGCGGTACTAAAAATCAACGAGCGCATTTTGTTGATTAAATAATCTTTTAAGATTGGATGACACACAATGTATCCACCAACAGATGCGAGTGCTTTCCCAAATGTTCCTACCAAGAAATCGATATCATCTATGACAGCATATTGTTCAGCGCAACCGAGTCCTTGCTTCCCCCGAACACCAATAGCATGTGCTTCATCAACATATAACATGATTTTACTGAACTGATATTTCAGACTCACCAATGCAGTTAAATCAGTTTCATCACCATCCATACTAAAAATTGATTCAGTTACCACAATGATTCTTTGATACAAGGGATCATCATGATATTGCTCGATCAATTGCTTTAAATGAAGCAGATCATTATGTCGATAACGTATCAGCTTCGCTTTACTTAAGCGAATCCCATCAATCATGCTGGCGTGAATCAATTTATCCGAAAGAATTAAAGTCTGACTATCAGCAATCGCAGGCAAAATACCAATATTCATGTGATAGCCACTGTTGAATAACAGGACTGCCCTTTGATTGAATGATTGACTCATGTCATATTCAAATTGCTCATATTCAGGATAATTTCCTGTGAGTAATCTTGAAGATGAAGAGCTCATTCTTTTTGAATCTACTGAACAATGATCAAAAAAAGCTTCTCTTATTTGTAGATCTGATGCAATTCCTAAATAATCATTACTCGAAAGATTCAACATTCTCTGTTGCTGAAACTCAACCCATTTTCCATACTGAACGATGGATTTAAACTGCCGAAAATTTCCAGTTTGTTTTAATGAGTCTAACTGCTCTGCGTAGTGATCCAACAGATTCATCTCATTTCCTCTGCAAGCTCCATCACAACACTCACCAACTGCGTTAGTAATTCAGTGAGTTCGACATCTGAAATCACAAAAGGCGGCATGACATAAACTAATTTTCCAAAAGGACGAATCCACACGCCTCGTTCTACGAAACGCTGTTGCAGCGTTTTCATATCAACATTTTGTTTAAGTTCAACAACACCGATAGCACCGAGCACACGGACATCTTGAATATGTGCTTGATCATCTAATCTATGTAAATAATTTTTTAGAACTTGCTCTATTCTTTGAATATTGGACTGCCAATCTTGTGACAATAAAAGCTCAGTACTCTTTAAGGCGACAGCACAAGCCAAGGGATTCGCCATAAATGTAGGTCCATGCATAAATACGCCAGCTTCACCAGAGCTGATCACTTCAGCGACATGTCGCGTGGTCAGTGTTGCAGATAAAGTCATATACCCACCGGTCAGCGCCTTACCAATACACATGATGTCTGGTTCAACTTGAGCGTGTTCCCAAGCAAATAATTTACCTGTTCGTCCAAACCCCGTGGCAATTTCATCAAATATCATTAACACCTGATATTGATCGCATAGCCTCTTGGCTTCGCGTAAATATTCAGGATGATAGAAACGCATGCCTCCAGCACCTTGCACAATCGGCTCAATAATCATGGCAGCGATAGTGGCATGATGGTTTTTTAAAGTTTCTGCCAATACAAGAGTATCTGCTGGATTCCAATCTTCATCAAATCGAGTCTGCGGTGCAGGAACAAAATAACGAGAAGGCAAGCTAGAACCAAAGACCTGATGCATCCCTGTGACGGGATCACAAACTGACATTGCATTCCATGTATCACCATGATAACCAGAACGCGTCGTGATAAAACTGGTTTTATCTTTCTTATCTTGTGCGGTCCAATATTGAACTGCCATTTTCAATGCGACTTCAACGGCGACAGAACCTGAGTCCGCATAGAATATTTTATCTAATTGAGGTGGTGTAATTTTTAATAATGCCTTCCCTAATTCAATCGCAGGATCATGAGTAAGCCCACCAAACATAATGTGTGACATGTGCTGCAATTGATCCGACACAGCTTGATTAAGTTGAGGATGGTTATATCCGTGAATGGCACACCACCAAGATGACATACCATCAATGAGTTGACGGCCATCTTCAAGTTCAATCATCACCCCTGTAGCCTTTTTTACTTTATATGTCGGCAGTGGGTTTAACATCGAAGTATAAGGGTGCCATAAGTGTGCTAAATCGAATTCGTCAACCATCCTGGAAGAATTTCCTTATTAATCTAAACAGAGCATAACGCGAATTATTTTTGTTATGAATTGCCTGATTAGACAATATTCATCAGGATTTCTCATTCTTTCTTAGATATTGAACGATTTTGTCACTTAGTTGTGTAGCTCTAAAAATTGAAAAGCAGTGAGAGCCTGGGATAATTTCGAATTTAAAAAACTTTGCATCTATCTTTCGGATATTATCTAGAACTTTGTTACTAACTAATCCATCATCATCAGCAAATACATGTAATTGTTTTCCGACATAATTTTTCAATATCTCGACAGTATTAAGATGATATAGTAAATCCAAGCCCTGCTTTTTTAAATCTAGCTCTTCACTCGTAATTGAATTTTGCAAAGATTGCCAATCTTGCTTAGCAGTTTGGCTTCCCTGTGAGACCAGATAACAAAATCGCTTTAAAGTGGTCATGGGATCATTTTCAAAAGACTCTCTAAAACTTTGAAAAGTAGAAACCGGCATACCTGTACACCAGCGTTCATTGGCAACGAAGCAAGGATTCGATGCTAAAGTAATTAACGTTTTTGCCTGACCTGAAAGCTCGAAAACCTTTTGGGTGAGCAACGTTGCTAATTGTCCGCCTAAAGACCACCCCATAATGACATCGACTTTTTTGGCTAACTCTACATGTTTAGATAATTCCACAGGGTCGAGTGCATTAAAGATATTAATCAGATCGATTTGAAATCCTGCCATATCCAAAGCAGTTTTTAAATTTTCTAGTGGTTTTGTTCCAAGTCCCCAACCGGTAATTAATAAGATTTTACTCATGATTGCCAATCCTTAGCTGATCGTTTTCGGTCAGTATATAAAGCCAAGCACAATAACTCATTGAGCAAATCATTCAATTTCACTTTGATTTTTAGATAATTATTAAAAATGAGCCAATTCAGGCAAAACTGAGGTATAAAAAAACCCAGCCTTGCTGGGTTTTAACTTACATTTGAGACTGAATATAGTTTTGTAAACCAATTAGTTCAATTAAGCGAAGCTGTTTTTCCAACCAATAGGTATGATCTTCTTCGGTATCCGACATTTGTTGACGCAACATATCACGTGTCACGTAATCGCTTTTTTCCTCACAAAGCTTTACACCTTGCGCTAATTTTTCACGCACTTCGTACTCAAGCTTTAAATCGGCTTTTAAACATGAAACAACGTCTTCACCTACTTCAATATCATCACGACTCATATTCGGTGTGCCTTCCAAGAATAAGACACGGCGAATAATAGCATCAGCATGTTGTGCTTCTTCTTGCATTTCGTGATCGATACGCTCAAAAATCTTAGTGAGACCCCAATCTTCATACATACGTGAATGAATGAGATATTGATCACGAGCAGCCAGTTCACCACCGATCAACATATTTAAGTAATCTACGACTTCTGGATTGCCACGCATTTCAATCACTCCATTCTTTAATAGCAACATTATGAACAATCAGAGCTTATTTTGCAAAAAATATAATGTGTAAGTTTATGATTTTTATATAATTAAAATGAGAAACATACGCATTTGCAGTTTGAATCACTTATTTTTTACTTAAAAAATAACCCCTTGCATACAGTTAAAAAAATTCGAGAGCAGTTTTAAACAAATTTTAGCTCTATTTAATTTTGTAACCAATCGAAGTGACTCTCATTACATTTGAGTTGATGTTGAAAATGATCAAGGACAAATCCTTTTTTTAATTTTAGAATGAATCTATTTGACCATCAGGCAATAACAATGATGACGACTACTGCTCCGATTTTGGTGACAGGTGCAACTGGCTATATTGCTGGTTGGGTAATTAAACAATTATTAGAACAAGGATACACAGTTCACGCCACTGTACGAGACTTAACTAAAAGTTCAAGTTTTCAACATTTAGAACAAATCGCATCTCAAACTTCAGGCGCTTTAAAGTTATTTCAAGCAAATCTCTTAGAAGAAGGTTCGTTTGATGAAGCAATGAAAGACTGTGAAATTGTGATCCATATGGCGTCACCTTTTTTAGTGACTAACTTTAAAGATCCAATCACAGACTTGATTGACCCTGCACTAAAAGGTACGACCAATGTACTGAACAGTGTCAATCGTACAGATACAGTAAAACGTGTCGTTGTCACATCTAGTATTGCTTCAACTTATGGCGATGCAGTGGATATTTTGAAAACTGAGCAGAACCAGTTTGAAGAAAGCCATTGGAATACCACCAGTAGTGCCGAACACCAACCTTATTTTTACTCTAAAGTCGCAGCAGAACGCAAAGCATGGGATATGCAAAAGGCACAATCTCGATGGAATTTAGTGTGTATCAATCCCTCATTGGTTGTTGGACCATCACTCACACCTTCTACACAATCTGGAAGTGTTGAAGTCATTCAACAATTTGGAAATGGCATGACATTATTTGGTGTTCCTCCAATGTGGAATGGTTTAGTCGATGTTCGAGATGTCGCTCATGCGCATATCCAAGCAGCACATCACCCTAAAGCACATGGACGATATATTATTAATGCTAAAACGATGACCCTACTCGAAATGGGTAAAACATTACGACAACATTATGGTGGACGCTATCCTTTCCCACGAATGATTGCTCCCAAGTTTTTATTCAAATTACTCGCTCCTCTGTTTGGCTATACGCGAAAATTCGTTGACTTGAATGTGGGTTACCCCATTTACTTCAATGCTGAGCGTAGTAAGCAAGAATTAGGCATGCAATATCGTGACGTTGAGACAAGTATCGTAGAACATTTTCAACAGCTACTTGACGATGGCATTATCAAAAAACGTGGTTAATATCTAATTACTCGAGAAAAAAGGGCATCTATTGATGCCCTTCGTTATGTGCAAGATACACTTAAGACTCAGGTTCAGTGAGCTGACCATGCTGAATCATAAATGCAATAAACTCAGCCTCATTCATCACCGGAATACCTAGTTTTTCTGCTTTTTCAAGTTTGGAACCCGCCTTTTCACCAGCAACCAAGCTTTTCGTTTTACTGGATACACTACCACTCACACGTGCACCTAATGCCTGTAAGAGTTGAGTCGCTTCATCTCGCCCCATACTGCTTAAAGTACCAGTCACCACCCAGCTCTCACCATTTAAAGGTTGTCGAGTCGGTGCTATCGGTGCATCCCAATGAATTCCAGCCTCAATTAATCGATTTAATACTTCAATATTATGTTCAGCTTTAAAAAAGTCTAATATCCATTCTGCAGTAATATCACCTACATCAGGGGTTTTCTTCAGTGCTTCTAAATCAGCAGATTTCAGCGCATCTAAAGTCTGGAAAGTATTGGCTAACATTCGAGCCGTAGTCTCGCCTACTCCTCGAATGCCTAGTGCGTAAATAAATGCCGCTAATGTTGTTTTTTTACTACTTTCAATTGAGTCGATGAGTTTTTGTACAGATTTCTCACCCATTTTTTCAATAGTCAATAATTTTTCACGATGCTCGTGCAAGTGATAAATGTCTGCAACATCTTTAAGGAGTTCAAGATGTAATAAAGACTCAACCCAACGATCACCCAAACCTTCGATGTCCATTGCTTTACGTGATACAAAATGACGGATCGCCTCTATACGCTGTGCCGCACAATAAAGCCCACCAGAACATCGTGCTAAAGCTTCGCCTTCAGGCATCACAACTGGAGAAGCACATACAGGACATTGTTCTGGCAATTGAATTTCAGTGGTTTCTAGAGGTCGAAATTCTGGCCAAACCTTTTCAACTTTAGGAATAACATCTCCGCTACGATAGACACTCACCGTATCTCCAACGCGCACGTCCAAGCGATGTATTTCACCAATATTATGTAAAGTCACGTTTGATACTGTGACTCCGCCAACCGATACAGGATTTAATCGCGCTACAGGCGTTAAAGTACCTGTACGCCCTACCTGCCAATCAATATTTTCAACTGTGGTTAGCGCAGCCACTGCAGGAAACTTATATGCTGTTGCCCATCGAGGTTCACGACTTAAAAAGCCTAATTGTTGTTGTTGCTTCAAATCATTGACTTTGATGACCATCCCGTCAATTTCAACTGACAGGTTTGGACGCTCCTGATTTACAGATTCATAAGCCGCTTGAACCTCTTCAATACTGTCACAAACAAAATGTTTTTCCCCAACAGCAAAGCCCAACTGTTCAAGCCAATTTAAGCTCTCTGACATCGTGCTCAGACCATGATGTGGCATGCATTGCGCAATTCCATAAGCATAGAATGCAAGTGGTCGTGATGCTGCTATGGTCGGATCAAGTTGACGCAAACTCCCTGCTGCTGCATTTCTTGGGTTAGCAAAAGTTTTCTCACCTTTGGCCTCATTTTCAGCATTTAACTTTACAAATCCAGCTTTAGGCATTAGTACTTCGCCACGAACTTCTAACAACGCTGGTGGTACACCTTGAGACATCATGAGTACTTTAGGCAAATTACGAATTGTTTTTACATTTTGGGTTATGACTTCTCCTGTTTCACCATCCCCACGTGTAACCGCTCGAATCAACACACCATGTTCATACCATAGTGAGATCGCAAGCCCATCAAATTTAAGTTCGACGTCGTATTGGATTTTCTGGTTAGGTAAACGCTCTTCAATTCTGCGTGCAAAGGCAAAAAGTTCATCCTGATTAAACACATTACCCAAAGACAACATTGGAACAGTATGTGTAATATTTTCAAACTTAGATAAAGGTTTATCACCGACTTTATTGGTCGGTGTATCCGTCTGTACTAAATCAGGATTTTGTTCTTCTAAGTTTTTTAGTTGATAAAACAATTGATCATATTCACTGTCTTCAATTGTCGGCTGATCCATCACATAATAAGCATGGTTATGCCGAGCCAATAATTGAATGAGTTGGCGCATTTGCGCAACGACAGCGTTCTGATCCATATTTTCACCATATAAAAGGGCGGAAAATTCCGCCCAATAATTTCAACCTAAACAGTATAAATGACTTTACACAAATTCAGTAAGTCACCTAGGTGATTAAACAGCTTGACCTGATCTATAGTCGATCGCTTTATGGCGCCAGTGTTCTTTTAACTGCGGTGTAAATTCAAGATTATTTTCATCATAAACGGTACCATCTGTTTCACGTGCAATAAGCCCTGCAATACTAACCATACTGTCATAGCCTTTTTGAACATTATGATGCGGTAATGCTAAGAAGAATGCTAAACCTTGAACTTGTTCACCAGATAATGTTTCTAAATCGAAACCTGCAGGACCCTGATCTGTGATTCTGAGTACGGAAAACAGCAATGGGCTGACTGCATCAGGAGTTTCATAACGATGGAAACAGTTCATTTCGCCAAAGCGCAATCCATATTTCATTAACACTTTCAAAGCTTTATCACCAGAAAGTGCTTTTCGAGGGTTCGGATACATATTCAAACTAATAATGTATTCGGCATTTGCTAAAGCACTTTCATCATCAAAACGTTGCTGTTCATGTAAATGCACATCCAAGATGCTGCTTTCTTCTTCAAATTCTTTGATTTCAGCAGTTTGAATATTAGGATTTAATACAAAACTTGGCTCAACTTTTTTCGAGTCTTCAATTGTAGTTTCTACGATTGAATCTTTGGAAATAAGATCTGCACTTTGAGTGTCTGTTACACCATCAATCGACTGAGCTTTACTCTCGACTGTTTCTGTATTTTTTTCTAGTGGGTCAGTCTCAGTGCTGTCCGAGTTTTTACTGGAGTCGAGCAGAGATTTACTTTCTTTCTCTGCAAGGTCTACCGAAGTATTCAGTTGCACTGTATCTACCACTTCTACAGTTTTTTGAATATTTTCAGGCGTCTTTGTAGCATGCTGATCAGCTGTTTGATCCACTCGAGCCACTTCACTCGCTTCAATGTCTTTCAAACTTGGTTCTACGCGCTCAGAAGAAGCCAATGGAGCGGCTTGCGCCTGTAAAAGACTACGAACATGACGCGGAATGACGGGTTGATTACATTGTTCATTTATATGTAATTCAGCATCTAATGACGGTGCTGCATCACTCGGCTTGCGCAGGATCATAAACAACCCTATGCAACAGATCACGATTGCGATCACAATTCCGATAATGGTACTGATTTCCATATTAAGACTCCGCAGCTAAACCGTATTCTTTCGCTTCTTCTAGATCAACAGTGACTAACTTCGATGTTCCTGGCTCAGGCATTGTTACACCAAGTAAGTCAGTAGCCATCGTCATCGCAACTTTATTGTGTGTAATGTAAATGAATTGGACCTGTTCAGAAAGCTCTTTTACTAAATTACAAAAACGTCCAACATTTGCATCATCTAACGGTGCATCAACCTCATCCAATACACAAAATGGTGCTGGATTCAGTCGAAATATAGCAAAAACTAATGCTAGTGCTGTTAGTGCTTTTTCACCGCCTGATAACAATGCTAAAGAGCTATTTCGCTTTCCTGGTGGTCGAGCCATTAGCTTTACACCAGATTGCCAATCATCTTCTAAACTTAAACTTGCTTCACCACCATTAAACACCTTTGGGAATAAGTTTTGCAATTCCGCATTTACTTGATTAAAGGTAGTCATGAATAGCTTTTTAGTTTCTTGATCAATGCTTTTCATCGCATCTTTTAATTGTGCGACTGTTTTTTCAAGATCTTCAATTTGATGGCTTAAATCTTCATAGCGCTTTGATACTTCTTCATACTCTTCTGAAGCTGCTAAGTTCACAGCGCCTATTTTGTCAAACTGACGCTGTGCTTGCTCTAACTGCTGTTGGTGCTGACTCAGATCGATTTGCATATTTTCTAATAATTCAGCATTAAGCTCTTTTAATTGTTCAGCATAATGTTGTAAATCAGATTTAGTCACTTGCCATGCTAAACGCTTCTCTTCTAACTGGGTTCTAAAGTGCTCATCACTTTGCTGATGATTTAATCGTAGCTCCGTCAATTTTTGTTGCTTAGACTGTATTTCATTAAGTTCGACTTGCCATGAGGACCAAGTCTTTTGTAACTTTTCAGTCTGCTGCTTTTGAACCTCATATTGGCTTTGCAAAGTGGGTAATTCTAATTGAATCGGATCCACGAAATTTTTAGCTTGTGTAATTTGAGTGATGATCTGCTGATATTGCGTTTTTAGAAAACTTGCATCTTTTTCCAACAGCTCAATTTGTTGCTGATTTTGCGTATGAGTACGGCGGTTTGTTTCTAACTCTTGTTGTTTTTTGTAGACTAAGTCCTGAAGATGCTCAACCTGATCATTCAATTCTTCAACTTGAAACTCTAAGGTTTTGTAGTGTGGAAGATTGTGTTCAATTTTAAGCATCAATGCATGTAAATCGATTTCCAAATCATCTTTTTGCATCGCATCTTCTTCAAGCTGCGCATCAAGTTGAGCAATTTGTGACTCAATGTGTAGATTTTGCGACTCGAAAGCCTGCTGAGCCATTTGCTGTTTTGCAATCTTCACTTCAACTTGGTGAGCAAGGGCTTGATGATTTTTTAACGCTTTTTGCAACTCCGTACATTCACTATTTTTTTGTTCAAGCTTTAATTGCATCTCTGCGAGTTCGAGCGTCATTGACTCATGCGCTTTCACCATTTGTGTCAACTCTGAATCAATTTCATCTAATCGAATTCGGTGGCTAAGTGCTCCTTGAGCATCTTGACTCGACTCATCAAAGTACAGACCAATCATCCAGTCAGGACCAATATGATAGCCATCCAAACTTAAAATAGACTCACCTGGTTTTAATTGAGGCTGTAATTGAAGCGCCTGCTCAAAATCTTGAGCTATCGCAACGTTTAACCATAATGAGTTTTGGGGGAAATCAATCCAGCTCGCTAATGTGGGTAAACCAAGTACAGTCCCAGATACATCTTGCTGAATAACTTTTAATTGACGGGCAGATTCGGTCTGAAATAAATCTTCACTCTTTAACGTATTCGCATGCAGCCACTTTGACAGAAATTTTTCGACCAATGCTGCAAACGGTTTCGCCTGATCTTTTAGCTTCAAAATTTGCATTAAAGGGTCATTGCTCTTCGATGCATGTCGACTGACTTTCACCACAAGCTGTTGTAATTGTTTTTGTTCAGATTTCAAAATCTGGATGTGTGAATTCAAATCTGTGCATTTACTTTTTTGCTCAGTCAATGAGATTTGATCACGTTTCAATTGAGTTTCTAATGTCGTAATTCTTTCTTCTAGACGAACGATTTCAATCTGTACATCATGTTTTTCATGCAGGAGATTGTCAATATCATCCTGTTCATACTGTGCTTGATTTTGAGATTTTTGTTCGAGCAAAGTTTGTTTTTGCTGCTCAATTCGAAGCACATTTTTAGCCAATTGATCACTCTGCGCCAACATTTGTGCACGTTGCTGTTGTTGCTTTTCAACCAATGCTTTTATTTCAGAAAATGATTTTTGCGCTTCAAGTTGCTTTGCCTTCAGCTCATTGAATTGTTGTAAATCAAGCTGTGCATTTGATTCAGTATCACTCAATGTTGTTGCTTGATGTTCTTGCTGGAGGATCAAATCTTCCAACTGAATATCAATCAGTTGCATCCGCTCTTTGGTTTGTATTTTTTGCTCTTCAAGCTGCTTTAAAGTTAAAGTATTTTGAGCAAACAATTGCTGTTTTTGATCCAAATTGGCTTGTAATTCAGCCAGCTTTTTTTCAGCTTGTTGCCATTCTTGCTGAAGTGGTGTGGATTGTTGCATTAATCGCTGAAATAACTCATTTGTTGCTGTTAAATCATGCTCAACAGTGGTGAGTTCAGAACGAACAAGCTTAAATTGCTCACCCAATTCAGTCATTTCAGTTGTATATTCTTGTTGAATTCGTTCACTTTGATGGCATTGAAATGAAAGTATCTCAACTTTCAAAGTTCGAATTTCAGTCTCTAAGGCTTTATATTGAAGTGCAGCTTCTGCTTGACGCTTTAGTGTCTTTAATTGGGATTTTAATTCAACAGCAATGTCATTTAGACGACTTAAATTTTGATGAGTATGTTCTAAATGTTGCATCGTCTCACGACGACGTGCTTGATAACGTGATACTCCAGCAGCTTCTTCGATATAAACGCGCATTTCATCTGGTTTTGCATCGACCAAACGGTTAATCATGCCTTGTTCAATAATCGCATACGAACGAGGACCTAAGCCTGTTCCTAAAAAAATATCTGTAATATCACGGCGGCGGCATTTTGTACCATTAAGAAAATATTCAGATTTACCATCGCGATTGACTTGGCGACGTACCGCCAACTCACTATAAGCGTTATAGGCTCCACCTAGTTTTCCATAGGTGTTTTCGAAGCGTAATTCTACACTCGCCATTCCCACTGGTTTACGCTTTGCTGTCCCAGTAAAAATGACATCCTGCATACTTCCACCACGTAACTGGCGTGCGCTTGACTCTCCCATCACCCATCGGATTGCATCGATGACGTTGGATTTACCACAACCATTTGGTCCCACGACTGCGGTACGGTTGGCTTTAAATTGTAAGGTGCTGCTATCCGCAAAAGATTTAAAGCCAGAGAGTTTTAAGCTGCTTAATCGCATAGTGTCCTGATTATCTGCGCGATCTCCGCGCCCAAGCTAGTTCAATTTGTTTCATTCGTGTCAGTGACTCTAACACTAGATTGCGCAAGTGTCGGCAAAAATCTTCCATAAATAAAGTAGCTTGTTGTGATTTTCGGATCAAAATTGCATCGATCACAAGCTTAATTAATTCAAGTGCTTCTTGAAGCTCTCTACGCGAAGTATTTAAGGTTAAAAAATAACTACGACGTATAGATGGCAACAGTTCGCGATAAAACTTCATTAAGTATGGGTTGGCTACCATATCTTGTTGCTTAGCTAAAAATTGAAATACACCATCGTAAAATTTTTCAGTATTACTTTGTTTAACTTGTTCAATTAAATATTGCATAAGTTGCTGAAGCGCCTCAGCTTCATGATTACGCCAAGTTTCACTCATACGCTGGACGATCTGCCCTAACATAAGTGCACTCGTATCAAATAAAGCTCGCACTTGTTGAGCAGACATTTCTGACACAATTGCGCCGCGTCTTGGATAAATTTCAATTAAATGCGTGCGTTCAAGTAATAACAAAGCTTCACGTACAGAACCTCGACTCACGTCTAATTCTTTAGCGATACGCAATTCTTGTATACGTTCACCTTCGACCAATTCGCCACTAATAATCTGTTCACTTATATGTCTGGCTATTTGCTCTGAAAGGCTGTCCACTTCTTCCAATTGCATAATATTCCTATTTATTTTTTTACTCATACTTCATCAAGCATGATGCTATTTTATTGTTTTTATACCAATAGCATCATGCTGACTATGTCTTTGTCTGACAATTTATCAAATTTTTAAGTCAATACACATCATTATTTTCGAGAATTATTTGGCATATTTTTCTCAAAATACGCCTTGATAAATAAAATAAATCCCTACAGTTGTAAGCAAAGCTGCAAAACATTTTTTCAACATCGCTGCTGACAGTTTATGTGCAACTTTTGCTCCTACTTTTGCGGTGATAAAACTCATTACACTAATGCCAATGAATGCATAAACATGAACATATCCAATGGCATTTTCGATTTCAGCAGATGCTTTTTGTCCGTAGAACATAAATCCAAATGCACCTGCTAAAGCAATCGGCAGTCCACATGCAGCAGATGTTGCAACAGCTTTTTGCATCACCACCCCATGATGATTTAAATAAGGTACGGTTAAACTTCCTCCACCGATCCCAAAAATTGCTGAAGCCACCCCAATTCCACTTCCCGCAGCCAATTGAGCAGGTACAGAAGGTAGTTGCTTAGATTGATCGACCACCACATTAGCACCACGGAACATACGGTATGCAACCCAAATTGCGAAACAACCGATAATCAATTGCAGCATTGGTCCAGAGATAATACTGGCCAATCCAGCACCAAAAAATGAACCCAGTACCAAACCTGGCGCTAAATTTTTAAATACTGACCATAGCACTGCACCTTTTTTATGATGTGCCATAACTGAGCTAATCGATGTGACCACAATCGTAGCTAATGATGTTCCAAGCGCCATGTGCATAATGACAGTTGGGTCATAACCCATTTGGGTAAATACAATAAATAAAATGGGTACGATGATTAATCCACCGCCCACGCCAAACAACCCTGCAGTAAAACCAGCGATTGCACCAATAGCTAAATATATGATTAACTCCATAAATCTTTTACTCTTCTCAGATTCAACATGGATTTAGAGACTCGCCACCTCAGTCAGCTTTTAACTGAAGCTCAACAACTTCCAGAAGTTTTACTGTTAAAACAGAGCACCACTTCAACCAATGATGAAGTACGCGCACTCATCAAAAAAGGTGTACAGGGTATTCTTGTATGCAGTGAGACTCAAACTCAGGGACGTGGACAACATCAACGACAATGGGTTTCCCCAGTCGGGAATATTTATTTAAGCACATTGCTAGAAACCAAAACACCCTTAGATGGTCGACTATCCCTTGAGATTGCACTCAATATTTTGCAAATTCCTTCATTTAAGTCATTGGATCATTTACAAATCAAATGGCCAAATGACCTTTATAGTGCGCAAGGCAAATGGGGTGGCATTTTGGTAGAGCCTGTAACCCCACATCAGGCGATTGTTGGTGTTGGTATTAATTTATTGCCTGTTTCTGATGCAGCAATCGAACAGCAAACCACATCAATCATGCAATTGGGTTTAGCTCATCCAAATCGAATTAAGATTATTTCAGAGCTTTATCTCGCAATCATGCAAGCTGGACAATGGTTTGAGCATGGAAGTTATAACCTCTCGGGACGTTTCAATCACTATGCTGCTTTTATGAATCAGACTGTAGAGTTTGAGCAAGTGAATAAAACAGTACAAGGTATCTTTAAAGGTATTGGAGATGATGGTCGAATTAATATTTTGACTGAACAAGGTTTAATCGGTTTGTATCAAGGGCGTTTACGCTTAAAAAAATAAAGAAAAGATAGGTCAGCGAATACATGATGAAACGTCTTTGGTTAGATATAGGCAATACGCGTTTAAAATATTGGATCACGGAAGGTGAGCAAATCTTGGAGCATGTGGCGGAGCTTCATCTACAATCTCCTGCGGACTTAATGTTGGGTCTCATCCAACACTTTAAATCTCAAAACCTATCAGAAGTCGGTATCTCATCTGTTCAAGACAAGAAAAATAACGATCGTATACTCAAAATTTTAAAACTGCTGGATATCCCAATTGTCGTTGCTAAAGTTCATCAAGAATATGCAGGACTCCAATGTGGATATACAGAACCGAATCAATTGGGTATCGATCGTTGGCTACAAGTTCTAGCGGTCGTCACCGATCCTCAAGAGAAATATTGCGTGATCAGTTGTGGAACGGCCTTAACAATTGATTTAGCAGATGGATTTACACATTTAGGGGGATATATCGTACCTAATCTCTATCTACAACGAGACTCACTTATTCAAAATACCAAAGGGATCAAAATCCCTGATGCTGCATTTGATGAGTTAAGTCCTGGGCAAAATACAATGGATGCTGTTCATCATGGTATTTTATTGGGATTGGTCAGTATGATCGAAAAAGTTTTAACAACATCTCCAAGAAAATTAATCCTTACAGGTGGAGATGCAGCACTTTTTGCTCAATATTTACAATCTTATGACCCGAAAATTGAAACCGATTTATTATTAAAAGGCTTACAACGCTATCTTGCTGTCACGCAACAAAAAACATAACTTGGTCATCAGGTCTGCTGAACTGAGTGTCTCTTAAAACAAAAAATTATTCACTCAGTGTCAGTACACACATCCAAAATACAAAAAAACAGGCTGAACAACATGAATAACAGGACGTTAAACGTTTGGAATATCGCGAAGAAACTGCCCTTTGGGAAAATACTTTTCAATCAAGTGATCCAACTCAAAGCACCTTATTTCAAGTCGATTCGCACGAAAATTATTGAATTGAGACCAGATTTTTGTCAGGTCCAGATGTCTAAAGAAAAAAGGGTTTTAAATCACCTCGATACTGTACATGCGATCGCATTGTGTAATTTGGCAGAGCTTACTGGTGGTCTAATGACAGAAGTCACTCTTCCACCAAGTCATCGATGGATACCCGACGGTATGCAAGTCAACTATATTAAAAAAGCAACGACCGATTTAACAGCAGTTGCTTATCCTCTGACGCCAATTCAAGCGGGGCAATCCATACCAAATAGATTTGTAGCGTGTGTCGAAGTTCATGATCAAAACCAAGCGCTTGTCTTTAGAGCAGAAATCAATATGTGGGTGACATCACGTTAAACACGTCAGTGAGAGCTTATAGCTTCTGAATTAATCTCGAATAATCTCAGCCCAGACCTCAGGCAATGCCGTACAACCTTCTGAATCAATAAAATGGCCTTGATGTTCAGCAGCAACGACATGTGCATCAATACTTTCAGCTTGCTGGAAACTAAATTTAGGCAGAACGCGCTCATCACCTTCAGAATAAATGACCACGCGATCATGAACTTGGTCACGAATGAGTTGAAAATCTATATCAGCAGCATCAATAAATGGATTGACTTGCTCAAGCCGCCCTAAACGTCCATTGAAACCAGCGACTAGAATTAATTTTTTGATTTTTTGGTTTAAAAGCACTTGGCTTAAGTAATGTAAAGTTGCAATACACCCGAGACTGTGAGCAACAAAAATTGTTTGATCATCAATTTGAGCTATTTGCTCTTTCATTTGTTGTTCCCACGTTCCTAATTGTGGCGTCTCAGAAGGATCTAATCTCAATACTTTTAATGGAATACCATACTGATCAGCTTGTTGTTGTATCCATGGAAACCAATTTTCTTCAGGGCTTGCCGTATATCCATGCACAACATAAACCTGTGTCATTTTCTTGCACTCTTGACTCTATTCTCAACATCATGAATTGATTATTTTTTAAACTAAATAGTAAGTTTGCAAAATTATGTAGCATGAAAAAAGGCGCCAAAGCGCCTTTTTAAATTATGGGAGTTATTTTGGATCTTTGCCACCAAATAACGGACCAACGCCACCGCCGCCACCAAATTTCTTTTGCATACCGCTTAATGATTTCATCATTTTCGCCATACCCGATGGATTCGCAAATTTTTTCATCATTTTTGCCATTTGGGCATGTTGTTTGATCAGCTTATTGACTTCAGCAACATCCATACCACAACCTGCTGCGATACGTTTTTTACGGCTTGGATTCATCAAGTCAGGATTGCGACGCTCTTTGATGGTCATCGATTGAATAATCGCTTCCATTTTCTTCACCTGCTTTTCAGGATTTGCTTGAGCAATCGCATCCTGAATTCCTGAGTTACTCATGCCAGGCAACTTGTCTAAGAAGCCCATCATACCGCCCATTTTATTCATTTGTTCAAACTGCATCAGCATATCTTCAAAGTTGAAGCTACCGCCTTTTTGCAGTTTTTTCGCCATTTTTTCAGCTTTTTCTTTGTCGACTTTACGTTCAAGCTCTTCAACCAAAGAAAGAACATCACCCATACCTAAGATACGTTGTGCTACACGCTCAGGATGGAATGGTTCAAGGGCATCGAGTTTCTCCCCCATCCCCAAGAATTTAATAGGCTTACCAGTAATTGCACGAACAGAAAGTGCTGCACCACCACGCGCATCACCATCAGTTTTTGTAAGAATCACACCGGTTAAAGGCAATGCATCATTGAATGCTTTTGCTGTATTTGCAGCATCCTGACCGGTCATTGCATCTACAACGAACAGTGTTTCTGTAGGATTAATCGCTGCATGCAATTCTTTAATTTCGCCCATCATATCGTCATCGATATGTAAACGACCTGCAGTATCGACAATCAATACATCCGCAAATTGAATTTTGGCTTGTTCAATTGCTCGGTTTGCAATCGTAATTGGCTTTTCATCAGCACTTGATTCAAAGAAAATCGCGCCGACTTCATCTGCTACAGTTTGGAGTTGCTTAATCGCTGCAGGACGATAGACGTCGGCAGAAACCATTGCGACTTTTTTCTTTTGTCGCTCTTGTAAAAAACGAGCTAATTTTGCAGCAGTCGTCGTTTTACCTGCACCTTGTAAACCAGCCAATAAAACAACAACGGGAGGCTTTGCAGCAAGATCAAGACTTTCATTTGCCTCACCCATCATTTTGGTGAGTTCATCATGAACAATTTTGACGAATGCTTGGCCTGGAGATAACTGTGACATCACCTCTTGACCTAATGCCTCTTCCTTAACTTTCGCGATAAATTCACGAGTTACAGGAAGTGCAACATCGGCTTCAAGAAGTGCCATACGCACTTCACGTAACGTATCTTTAATATTGTCTTCGGTCAGTTGCCCAGAGCCAGTAACATTTCTTAAACTCTGCGTGAGTCGTTCTGTTAAGGTATCAAACATTGCAAAATCCGCTTAAAATGGTTGTTGCAAAAAAATCTTTCTTAAAATAGAAAATTTATGCATAAGATGCTATAGGATACTGTAGTTCGTTTGGAATTTATATCTTATTAGATGAATATTCAGCATCCATAAAAAGGTTTGACATGATTAGCCTCCCTTTGGTTTACACAATTTTAGCATTGATCGCCTATACCACTGCCTTTTGGTATTTATTTACCCATTTAATGACTAAACGTGTCCCTAATCATTGGTTTATCAGTCTCGTAGCTGGATTAGGCTTGATCTTGCATGCTGTCGTCTTATTGATAGATATGAAAACGCCTTTCGGCATTAACTATAACGTTTTTAATCTCCTTTCATTTACTTCAGCACTCATGCTGTTATTGAGCCTGCTTTATAGCACTTATCGACCTGTACTTGCGCTAAATCTGATTGGAATACCAGTAGCTGCATTGGGTTTAATTTTAGGCTATTCCCTGAGCCAGCCTATACTTACACTTAAACAGAACACGTTTGGACTTGATGTCCATATTATTTTGTCACTCTCAGCTTATGCAGTGCTATTAATGGCAACAATTCACGCAGTTTTGTTGTGGTTACAAGATCGTGAGTTAAAAAACAAACAGAAACATCGTGTTTGGGTAAATCTATTACCCTCCTATCAAGCAATGGAATCTTTGTTATTCGATATGCTTGTTACAGGTTTCATTTTATTAAGTACTGCACTTATCTTCGGCTTTTTTACGATTGATGATTTTTTTGCACAGCATTTGGCACATAAAACAGCGTTTAGTATTGTCTCTTGGTTTGTTTACGGTGCACTTTTATTTGGACATTATCGTTTTGGTTGGCGCGGTCAAAAAGCGAGACGCTTTACCATTATTGGTTTTATTTTACTTGCAATAGGCTTTATTGGATCAAAATTTGTATTAGAAATGATTCTAGGAAAATAATAATTGTGTGATTTAGATCACAATAAATAATAATAATTAAATAAATATCACATCATATTAAATTTTATATATTTTAAATACATTTAAAATATAGGTAAATAAATTTTAAGTATAAATAAAATATTAACATAAAAATATTAATAAAAATCAATTACTTAATATAAAAAAAACCACATTAAACCTTTATGATGCTTTAATAAATAATAGTTAATATTATTTGAATTATCTAATTAATTAATATTAATAATCTGTTCATCGCTTAATACCCCCCATTAATCTCCTATAAGTTGTTATTATTTAGGTTAGTAACTAATGTTACAGTTAGTAAATGGATATTTTTGATGATTATTTTGGGGTATGTATGAAATTGCAAAAAGGTTTTACCTTAATCGAATTAATGATCGTCATCATTATTGTTGCAATCTTGGCCGCAATTGCAGTACCTAGTTATCAAAACTACGTCACCAAAGCAAAAATCAAAGAAGCTCAATCAAATTTAATCGCACTTTCATTAGGTGCTGAAAATGCATATCAAAGAACACTAAACTACCCTAAAGAAACCTTATCAAATACCAATGCAGTAAAAACTAAATTTACAACTTGGAATCCAAGTTCTGATTCATTTAATTTTACGTACACTTCATCAGATGGTGTGAATTATGCGGTTCAGGCAATAGGAACTGAAGCAAGAGTTTTAGGTTGTACATTAACACTCAAAAATGATGGAACTCGTACCGTGGTCGGTTGTGGTTCATATACTGACTGGGTGAAATAATATGCAAAATACTGGTTATAGAAAACAACTTGGTTTCACGCTGATCGAACTAATGATTACGATCGTTGTACTGGCTATTTTGTTATTTGTAGGTACTTCTTTAACCAGAGCTTGGGTAGATCAAAGTCATGTTGATGGAGCGCTAGCAGGTATTAAAAATGCGACTTATCAAGCCCGTTCTGCAGCAATTCGAAACACGAATAATCAAGAGTCTTCACTTGCAGCAGCATCTGTTTGTATAGATAAAACCCATCAAGAAATTAGAGTGATTCGAGTTGCTAAGGACAATACTGATGCGTGTTCAACAAGTGACGGCAACTCGCCTGACCAAAACTATATCCTTCAAAAAATCCCCTATGCATCGAATGTATTTTTCAAAGTAAATAATACAGAGTTTTATTGTCTATCTTTTAACTCGAATGGGATGTTGGTTGCTGCAAGTTCAGCATCAGCAACGTGCAATTCAAATTTAAATTTAACCGTTACAGTTGAGAAGAATAATGAATCAGCAAACATTCAAATCAACTAATCAACGTGGTTTCACATTGTTGGAGTCTCTTGTTGGTTTACTTATATTCTCGATTATTGTTTTTGGTAGCGGTTTAGCAATCAGCAAAATGTTGAACACGCAACGATATATGAACATTGACAATATAGTGATAAACGAACTGCAAAATCGCTTACAAACCATCACTATATCTACTGATTCAACTGATGTTTGTGCTTCATTCAATAACCAATCTACCGAAAGTAAATCGTTCACATTAAATGGTAATACCTACTACATTTATTGCAATTTGAATTCTGAAAATATTAGTGAAACGAGCGGTGTCGCAGGTACAAAAATTACATGGCCTGTATTAGCTGCGAGTACAAATCAATCTAATGCCAAGACCTGCGCTGAAGACAGTATGGAAGGCTTAGATTGTTATCGAGTCGGGAGATAAATCATGAGTCAAAAAGGATTTACGCTCGTTGAGTTGATGGTTGGATTAGTCATTGCAATGTTATGCATGCTAATGATGCTCATGCTTTTTAAACAGACGACTCAAATTGGTATTAGTTCTTCTCGTGATTCGGAATACGATGCTCAAATACGAACAGCATTATCAGTTGCACAGAAGCTCGTTCAAAATGCAGGCTATGGTTCAGGAAAAACATCAGATATTGCTGTAGGAGTGGACACTCAAAATTTACCTGCTGTTTTCTGGCGAATGAATCCAGATCCTGTAACAAGCTTAATGTCTGCAAATACAACGATTAATTACAACTGTGAAGCATTAACTCAAGAAAAAGAAGGTGATACATATCGCTTAATCTTTCTTAAAAAGAATAACTGTGGGTCTGAAGCAGTATTAAATATAGAAACTTTTAGCCAACCTGATGAAAAACAGCATATTGTTTCCTTTAAGACCTTAGAAACAGGCACCGTTTTTAACTTTGTATTAACACCGGGAAATTGTACACCTTTTGGAATTGATAAAAACAACTCCAAAGGTACGCGCCAACTGACGATTACTGCTAATCGTCAATACGCAGATGAAATGCAAAATTCAAACATTGGTCAAACAGTGAGTAATACCGTTTGTCTTAATAACATTGTTAACCTTTAAGAGCGAGATTAAAGATGAATAGTTTAAGAAAGCAGCAAGGCATGGCCACTATTCTTTTGGTCTTGCTCATCGGGCTTACAGTGATGA
The DNA here is from genome assembly GCF_057737055.1 of Acinetobacter sp. 24-47-64. NCBI lineage: Bacteria > Pseudomonadati > Pseudomonadota > Gammaproteobacteria > Moraxellales > Moraxellaceae > Acinetobacter > Acinetobacter sp. 24-47-64. The sequence continues at coordinate 2,483,301 of NZ_CM173215.1, forward strand.
TCATAACATCGACTGTTGCAAAATCACTCATCTCCAACAAAGAAGCAAATGTTGCTGCGCATGCACAAACCAACGTACAACTCATGGGATGGTCAGGTGTTAGTGCCTTTCGTGAATATTTATTAAAAAAATATAAGGATACCGATATTAACGACTTTCGCCAAAGCTTATTAAATACAGGTGAAATTCAGCTTTTAAATGATGATACCAACCAACGTTATGTCACTGTTGAAGTAAAAGATGTAAAAGGTTGCAATGGTTTAACCAATAACCCAGATGGTTCTACTGGAACCAAATGTATTGTTATCGCAAATATTCTGTCGAAAAGTGGGTCAGCTCAATCAGCTACTACGATACAAGCAATCTATGACCTTGCAGCAGACCTGATTAAGTACAAGAGTGTTATTAATTTCACTGGTCAAACATTTATGTCTGGCACTACCATTTCCGGCGAAGATCCAACTAAACCAGATGAGTATGTCGAACTGAATGTCGATGGTGGCAGCCTGTCCTTACAAGCTGGTTTCAAAATCAAAAATATCAAAAACTTAACTATTAACGTTAAGAAAGACAAAGATGGTAAAGGTGGAAATGTCTATATTGATTGTTTAATTGATGCCTGTGGTACAAGAAATGGGGCTGTAATTAACATCAATGCTGAGGGCTATGTTCACATTATTAACGGCGGAAATTTTGGCAATATTTCATCTGGTGAGTGGGTTAAACTGTTAACTAATGTCAAAGCAGAAAATATTAAAGCAATTGGTGATGTCACACTTTCTCTTGGTTCTAAAGCTCAAAATATTTCCACTGACGGAAATATTAGCCTTACAGAAGGTGGCTATGCTGCAAACTTGCATACCAATAAAGATGTAACACTACGCACGAATGTTGAAGTGTCTTCTATCACCACACACCAAGGGAATGTCAATATTTCCGTTTCTAGTAAAGTCAACGGAAATGTCATGGCAGGTGGCAACGTAACAATGATCGGAACTAGTGTTGTTACGGGTGATATTACATCAGGCGGGAAAGTTAATATTTCTAGTAGTGACGTTAAGGGCAGTGTAAGAGCCAAAGAATTTATTGACCTTGATACCTTCTCCAAAATTGAACAATCGGCCTATGCTCACAATCAGTCGAAACAAGGGATTGGCGTGTACAAGGCTGGAGTCCGCTTAAGTACAAGTTGGATTGGTGGAAATGTGTATTCTAACGGTCCATTACGCTTATTAGATGGTCTTATTGCTGAAGACGTAAAAGGTGATGTCTATCTTGCCAACTTTAGTACTTCAAATCAGAATGGTGTAGTTGAAGGATTTAAGAATGCAATTAGTGGAAAAATTTATGAAAAACTCACAAGCATCCCTCAGCTCAGTACTTTTCCAGATATTCCTAAATACGATATTTCTGAAACCATAGCCAGTATTCAAGAAGCAATTCAAAATATGACGTTTGAAACCAGAGTCGATGTTCGTCAATATCGAAATGATGCAAACTATATTTTCGTACGTGAATATGGCGCTGCTCGCGTATATTTAAATCATCTTCGCAATGAGAGCTCTAAAATCACTTACATGTATGAGTATGACGCTACTAATAATATTCACAAACAGTTTGCTGTAGATACTTCAGGAAATAAAACTCAAATCATGAAAATTGACCCTGAGAACTCAAACTCAGGCTCACGAGGTTTCTATTTAGGGAAATACACCTTGAATAGCAAAGATTATGTCGGTGCTATTTGTGAAACTATTCATGAAGAACAGGTCATGACCAATAGTTTAGGGCTACGTACTGAGCATAAGAGCGGTTATTGCACGAGCCAAATTATTGGATATCTTCCACGGGTCAGCTTAGACTTCAATGGTCTTGATGGTAAAGATCGTTATATATTTGGCTGGCCTAAAGATTATGACTATACATTACCAGACACTTGGTATATTCGTTCAATGGATACATCTACATTCGATAACGCAAGTTTTGCTCCAGGTATTCTGTATTTCGAAGGTAAATTAATTATTTCTGGTAAAGCGAATCTTGCGGCGGATAGTACTGATTCTGTATTCACCAATACTTTCCTTGCTGAAGGTGATATTGATGCGATTGCGATGTCTCCTCGCATTTATTCGCCTCGTAATATTACGCGAAATCCAAATGCAACAGATGCCTTAATTTGTTCACGTAACTTAGGCACTACGTCTAATACTAAGTTTAGTGTTAGTCCACCTGCAACAACACCTGCAACTTTATCGAACAAATTCTTGACGCCAGTGAATTTGTGCCAAGATGCGAATACGATGTATAAAAATACCAATAGATTACCTAACGGTACGCTTGATACAGTGACTATTGATAATAAAGAAATAACAAAGTTAGAACTTGGTTTAGTTGCCTTGATGTCTAATCAAGTTGTGCGTATTGGTGCATGTGCACAAATTTATGGTGACGTATTAGCAAGAAGTAATGTTGAAGGTAGTGCAGCATGTGGTATCGGTGAAAAAAATGGAATCTTTGGTAATATCAGCTCTCAAGGTGTCCCACCGTATACTAGTGTTCAACAACACAATACAATGGGTGCTGGTACAAATATTTATATTCCCAAAAATGAATATAAAAATTTAAATAAAGTTGATGATGTGAATGCCAATGATTTCATCGCCATTAAAAATGCAGACCTACAATGGGCTAAATATCAATAATTGGAAGCGAAAAGCCCAAACATAAGTTTGGGCTTTTTTTGTGTGAAATTTCTGACTAGACAAGCTATACAAAACACCGTATAACACCGTTTTTCCCATATTCAGGTGACCAAGTGAAACTCGTTTTAGCACCCATGGAAGGTTTAACTGATCCCATCATGCGTGATGTTCTCACACATGTCGGCAGCTTCGACTGGTGTGTAACTGAGTTTATCCGTGTCACTGATTCTGTCCTCCCAGATCACATCTATCATTCTTACTGTCCCGAATTATTGAACGATGGCAAAACAGCAGCAGGAACACCCGTTCATGTTCAATTTTTAGGGAATAATCCAACCATGTTGGCTGCAAATGCCGTTCGAGCGGTGGAGTTAGGTGCACCTGCAATTGATATGAATTTTGGCTGTCCAGCTAAAACAGTAAACAGGCATCGAGGTGGTTCTGTATTATTGGATGAACCTGAAACAGTGTATCAACTGGTTAAAGCTGTACGTGATGCAGTGCCTGCTGAAATACCAGTTTCAGCAAAAATGCGTTTAGGTTATATGGATCGTAATTTCACCCTAGAAAATGCACATGCGATAGAAGATGCTGGTGCCGCTTGGGTTACCGTTCATGCACGAACAAAAGCAGATGGCTACACCCCACCCGCCTTTTGGGATCAACTTCAACCCATTCGTCATGCGCTTAGCATTAATGTGATAGCCAATGGTGAAATCTGGAATAACCAAGATGCGCGCCAGTGTTTACTAGAGTCAGGTTGTGAAGATCTAATGATTGGTCGTGCAGCAGTGACAACACCCGATGTCACACAATGCATCCGACAAAATAAAGACGAAGCGATATTACAATGGAGCGATTTAATTACACTCCAAATTCGCTTCTTAAATGGTTCTTATAAAAAAGAAATGAATATGGTCGGACGTTATAAGCAATGGCTAGGTATGATGTCTAAACATTATCCTGAAGCAAAACTGTTATGGGATGAAGTGAAACGTCTGAAACAAGTAGATGAAATCATTGCTAAGCTCAATCATTTTCAAAACATTATGCCAACTGTCTAATTTCTAAATTCTAGAATGAATAACTCCGAACTTCACCTTGAAAATTCAGACAGTCTTGAACACGAGTGCGTTGAACCTCAGACAGTTGCTCTGGACTAAACCATGCATATTCCGTATGTTCCTCAGAGAGTTGAATTTGGGCATTATTTTCAATCATGCATCTAAATATAAATGTGTGTGAGTTTACATGTGCGTGATAGTAAACCCCAGACAAATACTGGATGCTTACATCACAACCTATTTCTTCTTTACACTCTCTGAGCAAAGCTTGATGTATGGTTTCACCTTGATCTAAACCACCACCAGGCAACCCCCAACTGTAATTGGCATAGTTTGCTTTCAGTAATAAGACTTGTCCCTCTGGGTTAGTGATCACCGCATGAGAACTCAAACGATAAAAATCATAAAATCCCATGACACGTCTCCAGAATTTAACTCATTCATGAAAGATAACACTGTTTAAGCCCATCTAAATGCTCAAGATAAGCTAAACCACAAGCCTTAATTTTGATTTATCCTTCAAGATGATAGCCTTTCCCGTTGCTAAGTCTACAGGCATAGAAATATGTTGGTGTACCATCACCCATTGTTCATTGGTTTTTTGTAGACATAATGTTGTACGACACCAAGGCATTTGCAGCTGACCTTTTAAGGCTTTATGTTCCACTTTAGAGTGACAGTGTAATACAACCAAATGATCACTCGCATGCACTTTTACATCACGGCGAGTGATTTGCATCCCATCAAAGAAATATGGGCTAAATTTTTGCCATTCTTTTCGATAAGCTTCAGCTCCCTCAAGTTGGGTGCTGACATCAAACATACTTACATTTTGTGCACATTTTTCGATTAACGCATCAACATTATTACCCACTAATGCTGAATCCCATTCTTTTAATTGCGCTAATACTTCATGAGCAGCAACAACATTACCCTCAATCTGAATAGACATGATGTGACCTTATTGTTATTAGTGTGATGAAGTTAACACTTTTAAAGAAGAAGTGTAATGTTATTTTGTGCCAAGCAAAGAAATTTTTATTCTAATTTGTATCTAAAATTCAATTTAAATTGATAAAAAACAACCATTATTTATTAAAACTTATCATTATGATCAGAAAACCAATGACGAGTTATTTTCGCATAAAAAATTGGCCCCAGTTTCACTGAAGCCATTATAAAAGCTTATGCTTTCTTTACATATTCGGACTTAAGTTTCATTGCGCCAAAACCATCTACTTTACAATCAATATCATGACCATCCGTTGCATCTGGCAACAAACGAATACTTTTTGCTTTAGTACCGACTTTGATTACGGATGATGAACCTTTAATTTTTAAATCTTTGATAACCGTTACGGTATCGCCATCTGCAAGAAGATTGCCATTTGCATCTTTGATCTGAACCACTTCTTCGAGTGTCTCTCCTTCTTTCCATTCATGTGAACATTCTGGGCAGATCAAGAGGTCCCCATCTTCATAAGTATATTCAGAGGAACATTTTGGGCAATTTGGAAAAGACATAAAAAAAATCCAAAAAATTAAAAAAATTTTGCTCAATATACCACTTTCATCTAGCGAATAGAAAAAAACCTTAAATTTTATAAGGTTTAAATAAAAAAAACCTAAGTTCAATCACTTAGGTTCTTTTATTGGCTCTAGCCTTGTTTAGCTTTGAAACTCATCTTCTATATCTTCATCATCATATACATATGCCATACATCCCCATCCATCGTACTCACCGTCATAGTCATTGGCTATTTTGGTAAACCACTCTTCTAAATCCACAATATCTGAGTATTCTGGCTCCATATACACATAAATCGTGATAATCCATTCTGCGGATTCAGACTCTTCATCAATAAATAAACTGATCTTTTGTTCTTCCTGAAGCAAGAACAAGGCACATTTTTCAGCTTTGTCTTTAGAGCTAAAAGCAATTGAGTACTCAATCTCATGCGGCTCGCTTAAATCATCTCCATCCTGGAACATTTGCCACAGTACATCGCCATTATCATCATTTGGAAATTGTTCTAAATCACGGCTCATACGTTCATCCTTATTGTGGTTATTGCGTATACAATATCCTAGAGTAGCCTATATTTATTTCATTTTGGAGAAGAATTCATTAGAAATTGTTCTTAACTTTATATGATCGTAATTGTTAAATTTTAGTTAGGCACTCACAATACGTATTTTGCTTGAAGCGTTTCATTCAAAATGGAACTTCACTCACAATTTTAATTTCAATACCACTCAACGGTTGTTGAAACTCTAAATAACTCGCATGCAAAGCCATACGCCCTAAATCACTGAGTTTAGGGTTTGGATGATAGAGTTTATCACCTGTGATCGGATGACCTATGGCTTGCATATGTACGCGTAATTGATGTGAACGCCCCGTAATTGGCGTCAACAAGACACGACTAACATCTAAATGCGCATCATAAGCGACCAATTCAAACAGTGTTAAGGCTGATTTTCCAAGTTCAAAATGAACAATTTGTCTCGGTCTGTTTTCCCAGTCCGTAATTAAAGGCAAGTCTACTTGTCCCTGTTGTGCAATTTTACCTTGCACCAGTGCCACATAATTTTTTTTCACGGTGCGCGCTTGGAACATTTTGCTCACAGCCACTTCAGCATCGCGATGTTTTGCAAACATCAAAATTCCAGAGGTTGCCATATCTAGACGATGAGTAATTTTTGCATTTGGATATTGAGCAATCACTCTTGAATACGCACTGTCATGATGTTCAGGCAAGCGTCCTGGCACAGACAATAATCCTGCTGGTTTATCAATGACCACCAAATCATCATCTTCATAGACGATGTTAAGCGGACCTTGAGGTGGCATATATACAAAATTATCGTCTAAAGGCATGTGAACAGAGCATTTCTTTGGGATGCGGAAAAATAGCAACTGATCAACTCAGTGTCAATTTATAAGATGCGCGATTTGAGAATTGAGAATTGAGAATTGAGAATTGAGAATTGAGAATTATAATTTTTTTAAGAGAATTTTGAGGGTGTCAGGGAAAACATGTTGTTTACTTCAACTATTATAACTTTGTAAGTTATAACCCTATTGCCTATAAACTTCTGGTTTATAGCGTCCTAAGCCGAATCAAGACCTTTTGGGTAAGTACTACACGCACGTTGTACGCAACTGGTAGCAATCTACTCTTTTCGATCCCGTCACACCCTTGAGATATATAATAGCGAGACTGCGTCGGGATTAATTTCCTAAGATTAACGAATTTTAGCATCGAATAAAAAAATATTTCATATCACCTTATAAATATAATATTTTTTCCCAAATAGGTTCATTGATACACTTTTTTTAGCGTTTTTTAGCTAAATATTGCAATTAAAATTCAAGTTGACCTTTCATTTTAGAGACTGGCTTGAATCCAAGATGCAATGCTCCACCACAACATCATGGCAAACATGCCACACATAAGATTAGCGAGTACTTTTTGTAGTTGAGATAATTCAGATTTATAAATTTTGAGGTTAATTGTATAAGCAATTGCACCGAGTGCACCACCCACAGCACCACCAATAATCAGTAGTAACAACGGCCAGCCTGCCATCATGTGGACTTTAAAAGGAAGTTTTGCGCGCGATTTTTCTTGTACTGTATTCACAGGGTGATCCTATAAGTTTATTTCAGTCTTCAATGAGCTTAAGTGCTATAAATCTAAAGCAAGCTTTAGACCAATACTGAGCTAAAATAGCTGTAAAATTGATCGTGGTTTTTAAATATTTAAACAATCTCACTTAAAAATCAAAGATATAGTTTGTTCAGAAGTTTGTAAATTCAATTCATCCACTGAATAATTTAGATATTTGCTTGAACAAACGTCAGAATGATAAACAATATTACAGCTAAACCCATTAAAGGCTGTTTAGGCGCAATACTGTTAATTAATTTGGCAATTCTCTGAGCACTCAGCATAAATAATAGAAAAATCAGTAGTGTTGGTAGCGAAATCACCCACATTATTATGTAATAGATGACAAATAAGCTTGTCAAAATAAGACTGCCTACAAGCCCCATAATAATTGGATGATGCATCCCGCTCGGTTCCAAATGCAGTGTCTGTGCGAGCGTGTTGTATATCTGAACAAATATTGCTGTAAAATTTAATGAAAAAAGATAGTCCATTATTCCTGCAATAAAAGGCGTTACACTTAAAAAAGCAACTTGCTTTGCCATCGAAAGGATCATGTTTTTATGATCAATTGTCCAGGTCAAAGACAACCAAACAAATATACAAGCAACGAAAGCAGCGGACAGAAGATGAAGCAAATAAATTTGTGAAGGCCATAATTTTTGGATAACGAGAAATATAATGATAAAAATTATAGATAAGTAACCATGAATCTTCTTCAACAAAAATAAGCCTGATTTTGCATTTGAATCTTTGAGCTTGTGATTCCAATTTGAAAATTTTTTTTCAGTATTTTGTAAAAACCCATCAATCTTTGGATTCTGTCTAATCAAATCACCCAAAAAGTAAAGCCCAATTAAAACTTGAAAAAATGCCAATATATTTTTCATTCTTTATCCGAGTATTTTTAATACTTCTTTTATAAATTTACTGAGCATCAGCTTAACGCTGCTTTTTCTTTTTGAACCAACGTACTGTCCAAACCACACCAATTAGTAAAACGATTACTACCAATACTGGTATAAAGAATGACAATACGGAAATCACCAATGCGCTGACCCACTCACCTGTAGAAACCACAGGATTTGCCACGCCACCCGTGGTTGCGGTCGAGACACCCCGTGCTGCAACTGTCCCAAGTTGCACTGCTCCTGCTGTTCCACCACCGACGATGATTGCAGCAGCCCAACTTGCAAATTGCGACATTTCGCCAGAGCTGACCGCCATCGTGGTCAGTGTACCCGCCACCAATGCCGCAGGCGTCGCAATAGTATCCAGTAAGTTATCAATCCAAGGAATGTAATACGCCCCGATTTCAAAAATGGTGGCAACACCCAATGCAATACAAACCGATGGCATCGCAAGCCATTCAAAGCCTTTCATCGGTTCAAACCATCCCATGAGGGAGGCAATACTCATCACCAATAAGGGAACAAATACGCGGAAGCCACATGCAGCACTCAATCCTATACCAAGACATAAACCGAGTATTGTTTCCATAGCAAACCTTTTTATTTATATGTTTTTAATTTTCTTAAGGTAACAAAAAAGCCCTATGGTGTAATAGGGCTTTTGTTTAAAACAGTGGTGTCTGTTTTAGTGTGTTTGCTTGAGCGAATTATTTTTTAAATTGATTGCTTAAGCATTTGGTACACGGTGGTAAACGATCAGTACCAATTTCTAAGTAAGCACGATGCCCACATTGAACGCAAAAATAGAAACCTGTTCCCGGTTTAGAGCCAGCTGTAACCATTTTTGTTCTCCGTATAATTTTAGAAATGGTGAAGTCACTATAACGGAGTGTGAATGACTTTTTATTGTCCATTTCGACAAATGATGTGGGCATTAATGCAAAAAATTTTTTCTACAAAAAGCCCAAACAACTTAAAAGACATTAAAAAAGTAATTTCAAAATTCAAATTTCTTTCATTTTAATCAAGCATGCTCTCAGCAATACAATCAATTCCATTTAACTTGAGAACATTTGCAAACTCTTTCGCATAGACTTCTTTCGGTTCAACTGATTGCCAATCCCAGTTTTGCTGATTATCTGCTTCAACTCTTACATCTATTACCCAACCTTTCTTATGATGATTTCTACCTATATTCTTCATTTTTAACCATTTCACAAATGGAGTTCTCGCACTTAAAATATGAATCCAAGCGAAGCCACACATCCCTTGAAAACTTGGAGAATGTCCGTTTAAAAACATTGGTGTAGGTATAAGTTTTTCAATTGCTTTTAATCCTGCGTTATTTACAAGCTCATATATTCTTTTATATTTGTCATTACCTACTAAATCTTGTTCACATATTCGATTAATCGTCTCTATATCATCAAATTCTGTTATATCTTTTTTTTCACAAGGATAAGCGGTAACTAATCGCGGCACCTTTGACTTATCAATTATCCAACCTGTAGTCAAAACAGCTTCTATGGAATTTCTTCCAATAATCTTAATATTAGCCGTATATTTCATTCCATACGGAGTAAAAGTAGTATTTTTAATTTTTGCAAATTTCATTGCATTATTCACTTGATCAGCCAAATACTCCCAATCTTCATTTTGTATATCTAGCGACTTTATGAAAAATTTTGCCTTAGCTCCACCCTTTTCATGATCAATATTGAGTAAATATTGCCTAAGTTTATTTTCCTCACAAAAAAATTGTATTTTTTCATTAGTATCAAAAGAAAAACTGAATTCATCATAAGCATCCTGATTAATTATCAAATGATCTGCAAGTTTTTCGTAATGATGCCTTTTTATTTTATTTTCTATTCTATATAAACTAATTTTACCCCTCTCACTTAACCCCTCAGTTTTTAATTCATAAAAATCAAAATTATTCGTTTCTAAAACTTTAACATTATTATTGACTTTGTAATCATCAGCTAAATATTTTGCATCTTCGAAATCCTCATCAAGCCTCACCAAATAATATAATTGATTGTTTTTATAATATAGCACATCAATCAAAATGCTAAATAATTGATGATGTAAGGGATTGCCAGCATCAACTTCCATCATACCCAAGTAAAATACTTGTGATTTTAAGATATTATCTATTTCTAGTACTGTCTCCTTATCCAATTTATCAAAAGCAACTGTATATACTATTCCATTAACAATTTTATCTAAAAACTTATGACTATCAAGTGTATTAAAAACACTACTTACTGAATCTACAAACTCTGCAATAATCAATTTATAAAAATCATTATCAAAACCGATTTCTCTCTTAAAGCCCTTTTCATCTTTGTGTAAGCTCTTGACTTTTTGACATAACATATGAGGAAGTAAATCACCTCGTAAAATATGCGTATCAAGTATTAATTTTTTACTTTCTAAATATTCTAAAATTGGTCTAATACAATCTAAACCATAAAAAGAACCAAGAGACTCATCATCACTATCAAATAAAAATGCCATCATACTACTGAATCCATAAAAGAAGACCCTACATAAATGTAGAGTCTTCTTAGTACAATTAAAATTAGCTTAAAATCTAAGCCACATTCCCTTCCAAGAAGTCCTGTGCAAAACGTTGTAACACCCCTCCCGCTTCATACACAGACACTTCCTCTTCAGTATCTAAACGACACGTGACAGGCACTTCAATGGTTTGATTTTTACCATCCGCCGTTGAGCGCTCAATAACTAAAGTCAAAGTCGAACGAGGTGCAATATTTCCAATCACGCTATACAGCTCTGTACCATCCAAACCTAAAGTTTTACGGTCAGTTCCTGCTTTAAACTCAAGCGGTAAAACGCCCATACCCACAAGGTTAGTACGGTGAATACGTTCAAAACCTTCAGCAACAATCGCTTCTACACCTGCAAGGCGCACACCTTTAGCTGCCCAGTCACGGCTAGAACCTTGACCGTAGTCTTTACCTGCAACAATAATCAAAGGCTGTTTACGGTTCATGTAGGTTTCTATCGCTTCCCACATACGCATCACTTCGCCTTCAGGCTCTACACGCGCTTTAGACCCTTGCTTAATCGTACCGTCCGAACGCACCACCATTTCATTAAACAGTTTCGGGTTGGCAAAGGTCGCACGTTGTGCCGTTAAGTGGTCACCACGGTGCGTTGCGTATGAGTTAAAGTCTTCTTCAGGCACGCCCATTTTATGTAGATATTCACCTGCTGCCGAATCCATCATAATCGCATTTGATGGAGATAAATGGTCTGTGGTGATGTTATCGCCCAAAATCGCAAGTGGACGCATATTGGCTAAAGTACGTGGTGCAGCAAGTGCGCCTTCCCAATACGGCGGACGGCGAATATAGGTACTTTGCGGACGCCAGTCATACAGTGGGCTTGCGGCTTGAACCTTCTCACCCAAATCAAACATTGGGATATACACTTTCTTGAATTGCTCAGGTTTTACCGCAACTTTTACCAGTGCATCAATTTCTTCATCAGATGGCCAAATGTCTTTGAGATAAATTGGGTTACCGTCTTTATCGTGCCCTAAAGCATCCGTTTCGATGTCAAAACGAATCGTCCCTGCAATCGCATACGCCACAACTAAAGGTGGAGATGCCAAGAATGCTTGTTTTGCATAAGGATGGATACGACCATCAAAGTTACGGTTACCTGATAAAACAGCCGTTGCGTAGAGGTCACGGTCGATAATTTCTTGTTGGATTTTTGGATCTAACGCACCTGACATCCCGTTACATGTGGTACATGCATACGCCACGATACCAAAACCGAGTTTTTCTAAATCACCGAGTACACCTGCTTCTTCTAAATACAATGCTGCTGCTTTAGAACCCGGTGCAAAAGATGATTTCACCCATGGTTTGCGTACCAAACCTAATTCATTCGCTTTACGAGCAAGCAAGCCTGCTGCCACTGTATTACGTGGGTTTGATGTATTGGTACATGATGTAATTGCAGCGATGATGATTGCACCATCAGGCATTAAGCCTTCTGCTTCTTGAGCACGTGCTGCTTCTAAATTGCCTGCAATGCCTTTCGCTTTTAAATCGCTTGTCGACACACGCGCATGTGGATTAGATGGCCCTGCAATGTTACGCGTCACAGTCGATAAATCAAAACGGAGTACACGTGGGTACTCGGCTTTAGTCATATCACTTGCCCAAAGACCAATTTCTTTGGCATAGCTTTCAACAAGCTTCACTTGCTCAGGCTCACGACCTGTAAGGGTTAAATAATCAATGGTATTTTGGTCAATATAGAACATCGCAGCCGTTGCACCGTATTCAGGGGTCATATTGGAGATGGTTGCACGGTCACCAATCGACATGGTGTCCGCACCTTCGCCAAAGAACTCTAAATAAGCACCGACTACACGTTCTTTACGCAAGAACTCAGTTAAAGCCAATACGATATCAGTTGCGGTAATACCCGGCTTACGCTGACCAATCAGTTCCACGCCGATAATGTCAGGGAGACGCATCCAAGATGCACGGCCAAGCATCACGTTTTCAGCTTCTAAGCCACCGACACCAATTGAAATGACACCTAAAGCATCGGTATGTGGGGTATGTGAATCAGTACCCACACACGTATCAGGGAAAGCTACGCCACCACGGTTTTGAATCACTGGAGACATTTTCTCCAAGTTGATTTGATGCATGATGCCATTACCCGCAGGGATTACATCAACATTTTCAAAGGCAGTTTTGGTCCATTCAATAAAATGGAAACGGTCTTCATTACGGCGATCTTCCACTGCACGGTTTTTCTCAAATGCATCAGGATCAAAACCACCGTACTCGACTGCGAGTGAGTGATCGACAATCAGCTGAGTTGGTACCACTGGATTGACTTTAGATGGGTCTCCACCTTGATCGGCAATCGCATCACGCAAACCTGCAAGGTCCACCAATGCTGTTTGACCTAAAATATCGTGGCAGACCACACGTGCTGGATACCAAGGGAAATCGTGGTCTTGTTTGTTAAAGATTAATTCTTTAAGAGACTGCTCTAAAATTGTAGGGTCGCAACGGCGTACCAATTGCTCTGCAAGCACTTTAGAAGTATATGGGAGTTTTGCGTATGCGCCTGGCTGAATATCTTCAACGGCTTGACGCACATCATAATATTCGAGCTGGGTACCTTGCAGTGGTTTACGGTAGTTGTTATTCATCGCGTTCCTGCCTTGCCTTGAGCATCTTTTTTCTAAACTTTCTAAACATTTTGTTGTTGATGAGATTTCATCATTTGTGATGGCATAGTACACTGCTGAAAGTCCATTTCCCAAATCTTATACATTTCATACACTTAGGTATAAAAAATAGGGTTTTTGAAATATTTTGTTTCAAATAACACAGTTAAATTAGCGGTTATGTGCTTTTTTTTGAAAAATAGTGGAAAATTGGGATAATTCTTTAGTATTAGATTCAGATTCGAGCATAGAAAATGAACAATTTATCTTTCTCCTCATTTACGCTTAATGGCGTGGATGCTCAAAAATTTTTACAAGGTCAAGTGACGTTGCATGTTGAACGCCTTGAGGAAAATATCACGCGCTACACAGCAATTTGTGATTTAAAAGGTCGAATTCACTTTGGTTTATGGCTAACAAAGCTGAATCCTGAAAGCTTCGTCATTGTAACCACTCAAGATCAAGCTGAAGAATTTTCCAAACACATTAAAAAATTCGGTGCTTTTTCCAAAATGAAACTTGAAGAAGCTAGTCAGGTCTATCCTACGCTTCAAGGTGACACCACAACGTTCTCAGCAGAAGTAACAGATATTGCCGCTTGGCAAGTTCAGGCCATTCAACATGGTCAAGCTTACATTGATCAAGCCATTGAACACGTGTTCCAACCCCAAGAACTTCGTTTACATCAACGCGAAGGCGTTCACTACGACAAGGGTTGTTACTTGGGTCAGGAAGTGATTGCACGTTTATGGTTTAAAGCTAAACCGAAAGCGTGGTTACATTTAATTCAGGGTACAGGTGCTGTACCTGCAGAAGCTGAACAACTCGATAAAAGTGTACAAATCGTTAATAGTGCGGCATTTGAAAACGGTTATATCGCTTTAGTGGTGGCACGCCCTGAAGCATTAGAAGAGTTAGACGTGACTGTTTTAGATTTGCCTGAGTATTTAAATGGTGATGTGGCTAGACCACAGTAAAATAATCTAAAAAAACCTCCATTTAGGAGGTTTTTTTATTAACTAATAGGCTGAGGATTTGGAACATATTTCCGATAAATGATCAGGTTTAATATGACCAATACAGCACAACACCAGTACATAAATTCAAAGCTCCATTGTGCAATAACCAATCCCATTACAACTGAACCAACTGCCAGACCAATATCAAAACAAATAAAGAATGTTGATATTGCATGCCCCATCCGATGTTTATCTACGGTTTGAATGGTGAGCGTTTGCAAACAAGGAAATACTGAACCATATCCAATTCCAATAAAAATTGCAGATAACCACAACATCCACTGATTATTGACTAGTGTTACGACCACAAGTCCAATCGCAAAAAATATGAAAGAAGGGACGATAACAGCACTCGGACCTTGACGATCATAAATTTTACCGACCCAAGGTCTTACAATTAACATCGACGCCGCAAACAATATAAAAAATACACTGGTGTACGCCAGCAGTTGTTTGCTCTCACTATAAACCGTAATAAAACTGGTAATACTCGAGTAAGCAAAAGCTGTAAGTAAAGCAACACCACTTACAGCAAAAACTTTAGGCTCAAGAAAATCGTCTAGCTTAAAACCTTTTTTATTCATTTTATTTTGCTGAGGTATCTGATTCGCTGGAATATTTAATAGCCAGCTAAAAATTAGACCTAAACTGATGAGCACCGCGAGAGCACCGAATAAAATTTGGAAGCTATAAAATTGAATCATGGTAAGCGCAATTAACGGTCCAAATACCACACCTAGGTTAGTGGACATCACATAATAACCCATGCCTTCACCTTTACGATGCTCAGGAATAAAGTCATTCGCGACTGGAACAGCCACAGTGGTCAACACACTAAACCATATCCCATGTAAAAATCGTATAAGCAACAATGACCACATGTTATCAATGAATAAATAAGCAAATGCAAAGACCGCAAAAAACGTGCTCGATCCACGCATAGTGAGTCGCTTACCCATTTTTTGAATGATCATGCCTGAAAATGGTCGTACTGCTATTGATGAGGCGAGAAAAAGCGTTAACGCTAATCCTGCTTCTTCAACTGATCCCGCTAAGTCCTTCACAATGTAAATCGGAAGGACAGCCAACATGGCAAAGTAGTAAATAAAAACAAATAAATTATTTAATACACACAAGATAAATGAACGATTCCAAAGTCGTTCGGTGGTTACACTCATGAAAATCTACTCTTGTCGCATTAATGTTTAGGCGTGAGGACGTAATGGATCTAAACTCAGTTTGACCAATTGACGGATATAGTGCTCATCAGGCAAATGATTAAAGAAAATAATTTGGTAATGAATAGGACCATACAGTCGATCAAGTACCAAATCATAGTGATCATGTTCAATCAGCTCCCCCGCCTCAATCGCCTGTTGGATCAGTTGATGCAGTTGAACTCGTTTAGGTAATAAATATTGCTTGAAGAATGTTGCAGCTAATTCACGATGATTCGCCATAACCACCAACATCGCTCGTCCCACTGGATGATCTAAAGCCTTAGCCAAACGAAGCAATTGTTGATTAAGATTTTGTTCAAGGTCGAGCTCTGGCTCAAACTCAAAAATTGAGAGTGTGAGCTCTTTAAAGGTGTCCAGAACCAATTCAGATTTATGTGACCACCATCGATAAATAGTCGACTTTCCCACCCCAGCACGTGAAGCAATGTCTTCTACTGTCAGTTGGTGATATTCCACTTCATTCAAAGCCTGTTTGACTGAAGCTAAAATACATGATCGGCGTCGTGCACTTTTGTCATCGACTGTCATGAAATCCTCACAAATAAAACGATACGTTTCGTATCGTTTTATAATAGAGTTTTTTTATTGATAAAGATATGAAAATAAGACCAAGGCGTTAGATGAAATAGATTTTAACTGTCAATCGATTGAGAGATGACTCATAAAAAACCTCCTATAACGCTAGGAGGTTTATTCTAAAAGCCATGAAATAATTTATTCATATCCTTCACCACATAATCTTTAAAATGAAATGCTCTCGCGTGTTTAGCATCAAACTTTACGGTTAAATCACCTTTTTGGAATACATACACTCGATTCTCCTGACTCACCAAATACTGCTCGCCAAGTTTCAATAAGAGCGCATCTATCTTTTGTTCATCTGGGATTGAATCATCTTGAAAAACTTTATCGTAATTACGTTTAATGCCTTTTATAAACATCGTTGACCACCTCATTGCACAATGCGTATTTAAGCAAAACCATCGAAGAACTACTAGTGCATTAAAATTTTGGTTAAATCCATATATTCAAGGCTGAACAACATAAATCCAGTATCGTTTATATGCACACATTGCAATAATCAGACTTTATTCACAAAGCGAAGCTAAATTTGAAGGATGTATACATATTATATATTTACATTCACATAATTCGGACTATGATTAAATGGTATAAAACTCTATTTACATCAAATAAATAGGGTTGCTTTTAAGATAGGTATAAAACAATTATGAAAAAAATATTATGTGGTGCTTTACTCGCTGTTGCCACCTCATTTAGCTTCGCTGCCGCACCAGTCGATCCTGTATTCAGCAAAGTACAGGAACTGATTCAAGCAAAGAATTACAATGCGGCCTACCAAGAACTTG
The DNA here is from genome assembly GCF_057737055.1 of Acinetobacter sp. 24-47-64. Classification (NCBI taxonomy): domain Bacteria; kingdom Pseudomonadati; phylum Pseudomonadota; class Gammaproteobacteria; order Moraxellales; family Moraxellaceae; genus Acinetobacter; species Acinetobacter sp. 24-47-64. The sequence goes on from NZ_CM173215.1 coordinate 2,500,518, forward strand.
AACGCTTATCAAAAGCTGGGAATCCTCAAGCGACTTATAACTTGGCATATCTGACCCAAGCTGGTCAAGGAACCAAACAAGACAACAAAAAAGCAGTACAACTTTATGAACAAGCTGGCACTGCAGGCTATCCTCTAGCCAATTATGTATTGGCGCAAAACTATGCCACTGGTGGCTTGGGTCTGACCAAAAATGAAAAAAAATCTCGTGAATACCTAGACAAAGCTGCAGCTCAAGGTTTTGAAGATGCGATTGTTGAATCTGCTGTTCTACTGTTCTCTGAAGGTAAAGAACAATCTGATAAGCTCGCTTTGCAAAAACTTGATCCTTTAATTAAGAAAGGAAGTTATCCAGCCATTCATGCTCGTGCTTTATACGATATTTCATTAGGCTTCAAAACCAAAACTGAAGCGCCTGTGAAAAAAGGTTTAGCGAGCATTCAAGATTTAGGTAAAAAAGGATACATCCCTGCGCTTATGGCCATTGGTAACATGTTCGTAAACGGAAATATCGTTCCGCAAAACCTACTTGAGGCAAAAAAAATATTTAGTGCTTTAGCAGATGAAAATATTCCTCAAGCCAAAGAGAATCTAGCGATCGTGAACAAACTGATTGCTGAGAATGCAAAAAAACCTGCAGCAAATACGAAAGCTAAATCTTAAGCATTAATTTAAATTTTAAACCGCTGCTCAAATACAAAAACCCTATCACGAGATAGGGTTTTCTTATATGAAAAGGATATTTATGATTACATTTTAGGTTTTACTCAATTACCACCATAAAATAATTAATCCAGCAGTCACAATAAATCCAATTACTGTACTCATCAATAAAGGTGTAATTGCACGATCATTGAGCCCATATGCTTGTCCCAACATTCCAAATAATGCAGGTGTAGGTAAAGCTGCAATCAATGTCCCTACATACACGATATCCATCGGTGCTTGAGCAATAAATCGTAGAGTCAAATACATGAGTATTGGAAAAATAAAGTTGGATGATAGAACAATATAGAGACTCTGCTGGTTGACATATTTTAAGGTTAAACCTGCGACGCTCCCGCCAATCACAAATAACGCCAAAGGAGATGCCGTCTGACCAATCATTAAGAAAACTTGATCTATATAATGCGGCAGTTTAACCTGAAAAACCGCGCACAAAATTCCGATTACCACACCAATAAACAATGGATTTTTACATAGGTTTATAAAGTTATTTTTTAATGTATTGAGTAGTGCTTGCTGATTTTGAGCTTGCAATCCCGCAATAAATAAAGCTGCTGGAACAAGAAAAACACTTTCGATAATTACAATTAAAGAAGTAAAAGCAAGCGCAATATGACCAATCAATAGACTTAAAATGGCCGTACCAAGTAGTCCAGTATTAGACATTGACGCTCCAATTGAGAGAATGGCAGCATCACTTAAATTGTTTTTAAAATGCTTTACCAATATCCATAAAGCGATTGCAAATACAAAGGCAGTCACCACACTATAACTGTAAAAAAGTTCAGGTTGCCATATTGCATCAAGATCTTTTGATGAAAGCGCTTGTAAAAATAGAGCAGGTAAAGCGACTCGAATGACGAATGTACCAACAATAGAGACTTGTTCCTTGCTAAGTAAATTCAGTTTAACCGAGGCATATCCCGAAAAAAGCAGTAAAAAAATCGGAATAATGACCGATAAAACCATGACTTAGCATCCCTAGCTATTGTATGAGTTAGTCAAATTATCATACAACAGCCGTAATTACCCAGGATGACTTTTTAAGTATACCTTTATGCCTATTTTATCTATCAGCATATGGCTTAAATAATGATTTCACATCATGCGGTTGGCATCGTAAATATTGCGGACTAATTTCAACCTCTGCTTTTAATTGAGCAGCAGCATGCCATGGCCATCTTGGATTAAATAGTATTGCCCTTGCGAGCCCGATTGCATCAGCTTTGCCTTGTTGTAAGACATCTTCCGCCTGTTGAGGTTCAGTGATCAGCCCAACAGCAATCACTGGAATGTCTACGTGTTTCTTGATTGCTTCCGCAAATGGAACTTGGTAATTAGGACCAATCTGAATATTTTGATCGACATGTAATCCACCAGATGATGCATGGATATAAACTGCACCAAGTTTTTCTAATGCCTTTGATAACCCAATTGAGTCATCAATATTCCATCCCTTTTCTTGCTCCATCCAGTCTGTTGCAGACAAACGAACACCGATTGGATAGTTGTCTGGAACAGCATTTTTGATCGCCTGAAAAACCTCTAAAGTTAGACGAATGCGATTCTCAAAACTTCCACCATATTCATCTGTTCTTCGATTAGATAAAGGGGACATAAATTGATGTAATAGATAACCATGAGCCGCGTGGACTTCGATGAGATCAAAACCTGCATCTACAGATCTGACTGCTGCAGTTGCAAAGTCATCGATAATTTTTTTGATTTCCTCGATACTTAATTCATGAGGAGCCTGATCATCTGGATTAAATGGTAAATCACTTGCAGATACCGTTTGCCAGCCATGTTCATGATTCGATGAGAATTGACCACGTCCCAACCATGGTTTATCAGTTGAAGCTTTACGTCCCGCGTGCGCTAACTGAATGGCGATTGGCGTTGGAGCAATCGATTTTACCTTATCAATCAATGCTTTTAATTGTGCACGTTGTAAATCATTCCATAACCCTAAATCTGCAAAACTGATACGACCTACAGCTTGTACCGCAGTTGCTTCAATAATATATAATCCAGCTCCCGACAATGCATAACTCGCCCATTGTTGTTCATGCCAAAAACTATGCTCCCCTGCTTCATTCGCAGAATACTGACACATGGGAGCAATAATAATTCTATTTTTGAGTGATAAATTTCCGAATTGAATTGGCTCAAATAATTTTGCCACACTGAATCTCCCTGATTTTAAATTGATTTATTTGTAGCAGTGTACAACGCATTTACGTGATAAATCATCTAAGTTCATTTCATCATTGAATGCTTTAAAAAACATTTTAAAACTTAACCATGAAGGCACTAGATGGATTGTGTATCATATTCTATTCAAGCGTAATATCTTGTAGTTCACTCGATGCTGCTTGCAATATCCTCATTTAACCCAATATTTTTCTACTCGCCCATTTAACAGAGTTTCCATGCCTGAATTACCTGAAGTTGAAACCACGAAAACCAGCTTGCTCCCTTTGCTGAATCAAAAAGTACTTTCTGTTCAAGTCAATAATTCAAGTCTGAGATGGCCTATACCAAATGATGTAAATCAATTGGTCGGTCAACGACTAATAGGGCTAACACGTCGATCCAAATATATTTTGGCACAATTTGAAAATGTGACCATGTTATGGCACTTGGGCATGTCAGGAAGCTTTCGTTTGAGTGATTCATGTGATGCGTTGAGAAAGCATGATCATTTCATCATTCAATTCGATGATATCCAATTACGCTACCACGATCCTCGTCGTTTTGGTTGCATTTTATGGCTAGATGATCATGCTCAATCCAAACTTTTAGATACGCTTGGCCCTGAACCTTTAAGTGAAGCTTTTAATGCGGACTATCTAGAGCAGAAATTTAAAAATAAGAGTGTTGCAGTCAAAGTTGCAATTATGGATAACCACATTGTTGTGGGTGTTGGAAATATTTACGCAACTGAAAGTCTGTTTAATTTGGGCATTCATCCTGCACAACCTGCCTCTAGTCTTACACGGTCACAAATTGAAAAATTTGTCATTGAAATAAAACGAATCCTTAAACAAGCAATTGATTTAGGCGGATCTACTTTACGTGATTACACCAATGCCATGGGCGAAAATGGCTACTTTCAACAAACGCTATTGGCTTATGGGCGCGCTGGTGAAATGTGCATCAACTGTGAAACAACTTTAGAAAATATTAAACTCGGGCAACGTGCTTCTGTTTTTTGCCCTGCGTGTCAACCGCTTAAGCGACTTCAAGCCTCAAAGAATCCTGTATCAAAGGTAAAATCCAAATGAAATCAGCAATTGTTCGGCATATTTTAGTCAAAGATAAAGACCTGTGTATCCAACTTAAACAAAAGCTTAAAGACGGTGCTGATTTTGCTAAAATTGCTAAGCAACACTCAACTTGTCCCTCAGGAAAAAAAGGAGGGGAATTAGGTGAGGTTAAGAAAGGACAATTGGTTGGTCCTATCGATAAGGCAGTTTTTAGTTTGGCTGAACGTGAATTACATGGCCCAATTAAGAGTCAATTCGGCTGGCATTTACTCGAAATTAAATTTCGTATGGATTTTTAAACTTTCTGGATTTCCCTCTCCTTTTAGGAGATGAGAAGCATCACTTCGCAAGGGAGAGCTAAGAATCAATCCCTCGCAGCCTCCCTTTAACAAATGGGGATTTAAAAAAATGATGAGATATAAAAAACGGCGCATTTAGCGCCGTTTTCATTGTAAAAGCATTAACCTTTACGTTTTAATTCGTCACGAATTTCACGAAGTAATTCGATATCTTCTGGAGTAGCTTCAGGTGCTGGAGCTTCCTCCTCTTGCTTACGACGCATTTTATTCATCAATTTCACTAACCAGAATACCACCCATGCAAGCAGGATAAAGTTAATGAGAATCGTCAAGAAATTACCGTAAGCCAAAACATTTAAACCCGCTTCTTGAGCGGCAGCAAGCGTTGTAAGGTTATTTGGATTATCGCCTAATACAACAAACCAGTTTGAATAATCAACATCACCGCCTAAGATCCAACTGATAATTGGCATGATGACATCTTTCACCATTGAATCGATGATTTTACCAAACGCCCCACCAATGATCACACCGACCGCCAGATCCATTACATTGCCTTTTACGGCAAATTCTTTAAATTCTTTAATAATGCTCATTTTTTCTCCAAAATTTTTCTATGCATTAATGTGACATAATATACATTATTCTTAATGATATTTCCGTCTAAACTCGTTGGTTTTCCACCAAAATCATAAGTATCTCTGTTTAAATAAACAAGATCTTGTCCAAATCAACTACAACAATTCAACAACTTTTATTTCATATCTTAAATGATGTAGTCAAGATATAAAAAAACCGCTCTTTTGAGCGGTTTTTTATTTAAATCAATTAAGATTTATTACGTTTACGTTCGTTTTCAGTCAACCAACGCTTACGAATACGAATTGATTTAGGTGTAACTTCAACAAGCTCATCATCTTGAATAAATTCAAGTGCTTGTTCTAACGTATATTCAATCGCAGGAACAAGTGTTAATGCATCATCAGTACCTGATGCACGAACGTTTGTTAATTGTTTCGCTTTAGTTGGGTTTACAACCATATCGTCAGAACGAGAGTTAATACCAATAATCATACCTTCGTAAACTTCTAACTGAGGTTTAGCAAATAGACGACCACGGTCTTGTAAACTGAACAATGCATAGCCCAAGCATGTACCTTGAACCATAGAAATCAACACACCGTTTTGACGTTTTGCAACAGAACCTTGTTTCATTGGTCCATAGTGCGAGAAACTTGAGGTCATGATACCAGTACCTGAAGTCATGGTCATGAATTCTGAACGGAAACCAATCAAGCCACGTGAAGGTACAGTTGCTTCAATACGAATACGACCTTTACCGTCGACTTCCATATTGGTCATTTCACCTTTACGGTTACCCATTTGTTCCATTACAGCACCTTGATGCTGTTCTTCTACGTCAAATGTTACGTTTTCGTATGGCTCTTGCATTTCGCCGTCAATCTCTTTCAAGATTACTTGCGGACGAGATACACCCATCTCGAAGCCTTCACGACGCATGTTTTCGATCAATACCGAAAGGTGAAGTTCACCACGGCCCGACACTTTAAAACGGTCAGGACTGTCAGTATCTTCTACACGAAGTGCTACGTTGTGAATTAATTCGCGATCAAGACGTTCACGGATGTTACGTGAGGTCACAAACTTACCTTCTTTACCGGCGAATGGTGAGTTGTTAACTTGGAATGTCATCGATACTGTAGGCTCATCTACAGAAAGCGGTGGCAATGCTTCAACATGTTTAGGATCACAAATCGTGTCAGAGATATGAAGTTCGTCCATACCTGTTACACATACGATGTCACCTGCAGAAGCAGATTCAACGTCGATACGCTCTAAACCATGGTAACCCATGATTTTTAAGATACGACCGTTACGTGTTTTACCATCTTTGTCGATTACCGTTACAGGTGTGTTCAATTTCACTGAACCACGTTGGATACGACCAACACCAATAACACCAACGAAGCTGTTATAGTCAAGTGAAGACACTTGCATTTGGAATGGACCATCAACATCCACTGCTGGCGGCTCAACGATGTCTACGATTGTTTGGAACAACGGAGTCATGTCTTCAGCCAATTCTTCTGGTGAAGGACCTGCTACACCACGAAGACCAGAAGCATAAACCACAGGGAAGTCTAACTGTTCGTCAGTACCACCAAGGTTATCAAATAAATCGAATACTTGATCGATTACCCAGTCAGGACGCGCATTAGGCTTGTCAACTTTGTTGATAATTACGATTGGTTTTAAACCACGTGCGAACGCTTTTTGCGTTACGAAACGAGTTTGTGGCATTGGACCTTCTTGTGAGTCTACCAAAAGAAGTACACAGTCAACCATCGACATTACACGTTCAACTTCACCACCGAAGTCGGCGTGTCCCGGGGTATCCACGATGTTGATACGGTATTCAGTATCAGTACGTTTATCTAACCATTTGATTGCAGTATTTTTTGCAAGAATGGTAATACCACGTTCACTTTCAATAGCGCCTGAATCCATGACACGCTCGATCTCACCCGCGCGTTCACCCAAAGCACCTGATTGTTGTAAAAGTTTGTCGACAAGAGTCGTTTTACCATGGTCGACGTGTGCGATGATGGCAATATTACGGAGAGTTTTAATATCTGACATGTAAATTCGATACGCTTTAAATTTGAGGGCAAATTATACAGAAAAATCCTAAACTTTTATAGTGACTGTTTCTTTACAATTTCATTTTTTTTTGACGAATGGTTATGTTTCGGTTTTGTAAACCCATGTAACTCGATTAGAATGTCGGCACTTTCGCTTAATCTAGATGGTATAGACCATGTCTGCTCCCGACCAATCTCAAGAACCGAAACTCGATCTTGTTTATGGTTTAGACGATAAACCAAAACCGTTCATCGCTTTTCTCGCTGCCATTCAGCATTTACTTGCCATTATTGTTCCGATTGTTACTCCTGGTCTATTGATCTGTTTGGCTTTAGGTGTTTCTAAAGAAGATACAAACATGATCCTCTCCATGTCATTGGTGATTTCAGGTATTGCGACATTCTTACAAAGTAAAAAGGTTGGTCCTTTCGGTGCAGGCTTACTGATTGTTCAAGGTACAAGTTTTAACTTTATCGGTCCTATTATTGGGATTGGCTCAGCAATGGTTGCCGCGGGAACTCCAGTTGAAACTGTTATGGGTTCAATTTTTGGTGTCGTGATTGCAGGCTCATTCATTGAAATGGGCGTTTCACGCATATTACCATGGGTGAAAAAACTCATTACTCCACTTGTGACTGGTATTGTTGTACTTCTCATTGGCTTAACCTTGATTAAAGAAGGTTTAATCTCAATGGGTGGTGGTTACCAAGCGATGGGGAATAATACTTTTGCCAATACAGACAATCTCATTATGTCTTGTACTGTTTTGGCATTAATCATTCTCTTAAACCGCTTAAATGTTACATGGGTCAAGAGTAGTGCGATATTAATTGCACTGATCGTAGGTTATGCGTTAGCAGGCTTCATGGGCCATTTAGATTTTTCTGGCTTAGAAAATGCACCTTTGGTTCAAATCCCTACACCAATGCACTTTGGCTTAGACTTCTCTTGGAGTTTATTTATACCAATGGCATTTATTTATCTGGTTACTTCATTAGAAGCGATTGGTGATATCACCGCGACCTCTAAGTTGTCTAATCAGCCTGTTGATGGTCCGAAATGGATGGAGCGCATTAAAGGTGGTGTACTCGTCAACGGTGCAAACTCCTTACTCGCAGGCTTATTTAATACTTTCCCGAGTTCTGTTTTTGCTCAAAACAACGGAGTAATCCAATTAACTGGTGTCGCTAGTCGCCATGTGGGTATATGGATCGCCGCTCTATTAGTTATTTTGGGTTTACTACCAGCAGTGGCTGCCATCATCCAAGCTGTTCCTCAAGCTGTACTGGGGGGCGCTGTCATGGTGATGTTTGGGGCTGTTGCAGCATCCGGGATTAATATCCTTTCTGGTATTCAGCTTGACCGCCGTGCATTGCTTATTATTGCAATTTCACTTGCTCTTGGTTTAGGTGTTGCTCAAGTTCCACAGATTCTTGAACATATGCCTGAACTCATTCGTAATATATTTAGCTCTGGTGTAGCAACTGGCGGCATTGCAGCCTTGATCTTGAACTTCGTTCTACCTGAAGCAAAGAAATAATTTAGATTGAATCAAAGACTGCCCAGCATTGTCTGGGCTCTTTTATTCTGTGGAGAAATATATGGTTCCTCAAAGTGAAGTTGTTATTCGTCAACATAACTTTCTGAAAGGTCGAATATTATTAGTCAATGCGCCAACTGATGACTTAAGCACTCAGCTCGATAAAAATATTCAGACTTCAGTATGGACATGGAATTATAACGACTTTCTATTTTTCCAAAATCAAAATATTCCTGTTCATTTTGGGACGGATATCCCTCAAGCAGAATATGATCAAGTCATTGTTTTTGTGCCTAAAGCCAAAGAGCTTTTGAATTACTTACTACACTGTGTGATATTAAAACTCGGTCTTGGTGGATCAATTTTTCTTGTGGGTGAAAAGAAAGGTGGCGTTGAACGAGCAGCAAAACAACTCGTTCCATTTGGCAAATGTGTCAAACTAGACAGCGCTCGTCATTGTCAAATGTGGCAATTAATAATCGATCAGACTCCTACGCCTCGAGCTTTAGAAAATTGGGCTCAACAATATACAATTCAAACACCGAATGGCGAATTACAGATTTATGCTTTACCTGGTGTATTTAGTCAAAATAAACTTGATATTGGTACAGCTGTATTTCTCCCCTACCTCAATCGAGTGAGTTCAGGTAAAATCGCTGACTTCGGTTGTGGTGCTGGCATTATCAGTGCATATTTAGCCAAATTGAATCCCAAAAATCGTATTTTTGCGCTTGATGTGGATGCTTTTGCGCTCGCCTCCACCCGCCTAACATTTGAAAAAAATAATTTGTCACCAGAACAGCTCGAAATCAAAGCTGTGACTGGCATTGAAGATGCGCCACTATTTTTACATGCCATCGTCAGTAACCCTCCTTTCCATCAGGGTATATACACTGATTACAATGCGAGTGAGAATCTTTGTAAGACATCACGTCGCCATCTAAAATCTGGTGGTGAACTTTGGATCGTGGCAAATCGTTTTTTAAACTACCCAACTCTCATTGAGCAAAATTTTGGTCAATGTGAAACTTTGACTGATCAACAAGGCTTTAAAGTACTGTTTGCAAGTACTCAAAAGAAATCATAAGGAACTTTCGATGAGCGAAACCGGTCAACTTAAGCGAAAGCTTGGAGCACGCCATCTTAATATGATCGCCATTGGTGGTTCTATCGGTACAGGACTATTCCTAGCTTCGGGTGCAACAATTGCCAATGCTGGCCCTGGTGGTGCATTACTTGCCTATTGTTTAATTGGCGTAATGATTTACTTCCTCATGACCAGCTTAGGCGAACTCGCAACACACAATCCAACATCAGGTGCTTTCTTCACTTATGGCACCAAATATGTCGAAGGTGGATTTGGATTCGCACTAGGATGGAACTATTGGTACAACTGGGCGATAACCGTCGCATTTGAACTTGTTGCAGTTCAATTCATCATGAAATTTTGGTTTCCTGATATCCCAGGTTTCTATTGGAGTGCCATTTTCCTTGCTATCGTTTTTGGTATTAATGCCTTAACAGTCAAAGGTTTTGGTGAGTCTGAGTTCTTTTTCTCACTCATTAAAGTTCTTGCCATAATTGCATTTATCATCATTGGAATTTTCATGATTGCCAAAATCATGATGACACCCAATGTTGCAACTTTCGCAAATTGGTCAAAGGGAGAAGCGCCATTTGTAGGTGGTTTGTCGGCATTAATTGGTGTTGCGATGATCGCAGGATTCTCATTTCAAGGTACTGAAATGGTTGGTGTTGCCGCTGGTGAGTCGAAAGATCCGAAGAAAACCATTCCTATTGCGATTAAACAGATCTTCTGGCGTATTCTCTTATTCTATATCGTATGTATTTTTATTATCGGTACATTGATTGCGTATGATGATCCTCGTCTAATGCAAGCTGCTTCAGATGAGAATATTGCATTATCACCTTTTACTTTACTCTATGAACAAGCAGGCTTTGCTTTCGCTGCAAGTGTCATGAATGCGGTCATTCTTACGGCTATCCTTTCTGCCGGAAATTCAGGAATGTACTCTTCCACACGAATGCTGTTTGATATGGCAAAAAATGGAAGTGCACCCAAAGTTTTCTCCAAACTTGATGGTCGCGGTGTACCAATGAATGCACTTTATGCTACGACAGCAATCGCAGCACTATGCTTCTTGACGACATTTATTGGTGAAGAGGAAGTATTTAATTGGCTTCTGAATATGTCTGGTATGTGTGGCTTTATCGTATGGCTCGGTATCGCAATCTCTCATTACCGATTCAGGAAAGGCTATTTGGCTCAAGGATATAAGTTAGAAGATTTAGCATATCGTGCAAAATTTTTCCCTTTTGCACCGTGGTTCGCTTTTATTTTGTGTGCAATCGTTGTGTTAGGTCAAAATTATCAAGCCGTACTTGATGGGGAGTGGATCGCAGTAGTCTCCACATATATTGGGATCTTCTTATTCTTAGCAATATGGCTAGTTTATAAGTTCAAGTACAAAACCAAGTTGATTCAATATCAAGATATGGATGTAAAACCAATTCAAGTCGATCAAGACTAATAAAATAAAAAAACAGCTCAAATTGAGCTGTTTTTTTATTGTTAGATTCTGATCTTATTGTATTTTTAAGGTTAAATTCACTCGACGATTCAATGCTCGACCCTCTTCTGTCGTGTTATCCGCAATTGGCTGATTTGGGCCATAGCCTTGTGTCGAAATTTGTTTAGGATCAACATTATATTGCATCACCAATTCATTACGCACAGCATTTGCTCGCTCAAGAGATACTTTTTGATTCGCTGATACTGACCCTCGATTATCTGTATGTCCATCCACTTGAAGTATAAAACTTTTATTCTGCGCCAGAATTTTTGAAGCTGCTGTTAAATAAGGTTCATATCGGACATCTATTTGACGGGAATTGTGATTAAAATACAGCGGTAGACCTTGTTTTAATTCATTTAGTATCTTTTGATCCAAGTCTTGTACACTATTAGTTGATTGTATCTTTGTCGTTGCACAAGCTGTCAAAGTTAAAGTAATGCATAGGCTTGCTATTAAACTATATTTCATCTTTATTCTCATTGTGTTGTTGATTATATTTTGTGAAATATATCACATTTATAAAAAATGGGTAAAAAAAACAGCTCCGAAGAGCTGTCTTTTATAATCTATTAAAGATTATTGAGCTGCTGCTTCAGGTTGAGCAACTACTGTACGGCTACCAGAAATCGTAGCGAATACACGACGGTTCATCGCACGACCTTCTTTAGTTGCGTTGTCAGCAATTGGTTGATCCCAAGCGAAACCTTGAGTCGCTAAACGAGAAGCGTCAATGTTGTATTCACTTACAAGAGCAGATTTCACAGAGTTAGCACGAGCTAAAGATAAACGTTCGTTCAACGCACGCGGACCAGTATTATCAGTGTGACCTTCAATACGAGCAGTTGCATTTGGATATTCGTTTAATTTTTCAGCTACTTTAGCAATTTCAGGCTTGTACTGATCTTTGATGTTAGACTTGTTCGTATCGAAGAATACGCGAAGTTCCATGTTAAGATCTTCAGTCAACTCTTGTGGAGCTGGTTGAACTGGAGCTGGAGCTGGTTGAACTGGAGCAACTTCTACTACTTCAGCAGCTGGCTTCAAGTGACCGCCTAAAACTACGTTAAGACCAGCAAGTGCTGTGTAGTTCCAGAAATCTTCGTCGATGTTATAAGTTGCACGAGCTTCTGTACGAACAGATAGAGCATCGTTCAAGCGCCAGAAAGCACCCACACCCGCATTACCTAAAGTACCTTCATCATCTTTAAGATTTACACCATCGTATTCATATTTGTAGTGACCAGCACCTAAAAGAACGTACGGCTTAATTTTGCTGTCATAGTTCTTAGTGATTAAATCAGAAGTAACATAGAAGTTACCATTGATTTGAGTTTGCTTGTACTCGCCAACATCAGTACCAGTAATTGTGCCTTCGATATCACCTTTTACTTGGTTATATTCAGCTTCAAAACCTAACCATGGAGTAAGCTCAATACCTAACGCAGCACCAACGAATAAATCGTCTTGTAATTCGATATTGCTGTCAGATAAATGATCAGCAGCACCGTTATTATGTTGAGTGTCTTGGAATGTGTAACCCACTAATAGTGGAGTAACAGTTACACCAGCATTAGCAGCAGCGAATGGAGCAGCAACAAGCATAGCAAGTGCGATACGACTCAATTTCATGGATATCCTCCAGAGATAACAATTGTTTTTCAAGCTCAGCCTAAAATAATTATGGCTTCCTGAGATAGGCTTTTTTATACCCCAGTATTTTTTTTAAGCTACTCATGTTGAATCATACAAACACTTAAAGTGAATTCCAAGTGTTTGATTACTTTAATCAAGTAAATTATTGACAAAATTACTTACAATTTCCGTTGTAATTCGGTAATTTTTTACTCAATTTATCAGCATGAATAACTTATCTTTTCATTTTTGGTATATTAACAGCATTCAAAGGTGATAGTAATCATTTTTTAGCACTTCAGCTTATAATACAACTTCACCAAGATTATCTATAAATTCAAATAATTAACAAATACTAGAAGCTTTAAAATGTATTCCTATTGTAAATCTCTTGCTTTTACCCTTTTAGAACTCATTTTCACGATCGTCATTATTAGTATTCTTGTGATGATAGCACTCCCTCATTATCATGAATTTCGTGAAAATCAAGAAAGGGCGCAAATTCTTAGCACGGTACGGCAGGCCATCAGCCAAGCTAAAGCCAATGCTGTAAGTTACCGAAGCCCTGTGATTATCTGTGCTTCTCAAGATTTAAAATCGTGTACGAACAGTCAATGGCATAAAGGGTTTATCATCTTTCTAGATCAGAATCACAATCAAGAATTCGATCCTCACGAAAAGCTTATTCAAGTTACTACGACTGATTATCAATATGGTGATTTTAGTTGGAGAGGTGGTGTTACCAGTAGGAATACAATCACCTTTCAACCAGACTCTGGTTTACCACGTGGATCAATGGGACATTTCAAATACTGTGCACATTCAAATAAATCAAATCTAATCGTTAGACTATCAATGATGGGACAGACTCGTCTTGAAGAAACTAAGACATGTGAATGACAACTTATCAGTCACATTTTACACACTATAGCCAATATTAATTGGCCTGATATTACATATACTCAAGCTGTAAAACAAAGCTAAATAAATTGGAGAGAATAATGACTGATATCGTCATCCTTAATGGTGCACGTACAGCAATGGGCGGCTTTCAGGGAAGTTTATCAAGTGTGACTGCACCAGAACTGGGTGCAGCGACCATTAAAGAGGCTATCTCACGCTCGGGTTTGCAGCCAGCAGACATTGAAGAAGTCATTATGGGTTGCGTTTTGCCTGCAGGTTTAAAACAAGGCCCTGCTCGCCAAGCCATGCGCAAAGCTGGTCTACCTGACTCGACAGGTGCAGTGACAATCAATAAATTATGTGGGTCAGGCATGAAAGCTGTGATGCAAGCAGCTGATATGATTAAAGCTGGTTCAGCAAATTTTGTGGTTGCAGGCGGTATGGAGTCTATGACCAACGCTCCTTACGTCTTACCTAAAGCACGTGGTGGTTACCGCATGGGTCATGGTGAAATCAAAGATCATATGTTCTTCGATGGTTTAGAAGATGCTGAAACTGGTCGTTTAATGGGCTCATTTGCTCAAGATATGGCTAATACCAAAGGTTACACCCGTGAGCAAATGGATGACTTCGCAATACGTTCATTAAGACGCGCTCAAACTGCGATTACTGAAGGCTACTTCAACGATGAAATCATCCCTGTTACTGTGTCAACACGTAAAGGTGATGTCATTGTAGATAAAGATGAGCAACCTTTTAACGCAAACATCGATAAAATCCCAACACTTCGCCCAGCTTTTGCTAAAGATGGTACGATCACTGCTGCCAATGCCAGCTCGATCTCTGATGGTGCTTCAGCCTTGGTTATCAGCTCATCTGAGCAAGCACATGCAAAGGGTTTAAATCCTTTAGCCAAAATTGTGGCATATGCTTCTAATTCACAACATCCGTCTGAATTTACGATTGCACCAGTCGGTGCAATCCAAAAGGTTCTCGATAAAACAGGTTGGGATGTCGCAGAAGTCGACCTTTGGGAAATCAACGAAGCTTTTGCAATGGTCACGATGTGTCCTATTGATGAGTTCAAACTCGACCCTGAAAAAGTAAATATCAACGGCGGAGCATGTGCTTTAGGACATCCAGTAGGATCTACAGGTTCACGGATTATTTTAACGTTAATCCATGCACTTAAACGCACAGGTGGTAAACGTGGTATTGCTGCGCTTTGTATCGGTGGTGGCGAAGCAACTGCAGTGGCGATTGAGTTAATCTAAAGCTTCTAAAGCCCCTCCTCTACAAAAAGAAGGGAAATAAAAAAGCCTCTGCTTAGCTAGAGGCTTTTTTATAATCTCAATTCAAAGCATAACTTTGAATTATTAGACTTAAAGAATTTCTTTACGTAGTTGCTCTGGAGATTTCATTGACAATAAGCCTGGTGCAACGTCAAATGCAGTTTTCGCGCCATATTGACCCATTTGATTCATGCGGTAGCATGCACGTGCATAAGCCACAAGTACACTTGCAGTAAACTCAGGATTGCTATCTAATTTCAACGAAAACTCCATTACTTGAGTCTGCTCTGCACTACTATTACCACTGCGAATGACAAATCCACCATGGGGCATACGATTATGCTCGTTACGAAGCGTTTCTTCATCAATGAAGTTCACAGTCGTGTTGTACTCTGCAAAATAGTCTGGCATGGTCACAATCGCCTGCTTTACGGCTTCAGCGTCAGCACCATTTTCAAGCACAACATAACATTCACGAGTATGCTTTTCTTTAGTGGTTAATACAGGACGTGAACCACTACGAACTTTATCAATCGCATCTTGTGATGGAATAGTATATTGAACACCTGCTTTAACACCCGCCACACGGCGAATCGCATCTGAGTGACCTTGACTCAAACCCTTACCCCAGAAAGTATAGGTTTCACCATCTGGTAATAATGCCTCACCAAATAGACGATTAATTGAGAACATGCCTGGATCCCATCCAATCGAAATCATTGCCGTTTTTTTGTTAGCAAGTGCAGGCTCATTCACTGCTTCAAAAAACTCAGGAATACGTGCATGCGTATCAAAACTATCTACTGTGTTGAATTTACTTGCCAATTCTGGTGTTTGTTTTGGAAGATCATCTTTAGATCCACCACATAAGATCAACACATCAATTTTGTCTTGAAGGTCATTTAAGTCATCCATATGAAAAACTTTCGTGTCACTAAAGCAAGGAGACACTGATTCAGGTGCACGGCGTGTAAAAATTCCCACAAGCTCTAAATCTGGGTTCTTTTGAATTGACGTTTCAACGCCACGACCGAGGTTGCCATAACCCACAATACCAATACGAATCAAATTTTGCATAACAACTGCTTCACTATTTAAATGATGGCAAGATCACTAGACTGAGTACTAAACATATACCGCAAAACAGTCTGATTGAATGGAGAAAAACCCGCACCAAAAATGATCAAATGAATACTAACATACTACAATAAACTGCACTTTTTTGGAGCAAATTTATCATTTAAATCAGTGTTAATCGATCAATTGAATCATATAAAAAACCGCTGCACTAAAGGCTTTGTCGCTATATATTTCTGAATGAATTAAAAAATTCTGCTCTAAATAGACTTATGATTAAACTTTGACCTTCTATGTGTCATTTTGAATAGCGCTTAGGCTGAACTATGAATACCGAAATCTTGTTTCCATCAAATAAAAAAAACTGAACCTAAGTTCAGTTTTTTTATCACTTAATAAAATTAAGCACCCGTTTGATAATTTGGTTTTGGTACAGCGGTGGACGCTTGGTAAGGTTGAGTAAAGTCGTTTAAACCTGCTGCTGCTTCTGCAATATCTTTACCCTCTTTAATCACAAAAGTATCGAAACCAGAACGCTTCATGTAGTTCAACACGTCTTTGAATACATCACCTATTGCACGAAGTTCGCCTTGGAAGCCTTGGCGACGTAACAATGCGGCAAATGAATACCCACGACCATCATTAAAACCTGCAAACTCAATAAAAATTGCATCAAGCTGATCAAGTGGGAATTCATTGTTTTCAGGTGAGGCATCTACGGTTAGGTAAAGTGCTTTTTTACCTGAAACATTGGCAAGCTGGTCTAACTGCTCCACCGTTAAAACCACATCACCTTGTGGCAATACGCCATCTTCACCAATCAGTTGATAAGTATTGTCTGCAATCGTGCCATCCTTAGAGAGCACTTGTAGTGCGGTATTAAGCATATGCACGCTCCTTAAATGGTTGAATGCCGACACGGCGATAAGTATCAATGAACTCTTCACCTTCTTGACGTAAATCAAGATAAGTGTTCAAAATTTCTTCCACCACATCTGGTACTTTTTCAGCAGCAAATGATGGTCCTAAGATGTCACCGATTGAAGCATCATGGTCTGCATTACCACCCAATGTAATTTGGTAGAATTCTGCGCCTTTCTTGTCGACACCTAAAATACCAATATTACCCACATGGTGATGACCACAGGCATTCATACAACCTGAGATGTTCAAGTCTAATTTACCTAAGTTGTAAATCGTATCTAAATCATCAAAACGGCGTGAAATCGCTTCAGAAATCGGAATAGATTTCGCATTTGCCAACGAACAGAAATCACCACCTGGACAGCAGATAATATCAGTTAAGAAACCAATGTGCGCGCGAGCCAAGTTATTCTTTTCAAGAATCGCCCAAAGCTCAAATAAATCTTTTTGCGGTACATCGACAAGGGCAATGTTTTGCTCATGCGTGGTACGCAATTCACCAAAAGTGTACTTATCCGCAAGATCAGCAATCAAGTTCATTTCTTCAGTAGTCACGTCACCCGGTGCAACGCCTGCACGTTTCAATGAAATTG
The DNA here is from genome assembly GCF_057737055.1 of Acinetobacter sp. 24-47-64. Lineage (NCBI taxonomy): Bacteria > Pseudomonadati > Pseudomonadota > Gammaproteobacteria > Moraxellales > Moraxellaceae > Acinetobacter > Acinetobacter sp. 24-47-64. Next base: position 2,518,033 of record NZ_CM173215.1, read on the forward strand.
TTACGATGCGGTAACCTTTCACTTTGTGTGCATTGGTATTGATGTTAAACCATTGTTTGAATTTCGGATGTGTAGCAAACAGTTCTGAGAAGTCTTCATCTGCATAATCTTGGTACGCAAATGGTGTGAAGTTCTGGTCCATTTTCGCCAGAGTGTCTGCATCAACTTTTAAAGTTTTAATCGTATGTGCAAATTCAGCTTCAACTTTTTCAGCAAAAACTTCAGGTGTTAAAGCTTTTACCAAGATTTTGATACGAGCTTTATATTTGTTATCACGACGACCGTGTAAGTTATACACACGAAGTACTGCTTCTAAGTAAGCAATAAGGTCTTCACGTGGCAACCACTCTTTGATCACAGCACCAATGATCGGTGTACGACCTAAACCACCGCCAACCATGATTTTGTAGCCCATTTCACCCGCTTCATTGCGAACGATATACACTCCGATATCATGAAATGCTGTTGCAGCACGGTCGATTTCAGCAAGTGCAGAAACTGCGATCTTGAACTTACGTGGCAAGAATGCAAATTCTGGATGGAAAGTTGACCACTGACGAATCAACTCACATGTCGGTCTTGGATCTTCAATTTCACCAGCAACGACACCTGCATATTGGTCTGTTGTTGTATTACGAATACAGTTACCAGATGTTTGAATCGCATGCATTTGAACTGATGCCAACTCTTGCAACATGTCTGGCACATTTTCTAATGCTGGCCAGTTAAATTGAAAGTTTTGACGAGTAGAAACGTGTGCATAACCACGGTCATACGCTTTAGCGAGTTCAGCAATTTTACGAAGCTGTTTAGAGTTCATCAAACCATAAGGTACAGCGACGCGAAGCATCGGCGCATAACGCTGAACATATAATCCATTTTGTAAACGTAATGGACGATATTCATCTTCAGTAAGCTTTCCAGCTAAATAACGTTCCGTTTGATCACGGAATTGTGCAACACGTTCATTGATCAGTTGCTGATCGAAATCAGTATATAAATACATGGCGTACAGCTAGTAGTTTAATTTTAACGAAGCACAGCATAGCTTTTATTCATCTATCAATAAAATGCGTTTTTTACATATTTAATAGCGGTTTTATTGATATGTAATCACTCGAATCACTGATATATAGACAAGCTCTGGATTCCAGTACTTATTCCACATAAAGATTTTATTTAACCATTCTTAGCACATAAATTCATATAGATAGTAAATTTGTTCTTTATTAAAAATTATCCGATCGTGATGTATGTATTTTCCCAGTACCCTTCTTTAAATTGACCCTCAATCAATTGCACATAACGACCATGCACATGATCAATGGCAATACAATCATCAACGTCCAAAACCCGATCTGTATGCTGTTTTTGCCAATCTTTTCCAAAGAATGATTTTCCACGCTCTTTAGCCGATGAACTATTTAAAGCGGGTACTAATACATAACGATGTAACTCTCCGAACTCATTAACGTGGTACCCACCTAAATTAATCAACCAGAGTTTCATTTCGTTTTCATTAGGAGCTGCATCTGTAAAATGGATTTGGAATTGCTGCTCATTATACTCCACTCCATTTACCTTCGCCCAAGCATCAATATGTAAACCTTTCTGCTCACCAAACCAAGCATTTTTGAGTTGAGGATAGACTTCTTCTAGTGAATCCCCAACAGCCAAAACCACATCATGCACTTCAGTATTGGCACGTGCATGACGACCACCGAGCATTACAAGAAATAGGCTTGGCATGGTTGATTTCCTTTGGCTTTGACAAGACCATTAATCATACCTGAATTTGGATTTGCCACTACTGAAAAGAATGGATTGGCTGTGTTACTGATTTTTATACAGGGTTTAAAGATTAACCTGACCAATTCAACGATAATGGATACGTGGTGGCGACATGGATGTCCCCCGTTGAGCAGTATTACAAGAATGTAATATCTGCTCAACAGAAAGCCTTCGGTTACTTTGGGCTTTTCCAAAGTAACGTAAAAGTAAGTCCATGAAATAGCTCTTCAAATCTGAATCTCAAATAGATTCACACTCCAAACTGCCTTACTTTTTTTCGGTAAAAGTAACAAAATCATTTTGTATTTCTGATGATACTTGCCTGTATCACAGAAATACAGACGACATCCATGTCGCCGATCCAAAAATCAAATTTTAGGAAAATATTTTAGCTTTTCTAGAGCGCATAAAAAAATCGCATCCAATGGCTTAAATGCGATTTTCTAAATAGCACCTCTCCCCTTACGAAGCAGTGCTTCCCATTCCAAAGGGAGAGGCTTAAAGGGTGAATTACATCTCTACCATTTCCACGCCATCAATGCGTGCAACTGTCATTAAGTCTTTATCACCACGACCTGAAACCGTCGCAATAATAATTTGATCTTTAGACATCGTTGGAGCCAACTTAGTCACATATGCCATCGCATGCGAACTTTCAAGTGCAGGAATAATACCTTCAATCTTAGTTAAGTCACGGAAGCCTTGTAATGCTTCATTGTCATTAATTGGAACATACTCAACACGCTTCATATCTTTTAAGAAGCTATGCTCTGGGCCTACACCAGGATAATCCAAACCTGCTGAAATTGAGTGTGTTTCAATAATCTGACCTTGCGCATCTGACATCAGATAAGTACGGTTACCATGCAGCACACCAACATGACCAGCATTTAATGGAGCAGAGTGTTTGCCAGTTTCAATACCGTAACCAGCAGCTTCAACACCGTACATTTTCACCTCTTGATCATTCAGGAATGGATAGAACAAGCCCATCGCATTTGAACCACCGCCGACACAAGCAACCAATGCATCTGGTAGACGACCTGCTTGCTCTTGAATTTGACGGCGTGCTTCACGACCAATGATCGATTGGAAATCACGTACCAATTGAGGATATGGATGTGGACCTGCAACTGTACCAATCACGTAATAGGTAGAATCGACATTTGTTACCCAATCACGCATGGCTTCATTCATGGCATCTTTTAATGTTTTAGAACCACTTTCGACAGGAACAACAGTCGCGCCCAATAAACGCATACGATATACATTCATCGCTTGGCGTTTCACATCATCTGCACCCATGTATACAACACATTCAAGCCCTAAACGCGCTGCGATGGTCGCTGTTGCCACACCATGTTGACCTGCACCAGTCTCAGCAATAATACGTTTTTTGCCTGATAACTTCGCCAGTAAAGCCTGACCAATCGTGTTATTTACTTTATGGGAGCCAGTATGGTTCAAGTCTTCTCGTTTTAAATAGATTTGTGCACCACCCAACTCCTTTGACCATCGCTCAGCATAATAAAGCGGACTTGGACGACCTACATAAAAAGCGAGGTCACGGTCGAATTCTGCCAAAAACTGTTCGTCATTTTTCATTCGGAAATACAGTTGCTCTAGATCTTCTAGTGCAGCCATTAGAGTTTCTGACACAAAACGTCCGCCATGGATACCGAAATGCCCTTTTGCATCAGGGTATTGGGTATAGTCAATCACTTGATCTTGTTGATTAACGGTTTGCTGATCCACGATGGACTCCTTGCATAAAGCGTTCTACGAGTTGTTGGTCTTTTATACCTTTTGCGGACTCTACACCGCCGCTCACATCCACAGCATATGCTTGTGTTGTAAGAATTGCTTGCTCGATATTGTCAGGGTTTAGTCCTCCTGCCAAGATCAATGGAATATTTAATTTTGGAAATGTTGTCCAATCAAAGCTGTGGCCTGTTCCGCCCTTTAAATCTGGATGCCATGCATCCAACAACACAGCACTCGCACCAAACTTTTGATATTTATTGATTTCTTCAACGATATCTAGTTCTGGTTTTACTTGAATTGCTTTATACCAGCGGCGACCCACTGCTTGAGCAATTTGTTTGCACTGTTCTGGACTTTCATCGCCATGAAACTGCAAAATATCTAAAGGGACTTTTTTAAGTATGTTTTGGATCTCTTCGGCTGAACTATTAACAAATAATCCAACTGATTGAATATAAGCAGGAATCGCTTGAACCAACAGTGCTGCTTGCTCAACATCTACGTGTCTTGGACTTGGTGGAAAAAACACAAGTCCTATGGCATCCGCACCAGCTTGCACAACAGCTTGGACATCTTCTAATCGGGTAATCCCACATATTTTTGCACGAGTTCGCATCTATTCTAGCTCTAATCCACCCTCATCATAGCCGATCTATCATTTTTGGGCGCTTCATTGTAAAGCAATTTTTTCATCTTGCGTAAAGTTCACTCAGAATATTCGGTGTGAAGATTGTTTAAATGAGAAGCGCTCTTTATACTGCGCTCAAATTGCAACAAGTCAAAGCAATCGCTTTAGGGAAGTTGGTGAAAATCCAACACTGCCCCCGCAACGGTAAAAAATGAAAAGCATTTCTCAATAGATTTCTGATTTTTAGAGATTTACACCACTGCATGTCATATGTGGGAAGGTGGAAATGTAAGTAATCCAGTTACTACATTTGAGTCCGGATACCTGCTTGTTGTGTTCTTCCACTCAATCATTCACGGGGAAGTGAATGTATGGAGCACGTTATGTCTATTCAATGTCAACCAACAGCTTTGGTTGGTGCAATCGCTATTGCGATGGGTTTTACTACATCAGTTTTTGCTCAAGAACAAATAACTTCTAATGCAACTTTAGAAACTATTGTAATCACAGCTACTCGCTCAGAAGAAAAGCTTGAAAACGTACCTGCACGTATTTCAATTATCCAGCCACAGATTCTCGAACAGTCACCAATTAAAGCTCTGCCAGACCTACTTAAAACAGATCCTAGCATTAACGTGGTTCAATCTGGCGGTTACGGTCAACAAACTTCAATTTTTTTACGAGGCACGAATTCAAATCAAACTCTAGTGCTACGTGACGGCGTCCGCTTAAATACAGCGACAACTGGTGCTGCCTCTATTCCATTTTTAGACACCACCGATCTTAAACAAATTGAAGTTCTAAAAGGTCCAGCATCTGTACTTTATGGAACTGATGCAATTGGAGGGGTGGTTCAATTTGTCACGCGCACACCAGAAAAAACTACAGCTTTTATTACAGGTGAAATTGGTGAAAATAACACCTATAAATCGATTGTTGGCGCAGATTTAGCTGAAAATGGCATCTATGCACAAGTTCGAGGTCAAATATTAGAAACTGACGGTACGCCAGTATTTAATATGAATGATAAACGTAACTATAGCTTTGATCAAAAAGGTTATAGTGCCAAGTTTGGTATAGATCAAAAACGTTATGCTGCATCTTTAGATTTCAGTCAGAACTCAGGAAATGGGGAATACAACAACTGGGGTACATTCTCAAGTCAAGATTTTGAAAATGAAATCATAAATGCAAAGGGACGCATTAACCCAACTGATCAGCTTGAAGTTCATGCACGTTTATCCCAATTTAAAGATGATTTGGAGCAAGTAACTTCTAATAGTTTTGTACACAGTACAACTCAAGAGGCTGAGCTTTATAGCAAATGGAATTTTGTACCAGCCCAAAATATTCTAGTTGGTGTGACCCAACGTAATACTGAAGCTAAAACCGATGCATTAAACGAAGATATTAATTCAACAGGTTACTATATTCAGCATCAATATCAAGCCGATGGCTTGAGTACGCAAGCTGGCATCCGCTTAGAAGACAATGAAAAGTTTGGTTCACACACAGTCATGCAGGGTGCATTCAGATACCAATTGCTTCCTACAACAAGTATTTACACCAATATTGGCACTGCATTTAAAGCACCTACATTAAATGATCTATATGCCTATGGTGGTAATGAGCAACTTAAGCCAGAAGAAAGCATTTCTTATGAAATTGGTATTGACCAAAAAATCCCTCTTAATATTTCATTGGGTGCTTCTGCTTTCTATACCAAAGTTGATAATCTAATTGATTCAATCTGCGTCAGTACTTGTGATGGCGATTGGGTGAATACGTTCCCAACTTACCAAAACCAAAACGTTGATAAAGCTCAAATGACAGGCGGTGAATTGACAGCACAGTGGATAAATGATCAGTACTTTATCAATGCAGGCTATACATATATCAAAACTGAAGATACTGAAAAAAATACTGAGTTATTACGTCGTCCTCGTCAATCAGTTACTGTTTCAGCAGGTTTACAAAATGCAAATTATGGTTTAAGTGCTTCGCTCGTTGCCAAATCAAAAGCAAAGGATTTTAGCCAAGATATCCCAGGATATGCTCGAGTAGACTTAAATGCATTCTGGAACCTTAACCCGCATGTAAAACTGTTTACCAATATTGAAAACGTTGGTGATGTGAACTATAAAACTGTTCACAGTGCTGGTGAGCAATATTATGTCAATGGTGGACGTTTAGCTTCTGCTGGTGTGACATTCAGATACTAAGCATTCTTTGACTCATAAATACTTTTGAGAATCATGTCATGCCTATGGCATGATTCTTTTCATATCTAGCACTTAAAAAAATTTAAAGGAAACCTCATGGGTCACCGTTTAAGTAAAATTTATACCCGCACGGGAGATACGGGCACTACCGGACTAGGCGATGGTTCACGTGTACCTAAAGATGATTTACGTATTGATGCTTTGGGAGATGTCGATGAGCTCAATGCAGTGATCGGCGTCCTTCGCTCGCATATAGCGATCAGTACCATTACAGATAAATCCGTTTGGGACAATACGCTTGGCCTGATACAACACTGGTTATTCGATTTAGGCGGTGAAGTATGTATCCCGGGCTTTAACTTGGTTCAACCAGTATCAATTGAGTTCTTAGAAAAAGATATTGATCGCATGAATGAAGTATTACCTATGCTCAAGGATTTTATCCTTCCTGCAGGAACTTTGGTCTGTAGCTTTGCACATCAAGCACGTGCTGTCTGCCGTAGAGCTGAACGTAGCGTGATGTCTGTCCATCAACGTGATCAAAATATCCAAGCCACATCATTACAACTTTTGAACCGCTTATCTGATTGGTTATTCGTTGCATCTCGTACCTTACAACGTGCTGAAGGTGGCTCAGAAGTGCTTTGGCAAAAGAATATCAATGAGACAATTGAGCCCTGACCTTAAAAGTGTAAAAAAGGTCTTCATGTTGATTGCCCCATCCACTTAAAATGCTTTTTTGATCAAAATTTTGATTTAAAATCGTCATATTTCATTCATGATTTAGCACTAAAATCACCCTGAAATTTCAGGGTGTTTTATGAAAATAATTGGTCATCGTGGTGCGCGTGGGGAAGCACCTGAAAACACCCTCGGTGGATTTCAATATATTCAAGATATTGGTATCCGCGCTGTAGAATTTGACGTTCGTCAACTCAAAGATAATGCTCTGATCGTGATGCATGATGATGACTTTATTCGTACTACGGGCCAAGCTAAACATTTATACGAATGTGATGAGCAAGATTTAGCGCAGTATAATCATGCCGTAACGTGGTCTGAATGGAATAAAGTCGAAACTACACCGCTACTCGACCAAACCCTCAAAATTATTCATAATTTTAATCATATTGAAGTTGAGGTCAAAGCTGTTGAATCGATAAAGGCCGCAGAAAAAATTGTCGATGCCTTAGATCAACAATTAATTGGCTTTGAAGATTCAGCCATTATCACCAGTTTCGATCCTAAAATTCATCAAGCCCTTCAACAGCAAAAATCAAGGTTTAAGCGTGGATTACTGGTTGAAACCGATATAAAGCATGCAGCCATTGATCAAGCTTTGAAATTTGAATGTTGTCAAATTGGTTGGATGAACGAACTTGCTACAAATGAGATCATTGCATCCACACTTTCCGCAAATTTAAATATTAGTATTTGGACAGTCAATCATATAGATCGTGCGAAACAGCTTAAGGATTTAGGAGTCCAAGGCTTAATTACTGATTATCCCAAGTTAATGATGTCTCACCTATAATATATTTAAATTCATAGCTTTAAGTGATTATTTTTCTCTAATTTATTTTTTGAAATTCGTCCAAAGTCGAATTTATACAATTATGTATTCTGTTACGGTTTAAACAATACAACTGTACAATAATGCTAGTGAACACATGTTCGCCCATGTTAGTATTAACGAGTCTAACCTCACAAATTTGTGAGTGGATTTAGTTTTAACCTATTAAAGGTTCTAGGAGTGCTGTTGGAGATGAATGCTCCCCTACCCAAAGCCCCAATCAACTGGATTGCAGTATTTGCATTGGTGTTTTTACCTATTGTCGCCGTTATTGCGATTCCACTTTATGCTTATCATCATGATTTCTCGCTTGCTGCGTGGATCAGCATGTTTGCGCTGTTGGGTCTGAGCAGTCTTGGCATTACCGCAGGTTATCACCGCTTATGGGCACATCGTGCTTATGAAGCGACTGTACCACTCAAAATCATTTTAATGATTATGGGAACCTTTGCTGTACAAAACAGCATTTTGTATTGGGCCTCAGGTCACCGTACCCATCATCGTCATGTTGATGATGTAGAAAAAGATCCCTACTCAATTAACAATGGTTTCTGGTACGCGCACATCGGTTGGATGCTACGCAACTATCCAGCAGCTGAAGCAAATTACAAAAACGCCCCTGATTTATTGGCTGACAAAATTGTCATGTTCCAAGATAAATATTACATCCCTCTCGTGATTGTCGTTCATGCCGCTATTCTTCTTCCTATTGGATGGGCAGTTGGTGATGTCTGGGGAGTGTTATTGTTGGGTGGTTTAATGCGCTTAATTTTAAGCCATCATGTGACCTTCTTTATCAACTCGCTATGCCATATGTGGGGCAAACGTCCGTACACAGATGAAAATACTGCACGTGACAACTTTGTTCTTGCTATTGCGACTTGGGGTGAGGGTTATCATAACTACCATCATATCTTCCAATACGACTATCGCAATGGCGTAAAATGGTGGCAGTACGATCCAACTAAATGGTTGATCTGGACGTGTTCAAAACTAGGGCTCGCAAAAAACTTACGACGTATTCCAAGTTTTAATATTAAAAAAGCTGAGCTTGCAATGAAGTTTAAATATGCGCAACAAGATCTCGCTGTTTACGGCCATAACGTCAATGATGATATTGTGACAGTTAAAACAAAAATTGCTCAAGAATATGAAGCATTTACGCAAACTCTAAATGATTGGGCGAAGCTTAAAGAGCAAGAAATTAATGCCAAAAAAGCAGCTGTTGCTGAAAAAATTCACCTAATGGATAGTAAACTGAAAGTTGAATTCCAATTGGTTGAACAACGTTTATCTCATCATAGAGAGACATTGAACTTATTGGTTCGTAATTTAAAGAAATCACCAGTATCTGAATAACTTATTCAAGAGACTCTTCAGTTACTCCAAAGCTCCGTTGATCGGGGCTTTTTTTATTTTTTCGATACCATTTCCATTGTAGCAGTCACAGTTTTATGTATTGAATTTTGCTATAGTCAAAGTTGTTTATCACATTTTGAAAAATTATATGCAGTTCAATTCTCGCTATAACACACTACCCGCTCGACTGTATCATCATCAACAACCTCTTCCTCTAAAAGGAGCTAAACCTGGTCATTTTAATGAAGCACTTGCAGATGAGTTACTGTGGACTCAAGAAGATAAAATGAACTGGGTAGAAATTTGTAGCGGGCAAAAAACTTTTGCTGAGTTTGAACCTTTGGCGATGGTATACGCGGGTCACCAATTTGGACAATGGGCTGGACAGCTTGGTGACGGTCGCGGTTTACTCATTGCTCAAATTCTAGATCACAATAACAACACGGTCGATTTACATCTTAAAGGTGCTGGCTCTACCCCCTATTCTCGGAGAGGCGATGGTCGCGCAGTGTTACGTTCCGTTATTCGTGAATATTTGGCTGGACACGCCCTCAATGCCCTAGGTGTTCAATCCAGTAATGCGATTGGTTTTGTATCATCAGATCAAGGTGTACAACGAGAAAAACTTGAACGTGGCGCGATGATGTTGCGTACGTGCGAGACACATATTCGATTGGGTCACTTTGAATGGATTAATCAATTTCAGCCAGATCTACTGCAAGAATTTACGCAAAAGTGCATTGAATGGCACTACCCTGAATGTTTGGAGACAGAACAACCTGTTCTTTCTTTTGCAACTCAAGTCATTCAACGTACTGCGATCATGATCGCCAAGTGGCAACTGATTGGTTTTGCGCACGGGGTCATGAATACTGACAACCTGAATATTACCGGCTCAACTTTAGATTTCGGACCTTATGGTTTTATGGAGCGTTTCCGTCCTAATTGGATCAACAATCATTCTGATTACCAAGGACGCTATACGTATCAGAACCAACCGAGTATCGGGCACTGGAATTTATGGACTTGGTTAAATAGTCTCATTTATCTTTGTCCAGAAAATTATGATCGAGAGCAATGGAAACAAGACTTGTCTTACTGTTTAGAACACTATGAACCAACGTTCCTGGAACACTATAAACTTGGTTTAAGTCAAAAAATGGGATTACCAAGTTTTCATAAAGATAGCTTTGATTGTGGTATGGCTTTTCTACATATTTTACAAACAGAACAACTTGATTACACCCAAAGTTTTATTCGTTTACAGAATAAAGCGTATGAACAAATCAAAGATGATTGCCTTGATCGTATCGCATTTGAGCGGTTTCTTCACCAATATCTCTCAATACGAGAAAATCAAGACACTGACGATCTCGATCAAGCGATGTTAACAGCCAATCCACACTACGTTCTACGAAACCATATGGCACAGAAAGCAATTGAACTTGCTGAACGTGATGATTTCTCTGAAGTTGATCGCTTGTTCAAACTTCTTCAAACACCATACACCAAACAAGAACGTCTTGAACAACCAGAAGACTTAGGCCCTTTAGCTAGTGATGTCCCTGAAATTCAAGTCAGTTGTTCATCATAAGTTATTCACAAACCTCTCTCATTCTGTGGATAATTTAATCATTATCCACAATACCCATTCGTTTTGACTATGCATTTACATCAATTGGCAGCATCACAAGCTTTAAAACTTCCTGAAGTCACTGTCAGTCAACCGTTTGGTGAGGGATGTGATGTTTATAAAATTATGGATAAAGTCTTTTTGCTCGCATTTCATTTACAAGGCAAAGCTGCGATTAATTTAAAAGTCGAACCAGATCATGGACATATGTTAAAAGATATTTATCCTTATATTCGATCTGGATGGCACATGAATAAACGACACTGGGTTTCCATCTATGATGAATCTGAATTGGATGAAGAGCTTATCAAAGATTTGATCTCCAATTCCTATAATCTTGTGGTATCGAAGCTTAAAAAAGCCGAACAAAAGCATATCGCTTTACTCAGAGTCATTTGAATAAAGTTAAAAATTGCTTTTCTATAACAATAATTACGCTAAATTAATAAATAGTAGTAATACGAAAAACTTATTCTATATTTGGGTTATATCATTACAACTCTATGAGTACGATATTCATTATGGATATAGAACAACTTTTTGGATTATCAACTCAGATGATCTTAGAGCTAAAACAAGAAATTATTAATAGTGACATTATCGATTGTGGGCCGCGTTTGGACTTAGTTAAACAATGTATTTACATCTCATTTGAGCATGGGCTTGGAGTAAGTGGTTTATTATCTTCAAATCTACCAACACAAGCTATGATTTTACTTAGATCACAATTTGAAGCTGTAGTCAGAGCATATTGGTTATTATTTCTTGCAAGTAATCATCAAATAGCAAAATTGCAATTTAGTTACACATTTGAAGAGCAATTTGAATCCGACACATGTCCAATGATTTCTGAAATGCTTGATAAGCTTGGTGCTGCAAACTTACCTGCTCAGCCAATAATTCAGACCCTTTGTGATTTCAAAAAATATCATTTGAAGCAACTTAACTCCATAGTACATACTGGAAAACAGTCATTTACTAGAGATGTTATGGGATATGAAGATGAGATGCTGATCACCTTGATGCGCCAATCAAATAACTTAATAACCGTAGCTGCACAGATAATGTTAAAGCACACAGTTCCTGATAAACAAAAATATATTAGTGTTTTGATCGAAAAATATAGATATTGTTTTTATATGGTTGATGATGTTGATCCTATAGTAAAAGCTAGAGTCGAAGCTTACTTTAAATAAAAATACGATAGCCACCTCTAATAAGCTCATATCCTAACAAAGTTACATGAAAGTTGCATATGAAATGGCCAATTGTAGAGACCCTAACCAAAACCAACGCACCAAAAAAAAGCGAACTTCTAGATTCGCTTTTTTTTATCACAAAGAATCAATCTTCAGGATATTCGAAACGATATCCCACCCCATAAACAGCTTGAACCCATTCATGGCGATTACCTGTTTCCGCGGCATCCGAGATTTTACGGCGCAAGTTTTTGATATGGCTATCAATCACACGATCTGCCACTTCAAAACTGTCTGGGTTGATATGATCCAATAATTGCGCACGAGAGTACACCTGACCTACGTGTTCTAAAAATAATTCAAGAAGTCGAAATTCTGTAGGTGTCAAATTTAAAGATTTGTTTTGATACCAAATTCGTTGTTGACCTTTGTCCATACGGAATAAATTATTTTCTTCAGGTTCTGCTTTACGATCTAAACGTCGCAACACTGCTTGAACACGAGCAACTAACTCTTTAGGGCTAAATGGTTTACAAACATAATCATCCGCCCCCATATTCAAACCAAGTACACGATCAATCTCTTCCGTACGTGCTGTCACCATGATAATAGGCAAATCAGACTGCTCACGGACTTTACGGGTGATCGTGAGACCATCCATACGAGGTACCATCAAATCTAAAACCATTAGACTTGGTTTACGTTGTAAAAAGCTATCATAAGCCTCTTGACCATCGTGAAACATACTGACTTCAAAGCCAGCTGCTTCAAGATAATCTCGCACCAATTGAGCAAGTTCTACTTCATCTTCAACCAGCATCACATGTTTCATATGTCACCCTTCTTCAATTTAAAACGATTTCTTTGGAAATGTAAGGATGCAGCGCAATCCACCCAATGGTGAGTGGTCAAACTTCAAGGAGCCCTTCATGCCTTGTGCAATTTTGCACGATAATGCTAGACCTAATCCAGTTCCGCCAGTACTACGTGTTCTAGAATCATCCGCTCGATAGAAACGCTCACCTAAATGAGCCAATTGCTCATCAGTAAGACCTAATGGGCTATCGTCAACAATCACCGACCAAGTCTTATCGTTTTCGATCGTATGCACATGAATTCTTCCACCGGCTTCCGTATAGCGAATAGTATTACCGAGTAAGTTGACCATAATTTGTTTAAAACGATCTACATCTAATTGTAATTTCGTTCCATGCCCCTCTGCGCTAATCGTGAGATCGGCTTGTTCAAATTTAGGTTTGAAATTTTCAATCTCATTTAACACGACACTCCAAGGGTCAATTTCATTGAAATCAAAATTGAGTTGTTGTGCTTCAGCTTGTGCTAACGCAGCCAAATCTTGTGTTAATTTTTTCAGACTCGAAACTTGTGCCAACATTGAAGCAAAATGTTCAGGCGTTGGTTTACGTATTCCATCTTGCATTGCTTCAATTTGTGCTTGCAAAACAGCCAGCGGCGTTTTTAACTCATGCGAAGTGTCTGCAACCCACTGCTTTCTAGAATTTTCATGCTGATCTAGAATCACAGCTAACTGATTAATTTCAGTCGAAAGATCGCCAAGCTCATCGTTACGATTTACTTTCACCTGATGCTGAAAATTCCCTTTGGTTAATTCTCGTGTTGCATTTAATAAGCGTTGAATTGGCTTTTTAAAATAAGTTGCTAATAATAAGGCAGCAACCAAACTCGAAATAAATGTCAGAATATATATTAAAAATAAATAACGCTTTTGATTGCTAAAGAAATTAATACTTAAAGCATCATCTTGATCTAAAACAGGTCTTAGCCCGAGATACCCCACAATATTTCCATCAACTGTGATCGGTCGATACGACACCATATTCTCTGATGGTTCACCCAAGATAAACTGTTGTTTTGCATCATATAAGGAAAGTCTAGAACTTAAACCCAAGTGATCAGACATAGATATAAATAGTTTCTTGCCCTGCTGGTATTCAGAAGTTCTCAAACTAGAAAGCTTATTTTCATGTGATTTATCAGAACTGTTCGTGGTTCTTGTCTGATTCTGATTTGAACTTAATGGGAAACGCAATCCTTCAAATGGCTGAAATGCAGAAGGTAAATTTTCTTCTAAGACTTTCAGCTCTTCAGGACTAATAGTTTGCGTTCTTTGTGACTCAATTTCGCTAATTAATGTATGTTCTTTGAAATAACGCTGTTGCAATGCAATATCATATTGGCGACGTAACCACCAACGTGATAGTCGATCATAATCATCGGGTGCAGCTTCACCTTCAATTTGTAAAATCTGAGCTTGAACGGCATTTCCCCAATCCTGATAAACAGAGAATACGCCCGCTAAATTATCGATCAGATGATCAAGCTTTTGCATTTCTACATCAGCTACATATTTGGTGAAGTTTTTTTGCATCGTCCAATGCAGCACACTTAAGCTAACCGTCGTAATGAGCAATGTCGTTAACAGTACTGTAAAAAATAAGCGTAGTGCGATTGGTACGCGACGTATATTCAAATTTAACTCACATTATTTCTTCGTTTTTCAGTATTGTATCTAACACTGATTCAAAAAACTCTCCATTGTTTCTTCATCTTTATTATTTAATCTTTACCTATACCGAATCCAAACAACTTTGGGGATAAACATAATGAAAGCGATGAACAAAATTGTATTGGTGACCACTGGTTTAATCAGTATGGGCGCACTTACTGCATGTCAAACAACAACTCAAGCACCTCAAGAAGTTAAAAAGGGTCACTTTGATAAAAAACATCATCATAAAGAACGTTTAACACCTGAACAACGCGAGCAATTCAAACAAGCGCGTGCTGACCGTAAAGCGATGATGCAGCAAATTCGTCAAGCATGCGACGGCAAAGTTGTAGGTCAAACTGTTCAACTCAAAACTGATAAACAAAATATTGATGGTACTTGTCATATCCGTTTCATAGCGGATCGTGCTGATATGAAAAAAATGCATGAGCAAGCACGTGCCCAATTTAAAGCTGAAAAGCCAACTTCGGCCCAAGCTAACCGTTCACAAAAAGGTGAACCGCTCACAGATGCCAAACGTGCTGAGCTTGTTCAAAAATTTGATCAACGTTTGATGCAACAGCAAGTTAGTCAAAATGCAAAACTTCAAGCATGCAATGGACAAACTGACGGTAAAAAAGTTCAAATCAAAGTGGGTGAACAGACTATCAACGGTGTATGTAAAGTTTATTTCAAACCAAATCAACCACTCGTTAAACCAGACTTAAAAAAATCCGCATAATTCAATTCAACTCACTACTAAGTGATTGAATATTAAAAAGGCGCATGTTGCGCCTTTTTTTATGTCATAACTTATTACGTTTTTGACTATTCTGTTCACATATAATTCACGAAAAAACTTTATACTCTAAACACTTAGCCAAAATTAATATTTTTTCTTTGACTTTACAGTCACACAGAATATGGCTATAAAACTTGTACCAAGCAATAACTTATTGCACGATGTAATAGAACAAAATAGGTGTCGTAGATGACACGACATTTTTTATTAGGATTATAAATCTGGTTTAACCAGTATTGAGGAACCCGATATGCCACAATACAAAGCGCCCTTACGTGATATGCAATTCGTTTTGCATGAATTATTAAATGCTGAAGAACACTTTTCAAAACTCCCTGCATTCCAAGAAAACGTAAGCCGTGAGTTGGTTGATCAATATTTAGAAGCTGCTGCAGATTTCTGTGAAAACGAATTATCTCCACTCAACCAAGTAGGTGACCGTGAAGGTTGTACTTGGAATGATGGTGTAGTTACTACTCCAACAGGCTTCAAAGAAGCATATAAAAAATATGTAGAATTAGGATTCCCATCTTTAGCTGCTGAAGAACAATATGGTGGTCAAGGCTTACCAAACTCTTTAGGCATTATCATTTCTGAAATGATCGGTTCTTCGAACTGGGCATGGGGTATGTACCCAGGTCTATCTCATGGTGCAGTTCGTACAATTGAACACCATGGTACGGAAGAGCAAAAAAATACTTACTTACCAAAACTGATTTCAGGTGAGTGGACAGGTACCATGTGTTTAACAGAATCTCATGCAGGTTCTGACCTTGGTATTATCCGCACAAAAGCTGAACCTAATGCAGATGGTAGCTTTGCAATTTCAGGTGAAAAAATCTTTATTTCCGCTGGTGAGCATGACATGGCGGACAACATTGTTCACATCGTTCTTGCGCGTTTACCAGGTGCTCCGAAGGGAACGAAAGGGATCTCATTATTCATCGTACCTAAGTTTAACTTAACTGCTGATGGTGAAGTTGGCGAGCGCAACGCTGTTCGTTGTGGTTCGATTGAACATAAAATGGGTATCCATGGTAACGCAACATGTGTGATCAATTTTGATCGTGCAACAGGTTACTTGATTGGCCCTGAAAACCGTGGTCTGAATGCAATGTTCACCTTCATGAACACTGCACGTATTGGTACAGCTGTACAAGGTTTGTCTGCTGCTGAATCATCTTTCCAAGGTGCTTTGGCATATGCGAAAGATCGTTTAGCAATGCGTTCACTTTCTGGTCCTAAAGCACCTGAAAAAGAAGCAGATCCTATTATTGTGCATCCAGCAGTTCGCAACTTAATCTTAACACAAAAAGCATTTGCTGAAGGTGGGCGAGCTCTAGTGTACTACCTTGCTCACTATGCTGATATCGTTGAGAAAGGCGCGACTGAAGAAGAACGTAAATTTGCAGATAACATTCTGTCATTATTAACGCCAATTGCTAAAGCATTCTTAACTGAAGTTGGTTATGAAGCTGCAAACAAAGGCGTACAAGTATTTGGTGGTCACGGCTTCATTTCAGAGCATGGTATGGAGCAAATCGTTCGTGATACACGTATTGCTTGCTTATATGAAGGTACCACTGAAATTCAGGCACTTGATTTGTTAGGTCGTAAAGTACTGCAAACTCAAGGTGCGATGTTGAAAGATTTCACTAAAATCATTCACAAATTCGCTGAAGCAAACAAAGATAATGCAGACTTGAAAGAGTTTGTTGAACCTTTGGCTGCACTCAACAAAGAATGGGGCGATTTAACTATGCAGATCGGTATGCGCGCGATGCAAAACCCTGATGAAGTCGGTGCTGCTGCAGTAGATTACCTATACTTCTCTGGTTATGTAACGCTAGCATTCTTATGGGCTCGCATGGCTCAAGTTGCTCAACAACAACTTGCAGCAGGTTCAACTGAAGTTGACTTCTACAATGCGAAAATCACAACAGCTCGCTTCTACTTCAAGAAGATCCTTCCACGCGTTCGCTCACATGTTGACGTAATTGCAGGTGGATTAGAACCATTAATGACTTTGGATGCTGAACATTTTGCATTCTAATGATCCATATTAAATATGTGTAAAAGAAAAAGGACAGTCATAGATTTGGCCGTCCTTTTTCTTTATAAATAAATTCGAGATATTAACCTTTAGTCGTCTAACAAGTCCTAATATGCTTCGATAGACTGCTAAGAACTAAAGATATTTAAACAAAAAAAGGTGAACGAAAATGCCAATCTATAATGCGCCTCTTACAGATATGAAGTTCATTTTGAATGATGTATTTCAAGCTGAACAATTTTGGCAATCAAATGAGAATTTAGCTCATATTGATGCTGCGACAGCTGAAGCTATTTTAGAAGAGATGGCTAAATTCGCTCAAAACGTAACCCTTCCCCTAAATCGCACAGGTGATGAAGAAGGCGCAACTTATAATAATGGATCTGTTACCACACCAGCGGGCTTTAAAGAAGCGTTCCAACAATATGCAGAAGGTGGTTGGATTGGCTTAGGTGCTGACGAAGAATGGGGCGGTCAAGGCATGCCAAAAATGCTGACTGTGCTTGCAGATGAAATGCTTTTTGCAACCAACCCATCATTTATGCTTTACCCACTTCTTTCTGTGGGTGCGGGTATGGCATTAAATAGCTATGCTTCTCAAGAACAAAAAGAAACCTATCTCCCTAAAATTTATTCAGGTGAATGGTCAGGTACGATGTGTCTCACAGAGCCTCACGCAGGTACTGATTTAGGCATTATTAAAACTAAGGCTGAACGTAATGAAGATGGTACTTACAACATCACGGGTACGAAAATCTTTATTACTGGTGGTGACCATGACTTAGCTGAAAATATTATTCACCTTGTATTAGCAAAAACGCCTGATGCTCCTGCTGGTTCACGCGGTATTTCTCTGTTCATTGTACCTAAATTCTTAGTGAATGAAGATGGTACCTTGGGTGATCGTAACCCTGTAAGCCCTGGTTCTATTGAACACAAAATGGGGATCAAAGCCTCTGCAACATGTGTGATGAACTTTGACGGTGCAAAAGGCTATTTAGTCGGTAAAGAAAACGAAGGTCTTGCTGCAATGTTCGTGATGATGAACTATGAACGTTTGTCAATGGGTATCCAAGGTTTAGGCGCTTCAGAATTTGCTTATCAAAATGCTGCTCAATACGCCACTGATCGCTTACAAGGTCGTAGTGCAACAGGTGTGAAATCTCCGAATAAACCTGCTGATAGTATTCTTGTACACGGTGATGTACGTCGTATGCTCTTAAATGCTCGTGCGAACAATGAAGCATCACGTGCATTTGCAGTATATGTAGGTCAACAACTGGATATTACAAAGTTCTCGACGGATCCAGAAGCAGTTGCAAAAGCAAATAATCGTGTTGCTTTGCTCACACCAATCGCAAAAGCATATTTAACAGACACTGCTTTCAATGCGACACTAGATGCCCAAATGGTCTTTGGTGGTCACGGCTATATTCGTGAATGGGGTATGGAACAATGTATCCGTGATCTTCGTATCTCACAAATTTATGAAGGAACGAACGGCGTTCAATCACAAGATTTAATTGGTCGTAAAACGATTAAATGTAATGGACAATTCATCGCAGAATATATCGAAGAAATTCGTGACTTTGCAAATGCATTAGATGCGGACTTAAATTACATCAAAGATGCCACTCTTGATGCTGCAACTGAACTTGAATCGATTACACAAGTTGTTCTTGAACGTGCTGCGGAAAATCCTGATTATGCGAATGCTGCTGCGGTTGATTATTTACATGCGGTAGGCTTACTCAGCTTTACCTATATGTTTGCTAAAATTGCTAAAGCTGCGAGTGAAAAATCAGGTGAGTTCTATGAGAACAAATTATCTTTGGTGAACTACTACATCCAACGCGTTTTACCTGAATTAAATACACGTTTAGCTCGCATCAAAGCTAGCTCTGAAATCGTGATGGGATTTAGCGAAGATTACTTCACAAATCAATCATAAGTTTTATCTTAAAAAAGCCTGATTCTTCAGGCTTTTTTTTACCTGAAATTTGCTTATTTTCAAAGCAACTCATAATAGTCTTCCCTGCTTAGACATAAGATGAGCATGAATTTTGCATCACTCCAATGAAACCATCAGGTTTTTTCAAAGGAGGAGATGTCATGATTAAAAAAGATATTAGCGTAGAAAAAATCGAATCCTTATTAGATCGTTTTGGAAATCTAGCAGTTGAGAGCTTCCACTATATTGCGCTCTTTATTATTGGCTGCATGGTAATTTGGTCTGCAGGACATACCGTGATTGATATTCTTACGGTAAAACAATATGCAACGATTGATGACATTCTGTTGTTATTTATCTATTTAGAGCTAGGTGCGATGGTAGGTATTTATTTTAAGACCAATCATATGCCCGTCAGATTTCTGATCTATATCGCCATCACTGCCCTGACACGTCTGTTAATTTCAGATATTCAACATGACCATAAAGCTGATATTGATTTAGTCATTATTACAGGATCAATCTTAATCCTAGCATTCGCTATATTGGTCGTGCGTTTTGCTTCTTGGAATTTTCCATCAGTGATCAGAGATAAACACCAAGATAAACCTTTACCATTTGGAAAAACACCACGCCCTGAAGATGATGAGTTGGCTTAGATAAAGATGGCTTAGACAAATTGGATTAAGCATCTAACGATCATTTGGCATCTGGATATATCGACCATTTTGGTATATCCAATGCATTCCAACTTGTGGTGCAGGAAGACCATAACGACGCCAATCTGAAATCAGCATATACTGACTCATTTCAATAGTACCACCCTGCCCATTTACGAAACTTGACTGCTTGCTAGAATATGTCGTCGTGGTCGGTAAAGACTGTTGATAGATCACTGTAATCCCATTCTGCTGCGGATACGCTGGATAAGGAGGATATGGTCGCTGTAATTGAGGTCTATTCTGAGCAAAACGTGGTTGTTGCAATGGGACTGGCTTACTTAGACGATCTGCATTACCAGTATATATTGGAGTCTGTGTTGGTTTTACAGGTCGAACCTTAGAACCTTGGTAATTACCCCAACTATCTGCAAAAGTATGACTCGTTATTAAAAGAATCACTGAACCCAATAGAGTCTTAACCAATAATGTATTGTTCATCTCTATTACCTCATTCCAAATTTAAGATTACTTTTATTTTCAAAATTCATTCTAAAGCTTAAATATAGATCAATCATGTAGAAATCTTGAACATTATTTAAAATTTTAAATTTAATACTTTAGACCTTTTATTTATCTGCATGAGTCTGTTTGTAAATCTGCTAGACTAACCATTTTTAACTTTGCGAGATTATCCACCGTGCCTGAAATGAGTTTTGATCGCCTGCACCAATTTTTTTGTAAAGTTCCGAGTGTCCAAGAAAACTATATCGATTCTTATGGCACTGATGGTGAACATGCATGGTGGTTTAAATTTCAAATCAATATCGACCATGCCTTAGCTTGGCAAACGGTTCAAGAACTTGGTCATGTATTAAATTACATTTCTAAAAATGAACGCCTACCCACTCAGTTTTTACCAGTGTCTCCTCCACCCTATATGAATGGTGAGGCGAAACAATTCTTATCTTGGGTGATTCAGTGTAATCATCCTGATTTTACGCCAGATGTGGTTTGTGATTGGTTAGAAGCACGTTTACCTCAACCTGTTGAGGATGAGTCTAAGTGGAAAATTAAAACCGATATTAAAGAGCTCGATCAGATTGATGATAAGGAACTCGATAAATTAGTTCCACCGAATCCATAAATGAAAAAATCCCTCTTTCGAGGGATTTTTTTAGAAGGTTGAGAGACCACTCCATTCCATGAATCGATAAATGGCATATTTCATTATTGAATCTTCTGCATATTCTGAGTAATCAACACTCATTTGCTTACCCTCTAAATTCATCCAAGCAGTATCAAAATACTGTACTGCATCTTTAAAAACTTGCTGATTTGAAGAGCCAATAACACGTAAATCAGTTTCTAAATTATAATTTTTCAAATTACGAGCAGTAAAATTAGCCGACCCCAAAATCAGTTCAACCTGATTTGAACTACGCTTAATAATCATTTTTGAATGGCACTGCTCACCTTGTGTATTACACCAGCGTACGTCTATTCCAGCTTTATAGAGCTCTGTCGCGACAGGACGATTTGGAATACCATTTTTAGTACGTCCAAATGCATCTTTGTTCGGGTCTAGTAATACACGAACTTCAACACCGCGTTGGTGAGCTTTAATTAAGGCTTCAATAATTTTTCGCTCTGATAAATAGAACATTGCCAAATCTATTTTTGCATCAGCACCTTGAGCAGATTCAATCAGTTTCAGCAGTTCATCATATATTGCCTTTTCTGTCAGTACTTGCACTTTCGGCAACAGTTTATCTTCTGGTACATCTCCCACAATAACCATTGGAATATTTGCTTTAGAAAATAAAGCCACTGATTGTTCAGTTTTTAAAATATCGACAGCTGTATGCCCTTCGACCACAAGTGCTACATTGGAATGGCGTGAGCTTCCATCATGTGGGTTCATCGAAGTCACTAGTGTTTTCCATCCCTCGGATGTATCCACTATGATGGTTTTACGATGGTTCGCTTTAAAATTAAAAAGATTTAAATAACTTCGAATGGTAATTTTTTCTTCCCCGAAAGGATTACTTAACCAACCTTTCTCAGCATTATTTCCTAAACTCTGACAACAAAAATACCAAATGCCCGACCACAGTGGATTCGATGCGCGTAATGGTGATAAATCTGTTTCTATGACATCAATTCCTGCTTGTCTGAGTTGTCGATAGTGCTCTGGGATTATTCCACCATAAACTGAATTTATAGGATCAGTGATTAATTTAATTTCAATATTCGGTGTAAGACGCTTTTTTTGAATGAGTGCTTGGGTCAGTTCTTGTGTTAATGCGCGATGTTGATTTTGAGACTGACCAGTTTCAGGATTGAACAGAAACATATCTAACACAATTGTGGTTTGCGCTTGCTCAATAAGATTGAGAATTTCATCAAAAATCTGATGCTGCTGTCGCTGACCCGCCATATCTATATAAGTTTGGTCTGCTAGGAATTTCACATTTGCATGCCGTAATTTACCGGAATAATTAAGCCCTTCTGGCAATGGTTTATAAATATGATAAAGCGCTGAGGCTAAATAGCCGATGGTCAGCATACCAAGAATCAGACCAACATAACGTCGGTTTGACCAATTTAATTTTTGGTGAATTCGTTTAAATAGACGCATAACAAAAAACCTAGTCCGATACTTTCAGACTAGGTTTTAATTTACGTTTTTTCAAGCATTAAACTGTTTTTAAAACTTTGGATTAAATTAAAATCCGTATTCAACGCCAACGGTGAAATTACGTCCAATTTGTGGAATATTCGACAAAAATGAATTGTGCGAATAAACCTGATCATCCAACAAGTTGTGTGCTTTTAAATAAACCCGATAATCGTTGCGATTGTTTAACTGCCCAGCATAAGACACACCAACATTGACCATGTTATAACCTTGGGTTTCTTTTTCAAAGTCAGCAAATTTATCTTGCGTGAATACATGATAATACTCAGCTAAACCAGACCAACCATCAGCAAAATTGGTTTCCACCTTTGTACCAAGCCGTCCAGCAGGAATACGTGGAGCATTTTCCCCCTCTATCTTGCCTCTTACATAATCACCAAACACACTCACCTTGTAAGTATCATTAATTTGATAGCCTAGCTGAGCCTCAGTTCCATAAAATCGTGCCTTATCCTGCGTATATTTAAGTCCACGTAAGTTGCCTTGTTGAGCTACAGTTGCACCATAAATATAGTCATCAAACCAATTGTGATAAACATGAACATGATAATCGAGCTGATCACCTTCATAATGGAGACCTACCTCTAGATTATTTGATTTTTCCTTATCAATATCTGGATTACCTAGCTCATATGTGTTTGTTGCAAAATGAAGACCATCCGCATATAACTCTTGAGCTAGCGGTAAACGTTGTTGATGAGATCCGACTAGAGACAACTTATAATTTGGAGTGAACTCCCAATTAGCTGCAGCTGATCCTGAAACAGCAGTTCCTGAGTAGTTCTTTTGATTGGAATCGACATCGATTTTTTGATGGTCTACTCGAGCACCCAACTCGACATGCACAGGACCAAACTGTTTATGTTCTAATGCAAATAAACTGTACTTATTAGTTTTTGTATCCGCCATCAGCACATCATGACTATGGCCATGATGTTCATGATCGTGATCACTATGATCATGGTCACCATGATCAACTTCATCATGGTCATGTCCCTCAGGCGCATTAAGTTTTATTTTTTGCTGAGATGCTTGTACACCTACAACACCCTCCCAACCTAACAACGGTATATGAACCAACTCTAAACGACCATCATAACCCTTACTTTTAAAGTTACTAATAACTTCATTTTCTTCTAGTTCATCATGCTCGTAATCTGTAAAACTTAAATGAGCTCGCAGCTTTTCAAATCCTTTTAATGGATCATTTAATTCAGTTCGTAGATCATAACGCTCAGATTTTAAGTCAACCCATGGACCTGCAGCATTTTCGTGTTCATGGTCGTGCGCTGAATTAGGTGGTGGACAATGGAAATGATCTCCATGCAATTCACATCCATGATATTCATGACTATGACCTGGTAATCCATATTTATCTTGTCGATTACTATATGACAGCCCCACAAAACCTCGATCATGGATCCATGAGCCGCCGACATTAACTGTTTGACCTTCTGAGAAGGTATTTTCTACACGTTTTGCACTTTCACGATGAGACTCTGTCTCACCCTCATGATGATGTTCAGTGAAGTAACCTTTGAAAGGGATATAATCATTGGCTTTATGCTTCGTGCCTTCAACACGAAGTGCAAAATTTTCACCTATAGCGGCCGTTACACCTGCACTTGCAAGTTTTTCATCACTCCCAGAGTTATAGCGGACGCCTACTTGCCCCTCTAGACCATTAGCTGGCATTTGTGTCGGTATTTTTTGATCAGTCACATTGACTAAACCACCCACAGTACCAGCTGAGTAAAGCAATGTTGAAGGTCCTCGGATAACTTCCACTTGCTTCGCCAAAATAGGATCAACCGTTACGGCATGGTCAGGAGAAAGTGTTGATACATCTGCAGTTTCAGAAGCATGCTGTAAAACTTTTACACGCGGTCCATCTTGGCCACGAATCACAGGACGACTTGCACCTGTTCCATACTGATTAGAATAAACCCCCAACTCATCGGCTAACGCATCACCTATGGTTGTTGGTCTTTCGGATAATTTTTTTTGATCAATCACATGATCTGCTACAGCGAAGTCAGCAGCTGTTTGAACCAATGGATGTGCGGTAGAAGAAATTGTATCTAATTGAACATTTTTTTGTTTTTGATCAGCATGTGCTGCGGATGCTATCACTGCTAAGACGGAGGCAGTGATGATATTTTTATGAAAGTTCATACGACAAGCTCAAAATTCGAGAATTTACAATTGTTGTTATAATATAACATTTCAACCAAACTTCAATCATATTTCATTCATTTACTCCAAATTAATTAGCTTCATATAATTAAACCAATGGGTTACATATCAATGTTAATCTATAAAATTCGGATAGCATTTTTTTGATATATTTCAGCAATGCCCTTTACAATTTCACATGCTGTACTCGCACCAATTTTGCATAAAGCATCGAAAGAAACACTTCCTATTTCTGCTCTAGCAATTGGTTGCATGGCCCCTGACTTATTTCGTCTTTTTACAGACGAACATATCCAAATTTCTCATCAATGGAGCGCATTGCTATATCCCAATTTATTGGTGGGAATGGCATTCTGTCTATTGTGGTATGCACTATTACGACCTACTTTTTTTAGATGGATTGGTATTTACAATCCCTTAAAATTATCGAACTTTAGATCTGTCTTTCAATTCTTGGTGCTGATCAATATTTCATTAATCTTGGGTATCAGCAGTCATATCCTTTGGGATGGTTTAACTCATGTTGATTACAGAACCTTTGCTTTTCATGACCTATTAGCTAAGCAAATCAATCTTTTCGGACAACACTACCCCCTCCATCGAATTTTACAGGTCGGTACCTCTATTATCGTTTTGCCCTCTATTTTATGGTTTGCAAAACAGTATTTTTGTACTTACCGTCAACCATTCAGAGTAACTCGTTCTATCACTATTTTTGCTGTGGTATCCGTGCTAATTTCACTATTAGGTGGATTATTGGGATTTATTCATTTCCACTCTAATTACAATACAGCCATTTTAAATGACCTATATGGTTACATTGGCTTCTCAATTAATTATTTCTTTAGAGGCTTTCTATTGACGTTTGCGATTTGTGCGCTTGTTTTTCAAATCCTAGATCAATTGGAATTATTCGAAGGATCGTCTTAATTTTAAATTTGCATTAAATAATAGGGCTTTCATAATCTTCTCCTTGTGACTGTAGTCTCAAAGAGGCATAATTCACCCTTTGTATAAAGGCGTTACGCTGTTTACGTATACGCTTTCATTAACCCATATAGTTGGATTTTTAACGCTATGATGCGAACTCATTACTGCGGTTCATTAACCGAAGCTCAAATTGATCAAACCGTTACACTTTGTGGATGGGTACACCGTCGCCGTGACCATGGTGGTGTAATTTTCCTTGATATGCGTGACCGTGATGGTCTAGTTCAAGTGGTTATTGATCCTGATACACCAGAAGCTTTCGAAACAGCTGATAAAGCTCGTTCTGAATTTGTATTAAAAATAACTGGTCGCGTTCGCCGTCGTTATGCTGGTACTGAAAATGCCAACATGGTGAGTGGTCAAATCGAAGTATTAGGTAAAGAAATTGAAGTTCTAGCAGCGTCTGAAACTCCACCATTCCCATTAAATGATGATAATACTAATATTTCAGAAGAAATTCGTTTGAAATATCGTTTCTTGGACATTCGTCGTCCAGAAATGTTAGAGCGTTTACGTTTCCGTTCTAAATTAACAAACCTTATTCGTAACTATTTCGAAGAAAACGGATTCTTAGACGTTGAAACACCTATTTTGACACGTGCGACTCCTGAGGGTGCGCGTGACTATTTAGTACCAAGCCGTGTATCAAATGGTAGTTTCTACGCTCTTCCGCAATCACCACAGTTATTTAAACAATTGTTAATGGTGGGTGGTATTGATCGTTATTACCAAATTGCTAAATGTTTCCGTGACGAAGACTTACGTGCTGACCGTCAGCCTGAATTCACACAAATCGACGTTGAAACATCGTTCATGAGTGACGATGACATCATGGATTTAATGGAACGTTTAACAGTTAAGATGTTTAAAGAACTTCTTAATGTTCAATTTGATAAGTTCCCACGTATGACCTATGCAGATGCAATGCGCGACTATGCGTCTGACAAGCCTGACTTACGTATTCCACTTAAACTCGTTGACGTTGCAGATTTAATGCAAGACGTAGAGTTCAAAGTATTCGCTGGCCCTGCTAAAGATCCTAAAGGTCGTATTGTTGCATTACGTGTTCCAGGTGCAGGCTCTCTTCCACGTAGCCAAATCGACGAGTACACTAAGTTTGTAGGTATCTACGGTGCAAAAGGTTTAGCTTATATTAAAGTCAATGAGCTGGAAAAAGGCATTGAAGGCTTACAATCTCCTATCGTGAAATTCATCGAGCCAATCGTGCTTGATCTATTAAAACGTGTGGGTGCTGAAAATGGCGATATCGTATTCTTCGGTGCAGATAAAGCGAAAGTTGTAAACGATGCAATGGGTGCTTTACGTATCAAAGTCGGTCATGACATGAAGATGGCAACTTGCGAGTGGGCACCACTTTGGGTTGTTGATTTCCCAATGTTTGAAGAAACTGATGATGGTAAATGGACCTCTGTTCACCACCCATTCACATTGCCAAAATCTAGCGTTGAAGAAGTGAAGAATAACCCAGGTGCTGCATTGTCTGTTGCTTACGATATGGTACTTAACGGTACTGAAATCGGTGGTGGTTCGCTTCGTATTCATAACTTAGAAATGCAAAAAGCAATTTTTGAAGCATTAGGTATTGGTGAAGAAGAGGCAGAAGAGAAATTCAGCTTCTTATTGAACGCTTTACGTTATGGTGCACCTCCACACGGTGGTTTAGCATTCGGTTTAGATCGTCTTGTGATGTTAATGACAGGTGGTTCTTCTATTCGTGATGTGATTGCATTCCCGAAAACGAAAACTGCGGAATGTCCTTTAACACAAGCTCCTGCACCAGTTGAATCAACTCAACTTCGTGATCTTGGTATTCGCTTACGTGAAAAACCAAAAGCTGAATCACAAGAATAACGTTTTGTTGATCTAAATAAAAACCCTGCAACTGCAGGGTTTTTATTTCATTGAGATAAACGCTCAAAAATGGCATAATCTCAGAAAATATTTAAGAGTTCATTCATATGGCTATGCGTCCTGATGTTCGTCGTCATACAATCATTATTATTGTATTTTGCATCGTGCAATGGGCATTTATGCGTTATATCTTGAATGAACAATTATTTAACCTCACCACTTATCAGCGTATCGTGTTCTTTAGTACGAGTAGTTTTATTGCAGCTTTTGGTTCAATCGCCGCACTTATTTATATGGTGATTAAAGGAAATGCGGATAAATAAGCATTGAGCTTACTTCCCTCTTCATTCTTCTCTTGCTTAAATTAAGTCAGTATTCATCTGACAAGATTCACCTATTATCAATAAATTATTAATTTTTAAATATAAATTAAATACTTAAGGGTTTAAAATTTTTAATAAAAACTTATGTCGATCATATTGGTGCACTATAGGAATCACAGATTGATCTTTATTGACTATTTTGCCATCTAACAAAGATATCTCTTCTTGCGAAAATAACCCTAAAGTTATTATATTGGAATCATTGGGTTGGCAGAATTGAATATTGGGTATACGACCATCGAATATCAACTTATTATGCATGGCTTGATCATAAATTCGATTCGACATGATTTTATATGGAATATTACAAAACTCACTTATCATTAACTGAATATAAGCCAGCATTGACTCTCGATCACCATAGCTTACTCCTGAACATGAAATCTGCTGCATTCCCATTTGCTCTAAGACTTCTACACCGTATGCATCTTTAATCCAGTCAGCGTTATAAGCCTCATCCTTTAATTTAACCTTTTGTTTTTCCATCCCGACATACAATCCATGTACGATGCCATCAAGTGGTGGAGCTTGGAAAATTACATCCCGAATATCAGATAAAAGAATTTTTTGAGCATTTGGACGAAGTCGAATCGCTTTTTGATACTCAAAGAAACGACCTATATGAGGATAACTCGCATAGTTCAAAGCGATTTCTTTCCAACCTTGCATTGGAATTTTAGCTACAAATTGAAAAAACAGAGTGGCGCAACGTCGTGCCAACTTATGTTTGAGTAATCCAACATAATCATTACGATAGTGTAGCTTACCCATAGAACTAAATTGGTAATTAATAGTGTAGTGTTGAATATGCTTTAAGTGTTTTCTATATTCTTCTAATTGTTTACGATAAATGATTAAAACAAGTTCACCATCAAATCCAGTATGATCTAAAGAGTTTATGAACGCTAAAATTTGAGAAACACTGTAACCTGTAGCAGCAGCTAGAATAACCTTCTCATCACCCATCGATATTTTTCCTATTTAAACTTAATTGTTCGGTGCTGATATACATCCAACAGTTGCTGAATGAGTCTAAACCACTCCCGTACAACCTTTTGTTTAAACGTCAATTTCTGCTTGATATGCTGTACTTGAATATCAAAACGCTTACGACGATTCTGCTCTAAACTACTTTCAAAAATTTCTTTTTGTGTAGGCTTTAATATATCGCTTTGAATACACAACCCAGGACTTAATTGATATGGAGTATACTGAGTTGACTGATCAAATAATTCAAAAACTATATGATCAACAGCCACCATTTCATCAAGACTTCGAGCATATTGCAATAATTGTTCACAAGCCTTTCTAGATAAAATATAGCCAGCACAACCTAAGTGTATACCATTCAGCTGATACAACGCTCGTTTACCAGGTACTATAGCTTGCTTTTGATAACCCATTTTTATTTTTTTTGAGAAAACTTCAAGTTTGATTATATGTGTATCTTTTGGTATCCAATTATAATTCTCTAAAAGTAGATGACTCTCTTGACCCAGGTAAACATCATCTTCAAATATAGTAATAAAATCAAATTGCTCATCAACTGCTTTTTTCCACAAAGTGAGGTGACTCAATAAGCAAGCTATTTCACCTTCTGTAAGCTCTGTCTTTTGAAAATTTAGATCCAATAAGTTAATCGATTTCTGACTAGAATCAGGTGTAATCGCATTAAAAAACTCAAAACCAACATTTTGACGATTGAATTCAATGCTTATGTGTTCACGTCGGCTCTTAGCAGTCTCTAAGCTAATAACAAAATTTCTCATAATTCAGCTACTTAAACTCTACTTTTCTAGCAAACAAACATAGCCTCAACTTATGAATCAAACGAAGAAATTCTCGTTTGATTTTTTGATCAATGCTCAACATTTGTTTTGGTACTTTAAAATTGTTGCGGAAAGCATCTAGCGAACTAACGAGCGTAATTTCTTGCTTGAGAACTTTCTCTTGTATACAAATGGCAGGTTCCAACTGATAAACAATATAATCATTGTGTTTAAGCAAATCAGAGAATAGTATGTGATCCAATGGTTTCAACGTTGTTTGATGCTGAATATAGTTTAGAATATTCTTTATGGCTTTTTTCGAAAGTATATATCCCGCAGCCCCAAAGTGATCTGTTTTTAGCTCACTTATTACATGTTTTTCTTTACTTAATTTTGATTTTTTTAAAATTACTCTCTCGAAGAAAGTTTCAATCTTTAAAATATCTATATTTTGTTCTAACCAACTACTATCCTTTAAAAATAATGATGCATCTTCAGTTAAAAAAATGTCATCTTCAAAGATCGCAACATAATCCAAACCATCATTCAGCGCTTTCTTCCAAACAGTAATATGGCTCAATGCACACGCCAATTCACCTTCACTAATTTTAGTCAGGTCAAAAAAATCAAAATCGGATTTTATAATTTCGTAGGCTAAATCGGGAGTTAGAGCATCGAAAAACTCAAAATCAATTTTTTTTGCGTGAAATTCCTCAGTGATATGACTCCTTCGCTCATGAGCAGAAGGTAAACTTATAACAAAACTCTTCATATAAAATTGGGGATCTACTTTTTACTAAGCTTATAAAATAAAAAAAGTTAATAGATTATGGTTGTTAATAAATTTCACATTCAACAGTTCTAGTATGAAAAAAAACATATACATTATACTTTAATTTAGATTAATTAAAAAATATCTATCCATAAAAGTGAGTTTTTCTAGTTTGTCTAATTACACATTAGAACATTTGCAATACATTTAAAAACTACATGAGAGTTTATCATTTTTAATGCCAATCTAAATGAGTGCTATCTTTCAATAATGATGGAGCTTGATAATTAAATGCTTTACCCTCAACAGCCATTTGATATTTTTCTAAATATCCATACATCATTTTTTCAGCATTAAAATATTCTTTAACATGTTCGTGGCACTGTAAAGGATCATATTTCTGATTCAAAATAGCATCGACTAACTCATCGGTTTGAGGTGAAAGTTTTCCACAAAAATGAGGAACTAATTCTGGAATAGCCCCATAAGGCGTTGAAAAAACTGGACACCCGAAATACATACTTTCGATAATCGCTAAACCAAATGGTTCATGCCAACGCACTGGAAAAATCAAACCTTTTGAACCATTTAATAGTGCGAGTTTTTCTTGACCGCCCACCATACCATGAAAACGAATATTTGGAGAAAATGTTAAGCGTATGCCTCGTTTAAAATTAAAGCGGTCACCACCCAATACATCTAATTTTTGCTTCGCTTTTAAAGCAACATTGATCGCACCTTTGACATTCTTTAAACGCCAAGCCGCTTTACCTAAGAAATGATAATAATCACGCTTGGCTTTCCAATTCACATTACCATAATTTAACCAATCGAGGCCGTTATAAACAAAACTGTTCGACTGATGTCTCTCTGCATGATTTTTTGAAACAAAAATAGTATTTCTATCTAACAAATCACCCACTTGAGCATTACCATGTTCTGTCACAACATAAGGTATATCAATTTCAAGGTTTTTAGGTTGGAATTGAAAATGAACGATATCTGTATTTTCAGGAATTAATTGATTCCAAGATTTAAAAGGATCAATTTCAATAACTTCTGCAAAATCACAAGTTGAGCCCTTCGGGACGATAAATGTGACTTTATGACCGAACTCGACTAATTTTTTTGCTAAATCCCAAATAACTCGCTCCGTTCCACCGTAAGCAAAAACTGGAATCGTCGACATATTTGCGATTACAATATTCATTTATTCTTCTCTTGATTCATTTGCCAAAGCATCACGTATTTATTAAAGGTGTATCCCATCGAAGCGATTGCCAAAAATAATCCATATGCTCCACCAACAAAATCACCTCGGATAATATATTCTCGAATAAATGAAAATATTGATCGAAATATTAAGGCAATTAAACTGACTTTTTTTCCATTTTTAAACTTATCTTTTGCCCAATCATGACTATATCGAACATTTTTGAGCAAGAAATGATGTAAATCATCGTTGGTCAAATGAGCCAAATAACCTGGCAAACATTGTGCTGAAACCCCTTTTTGGTCTAAAGATTCATGCACTTCTAAATCTGAATACTTAAAATGCTCACGTGAATAAAGTCTTGCAAGTTTGTCGGTGTACCAGCCTCGTTTTTGAACTTCAACACCACAGAATAAATTCACTCGCGCCAAACTAAACACTCGATCATACTGTACTGGCTGCTTTAGAATTTCTGCAATCGAATCACGTAAAGGTTGATCCAATCGCTCATCTGGATCTAGAACCAACACATAATCTTGAGTGGCATAACTTTGAGCCAATTGACGTTGCTTACCAAAACCTTTCCAATCAGTATTCACAAACCATTTTGCACCGTAACGATCAGCAATTTCTCGAGTATTGTCCGTGCTTCCTGAATCTAGAATGACGATTTCATCCACGAGATCAACCACACTATCTAAGCAATCTGCCAAATGTCTTGACTCATTTTTTAAAATAATCACCAATGATAAAGTGGATCTTTTTTCTGTCCCAAGCTCGATTGAAGTTAGATTCTGCAATGCTTGATGTTCAGCAACAAACTTTCCTTCGGCATTGTTATGATGTAGATCATACAAAATTGCATATTTATTAAAAGTATATTGCGCAAATATTAACGAGTATAAAAAACCATAGCGGCCTTTCAAAAAACGACCATCTACAATATATTGTTTTATAAATGCCCAGAATGCATGCAGTAAAATTGCAAATGATGAAGTTGATTTTCCACGATTAAAACGATCAACTGCCCATGCTTTCGCGTATTGGAGTCTTTTGCTGAGTAAAAATTCTGGTGTAGGTGCAGTATGATGCAACATGAATCCATTCAATGTTTCTGTTCTAGCTTGATTCAAAACAATAGATTCATGCACTAAATTATCGTTATATTGAAATGATTTAGGATATAAACGCCAATGCGCTTTTATTGACCAATAACGATTGTCAATCTCATGTCCAAAAACACAATCAACGCGTTTAATTCCATAAACGATATTTGCAGGTTGGTTTTGGATAACTTTTAAAATGCTTTGCTTTAATTCTTCAGTAATTTCTTCATCAGCATCCAATGCTAGAATCCAATGACCAGTCGCATAGCTTTGCGCCAATTGACGCTGTTTACCAAAACCAGGCCAATCTGTATTCACAAACCATTGACCGCCAGCAGCTTCGACCAGTTCACGTCCGTGATCAGTACTTCCAGAATCAAGCACAATGATTTCATCTACCCAACCACGCAATGCAGGTAAACTAACTGCTAAATTCTCAGCCTCATTTTTTACCATCATCACAACAGATAAACGGTATGCTCTTTCTTGTCTATTCAACATTTCCATGTTTAGCGCCAAGCATCCTTAATCCATTGACTTGGCAACACATAGCGGTACCATTTACCACCGCCACCATTAACTGCATCAGGTGGATTAATCTCACCATGGAAAATAATAATTTTAGCACCTTCAGGTTTTACTGGTGGCTTAAAAAAAGCCATTGGGATTTTTTGTAAACAGTGATATTTATAACTTTTACACCAGCTATCTGGCCAATAGGTTTGCTTCGCATGTTTATCTATATACCATGACAAATAGGCTTGTTCATTACGGAATTTTTTTCGGATCTCATCAAAGTTCTCACGAAAATATGGTAATAATCCAGGGAAAGCGCCCAATTTAAAACGGTATACTGAGCTATTACCTGTGATTCGCCATGGTCGTTTCCAGTCGTGAATAATTAAAAAATCACCTGGATAAGTGAAAAAATCATCCATGTTATCAACGATAACAACATCCAAATCTAAAAATAGCGCGTTACCCTTTAAGCCATATAAGTCAGGCTCAAAAGTTGAAAGCTTGTTCCAACCACGCTCAGGCGCACCTTCAGGCAATGCTAACGGTGGAATAGGAAAGCATTTAACATTTGGATCAATTCCTTCTGTACGGTCAGTGAGACAAACCATCTGGAAATCAACAGTCGTGTGTCGTTTCACCATATTGTAAAGCCGATTCACATACTCAGAACCATATTTGGTTCCCCACTTCATACACAAAACAATGTTCTGTTCTTGTGCAATCTCTTCTTCTAATAAGACATTGTTTTCATGTATTGACATGCCGTTTTATTCCACCGAATCAATAGCTGCATCATACCACAGAGTTAAAATATTCTTGAACGATAAGAATTCAAACTCGTCCAAATTGAAATCAAATCTTCATTAAATTGTCACGTCTTAGAAACCCTATTTTGTCAAATTAAATTTAATCTGGCTTGAACTAAAATAATGAAAATTACTATTGTCGGCACTGGGTACGTCGGTCTCTCAAATGCGATGATTTTAGCGCAACATCATGAAGTCACTGCCTTAGACATTGATCAAAATAAAGTAAATTTATTGAACAAGAAAATCTCACCTATACAAGACACAGAAATCTCTGATTTTCTAAGTAATAAACCATTAAACTTTAAAGCAACAACTAATGCTGTGGATGCATATTTTCAGACAGACTATATTCTTATTGCGACACCAACTGATTATGACCCTACAACCAATTATTTTGACACTTCAAGTGTTGAATCTGTGATCACTGAGATTTTAAGTATCAATCCATTAGCGACGATCATTATCAAATCGACAGTTCCTGTAGGTTACACCCAACAACTAAAAAGTAAATTTGAAACACAGAATATTATATTTTCACCTGAGTTTCTCAGAGAAGGAAAAGCATTGCTGGATAACTTATATCCTTCAAGAATTATAATGGGTGAAAATTCTGAACGAGCACATCAATTTGCAAACATGCTCATAGAGGGTGCTTATAAAAAAGATTGTCCAGTCTTGTTCACTGACTCCACCGAGGCAGAAGCAATCAAACTTTTTGCAAACACCTATTTAGCTATGCGCGTTGCATTCTTCAATGAACTAGATACTTACGCTCAAATATACCGATTGGACACTCGCCAA
Organism: Acinetobacter sp. 24-47-64; assembly: GCF_057737055.1. NCBI lineage: Bacteria > Pseudomonadati > Pseudomonadota > Gammaproteobacteria > Moraxellales > Moraxellaceae > Acinetobacter > Acinetobacter sp. 24-47-64. The sequence goes on from NZ_CM173215.1 coordinate 2,553,328, forward strand.
ATGATCGAGGGTGTTTGTTTAGATCCTCGAATTGGTAAATTTTATAACAATCCATCATTCGGTTACGGCGGATATTGTCTTCCTAAAGATACTAAACAATTACTCGCCAACTACGACCAAGTTCCAAGCAATTTAATTCAAGCCATTGTAGATGCGAATATTACTCGCAAAGATTTTATTGCACAGTCTATTTTGAAGAGATACCCTAGCGTTGTTGGGATATATCGTTTGGTCATGAAAAGTGGTTCAGACAATTTTCGATCGTCAGCAATACAAGGTGTTATGCGTCGTCTCAAAGCACAAGGAATCAAGATCATTATTTACGAACCCACACTTTCAGAGAAAAAATTTCAAAACTCAAAAATCATCAAAACACTGGAAGAATTTAAAAAAAGAGCAGATTTAATTATTAGTAATCGTCATTGCGATAAACTAAAAGATGTTGCAGATAAAGTGTATACCAGAGATATTTTTGGTAAAGATGATTAAAAAAGGACTCAATTGAGTCCTTTTTTCAAAGCATTAATTACTTCACATATGTTAACCAGTGAGCATATTTAGGGTCTTTACCTTGTACGGCATCGAAGTATGCTTTTTGGATTTGTGTTGTGATTGGACCACGAACACCTTCACCGATTTGACGATCATCATATTCACGGATTGGCGTTACTTCTGCCGCTGTACCTGTAAAAAATGCCTCATCAGCGATATAGAATTCATCACGTGTGATACGGCGCTCTACAACGTCATATCCAAGGTCTTTCGCAATCGTAATAATGGTTTGACGAGTAATACCATCAAGAGCACCACCAGCGATATCAGGGGTATGAATCACGCCATCACGCACTAAGAATACGTTTTCACCTGAACCTTGACACACATAACCTTGTGGATCAAGTAACATTGCTTCGTCATAACCTGAGTGCGCAACTTCTTGGTGTGCCAAAATAGACAGCGTATAGTTTCCTGATGCTTTCGCCTTACACATCGTCACGTTAGGGTGATGGTGTGTAAAAGAAGAAGTTTTTACACGAATACCCTTCGCCATTGCTTCTTCACCAAGGTAAGCGCCCCAGCTCCACGCAGCAACCACTGCATGAATTGTATTATCCGTCGCTGCAATACCTAGCTTTTCCGAACCAATAAAGATAATTGGACGTAAATAGCAAGAAGCTAATTTATTTTCACGCACCACATCAATTTGAGCTTGTTCTAATGCCGCCTGATCAAACGGAACTTTCATTTGATAAATTTTGGCAGAGTTTAAAAGACGTTTAGTGTGTTCTTTTAAACGGAAAATTGCCGTTCCATTCGGAGTTTCGTAGGCACGGACACCCTCAAACACACCCATACTGTAGTGTAAAGTGTGTGTTAAGACGTGAGTTTTTGCTTCACGCCAATCAACTAATTGTCCATCTTGCCAAATAAAACCATCACGATCAGCCAAATTCATGACCTAAACTCCAAATTTTTATACACAGTCATTTCTATCCAACTACTGATGCAGCTGGATCTATTAATCTTTGCCATAGCTTGCAAACGACCTTACGGGTATCGAGCCAATTCGCAGCACTCACTTGCATGGATTGATTTGCAAGGGCTAAACGATGACTCTCGGCACGTTCACGGAGATAAGCTTGAATCAATGCTGTCGCATCGGCGCTGGATAAGCAGCCAGTTTTTGCGGCATCCTCAAGGATTCGTACATTGTCGGAGTAATGGGCGAGATCAGGATTCGTCCCACTCCATGCTAATACTGCATACTGTGCCATAAATTCGATATCAACGATACCACCTGCATCCTGTTTTAAATGAAAAATTCCATCTTTTTTTTGCTCATTTGATGAGCCTAAATGGTCTTTCATTTTTTGACGCATTTTTAGCACTTCTGCTCTCACCGTTTCTTCATTTCGAGGCAAAGTTAAAATACGACAGCGTAATTCCTCAAACTTTTCTCTTAAGCTTTGCTCACCCGCTATACTACGCGCACGAACAATCGCTTGATGCTCCCAAAGCCATGCATTTTTAAGTTGGTATTGCTCAAAAGCCTTAAGGCTTGTGACGAGAAGCCCAGCTTCTCCTGAAGGACGCAATCGTGTATCAATCTCATACACACGACCATCTAAAGTTTGGGTTGTCATCAGCGACATGAGCTTTTGCCCAACACGCATCGCAAATTCAAAACCACTAATTGGTTTCAAGCCATCTGTATCTGCCTGCTCATCCATATAGTGGATAAAGACTAAATCAAGGTCTGAACCATACCCAAGTTCAATACCGCCTAATTTCCCATACCCAATGACACTGAATGCCATATGATTTTTTGAACAACGCTGACCATCTGCATCTACTGGGTAACCATGTTTTTTTGCTGTAATTTGATATGCTAAATTCAAAGTTGCTTGAACTGAAACCTCAGCAATATCGGTGAGCGCATCAGACACACGCATCAGTGGACTTTCAGCCAATACATCACTTGCTGCTACAGTCAAAACATTCGATTTTTTAAATAAGCGCAATACGCGCATTTGATCTTCCACTTGATCAATTTCAATACGCAGCAGCTGCTGTCTGAGTGAATCCTCCAAATCTTGGCGTTTAGGTAACTCAAAATCCATCGATAAAAACTCATCGAGTAAAACTGGATAATGAGTTAACTCTTCACAAATCCATGGGCTTACAGTCGCCATTTTAACGAGTCGCTGTAATGCTCCTTTACTTTCAATTAACATTACCAAATAGACTGTTCGCCGCATCACAGATTCAACCAGTGGCATCAGCCTTACCAAAGCGACTTGTGGATTATCCGATTCAAGAACAGCTTGAATCAGATGAGGCCAAAACTCTTTTAAACGATTAACTGCTTTAGCGGGTAATTTTTTGATGGCATGTCCATACCAAAATTCACGAACCAAATTTTTAGCAGACTCATCTAAAACTTCATTCAATTGCTGCTCTATTTGGCTAAAGCTTTCAACCAATGGATCTACTTCTTTTTCTTTAATTAAATGCTCAAACTGATAAGTTACTATAGCGCGCTGATCATTGAGAACATTTAAGAAAGCATCCCAACTCTCAAATCCAAGTGTCTCTACGATGCGATTTCTTTGGTCAGGTTCTGTAGGCAGTGATTGAGTTTGTTGGTCGTTCAACGCTTGAATGGCATGTTCCACACGACGCAAGAATAAATAAGCATTTTCAAGCTCATCCACCACTTCAGGTTCAAGTAATCCAACAACCCCCAAATGATGTAGACTCACTAAACATTGACGGTCTTGTAGCTCAAGTTTTGAACCACCATAAATCAACTGGAAAACTTGAACGATAAACTCGACTTCACGAATACCACCTGCACCAAGTTTAATATCATCTTCAATATTTCTACGTTGAACTTCACGCTCAATCATCGCTTTCATTTCACGCATCGCTGCAAAAGCAGTGTAGTCCACATAACGGCGGAATACAAAAGGTCGAGTCATTTCCAGAAGCTCATCCCCTTCCTTTCCTCCTGTAACAATACGCGCCTTTATCCATGCATAACGCTCCCACTCACGCCCATGTTGACTGAGATACTTTTCAAGTGCCGCATGACTGATTGCTAGTGCTGAACCATCACCCCATGGTCGCAATCGCATATCCACTCGGAATACAAATCCATCTGCGGTGATATGTTCCAACAAATAAATAATTTTTTGCCCCCAAAGGATGCAAAATTGCTGAACATCAATACATTTACGACCATTGGTTTCACCTTGCTCATCGAAGGCAAATATAAGATCAATATCACTGGATAAATTAAGTTCCTGAGCCCCCAATTTACCCATTGCAATCACGATAAGGTCTTGAAGCTTACCGTTATAGCCGATCGGCTCTCCATGTTTGGCTTGCAATGGACGATAAGCGAAGCTTTTGGCTGCATCAATACTGGCATCGGCAAAGTCTGAAAGCTCACGAGTCAATGTAATAACTGAAATGAGGCGGTTCGCATCCTGCCAAATCCACCGAAACATTAACCGTGCTCGCAAAATTCGAATTTTTTGCATCCATTCTTTTTCATCCTGAATGTCAGCAAGTTCTTTTTGTACAATGTGATAGATTTGTTCAGTACTTAAAAATTTATTAAATTGATCAGATGAATAATCTTGTTCTAATAATGTTTGATGTAAATTATAAACTTGTTCCGCGTATTGACTGGCTCTAAGAGTTTTTTGCAACTGATCAGCATTCATTTGAAAAAAAGCCTGAATAAATCTAAAACTCTTTTATATCAGTCCTTACGCAATTTGTGGACTATTTAGTTCACTTTTTCCAAAGATGGTTGATTACTCGTATTTGGGGTGGCAGGTAACGCTGCATGAGTGTCTGCTTCAGGTAATATGACTTTAAAAGTCGTACCTTGACCTTGTTGAGAACTGACACAAATTTCACCATGATTCAAATCAACAAATCTTTTACATAACACCAAACCTAAACCAGCACCTTTTTCACCAGATGTACCACGAATAGATACCTTCAAATCCGGTTGAAAAAGCTTCTCAATTTGCTGTGGTGTCATACCTAAACCTGTATCTCGAATGGCAATTTCGACACCTTGATCGCATTTTGATGCTTCAATATAAACTTTTCCAGTTCCATCCACATGAGTAAACTTCAAAGCATTGGATACCAAGTTTTGAATCACTGATGTGATCATATTAATGTCGGCAAAGACTTTTAACTCTTGCGGCACACTTTCAATTAATTGAATATTTTTTTTCACAGCCAACGTGTTTAAAACATCAAAAACGATTTTTGTCACCTGTTTAAGCTCAAACTGAATAGGATGATAGACAAATCTCCCGCCTTCAGCCATTGCCCAATTTAATAGGCTTTCCAATAAGTTATAAGTCGATTGAGCGGTATCATGTAAATACTCAGCGATATTCTGTACACTGTCCTCATCCAAACTTTCACGCTCATTGGCCAATACATCAGAAAAACCTAATAAGCCATGAAATGGTGCGCGTAAATCGTGTGCAATGATTTGAAAGAATTTTGTTTTACTGAAATTAAGCGCCGATTGTTGTTCATATAATTCTTTGAGTTCCGCATAATCCGAATGAAGCTCTAATATACGAATTAAGCTCATTGAAAAATCATAAACCAGTTCTAAATTTTGATCATCAAAAGGTTGGTGCTGATTATCAAATAAAATCACTTGACCAATTGAAAAATGATCATTCACTTTTAAATCAATGGCTATAATTCGCTCGTGATCAACTCCGAGTTGATGAATATGTGCTGAAAAAGATGAATAATTAGGATGATCACGACTGATCGAAGTTTGACCCGCGAAATATGGTAATAATTTTGCTTTTTTATTGGCATTAAAAGCTTTAAATCCATTTGGAGAAGAATGCCACACATATGGTTCATCATGAAAAGCTAAGATTGCTGACTCCGCATTTAAAATGCCACGCGCAAATCTTAAAAAACTCTCAAGTTGATTTTTTGGCGTTGATACACCGAGTAAAAGAGACATTTTGCAGGCACTGAGCTGATCAGCTTGATCGACATCTATAAATTCTATTTTCATGTCTACATCCTGCCATGGAGTAAAGGGGAATAATGATCGATTACATTTTATTTTTTCATTTCACAGTAAAGAAATGAAACCTTATTTCATCAAGACTAATACATTCTCAAATATTAAGAAAGTGCATTTTTGAGGACTGAATATCTAGCTAAAGCATGAGTCGTACTTTATAAAACGTAAGCGTCTAGTGAAGATCGATTGAATAAACCATAACTATTTATTATTAAAATAAAATTTACTCAATCCTTATCTTATATTATTCATCAAATCTTCATTTGAAATTTTAAAATTCCTTTATTTATTTAAAACAAATAAAAAGGCCCTCAAGTCTAAATATGCTTGAAGGCCTTTAAGTATTTGGTCCCGAGGGTCGGACTCGAACCGACACGTCATCTCTGACAGCGGATTTTGAGTCCGCCGCGTCTACCAATTTCACCACCTCGGGAAAGGTTGTGTTCGGTATAATATCGTTTTTCTTTTCTTTGTCAATGCATAACCTGACTCAAGCGCCTATTTTTAAATCAATAGCATGCATTATGCTTTTTTAACCACCAAACTCAGCTCGAACTGGGCAAAAAAAGCATATACTAATGCCAAAATTTTTGCTGATTCCATTTTTATATTCTTATGCAACTATCTGATTTTAGCTTTGAACTCCCAGACGAACTTATTGCCCGTTACCCTCTTGAAGAACGAAGTGCTTCTCGCCTGCTTCATCTTAAGGCGGATGGTCAGTATGATGATCACCAATTTACCGATATTTTAGACCTGTTTAATGAAGGTGATTTATTAGTTCTCAATGATACCAAGGTAATGAAAGCTCGCTTGAAAGGTAAGCGTGCTTCGGGTGGTGCGATTGAGGTTCTGGTTGAAAGAATGCTTGATCAATTTATTGCTCATTGCCATATCAAAGCAAGTAACTCACCAAAACCAGGTGCTGAGCTTTTTGTCGGATCAGATGAGGTTAAAGTTACGGTTCAAGGGCGCCATGAAAATCTCTATGTGGTGGAATTTTCCAAACCAATCTTAGATGTATTGGATCAGTATGGTGCATTGCCTATTCCACCTTACTTCAACCGAGAAGCAGAAGATATTGATACTGTTCGTTATCAAACCGTATTTAATGATCCTACAAAAATTGCTAGCGTTGCTGCTCCAACGGCGTCTCTACATTTTGATGAACAACTATTAAAAAAACTTGAAGATAAAGGTGTAAACAAGACATTTGTCACCTTACATGTGGGTGCAGGTACCTTCTTACCAGTACGCACCACTGATATCGAAAATCACATCATGCACAGTGAATGGTGCCAAGTCAGCGATGAAGCTATGGCGTTGATTAAGGCGACTAAAGATCGAGGCAATAAAGTGATTGCCGTCGGAACGACTGCAACACGGGCAACTGAAAGTGCGGCTCAAGCCAATGATGGCGAACTGAAGGGCTGGACTGGTGATACTCAGATTTTTATTTATCCTGGTTATGAATTTAAAGTAGTAGATCGCTTAATTACTAACTTCCACCTTCCAGAATCAACATTATTAATGCTTGTCTCAGCCCTGTCCAATCGTGATTATATTTTGAATGCGTATCAACATGCTGTAAAAGAACGCTATCGTTTCTTTAGTTATGGTGACGCAATGTTGATTGACCAAGCAAAAGATTAGGATCTGATCTATGCCGATTGATTCTGTTCAGCAACTGCTTCACCTTCGCACCCGAAAGAACAAGCAAATTATGGCCAGTGTTGATCGGCTTTGGGCTCTTGGACGTTCTGCTCAACATTCTGATGACATCCTGCAAGGATTACATCCATGGGGTTCGAATACCCAACTCTTTTTTCACAATGGCATACCTAAATTTTTAGTTACGCTTGCCATCATATTCATTGTTTTTTCGCTCTTTCCTATTTTTGACACATTAAAATGGATGGCATATAGCGCATCGGCGATACTTATCCTGATTGCATATATAATTTATGAACCGAATAAACCTATTCATGAAGTGATTTCATTTCTTGAAGAGCGAATGATTGGTTTTAAATTCGGTATAGAAGCTTATTCATCGCCATCACACCTTGGAACAAATAGACATAACACCTTGATCATAAGTCAGCTAAGGCAAAAATTTCCTTTGTTTAACCAAGGCAACCATGCCAATGACATTTTAAAATTTGCCTCTACCACGTGGAAAAACGCTCAAAACCAAGATTTCCCTGTTATGCTTTTTCATTACCGATTTATTGATGAAGTCAATCTGCCTGAGCAAAACAAAACACCACAAAAATTAAAAAAAATTGAACGTCATCGTTGGGGCGTATTTGTATTTGATATATCACCACTAGGATTAGCGACGACCAGTAGAAAGAAAGGGTTCACCACACCATATACAGAGCGCTGGGAGAGCAGTGATTTAGAGCTACGTAAAAAAGTTCAGATTTACGGTACAGATCGTTTACAACTCGCAAAGATCATGACGCCATCAACCACACTCAAACTGATTAAATTTTATCGAATTCACCAGGGCGACTTAATTTTCCACCCTCATGACCAAATCATGTGTTATTTGGGAGATCGCGATTTATTTGACGTCACACACAAACTTGAAATCAAAGAGATCAAAAATATATCCGCTTTGCGCGGTTACTTAAGAACATTAACCATGCCAAATTATCAACAACTCAAACAGAGCATGCTAAACTTAGTCGCATAATAACGATCATATTAGGTAATGCGCGTGGGCTTATTCATTTTTCTTTCCATCTTTGTTTTGATTATTGTCTGGGGAATATGGGTTCGAAATAATATCATTCGATATTTGAATGCTTCTCAGCGTGCTTGGTCAGATGTCACAAATTTTGAACGTCAGAAAATTAAAACATTAGATGATCTTGAACAAAATTTATCTCAATACACTGAGTTTGAAAAATCAACATTAGAAAATATCACAGCCTTACGACAACAAATCCTAAATCTCAATACACAATCATCTGATATAGCTCAGCTTCAGCATATTGAAGCGCTAAGTCAATCGTTAATGAAAAGTTTAAATGTGGTTGTTGAAAATTATCCAGATCTCAAAGCTGATCAGCTTTACAACCAAATGATGCATGACATTCAAGAGCAAAATGAAAATGTCAGTGCTGCAATTTCAATATTCAATCGAAATGTCGAAGAGTTTAATAACTTGATTCAAGTTTTTCCGAATAACTTAATCAACAGTATCAGCCTCGCAAAGAAACCTATTCGCCCATTTACCGATCATAAAGCGCAACAAAATTTTGATTATCGCCCTAATTTCAAATAAGGATTCCACCTTAAAAAGTGGCAATATCTTAGAGAATCACGTTGTTTATCCATTACGATTTATTCATATTAAGATACGCTAAAAACTGTATAGCTGGGCGAAAAATAAGCAGATATCTTCATTGTTTAGCAAGATCATGTATCTCTTGTAATTTTTCATAAACAAAAATCCAAGTCGTTAAGAATAATGTAATTTTTCTAGCATAAACTGCGCGAATCTAGGAAAATAGAGCGCTTTATCGCTATCAATCAGCGAACTGTTTTTTCGCCTCGATTTGGACAATTTATGAAGTTTGAAAAATTAGGTCAGTCTGGTCGCGCTCGACGCGGACGCTTAACCTTGGAACATGGTGTCGTTGAAACACCGATGTTTATGCCTGTCGGAACTTACGGCACTGTTAAAGGCATGCTCCCACGTGATATTGAAGAAATTAAATCACAGGTCATTTTAGGGAATACCTTTCATTTATATCTACGCCCTGGCCTAGATGTCATTCGTGAGCACGGTGGTCTACATGGTTTTATGAAATGGAATAAACCAATTTTGACTGACTCTGGTGGCTTCCAAGTATTTAGCTTAGGCGCAATGCGTAGTATCAAAGAAGACGGCGTAACATTCCGCTCTCCAATTGATGGCTCTAAAGTCTTTCTTTCTCCTGAAATTTCGATGGATATTCAACATACATTGAATTCAGATATCGTGATGATTTTTGATGAATGTACACCTTATCCAGCGACTCACGAAGAAGCTCAGAAATCTCTACAACTTTCATTGCGTTGGGCAAAGCGTTGTAAGACTCAACATCATGATGTGTTAAAAAACCGCAATGCTCTGTTTGGTATTATTCAAGGCGGCATGTATGAAGACCTCCGCCAAGAATCACTAAATGGATTAAAAGAAATCGGTTTTGATGGTTATGCGATTGGCGGTCTTTCTGTAGGCGAGCCAAAAGAAGAGATGATCAAAGTCCTTGATTATCTTCCAGAGCAAATGCCTGCGGATAAACCACGTTATTTAATGGGTGTTGGCAAACCAGAAGACATCGTTGAAGCTGTTCGTCGTGGTGTAGACATGTTTGACTGTGTAATGCCAACTCGTAACGCACGTAATGGACATTATTTTGTTACGGACGGTTTAGTGCGTATACGAAATGCGAAATACCGCCATGATCAAAGCCCACTTGATCCGCATTGCGATTGTTACACCTGTACCAACTTTACCCGTTCGTATCTATACCATTTAGAAAAATGTGGTGAGATGCTTGCATCAATGCTTGGCACAATTCATAACCTTCGTTATTACTTGCGGTTAGCAGAAATGATGCGTGATGCATTAGATAACGGAACATTTGATGATTTTGTTCACGATTTTTATGCACGCCGTGGGCTTGAAGTACCCCCTTGTCCGCAAGATTAATACATCAGTATTTGCGCTGAGCAAAAAGACAATGTAAATTGCTGAACAAGCCGATTTTTTATCATCTTTTTTGATATTTTTAGTTTAGGAAAATGAAATGAGCCTTTTTATTTCGACTGCACACGCAGCTGGTGAAGCTGCACAACAACCAAGCTTAGTTGCTAACTTATTGATGATTGCAGTATTCATTGCAATTTTCTACTTCTTAATTTGGCGTCCTCAAGCAAAACGTGCGAAAGAACATCGCACTTTGGTTGAGAGCTTAGGCGTTGGCAGCGAAATCGTTTTTGCAGGCGGTTTAATGGGCCGTATTACTAAACTCGAAGGTGATTTCGCTGTGGTTGAATTAAACCGTGGCAACGAAGTTAAAATTCAGCGTGCAAGTGTGATTTCAGTATTACCTGAAGGCACTCTAAATAACCTTTAATTATAAAATAGTCGTGCAGCTGCACGACTTTTTTCATTTTAAGAAGAAAGCGAATGCGTTACCCAGCATGGAAATATTTACTCATTCTAGTTGTACTAGTCGTGAGTACATTATATGCCCTGCCAAGTTTGTATCCTGATGAACCAGCTGTCCAAATTTCTGGTGCAAAAGCTGGTTCTGTCATTGATGACACAGTGATTCAAAAAGCAGAGCAACTATTAAAAAGCAACAATATCCAATCCCACAATAACAGCTTTACTCAAAATGCTGCCCTTCTACGTTTAGACAGTTCTGAAGCCCAATTAAAAGCAAAAGATATCCTACGTGAAGGTCTGGGTGAAAACTATGTTGTTGCATTAAACCTCGCACCAACAACACCTGAATGGTTACAGAAAATCGGTGCACGACCAATGAAACTTGGTCTTGATTTGCGCGGTGGTGTCCACTTCCTCCTTGAGGTGGATATGGACAAAGCTATTGCGCAGCGTATGGAAACTTCGGCTGCTGATTTGCGACGCGAATTCCGTGAGAACAAGATCAAATTCAATAGTCTTTCATTGAATAACAATGCGATCACTGTTCAATTTGCTAACAATGAAGATCGTGCAGCAGCGATGGATCAACTTCGTCGTAACGGCAATAAATATACTCAACAAGCACTTGCAACTGAAAATGGTGCCAGTCTTCGTTTAACCTATACAGACACCACGAAGCAAGAAATTCAGTCATATGCGTTAGATCAAAACTTAACAACACTTCGCAATCGTATTAATGAACTTGGTGTTGCAGAAGCATTGGTTCAAACCCAAGGTAGCAACCGTATTGTGGTTGAATTACCAGGTGTCCAAGACACAGCTGAAGCAAAACGTATCTTAGGTCGTACAGCAAACTTAGAATTCCGTTTGGTGTCTGATCTAAATGATCAATATATTGATCCTTATTCAGGGAAATATAATGGTCAACCCTTACCTCCAGGGACAGAAGTATTCGCCTATGAGTCTTTAGACAGTGGTCGTGAACTTTTACTTAACCGTAATCGTATTCTGACGGGTGAGCGTGTACAAAATGCTTCTTCAGGCTTTGGACAAGATAGTGGTACAGCAGAAGTTAACATTACCCTTGATAATGCAGGTGGTAAGTTAATGTCAGATGCGACTCGTAGCGCTGTTGGTAAGCGTATGGCGGTACTGTTCATTGAGAATAAACAACGTATCAGTTACGTTGAAGATCCTGAAACAGGTGCACAAACTGAAGTACGCACACCATATACTGAATCTGTCGTCATTAATGCAGCGAATATTCAAGCAGTACTGGGTTCACAGTTCCGTATTACTGGTTTAGATTCACCTCAAGAAGCAGCTGAGCTAGCTTTAATGCTTCGTGCAGGTGCGCTCGCTGCACCAATGTACTTTGTTGAAGAGCGTGTTATCGGTCCAAGCCTAGGTCAAGAAAACATCGATAAGGGCGTACTATCCACTCAAATTGGATTTATCCTAGTCGCAATTTGGATGGTGGTATTCTTCCGCTTATTCGGTGTCATTGCGAACTTCGCTCTAGTATTCAACTTAGCCATGATCTTGACGGTTATGTCTTGGATCGGTGCTTCATTAACGCTGCCAGGTATTGCAGGTATCGTTATTACCATCGGTATGGCGGTGGATGCAAACGTTCTAATTTGCGAGCGAATACGCGAGGAAATCAAATGGGGAGCATCGCCTAAACAGGCGATTGTTGCAGGTTATGATCGAGCTTATAACACCATCTTTGACTCGAACTTAACCACATTCCTTGTTGCATTTATCCTCTTTGCCATTGGTACTGGTCCGATCAAAGGATTTGCCGTGACACTCATGATTGGTATTGTTTGCTCGATGTTTACTGCGATTACAGTAACCCGTGCAATTGTACAGATCATTTACGGTAAAAAACGTAACTTGAAAAAGTTGAGCATTTAGGAGATCTATCATGACTGAAAATACTCAACTCGAATCAAAACAATACGGCCGTCCAGACAACGAACGCGTAATTCCTTTCATGAAGATTGCAAAGCCAGCAGCTTGGCTTTCAATCATCCTGACTATTGCAAGTATCTTCTTTATCGCGACTAAAGGTCTGAATTTAGGATTAGACTTTACTGGCGGTGTTGCAGCTGAATTGAATTATGCCAATCCTGTAAAACCCTCTGAAGTGACGCAAGCATTAAGTGATGCGGGTTTTAATGATGCTGTTGTTCAAACCTTAGGTTCTGAACGAGATTTAATGGTTCGTATGCCCGTACAAGAAGATATTGAAGCGGAAGATCTAACCAAAGCAATTACCACCGCAGTTCAATTAGACAATAATACCGTGACTGTACCTAAGGTAGATGTTGTTGGTGGTCAAGTCGGAAACGAACTTTACATTAAATCAGCAGGTGCTGTGGCTTTGGCTCTGATTATCATGCTGATTTATGTGACGATTCGCTTCGAATTCAAGTTGGCAATGGGTGCAGTTCTATCGCTATTTCACGATATTATCGTGACTCTTGGTATTTTTGCATTGATGCAGTGGCCATTTGACCTAACCGTTTTAGCTGCTCTTCTAGCGATTATTGGTTTCTCATTAAACGATAATATTGTTGTCTCGGATCGTATTCGTGAGAACTTCCGTAAAATTCGTGGGGCAGAACCTCTTGAGATCATCAATATTGCATTGACTGAAACCTTACGTCGTACCATCCACACTTCGATGACGCTATTGCTTGTGGTCGTTGCTATGATGATCATGGGCGGCGATGGTTTGAAATGGTTCTCGATTGCAATGTTTGTCGGTGTTTTTGTCGGAACATATTCTTCGATTTATATCGGTACTGCATTTGCATTGTGGCGTGGTCTGAACCGCCAAGACTTTATTGTTCAAGTAAAACCTGAATTCGAAGAGGAAGAAGAAATTCCTCAATAAACCTTCAGTACAAAAAAGCCCATCAAATGATGGGCTTTTTTAATGTTGAGTGATTTGAATTTGAGGAATTGCAAAACCACGGCAAGAATATTCACTTCGCCATGCGACTGTCAGCATACAATTCATGATTTCAAAATTCTGATACGCAAATACCCCTAAGACTGGATGCTCACAAATCCCACCCATATGTGTGATATGGGCATTGGTATTCAACTCATTTAAGCTCATGCGTATTCCCATCCCATGTGCCTTCAAAACTGCTTCCTTAATGGTCCAGACTTTAAACCAATAGCGAGAATCAAAATCCAATTCTGCCCATATCGCATATTCCTGTGGATGAAATGCATGTTTTGCTAAGGCTTCGAATCGAATTGATCGATTCAGCTCCTCAATATCCACACCCAAATCTCGGATGATATGTGAGGTAGCTAAAGCATAATAATGTTGACTATGACTATGATTAAACTCAAAGTTTGAAAATTCCTTCAAAAAAGGTTTTCCATCTTTTGTTAGGTCAATATCCTCATTTTTTATTGTTCTGTTTAATTTACTTCCTAGTAAGCTGTTGCGATATTGGTAAATCATGTTTTTTCTAAGACTGATTTCTTCTGTGCGTGTGAGATTTTCAGAAACTTGAAAAAAAGAAGAAATTTTTGAAATATCAATTTGAATATGACGGGTCATAATAGGGTTCTCAATGATTCCATTTATCTTAATTTATTCGCATCATAAAAAAAGCCCAAACTTCACATTTGGGCTTTCTGAACTGAATTTACAATTGATTAACCGCGTTTGAACTTCTTCTCGGCTTTCTTAAACTTCTGTACATAACGACGTTTTCGTGCCGCAGTACGTTCATCAATTTGAGATTTACGACCTTCAAATGGGTTTTCTGAAGTTTTGAATTCAATTTTTACAGGTGTACCTTCAAGTTTATACACTTTACGGAACACGTTTTCTAAGTAACGACGATAGTCAGCTGGGGTTTTATCAACTTTATTACCGTGAATCACAATCGTAGGTGGGTTTTGACCACCAATATGCGCATAACGCATTTTAATTGCACGACCTTGAACTTTAGGTGGATGATGCGCATCTGTTGCATCTTTTAAGATCTCAGTGATTTTCGCTGGAGATACTTTCAAACGTGAAGATTCATATGCACGGTGGATTGAAGGATAAAGCTCACCCACACCTGTACCATGCAAAGCAGAAATTAAATGGATTTTTGCCCATGGAATAAAGTCAAAACGACGCTCAACATCCAATTTACATTGTTTGCGATCATATTCTGACATATTGTCCCATTTATTGATCGCAATCACCATCGCACGACCAGCTTCAATCGCATATCCAATCAAATGCAAGTCTTGCTCAACAATACCTTCACGCGCATCAACAACAACAACAACAACGTTGGCATCTTTCATTGCTTGTAAAGTCTTTACGATTGAGAATTTCTCAATCATTTCATCCACTTTGCCTTTACGACGAACACCAGCAGTGTCAATGAGCGTATATTTTCGACCATCACGCTCAAATGGGATGTAAATTGAGTCACGTGTAGTACCAGGCTGGTCAAAAGCAACGACACGTTCTTCACCTAACAGGCGATTAACTAATGTTGACTTACCTACGTTCGGACGACCGATAATCGCTAGACGGAGCCCAGTATCTTCATCACGCTGTTCACTTAGGTCATCTTCTGGTACATCTTCAAGTACTTCTTCGAGCATTTGTTGAACACCACGCCCATGGCTTGCAGCCACTTGCATCGGTTCCCCCATACCCAACTTAAAGAACTCAACCAATGCTGCCTCTGCATGGACACCATCGACTTTGTTGGCAACTAAAAATACTTTTTTACCGAGTGTACGTAACTCACGCGCAATCTGTTCATCAGAAGCTAGAAGACCTGCACGCGCATCGACAACAAAGATAATCATATCTGCTTCATGAATCGCAGTTTTAGACTGCTCTGCCATGTAAGAGTCGATCCCACCTTCGTTTTCACCGATACCGCCAGTATCTACAACGATAAATGATTTATTTTGATAAACTGCATCACCATATTTACGGTCACGAGTAAGACCGGCAAAGTCTGCAACAAGCGCGTCACGACTTTTGGTAATCTGGTTAAACAGCGTTGATTTTCCGACGTTCGGACGACCAATGAGCGCAATAACGGGTTTCATAGATTAACCTTTAACAAGATCAGCCAACTCAATTGGCCTGAACATCAGAAACTGTGGAAGAAGTTAGACGAATCATCTACTTAAAAATAAAAATGTCGGGGTCTGAAAATTCAACACCCCGAACTTAAAATATGCATTCAGCGACTAGTTTACCATAAGCAGAGAAAAAATTAACGATTCTGCCAAATTGTAAGTGCGCCTGTACGTGTCACTGAGTAAAGCTGATTGTTCACTACACGCAACGAACGTACTTCACCACGCGTTTTTTCGCGACCAACAAGTTGACCATTTTTAGGATCTACAAGGTGGAGTACCCCCTCATAATCACCTACCACTAAATACTGACCCAACATTACGGGGTTGCTTAATTGACGGTTAAGCAATTGATCATTAGTCCATAACGGCTGACCCGTCACCAGATCAAACGATACAATTTTACCATCTGTTTGCGTGACGAAGACTTGGCGACCTGCAACTTCAGCACGGTTAATACTGCTTGCATCTTCACTCCAAATCACACGTTGCGAAACTAGATCTAGTACAGTGACTTGGCCTTGATAGCTAGTGGTTACAACCAATTGTCCTGCAACGATTGGATCTGCATCCACATCAACTAAACGCTGTATATCAGAACGACCATCGCTGACTGCCACACGTCTTTGCATACGCAAAGTTCCAGTGAGACTATCAATTGCGTACACGTATGCATTTGACGAGGCCACTAACACTGTTCGTGGGTCTAAGCGCACAGGTGAAGCTTGACCGCGTAAGCTCAATTGTTCGTTTGGCATACGATAAGTCCACACTTGTTGACCTGTTTTTTCATCCAGACCAAACACCGTACCGTCATTTGCAACAACGATCACTCGACCAGTCTGAATAAGCGCCGCACTCAAAATTGCACCACTTAATTGCGCAGTCCAACGGATATCACCCGTTTTTTGATCGAGAGCAAACAGTTGACCTTTCTTGTTGCCGACGATCACTAACCCATTGGCCGCTTCAACACCTGAACTTAAACCAAGCTTGGTAACTTGTTTTTCCCAGACACGCTGCTTACCTTGATATGCAGAAACCTGTCCCTTAGGATCTAAAAAGTATAAAACACCTTGATCATTCGCCATTCTCAAACGCAATGGATCAGCAGTATCCGTCGCTGAAACATTATGTGAAAAAATAGGTGCTAAGCTCACCGATTGCTGAATTTTAGGCAACGGATTAGGTTTCACCTTTTCTTCTTTCACCGTATTGCTTGTACACGCCATTAGTGCACACGACAATGTCGCTAGAACAAAAGAAATTTTATACTTTCTATCCATTAAGACTCATCCGTTTGTATATCTAAAATTGGGCGCTCAATTTCAGGATCATCTACTAATATGCCAACACTTTCGAGTTTAATTTGTAAGATTTGGCGTTCTTGTTTAGTTGCAATTAAGTTATCCCACGCGCTCTGATAAGCTTTTTTCGCATTTTCAATATCATTCTTAGCAATATAAATATCGCCACGTGCTTCATCTACAGTTGTTTTGAAAGCGGGCAAATTTAACCCAGACAGTGTTTTTAAAGCCTCATCATATTTTTTTTGTGCCAGTTGAGCATCTGCTAAACGAAGCTTAATGATGTGTTGTAAACCTTCATCTTTGATTTGAGCATTTTCAATTTTTTTCAATTCACGTTCAGCTTTAGCATAATTCTCTTGGTCATAAGCCAATTTTGCCATTACAAATTGCGTTTGAACCGCATGAATCGAATCAGGATTTTCTTTTACAATTTTTTCAGCAGTTCCATCCAAAGCAGTCGCTACTTTAGGATCAGTTGTTGCAGCTTTAGCTTCATCAACTAAGAGCTGTACTTTAGCAGTCTGTATTTGATCTTCTGCTACGTTTTTCTTCTTCCAATATTCCCATCCGAAAAAGGCGATCAGGGCAAGAAGAATCAGCGTAATCAACGCCGATCCATATTTCTTAAAAAACGACTTTGCTGTATGCAGTTGTTCTTCGTCAGTCATTGCGCTCATATGATCGCCCTTTCCTTATGTTCTTAAATTTATTTTGAAGATAGTTTATCAATGATGAACGGCACAATGTCATTGACCGCTACTTGTGTCTGCTCTGCTGTAGCCAACTCTTTGACTGAAAGTTGTTGCACCTCAGCTTCACGCTCACCAAAGATTAAGGCATAAATTGCACCAGACTGATCCGCTTTTTTCATTTGACTTTTCATCGAGCCTTGAGAGCCAACTTTCAGACGCACTGAACTACTTGCAGCTTCAAGTTGATCTCGAATTTGCTCAGCCAAAACTAAAGCTTTACCTTGCGTCGCAGGATCTGCAAGTAAAAATACTTCACAATCACGTACTGGTATATTGTCTTCTACTTGTTCTAAAAGAAGCAATAAACGCTCAATACCCATTGCAAAACCAACCGCAGGAACCGATTGATCTGGTTTACCTTTTAACTGACCCACTAAACCATCATAACGACCACCAGCGCAAACCGTACCCTGTGAACCCAGATGTGTCGTCGTCCATTCAAATACAGTTTTATTATAGTAATCCAAGCCACGAACCAACTTTTGGTTAATGACAAATGAAATACCTGCATCGGTTAGATATTGCTGTAATTGTTGGAAATGTGCCAGCGTCTCTTCACCCATAAAGTCATGAAGTTTAGGCGCATTTTCTAAAATGCTTTGAGTTTTTGCATCTTTAGAGTCCAAAATACGCAGTGGATTCGTCGTTAAACGACGCTGCGAATCTTCATCTAAATCTGACTTATGTGATTCTAAAAACTCAACCAAGGCTGCGCGATAAGCTGCACGCTCATCTGACTCACCTAAAGTATTGAGCTCTAATTGAACTTTGTCCGCAACACCCATCCGTTTCCACAGACGCGCAGTCATCAAAATCAGTTCAGCATCTTGATCAGGAGTTGCAACACCAAACGTTTCCACACCAAATTGATGGAATTGACGGTAACGACCTTTTTGCGGTTTTTCATAACGGAACATCGGTCCAATATACCAAACACGCGGTGTCGCACCACGAAGCAAATTATGTTCGAGCATAGCACGTACACAACCCGCAGTACCTTCAGGACGTAAGGTCAAAGACTCAGGAGGATTACCTTTATCTAAGAACGTATACATCTCTTTTTCAACGATATCCGTTGCATCACCAATAGAACGCTTGAACAAGTTTGTCTGTTCAACCATCGGCAAACGAATTTGTTGATAGCCATAGGCATCCATCAAACCAGACAGATGCTGTTCAAGACGTCTCCAAGCTGGGGTTTGCGTTGGGAGAATGTCATTAAAACCTTTGATTGCGACGATTGAACTCATGATCTACTCAGAAAAACCTGTGCGAATAATCTCTTTTGATTTAGCTTTTTCAAGCTCGTTAACACGTTGACGAACCATATTTTCGATTTCGTCAACCAATTGATTTGTGTCAATTAAATGACTCTTTTCACCATTACGATACACCAGTGAACGTGGACTTGCGCCCACTACACCAATATCAGCTTCTTTAGCTTCACCAGGACCGTTGACTTTACACCCGATGACAGAAACATCCATTGGAGTACGTACATCTTCCAAACGCTCTTCAAGCATTTGCATCACTTTGATGACATTAAATTCTTGACGTGAACAACTTGGGCAAGCAATAAAGTTAATACCATTTGAACGTAAGCCCAAAGATTTAAGAATATCAAAACCAATTTTGATTTCTTCCTCAGGTTCCGCTGCTAATGAAATTCGCATGGTGTCGCCAATGCCTTCCATTAACAATCCGCCCAGTGCAATTGCCGACTTCACCGAACCAGTACGGTAAATTCCAGCTTCAGTCACCCCTAAATGTAAAGGATTGTCAATTTGTTGTGACAACAAACGATAAGCATCCATCGTCAAAAAGACATTCGATGCTTTCACTGACACTTTAAACTCTTGGAAATCCAAACGATCTAAAATATCAATATGACGCATTGCTGACTCAAGCAAAGCTTGACCTGTTGGCTCACCATATTTCTTTTGAATATCTTTTTCGAGAGAGCCTGCATTGACACCAATTCGCATTGAAATATCGTTGTGACGAGCCGCAGCAACCACTTCGCGAATTTTTGCTTCTGAACCGATATTCCCTGGGTTGATACGCAGACAATCTGCACCCAAATCTGCAACAGCCAAAGCAATTTTATAGTCAAAATGGATATCGGCAACGAGTGGAACTTGCACTTGTTTACGGATTTCTCCAAAAGCAGCAGCGGCTTCCATACTCGGTACAGACACACGCATAATATCTGCGCCAGCATCCACACAACGTTGAATTTGTGCAACTGTTGCAGCTACATCACAAGTTTCAGTATTGGTCATGCTTTGAATACTGATTGGCGCATCGCCACCCACATACACAGAACCTACGCGAATTTTACGTGTTGGTTTGCGTCGAATCGGATTCTCGATCATCGTTTTACCTTTAACCCATTAACGTGATAAACGGAATTCAGCTTTTCCGTTTACGGTATATGGTGACAATGAAATATTTTCATTATTTAAACTTAATGAAACGGCTTGAGCATCATCTAATCGAATTTGGAATGGAGACTGTCCATTCAAACTAATCGCAGTTGATTGGCGTCCAGTTGCTAATACTTTACCCGTACTGTCCACAATGTGTACTGATGTAGGGCGGCTAAAACTGAGATTCATCGTATCGCCTGATACTGCTTCAGTCGTGCCTGTACCATTGTTTAAGGTCAGAATTTGGACATTGTTGGATTGATTCGTATCAGTGTTTGACGAATCGCCTTTAGCCGCCCATTTTTGGATTGCGGAGATTAATAGCCAAGCCACGCCCAAAATAATTAACGCAATCACGATGCGTTTAATCCACTTGCGATTACGTACGCTTTTCGAGCCAGGAAGTTTCCCCATAATTTTAATTGGAGAATTGTTCAAAGCATGATTTGGCAGTAAACCTGTATCATTTTGATAGATTTCATCAAAACGTTGAATCAAAGCAGAGGCATCAACTTTGAGATACTTCGCATACGAACGATAGTATCCCTTAATGAAAGTCGCTTCTGGCAAAGATTTGTATTCGTCTTGCTCTAACGCTTCAAGCGTTTTTACTGGCATTTTCAAATCACCAGCAACTTTGACCAGATCACGTTGTTGAGAAATACGGATTTGACGCAAATACTCGCCAGGGCGTTGAATATTTCCTAAAGCATTAGGTGCTACGTTTGAACCAGTAGGTTGCTGTGAATTAGGATTTACTTCCATACGGCCTCAGTATTGAACTGTAATTGCAAATAACGTTGAAATTCTTGACTATTTGGAAATAAAGTACGCAACTGATTCACCAGCACATACATTCCCGTTCTATCACCATTGGCACGTGCGATACGTAAACCAATCCAGAGTGCTCGCGCACCTTGATTTTGCTGGCCAACTTTGAGTACAAATTGCTCATATAGCTGACGCGCGGCAATATTATTCTTTTGCAGATAAAATATCTCTGCTAACTCTATCATTGAAACAGTCGAGTCACGATTGACTTGCAGTGCTTGTTTGAACGTTTTTTCAGCATTCGGTATATCCCCTAGAATGAGATAAATCCGTCCAAGGTTTTCTAATGCACGATGACGTTGGTCATATCCAAGCGTTGCGCCTGCAATTGAAAGCTGTTTAACAGCATCATTATATCGTTTCACTTGATACAAATACGTACCATAGTTGTTACGTGCTTGCGCATTTTTAGGATCAATTGAAATAGCACGAGAAAAATAATGATCTGCACGTTGCATGTTGATGTCACTTCCTTCTTGCTGAAGCAACACCCCCATCATCATATTTGCAGTTGAATCGCGCGAATTAACCTCTAATGCCTGATCAAGCACACGTTTGGCAGCATCTAAATTCCCATTCCGAATATATTCAGCCGCCATTTGGGTACGAACTTTCACTGATTTCTCAGGATCCTTTTTGCTCGTATCGCCACTGGTAGTTTGGCATCCAAAGAAAAGCAATCCAGATAAAGCGACTGTCATCGTCATGACTATTTTTTTATACATCGGCTTGCTCAAATGATGCCTCCCTCTTTTTAATCATTCACATCTAAATGATACAACTAGCCTTGTGAACGCATAATTTCATTACGTTCTAGCACTTTTTTCTTCCATTGTTCTGCACGACGAGTACGGTCAGCCACTTGACCAACCAATTGACCACAAGCTGCGTCAATATCATCCCCACGTGTCTGACGAATCGTACACACAAAACCAGCATCAGACAAAGTTTTTTGGAAAGAAATGATGCGATTTCGGCTCGAACGCCCGTATGGTGCATGTGGGAATGGATTAAATGGAATCAAGTTAATTTTACTTGGTAAATTTTTTAACAACTTAATCATCTGCTGTGCATGTTCAGGATGATCGTTGACCCCGTCTAACATGACATATTCAATTGTGACATGCTTACGTGCACTTTCATTACCATCTTTAGTGATGTAACGCTGACACGCTGCAATGAGTTGCTCTAAGGGATATTTTTTATTAATTGGTACTAATTCGTTACGTAACTCATCATTGGTTGCATGCAATGAAATTGCAAGCGCAACATCGATGTCTTGAGCCAATTGATCTATCTTCGGCACAACCCCTGACGTTGACAATGTGACACGGCGTTTAGACATTCCATAGGCGAAATCATCAAGCATGATACGCATTGAATTAAGCACAGCGTCATAGTTCAATAATGGTTCGCCCATACCCATCATTACCACGTTGGTCACAGAGCGCTCACGCTCAGCAACTGGCACATCTTCCATATAGGAATAGTTCGCCATCCACAACTGACCAATAATTTCAGCCTGTGTTAAATCGCGTTGGAAACCTTGTTTTCCTGTTGAACAGAACGAACAGTCCAAAGCACAACCGACTTGTGATGAAATACATAAGGTTTTACGCGAACCCGTTTTATCCTCAGCAGGAATCAATACTGTTTCAACCAAAGAACCCGCACCATCACCTACACGAAATACCCACTTACGTGTTCCATCTTTAGAATAGTTTTTAAGCACGACTTCTGGTGCTTTAATTTCACAAATCTTTTCAAGTTTTTCACGTAATTTCCCTGAAATATTAGTCATTTCAGCAAAATCAGTAACGAAGAACTGATGAATCCATTTCATCACCTGACCCGCCCGGAACTTTTTCTCACCCATATCCTCAAAGAATTTTTCCATTTGCGGACGTGACAGGCCAAGTAAATTCACTTTCTGTACAGTATCAGCCTGCTGTACTTGAACAGTAGTGGGCTGTTGTTCATCTAAATTGACGGATGAAGCGACAACTTCAGAATTCATGAGTATTACCTAAACCATAATGTGGGATAAAAGAACATGCTCAATTTTCAAGCAATAAAATCTTTCAGAAATAAAAAAACCAGATAAGCAGTATAGCACTTATCTGGTTTGAATACTGCGAATTAACGAGTACGTGGAGCGATCTCAGTTTGAGCGAAGAAGTAGTTAACTTCACGATCAGCAGATGCTACAGAGTCAGAACCGTGAGCAGCATTTTCGTCAATGCTTACAGCGAAGTCAGCGCGGATTGTACCTGGAGCAGCTTCTTTAGGGTTAGTAGCGCCAAGGATGTCACGGTGAGCAAGAACTGCGTTTTCACCTTCAAGAACTGATACAACAACTGGACCAGAAGTCATGAACGCAACGAGGTCAGCAAAGAAACCACGTTCTTTGTGCTCAGCATAGAAGCCTTCAGCTTCAGCTTGAGTTAAATGTTTCATTTTAGTCGCAACGATTTTAAGACCAGCTTTTTCGAAACGAGCAAAGATGTCACCGATGTGGTTTTTAGCAACTGCATCTGGTTTAACGATAGATAAAGTACGTTCAATAGCCATGATTGGCTCCTTTAGTCAAATTGACATGAAAATTTTGGCGCATTATACCGAATAATGCGCGATTATCTGCTTTTCGCGTGTAAAAAAATGGTTTTTTTCGATCGATGAATTATCGAGCTTCGTCAATCCAAGCCATTTGAATTGCTTCTAACAATCCTTCTGTTGATTTGTTTGGATCATCTTCGAACTCTGGAAGCGCACAAACCCATGCATGAAGATCAGTAAAACGGATCCATTGTGGATCTACATCTGGATGGGCTTCATACAGTTCAATTGCGATATCAAGGGTGTCTGTCCAACGTAAACCCATACTTATTCCTAAATCATCTTTGGTGAATTCATGGCTTAATTTTAGCAAAAAGCAAATCAAGACGTACAATTATATTGCTTTTGTACGCCTTACCATGCAATCAACTTACCCTCACAATATGATTTTCAATGCTGGAGCAGCCAAGATAATACCACTCGCAACCGTCGCCCCAATTAAGGCACCAACTAAAACATCAGTTGGATAATGCAATCCTAATACCATGCGCGACAAAGCAACCAAAATGGTAAATGGCATCATCATCACCAGCAAGACAGGCTCTACATAACCCAATACGATTGTTGCCATTACTGCATGCAATGTATGACCAGAAGGAAAACTAAAATGATCTAGTGGTCTTTCGCCAATATGAATAACTTGGTGAACTTGGTATGGTCGTGGACGTACTGTTTTTGTTTTTAAAATTTTATAAATCAGCGTACCTAACGAAGCAGCTACAAGAATATATAAAATTTGAATAGTGTATTGCGGTCCTTGCAGTAGCCACACCAACGCCACCATCATGTACCAAAAAACTCCATCTCCGAGCCGACTAATAATTTTAAATATGAGCGCAATACTTTGTGTATGCGATAGATTATTGAAATAGAGACATCCTCTTAGATCAAGATCGAGTATTTTTATTTTGGTATTTTTAAAATTCATTTCACTCTACTCCTATCGTTCAGGCCGTGAGCGTTTTCTGCTGCACGACACGATAAAATACATGTTCGAGTTGTTGAACTGGATGTTGCCATCCGACTTGTTGTACTTTTTTCATTGCTTGCATCCCCATTGCATGCAAGCGTTTGTTTTGGGGCAGATTAACAATATATTGAACCAAGGTTGCAGGCTCACCCAAAGGTGCTAACCATGCTGTTTCCGCATCTAAATACTGCTTAGCACAAGCATAATCATAAGCAACGACAGGCAATGCACTCGCCATCGCTTCAAGCACGACATTGCCAAAAGTCTCTACTTGACTGGCAAAAACAAATACATCTGCGCTTGCAAATGATTCAGCAAGATTTGTACCACTTAAGCTTCCAGTAAAGATGATATCGGTATGTTTGCTTTGACGAACCAAACGCGAATAATCGGGCCCATCCCCCACGATGACCAACTTAAATCTGCGCGTAGTTTGTGTTTTAAGTTTTAAATAGGCATCAATTAACACCTGAATTTCTTTTTCAGGTGAAACACGACCAACATAAAGCAGGACAGTTGTATTCTCACAAGCATCCCATTGTCGTCTGAGTTGCACACTTCGAAAAGTAGGTGAAAACTTTTCAACATCCACCCCAGTCTTAATCACTTCAACTTGACATGTAACACCAAAGTTACGTATCGCATCAGCCGAGTCCTGACTTGGTACACAGGTCAATTGCGTATTGTTATGAAACCATTTGAGATAGTGCTGAATCGGCTTGACCATAAAAGCAAGATCATAAAACCGACTAAAGTCATGAAAAGCAGAATGAAAACCACTACTCACAGGAATCTTTTTGTTTTTTGAGAGCTGAAGTACCGCTAAACCTAATGGTCCTTCCGTCACGATATGCACCAAGTCTGGTTGAAATTCATCAAAAGCTTTAGCCACTTTGCCATACTGTGGCCAACCAAATTGCATATGGGCATATTTCGGAATGGTTTGACCATTCACCAAACACTCACGGTTCGGAGAAAATTCCGAACATATTTGTTTTTGTGAAGGTCGTACCAATAGAATTTTGTGACCAAGCTTCTGTAGACCTTTGCAAATCTGCAGTAAAGACAATGAAACACCATTCAGCTCTGGTGGCCATGTCTCCGTAACGACAGCTATTTTTAATCTAGATCGCCCCAATTGCTCAAGCACCGATACATCCCGATCGGAGTTTTGATTTTTAAATTTTAGCCTCTGGTGATCATATTGCGTTGTCGATCTAGGCAATACAGTGTCCATGATTCCCATCATCACACCTCTTTTGTATTTTTTTCATACTTTTACTTTAGAGATGGATCATTTCATTATGATGATGATTTCATTAAATACTTGTCATAATTAGAATGGATGACTGATTCACCGACCACCCTCAAACACGCGACAAGAAACTACGAATTCAAAATAATTTAGTGAAATAAAGTACGATGTACAGCAAAAAATAACGCTTGCTCAAAATCAATAACAGGTTTCAACCATCCTGATGCAGCAACTGCAAGATGCGCTTTCTCACCCATTATTTTTAAATCGGGTTGATTCAATGTTGCTGTCATTGCTCGTTCAAACATTTCTACATCACCGAGAAGGATCAACCATCCCGTTTCATCATGCACAACATGCAGTTTGGCACATGCATAATCATAAGCCACCACTGGCAAACCACTTGCTAATGCTTCAATCGCGACATTTCCAAAGGTTTCAACTTGACTTGGAAAGATAAACACATCTGCACTGGCATATGCACATGCCAAATCATCGCCAGTCAAACTTCCCATAAAAATAATATCGGGATGATGACCCGCAAGAGCTTCAAGCCTTACTCGATCTGGTCCATCTCCGACAATGACCAATTTAGTATGATGCTCAACCTCACCTTGCATTTTCAAAAAAATCCGAATAATCAGGCCTACTTCCTTTTCAGGTGACAACCGACCAACGGAAATCAGTACTCGTGTATGCTCATTTGCGGCCCATTGTTCTCTGAGCAACTGCGATCTTTTATTCGGATTAAACAATTGGGTATCAACACCTCTCCCCACCACCCTGAACTCACCGCTTACTCCCATTTGTTTTAAAGCATGCTGTGTATCTAAACTTGGCACACAAGTCACGTCTGTCTTATTGTGAAACCATGTTAAATACTTTGAGATAGGTTTAACGAGAAAAGGAAACTCAAAATATCGACTAAACTCTTGAAAAGCAGAGTGAAAACCACTTGAAACAGGAATATTCTGAGATTTAGCCACCATTAGACTCGCAAATCCCAATGGTCCCTCTGTCACAATATGCACAACATCTGGCTGAAATACCTCAACCGCTTTTGAGATTTTAGAAAACTGTGGCCAACCAAACTGTAAGGTGGGATATTTCGGAATCGCCTGAGCATGCACCCAACACTCTGCATCAGGTTTAAACCGTTTACATTTCACTTTGGGTTGAGGACGTATCAACAAAATTTGATGACCTCGCTTCTGCAAACCCAGACATAAATTCATCAGTGAGTTTGCAACACCATTAATCTCTGGTGACCATGTCTCAGTCACAATGGCAATTTTTAATTGAGGATGTCGTTTAGGCTGATCAGCATCAGGAAGAAGAATAAAATCCTCAAATGACGTATTTTTTTTGATGTTCAATAATTCAAAGATTTTTTTTTGTTTTATTACTTGCATGTTTAGGAGTGCCATCATCACACCTTTTATTAATGTTATCCCTAAAATTTAAAAGAACATAATTTCAATATGATGATGGTTTCATGACAGCCTTGTCATAAGGCTCATTCAGATTTTCACATTTTTAAGGCTCTTGCTCTTGAACACGATCTACATCACTGCCTAGCTCATTCTCTTGCTCTTGACCAGAGTTAACCGGTGGTTCTTCAATCCGTTTTTCCAAGTTTTCCCCTTGAAGTGCTACAGAGGATTCTGATGATGTCCGATCTTCTAATTGTTTAGTTTCTTGTTCAGCATTAACTGCAACTGGTTTCAAACTGCCTTCAACAATTGTATAAACCTGTCCATTAGAAAAATCGATGTGCTGTTTATCACCATGTAACAGTGGAAATCCAACGATTTGCTCGTACTGCTCTGCACGGTTAAATTTTTGTTGAACAGAATCATAAATCCAGTAAATAAAACGACAATCTTGAAGCGTTTTATCCTCTGACAGATCAGAGAGCACTACATCATAGTAACCATCAAAATTCACATCCATATAACCAATACTATTGGGAAACGCTTGAAAGCCTTCAAGTATTTGCATGCTTTTTTGATTGACTTTGTCAAACACCTCGATACGTGTCATTAATCGTTTGAAAGGATGGTCAGCTTTAGATATGCCATAGAAATTAAAACTCACATCAGGCGTATTTTTTACTTTAAAAGCAGGCTCGAATTTCTTTGTTCGAATCACACCCGCATGATTGACCAATGTAGATTTAAATACATTCGTTTTATAGTTAAGCTGTCTTTTCAACTCTTGAATTGCATTTGAATCATCACTCGGTTGTTCTGCTTTAAAAAAAACTTGATCGCCTTTTTGCTCCCCTTTAAATTGGATAGTGACGTTGTCTTTGAGGGAAGTAAGTGTTGCATTTGGATGAAGCACACCCATATAAAGACTCAAAAAAATATTCGTTGTCTGTTGACCTCAATAATCGTTGCATTGATATGCGAACATTATCCAAAACAAGCTCAGCATCACTATTTGGCGTTTTTTACTCAATATCAGTTGTTTGTTGCGCCCATCCACAGATTGGCAAGATCGCCAATAAGTAACATACAAACGTTAATTTCATTCCCAACCTCAATCCTTGAGTTATTAAGTATTCTTGTTAGATACTAATTATTGTGTTTAGCTAAGCCTCTGTCGACTGCAACTTAATCTACCTGTCATTGAGTTACTTTTTAATGACTATTTTTATCATGCCTGTCGTCTTTTTTTTCAATGCATTACAAAAAGACAAGTCTCAGGATTCAAAGTTCCTAAAATATCGGTGACTTATTATTAATATCTTGAGGTTATGAAAATTATTAAAATTAGTTTCTGGATTTAATCAGTAAATGGCCCAAATAGGATTTAGCAATATAAAAATAATTTCACCAAATAAGATATGAACCTTCACTTTATATTTAGCTTTTGGGATATATAAAAAAGGATAGAATTTAAAAATAAGAAATAGACAACTAAAATTAAGAATTAATCCAAACTAATTATTCGGCTTTGCAAAGCCCAAGTTTCTAAGTTCACACTTACACCCTTTAATGGTATTTGTCTTAGCTGACAAATCATTTTTAACTGTTCAATCCTCTCAACTTTATGATCTATGATTGGTTTGATTTTTTCTTGCTTTCTACGTTGATCAATATAAGCATTTTTCCCTAAATAGACTTCTACAAAAGCTTCTTTTGTTAATTGCAATGTATAGATGGGGCGATTAGGGAGCTGTATTCTTTTCCAATATTGATTATCAATTAATGCTTCAGTGATTGTTGAAAAATGATAACCAAACGGAGCAGGACTTATATTTTTAACTATGCGAACCTCCTCCTCATACGACCAACACAATGATTTATATAAAAAGGCATGTTTTAGAAATTCTTCAAAGTTATTCCAGTTAAAAATAGAGCAATCACCGATAGACATTAACGTATCTGCATCAATGTTATGAGATTGTCTAGGTGGAGTATTTAAATAAATTACCTCCCCTCTATTCGATGGAATTAAAAAGTTTTTAGCATCATCTAAACCCGCTAATTTTGTATCTATACCAATAACCACCCCCTTATAGCTATCAGCATAGTGAGACCACATAAGTGGATTTAAAGGTGCGCGAGTTAATGATAAAATAGCATATTTTCTAGACAACCTATTTCTTATAGCTCCTGTTTGTACAGAAATAGGAACATTATCTTCCACCAACGCTAAAGCTGTTGCTTCAAACGGATCATTAAAATCTTCTAGATGTGAAAATCCCAAAGTATTTGTTTCTAATATTTTTAAACCTGCCTCAAATCCGACATATTTATATAAAATCATTTTTCTTATCCAATAAAAATAACCCCGCTTTCGCAGGGTTTTATAGCATAAAAATCAGCTAGATAAGAAAATTAGTTTTTCTTTTTATCAACGATTTTGTTTGCTTGAATCCAGGGTATGAGCAAACTCAGAACACTGTTCTGAGTGAAGTGCAAGGAAAGAAAAGCATTGATTTCATCTATTTGAGGCACGAAGCTTACGTCAAATAATTTAGCTTTATTTTTTATGTCTCATAAAAAAAGCCCCTGTTAAAAACAAGGGCTTTTGACTTGGAAATTAGAACTTAGTTCTTTTCTTTATCAACGATTTTGTTTGCTTGAATCCAAGGCATCATCGCACGCAATTTAGCACCAGTGACTTCGATACCGTGAGCAGCGTTTTGACGACGACGAGCAGTCATAGATGGGTAGTTCAACGCACCTTCTTGGATGAACATCTTCGCATATTCACCAGATTGAATACGTTTAAGCGCATTACGCATCGCTTCACGAGACTGTTCGTTGATTACTTCGACACCAGTAACATATTCACCGTACTCAGCATTGTTAGATACAGAGTAGTTCATGTCCGCGATACCGCCTTCGAACATTAAGTCAACGATCAATTTAAGTTCGTGTAGACATTCGAAGTAAGCCATTTCTGGCGCATAACCAGCTTCAACAAGAGTTTCGAAGCCCATTTTAACCAATTCAACAGCACCACCACAAAGAACTGCTTGCTCACCGAAAAGGTCAGTTTCAGTTTCTTCACGGAATGAAGTTTCGATAATACCTGTACGACCGCCACCAACACCTGAAGCGTAAGAAAGCGCAAGGTTACGTGCATTACCAGAAGCATCTTGGTGAATCGCGATAAGATCAGGAACACCTGAACCACGTTGGTATTCAGAACGTACAGTGTGACCAGGTGCTTTTGGAGCAACCATGATTACGTCTAAGTCAGCACGTGGAACAACTTGGTTATAAAGAACAGAGAAACCATGAGCAAATGCAAGAGTAGCACCTTGCTTGATGTTTGGCTCAATTACATCACGGTAAAGTTGAGCTTGGAATTCATCTGGAGTCAAGATCATTACTACGTCAGCTTGAGCTACAGCAGCAGGAACTTCAGCAACTTTAAGACCAGAATTTTCAGCTTTTTTCCAAGAAGCAGAACCAGCACGTAAACCAACAGTTACGTCAACGCCAGAATCTTTAAGGTTAAGCGCGTGAGCGTGACCTTGTGAACCGTAACCAATGATTGCTACTTTCTTAGATTGGATGATAGATAAGTCGCAGTCTTTATCATAAAAAATTTGCATTGCTGTCTCCGCTAAAATGCTTTGGCTTCCGTTTGATTAGCGAATGTTAATGTGGTTCGCCAACCCCCTCCTCTCGGAGGAGGGAAGAATTTGTTAATAAAAAATTAGATTGTTAAAACTTTTTCGCCACGTGCGATACCAGACACACCTGAACGTACAACTTCAAGAATGGTATTCTCTGCCAAAGCATCAATAAAACCATCAATTTTCTCAGTTGTACCCGCGATTTGAATCGTGTAAGTCGTTGGTGTTACATCCACGATTTGTCCGCGGAAGATATCTGCTGTGCGTTTAATTTCAGCACGCGCAGAACCCAAAGCTTTTACTTTGATTAACATCAATTCACGTTCAATGTGTGAACCTTCAGAAAGGTCAACCACTTTAACCACTTCAACAAGTTTGTTGAGTTGTTTTGTGATTTGCTCAATCTTGTGATCATCACCATAAGTCGTCAATGTCAAACGAGACATTGTTGGGTCTTCTGTTGGCGCAACGTTCAAAGTTTCAATGTTATAACCACGTTGTGAGAACAAACCCACTAAACGTGAAAGCGCGCCAGATTCGTTCTCAATGAGAACAGAGATGATATGTCTCATGCTGTGCGCTCCCCTTTAGATAACCACATATCTGTCATAGATTGACCCGCGATTAACATCGGATAAACATGCTCAGTACGGTCAACCATCACGTTGATGAATACACATTTATCATTAATCGCCATTGCTTCTGCAAGCTTCGATTCAAGCTCATCCGCATGATCAATTTGAATACCTACATGTCCGTAAGCTTCCATCAACTTCGCAAAGTCAGGCAATGACTCAACATATGAACTTGAGTGACGACCTTCATAATTCATATCTTGCCATTGTTTCACCATACCTAAAGCACGGTTGTTTAAGCACAAGATTTTAACATTTAGGCCATATTGCTTACATGTTGAGAGCTCTTGGATACACATCTGAATGGATGCTTCACCTGTAATACAAACAACTTGTTGGTCAGGGAATGCAAGCTTAGCCGCCATCGCATATGGAAGACCAACACCCATCGTGCCTAAACCACCTGAGTTAATCCATTGACGTGGACGTGTGTATTTGTAATACAACGCACCAAACATCTGATGTTGACCAACATCAGAAGTGATGATTGCTTGGCTGTTCGTTACTTTATCTAAAGCTTGAACAACTTGTTGAGGTTTCATCGTACCGTCAGTTGGTTTTTCATATTTCAAACCATGAACTTGACGCCACTCATTGATTTGTTTCCACCAATCCGCAATAGCTTCAGGGTTCGGCTTAGAAATATTCAGCTGTTTTAATTGCGCTAACATTTCTTGAAGAACTGGCTCTACCGCACCCACGATTGGGATATGCGCCATGATTGTTTTTGAAATCGTCGCAGGATCGATATCAATGTGAATCACTTTCGCATTTGGACAGAATTTTGCAGGATTATTGGTTACACGGTCATCGAAACGCGCACCAACACATAGAATCACATCAGCGTGACCCATGGTCATGTTCGCTTCATATGTCCCATGCATACCCAACATACCAATAAATTGAGGATCATTACCAGGGAATGCACCTAGCCCCATCAATGTATTGGTTACTGGATAACCCAATAGATGCGCTAATTCAGTCAATAAATGTGATGCATTGCCTTGAACAACACCACCGCCCGTATAAATAATAGGACGTTTAGCATTGATCAATTCATCAATAGCTTTGCGGATCTGTCCAGTATGACCACGATGTGGCGGCTGGTAAGAGCGCATTTTTACTTTTTCAGGATATTCGTATGCAAATTTTTCAGCAGGGTTTGTTGCATCTTTTGGAATATCAACAACCACAGGACCTGGACGACCTGATGACGCGATATAGAAAGCTTTTTTAATAACCGCTGGAATTTCACTCGCATGACGCACTTGGAAACTGTGTTTCACGATTGGACGAGAAATACCAACCATATCCGTTTCTTGGAATGCATCTTCACCAATCAAATGGCTTGCAACCTGACCAGACAAAATCACCATTGGGATTGAGTCCATGTAAGCTGTCGCGATTGGTGTCACAGTGTTAGTCGCACCTGGACCCGAGGTCACCAGTACAACACCTGTCTTACCTGTTACGCGCGAGTATGCATCTGCCATATGACCAGCAGCTTGCTCATGACGCACGAGGTAATGATTAATTTTGTCTTGTTTGAATAGCGCGTCGTAAATGTGTAAAACTGCGCCGCCTGGATATCCAAAAACATGTTCAACGCCTTCGTCCGCCAATGCGCGAACAAGCATTTCACCACCAGATAAAAGTTCCAACGTATTCACCCTAATCTTATTTCCACGACGTTTATGGGAGACATAAGTCGTGTTTCATTCATTCGTTTGTATGCACTGTTATAGCACACATATTTCATCGTTTTTGCTGCAATAATAAAATTTTTCGATCGCAACCGTTTGAGTTGCGACTGCATATTCAACATGTTGGGATAAACATATTTCTGCTATTTCATTGTCTCGGCTTAGAGACAACGTTATTGCAAGCTATGATATTTATTCGAAGGGTGATCGAACAAAACATATAAAACTAGAGCAGCATTTTTAGTTTTTTCACGACCAAAGTCAAGGTTTGCCGAAACCTTTTTATTGTTTATTTACCAACCGATTATTTTTCAAACGATAACTTTTGGTTGGGTGATTTATAAAAAAAATTTCAAACACTTATTTTTAATATTTATATAAAACAATTTATACGCAAAATGATTTTTTTGATTAAAATAAAACCAATTAATCTTCATCAGTATCCAGCAAAATGCTGCGATATAAACATGTAAAAGAACTCATTCCCCTCTTATTTCTTTATAGGTGAAGTCATGAATTCACTAGCATCATCTTTAAAACTTTCTTGTTTAGCATCCACGGTCGTTTTAGTTTCTATTTGTTCATCTATGGTGCAGGCAAAAGAATATTACAAATGGGTCGATCAAAATGGCTCAACCCACTACACCACTACCCCGCCACCAAAATCAGCAAAAAAGAAAGGGAAAGTTGAAACATATGGTTGGAAAGCACCAACAACATCTGTCAATACAAATACAAACCCGAGCGAAGCTCCTCAAACCTCACAGACTCAAACGATACCAACGCAACAGCAAACAAACGGTGCTTCAAATACTGAGTCACAAAACACAAATGCTGCTCCATTAAGCGAAACTCAAGTTTCAAATGAGTGAATTTGTCTTTTTGATCTTAATTTAAGTTTTGCATCCATTTTCAGTCTGTAAAATTCACTTTTAGGTGCGTTTTGCGCTATGCTGTGCGCTAAATTTTTTAACCGTTCTCTTGTATTACGTATATGACTACTCACATTGACTCTGAATACCAAGCCAGTGCGATTGAGCCCCAAGTTCAACAGAACTGGGAATCTCGCAAAGCCTTTAAAGTTGCCGACACTGTAGAAGGTCCACGTCGATATATCCTCTCGATGTTCCCTTACCCAAGTGGCAAACTGCATATGGGTCATGTACGTAACTACACGATTGGTGACGTGATCAGCCGCTTCCACCGTTTAAAAGGTGAAACTGTATTACAACCAATGGGTTGGGATGCGTTTGGTTTACCTGCTGAAAATGCTGCGATTGCACACCAAGTTGCACCGGCAAAATGGACCTTTGAAAATATCGATTACATGCGTAATCAGCTTAAAAAATTAGGTCTTGCGGTGGATTGGGATCGTGAATTTGCAACGTGTACACCAGAATATTATCGCTGGGAACAATGGTTATTCGTTCAGCTTTATAAAAAAGGCTTAATCTACCGTAAGCTTTCAACGGTAAATTGGGACCCTGTAGACCAAACTGTACTTGCAAATGAACAAGTAGAAAATGGTCGTGGTTGGCGTTCAGGTGCCTTGGTTGAAAAACGTGATATTCCAATGTACTACTTCCGCATCACTGACTATGCGCAAGAATTACTTGACGATTTAGACACACTCAAAGACGGTTGGCCACAACAAGTCCTTACGATGCAACGTAACTGGATTGGTCGCTCACAGGGTATGGAAATTACCTTCCCTTCAGCAAATCCTGAAATTTATGCAGATGGCTTAACAGTCTTTACCACGCGTGCCGATACCTTAATGGGCGTGACGTATGTTGCTGTTGCAGCAGAACACCCTATGGCGCTTAAAGCTGCTGAAACTAACCCTGAATTGGCTGCATTTATTGAAGAATGCCGTATGGGTTCTGTGGCAGAAGCAGATCTTGCCACTGCTGAGAAGAAAGGCATGGCAACAGGTCTTTCTGTAAAACACCCTGTCACAGGTGAAGAAGTTCCTGTTTGGATCGCAAACTATGTATTGATGTCTTACGGTTCAGGTGCGGTGATGGCAGTGCCTTCACACGATGAACGTGACTTCGAATTTGCCAATAAATATAGCTTAAAAATCAAGCAAGTCATTGATGCGAAAGGCGCTGATGATAATGATTTTAATGCGAAAGAGTGGCAAGAATGGTACGGTTCAAAAGAAGGTAAATTGGTCAATTCAGGCGAATTTGACGGTTTAGACTTCCAAGGTGCATTTGATGCTTTCCTTGCAAAATTAGAACCACAAGGTCTTGCGAATGTAAAAGTTCAATTCCGTTTACGTGACTGGGGTGTATCTCGTCAGCGTTATTGGGGTTGTCCGATTCCAATGATTAACTGCCCAACCTGTGGTCAAGTGCCAGTGCCTGAAGATCAACTTCCTGTTGTACTTCCAACTGACGTTGTACCTGATGGTTCAGGTAACCCTCTCAACAAGATGCCTGAGTTCTATGAAACGAAATGTCCAAGCTGTAACGGTGATGCACGTCGTGAAACAGATACGCTGGATACATTTGTAGAATCATCTTGGTACTATGCACGTTATGCATCTCCAGACTTTACTGGTGGTATGGTTAAACCTGAAGCGGGACAAACTTGGCTTCCTGTAAACCAATACATCGGTGGTGTTGAACACGCGATTCTGCATTTGTTATATGCACGTTTCTTCCACAAATTGATGCGTGATGAAGGTGTAGTACAAGGTAACGAACCATTCACCAACTTGTTAACGCAAGGTATGGTACTTGCTGATACCTATTACCGCGAATCTGAATCAGGTAAAAAAACGTGGTTCAACCCTGCTGACATCGAACTTGAGCGTGATGAAAAAGGTCGTATCACATCTGCAAAATACAAAGGTGATGGTCAAGACGTTATCGTTGGCGGTCAAGAAAAAATGTCGAAATCGAAAAATAACGGTATCGACCCACAATCTATTATTGACCAATACGGCGCAGATACGGCACGTGTATTTATGATGTTCGCTGCACCACCTGATCAATCACTTGAATGGTCAGATGCAGGTGTGGAAGGTGCAAACCGCTTCTTAAAACGTGTATGGCGCTTGGCAACTGGTTTCCTTGAACAAGGTAATACTGCATCAGCGATTGATAAAGCTGCGCTTTCAACTGCGGCTCAAGACTTACGTCGTAAGACTCACGAAACCATCCAAAAAGTGGGTGATGACATCGAACGTCGTCATGCATTTAACACTGCGATTGCAGCGATGATGGAACTTCTGAATGCAAACAATAAGTTTGAAGCGAAAGATGATAGCGATGTTGCTGTTGCACGTGAATCGATTACGACGCTTTTAACTTTACTTGCTCCATTTGCACCGCATTTAAGTGAAACGTTATTGGCGCAGTTTGGTATCGAGTTAAATGCAACATTATTCCCTCAAGTGGATGAATCTGCATTAACACGTAATACACAAACCATTGTGGTTCAAGTGAACGGTAAGCTTCGTGGCAAACTTGAAGTGTCTGTAGATGCATCGAAAGATGACATTCTGGCGCAAGCAAAAGCATTGCCTGAAGTACAACAATTCTTAACAGGTCCAACCAAGAAAGAAATCGTTGTTCCGAATAAATTAGTGAATTTGGTGGTTTAAGAACCTTAAAGCCTCCCTGAGTAAGATATAAAGCACAGCTTTAGATCAAAGCGCAAGAAAGGGAGCTTTGGAGGGATTTAATTTCCATTGCGAAGCATTGCTTCTCACCTCTTTTAAAAAGAGGGGAATATAAGGATTTCACAATTCCCAAACAAAGCCCGTTGCCAGTCAACGGGCTTTGCACATACAATCAGAATATTCAAAATTTATCCTGAATCTCAGGAAATACACAGAGGATCTACAATGCATTTGAGCAAACGTTTAGCTATTGCTGTTCTAACTTTAGGCTTAAGCGCAACTATGGTCGGCTGTGGATTTCATCTAAAAGGGACCAATCCAACTTCAACGCCACTGGCTTATACAAAGCTTGAATTAGCACTCCCTGCCAATACTTCTGATTTAGAGCGTAAACTCAGTGTTTATCTCACTGCTGCAGGTGTGCAACTAAGTAACTCTAACGATGCATATGTATTGCGTATCATTGACTATAAGCCAATTCGCCATGAGCTCAACGGCAAACTCATTGAAGTTCTACTCAGACTTTCTGTGACTTTCCAAATCGAAGATCGTCAAGGTAACTTGGTGACAAAACCTCGAACTTTAACTGCGACACGTACATATCAATATAATGTTGCAACCGTGAACACAGATGATCAACAAAATAAATATCTCAGTGAAATCTTAATTGACGATGTCGCTCAACAGATCTCTCGTCAAATTGCTGCAAACCGTCTGCCAAAAGCAGAAGCAAATGTACTGTTACCTGTGCAACAAACTTTTGAACCTACTACCTCTGAAAATCCGTAACTCAGAATGAAGTTAGATTATCTACAAGCATTAAAACGTGTAAACGAAGCACGTGGTGCATGGGTATTACATGGTCAAGAACCTTTACTTGAGCAAAATCTTTTAGATGCTTTCCGTCAAAGTTGGATCATCAATCACGTGGAAAGAGAACGCTATGACATCCAAAGCGTTGCTGATTGGAAAAATGTATTTAATGCACTCAACAGTCTTTCTCTTTTTTCACAAAATCTCGCAGTAGAGGTCCATGGCAACATTAAGCCAGATGCCAATGCGTTAAAGTTACTCAAGCATTATATCCAGCATAATGAACACAACTTGTTGTTGATCATTATGCCTAAGCAAGATAGCAGTAGCTTAAAGTCGGCGTTTTTTCAAACGATTGAAGCCAATGGCATCTTGGTTCCTCTTACAGCAACTTATGCGCAAGATCGTCAGCGTATACTCAGCATAGAAGCTGATAAAATTGGGATTCAACTGAGCCAAGATGCATGGCAATGGCTCGAAGTCCACCACGAACATAATTTATTGGCTGCTAAAAACAGCTTAATGCGTCTGGCAGACACGTTCCCCGATGTACAGCATCTTGAAATGCAACATTTGCTCGAATGCTTACAAGATCAATCACGCTATACCACTTTTGACTTAAGCGATGCATTAATTTCAGGCAACCTAAGTCAAGCGATCAAAATATACCAATATTTAGTCGAAGCTGGCGAACCACACAGTTTAGTATTATGGACGGTAAGCAAAGAAATGCGCTTACTGATGCAACTTTTTGAGCAACCACAAAATGCATTACAACTCGGCATCTGGAAAACCAAAGTCAGTCTTTATCAACAAGCCTTGAGACGTCTTAATCCCAAGCAATTTCTCACATGGCCACAATTGCTATTAAGAATCGATGCTGCCATCAAAGGCAAAAATAATGAAAATCCAGAACACCTCATGCAACAAGCCATTGCTGAATTATGTGGAAAAACCTTGTTTGCTTAGTTAACGAGCAAGGTCTATTTATAACTATAAAAATGATTATTGATTTTATTTAAGAAAAATACACTTTTTATCCTTATTTCATCATTATAATTCGCTTAATTTCCGTCATTTTTCAATATCGCCATGCAAAAAATAAAACCAACGAAATTGATTATCATCGCGATCATTACGATTGCAGCTATCGCTTTAGCTTGGTATTTCTTTAAACCTAAAGATGAGCAACCTCAGTTGATTACCGCTGAAGTGACACGTGGTGATATTGAAAACTCTGTCCTTGCAACAGGTGTATTAGAAGCGACCAAAATGGTTAGCGTTGGTGCACAGGTTTCAGGTCAGGTGAAAAAAATGTATGTGCAATTGGGCGACCAAGTCAAACAAGGTCAACTGATTGCTCAAATCGACTCCGTTCGTCAGGAAAATGATCTAAAAACAGCTGAAGCCAGCATTAAAAATCAGTTGGCTCAATTGGCAGTCAAACAAGCAAATCTGACTAAAGTTGAGGCGGAATATAATCGCCAAAAAGCCATGTATGCCCAAGATGCAACTTCTCGTGCCGAATATGAGTCCGCATTAGCAAGTTATAAAACTGCTCAAGCCGATATCGTCGCGATGAATGCTCAAATCGAGCAATCTCGTTTATCACTGGCGACGACCAAAGAAGATTTAGGCTATACCCGTATCGTTGCTCCGATGGATGGCACAATTGTGGCAATTGTGACTGAAGAAGGTCAAACAGTGAACGCGAATCAAAGCGCGCCAACCATCGTGAAATTAGCAAAACTTGACACCATGACGGTTAAGGCTGAAATTTCTGAAGCAGATGTTATGCGTGTTGAGGAAGGTCAAACTGTTTATTTCACTACTTTAGGTAATAGCGAGAAAAAGCATTACGCAACACTGCGTCAAGTTGAACCTGCACCTAACTCAATTAATACAGAAACCAACAACTCAAATTCATCTTCATCAAGTACAGCTGTGTATTACAACGCTCTATTCGATGTTCCTAATGAAGATGGGAAATTGCGTATTGATATGACTGCACAAGTTTATATCGTGTTAGATGAAGTAAAGAATGCACTGACTATTCCATCTTCTGCTGTTCAAAGCTCTAATCGTCCTGCTCGCCAGCGTGGTGCAAATGCGGGTTCAAATGCCCAAGAACGCAATGAACAAGCTCGTGGTGAAGGGCGTGCCGAACGTTCATCAGCTGATCGTCCTAAGCGTTTAGAATTAACCGCTGAGGAAAAGGCATTAGTCGATCAAGGTAAAGCTTCCATGGCTATGGTACGCGTACTTCAAGCAGATGGCACAGCCAAACCGACCCCTGTTCTTATCGGTCTAAATAACCGTGCAACAGCGCAAGTTTTACGCGGTTTAAAATTAGGCGATAAGGTGGTGATCGCTGATGGCTCTGACTCATCAAATGACTCAGCTAAACGTGGCGCACGTGGTGGCGCTGGTCCAATGAGAATGTAATTATGAGTCAGACCAGAACACCTCTACTCGAGGTCAAAAACCTGACCCGTGAATTCCCTGCTGGTGAATCTACTGTGCAAATTCTAAAAGGGGTAAATCTTGAGATTTATCCTGGAGAATTGGTTGCCATTGTAGGTCAATCAGGCTCAGGAAAATCAACACTGATGAACATCTTAGGATGTTTAGATAAACCGACCAATGGTAGCTACAAGGTTAAGGGCCGCGAAACACGTGAGCTAGAACCTGATGAACTTGCTCAATTACGCCGTGAATATTTCGGATTCATCTTCCAGCGCTACCATTTACTTGGTGACTTAAATGCAGCTGGTAACGTCGAAGTCCCTGCGATCTATGCCGGTGCTGATGCTTCTGAACGCCATGATCGTGCAGTTCAGCTTTTGTCCGATTTAGGTCTAGGTGAAAAAACCCAAAACCGCCCGAGCCAACTTTCGGGCGGTCAGCAACAGCGTGTTTCGATTGCTCGCGCGTTGATGAATGGCGGTGATGTTATTCTCGCCGATGAGCCTACAGGTGCATTAGATAAAAAAAGCGGTATTGAAGTGATGCGTATTTTACGCGAACTGAATGCCAAAGGTCATACCATCATTCTCGTTACTCATGATCACAATGTTGCCAAAAATGCGACTCGTATTATTGAGATTTCAGACGGTAATATTATTTCAGATGAACCCAATGTTCCTGAGATTGATGATGGCTTTGAACGTGAAGAATTGATTCGTGCTGAGCAAAAGAAAACATCGTCTTGGCGTTCAGCTTTAGACCGTTTAGGTGAAGCTTTCCGCATGGCACTTCTGGCCATGAATGCTCATCGAATGCGTACTTTTTTGACCATGCTCGGAATCATTATCGGGATAGCATCTGTCGTTTCGGTTGTCGCACTTGGTAATGGATCACAAAAACAAATTTTAGAAA
Source organism: Acinetobacter sp. 24-47-64 (assembly GCF_057737055.1). Taxonomy (NCBI): domain Bacteria; kingdom Pseudomonadati; phylum Pseudomonadota; class Gammaproteobacteria; order Moraxellales; family Moraxellaceae; genus Acinetobacter; species Acinetobacter sp. 24-47-64. The sequence continues at coordinate 2,594,645 of NZ_CM173215.1, forward strand.
ATATTAGTAGTTTGGGCACCAATACCATTACGGTCTACCAAGGACGTGGTTTTGGTGATAACTCCCGATCTTCTCAGGCCAAGACCTTAATCCCTGCTGATGCTGATGCGTTAGCGGAACAGCCTTACGTAGATGGTGTAAGTCCTTCAGTCAATAGTTCTGTCACGGGAAGATATAAAGATGTAGAGGCATCCACGACAGTCAATGGCGTGAGTGAAGACTTTTTCTATGTGCGTGGTTTAACGTTTAAATCAGGTCAACCATTTGACAAACATAGTGTTACTGAACAAGCCCAAGATGTTGTGATTGATACCAATACCCAAAAGACATTCTTTAGCGATGGTACGGATCCTATTGGTCAAGTAATTCTATTGGGCAGTGTACCTAGTCGTATTATTGGTATCGTAGATGCTCAACAAGGTGCAATGGGTAATTCAGATAGTCTTAATGTCTATCTCCCTTACTCAACCGTCATGAGTCGAATGCTTGGACAGTCGAATGTGAGAAGCATCATCGTTCGTGTAAAAGATGAATATTCAAGTACAGCTGCTGAAAATGCAATCTTGAATTTACTCGTTCAACGCCACGGGGCGCAAGATGTGTTCACTCAAAATGCGGACAGTATTCGTGAAACCATCCAGCAAACTACCGCTACAATGACTTTACTCATTTCTGCGATTGCTGTGATTTCTTTAGTCGTTGGTGGTATCGGTGTCATGAACATTATGTTGGTGTCTGTCACTGAACGAACGCAAGAAATTGGTGTGCGAATGGCCGTGGGTGCTCGACAAAGCGATATTTTGCAACAATTCCTGATTGAAGCCGTATTAGTGTGTATTTTAGGCGGTATCCTTGGGGTGTTATTATCACTGGGAATTGGTCAGCTGATTACACACTTTGCTGGTGGCACGTTCCAAATGGCGTATTCAACCACATCAATAATAGCTGCATTTGTTTGTTCAAGTTTAATCGGGATCGTATTCGGTTTTATCCCAGCACGAAATGCTGCTCGTTTAAATCCTGTCGATGCACTGTCAAGAGAATAATAAGGTATAACTATGCGTAATCAACTTCATAAACTGTTCATGACCTTAGCATTAACAGGCTCTTTAGTCGGCTGTGCGGCTGTAGTGAAAACGCCTTATCAAGCTCCTGCAGTCAATATTCCACAGGGCTTTCAAAACAGCCAACAACTCAGCCAAAATATCCACCAACAGGCTTTTCATGATCAATGGTGGACATTATTTGGTGATGCACAGCTCAATCAATTGGTTGAACAAGTGATTGCACGAAATACCGATTTAGCTGTTGCAGGGATTAATTTGCAACAAGCACGCCTTCAAGCCAAGCAATCTGAAAGTCAGCAAGGTGTGCGTATTGGCAATGCAGGTGCATCGGTCGGTCATCGTTTTAGTTTAGATGGTGATGGTGATTCTTCAAATGGTATTTCACTGAACTATCCCGGCTTAAGCTATGAGCTAGACTTGTTCGGTAAATTGGCCAATGAAACTGAAGCATCTCGATGGGAAGCGCTTGCGACTGAGCAAGATTTACAAGCCACTGCACAAAGCCTGATTGCGACAACTGCACAATTGTATTGGCAATTGGGATATCTCAATGAACGCCTATCTGTGGCTCAACAAAATTTGGCGAGTACGCAGAAAACTTATGAATTAGTGCAAACTCAATATCGAGCTGGGGCAGTATCAGGTCTTGACTTAACCTCAGCTGAACAAGCGGTTCAAAGTCAAAAAGCTACGTTAAGCCAGATCGAACAGCAAAAAGTTGAAACTCGAACTGCTCTTGCGGTATTGCTCAATCAACCTGTGCAACAGTTGAATATCTCGGAGCCACAGCGCTTACCACACTCTGCCCTACCGCAAATTCAATCGGGCTTACCAGCTGAGCTTTTATCGCGCCGTCCTGATTTGCAAGCAGCCGAGTTACGTTTACGCAAAGCACTTGCCAATAAAGATGCGAATAAAGCAAGTTATTACCCTTCGATTAATTTAACGGGTAGTATAACTACTGGAGGCTCAAGCACTTCGCTGAGTAATGTGCTGTCTAATCCTGCTGCAATATTGGGTGCGGGTCTTACACTACCCTTCTTGCAATGGAATGACATGAAACGTGATTTACGTGTGAACGAATTGGATTATGAAAAATCAATTATTCAATACCGTCATACCTTATACAAAGCTTTTGCCGATGTTGAAAATGCACTATCTGCACGTAATGAAATAGACAAACAAGTCGCACTGCAAGAACGTAATGTTCAGCTTGCTGAGAAAACAGAACAACTCACGCAAGTGCGTTATAAGAATGGTGCGATTGCGCTGAAGAATTTGATCGATGCCCAGCGTACTACTCGTGAAGCGCGCTTAAGTTTGGTTCAAGCCAAACAAACTCAGTACAATGCTTATGTGACATTACTGCAAGCATTGGGTGGAAGTCCGATTCAGCAATTGCCTTGAATAAAAAAAGCCCAAAAGGGCTTTTTTTAACTGATCTATTTTCAATTTAACTTTCAGAAAATATACTAAAAGCGCAGTAAATTTCACTCCATAATATTACAAAACCAAACTTTATCCATTAAAGTCATTTTATTATGATGATGCTTATAACTTATTTAATTTGCCGAATAATAAAATGATGAAACAAAATTTAGTTGCTCTTTTATGTTCTACTCTTGCTCTAACTGCTTGTGCAAAGACAACCACTGAATCTACTAAAGAAGCATTAAATAAACCAAGCCAAGCCACTTCTCAAGATCCTAACTTACAAAAGAAAATCAATGAGCTTTTAGAAAAAACTAAACGAGAACTTATTTTAGTAAAAGGTGGAAGTTTTATGATGGGCGACTTTGGTCCTCAACATAGTCAAGATGGGCTTCCCTACGATGGGGATGGAGATGCAACACCATTACACAAAGTGACCTTATCAGATTATAAGTTGAGTGCGACTAAAGCAACTTATGCTGATTTTGATATATATACTGCTGCAACAAATCAACAACCCATTGGTGTTTTTAATGAAATATCAAAAAAAGATAGAATTCCTTCGGTTGCAGCAGGTGTAAATTGGCAACAAGCACGTGACTATTGTCAGTGGTTAGGAAAACAACTTAATTTAAAAATGGATTTACCAACAGAGGCTCAGTGGGAATATGCAGCTCGTAATCGTGGTCAGATGATTATATATCCGACCAATAATGGAAAATTAGAAAATGGTAAAAACATTTGGAGTTTTGACCAAAGAAACCTAACTAAGAAAAAATATAAAACTCGAAGAGTTGTCCCCGAATTAAAACAATTTCCACCTACACAAATGGGATTTTACGACATGATTACCGATAATTATGAGTGGATGCTTGATTGGTATGATCCTCAATATTACAGTAAATCACCTGAGCATAATCCGCAAGGTCCCAAAACAGGCACTAAAAAAGTAGTCCGAAGTACTTTCCCAGATGATGGACAGAATATTACAATGTCAGGAGGGCTTACGATTAGTCGTCACGCCATCCACCCTGTAGCGGATCCAGAATTAACTAAAGATTTAAAGGAATTAATAGATAAAAGATCTGTTGATGTAAATAAAAATAATTCTGTCCGTTGTGCTGCAAACTTATAAATTTGAAAAAGAGTATAACTTAAACGTTATACTCTTGATCCTCAAATGGGTTTGATTCCACCAAACTATATGGATCTTCAAATGGTGCTAATGTTCCAATATTACTCGCCATAAACACTTGCTGACCTAGATCATTTTCATAATCTTGCATTTCTTCAAAAGTTTTAAACCTATAATCATCTTGATTACGGACTAACATATAATTGCGATGATTCTGGATTTTTTTTACCCCTTTTCTATATTCTATATACTTTTTGAGCCATTTGTTTAAGTCTCCACCATACTCTATCCCCTGATTGATACAATGCATAATAGTCTTAGCTCTTTCATCATTAACTTTTTGATTTTCTAATTTATCGTAGTTCAAGAAGCGAACTAAATCACCTTCTACTTTCCCCAATTGGGATTCTGTTAATTTTAAGCCTTCAGGATGTATATGTTGGATTGTATTCTTCCATTCAGCTTCAGTAATACAAGTCGCCAATATATTAATTATTGCTGTTTTACGTTCTGGGAAAAAATCGACTTCTACACTTTTCAGTGATAAGCCGATCCTAATATCTAAAATAGGAGCTGTACGATCAGTCCAATGTGATACTGCATACAACAAGATCCCTTTTGTTTCGGGTGTAGCATAGAGTAATTCACGCCGCCCTGTGTTCGAGTTAACTCTACGTGCTGTTTGTAGACGACCTTGATCTACATCTAATTGATCAATCCAATCAAGATATTTCTCTGAGAGAACTCTAACATTTTTTGTTAATTTATGATCATCACCTATGCAATACGCTAATGCCTGTGAAAGCATCATAAAACTGGCTGAATTAACAAATGCTAAAGTTTTAAAACCAGCATAACCAAGCTGCGATTTTAAAAAACCAGCAAAATTCATTAATTGATCTGTTCCGACGTCAAATGCCGCCGTACCTTTAGCACCTACCCCCCAACATAGATGAGCAGCAACTAAAATCCTAAACGTATTACTAGCAGCTGAATAACCGATTTGAAACTGCCCCTCAGCTCCTACACCTGCACTTACCCCACCACCAACAGATGCTACCGCAATAGTGACAAATTGGGGCTTTGACTCGCCATCTATACCAGGATCGAACCATTCAATGCCCCCCTTTAAAGCTCCACTGACATTCACACCAGCAAAAGCTTTAATTTCTGCATGCGCTGTATTTTTGTTTTCTTTAGTTTCTTGCATCAATTCTACATCACCCTCACCTGCTTTAAAGGAAGGTCGATTTTGCCTGTTCATCATATTTGCAATTGATCTTTGTGGTTCACGAGCTACGGCAGTGATAACTTGCGTTGTTCCCTGATGCGTAATATCAATAGATAAATTACCTGCTATACCAAGATTGGCTCCTGAAAAACCAGAAACCTCACAACCAATTAAAAACCTTATTTCACCTAGCGAATAGTTTTCATACTCAATATTCCATCCAGACTCACTTGGATAAAATTTTCTCCACTCCTTTTTACCTTCAAATATGGTCCATTTTGCTGAAGCATCACCACTAGCATTCAACTTTACACCTTGAGAGGAAACGCTTAACTCTGCCTCACCTTTACCACCTGCAACAAGACGCATCCACTGTGCCTGCCGACTTACATCTATACCATTACTATTTCTATACTGCTCAGAAATCTCTCTACCAAGCCCGCCAATTAGGTTATAGATAGCTTTTTCATCACTGCCAATTTCTCCTTTTGCATTTAATAATTTAGAGCTAATCACATCAAAACTTTTTTGAATATTATTCGGATTTTCTACACCATTCTGATTTGCTGCATTTGAAATTTCGACTCTTAACTCTTCATTTAAACGCGAATTTTTTAATTTGTTATAATTTGCTGGTTTTAAATATCTTCGTAATAGATTAGTTTTTGTTTTTCCATTCTCAACAACTTGCTCAGCAATCAAAACTTCCTCTAAGTCATTTCTGGCTTGAAATTCTCTATTAATTTTATCTATCGCCTCTTTTTGATCAATATTCAACCTCCCCTCCATTTCACGAATTTGATCAATATCGCGTTCTTGTATAGCACGCCGTAAATTAGCATTTGACTGATGTACTTTTTCAACCGCCTTTGCTAGAGTTGATGTTTTCTTATCAAACTCCTGATAAAGTGATGGTGGTAAAATAAGCACTTCATTAGTATGTGGATTAATTATGATTGGTGGCTTTTTTAATGACGAAAGAGAGGCTTTATTTGTTGCATTTGGATAGGTTGTACTTTTCGAAGCAGGAAAAATAATTTGATAAATTACCTGTGGATCAACACAAGTAATTGTATTATATTTTTGAGAATCATGTTCTTTATCCCCAATAAAATATTTTAAATATACTCTTCTGTATGTATTAGCAAGTTGAGTAAACCCTTTAGCATCGGCAGGACTAGGCTTAAGGTTCAGGATTGGTTTATCTTGCCCAACACCAAATATTTGATATTTGATGTTTGCCACAGGTTTATTATTTGATAGCACAAATTGAAACATTGCATAGTTTTTAAATTTGAGCCTATTAGTTTTTTTAATAACAATAGTATTATTTTTTTTGTAATCAGTATAAGAAATAGGTTCCAAAATTTTTTGATATAGATTTGGCTTATTACTTTTATCTAGTGTCGGAAACCCGGATGTATTACCTCCTAAACCTCCAAAAAAAGTTGAACCTTTATTATTTTTTTGTGCTGCTTTTTTTATATTTTCAATTGCTTGAGCATTTGCTTTTTGCTGTAGTTTATATTGACTTTCAGTAGGAAATTTTAAATTATCATCCAAACTCTTTTCATTAATTTGAATTATAGAGCTTCCTTCAGCTAAAATAGGTTTAATTGTTTTTTTTGTAGCAAAAATTGAACTAAAACCTTCTACAAAAATATGAATATTTCCATTTTTGGTAATATTTATTGGTTTTGTTTTACCGTTTTTATCAGTTTTATCTTTATATGTTTCTTTTGTACCATCCTTTGATATAAAAACTAAAGTATAAGAAACATTATCTAGTGCTTCATTTCTTTGATTATAAAAATAAATTACATGTTCTAATATTGTATATTTACTCATCTTTAAGCTTCTTCTTGATTTTGAATAACTCTATATTTAGATCCATTCTTATCTGAAATATGAATATAAATTTGCTCCGGACCCTGTGTTTCATAACGCTTTGTGAGACCCTGGGAGTTCGTTTTACCCTTTTCTTGTGTCCCATCTGCTCTAAAAACTATGTAATCAACATTTTTACCTGGATTACCTTGATCATCTACAATTTCAAACGTCAAATAGCATGGTGATGTATTTAATTTCAATTTTGGAACAATTACCTTTTCACCACCAATAAACTTATGCTGCCCCGCCTTCGCTTCAAACTTCCCGCCAGTGGTTGGTAATATCCCAGAACTATTTAGTTTCACTTGAGAGCCGCCTGCAGTTAGATTAATTTCATTCGGACTGGTGATATAAATCGTATCTTCCGTGGAAATAATCTGCACACCCTTTCTTGCAATCAGATCAGCACCATCTCCTTGGGCTTGAATCTCGATCTTGCCTTTGCCTGCATACAGTCGTGCCCCTTCTTGCGCGGCAAATAAACTGATCTTTTTGCTGGCATGTCCGATGATGCTGTCTTGGGTGCTGGTGTTGATGCTTCCTTGTGCAATTTGGTTGATCTGTCCATCTGCACTGAGGTGGATGTCTTCGTTACTTTCTAGGGCAATTGAACTTGGTGAAGCCAAGAGCATGATCGCTTGTTTGAAAGCTGCGGCTTTGCTTTGGTCTTCACTCTCTAAGTTCTTGAGGTAGCCTTGTAGGTTTTCGAGTAAGCTCAGTGGATCAGTTTGTTGATTTTTTGCCACTTCACTCAAAGCTTTGGCGTTGTTTAAGCTACTTTCGAGTTGTTGTTTGGCTTCGCTTGCATCGAGATGGTTTGCTTTGGCTTGTTCTTGTTTGTAGGTGGAGATGAGTATGCCTTCGCCTGCTCGTACTGCACCCCATTGGTCAGTTCTAAGTTCGAAACCTTCGCCTCGTCCTTCACTTTCTGCGGTTTCTTTGGGATGACTGAGATTCCCTAGGTTGAGTTGGCTCGCCCCGTGGGTGTTTTGCAGTTGGGTGGAGATTTGTCCTGTGGTGTCATCAAAGCGGAGTTGTCCATAGCCTTCGCCTTGGACTTCTTTACTTTTAATCCCTGCGAGTTTTTTGGTGTCCGGCAGTTGGCCTTGACTGTCGAATCGGGTTGGGCTGCGTTGGGCTTCATGTAGGCGGCCCACCACAAAGGGACGGTCGATGTTGCCGTCAAAGAAGTCGATAACTACGATTTCATTGATTCGAGGAAGGAAGCGTGCGCCATAGCCTTCGCCTGCCCATGGGGTCAGTACATCAACCCAAGCTGAATCGGTGTCGTTGTTGTTACTGCCTGCACCACCATCAAATTGGTGGTCTTCTGCTCGGGTAAACAGGAAGCGTACTTTGATACGTCCCCATTCATCGACATGGATTTCTTCTCCTGCAGGCCCCACCACTTTGGCGCGTTGCGGATGGGTGCTAGGTCGATGTTGTAGTGGGTTGTATTCGGGTACGGTTTTGATGTTGCGTCGTTGTAGGATAAGTTCGCTGGCTTGGCGTTCTTGGTCCGTGTGGGTTGCTTGGTTGGTGTTTGTCTTGTGTTTTGGCGTCCATTGGCTGCGTTGTAGCAGTTGTTGGACTTGTTGGTCTAAGTCTTTGGGTAGGTTGTTTTGGTTGTAGTAGCGTTTGCCTACAATGAGGAATTCTTGGTCAGCTCCGCTGTGTTGTTCAATTTCTGGATGGCCATCGAGTTTGAACCAGTAGCCGACCTGGCTGTCTCTGACGCTGGCTTTGGCGATGAATTGTTTGCTTTGTCCAGCATAGTAGTCGCTGAGGTGTTGGTTGAGTTTTTCGACTTGGCTGTTGCCTGAGGCGGTGGCTTGGTCTTCGCCTTTGAGGTCTTGGATCCATGCAGGGCTGATGTGCCATGCTTGTTCGAGGCCTAGGCTGGCATTGTCTTGGTGGTCACTGTGTTGGTGTTTGCTTTGGACTGAGCCTGCGCCTTCTTCTTGTTCGAGGGCTGTGGCTTGCCAGCGTTGTAGGTGGACTGCTGTGGGTTGTAGGCTGCGTTGTCCGATAAAGCTGGTGATGCTATCAAATTGTTCTGTCGCATCACTACGGTGGTAGCGGATGTTGCGTCGGTTAAGCGCTTGGTATTGGCTGTTGTCGTCAATCAGGCGGAGCTTTTGTGCTTCGATCGGGCTGTTGTTGCTCGGTACAATCGGTTGCGCTTCATCAATGAGCCAGTTAATGCCTTCACTGCGTAGTAAGCGAGTCAGAAAGTCGTAGTCGCTTTCGTTGCTTTGCATGATGAAGGGTCGGATGTCGTATTGTCGTTGTAATCCACTGTGGTCGAGGCTGAGGCTAGAGGCAAAGAGTGGGCTTTTGTTTTGCCATTCTTCAAAGAGGATTTCCACCACTTCGACCACGGATTTATTCATAAATACACGGCTGTTGCGGCGTTTGTGCCAAAGTGAGGTTGCATCGTTAAGCGTAAGTTTGTAAAGAGTCAGTGCCCCATCGCTTTGTCCTTGTGAAGCTTCGGTGATGATGCCAGTGGTTCTAAACAGGGTTCCTTGATCAGTGACTTGATCGACGGCGACTTGTGTGCCGATGAATTGTTTGAGTGGAATTAAGGCATTGGTGGAGAGACAGATGAGTTCTGCTTGCACGCCTTCGTTAAGGGCATGGCTGCCATCGATACGTTGTAGGAAGACTTGGCTATTCAGCTGTGAATGACTGAATTGGATGTGGAGGGCTCTGTTTTGGGCGGTTAGGCCGAGCTGTTCCAATGCCGAAAAGATGTTGGCAAGCATGGTTATTATCTGTCTTTTATAATTTAATAAAGCTAAAGAATTTCTTAATATTTAATCAAAAAAAATACGATTTACCTAGTCTTGGTTACATAAATGAACTTTAAAAAATGTAAAAAAATCGGCAATAAAATTGCCGATTTTTATTTCTTCTTACGATGAGATTTATTCTGTTAGCATTAAATCTGCACTCATACCAACCGTATTGTAACCAGCATCTACATATAAAATTTCGCCAGTAATACCATTTGCCCATGGTGAACACAAGAACAATGCCGCATTACCTACATCTTCAATCGTGACATTACGCTTTAAAGGTGCAACCTTTTCATTCAGATCAAGCATCTTACGGAAAGACTTGATACCTGAAGCCGCAAGCGTACGAATTGGACCAGCTGAAATCGCATTTACACGAATTCCTTCAGCACCCAAACTTGAAGCCAAGTAACGAACGCCAGCCTCTAAAGATGCTTTCGCCAATCCCATAACATTATAGTTTGGCATCACACGCTCTGAACCTTGGTAAGTGAGTGTGAGCAAACAACCCTGACGAGCAGTTAAAAGTGGTTTTGCCGCACGAGCCATGGCAATAAAGCTATAGGCACTGATGTCATGCGCGATTTTAAAACCTTCACGATCAGTAACTTCAGTAAAATCACCATCTAAAGTATGTGCTGGTGCAAAACCAATTGAATGCACTACGCCATCCAAACCATCCCAATGTTTTGCTAATTCAGCAAATGCCTGTTCGATTTCAGCATCAACAGCAACATCACATGGAAAAACTAGTTTTGAACCAAACTGTTCAGCAAAGTCATCAACACGCTTCTTCATTTTTTCATTAGGATAGGTAAATGCCAATTCTGCACCTTCACGGTGTAAAGCTTCTGCAACACCGAATGCAATCGACAATTTACTCGCAACACCCGCGATTAAAAAACGTTTACCTGCTAATAGTCCTTGTGCCATGTGACTCTCACTTAAATTAATTTTCATGCATGATGCCAAGTCTAGAGCATTTACGAAATTGCATAATGCATCTTTTTTCAAAAAATTGTTAAACCGAATTAGACGCTAAAAAAAGATCAGACATCAGTCTGATCTTTTTACACGCCTTAGCTGAACGACATTAGTCATTACTAGACAGTAGACCAATTAAACGCAAGAAAGAGAAATACATCCAAACTAAAGTGGCTAATAAGGCAATTCCACATAACCATTCCATCGCTTTAGGCGCATATTGAGCTGCGGCATTTTCAATCAGGTCGAAATCTAAAATTAGATTTAATGATGCAATAATGGCAACAAAAGCTGCAAATCCTAAACCTAGCCAATTATTATCAAATATATATGGAATGCTCGAACCAAAAGCTAGACTGATAATAAATTGGAGCACAAATACAATCGCAATCGCAATGGTGGCTGACAACACAACCGCTTTAAATTTCTCAGTCGCACGAATAATTTGAAACCGATAAAGCGCGAACATCACCAAAGTCGTGACAAATGTTGCGAGCAAGGCCTTTAAAGGAACTCCAGGGTATTTCAGTTGAAATATGACTGAAATACCCCCTAAAAAAGCACCTTGAAATAAAGCATATGGAATAGCTAAAGTTCGAGCAGTATTCGGCTTAAAAGTAGTAATGAGTGCCAGAATGAATCCACCAATCGCCCCCACCATCGCACTAGCATAGGCGAGTGATACATTTAAAGTCATAAAACTATAAATAAACAGCGCGATACCCACCGCTGCCGAAATCACAGTTAATACAACAGATTTCTGAATCGCACCTTGAATGGTCATGGGTTGTTGATAATTGGATACCGTCTCTACACGGGTTAAAATCGGATTACTACTTTGCATAACTTAGTCTCTGTTATCATTCTTAAATTTTCACTATTCTGAGATCTATCAGCATAAAAATCAGTTTATTTTTTGCTATCAACTTTTAAACATTTTAATTAATACTTTGTTCTTTCGATCATTTATAAAATCTATAAAAAAGAGGCCTTAGCCCCTTTTCTAAAATTTCAACAGAACTTTTTAATTATTTGAGATGAAAAAATATTGACGGTAATACTTCAATTCAGCAATTGAGTCACGAATATCATCCATCGCAAGATGAGAAGCATTTTTCTTTAAGCCACTCATAATTTCTGGGCGCCAGCGTTTTGCTAACTCTTTAACAGAAGACACATCCAAATTACGGTAATGGAAGAACTGCTCAAGCTCTGGCATTAAACGATGTAAGAAACGGCGATCTTGGCAAATTGAGTTTCCACACATTGGAGATGATTTTGGATTGACCCATTTTTTTAAGAATTCAAGTGTTTGTTGCTCAGCATCTTGCGCAGTTAACTTACTACGGCGTACGCGTTCAATAAGTCCAGATTGCCCGTGCTGACGTGTATTCCACTCATCCATCGCATTTAAAATAATATCTGACTGATGTACAGCTAACACTGGGCCTTCAGCAAGGATATTTAAATGATCATCTGTAATAATCGTTGCAATTTCAATAATTTGATCATTGTCAGTATCTAACCCTGTCATTTCAAGGTCGATCCAAATTAAGCGGGTATCTGGGGTGCTGCTCATAAAGTGCAATCTTATTGGGCTAAATTAAAGATGGATAGTAGCAAATTATTCCGATCTTGGCTGTAAATCCATGGCTCATCATGCTATTTTTGCCATCTAAATTTCAAGGTTTTTTAGGTTGTGAATGGCTTTAATTCGTAAGCGTCGTTTGACAGAGCAACAACAACGTCGTATTCAGAAACAACATCAAACACGTCAAGAAGAAATCGACACGTCTCACGACTTAGAAGGCTTAGTCGTCCAACACTATGGTCGACAACTCGAAGTACAAGCCCTCTCCTTGCCTGATCAACATCCAATAAAACCAGATACCAAAGAAGGTGAGCCAGAACCTTTTTGGAAACCTATTAATTTGAATAGCGTTTGGCGCTGTCATACCCGTACCAATTTAGAATTATTGGTTACAGGTGATCGCGTAAAATGGCAAGCAGATCCAAATACTGGCTTAGGTATTATCACAGCGATTCAACCGCGACAATCCTTGTTGACTCGCCCAGATCGTTATCACAAAGTAAAACCAGTAGCTGCAAATATCAGCCTGATCGTCATTGTGATTGCACCGTTACCAGAACCTGCACCAACCCTAATTGATCGTTATTTGGTTGCATGTGAAGATGCAAATATTCCAGCTTTATTAGTATTAAACAAATGTGATTTACTGAAAGAAAATGATCCAATTTTGTTGTTAGCAGAAGAATATCGTCAACTTGGTTATGACTTCATCCTGACCCAATCTAATGGTAATTTAGATGAGTTGATTCAACGTATTGACAACCAAACTGTTGCATTTGTAGGTCAATCAGGTGTTGGGAAAAGTACACTTATTAATGCCATCATTCCTGATGCTGATCAAAAAACCAATGTCATTTCAGAAAACTCCGCACTCGGTCAACATACCACGACCTCAACACGTTTAATTCGTTTTGGTGAAAATGGTGCTTTAATCGATTCCCCAGGTATTCGTGAATTTGGCTTATGGCATTTAGATCATGAGAAAATCGATGGTGGCTTTCCTGAAATTTCTGCGCTCTTAGGACATTGTCAGTATCGCAATTGCACCCATACGCACGAAAAGCAATGTGCGCTTAAAGAAGGTGTCAAAAATGGTGATATTTTACAAAGACGTTTAGAAAGTTATTTACGTCTAATAGATGAGATTACTGAGGCGCAACAAAAAAATTAGTTTTCTTTAAGCACGCCCTTGAAGCAGTGATTTTGATCACCATATATATACGTTATACTCAACGCAGTTTTTAATTAGTCATTAGGTGATTTGTGGAACGTTGGTTCGAATTTATGGGGAATCACCCCTTTTTATTTGCAATTTTAGGGGCCCTTATTGTTTTGTTTTTCGTTTTTGAAGGACAACGTAGTGGTCGTAAAATTTCTCCACAATCGCTCGGAATTTTAGTGAAAGCTAAAAATGCGATGCTGATTGATTTGCGCGATGCTAAAGATTTCCGTGAAGGTCATATTAGCGGTAGTCGTAATATTCCATATAGTCAAATTGCTGCAAATGTTGAAGAATTAAAAGCTGCGGACCGTCCATTGGTATTCATTTGTAATTTAGGCCAAGTTGCAGGCTCTGCTCTACAACAAGTCGGTCATACAGATAGTTATCGTTTAGACGGTGGCATCAGTAACTGGAAAGCTCAAGGCTTACCTTTAGTAAAAAGCAAAAAAGCTTAAGGAGTTTGTAAAATGACAGCTCAAGTGACTGTATATTCAACAACGATGTGTCCTTATTGCGTACGTGCAAAGCAACTCCTTGAACGTAAAGGCATTGAGTACAAAGAAATTAATTTATCAAAAGAAGCACCTGAGGTTCGTGTTGAGTTGATGCAAAAAACCAACCACCGCACAGTGCCACAAATTTTCATTAAAGATCAATTCATCGGTGGTTTCGACCAACTTTATGCTTTAGAGCGTGAAGGTAAACTAGACGAATTATTGGCATAATCACTAAATCTAAGGAATTAAGAATGAGTGAAGAACAACAAGTTCAACCACAATTAGCATTAGAACGTATTTATACAAAAGACATTTCTTTTGAAGTTCCTGGTGCTGCGGTTTTTACAAAAGAATGGCAACCTGAGTTAAACATCAATCTTTCTTCATCAGCTGAAAAAGTAGATCCAACTCATTTTGAAGTTTCTTTAAAAGTGGTTGTACAAGCTGCGAATGCAGGTGAAACTGCATTTATCGTAGACGTAACACAATCAGGTATTTTCTTGATTGATGGCGTTGAAGATGAACGTCTTCCGTACATTCTTGGTGCTTATTGCCCTAATATTTTGTTCCCATTCCTTCGTGAAGCGGTGAACGATCTTGTAACTAAAGGTAGCTTCCCTCAATTACTTCTTACACCGATTAACTTCGATGCTGAGTTTGAGGCAAACATGCAACGCGCTCAAGCTGCAGCTGCTGAAGGTCAAGCTTAATCGTTTTATTAACTTCCCCCTTATAAAAAAGACCGCATTTGCGGTCTTTTTTATATCCTACATTTAAACAGGTCGTTTTTCTTGATGTAATGCATCATGGATAGCTTCAACCAATTGTTGTGCAATTTCTTGCTTTGAAGCTTTTTCAAGATCACGTTTTTCCATTTCATATTGTTCAGCAAAAAACACAGTCATCGCATTTTCATCTGAAGCAAAACCAATATCCGCTCTTGAAACATCATTGCATGCGATCATATCTAGTTTCTTAGCCACCAATTTACCTGCGGCATATTCTTCAACATTACGCGTTTCAGCTGCAAAACCGACCATAAATGGACGTTTGTCTTGCAAAGCTATCGTCGCCACGATATCAGGATTTTTAACAAGAGAGACAGCTAACTCATCACCAGCTTTTTTGATTTTATGTTCCGCAACTTCTGCAACACGATAATCCGCTACGGCAGCTGTCGCAATAAATACATCACATCCTGTTTCCAACTGATTCATGCTTAAATCAAGCATCTGTCTCGCTGAAGATACATTTAAACGCTTCACCCCATTCGGTGTATCTAAACTGACAGGACCCGCGATCAGTGTCACCTCAGCACCTGCTGAATAACATGCAGCAGCAATAGCAAACCCCATTTTTCCAGTGCTGTGATTTGAAATATAGCGCACTGGATCAATTGCCTCTCGAGTTGGACCTGCGGTAATCGTCACTTTTTTACCCGCCAGCAAGCCAAATTTTTCTGCAATTGCACGCTGCGCTTTATGGAAATATTCTCGTACCTGTTCAGCTAAATCTTCAGGCTCAGGCATACGTCCTAATCCAACATCGCCACACGCTTGAGAACCCGCCTCAGGCATAATGACATGCACACCATCATCGACCAAAGTACTCAAATTGCGCTGTGTTGCTTTAGCCGCCCACATTTGTTGATTCATGGCTGGTGCGATCCAAACAGGTGCTTTTGTTGCCAAATAGAGTGTACTGAGTAAATCATCCGCTAGTCCGCAAGCAAATTTAGCAATACTGTCACAACTGGCAGGAGCGACAAGCACCAAATCCGCCCATCGTGCTAATTCGATATGCCCCATTCCAGCTTCAGCTTCTGTATCTAGAAGTTCAGTATGTACTGGATTACCCGACAATGCTTGAAAGGTAAGCGGCGTAATAAAAGCTTGGGCACCTTGAGTCATTACAACTCGGACATTAAATCCGTAATCTTTAAGTCGGCGTACTAAGATGGCACTTTTATAAGCAGCAATACCACCAGTAACAGCAAGAATAATATTTTTATTGGAGAACACACTAAGATCAAAACTCAAGATCACGTCACCTTTTTATTGCAGTGGCGCTCACAATAGCATTAAATATTCTGCCACCCAAGATATACCTTGGTGAATATTCAAAAGTTAAAATAATTTAAAACAGTGAATAATAATGAATAATTCGATCAAACAATGGCCCGAACAAGAACGACCTCGAGAAAGATTACTCCGCCAAGGTGCTCATAGCCTCTCTGATGCAGAACTCCTCGCCATCTTTTTAAGATCAGGATCTCAACAACATTCTGCGGTCGAATTAGCAAGATTGATGTTGCAACATTTTGGAAGCTTAAATGCAGTGTTTGATGCATCGATAGACGAAATTCGCATGTTCCATGGCATGGGAGACACTAAATACTCTCAATTGATGGCTGTAAAAGAGCTTGGACGGCGTTACTTGCAACATCAATTGAACCAACAAATTGATTTAAGTCGCTCTGATTTAATTCAAGATTATCTTCGCTATGAACTTATTGGCGAATCTCAAGAGATTTTCGCGGTACTCTGTTTAGATGCAAGGCTCAGAAAAATTAATTTTAAAAAATTATTCTTTGGTTCTACTAACCACTGTGCAGTTTCAATTAATCAGTTTATTCGACATATCATCCACACTCAGGCGAGTGCTGTGATTATTGCACACAATCATCCTTTAGGAATTCCTCAGCCCTCAATTGACGATATCAATTTGACGAAATCTTTAAGTAGAGCTTGCAATTTAATTGAGGTTAAATTACTCGATCATGTCATCATTTCCACCGAAGGCAGCTACTCTTTTATGGAGCACCAACTGATCCGAGAATAAGTCTATAAATTACAGAATAAAATTGCTCGAAGTTTCCATTTTTTATCATTGACAATACTCGCTGAACTAGTGAAGATCATAGAAAAATGAAAGATTGATTTACATGATTGTTCGTGATCAAACCGATACGCTAAAACTATTATTTTCATGGCGTGGAACCATCTTACCGAAGGTATTACCTCCACTTGGAATCGTTATGCTGATTTCAGCAATCGTGGGGGGAATTGAATATATAAATCTCTATAGATTCCCTGAAATTCCTTTGGTTGGGTTTACACTGATCGGAGTAGTATTGTCGATTTTTTTAGGTTTCAAAAATTCGGCATGTTATGACCGTTGGTGGGAAGCGCGTAAATTATGGGGAAGCTTAATCGCCAATGCTCGACATTTCGATCGAGACTGCCGGATCTTGCCGCAAGGTCGTCGTGAACGTGTAATTCAGCATATGATTGTTTTTGCTAACGTACTGCGTGACCGTCTTCGTCATCAAACAGTCAGTCCCGATGCTTTGCATCAAACCAGTGGCATGAGCCCACAAGCTTTAACTCAACTTTACCAGCAAGCCAATGCACCACAATACACATTAAGTTTGATTCAATGGGAGTTGATGCAGTCACTGAAAGAAGGCGAAATTTCAGACATTATTTATACACAAATGAACCAACATGTAACTGAATTAAGTTTGGTTCAAACAGGCTGTGATCGTATTGCTACAACTCCTTTACCTTATGCTTATTCAGTACTCTTAAACCGCACCGTTTATTTTTTCTGTTTTATGCTTCCATTTAGTTTAGGCTCGGTGCTCGGTTTGGCGACGCCACTTTTAGTCGGTATTTTAGCATATACGTTTTTGGGGCTTGATGCGCTCAGCTCTGAAATAGAAGAGCCTTTTGGTACGCAAAGTAATGATCTTCCACTCGATGCCATGGTTCGTACAATCGAGATTGAACTACTCGGGACTTTAGGAAAACCAACTCCTCCACCGATCCAAGCCCAAGATCACAACTTACTTTGATTCATGACAACTTAATGTCTGATCAACGCCTAAAATTCTCTTATCCGTTGTTATAAGAGAGTTTCTATACAATAAAACTTTCCCAGATGCCAACCTGTCCCTCTTTCACTTGAGGGATATTCCCCAATTTTATCCATGGCATATTATCTCCATGGAAATCACTTCCAACTGATACTTTAAGCCCAAATTCGGCAATCATTCGGTCTACCATTTGTCGCGTCGAGGTAGGCTCAATCGCAGGTGGCAACTCAACTGCGTCGCCTCCGTAACGTGCAAATATTTCAATCAAATAACGAATGTTCGTCGCAGATAAATCATAACGGGTAGGATGTGCCAAAACAGCAAACCCTTGAGCCTCATGAATTACACGTATCGTTTCCGCCAGACCAAGTCCTTCAAACTGAACATAAGCTTTTTTACCTTCCTTGATATATTTGTCAAAAGCTTGTTGCGGACGTGAAACATGACCCTTCTCGACCAGCGTCTTCGCAATATGGGTTCGTGTCACACGATCAGGTATACCCTCGACCTTCGCAACCACATCCGCGTAAATATCCTCTCCAATAAGAGGCTTCAACAATTCACAGATGAGTTGAGCACGTTCAGCTCGAATTATCTTTTGTTGTTCTAGTAGCTTATGCAAAGGATCAGGTGATTGCATATTCAGTGCGACCACATGCACACCATAACTTTTTTTGGTCGAAGGTCTAGACCACTGACTTGAAATTTCCACACCTGAAATAATTTGAATTGGTTGATTTTTTGCAACTTTTTCAGCCAAAACCAAACCATCCATGCTATCGTGGTCAGTCAGTGCAAGGGTATGTATCCCTTTTTCGAGCGCAGCTTGAACCAGTAACTCTGGCGACAAAGTTCCATCAGAAATATTACTATGTGTGTGTAAATCTACGCCTTGCATCTTTTATACTAACCCATCCACCTGAACTGCATAGATACTTTAACATGAAAGCACTTTTAGACTTTGTGCCACTCATAATTTTCTTTTGGCTTTACAAAACTGTCGATCCCAAAGATAACAATCACCCTTTACTGCAATGGATCGGCTCTGCAGGTGGCGTCGATAATAACCATATTCTCGTTGCTACAACGGGCTTAATCATTTCTATGCTCGTGGTCTACGGTGCATTATTTGTCCGCCAAAAATTTCATCTCGATAAACAACAATGGATTGTTTTATTTATGACGGTGATTTTTGGTGGGATTACTCTCATGTTGAGTGATGATTTTTATATTCGTCTCAAAGCAGCGATCTTGAATTTTGTATTTGCTAGTGCTTTCTTAATTTCACCTTATTTTGGTAAAGACCGCAAACCTCTCATTCAACGCTTATTTGGTCCTATTTTAAATTTAACACCGCAGGGATGGAAAAATTTAAACTATGCTTGGGCCGCGATGTTTGTTGGTATGGCATCATTGCATATTTTCTTTGCTTTCGTGTTCATGGATGGAAAATATTGGGGTGAATTTACTGCTTTTGGTGACATGATTGTGATGTTTTCATTTATCATTATTCAATTCATCATTTTACGAAAACACTTTAAATCTGCAGAAGAATAATCGTGTTGAAAGAGGATATAGAGATTTCGCCATGCCCTTATTTGTAGTGACGTGTACCGACCAAGAAGGTACTGTTGAAAAACGCTTAGCAACACGCCCACAACACCTTGCACGCCTTGAAAAACTGGCTGAGGAAGGTCGCGTAATCGTCGCTGGCGCGATGCCAAAAGATGGTAATAACCCACAAGCTGGATTTTATGGCAGCACCCTTATTTTAGATTTTGAAAGCCGTGAAGCGTTAGATGAATGGTTAGCAGATGAGCCTTTTTTAAAAGAAGGTATTTATGCCAGCATTGACGTAAAACCTTTTAATAAAGCATTACCACATGAATAAGATGATGAATTTGACACGCTCTGCTCTTTTCATCAGTTTTGCATTGGTATCTTCAGCTTGGGCTGAACCCGCAGCAACTACTGCTGCACCAGCGAATCCAGCTGCACAGTTTCAGCCAGCAACAGCTACGCCTGCAAAGCCACTTACAGCTGAACAAATTGCACGAAATAAAGCGCTTCAAGAAGCAAAAGTAAAGGCTTTAGTCAAAGACCAAGCAACACGTCTCCAACAGCTTGAAAAAGCAAACCTAGAAGCTTTAGCACAGAATCAAGAATTACAACTAAAAAATGATAATTTAGGTGTACAAATTCAGGTGCTTCAAAGTGAACGTAGTGCTCAAATGTTTTTGTACGGTGCAGCAACAATGGCTGTCGGTATTTTTGTCGGCTTTATTATTGCCAGTTACATCTATACAAAACGACGTCGTCAGTGGTAAACCACTGACACGCTTTTCAAAGGTTTCAAATTTTGACTCAGGCCATTCAAACTGCTGATCTCGATTGGCAACTCGTTGATGGAATCGATATTCCAGTTTCTAAAATTTTCGGTGATGTTTATTTTTCAAAAGCCAATGGCCTTCTTGAAACGCGTCATGTCTTTATCAATGGTAATGATCTACATGAACGCCTATCGGACTTAAAACCATTTGAACATTTCACAGTCGGAGAAACTGGCTTCGGCACGGGTTTAAATATCCTCACCCTTTGGCAACTTTGGCAATCAATTCGTCCAAATAATCATAGTCAACTGCATGTCATTACGGTGGAAAAGTTTCCACTGAGCAAGGCTGATCTGATCCGAGCTTTAAATGCTTGGCCTGAACTGAAACATTTATCAGATCAACTCATTGCCCAATATCCACTGCCGATTGCAGGATGCCACCGCCTTCATTTTCCAGATGAGCGTTTTAGTATTGATATTTGGTTAGGTGATGCACATGATGTTTTTCCAGCCATTGCCAAAACTAGCACTGTCAATGCATGGTTTTTAGATGGATTCGCTCCTGCCTGCAATCCTGATATGTGGGAAGAACAAATTCTGAATCAAATTATTCGACTATCTGATATTGGAACTACTTTTGCCTCTTTCAGTGTTGCTGGCATCCTCAAAAGAGGATTAAAAAAACACGGCGTGAAAATTACACGCCCAAAAGGGTTCGGACACAAACGTGAAATGCTAAAGGGAGTTTTACTGCCTTTAGACGAAGAGGCTGAAAAAAGTGAGCTCTCTCCCGAAGATTACCAATACAAACCACACTCAAGTTCTCAACGCCGTATAGGCATTGTAGGCGCTGGAATTGCGGGTTTAAGTTGTGCCTATGCCTTTGCATTAAGAGGTCACCGCGTCAGCCTATTTGACCGCCATGAGCTATTAAGTGGCGCGTCAGGAAATCCTCTGGCTTTATTGAATCCCAAGCTCTGTCCAATAGAACAAAGTGCCAATCATTTGATGACATTAGCATGGCAACATGCGATGAACCATTATTCAAAATTTAAAGCCTTTGACGAAGCACAAGTCCATCAAATCCCTCTTAAACACGTTGATGAACTTCTCGATCTTGCAAATCAATATCCAGAAAACATACTCGAAGCAAATTCTGCCGCTGAAAACAGCCTGTTCAACCAAGCATTCCTCACCCTGAAACAGGCTGGAACAATCAGACCGCATGATTTGGCTAAAGAAATTTTATCGAATGAACTGATCGAATTTCAGCAAGCAACAATCAAATCGTGGCATCTACTTGCCAATCATCAAGTCGGTATAACAGATCATGTTGGACAACAATATCAATTTGACCATGTGATTATTTGTTGTGCCCGTGAAAGTATGAATCTTTTTGATGATTTCCCGATTTTAAAACCAATACGTGGTCAAGTTAGCTGGTTTAACCATGTTTCATCCACACAGTTCAAGAAACATGAAGCATATAGCTATGGTGGCTACTGTATGCCTTTAAATGATCATCAAATCATTTTAGGTGCTTCTTTTTACCCTAATCGAGATGATCAAGATGTTCTTGATGAAGATCATGAACATAACTACAGGTTACTTGCAGATTTCGCACCAGATATTGCTGCACAATTTCCTGACCATCATTCTTGGCATGGTAGAGCTTCTGTTCGTGCACAAAGTCAGGATTATTTTCCGCTTTTAGGTCAGGTTGAATCTGATACTGAAATTTATACACTCTCAGGTTTGGGCTCTAAAGGCTTTTTATTTGCTCCTTTGTGTGCTGAAATTCTAGTGGCTCAAATCTTAAAAACAGCATGCCCTGTATCTGAAACTTTACTCAATAAACTCAATGTTCATCGATTTAGAAAGAAAATAAGAATAAAGAAGCCATATTTTCAGGCTAAAACTCAATCACCATGATTTATTGAAACTAAAAAAGCGCCATAAGGCGCTTTTTTTCAACCATGATTAACCTTGCTCTAAAGGTAATCCTGCCTCACGAGCAGCACGAGTACCACCCATTAAGACCACATATTCACGTGAACTATCAAAGCCTTCTAATAGTTCTGCAGCACGTGGTGCTTTACTTCCGCCGCCACATAAAATGTAAATCGGTTGATCCGCTGCAACTTGAGTCAGACTATCTGCTGAAAGTGTGGAAATCGGTTGGTTCACCGCTCCTTTCACATGTGCTTCAGCATAAGCACTTGTATCACGTACATCCCAGATAATCGCGTCAGCTGGGAACTCAAATGTTGTAATTTCTTGTTTACGGATCATTGCGCACTCCTTTGATGTAAACAACACTTGGCAAATGAAGAAAACATCCCTAGCATCTCAGATATTCTTTCTATTTGTAAAGGTCTAAACTATGCCATCTTTCGATATTGTTTCAGAATTAGAGATTTTTGAAGTAAATCATGCAGTTCAAAACACACAAAAGGAAATCGGAACGCGTTTCGACTTCCGTGGTCAAGACGTTTCGATCGAATTAAACGAAAAAAATAAAGAAATTAAGATCTCGACTGAAAGTGACTTCCAATGTGAGCAAGTTTACAACATGCTGGAAAATCACTTTTATAAACGTAAAGTCGACGTTCAAGCACTAGATCCGCAAAAAATGACAGCATCTGGCAAAAATGTCATTCAAGTGATTAAACTTAAAGACGGTCTTGACTCTGATACAGCAAAAAAAATTAATAAAGCCATTAAAGAAAGTGGTATCAAAGTGCAATCTTCTATTCAGGGCGATAAAATCCGAGTCACTGACAAGAAGCGCGATACATTACAACAAGTTATGGCGTTCTTAAAAGAACAACAATTCGGTATCCCACTTCAATTTAACAACTTCAAAGACTAATCTCTTTGCTCCATCATAGGAACTGATCATGGCAAAAGGCAATCGTTTATCTAAGTTAGTAAAAGCGACATCTAAGTTTCCACAAGGTATCCGTAGTACTTTGTGGAGCAAAGCTTTTGGCCGTGTCGTTCCAATGGTGGGAACCGCTAAATTACGTTATCTTGAAGTTAGTCATGCTAAAGTTGTCGTTAAAATCGAAAACCATAAAGCAATGCAAAATCATATTGGTCAAGTGCATGCATGCGCAATGGCGCTGATCGCTGAAACAGCTACAGGCTTTGTTACGGGCATGAATGTACCCGATACCTCAATCGTATTAATAAAAAGCTTAAAAGTAGATTTCAAACGCCCATCTAAAGGTGCGATGACTGCAGTCGCTACATTGACTGATGATCAACAAAAACAGATGCAAGAGTCTGAAAAAGGTGAAACCCTTGTCAAGGTGATTGTGACAGATGAATCTGGCGAAGAGCCAATTCAATGTGAAATGCTCTGGGCTTGGATTGCAAAATCTCAACTTAAGCAATAAAGCTCATGATCATATTGATCCTAAAAAAGTTTCCCTAATAAAAAACCCCAACGATGTTGGGATTTTTTATGATTAGATGCTTAGAGATTCTTGAAACTTTTGTTTAACATCATCTGGAATCTGGCGTTTTGCCCCTTTCACATCCACCGCAACAAAAGTGAAAACACCTTCTGTCACTCTTTTCGCTGGACGTGAAGAGTCGTGACTATCCCATACTTCAATTTGCATTTGAATTGAGGTATTTCCGAGCTTTAAAATTTTAGTATAACAACTAATGACATCACCCACCTTAACAGGCACAAGGAATGTCATTTGATTAATTGCAATGGTTGCACAGCGACCTTTTGTATAACGCTCTGCATGAATAGCTCCAGCCAAATCCATTTGTGAAACAATCCAACCACCAAAAACATCCCCACTCCAGTTGGTATCTGCAGGCATAGCAATGGTTTGAAGGGATAATGTACCTTCTGGCTTAAGTTGAGAATCTGACACAGTCACTCCAAATATTGGCCTATTGGTTAAGCATTTAATTGCTGATTTAACCAATCTCGTAATTGATTTGCACGTAATGCACCACTTATTCTAGCAATTTCATTCGTTTTATTCATCAATACCAACGTTGGAATACTACGAACATGAAAGGCAGCACTTAAGCGCGGATTCGCTTCAGTATCTATCTTCGCAAAAACCACATGCGGATTTGATTTGGCTACTTCAGCAAAATGCGGTGCCATCATTTTACAAGGCCCGCACCATTCTGCCCAAAGATCAATCAATACTGGTAAATCACTGTTGGTAATAAAGTTACTAAAGTTTTGCTCATTCAGCTCAATAGCGGCAAGCGGAATCAAATGCTCATGACATTGACCACAATTCGGCTGAGATTGGATTTTATCTTCAGGTACTCGATTTTTTGCGCCACAAGATGGACAAACAACAATCATGAGTTTACTCCTCTATTTTGATCTAAGAATTCTAATTGAAGCTTGATTGCGCTTTCCATCCAATTTGCTTGATAAATATCAAAATGTGTCATATTCCACTCATGGTATTCCACATAAGGTGCCATATTGGTTGCAGTTTCACGACTAATCTCTATGGGAATAACTGCATCTTTCTTGGCAGCAATAAATAACACAGGAATTTTAATACTTCTTGCCGTAGTAATCGGTCGAAATCGTATGACGTCCAACATAGCTCTTGCAGGCACCTCACCGCTCCAATAATAGTTTGAATCAACGATCGACATATACCCTTGATAACTATCCTGACTCGGGTAAAAACTTAATGCATAAGGATGAACGACAGGCATTTTTTTTCCAACACGTCCAACTTTGGCTGCCATTAAATCCTGACTCGATAACTTTAAAGCCTGCGCCATATGTTGAATTGGATAAATTTTACTGCTGGCATTTCCGTCCACAAAGGGTACTTGCACTATTGCAGCCCGAATCCCATTTAACTCAGATGCAAGTTTTAGAACATATCCTCCACTCAGACCCGTTCCCCATAAGAAAAGGTGGTGTCCATCAACCAAAGGGAATAATTTGATATGCGCAATCACAGCATACCAATCTTCTAGCTGCTGACGGATAGAGACCATTTCTCGTGGTTTACCCGTACTTCCTCCCCAACAACGATAGTCAAAGAGTACAACTGCAAAACCTGATTGAGCAAAACGTTGCGCATATTGGATTAATTTGAATTGACGTAATCCTGCAAAACCATGCGCCATAATAAGCACAGGAGGTCTTTTAACTTTGACAGGCAAATAAAGGTCAGCAGCGATCAACTCATTTGCTTTTTGTACGTACAACGGCTCTACGGTGTAATCGTACATAGGTGCTCCATGCATATATTCATACGATTTTTATTTTAAATTTTTTGTGTCGATCAAAGCTCATATCTGAGCGAGATGCTATGATAGTAGCATAGTCTTTTAATTTATTTTGGGAGTGACGCAATGAGTGAAAATGTAGGTTTTGCTGGTCAAATTGGGCCAGAACATTTAGTTCAAGTTGTTGAAAAAGGATTTAAATCTGTGATTAATAATCGCCCCGATATGGAAGGTGGACCAGAACAGCCAACAAGTGCCCAAATTGAAGAAGCTGCACGCGCTCAAGGCTTAGATTATGTATATCAACCTGTAGTTGCAGGTCAAATTACTGAGCTTGATGTTCGTACTTTTGCAAATCATTTCAATGAGCTACCAAAACCAGTATTAATGTTCTGTCGTACGGGAAATCGCTCTAATAATCTCTACCAATTAGCAAAACAAATGGATTTGCTTGATGACTAAGATGTGGTTTAGATTCATCCTTTCCACCTTCATTTTTAGTATCGTAACACTAAGTCATTCAGCATCAGAACCGCTCAGTAAAGCACTTAATCCATCTGTGAGTGTATCGGGTCATATGACGTCTACAAAATTCAATGCCTTAATGCAGCAGGGATTTAAGTCTGTGATCGTTAACCGTCCTGATCAAGAATCAGGTAACGAAACAACTGCAAGTGAATTAAGAGCTTTAGCCGAAAAGTCTAAAATCAGTTTGATTTACCAACCTGTTATTTCAGGTCAAATAACAGATGCAGATGTTCATGAGTTTGCGAAGTATTACATTAGTCTACCTAAACCTATACTTTTAGTATGTAAGTCAGGTAGTCGTTCTACGTTACTATTTAATAAAGCAAATTCATTAGGACTCATTCATGAATAAAATTTGTATTGTATTATGTTGTTCGTTTCTTTTACTCGGTTGCACATCGATGAATGTAAAACCAACTGTTGGTGTGCATGCAGGTACATCATTATAAGATAAATGTATCTTATTCATTTTAAAGGCGCACAAGCGCCTTTTTCTTTCATCTTATTTCAATAACAACCATGAAAATACTTAGTTTTAAATAATACAAATTTTCAAAATATGGATATCACCAAAAGTTAAAGGTTTAAGTGTAATAAATTGAAAAAAAACCTTATTCATCGAAGTTTTTTTTATATAGTGAATTCAAATCATTCTTACTCAATACAATATGTACGATATCATTATTATTGGAGCTGGTACTGCTGGTATTTCAGCTTATAAAGAAGCCATTAAAACTACACAAAATATACTTATTGTGAACGACGGTCCGTGGGATACCACTTGTGCTCGAGTAGGTTGTATGCCGAGTAAAGTTCTAATTTCATCAGCTAATCTTGCCTATAATGCGAGAACTTCAGAACAACTTGGGCTAAAAATTTCTTCTCAAATTGACACTAAAGATGTTATGCAACATGTACAGCAATTACGTGATCGATTTACAAATGCAACACTGAAGGACGTTAATTCATGGCCTACAGCGCACAAAATTTCAGGTCGCGCAACATTTGTAAATGCAAACACAATCAATGTTAATAATAAGAAATACCAAGCTAAATCGTTCATTATCGCTGTTGGTTCAAGACCAACAGTAAATCAAGATTGGCAACAAAAACTTGGTCATTTATATTTAACTTCTGATCAAGTCTTTGAAATACCTACTTTACCAAAAAGTTTAGCTGTAATTGGAAGCGGTGTCATTGCAATCGAACTTGCACAAGCCATGCAGCGTCTAGGTGTGGAAACTACAGTTTTTGCTCGCAGTAAAAAAATTGGTTCATTGACTAGCCCAGACTTACAAACGCTTGCTCAAGAAATATTCTCAAAAGAATTAAATATCAAATATGAGATTTTACCCGAGCAGGTTGAGAAATTAGGCGAAGATAAGGTTCAAATTAACTTTATCGAAAATGGTAGCAATCAATCTATAGAAGTTGATTACCTATTATCTGCGACTGGTCGTACTACGAATTTAGATACGTTAAATATTCAGCATATAAATGATGAATTCATTGATCTAAAGAAATTACCTGTTGATCCAACCACTAAACAGCTTGGTGACTACCCCATTTACATTGTAGGTGATGCATTTACTGCAACGCCTATCCAGCATGAAGCGTCTTATGAAGGTAAATTGGCGGTTCATAATTGCCTCAATCAACATCAATCGAGTCAGAAAAAAAGTCTTACCCCATTGGGTATTATGTTTAGCTCACCAGAAATGGCAGGGATCGGCTCCAATTATCACACACTGCGTAAAGCCAATCATGAGTTTGTTACAGGTATCGTATCCTACGAAAAGCAAGGACGAGCGATTGTCAATGGACAAAATATTGGGGCTGTAGAGGTTTACGTCGATCGATACTCACGTAAACTTCTCGGAGCAGAATTTCTTTGTTATTCAGCAGAACATTTAGCACATTTGCTCGCTTGGGCTATCTCCAGTGATCTTACTGTTGATGAAATTCTAGATCACCCTTTCTACCATCCAACGCTAGAGGAAGGCCTAAGAACTGCGTTAAAACACGCTCGACGACAACTTTAATCTATTATTTGATACAAGGCCCTCTCATGAGGGCTTTTATTTTTATATCTTTAATTCATTCTTTACCGCATAAAAAAACACCCCCTTGTATTGAAGGGGGTGTTTAGAATAATGAGCTGGCGATGACTTACTCTCACATGGGTAACCCCACACTACCATCAGCGCTAAGAGGTTTCACTTCTGAGTTCGGGAAGGGATCAGGTGGTTCACTCTTGCTATTGTCGCCAGCACAACTGTTGTGACTTTGCTTGGGTCTTATTCGCATGTATTGTTTGCGTGCCTTTGCTTGGTCAAAGAAGTTATTAACAGCTATTTGAGTTGCTTTAATTTGTGCAGTTTAGCGTTTTATCTAACTAAATCAAGTTATTTGTCATGATTTGAACCACAACACCAACTGTTTGGGTGTTGTATAGTCAAGCCTCACGAGTAATTAGTATTGGTCAGCTTCATACGTCACCGTACTTCCACATCCAACCTATCAACGTTGTAGTCTTCAACGGCTCTTTAGAGGACATAAAGTCCTTGGGAAATCTAATCTTGAGGTAGGCTTCCCGCTTAGATGCTTTCAGCGGTTATCCCTTCCGAACATAGCTACCCGGCGATGCGACTGGCGTCACAACCGGTACACCAGAGGTTCGTCCACTCTGGTCCTCTCGTACTAGGAGCAGATCCTCTCAAATTTCCAACGCCCACGGTAGATAGGGACCGAACTGTCTCACGACGTTCTAAACCCAGCTCGCGTACCTCTTTAAATGGCGAACAGCCATACCCTTGGGACCTGCTTCAGCCCCAGGATGAGATGAGCCGACATCGAGGTGCCAAACACCGCCGTCGATATGAACTCTTGGGCGGTATCAGCCTGTTATCCCCAGAGTACCTTTTATCCGTTGAGCGATGGCCCTTCCATACAGAACCACCGGATCACTAAGACCTACTTTCGTACCTGCTCGACTTGTGGGTCTCGCAGTTAAGCGCGCTTTTGCCTTTATACTCTACGCGTGATTTCCGACCACGCTGAGCGCACCTTCGTACTCCTCCGTTACTCTTTAGGAGGAGACCGCCCCAGTCAAACTACCCACCAGACATGGTCCTCGCTCCAGATAATGGAGCAGAGTTAGAACCTCAATATTACCAGGGTGGTATTTCAAGGACGGCTCCATAGAAACTGGCGTTTCTACTTCAAAGCCTCCCACCTATCCTACACAAGTAAGATCAAAGTTCAATGTCAAGCTGCAGTAAAGGTTCACGGGGTCTTTCCGTCTAGCCGCGGGTACACCGCATCTTCACGGCGAATTCGATTTCACTGAGCCTCTGCTGGAGACAGCGCCGCCATCATTATGCCATTCGTGCAGGTCGGAACTTACCCGACAAGGAATTTCGCTACCTTAGGACCGTTATAGTTACGGCCGCCGTTTACTGGGGCTTCGATCAAGAGCTTCGCTTACGCTAACCCCATCAATTAACCTTCCAGCACCGGGCAGGCATCACACCCTATACGTCCACTTTCGTGTTTGCAGAGTGCTATGTTTTTAATAAACAGTTGCAGCGGCCTGGTTTCTGAGGCTGCCAGTAGCTCAAGGAGCAAGTCCTATCACCGCCGGCAGCGTACCTTCTCCCGAAGTTACGGTACCATTTTGCCTAGTTCCTTCAGCAGAGTTCTCTCAAGCGCTTTGGTCTACTCGACCTGACCACCTGTGTCGGTTTCGGGTACGATTCCTGTGTAACTGAAGCTTAGAGACTTTTCCTGGAAGTATGGTATCAGCCACTTCGCTAGTAAACTAGCTTGCTATCGATTCTCAGCATAGAGTACCCCGGATTTGCCTAAGATACATGCCTACAATCTTCCACCTGGACAACCAACGCCAGGCTGACTTAACCTTCTCCGTCCTCTCATCGCATTACACAGAAGTATTGGAATATTAACCAATTTCCCATCGACTACGCCTCTCGGCCTCGCCTTAGGGGTCGACTCACCCAGCCCCGATTAACGTTGGACTGGAACCCTTGGTCTTTCAGCGAACGGGTTTTTCACCCGTTTTATCGTTACTCACGTCAGCATTCGCACTTCTGATACCTCCAGCAGACTTCTCAATCCACCTTCATCGGCTTACAGAACGCTCCCCTACCACTTGCAATAAATTGCAAATCCGCAGCTTCGGTACATAGTTTTAGCCCCGTTACATCTTCCGCGCAGGCCGACTCGACTAGTGAGCTATTACGCTTTCTTTAAAGGGTGGCTGCTTCTAAGCCAACCTCCTAGCTGTCTATGCCTTCCCACATCGTTTCCCACTTAACTATGATTTAGGGACCTTAGCTGGCGGTCTGGATTGTTTTCCTCTTGACTACGGACGTTAGCACCCGCAGTCTGTCTCCCGGATAGTACTCATTGGTATTCGGAGTTTGCATCGGTTTGGTAAGTCGGGATGACCCCCTAGCCGAAACAGTGCTCTACCCCCAATGGTATTCGTCCGAGGCGCTACCTAAATAGCTTTCGGGGAGAACCAGCTATCACCAGGCTTGATTAGCCTTTCACCCCTATCCACAAGTCATCCCCTGGCTTTTCAACGACAGTGGGTTCGGTCCTCCAGTAAGTGTTACCTCACCTTCAACCTGCTCATGGATAGATCGCCTGGTTTCGGGTCTACACCCAGCAACTAAACGCCCTATTAAGACTCGATTTCTCTACGGCTCCCCTATTCGGTTAACCTTGCTACTGAATGTAAGTCGCTGACCCATTATACAAAAGGTACGCAGTCACCACACGAAGTGGCTCCCACTGCTTGTATGCATGCGGTTTCAGGATCTATTTCACTCCCCTCACAGGGGTTCTTTTCGCCTTTCCCTCACGGTACTGGTTCACTATCGGTCAGTCAGGAGTATTTAGCCTTGGAGGATGGTCCCCCCATATTCAGACAAGGTTTCACGTGCCCCGCCCTACTCGACATCATCATGTAAGCCCTTTCGTGTACAGGACTATCACCTACTATGGTTGCACTTCCCAGAGCATTCCACTAAAGCTTACATAACTTAATGGGCTTTTCCCCTTTCGCTCGCCGCTACTGAGGGAATCTCAATTGATTTCTTTTCCTACGGGTACTGAGATGTTTCACTTCCCCGCGTTTGCCTTGCAACACTATGTATTCATGTTGCAATACCTATCTTATGATAGGTGGGTTCCCCCATTCAGAAATCTCCGGATCACAGGATATTTGCCGCCTCCCCGGAGCTTTTCGCAGGCTATCACGTCTTTCATCGCCTCTGACTGCCAAGGCATCCACCACATGCACTTAATTACTTGACTATACAACCCCAAACAGTCGTTCGACCCTACAAGTAGATCGTTCAACATTACAGTTTGAAGTACTGTGTATCTAAACACTGTACAGCTTCAATTCAAATTCATATACCAAAACGCTTGATTCAGTTAATTTCGCTAGTTCTCATTTCAATCACTTCAACTTAATAACTTACGTTATCTCGTTTCCGCTCTTTCTATGAGTATGAACAAATTATTTCAACTCAAATATATGCTGTTAATGATTCACTACGTCTTCGTCAGATCGCAGTCAACTGTGATAAATCACAGAGCTTAATAATCAAGGCGTGCAGTATACACAGCTTTATTACTAAGCTCTATAAGCTATCAACTCGTTTGCTTACTACGTATTCGAATGAATACGTGGTGGAGACTAGGAGAGTCGAACTCCTGACCTCCTGCGTGCAAAGCAGGCGCTCTACCAACTAAGCTAAGTCCCCAGCTTATCATTTAGATCAATGTATCGTATGAGTATGTCATGGTGGGTCTGACAAGACTTGAACTTGTGACCCCACGCTTATCAAGCGTGTGCTCTAACCAACTGAGCTACAGACCCTCAGATACATCGTCATGAAGAACAACTTGTTGTGGATTCTTACCAATCGTCAATCTTTCGTTAAGGAGGTGATCCAGCCGCAGGTTCCCCTACGGCTACCTTGTTACGACTTCACCCCAGTCATCGGCCACACCGTGGTAAGCGTCCTCCTTGCGGTTAGACTACCTACTTCTGGTGCAACAAACTCCCATGGTGTGACGGGCGGTGTGTACAAGGCCCGGGAACGTATTCACCGCGGCATTCTGATCCGCGATTACTAGCGATTCCGACTTCATGGAGTCGAGTTGCAGACTCCAATCCGGACTACGATCGGCTTTTTGAGATTAGCATCCTATCGCTAGGTAGCAACCCTTTGTACCGACCATTGTAGCACGTGTGTAGCCCTGGTCGTAAGGGCCATGATGACTTGACGTCGTCCCCGCCTTCCTCCAGTTTGTCACTGGCAGTATCCTTAAAGTTCCCGGCTTAACCCGCTGGCAAATAAGGAAAAGGGTTGCGCTCGTTGCGGGACTTAACCCAACATCTCACGACACGAGCTGACGACAGCCATGCAGCACCTGTATGTAAGTTCCCGAAGGCACCAATCCATCTCTGGAAAGTTCTTACTATGTCAAGACCAGGTAAGGTTCTTCGCGTTGCATCGAATTAAACCACATGCTCCACCGCTTGTGCGGGCCCCCGTCAATTCATTTGAGTTTTAGTCTTGCGACCGTACTCCCCAGGCGGTCTACTTATCGCGTTAGCTGCGCCACTAAAGCCTCAAAGGCCCCAACGGCTAGTAGACATCGTTTACGGCATGGACTACCAGGGTATCTAATCCTGTTTGCTCCCCATGCTTTCGTACCTCAGCGTCAGTATTAGGCCAGATGGCTGCCTTCGCCATCGGTATTCCTCCAGATCTCTACGCATTTCACCGCTACACCTGGAATTCTACCATCCTCTCCCATACTCTAGCTTCCCAGTATCGAATGCAATTCCCAAGTTAAGCTCGGGGATTTCACATCCGACTTAAAAAGCCGCCTACGCACGCTTTACGCCCAGTAAATCCGATTAACGCTCGCACCCTCTGTATTACCGCGGCTGCTGGCACAGAGTTAGCCGGTGCTTATTCTGCGAGTAACGTCCACTATCCAAGAGTATTAATCTTAGTAGCCTCCTCCTCGCTTAAAGTGCTTTACAACCAAAAGGCCTTCTTCACACACGCGGCATGGCTGGATCAGGCTTCCGCCCATTGTCCAATATTCCCCACTGCTGCCTCCCGTAGGAGTCTGGGCCGTGTCTCAGTCCCAGTGTGGCGGATCATCCTCTCAGACCCGCTACAGATCGTCGCCTTGGTAGGCCTTTACCCCACCAACTAGCTAATCCGACTTAGGCTCATCTATTAGCGCAAGGCCCGAAGGTCCCCTGCTTTCTCCCGTAGGACGTATGCGGTATTAGCATCCCTTTCGAGATGTTGTCCCCCACTAATAGGCAGATTCCTAAGCATTACTCACCCGTCCGCCGCTAGGTCCAGTAGCAAGCTACCTTCCCCCGCTCGACTTGCATGTGTTAAGCCTGCCGCCAGCGTTCAATCTGAGCCATGATCAAACTCTTCAGTTTAAAATCAATAGTACCTAAAGGGTACCAATCTTGGCTCATCAATTACTGACAAAAAATTTGCTCAAATAAACTTCGAGAAATTTCTACCAATTATTAATGATAATATATATCGATCAATCAACCAGTAAAAATCCACACAAGTTGTTCTTCATAATCTCTTAATGATCTTCTTAATGCTTCGTCAGCATCAAGCTAGGTCGGCTATATTACCCTTTCTTTTCAGAAAGTCAACTAGCAATGTTAATTTATTTTCTAACTCATTCTCAAAACTCAGATCCAACCTATTCAGCTAAATCCTTGTTTTTCAACAAGTTTTAATCAACATCACCGCCGATGGATGTGCATTCTACAGCATTCCTCCCCCAATGCAACCATGTTTTTTTAAATATTTAAATAAAATATGATTAACTGGATATTTATTGTTCAATTTACGTGATTTTTATGCTTTTTTAGCTATTTTTTAAGCGTGCATGGCACAATACTTGCAAAATTATCCATTAATTTTTCATCTTTATTAATTTCTTGCCACTTTAAACTACGGCAATCTATATATTCACAATACCCAGATTGCCCCTCTTCTTGAATTCCGTCAATCTGCACCTCATAACTAAAACTACCGACATAACCTGCGGCAACACCGAATTTAAAATCTCCACGACTTTCACCTTTCACGATTATTTTTCTTTTTTTATTTTCAAATGACCATTCAAATACGCGCGCTAAATACATCTCATGCCCATTAGGGGTTTTTACTTTTGGGTATACACGATGAACTTTGAAATAAACATCATCAAACATTTCAGATGTCTGAGTTTTTAAATCTCTTAAATACATTCTTGATTGTACAATTTGATTTAAACCATTACGTATATGAGCAAGAAGTAACTGCCTTTGATCAATCAAATTAATAATCTGATAGG
Source organism: Acinetobacter sp. 24-47-64 (assembly GCF_057737055.1). Classification (NCBI taxonomy): domain Bacteria; kingdom Pseudomonadati; phylum Pseudomonadota; class Gammaproteobacteria; order Moraxellales; family Moraxellaceae; genus Acinetobacter; species Acinetobacter sp. 24-47-64. Next base: position 2,628,905 of record NZ_CM173215.1, read on the forward strand.
TAAAAAAATGAAGTGGTAGATAAGGAATATTGATCGCTCTAGCAAATTCAAATGATCCTAACTGGTCAATTTTATATGTTTGTTCTTTATAGGTTACTGTTCCTTTGCATTGACACACTAATGACCAGTGATCAAATAAACCTAATTTTAGTTTGGTAAAGTGCGAAATAATTGGTTGAGTTTGAATATTCAGATCAACGGAAAGTTCATTGTCCTTTCTTATTAATTTGAAGTTTGGGATTGAGCCTTCTAGTTGCTCTCTTTGTCCGAATACAAATTTATTCTCTTTAATCTCGCAATCATTAATGATTGAATAACCATGAAAATGTCCAACCATATGTGGACTAATGCTCGTAATGAGTGAAACAGTATCCAAGGCTCTTGTTTTAATTGCATAATCATTACGCAGCATTGGAACATTCGGCTGGCCGATAATGGTTAAAAAATTAAAATAATGAAGTGGAGATGGTAATCCTGGAATCATCAATCCTTGATGGATAATTTTATAGATTCCTCGTGGACCGTGATAATCCAACCGAAGAGGAAAAGGAGCCTGATTCAGCTGTTTTGAATCGTCCGCTAAACTCATCAACAACTGCATATCAAACTCCTTTTTTATTTATCTTGTTTTTTCTCGAGCCAAAAATGTAGTGACGAAACCTGAAAGTGCATAAATAATCGAAAGCACTAAAATACCGACAGGAATATTGTATGTAATCGCAGCAAAGATAAATACAACAATAGGCAAGACTGCAAACGGCACACGTTTACGATCTACGGTTTTAAACGAATAGTATTTAATATTCGAAATCATCAGCAAGCCAACTGCAATAATAATGACTGCATTTATCGTCTGAATCATTGGATCAGATAGGACAAAAATTTCAGGGAAATCACGCCCCACCCAAACCAAAGAAATGATCATTACTGCGGCTAGAGGACTAGCTACACCAATAAAATAGCGTTTATCAACCACACCTATTTGCACATTGAAACGTGCCAATCGGAATGCAGCACAAGCAGTATAGACAAAACATGCAGCCAAACCGATTCGACCTAGATCATGGAGGCTCCAGCTATACATCAAAATTGCAGGCGCAACACCAAATGCCAACATATCTGATAATGAATCAAACTGCTCACCAAAAGGGCTTTGCGCTCCAATTGCTCGTGCGACCCGACCATCTAAACCATCAAATAAAGCAGCGATAAAAATGGCATAAATAGCTTGTGTGAATTCGCCATTCATACTTGCAATAATTGAGTAAAACCCTGACAACAATGCCGCAGTAGTAATCAGATTTGGCCACAGATAAATCCCACGACGCTTAACCTTTTGCCCTTCTTGCGTATGTTCCTCTTCTTCAACTTCGAAAGTAATACCATCAAAGCCCGGAACATTTCTTGGAGAAGATTCAGTTTCAGGTTTATTTATATTTGTCATTGTCATTCGTCCTAACTGTAGCCTTATCTCTCAATATTCTTATTCGCCGACCAACCAACGAACGGCAGCATGACCACCATTTTCACTCATTCTTAAGTGCGGGAAAAGCCATTGCAATGCTTCATCTGCATCTTCAGAAAACTTCCAAGGTGGATTAATCACCAATAAACCACAACCGTTTAATCCTACAGGTGTATCGTCTGGCCATACACATACTTCACAAACCAATTGGCGGCGAATACCAGTCTTAATCATTTTTTTCTCAAAACGATCAATCATTGCGCGATCTTTAATTGGGTACCAAATTGCAAATACGCCTGTAGGCCATTTTTTATATGCCGTAGCAATGAGTTCAACCAACTGCGGAAAATCCTTTCGCTCCACCTCATATGGTGGATCAATCATGACCAATCCACGTTTTTCTTTAGGAGGAATCACACCGAGCAAACCTTCATAAGCATCACGCTCATGCAAACCTGCACGACGATCACGCACATTCATATAAAGTTGCTGAAATACATCTCGTTGCATCTCAAAAATTGTTGCTTTATCTGTTTCGCGCATTCCTTCCAAAGCGAACCATGGCGAACCCGGATAAGCGCCTTTTCCGGCACCTGCACGCATATCTTCTACAACTTTAAGATATTGCTTAACACCTTCAGGGGCATTACGCTTAATTGAGTCATCGAGTTTAACTAAACGGTGAATACCATTTAAAAACTCTCCCGACTTCTGTGCTGCAGACGTTGATAAATCGTATTTACCTGCACCACCATGTGTATCAATGTAACGATACGGCTTATCTTTTTGATTAAGACGTGACAAAATCTGAAGCAACAATACATGCTTCATGACATCGGCAAAGTTTCCAGCATGGAAATGGTGACGGTAATTCATGTTTCAATTATTCCTAAGATCAACAATCATTTTAACATGAAAAAGTGTTTCATTCAGAATCGATTATTACTCTAAAATAGCTGACCTTTTTTTTATACAGTAAATAGCGAGATAAATATGGAAGCAGTTGTCATCCCAGGGGATTGGAATGTTGATCAAATCCTTGATGATTTAGATCAACATGGCTTCAGTATCATCGATCATGCATACCCACCAAGCTATTTAAAAAACGTTGTAAATGAATGCCAAATCCATCTCGATGATTTTCGAAATGCAGCAATTCAAAATGGCATTGTCAGCACAATCCGCAGCGATCACATTTTGTGGTTAGATCCAAAACTATCAATTTCCCATCAACACATAAAAACCTTAGATTTACTCTCTCAGGAATTAAATCGTGCATTTTATTTAGGCATTCAAGAAGTCGAAGCCCACTTCGCTTGTTATAATCCTGGTGATTTCTATGCTTTACATCGAGACAACCCTCAAGGCAAAAATGGTCGTGTGATGTCGACAGTTTTTTATTTGCATGAGGAATGGCATCAGCATTGGGGTGGTCAACTAAAGCTCCAAGATAAGAATAATCAGTGGCATATTATTGAACCTAAACCTAATCGCATCGCTCTATTTCAAAGCGATTTATTACATGAAGTTCTTGTTGCACACCACCAACGTCTTTCGATTACAGCTTGGTTAAGGACCGCACGAACTTTAATTTAGCGCTTTATTTTTTCGAAGTTGCCTCCATATAGGTTTTAAACCTGATGAGGACTCATCCATGCAATCTAATACCAAGCTAATTATTCAACGCATTGGTGAAACAGACCAACTTTACTTACAAAAAAATACGCCTGAGCTTGCCTTTGAACGTGCTGAATTGCGTTTAGAGCTGGTCAGTATGAGTAAGCTTCGTCAGGAACAAATTCATTTTCTTCAAGAAGCGATTGTTCTTCTTGAACAAGGTCGAGTAGATTTTGAAGAAATGCCAATGCGTTTGTATATTAATCTGACCCTGATGTTAGCTAGAGCCTACATGATGTATTTTGAGATTACTCAAGATGAAAAATTTGCGATTATCACTCAGCAAATTTTAAAATCATTAACGTCAACCAACCATAGTGATGTTTATTTTAATCTGGCTTATGCTTGCGCTTCTCGTAAAGAGTCAGCACTTACACGCCATTGGCTAAATAAATATTTTAAAACTATTGATCATGATTTAGAGGTGATAAGAACTCACCCTGCTTTCAAACAATTTCATGACCAAGAGTGGTTTATCCAGTTAACCAAACCTAAGATGCATTAAAAAAAGCCCCATGAAAGGGGCTTTTTTAGGCCATTTTTAATTTATATGCATCCATATGTAACTGTTGATTAAGTTCATCTATCCATATTGCCCAATCATCATCTTGTACTAAATGACTAATTAAGAAGTCGCGCTGACCTTTATTCCAAAATGGTGCATCATGTAAATTTTGTTGAGCGGAAAGCTGATGTGTACGGATATAGAGTTCAATTGCCGCTGGACTATTTGCCAACCCCAATTGAGAAAACAATAACGCTAAGGAAGGTTTATGTTCCATCAAGAGACTCCCCTTATCAGATTTTAATAAAATTATTATTTAAATAACTTATAAGAAATCCATGAAAAAACCCAGCTTTTGGTCTGGGTTTATTGTTTCAATTTGTGATTATATTTTCATCACTTTGTATCGTTTGTGAGCTGCTCACTCAATTGGTCAATGACAATGGCCCATTCATTATCTTTTTTCCAATGACTAATAATAAAATCGCGTTGCGATGGATTCCAAAAATCAGCTTCATGCATCGGCGTATTGGGATCAAGCCGATGTGTTTGTATAAATTGATCAATCCCTTCAGGTGAGCTATCTAAGCCCAATTGCTCAAAAAGTAATTCTTGATTTACTTCCATATCCAACATGGATTGCTCCTTGAATTTTCATGATTTTGTTCAAGATAACATGTCAATACAAAGTTCTATGTAGAAGGATTTCTTAAGCATTGTTAAGTTTTGTGCATTAAAAAAGCACTCCATTCGGAGTGCTTTTTTAATTTAGTTGAAAACTAAATTATTTAACCATGTCAGCAATCGCTGCACGTTCTTCTTCTAACTCATTAAGCGTGAAGTTGATACGCTCACGGCTGAATTCGTCAATTTCAAGACCTTGAACGATTTTGTACTCGCCATTTTCACAAGTTACAGGGAAACCGAACATTACGCCTTCAGGGATACCGTAAGAACCATCAGAAGGAATACCCATAGTTACCCATTCGCCGTTTGTGCCAAGAGCCCAATCGCGCATATGGTCGATTGCAGCGTTTGCAGCAGAAGCAGCAGAAGAAAGACCACGCGCTTCGATGATCGCAGCACCACGCTTACCAACAGTTGGAAGGAATACGTCTTTATTCCATGCAGCATCGTTGATTTTGTCTTTTAAGCTTTCGCCGTTTACGTTAGCAAAACGGTAGTCAGCATACATTGTTGGAGAGTGGTTACCCCAAACTGTCATGTTTTTGATGTCTGAAACTGCAACACCTGCTTTTTGAGCAAGTTGAGTTAACGCACGGTTGTGGTCAAGACGTAACATTGCTGTGAAGTTTTTCGCTGGAAGATCTGGAGCAGATTTCATTGCGATATAAGCATTCGTGTTAGCAGGGTTACCTACAACAAGAACTTTAACGTCACGGCTAGCAACTTCGTTAAGCGCTTGACCTTGACCGATGAAGATTTCACCGTTGACTTTAAGAAGGTCAGCACGTTCCATACCAGGACCACGTGGACGTGAACCAACAAGAAGCGCGTAGTCAGCATCTTTGAATGCAACTTTAGGATCATCAGTACCGATCATGCCAGCCAACAATGGGAAAGCACAGTCGTCAAGTTCCATCATCACGCCTTTAAGCGCTTGTTGAGCTTTCTCAACAGGAATTTCTAATAATTGAAGAATAACTGGTTGGTCTTTACCCAACATTTCACCGCTAGCGATACGGAATAAAAGGCTGTAACCAATTTGACCAGCAGCGCCAGTAACGGCAACGCGAACAGGTTGCTTCATGTAATTATCTCCAGTTGAGAGGATAGTCAATGCGATTAAATAGCTGTTCTATCTAATCTTAATAATCATAAACGGCGAAGATTGTACTCCAATACTTTGACAGATGCATTGAAAAGAGAATGAATTTCAACAAAAGTCTGATAGGAAATATAAATTAACTTCGCGGAAATAAATTAGTAGGCGCCCTCTATGTCAAATGTATTTGGGCAGGTCGAGACAATATCAGACGCACATGACTTGAATTGACCATTCGTGCGATAACAGATTTCAACCCCCGTTAACACCGGGCGACCATTTAAACTTTGGCATTGAAATTCAATACCTTGGCTGGGTAATTTTGGGTTGAGTTTGATGAATTGCGATCGTAATGTCGCGATAGAGACTGTTTTACGATCCACTCCTGTTAAGTAATCAGGAACTTTTAATTGGTCTGCATGATTAATAATGGTACGAAAATACTGACTGGCATTCATTGGAACGCAACCACCATAGTTGGCCCACAGCCTAATTCTAGCCTGCTCATCAGGCATCACCCTAGCAACAACCTTCTTCTGTAGCGGTGCCAAGGTGGCAGATGAACTCGTTTGGCAATCATGACGACTGGTTTCTGGGATAAGACCCTTTATCGTCAGTGAATATCCTTCTAGGCATTTACGGTGTTTCGCTTTTGTTCGATCTAATGCACAAATGGCAGGTGTCATCTGTACTTGAAGCACATATCCTTGTAAACCTTTCCCTGATGCCATCACATCTGCTGAACACAACAAAGCCCCTACGCTCAAACTACTGAGGAGGTAAGTGTGTTGACGACTAAACAGCAGTTTTGTGTGATTCATCAAAGCTCACAAAAATAGTTGAAATGCTATTGCGTATTTCTTACTGGAATAGGCGGCATACGACTTTCGATCGCTTGCGGCCCCTGTCCAAGCAAAACACCATAATGAGCAGCATTGGTCATAACTTTCTTCACATAGTCACGTGTTTCATGAAGTGGTATTGACTCTGTGTATTGATCCGCCGCAATGCTTTTAAACTCTGGTTGCCAACGACGTGCTCTAGTCAGCCCTGCATTATAGCCAGCCGTAGCTAGAACTGGACTGTTACTCAGCATACCTTGAATCATTGACAGGTAATATGTCCCATAACGAATATTGGTATTCGGATCTGATAATGCAGCAGGATTATACGTTTCACCCATTTTTCGTGCCACATCTTTTGCTGTAGCAGGCATAATTTGCATCAATCCACCAGCACCTACATGTGAACGGGCCGTGGTTACAAAGCGACTTTCTTGACGCATTAAACCATAAGCCCACGAAGGATCAATCCCTGCATTTTTACTATGCGTCACCACTAGATTTTGATGTGGTGTCGCATAACGATATGCATAGTTATGACGTTTAAGTGTTCTTTCCGCCGCATAAATAGCACGGTCATACCACCCCATTTCTGTGGCACGTTTTGCCGCAGCCAGTAATAGACCATCATCTTGCTTGAGATAAGCTTGGCGGACAGCCCAATTCCATTCACGGTTTGTGTAAGTTGCTGAAGCATTGATATTGCGTAATGCAAAAGCACGTCTAAAGTGAATATCTTGATCTAAACGTTGAATATCCTGTGCGCTTGGTTGTGCTCGATCATGTGCTTCATTATAACGAATACCTAAATGATCTTTTGCCAACAGATTGTGATAATCATCGCCAGCGGCAGCTAATCGTTGATAAATACTTTTTGCAGCTTGCTTGGAAGCTTGATCTTTGCGATTTTCATACGCTCTCGCCATCCAATATTGCCAGCGATCTTCTTGTTTTTGCGTAACGCTCATACTATCTATGGCGCGCAACACACTTTCCCACTCACCAAAACGAATCGCTTGACGCGCGTAAATTTCAGCCTCTTCTGGTGTAAAAGGCACGCCATAACTGTAATCAAAGTTCTTCAGCACTTCTGGATTAAAATTATTTTTCATCACTGTCGTGCCTCCAATATACGCCACCGTGCGGTACATATACTTTTGAACATCTGCAGGAACACCTTGCACGACACGAGGAAGATTTTGAAGCGCCGTGTTCAAGTCAGCATCTGCAGCACGACCTAAAGCAAACACCAAATAAGCATAATCTACTGTTGTTCCTTTGGTCGCAGACCATAAATAATTCAAAGGATCTGCCTGAATTTGATTTAATTGTGCTAATGACAAGTTTAAACCCAGAGTTTGTGCTGTTGCGATCGCTGGACCAGACTGGCCCGCTCTAAGTTGCGCATACAAGCGCTGTTGACGATCCGTGGTGGTGAGTAAGGGACTACTTAGCATTAAGCGACCTAAACCATTACACGATTCTGGCTGCGACTCTGTTGTAAGCCAGACATCTTTGTATTCCGCGTACACCAATGTATCGCCATTTTTTGCTCGTACTTGCGCAACCGCACAGCTTTCAGCTTGGTCAGGATTGGTGACATAAGGTAAAACAGGTTGAGCTGTCTTGAAATCCGCTTGTTTTACCTTTTCTTCGACATAATCAGCAGCTAATTTTTCAGCCATTGCAGATTGAGGATAGCGCTGTGCAAAGCTGATAATATTCGTTGCAGGTTGGAAGCCTAAATTATTATTCAACATCCAATATTCTGGATAATATCCAAGCGCATCATTTTGCATTGCAGAACGATAATATTCGAGCTGAGCTGTATTACCCGAGTTCGCAAATTTAATCGCCTCATTAAATTGCTCTTCAGCCGCATGAGCAACGGGCAAACAACCTAGTGTTATCAACCCCATTAAATATTGTTTTAACTGTTTTTGCTTCACTGCTTTTTTTAACACGCTTCTCTTCTCAACTTTAACTCGTCGCTACATTTGGACATGCTTTTTTGCATGATCAACTCTTTTGCAGCGCTTGGCAATTTTAAAATGTATTTTAAATACTCTAATGATCAAGTACTGTTCTGTTATGTAAAGCGCTGATTAACCACTATTATTTTAAAGTATTTTTACTGTAAATCCATAAACTTGATCTGATTTATATATTTGTTCAACCCGTAGTACAAATACTGTAAAATAGCTCGCTTTTATCGAGTGTGGGATTCCCCCATACTTCACCGGAACATATTTATCCCTTTTTATAGGATAGGAGCCTTCATGACGGTTCAAACCTTCATTCCGAATAGTGCCCCAGCTGCCTCAGAAAACACTGTTACCCAGCCACAGCACACCCCAGCCATCGATGGTGCAGTCAAAAAACTGTATATCGAAACGCAAGGGTGTCAGATGAATGAGTATGACAGTCATCGTATGGCCGACTTGCTAGGTGATTCACACGGTTATGTATTAACGACAGACCCTGCTGATGCAGATATTCTTTTAATGAATACCTGTTCAATTCGTGAAAAAGCGCAAGAAAAAGTATTTTCAGAATTAGGTCGCTGGCGCAAGCTGAAAGAAAAAAATCCTGATTTGGTGATTGGTGTAGGTGGATGTGTTGCATCTCAAGAAGGTGACAATATCCAAAAACGTGCACCTTATGTCGACATGGTATTTGGTCCACAAACACTTCACCGTTTGCCACAAATGCTTGATCAACATACGGATCAAATTGAAAAGCCGAAAAAAGAGAAAATCAAACTGGTAGACATCTCATTTCCAGATATCGAAAAGTTCGACTTCTTACCTGAACCTCGCGTTGAAGGTTATAAAGCTTTCGTATCAATTATGGAAGGCTGTTCAAAATACTGTTCATTCTGCGTGGTGCCATACACTCGTGGTGAGGAAGTCTCTCGTCCCCTAGATGATGTACTTGCTGAAATTGCTGGTCTTGCGGAAAAGGGCGTACGTGAGGTTTCTTTACTCGGTCAAAACGTAAATGGTTACCGCGGAGAAACATTCGAAGGTGAAATCTGTACGTTTGCTGATCTTCTTCGTCTAGTGGCGGAAATTCCAGGCATTGGTCGTATTCGTTATACGACATCTCATCCATTAGAATTCAATGATGACCTTATCCAATGCTATCGTGACCTACCACAGATGGTTTCTCACCTTCATTTACCAGTTCAAAGTGGTTCAAATGATGTATTGAAGGCGATGAAGCGTAACCACACGATTGACGTTTATATCGATAAGATTGCTAAATTACGCCAGGTACGCCCTGATATGCATTTGTCTTCAGACTTTATTATTGGCTTCCCTGGTGAAACTGATGCTAACTTTGAAGAGACATATCAATTTATTCAAGACTTAGATTTTGATCATTCTTATAGTTTCATCTACTCGAAACGTCCTGGTACACCAGCATCAGAGCTGGAAGATTTAACACCTGAAGATGTTAAAAAAGAGCGCTTGGCTAAAGTTCAACAATGGATCAAGCAATCAAGTATCCAAAAAACTGATGCTATGCTTGGTACTGTCCAACGTGTGCTCATTGAGAGCGTTTCAAAGCACGATCCAAACTTATTGGTAGGAACCGCAGACAATACACGTTTAGTAACATTTATTGGTGATGCTTCTTGGCTCGGACGCTTTGCAGAGATTGAGATTACAGAGATTAAAACCTTGAATTTTGTTTACGGTGAACTCTTGAATCTTGAACCTGACGTGGCGTAATGTAGAGGTATAGATTAATAGACTCTAAAGGAAATCTCTTGACTGCAGCGATTCGACGTACAGTGGCTTTTCCCGGTGTTTCAATGGACCGTTTACAAACCATGCTTGGCGCGTACAACGGTCATATGAAACAAATTGAACAACGTTTAGATGTAAAAATCAGTCAGCGTGGTGATAGTTTTTTTATTGACGGTGGAATTGATGAAGTCGAGAGAGTTGAAAGCTTACTTCAGCGCTTATACGCCGAAGCTGAAGTTTCTCAACAAATCAGCTCTGATTTGATTCATTTAATGATTCAAGGCAGCCAGACTGATCATGAATTACAATTGGATCCTAATCAAGAACACACAGGACTTGACGAAGTCTGGCTCCAAACTCGCAAGGGCCGCATTAATCCGCGGGGGGCCAACCAAAAACGCTATGTACAACGTATTCTTCAAAGTGATATTTCTTTCGGGATTGGTCCAGCGGGTACAGGTAAGACCTATTTGGCTGTAGCTGCTGCCGTTGATATGCTTGAACGCAATGAAATTCAACGTATTCTTTTAGTTCGCCCTGCTGTGGAAGCTGGTGAAAAACTTGGCTTCTTGCCAGGTGACTTATCACAAAAAATTGATCCTTATTTACGCCCGCTCTATGATGCCTTGTATGAAATGCTTGGCTTTGAAAAAGTGGCAAAATTAATTGAGCGTCAAATTATTGAAGTAGCGCCACTTGCATATATGCGTGGTCGTACACTCAATCACTCCTTTGTCATTTTAGATGAAGCTCAAAATACAACGCCAGAACAGATGAAAATGTTCTTAACTCGTCTTGGTTTTGGTTCGCGTGCAGTCATTACAGGTGACATTACCCAAGTAGATTTACCACGTGGACAACAGTCTGGTTTGGCACATTCATTACGTGTGCTTGAAAAGATTAAAGAAATCCATATCACACGTTTTCACTCACGTGATGTTGTAAGACATCAGCTTGTACAAAAAATTGTAGAAGCATACGAAGGTTGGGACAGTGAACAACATCGTTTAACTGCTGAAGCACGTGCGGAACGTAAAGCGCGTCAAGAAGCACTCATATCAGAAAATGATTCTGCTGCTGATGCTCAGCATCAAGATGCAGAGTAATTTAAATCTAATCACGCTCAAGGCAAGATTTTGAAACTCAGTCTCTCATTACAACAATCGTTTGAAGCATCAAACTTGGTGCTCAAACGTGCGTATGTTAAAAAAATTATTGAAACCACCCTTCGTCATATTGATACACAAAGCGATTGTGAAATTGGAATAGCTTGCGTAGATGTCGAAGAAAGTCACAAACTTAACCTTGAATATCGTGGTAAAGATAAGCCAACCAATGTTTTATCTTTTCCAAGCGACTTACCAGATGAAATGGCTGAAATTCTAGACAGTTTCCCTATCGGAGATCTGGTGATTTGTATTCCCGTTGTGCTTCGTGAAGCAGAAGAACAATTTAAAGCACCATTAACACATTTCACTCATATGTTGGTTCACGGTACTTTACATCTGATGGGCTATGATCATGAAACTTCTGAACAAGATGCTGAGGAAATGGAAGCAATTGAGATTGAGATTTTACAAAAACTAGGTTTTGAAAACCCTTACTTGCTTTTGGATGACGAATAACACTCCTCAATGACTTCGGTCTATGCTTCCCGTTATTCGGGAAGCACATTAAAATAATAAATGAGTATTCACAAATGAACTTCGTTGTCATCTTCAAAGCGAAAATAAAAAATATTGATGATGAATATGTACAATTAGCAAACCAAATGCGGCATAAAGCGATGCATGATTATCATTGTATAAAGTTTGAAAGCTATCAAGAGAAGAATAATGAAGTCAGTCTTTCTTATTGGAATCGGTTAGAGGATATTCAAGCTTGGCGTCAGGACACTGAGCATCTTTATGCGCAACAAAAAGGTCGCCTAACATGGTATGACACGTATTCGATTGAGGTCTGTCAAATTCAGCGCGCTTATCAATCTGAATAAATCGAGTTGATCTTTATATTGATGACATATTTTAGACAAATGAGTTAAATATTGAGCAAGTTCTTCAGATAAAATAAGATAAAGTCATGCGAAACCAATAGATTAAACTTAAATAACGCCTGACCATCAAAACCATAATAAACGTCTTTGTAAACATTACATCGCAATTGGATAAGCTGTTATCCTTCGGCAGTAATCACCTACAAGATATATACTAGCTGACATCTCACAAGATTTAGAGGTAATGGAACTTCACTTATGCCAACGATTATTTCAAATATCGCGAACAAATTTCGTAAAGTCTATCAAAAGGCTGAAGGGTTTATTGAAGAAGAACGTGAATTTCCTGTCTCTCAAGTTTTTTTAAATGCGACTTTCAAGCGCTTTGTGACCGACAATGTCAGCATCCTTGAAGACTTACATGCTGATTTACATGATGATTGGCTTCGACTCTATGCCACTTTGAATGTGAAAGGGCTTTATACCATTCTCTCTGTAGATTTAAAGCTGATTCAAATGGAATTGAATAAAGATGTACAACTGATTGTATTTGAACAAATTAGTGAAACCGAAGTCATTGAAGCAAAATTTCAAACCTTTTGGATGAAAATTGCATTCCGCTCTGCCCTATTTTTCTATCAAAAAATTCTTCGTAAAGATCCACTTGGTATGATTTTAGAGCGGTTTAATGTCATTAAAGTCAAAGACGATCTCTTACATCTCGATCTAAATCAGTGGCTCGGAAAAAATCGCTCGATCATTGAAACATTGGGCAAAGTACACGTCAACCATGCAGAACTTCGTGAAACAGAATTGGTGGTGATTGGTAATGTAAATTTGATGGCTTTATTCAGCAAAATGAATACTGATCGATTCAAATCTAAATCTGATGAAGTGGAAAGTGATCACATTACACCAATTAAACAAAAGGACGACTAGAGCGCAGCGTTTTGATGTCGTCATAAAGCTTAAGCTACAGAAAAATACATTTTCACTGTGATTATTGATTATTTCTCCTTATTTATCAGAGATAATAAAACTTCAAGTGATCCTTCGATACGAAGGTAAAGGAAAATATTTATGGCATTTAAATCGTTTAAAACTTTGAGTGTGATTGCAAGTGTAGGTACAGCCGTGCTTTTCACAGGCTATTCAAGTCAAGCGCTTGCCATGACGCCCTTCCAAGCCTCTTATCAGTTTGCATACAATGGTAAAAACTTGGGGTCAGCAACACGAACCTTGAAAAAATCAGGTAACACATGGAATTACGTTTTTGCAGCTAAAGCAGGTGGTATTGCTTCAGCGACTGAAACCAGTAACTTCACATTCAACAATAATCAGATTCAATCATCCAATTTCAGTCGCACCAGTAAAATTTTGGTTCATAACAATACAATGAGCATTAAATTTAATCCAAGTGCCAAAACCATTAACACCACTAAAGATAAAGAGCAACGTTCATTTGCTTGGAAATCTGGTGTACTGGATGAGTTAAATGCAGAATTGCAAATTCGTGAAGACTTAAAAAATAACGGTTTAAAATCGCAATATTGGATTGCAGATGCTAAAGAAGTTGAATCACGTCGTTTCGTCAAACAAGGCACTGAAAAAGTAGAAACCAAGTACGGTACGTTTGATACCATCAAAGTAGTGATGAAGCATGATAAACCAGGTCGTGAAACGATTTTTTGGCTGTCTCCGAAATTGGACTATCTACCAGTGAAAGTCACACACCAAGATAAGAAATCTTCATACGGGCTCTTACTGACAGGGTATAACGGTCCACAAAATTAAGGCATTTTTTACTTGCTTTTTTGCAGATGCTTTTTAAAATACGTCTTTGCTTAAAAAGGCACCTGCCCTAGAGGATTCTCCCGTGTACGCACTAGAACAGAAAATCTTAAACGAAGGTATCGTTCTATCTGATCAGGTTTTAAAAGTTGATTCTTTTCTAAACCACCAAATCGACCCAGTGATGATGCAACAAATTGGTCAAGAATTTGCTCGTCTATTCAAAGATGCAGGCATCACCAAAATCATCACAATTGAAGCTTCAGGTATCGCACCTGCTGTGATGGCTGGCTTGGAACTTGGTGTACCGGTAATTTTTGCACGTAAGTATCAATCTTTAACTTTAAAAGATGATTTATATCGTTCAAAAGTATTCTCATTTACAAAGCAAGTAGAAAGCACAATTGCTATTTCTAAGAAGCACATTGCAGCAACAGATAAGGTTCTTGTGATCGATGACTTTCTTGCGAATGGACAAGCAGCTTTAGGTTTAGCTGATTTGATTCACCAAGCTGAAGCTGAGGTTGTCGGGATTGGTATCGTGATTGAAAAGTCGTTCCAACCTGGCCGTGATCTTTTACTTGAAAAAGGTTACCGAGTTGAATCACTTGCTCGTGTTGAATCACTTGCAAATGGGACAGTGACTTTTGTTCAAGAATAATGTTGAACATTAAAAAAAGCGCCTAACGGCGCTTTTTTATTTTAATGTGGCAGGATCAAGTTGAATACCCAATTTTGTACCACCAAAATGCTTTTGAATATAATCTTCAACGTAAGGCTGATGGTAAAGATTTGAAAGTTTTTGAAATTGTGGATCATTCAATCGATCTTTACGCACTGCAAGTATATTGACATTTTCTAAAGCTTTATCAGTAACCTCTTCTTTAAATATCGCATTTGTTATTACATTTAGTCCACTTTCTAGAGCAATAGTATTTCCAATTGCGGCTAAATCCACCTCAGACAATACACGTGGTAGTTGTGCACCTTTGACCAATTTAAATTGAAGTGATTTCGGATTTGACTGGATACTTTCAAGAGTTCCAGAAATCGTATTAAAATCTGGCTTAAGTTGAATCAACTGAGCACGTTCTAATAGTCTTAATGCACGTGCTGTATTCGCCACATCATTTGGAATTGCAATTAAGGCCCGATCAGGCAAAGCAGTTAGTGACTTGTAGTTTTGAGAATATAAACCCATAGGCTCTAAATAAGTGGTCGCCAAGACAGCAAGCTTATGATGATTCAAGTCATTAAATTCTTTGAAATACGCCCAAGATTGAAATGCATTTACATCAATTTCACCATCGAGCAAAGCTTGATTCAAAGCCACACCGTCATTAATTTCTTTCACCTCAATGTCAACATTTGCTGCTTTCGCCTGATCAGAATCCGCGATATGTCTCCAAATATCAACATCCGATCCATGTGATCCAATCACGATTGTTTGTTGTGTTTGCTTTGTTTTTTGAGGTTCAGGTTGAGCACTACATGCACTGATAATGAGAATTGCAAAAATAATAAATAAAAATTGGGCGTATTTTGACTTCATGATTTACTAGATATTGTTGTTGATTGTTTGAGTTGTTTAAATTGCGCTGGATAATATTTTTCAGTAACGTCTAAATGAGATCTAAGTCGACCTTTGATACAGTTTTCTCCCACATTTCTCAGTAAAGGATTCAGTGGATCTGTCTCTGGTCCTTGTGCAAGTGCTTTTAAATCATTTGCAAGATTTAAAAGCGGAATTTCACCAGCAAATAAATTTGGAGAAAGAAAATAAGCAACCGAGTACCGTTCTGCATTGGTTGGAGATATGACTCGATGTTGATTCGCAATCAAATATCCATTTGTGGCAAGCTCTAAAACCTCACCGATATTGACGACAAATGCGTGTTCAACAAATGGTACTTCAATCCATTTGCCTTGACTTAAGACCTGAAGTCCTCCGATCTGGTCTTGTAAAAGTAAAGTTAAAATATTGGAGTCTTTATGAGGGCCTACACCCTGATGATTCATTTGATCAATTGGGGGATAATGAATCAGCTTGAGTAGTTCATGTGGACTGCCTGTAATCAATTGATCAAGTGCTGTGTCCTGCTGCCCCAATGAAAGCAACAAGGCTTTTAATAATTTAATTGCAACTTGTCTGAGATCTCGTTGCCATGCGGTGACTACGCGTTGAAACTCAGGCCAATTCGAAGGCCACTGATTTGGTCCCTGTAAACGTCTCCATGTCGGTCCAGTTTCAGGTTCTAATGCAGCCAGCTCAAAACCAATGTCTATTTGTTCTCTAAAATCAGGTTGCAGACGTGTAACTTCGGCATTTACTCGACTATACCCTCGAAAATGCGGGGAATGAATCATAGCGATTTCATCTTTTTGTTCTTGTGGCAGCGAAAAAAACTGTCGAGTAATACGCTGAATCTCCAAAATTTTTTCAGCTGAAATGCCATGACCTGTCAAATAAAAAAAACCAATATCCTTGGCGATATGTGCAAGTCGTTGCAGAAAATCTGCTTGCGTTGATGATTGATCAAATTGACTTAAATTTAGAATAGGAAGTGCTGTTAAGCTTTGTTGTAATGGTTGATTCATGATGCACTCATCTTTCTAATACTTCATTGTATTAATGACTGAAAGATGAATGCTTTTGAAATCATTTAAATTGGATACTTATGCGTCTATAAAAATATGATTCGCGTTCAATCACTTACTCTTGCCCAGTCCACACATGATCTTTTAAAGACACCGCATTCGGAATGAGTTTGAGTCGATAAAACAAATCTGCAATTTTTTGTTGCGCCGTGACTGTATCTGTATCGACCAGTTTGGCATAAGCAGGAATATTTCTTTTTTCTAAAACCAGTTTGGTAATATTTTCGTCCAAGCTTGTACTTTGCGCCAAAATTTTTGCGGCTTGATCTGGGTGTTGATTGATCCAATCATCTACTTGATTTAATGTTTGCACAAATCTTTGGGCTTCAACCGCATGTTGTTTTAAAAATTTTGGAGAAGACAAATAGAAGCTATACGCTAATGGCAAAGCTTTTGAATCAATAAGAACACGTGTATCACCTTTAAGCGAAGCAGCACTTGCATAAGGATCCCAAATCGCCCAAGCATCGAGTGATTTTTTATCAATAGCAGCTCGGGCATCTGCAGGCGTTAACCAGACGGGTTGAATATCAGACCAGCTCAATTGAGCTTGATCTAATATTTGTGAGAGAAAGTAATGCGCACTTGAACCTTGTGTAACACCAATGCGCTTACCTTTTAGATCCTTTAAGCTTTGAATCGTACTGTCTTTGGGTAAGAGCAAGCTATGTGAGTTTTTAGATCCATTTTCATAAGCTAAATATTGAATTGGTTTACCTGCAGAAAGTGCGAAAATTACAGGTGTATCCCCTGTATACCCCACATCAATAGCACCGACATTTAATGCTTCTAGTGTTTGAGGACCTGCCGGGAATTCTTTCCATTGAATTTTCACACCAGGGAATGCCTGCTCAAAAGTTTTATTTTGTTTTGCAACGATGAATTTAAGCGCCGCTTTTTGATAGCCAATATTCAAGGTTGTTAACTTTTCTTTTGATTAATCTTGCCCCTTAAGCTCAGTAGGCTTTTCTTTTGAGCATGCAATAAGGCTAAAACTCAATGTCACAATGGTGCTTAGTACAAATAATTTTTTCATTGTCTTGGTAATTTTTTTGATTGGAATAAAAAAATAAGCCAAACTTCGAAAAAAATTAAATCACTATTTGCGCTTAGTTATTCAGTTCAAGATCTAAGCCATCCTGCTCATAAAATATGGTTTTATCCTTAAAAATTAAATTAATCTATTTTCAAATCAATTTTTTATTTTATCTGCCATTACAGTTTTTCTACATTCGGCCATGTTGCAACTTTAAGCGCAATGCTAGAATCTTTTAAATAAATGGATGTATAGATTAGAGCAATCCTAAATGACTGAAAACTTAGAAATACACTGCCCAAAATGCGGTTCAACTGATATTGAAAAACGCAACCATGAACAATTACTGCAAAAAACAGGTGGTGTTCTTCTTTCCGCAGCGGGTACAACTGCGGGTACTGTGGGTGGTGCTGCATCAGGTGCTTCTATTGGTGCTTCCATTGGTGCTGTTGCGGGGCCTTTAGGTGTAATCATGGGTGGCACAATTGGCACTTTTGTTGGTGCAATCAGTGTGGGTGTGACTGGTGGCTTTTTAGGTCATCGTTTTGGAAAAAAAGCGGGAGAAATCGTCGATAAGAATGTTTTCCTCGATTACCAATGCAAAAAGTGCAAACACCGGTTTGAACAAAAACATATTTCAAAATAAAAGTGAGCGAGAAGCTCACTTTTTTTATGCCTGATAAAATAATCTTTAACATTATTTCTTTAACATTTGCAACGCCACTTCACCTAATCGTTTCCCTTGCTCGATACACAGTGATTTTTCATCTTGGCTTAGAGATTGATCGTGTCTAGGACCACTGACATGTGTAGCACCATAGGGTGTCCCACCTGATTTTGTATTCGATAAAGCTGGGTTGGCATTGGTTAAACCCAAAATCAACATTCCATGATGAAACAAAGGTGGCAACATAGTCAGTAATGTACTTTCCTGCCCGCCGTGCATAGAGCCCGATGAACCAAATACACAAGCAGGTTTATTATGCAATGCACCATTGAGCCATAAACTCGTTGTTTGATCCCAAAAATATTTCATTTCTGATGCCATATTGCCAAATCGAGTTGGTGATCCTAATGCAAGTCCCGAACAATGTTGAAGATCATCCAAAGTCGCATAAATATCGCCCTCCTCTGGAATACTTGGTGCTGCTTCAGTCACCACTGTTGCCAACTGTGGAACTGTTCTAATTTTCGCAAGCATTCCAGTAGATTCAATTCCTTGAGCAATTAAATGTGCCATTTCCTTGGTTGAACCATATTTGCTGTAATACAAAACTAGAACATATGCTTGCATAAAAAGATCATCCAATGAAAAAAGAAAACTATACGGTATTTTTTTTAAAATTTGGTTAAGCTGTGCAACGAACGTACAGAATTTTAACTAAAAAATACTCGAGACTCATTATTTATGGCGGAAATCTTAAAAAAGTTACCTTTCTACAATAAAACATGGTTTCAGTTTATTTTGTTTGTACTACGACGCTTTGAAGCTAACAATTGTCGTGAGCAAGCAGGCTCTTTAACTTACACCACACTTTTCGCTGTCGTGCCGATGTTGACCGTATTCTTGGTTATCATTTCATCGATTAAAGCATTAGAACCTGCTCGGCAACAATTACAACAATTGATCTACAGTAATTTTCTGCCTAAAACCAGTATCGCGTTTGATAAAGCATTGAATGCATTTACTGACAATTCGAGCAACTTAACCATTATTGGTGTGCTGTTTTTATTCTTTACCACAGTAATGATGCTCACTAGCATTGAGACAGCATTCAATCGTATTTGGCGTGTGACAGAAACGCGTAATGGCATTATTGGTTTTATGCGCTATTGGACCATCATTTCACTGGGACCAATCCTGCTGGGTTCGGCTTTTGTGATTTCATCGACTTTAGCGTCTATGAACATCCTAAGCAATAATTTTGCAGGTTATGAATTGAATGGCACTTTTATTTTATGGGTCATCTCATTTGCACTCACCGCATTTGGTTTTTTTGCCTTGTATTGGACGATTCCAAACCGCTCTGTTCCAATAAAAGCAGCCATGATTGCTGCGATTTTTAGTGCTGTTACCTTCGAGTTACTGAAAAATTTATTCGGCTTCGTGATGACTAACTTTACCAGTTATCAGTTGGTTTACGGTGCTTTTGCAGCAGTTCCAATTTTCCTGTTGTGGATTTATCTCTCTTGGAACATCGTACTGCTTGGTGTTGAGATAAGTTATGCCCTCACAGCATTTCATACAGGTAAGACCGAAACGCGCCATCCAATTCTCATGCTTCTAGATATGCTTGAGTTATTCTATAAAAAACAAAAACAAGGTAAAACCGTAACCGATCTGGAGGCACTTGATATTTTAGGACGCGGTGAAATTGGCCGCTGGCCTAAATATGTTAATCTATTAGAACAGCAGAATATTATTAAACGTACAGATAATAATGAATATGTTTTGGTTAGAAATTTAGATCATCTTGATTTTTGGTCATTTTATAAATCATTGCCTTATACGCTGCCTGATAAAAATGATATCGGAAAAATTCATGAAGATGATGTATGGATGAACCGTATTGGTCCTGCACTGATTGAAGCTGATGATTATCTGGCTGCAAAGCTCTCCGTACCGCTATCGACCATACTTGAAGAAAAATAAACTCTTGCAATAAGAAAAGACCTCTATAGGTCTTTTCTTATTTCGTAGACGGATTATATGGACGTGTAGATTGCCAACAAATAAGTGCGCCTAAGGTCACTAAGACACAACCGATCCAAAAGCTCATTAGAGGTTGCACATCTAGAATCAGCATCGACATCAGACTTGAAAAAATGGGCATAAAATACGTTGCCAAAATTAAAATTTTGAGATGTCCATATTGCATGCTTTGGTTCCAATTGCTGTAAGCCAAGCCAATTAAGCTGCCAATGACTACAACCATCAGCCATGTCATCAAATTCAGCTCAACAAACGGTTCTCGCATCACAAAATGTACAGCCCACAACCCAACTGCAGTCATTAGAAAAAGAAATGGAACAGCATTATGACCTTCTGCATATTTCTTGGTAAATATACTGTACAAAGGCCATAGTACGGCGCCGATGAAAGCAAATGAGTACGCCAGTGGATTTTCAAGCACAGCCACAAATATCCGTTTCGGCTCGAGAATATCAGGATTAACAACCATCATTAACCCAAGAATGGCACATGCAAAGCCAGCAATCACCCAAATATTCGCGCTCAATTGCCGTGCAAGAATCGAAAATACAATCAGCAAAGGAGGCCAAAGATAATTAATCATTGCAATGATTAATACCTGTTCTCGATGCGTTGAAAGTGCAATCGAAATTAAAAACAGGATCTCATAGCCAACAAAAAGAGCACCACAGCCCCATAAGTATTTTTTAGGCATGAGTGAAAGCTTGGGAAAACCATTTTTCCATAACATGAACAATGCACTAAAACTATAGATCAGTGCCACCGCCTGTACCGGGCTTAATGATTCAGTTACAAGTTTCACCACCGCAACCAACGAGGCCCAAATTAAAATCGAGCTTAATCCCAGCCATGTATACTGATTCAATGGAATGCTCCAATTCTTGCGCTGATTCGATCAAAATAAATTCTCAAATAGCGGTGCAAAGATACAATCATAATCCCTGCAAGAACCATACTAGAACCGACCAAGAAACTCGTTTCGATCTCCTCATCTAACAGCCATACACCAAACAACATGCCGAACATGGGGGTCAAAAACGAAAACACACCTAAGCCATTTGCTAAATAAGTTCGTAACAACCAAAACCATAGCAGCAAACTTAAAAAAGACATGACAACAGCATGAAATGTTAAGCTCAGAAACGTCAGTTGTGACCAGCGTACATCTGCTTGTCCAGTCCAAAAAGCTAAGGGTAATAAAAAAATAAAGCCCCCAAGCAATTGATAAAATAATGTTTGAGTGGGCGGCGCCTCAGAAAGCGTTGAAAATTTTAAAGAAATCGTAGTCAATGCCCACATCATCCCTGCCATTAGAGCAAGAAAATCTCCCCATAAAATATGGTTGAGTTGACTTTGAGCTTGATCACGCACTAAAAAAGTATAAGCGATGCCAAAAAATGCGAACCAAATACCAAACCACTGCAAGTGATTCAATTTTTCAGCTTTGACTTTCCAATGTAAGCCTAAAGCCACAAAAATAGGCGCGGTATAGAGCAGAACAACAGTGTGCGCAGCACTGGTGTACCTGAGTGCCTCAGCAACCAAATAAAATTCTGCAGAAAATAAAAAGGCTAACCAAATTCCAGGAACAACATAACGGTAATTGAACAGTTGTTGCACTCGTTGTCGATACAATAATGGAACGACAAGCAAGGTTGCCAAACCACAGCGCAATGCGATTTGCATCAGAGGACTAATATCAGTAGCTGCAAGTTTCAAGACAATTTGCTGTAAACCCCAGACTAAACACAATACGATCATTAAGCTTGACGCCTGAAGGTCAAGACCTCTTCGCTCACCCATGAGTGGCACTCTTCACACAAACAAGTCGTCACTATACTGCTGACTGAATTAGAATATATAATTCAAAACAGACAACAAATACATTTATTCAGGCAATTTAATATGCCAAAACGCCATCCACATGAATCATTCGTTCAGTTAGATAATTATGATCATATCCAAGAGAATCTTTGGCTAACATTCCGTAATGATCCAGCCCATTCGGAATATCCTAAACACGGTCATGCATGGGGCGAATTTATCTATGCATTTGATGGTGTAATGGAAGTTCATATTGATCAAAATCAATATTTAACACCTCCGCCCTACGGAATTTGGCTACCGCCGCATCTGCATCACAGCAGTATTAATCTCACAGCTGTTTCTCATGCCACCTTATACGTGCATGAAAGCCTGTGTGATGCACTGCCCAAACAATCAGGTATTTTACTAAGCTCCCCCTTAGTGACGGCGCTACTCAATGAACTCAGAAAAACTTATTTCAAACATGATCAACCCGAATATCAACGACTTTTAATGGTTTTACTGGATCAATTAAAAAGCTCACCCCTGCTCAAAAGCTACTTGCCCCATTCTGATCATCCTGCATTACAAACGATATTTACCTACATCCATGAGCATCTCAGTGATCAGCGTCCACTGAGAGATTATGCTCAAATGGTGAATATGAGTGAGCGCACTTTATCTCGCCTATGTGAAGCTGAAATTTCGATGTCGCTCAATGAATGGCGTCAACGCTTTAAAATTACACGAGCATTAAGCTTATTGTCTGAAAATAAAACCGTTGAACATATTGCTCTAGATTTGGGCTATGCCAACGCCTCAGCCTTTATCAATATGTTTAAACGCTGGATGCACATCACGCCCCAACAGTTTCGTAAAAACATCAACTCAGACAATCTCTAGCCATAAAAAAAGGATGAACCATCATCCTTTTTAATTGAGCTTGATGCATCATTAATGCACTTGCGTAGTCCACACAAAATCTTGTTTTAAGCCAGTCAAAGTCATTTTGAGCTGATCACCCGATTCTAATGGTCCCACACCTGCAGGCGTACCCGTCATGACAACATCACCAGACATTAAGCTAAAGTTTTGACTGATTTCTGCCAAAAGCGCTCCTAATTTAAAAATCAGTAACCCCGTATCACCATGTTGCCTAAGTTGATCATTAATTTCGAGCTTAAACTGGACTTGATCTAATGCTGGGACCTGATCAAGCGAAATCCAATCTGCCAAAATACAAGATCCATCAAATGCTTTCGCACGTTCCCAAGGTTGTCCTTTCTTTTTAAGCTGATCTTGTTGATCTCTTAAAGTCAAATCCAAACCAAGGGTGACTGCACCTACTGCTGCTAATGCCTCTTGAGGATCCTTAACGTTTTTGAGCGGTCGATCTATTCGTAATGAAAGTTCACATTCATGATGACACTGTCCCAATGCACGATTCCAATCAATCCCTTCTGCTAAGGACACCAAGCTACTCGGCGGCTTGATAAATAAGACAGGTTGATCAGGAATCGCATTACCTAATTCTTGAGCATGCGCAGCATAACTGCGACCGACACATACAATTTTTGATGGAACTGCACTCATGAAAATCTCTCTTATTTATAGTTTGAGTAATGAACTCATCAAAACTTAACGTTTTTGGAATGTATTTTCAAACAGTGTTCTGTCTACATCAGACTCAAATGCACGTTTTGGAATAATGACAACTGTATGATTTTTGAGTTCAAGCATATAGGTCAATTTACCCACTACAAATTTTTGTACTTCACTGTAGGCAAATGCTTGTTTAGGACGACCACTTGAAAAAAGCTCGGCAGAGTTTTGAAACAAATCGATACCTTGTTCAGTCTTACCAAATTGATATTTTTCAAACTGACGCTTGAACATCATAGGTAAGAACCAATAACGCATAACGATTTGTAAAAAGATAAAGAACGTGCCTAAAGCCACGTAATAGCGTCCTACACCCTCTAATCCAAGATAAAGCCCCCAAATCACGATCGCAATACTGACAAGTGGCGTTAAAAAACGCGTAAATTGTTTTTTGCCAAAAGTAGCTAATGCAAAACCATCCTGAGACTCTTGTAAATTTAAGAAGTAACGGACAGATAAAACTGGTTGAGTATCAGACATAGGGGATTCAACAATCGATTTTCTTAAGCAAAGATATTACACCACTTTACCTGAAATCGAATTGTCGTTTTAATGAATACTGTTGATTACATCATCGCACTATTGATGAAAGCATCACACGATTTACAATGACACAAAATAAAAAGTCTAAATTCATAGTTCAGGATGAAAATGAAATACTTTAACTATCGAGCATTGTGCTTAAGCCTTATTTTTGTACCTAGCTTGTCGTACAGTGCGATTATTGAATGGAAAGAAAATATACCCAGTGCGTTAAAACCATTTCAAAATAATAGTACCGAACTCGCCAGCATCGCAAAAGATCAGATTCTCATCTATGCGCACACAAATACCCAAACATCTATTCCGACACGCAAAAAACAACCCAATCCAAATGTGAAGTTCACATCATCTGCCATCGTATTGCCTGTTAATGAAGAAAAGGTCGCCAAAACGCTTTCACAGTTTGAAAATTTTGTTGGTTTATTCCCGACATTGAAGTCAGCTAAAATATTAAATCAAGAAAAAAATATCACTCAGGTTCAATATAAAATTTCCATTCCAACACCAATACCTGTGCTCAACTTTAATGAGACCATAGTGTTTCAGCATCATATTGAAGGTAATACTATTTCGAGTTTGATTGTGGATGCACCCGTTCCTTATGGTCTAGGCAAATTTGAATGGTTCAAATTGGATCAAAATCATACTCTTCTGACCCTAACGCAATGGGGAGATTTGAACCAACCTAAAGGTTTTCTATTTAGCAAAGTTCTGAATGCAGTGCCTGAAGCAAAAATGGGAATTCCAAGTGGTACACATGCATTTTTACTTGAATCAATTCGAAAAAAATTAACAGCACCTTCTTCGAGTACGCTCAAACCAGGTCAATTTCCATCCGACCAATTAACGACAAATCAATTGGCCAAAATCGCACAAATCAGTCGTATCACCGAACACCCTGTAAGTTTTGTCCATACACCGACAACCGTGCCTTATCAACACGGTGCAGAATCAATGCGTTTTGTGACGACGTATCAGTATTATTCCCAACCAGTGCAACAATTACAAAAATGGACACAGCCTGTACATTATAAAAAGTTGTTTCCCCGCCAACTCAAATCTATTGATATCGAAACCCTAAAAGACCAAACACAATTGGCAGATTTTAAAGTTGAACTCGGGTTAGGAGTTATTCAAATTCCATTCCGATTTAAACTAAATTTTAGCTTTCCTCAGTCGAATCAGAATAGTTTTTATGCTCAAGGCGGTGATCTGAAATACATTAAAGGAAAAATGCAATTTGATAAGTTTCAACAAGGTACTTTATTGAAAATGACGAATGCTGGAAAAATAGATGAAAAAGCACCGTTCCTGATTCGTGCAGCACGGAGCTTGCCTTATCATGATGTGCTCCCTACAGTTGGGGCGAATGTCGTCTTTGCATTGAAAGTCAAAAACGAAGAGCAGAAGAAATAAGATAAAAAAAGACACAAAAAAACCGCAATTAAGCGGTTTCTTCTCTTTTTTACATCTTAGAGATGATCAAGTTGGTGCGCTCAGAGAGATTCGAACTCCCGACCCCTTAGTTCGTAGCCAAGTGCTCTATCCAGCTGAGCTATGAGCGCGACGTCTTGATGGAGTGCATTATATATGAATATTATTATTTGTTAAGTACTTTTTAATAAAATTTAAATCAAGCGAACAGTATTTATACGTAAATGTAAATTATGGCTAGATAATCAACAATTTAAGAGATGGTCAACAGGATCAATCCAAATTCCAAACAATCCTGAGTTGGATTGATGATGTTTTTATAAGAGCTAATATCTATTAATTAAAAATAATATGTGTAGAAATTTTAAAATTTATTTCTTTCTTAAGTAGCTAATAAAATATGATGATTTATAGCATCACTTCATTCTAGACACAAAAAAACCGCAATTAAGCGGTTTCTTCTCTTTTTTACATCTTAGAGATGATCAAGTTGGTGCGCTCAGAGAGATTCGAACTCCCGACCCCTTAGTTCGTAGCCAAGTGCTCTATCCAGCTGAGCTATGAGCGCGTACTTGAGTGTCTTACGATTTCGTTACATCGATTAACTTGATTGGTGCGCTCAGAGAGATTCGAACTCCCGACCCCTTAGTTCGTAGCCAAGTGCTCTATCCAGCTGAGCTATGAGCGCATTTCAAGTTTATCGTTGGCGGTGAGAGAGGGATTCGAACCCTCGATACCAGTAATAGGTATGCTTCCTTAGCAGGGAAGTGATTTCAGCCACTCATCCACCTCACCGTAACGAGACGCCATAATACAAACTTCGTCCCTACTCTTCAAGTGAGAATTTAAAAAATTCTATGTTTTTTGTTCAATCATATATTTTTTAAACAATTTTCAGGTTTTTTACCTTTAATCTGCATTAATTTCACTTTAATACTGTCTATTCTGCATCTCTTTTATAATTTATGAACTAAAAACACTTTATTGCAATCATTTACGTGCAGTATTTCTCATCATGTCTTATGCTAAACTTATCTTCTGATATGAAGCCAAAGACATTATGAAAAATTGGGTCGACCCTGAAGCCAAAGCGGAAGCTGAACGTTACGATAATCCTATTCCAAGCCGTATTCTTATTCTAGAAACGATTGAGAATAAGAAAAAAGCATTGTCTCATGCAGACCTTGTGGAACACTTCGAAATTGCGGATCAAAAAAGTATTGAAGCACTTAGTCACCGTTTAAGTGCGATGGTTCGTGATGGTCAATTGACCAAAGAAGGTTATAAGTTCCAGCTTATGGCAGATCAACCTGTTCATGATGCGACTATCTATATCAATAGCAAAGGTTTAGGGGTTGCGAGTATAGATGGTAAGAAAGAAGAATATTTGTTACCTGAGCGTGAATTACGTCAAGTCTTCCATGGTGACCGAGTTAAAGTTCAACAGACCTCTGTTGACCGTAAAGGTAAACCATGGGGTTTCATTACTGAAATTACCCAACGACGCGTCAAACAAATCATTGGGAAACTCGCAGAATATGAAGGTGAATACTTCATTCAACCAGCAAATCCAAATGCGCATCAACCGATTACCTTAGAAAAAGAACTCATTGCGCATGCGAAAGCTAAAGTTGGTGATTCTCTTCGAGTTGAAATTGATGATTTTCCAAATCGTGATGAGTTTGCTACAGGTCATATTATTCAATCTATGGCCGACAAATCTGATACTGAAATTATTATTCCTCAAACCATTTTAGAATATGGTTTACCTTACGAATTTCCAGAAGCAGTAGTTCAAGAAGCTGAAAGTTTTAAAGAACCGACAGCACGAGATCGTCAAGGACGCATTGATTTAAGAGATTTACCCTTAGTCACAATTGACGGTGAAGATGCACGTGACTTCGACGATGCTGTCTATGCAGAAAAACGTCCTGGTGGCGGCTATCGTGTCGTGGTCGCGATTGCAGATGTCAGTCATTATGTTCGTATTGGTAAACCTTTAGATGATGAAGCACAAGAACGCGGTACGTCTGTGTACTTCCCTCACTTTGTCTTGCCGATGTTGCCTGAAGCACTTTCAAATGGCTTATGCTCACTCAATCCAAATGTCGATCGTCTATGTATGGTCTGTGATTTGAATTTAAGTCGCGCAGGTAAAGTCACAAAATTTGAATTCTATCCGTCGGTGATGCACTCTAAAGCACGACTCACCTATGACCAAGTTGCAAAATATTTTGAAGGTGATAGTCAAGCTGTACCTGAAGATCGTACAGTGCGTAAATCACTGAATACATTATTCCAACTTTACCAAGTATTAAAAGGTTTACGTGCAGAACGCCATGCAATGGAATTTGAAACCGTTGAAACGTACATGACCTTTGATGAACTTGGTGGAATTAAAGAAATTTTACCAAGATCACGTAACGATGCTCATAAACTCATTGAAGAATGTATGTTATTAGCCAATGTCGCTGCTGCTGAATTTGCTTTAAAACACGAAATTCCAATGTTGTATCGTGTGCATGAGCCACCTGAATTCTCACGCATTCAAAAAGTTCGCGACTTTGTTAAGTTATTAGGTTTGAAATTCCCTGATCAACCTACGCAAGCGGACTACCAAGCGGTCATTGAAGCCACTAAAGACCGTATTGATGCGCCAAGTATTCATGCTGTGCTTCTTCGCTCCATGATGCAAGCTTATTATGGGCCAAATAACGCTGGTCACTATGGTTTGGCGTATGAGGCATACACTCATTTCACCTCTCCAATTCGTCGTTATCCAGATTTATTATTACATCGTGCTATCAAAGCACACCTGAAAAATAAATCTGCACCAGTCTCAGGTGGCGCACTAGAAGAAGCCGGTAATCATTTCTCAGCAACAGAACGTCGAGCTGATGAAGCTTCTCGCTCAGTGACCACTTGGTTAAAATGCCATTATATGCAACAGCATCTTGGTGAAGAGTTTGTTGGCGTCATTAGTGCTACGGCTGAGTTTGGTCTATTTGTCACTTTAAAAGATTTATATGTCGATGGTATGGTCCATGTAAGCCAGCTTGGCGATGACTTCTTTGTCTTCGATCAAGCGAGTCAAAGTTTAGTTGGGCAAAATCGTGGTCAGACCTTCGGTTTGGGTGATGAAGTACGCATCAAGGTTGCAGGTGTCAATTTAGAAGAACGTAAGATTGATTTTGAATTGATTCAACAACTCAGCCATGCAGGTCGCGCTATTCGTAGTCGAGCACCGCGTGTCGTAAAGGAAAAACCGGTCACCAAGCAAGAAGCGTTAAATCGCATGTTGAATGAGCCTGTCGAACTCCTAAAAGATAAAGATGAAAGCGGTGAGCGCCCTGTTCGTAAGAAAAAGTCCAAGGCAAAACCAAGCTCTTATACTAAAAAATCAGACAAAAAATCTGATGGAAAAGTAAAAGATAAAGCGAAAAAGAAAGCTAAAGTGAAAAAGAAAAAGTCGAATGCGAAAGCTAAATTAGACTAAATCTTTAAAGAGCGCTACGGCGCTCTTTTTTTTAAGCTTTATTTTTTAATCTATAATCAAGTGCACCGATTCTTTGTTTAGCACTTAAGTAAATAATTGAATGTATCACTTGATTTAAAGTCCATAAACCCCTACATCTAAATGAAGTAAATGAATCAATTAGGTCCTTGAATGACTTTAGAAAAGGCAACTTTGCCTGTACCCGATTTTTCTCAAATTACGCTTGATCAGCTTAAATCACAGATTGAACAAGCGATTCAAAATGGTCAACACTTTATAAACCAACTCGAGAAAGTCCCAGACACGGTACAATTACAATTAAATGTGCTCGATCAAATCGATGAATTAGAAAACCAAATGAGCGAATCTTGGGGTATTTTGTCTCACTTAAATGCTGTGATGAACAATCCTGAAACCCGCGAGATTTATCAGTCTCTTTTACCTAGCTTAAGTGAATACTACACACAATTAGGGCAACATACTGCGCTCTATCAAACCTACCAACATGTGCATGATGCACCTATTTTTTCGGATTTACCAGAAGCTCAACAGAGTGCGATTAAACTTGCTCTTAGAGACTTTAAACTTTCAGGCGTTGCACTAGAAGGTGATGCCAAAAAACGCTACGCAGAAATATCAGCTCGTCTATCGCAGCTTTCTTCAGATTTTTCCAACCACGTTCTTGATGCCACACAATCATATTTCAAACCATTAACTGAAGATGAACTTGCTGGTTTACCTGCGAGCAGTATCGAACTGCTAAAACAATACGGTCAACAACGCGAACTCGATCAAGCCGTGGCGACATTGGATTTCCCTTCTTATCTTGCGATCATGACTTACGCAGATAATCGAGAGCTTCGCGAAGCCTTATATAAAGCTTATACGACGCGTGCGTCGGATCAGTCAGATCACCCTGAATATGACAATACTGCGGTGATGGAAGAAATTCTCAAATTGCGCCAAGAAATGGCTCAACTTTTAGGTTTTGATCATTATGCAGCATATTCACTGGCAAGTAAGATGGCTCCAAGTGTTGAAGCTGTAGATCAATTCCTGATTGAGTTGGCAGAACATGCTCGTAAACCTGCCCTACAAGAAATTGAGGCATTAAAAGCAATTGCTCAATCTCATGGTGTAGATGAACTACAACCTTGGGACACGACGTATTTCTCGGAAAAACTCAAAGTTCAACAGTTTAATCTGTCTCAGGAAGCACTTAAGCCATACTTCCCTACCCCTGTCGTCGTTCAAGGTTTATTTAAAATTGTGGAGCGTTTATATGGTATTCAAGTCATTGAACGTGAAGCACCTGTATGGCATCCAGATGCACGATATTATGAGCTTGAAGATCAAGGCAGTGTCATAGGTGGATTCTATTTTGACTTGTACGCTAGAAGTGGGAAACGTGGTGGAGCATGGATGAGCGGATTCCGCTCACGTATGCAAACCAACAATGGCATGCAGAAACCGATTTGTTACATGGTCGGTAATTTTACACCACCGATTGGTCAACAACCTGCGCTTTTGACACATGATGAAGTCGTTACTCTTTTCCATGAGTTTGGACATGGTCTGCATCATATGCTCACAGAAGTAGATCATATCTCTGTAGCAGGCACACATGGTGTCGCTTGGGATGCCGTCGAGCTGCCAAGTCAGTTTATGGAATTCTGGACTTGGGATAATGAAAGCTTGGCTTTAATCAGCCAACACATTGAAACCAAAACACCGTTACCTGAAGAACTCCTTAAGTCTCTTTTGGATGCGAGATTTTTCCAATCAGGCATGCAAACCCTTCGACAGCTTGAGTTTGCCATGTTTGATTTGAATATACATAAACAATCTCCTGCTTTAGATGCAACAGGTATTCAACACACTCTAAACGAAATTCGTGAACAATATGCTGTTCTCCCTACAGCACCATACAACCGATTCCAAAATAGTTTTAGCCATATTTTCGCAGGGGGGTATGCCGCAGGCTACTACTCTTACAAATGGGCTGAAGTTTTAGCAAGTGATGCATTCGATCGCTTTGAACAAGAAGGCATCTTCAACCAAGAGACTGGACTTGCTTTCCGCAAGGCAGTGCTCGCTGTTGGCGGTAAAGATACAGCGCTTGATGCCTTTGTTAAATTTAGAGGTCGTGAGCCTAAAATTGATGCATTATTACGCCATCAAGGTTGGACGAATGACACTAAAACTGCTTAAACTACGCTACTAATTTTTGAAGGTGAGAGTCATTATGTCGATCAAACGTCGTTTCATTGCAGGTGCAAAATGTCCGAAATGTGAAGCTATGGATCGTATTGTCATGCTCACTTCAGGTGATTCAGAATGGATCGAATGTATTGAATGCAACTATTCTGAAAATCGTCCGACACATATTGACGAACCTCAAATGCCTGAGGTTGCAGACGAAATTGGTGTTATTCAATTTAAGCCGCGCCCAAGAAATTAAGATGCTTAAAGTCAATAAAGCCAGCTCTATAGAGCTGGCTTTATTGTAAATTCATTAAAAAATAAGCACCCGAAGGTGCTTATTTTATTTAATTATTGATACCAACCAAATAACTTAAAGATATAAGGTACATAGGCGATAATTAACATAGCTGGAATCATCACAATCAGAGGAAGAATCCAACGTTCGTATTTGTAGTAGAACGTTTTATCTTTCACTTCTGCATCGGCAGCAGCCACCTCTTCATCACCAATCGACTGCCTTGCGAGCAAGTGATTGAGTGCAACTGGAGGTGATACATAACCCAATTCGAAACCAATTAAAGCAATCATCCAGAAGTGAACAGGATCTATACCATAAGCGTAGGCGACAGGAGCAACTGTTGCTGAAATTAAGATGACAGCACCAAACGGATCCATAATCATACCGACAAATACCATGAGACATACGATCAAGGTAATCACGATATAGATATTTTCAATATCCGTTGGGAAGTGTTCCATCAACTCGATACGCTCTAAGTATCCACCAACGCTGACAGACAATGCCATTAAGATCACAAGCGCCCCGATATGTCCGACTGTTTCACTTGCAGATACATGAATTGACTTCCAGAAACTCACTTTACGCGCAGGATTGTCTGGACTATCTTGCGCTGCAATTTCAGATGCTGACACTCGCGCCTTAGCTGCTTCTTGTTCAACCGAAGTATGGCTTAATGTCGTATCCCAATGTCCTACTGGTGCGAGTGGTGCTGGTTCATGACGTAATTTTTCATAAAGCACCATGACAAGTAAGATGATTGGCATCATGACTGGTGCAGTGAACTCATTCAAATTGGTATTTAATGCATACTTGTAGAATGACCACACGATCAGGAACACGATCACATAAGGAACTACTGCCACTAATGCCTTAGCGGAATTCGGGAATGCAACTGATGGCGCTGCAATACGGAATTTTTGCTCAGCAAAGAACAGTGAAATTAATAGGAACAGTGTCGAAGTGATGAGGAAAACACCGATACCATATTGGTATAATAAATCAGTTGTTACTTCTTTGTTCAGTGATGCAACAACAACAATCAATAGACATGGACGGAGTACCACACCAAGCGAACCCGACATCGCTGCTGTAGCCAAAGCGAATTGACGGCGTCCGCCCGCATTCCAAACTTCTTTATAAATGATCGCACCTGCAGCGATTACAAAAATACCTGATGCACCTGTATAAGCTGTAGGTAATGCAGCAGCAAGTAAGATTAACCAGGTAAGCGTTTCAGGCGCTAGATTCCATGGACGTAAAATATTTAGGAATTTATCAACAATCAAGGTCTGCTTTAACAGCATACCTGCCCAAATGAACAGTGATAAATTAAGGAAAATAGTAGAGAACTCAACCAGCTGCCCTAAATAAATCCCTTGACCCATTGGATAGTCCATCACAAAGGTAAAGTTAAATCCTGTTGTGATCGCCATATAGGCATAAAGTGGGACTGACAATAATGCCATGCCAATCGTACCACCTGGCTTCGCATTTTCTGGTACACGGAACAATTGGTACAAACTAATTAATGTCAGTGTACTGAACAAGATTATCCATAACCAATAGATGATTGTCATCTCACTGGTTGGCGGAACACCAGAGTTCAATACAGATCTATACTGACTGATCGCTGAACTGGTTAAGAAACAGTTCGCAAGTATCATTGCGACAGCATAAACCCTATAATCTAAAACAGAACTTGGACCGCGTAGACCAATGTGGTGGATTTTAAGTGTTGCAGTGATCGCTGCAAGTACCACCATGATAATCAATAGAACTGCCTTATTTTCCGTACCAAATTGGAAAATACCAAAGAAAGTTGTTTCCATGGTTCGGTAAGTTCGTATTGAAGGATTATCTTCTAAATACTGAATTGACTTATCATAGAAGGCATATTTTTCTTCACATAACTGTTGACCAGCCAATACAGAGGCACGAACATCTTCTTCAGACGTTGTACCAAAGATATCTGCAAATTCATCTTTTGCATTAGCTTGCATTTGGTTTTGAACCAAAAGGTCAATATTTGGATTTCGATCACAGACTGGCTTTTCAGGTTCGGCACGCAAGAATGAATACTGCATACCAATTTTTTCGTCACCGTATAGACTTTCACCTATACGTAACATCTGCCCGTGAATCATTTCTCCTGTCCCGATGATGAGCGTCAGTAACAGTAGAAGCAAAATCGTAAACGCAGATATCCACTCAGTCCATATATAACTAAGTAGACCTAACCCAGATCTCTTTTTAGAAGGCTCTTGCATTGTTATTCCATTATTTAATACTGCTATACATTGCCTGTACAGCTCATCTTTTCTAATTCGGGCTTAGGCAAAATCCTTTACCTAATTTCCTTACCACTTTTATCACATGAATCTGACTGATTTTTTTTAAAAAAAGAATGACTGACTTTTCCATTTTTTTTAAATTTATGCCAATTTTCATCAATTCACCCCTTAAGAGCGAGATGAAAACCAACTAAATCAGTAGGCTATACCATACTGTATTTCTTTTTTTAAACAAATATGACCTTAAAAAAATAAATGCAAAAGATTTGAATCTGATCACACATTAAAATAAGTGATAATTAAGCATCAGAGGAATTAAGAGATGTGTGTGTCCTTCACGGAGATATGCTGATAAATTAAAAAGAGCATGCTGAGTAATGCCCCCCATATTGCACCTGTTAAATGTGCTTCAACCAATACTGGGCTACCAATCATTTGCGCAGTATCGAGAGAACCAAAGATATTTTCCCACAAAATTTTGCCCGTGATTAAAGCTAATACAAGTAGCGAGAATTTACGTTCTTTTTCAAATTTAAAAAAATAAACTGCCAAAGCCATATACATACCATGTAGTACCCCTGATAGACCTGCATAAGCTTCAACGTGAGGATAAACATAAAAAAAACTTAAACTAATTAATGGCGAGAGTGCGATCAACAAGTACAACATGTACCTAATTTTGACATATGGGAAGATGAATGGCAGACAGGCTAAACCCACCATATTTAATGCATAGTGTATCCATCCCACATGTACATAGTGAGCTGTCCATACTCGCCAAATTTCTTCATCCAATACAGGACGCCAATAGAAAAAATACTCCTGAAAAATCTGCAAACTAGCAGCAATACTGATACAGCATGCAATAAACAGTATTTTTCGAATCAGGATAGTATCTTTCATCTTTCGTATTCCTAAAAGAAAAAGAGCTTAAAGCTCTTTTTCTTGAATAACTCCATTTTTAATTTTGAACAAAATTAAAAAAATCTTATTCGCCTAATGTGTTCTCGAAAAGATCATCGGCTTCATTGGTCGCTTGATCATCCCAGAAGCTCGACATTCCATCTACTTCAGTTCGGACACCTGTATTCTCCGTCCAATAACGGTCTGAGATCGCTTGTATCATTTGTCCTGCCATATTATCCAATAACTTAAACTCTGGATTTACAGGAACTTCTTCAGCACGTGAAGCGGCATAAGAACGTAATGCATCACGTATTTTTGCATCGTCACCACTGGCTTGTGCTGCAACAGCATACAAGGCATGCGATAAGCGTACTCCTTTTTGCTCACCAATTTGCATAGATTGTTTAAGCGTTTGGTATGGATCTGGTTTGCCTGCATCAGCTCCAGGTAATAATGTCCAAATCACTGCTCGAGTAGCATTCGGTACGCCCCAGAACTTGTTGTTATCAAGGCAGACCATGCCACGTTCAACAATTGCTGCGATATCTTTAGGAACATGCACTTGACCACCAGAAGCAATATCATTGGTCATCGCTTGTAAGCCACTTAACATCCCTAACAGATATACTGTTTGGTCAAGATTACGACGCATAGTTGGACATGAGTCACCTAAATTATATTTATATTTAGACTGCCAACGCTCCGCAAACAATTGATAACCCGTATATTGACGTTCGGCAGCAACAGCAGCCCAGCGCTTTTGTTCAATACGCGCATCTTGCGCTTCTGTCACTTGACCTGCTTTTGATGCTCTTAGATATCTCAATTCTGCATCTAGCGCACGATTTTCTGCACACATCCCTGAAGCTGAATATAAAAGAACTGCCATACGGGTCGGATCAGCACCCATATCTTTAGTCGCCATAATCACAGGAGTCAAAGCTGTACCCTGATTACACACCATATCCACATCACCCATTGAGAGCACCGGCGGTAAGATGTGTTTTTCACTAAAGGCAAGTGATGCATTCGCACCAGTTTTGATTACGTATGAACATCCAGATAAAGTTGTAGCTGCTACAACCGCAATTGCCGTGAAAAGACCTTGAGTCTTTAATTTAGACATACTTCCTGTCCTCAATTTTATAATTTTGTCATCCTTGCGATTTAAAATATCAGATGCAATCGCTGAATAAAAGTGCAGCAATGCACTTCATTAACAATTAGTCTGTCATTGATCTGAATTGAAATAATTGACTTATTTTTTGAATTGTTAAGATTTTGGGCAAAAAAAAGTAGCATTGCGACGGTTCGGCACATGCTACTTATTAAACGGTAAACTCAAGAGAGTTTATTTTGTTCGTTGTTGTGGTGTTCAATTCGTTCCTTCAGCACAGTTCCTAGTCTTCCAATTATAATTGCCATAACAGCAGCAACCACTAGAAACAACCACATATGAATTTCGCTCATTTTGAAATTCCTCATTAGCTGTTGGTATATTTAATGTACTTTAGAAATTTAGATTTCATCGCATTTTTGTCTAACAATTTGATTTTCTTTAATTTTCGTCAAACAATTCATTTTTTGTTCATACTATATGTTTTTAAATAATTGTTTTTTATCATGTTTTAAATTTTAAAATGAAGCTCTTTTTGTCTAACAATTAGCCAAAATTTGCATGAGTAATCAAGCTTTTCCATTGTTTTTCATCTATTTGATCTCTCCAAATCACCAAAGAATCGAATTTATTTTCGTTAAAACTGAGTACTACGAAGTAATGAAAATGAAAAACTCGAGTCAGTTTTGCTTGGTATATTTTTGGATTTGAAGTCATTTGAATCGACCATAAATCTTTGTCTAGTTTTTGTAATTCACTTAATTGTGGTTTTTTTCTAAAACTCCACCAGATAATCAGTATAAATATAATACTGCTTAAAGCATAAATGAGCTCAATACTGATTAATAAAGTAATACTCATGATGAACATAAAGAAAGCGTGAAACACAGCTGAATAAAGGCTGTGTTTCAGTGAATAACGCTCATGGATTATGGACATAATCTTTTAATTTTTGAATAAATTGGCGCAATTCAGGTCGAGGTGGTTCAGAAACCTCCATAAACCAATCCAATAAATCAGGATCTTCTTGCTCAACCAATTCAGCAAACATTGCTTTCTCTTCAGGTTCAGCTTGCAAATAGTATTGCTTTACATAAGGATCAAAATACACGTCAATTTCTTTTAACCCACGACGTGCGCGATAGATAACTTTACGCTCTTCAAGCGTTAATTCATCGTACATTTTTATCCCCTAATCTGTGTTCATTCCATTTTAACTGAAGCCATGAGCTTTGTGTTTTAAAAATATCAATTGACCAAATTCATCAGCAATTCTTGTGTTTTGAGCATTCAACACATTGCACCAATGTTCAGGCTCTCTTATGTTGTGGCTATTCTAATAACACTTATGGAAATATAAATATGCAATCAGGCGCAATTCGACCAATTCCTAATATGTTGCCTCGAAAATTATTCAATGCAGAACATGAAGCCTTTCGTGATACTGTCCGAAAATTCTATGAAAAAGAAGTCGTTCCAAATATTGCCAAATACGAAGAACAACAACATGTAGATCGTGACTTATGGAATAAAGCAGGTGAAATGGGTCTATTGTGCACCACAATGCCTGAAGAATATGGTGGATATGGTGTAGATCGACTCTACAGTATGATCCTCATTGAAGAACAAGCTTATGCAATGGATTCATCAACTGGTTTTTCATTGCATTCGGATATTGTTGCAAACTACCTGAATAATTTTGCCAACGAAGAGCAGAAGAAAAAATGGCTCCCTAAAATGGCTTCTGGCGAAGTTGTCACTGCCATTGCGATGACTGAGCCTGGTACAGGTTCGGACTTACAAGCTGTACGAACTTCTGCAGTTTTAGATGGCGATGAATATGTCATCAATGGTTCTAAAATTTTTATTACCAATGGTTATCTATGTGACATGGCGATTGTTGTGTGCAAAACAGGTAATAGTGATAAAGGTTCAGCTAACTTATCGCTTATTATTGTCGAGGCTGATCGAGCAGGATTCACCAAAGGTAAACCACTCAATAAAATTGGTATGAAAGGACAAGATACTTGCGAATTGTTCTTTGATAATGTTCGTGTACCAAAGGAAAATTTGATTGGTATGGAAGGCATGGGCTTCATCATGCTTATGAAAGAACTCGCTTGGGAACGTATGCTTGTAGCGATTATCTGCCAAGCTGGTGCAGAAGCTGCCTTTGCACACACAGTACAATATACAAAAGATCGTAAAGCATTTGGCAAGCCAATTGGCGCATTTCAAAATACACGTTTTAAGCTAGCAGAACTTCGAACTGAAATAGACTTTTGTCGTTCTTATTTAGATCGTTGTATGGAATTACAGCTTGAGGGTACGTTAGGTGTAGATGCGGCTGCAGCTGCAAAATATAAAATTTCTGATATGTTCTCTAAAGTCGTCGATGAATGCTTGCAGTTACACGGTGGCTATGGCTTCATGCTTGAATACCCTATTGCACGCGCATATATCGACAACCGTGCAAATCGTATTTATGCAGGTACCAATGAAATCATGAAAGAACTCATATCACGTTCTTTGTAGATAGAAAAAGGAAGCTTTCGCTTCCTTTTTTATTTTAATAGCTATTCATTAAGACACTAATTTAGGCTTTTTTACAGACTGTGCCGGAGCCTTCGCAAATTTTAAAATACCATCATTAAAAGTCGCATTTTTGAGATCTTTACGATCAGCTAAATAATTATGCGTTGCCATCCAAGGTGCCTTAGTACCTTGTTTTGGAAGTTGATCAGCCGCACGCGCAATATAACCTGATGACATTTCACCCATAACTGTTTCATCGAGCATTGCAGAATGGTCAGTTGGTGCGACAACTTCATCATAACCGTTCTGATCCATATATTTGAATAAACGGCAAATATAATCAGCAACGACATCTACTTTTAAGGTCCATGACGCGTTCACATAACCAATAACCATCGCCATATTTGGTACATCACTTACCATCACACCATTATAAAGCATATGTTCGCTAGTCTTGATCGGCTGACCATCAACCGTCGCTTTGATACCGCCCATAATTTGAATTTCTAGACCAGTCGCAGAAACAATGATATCTGCATCTAAGTGTTTACCAGATTTCAATTGAATACCATTTTCAGTGAAGGATTCAATATGATCTGTTTCAACACTTGCTTTACCACTACGTAAAATTTTGAATAAATCACCGTCTGGCACTACACATAAACGTTGATCCCAAGGATTGTAACTTGGGGTAAAGTGTTTCATATCCACTTTACCTTTCAACTGCATTTCAATAGATTTAAGAAGTAACTTGCGAACCAGTTGAGGTTGTTTTTTTGACAAAGCAAAAATTGCACGTTGCATTCCGATATTACGAGCACGCGTGAACTTATATGCCATGTCCTCTGTCATAAATTTACGTGTTTTGTCATAAACAAAATCAATCGAAGGAATTGAAGCAATATAAGTTGGTGAACGTTGTAACATTGTTACATGCCCAGCCCCACCTTTTGCCATTGCTGGTACTAAAGTGATTGCAGTTGCTCCACTACCAATGATAACTACTTTCTTGCCGGTATAATCTAAATTTTCAGGCCAAAATTGTGGATGAATCAATTGACCTTTAAATTTATCTTGATTTGGAAAATCAGGTTGGAAACCTTGGTCATAGTTATAATAACCTGTGCAGCCTAAGACGAAATTAGCTTGCCAAGTTTGTTTCTTTTGATTTTGATCTTCGATTTCTACAATCCATTTTTTTATTGAAGTATCGTAATTCGCAGAAAGTACACGATGCTCAAAATGAATTTTTTCTTTAATATTGTACTCACTAACAACTTCTCCCAAGTAACCTTTAATCGAAGCGCCATCTGCAAGCACATTCGCTTTACGCCATGGCTTAAAATTGTAGCCAAAAGTAGACATATCTGAGTCGGAGCGAATACCTGGGTATTTAAACAAATCCCACGTTCCACCGAAACTTTTACGACGTTCGAGTATTTCAAATTTACGGTTCGGATTATTTTTAATTAAATGTGCTGCAATTCCAATTCCAGAGATACCAGCACCAACAATAAGAATATCGACTTGCTTATCCATTTCTTTTATTAACCTTTTTATAAGAACATTTTTATTAAAACATATTTTTGACAATACACAATGTCAAGTTTGACTAAAAGTTGCAAAAAACATATCAATTCAGGTCAAGTAATGCCAATTGTTAGACAAAAAAAGGCCGGTTTATTCAACCGACCTTTTTTGAACAACTTGCGATGTTCTACACGAAATTATTTAACTTCGCGATCTACTAGCTCAACGTAAGCCATCGGTGCAGCATCACCTGCACGGAAGCCCGCTTTAAGAACACGTAGATAACCGCCGTTACGTTCTTTGTAACGAGGGCCAAGAACGGTAAATAATTTACCAACAGTTGCTGCTGAACGAGTACGAGCAAACGCTAAACGACGGTTTGCTACTGTATCGACTTTAGCTAAAGTGATTAAAGGCTCAGCTACACGACGTAACTCTTTTGCTTTAGGCACAGTTGTTTTGATCAACTCGTGTTCAAACAAAGAATTAGCCATGTTTTGGAACATCGCTTTACGATGACTGCTTGTACGGCCTAATTTCACACCACTATTACGATGACGCATGGTGATAGTCCTACTTAATTAACGACTACGATAGGCAAAACGATCGTCCATACGTAAACTAGCTGGTGGCCAGTTTTCTAAACGCATGCCGAGTTGTAAGCCTTTTGAAGCCAGAACATCTTTGATCTCAGTCAACGATTTTTTACCTAAGTTAGGAGTTTTTAACAACTCAACTTCAGTACGTTGAACAAGATCACCAATGTAGTAAATATTTTCTGCTTTCAAACAGTTAGCAGAACGAACAGTAAGCTCTAGATCATCTACTGGACGAAGCAAGATTGGGTCAACTTCTTCACGAGGTTCTTGAGCAACTGGAGCTTGATCTTTCTGAAGATCAACAAAGATTGCAATTTGTTGTTGCAAGATTGTTGCCGCTTTACGGATCGCTTCTTCAGGATCAACAGTCCCGTTTGTTTCAAGATCAATGACCAACTTGTCAAGGTCTGTACGTTGTTCTACACGAGCATTTTCAACTGTGTAAGAAACACGTTTAATCGGGCTATAAGACGCATCTAATTGTAAACGTCCCACTGGGCGAGTTTCACCTTCTGGGAAGCGAGAATCAGAAGTCTCATAACCACGACCTTGAACAACTTTCAAGCGCATTTTCAATGAGCCTGAAGCACTTAACGTGCCGATCAAATGTTCAGGGTTAACCACTTCGACATTGTGAGGTAAACGAAGATCAGCGGCAGTTACATCGCCAGGTCCTTGTTTCTCTAATGTCAAATATGCTTCATTTTGATCGAACAGCTTAATAGACAATCCTTTAAGGTTCAGCAAGAGCTCGACGATGTCCTGCTGCAAGCCTTCTAAAGTACTGTACTCGTGCTCGACGCCTTCAATCTCAACTTCAACCACAGCAGCGCCAGGTAAAGATGATAAAAGAATGCGACGTAAAGCATTACCTAGAGTATGACCAAAGCCACGCTCTAAAGGTTCTAGAATCACTTTTGCCGAGGTCCCGCTTGCCGCTTCGACCTTGATCGCTTGCGGAGTTAGAAACTCGTTTGCAGTACGCGTCATTATTGCTACCTCAAGGATTATTTAGAATACAATTCAACAATCAAGCTTTCGTTGATTTCAGCAGGTAAATCAGAACGATCAGGTGCAGATTTGAATGTACCTTCTAATTTAGAATGGTCAACTTCCATCCAAGAAGGAGTTCCACGTTGAGCAGCCAATTCAATTGCGTTTTTAATACGTAATTGTTGTTTAGCGCCTTCGTGTACTGCAATCACGTCACCAGCTTTAACTTGGATTGACGCGATGTTAACACGACGACCATTTAAAGTGATTGAACGGTGAGATACAAGCTGACGAGCTTCTGCACGTGTAGAACCAAAGCCCATACGATAAACAACGTTATCTAAACGGCTTTCAAGCAATTTCAACAAGTTTTCACCTGTTGCGCCTTTAACACGAGCAGCTTCTTTATAGTAGTTACTAAATTGACGTTCTAAAACACCGTACATACGACGTACTTTTTGTTTTTCACGTAATTGTAGTGAGTACTCTGATTGTTTACCACCACGAGCTCCACCATGTTGGCCAGGAGCTTTAGCATGTTTTTTTGTCTTAACATCAAACGGTTTAACGCCTGATTTAAGTTGCAGGTCTGTCCCTTCGCGGCGAGAGAGTTTGCATTTTGGACCAATATAACGAGCCATGAATGTTTCTCCTTACACGCGACGTTTTTTAGGTGGACGGCAACCGTTGTGAGGAATTGGAGTCACATCGGTAATGCTATTAATTTTATAACCCACTGCACCTAAAGCACGAACCGCAGATTCACGACCTGGACCAGGACCTTTAACAAGGACGTCCAAGTTTTTCAAACCGTAATCTAAAGCAGCTTTACCAGCAACTTCAGCAGCTACCTGAGCAGCAAACGGAGTTGATTTACGTGATCCACGGAAGCCTTGTCCACCTGAAGTGGCCCAAGCCAGTGCATTACCTTGACGATCGGTAATAGTCACAATGGTGTTATTAAAAGAAGCGTGAATGTGTGCAACACCTTCAGAGACGGTACGAGTGACCTTCTTGCGTGTGCGAGTATCTTTAGCCATCTTTTAGCTTCCAGAAATCTTATTTCTTAATAGGTTTGCGCGGACCTTTACGGGTACGTGCGTTAGTTTTGGTGCGTTGTCCGCGGACAGGCAAGCTGCGACGATGACGAAGACCGCGGTAGCAGCCTAAATCCATTAAACGTTTAATGTTCATGGAAATTTCGCGACGTAAGTCACCTTCGGTCGGAACCTTAGCAACTTCTGCACGAATCGCATCAAGCTGAGCGTCATCTAATTCACGGATCTTAGTAGTTGGTGCAATACCAGTTGCAGCTAAGATTTGCTTAGCAGTATGGCGACCAATACCAAAGATATACGTAAGAGAGATAACAGCATGCTTGTTATCCGGAATGTTTACACCGGCAATACGAGCCATTCACTTTCTCCAAAAAGGCAGTAGAGATAATCAACCGCCCCACAAAATCTTTGAGGGGCGGATAATAACCTAATTAGCCTACTGAAATCAACAGGTCTTGATCAGATTAACCTTGACGCTGCTTATGACGAGGTTCAGCGCTACAAATCACGCGGATTACCCCATTACGACGGATAACTTTACAGCTACCACAAATTTTCTTTACAGAAGCTTGAACTTTCATGATGAAACCTCTAAGTGCGCTTATCCCTTAGGATGAGCAGTCGTTTTACTCATTAGTGTTTGATTATCATATTGGCGCGATGTGAGATGTGCCTGTAGTTGAGCCATAAAGTCCATTACTACAACAACCACGATCAACAGTGATGTACCACCCAAATGGAATGGAATACCAAAAGAACTTTGAAGAACCATCGGCATTAAACATACAACCGTGATATAAATCGAGCCTATAAATGTTAAACGACTAAGAATATGATCTAAATAACGAGCAGTTTGCTCACCTGGGCGAATACCAGGCACATAAGCTCCACTACGCTTTAAGTTTTCAGAAACTTCTTTAGGACTAAACACTAGTGCCGTATAGAAATAACAGAAGAAAATAATAAGCGCACCGAATAGCACCAAATATAATGGTTGTCCAGGCGATAAAACTAATGCCAAATCTTGTAGTGTGCGCTTAACGATCCCTGCATTAGGATCAGAACTACCTAACCATTGACCTAAACTTGCAGGAAACAGCAATAACGAACTTGCGAAAATTGCTGGAATAACACCTGCCATGTTGATTTTTAATGGTAAGTGAGTCTGCTGTGCAGTAAATACTCGGCGACCTTGCTGCTTTTGAGCATAGTTAACAGGTATACGACGTTGTGCTTTTTCAATAAACACAATCGCAGCTAAAACAGCTAAAGACAATAAGCCAAATATAGCAATACCAATTAAGCTTGATTGACCATTTTCCACAAGGGTAAATGATTGCACAACCATACTTGGTAAACCAGCAACAATACCTGCAAAGATGATCATAGAGATCCCATTACCAACACCACGTTCGGTAATTTGCTCTCCCAACCACATTAAGAACATGGTACCTGCAACTAACGACGTTAACGCAGGGATATAGAATGCTAAACCTGAAGTAAAGGTAATCCCTTGACTAATCAGACCCGCACACATACCAATACCTTGTACAATTGCAAGGAATAATGTGCCGTAACGCGTATATTGGTTAATCTTACGCTTGCCCTGCTCGCCTTCTTTTTTCAATGCTTCCAGCGAAGGAACAACCGTTGACATTAACTGCACGATAATCGATGCAGAAATATACGGCATGATCCCCAACGCAAGAATGGACATTCGTTCCAATGCCCCGCCTGAGAACATATTAAACAAACCAAGGAAAGTACCCTGGTTTGCATTAAAGAAACGTTCTAAAGCGACATTATCAATACCTGGCAGCGGAATATGCGCTCCTAGTCGAAAGACCACCAAAGCACCAATTAAAAACATTAATCGGCGAATAATTTCACGATATTTCACGTGAAATGGTTGACCTTTCATCATGTGAACATGACCTGTAGAACTAGGAGACATAGACACTCGCGATTACTCCTCGACTTTACCGCCAGCAGCTTCAACAGCAGCTTTAGCGCCTTTAGTCAATGCAACACCTTGAACAGTGAATGCACGAGTGATTTCACCAGAAAGAACGATACGAGCACGAATCATATCTT
Organism: Acinetobacter sp. 24-47-64; assembly: GCF_057737055.1. NCBI lineage: Bacteria > Pseudomonadati > Pseudomonadota > Gammaproteobacteria > Moraxellales > Moraxellaceae > Acinetobacter > Acinetobacter sp. 24-47-64. The sequence continues at coordinate 2,673,696 of NZ_CM173215.1, forward strand.
TACGTACAACGTTCGCTGCTTTTAAAGTTTCAAGAGTAACGATATCGCCTTCAACTTTGTTAAGTTCAGACAAACGTACTTCAGCAGTTTTCAAAGCCAATTGGCTAGTGAAACCGAACTTAGGTAGACGACGATATAACGCAGTTTGACCACCCTCGAAACCTGGACGAGTACCACCGCTCTTACGTGAGTTTTGACCTTTGACACCACGGCCACCAGTCTTACCAACGCCAGAACCAATACCACGGCCTAAACGAAGGTTTTCACGCTTAGCACCTTCTGCAGGTGCAATTGTATTTAAACGCAGAGTCATGGCTTATTCCTCTACACTAACCATATAGTAAACTTGATTGATCATACCACGGTTAGAAGGAGTATCTTGAACTTCTACAGTGTGACCAATACGACGCAGACCTAAACCTTTAAGGCTAAGCTTGTGATTTTTCAAGCGATGCGATGCAGATTTAGTCTGGGTAACTTTAATCGTTTTCATGATTGATTACCCTTGAATTTGTGCTACTGAAAGACCACGTTTCGCAGCAACTTTCTCAGGAGAAGTCATATCACGCAGACCATTAAAAGTCGCGTTTACTACGTTCGCAGCGTTAGTAGAACCATAACATTTAGTTAATACGTTACGTACACCAACAGCTTCTAAAACAGCACGCATAGCGCCACCAGCAATTACACCAGTACCTTCAGAAGCAGGTTGCATGTAAACACGGCTAGCACCGTGACGAGCGTTGATAGGGTGCTGAACAGTACCATCAACAAGTTCAACAGTAATCATGTTGCGACGAGCAGCTTCAAGTGCTTTAGAAATAGCAGCTGGAACTTCACGAGCTTTACCACGACCAAAACCTACGCGACCATTACCATCACCCACAACAGTTAATGCTGTGAAAGAGAAGATACGACCACCCTTAACAACTTTGGCTACACGATCAACGGCAACCAGCTTTTCAACAAGACCTTCGTTTTGTTCAACTTTAGCCATGATTAGAACTCCAAGCCGTTTTCACGAGCAGCATCAGCCAAGGCTTTGATACGACCATGATATTTGAAACCAGAACGGTCAAATGCAACTTTAGTTACGCCAGCTGCTTTAGCACGTTCAGCGATTAAAGCACCAACTTTAGTAGCTGCTTCAACGTTACCTGTAGTACCACTACGTAACGTAGCATCTAAAGTAGAAGCTTGCGCTAATACTTTGCCACCATCTGCTGAGATTACTTGAGCATAGATGTGACGCGGAGTGCGGTTTACACACAAACGAGTCGCACCCAATGCACGGATGTGCAAGCGTGTGCTTTTCGCACGACGCAAACGGGTTTGTTTCTTTTCGTTCATAAGAACCTCGCGCCTTATTTCTTCTTAGCTTCTTTACGAAGTACAACTTCATCAGAATAACGAACACCTTTACCTTTATATGGCTCTGGCGGACGGTAACCACGGATATCTGCAGCAACTTGACCTAAAGCTGCTTTATCAGCAGATTTAAGCACGATTTCAGTAGCTGTAGGTGTTTCAGCAGTTACACCTTCAGGAAGGTTGTAATCGATCGGGTGAGAGAAACCTAGGTTAAGGTGAACTGTGTTCCCTTTAACCGCAGCTTTATAACCAACACCGATAAGTTGTAACTTACGTTCGAAACCTTCGCTAACACCTTTAACAAGGTTGTTAAGCACAGCGCGAGCAGTACCAGCTTGCATCCAAGCATCTTTAGATTCAGCTTTAGGAGCAACAGCTAGAATACCGTCTTCCTGTTTTAGCTCGACCAGCGCATGCAGGTTGAAAGACAAAGTACCTTTGCTGCCTTTCACTTCGACCTGCCGGCCGTTCTGAGTAACTGTTACACCGTTAGGTACAGTTACTGGGGCTTTAGCCACACGAGACATGAGGAATCACCTATTAAGAAACAAAAGCAATAACTTCACCACCGATACCTGCAGCACGTGCAGCGCGATCAGTCATGATGCCTTTGCTTGTAGAAACAATTGCAATACCTAAACCTTGCTTAACGCTTGGAAGGTTATCTTTACCGCGATATTGACGTAAACCTGGACGGCTAACGCGCTTCACAGTCTCAATAACTGGTTTGCCTTCGAAATATTTTAAAGTCAAAGTAAGTGTTGGTTTGCCTTCAGCATCTGCAACAGCTACATCAGCGATATAACCTTCTTGTTGAAGAACGTTAGCAATCGCAACTTTTAACTTTGAGTTTGGCATAGAAACAGTTTGTTTCTTCGCCATTTGTGCGTTACGAACACGTGTTAACATGTCGGCAACGGTATCTTGCATACTCATTTATAGTGCTCCTTACCAGCTTGCCTTAACAACGCCCGGTACATCACCTTGCATTACTGTGTCACGTAATTTGTTACGGCTTAAACCGAACTTACGGAAGTAACCATGAGGACGACCAGTTAAACCACAACGGTTACGAAGACGTACTGGAGATGCATTACGTGGTAATGCTTGTAACTTCATCATCGCTTCGAAACGCTCTTCGTCGCTTGCATTTACGTTTGCAATAACAGCTTTTAATTCAGCACGTTTTGCAGCGTATTTAGCAACAGTAGCTTCGCGTTTCAATTCGCGATTAATCATACCTTTCTTAGCCATATCGACCTCTTATTTGAACGGGAAGCCGAATGCACGCATAAGCGCACGGCCTTCGTCATCGGTGCGAGCAGTCGTAGTGATGGTAATATCCATACCACGAATACGGTCAATCTTATCAAAATCGATCTCAGGGAACATAATCTGTTCTTTAAGACCCATAGAGTAGTTACCACGACCGTCAAATGATTTCGCAGAGAAACCACGGAAGTCACGGATACGAGGGATCGCGATAGAGATCAAACGGTCTAAGAATTCGTACATGCGTTCGCCGCGTAAAGTAACTTTACAACCAATCGGCCAACCATCACGGATTTTGAAACCAGCGATAGATTTACGAGCTAACGTAAGAACTGGTTTTTGACCAGCGATAGCTTGCATATCAGAAAGAGCACCATCAAGGAGTTTTTTGTCAGCAGCAGCTGCACCAACACCCATATTGATCGTGATTTTAGTGATGCGAGGGATCTCCATCACATTCTTAACGCCCAATTGTTCTTGTAATTGAGCTTTAAGTTCGTCGTTGTAACGCGCTTTAAGTCTGGCCATTGCCTATTTCAACCTATTACTTCGCTACCGCCACTGATTCACCATTTGATTTGTAAACGCGAGTTTTCACGCCGTCAATCACTTGGTAACCAACACGGTCAGCCTTTTGGGTTGTAGCATTAAAAATTGCCACGTTAGAGATATGAAGCAAAGCTTCTTGTGTAACGATAGCGCCTTCAGCACCTGTTGCACGGTTAGGCTTTTGATGCTTCTTAACTAAGTTAAGACCTTCAACCTTAACTCGGTCATTAGAAACAGACAAAACAGTACCTTGTTTGCCTTTTTCTTTACCTGCGATCACGATTACTTGATCGCCTTTTTTAATCTTAGCCATGATTGCCTCTATTATAGAACTTCAGGAGCCAATGAAATGATTTTCATGAACTGTTCAGTACGAAGTTCACGAGTCACTGGTCCGAAAATACGAGTAGCAATCGGAGCTTTGTTGTTGTTCAAAATAACAGCAGCGTTATCATCGAAACGAATAACAGAACCATCTGGACGACGGATACCGAATTTTGTACGTACAACTACTGCATTCATTACGTCGCCTTTTTTAACACGGCCACGTGGAATTGCTTCTTTTACAGTAACTTTAATAATGTCGCCAACTGAAGCATAACGACGATGTGAACCACCAAGTACTTTAATACATTGTACGCGGCGAGCACCACTGTTGTCTGCTACGTCGAGCATAGTTTCGGTCTGAATCATTGCCCTACTCCAAAACCGAGCATCACCGGTCACAATTTCGAAAGGCTCAAAGAGTACTCGAAATTGACCGATGATGCAACAAGAACGTTATTTACTCAGCAGCTGCTTCAACAACTTCAACTAAAGTCCAAGACTTAGTTTTAGAAATTGGGCGGCTTTCTTTGATAGTTACAACATCGCCAGTTTTAGCAGTGTTGTTCTCATCATGAGCGTGTAATTTTGTTGAACGGCGGATTGATTTGCCATACAACGGGTGTTGAACGCGGCGTTCGATAAGAACAACGATAGACTTGTCCATCTTGTCGCTTACTACTTTGCCTGTTAACGTGCGAACTGTTTGCTCACTCATTGTGCGTTCCCCTGTTTTTCGGTAAGGAGGGTCTTGATGCGAGCAATAGTTTTACGAGTTAATTGCACTTCGTGCGATTTACCCAATTGACCAGTTGCTTTAGCCATGCGAAGACGGAATTGGTTCAACTGTTGCTCATCAAGCAAAGCTGTCAATTCTTCTACCGACTTTTCACGTAGATCTTTAGTTTTCATTACATTACCGTCCGAGTCACGATAGTGGTTTTAAACGGAAGTTTAGCAGCAGCAAGCGTAAATGCTTCACGCGCTAATTCCTCGTTCACACCTTCCATTTCGTACAGGATCTTACCTGGTTTGATTTCACAAACCCAATATTCCACAGAACCTTTACCTTTACCCATACGAACTTCTAATGGTTTTTCAGTAATTGGTTTGTCCGGGAATACACGGATAAAGATCTTACCACCACGTTTTACACGACGGCTGATTGTACGACGCGCTGCTTCAATTTGACGCGCAGTCATGCGACCACGTTCAACTGATTTAAGTGCGATAGTACCAAAAGATACTGTGCTACCGCGATGTGCTAGACCAGTGTTACGGCCTTTTTGCACTTTACGGAATTTAGTACGTTTAGGTTGCAACATGGATTATTCTCCTTTTTCAGCAGAACGATCATTGCGACGACCACGACGCTCTTGACCTTCACCACGACCGCGACCACGTTTAGCTGGACGTTCTTCAGCTGGAGCTGGGTTCATGACTTGTTTCATGCCGCCCAAGATCTCACCACGGAAGATCCAAACTTTAACGCCGATCGTACCGTAAGTAGTTTCTGCGCGAACCGCTGAATAGTCGATGTCAGCACGAAGAGTATGTAGAGGTACACGACCTTCACGATACCATTCAGTACGTGCAATCTCTGCACCGCCTAAACGACCAGAAACTTCAACTTTGATACCTTTCGCACCAGCACGCATAGTGTTTTGAACCGCACGCTTCATAGCACGACGGAACATTACACGTTTTTCTAATTGAGAAGCAATTGCTTCACCAACTAGACGAGCGTCTAAATCTGGACGATCAATTTCGTTGATGCTTACTTGCGCTGGAACACCCATAATATTGGTAAGTTCGCGCTGTAATTTTTCAATGTCTTCGCCTTTTTTACCGATCACGATACCAGGACGAGCAGTGCTAATTGTTACTTTAGCAGCGCCTGTTGGACGTTCGATAAGAATATTGCTCACCATCGCATTCTTAAGTTTTTTGTTTAAAAACTCACGAACTTGAAGATCTTTAAGCAAGTATTCAGCGTATTGTTTCGGATTCGCATACCAGTTAGCGTTATGACGTTTCACAACACCTAGGCGGATACCGATTGGATGAACCTTCTGACCCATATCAAACCCCTACCTTAACGGTGATGTGACAAGTACGCTTAGTAATACGATCTGCACGGCCTTTAGCACGTGGCAAAATACGTTTAAGGCTCATGCCTTCATCAACGTAGATCGTAGAAACTTTAAGATCGTCTACATCTAAACTGTTATTATGTTCAGCGTTTGCAATCGCAGATTCCAACGCTTTCTTAACTAAAACTGCAGCTTTTTTGTTGCTGAAGTTTAGGATGTTAAGAGCGTGCGCAACAGATTTGCCGCGAATCAAGTCTGCAACCAAACGAGCTTTTTGTGCCGAGATAGCGGCACCGCGTAATTTAGCAGTTACTTCCATCATAGCACCTATTAACGTTTAGATTTCTTGTCAACACCGTGACCACGGTAAGTACGAGTCGGTGCAAATTCACCAAGCTTGTGACCAACCATATGTTCAGATACGATTACCGGAACATGGTTACGACCATTGTGTACAGAAATTGTTAAACCAACAAAATCCGGGAGGATCATCGAACGACGCGACCAAGTTTTGATCGGCTTACGGTTATTAGCCGCGATAGCCGCTTCAACCTTAGCGAACAAGTGCGCATCGACGAATGGGCCTTTTTTCAGAGAACGAGGCATTGTCAGATTCCTTTACTTGTTACTTAACGCGACGGTCGCGAATGATCATCTTAGTCGTACGCTTATTGGTACGTGTCTTGTACCCTTTAGCTTTTTGACCCCATGGGCTTACAGGTTGAATACCTTTGTTACGCCCTTCACCACCACCATGTGGGTGATCTACCGGGTTCATCGCCATACCACGAACGGTAGGACGAACACCACGCCAGCGTGAAGCACCAGCTTTACCTAGTGAACGTAAGTTGCTTTCTTGGTTAGAAACTTCACCAAGAACTGCGCGACATTCAACGTGTACTTTACGCATTTCGCCAGAACGTAGACGAATAATTGCGTAAGAACCGTCACGACCCAATAACTGAGCAGAAGCACCAGCAGAACGCACTAATTGAGCGCCTTTACCGATTTTAAGCTCGATATTGTGAAGAGTAGAACCGATAGGCATGTTACGAAGTGGTAAGCAGTTACCTGGACGAATTGGAGCATCGTTACCAGATTGAACTTTATCACCAGCACGTAGACCTTTAGGCGCAATGATATAACGACGCTCACCATCAGCATACAAAACTAATGCAATGTGTGCAGTACGGTTAGGATCGTATTCGATACGCTCTACAGTCGCAGGAATGCCATCTTTGTTACGTTTAAAGTCAACAATACGGTAATGTTGCTTGTGACCACCACCAACGTGACGTGTAGTAATGTGACCGTTGTTATTACGACCACCAGTACGTTTTTTAGCTTCTACCAACGGAGCATAAGGCGCACCTTTGTGAAGATGGTCGTGAACGACTTTCTCTACAAAGCGACGTCCTGGAGACGTTGGCTTACATTTTTGAATAGGCATAATTCTCGTCCTTATTCCGCTGTGCTTTCAGCGGTATCGCCCAAGTCAGCCATTTCTACATCTTGGCCAGCTTTCAGGGTGACGTATGCTTTTTTAACATCAGAACGACGTCCGATAGTTTTACCAAAGCGTTTAGTCTTACCTTTAGTGATAGTCGTGTTAACTTTAACAACTTCTACACCAAATAATTGTTCAACTGCTTTTTTGATTTCAAGTTTGTTTGCATCGATAGCAACTTTAAACACTTGAACACCAGCAGTTTCACCTAAAACTTGTGCTTTTTCTGAGAATACAGGTCCTTTTAGGACTTGATAGATACGTTCGTTGTTCATCCGAGTTCTACCTCAATTTTCTTAGCAGCAGCTACAGACATAACAACTTTATCGAACGCGATCAAGCTAACAGGATCGATAGCAGCAGCATCAACCACATCAACGTGTGGAAGGTTACGAGCAGCTAGATACAAGTTCTCATCAACAGCATCAGTAACGATCAATGCACGAGTAGCATTCAAGTCGTTAAGTTTTGCAAGCAATTCTTTAGTTTTTGGAGCAGCTACAGCAAACTCTTCAACTAAAACTAAGCGATCTTGACGAACAAGTTCAGCTAGGATGCATTGCATAGCACCGCGATACATTTTACGGTTTACTTTTTGAGACCAGTCTTGTGGACGAGCAGCAAAAGTTTTACCACCGCCAACCCAGATTGGACTACGAATAGAACCAGCACGAGCGCGACCAGTACCTTTTTGACGGAATGGTTTTTTACCACCGCCAGAAACGTCTGCACGTGATTTCTGAGCTTTTGAACCTTGACGACCACCAGCTAAATAAGCTGTAACAACTTGGTGTACAAGAGCTTCATTGAATTCACGACCGAACGCAACTTCTGATAATTCAACAGCAGAGCCGGAAACAGTATTTAAATTCACGTTATTTCCCCTCAAGCCTTGATAGTAGGACGAACAGTTACGTCACCACCGGTAGCACCAGGAACCGCGCCTTTAACTACAAGAACTGAACGCTCTGTATCGATAGCAACGATTTCAAGACCCTGTGTAGTTACGCGTTCAGCACCTAAATGGCCAGCCATTTTTTTGCCTTTGAATACGCGACCAGGAGTCTGGTTTTGACCTGTAGAACCTAGAACACGGTGAGAAACAGAGTTACCGTGAGTAGCGTCTTGAGTACGGAAGTTCCAACGCTTAACACCACCTTGGAAACCTTTACCTTTAGACTGACCAGTTACGTCAACGATTTGACCCACTGTGAACAAATCTACACCGATAGTTCCGCCAACTTCACGACCTTCAAGATCAGCTTCTGTAACACGGAACTCTTGAACTAAACGACCAGCAGCAACACCCGCTTTAGCGAAGTGACCTTTCTGGGCATTAGTAACGCGAGATTCGCGACGTTCACCAGTAGTGATTTGAATCGCTTGATAACCATCAGTTTCAAGCGTTTTGATTTGAGTGATGCGGTTAGGATCAACCTCAATCACTGTAACAGGTACAGAAACACCAGCATCTGTAAAGATACGTGTCATACCGCACTTGCGACCGACTAAACCAATAGCCATGTGCATAAACCTCTAAAAAAGCGGCTTAATTAACTTAGAGTGTTAATTAACCGAAAGCCTTAACCCAATGCGATCTGAACGTCTACACCAGCTGCAAGATCTAATTTCATCAATGCATCTACAGTTTTGTCTGTAGGTTGAACGATGTCGATCAAACGCTTGTAAGTGCGGATTTCATACTGATCACGCGCGTCTTTGTTAACGTGCGGTGAAGTTAGAACGTTAAAACGCTCGATGCGAGTTGGCATCGGGATTGGACCACAAACTTGTGCGCCAGTACGTTTTGCTGTTTCTACGATCTCTTGAGAAGATTGATCAATTAAACGGTGATCAAAAGACTTCAAACGGATACGGATTCTCTGGTTAGACATACCAGTAAACTCCAAGCCAAATATATAAAGAATCACCCATGACGCATCTCCCCCTGTCCGAAAACAAGGCAAGTGTCAGAGGCAGTGAAAATCACTAAGGTCGTGATCGATGCCACGACTGTAACGATCTAAACAACAATCAACGTTGTTTAGCCCTTAATATCAAAGGGTCGCCCATTATAACGATTGTTTAACTGTTAAGCAAACCTATTTATCATTTTTTCTCAATTTATGGTTAAGCGTTGGCGGCTTTCTTTTGTACACCCTGCCCGAACCCCAATACATAATTAATTGCATCGATCAGCAATTCATTCCCTTTTTGAAACCTCGTTTTTTTTGTTTGTTTTAAGGTATCTAATGATTGTACATAAGTGCCAGAAAATACCTTCTCATGCTCTTCATTCTCAATATACATTTGTAAAACTTTCGGCGTTATTTCTGGATGAAACTGAAAACCCAGCACATTCTTTCCAATTTGGTACATTTGGTTTGCACACACATTATTTTCAGCCAGTCTGACGCCTCCTTTAGGAATCTCAAAAGTCTCACTGTGCCATTGCATTATTTCCAATTCTTTAGGTATTTCAAAGCAATCTGATAAACCATGTTGAGTTCTGAAGACTTTAGTCCAACCTAACTCTTGTTGTTCATTTAAACGTACACTTGCTCCCAAAGCATTGGCTATAAGCTGACCTCCGAGACACAAACCAATTGCAGGCTTGCCTAGTGATAAATATCGACGGATCCATCTTTTTTCTATTTTTAGCCATGGATAATTTGCCTCATCATTTACACTCATTGCTCCACCCATGATGATTAGTAAATCAATATCTTCAATTGCTGGTAACGCCTCGATTTCTAATGCCATCTCAACAGGTAATGCAAAAAACTCCGTAGCACTAATTTGTGCTCCAATTGATTTTAAATATTCATAACAACTTCCGAACCCTTCACCAGCAATATGCTGAAAGTAATGCACTTTTAATGGCTTCATTTTCCAACCCGAACTTTTCTTATATTGCACTAGCAGTTGCAAAAATGAAGCCAACCTATAGGTTGTTAAATAATTTTAAACAAAGCACAGCTATGCAGTTTTTTAGTAGTATGTTTTGTTAGTTATAAAATGACGATTTATACAGGTAAATTGTGAAAATAAATACGCAAACTCAACTCATACATAGCCCTAGAAAAGCACCTCAACTTTTAAATAGTATTCAACCTCCTATTTATCGTGCATCAACGATCATTTTTGAAAATACCGATGCTCTTTTCAATCGCCATTGGACCGATGCTTATGACTATAGTTACGGAACGCATGGCACCCCCACGACGTTTACGCTAGGCGACAATATTGCACAATTAGAAGGCGGAAAATACTGCCTCCTTGCACCAAGCGGACTCTCTGCAATCAACTTGGTGAATTCTTGTTTTTTAGCACATGGTGATGAAGTTTGGGTCGCTGACAATATTTACGGTCCAAATATGGAGCATTTGCGAAACCTAGAATCACGTTATGGTATTGCCGTTAAGGTCTATAACCCAATTGATGTTGAGAGCTTTAAACCCAGTGATAAAGCTAAGTTAATTTGGTTAGAAGCTGCAGGATCTGTAACACTCGAATTTCCAGATTTAACGAATCTGGTCAAAAAAGCTCAAATGCATAAGATCCTTACCGCACTTGATAATACTTGGGGAGCGGGTCTAGCTTTTAATGCTTTTGATTTTGGTACAGAACACTTAGCAGTCGATATCACCGTCCATGCACTCACCAAATATCCAAGCGGTGGTGGTGACATTCTCATGGGGAGTGTCGTAACAAAAAACAAGGATTTATACCACAAGCTATTTCGCATGCATGCAATTCAAGGGATTTCTATATCAGGCGATGACACCGCACAGATTCAGCGCAGCCTATCTTCAATGGAACTCCGTTATACGCACCAATCTAAATCAGCGCTAACTTTATTAAGCTGGCTTCTACAGCAAAATGAGTTTGCACAAGTATTGCACCCTGCCAATCCAAAATCTGCAGGTCATACTTTTTGGAAAGAAGTTTGCCTATCAGAATTGAGCGCAGGTTTGATCAGTGTAATTTTTGATAAAAAATATAATCTTCAAGATATACGCAATTTTTGTGATGCGCTTAACCTGTTTAAATTAGGTTTTAGCTGGGGTGGCCCAGTGAGTTTAGTAATGCTCTATCAAATTGATCAAATGCGTGAGCTTGCACATACACATTTACAAGAAGGAATATTGGTTCGTTTTTGTATAGGACTGGAACATCCTCACGATTTGATAGAAGATATTCAACAAGCACTCAAAATAATGCAACAACAAAAGATCGAATAAAAAGGAATAATTATGGGCACACCAATTGTCATCGCAAAAAAAACCTCAGATACATCCCAAGAGATTGTTTTACATTCGCAACTGGCAAACCGACATGGCTTGATTGCCGGCGCAACAGGAACAGGAAAAACAGTCACTTTAAAGGTCTTGGCAGAGAGCTTTTCTCGTATTGGTGTGCCGGTATTTTTAGCCGATGCAAAAGGTGATGTCTCTAGCCTTGCCAAAGCAGGTGAAAATAATTCAAAATTTGATGAACGCATCAAGAGCCTCAATATTGAATCAATCCCATTTAGCGCATCACCTGTGGTTTTTTGGGATTTATTTGGCGAACAAGGTCATCCGATTCGGACTACAGTATCAGAAATTGGTCCATTGCTTTTAGCCCGAATGCTGAATTTGAATGACACCCAAGAAGGTGTGCTTTCTGCGATTTTCCGCATCGCGGATGATCAAGGTTTATTACTGATCGACTTTAAAGACCTCAAGGCGATGATCACTTATGTGACTGAGCATGCAGCTGACTTTAAAGCAGAATACGGCAATCTTTCTCCTGCTAGCTTGGGTGCAATCCAACGTAATTTGCTAGTACTAGCCGATCAAGGCGGTGATCAATTTTTTGGTGAGCCTGCATTAGACCTCATGGATTTTATCCAAACCGATACACAAGGACACGGCAATATTAATTTGCTCGCTGCCGACAAATTAATGAACACACCAAAGCTTTATGCGACTTTCTTACTGTGGATGCTTTCCGAACTGTTTGAACAATTACCTGAAGTCGGTGATATGGATAAACCGAAATTGGTATTTTTCTTCGATGAAGCTCATTTACTGTTTGACAATGCCAGCCCTGCTTTGCAAGAAAAGATCGAACAAGTGGTACGCTTAATCCGCTCTAAGGGAGTAGGTATTTATTTTGTCACCCAAAATCCGCTCGATTTACCTGAAAGTGTTTTAGGACAACTGGGCAACCGTGTTCAACATGCACTTCGTGCCTTCACACCAAAAGATCAAAAAGCAGTAAAAACTGCAGCTGATACTTTTAGACCCAATCCTGCATTCAAAGTACAGGACGCCATTACGGAGTTGGCAGTTGGTGAAGCGCTAATTAGCTGTCTAGATGAGAAAGGCACGCCACAAATGGTTGAACGCGGCTGGGTCATGCCCCCATATTCATCTTTTACACCTATCACGCTTGAAGAGCGTAAGACGCTCATGACAAACAGTGTGGTTGCAGGTGTTTATGAGCAAGTACTTGATCGAGAAAGTGCTTTTGAAATGCTGCAAAACAAAGTAGTTCAGCGTCAACAACAATCCGAACAAGAAGCATTAGCAAAACAACAAGCTAAGGAACAAGAGGCCTACGCAAAGCAAATTGCTAAAGAGCAAGAAGCTTTCGCAAAACAGCAAGTCAAAGAACAAGAACGCCTTGCCCGTGAACAACAAAAAGAAGCAGAACGTGCAGCCAAACAACGTGAAAAACTCACCCAAGATATTGTCGGTACGTTTGCTAAAAGCGCTGCACGAAGCCTCGGCGGAAGCACTGGGCAAAAAATCGTCCGCGGTCTACTGGGCTCATTATTTGGAAAAAAATAGCCCTCCCTTTACTCATCATTTTTAACTTCATTATGGGATATTTCAATATCCCATAATTATTTTAAGGTTTTCTATGCAAGTCATATTGCAGCTCGACCCTAAAAGATGTATTTTAAATATATCTTTTAATAAAACTAAAGTTGAAGCTCATGACGCCACAACATATTGAACTTGTAAAAGCGACTGTTCCCGTCCTGCGTGAGAATGGTGTTGCCCTTACAACCTATTTCTATAATCGCATGCTGAACAACAACCCCGAGTTAAAAAATACATTTAACATGGATCATCAAAGTACTGGTCGTCAGCCACGTGCTTTAGCTGCTGCTGTTTTGGCATATGCTGAAAATATTGAAAATCCTACAGTTTTGGCAAAAGCGATTGAGCGAATTACCACTAAACACGTAAGTTTAGACATTCAAGCGGATCAATACTCGATTGTGGGTGAAAACCTTCTGCATTCAATCAGCGAAGTATTAGATGTGCCAATGGACTCTGATCTGATTGCTGCTTGGAAAGCCGCGTATATGCAATTGGCAGACATTTTAATTAGTGTCGAAAAATCAAAATATGAAGCTTTGACTGCACAAAATGGCGGTTGGGCTGGCTGGCGTGAATTTAAAATTACAGCGATTGAAGCTGAAGCTAACACCAAAACCTTCAGTTTAGCTGCCAAAGACGGTCATACCATTGCGATGGCTGAAGCAGGTGAATATATTTCGGTGCGAGTCCAGGTACCGGGGCAAGAGATGCGCCAACCACAACAATTTAGCTTTGATGCTGCTCAAGCTGACCAGTATCAAATCACAGTAAAAGCGGTAGATGAAGCAACTGAATATTCTGTGGCAAATATCTTATTAAACCACTATCAAGTAGGTGATGTGGTTGAGGTATCTGCACCACTAAAAAATTAATTCATCTAAATTTTTAACCGAAATAAGATTTTAAGAGATCATTGAAAGCTCCGTTCACGGGGCTTTCAATGTTAAGATGGAAATAAGCTATCTTTTATGATGATCTATGCAACTGAATAAATTTACCGACTATGCGCTGCGTATATTGATGTATGTCGCACAACCTCGCGACTTGCCTTATACCATTGCAGAACTGGCAAACCAATTGCAGGTCTCAGAAAACCATGCCATGAAAATCGTTCACTTTATGGCAAAACAAAATTGGCTAATGACCAGTCGAGGCAAAGGTGGCGGTATACGTCTAGCCCCTCAAACTCTGAATATCTCATTAGGGACTTTAGTGAGAACACTTCAAGGCGATCAGCAAATTGTAGAGTGTCATAACCCGCCATGCGTATTAAGAAATGACTGTGGTTTGAAAGGCATTTTAGATCATGCAGTCCAACAGTTTTATCAGCATTTAGATCAATTTAAACTGAAGGATGTTATACCCACCTCAGGTATAAAATTCAATTCAGATTCACCCATTCCTTTCATTCAAGTTACACCATAGATTGACTCAATTCGATTGAGTATTCGCTTGCATGCGCGACTTCCTTTATAATAGCTGATTGTAAATTGAGTTATTGAAGTTGAGCTATGCATCACAGCAGAGGAAAGTCGAAAAACAGTAAGGCGTCAAATGCCCCAAAGCAAAAGATCAGCTATGAGAAAAAAGCCGATCCAGCGATTACTGAATATTCGGTTCAAGCGCTCAACTGGTTGCGCAAAGCCGAATTCTTAATGAGTGCACCAAAACTGAATTTATGTGTAGAAGATACAGGTTATGAGATTGCTTTTGCAGGTCGTTCGAATGCTGGTAAATCGAGTGCGATTAATGCATTAACCAATCAAAAACAACTTGCACGTGCGTCTAAAAAACCTGGTCGCACACAAATGATTAACTTTTTTAGTATGGGCAATGCTGAACAAAGATTAGTTGACCTTCCTGGATATGGCTATGCTGCTGTACCTGAAAGCATGAAAATCGTTTGGCAAAAAGAGCTTGAAAACTACCTCATTCATCGTGAAAGTTTACAAGGGCTTGTACTGTTGATGGACATACGACACCCTTTACAACATTTCGATGTCATGATGTTAGAATGGGCTTACTCACGTAAATTATTTGTCCATGTTTTATTAACAAAATCAGATAAGTTAAATCGTGGTCCAGCTTCCAAAGCATTGCAAGAAGTCAAAGCTCAATTAAAGAAAATGAAGCTTAACTTCTCTATCCAATTGTTCTCATCCCTCAATAAGCAAGGTCTTGAAGAACTCGCAAGCGTTATTGCTGGTCGTTTAAATTTTACGCTTGAGCAGCCTAACGGATTTGATCTAAGTGCAATTCCTGAAGTAAGTGAATCAGACATCGATGAAGATTTTGATCATGATATTCAAGAAGATGATGAATCACCAAGCGAAACAACCGAACTAGAATCTAACAAAGCCGAATAGTTTCTAACCTATCGAATGGTTAAATCATTACATTCACTAATTGATACATCAATGTCCCCAAATGCTAAGGTTATTTGAGGGCATTTTTTTATACTGAAAAATGATAATCACAACAAAAATTCAGGAAAGTGTGATGAAATTATTGTCTCGATTAAGAAATAGTAAGATTGGATCTTCTATTGAGTATCACATCAAACCTCGTAAAGTTAAATTTGAGTGGGCGGATACACCAGTAGATTGGGTTCCAAATCAGCCTTTCGTTAGTTATTTTATCAATGAAATCAATAACATCTTACCAGCAGGCGAGTTCTGGTTTTGTCGTCTGTACAACAAAGTTTTGCCGAAAATTACTGATGAAAAACTTGCAGAAGATGTGAAAGCTTTTATTCGCCAAGAAGCGATGCACGCTCAAGCACATAATTCAGCAAATAAAGAATATCTCAGCGCACGTCATATCGATATTCAACGTAACCTCGATATCATGGACTTTCTTTTTGGAAAACTTTTAGCGGATAAACCTTTAGGTCTAAACGTCCCAAAAGCCTTAGATCATCAGTGGGATTTATTTAGATTAGGTATTATTGCTACTGTTGAACATATGACTTGTGTCCTCGGCAAATATGCCTTGTACAACAAAAAATGGGGAGAATTGGGTGCTGATGCCAATATGCTTGATCTCGTAAAATGGCATGGTGCTGAGGAAATTGAACACCGTACCGTTGCATTTGACTTATATCGTCATCTTGGCGGTGGTTATATTTCTCGCTATTATCAAAGTGTAGTTGTGATTGCTGCTGTATTAGGTTTATGGGTTGATGGTGCTGCTCATATTATGGGTCAAGACCCTCGCTTTAAATCAATTAAACCAGCTGTTTACAAACCTTGGATTTGGCGTGAATGGGCACGAATTGCCCAAAAAGACAATGGTTTACTTCCTCACCCATTCTGGCTTGTTTCTCAACAACTCGGCTATTTAATGCCTTGGTATGACCCTGTTCATGAAGCAAAAACTGAAGATGCGATCAACTATCTAAATCAGTCACCAGCAGCGGAACGTGCAGCACTGAAAGTTGCATAATGTATTCAATAAAAAAGCAGGGTGGTCCCTGCTTTTTTTATATCTGATCTAATCTTTTAAGCTGTATTTTTTTCAATAGGTTCATGATCAGGATTCGTGTAACGATCTACAACAACACTAATCATCATATCCCCCTGCACATTCACCACTGTTCTAACGGTATCTAACAAACGGTCAATCGGCAATAATATCGCGATTGCTTCTGCCGGGAGTCCAACTGATTGTAAAACCATAATCATGGTAACCATACCTGCGCTAGGTATACCTGGTGCCCCTAAAGATGCAATCATTGCTGTCGCACACACAATCAATTGTTGTCCTAACGTTAAGTCAAGCCCCATTAAATTCGCAATAAACAGCGCCGCCGCAGCCTCATACAATGCCGTCCCATCCATATTCAACTGTGTCCCGAGAGGGATCACAAATCCTGCAGTCTGGGGTCTTACTCCTAAATTTTCCTGAGCACACTTCATTGATAGCGGCATGGTTGCGGAACTTGAGCTGGTAGCAAACGCCGTAATCAAGGCTGCTCGTGTTCCCTTAAAAAATGTAATTGGATTCATTCTCCCGAAAATCCAGAGCAACAAAGGCAAAACAACAAGGCCATGAAAGATGGTTGTTCCCGTGACTACTGCTGCGAATTCTGCTAATCGACTCAGAACGGATAGGTCCTCCGTCGCGATTAACTTTGCCAGTAACGCAAAAATCCCTATTGGTGCGAGCTTCATCACCCAACCAATCATCAACATCATGATTTCAAAAAATTGCTGACTCAACGCTTTCACTGTTTTAAATTTTTCACCACCTTTAACGAGAGCCACCCCAATTAAAAGTGCAAAAACGACAACGGCTAACACATTACCTTCAGCAAATGCTTTAAACGGGTTTATTAGTGTATTATGGATAAAGTTGGTAAAAAAACTCGAGGGCGTCAAAGTATCAGGCGTCTGATGCTGATTCATGGTCTCTTGAAAAATGGTGATGTCTACACCCTTCCCGACCTCGAAAAGATGCGCACACGCAAGCCCCAAAATCAGTGCCAAAGTTGTGGTTGTGACACAACAAGCGAGGGTAATTTTCCAAGTTCTACCAAGTTGGCCACCAGTCTGTAGATTGGAAACTCCGACAACAATAGAACTAAAAATGAGAGGAATCAGTAATAGTTTCAGTAGGCCGATAAAGATACTACTGGCAATCCCTAAGCCATATAAACTTCCGTTAAAAAATGCTGTATCAGGGAATACATTTAACAAGAAGCCAAAAGCCACACCTAAAATTGCAGCAATTAAAATTTGCGTATTTAGACTCATGTCATGTGCTTTTCATTTTGATTTATTAGTCGCACTATGCCATGAGCACCCTCAAGAATCGATCATTTTTTCTTGTTAGCTTTGCAACCGAAACGAATAATTTATAAATACAAATATGAAGTAAAAAGCCAAATCTGAAGATTTGGCTTGAAGCATGGATCAATTATCTTATTGCGTTTCGATTTCACGAATTCGAATTAGACCTTCTTGCACTGTACTACAGACCAATTGTCCATTTTGCCACATTCGTCCAAAGTTCAATCCTCTAGAACTTGCACTAATCGTTGCTTCCATGTCATAGAGCATCCAATCATCTACACGAAATGGTTTATGAAAGTACATGGTATGGTCAATGCTGGCACATTGTAAACTCGGTGAAATATAACTGAGTCCGTGTGGTCGTAGTGCAGTTGTCATCAAAGTAAAGTCTGAATAAAAAGCAGCGATCGCCTGATGTAATGCATTTTCATCTACATCATCAGCCAAACGATCGTGTGTACGAATATAGTGCGCGTAAGACGGCGCTTCAGGTTGTGGTTGGAATGGATTGACTGGCATTACAGGCTTAATTTCAACATGACGATCACGCATAAAGCTGGCACGCACATTCTCTGGTACGAAATCGACAATCATTTTCTTGAGTTCAGCTTCAGATTTTAGCCCATCTACTGGCGGGTATTCTGGTTCAGCAACTTGATAATTGAGACCCTCTTCTTGGTCTGCAAAAGATACCATACACATGAATATCGTTTTGCCATGTTGAATCGCACGAACTTGGCGACTCACGAAACTACGTCCATCACGGATTCGATCTACTTCATAAATAATGGGTGCATTAACATCCCCACCAAATAAGAAATATGCATGCAATGAGTGTGCAGGGCGATCAGTTGTATATGAAGCAGCACGTAACGCTTGACCTAGAACTTGCCCACCAAAGACACGTTTGCCAACCAAATTTTGGCTTTTGCCTCTAAAAATGTTTTCTTCAAGTCTTTCTAGCGTGAGTAAATCTACGAGTTCTTGCGTGAGCTGATTCATATCGGACCTATATATTTCATTGCTACGACATTAAATTGGGCCTGTTGAATTTAAACAGATTTTCCAATTTAATGACTCAATCTTTATATTGCCATAATTTCCGAGTAAACAACTAAACTTTGCTTGACTATATTGTCATAAAACAAATTTGATATTTTGGCTAAAAATACGATTATTAACGAAAATTCATCCAAATTCTGTGCATTTTGTTAGAAAATGACATATTGTTTTGATCACAGATTTAAGAAAATAATTGCCTTCATTCGCGTCATGCGAAATTCGTCTTTGGCTAGGAGTATGTATGTCCAAGAATGGCTTTGGTCAAATGTATCGTCGACTTTCCAGTAAGTTGCTTGACCTCGTAGTAACACCGCATGTTCTTGGAGAGGTTCCTACTGAAACCCAACCTTCAACACCACCCACTGAAAATAACACGACTCACAAAAAAGTGGTGTGCTATGTATTACAAAATTACTCGCGTAGTAATGCGTTAGTGGTTGACGGCGAAACTCGTCGATTAAATCTCGCGCCAGCACTTGACCCACTCATGATCGGGGACCATAAAGAGAAAGCTGCTGTATTATTTTTACAACATCAAGATGAAACAAACTTACTTAATCCGCCACCCCATGCATTTCCACCTCGTCTCCTCAGATTGATCGAGATATTGGATAAGCACCCAGATACTGACATTGAACTTGTACCAGTGACTGTATTGTGGGGCCGCTCACCGGACAAAGAAGATTCATTATTTAAATTGCTATTTACGGACACTTGGGCAACACCAAGTACTGTTAAACAACTGATGAATATTGGTTTACATGGTCGCCAATCTTTTCTTGAATTCCATGAACCAAAATCACTGCGCGAATTGGTAGATTACGCACGTGTAACACATCCAAACTTGTCTCCTGCAACATATATCGTCAATCAACTCAATGATTATCTAGATCGTCAGCGTGAAGTTGTATTAGGTCCAGATTTGTCAGATCGTCGAAACGTGATGCAATCATTGATTAAATCTCAAGATGTTCAGGACGGAATTCGCAAAGAAAGTATTCGCTCTAAAATCAGTTTGATTGAAGCTGAGCGCCGTGCGATCGGCTACGTGAATGAAATTGCATCAGACTATTCTCATGCAACCGTACGTTTTGCAGAACAAGCCCTGACGCGTCTTTGGACTCAACTCTATGACGGCGTAGAAGTACATAATTTCAATACAGTTCGTGAATTAGCGAAAGACTACGAAATTATTTATACACCTTGTCATCGTAGCCATATTGACTACCTATTACTCTCTTATGTGATTTATAAGCGTGGGATGATGGTACCGTACATTGCTGCAGGTGATAACCTGAATATGCCATTCGTTGGTCAGCTTTTACGTGGTGGCGGTGCATTTTTTATACGTCGAACCTTCCGTGGAAATGCGTTATACACCACTGTATTCAAAGAATATCTATACAGTATCCTATCGCGAAACACGCCATTAGAATACTTTATTGAAGGTGGACGTTCACGTACTGGACGTTTATTACCGCCGAAAACAGGTATGTTGGCAATGACTGTGCATAGTCATTTGCGTGGTCGTGCTAAACCTATTGTATTTGTCCCGACCTATTTTGGTTATGAACGCCTGATGGAAGGTGCAACTTACGTCGGTGAAATGAATGGTAAGCCTAAAGAGGCCGAATCTATCTTTGGTATTTTACAAACCTTAAGAAAGATTGAACGCATCTTCGGTAAAGTACACGTAAACTTTGGTGAACCCGTCTTCCTTGATGAGATTTTGAAACAGCATGGTGCCGAACATATCAAAATTGAGAAGAATGATGACCCGATTCCTCAAGAAGTTTCTGATGCAGTCAACACCTCAGCAAATGCAATTCTTGAAAATATTAACCGTGCTGCTGTTATCAACCCAGTTTCGTTATTGTCACTTATTCTTTTATCGACTTCCAAGCACACGCTTGATGAAGAGATTTGTATTAAACAGTTAGATACCTATCGCAATCTTCTAACAGCTTTACCTTATGATCATCGAGTTCAAATCACACCACTGTCTGGTAAAGAAATCATTGCTTATGGTTTAAAACTCAAGTTGATTAAGCGTGTAAAACATGTCCTTGGCGATATCATTGCGATTGAAGATGGTCAAGCAGTATTACTGACATATTTCCGCAATAATATTTTGCATGCTTATGTCTTGCCATCACTGATTGCTGCGATGGTCGAGCACAATGGTAAAATTTCACAGGGCGATTTGATTAATGTCATTCGTACACTTTATCCATTCTTGAAAGCTGAACTTTTCCTTAAGTGGAATACGGATGAGCTTAAAGAACAGATCTGTAACTATGTTCAAGGTCTGGTGGAAGCACAGTTGATTACGATTGATGAACATGGAAATTTATGTAGCCCTGCACCTAACTCTGAACAACACAATCAGTTAGTCGTGCTTGCTGCTCCAGTGAAGCAAAGTATTGAACGCTACTACATGACACTTGCCCTAATTACTCAACGTGGCTCTGGAAATATTACGACCAAGCAGGTCGAAGATTTAAGCCATCTATTAGGTCAGCGTTTATCTGTCCTTTATGAGTTCAACTCACCTGAATTCTTTGATAAAGCGCTCTTCCAAAGTTTTATCAAAGTTCTGACTCAACAAGGCTATATCAGTAATAACGAAGAAGGTGCAATAGTCTTTGATGCACAATTCAAAGAGGTTGCTCAATATGCCAACTTGGTACTAGATGATGTAACCTTACAAATGTTGCAACATATCACTTCATTTAACGATGAAGAGCTGAAAGAAGCTTTGGATGCAGTTGCTGATCAACAAGCCAAAAAACGCTTAAAACGCAAGAAAAAATAGTATCTAAAACCCTCCCCAGCGAGGGTTTTTTTATGCCTAAATGAGTTCTCGATAATCCTTAAAAAATTGATTATGTTTCAATTTAAAACCAGTGCTTAACATTCGAGAGGCATAAATTTTCTTTCCATGCTGTGCCTCACTCAATAATTTTAATGGAAGGATGTTTAACTGCTTTTGGAACCACAGAATAATTTCATGTAATGGAATGGGTTGATTATTACTACAAATATAAGTTTTTTCTGGATGTTCCACGTGAAGTAAATGGACAAGAAAACCCGCTAAATCTTCGATATGAATTCGATTCGACCAATGCACATTGGGATAGGTCATTGTATTTTGAGCAAGCTGCATCATTCTCTTCACGGATACGCCATAAATACCAGTGGGTCTCACAATGATACATTGCTGTGGGAAGGCTTCTTGCCAAAGTTTCTCCATTGTGACTAACACTAATGCTTTCTCATCTTTCGGATTGATCTCTGTTTGGTCATCAATCTCCTCCCCTTGATCTTGTCCGTAAACGCGTGTTGATGAGACAACAATAATCTTTTGGATGGGATGCAATGCCAGCTGATTTCTCATATGTGGAATCGCATCTATGAAAGCAGCTTTATACCCGTCTAGTGATGGGTCTTTGGGTGCAATCAACACGTATACTGCATCAATAGGCGACAATGTCGATAAATCAAGTTGGTGTATATCTTGTTGAAGATGCATAGCACCTGCTTGATCTTTCCTGCTTAAACTGACTGTGGTAATTTGATGTCTTTGTTGAAATAATTGTTTAGCAACATGTTGGGATGTTTTACCATAACCGATAAATAGAATATGCATGTAAGACCTATTCTCTAGTGTTATAAAGTCAATTTAAGCAAAGTTGAGGGGACATGACTGCAGTCCATCAGTTGCAAGGTGTAGGAAACGCCGCTGCCGCTTTACTCGAAAAATTAAATATCTGGAATACGGATGATCTTTTGTTTCATCTGCCTCGAGATTATGAAGATCGCAGTACTATTGTGCCCATGAATCAACTTCAAGTAGGTCGAAGCTATTTACTTGAAGGCACTGTCGCATCAATGGATATGCCGCCCGGTAAACGCAAATCCATGGCAATATTATTACAAGATGATTTTGGAAAAGTCACCTTACGTTTTTATCATATTTATAAAGCATTGATGGATCGCGCAAAGCCTGGAAATCGTTTAAGAGTGTTTGGTGAAGTCCGAGTAGGCGCTCGTGGCCTAGAAATGTATCACCCAGAAATTCAATTGATTACGGAGCATACCCCACTTCCAAAAACGCAGCTAACCGCAATTTACCCATCAACGGAAGGACTCACTCAACCTAAACTGCGCGAATATATTAAACAAGCTTTAGCACAACATGCCCATGATTTACCAGAACTGATTCCTTCAAAATTTACCAATGGGTATTCTTTAAAAGAAGCACTAGAATATATTCATCACCCTCCCACCGATGCCAATATGTTGCAACTGGCTGAAGGGCAGCATCCTGCGCAGCAACGTCTCATCTTTGAAGAATTAGTCAGTCATCAAATTAGTTTGTTGACTCGTCGTGCATACATTCAACAGATCTCCGCACCTGCATTTTCAGCCAGTCGAACATTTGCCAAACAACTTCTCTCCACACTTCCCTTTGAAATGACGAATGCTCAAAAACGTGTTTCAAATGAAATTGTGAAAGATCTTAAACACAACAAACCGATGCTCAGACTGGTGCAAGGTGATGTAGGCGCAGGCAAAACCCTAGTAGCAGGCATTGCGGCATGTCATCCACTCGAAGAGGGATGGCAAGTTGCTCTTATGGCACCGACTGAAATCCTCGCAGAACAACATTATTTAAATTTTAAAAAATGGTTCGAACCACTCAGCATCCAAGTTTCTTGGTTATCAGGCAAACAAAAAGGGAAAGCACGCGCTGCTGCAGAACAGCAGATTAGAGAAGGCTCTGCCCAATTGGTCGTCGGCACTCATGCACTATTTCAGGATAACGTCCAGTTTCATAAATTGGGTCTTGTCATCATTGATGAACAGCATCGGTTTGGAGTTGACCAGCGTCTAGCATTACGAAATAAAGGGGCACAGGATACGACACCACATCAGTTAGTAATGACCGCCACGCCTATCCCACGTACGTTAGCAATGTCAGCGTACGGAGATTTAGATACTTCTGTGATTGATGAGTTACCCCCAGGGCGTACTCCAATCCAAACAGTCACTATTCCACTCGATCGTCGTGAAGAGGTCCTGCAGCGTATTGCGACAAACTGCGCTGAAGGTAAGCAGGCTTATTGGGTCTGTACATTAGTGGAACAATCAGAGACGTTAGATGCCCAAGCTGCTGAAGCGACTTATCAGGAGATTAAAGAACGCTTTCCGCACCTCAATATTGGTTTGGTTCATGGCAAAATGAAAGCTGATGAAAAACAAGCTGTCATGCAACAGTTCAAAGACAATCAATTACAACTGCTGATCGCAACAACTGTGATCGAAGTTGGAGTGGATGTACCAAATGCATCCATCATGGTCATTGAAAATGCGGAGCGACTGGGTCTATCTCAACTACATCAATTAAGGGGGCGTGTGGGTCGAGGTGCTAAAGCAAGTTTTTGCGCATTATTGTATAAAAGTCCTTTATCGCAGAATGGACAAGAGCGTTTACGCATTATGCGTGAAACCAATGATGGCTTTTTAATAGCAGAAAAAGATTTGGAAATCCGTGGCCCAGGCGAACTGTTAGGAACGAAACAAACTGGAGACATGGGCTTTCGCGTGGCTAAATTGGAACGTGATGACCATCTGTTAACTCAAGCACACTATGTCGCGACTCAAATTTTAAAAGATTACCCACATCAAGCGGATGCTCTTCTTAAACGATGGTTACCAGAAGCACCTAGATATGCGTATGTTTAATATGTTCCTTAATCAACGAGCTCAGTTATAATCATAGGTACTCACAATAAAAATAACTTGAGCCATGATGCTGAGCCCTATTCATAACCTCTATCACACATTATTATCACGACGCGCTTGCCAATTATGCGGATTCTCTCCAACTCAAACCCACAGATTATGTGATGACTGTTGGACAATGCTCCCATGGAAAAGCCCTTCACTCATTCATCGACATGAAAGAAATATTTATGCTTGTTTCGACTATAGCTTTCCTATAGATCGCATTATTCACTTATTCAAATATGAACAACAACTTCATTATCAAACTTTTCTAGCACACACATTGCTAGAACTTAAACTGAAACGTTTTCAAGCGATTATACCTATGCCTATTTCAAACGAGCGCTTGAAGGAGCGTGGTTATAATCAAATGATGGTCATCGGAAAAATTCTTTCCAAAAAACTGCAAATACCCATTTGGCAGCCAATTGAACGTTCAGCACAACACTCACAGAAAGGCTTAACACGTGTAGAAAGAATCGAGGATATTCAATCTCAATTCAAACCAATACGTTCAGAAAAAGGAAAGTTTAGAAATATCCTGATTATTGACGATGTCGTGACCACAGGGAGTTCAGTCAATGCGTTGGCCAATGCACTAGAAAAGCTCGGCTGTCAGAACATTCAGATCGCATGCATTGCAGCCGCAGAATATTGACACAGTCACTTTAAGTTTTAATCGGCATTAAAATGCTGCCTACACCAAGGAATCACGATTTCTCGAGTTAACGGTGCTAAAGGCGTAGCATCATCATCTAAATCGATCCATTTCATTTCAGCAATTTCTGCATGAATGTGAGGCTCTTGTTTAAGCTGAACTCGATAGAGATAACTAATCAACTGATGATCCGCTTCATTTGCAGCTTTGGTTTCAAAACGACCTATATATTGATCTATTACTGCCTCAGCGCCAATTTCTTCTTTAATTTCTCGCAGAATCGTGTCTTCAGAAGGCTCATTCTCCTCTAACTTCCCACCAACCTGCATGAAAAACTGGGTATTCTTTTTTCGAACCAACAACAACTGCTGATCCTCATTGGAAATAATCGCTGCTGCGACAGTAATGACTTTGCTCATGTATCTAGTTTCACCAAATCTTCTCGACCTTGGACACCCCATTTCGGTTGTGGTGCCTGATAAGACTCGAATTTTGACACAATATCCTCGATTGAAGTTGAATTGATTAATGCATTGGTAAAGCGAGCTCGAGTAAACTCTTGATCTGTCGTATGTTGAATGAATTGTAATAGACCATCATAAAACCCGTTAATGTTTAAAAATGCGCAGGGTTTAAGATGAATACCGAGTTGCGCCCATGTCCATTGTTCAAAAATTTCTTCAATTGTTCCTGCACCACCCGGTAAGGCAATAAAACCATCCGACAAATCTGCCATCAGCGTTTTACGCTCATGCATACTGGTAACAACGTGAAGTTCAGTCAAATTTGGATGTGCTAATTCACGATCCACCAATCCTTGTGGAATCACGCCAATGACCTTTCCACCAGCCTCTAATGCACTATCCGCAACAATCCCCATTAATCCTGAACGACCGCCACCATACACCAAGGTCTTGCCTTGTTGCGCTAAATATTTCCCTGTTTTCTTTGCTGCATCAGCATAAACAGGATCGGAACCTAATGTTGAACCACAAAATATTGCAATAGAATTCATTTAAAATTAGCCTTAAGTTTTTATAACAACAATTAAAATGATATGTTCTGTGTTTTTTAACCTAATTAATGATGGAATCAGTTTTTTTTCATGGCATCCTTGTCTAAAATACACCCATCGTTCACACACAAACTGCGCAAGGGAGAAAAGATAAAATGCTTGAAGCCTTTTATGCCACAGAGCGCGGTAGTCTAGAAGATGCAACGATCAATGGTGGGTTTGATTTACACCCTGAATTGGTTTGGATCGATTTAATTGCACCCTCTCAAGATGAGCAAGAATGGGTTTTAGATGCCTATAAACAAAATCTTCCAACACTAAAATCATTAGAAGATATTTCTTCATCTGCACGATTCTACCGTGATGATGATGGCATTTTACATATCAGTACGTATTTTTTAACGAAAAATAAAAACTACCAAGTCGATGGTGACCCTGAAGAGTCATCCAATATGCTAGGAACGGTTCAAACCGTTGCATTTATTTTACATAAAGATCGACTATTTACTTTACGTGGTGAAAAGCTCGTTGCTTTCCGTGCCTTTCGAGCACGTGCTCGCCGTAATGATTACGACATTGACTATAAAGATCCGACTTGGATACTTTTGGGTTTACTCGAAGCTAAACTCGATGAGCTTGCGGATATCTTAGAAGATATCCACAAGGATCTAGAACTCTACTCTACAGAAGTATTGAATGTTCGCCACCGTGAACAAATTCTTGATCTCGATGATATGATTACCCGTCTTGCTCAAAAAGAAGATATGTTGGGTAAAGCGCAACTCTGTTTAATTGACTTACGCCGCGTTCTGACCTTCTTAGCAAGACCCCGTGCCTTAGGCAGTCATATTTATGATGCTGATATTCGAGAACTCAGTGAGGATGTTCGCTCATTAGTAGAACATGATGCATTCTTGTTCCAGAAGGTTCGATTCCTATTGGATACCACTTCGGGTTTCATTAATACTGAACAGAATGATACGATTCGTCGATTCTCGATTTTACCTAGCATGCTTGCTCCTCCGATGTTGGTGGCCAGTATTTATGGTATGAACACTGATGTACTGCCCTTTGCTCAAGGAACGACGAGCTTTGTTGTTGTCAGTTTGATTATCCTAGTGTTCTTATTTGGACCACTGATTTATTTTAGATGGAAAAAATGGATTTGAGTACGCTTTGATGTCGCGTTTTTTAAATAACGTATGAACTACCTTCTGTTGAGTAAATTACTATTTAAAGCGATAAAAAAGCACCCTAAGGTGCTTTTTTATTTTTCAATCAAATCAATTTTAAATCATTTTCTAAATGGCAAGATTGAATGATTTTCATCATTTTTTCTGGCACAGATTTAAACTGTAAACTCGATGTTCCAGGTGCTTGACGCAATAAACGCACTAAAACAGCTAGCGCCAGAGTACTACCATGTTCAAGACCTGATAAATTTACAGTAAGTGGAAACTGCTTTGCCTGCTTAATCAACTTTAAACCTTGTTGATAATACTGTTCAGCATTGTCGAAACTAATTTTTCCAGAAACTATAATTTCTTGATCTTTGAGTGAAATCACAATTGTTCTCTGTTATTTTTTCTCAACTGCAGCTTCAGCATCAGGCTTAAAGTTTGCAATTGCTTTATTGATATCGCCACCATTACGCTTCACAGTAGCAGCAAACTGATTACGGAATTGCAAACCTAAGTCAATTCCAGAAACGTTGATATTGCGAATCTTCCACTGATCACCTTTATCAGCCAATTGGAACGATACAGGGATCTTCTCACCCTTGTTAATAAAATCAATCGTTACAACAGGGTTTTTAGTGTTAGATGCTTTATAGGGACGAATTGTATATGTCTGATTAGAAAACTTAGAGAAAGCACTACCATAGTTTTCAATCAATGTTTCACGGAAGTTCTTCTCAAACTGTGCGCGTTGAGCAGCATTACTATATTGATTCGTCGCATAAGTTCCCATCACGATACGAGTAAATGATTGCGAATCAATATATGGATCTAAATTTTGACGAACAATTGCGCGTACCGCAGCAGGGTTATTTTGTAACTTAGCTTGGTCTGCTTTTAAACGTGAAATTAAGCCATCAGCTACTTTTTTGATAAATGCAGGAGGAGTCTCCGTAGGTGCAGCAAATGCTGTACTCGCAATCATCGTCGATAAAACGCTAACAGTCAGTGTTTGCTTTACGAACGTATTCATTTATTTTTCCTCTATTTAATCATTCAACAAAAGAAGCAGTTTCATCTGTGAATTCTACAGTTTCTGCATCTGATGAACCATTTGAATCTTTTTTCGCAGCTGAATCACCAGCACCACCAGTCACAAATTTAGACACTAAGTCTTCAATTTCCATTGTGCTTTGTGTGTTGCCAATTTGATCACCACGTTTTAAATAATTTAAACCACCACCTGGAACAATTTTGAGATACTTCTCGCCCAGTAAGCCATTTGTCGCTACCATAATGTAAGCATCTTCATCAATATTGGTGATGGAGTTCATGTTAGCGATCAGTTGCTTTTCCATTTCTTTTTGTTGCGATGGCGTAGCAGCTTCATAGTCACTGCTATAACGCAACTCTTCTAAAGCACCTTCTTGCACAGTTTTAAGTTGTTCATCATTGAAAGATGTCAGCTCACCATCTAAATTAATTTTCACTGTTGCAAGACGTGTTAACGGATCTAATGTGATTGACTCAACTTCACCAACTTTTACACCGCTCAGTGCAACTTTAGCACGTGGTTTAATACCATTCACATTATCAAAAGTTGCGGTCATGCTATAACTGTCTTTTAAATTTGTCCCAGCTAAGCCACTTACTTTCATTGCCAAGAAAAATAATGCACAACCAAATAGAATCACGAATATTCCAACTGCGAGCTCACTCGTACGTGATTTCATTACACACCTCCAAACATGACCGCAGTCAAAACAAAATCAAATCCTAAAACACATAGTGATGAATACACTACCGTTCTTGTTGTTGCTGTCGCAATGCCTTCTGATGTAGGCTCGCATGAATACCCCTGATATACGGCAATCCACGTACAGATTAAAGCAAATACAAAGCTTTTGATGATCGTGCCATTAAAGACATCTTGATAAAATTGAACGGCACTTTCCATACCACTCCAATACGAACCTTCATCAGCACCTAAAAAATCCACACCGACCATTTTTCCGCCCATGATCCCCACAGCAGCAAAAATTACGGCAAGCATAGGCAAACTAAATATACCCGCCCATAAACGTGGTGAAATAATGCGTTTAAGTGGATCAACACCGATCATTTCCATACTAGACAATTGCTCAGTCGCTTTCATCAAACCAATTTCGGCGGTTAAAGCAGATCCTGCACGCCCCGCAAAAAGAAGAGCTGCAACCACTGGCGCAAGTTCACGCAACAAGGTCAACGAAACTGCTGCTCCAAGCATCGCTTCACTACCAAAAGTGACCAAAATGCTATACATCTGTAAACCCAAGACTGCGCCTATAAACAGCCCTGACACCACAATGATAAGCAATGATAATACGCCAACACGATACATTTGATAGATAAAGAGTTTGACTCCAATCCAAGTCGGCATCGAAAATAAAATTTGAACTAGCATAATGGCTGCAACGCCAATACCTTGAACACGCTCTATAACGCGTCTGCCTAGTGAGGCTATCGCATTCATGTACGCACCTCATCACTTAAATATGCTTGATGACTAAATTGATAATCCACAGGACCTTCGACCGAACCTGTTAAGAATTGACGAACGAAAGGCGAACTATGATTCTTTAGCTGATCAGGTGTCCCCTCGCCTTGTACTTTACCTTCCGCAACCACATAAATGTAATCTGCGATCGATAATGTTTCAGCAACATCGTGAGACACGATAATGGTCGTTAGGTCTAACGCTTCTCGTAAAGAACGAATCAATCGGGTTAAAACCCCCATTACGATGGGATCCTGACCAGCAAATGGTTCATCGTACATAATCAAATCTGGATCTAGTGCAATTGCACGAGCTAACGCCACACGGCGATTCATCCCCCCTGAAAGCTCAGAAGGCATCATTTGCTCAGCGCCACGTAATCCCACAGATTCGAGTTTTAAAGCGACCAGTTCTGCAATCAAATGTTCAGGCAATTGAGTATGGGCGCGGATAGGGAAAGCTACATTTTCATAGACAGTCATATCTGTGAAAAGCGCACCACTCTGAAAGAGCATCCCCATACGAGCACGAGCTTTAAACAATTCCTGACGACTCATTTGGCTAATATTTTTACCATCCAACAAGACCTCGCCTGCATCAGGTACAAGTTGCCCCCCAATGAGTCTAAGAAGCGTGGTTTTCCCCGTCCCTGAAGGCCCCATAATGGCAGTAATTTGACCCTTACGAATCTTTAAATTGACTTGGTCGTAAATAACACGATCACCACGATTAAAGCTTAAATTTTTTACTTCGATCAACGCTTGCTCATCGATTTGTATTTGATTATTCATAGCTGAGCGTGTTCCTACAATTTTTCAGCTTGCATACTATACTCTGAAATAACTGAATTTAAATGTTATTTATAAAATACAAGGTTAAGAGAACATTGTAGCATTATTGATCATTTTTATTAATTTTGCTTATAGAAAGATGTGTTTTATTTATGAAACAATGATTTGAAATTATTCTTTTTTATAAATTTATAATGTGATACTAAAAAAGTAATAGGCAAGATTAAGTAATACCAATAAAAAGAACACGTACATCATGATTGCACCAACATTCATTTGCTTCGTCTCAATCATTATAATCTTATTATTCATATTTTACATTTACCATAAATAATGTGAAATTATTCACTTTTATTCTAACAGATTTTTTGATATGAGCAATAAAAAACCAGCCCGAAGGCTGGTTTATTTAGCTATACCGATTAGTCGTTAAATTTACGACGTGGGCGATCGCTATTGAATTCACGCTTTGGGCGGTCATCACCAAATGTACGTTTTGGACGATCAAAACCACCTTCACGACGTGCTGGACGGTCACCGAAATCACGTTTTGGACGGTCACCAAAACTGTTTTCACGAGGTTTATAATCTACACGGTTACCACGATTGTCATCGTTAGAACGAGGGCGATCACCGAAATCACGCTTTGGACGATCATCAAATGAACGTTGCGGACGGTCACCGAAATCGCGACGTGGACGATCTTCGCCATTAAACTCACGACGTGGACGGTCATTGTTAAACTCGCGACGTGGACGATCTTCACCATTGAATTCACGACGTGGACGATCGTTGTTGAACTCGCGACGCGGACGATCTTCGGCATTAAATTCACGACGTGGACGATCGTTGTTAAACTCGCGACGTGGACGATCCTCACCATTGAATTCACGACGTGGACGATCTTCACCAAACGAACGGCGTTCGCCATCACGGTTACCTTCGCGACGTTTGAAGTTTGATTCACCTTCAAAACGACGACCACCACCGAAACCACCACGGCCACGGCCTTCACCACCACGGCCACGACCGCGACCAGCGCCATCACGACTACCGCGTGCTGGAGGTGGAGATGGCTCAAGACCTTCAATTTCAGAAACTTCTAGACGTGCATCTAAGTAGTCTTCTAAAGCACGAATTTTACCACGTTCACGGTAAGTCGCTAATGTGATTGCTTTACCAGTACGACCTGCACGACCTGTACGACCAATACGGTGTACATAATCTTCGTTCTTCATTGGAAGACCAAAGTTAATCACGTGTGAAATTGTTGGTACATCTAGACCACGTGCTGCAACATCAGTTGCAACTAAAATTTTTGCGCGACCTTCACGGATGCTGCGCAAACGACGGTTACGTACAGTCTGTGGCATTGCACCATGAAGTGCTACAACTGAAAGACCAGCTTCAGACAGTTCTTCTGCAAGCATATCTGTATCTTCTTGCGTAGAAGCAAATACAACAGCTTGATCAAGATCTTCTTCATTTAACCAATGTGTTAAAAGCTTTTTCTTGTGCTCAAAACCATCAGTCCAATGTAGAGTCTGAGTGATATCAGTATTCGTCGTGTGACCAGTTTCTATCGCAATACGTTCTGGCTCATTCATCATACGTTCTGCCAACGTAATAATACGTGGTGCGAACGTCGCAGAGAACATTAATGTTTGATCACGGTTACCCGCTAAATCACTGATCGCCTCTAAATCTTCAGAGAAACCAAGATCAAGCATACGGTCTGCTTCATCTACAATTAATGATTTAACTTTGTCCAATTTGATTTGACGACGATTTACTAGATCAAGTAAACGACCTGGAGTCGCCACAACAACTTGTGCACCTTTTAATTGTTGGATTTGTTTACCAAAAGGCATACCACCCATAATCGCAGCAATACGAACACCTTTCATGTGACGTACAAATGCAATCGCATCTTGGCTCACCTGTTGAGCCAATTCACGTGTTGGGCAAAGTACTAAAATTGTAGGTGCAGTTACAGCACGCATACGCTCTTTGAAAGAAAGCAACGTATCTTCACTACCCGCTAAAGCGTGAAGTGTAGGTAATAAGAATGCAGCAGTTTTACCAGAACCTGTTTGGCTTGATACTAAAAGATCTTTACCATCTAAAGCAGCAGGAATTGATTGTTCCTGAACAGGAGTAGGCGATGTAAAGCCTAATGCTTGTAATGCTTGTTGAAGTGATTCGTGTAGTGGAAAATCAGCAAAAGTTTTGCTCATAGAGTTTTTCACCCGAAAATTGGGTGCTCCATTAAATAAAGTCTGATGGACATCGGCAAAAAGCGGTACAGCAATAATCGCTGAAAATATAGAATCAGCGGCGATCCGAGAACGACGATGCGTATAACGCACACATGATTACAGCCTGAACCTGAAGGAATCGCTTTTAGCGATTGGGTGGGGCGCGAAATAATGTCCTCTCTTTGGACCGGACGCGCATACACAATATAGAAGAGAAATGTTCAGGTAATGAACGAAATTTAGTGCGTGCGCGGAGTATAACAGATTTTTTTATAATGTCATTAAGTTTAATTGCTTTTTGGTGCATTCAAGTACAAATATTCAGATTTATCATGTTTTGGACATAAAAAAGCTCCCAGTTAGGGAGCTTTCATAAATTTGATCTGCTTATTTAGCAGCAGCACCCCAAGCTGGGACAACTGCTTGCATCAATGGTTTCAATAATTTCATAGAACAAGCCAAGACTTGACCATTTTCCATTGAATTTGAACCACCGCGCGCATCAACTACTGTACCACCAGCTTCTTTTACAATTAGTTCACCCGCTGCAATATCCCATGGTTTCAAACCAAGTTCGAAATAACCATCGTAACGACCAGCAGCAACATAAGCTAAGTCGAGTGCTGCTGAACCTAAACGGCGGAATTGAGCACCTTGCTCAGATACTGCCAACAAAGAATCGAAGTGATTTTTTGCATAAGAAACTACTTCGCCATCGCGTTTAGCACGATATGCATGACCAACAGCCAAGAATGTACGATCTAAACTATCTTTTACATTCACACGAATACGACGTTGGTTCATCATTGCACCGCGACCGCGACTCGCAGAGAACAATTCATCTTTGATTGGGTCATACACAACACCGTGTTGAGTCACGCCTTTGTGTTGAACTGCAATAGAAATACAGAAGTGTGGGACACCGTTAATGAAGTTTAAAGTACCATCTAAAGGATCGATCACCCAACACCAATCAGCATCGTGACCTTTACCTTCTTGCATACCAAACTCTTCACCAAGGAAGCTGTGATTTTTATAGCTTTTGCGCAAGATATCGATCGTCAACTCTTCAACATAGCGATCAACGCGAGTCACAGGACCTTCGATACCTTTTTCTTCAACTTGCAGATCAAGTTTATGACGATTCTGATGCGCTTTTAAAAGCTCTTGACCAACTGTTTGAGCCGCACGCGCAGCCATCACCACCATAGGTTCCATTGAACACCCACTACAAATTTGAAGATACTGATAAAGAATAATGCATAAAAGCGCCGACATTTTATCAAATATCGACGCTTTTAGGTAAAAAATGTTTCTAAAATTTTATGACTTGTATTTAAACCACCTGTACAACCTTTAACCAAGCTTGTTGAATTGAAGATTGGATACCTTCTGCATCTAATCCACAATCTTTAAGCATCTCAGCATGACTGGCTTGCGCTAAGAATTGATCAGGTAAGCCTATGTTCAAAACTGGCTTAAGAATGTGTTCGGCCATTATAAATTCATTCACAGCACTTCCAGCACCACCCATGACTGCATGCTCTTCAACCGTTACAAAAAGTTGGGTTTGATCTGCATATTGTCGAATGATTTGACCATCTAGGGGTTTAACAAAACGCATATTCACAACGCGTACTGCAACATCCAATTGATCAACTAAAAGCTGAGCAGCATGTTCTGCAACACTCACGCGGCTACCGAAAGCTAAAATAGTAATCACTTCTTCGGCTTTTACATTCAGCTCCAAAGTTAACTCAGCTTTACCAATTTCAAGCGCTGTCAGTTCTTTTTGAATTTCAACACCTAAACCATTTCCGCGTGGATAACGTACTGCAGCAGGACCCGGGTGCAAATAAGCGGTATGTAGCATTTGACGGCATTCATTTTCATCTTTTGGTGCCATAATCACGATATTCGGAACTGTACGCATAAATGCGTAATCATATGCACCAGCATGAGTTGGTCCATCCTCACCTACTAAACCTGCACGATCGATACCAAATGTGACATCAAGGTTTTGTAATGCCACATCATGAATGAGCTGATCATAACCACGCTGTAAGAAGGTTGAATAAATTGCCACTACTGGTTTTAAACCTTCACATGCCATACCAGCAGCTAAGGTCACTGCATGTTGTTCTGCAATTGCCACATCAAAGTAACGATCAGGATATTGTTTGGCGAATTGCACCATACCTGAACCTTCACACATGGCAGGTGTAATGGCTAACAACTTATCATCCAACTGGGCTTCATCACACAACCATTGCCCAAAAACATCAGAATATTTGGGTGCTTTTGTTGAAGCTGATGCAGCATTTAATTTAGCAATTGCGTGATATTTTATTTGATCTGCTTCAGCAGGTGCGAAGCCCTTACCTTTCTTGGTATAGATATGAATTAAGCGCGGCCCCTTACGTTTTTTTAAGGCACTAAATACATTAACAAGCTCATCGACGTTATGACCATCAAATGGACCAAAATAGTCAAATCCAATCGCTTTAAATAAGTTATCCGCAGCCTCGGTAGCAGCACAATGTAAACGTGAAGTGTAGTCCCACTCAGGATAGTCCTGAATAAATGGATTACCCTTCTCATCAATATGCACAGACTGCCCTTTTTCCCAAATCGCAGCCAAATGTTTTGCAAAACCACCCGTGCTACATGAAATCGACATATCATTATCGTTCAGTACCACCATGAGATCAGCATCATGTGCAACAGCATCATTCATGGCTTCGAATGCCATCCCTGCTGTCATTGCACCATCACCGATAATTGCAACCACTTCACAAGGATCTTTTTGATAACGACGAGCTAAAGCCATTCCCAAACCCGCTGAAATAGCAGTTGATGAGTGGCCCACACCAAAAGTATCAAACTCAGACTCTTCACGAGCGGGGAACGCCGCTAAGCCATTTTTTGCACGAATTGTTGTTAGTTGCTCACGACGTCCAGTCAAAGCTTTATGTGGATATGCTTGATGACCCACATCCCAAATAAGACGATCATGTGGTGTATTGAAACAATAATGCAAAGCAACAGTTAATTCGATTACACCCAGATTGGCACCGAAATGCCCACCACTTTGTCCAGCAGCATACAAAATAAATTGACGTAGCTCGTCCGACACTTGACTCAATTGTTCTTTGGCTAGTTGACGCAATTGCATTGGATGATCAATCGCATCCAACAAAGGCGTAACAGGACGTTGACTAGGTATTTCGGTATACAACATATGTGGCAATGCCTTCTAAAGCCTGGCAAATCCTAAGCTAGGTAAATGGGTTAGCTCGATTCTTCTTATTGATCGAGAAATCGAAAAAAAACACCTTAAATCAACCACATTTATATTGGTCCAGTGTTGAGCTTTCGCTAAACGGGCGTTGTTAGGTAGCTAGATTATCCTGAATATCGATGCTACTTATCAACTATTATCTTGTGCTTTGCAAAAAAAAGGAAATCTTCTGTGTAAATTTGCACAATGATACTCAACTATGGTCTGATCATTCAGCTATACTTTAGCCAAATTATGAACATGTAATGGAAGTCGCTGTGCCTATAGAGTTTGTTGCCACATCTAAATTACCCACTGCCTTTGGTGATTTTAAAATCACTGTTTTTCAAGATCCTAAAACAGGTGAAGAACACGTAGCATTGTCAAAAGGATTAGATACAGCACCCACCTCTCCTGTCTTGGTACGAATCCATTCCGAATGTTTAACAGGTGATGCTTTTGCTTCATTAAAATGTGATTGTGGCCCACAACTTCAAGCAACTCAAAAAATGATTAACGAAGCAGGACAAGGCGTAATTTTATATTTACGTCAAGAAGGTCGTGGTATTGGTTTAACCAATAAAATTCGTGCTTATGCCTTGCAAGATCAAGGACATGACACAGTGGATGCCAACCTGATGCTCAACTTACCCGCTGATGCGCGTAAATACGATATGTGCAGTATCATGCTGGATCACTTACAAGTGAAAAAAGTCAAACTGGTTACGAATAATCCTCTCAAAATTAAAGCTTTAACTGATTTAGGAATTGATGTGGTTGATCGTGTCCCGTTAACGGTCGGTTTGAATAAATTCAATGAAGAATACTTAAAAACCAAACATGAGCGCATGTCACATATGTATCAAAAGGATGATTTTTAACTACAGCATAATTTAATCGTTGTAAAAAATACCCCGATGCTTAGGGGTATTTTTTCACTTAGACTCAATCTAATTTGTGAAGATGACTATATCGTCATAGAAAATATCCGATTTTCAGGTTTGTTTCTTTTTAACCTTAAATCGAAAGCCATACAGATATTTCGTACAAATGGTTTTCCAGCTTCCGTTACCTTCAATCCATATTCACTCATCTTCACAAGTTGGTCATTTTGCATTTCAGCTAAATCTTCTAAAACTTGTGGTCGCTGTGCAAAATCCATGTCACCTTGCCAATTCGTCTCAAAGTGGCACATGAGATTTAAAATGTGTTTTCTGATTTTCAAATCTTCTTCTGTTAAAAGATGACCTTTAAAAACTGGAATTTCATTTTGTTCTAATCGAGCATAATAATTTTCAAGCGTCTTTTCATTTTGGGCAAAACCTTGCCAACAATCGCCAATAGCTGACATCCCTAAGCCAATCATCACTTCTGTTTTTGAAACGGTATATCCCATAAAATTACGATGTAACTGTTGGGCTTGAAATACCTGATACATATCATCATGCTCAAGTGCAAAATGATCCATTCCTATTTCATGATATCCAGCAGACAATAATTTTTGTTTTCCTTGCTCATAACACTGTCTTTTCTCTTCATCGCGCGGAACATCATGGTCTTTAAAACCACGTTGCCCATTGCCTTTGATCCATGGTACATGCGCATAACTGTAAAAGGCTAAACGATCTGGCTTAATTTGAATGGTTTGATCAATTGTGTTTAAAACATCATCTAAATATTGAAAGGGCAGCCCGTAGACCAAATCATGCGAAATAGAGGTATAACCAATTTCACGCGCCCATTCTGTAACCTGCTTTACGTGTTCAAAAGGTTGAATTCGGTGGATCGCTTTCTGCACGGTTTCATTATAATCCTGCACGCCAAAGCTAACGCGTCTAAAACCCAATTCAAACAGCGTCTTTAAATGATCGTAAGAAGTATTATTAGGATGTCCTTCAAAACTAAATTGATGATCTTCAGCTACTTGTGATAGCGCTAAAAGCCCATCAATCAACTGTTTAAGATGCTGAGGAGAAAAAAATGTAGGTGTCCCTCCCCCTAGATGTATCTCTTTAACCAAAGGACGCTCTACAAATAACTCACAATACAATTTCCATTCTTTTAACAAAGCCAAAATATAGGGCTGTTCCATTTCATGTTTTTTAGTGATTTTTTTATGACATCCACAAAAAGTACATAAGGACTCGCAAAAAGGTAAGTGAATATAAAGGCTAATACCACGTTGGCTATTCGATTTATCAAAACGTATTTTGAGTTTTTGCTGCCATAGTACTTGATCAAAAGTCGACTGCTCCCAATACGGAACTGTGGGATAGCTCGTATATCGAGGACCTGGAACATTATATTTTTGCACCAGTGAAACAACGTTTTCGAACATATCCCCACCTTTAAAATCACCACATATTAAAAGCTTAACTGCTTTCAGTCGTCCTATTTTGAGGAGCTTATTCTTTTAATTCAACCTAGTATCTTGGTCAGGATTCATAAGTAAATTCAAATCACAAAGTACGTTTACCCTGACTAAACTTAAATCTCGATCTGCTATATCGATAAAATCACCTTAATCTTTCATACAATTTATGTTTTGATGTAGCTAGTTTTTCATTGCCCAAGAGGCTTGGTATGTCACACCCGACTTCTGCAGATATCCAACGTGTCCGTGAATTTTTACTCGACTTACAAACTCGAATTTGTGCTGCGCTTGAACAACAAGAACAACAAGGTGGCGGTAATGCTCAATTTGAGATCGATGATTGGGAACGTCCCGAAGGTGGTGGTGGCAGATCACGCGTATTGCAAGATGGTACAGTGATCGAAAAAGGTGGTGTGATGTTCTCGCACATCAATATCTCAAAGTTACCAGCATCTGCTACCGAACGACATCCACATATAGCTGGCGCACGAGCACAAGCCATGGGGGTTTCTTTAGTGATCCATCCTAGAAATCCAAATGTGCCGACCTCACATGCCAACGTAAGACTATTTGTCGCAGAAAAAGAAGGACAAGATCCTATTTGGTGGTTTGGCGGCGGTTTTGATTTAACGCCATTTTATCCGAATGATGAAGATGTTAAATCATGGCATCAAACTGCGCACGATCTTTGTGCACCTTTTGGCGATCATGTCTACCAAGATCATAAAAAATGGTGTGATGATTATTTTTATTTGAAGCATCGTGATGAACAACGTGGTGTCGGTGGGTTATTTTTTGATGACTTAAATCAGTGGGATTTCGAAACTTGTTTTAAATACATGCAAGCTGTAGGCAATGGATATCTCAATGCGATTCTACCAATCTTCCAACGTAATCAAG
Source organism: Acinetobacter sp. 24-47-64 (assembly GCF_057737055.1). NCBI lineage: Bacteria > Pseudomonadati > Pseudomonadota > Gammaproteobacteria > Moraxellales > Moraxellaceae > Acinetobacter > Acinetobacter sp. 24-47-64. The sequence continues at coordinate 2,713,326 of NZ_CM173215.1, forward strand.
ATAAACCCTATAGTGAAGCTCAACGCGATTTCCAATTGTATCGTCGTGGGCGCTATGTGGAATATAACTTAGTTTACGATCGAGGGACGTTATTTGGATTACAAACTGGCGGTCGAATTGAGTCTATTTTAGTAAGTCTTCCTCCATTAACGGGTTGGAAATACAGACCTGAATGGGATGAAGGCTCTGCTGAAAAAAAATTAACCGACTACTATTTAAAACCGAGAGATTGGCTCGCTGAACTGCATTAAATGTAAATCACTCGCCCTGTTAAAACAGGGCTTTTTTGTTGAGCAATATATTCATCCCATTGTCTAACGAAATTGAATAATTCCATTACATTCTCTTAGAAAAAAAGGCACAATAGATAAAATTGATTAAATTTTGTCACACTTCTGACACAGCTCTTAAGTTTAATTTAAGCAAAGTACTGTACAATCAATTTTTACTTGTATTACTCATGGAAGTTTTTACTTCTGCATAAGGAATCGATATGCAACACAACTCTATTCGCGCACGTGTTGTCGTATTTTGGACACTGGTTATTGCTCTTTTGAGTGCAATCAGTACCACTATATTTTCAGAAACACTACTCAATGATAGCTTTGGTTTTAGCTTGATGGTGTTTGCAGCTGTTGGTCTACTGCTCAACATTGCGCATATTTTACTTCATACCCTATTTGAAATTTGTAACCCAAGTCATTAATACACTTCATTGAATATGTACATATTGGGAACTTTCTGCATTTGACGTATATTGTTTGCCACTTCTTCATCAGGAATTAGAGCAATGCGCAAACAATTTGCCGTAATTGGAAATCCCATTGAACAATCTCGATCTCCAGAGCTTCATCATGCGTTCGCACAAAAGACTGGGGTGCTCCTTGAATATAGCAAACGCCTTGCTCCTCTCGATGGTTTTACACAGAGTATCAATGAATTTTTTAAGACTGGTGGTATTGGTCTGAATGTCACGGTGCCATTTAAAGAACAAGCTTTTACACAATGTGATGTACTCACTGAACGTGCCAAAATTGCAAAAGCAGTAAATACACTATGGATGAAAGATGGTGTATTGCATGGCGACAATACCGATGGGCAAGGACTTGTTGCAGCCATTCAACATCTAAATTGGCCTCTTGAGCAAGCAAGCGTGCTTATTTTAGGCGCAGGTGGTGCAACACGTGGCGTGATTTATCCACTGCATAAAGCTGGTGTAAATAAAATCATGATTGCTAATCGAACGGTTGCTCGCGCAGAGCAATTGATTCAGGACTTACAACCTGCTGTCCCAGATCTAGAGCTAAACGCTTGTGGTCTTGATCACATAGCAGGTGAATTTGATATTGTTATTAATGCTACCTCGGCAAGCTTATCTGGCAATGCAATCAATCTACCTCAACAGTTAAAATTCAAATATGCCTATGAAATGGCCTATGGCAAACCTTCCACTTTCCTTGATCAAGCGAAACAGCGTGGAATTCCGACTGCAGAAGGATTTGGAATGCTCGTTGGACAAGCGATTGAATCTTTCGCGATTTGGAATGGTGTGCGTCCAGAATTAAAAGATTTTATTTAGTTTTTGCACACGTTTAGTGCCTTGTGAACCGTGCAATTTTTTAAATTGCACTTTTTTCTGTCTAGAATATCGATTAAATCTCTTCGAATTGATTTTAGTGACATATTTTTAGTGCATATTCAAATTGAATAAATTCAAATTAAACATATGGTCATCCATACAACAAAATCAACCTAAGCTTATGTATTAATAATATTATTTTTTCTAATAAACTTCTACTACAACAAATGAATTCAGTTTATATTCATTCAAGAGCCTAAACACTAATTCGCAATTCTGACATTTATTTCCGTGACTTACATCAATGTTTTTTTAGTGTTGTAGGTCAATAATCGGATCATCTAACAAGTATTTTCTCTATTCAAATTAGGAAAAGTTCAATGCCTGCATATAAAGCGCCCGTACGTGATATTCGTTTCTTAATGAACGAAGTTTTTGATTATCCTGCGCACTATAAAACTCTAAGCAACGGCGAAGCTGCTGACTCTGATACTGTCGATATGATTATCGAAGGTGCTGCAGATTTCTGTGAAAATGTATTATCTCCACTTAATCAGCCTGGAGATGAAGAAGGCTGTCATTTTAAAGATGGCGAAGTCAAAACGCCTAAAGGTTTCAAAGAAGCTTACGAGCAGTTTGTACAAGGTGGCTGGCAAGGTCTTTCGTATCCTGAAGAGTTTGGTGGTCAAGCACTGCCTATGTCGCTGAACCTGATCAAATCAGAAATGATGGGTACAGCAAACTGGTCTTTCACGATGTATCCGGGCTTAAGTATGGGTTGTATGAATACCATCATGCAATTTGGTACTGAAGAACAGAAAAACACCTACATGCCTCACCTCACTGCTGGTACATGGTCAGGCACAATGTGTTTAACTGAACCACAATGTGGTACAGACTTGGGGCAAGTTAAAACTAAAGCTGAGCCTAAAGGTGACGGTACTTATGCTATCACTGGTACTAAAATCTTTATTTCTGCGGGTGAGCACGATTTAACTGAAAATATCATTCATATTGTGTTGGCACGTCTTCCAGACTCTCCAGCTGGTACGCGTGGTATTTCTTTATTCATTGTTCCAAAGTTCATCCCAACTGCTGATGGTGGTATAGGCGAACGCAATCCTGTGACTTGCGGTTCTATTGAACACAAAATGGGGATCAGAGCATCTGCTACTGCCGTACTGAACTTTGATGCTGCAACGGGTTATCTGATTGGTGAAGTCAACAAAGGCTTACACGCAATGTTTACCTTCATGAATACGGCGCGTATCGGAACTGCTGTTCAAGGTTTAGCACATGCAGAACTTGCATTCCAAGGTGCATTACCTTATGCAAAAGAACGTATGTCAATGCGCGCACTCTCAGGTAAAAAAGAGCCTGAAAAAGTAGCTGACTCAATTATCCATCATGCTGATGTTCGCCGTATGCTTTTGACTCAAAAAGCGATTGCTGAAGGTGGCCGTGCAATGATCTATCATGCTGCACAGCTTGCTGACAAAATGACTGATGCTTTAGCTCAAGGTGATCAAGCGAAGTTTGATGATTACGATGATAAATTAGGTTTCTATACCCCAATTTTGAAAGGCTTCTTAACAGAGTTAGGTTTAGAAGCAGCAAACCACGGTATGCAAGTCTTTGGTGGCCATGGTTATATCAAAGAACATGGTATGGAGCAGATCGTTCGTGATGCGCGTATTTCAACGCTTTACGAAGGTACAACTGGTGTTCAAGCACTAGACTTAATCGGTCGTAAAGTACTGTTATCTTCTAAAGGCAAAGTCGTTCGTGACTATACAGCTGAAATCTTAAAATTCTGTGGCCAGCACGCACGCAATAAATACATGCGCCGTTTTGCTTGGGACTTAACTAAGATTTGTGCACAATGGAACGCATTAACTGTACGTATTATGCTTGCTGCACGCAAAGATCGCGACATCGTTTCAAGTGCTTCTGTGGATTACTTAATGTTCTCTGGTTATGCAATGATGGCATATTACTGGGCTCAACAAGCGGCAGTGGCATCAGCGAAGTTGGCATCAGGTGATGGTCAAGAAACTCCAGAATTCTACAAAGCGAAAATCAAAGTTGCAGATTTCTACTTTGAGCGTTTACTTCCTCGTGCTCAAGGTCATGCTGAATCTATGGTTAACCCTTCGAAAACTTTAATGTCTTTAGAAGCTGAACACTTCAGTTTTGATTACTAAGATTTCATAGAAAAAAGACCGCCAAGGCGGTCTTTTTTTATTGATCGAATAAACTATCTTACGTTAAGAATACGAAATTACATTTAGAGCAAGAATACAACAGTGGTATCTTGATCAAGCGATATAAATATTCCAAACGAGCTTTTATCAATATACAAAAAGGAAAATAATATGCATAAGACCTTGATCTCCCTCTCTTTACTCATTGCAGTCTTTTTCGCTACAAATAGCTTCGCTGAATCGGATATTAAACATCACCAAAAAACCACGACGTATTCAACAAAGAATTTGAATTACTCGACGAGTGGATCTGCTGAGGTCATTATTCATCGCCCTGTGAGTGAAGTCTTCAATATTTTAACCAATGTGAATCTCTGGCCAAAAATTAATTTGGGTGCAACTCAAGCCATCGAGCCTAAGAATATTCGCGTTCAAAAAGGTACGACTTTTAAAGAGTTTATTAGCAGCCCGATTCCAGGCATAAAAGATTGGAGTAATGAATGGCATGTGATTGAGTTTGAGAAAGATAAGAAGTTTGTTATCGCAACCATAGAGCAATTTGCTCAAGTCCCAATCCATTCAAAAATTACCTATGAATTTGATCGTATCAACGCCAATAGCACAGAATTTGAACGAAAAATTGAAGTAACTTTAGATGATAAATTTATTCAAGGCGCGACAAAACAAGAAGTTGAAGCCCTATATCGTTTTATTGGTTCTCAGTGGGAAATGGCCAATCATTTAAAAAAGTATGTTGAAGATCAACGCTCAAATTAAGGAATAAAAAAACACCTGATTAAACATCCAATTAGGTGTTGTAAATTAATGCATATATTTTAATGCTCACGGTACTCTTTAATCTCTATTGGCTTATCTTTCACGAGTTCGACTGTTCCCTCATTCAAACCATTGAAATTTTTAAAATGAATTGAAACACCATTTTCATTTGCAAGTTTCACACCACTTGCAGCAACCGCGTTCTTCAGGTGATAAACCGCATCCGAGTTATCCCTGAGTTCTGCCGTTTGAAAATTGTCATTTGTTTTTAGCTCTAATGTTAAATCCATTGGTCCAGTAAAATGGATCACCTGTTCACCTTCAGCACGAGCAACTTGATCAACAGGCGCTGAAGCTTCAGCATTTAAATGCGCTGGTCTCTCTTGTTCTGACATTTGCTCACTATTTTTGTTTTTTATCAGCACAACCAACGAATGCCAATCCCAAGATTGAAGCCACTAGAACTAATTTCATTTTTATTACCTATCTTGATGAAAACCATTAAAAAAAATCATCATTATTTTCACAGTAAAAAAGCGAAATAAATGTGGATTTAACAGTTTCGCTGTTAAAAATTACATTGGAGTTTAACTATAGAACTTACAGAAACTCCTCAAGCAATGAGTTCAAATATAAATGTCCTTGAGCAGTGCATGACAAACGGTTTGGATCATCTACAATTAATTTTCTGTCAATCAATGATTGAACTTGATCTTGGATTGATTGCAAAGATAAACCTGTACGAGCTTCATAATGTGAAGTTGGTACACCTTGATTAAGTCGAAGTGCATTCATCATAAATTCGAATGGCATTTCATCAGCTTCAATTTTCTTAAAATGCAAATGCTCTGCAGGGACTTTCGCTAGATAATCTTTCGGTAATCGTGTTTTTTGGTAACGATATACACCATCACTTAGCGTCACTTTAGCATGCGCACCAGCACCAATCGCTAAGTAATCGCCAAATTGCCAATAATTTAAATTATGTGCTGAGGGTTTTTCTTTACGCCAAGCCGACACTTCGTAGTTAGTAAAATCATTTTCGATTAAATAGGCCTCACCCTGTACCTGAATTTCTTCTAATACATCATCGACAGGCAATATAGGTTGAGTTCGAAAAAATACGGTATTGGGCTCAATGGTTAACTGATACCACGAGATATGTGTAGCACCGTGCTCCACGGCAAGTTTTAAGTCAAGTAATGCTTGTTCAAGCGTTTGTTCAGGTAAGCCGTGCATTAAATCAACATTAATTCGCTTAAAGCCTGCATCTTTCGCCAAACCAATTGCTGAAATTGCATCTTGGTTGGAATGAATACGCCCCAGTTTTTGAAGATGATTCGAGTTAAAGCTTTGGACACCTAAAGACAACCGATTGATCCCCGCCTTTAAATAATCTGCAAATGGATCATGTTCTACCGTTCCCGGGTTGGCTTCTAAGGTAATTTCACAATCATCCTCAAACGGAATCAAAGCGCTTAGCTGAGCAAATAGCCATTGATACCCTTGAGCAGAAATGAGAGAAGGAGTACCTCCACCTATGAACACGCTATGAATTTGACGACCCTGAGCAAAATTTATCTGTGTTTTGAAATCCTCAACCAATGCTTGTAAATATTCTTTCTCCAACGTCATGGACAATGCCCCATTGGGTACTGCATGCGAATTAAAGTCGCAATATGGACATTTACGCACACACCACGGCATATGAATATAAAGTGACAATGGAATATCTTGTGGATTCAAAGTAGCCAAACGTACAGCTCAAAACTTAAAAAACTTATTTTAACATGACTACACCATAACGCTCAGAACTGATTCAGTTTTTACTTTACACTCAATATAAAACAAGGACGTGGGTGCATTTATGTTTAAAGTCGCGAGCCAATTTTTATTCTTTATCCCTTTAGCGCTGGGGATAGGAATCGCAATGACCTTCCAAACTGCGATTAACACACAATTACGTGAATATTTATATTCTCCATTACAAGCTGCACTTTTATCATTTTTGATTGGTACAATAGTTCTCGCAATACTGGTTTTTTTTCAACAGACTGAAAAACCACAATTGAGCGAAATTGTACAAATTCCTTGGCATCTTTGGCTTGGCGGTTTTTTAGGTGTTTATGCCATCAGTATTAGTATTTATTCCGCACCTAAATTAGGTTTCTTAACCTTATCGGCATTAATTATTTTTGGACAGATTGTTATGTCCATGATAGTCGACCATTTTGGAATTTTAGGTACAGAAAAAATTGCCATTAATTGGCAGCGCATTTTGGGTGGCGTGGTGATTTTTATAGGTGTGCTTCTCACTTTACAACGCTAAACCTTCATTCTAAGCACATAAAAACGATGAGTAATTTTTGTGTCTAATGTGACTGCAACTTCCAACATCAGTTATGAATTAAAAAAACTATTTCATCTCATGATCCCAATCTTGATTACGCAATTTTCGCAAGCAGGATTAGGACTGATTGATACTATTATGGCAGGACATTTATCTGCATTAGACTTAGCGGCAATTGCTGTCGGGGTAGGTCTTTGGATTCCTGTCATGTTGCTATTTAGCGGTATTATGATTGCAACAACGCCGTTGGTTGCTGAAGCAAACGGTGCGAGGACTCCAGAGAAAATTGCCACTATTACACGACAAGCATTATGGGTAGCCTTAGTTCTCGGGATTATTGCTGGTCTAGTCTTACAGATTCTCCCCTATACCCTTCCCCTTCTTGGCGTTCCAGATTCACTTCACCCTAAAGCTGGCCTATTCTTACATGCGATTGGATTCGGTATGCCAGCGGTCACCATGTTTGCTGCACTACGAGGTTACTCTGAGGCGATTGGTAATCCACGCCCAGTGACTGTGATCAGTTTAATGGCCTTAGTCGTACTTATTCCGCTTAATTTTGTGTTTATGTATGGTCTAGGTCCAATTCCTGCATTAGGAAGTGCTGGATGTGGATTTGCAACGGCAATTCTACAATGGCTGATGCTGATCACGTTGGCATTGTATATCTTGAATAATCAGGCATATCAAAAAACCCAACCCTTTAGTCATTTTGAAAAAATTGATCGCTACTGGTTAAAACGCATCCTTGCTTTAGGTTTCCCAATTGGCTTGGCTATTTTCTTTGAGGTCAGTATTTTCAGTACTGCAGCAATTGTATTGAGTCCATTGGGTGAAATTACGGTAGCAGCGCATCAGATCGCCATCTCCATTACGTCACAATTATTTATGATCCCGATGTCTCTCGCGATCGCACTTACCATCCGAGTGGGAACGTATTATGGTGAAAAGGATTACCAATCTATGCGTAAAGTCCAATGGTTGGGTTTAGCAACAGGTACTGTACTGGCTGTAATGACCATGGTTTTATTGTGGGTCTTCCGCCATCAAATTGTCGCGTTGTATACCTCTGATGTATTGGTGACTCAAATTGCGGTTTACTTGGTGCTATTCGCTGTTGCTTACCAACTGATGGACGCTTGGCAAATCAGTGCTGCAGGATGTCTAAGAGGCATGCAAGATACAAAGGGTCCTATGTGGATTACTATGCTTGCCTATTGGGTGATTGCATTCCCTGTAGGCGTATATCTCTCTAGATTTACCAACATTGGCCCTGCGGGTGTATGGATTGGATTGATCGTGGGGTTAAGTATTGCCTGTGTACTCTTACTCGGACGTTTATATATGAATAATCAGCGGCTAGAGCGTAGTCAATCATCATGAACTATAAATCCCGAATGATCGGGATTTATTTTTTTATGCCAATCATTTACTTACAACTCATTAACAATTTCAAATATGCATCTTTTGATTTGTCGCCTATGATCAAATCAGAAGATGAAAATAATGAATCGAGGTTCTCAACTCATGGCAAACAAAGCGAGCTCTCCCGGCCGTCGTTTCATGAAACTCGCAGGTATGACTGCAAGTATTGCTACTAAAACCGTGTCCAACTCTATCCGCACCTTTAACGCAGATGATGATAAAAAAAATGAAGCACGCAGTAAGCTCTTTCAAGACATTGGTGTTCAAATTGCAGATACCCTTGGGGAAATGAAAGGTGCTGTAATGAAAGTTGGTCAAATTGCATCACAATATAAAGATATTTTCCCGCCTGAAGTCGCGAAGGCTATTGCTAAATTACAACGTCAAGCCCCTGCGATGCCCTTCCAGCAAATCAAGCAACAAGTTGAAAAAGAACTTGGTCAGCCACTGTTAGATGTTTTTAAAACATTTGATGAACAACCTTTTGCAGCAGCTTCGATTGGGCAAGTTCATAAAGCAACCTTAAAAAATGGCCAAGAAGTCGTTGTAAAAGTACAGTACCCAGGCGTAGATGAAGCATGCGAAAGCGATTTAAAACAAGTCCGCTTGGCTTTACGTTTGATGGGTGTATTAAAAGTCGATAAAAAATTACAAGATCGATTATTTGCAGAAATTCAAGACAGCTTACACGAAGAGCTCAACTATGAAATTGAAGCGCAAAATTTAGAGGTATTTAGAACCTTCCATCAAGCATTGGATTCTAAAATTATTATCCCACAAGTTTTCAAAGATTATTCCAGCAGACGAGTTCTTACATTGAGCTTAGAAGCAGGTGACAATATTGAAACAGCAAGCACTTGGCCGCTTGAAACACGTAACGAAATTGGTCGTCGACTAATTCAGGCTCTTGGCCATCAGATTTTCTATCTAAAACGCTTTCATTGTGATCCGCATCCTGGCAATTTTGCTTTCCGCTCCGATGGTAGTGTCATCATCTATGATTTCGGTGGTGTTAAAACCTTATCTGCTGAACTGGTGGATCGATTTAAAAAATTAGTTCGCGCTGGTCGTGCTGAAAATATCCAAGAGATTGAACAACATCTATTCGCGTTGGATGCTCTTGCTGAAACAGGAAAATTCCCTGAGGAACTTTACAAACAATGGTTAGAAGTGTTGCTCAGACCCCTTACCACTCAATACAATTTTGCTGAAAACTCATCTCATCATGATGGCGTCATTTTAGTGAAAAAATCACTTAAGTATTGGGATACATTTAAGCCCTCTCCAGACACATTAATGGTCAATCGTACGATTTCTGGACACTATTGGAATCTGATTAACTTAAAGGTCGATGACAATCTCAATGATTTGTTTGAAACACTCGTTCCGATTTGAAAAAATTAACAAGACCTTACAACCCTCATTATTGTTATGTTATATTATAACATTATATAAATAATTCGGAGTGTTTTCATGCGTCCCAATATTCATCCTGAATACCATGAAGTACTATTTCATGATACCAACGCAGATCAGTATTTCATCATCGGTAGTACGATTCAGTCAAAGCAAACAAAAGAATATCAAGGGAAAACTTACCCCTATGTCACGCTAGATATTTCAAGTGCTTCGCACCCTTTCTATACTGGTGAGGTCCGTCAGGCCAATAATGAAGGTCGTGTGGCAAGTTTCAATAAGCGTTTCGGTCGCTTTAAACGTAAATAATAAAATTTTCGACTCTCACTATTTTTAAGCCTAAATTTACTCCTCCAATTTAGGCTTTTTTTTATTCTTATCGTTATTTATTGGCTAAATAAAATTGAGTAAAGGTAAAACTAAAGATCAGTCCTAAGAGTCCAATCATGATACTACTCACAACATACATCAGTGCCAAATTGTATTGCCCAGATTTTATCAATTGAAAAGTTTCCAAGCCAAAACTTGAGAATGTGGTAAAACCACCTAATATGCCAACCATAAAAAATAGGCGAGCCTCATGTTGTAATACAGGATATTGTAAACTGAATGCAAAAAATCCCCCTGCTAGAACACAGCCCAAGATATTCACAATCCAAGTTGCCCATGGAAATTGATCTGCATTTTGCATGAACCACATACTGGTCATATATCGAAGTGTTGCACCAATCGCTCCACCACATGCTACCCATAACCAACTCATATTATGTCCGTTCTCGTGTATTGATCATATTTCCCCCTTAAAAAGTAACGAATTATTGTCTTGGATTCACGCGTTTTTTCGTTAAGATGTAGCAAATTTAAACGTGTAAGGACTCAATTATGGCTCAAGCATTATTGGAACAATTAAAAAATGGCGAAGCAAAATTTGCCGACGTAATTTCATTTATTGAAGCAGGTTATACACATACGCCAACCGCATTTAGTAATGGTCAACAATATAATGCCAGTAATGAAAATCAAGGGAGTGCTAAAGTTTTTTCCTTTGCTAAATTAAATGGTCTTTCTCAAGAACAAACATTACAGCTTTTTGCAGAACACTACGCTTCTGTTCTGGCGACACCTGAAGCATCAGATCATCAAAATATCCGTCAATTCATGATTCATGGATGGGATGGCATTAAATTTGAAGGAAATGCACTCACTGCGAAATAATCATAAATAAAGACTAGCGCTTGGCTAGTCTTTTTCAACAGTTTTATTTAGGTATTCAATTACACCTAATCCTGCTGCTCGACCTGTTGCAAAACATGCTGTAAGTAAATAACCACCTGTCGGGGCATCCCAATCCAACATCTCTCCACAGCAGAAAACAATTGGATTACTTTTCAACTGTAACTGTTTAGTCAAGGCAATTTCCCGTACACCACCTGCGCAGCTAATGGCTTCTTCAATGGGTCTAAAACCATCTAGTTTGATAGATAAATGTTTAATATGCTGAGCCATTTTCTCTGCAAACGCCCAATCATGCTTTGGGGTCAATTCACGTAATAAATTTGACTTTGCAGTGTCTAATCCCAATTTTCGCCAAACATTATTTATGCTTTGTTTCTTAGCATTCTTAAGTTTAGAGATGATTTCATGCTCAGATAATTCTGGCAGTAAATCTAAATTTAAAACCATGAAATCTTGATATTGCAATTGTGTTCGAAGTGCCCGACCATGCTTATAGACCAACCCACTCTCCAAACCATAGTGGGTGATCACGATATCACCCTTAGCTTTGGGCTGATGATCCACCCAAGCTTCAACTCGTTTGAGTGGCGAGCCAAATACAGGTTCCATATACGAAGACCAAGCTCTGACTACACCAGCATTACTCGGGGAAAACGCTTTTAACTCTTCTTTAGCTAACCATGACTGCCAAGCCCCATCACTACCCAACTGTGCCCATGACACAGCGCCACACGCCAATACAATCGCATCAAATTGCTCAGTTCGTATTGAATTGGATTGAGTATCAAAAACTGTCAGTTCATTTTGATTAAGCGCGGTAATTTGATGCCGATAATGAAAATTGACCTTGGTATCTACTAAACTTTTTAACCAAGCACGCAGTAATGGAGCTGCTTTCATTTCATTGGGAAATATACGACCAGAGCTTCCAACATAGGATTCAATCCCTAGGTTTTTCATCCAATTTCGAATCCAACGCGCATCCCATTTTTTTACCCAAGGTGCAAGCCATTCGGCATGATCATAACGACCAATAAATTGATCGATAGGTTCGGCATGAGAAATATTTAAACCTGTTTTACCTGCCATCAAAAATTTACGTGCAGCTGAAGGCTTTTGTTCAAAAATATGAACTTCAAATGCAGGATGAGCAGATAAAACTTCAGCAGCCATTAAACCTGCTGGACCTGCGCCTACGATTGCGATTCGCTTTGAATATTCCAAATTCATAGATTATTCGTTTGTTGATTTTCAGAAGAGAGCGGCATTTGCCCCTGCAGAGGCATAAAGTGATCGAAGCGAGTTTGGTACGCTTCAGGTTTTTGAATAATCAACTGCTGGCATAATTCACCACGCTCTAGATACTTTACTTCAAAATGCGTTCTTGCCGAAGTTGAAGGGATTCGTTCTTTAACATAAGAAAGGTTCCAAACATTAAGCAGTTGTTGCTCTGCCTCGTCAATATAATCAGGAATATTGCTGGCTAAAGTGATCGTACCATTCGGTTGCAATCGAGACAGTAAAAATTCAAAAAAAGGCATATTCAACCAACGTTGCGCTGGATTATGAGGTTCAGGATTCGGATATAAAATAAAAAAATCTTCAACTTGCTGTGGAAATAGCGCATGTACGATCCAAGGGATTGCATCTGCATGTACAGGTCGCAAATTGGTTTGTCCCTCTAGTTGATGCTGTTTTTGCATCGCTAGAAATTTTTCTCTAGTTCGTTCAATCGCGATTAGTTGTCTTTGCGGATTTTGTTGCGTAAACAATAAAGCATGTTTACCTTTACCCGCCCCAATCTCAACACATAGTGGTTCAGCTAGAATCGGTTGAAAATCGCGTGGCGCATGCATACGCTGTGCTTGAAATTGACGAATCGGCATAATCAGATCAAACTTATGAAAACGCGACAAGTCTAGCAACTCTAAATGCTTTTGCCTATTTTAGCTGTTTTATTTTACTAGGATTGATTTATGCCAAAAACATTTCCGTGCCCACGCTGTGGACAGCCTAGTCAATGGACTGGCAATGAATTTCGTCCATTTTGTTCTGAACGATGCAAACTTATCGATTTAGGAGCTTGGGCAAATGATGAATATCGCCTTCCAACACAGGATTCTCCTCAAGCTGATCAAGGGGAATATCATGAATAATGCCAACATTGCTCAATATTAAAAGAATAATTCAATTATATTTACACAAACAAAAAAATTAGCTTTTTTAAGAAAACTCAATAAATGTGATTTTATTTAAGTTTGTGCTGTGATATTGTGATGACAATCACATTAAAACAACAATTCTACTTTCATAAATACATGAGACTTTATAAATTCACATTCATACTCAGTATAATTTTAACTTGCCTAGGCCTCCTTTTTGCAGGTCTAGGCATTTATCAACATGATTTCGTCTTGATTTTAATCTCTGCATTATTTGTGTTAGCTGCTGCCCTTCTATTTTTGGAATTGAATGACATCAATCGAGATCACTTTTTTCGTTTTTAATTAATTTTTAATTAACCAGCTTTACCTGCCACAAAAGGGTTAAACTTTTTCTCATATCCAATAGTGCTGATTGGACCATGCCCTGAGATAAACTGTGTTTCATCTGGCAAACTAAAACATTCTCTCTCAATCGAATCTAACAACTGTTGATGATTTCCCTTTGGAAAATCTGTTCGTCCAATTGAACCCTTGAAAAGAACGTCGCCAGTCCATAACAAGCCATAATTAGCATTATAGAACATGACATGACCAGGCGTATGACCAGGAGCGAATCGAACCTCAAAGGACTCTTCTCCTAATTTTAAAGTTTCACCACCTTCAAGCCACTGATCAACCACAACAGGCTCTGGAATCGGAAAACCATATCGTGCTGAAACTTCCTGAATCATATCTAACCAAAATGCATCTTCTTTATGAGGACCAATTACTGGAATACCCCACTCTCGCGCCAATGCTCCAACCGCGCCAGCATGATCAAGGTGACCATGAGTTAGCCATAACTCCTTCACGGTTAAGCCTAACTCTTGCACAACTTGCATAATTTTTTCAGGCTCGCCACCTGCATCAATTAACACAGCTTCTTTGGTCTCTTGATCCCAAACCAATGAACAATTTTGCTGAAATGCTGTCACAGGAATAATTTTAACTTGAAGCATAGGAACCTTTAAATTTATGCAGAATGTTGAAGGGTAATCTTGAGTGCATCCAGTTGAGCTTCTACTAAATCGACCAACAAATCAATATGTGCTGCATCAGTGTTTAACGCTGGAATATAGGCATAATCTTTCCCGCCAGCCGTTTTAAAGGTTTCGGCATTTTCCACAGCCAACTCTTCTAAAGTCTCTAAGCAATCTGCTGAAAAAGCAGGGCTGAGAACATGGACAGATTGAACTCCTTGTTGTCCCCATTCAGTCAGCAACGCATCTGTATATGGCTTGACCCACTCTTGTTTACCGAATCGTGATTGGAAACTGATAGCCCATTCATCGTCACGTAATCCCAGAGCCTCTGCGACTTTTTTCGCTGTAACTCTACAACGGTCGGCATATGGATCACCTTTATCTGCATAAGGCTGAGGAATCCCATGGAAAGACATTAATAATTTTTCCGCTTTACCGTGTTGCGCTTGAAAAACCTGAACACTCTTTGCCAAAGCCTGAATAAATTTTGGATGTTGATAATAATCGCGTATTAAACTTAAGCCAGGTAAATTTCTCTGCGTTAAAACCCATTTCGCCAATGCATCATACAAAGGTGCTGTAGATGTCGCTGAATATTGAGGAAAAAGTGGAAATAAAATGACGTGATCTTGCGGTGTCTGAGAAAGTTTTTTTAGAACCTCATGAATACTAGGATGACCATAAGTCATTGCAGGAACGACCTGAACATCAAAATCTGGGTAATCTTGAATAACTTTTTGACGGATTAAATCTGTTTGCTTCAACAGAATTTCACGCATAGGTGAATCTTCATTCCACACCTGCGCATATGCTTCAGAAACATGCTTTGGTCGAAATGGTAAAACAAAACAATGCAAGATAATTTTCCACAAGAAAGATGGAATTTCTATCACACGCTGATCAGATAAAAACTGTTTTAGAAAAGTTCGTACCGCAGGCACTGTCGGGGCATCTGGTGTTCCCAAGTTGGCAATAATTACGGTGATTTTCGGCTTTAACTCAGACATCTGATCCACATCAATTCACTGTTTAATTGAGAAATACTTTATCAGAGTCTAAGTAAATTCGGCGTGATTTTATGATTGCTTTTTAAAATGTGAATGACAGAGAAAAACTATCATATGAATTTGATCTATTTATTCATACATTTCCATAACATCCGCTGACGATCATCTCGTCCTACAGGAACGATCCATTCATTATTACGCATTTGTTGCTTGATGGTATGCAATGCACGTACATTAATCTGTGCTCTAGATACCATATGTGCCTTAGGAAGTTGCAATTGAGCATCAACCAGCCCCGTATCAGTTAAATACTGATTCAACACTTTAGAATAAAAATCCTCTGGTGTTGCTTGGGAAAATTGAGACTCAAGAACAGCATAAATTTCATGCCATCGCATGGATCGTATACAAATAATTTCTTTAAAATGACTATCAACATAAGCATGCATACGATAATCAAAACTGAATTGATCATCCCATTCTATTCTAGGCAAAGATAGAAAAGGATCGACTTCAGATTTGGCTTGTTCCATTTTTGCTTGTGCCAGCTGAGCTCTTAATCGATCAATCTCATCTTGTTTTGCTTGAATGCTTTGTGGTCTTACCCAACCCAAAACAGGGTAACGCTCAAGCATTTGAGGCATATGAGACCTGAGTGCAAGCTCTAATTCACGAGCACTTTTAAAACATACGACCTGATCAACTTCTTGAATGATCTGTTGACGGAAATTTTGAAAGCGCTGTTGAAGATCCACTTCATGCTCTCGTAAATGCTCCTCACGCGATTCTGGCTGTTCATGCATAAATACAATAATGGGCTTTTGCTTCGTCACTGCATAGATATATTCCAAGTGCATGTAACTAATACCAGAGACAGATTGCTCGCCATACTGGCTTCCTAAAAGCAGAAGTACATAATCACAATCATCAATTTGACGGCGTGCAAAAGCGGTTGTTACAGGTGTTCTTTGTTCTAAACCCCATGAAAAAAAACCCATACCGATCAGCGTTTGAGACACAACCATACGCTCTGGCTGCATCTCTTTACCAGAAGTTGTAATAAACACTTGGTAACGCTTATCTAGCATGCCTTAATCCAATCCTGCATCTAGGTAAAAATGCCCTATTCATAAGGCTTAAAATGTATAGCTTGATATTGATCATTCTTCTTCGAATGTATCAGTTAAATTTTCAATTGACCATAGTATTTCATGCCCGATCATATTTTGAAGTACAGGCTGAAGTTCAAGCGCATTTCCGCCACTGACGACACAACGCAACTGCACTGATTTGTCATATGGTTGAGTAGCATTGAATTTATTTTTGATAAGGACTCTTGCTGTTTGGCGTGCAACAGCAAATCCAGAATCAACCAAAGTCAGTCGCTCTGCATAAAGATGCTCAATTGCAGATTTTAAAAATGGATAATGCGTACAACCCAACACCAAATAATCGGCTTGATCTTGCATGACGGGATCAAGTATCCGTTGTAATGTTGCAATACAGGCTTGCGAATTTTGTTGCCCAGCTTCCACGAAAGGAACCAAATCCAAACTGGTGACTTGATGAACTTTAACACCTAAAGGATCTGCAAAATTCTGCATTACATCCTTGATTAACTGACCTCTAAAAGTCGCTGGAGTCGCCAATACAGCCACCACTTTAGACTGTGTCTGTAAAACTGCAGGTTTTAACGCAGGAACCAATCCAATAATTGGAAATCGCTCACCATAATGCGCCCTTAAGTAATCCAGACTAAAAGCTGAGGCCGTATTACACGCAACAACCGCAACTTTACATCCTTGACGATACAACCACTCAATTGCATGTGCTGTGAGCTGACGAATATCTTGATCTTCGCGCGGACCATAAGGGACATGAGCTGTATCTGCATAGTAAAGGATATGCTCATTGGGTAAATATTTTGCTATTTCCAATGCAACTGATAAACCACCAATACCCGAGTCGAAAATCCCAATAGGGGCATGTTCAAGTGCATGAGGCATAGGCTCATTAGAGCTCGGTTGGGGTAAAATTGCAGACATCTCAACGACTACTTTTATAATGCTTAAATGAATGGGCTAAGCTTAAACCTCAAGTCCCTAATTGCAATAGCAGATTACCACTTTTTAAATTCAAAACTGATTCACCTTGCTCATTTTCGCTCAACTCCCCCATTTCAACTAAATGAAAAAAAGCTGAACGTTGTATCAATGCGTTGATGCCAAAGCGCACATGCACATAAGGACGCATCTCTCCTTGAAAATCACGCATAAAGATCGGATGATCTTGATCCACAATAATGAGATCTTGAGTGGTCGTTGTTAGCTGTAGATAGGAAAGCCCTTGAATCTCGACTTGATCTACCTGATTGACCAATAAAGGTTCATCTTCGACTTCAATTTCGATTTGCTCAACGGGTGTTTTTAAGTAAAATTTGTTGTCTTCTTTCCACAGTACTGTCGAGAATAGGTCAATGAGGCTTTGTCTTTTAATCAATTGACCTTCGTGCCACCATTCACCATTCGCTTTTACTTTCAAATCCATTGAGCCACAATGCTTTGGGTTCCATTGTTCAAGAGGTGGGATTGACCTTTTGTGACTTGACTGTGCATCTTTTAGATATTGTACGATATTGATTAAGTTTTTATCATCAGGTACAAGTGAATCAGGCTGTGCTGTTATAGAATCATTTTGTTTTACCATGGTTTATGCCCTGCTGACGGAAAATAAAGCGACTCAGCCAATTGGCTTGATCAAGGTTTGAACCTATACTAGCGCAAAATATATAAAAGGTACGAGAGCAAAATTGTACCTGCAACTAAGAACACTCATGGCAGCACCGTCGGAATTATCGGTTGCCACCCTTTACTTTATGAGGAGTCCTTTATGGAACACATCGAACGTGAATCGATGGAGTTTGACGTTGTAATCGTTGGAGCGGGCCCTGCGGGTCTTTCAGCTGCGATCAAAATCCGTCAACTTGCAATTGAAAACAACCTCAACGATTTATCTGTATGTGTCGTTGAAAAAGGCTCTGAAGTAGGTGCGCATATTCTTTCTGGTGCAGTGCTTGAACCACGCGCTATTAATGAATTGTTCCCAAATTGGAAAGAAGAAGGTGCACCTTTAAACGTACCTGTTACAGAAGATGAAACATACTTCCTTCTTTCAGATCAAAAATCTCAAAAAATGCCTCATGCTTTTGTGCCTAAAACAATGCACAACGACGGCAACTATGTTATCTCTCTGGGTAACGTCGTACGCTGGTTAGGACAAAAAGCTGAAGAGCTTGAAGTATCCATTTTCCCGGGCTTCGCAGCAGCGGAAATTCTGTATCATGCTGATGGTACTGTAAAAGGTATCCAAACAGGTGATATGGGTATTGGTAAAGATGGTGAGCCAACACATAACTTTACCCCAGGCTATGAGCTCCATGCGAAATACACGTTATTCGCTGAAGGCTGCCGTGGTCATTTAGGTAAACGCCTAATAGCTCAATTCGGCTTAGATAAAGACGCTGATCCTCAACATTACGGTATCGGTATTAAAGAACTTTGGGAAATCGATCCAGCGAAGCACAAACCAGGTAAAGTCATGCACGGTGCGGGTTGGCCTTTAACTGAAACTGGTTCATCTGGTGGTTGGTGGTTATATCACGCTGAAAATAACCAAGTATCATTGGGTATGATTGTCGACTTATCTTACCAAAACCCTCATATGTATCCATTCATGGAAATGCAACGTTGGAAAACACATCCATTAATTAAAGATGTATTGGAAGGCGGTAAACGTATTTCTTACGGTGCACGTGCAGTAGTTAAAGGTGGTTTTAACTCTCTTCCTAAATTCACCTTCCCAGGTGGAAGCTTAATTGGTGATGATGCTGGCTTCTTGAACTTTGCAAAAATTAAAGGTTCACACACTGCTATGAAATCAGGCATGTTATGTGGTGAAGCTGTATTTGAAGCAATTAAAGCTGGTGTAGAAAAAGGCGGCGACCTTGCAATTGCTCGTGTAACTGAAGGCGAAGATTTCTTTGCTAAAGAGTTAACGTCATATACAGAGAAATTTAACAACAGTTGGTTAAAAGAAGAGTTATATAATGCTCGTAACTTTGGCCCTGCAATGCATAAGTTTGGTACATTCTTCGGTGGCGCATTCAACTTTATCGATCAAAATGTATTTAAAGTTCCGTTCACTTTACGTGATTTGACACCTGACTACAGTGCTTTAAAAACTGTTGATGCTGTGAACTTCAAACCAAACTATCCAAAACCAGATGGTAAGCTTACATTTGACCGTTTATCTTCAGTATTTGTTTCAAATACAGTACACGAAGAAAACCAGCCAGCGCATTTAAAATTAACTGATCCATCAATTCCAGTAAACGTTAACCTTCCTCAATGGGATGAGCCTGCTCAGCGCTACTGCCCTGCTGGTGTATACGAAATCATGGAAAATGATGATGGTTCTAAGCGTTTCCAAATTAATGCTGCGAACTGTGTTCACTGTAAGACTTGTGATATTAAAGATCCGTCACAAAATATTACTTGGGTTGTACCTGAGGGTGCGGGTGGTCCGAACTATCCGAATATGTAATCTCGTTTGAGATCAAAAAACCCGCGAAAGCGGGTTTTTTATTAAACTTCGATAAATACGAAAGTTTCCCCTTGAGCGATATAGTTTTATTCTTCTCCATCAAAATACCAATATACTTGACCCCAATCTTGTTCTAAAAACGTTGGTAAAATCTCACCTTTATTAAATTGCAGACGTTGATTTGGATGAGCAGGTGTCGTTCAATAACCTGTTTTTGGACATTTATCCCCACCTTTGATTTTGATTTTTTCTACCGAATCTTGTGCTTATACTTTTTCTGATTGTGCTTTAGAAAAATCAACTAAATCTTTCGGATAAAATTGATGCTCTCGATAAATTGTGTCATCAATATTTAGTAGCCAAGTGACAGCTGCGGCTTCCCATGACCAATAACCAAAATAACTGATACCTGATCTAATATCAGCTTGTGGATGTTGATTATAATAAGGTTCATGATGACTTGTTTCATACCAATCTTCTAGGTATCGTAGCATTATTGCTGATCGGTTTTCGGGGGTTGCATCAAAAATTTTAAGGAGTCTACGATATGGAAAATGTCTACGAGCATATTTCGGTGGAGTACCACGATCTTCCACAAACGGTGCAACCAATCGCTCGATTAAGCCATCTTTTTCTTGTCCTTCAGGCGTTGCTTCGGTGTAGTCGATAATCGGCATAATCCGATTCATTTGATCTGCATAGCCTGTCAGTAAACCAAAGCATATCAATCGTAAAGCAATATACCAATAATCTTCAGTTCCCAAGGAAATATGCCAGACATAACGGCCACCTGCATCAGGGCTTAAATTATAAAGATGACTCGTTTCAGCATATTCTTCTGT
This sequence comes from Acinetobacter sp. 24-47-64, assembly GCF_057737055.1. Classification (NCBI taxonomy): domain Bacteria; kingdom Pseudomonadati; phylum Pseudomonadota; class Gammaproteobacteria; order Moraxellales; family Moraxellaceae; genus Acinetobacter; species Acinetobacter sp. 24-47-64. Next base: position 2,733,951 of record NZ_CM173215.1, read on the forward strand.
CCAATGAAGAAGATACGGGTAAAGTTCTTTTATAAAATTTAAATCACCACCTGCTGAATATTGTAAGGACATCAAATCTAATGCATCAATAATCCGTCTTCTTCCAGAAGCAATATATCCACCAAATTTAGAATCATTTTTATAATGGCTAAATCCATCAACAACTGTATATAACCCATTAACAAATGTATCAAATCTTCTGTGATACATTTCTTGCTCAAGCAAATTATCTCTAAATAAACTTGTATCTTTTACTTCTAAACTTAACCATTTTTGCCAATCTATTTCTTGATCATCTACTTGTGTTGACATACTTTCATCTCTCCAACATCTCTTTTGGTTAAACAAATTCTAATTTTATTCCGTGTGCCGTCACTGTCCGTGTACACTTAGGTTTATTTAAGCCTTTACATTTTTCATGATGATCGAATTTATCACCAGTAATAGTGACCAAACTTCGATCATATGGGCATCGAATTGCGATGGTTTTACCTAGTTTTCTTTCTGTGGATGGTTTGAATTTAACTCGTCGCCAATCTTCTATTTTATCCAATAAATTGTCATGTTTTGATACTATTTTGGCTGAATCTATTTTACTAGCAATCCATAAATGCGGCATCTGCACACCATCACTCACCGTTGTACCGACTGAACGCTTAACCTTATCATCTTGGTGTGATGCCATATAAACATCGAGACCCATTTTCAATGCCATCATGGCTGCTTTAGGCGTCATCAGTGTTCGATGACTCAGAGCATTCTGTCAGCTTATCTCTATTTGATGCAATGCATCTTGGTTTCCACCAAACTGCGACGGTGATAACCCAACCATTATTTCCATATGGTTCTGCCTAAACCTAAACAGTGAATTATTAGAAGTAACTCATTACGCTCTAGGAACTCAGTTTTATCTTTCCAAGGTTTGTATTTTTTCTTAGCGGAACTACTGCAGTAATTTTGTGCACCATTGAGTCTGAAGATCGAAACAAATCGAAATATTTCCACGATTAATTAAAACTTTTTATTGTAATTAGGCCAGTTGGATGTCGAATAGATTTTAGGTGTGGGCTTACTCGTCTCACAATTATATTGCTAAATGAAACCTAACAAACAACTTTCTAAAACAAAGCCCACCAAATATCCTATTTCATATATTGCCAAACATCAGGGTCTACATAGCTGTCATCAATATGATAGCCTTCCAGTTTAATTTTTTCTTCCTTAAATTTACGATCTTTTTCATTGTCTCTTCTTTCATCTAAAAAGGCTTGTTTTAACTGTTCTGCTGTCATTTCATCTGAGTTAGAAATAGCATTAAAACCACTATATCTAAAGTGTTCAAAACCATATCTAACAACATATTGTTCTTTTTCATCGTCTTTATGAGTTCTAGAAAGAGATATCCCCAAATTAATATTACTATTATATAAATTAAAATACATATGGCCATTAGTCATATTCATCATTTCTTGCCACTCTTTAAAACTTAAAATATAGCTAGGGTCAATAACCGCTCCCATGTTTTGACTCATATATTTTAAATTATCTTGTTTATCTATACGTTCCGAATAAGGTAAAAAATACTGCTTCCAGTTTTTCTCACTCATTTGCTTCATAAGTTTTACATAAGCCTGATATGCATCTTCTCTAGTCGTATATTCATTAGCATGTAAACTAGCGGTTACATCCATAATCAAAACACCATCATTGCCCATTCGTGCAATTTGCGTCCCCATTACACTAATAACATTATCAATTTCAAAATTACTTTGTTCAGTTACAATTTTAACCTGTCCCAGTTTGGGCGGTCTCCAATCTAGTGACAAAAAATTCATCCCCGCAGGTTGGCGGTCTATTGGCGCATTACTATATTGAATAAAATCTTTTAATCCTTGCTGTCCAAAATGTAAAATAGCACTTTGTGGTGGCATGATTTCATTTCCTTTACTTTTCGTATTTGGAGTACAAGCCAATAATAGGCAACATATCGAAAATCCAAAAATTAAACTCAGATAATTTTTCATATTGAAACTTTTGTTAAAAAAATCGTTATTTTTTCCCTTCATTACTACTTGGATGTATTCCAAAGAGAAAGTTTGCTTTGCTCTGACTCCACCCCGTTATTGTTTTTAATTCCTGATGTAAAAAGGCACGCCCTTTATCATCCAACATTAAACGGTGATACTTTTCAGCGGCTTTTTTAATCCAAATCATACGACTATCGTAATTCTCCGCCTTTGTATCACTAAAAGGTGAAATATAAACTTCTTCAGGCAGTTCGCTAGCTCGCTTAGCCTTATCACTACTAGAGAACCAGCCCTCTTTAACTTCATCCACATCATAATCACTTGATAAAACTAAGGTTGCATCTGGCATAGCCCAGCCCATATACCAGCTTCTTTGTTTCTCTGCTCCCCATTGCGCAGAAGCCTTATTCCAAACAACCGTTTGCAAGATATTAAATTGCTCTTGAACTGCAATAAAAATTAAGTGATCAAATAAATATCTCTTAGCTGCATTGTATTTTCCCTTTTCTGTTCTTTCTCCCAAAAAGATTTTTTCTATTTGAGGTAACAAAGCAAAGGCATCTTTGATTTGTTCTGTACTTCCTAAGTATTTAATCTCTGGCAAACAACTTGACCATGGTAGACTCATGACTTCTTTTTTTATATGAGTAAATTTTGAAATATTTCTTTGGGTTCTACAACTATCAAATGTTTTTGATGAAGCACTCCAAGCATAATGCCAAGGGGCAATATCCATAAATAGCCACAAATTCCCTAATGCAAAAAGATCGATTGGTTCTTTTATAGTATTTACAATAATAGGAGCAGAATAACCGGTCTGACTTCCCCAATGATCAAAAACATTAGCAACTGTTTTAGATGCAAATGCACCCAAACCCATCCAGTAATAACGACCTTTTAAATTTACATTACCATTTATCTCTTTTTCTAAGAAAATTTTAGCGTATGCTGCCGCTATTCTTCTTGCTCGTGCTTCATAACCTTCTTCAAGTCTATATAAGTTTTGTTTAGCATCTTTTAAATTTGAAAGACGCTGCATCGCTACTTGCTGATATACTTCCCAAAAAGTCAAACAATCACACTGTGCTATTTTGCAACTATTTTCAGTCGTATTGGTATTACTTTTCCAGTCTAGATCACCTCCCATTATTCCACATCTCCTTCGCTCTCAACTACCTCTAAAGTCATCCAGTTTAAATTCAATGTTAAACCTTCTTCGCCTTTGGTATTAATACGTTTAGATTTACCTTTATTATCCGCTTGTGCAATAAATTCTTGATCACTCGTAGACACCTTATAGTCAATAAACTTCATAGGCTCACCCGACGGCAAAAGGATTTGGAATTTTTCATTATATATTTCATATGCAGGTAGTCCTTGCATATTAACTCCAACGTCTGCTCCCCCCACAAATTGATGCTGCCCTGCCTTCACCTCAAACTTGCTTGCAGTCGTAGGAAAAATCCCCGAAGCATTTATTTTTAGTTGCGAACCGCCTGCGGTCAGTACAATTTCTTTCGCACTGGTGATGTCGACATTTGCCTCCGTGGAAATAATCTGCACCCCCTTTCTTGCAATCAGATCAGCACCATCTCCTTGGGCTTGAATCTCGATCTTGCCTTTGCCTGCATACAGTCGTGCCCCTTCTTGCGCGGCAAATAAACTGATCTTTTTGCTGGCATGTCCGATGATGCTGTCTTGGGTGCTGGTGTTGATGCTTCCTTGTGCAATTTGGTTGATCTGTCCATCTGCACTGAGGTGGATGTCTTCGTTACTTTCTAGGGCAATTGAACTTGGTGAAGCCAAGAGCATGATCGCTTGTTTGAAAGCTGCGGCTTTGCTTTGGTCTTCACTCTCTAAGTTCTTGAGGTAGCCTTGTAGGTTTTCGAGTAAGCTCAGTGGATCAGTTTGTTGATTTTTTGCCACTTCACTCAAAGCTTTGGCGTTGTTTAAGCTACTTTCGAGTTGTTGTTTGGCTTCGCTTGCATCGAGATGGTTTGCTTTGGCTTGTTCTTGTTTGTAGGTGGAGATGAGTATGCCTTCGCCTGCTCGTACTGCACCCCATTGGTCAGTTCTAAGTTCGAAACCTTCGCCTCGTCCTTCACTTTCTGCGGTTTCTTTGGGATGACTGAGATTCCCTAGGTTGAGTTGGCTCGCCCCGTGGGTGTTTTGCAGTTGGGTGGAGATTTGTCCTGTGGTGTCATCAAAGCGGAGTTGTCCATAGCCTTCGCCTTGGACTTCTTTACTTTTAATCCCTGCGAGTTTTTTGGTGTCCGGCAGTTGGCCTTGACTGTCGAATCGGGTTGGGCTGCGTTGGGCTTCATGTAGGCGGCCCACCACAAAGGGACGGTCGATGTTGCCGTCAAAGAAGTCGATAACTACGATTTCATTGATTCGAGGAAGGAAGCGTGCGCCATAGCCTTCGCCTGCCCATGGGGTCAGTACATCAACCCAAGCTGAATCGGTGTCGTTGTTGTTACTGCCTGCACCACCATCAAATTGGTGGTCTTCTGCTCGGGTAAACAGGAAGCGTACTTTGATACGTCCCCATTCATCGACATGGATTTCTTCTCCTGCAGGCCCCACCACTTTGGCGCGTTGCGGATGGGTGCTAGGTCGATGTTGTAGTGGGTTGTATTCGGGTACGGTTTTGATGTTGCGTCGTTGTAGGATAAGTTCGCTGGCTTGGCGTTCTTGGTCCGTGTGGGTTGCTTGGTTGGTGTTTGTCTTGTGTTTTGGCGTCCATTGGCTGCGTTGTAGCAGTTGTTGGACTTGTTGGTCTAAGTCTTTGGGTAGGTTGTTTTGGTTGTAGTAGCGTTTGCCTACAATGAGGAATTCTTGGTCAGCTCCGCTGTGTTGTTCAATTTCTGGATGGCCATCGAGTTTGAACCAGTAGCCGACCTGGCTGTCTCTGACGCTGGCTTTGGCGATGAATTGTTTGCTTTGTCCAGCATAGTAGTCGCTGAGGTGTTGGTTGAGTTTTTCGACTTGGCTGTTGCCTGAGGCGGTGGCTTGATCTTCACCTTTGAGGTCTTGGATCCATGCAGGGCTGATGTGCCATGCTTGTTCGAGGCCTAGGCTGGCATTGTCTTGGTGGTCACTGTGTTGGTGTTTGCTTTGGACTGAGCCTGCGCCTTCTTCTTGTTCGAGGGCTGTGGCTTGCCAGCGTTGTAGGTGGACTGCGGTGGGTTGTAGGCTGCGTTGTCCGATAAAGCTGGTGATGCTATCAAATTGTTCTGTCGCATCACTACGATGATAGCGGATGTTGCGTCGGTTAAGGGCTTGGTATTGGCTGTTGTCGTCAATCAGGCGGAGCTTTTGTGCTTCGATCGGGCTGTTGTTGCTCGGTACAATCGGTTGGGCTTCATCAATGAGCCAGTTAATGCCTTCACTGCGTAGTAAGCGAGTCAGAAAGTCGTAGTCGCTTTCGTTGCTTTGCATGATGAAGGGGCGGATGTCGTATTGTTGTTGCAGCCCACTGTGGTCTAGGCTGAGGCTAGAGGCAAAGAGTGGGCTTTTGTTTTGCCATTCTTCAAAGAGGATTTCCACCACTTCGACCACGGATTTATTCATAAATACGCGGCTGTTGCGGCGTTTGTGCCAAAGTGAAGTTGCATCGTTAAGCCTGAGTTTGTAGAGGGTCAGTGCCCCATCGCTTTGTCCTTGTGAAGCTTCGGTGATGATGCCGGTGGTTCTAAACAGGGTTCCTTGATCGGTGACTTGATCGACGGCAACTTGTGTGCCGATGAATTGTTTGAGTGGAATTAAGGCATTGGTGGAGAGACAGATGAGTTCTGCTTGCACGCCTTCGTTAAGGACATGGCTGCCATCGATGCGTTGTAGGAAGACTTGGCTATTCAGTTGTGAATGACTGAATTGGATGTGGAGGGCTCTGTTTTGGGCGGTTAGGCCGAGCTGTTCAATCGCACGCTGAATATTATTGATGAAATTCTTCATGTCAAAATGAGTTAATCATTATTATTTAGATATTCTTAACCCAAATTGTACACGAAAAAATCAATTTTAAACGATATGAATTGTTTCAATCGTTAATTCACGACGGGCTAACCTTTTTTTACCAAATAATGAAATTCTTTGTTCCCATTGTCATCTAAACGTTCTTCTTGCAATAGCAATTCATGACCAAGATGCATACAGAATTTAGGAATATCCCAAGAAGTTGAATTATCTGTTGCAAATACTTCCACCACATCACCAGACTTAGATTTACGAATGGCTTGATGTAACATCATCACCGGTTCTGGACAACGTAAACCACGAGTATTCAACTGGATTTGAGGTTGAACTTGAGAATCAGACATTCAATATCGCCCTAAAAAGATTGGGCGATTATTTTATCATAATTCAATCTTTTCACTCCCAAATTCAGAAAAAGACTCCAAATACAGTGGTCTATGATCAAATAGATCATTAGGAATCAAAATTTTACCAATAGACAAGCGTATTTTCTTCGGTATGATTAAAACTTATTTTTTCAATTGAAGAGTCTTTAGGAAAGATCATGCAAGAGGAATCAGGTACATCGTGGGGTATGCGTGGCTTACGCAAATGGTTAGGCACAGCCCCAGAAACCCGAGATGAACTGTTAAAAATTGTACAAGATTCACGTCGACTACTCGAACCAGATACAGTAGCGATGCTCGAAGGAATCTTTGACCTTCCAGCGACTAAAATTCGTGAAGTCATGACGCCACGAACTTCAATGGTTAGCTTACAAGAAGATGATGAGTTATTGGATATCCTTGATGTTCTCATCGAGTCAGCGCACTCACGTTTCCCTGTATTTTCAACAGATCAACCTGATAACGTCATTGGTATCCTTTTGGCAAAGGACCTCTTACCTTTCTTAAAAGATCGTGATTCGAAAGTAAATGTACATTCGCTGATGCGCCAACCGATCTTTGTGCCTGAAAGCGCGCGTTCTGATCAAGTGCTCCGAATGCTAAAAAACACTCAAACACATATTGCGATTGTGATTGATGAGTACGGTTCTACTTCGGGTTTAGTGACACTTGAGGATATTCTTGAAGAAATTGTGGGTGAAATTGAAGATGAACATGACAATGTCGATGAAGAAGCCAATTTCATCGTTCCAGATCAAACCAGCGACAGTAGTAACACGTGGTTAGTTCAAGCACTTACACCAATTGAACATTTTAACAATGTTTTAAATGCTGAATTTTCCGATGATGAAGTGGAAACTGTGGGTGGACTATTACTGCAAGAAATTGGTTTAGTCAGCGATCTTCAAGGCCAAGTGATTGAATTGGGAGATTGGGAATTTACCATTGTGGAAGCAGATGTCCGTACTATCCATCTGATTCGAGCTGTGCGTAAATGAGAGCCTATTTTCAAAAATTATTGAGTCCTTCAGAAAAACAAAAATCATTACCTTTCATTTATCCACTCCTTATTGCTTTAACAGCAGGTGCGACTTTTAGTCTCGCACTTGCACCTTTTTATTGGTGGTGGCTGGCAATATTATCGCCAGCATTGCTATATGCCACACTCAGTAAGAGAAATACTAAACAAGCATTCCTCATCGGTTGGACTTACGGTTTTGGTTTATGGTTTGTTGGTGCATTCTGGTTATACACTTCTATCCATGTGTATGGTGATACATCTGCGTTTTTAAGTGTCATCATGATTGCGATTATGGCCTTGGTGATGGGGCTATTTACAGCAATACAAACTTGGATATATCGTCGATTCTTTCCAGAAACACCACTTACTTTTGCCCCTTTATGGGTATTCTTTGAATGGGCAAAAACTTGGGTATTTACTGGTTTCCCTTGGTTATTTGCAGGTTATGCTTTTACCGAGCGCTTCTTAGATAGCTATGCACCTTTATTTGGTGTATTTGCCGTTTCTTTCGTGGTCATTCTCATTGCATCTGCACTTGTTGAACTCCTACGAAAACGCTACTTTTGGGCTATTCCAGTTTCAATTGTATTACTAGGTGCATGGGGCGCATCCTATTTAACTTTTGTTGAAGAAAAAAAATCAGCACCGCTGAGCGTTTCTTTAATCCAAGGTAATATCCCTCAAGATTTAAAGTGGTTAACTGAGTATCAAGTAAAGACACTTGAAATCTATGCACAATTAACACGATCAGAATGGGGACGTGACTTGGTGGTTTGGCCTGAATCATCTATCCCAATGTTTCAATCAGATATCGAACCATTTTTAGATGCAATGGATCAGCAAGCCAAAAGTACCAACACAGCTTGGGTAACAGGCATTCCATATTGGGATTTAAATGAATCTAAGGCATTGGGTTATCCGCGTTATTATAACTCCATGATGGCATCCGGTGATGAAGCTACAGGCTTATATAAAAAACAGCGTCTCGTTCCTTTTGGTGAATATATTCCGCTGTCTGGCCTGTTAAGTTGGGTGTTACCTGCGCTTCAAAATGATCCTTCAATGAGCGGTTTTTCACGTGGTCCGCAGGATCAAGCTCCATTTTCAATTCACAACCACAAATTAGCTGCTGCGATTTGTTATGAGGTTGCCTATCCGAACCTAACCCGACGCAATGCACTAAATAGTGATTTCCTCGTCACCGTTTCAAATGATGCTTGGTTTACTGGTACGGCTGGTCCGTGGCAACATTTACAAATGGTACAAATGCGAGCAAAAGAAAATGGACGCTGGTTTATTCGTGCAACCAATACAGGTGTGACTGCTTTTATCAACCACAAAGGGGAAATCGTCAGCCAAGCCCCAATTGATCAAAAAGCGGTTCTTCGTGGTGATCTACCTGCAATGGAAGGGCAAACTTGGTATACGAGATTCAGTGATTGGCCAATATTGGGATTGTCATTGATTTTATTGGTGATGGGTTGGTTCTTTAGACCACGTGTTGTCGATGTCAGTTTTAAATCTCGTCGATAACACTTGGTTCAAATCAAATATACGTTCTATATCAAAAAAACCGAGCAAATATGCTCGGTTTTTTTAAATTTTTGTTGTGAGGTAAGACAGCATTGCCATCAAACTTAACATGGGAATAGATCGATAAATTTTAATGAGCAGCGCTTCAAATGTTGAAGATATATCAGACAGCATCAAAACAGATGCCTTAAGTGCACTATAAAAACTTAAAATCGTAATCGCACTAAATACACTAATCGCCATAAATCCGATCATGATTTGACTGCTTGCATCTGCATTTGACCAAAGATCAATAAATAGATGACTAATAGGCAATAAGCTCAAAATAAGCAGTGCAGACTTGAGCACAGTCCAATGAAATAAATTGATTTCATCTGACAATATTAATGCTTTCATCATTCCCCCTTATTATCAAGCTAAGCTGTTGGCTCCATTATGCAGGGAAAAATTAAAATAAAAAGCCTAATTTTCTTCATATTTTCTGTTTCTTGTAACCATTAAATATGGGAATAATTCTTATTATGAATCTCAAAAACCAATTATTTATAAAAATTATAATTATCAAAAACTTAACCAGATAAAATCAAATAATAAAGATTATCACTTCACTCAATATTTATTAATTCGATTAAGTGAAGTGATTAATACCATGAATAGTTTTTAATAATGATTGTCATTTATGGTGTGTAAAAGATATCAGCATCATTTCCTTCGCCACCCTGCTTTCCATCTGCACCGAATGAATAAAGATCATATGCACGACCTTCCGAACCGGGAATCACATATTGCAAATCATTATCCCAGCTATCTTTAGGATAACCACCCTTCACATAACCACCAGGTAACCAATTTTTTGCTGAAGCTGGTTGATTGACCAAGGCATCCAAGCCACCATCTTGCATGGATGGATATTGGTTGTTGTCTAATTTGTATTGATCTAATGCACCTGCAACACCTTTCAGCGTAATGATTGTGGTATCAACCTTCGCTTTCTCACCACGACCCATGACATTAGGCACAATCAGTGCTGCAAGCACACCTAAAATCACAATCACCACCATCACTTCGATCAGGGTAAAACCAGATTGTTTTCGCATTTTCATCTTGTTTCGCATGTTTTCACTCGCTATTTCATTCATTATTAGAATTTATTGAATCTATTTAAATCATATTGTTCATGTTGACGATTGGCAACATGACAGCAATCACGATCACCAATACAATCGCAGCCATTAACACCAACATTAGTGGTTCCAACAACGCCAATAATGTTGAGATCAATGTAGTAACCTCTCGATCTTGCATCGTCGAAGCTCTTTCTAACATTCGATCCAACTCACCCGAGGCTTCACCACTTTTGATCATTTGCACCATCATCGGTGGAAAATAACCACAGCGTTCAAGTTGCGTCGCCAAATTTCCACCCTCTGTGACCTTTTCAGCCGCGACATTGACTGCATCTCGAATAACCCAATTGCTACTTACTGCTGCACCAATTTTCAACGCGTCGACCAAAGGAACACCAGATTGCGTTAAGATAGATAAGGTACTTGAAAAACGGGCGGCATTAATACCTCGTGATAGTTTTCCAAATAATGGCAACTTCAATGTGAGGCGATCAAAAGCATAATGTCCTGCGGCAGTCCTTAAAAAACGCACCAATAGAAAGAATCCCAACGCCGATGCAACCAATACAAATGGCCAAGCTTGACGTATAAAATCACTGGCTTTCATTAAAGCAACCGTAATCCAAGGTAGCGCATCTTTACTTTGGTCAAAAGTTTTAACGATGTCTGGTACCACATAGGTCATGAGTCCCATTACGATACCGAAAGACATCAACATCAAAATAATAGGATAAATCATTGCACCTTGAATCTTCTTTTGCATCGCAAAGCGATTTTCAGTGTAATCAGCCAATTGATCGAGAATAAGATCTAAGTGTCCTGATCGTTCACCAGCAGCAATCGTTGCAATATAAAGTTCAGGGAATCTGCCAGATTGTTGCATCCCTTGAGCCAAGGAATGACCTTCTAAAACCTTTGATCTTACAGATAACATCAAATTTTGCACGTGAGCTTTTTCGCTTTGTTTGGCAACTGCTCTTAATGCTTCCTCAAGTGGGATCCCCGCAGCAACTAATACGGATAATTGGCGAGTCATCAAAGCTAAGTCATAAGCTGTAAATTTTTTTTGAAAAATACCACCAGTTCGATGCTTGTCTTTTTGTTCTACAGCATCAACTTGTACTGGAATCCATTGTTTATCCCGAAGCTGTTGTCGAATCTGTCGGGCTGAATCACCTTCTAGCACACCCTTTTGCTGCTTTCCTGAAGCATCGATGGCAGTATATTGATATGCGGGCATGATAATGCTCTAATTTTCCTAATTATGATGTCTTAAGAGTTGCCTTAGACCGTTCTCTTCATTCATATTGATCACTTGCAACAACTTGAACACTCTATCACAAGCATTGGTTATCCACGATAAGTTTTCACCATATTGATTGACGACTATATATGACAAATATTTCAGAATTAAGCCAAATTGTTTATCGAGTGCGCATCGCGGTGCCAGTTTATCTATATGATTGTTTTGATTATGAAGTTTCTGCAGAACAATACCAAACTATACACATAGGTTGCCGTGTTCTTGTTTCGTTTGGTCGTCAAAACTTAGTCGGAATCGTACTTGAAAAGATCGCACCGGAAACGCCATTAGATCCGAAAATCAAACTGAAACCCATCACTGAAATCTTGGATCTGCAACCCATACTCAATGCTACGATCATTCAGCTCGCGCAGTGGTCTGCTCAATATTATCAATTCCCCATTGGGGAAGTCATGCATACCACTTTGCCGACATTTTTAAGGCAGGGTAAACCCTATAATTTATTAGCTCACTCTTGGAAAGTTTTAAATTTAGACGCTGAAAAGAAAGTGGCTCGATCTTTAAAACAACAAGAGGCTTATAAAATATTAAAGTTACATCCGCAAGGGACTGCCGAGACAATACTGAATTTGAGTGGTGTGGAAACAGCAACATTAAAAGCGCTTGAAAAGAAAGAAATCGTCGAATGCAAATTGATTCAGCAGGACTTTAGTCCTGAACCTGTACAGCTGGCTCAAATGCCATTGACTGCAAATGATGATCAAAAAAAAGCAATTCAATCCATTTTAAAAGCACAAAATCGCTATCAAGCATTTTTACTCGATGGTTTAACTGGAAGCGGAAAAACTGAAGTTTATTTGCAAGTCATGCAAGAGGTTTTACAAAAAGGTCAGCAAGTATTGGTACTGGTACCAGAAATTGGCTTAACCCCTCAAACTATCAGTCGATTTCAATCTCGCTTTCACTGCAATATTGTCTTGTTGCATTCCGGACTGAATGACACAAAGCGCCTCCAAGCTTGGCAATATGCTCAAACAGGGAAGGCCTCCATTATTCTTGGTACACGCTCTGCGATTTACACCCCCATGCCAAATTTAGGGCTCATTATCTTAGATGAGGAGCATGACCTGTCATTCAAACAACAAGAAGGTTTTCGCTACCATGCACGTGATGTTGCTCTCTATCGCGCTTATTTAGAGCAATGCCCTATTGTCCTTGGCTCAGCAACACCAAGTATTGACTCATATCATTTGGTGGAGCAAAAAAAATTAACGATTCTGAAACTCGATGAACGTGCCGCAGGTGCAAGCTTACCTAAAATTCATTTAATTGATCTAAAGATTGCTCAAAAACAGCATGGTATAAGCGAACAACTCATTAAAGAAATTCAAAAAAGACTCAATCAAGAAGAACAGGTACTGATCTTTTTAAACAGACGTGGTTATGCACCTGTCCTGATCTGCGAAAGCTGTGGATGGCAAGCCAATTGTCCCCATTGTGATGCACATTTTACGCTTCATAAAAAACCATATGAGCACCTGCATTGCCATCACTGTGGGACAATTAATCGACTGCCTGATCAATGCCCCTCTTGTCAGCAACACACCTTGAAGCCTATTGGAATGGGCACGGCAAAAGTTGAAGAGAATTTACAACTTTTATTTCCAGACTTTCCTGTGGTCAGGGTAGATCGTGATTCCACGAGCCGTGTCGGGAGTTGGCAAAAAATTTACGAGCAAATTCATCAAAGTAAACCGATGATTTTACTTGGTACGCAAATGTTAGCCAAAGGTCATCACTTTCCGTATGTAACCTTAGTTGCAATCTTAGATATTGATAGTGGCCTACTCAGTGTTGATTTCAGAGCAACGGAACGAACAGCCCAATTGATTGTTCAAGTTGCAGGTCGTGCAGGACGAGGTGAAAAAAAAGGTGAGGTTTATCTACAAACTTTACGACCTGATCACCCTCTACTCAACACGCTCATTAATAAAGACTATCGTGCTTTTGCTCGTGAAACACTTCATGATCGTCAAGCTGCTTTACTCCCTCCAATGCGCTATGCAGCATTAATACGTTGTGAATCGCGTAGTCAGGAAGAAAATCTCAATTTTTTAACCAATATGACACAATCGCTCCAACAACATACTGGTGAGCTGATCGAGATTTGGGGTCCAATTCCTGCGCCAATGGAGCGAAAGGCTGGGCGTTATCAGGCACATGTGGTTTTATTGTCATCAGATCGTGCAAAAATGCATTTCTATATACGAGAATGGTGGCCATTCGTGCTTCAACAAAAACCTTCAACGATGAAGCTCAGTATTGATATAGATCCTCAAGAGCTAAGCTAATCATGAATAGAGTTAAATTATCAAAGTCGAAGACCTGAATTAAATTTACACAGCTAAAGCAGACACGATTACAATTTCATCAGTCCAACATTCCACTTTAGGGAAGGCCAATGCCATTGTTGTTACAAATCACAATTTTTCTAGCTGCCGCATTAATTTTTGTTCCGCTCGGAAAAAAAATTGGTATTGCGACAGTCTTAGGTTATTTGTTTACAGGAATATTACTTGGTCCAAGTGCATTGAATGTGACCAATGATGCCGAAACATTAATGAAATTAGCTGAGTACGGCGTGATTTTTTTGATGTTCTTAATCGGCCTAGAATTACGCCCTCAGCGCTTGTGGAATATGCGTCACTCTATATTTGTGATTGGAAGTGCTCAAGTCTTGATCACAGGTATAATTCTTGTCGCAACCATTTGGCTGTTCTTCCAACAGCATCTTGCCGCTAGTGTCGTAATTGGTCTTGCCCTTGCTTTATCATCTACAGCATTTGTCATGCAATTACTTGCAGAAAAGCAGCAGCTGAATACCGCGCATGGTCAGCAATCTTTCTCTATTTTACTGTTTCAAGATATTGCCGCTATTCCTTTACTCGCCCTGATTCCCCTACTCGCGGGAAATCAGTCTACACATCATGGTATTGCTTATTTTGCCGCTGTTGTTGCAACGTTTACTGGCTTATTTTTATTTAGTCGCTATGTAATGCGACCATTTTTTAGATTCATTGTACAGAGCGGTGCAACTGAACTCATTACGGCTGCTGGACTCTTCATTGTTTTAGCTGTCGTTCTGTTTATGGATATGCTCGGATTAAGCACCACGCTCGGTGCTTTTCTGACAGGTGTGTTACTCGCGGATTCTGAGTTTCGCCATGAACTGGAATCGAGCATTCAACCCTTCAAAGGTTTATTACTCGGTTTATTCTTTATGAGCGTAGGCATGATGACACCGATTGATCTCCTCGTAGATCAGCCGCTATTCATTTTTGGTGGGGCATTCGTGCTGATCATCATAAAAATATTAAGCATGGTTGCAATCGCACGATATTTTAAATTTCAATGGAAAACCAGTGTATTGATTGCCATTTGTCTTGCTCAAGGAGGAGAATTTGCTTATGTAATCTTAGCTGTTGCGAATACCGAAGGTTTAATTACTCAAGCAGTGTTATCCCCTACGATTCTGATCATTGCAATTTCGATGGCACTCACCCCTGTCATTTTCTGGCTTGCACAACGATGGCTCATTCCATATCTTGATCGAAAGACTGATAGCGCTGAAGATGTCCCATTACCAGACACTCATTCAACATTAATCATTGCAGGTTTTGGACGCGTCGGACAAATAGTGGCGCGCGTTGCTTATCTCAATCATGTCAGCTTTACAGCCATTGATAATAATTTAGAAAAAATTGATTTTGTGAGAAAGTACGGTGGTAAAATTTATTATGGAGACGCCTCCTCCCCTGATTTATTGAGATCTGCAGGCATCGAGCATGCTAAGGCATTTGTACTTGCTGTAGACGATGTGGAAATGTCGATGAATATTGCTCGCCATTTACGTTTGAATTATCCAATGCTCAAACTCATCGTCCGTGCCCGTGATCGACATCATATGCATTTACTTAAAGACTTAGGCATTGAGCATATTTGGCGTGAAACTTTTCTATCTTCACTCGGTATGGCATTTCGCACCTTAACCGCGTTAGGTTTAAGTCAAGAACATGCTCAACATAGTATTGAAATATTTAGGGACTATGATGAGCGTCTATTAGCTGAGCAACAACGCATCTATACGGATGATCAAAAAGTCTTTGAAAGCTATCGAAATTTCTTAGCGGAACTCGAACAAATTTTTGAAAATGATGCGCAACAACATCAACCACTTTTAGAAAGTTTAGATGAAACCATTGATTCTGAAGTAAGTTCTGTAGAACGACGCGCTAAGCACTCGCAAAACCAAATTAATGTTTGTCGAGATGAAGAATTTTAACTTGTGATTTACAATATCGTCACCATCTAGACAGGGATTTGGAGAATTTTATGTCTGATTTACGTCAACGTTTTTTTATTGATAACAGCCCTGTTCGTGGTGAAGTCGTACATCTTGAAGATACGCTTAAAACAATTTTAGCGCAACGCGCCTATGCACCTGCGATTCAAATTTTATTGGGCGAAATGCTCAGTGCAACTGCATTGTTGGCCAGCACACTTAAAATTAAGGGACGTATTAGCCTCCAAATTCAAGCTTCTGGCACCTTAAAATGGGCTATGGCTGAATGTAATCACCTCGGTGAAGTACGCGGATTAGCTGAATATGAAGCTGATCCACGTTTTGAAGAAGCATCAGACAGCAGCATCGTTCTGAAAACTTTGGTCAGTCCAGTTTTATTTATTAATATTGAACCTGAATTTGGCGAACGCTATCAGGGTATCGTGCCTTTAGATCAGCCGAATTTAGCTAAATGCCTCATGCAGTATTATGATTTATCTGCCCAAATCCCAACCAAGATCGTTTTAGCTAGTACTGCTCAACGCGCTGGTGGTCTTTTGATTCAATTATTACCGCGTAACAATGATGAAGAGCAGCAAAAGGTTGATGAAGATATCTGGCCTCGTCTAACCATGCTCACTGAAACTTTAAAAACAGATGAACTTACTGAGCTGGATGCGCAAGAAATTTTGTATCGCTTATATAATGAAGAAGAAGTCAGACTACCTGAAGCTGAACAACTTCAATTTGGCTGTACATGTTCTAAAGAGCGTTGCTCTACAGCATTAATTCAGGTGGGTGCTGAATCTGTGCGTGAAATTTTAGAACAACAGAACCCTATTACCATGGACTGTCAATTCTGTAACACTCAATACAGATTTACTGCTGAAGAAGCTCTTGGTCTATTCGGCGAGCACCTCAGTTAATCCTAAACAGTTCTCTTCGAAAATCAGCAAGTTTTACTTGCTGATTTTTTTTTGTTGTAAGAAATTGAAACAATTATTCACCATCTGAACATATTGTAGTCTTCGAAAGTCTGCTCATAATGATTAAAAGTTAATCAACGGTTATTTTTGCTTAATGGCAAATAATTATTATGAGGAACTCGGACTAGATCGCGATGCGAGTCCTGAGGAAATAAAAAAATCATATCGAAAACTGGCTCGGAAATACCATCCCGATATCAGTCAAGCACCTGATGCCGAAAAAAAAATGCAGGCGATTAATACGGCTTATGACACATTAAGTGATCCTTTAAAGAAACAAGAGTACGATCAACAACTCGATCAGTTGAATAGTCAGTCTCCTTTCTCGGATAGTGAAAACCATACAAATCATGAATTTTCTGGCTTTGAAGATTTGTTTGGGCGTTTTGGAACAGGTTTTGGTGGAGGTTATGCACAGCGCTCACACCAATATAAATCCCAGCCGATTCGTGGTGAAGATCAACATGCCAGTATAGAAGTGCCCTTACAAGTCGCTTTTGAAGGTGTCACTCAATCCATCCAATTGCGTATACCCACTTTTAATGCATATGGACAACCTGAAGTTCAGCGAAAAACCCTTGAAATTAGAATCCCGAAAGGGATGAAAAACGGTCAACAAATTCGACTCAAAGGTCAAGGACAAGCTGGTTTATCGGGCGGTGAAAATGGAGATCTTTATATACAGATCCATTATCAAACCACTGACAGCATATATGTCGATCAGGCAGACATTTACTATCACATTAATATTAGTCCTTGGGAAGCTGCTTTAGGCCAAGACATCGAGCTAAAAACTCCCTCTGGAAAGATCAAAGTCAGCATTCCTCAACATACAATTTATGGCAAACAACTCCGTATTAAAGAAAAAGGGATTCCCTCTTCACCCCCGGGACACCTTTATCTAATCCTGAATATTGTTTATCCAAGAGCAGAATCCCCGCAGCAAAAACAGGCATATGAGCAATTTGCTCAAGCATTTACACATTTCAACCCTCGTGATGAAGGAGGTGAATCATGACAACGATTCAGTACCGAGAAGTGTACAAAAATGGATATTTAGAGGCTGAAATCATTGATGACCAATGTATTTTTGATTTAAAGCATTTTGCCCAAGCATGCGGACAAAGTCCTGAATGGGTTTTGCAATTACTTGAATATGAGATTCTACCTGCTCGTTCTGAGCAAAAAATCCATCAATTTTTTGGTGAAGAACTTACTCGAGCACGGAGAGCTTATCGCTTGCAACGGGATTTTGAAGCAAGTCTCCCTGCCGTCGCCATGATGATGGATCTGATAGATGAAGTACAACAATTGCGCAAGCAAGTGAAATACTTCAAATAAAGCAAGCCCACATAAATGCATGTACTGTTACATGCATTTATTTTTTATTGATTAGAATGAAAGGATTAAACCATCAATGAAAGTTAAAGAATGCAATAAAAAGCTGAAAAACCTTTTCCCTGAGTTCCGTGAACTTATTCAGCCTTTAAGAGAAGAAAACCCTCACTTCGCTAAAATTTTCGAGGAACATGAAACGCTAGATCATGAAATTACGCATTTGGAACTAAATCCAGTTAATGTAATTAATGATGATATTGAGTTTCTAAAGCGAAAAAAACTTAAATTAAAAGATGAAATGTATCGTTTGCTCAAACAAGCGCAGATGAACCTTACCCAGTAATTTCAATTTAATATTATAAAATAACGGTGAATCTGGCACTTATCATTCTGACTTAAAGCATAAGTGCCTTATGTGACGTTGACTATTTTAATCGAGTCCAACGTCCCATTTCTCGGAGCGTACCTTTCAATGTTTTTTGAATCGGTTCATACTCCAAAAATGCAAACAAACCGAGTTGTTGCTGCTGGTTTTGTTGAGCCAACAATTCCATCACACTTTTTTCACCGCGTCCGACCATTTGTCTACGATAAAAATACCAAATTAACAAAAGTGTTGTCACACACATGGCTGTGAGCATATACCAAAAGCCATGCGGTGAGTTTAATCCTGGAATAAATTCAAAATTCATTCCGTAAATACCTGTAAGAAGAGTCAGTGGTGCAAATACAGCGGTGATAATTGCTAAAATTCTCATATTTTCATTGGTTTGATTGGCCACTGCTGAAAAGTGCAAATCGATAGCGGCTTGTACTGCATGGTTTAACCGAACACTGTGCTTTTGTATTCTTTCAATATGGCTAATTAAATCATCCATTCGGACGAGCATTAAATTTTGCTTCTCTGCCTTACGTTTAGCTTTAATATGATGATAATTTTCGACAACTTCATCTCTTAATTCTTGTAGGCATTCAACCTGTTCTTCACACAAATTTTCAACTTGTTGAAAAGCCGTGATCTCTTGCAGCAGTTGATTCCATCGATTAAATTTTTGATTTCCTTGTAATAGTTCTCTTTGCCAAAATTCCACACGTTTGGTTAGTGGCACACGTAAACCTAAATAGCCATCCACCATCATATTCAGTAATCTAAGCACAATATCTACAGGGCTCTGTGCTAATTTTCGTGGAATATTTTGTTGCTCTATAGGTCGTGTTTGAATCGCCTGCACTCTTTCAAGATATGTTTCAAATACACGATTACCTCGTTCATGCACTGTGATTAAAACATTTGATGTCATGACAAAACTTACCGGCGTTGTAACAATGTCCGCAGTTTGTTGTTCAGCTGAATGACCATTCTGAATTTGAATGTGGTCATCTGGGGTGATTAATTTTTTAAATATCAATAAATCATAATCATCCAATGCATCAAATACGCAAGGATGCTCAATGTTTTGAATATCTTTAAGATGAAATTCGTTCAACAGAATTCCAGTGTTCTCAAAAATATATCGTTGCCACGTCTCTGTATTTTGAATCAATTCGTGGCGTTCAAAACTCAACCATATAAATTCTGCATCAACATCAGTCGATAATTCTTCACTCAGATAAATATACCCGTCACCTTGATGATAATAATAATTAAACTTTTGCATTTTAGTTATTTTTAAATGAGAACATTTTGATCATGCCATAAAAAAAGCCTTGTGTAACACTCGTTTAAACGAAGCACCACACAAGGCTTAGAATTAGCTTAAATGATTAAGCTTGTTCAATGTCTTTCATTGTAAGTTTGATACGACCACGGTTATCAACATCCGCAACTTGTACCTTAACTTCTTGACCTTCAGTAAGAACGTCTGTCACATTCGCAATACGCTCGTTCGAGATTTGTGAAATGTGAAGCAAGCCATCAGTACCAGGAAGGATATTGACGAACGCACCGAATTCAACGATACGAATGACTTTACCTGTGTAAATTGTACCTGGTTCAATTTCTGCTGTAAGCGCTTGGATTTTCGCTACTGCAGCCATTGCCGCTGCTTTAGTTTCACCAAATACACGTACTGTACCGTTATCTTCGATATCGATCGCTGCTTTGGTTTCTTCAGTGATTTGACGAATAGTTGCGCCGCCTTTACCAATCACGTCACGGATCTTATCAGGATTGATGCTGATCACTTGGAATGTTGGTGCGTGCATTGAGATTTCAGGACGAGCACGTGAAATCACTTGATTCATCTCATTCAAGATATGCATACGACCTGCATACGCTTGATTCAATGCAACTTCCATGATCTCTTCAGTAATACCTTCGATCTTGATGTCCATTTGAAGTGCAGTAATACCGTTTGCAGAACCTGCTACTTTAAAGTCCATGTCGCCAAGGTGATCCTCGTCGCCTAGAATGTCTGAAAGAACTGCGAAACGTTCACCTTCTTTCACTAGACCCATTGCAATACCTGCAACTGGCGCTTTAAGTGGAACACCTGCATCCATAAGTGATAAAGAAGCACCACACACAGACGCCATTGAAGACGAACCATTCGATTCAGTGATGTCAGATACGATACGAATCACGTACGGGAAGCGATCAGCTGGTGGAAGAACTGCTTGAACACCACGACGTGCCAAACGACCATGACCAATTTCACGACGTTTAGGACCAGATTCACGACCAGTTTCACCTACAGAGTATGCAGGGAAGTTGTAGTGAAGCATGAAGTTATCAGTCTTCGTACCTGCAAGGGTATCCACCATTAATGCATCACGCGTGTTACCCAAAGTTGTTGTTACAAGTGCTTGAGTTTCACCACGTGTAAACAATGCAGAACCATGAGCGCGATCTAATACGCCCACTTGTACGTCGATTGCACGAACAGTTTTAGTATCACGACCATCAATACGTGGTTTACCAGACAAGATATTGTCACGAACTGTACGATATTTAAGGTCTTCAAATAATTCGTTAACTTCGTCAGCAATACCTGTTTCGTCATTTTCTGGAACGAATTGAGCAACCGCTTCAGCATGAAGTGCATCAAGTGCTGCATAACGGTCTTGCTTAACCGCAATCGTATACGCTTCAGAGATTTTCGCTTCAAAAGCTGCTTTCAATTGACTACGAAGGTCTTCGTTTTTCGCTGGAGCAACCCAGTCAGATTCCTTCGCGCCAGCAGCTGCAGCAAATTCTTTGATCGCTTGAATTGCAATTTGCATTTCGTCGTGACCGAACAATACAGCACCCAACATTTGGTCTTCTGAAAGTTCTTTCGCTTCAGATTCAACCATAAGAACAGCAGCTTCTGTACCTGCAACCACAAGGTCAAGGTCAGATTGAGCAAGTTGTTCATGACTTGGGTTAAGAACGTATTCACCGTTAATTAAACCAACGCGTGCAGCACCAATTGGACCACGGAATGGTGTACCTGCAATTGCGAGTGCAGCAGAGGTACCTAACATTGCAGCAATATCAGCTTCCATAGTTTTGTCAGATGATACAACTGTTGCAGTCACTTGGATTTCGTTGTAATAACCTTCTGGGAACAACGGACGAATTGGGCGGTCGATCAAACGTGAAATTAAAGTTTCAGCTTCAGATGCACGGCCTTCACGCTTACCATAACCACCTGGGATACGACCTGCAGCATATTGTTTTTCTTGGTAGTTAACAGTCAGTGGGAAAAAGTCTTGACCTGCTTTCGCAGTTGGTTGAGCAACAACAGCAACCAATACAGTCACACCACCCATGGTAATCACTACTGTATTTGCTTGACGCGCCACACGGCCTGTTTCAAGCACAACTTGGTGCTGACCGAATTGGAATTCTTTACGAATAATATTAAACATCGACATGTTCTATTTTTTCCTGATTTTATTCTAGTGGAGACCCCTAAGGTTTGGCATTCACAACACAGGTTTTAAATGACAAAGCTTAGAAGCCGACCTCACTAGAAACACTATTTTTAAACACAAAGAAGGAGCGAAACTATTCGCCCCTTCCCCATGATCTAGTCGAAACTAGATCGCCTTTAGTTTTCAGCAATACAGCATTCAACATGCAATAATCCGAAAATAAAGTTTAAATCGAATTAACGACGTAAACCTAAAGCAGCAATCAAATCGCTGTAACGAGTAGCATCTTTACCTTTAAGGTAGTCAAGAAGCTTACGACGTTGGTTAACCATACGGATAAGACCGCGACGGCTATGGTGGTCGTGTTTGTGCTCTTTGAAGTGACCTTGTAAGTCATTGATTTGAGCAGATAAAAGAGCTACTTGAACTTCTGGTGAACCAGTGTCGTTTTCAGCGCGAGCAAATTTAGCAATGATCTCTGCGCGATCTGCGTTTGTTAAAGCCATTCGATTTCTCCGAGATGCTTATTTAAAAGTATTTGATACAAATCAATGACGCTCTTCAAAGCGGAATTGACTGCCGTGCATCACTACAGCAGCGTGCTATTTTAAAGGAACCCCCCTCAAAAAGCAAAATTATCCGCTCAATAACTTCTGGCAGAAACAATCATCAATTCATGTCGTTAAAGATACTGACTTTTGTTTTTTGGCAGGGCAAACTTGCCTGTTATAAAAACAATGAAATATGGAATGAACGTGAAATTACTCTCTACAAATACGTGCATAGCACCAAAAGACTTAACTACGATCACTCGTCATAAAGACGAAGTTGCGCCAGAACTTGGGGGAATGACGCAACATCAAATTGATAAAATTTGGCACAGTGTTGAAGCACTTTATCGTACTGGCAATCATCCAATGATCAGTATGTGTTTACGTCGCAAGGGTCAGATATTAATTAATCGCAGTATTGGTTACACAGAACTTGGTCCAAACTATCAAACAGACCCTTCTAAAGTTGCGACACCAGAAACACCGGTCTGTATGTTTTCTGCCTCTAAAATCGTTAATGCCATGTTAGTGCATTTGTTAGATCAACAAGGGAAAATTAACTTACTTGATCCAGTGAGTCGCTATATTCCAGAGTTTGGTGTTAACGGTAAACGACGCGCCACCATATTTCATTTGTTATCACACCGTGGCGGTATTCCTAAAATTGAAACTGAGGTCACTCCAGAGCTTTTATTTGATCGTCAAGGGATCCTGGAGCATCTTTATGCAGCAAAACCGATTGCACCCGTAGGCTCGCAACTCTCTTATCATGCTGTAACTGCTGGATATATTTTAGGAGAATTGGTTGAACGTGTAACAGGACAAGATATTCGTGATTACTTGCACGAACATATTGAAAAACCAATGAATTTACCTTTCTTCAACTATGGTTTAAAACCAGAACTACGTCATTTAGTTGCAAAAAATTATCCAACTGGGATTCACCCTGTCTTGGGGACTGACCTATATCTCAATCGTGTATTAGGCGGAGGACTGCAACTGGCAGTGGATGTCACCAATGATCCCCGTTTTATGGATACCGTCTGTCCAGCAGGAAATATTTACACCAGTGCTGAACAAGCCAATCGCTTTTTTGAAATGTTACTCAATGGTGGTCGTTATCAAGACCAGCAAATTATCAATTCAGAAACGGTTTTCAGAGCAACACTCCCTACATCCAATACAACAATAGACCGTAACCTTTTAGCACCTATGCGTTATGCACTTGGTCCGATGTTAGGCAGTAATCCAATCGGTGTATTTGGCCCAAATACTGGACAAGCTTTTGGTCATCTAGGTTTCTCGAATATTTTATGTTGGGCAGATCCTCAACGGGATATCAGTGTATCGTTCTTAAATACAGGGAAATCTGTGTTAGGCACACATTTAGCCGCTTTAGCAAAAGTGCTATATCAAATATCCAACCAATGCCCAAGTATTCCTAAGGAAAAAAGACGCGCGTTATTTGGAACTGATCAATCTGAAACTGAACGTGTTTAATATCAATGTAAAAAAGGCATCATTTAGATGCCTTTTTTTAAAGTTTTAATCTATTAGCTATTAATTAACCACTACAGATTGTCACAAATAAGAAAGTACGACAGTTACGTTGTGGTGCTGGAGTTGGTGTTGGCGTAGGAGTTGGCGTCACTACAGGTGGCTCAACCACAGGGGGTTGTGGTGCTGGAGTAGATGGAGCACCATTTAACGCAGCAATTAAATTCAAACGAGGTGTGCGAATTGAGTTACGATGATCCGTAACCAAAGTTCCCGTAGACGTCATACGTGCAACAATTTGATCCAATGATTCATTCGGGAAAGCATTATTCGCACGTAACACAGCAACAGCCCCAGCGACGTGAGGTGCAGCCATTGAAGTACCATCCATTGTATATCCGCCAGCGGTAATACGTGAACCAGGCGCCAATAAAGTTAAATTACGACTCGAGTTACTGAAACAAGTTACTTTGTCGCTATAAGTTGCACTGTCAGAGCAATTTTTAAATCCAATTGAACCTACATTAGCATCATAAACCGCTCCTACACTGACCGCACCCGCAGTACATGCTGGATAGGATATACCACTCAGATGGCTATCATTACCAGATGCAACAACTGGTAATACCCCATAGCCTCTCAACTTCGAAAAAGAATCTGTAAGTACGGAACTAGTACAAGTTGAGGAATAACTACGTCCATTACCAATGCTTAAGTTTACAGATTTAATGTTTTTGCTTTGGGAGTGGTTCGCCACCCAATTCAAGGCAGCCACTAGATCATAATCGTATGCTGGCCCCCCATCTCTAGAGGTACTACCAGTGAAGACATCAAGCATGACAATTTTTGCACCTGGTGCAACTTTAGAAGCAATTGCTGCAACGTTAGTTCCATGTCCATTAACATCTAACTGATAGTCTTCTCGAGCAACCTCGACAGTTTCTAAAACTTTACAAGTCGATGATGGTACACCTGGCGCTGTACAATTACCAAAATCTGAATGTCGGTAATTAATACCTGTATCTAAGATAGCAATTGTTGTCCCCTCACCAGTATAACCTTGCGCAGCCGCAGGTACTTGACCAATTAATGGTAGACTTTGAGATGCTGTCGTATAAGAAACATTATTTGGATAAACTGCTTTTACATTCGGGTCATTCAATAAGCTTACGAGCGTGTCACGCTTTTGAACGCGATGAAAGCTATATGGTAAAGCATTATAATCACGTAGTAATTGAATACCACCTAAACGTATAAACCGCGATTGAATCGATTGCTTCTTTTGAGCAAGATGTTCACGAAGTTGAGTGCGATTATTTTCTAAATGATTAGTGTCAACATGATATTCAACGATTAAATCATTTGAACTGTTGTTCAGTAATGCCGACAGATTAATACCACCTTTCGACACTTTTTGTTTTGCCTGATTGTTCAATTGAGCGTTAGCTGCTACAGGACTCATCTGAGCCATCGCAGTTCCGACCATCAAAACACTCAGACATGCGCTTAATGATAAAGTTTTAAACATAATTATTCTCCGTTGTTATGTTTTTAGTGCGCAGGGTAAAAAGTTACACTTGATTGGCTGGATCAGTTTCTGGATCAATAGGCTTAATCGAAAAATCGCTCTTCGGATCTACTAAATCTGGAGAATCAGTAACAGGCATCTTCTCAGACTCATTTAAATCTTCGACTTGATCTTCGTTAGGCGATATTGGCGTTTGCTGTCCACTCTCAGGAGCAGATAGAGAATCAATCTGAGCGACTGAGGAAGTATTTTGATCTGCAGGCTTAAAACATTTATACAACCCAAACAGAACAACACTCACCAAAATGATTAAAATTATGAATTTTTTCATGGTTTTTTTGTAAAGTGATAATTTTTACGCACTTTAATAGAATCGTTAAGTCAAAACAAGTATAAAGATGCCTAAAAATTAAGATTAAGATAAACGGTTAAAAAAGGCCCTATGACAAGTCATAGGGCCTTTTTTGCGCTGTAGATTCTTATATTTTAGTTATGATTCTGTTATTTATATTTTTATTGTAAGTGCTGCACACACATTTATTATTAATACGGTCCTTGTTCTTAAGGTTTCATTTCCTTATATGACTATTTTGCCAGATTCATTATGCAACACAAGTCGCAGTTTTCTGATCTTTATGTAAGAAATTGCGTACATTATGTAATCAATTTAATCTTATATGTATATAAAAAAGCCCTGTAGTCTCTCCCAAAACTACAAGGCTTAGCGGCTGTAAGTTTCCTCTTTTATCACTTACATCATTGTAAGTTCGCAGTCTCTCGACTATAAATTATTGTAATTATGCGATATTGCTCAACTTTCCGTGTTGAACCTTTTATGCAAGCAATCATCGCAAAAAATTGTACGAAGCTCTATGCGCCAATTTCTCGAATCCTTGTAAGATATTTCCTACAAAGGTTTTCTATTTTCAACCAATCGTTAAATATTAGATATAAATAAAGTGTTTAATTTATTCAATAAACCTGTTTTTCTTATTGTTTTAATGTTTATTGCCTCAAATAAAGCATCAGTATCCACCAATAAACTGACTGCTTTTTTTGCCCTCGTAATCGCGGTATACAATAATTCTTGGCTCAATAGACGTGACGCAAACTCATCTAATACAACTGCAGTGTGTTTAAATTCAGAACCTTGCGACTTATGAATGCTCAGCGCATAACAGGTTTGCATTGACTTTGGTAAACGTGATGCTGGAAACCATTGGTCAAGACTTGGAAAATATACTTCAAATTGATCAGCAAACTGGCGATGTCTGAGACATATCCCAATATCACCATTAGAAAGCCCGAGTTGATAATCGTTATATGTCATCATGACAGGGCGACCAATATACCAATGGTCGTGTCGTGATATCCGCATGTGCTGAAATAGCTCCCTTTCAATTTCATCATTCAAACGATTCAATCCCAAATGTCCATGTCTCACTGCAGCTAAGATCCTATAATCATCAAATTTTTGGATAATTTCAGCCACATCCTGCTGCTGATATCCATTTCTGACATAAAGGTTGAGTGCTTTAAAGTAATCCTTAAACCCCGAGCTTAATTTAAGATAATAGTCTTTTAAATCTTGATCTGAATATGCTTTATTCAAATACTCTAGTTGAACAAGATCCTCTTGAAGCTCAGCTAAATTAATCTGTTGGATTTCAGATGCTCTACAAATCTCCTTCTCAAATTTAGCCAATACCTCAACTTTAGAGCTTTGTGGTGAGCATTGATGTGACTGGATGAACCTTGCCAAATCACCGATTTTTGCACCTGCTTTGAATCTTCGACTGGTCACTAAATTGACGTGATGGTCTTTAAGCGCTTTTACTTGTTGTAAATCCGCCAATACCATCCCCACATCAACCGAGGCCAACTGCTGTGCATCCCCTAACAAGATCAAACGACATTGGTCTGGAATCGCTTCAAAAAGCATCGTCGCGAGATTGAGATCAAGCATTGAGGCTTCATCAATCACCACCACATCATAGGGTAATGGCTTTTTCAGACTGTATTTAGGTTGAGCGCTATGCCCTAAACCTAGAAGACGGTGAATTGTTAACGTATTTTGCTGCTTTAAGTGGGCAATATCCAAACCCATATTGAGCATTGCATCGTCATTTAATGAGTTTTGCAATGCTTCTTTCATTCGCTGTGCAGCTTTCCCTGTCGGTGCAGCCATTGCGATTCTTAACTGATGATTCGACTCATTTAATACAGCAATAATACGCGCTAGAGTATACGTTTTCCCTGTACCTGGACCACCCGTAATCATACTCAGCGCTTGCCTTGATACCATTTCCAGAGCTTGCTTTTGAAATGGATCGGTTAATAATTTTTCATATTTTGTGCAATCTACAGGCACTATCGTTTGCTGCTTTAAACGATAAACTTGTTGAGCTAAACGCTGCTCTAATTGCCAATAGCGATATAAATACAAATAGTTCTGATCATAAACAAAAGGCGCGACCTGTTGCTCTGCAAGCTCTGCGCTCACGAGTAGCTTACTCAGATCTTGGATAACATCCCCTTTCAAATCAATACAACTATCGCCGACAGTAGATGCCATCAGAACTTGTTCAATGGTGTTAATGGATTGTTCATTTAAATCATCTGATGAAAGATACTGATTTAGGATATATTCAGCCCAAGTTGTTACCCATTGAGGAACATCAACTTTTTCATTCTGATTAATTTCCACACAGTTATCCTCATAGTTATCTACACATTTATCATCAATATTATCCACAAGATAAATTAATGATTAATAATAAATTCATTTAAATATTCATGCTATTTTGCTGTTTTTATCCTCAGAAAAATAGCCCAATATTGCATCTAATCTTAGAATAAATTCTGAACTAGGACGCCAATAATTAAAACCATATTGGTCAGTGCCATTCATCCCACGTAAATATAAATAACTGGCACCACCAAGATCTCGATCGATGTTGTAGTCATCAATATGAATACTTAAATAGCGATGTAATGCCACCAAATATAGGGCTGCTTGTAGCCAATAACTTGCATGCGTCATGCTCAGCTGAATAGCTTGAGCTGAATAGTCTTCCACATGATTTCCGAGATAATTACTCTTATAGTCGGCAATGTGATAGCGCTTCCCATCATAATAAACCAAGTCAATTGAACCATTGAGGTAACGTGCTGAATTTGCAGCATTGAATTCGGGCATATTAAGCCCAAACTCTAAAAATAATTGCTGAATACGCTGAATACCAAATATTCGGTCTGCTAAAGCCAAATAGAATGGAAATTCAGCCAAATGTGCTTCAGGTACTAATTGTTTGAGTCGAAATTCAGGTTGAATAGGTGTCTCTAAAACCTCTGCTAACCATTCAGCCATCATTTCTAACAGATGTTGCTCGGCATCATGATGTTGAGGAAAATCTGATTGAAATTTAGCGAATAATTGCTCCCATAAACCTGAATAGGCATTTTTAAAACGGCGGCGAATTTCTAATGTCCAATCTCGGCGATCTTGAAAATCGATATGTTCAAAAATTTCATGTAGGAAATTTCCAGCTAATGTTCCCATCGGAAAATGAGCACGAATCCAACTCAAAGGTTGTTGATGATCCAAATCCTCAAATTGATATGGAGTCATGAGCGTCACAGTATTGACCTCATCACTCGCATGATGTTCGATCATATCTTGAGCCGCCATACGATCTTTAATTTGTTGATGACTCAAATGTTGTGCGAGATAACTAAAACTGGTTTTGGCTCTAGGATAAAAATGAACTTGAGGATATTTCTGCGCAATCATTTGAACAGTATGATGTTCTTTTTTTGCGATTATTTTCTCAGGGCATTGCTCTAAACATGGCTCATCTAAACTGAAAGCATGCTGAAATTGGTTCGCACCATGACCACGCCAATACGCCAAACCATAAATAGATTGCCCTTTTTGATCACTCATCATTGCATAAACGCGGTGTTGTGCTCGAGTTAAGGCCACATACCATAATCGTCGATGCTCTGCCAAAGCACGTTGGTCATGTTGCTCAACCTCTAATGGTTCCAATAATTCTTCACGCTTTAACGCCACGACACGTTGTGCGACGGACTTTCCAGCTCCATGATCCTGCACTTCACGAATTGAAAAGTTAAGTTCGCTTCGATCTGACAGTTTACGATCTGCGCCAAGCAAGAATACAATCTTAAACTCCAATCCTTTAGATTGGTGAATAGTTAAAAGTTGAACGCCTGCTTGATTACTCAATTGTCTTTCAATTTCCCACTCTCTTTCCATCGGATTTGAAAGCTGTCGCATATACCAATGATAAAGGGTATGCATACCTCTTAACTCATCACTGTTTTGGCTCAACAACTCTGAAATGTGTCGAAGATTGACCACTTCGCGTTCATTGTCATAGCTGAATTGCTCAACCAAGTTTGTCCAAACTTTGAATTCTGTGAGGAAACTTTGCCATGCTGTTAAAAAGCCTTGACCCATCCACATTTCACGAATTTCTTCAAATTTTGTGATAAATAAACTTAAGCCATCTGCTTGAATTTGAAGTTGCAAAAAGCGATGTAAATTAAAACCCATCAATCGTGTAAGTAAAGCTCTCTTTAATTTAGCTTCATCAAATGGATTAATGATGGCTGTCAAAATTGCACCAACATCTCGAGCAATTCCACTTTTGAAGACACTTTTTCGTGAAGGTCGATTTACAGGAATGCCTAACATCAATAAGTGATGATGAACTTTATCTAAATCAGGATTGTTACGAGACAAAACAGCGATATCATCTGCCTGAAGCTCAATACGTTGCTCCTTCTTTTCGAAATATAGCTGACTTTGGGCAGCCTGATTGAGCAAATCCCGTATCTTCCAAGCAACCTGCTCTAACTCGTGTTCCTTATCATTTACTTGAATCCAACGAAGCGGAGCATAATTTTTTAAATCGGATTGGATCAATACTGGATGCGGTCGAGTACCTGCTGTAACAGGCGTATATTCAACTTGTTCACCAAAATCCATTTGTTGTTGAAACAAAGCATCGACGACTTCGACCAATGGTTTCACTGAGCGATGATTATGCACAAGTTGGTAAAAACGTCCTGCTTTAGTTTCAACATCTTGATATGCTTTTAGGAACGTGAGCATGTCTCCACCGCGGAAACCGTAGATCGCTTGCTTACGGTCTCCCACCATAATCATACAACCCTGCTTCACTCGACTTGGATGTCTCCAAATCTGCGCCAACATATCATCTTGATCTTGGTTGGTATCCTGAAACTCATCCACTAAAATAAGTGGGTAACGCGCGTGAACGTACTTTGCAAACTCCTGACCTTGCGCTCCCTGCAATGCTTCGGCCAAAGTTCGAATTTGCTGTGAAAATGTGGTTTCGGATTTTTGCTGTAGCAATTCTGGCAGACGTTGTTTTACTTGCTGCGCTAAATAATATTGTAAATAACTCTCCAAATGCTCGAGTTGTTGGTTGAGCTTATCAAAGTGTTTAAAAAACTCAGCAAGTTCAACAATAATAGGATGTTGCTCAAATGCCGCCAAAACATCGACGGGACATTTATTGAGAACTTTTTTTCTCAATTCATTCAACTGACTAAGATGAGTGCTGAGATGCGACGCAAAAATGACTTCAATGCCTTGGGATTTAACTTGATCAAGGAATTCAGGCAACAACTGCGTGAGTGTAATTTTTAATTTATCTTGATCGCGCCACTTCTTTGCGACTACAGCATAATACTGCCCTTCAGGATCATAAAAGTCTGTTAATGAATCTAGCGTTTCAAGCTCGATCTGTATGAAGCGCTCTGCATGAGTTCTGAAAGCGTCTACATCTATGGTCGGCGCTGGCACTGCTTTGAAATAAGCAGAGGAAAAATTCAAACTCGTTTCAATTAAATCGATATAAGCATCTTGTGACTTAATTTTTTTCTTAAGCAGCAAATAATCTACAGTTGATTGAGGCTGCTGTTGAATCCATGCCCGTAATTCATCATGAATTAACTGAACCGTATATTGTTTAGCATCATTGGTGATTTGCATTCGTTCAATTTTACCGCTCTCAAATGCAAATTCACGAAGAAGCTTTTGGCTAAAGCTATCCAAGGTCCCAACAAAGAGCTCTTCAAGCTGATCTATTACCAGTTTTAAACGTGCACACGCATGTGCAATCAAGCCAGAAAATTGATTTAAAATCATTTGATATAAAATATCTGATTCTAATTTTGCACGCGCCTGAACTTGATCTTGAGTTAGCTCACGACATGACTCTAAAAGTCCAAGTACCTCGATTAAACGTGCACGAATTCGACTTTTCAATTCAGCCGCTGCTTTGCGTGTAAATGTCGTCGCAATAATCTGCTTTGGTAAATATTCTTCTAATAAAATTCTGACCATGAGGCTGGAGAGCGTATACGTTTTTCCAGTTCCTGCAGATGCCTCAATCCAATGCAATCCAGTGAAATGCATATCCACAATTGGCTGATATGAGACTGTAGGCTTTTGACTCATATTTCAGCCTCCGATTGATACATATATATCGGCTGATATAAGACATAAGCAAACTGACCACACGCTTGTTTTAATAGGTACTCAGCATCTAAATCTTGCAAAATATACTGCCAATCTCGGTGCAAATGACTTTCTTCGCTGTCATTTAAACTATAACTCAGAAAGGCATCGCTTTTATTCCACTCATTTAATAGCTTATCGAAGTTGTTTAACTGCTGATGACCCTCTTCATCAGTGACCCATTCTAATGCTTTTCCATCTACCGCAAGTTTCATCAGCAATGCTGCAGGTAAAACGAGAGGCTCTATCTGAGCTTGTTTATATGCCTGAATCCATTGGGAAAGCATATCCTGAGCTTGTTTCGTCGTCAGGCCAGTACACATGATGGTTTTATCGCTAAAGATTTGGATGCGCTGCATTTCAGTTGCAAGATGATCTGGTAAGTCTCGATAACTTAACCAAAGTAAGTATTCTAACCATACATGTGCTCGTCGTTGTGCGCGTGCACTGGATGTTGAAACACTCACCCAACTCGTCTCATCCTCTTGAGGAACGGTCACTTGAAGCTGTATATCATCTATTGCTATGACGCGCTGAGTGATTTTGGTCGGCTCATCAACATAGCACTTTTGTCTTTTTAATAACTGTTGATGCTCTAACAGACTCATTTTCAAACTGACTTCTTGTAATTTGCCGACAGGAAGCTGGTCACTGAGTAATTCAGTCTGAAGCTTCGAAACATTTGGCTGCTGTTGTAAAAAGTCACGAATAGAGTATCGCGCCAATCCATCTAATAACAACGGCTCATTCACCTCAGGTAAATCCTGATCCTTTAAATTAGATACGCCTACGGTTTTTAAATAAAGACGCGCAGGAAAACAAATATCTTTGATCCATTGTTCAGCATCCAAGACCATGATGTCCTGATTCAATTCAAGCGTGGTATTAATCCAAGCCTCTCTATGACCACGTTGATCCTGACGATTGAGGTTAGAAGCCACGGCATACCATTCATCTTCATAGCGCTGATGCTGTTGCTGAAAACCATCAGGATCAAAAGGTTGCAAAGGATGCACCGTATAGAGTGTGCTCAAATTCTGATGAACTTGAATGCCATCAATATCAATGAGAGGATTCGAGGAAGATTGATCTGATGTTTTTATGATCCACGCGAGATGTTGGAGTAATTCCTGAACACTACTCGATGGATCTCGTACTTCACCATCGGCTACATCAAAACCATTATAGAATAGCCAGAGATTATCTTTGGCCAATAACAAAGCGTCTAAAAAAGCACCTTGATCATCATCTAAACGTGATCGATCACCAATCATGGGCTTGAGTAAATCCATTAAATCAAAAGGTAAATGGCTCTCCCGATTTGGAAACTTCCCGCCATCTAAATTCATCATGACAATTAACTTATACGGTATTGGCCGAATCAAACCAATTTGACTAAATGTAATTTGTCCAGTTGGCAATGCATAATCAAGTTGCGATTCAAGGGTGCTTTGGATTTCAGTCAGAATATAGCTCAAAGGCAAACGTATGTTTTTAAGAATGGCTTGATCATGTTCTTCATAGAAATTTGCCAGCGTTAGCATTCTTATTTGCTTTTGAATAATCTCTTTAATCATCTCTAACGAGCTTACACCAGCGCTTTCAAACTCATTAACTTCTAAAATTAAACGATTGAGCCAAAATTCAACATGCTCTGACGTCTCTTGATCATTTTCGATTTCAATCGTCGTGAGCCAATCTCGACGCTCTACAAAGTGCTTATATATTTCAATGAGCGTGGCAATTAAGTGAAAATCACCCGAGTCCACTACATGAGAACTTAAGGTCTCCTGAAACATCGCATGAACTGGAACAGCCACACCCAGCGCCAAACGATCTAAGGCATACTTAAAACTGAACCGATAGTCTTGATCATACTCCGCCAATGTTTTTTGCAGATGTTGTTTATCCAAACCTCGTCGAAATCCCGCTTGTCTTAACAAAAATAAGATGCGCTCAGTACCATTAATGTCTAAGCAATATCTCACTTGGGTCGCTGCTAAGTTCAACCAATCAGCAAAATCATCAATGGTAAATCGACTTTGTATCAGTTCAATTCGCCCTAACACTGAACGCCATGCCAATACTGTATCTAACTGCGTGATACCAGCTAGCTTTACTGGCAGATAAACACCTGTTGCAGTATTTTTTTGCGGAAACACACTCCGTATCAAAGGCTCAATTTGTTTCAGATCAGGCGCAAGAACTAAAATATCACTCGGACGGCGTGGTGCTTCTGCTGTTGACTGAGCAAGCCATCGGGTCAATTGATCTTTTAATACTTCAAGCTGTCGTACAGCGGAATGACAAACATGAATGTGGATTGAATCGTCTGCTGGATCTAATACATAACTTTGAGCTTGAGGTTCAACCAAATGTAAAATATCTGATTGCAATTGGCTCAGTAAATGTTGCGGTGCTTCATCCACAAAAGCATCTATCCATTGCCCCTCATCACCAGAGGAAAGGTTAGACAACAGAGAAAAGTGATCACGTGCCTGCTTGCCCATTCGTGTTAATAAGGGATGTCTGGACTCACGTGCCAGCCCATTAAAGCTCAGACTAAAATTCTCAAAAAACTGCTCAATTTCATTATCAGCTGGTTTTCTTTGATGCTTTTGCTGAAACTTTTCGATATATCGCTCTTTAAGCTTTAAGTCATATTGTTTTTTCCAATTCGGATCGACACTATCCGCCCAATATTCTTGTGAGGGATTGTAATGCAAAATCAACACATCAATGTACTGACCCAAACGGCGCAAAAACTGTAATTGACTTGGTGGTAAATCCAAGAGTGTAAAAACGATCAGTTGCTGTGGTAGTTTTTTGAGGGCTATTTTCTGTTGCTGTTCATCACGAAGTACAGCCCAAAAATCATGATCAATACTTTGCATTTCAACAAAGTCTTCATGAAAAATATTGAGCCATAACCAACGTTGCCAAGCCTCTAATTGTTGTGCCTGCGAAAATTTAAAACTGGAATCTTGATCGTTTAAATATTGTAATTGTTGTTCAATATTGAGTGCTTCATTACGCCCCCATACCTGAATCCAATTTTCAGGACAACGACAATCATATTCACATGCTCGGCGACAATCTGCTCGATAAATCATGTAATTGCTGAACAATTTTGACACTTGATCAGACACCCAATACAACATGCTCATTTTTTTTCGATATTGTTCATTTGACTGTTCAATACGTGCTGCGCTGTCATAGATACGTGTGATTAATGGGAATAAAGGATGTTCAACCTCAAGCTGATTATGCGCACGCTGTATAAAAGGTTTGAGTGCTTGGAAAATACGCCACTTCATAATCAGACGTGGAATATTCGCTTTACGTACTTTATCTTTGTCACTCAAAATTTGCTGGTAGGCATACCATTGAAAGCCACGAATACGTTGATGGAAAAATGTATTTGCACTGATGCCTTGGTGCTCAGATAACCGTTGGGTTAACCACTCTTGCATTGCCGCAGAAGGCACCACAAAATGTTGTTGCTGTAGGACTGCAAATGGGTTGTTCGTGGGACGCTTTTGAGTTGTGATGATGCCTTGTACCAAAACTTCAATGCGCTGACTTTGAATTACATGAATTCCCATAAGGTCCCTTTCACCATACAACGAACACGTTATGAAGTTGTGTGAACAAAATCATAAACATAAATTACTATACATCTTAATCTGACTATGTCACTTTTACTTTATGACTTTAATAAAACTTTCATCTCGCGCTATGTTCATCATGTGATGGATCGAGAACCATAGACTTTGATTAGGTGATAAATAAATGAAAATTGATAAAATTCCAGAAACAATCGACCCAAATTTAAATTTAGAACAAATTCGAGATGAATGTCTTGAACTCGTCAAAAAACGCTCTTATGTTTCAGCAGGTGTTGCTGTCATTCCTGTGCCCTTTTTAGATGTTGTGATTGACGTAGGTATGTTGTCAATTTTAATTCCAGAAATTAATGCTCGCTTTGGCTTAGCTCCTGAACAAATCAGCGTCTTTGATCCTCAAACCAAAAAAATCCATTGGAACGAACTACGCAAACGCGGTTTCGAGTTTTCTGGTCTAGTCGTGGCTCGTACTGCCGCTAAAGCTTCGCTAAACAATATGGCAGCCAAAGTGTTGACCAAGCAAGTGACTAAGTTTATTCCATTGGGCGGTTCAATTATTGCAGCTAGCTTGGGTTATATTGTCATGAAAAAAGTGGCTGAGGCTCATGTTGAAGAAAGCTATAAACTTGCCAAAAGCATTCAACAAAAACAACAAGCAAATGTTGTGAAATACGCTTAACCCATAAAACCTTATACGTATAAATAAAGCCCTGTAAGGGCTTTATTTATACCTCTCACCAGCTCTAAACATCTACTTTTAATTGTTTCAAAATTGCCTTCAAAATTTCAAGGCGTGCAGTATATTTATCATTGGTAGCAATGATATACCACGGCGCATCTTCGGTATTTGTTCGGTGGAGCATGTCTGCTGCAGCCAATAAATAATCATCCCAACGTTTGCGATTACGCCAATCTTCAGCCGTAATTTTAAAACGCTTATGCGGTGTTTCCTCTCGTGCTTTGAAACGATTGGCTTGCTCTTCTTGACTGATGGCCAACCAAAACTTAATAACGACTGTTTGCGTATCTACTAGATCTTTTTCAAAGCGATTAATCTCATCATATGCACGTTTCCACTCCACATCCGTTGCAAAACCTTCAACTCTTTCCACCAATACACGACCATACCAAGAGCGATCGAAAATCGAGATTTTTTCATCTTCAAGCAGTTTATTCCAAAAACGCCAGAGATAAGGCCGCGCCAATTCATACTTTTCGGGCGCAGAAATGTTATAAATTCCATATTCTCTTGGATCGAGCTTTTTCACAATACGCTTGATCGCACCACCTTTACCTGCGGCATCCATCCCCTCAAAAACGATCACCGTTTTTTGTCCTTCTGCGCGTAATGCTTCAGCGACCTTCTTGGTCAGTTTCTTGAGTTCAGCCTTATACTGATCTTTTTCAAGTACTGCTTCATTGGGGGACGTTAAAATTTCTGGGATATCCGCTTGATGCCATTTTTGGCGCATTTTTTGAGGATGATTTGGCAAATCTTTCAGTCGCGCTAATACAACTTCTGCGAATTTCTGATCACGACATACTTCATCTTCACAATCGATAATGACCCAGTCTTGGGTAAATTTTTGACGCAATCGTTGTACATTTTCATATTGTTTTTTATTGCGCCAATCCAGCCCATGCAATTTATGCCAACGCTGCTCCGAAGGTTCAATTTTATCTAAACGCTTCTGTAATGATTTCCACGATAAATCAAACCAAACTTTCACGACATCAACATGATTATTTTTTAAATCCTGCTCAAAGCTTTGCATTTGCTGCAAATAATTTTCGAACATGGTTTCATCAAATGGTTGTGAAACATGTAAGGATGTGGCTAAAAGATCACTATACCAATTTCCAAACATGACGATCATTTGTCCTTCAGCAGGAATATAACGTGCATAAGGTTGCCAATATGGGATATTCGGCTGAATAAGGTGAGGAGGGTCAGCTTTGACTTTCAAATATCGTGGATCAACCCATTCTCTTAATTGCTTAACCGATTCTCCTTTACCTGCTAACTCAATGCCACTTACCAACACCACTAAGCTTTTAGCATTTTTCTTACCACGTGTATCTTTGAGAGCATATTGCGCTTCAATTAAGTCTAAATTGATCTGATCTGCATCAAATATTTTGTTCTTATCTTCGGGTTGATCAGTATTTTTATCAGATTGTTGTTTTGGTTCAGACATAGCCCACTCAAAATTATTGTATTTTCGACAGTATACGCAAGGAACAGTATCAACTTAAATCTTCAGGTACAATTTATTGCAATTGTCTTTTCATCCATGACTGACCTGAAAGGTTTTATTTTAGATTTCAACAGTCATAGTCGAGCGCAATCCAACCTATTATGCTTTTTTCAGTCCTTTTAATTGAGCTAGAACATGTCCAAACTTGCTGCATTAGATCAACTTTTAGAACAATACAAACAACTCAATTATCATCAGGATCCGGCACTTAAACAAAGGTTAAATGATGCTCAAAATTGGCTAAAACAGCGCATACTTCACACACATGCTGAGTTATTCGCTGAAGACAAAAATAAGCTGATGGCTCAATATTTTATTAACCGTCTTTATGGTGGCCCTGAATTTGATGACCTAGCATTGCAAATCGAACGTTTACTAAAATACGCACACAAAGCTGAAAAAATCATTCCAGAAAATGCCATTAAAACTGGGTTAAAATCTGTAGGACTGGCGGTCTTGGCGATGCAACTGGATGAACAAGTTGCACAGTATTTACTCCAACATTATCCAAAAGACCAACCAATTACTGATGAAATGATGCGTGAAACTTTAGTGGCTTTAGATCAAGAGCAAGCGCGCCATGAACAACTCAATCTGTTGGATGAGCTCGGTCTGAGTCTGGACAAATACATGCGTTCATTCATCATGCACACAGCGTTTAAAATGTGTAAAGGTGCAGCAAGCAAATATAATTTTGAACTGATGTATGACTTTATTGGTGAAGGCTTTGTCGCTATGAAACCAATGAAATCGGCTGCGACCTTTATTCGGAGTTTTACAGAAAAAGAGCGAATCATTGTAAATAATGTCCACTCAGGGAAAGAAAATCCCTTCCAAATCGCTTAATTAGAAATCATTAGCAAAGATTCTGATCAGCCGAAAAAGCGTAAAAGCGTCTGGTCAGAATATCGAAAATAAAAGAACATCTTCTCATTTCATGGATGAAACTTCGCTTTAATTCTGTATATTATTCATATCAATTGCATAATCTAGACTGAAAAAAACTGAAGAATCTGTCATTATGCAGTTTAATTCAGATTTAATATTATTTGTGTTCAGGAGTGACTCGAATGTCTAATGAAAATCAACAGCCTCATGCTCAGGTTGAGCCGGCAAATAATAAAGACAACGTGAGTCCTTTTTTAACAGATCCATTACCAACTGGCGCACCTCAAGGTCAGCAACAATCGCTACAAAAGCAACTGACAGATACGCCAGTACATTCTTCAGTGCCGAAATATAATTTGCCACGTGGTGCGAATACTGGAAACGTTGGACCAACGACACACTTCGGTTATAAAACCGTAAATTCTGAAGAAAAAGCGCAAAAAGTCGCTGAAGTTTTCCATTCAGTTGCCGCGAAATACGACATCATGAATGATTTAATGTCATTTGGTATTCATCGTTTGTGGAAACGTTTTGCCATTAATATGTCTGGCGTTCGCCGTGGGCAACGCGTTTTAGATATCGCTGGTGGTACTGGTGATTTAGCGAAAGTATTTAGCCGTGAAGTTGGTCCTACTGGGCATGTTGTATTATCTGATATTAATGAATCCATGCTGGATGTAGGTCGCGACCGTCTGATCGACGCGGGTTGTACCAACGTTGATTTTGTACTGGCGAATGCTGAAACCCTCGAGCCATTCGAAGACAACAGTTTTGATTTACTCACTATCAGTTTTGGTCTACGTAATGTAACAGACAAAGATGCAGCGCTTGCAGCAATGTATCGTGTACTTAAACCAGGTGGTCGCTTACTTGTATTAGAGTTTTCAAAACCAGTCTTTGAGCCTTTCTCAAAACTCTATGATTTGTACTCATTCACTGCTTTACCAATCATGGGTAAAATTGTGGCAAATGATGCTGAAAGCTATAAATATCTTGCTGAATCAATTCGTATGCACCCAGATCAACGCACATTGAAAAGCATGATGGAAAATGCGGGCTTCCAAAACTGCGATTATCACAATTTAACAGGTGGTATTGTTGCAGTTCACCGTGGATTTAAACTCTAACCGCAGGTAGCACTTCGTCATGTGGTCAATCTTAGCACTGGGTGCAGTTGAAAAAACCATACATCATTGGATTAATTTGGATGCGATTACTCGTATCCAATTTAACCAGTTACAAGGGAAAATGCTTCGTGTTGTGATTGATACACCACAACTTTCCGTTGATGTGTTTTTTGATGAAAATAAAGTTCGTTTAGAACCAACAGTAACAGGTCATAGCACTCAACCCTCTATTTTCGAACAGCGGCCTTGGGAGCAAGCTCACACGATTACTGAAGCAGATTCCACATTGCATGTTAATAATGTGGTCGACTTGTGCAAACTATTTCTAGCAGATGACATTGGCAATATCCCCGTTCAAGGTGACTATCGCCTTCTGCAAGACATTCAAAAAATTATACAAAATGCTGAGCCAGACCTCGCTTCGCAATTGAGTGATTGGATCGGACCTAATCTTGCAAGTCAAATCGGCAAGGTTCAATTAGCACCACAACATTTAATTAAGTCACTTCAATCTCATCTTTTTTTTGCGGAAGACTTTTTAAAAGAAGATACCGGACTATTCGCACCACGTTGGCAAATGGACGATCTTCTCCACGGAACTCGCCAGCTTAATCAAGATATTGATCGACTAGAAGCAAAAATTCAGCTTTTAAAATCAAAATTTAACCCTTCGTAGATTTCAGGTAATTGCATATATGATTCCGCACATTAGACGTTTAATCGAACTTTGGCGTATAGCTGCGCACTATAGACTCGACACGTTGGTTCCTGCGGAAGATATTCCTGCAAAGGTTCGCCCCCTGCTGAATCTTATACGTTTGCATCCTGCTGCACTTTCTAGTCGAGAACGTAAAAATCCTTTAAAGCTTAAAGAAGCTTTAGAAGAAATGGGGCCACTCGCAATTAAATTAGGGCAGCTCCTCTCTACGCGTCGCGATCTAATTCCACCAGAAATATTACAACAATTGGTGTTATTACAAGATCGTGTTAAACCTTTCGATCTTGGAGTGGCTAAGCAAAGAATTCAAGATTCGCTTAAAGCAGATGTTTCCACATTATTTGCGCGCTTCGATGATAAGCCGCTAGCTGCTGCTTCAATTGCTCAAGTACATACCGCTGCTCTTCACGATGGGCGTGAAGTTGTCGTGAAAGTAACTCGCCCGAATATACGTGCTCAAATTATTCAAGATTTTGAAATTTTAGAATGGCTTGGTCACTATTTAGAAAAAAGGCTAGAAGCTGCCCGTGCTTTGCATCTATCAGAAATTATTCAAGATTATCGTCAAATCATTTTAAATGAACTCGATTTGACTCTTGAAGCCGAAAATACACGACGTATGCGCCATTATTTTACTGGCTCAAGCATGATGTATGTGCCTGAAGTATATATGGATAGTCCGGATGTAATGGTGGCAGAGCGTATCACTGGTGTGCCTATCTCAGATACTGCGACCTTTGATCGTTTAGGAATGAATCGTGCAGACTTAGCAGAAAAAGGCTTAACAATCTTTTTTACTCAAGTGTTTCGCGATAATTTTTTCCATGCAGATATGCATCCGGGTAATGTTTTCGTAGAAACGATTAATCCGCAAAACCCAAGATTTATTGCGCTCGATTGCGCCATCATGGGCGAGCTTTCCAAGCATGATCAAATGACGATAGCACGTATGTTGCTGGCAGTCATGAACA
Source organism: Acinetobacter sp. 24-47-64 (assembly GCF_057737055.1). Taxonomy (NCBI): domain Bacteria; kingdom Pseudomonadati; phylum Pseudomonadota; class Gammaproteobacteria; order Moraxellales; family Moraxellaceae; genus Acinetobacter; species Acinetobacter sp. 24-47-64. The sequence goes on from NZ_CM173215.1 coordinate 2,775,549, forward strand.
GTGATTTCATGCAATTGATTCAGATTGTGCATCAAGCAGGCTGGATTCCACCAGGCACGGATCAAGATGCTTTAGCACGTGAAATGCGTCGTACAGTAGGACCTATGGTTTCGAAACCGATGCATGAGTTAGATTTCGCAGGCATATTGATCCAAGTGATGGACATCGCTCGACGTTTTCATTTAGAAATCCCACCGCAACTGATGTTATTGCTTAAAACCTTAGTGCATGTTGAAGGCTTAGGTACAGACCTTTATCCTGAATTAGATATTTGGAAGTTAGCAAAGCCAATTCTAACGGATTGGGTTAAAGCCCAAATGAATCCTCAAAAAAATATTAAAGAATTAGGACAAAAAATCCCAGACTTGTTATTGGGCGCTCAGGATTTACCGACTTTACTGATTGACAGTCTTAACGGTTTAAAAAATCAGTCTGCATGGCATGCTAAACAATTGAATGAACTTCAAACGCTGCGCTTGCAAATGGAGCATCAGCAAAAGCGTAGTTGGATTTTCGGAAGTGTAATCGCAATTCTGCTCTCAATCGCTGTGATCGCACCATGGTTTGTTTCCATGATTTTAATTGTATTGGCATCCTTTATTGCTATTTGGCGTATGGTGAAATAAGTTCACTATCTCATGTCAAAACTTGCTACCTCAATAGGTTTTAGTCGCTGAATTGCTTATGATACAGATCCTCAAGACCACTCAACCTTGCTTGAATATTCATGTAGGTTATAAAGCAAAACAGATCATTCAAGAACAAGGTCTACAAGCCAGTGCGGTTGATTTTGTTCCTGGAGCAGCAGGTGGTCCCAAAGGTATTGGAATTCAAGGATTGGACCTAGCTGTTTTTGGTGAGTTCTTTGCTCAAGCACCCAAAAAGCGGACTCTAATTGGCTCATCCATTGGGAGTTGGCGTTTTGCAAGTATTGCAGCGCATGGTGCACAAGCAGGCACATCCAAATTAGCAGACTTATATACCCATCTTGAATTTCGACCTAAGATGAATATTATTGAAGTTGGAGACGTCTGTCGCGGCATGCTTAAAGCCCTCCTTCAAGGTAAAACCAATCAAATTATTGATCATCCCGACTACCATTTGGCTATTTTGTCAGTAAAGTCATCGAAAAAATTTCAAAGTGATCATCCTCTTATGCTTGCCCGTGCAGTTGCTGGCATTATCGGTCTCAATACTTTTTCGAGAGCTAAAATTGGGCACTTCATGCAACGTACAATTGCCCAACCACACAACGCTTCACGACTTTCACTCATCAAAAATGAATTCGAACATCTTGATTATGCGTTGACTGAAAAAAATTTAGAAGATTGGTTAATGGCATCTGCATCCATTCCATTTTTGATGCCGGCGGTCAGAAATATCGAAGGTGCAGATGTCGCTGCTTATCGTGATGGCGGGCTAATCGATTATCATATTGATCTACCTTTACCGAGTCATGGGATTGTCCTATACCCTCATTTTACAGATCAAATAACACCAGGTTGGTTCGATAAGTTCCTCAAAAAACGTAGATCTAATGCTGAATATCAAGCACGAACCGTATTGATTTCACCCTCTGAGTCTTATTTAAGATCACTTCCTTTAGGACGTCTTCCTGATCGCAAAGATTTCACACTGAAAGGGCTTGATCAAAAAAAACGAATCGAGCTTTGGAAACAGTCTGTAGCTGAAAGTCAACGATTAGGGGATGCATTCCTAGAAATGATCCATAAGCAAAACTTTGAAGAATACATGCAAGATCTTAAATAAATTAATTTCTACTCTCCCCTACAAAGATTTATTCGCTTAAACTAATGACCTACAATTTTGTAGTGTCTCATTTAATTCTGGTGAAATCCTTATGAACAATACGCAATGGCTCGATGAAGTAAAATTTAACGAACAAGGTTTAATCCCTGCCATTGCTCAGCATCATCAAACAGGTCGAGTGTTGATGGTGGCTTGGATGAATCGTGAGTCTTTGGCACTTACAGCAGAAAAAAATCAAGCTGTTTACTACTCTCGTTCACGCAGCAAATTGTGGCATAAAGGCGAAGAATCAGGTCACTTCCAAACTGTGCATGAAATTCGTTTAGATTGTGATGCTGATGTGATCGTTCTTCAAATTGAGCAACATGGTGGCATTGCTTGCCATACGGGACGTGAATCATGTTTTTATCGCCGCTTAACATCAAACGGTTGGGAAATTGTAGACGCTCAATTGAAAGATCCGAACCAAATTTATGGCGAAAAGTCTGAGAATGCGCATAGTAAAGTGATGAATGCATCAACAGCTCAAGCTGAGCAAGTCGATGTATTACATTATCTTGGTCAAATGATGGCAGAACGTAAATCTGCAGATCCTGACTCTTCTTATGTGGCAAAGCTTTATCATAAAGGTCTCAATAAAATATTAGAAAAAATTGGTGAAGAAAGTTTTGAAACGGTAATTGCTGCTAAAGATTTCAAACAAGAAGCGACGCTGGATCACCAAAATGATTTAATTTATGAAGTTGCTGATGTTTGGTTCCATACCATAGTCATGCTGGGTTACTTCGATCTTGATATTCAACTCGTTTTAAATGAGCTTGCACGACGTCAGGGTCTATCAGGACTTGTTGAAAAAGCGAATCGCACGCATTAATTTACTCTTATAAAGCCATGTTCAAACATGGCTTTTTTATTTAATTCGGCTTTTTAAGTCGCCGAAGACTCCCCATCCAAAAAGAAGAAGATTGAACTCTCCCCTTTGTAAATTCTTGCTATACTCACTGATCATTTTAAAACCATTGAAGATTTATTAACCTGTGTCTGTCATTGTCAAACCTACCTTAGAACAAGAAATTGCGATTCAACAAGCGCAATCTGGTCAATCCTTCAAAGTGATTGCCTATGCAGGTACAGGTAAAACAACAACGCTTAAATTAGTCAGTGATGCGATGCAACAGCGTCGCGGTATGTATCTTGCCTTTAACAAAGCGATTGCCAGCGAGGCTCAACAAAAATTTCATCAGCGCGTGGATTGTCGTACATTCCACTCTTTAGCATTTCGAAGCGTTCCACGTGGAGTGACTGATAAACTTAGACTCCCACGCTTGAGCCCGAGCTTTATTGCCAAAGAATACCGTTTGCAACCCATCACATTACGCCGACTCATGGGGGGGCGTTACGAAAAATATGCGCTTATGCCTAGTCGTTTGGCGGGCTTAGTTGCAAATGCTGTCAGTTATTTCTGTTCAACAAGCTCGCAATATCCTGCACCCCGCCATATTCAAGCACCAAGTTGGCTACATGCTGACGATATTGCGGTATTACAGCAACACCTTTATCCTGCAGTCGAACGTCGTTGGTTAGAATCAATCGACCCTAATCATCAGGCTGGCATTGGGCATGACATCTATCTCAAATTATGGGCTTTATCAGATCCTTTTATACCCGCAGACTATGTATTGTTTGATGAAGCACAGGATGCTGACCCCCTGATGCTGGGGATTTTACTCAAGCAAAAAAGTACGCAAGTCATCTATGTCGGCGATGCACATCAACAAATTTATGCATGGCGTGGGGCAGTCAATGCGATGCAACAAATGCCTTTACCCGAATCGCGCCTAACCACTTCATTCCGTTTTGGTGATGATATCGCTGAAGTTGCTAATCACTTATTAGGCGCACTCAATGAGACTGTTCCATTGATTGGCAACCCCGAACTCCAATCAAAAGTCGTCAACAAGCCTCATACCAAAATGCGAGATGCGATTTTGTGCCGTACTAACGCACGCGCGATGGAACTTTTACTCTCAGGATTAGTTCAAGGAGAAAAAGTGAGCCTGCAAGCCGATCATGCGAAATTAAATCGCTTTGTTGATGCTGCAAGCTTACTTAAACAAGGTAAAAGAGTAACGGACGTTCCAGAGTTAGCTTGGTTCAACTCTTGGCATGATGTGCATGAATATTGTGAAACAAATGATGGTAGTGACATCAAGCCTTTGGTTAAATTGGTCGATGAACATGGTACAGACCCACTTAAACGAGCACTTGCCAAAATCACACCCATTGAACAAGCGGACTATGTAATCTCAACCGCTCATAAAGCCAAAGGTTTAGAGTGGAATCGTGTGCATTTAGAAGATGATTATCAATTTAAAATTAATGGACTAGAACATAAAATTAGCGATGAAGAATTACGTTTACTTTATGTTGCATGCACACGAGCAAAAAGCAGCTTAAATATTCATCATATTTATGATTTAATACAACAACTCAAACTTAAATCCACGATTAAAACGAAAGCAACAGCATAATCCCCTACGATAAGTTGCAGGCAAAATATGAAAGTTCAATCTATTCAGTTACGTCACTGTTATCATTTTTCAGATATAAAAATTAAATTTGATCCAACTCAACGACCAATATCTATTATTTTAGGTGATCAGGCCTCTGGTAAAACTGCGATTATTAAAAATATTTATCAAGCTTTAACGTGGTTTGCTGCACGTGCCAAAGATTTAAGAACCGCTGGTGTAGTCATGCTTGATTCTGATATTAAGCACAAACACATTCAAGCCAAAATAGATATTTGTGTTCAATATCCCACGGATATTGGATCTATTGAACAGGCTGCGACTGTGCAACACAATGAAGATGGTTTGTGCGAATGGCAACTCTATAAAACATTAACCAGTAAAGGTGTAGGTCATAGTAAAGCGCTAACGACTCAATTAGAATCACTCGTTCATCTTTATCAACAAGCGATCAAACAAGATCCTGCTCAAGGCATGCCTATGGTGGCCTACTATCCTTCTGATCGCTTTATCAACGAAGTGAATTTGCTAAGCAAAAATAATCCTGCTGTATTACAAACACACGCAGCCTATGAACTTGCAGCACTCCCTTATACAACCTTTGCTCGGTTCTTCGAATGGTTTCGTGAAATTAGCGACATCGAAAATGCACGATTAGCACAAGTTTTTCAAAAAATTCAAACCAATCAAAAATTATCCTCTCATCATGACCAAGAGGATTTAGTTGCAAAATTATTGAATCTTGAAGCAGAGATGCAACTACCATCACTCAAAGCACTCAAGAAAGCCATCCAGACATTATTCCCATCGATCAGTGACATTTATATTGAATACACGCCCAAGATCCAATTGATGCTGGTACAAAATGGTCAAGAAATTCCTTTTTCGCAATTATCTAATTCGTATCGTCAATGGTTGTGTTTAGTAGGTGATATTGTCAGACGACTTTGTCTCCTGAATCCTCATAGTATTGACCCATGCCTTGATGGTGAAGGCATTCTATTAATTGACAATATTGATGCTCAAGTAGATGAAGATTTTGTGCAAAACGTACTCAGCCGTTTGCATGAAGCATTCCCACAAATTCAAATTATCGCATCTGCATGCTCTGAATTGATTTTAAACAATGAAGTAGATGTACAATATTTTAAGTTAGAAAATCGAAAAATTGTTGAAGTAGAACAAAACCAAATCAGGGAACAATATGATGAACTATTTGCTCAACTCATGGCTAATGATTTACAAGATGATCAAATCACTGAAGTGAGTCGATCTACTGATACGCTTGATGGCTTGCGTTTGTTTGAATACTTCAAAAATTTATCAGTGTCAGAAAAACAGCGCTTTATTGAGTATCTCCAAGCTGGAGATTTATCAAGTATTTCATCCCCCTAATTGATTGGAATTAGATGAATTAATCGGGTATGACTCACTCAATTTAAACAGAAATTTAAGCTTTTTTTCGCTATAATTCTGAATTGTGTAGCTAAAAAGTTTGATGTAATTTTATACATGTAATAAAATCTACTCATTCATTTTTTAATCAAAAAATGTCTATTTCTTTGCATTAGCTTTCCAAGTTGCGCAACACAACTTGTTTTTGTTTTTAAAATTCGTTCGGCTTTCAAAGCTTAAGTAGTTGGATGACTCTTTGCCATCCTCAAGCTTTTGAAAGATAAAACTCATCATAGGTTCCGGCCTACAACTCTATGGATACGAGTGTGCTACCGATTATTATATTGTTACCATTAATACTTGGCACTTTTCTTGTCCTCTGGCTGCAAAAAATCTCTCGCGGGGCGACAGCATTAGGGGCAATTGGAGTCAGCTTAACAAGTTTTATCTTGTTGCTGACTCAAGCCAAAGACGTCTTTCAAGGTCAAGTCCTCTCTGAACATTGGTCATGGTTACCACAATTTGGTATCGACTTAAGCTTTAGACTTGATGCATTAGGCTTGATCTTCTCCCTCCTTATTACAGGGATTGGGACGCTCATTTATATTTATGCTTATTATTATTTAAATCATAAAAACTCTCTAAGTAAGCTATATTTCTTACTGATGCTGTTCATGGCCGCCATGCTCGGCATTTCACTTTCTAATAATTTACTTATTCTTCTTGTCTTTTGGGAAATGACCAGTATTTCGTCATTCCTTTTAGTGGGTTATTGGAGTAACTACGAAGCAGCACAGCGTGGCTCAAGAATGGCCTTAACCATCACGGGTATGGGTGGTTTAGCCATGCTCGGTGGTTTTATTCTATTAGGTCAAATCACTGGCACATATCAAATTGATCAAATCCTCAATATGACGGCGCAGATTCAATCGAGTCATTTATTTGTGCCAGCCTTGCTCCTTATTCTTTTAGGTACATTCACCAAAAGTGCTCAATTCCCTTTCCATTTTTGGTTGCCAAATGCAATGGCTGCTCCAACACCCGTGTCAGCTTATTTGCATTCAGCGACAATGGTTAAAGCCGGAATTTTCTTACTGGCGCGCTTAATGCCGATCTTTGTTGGTTCTGCTCTGTATCATAACCTCGTCACATTCATTGGTTTATTTACCTTATGTATGGCCGCATTCTTTGCCATTTTTAAGGAAGATCTAAAAGGTTTGCTCGCCTACTCCACCATTAGTCATTTAGGCTTGATCGTTTGCTTACTGGGGATTGGTTCACCACTCGCTGTGGCTGCAGCTATTTTTCATATCATTAACCATGCGACCTTTAAAGCAGCATTATTCATGATCGCCGGCATTATCGACCATGAAACAGGTACCCGTGATTTAAGAAAACTCAGTGGGGTATGGCAGTTACTTCCATTTACAGCGACTTTAACCATGATCACAGCAGCCTCAATGGCTGGTGTACCACTGACCAATGGATTCTTATCCAAAGAAATGTTCTTTACTGAACTATTAGCGAATCTCTCAGGTGGTATAGGTGTCTTCGCAGCAATTATTGCAACACTCGCGGGTCTGTTTGCTGTCGCGTATTCTGTTCGTTTAGTTCATGGCGTATTTTTTGATGGTGATTTAGGCAAAGCGATTCCAAATAAAGATGCGCATGAACCACCAATTGGTATGCGTGCACCTGCAATTTTATTAGCTACATTATGTATTGCAGTGGGTCTATTACCAGCGCTCTTAGTAGGCGATATCGTCAATGCTGGTGCACGAGCAAGCACCAACCTTCCAGCTTTTGAAGGCGTACATCTAGCAATCTGGCATGGCTTTAACGTGCCTTTATTGATGAGTGCGATTGCATTGATTGGCGGTATTATTTTTTATTTTAGTCTTGCGAAGAACAATAGAATTCGTGACATTGACCTTGATCCAATACTTGGCAAACTTCAAGGTAAAGTCCTGTTTGATCTCTTTCTCAAACATTTGCTCTTAAATTCGCGAAAATTAAAAAGAGCAACAGAAACAGGTTCTCTACAAAACTATTTATTGTGGATATTAATTTTTGCTGTTGCTTTAGTCTCCATGCCTCTCATTGGTCAAGTTATTTATGCAGGTACACGCGAACTGACGCATGCACCATTGGTTGCAATCGTGCTTTGGTTATTACTGTTTTCAGCGTGCTGGATGATGCTTTGGTTTCACCATGAACGCATTAAAGCCGTTCTTATCAGTGGAGCAATCGGTCTTGTCGTGACGATGGTCTTTGTTACGATGTCAGCACCAGACCTGGCACTCACACAAATCACAGTCGATGTTGTCACAACTGTTTTACTTCTGATGAGTCTGTCCCTCTTACCACAACTTACGCCTTATGAATCTTCACGCACTCGTCGTTGGAGAGATGCGCTGATTGCAATCATCGGAGGCCTAGGAATCGGTTGGATCACTTGGATGATTCTAACGCGTGATCACAATTCAATCTCATGGTTCTTTGTTCAACAATCTCTACCGCTCGGTGGTGGTTCAAATATTGTGAACGTAATTTTAGTCGATTTCCGTGGATTTGATACCTTTGGTGAAATCACAGTACTGGGTATTGCTGCGATTGGGACACTGTGTTTAATGGATGGAATGCGTGCTCATGGTACGACCATTACACAAGGCTTAACCTATCGCTTTAATCCATCACCGTTGATGTTCCGAATGACCGCATCTTGGGTCCTTCCGATTGCCTTAGTCGTCAGCTTATATATTTTCTTACGCGGACATAATCTTCCAGGGGGTGGCTTTATCGCAGGTCTCATTACATCAATGGCGCTTGTGATTCAGTACATTGCACTAGGTCAAGATCACACTGAACAACTCTTACGAGCAAAGTCTGGGCGTCTTTATGAAATTTGGATTGGTACTGGCTTAACTATTGCTGGTCTGACTGGGGTCGCTGCGTGGTTCTGGGGTCGACCATTCCTGACCAGTGCTCATATTTATGTAGAGCCGATCATTCTCGGAAAAATGCATTTGCCATCTGCTGCAGCATTTGATGTTGGTGTCTATGTCACAGTCGTTGGTGCAACAATGCTCATGATTTCCGTTTTAGGCGACTCACGCAACTCAAGCATCACCGGCCCTGTACCGAAGGAGTAAAGAATGATTAGTTTAGAATTTTTACTCGCCTCCGCTATTGGATTATTGGTTGCCACTGGTATTTATCTGATTTTACGTGCCCGCACTTTCCCTGTGGTACTAGGCTTGGCCATGATAGGGTATGCAGTCAATTTATTTCTCTTTGCAATGGGGCGGATTCAATTAAATTCACCTGCGATTTTAACCAATGCCACTCAAGTTACAGATCCATTACCTCAAGCACTTGTATTAACGGCAATTGTAATCGGTTTTGCCACAACTGCTTTTATCGTGCAACTAGCATTGAGAAGTCGTTATGAATCGGGTACTGATCATGTTGACTCTAAAGAAGAAATAATCAATACAGACCCAAGAGAGGATGAGCCTTAATGATGAATTTTTATGATTTATGGCTCACCCACTCGCCAATTTTAAGTATTTTAATTCCGACATTTACTGCATTTATTTTAGTGCTATTGGGTAATCCAGGTTCCGGATCTTTAGCGCATGACTGGCGTCAACCTTGGCGTCGTGGAATCAGTTTAACATCGGTTTTTCTTGGTTTAGCGACTGCAATCATTTACTTAATTCAGGCGAACTCTGGTCAGATCTATGTGTATAGTTTAAGCGAGTGGTCAGCTCCTTTTGGCATTGTACTTGTAGTAGATCGTTTGGCAGCCTTTATGCTCGTGCTCACCTATGCTCTTGCGACACCAATTATTTGGTTTGCAAGTAAAGAATGGGATGAACGTGGACGCTATTTCCATGCAATGAGCCATTTTTTACTCATGGGATTATGTGGTGCATTTCTAACAGGCGACTTATTTAACTTGTTTGTTTTCTTTGAAGTGCTATTGATGGCTTCATATGTATTGCTTCTACATGGTCAAGGCAAAGCACGTTTCCAACTTGGTATTCACTATGTAACGATCAACCTATTAGCGTCTGCATTCTTTTTGATTGGCTTAGGGATGATTTATGGTAATACTGGTAGCCTGAATATGGCTGATGTGGGTCGAATTGTACGTACACTTGAAGGTGATCAGTACAATATGGCAGTTGCAGGCGGATTAATGCTGTTTGTAGTCTTTGGTATCAAGGCTGCAATCCTCCCTGTCGGACTATGGCTACCTAAAACTTATGCCGTCGCCACGACCCCTGTAGCCGCATTATTCACCATCATGACCAAAGTGGGTATCTATGCCATTTTACGTGTGAATGGAACCGTATTCACCGATGAGCTTTCGCGAGAAATTCTCAGCACTTGGCTGCTTCCAATTGGTTTAATTACGACTATTTATGGTGTAATTGGTGCGATTGGTGCAGAGCGAATGCGTCGTTTTGTTGGTTTCATGATCCTATCGTCTATAGGAACGATTGCAATCGCCCTTTCTCTGATGACTGCAGATGCTTGGGCTGCAGCGCTATATTACCTCGTGCATAGTACGATTATTACCGCTGCATTCTACTTGCTATGCGGTTGGATTACTTCGCAGCGTGGTGCATTCAAAGATCATCTAAAAATCGCACCAATCATGAAACAGCAGACGCTAGTTTCGATTTGCTTCTTCATTATTGCACTCATGATGGCAGGGCTTCCACCCTTCAGTGGATTCTTTGGAAAAGTATTTATCCTTCAAGCGGCCTCTGTATCTAGCTATCAATTGCTCATTATTATTGTCATTCTGATTGTGAGCTTGCTTAGTATCATAGCTTTCACTCGTTTAGGATTCGTTATTTTATGGCGTTCAACTGTACCAGAAAATGACCCTAATCAAGAGTCTTATCATGAATATCAAAAGTTACCAAGCAAGGCACCTCCACGTAATGACACCACAATTTTTGTCTTTATTATAAGTTTAATCGCTTATGTGATATTTGCTCATCCAGTCACACAGTATATTCAACAAACTGCAAATCAGTTAAATGATTCAGAACAATATATTACTGCTGTTTTAAAAATGGATGAACGTGGTGAAGTAATTAGTGTACAACCATTTGATCCCAATTATCTTCCAGAAACAAAATACGGCGGAGAGTTTGCAGACCCAAATGCACATTATATTCCACATGTTATAAGTGAAAAATCACTTGAGGGCGAACACATCTCAGAGTTCAAGCGCCGTCAAATCAAAGAACAAGAATTGAACCAGCGACAACCTGAAGAAGCCCAATCTAAGCTTCAACCGATGGAGCAGTAAATGATACAAAAGAGCTCTCTATTTGATCGAATCATGCCACATCCTTTTGTTTCAGTTATCGTGGCTATCAGTTGGCTGATGTTGGCTAACAGCGCAGCGTTGTTTGATATATTGGTTGCTATTCTTATTGGTTTAGTCATTCCTAAGCTAGTACAACCTTTTATCGTTCGTACACCCAATATTCATTGGGATTTAGCAGTTAAACTGGTTTTTGTTGTGTTATGGGACATTATCATCAGTAATATTCGTGTTGCTAAACAAGTTCTAGGACCTACTGATCGTCTACACCCTAAGTGGTATCGGGTACCTCTAGATACGGATCATGACCAAGTAAACAGTTTACTGGCAATGATCATTACGACTACTCCTGGTACAGTCAGTGCTGGAATCGACCAAGAACGTGGAGATATTCTTGTTCACTCGATTAATACAGACAATCCAGAGGCTGATATTTTAGAAATCAAACAGCGCTACGAAGCGCCTCTCATCGCAATTTTCCATGTAAAACAGCAAGGAGATTCTCAATGATCATTCTTCCTTATGTATTGGGAATTAGCTTAATTGGAATTACGATTTCAATGTTGCTCTGTCTAATCCGTCTTGTAATCGGTCCTTCAATGGTTGATCGACTACTTGCATTAGATACTTTATTTCTGAATGCTACGTGTTTAGTTGTGGTTCTAGGAATTTATTGGGCTAGCACCTCTTTATTTGAAGGTGCACTATTGGTAGCCATGCTCGGTTTCGTATCGACAGCAGCATTAGCTCGCTATTTTACGACAGGCCATGTGGTGGACTAGGAGAAAACTATGAATATTCAGCTGATTATGGAAATCTTAGTTTCCTTCTTCCTGATCAATGGTGCCTTTTTTACACTTGTAGGTGGAATTGGAATGGTGAAATTGCCTGACCTTTTCATGCGTCTGCATGCCCCTACAAAGTCGAGCACATTAGGCTTAGGTAGTTTTTTAATAGCAGCTATGATTTATTCAGCCTTTCATAGTCGCTTAGGGTTTGCTGAACTACTGATTACATTACTTGCCTTTATTACGGCGCCTGTATCGGCAAATTTAATTGCACAAGCTGCATTACATTTACGTTTACGCTCTACATCAGGTGATGTTCCTGAAGCACTCGACCGCCCCCTCCCTTGGCAGCGCCAAAGAAGAATGCGTCAGTTTAATCAAGATTCATCTAAGTAATAAAAAACCTAGCTTTCGCTAGGTTTTTTATTAGCTATACCGTACAGGTTGGGAATGCTCTTGGAAGCCTTCCACTTGATATTCTTCAGCTAATTTGGCCTTCCAATGATTCACGATATCCGTATAGTCAATTTCAGAAGGATGAAAATCCTCTTTGTAATATGATAGATATTCTGGAATTAGTTCGATCATCATTTTAGAAATTAAGTAAATACCATATAAGTTTCCACTGACCTTCGGTAAGCTTTTTCGACGATCTTGCCAAAATAATCGAGTTGCTGAATAAAAGGTAAGACTCGCAAAACCTGTGGTTACGCTACGCATAATATTGCGGCGCACTTTGGTATCTTTATATACCGCTTGGTAGACATCAAATGCAACTGCTCGATGCTCGATTTCCTCAATTGCATGCCACACCCAAAGCTTAGTTGCATCTTCATCTAAGGTCGACAGCACTTCAGGATGACGAAGAATATAACCACCCAATAACGCTGTAAAATGCTCAAAAGCACAGGTAATTGCTAACTGCAATTTTGGATGGGTAGTACGAATAAATTCATCGCGTCGCGCTAACCATGCTTGAAAGTTATCAAGTTGATAATCATCACGGCGCCAAGCGTCATTAAATTCCGCATGTGCTTTTGAATGCATCGCCTCTTGACCAATAAAGGCTGCAATCTGCGCTTGTAATTTTTCATCTTTCACTTTATCTCGTACATTACGAACACTATGAACAAAAAATTGTTCACCAATTGGAAAGGTAGAAGAAAGTGCTGTCAACAAATGTGACATGACTGGAGAATTCGCGAAAAAATGGCGTCGAATGGCTTTAGGATTATAATTTAAACGTCGTACGGTAATCCCAATCGCTTTTGGACGATTTAAATAAGATTTATCTTTGGCGATTTGTGTAGTTGTCATTTTAGAGCCTATATGGATATAGCATTTCTTATTCATACTGTCAGAATAAATCAGATTTAATATTGCAAAAATAACCACACAGACAAATAAATTATATTTTTTGCCAATAAAGTCGCAAATTAAATTACAACTCCATTCTCTTTTTTAATTTAATTACATGATTCTTAAGATAGTTCTTGAATTGGATACTTTTGAATATTCAACAAGAGATTGTCAAACAAGTCATGCATATAAATGAAAAATCCTACCGAAGTAGGATTTTTTGTAAGGCATGTTTTCGTTTAAACATCAAGATAATCTAAAATACCTTCAGCAGCCTGACGTCCTTCCCAAATCGCAGTTACGACCAAGTCAGAACCACGCACCATATCTCCACCGGCAAAGATTTTCGGATTAGAAGTTTGGAACTTGTATTGTTGATGCTCAGGAGCAACGACACGACCTGAACCATCTAAATTAATACTTACATCATTAAACCATTCTGCAGGGCTTGTACGGAAACCAAAGGCCAACAGCACTGCATCAGCAGGTAAGATTTCCTCTGAACCTGGGATCGGTTCAGGACTGCGACGACCACGACTATCAGGCTCACTGAGTTGAGTCGTCACAAATTTAACACCTGTGACCTTTCCATTCTCACCCACGATTTCGATCGGCTGACGATTGAACTGAAATTCAACACCTTCTTCTCGCGCATTTTTAACTTCACGGCGTGAACCTGGCATGTTTTCTTCATCGCGGCGGTATGCACAAGTGACAGATGTTGCACCTTGGCGGATTGAAGTACGGTTACAGTCCATAGCAGTATCACCGCCACCGAGTACAATAACTTTCTTACCTTCCACACTGATAAATTCTGAAGGATCTTTTTCCCAACCTTGGCAACGATTCACATTGGCAATTAAGAAATCAAGGGCATCATAAACACCTTCCAAATCTTCACCTGCGAAACCACCTTTCATGTATGTGTATGTTCCCATACCCATGAAGACAGCGTCATAATCAGCAAGCAATTGATCAATGGTGATGTCTGTGCCAATTTCTGTATTTAAACGGAATTCAATCCCCATGCCTGTAAAGATTTCACGACGACGTTTCATCACGTCCTTTTCCATCTTAAACTCAGGGATACCAAAGGTCAGCAAACCACCTATTTCTGGGCGCTTATCAAATACGACAGGTTTAACACCATTGCGCACCAAAATGTCCGCACAACCTAGACCTGCAGGGCCTGCACCAATAATCGCGACTTTTTTATCTGTCCATTTGACATGAGACATGTCAGGACGCCAGCCCAATGCAAATGCCGTATCATTAATATACTTTTCAGCATTTCCAATGGTCACCGCACCAAACCCATCATTTAGTGTACATGCACCTTCACACAAACGGTCTTGAGGACAAACTCGACCACACACCTCCGGTAGAGTATTGGTTTGGTGGCAAAGCTCTGCTGCTTGAAAAATACGACCTTCAGCAATCAGTTTTAACCAGTTTGGAATATAGTTATGTACTGGACATTTCCATTCACAGTAAGGGTTACCACAACCTAAACAGCGATGTGTTTGGTTTTTCGCAACTTCAGCTGTAAAGGGTTTATAAATTTCCACAAACTCAGCTTTGCGGACGTTGAGATCTTTTTTCTCTGGATCTTGGCGTGCGACATCCAGGAATTGAAAGTCATTATTAAGGCGTTCTGCCATGTCTCTCTCCGTGGGTAGATGCAGTCTATTGTTAGTTCAGCTGCATCTGCCTATATATCTGCAGTAGTGGAATTATTGAGGATCAGCTTGAGTTGTTTTTAATAAAGTCTGCAAGTTTGCAGCTTTTGGTTTCACCAACCAGAATTTACGGCTGTAGAAATCAAACTCGTTACGGATCTTGTACGCCCAAGCACTACCAGTTTCCTTAATATGCTCATCTAAAATGCGGCTTAAGAACTCTTTATGTTCTTCCATTGATTCGGTCGAAATACGATTAAGCTCGATCAACTCGTGGTTATAATGATCAACAAAGTCATTATCTAAATCAAGTACATAAGCAAAACCACCTGTCATACCTGCACCGAAGTTATGACCAACTTTACCCAGTACCGTCACAATACCACCTGTCATATATTCACAACAGTGATCTCCAGCACCCTCAATCACCGCAAACGCACCTGAGTTACGAACAGCAAAACGTTCACCAGCTGTACCTGCAGCAAATAATTTACCGCCTGTTGCACCATATAAACATGTGTTACCAATGATCGCTGTTTCTTGTGTTTGGAATGGAGAACCCTTCGGTGGGAAAATTGAGATACGACCACCCGCCATACCTTTACCCACATAGTCATTCGCATCACCTTCAAGCTTGATATGCAGACCACCCGCATTCCATACACCAAGTGATTGTCCAGCAGTACCTGTCAAATTCACTTTAACAGGGTGTGCTTCCATACTTAAGTTACCATAGCGACGAGCGATCTCGCCTGAAACACGTGCCCCAATAGAACGGTCACAGTTACCAATGCTAAAACTGTATTCACCACCTGTACCAGCTTCAATCGCAGGCAATATTTCTGCAATCATAGACTCAGCCAAAACACCTTTATCAAATGGTGCATTTCCTTCGACTTCGCAATATTGAGCTTTGCCTTCAGCAGCTGGATGTGATTCAAGTAAAGCACTTAAATCTAGGTGAGCGTGCTTATCTGTTTCACCAGGTAGCATTTCTAGTAAGTCGGTACGACCAATCAAGTCTTTCAAACTTGATACACCTAATGCAGCCAACCACTCACGTGTTTCTTCTGCAATAAAGGTGAAGAAGTTAATGAGCATTTGTGGTTCGCCGATATAGTGCTCTTGACGCAAATGATCTTGCTGAGTCGCTACACCAGTCGCACAGTTATTTAAGTGGCAGATACGGAGGTATTTACAACCCAACGCAATCATTGGTGTAGAACCAAAACCGAAGCTTTCCGCACCTAAAATAGCTGCTTTCACGACATCTAGACCCGTTTTTAAACCACCATCCGTTTGAACGCGAACTTTACCACGCAAATCATTTACACGAAGGGCTTGATGCGCTTCAGAAAGACCAAGCTCCCATGGCGAACCCGCATGATGAATCGAAGACAATGGCGATGCTGCTGTACCACCGTCATAACCAGAGATGGTAATAAAGTCAGCATAGGCTTTTGCAACACCCGCAGCAATCGTCCCCACACCTGGCTCAGATACCAGTTTTACAGAGACCATCGCTTGAGGGTTAACTTGTTTTAAATCAAAAATTAACTGCGATAAATCTTCGATTGAATAAATATCGTGGTGCGGTGGTGGAGAAATTAATGTCACACCCGGTACAGAGTAGCGTAAACGTGCAATTAAGCCATTCACTTTACCACCTGGCAACTGACCACCTTCACCCGGTTTTGCACCTTGTGCCACTTTAATTTGCAGTACTTCTGCAGAAGTTAAGTAAGCAGGCGTTACACCAAAACGACCTGATGCGATTTGTTTGATTTTTGAGTTCCGGATTGTGCCGTAACGCGCTGGATCTTCACCACCCTCACCTGAGTTCGAACGACCACCAATTGTATTCATTGCAATGGCAATCGCTTCATGTGCTTCTGGTGATAATGCCCCTAAAGACATCCCTGCAGAGTCAAAACGCGGAAGAATCGCTTCTACAGATTCAACTTGATCCAGTGGAATTGAATTTTCTGTTTTGAGTTTAAATAAATCACGAATGGTTGCCACTGGACGATTATTTACAAGCTCAGCATATTCTTTGAAATCTTCATATTTCCCAGAACGTACAGATTTATGTAGAGCATTAATTACATCAGGATTAAAAGCGTGATATTCCTTATCAAATACAAATTTCAGCAAACCACCTTGCTCAATTGGCTTACGTGATTTCCAAGCGGTTTCTGCTAATTTTTTCAAATCATTTTCAAGATCAACAAAAGTTGCACCTTTAATACGGCTTGGAACACCTGTGAAGCATTTATTAACAACTTCTTCAGATAAACCGACAGCTTCAAATAATTGTCCACCACGATATGAAGCAACAGTCGAAATACCCATTTTTGAAAGGACTTTCAGCAATCCTTTTTCGATCCCTTTACGGAAATTCGCTTGTGCATGAATCGGATCACCTAACAACTCACCTTTCGCAATTAAATCATTAATGACGTCATATGCAAGATATGGGTAAATTGCTGTTGCGCCAAAGCCAAGCATTACGGCAAATTGGTGTGGATCACGCGCTAAAGCTGTTTCAACAATAATGTTTGCATCTGTACGTAAACCTGCATGGATGAGGTAATGGTGGATAGCACCCGTTACCATCGCTGCATTAGCTGGTAAGAACCCTTCACGGATTTTCTTATCAGAAATCACCAATAGGGTTTTGCCATCACGAATTGCTTGCGCTGCTTCTTCACAAATACGTGTAATCGCGGCTTCTAGACCTTCAGTCTCTGCATAGTTTAGATCAATATCTGCAATCTCGTAGCCCTTACGACCTAAAGTGCGAATTTGATGCATTTTAGAGTTTGACAGTACAGGACTTGAAATAATTAATCGATCCGCATGCTCTGGACCTTGTTCAAATACATTTTGTTCACGACCCAAACATGTTTCTAAAGACATTACGATCGATTCACGTAATGGATCGATTGGTGGGTTAGTTACCTGAGCAAATTGTTGACGGAAGTAATCTGTTACATGGCGTACTTGACGAGACAATACTGCCATCGGCGTATCATCGCCCATCGAACCTACCGCTTCTTGACCACTTTCAGCGATTGGACGTAATAACTGATCTCGCTCTTCAAATGTCACCATAAACATTTTTTGTGCCGCTTTTAAAGCATCGCCTTTTAAGCCTTGATCACATAGATATTCTTCTAGCTCTGGGCTGCCTTGGATACGCACTGAATTTTCACGCAACCATTGACGATAAGGACGCATTTTTTTCAGATGATTACTGACGTCTTTAGTATCCAGCAATTTACCAGTGAAAGTGTCAATGACTAAGATCTGACCTGGTCCAACACGACCTTTAGAGACCACATCTTCTGGTTCATAACCCCAGACACCAATTTCTGATGCAAGTGTGATGTAACCATTCTTAGTAATTACCCAACGTGCAGGACGTAAACCATTACGATCCAGCATACAAATCGCATGGCGACCATCTTGAATCACAAGACCTGCTGGCCCATCCCATGCTTCCATATGTTTAGAGTTAAACTCATAGAATGCACGCAAATCAGCATCTAAAGTTTCAACGTTTTGCCATGCTGGTGGAACGAGCATGCGTAGTGCACGGAATAAATCCATACCTCCACCAACCAAGATCTCGAGCATGTTGTCTAAACTTGAAGAGTCAGAGCCAGTACGGTTTACGATTGGGTTAAGCTCGGTTAAACCTGGTAAGAGCGGGTTTTCAAACTTTGGTGTACGTGCCATCGCCCAGTTACGGTTTGCTGTAATGGTATTAATTTCACCATTGTGCGCTAAGTAACGGAAAGGTTGTGCCAATGGCCAACGCGGTAATGTATTGGTTGAAAAACGCTGATGGAACACCACAATGTGAGATTCCAAACGTGGATCAGCTAAATCTGTATAAAAATCTGCAATCGCTTCAGGCATCATTAAGCCTTTATAAGAGATCACAGTTGAACAAAGTGTTGTAACGTAGAATGAACTATCTTGACTTAATTTTTGTTCAGCACGACGTCGAGCCAAGAATAACTTACGGTTAAACTCAACTTCTTCAACACCCATTGGACAGTTAACAATTACTTGTTCAAAAGCTGGCAAAGACTGCATCGCAATTGAGCCTAATGCTTCATTATTGGTTGGCACTAAGCGCCATGCAATTACACGCAAACCTTCTGATTCGATTTCTTTAGTCAGCACTTGTTTTGCATGTGCAGCAATTGCAGGATCTAGGCTAAGAAAAACTGTACCTACTGCAAAAATTTCACTGAGTGTAATATCACTTAAACGTTTTGCTTCTTCACGGAAGAATTGCTTAGGCATAGCCAACAGTAGACCACATCCATCACCCGTCTTACCATCTGCAGCAATACCACCGCGGTGCGTCATACAACTTAAACTATGAATCGCGGTCTTGACCAAGTCATGACTTGCATCACCTTGCATATGGGCGATTAATCCGAAACCACAGTTATCTTTAAACTCATCCGGTTGGTATAGACCTTTAGCGGGAGCTACAGTATTAGGCGATGGCATGTGCATAGCGTACCCTTCTTCAACATGGCCCTCATTGGGCAAAACTTATCTATTCTTCAAATACGATTTCTTTATAAAACAAAGACATGATTCTGTATGTCTTTCGTTATTGAACGTCTTTTCTGATTTAATTTCACAAATGTACGAGACGATTTGCACTCATTTAAAGCAGATCAATTTGACTAAATCGCACACTAAATTAAGGTCTTCGCTCCAAAATAGGGACAATTTACTTAATCAGTGCACCAATAAAGCAAAATCTATGCCAATATTTATTTATTCCGTGCAAGCGTTTTATTTCAATTATTTTGTCATTATTAACCGAAAAGGCACCAAATTAGAACCACTTTATCGCACCAATGATGTGCAAATTTATTATGCTTTCGTTTAATTTTGCGCCATTTTATACCATTTTAATTAAATGGATCACTAATTTGAGCCTCTTGATTCCGTTTATCCGTATTATTCTTTGAATTATCGCTCGAAATAGGGTCAACATTCGATTGCGAACGTCTCACATCAACCACATTTCCTGACTGATCTTTTCTTGTAATAGTCACATTGGTTGTTGCCTTAGCAGGATCAGCCACAGGGGTTGGCTTAGGACGAACCAGCAATGACTCATCAATCAATGGTACCGCTGCAGGTCGTAATTTAATTTCGTATAATTTTGCAGTTGTTAGTTCTTCAGAACCCATGTCATTGACTTGACCCACAAACTGATTAAAGCCAGCAACTTTAGGCGCTACAGAAGGT
The DNA here is from genome assembly GCF_057737055.1 of Acinetobacter sp. 24-47-64. Taxonomy (NCBI): domain Bacteria; kingdom Pseudomonadati; phylum Pseudomonadota; class Gammaproteobacteria; order Moraxellales; family Moraxellaceae; genus Acinetobacter; species Acinetobacter sp. 24-47-64. Next base: position 2,795,707 of record NZ_CM173215.1, read on the forward strand.
GGTAACTTTAAATCCAATCCATTTAAAGTTGTCTTGGCAGCACCTTCCCCCATAAACAGCCCATAACCCAAAATGTACTGTTCAACTTGATCCTCACCACTCAAACGAAAATAAATGTATGGTTTACGATCAGTTTGCTTATTAAGAAAACTTTTAATTACATCTTCATTGGTAACGCGAAATAGTTCGATAAAATAATTATTTTTATTGTCTTGAATAAACTTTGTGCCTCTAAATTCAGGCAAATGGTTTCCTGAAGCCACTTTACGCGCAGTTAATTCCAAAGGTCGCACTTGATCAGTCAGCCCGCCCAAATAATTTGTTGCTGCCACCTTTTCAGGTTGAATCTGGACTTGAGTTTCTTCAATTTGCTTAGACTGAGTAACCAACTCTTTGCTATCAGTCAAAATCCAGAATACAAAAGATGCGACTAAAAACAGTATGCCACCGATCAACCAAATATATTGTTGCGCTGTGCGTGGGGATGAGTGGCGTACCGTCATGAGAAAACCTAAGATTATGCTTGATTACGTAAAATCGCTTGTTTCATTAATTCCACATCAAACTCTTTGGTAATTACTGCTTGCCCTAGCGACTTCAAGAGCACTAAACGTAATTGACCATTCAGGACTTTTTTGTCATGAGACATATATGCCAAAAATTCATCAAGTGGAATTTGAGGACATTTTATCGGTAATTTCGCACGTTGAATGATAATTTTTGTACGTTCAAGGTCAGCTTCTGTGATCCACCCCATTAAATAAGATAAATCTGCCGCCATCACCATTCCCGTCGCCACAGCCTCACCATGTAACCACTCACCATATCCCAGATAAGATTCAATCGCATGTCCAAAGGTATGACCTAAATTCAGTAATGCACGCTCACCCTGTTCTTTCTCGTCATTGGCCACAATTCGCGCTTTGTGTGCACAAGAGCGGTACACTGCTTCAGCAAGTAATTCTGGATGTTGTGCAACGAGACCATCCATGTTTTCCTCAAGCCATGCAAGAAAATCAACATCTCCTAATAGGGCATACTTAATGACTTCAGCCAAACCTGCTGATAACTCACGCTCAGGCAATGTTTTAAGTTGCGCCATATCCGCAAGTACGACCTGTGGCTGCTGGAATGCGCCAATCATGTTTTTGCCTAATGAGTGGTTGATTCCAGTTTTACCGCCAACGCTCGAATCGACTTGCGATAGCAGCGTAGTCGGGACTTGAATAAAATACACTCCGCGTTGGAAACAAGCTGATGCAAATCCAGCCATGTCACCAATCACCCCTCCACCCAAGGCAAGCACTGTACAATCTCGGTTAAATCCTGCCTCAAGCAAGGCATCAAAAATTAAATTCAAATGTTCAATATTTTTATAACATTCACCATCAGGTAGAACACATGTCTCAACTTTTTTACCTAAACCTTCCACAGCTGATACATAGTGATTTAAATACAACGGTTTAACCGTTTCATTGGTGACAATCATGACCTGTTGCCCATGAATATAGGGTTCAAGTAATTGTTGCGGATCTAAATCACTACCAATGAAAATAGGATAACGGCGTTCACCGAGTTCAACGAATAAGGTTTGCATGATGTTATAAGCCAATAAAACAAATTTAATTCAATTCTTTTGCGACAATCACATTAAGAATACGTTGTGCCAAATCACGCGCAGCACCTTGATTCGTTTCAATAATATGATGTGCAACTTCACGATACAGCGGATCACGAATATTCAATAATTCACGTAATTTCTGTTCAGGATTTTCGACTTGTAATAAAGGTCGATTTTTATCACGGTAGGTTCTTTGAAGTTGTATTTCTACGGGAGTATAAAGATAAATCACAATACCTCGATCTTTTAGATAAGATCGATTAATCGACTGAGTAACTGCACCGCCACCCGTCGCAACAACTAAATTTTGTTTTGATGTTAAATCATCAATTACCAGTGATTCACGATGTCTGAATCCCTGTTCACCCTCTTTCTCAAAAATCCATGGGATGGTCGCCCCAGTTTTTCTTTCTATCTCATGATCACTATCAAGAAACTCTCGATGAAGTAAATCTGCAAGATGTCGACCAACGGTTGTTTTACCAGCTCCCATGGGCCCTACCAAATAAATATTCGGTAGGGTTTCAAACTCTTTGCTTGGCAAGGAGTCACCTATTGAATTGCTTTCATTGAAACTATATTAATTGTTTCTAGTTTGCCTGTCATTAACAATTCTTGGTGTCACAAAGATTAATAACTCACGCTTATTCTCTGTTTTACTGTCTTTACGGAATAGACGACCAACAGCAGGAATATCACCAAAGAAAGGCACCTTGGTTTGGTTAAAAATCGTTTCTTGCTCGAAAATACCACCTAGCACCACAGTTTCACCGTTATTCACAAGCACATTGGTATCAATTTGATTTTTATTCAAAATGATTTCCCCATTCTGTGCATAACCTGCTGGTGAATCACTGGTAATGTTCAATTTCATTTGAATTTTACCATCAGGCGTAATACTTGGTGTTACCTCTAAGCTTAACAACGCTTCTTTAAAGGAAGTCGTCGCCGTTGCAGCACCACCTGCAGTTTCAGTGGTTTGGTAAGGGATTTCCTGACCTGAAGCAACTTTCGCTTGTTGCTTATCAGCAGTGAGAACTTTTGGGGTAGAAATAACTTCACCGTAGCCATCAGCTTGTAGTGCCGACAACTCAAGGTCCAGCATAAAATCAGACATATTGATTAAACCAAATGCAATTTTACCTGCAGCCCCAGCCACACCTAAATCCACATTTAAGTTATCAGGACGTTGAATATTATAACGACCATCCTCACTTGGTGATTTTAAATCCCACAGCGTTTGATCACTACCACCAACCAAAAGATCATTATTGGTTGCAACACCTTTCGATACTACACCCCATTTCACACCCATTTCTTTGGTGAAATCTGTTGTCGCGCGTACAATACGAGCTTCGATCATGACTTGTTTTACAGAAACATCCAGTAAATCAATCATCTTGCGAATTTGATCAATTTTTTGAACTGTATCGTTAATGATCAATGTATTGGTACGTGGATCAATTGAAACTGTACCACGTGGACTTAATAATGACCCGACACTGTCCCCCAATGGGTCAGTTGTTGAATTTGTATTATTACCATTAGATGAACGGCTGTTACGACCTTCAGTAATCAACTTTTCAATATCTTCAACTTTGGCATAGCTCAATTGAATATATTCGGTTTGCAATGGTGCCAACTTCACACTTTGTGCAATGGCTTTCGCCTCTTCTTCTTCGGCTTTAATCAATTCTGGAACAGGTGCAATCCAAATCACGTTTCCGTTGCGACGCTTATCCAAGTTCTTGGTTTTCATTACAATATCAAGCGCTTGATCCCAAGGCACATCTTTTAAGCGTAATGTAATATTCCCTTGAACTGAATCCGAAGTCACCATATTAATGCCGGTAAAATCAGCCAACAATTGTAATACGCGGCGCACTTCAATGTCTTGGAAGTCGAGAGAAATCTTATTACCTGTATATTTCGGTGTACGATTTTGGCTGCTTAAGCCTTTTTTCTCTTCTGGGCGTTTTAGACTGATCGTTAACTTACCATCTGTTTGATAAGCCATATATTCAAAGCTACCACTCGACTGAATGGAAATTACACCATTCGACTTATCATTATAAGCGTCTACTGTAGAGACTGGCGTGGCAAAATCATTAACGTTTAAACGGCGCACCAAATGCGATGGAATTTTGTTACCGAGGAAACGCACCACAACTTTGCTACCTTGCTGTTGTACATCTACTGGTGTATCTGCTGTTTTTAAATTCAGTACAACTTGTCCCTCACCTGCACTACCGCGCTCAAAACCAATATCTTGCAGTCCTTGTTGTACTGCTTGATAAGCGACAGGTGCTGGTGGTGTATACGCAACAGGCTGCTGATAAACAGGAGCTACTGGAGGTGGTACAGGTGCTGCAACTTGCTGACGAACCACTGGTGCAGGTGGAGCGGCAGGTCTTAAAACCGTAGGCGTTGGTGCAGTTGGTTTCAATACCTGCTGTGCTGCAACAGGAATCACAGGTGTTGGCGTTACAGGTGTCGTTGCCACAGTTGTAGCCGCAACAGGTGTAACGTTATTCGTCAGATTAGGACGTATGACTGGCTTTAAAACACTTGTTTTAGGCGCTGGTTCTGCTGCTTTGGCTTGTGTAACCACTGGCGCCGCTGGTGTTGCCACTTTCGCAGAGTTTGGATTATTTATTTTTAAAATAAAGGTATTGCCTTCAACACGTGTCGTGTAGCTCCCCTTCTGCGTTAAATTGACAGTTAACCGTGAACGCTGATCATTAGAAATGACTTCAACTGAGTTTGCTTCAGTGGTCGACACAGGTATTTTAGTATTCGCCAGTGTTTGACCTGCCTGCATAAAATCCAAAACCAGTCGAGATGGATTTTCCAATTGATACGACTGTGGCTGTGGAGGTAATCCGTTAAACATGACACGGATTTCTGTTCCTTGACCTGGCACCTGCAAAGGCACAATATTGGTCATCGTAGTTTTAGCCGCCGCTGCCTGCATAACAGCTATAGAAACAGTGGTCATAGCGAATTGACGAAGAAAACGGTTCATATACTGTCGATCCCCACCCCAAAAATTTTGCATACTCTTTTTCATTGTTATTCCTTAACTCGTCTTAACCAACAGGCCCAAGCAACACTAAGCTTCTCGGTCTTTCGATATAACCATCTCGACCATCTGAAACAATTTCAATCAGATCGATTTGAGTCGGCGTTATCTTCACGATGCGCCCTTGGTTCATCCCCATGTAATTACCACGTTGCACACGCTCAATCTCACCATCAGGGGTTTGAATCAAAGCGAGAATCTGTCCATTGTTACGTTTTAAACTTCCTTTAAAGTTTAACGTTTCCAATGCATAGCTTTCTAAAGGCTGTGGTTGACGATTAAAATTAGGATAAACACGTTTACCCGACATGATTCTTAGCTCTGTTGCCAATGAGTTTGGCAAGAATGGACTTCGAAGTTGATGCGCCGAGTAAAGAAAATTTGGAACTGGATTAAATACAGGTGCCGGTTCTATCGGTAAAGGTGGTTGGCTACGAATATTCGCCATTTCTTGATTGACCGCATCAATACGCGAATCACATCCCACCATAGTCGCTGCAATAACTAATCCGCACAAAAGCTTAAATGATTTCATTATTGTCCTCCTGCTGGCATATCAGCTGGTGGAACAACCGCTGAACCTACCGTATCTTCAGTCGATGCAACATAACGATATGTTTTGGCTTTTAATGAATAATTGATCAGTGGAATATCAGATTTTTTATCTGTACTTGGCGTCGCTGTAATCACAAAATCATGTAAGGTTACGATACGCGGTAAAGACGCAATTCCACTCACAAAACGCCCAAATGAATGATAATCACCTGTCGTTTCTATCGAAATTGGCTGCTCAATAAAGAATTCTTGAGCCACTTCATTTTCGAGACGGATATTTTTAAATTTGAGCCCTGAATTCACACCTGTTAAGTTGATGTCCTCAACTAAACTTGGAATTTCTGTTTCTTTTGGCAATTGTTGTAATTGCTCATTGAAATTCATTTCCATTTGTTGCAACTGTGCTTGGTATTGCTGCAAATTACGGAGCTTAGAATCCTTTTCTTTAAACTCTGTCAGTAAATTTGCCTCTTGTGCTTTAGCAAGATCAATGGATTCAAGTTTTGGTTTAATCACCAAAAAGTAACCAATAGCACAAACAAATAGGAAAATAAAAATCCAACAGGTAATTTTTACAGACAGTGGCCAACTACCGTAGTTATTGGAGTCCAAAGTATTAAATTGCTGAAAGAACTTTTCAACAGTCATGGACTTCTTTTTTGGTGCAGTGACATCTGAATCAAAGTCATTTAAATCATTACGACTCATGGTGCACCTCCCACATTATTCGCGTCCATCTCTGATGTCGGTTGAGCAATTGCACCCAAGTCGACAGTCACGATAAATGTACCGTATGACTCTTCAACTCGAGGGATTACCGAACTTGGTGCTTTTTCCTTCACTTCTGGCGCAGCCAAGAATGAATTCATAAATGCATTTCGGTACCACTGGGAAGCTTCTAAACCACGTAATAACTCTGCTACCGCATTCGGACTTTCTGCTTTACCTTCGATGGTAAATTTATTACCAGTACGGGTAAATTTCGTCAGATACACCGTTTCAGGAACAACACGTACCAATTCATCTACTAAACGCACAGTAACAGGTCGTTGACCTTCAAGACCTTGAATCAGTTTCATCCGCTCAATCACTGCATTTCGACGTTCTTGCAATCCTTCCAAGGATTTTAATTGAACGTCTAAACTTTGATTGGTGCTTACAATAAGTTGGTTTGCTTGTTCTTGGTCTTGCAATTTATGATTCAAGAAGAACCAAGCTGCTAAAACCGATAAAATCGCAAGTAATACTACTGCGATACAGATATAAACAAATTGCTTTTTTCGCTGTTCTCTTAGCTCTTCGCGCCAAGGGAGTAAATTAATTTTAGCCATTAATCAAAACTCCTCAATGCCAAGCCACACGCCACCAATAATGATGGTGCATCATTTTCTATTTTTTTCAGGTCGATTTGAGGAGAAAAGCCCATTTGTAAAAATGGATTAGCAATAGTGACACGATATCCCAATTTTTGTTGCATCATTTTTGCAAGACCTGGGATATTGGCATTACCACCCGCCAATAAAATATGATCAATCTCGTTAAATTGAGAAGAAGAGAAAAAGAACTGTAATGAACGCGCTGCTTGTTGAATCACTGCATCAAGGAATGGCATTAAAACTTCTGTTTCAAAGTCATCTGGTAAGGTGTTGTCTTTTTTAGCACGCCCAGCTTCATCATAAGATAAGCCATAACGATTTTGCACATCTTGAGTCAATTGCTTACCGCCAAACACTTGTTCGCGCGTGTAAATAATTTTGCCATTTTGCATAACTGATAAAGTCGTCATGGTATGACCAATATCAAGAACACCAACAAGATTTGCACCAATCGGCAATGTATCTGCAAAGACTTCAAAACTACGTTCCAGTGCATAGCTTTCAACATCGGCAACTTTTGGGGTAAGCCCGACCAAATCCAATACTTCAATACGAGAGTCCACGTTTTCAGTACGTGTCGCAACGAGTAAAACGTTCACTCTGTTTGGATTGTTTAATCGCTCAGGAAGAACTTCAAAGTCTAAACTGACTTCGTCAAGTGGGAATGGTATATATTGCTCAGCATCCATACGAATCTGAACTTCACGCTCATCATCGCTCATGTCGGCATCCATCTCGATGACCTTGTGAATCACCATAGACGTAGGCACTGCAAAAGCAGCATTCGTTGATTGCGGATTTGCAATATTAATCGCGCGCTCTAAAGCATCAGCCACGTTATCCTGATTGAGGATGTTTTTTTCAACAACACTCCCATCAACCAATGGACTTAACCCGTAACTTTCAACCCAATAGCGACCGTTTTTAACTGATAGCTCTAATAGCTTAACAGAGGTCGAACTAACATCTACCCCCACTAACCCCTTATTTGGCTTACGATATAGTCTAAGCACAATGCAATTCCTATTATTTTTTTGTCCCCAACAACAGCACAATACAAACTAACTACACTTGGTCTAATTTTTTTGCGGATATAATAACTCAACTAACATTCTGTTAAATGAGAAGCTATACTGACCTTCTATTAGTTTGCCTTTAGCACCTATTAAAACTTACTTGTTATGAAAAAGCTATCTTGTTGTGGACAGATTCACCCTTTTTTTTTGCTGATTATCATTATCTTAGTCACAATTCCAATGGGTTTTTATGGAATGTATCTCTATATTGCACCATCTTTGCCAGAGATGACTGCTTTTAAGAAGGCTCCATTATTAAAACCGCTGCAAGTTTATACAGCAGATAACCAATTAATCGCAGAATATGGTGGCAAACTTTCTGTTCCAGTTGAATATGAGCAAATCCCACAAGATTTTATTCATGCTTTTTTAGCTGCAGAAGACTCTTCTTTTTTTGAGCATAGCGGTATTAGTTTTAAAAGTTTAGGACGCGCAGTCAGTGAATCGATCACGGGTTCTGACATTCAAACTGGTGGTTCTACAATTACCATGCAGGTGGCTAAAAACTATTATTTAACACCAGAACGAACTCTCAAGCGCAAACTCACCGAAATTTTCTTAGCACGTAAAATTGAACAAAAATTATCAAAAGAAGAAATTCTAACTCTCTACGTCAATAAAATTTTCCTCGGTAAAAATGCCTATGGTATTGCCGCAGCAGCAAAAATTTATTACAACAAGAATTTAGACGATCTTTCAATTGCCCAAATGGCAATGATTGCAGGATTACCTAAAGCACCCTCTAAGTATAATCCTGTGGCCAATCCTGAACGTGCGTTAGAACGTCGCAATTGGATTTTAGGTCGTATGCTACAGTTGGGTTATATCAGTCAAATTGAATATGAAGATGCAGTATCAGAGCCTATCGCTTTGGACATGCCTGATCGCGGTATTAACAATAAATTCCCTTATGTCGGTGAAATGGTTCGTTCTGAACTCGTCAAAAAATTTGGCGATCTCGCGATCGATTCAGGATATAAGGTTTACACCACTATTGATTACAATCGTCAAGCCTTTGCCGAAGAAGCAGTTCGTGTTGGTTTAGAAAATTATGACCGTCGTCATGGCTGGCGTGGCCCAGAAGCTCATGACAAACCCTTAAAAGATTTTGTGCCATTTGCAAACACCTACCCTGCTAAAGTCACTAAAGTTTTAAGTAATTCTTTTGAAGCAACTTTACAAGATGGTTCATCAGTCACTGTTCCTTGGTCTGGCATGTCTTGGGCGAGACGCTATCGCAATGCCAATAGTGTGGGTGGTGCACCGAGCAATGCCTCACAAATTGTAAAAGTCAAAGATATTGTTCGTCTACGTCCAAATCAAAATCGTAGTATGTGGTCCTTGGTACAGGTGCCTCGTGTACAAGGTCAGTTAATTGCACTTAACCCAAATGATGGTTCCATTGTCGCGATCGTTGGTGGATATAATTTTTATCAATCGAAATTTAACCGTGCACTGCAAGGTTGGCGTCAACCTGGCTCTATTATCAAACCATTTGTCTACTCGCTTGCACTTGAACGAGGTATGACGCCGCATACCATGGTTAGTGATAATCCCATTACCATTGGTAAATGGTCACCACGCAATTCTGATGGGCGCTATCTGGGGATGATTCCATTACGTCGGGCTTTATATTTGTCACGTAATACTGTCTCTGTTCGCCTTTTACAAACAGTCGGTCTAGAACGTACTCGCCAATTGTTTATGGATTTTGGTTTGCAGGAAGATCAGATTCCACGTAACTACACGATTGCATTAGGAACACCTCAAGTACTCCCTGTGCAAATGGCAACAGGCTATGCCGCAATTGCCAATGGCGGTTTCCGCGTGCAACCTCACTTCATTAGCCGTATTGAGGATGCTTACGGCAAAGTGATTTATCAAGCCAATCCAGAATACGCATGTATTTCATGTATTAAATCTCAGAAGCAAGATACAACCTCTGCTGAAGCAACAACACCAGACGACGAAATTATTGAAGTTACCAATCAGTCTTTAGAGGATAAGCAACCCACTTTAACTGATGAAGAGCGTAGCCAATATCGTCAAGCACATCGAATTTTAAAATCCAGCTCAGCATTTGATATGGCGAATATTTTACGAGACGTAATTCAGCATGGTACTGGTCGCGCAGCATTAAAAATTGGTCGTGGTGATTTAGGAGGTAAAACAGGAACAACTAATGATGCAAAAGATGCTTGGTTCGCTGGCTTTAACGGCAATTTAGTCGCAGTTTCATGGGTAGGTTTCGACCAACCAACTACACTAGGTCGTCGTGAATATGGGGGTATCGCTGCTCTTCCAATTTGGAGTGACTTTATGGAGAAGTCTCTTGCCAATACACCATATGCTTGGGTAAGTTTAGATAAAAATGCAAAAGCTCCTTTAACTCGAGAACAACGTGGTCGTGTACATACATTAAACCATGAGCAAAAAGATAAAACTCCACCTTTAGCTCGTCCAATTTATCGCCCTGCTCCAGTGGTAGCACCAACGAATGATCGCGATTTTGATGATCTACCAGATAACGATCAACCGTTAACGCCGACGTCGTCGACACCACCGGATATGAATTCAACACCACAAGTTAAACGAGATTCAATCGAAAATTTGATTAATCAAGTTCAATAACCAAAATAAAGCCCTCTAAAAGAGGGCTTCTTTTAACTTTTCTTTTTTAAAATATAGATCTGAAACTCTGCACTCAGTTCAAATTTTTCAACTTGCTCTAATTGGTCACGCCGTTCAGGTTTGGCCTTATAAGCATATGGCGTCATTGCGATAAGACACTTTAGGTCATTTTGGTTCAACACCAATGGTGCCTGAATTAAGCTTTCATCAATTAACTCAAAGTGCTTGCTCAACTGTGCTACAAATTTATGTGGCTCATGTGCCTTTACTTCTTCAAATAGTGCTTCTCGCATTTTATATAAATGTTGTGGACCTGGGGTAACAACCATTAAATACCCCGATGGTTTTAATACACGTAATATTTCCGCCTCGGGAATAGGACTAAATAAACTGGTACATAAATCGATAGTCTCGCTTAAAACAGGCAACACAGCCCCCGTACCCACAACCCAAGTGACATTTTGATTTAATTTTGCTGCTACCTGAACTGCAGTTTTAGCAATATCCACCCCCACAACTTGTATCGCTTCAGCTTCCATTGCATTGGTGTAATATCCTTCACCGCAACCAATATCTAAAAGATTTTCAATACGTAATTCTCGGATTTTAGCAACGACAGCTTGCTGTAATGGCGCATAAAATCCCGCTGATAAAAACGACCGTCTAGCTTGAACAGACTCAGGGGTATCCCCTGGATTTTTACTATGTTTATGCTGTACGACATGCAAATTCACATAACCTTGCTTTGCAATATCGTAACTATGATTACTCTTGCAGCGCCATGTTTTCCCCTCAAGTGCCAATGCCTCGCGACAAACAGGACACATCAACAGATTCATCATTTTCTCCAAAAAATTTTAGCGATGAAAAAAAGTCGGCATAAGCCGACTTGATCTCATTTGATTCTTGCTTAGCGCAATTTTAAGGTCATTAGACCTAAAACTACTAGCATAATTGTGATAATCCAGAAACGGATGACCACCTGTGTTTCACGCCATCCTTTCTTTTCATAGTGATGATGTAACGGCGCCATAAGGAAAACACGTTTATTTCGCATACGAAGCGAACCGATTTGTAAGAATACAGAGACTGCTTCGACTACAAATACACCCGCCATAATTGCAAATACAATTTCCTGACGTACCATCACCGCAATAGTTCCCAACATCGCTCCAAGCGACAAGGCACCAACATCCCCCATAAATACTTGTGCAGGATGCGCGTTATACCAAAGGAATGCTAAACCTGCACCTATCATTGCAGCACAAATAACAACGAGTTCAGATGAATATTTCACATAGGGAATATGTAAATAATTTGCAAAACGAACATCACCCGCCAGATAAGCAAATACCCCTAAGCCCGCCGCAACCAATACAATTGGCATAATTGCAAGACCATCTAAACCGTCAGTCAGGTTAACCGCATTAGACGCACCATTAATCACTAAATAAGTAAATATAATATAGCCGATCCCTAAAGGGATTACCGATAAAGGAATTGTAAGATCTTTAAAGAAAGGGATCAGCAAATCCAACATATTCGCAGTGTGTACAGGATTAGTTTGCTGAGTCGCAATTACGTAGAGTGATATCCCTGCACCTAGAGAAGCGACAGATGTCCAAAAAAACTTCTTACGTGCTGGCAAACCTGCATTGTCTTTATAACGGATTTTAATCCAGTCATCCGCCCAACCTACGGCACCAAATATCACCATCACGCCAAGCACAATCCAAACATAAGGGTTTGAAAGGTCTGCCCAAAGTAAAGTTGAAATCCCAATAGAAAGCAAAATAAGGAGACCACCCATGGTTGGTGTTCCCATTTTTTTGGCATGGTTTTCCGGAGCGAAAGAACTTACCGCTTGGCCATATTTTAAAGCTTGTAACTTACGGATCATAACAGGACCAAGAACTAGGCCTATCGTGAGTGCTGTCAAGACACTGAGCAGCGCACGTAATGTTAAATAACGAACCACTTGGAACGAGCTGTGATAGCCGGAAAGTTGTTCAAATAACCATAACAGCATTTAGAGTTTCTCCATCAAATCTGCCATCAACGTTTCCATATGGGTATAACGAGAACCTTTGAATAAGAAACTCATTTTTTGCGGTTGATGTGTTTCGATTAGACTAATTAAAAATGGTAGAGCTTGCTCTTGATTGAGGAAAGCTTGTAACTTTTTCCCGTACTGAGTACTACGTGCGCCTTCCTGTGTTGCTGGTGCAAACTCACCGACAGCAACAACAAAGTTGAGTCCGCGAATCGAAACCAAATCTCGCCCGAGTAAATAATGTTGTTGAGCAGCAGTCGGACCTAACTCACCAATATCCCCAATCACCATGACACGAATACCTTCTTGCTGTGCAAGCACTTCACCCGCTGCACGCATCGACGTCGGATTGGCATTGTATGTATCATCGATAAATAAAAAATCATTTTTTTGAATAAAATTCAAACGCCCCTTTGCACCCACAGCTTGTTCTAAACCCGTGACAATATCATCCAAGCTGATATTTAATGACAATGCAAATGCAGCAGCTGCCAAAGCATTTTGAACATTATGCTCACCAGCAAAAGGTAAATCCACGGGTTGGACACCTACAGGCGTATGCAATTTAAATTGTGCACTTTGTGGATTCAGCTGAATATCTGAAGCATAGACATCGCCACCTTCTCCAAAACTTAAGATTTTTATTGTTTTTACACTTTGACGGATCTGGTCTATATAATCATCAGCTGCTGGCACGATCGAAGTTTCTGAAACATGACTATAGATTTCAGATTTAGCTTTACAAATTCCGTCACGCCCACCGAACTCACCAAGATGAGCTGTACCAATATTAATAATACCCGCAACATGAGGTTGAACGAGCTTCGAGGTATAGTCAATTTCTCCTTGATGACTTGCTCCGAGCTCCATCACTGCATATTCATGATCTGGTCGAAGCTCCAATAGCATCATAGGCACACCCAGATCATTATTGAGATTACCTCGCGTGATCAATGTCGGTGCTTTGCGAGCAAGAATACTACCAAGCATTTCTTTAGTCGTGGTTTTGCCGCTACTACCAGTCAGTGCGATAACTTTTAATTGCGCATGTTGAGCGCGACGAAATGCACCAAGCATACCTAATGCTAATCTCGTATCTGTTACCACCAACTGACAAATATCAATGTCTAAAGGCCGCTCAACAATCGCAATCTGACAGCCTCTTTCAGCCACTTGTTGAACAAACTCATGCGCATCAAAACGCTCACCTTTCAGGGCTAAAAAAGCATCCCCCGACTCCGCATGACGTGAGTCTGTCAAAATACGCTTTACTTCTCCAGTCGGTTTTTTATCATTCAACCAATACCCTTGAGTTGCAGCAACAAGATCAGACAAAGTCCATGGGACAAGTGTCGCAGTACTTGTAGTAGATGTGTGCATAATGATTCCTTAGTCTGCTGGATAAGATGCTGGCTCAGTCGCATGCTGACCTTTAATGGCTGCTTGGACTTCTACCACATCATCAAACCAATGACGAACACCATCAATCTCTTGATAATTTTCGTGGCCTTTGCCTGCAATCACAACAATGTCACCTGCTTTTGCTGTTTTCACTACAAACTTAATCGCTTCACGACGATCATGAATTTCATGAACCTCTCTGTTCGAAAATTCAATTCCAGCCTTCATGTCAGCAAAAATTTGTTCTGGGTTTTCAGTACGTGGATTATCTGAGGTGAGCAATACAACATCTGCATGATCTAAAGCAGCCTGTGTCATTAATGGTCGTTTACCGCGATCACGATCACCACCGCACCCAAACACAGCCCATAATTGCTGTGAAACATGACGTTTTAATGTTTGAAGAACCTGAATTAATGCATCAGGAGTGTGCGCATAATCCACGACAAACAAACGATCTTGATCACGCAATACTTGCATACGCCCTGGCGCGCCTTTTAGCTGAGGAACTAAAGCGACTAACTGAGATAAATCTAAACCTGCCTGTTCAACAGAGATTAAGCTCGCAACCACATTTTCAATATTAAAATGACCCAATAACGGACTATGCACTAAATAGCTTTGGGTCTTGGTCACCAATTTAAAATGAACACCGTCTAAACTATATTGAATCTCTTCAACACGGTAATCCGCGGGTCGAGTGGTGGAGTAAGTCAAAATTTTAGGTTTTGCTGAATTTTGCTCCGCCGCTTTAAGCATGATATTTGCGTAAGCATCATCGATATTGATGATTGCAACTTTAAGACTCTCAAACTGAAATAAGCGTGATTTAGCTTCTGCATAGGCCTCTAAAGTCTTGTGATAATCCAAATGATCGCGACTTAAATTACTGTAAGCTGCAATTTCAATTGCCGTTCCATTGAGACGCCCCTGTTCAAGACCATGGGAGCTTGCTTCAATAGCAGCAAACTCAGCTCCCTGCTGAACATAAGTATGCAATTGATTTTGCATATGCAACGCATCTAACGTGGTATGTGTAGATGCTTCAAGGTGAGGTAAAATCCCATTCCCTGTCGTCCCCATCACCGCGCATGGGTGTTTGCTTAACACCAATAGCTCTGCAACAAGCCTTGAAATGGTCGTTTTACCATTGGTTCCCGTGACAGCCAATACTCGAAGTGGATTTACTGGCTGTGTCTGTTGCAAATAATCTTTCTGCCATTGTCCCATGAGCATACGCACATTCGGAACGATCAAACTTGGCGTTAAACCTAAATCTTGTTCTGAAATAATAGCCAAAGCACCAAGATCCAGTGCCTTCTGTGCATATTCTGCAGTTTTTTCAGGTTGAGAAAGACTGGTCAAAGCAATAAACACTTGTCCCGCTTCAACTTTACGACTATCCAACTGGAAGCCATTAAATGCTTGTTGCATCCATTCTGCTGGATGATCTACAGCGTAGATTTGTTGAAATGTAATCGACATTCATCACCTATGGAATGGATTTTGGAGTATCTAAGGGTTTATCCAACGGTACGTTTAATAGTCTCAGCGATTCCTGCATTACTTTTGCGAAAACAGGTGCTGATACAGTTCCACCATAATATGTGCCTTTTGGATTTTCGACCACGACGACCATCGCCAAACGTGGATCACTTACAGGTGCAACACCTGCAAATAAAGCTCGATATTCATTGGTCGAATAACCTTTACGGTCAGCACGTAATTTGTGTGCTGTACCCGTTTTACCTGCAACGCGATAACCTGGTATTTGAGCACGAGTCGCTGTACCGCCTGGTAATGTTGCTGTCTCCATCATTAACAAGACTTGATCCGCAATTTTAGGATCAATCATTTGTTCACCTTGAGGAGCCTCATCCAACTTGTACAAACTTAAAGGGACTTTCTTCCCTTTATTTGCCAGCATGGCATAAGCGTCTGCCAATTGCAGTACCGTGGCATTGAGACCATATCCATAGGACATGGTTGCAACTTCTGAAATATTCCATTTACTTGGCGGTAAGATCAGACCTGGGCTTTCACCAGGGAATTTAACAGCCGAACGCTGTCCAAAACCAAGACGCTTATAGAACGTTGGTAAAGTCGGATAAGGCAAAGATAAGGCAATTTTCGCTACACCTACGTTGGAGGATTTTTGAATAATGCCACCTAAAGTAAGCGCTCCATAATTATGTGTATCACGAATCGTATGATTACCGACACGCATCGACCCTGGCGTGGTATTAACGACTGAGTTTGCAGTGTACTTACCACTTTCAAGCGCCATCGCCACCGTTAATGGTTTCATCGTCGAACCTGGTTCAAACGAATCAACTGCACCGCGATTTCGCATTGCATCTTTATTGGATAAACTTTTTTTATCATTCGGGTTATACGACGGCCAACTGGTCATCGCTAGAATTTCACCGGTTTTGACATCGACCGCAATTGCTGTAGCAGAACGTGCATTATTTGCCACGCCTACCGCGGTAAGCTCTCGATACATAATGTATTGCAATCGAGAATCAATACTCAGTGTAATATTTTCCCCAGCTTCAACTTCTTTAATAACTTCTGGAACTTGAACACGGTTACCATGCTTATCACGTACAATTTTCTGTTCGCCATTGACCCCTGCAAGCCGCTTATTCAGCTGCATCTCCAAACCTTCAATCCCTGTTCCCTCGGTATTGGTTAAACCAATGATTTGAGAGTTGGGTTGTGGTTGTGGGTAATAACGTTTATATGATTTTTCAGAATATACGCCAGCAAAATTGCGTTGTGCTAACAGAGCCGCTTGAGCAGGTGGTACTTCTTTTTTCAATACTAAATAACGTGAACGAGCTCGATCTTGAACACGCTTTTTGAGGTCAGCTCGATCCAGCCCAACTGCATCTGCTAGCTCATCTAAATTCAGGTTTTCCTGTGGTAACTGATTTTTTAATTTTCGACTGGTTGGATTCTTTTTTAACTCTTCAGTGATTTCATCAAAAGTTGCTTTAGTTTCAAAATAATGTTGAGGATCAATCACCACCTTCATAATCGGTGTACTAATTGCTAATGGCACACCATTACGGTCGCTAATAACCCCTCGCATCGCACTTAATTTTTCAGTACGTAAAATTTTTGCGTTGGCTTTATTTTGCAAAAAGTCTTTGTTCACAATTTGAACATAAAAGGCACGTGCAACCAATACCACAAAAAATGTCAGGACTAAGCCCCACATTAAATAGAAACGCCACATATCTACAGCAACGGTTCTTTTCTGTGTAATGGGCTGCTGTTTTTTACGTGTTTGTTTTGTTTTGCTTTTATCAACCATTCAGCGTGCCTATTGATTTTTCGCGGTTTCAGCAGGAAGTGAAATCACCACAGTCTGTGATGTTGGTGGTGAATACATACGTAATTGTGTCACTGCACGTGTCCCAATCTGTGCAGTCGCTCCAAATGTCTGTTGCTCAATAAGTAGACGACCCCATTCAGCATTGATGTCTTCAAGCTCACGCATATGCGTATTGAATTCACGAAAATCTTGACGATAAGAATAGACCTGATAGACCACCATAAATGCGCTCACCATGACCATAGCGGTTAAAATGCTATAAATCAGTATTTTTTTACGCACCAAGGGCGTTGCTACAGGTTCCTGTTGTTCTACGTCTTTTTCCTTTTTCATTATTCGCCTTTAAAATTTATACGCTCTGCAACTCGCAACCAAGCACTTCTAGAACGCGGATTTTGTTTCACTTCTTCTTCACTCGCGCGTACGCGATCAATTTTTTTCAAACGACGAGTTTCTTTAGGTTTCTGAGGTAAGCCCCAACCATCATCCTCAGCTAAAGTCGACTCTTTTTGAATAAATTGTTTAATAATTCGATCTTCTAAGGAATGGAAACTGATGACCGCTAATCGACCTCCATTATGAAGCATCTCCAGCGCTTCAGGTAAAAAAGCATGCACATCTTCTAATTCTTTATTGATTTCAATTCGAATTGCTTGAAATGTACGTGTCGCAGCATGCTTATTTTTTTCCCATTTCGGATGGGCAACTTTTACAATTTCAGCCAATTGACCTGTCGTCTCAATATAACCTGCTGCTTTAATCGCTTTCGCAATGCGGCGGCTATATCGTTCTTCGCCATACTGAAAAATAATATTCGCTAAATGCTCTTCATCTACTTCCACCAACCATTGCGCTGCAGTTAGGCCCTGAGAGTTGTCCATTCGCATATCCAGTGGACCATCTTTCATAAAGCTAAAACCACGTTCGGCCTGATCAAGCTGTGGCGATGACACACCCAAATCTGCCATAACACCATCGACAGTTTCAACACCGCGTTGATTTAGGGCTGTTTTAATATCTGCAAAACTTGCATGAATAATGGTAAATCTTGGATCTTCTTGTTCTAACTGAGCAGCCACAGCCAAAGCCTGCGGATCTTTATCAAAGGCATAGACACGAGAATGTTCATCTAATTTAGACAAGAGAAGTCGAGTATGACCTCCTCGACCAAAGGTGCCATCTACATAAATCCCTGTATTACGCCCACCCAATAGAGCATCTACAGTTTCATGAAGTAATACAGAAATATGCGACATAATAACGTTTCAGAACATCTAAAAATTTAACTGCACATTATTACCTTGTTTTAATAAAGCTCCAAACGACTTTTTGTAGGTAAATTTTACTTTCTATAGGCAAAACCGTTTCATTCACTGGAATGTTCAAATAAAAAAGCCTCACTTGGAGGCTTTTTTATTAATTTTCAATTACTTCAGTATATTAACGACGACTGTTATAAATCTGATCAAAAATCGCACCATTCACAAAATGTGCTTGTTGTGCTTTTGCCCAACCACCGAAAACCTCATCAATGGTGAATGTTTTTAACTTAGGAAATTGTTTTGAGTATTTTGCTAACACTTCAGCATTACGCGGACGATAGAAATGCTTAGCAGCCATCTCCTGACCTAATGGTGAATATAAATAGTTGATATAGCCAGTTGCCAACCATTTATTGCCATTTTTATCTACAGTACGATCAACGATTGCAACAGAAGGCTCTGTCAAAATAGAAATAGATGGATAAACAATATCAAACTGATCTTTGCCCAAGGCTTTTTGAGTGACCAGTGCTTCATTTTCCCAAGTGAGCAACACATCGCCAATTTTACGCTCAGCAAATGTCGTCATAGAAGCGCGCGCCGCAGAGTCCATCACTTTGACGTTATGGTACATCTTACCGACAAAGTCTTTTGCTTTCGCTTCATTACCACCTGGTTGTTTGAGTGCATAACCCCAAGCTGATAAATATACCCAGCGTGGTAGACCACCTGTTTTAGGGTTTGGTGTGATGATTTCTACACCCGGCTTAACAAGATCTTGCCAATCCTGAATTTTTTTAGGGTTACCTTTACGCACCATAAAAACAATAGTTGATGTATAAGGTGCAGAGTTATAAGGGAACTCTTTTTGCCATCCTTTATTGATTTGACCCGATTTTACAATCTCTTCAATATCATTTGCCAAAGCCAAGGTGACAACGTCGCCTTTCAAGCCATCAACCACAGAGCGTGCTTGTTTACCTGAGCCACCATGAGATTGTTTAAAGTTGACTTTCACTCCAGTTCTTGACTGCCAATATTGACCAAATGACTGATTAAACTCATCATAAAATTCACGAGTCGCATCATAAGATACATTCAGGAAATCACGTTGTGCTGCTTGAGAAGATACGCTGAACGATAAACCTGTTGCGAGTAAGCCCGCTGTAAGCAAGGCTTTAAATTGAGTTTTCATAGTCAAAAAATCTAGATATACATAATTAGTCTAAATATATGAAATAAAATCATATTCATCAATTTAATTTGGAGATGTGATTTACGTTATATTGCCGCCATTTTCTCTTTCAAGCTTATGAATTAATTCATAAATCGTCTTAAATACAGCCTATATTCAAATATATAATATTTTATGTATTCCTTAAAAAAAATGGATAGCATGTCGCGATCCATTCACATAAGTTCTAAAAATAGATTATTTTTCTGCTGAAATCTGGTCGTAAATCGCGCCATTTACAAAGTGAGTTTGTTGCGCTTTCGCCCAACCACCGAACACTTTATCGATGGTAAATAATTGTACCTTTGGAAATTTAGCACTGTATTTAGCTGCGATTTTTTCATTACGTGGTCTAAAATTATGTTTAGCTGCTAATTCCTGGCCCAAAGGTGAATACAGATAGTTAAGATATCCTTTTGCGAGACTACGATTCCCATTTCTATCTACGGTTTTATCTACGATGGCAACAGAAGGCTCAGCTAGAATTGAAATGGATGGATAAATAATTTCAAATTTATCTTGCCCCAAACCTTGCGTCGCTAAGAGCGCTTCATTTTCCCAAGACAGTAAAACATCACCAATTCCACGTTCAGCAAAAGTCGTGAGTGATCCACGGGCTCCTGAATCTAACACTTTGACATTTTTGTATAATCGTTTGACTAACTCACGAGCTTTGGCATCATTTCCAGCAGGCTGTTTAAGTGCATAGCCCCATGCAGATAAATAAATCCAACGTGGCGCACCACCTGTTTTTGGGTTCGGGGTAATGATCTCAACACCTGGTTTGACTAAATCATTCCAATCTTTGATATTTTTTGGATTGCCCTTTTTTACTAAAAAAACAATGGTAGATGTATAGGGTGCTGAATTATTTGGAAATTCTTTTTGCCAATTTTTATTGATATAACCTGCTTTTACAATTTCTTCAATATCATTTGCAAGTGCCAGGGTCACAACATCTGCTTGTAATCCTGTTGCTACAGCACGTGCTTGTTTCCCAGATCCCCCATGAGATTGCTTAAATTGCACGTCTTGACCAGTACGTTTTTTCCAAAACTCACCGAAACTTTGGTTATATTCTTGATAAAATTCGCGAGTGGGATCATAAGAAACATTTAAAAATGATGTATTCGCCTGTGCAGTCATACTGAACAACAATGCTCCAAGACTCATTGTGCCCAATAATTTATTGAAAAAGTGCTTATTCATTAAAATCTCTTTTTTATTACATTTATGAATTGCACTATATTTTTTATATACTTCAGTCACAATGTATTCAATAGACGAATTAAATCATTGTAAATATCTAAATTTAATATATATTTTCTTCATAAGAATTGCATTTTTATCACTTAAATTTTCTTTAAAATTTACCGCATAACATCATATCTTCACCGAATCTCCATATTTTATTGATAAAAAGAGGCAAAATTTATTTCAGCTACAGGTTGAGTAACTTAAGGATTGTTGAATAAAAATTGTAAGAAAGTGTGATGCATTTGTACTTTTGTGAATTTTATGTTTAAAATGTAAACCTAATTACTCTTACAATAAATTCAAAATAGGGGAAAATTGAAATGAATTTGTGCTATTTACAAGCGTTAAGCTTAACTTTATGTGTTTTTGGTATGAGCCAGACACATGCAGCAGCGTTACAAAACCCTGCTAAATCACTACAAAACTCTAGTGTTGCTGAAAAGTCTTTAACACCTATCGAACGCGCATTGACTCAACAAAAACGTGAACGTGCTGAGAACAAACCTTCTTCAGAGATGGATCAGATTAAAGTGATCACCTCTATTAAGAATGCTCCAACGCAAAACTTTCTAGCATCGCAACACCAACAGTTTTCGCGTTTTTTACAAAGTTTATTTCCTCAGCACACATCTTAAGCACCATTTTTCTCAATCTCCCCAATTGAGCCAAATTTAGCCCAGTCCGATTTAATGAATTAATCATTAAGCCACTGGGCTTTTTGCTATAATAAAACCAATTTTTATTTGATAACTTTTTCTGGCTATGACAGTTCGTACTCGTATTGCACCATCTCCTACAGGTTTCCCCCATGTAGGTACTGCTTATATCGCATTATT
The DNA here is from genome assembly GCF_057737055.1 of Acinetobacter sp. 24-47-64. NCBI lineage: Bacteria > Pseudomonadati > Pseudomonadota > Gammaproteobacteria > Moraxellales > Moraxellaceae > Acinetobacter > Acinetobacter sp. 24-47-64. The sequence continues at coordinate 2,817,434 of NZ_CM173215.1, forward strand.
TAACCTATGCTTTGCTCAACAGCATGGCGGTGAATTTATCTTACGTATTGAAGATACAGACCAACTCCGTTCAACACCTGAATCAGAAAAAATGATTCTCGATTCATTGCGCTGGTTAGGTTTAAATTGGTCAGAAGGTCCAGATGTGGGTGGCCCTCATGCGCCATATCGTCAATCTGAACGTATGGATATTTATAAAAAATATGCGTTAGAACTGGTTGAAAAAGGTCATGCATTCTATTGTTTTGCCACTGCTGAAGAATTAGATCAAATGCGTGCAGAACAACAAGCACGTGGTGAATCTCCTCGTTATGATGGTCGTGGTCTAAAACATACGCCAGAAGAAGTTGAAAGACGTTTAGCGGCTGGCGAACCGCATGTTATTCGCATGAAAGTACCTGAAGAAGGGATTTGTAAATTTAATGACTTACTGCGTGGTGAAGTAGAAATCCCATGGGCACAAGTTGATATGCAAATTCTGCTGAAAACCGATGGCCTACCAACTTACCACTTAGCAAACGTTGTTGATGACCATTTAATGGAAATCACTCACGTGATTCGTGGTGAAGAATGGATTCCATCTGCTCCTAAACACCAATTGCTTTATCAATATTTTGGTTGGGAAATGCCTGTGCTTTGCCACATGCCACTTTTACGTAACCCTGATAAATCAAAACTATCTAAACGTAAAAACCCAACTTCAATCAATTACTACAAAGATATCGGTGTATTACCAGAAGCATTATTAAACTATTTGGGTCGTATGGGTTGGTCAATGCCAGATGAACGCGAAAAGTTCAATTTGGCTGAGATGATCGAGAATTTTGACATCCAACGTGTATCGCTTGGGGGTCCAATTTTCGATGTAGAAAAACTCAATTGGTTAAACGGGCAATGGATCAAAGCACTTAGCCCTGCTGAGCTTTTAGATACTTTATTGGCGTGGAAGGCAGATCGTGCCAAGTTAGAGGAAATTGCGGCTGCAATTCAACCACGTATTAACCTATTGTCTGAAGCAGTGAATTGGTCAGCACATTATTTTAATCACTTCCCTACACTGTCTAAAGCACAATTCGAAAGTAAAAAGTTATCTGAAGAGCAAGTTCGTCAAAGCCTACAATTTGCAATTTGGCGCTTAGAAAGCTTATTTACTTGGAATAATGACACTGTTAGCCAAACGCTAATGGATTTAGCTGCACAAATGGAAATTAAATTACGTGACTTTATGCCTGCGTTCTTTATTGCCATTGCGGGTTCTACTGCTTCAACGCCAGTGATGCAAACCATGGTGACCATTGGTCCTGATTTGACTTTTGCTCGCCTGCGTCATGCACTCGAAATCGTTGGCGGTCCAAGTAAAAAAGAGCTTAAAGTATGGGAAAAATTGAATGAAAGCTTAAAATTGCCGAAAAATGATGCAGTTGATGAAGCTTAATTAAATTTTTTATTGACGCATGAGTGTTATATCCCTAATATAGCGCTCACACAGATTGAGCACTTAGCTTGATACCTAGATTGCTTTTATAGCATTAACTGTGTTGCCTCATAAGTCCCTATCGTCTAGAGGCCTAGGACATCGCCCTTTCACGGCGGTAACCGGGGTTCGAATCCCCGTAGGGACGCCAAATTCTAAAAAACCACTGACCTCGATCAGTGGTTTTTTTTCATCTATACATTTTTGATTTTAGTTTCGATGTTATAGAATTAAGCAAAAGAAATACGGAGCGCTCATGCAGTACCAATGCCCTAAATGTCAAAGTCGTAAAATTCTTCCTTTAGCAAGTGCCAATGCACCTGCTGTACGACCAAATGTTCCTAAAAGCTTAATCATCCTCGTACCCACTCTATTTTTACTCCTATTATTGGTGATTATTAGCGTTGTACTGATGATTTTTAGTAATGGTGCTGGCGAGACACTTCAAATTGCAACTGTGATCGTATTTTTAATTGCAGTGATAGCGGGTGTGATGTTCTGGAAAGATTTACCAGATTTCAAAATTTCGATGCAAGCCTTCATGCAATCTCAAAAGAAATGGAAATGTCGTGAATGTAATCACGAATGGGAAAATTAATTGTTTATTTTCATCAGTCCTAAAAGCTCATTTGAACTTTTAGGACTTAAAATTAAATAAATTTAAATTTTATATATGAGTAGTAGACAAAACCTTCAAAAGAGCATAATTTAATGAAATAGATCTCATTTTCGCATGGATAAGCAAGGAGAACCATAATGATAATAAAACTATTTCAATCACTATTCTTTGATCTAAAACGTACTCGAACGGCTAATTTATCCAATCTCGAGCCATCCACATCCTTAAACCCTCGAAATCAAATGTGGTTATACCTACGTGATGCATTACGTGGGAATGCTGAAGCACAATATCAATTAGGTCTGAGTTACTTAAATGGTGAACTAGGTTTGGATCGAAATTATCAAATTGCTGAAAAATGGCTGAACCAATCAGCGAATGCTGGAAATGAAAATGCAAAAAGAACTCTACTTCAAGCTTATAGTCTTTTAGCATTTTCATAAAATTAATTCATAAAAAAACCAGCCTGAAGGCTGGTTTTTTTATTAGATGGAATTAACCACCAATTTTGCGATATTTTTGGCGCTTAGCCACTAGATCATCGCCATCGCGTTTACGACGGTATTCTTCGAACTCAGCATAGTTTCCTGTGAAGAATTCTGGTGTTTCACCTTCGAATGACAAGATGTGCGTTGCAATACGGTCTAGGAACCAACGGTCATGCGAGATGACCATTACAGTACCTGGGAATACTAAAATTGCATCCTCAAGCGCACGTAAAGTTTCGATATCCAAGTCGTTCGATGGTTCATCGAGAAGGATAACGTTTGCGCCCATTTGTAGAATTTTCGCAAGTTGTAAACGGTTACGCTCACCACCTGACAATTGACCTACACGCTTCTGCTGATCTTGGCCTTTAAAGTTAAAACGACCAATATATGCACGTGATGCGATTTCATATTCACCAATACGTAAGATATCTAAACCGCCAGAAACTTCTTCCCAAACCGTTTTATTGTTATCTAAGGTGTCACGAATCTGACCCACGTAAGCCACTTTAACTGACTCACCTAGCGTTACCGTACCTGTATCAGGTTGTAATTCACCTGTCATCATACGGAATAGTGTGGTTTTACCCGCACCGTTCTCACCCACGATACCCACGATCGCACAAGGTGGAACAACAAAAGATAAATCTTTGTAAAGTGTACGATCACCAAACGATTTGCTGATACCTTCAACTTCCACAACCTTGTTCCCTAGACGTGGACCAGGTGGAATGTAGATTTCAGACGTTTCGTTACGTTGTTGGAATTCACGAGAGTTAAGCTCTTCAAAGCGTTCCATACGTGCTTTATTTTTCTTTTGCTGACCTTTTGCATTAGAACGAACCCATTCAAGTTCTTTCTTCAATGCTTTAGCAAAAGATTCTTCTTGCTTCTGTTCTTGCTCTAAGCGGGCATTTTTCTGCTCTAACCAAGAAGAATAATTACCTTGATAAGGGATACCCATACCACGGTCAAGCTCAAGAATCCACTCAGCAACGTTATCCAAGAAATAACGGTCATGCGTAATCGCAACGATTGTACCAGGGAAATCTTTTAAGAAACGTTCCAACCATGAAACAGATGATGCATCCAAATGGTTCGTCGGTTCGTCAAGAAGCAACATGTCTGGTTTAGACAAGAGCAAACGGCAAAGTGCCACACGACGGCGCTCACCACCTGACAATTTAGTGACATCAGCATCCCAAGCTGGCAAGTTTAACGCTGCCGCTGCTTGTTCAAGCTGGTTATTTAAGTTATGCGCATCCCAAGTTTGAATAATTGCTTCAAGCTTTTCTTGCTCTTTTGCAAGTGCATCAAAGTCGGCATCTTCAGCTGCATATTCAGCGAAAACTTCATCAAGACGAGCTAATGCATCAAGTGCTTCACGAACGCCATCTTCAACGTTGCCACGAACGTCTTTTGTTTCATCTAATGGCGGCTCTTGCTCAAGGTAGCCGATCTTGATACCTGGTTGTGCACGAGCTTCACCAGAGAAATCTTTATCTACGCCAGCCATAATACGAAGCAAGGTAGATTTACCTGCACCGTTTAAACCAAGAACACCAATTTTAGCGCCCGGGAAAAATGATAAAGAGATGTCTTTAAGGATTTCGCGCTTAGGCGGAACCATCTTAGACACACGGTTCATCGTGTAAATATATTGGGCCACGTAGGACTCCTCTATAAAAAAAACAAAATCCGCTGTAAATACAAATCGCGGACAAATAATTAGGGAGCATTATACGATGAATACGATAAAAACATAAGCCATACGCCCGAACTTGCAAGGAATGTTACAAGTTTATTTTTTCATCAAACTTACCATTCAAAGTGCACAAGAATATCGCTTTTAAATGAGCAACATATGAGAATTTTAGATAACTTTTTCAATATTTTATAAATTTTATAATATGATTAGGGTGCTATATTCTCATTGAACAATTTTTAAACCACAAGAAGATCTCAAAATGACATATAAGGACGAAACCCTCGCCATCCATGCTGGATACTCACCTGAACCAACGACTAAAGCAGTTGCGGTACCCATTTATCAAACGACGTCTTACTCATTTGATAATACGCAACATGGCGCAGACCTATTCGATTTAAAGGTCTCTGGGAATATTTATACACGGATTATGAACCCAACGACTGCTGTGCTTGAACAACGTATTGCAGCACTCGAAGGTGGGATCGGCGCATTAGCACTTGCATCAGGTATGGCAGCCATTACCTATGCCATTCAAACCATTGCTGAAGCTGGGGACAATATCGCTTCTGTATCTACACTTTATGGTGGTACATATAATTTATTTGCACATACGCTACCAAAACAAGGGATCGAAGTGCGCTTCTTCGATTATCAAAATCCAGAAAGTTTGCGAGCACTTGTTGATGAAAAAACTAAATTAGTCTTCGTTGAGTCTATTGGTAATCCACTCGGCAATATTATTGATTTAGAAGCGATTTCTAAGCTTGCACATGAACTTGGCATTCCTGTAATTGTGGACAATACAGTTGCTACACCAGTGCTTCAAAAATCTTTTGAATTTGGTGCAGATATTGTTGTTCATTCTCTAACCAAGTACATCGGCGGACATGGTAATTCGATCGGCGGTATCATTGTTGACAGCGGTAAATTCCCTTGGGGTAAATATCCAGATCGTTTTAAAGCGTTAAATACGCCCGATCCAAGCTATCACGGCGTGAACTATGTCGAAGCGCTTGGTGAAGCAGCTTATATTGCACGTGCTCGTGTCGTGCCATTACGCAACACAGGCGCAGCGATTAGCCCACAAAATGTTTTCTTAATCCTGCAAGGTTTAGAAACATTAAGTTTACGTATGGAACGTCATACTGAAAATGCTTTAAAAGTTGCTCAATATTTACAAGCTCATCCAAAAGTAAAATGGGTAAATTACGCAGGACTACCTGATCACCCGCAACATGCTTTAGCTCAGAAATACGTTAAGGGCAAACCTTCAGCAATTCTTTCATTTGGTGTACAGGATGGCTTAGCAGGCGGAACTCGCTTTATAGATGCCCTACAATTATTCACACGATTGGTGAATATCGGTGATGCAAAAAGCTTAGCATGTCACCCAGCAACTACAACGCATCGCCAACTGAATGAAGAAGAGTTAAAAGCTGCTGGCGTTTCTACGGATATGGTTCGCTTATCTATTGGAATCGAACATGCTGACGATTTAATCGCCGACCTAGAACAAGCGCTCGCTCAAGTTTAATCTTGGTAATACATTAGAAATAAAGCCTCATGACTGGGGCTTTATCCTCATTTACCATATCGTCTTTTTCAATTATTTTATTCGTATTACCACAATAAAAAATTAGAGCATTTACTCTAATTTTTACAATAAATTCATAAACTTATGCCATGGTTTATTTTCATTTTTCCACTATGCTGATTTGTATGACACGTTTAAAAATACGTGTTCCACAATTCATTGCATTTACAGGGAGAATGAAGTGAATAAAAAATTAGAACAGCGTTTTAAAAAACGTGTCCATGGAAAAAATATTCTGATTACAGGCGCGTCCAGTGGTATCGGTTTAACTGTTGCACATCAATTGGCTGCGGCAGGTGCGCATGTATTATTGGTGGCACGAACTGAGGAAACTTTACAACAAGTAAAATATGAGATTGAGCAAAAAGGGGGAAAAGCTGACATTTTTCCTTGTGATTTGAATGATATGAGTTCAATCGATGCTGTAACGCAACAAATCTTCAATAGCGTCACACATATTGATATTTTAATTAATAATGCAGGTCGTTCGATTCGCCGTGCAGTCCATGAGTCCATCGACCGTTTTCACGATTTTGAACGCACGATGCAACTCAACTATTTTGGTGCTGTTCGCCTCATTTTAAATATCCTTCCACATATGATAGACCGTGAACGTGGACATATTATTAATATTAGTTCAATTGGTGTATTAGCCAATGCTACACGCTTCTCTGCATATGTCGCTTCAAAAGCTGCATTGGATGCATTTAGCCGTTGCCTATCAGCTGAAGTCCATGCGCATAATATCGCTATCACCTCGGTCTACATGCCTTTGGTCAGAACGCCGATGATCGCTCCAACTAAAATATATAAATACGTGCCAGCACTTTCACCGAATCAAGCTGCAGATTTAATCGCTGGTGCTATTGTGAACCGTCCAAAAAAGGTAGCGACTGGTCTTGGAAAGCTTGCATCAATTACTTATGCAATTGCACCTGATATTAATAATAAATTGATGTCGATTGGATTTAATTTATTTCCAAGCTCTACTGCTTCTGTCGGTCGCCAAGAGAAATTAAACATTGTACAGCGTGCATATGCCCGACTATTTCCTGGCGAACATTGGTGATCGAACAAGTTAATTTAAGTACTTTGTGAGATGATCTTGTTACATTTTCACTGTGTGATTTTAATTATTCTTTAAGAATTAAATGCCATGATCAAAACATAAAATAGGAGTTTGTCATGGCTCAAATTTATTTTTTTAGATTATTTTTTCTAGCAGTTGCTGTTTTGATTTTTACTCAAATCATGAGCATGATTATTCAGCAACATTACTCATTCGACACCTTATTACAGCTAGGTTTATTTTTAATTTTGCTTGAGCTGGGATTCAACATAAAACCAGCCGATGCTCAAAATAAAACTGAATTGGATCAACAGCAGATGAATCATGCCAAAGCACCAAAGTCTTATGCATATCATTTGTCAAAAATAGGTTTAGGCACTATTGCATTCAGCTTGATCTTACCGAATCTTATTTAGTGCTAATCATGATTGGGTTCAAATCTAGGCGTAAAAAAAATTTTGAGATCATTCGTTAGGCGGCAGAGTTATGTTATAAACCTTGCATCTTATTGATTTTATGCTTTGTACTTATGCGTGGTTTAGCTTTAGTGCTGCAATGTGCAGCCATCGCATTTGCGATATTCCTCATTTATCAAGTTACTCTCGGTTTTTATACTCAAGAATTTAAAGTTTTAGACGTAGTCGCAGATGTAGGAACTATTCTCATCTGTATCGATCTTGCCGTATTCTTGTGGCATAGCCGCCAAACTAAAGCTGCCAACCTACAAGACTATGCACAAAAGATCGAACAATCAGTTCCAAAATTCGTAAAAATTTCACGAAAATTAGGTCATCTCGGGATTTTATTGATCTTAACCAGCTGGATTGTCCCCATGATTAATGGATAAATTAAAAACCTCCCATTTGGGAGGTTTTTAATATCACTTACTGATGAAATGAGATCATTTAAGATAAAAAGTTGACTTGACCAGATTTCACATCATAGATTGCGCCAACAATCCCAATCTCTTTACGCTCAATCATGTCTCTTAACGTGTCACTATTTTTAATAATATAATTAATATTATTTCGCACATTTAACACAGTTACGGCATCAATAAAATTGGTTGTAAGTTGATAATTACTCATATCATTTTTGACTGTTTCCGCCGCCTGCATAATCGGCTTCAAAAAATGCTGAACGTTCGGTGTATCTTTTAGTTGACTCAAATCCACTTTTTGCTCAAATAAATGACAAGCAGATCCTACCGCACCACAGTCCGTATGCCCCAATACCACGATCAGTTTTGAACCTTTGGTTTTACATGCAAACTCTAAAGAGCCCACGACTTTTTGACCAGCAATATTTCCAGCAATACGCAAACTGAATAAATCACCGATTCCTACATCAAAAATGCGCTCTGTCGGTGCTCTAGAATCCATACAACCCAACACTGCAGCAATAGGATGTTGCCCTGCATTTGACGTAACTTGAATTTGGCGAGCAATATTATGGTGTAAACGCTGATGATTAATAAAACGCAAGTTCCCGTCTTTTAGCATCTGTAAAACTTGATCAGGACTGAGCTGTTTTTGGAGTTCTTGCGTACTCACATCAAGATCGAGCTCGTCCTCTTTTATTTCAGGATAATGTGCTTTAAAACCTTGTAAATTAACTTTTATCCCCTGCTTTACCGCCACTTCACTTTGAAAGTCCTTAATAATTTGATAGATATCTGGATCAATATAATAGGTATTGGATGCATCGATTAGCACATTTTCATGCGGTTTAACTTTTTCTAAAGCGGTGACGAGTGCGGCACGATTTAAAAAACTTAAATTCGGTGCTAATTCAATACGGGTAAGTGAACCATGCAAGTGTTTTTCATGGATCACACGTACACCACGGTGTAAATGACTCTGTAAGATAATCAATAAACTGATCACTAGACCAATCATGATGCCTTTCAGTAAATCAGTTGCAATGATTGCAACTACCGTGACAATAAAAGGTAAAAATTGTTTCCAACCTTGCGCATAAATCCGTTTAAATAGGCTTGGTGTTGCCAATTTAAATCCAGTCAAGATTAAGATTGCTGCCAATGAAGATAGCGGTATCGCATTGATTAATGGGGTGAGCGCCACCACTGCAACAATCAGTAAAAAACCATGAAAGATTGCAGAAAATTTGGTTTTAGCTCCACTGGTTGCATTCACTGAACTACGAACAATGACTGAGGTAATCGGCATACCACCGATCAATCCTGACATAGAGTTTCCAACACCCTGTGCAAATAATTCACGATTCGGTGGTGATGAGCGCTTTTGTGGATCCATCTTATCGGCAGCTTCTAAATTCAATAGTGTTTCAAGAGAAGCTACCACCGCTAATGTAATTGCACCCGTATAAATTAAACTATTATTCCAATACGAAAAATCTGGAAACTGGAAAATCGTTTCTGAACCAGAAAAGATATTCGGAAGATTAATCAATTGTTGAGGGTTTACTGCATATGGAGAGCCGATTTTCAACATGATAAAGTTAAGAAGTCCAGCAAATATCACCGCAATCAAGGCTGAAGGCAGCGGCAGTTTTTTTAATTTACTACTATCCCACAGTAGGATTAACGCAATACAACTTAGACCAATTAATCCTGAGCCAATATCAATATGACTCAGTACAGATTGAATTGACCATTGATCAATCAAAACAAAGCCTTTGACATCCAAACCAATCAATTTAGGTAATTGACTGATAATCAGTAGCAGACCAATCGCGGCAAGCAATCCCAAAATCACATTGGTGGGTACGAAATTTGAGAAAACACCTAACCTAAAAATACCAAATAATATTTGTAAAATTCCAGCTAAAAACAATGTGAACAAAAAGGCTTGATAATTACCTTGTAGTAATTCAATTTGGGTCAATACAATCGCCACTAAGCCTGCAGCGGGACCAGATACACTGATATGTGAGCCACTAAAAAAACCAACAACGATTCCACCAATCACGCCAGCAATAATGCCTGAAATGAGTGGTGCACCTGATGCATGAGCTATGCCCAAACAAAGCGGAAGTGCAACAAGGAAAACAACCAGACCTGAGAGCAAATCACGACTATAAAATCGAGGTTTCAGCTCTTTATTTTGAGATATACTCATGTTTAATTTCTCTTAATTATATGACTTATAAAGTTAAAAATAATTTTGAAGTGAATTGATTATTAAGTTTTTCTTGTTGTTTTATACCATCTTAAAGTTTACATTTAAAATAAATCACCTTGATGTTCTTCATTTATTTAAAAACATAAGCATAAAAAAACCTCCCATATGGGAGGTTTTTTACCTGATTAAAGATTACTTCGAACCTTTAACCCCTGCTTGTAATAATAATGCACCTAAACCACCAATCTTCTGTTCTTGTGGTTTCTGCTGCTGAGGTTTTTTCGCATGTTGTGGGCGATCACCCTGTGGACGTGCTTGCTGAGGACGCTTCGCGTGTGGTTTACGCTCACCACGTTGCTCTTGCTGGCCATGAGTTTCACGACGTGGCTGGCGCGGTGCCTTCGCAGGTGCTTCAGATCCTGCAGGGCGCATCGATAAATTAACACGATTACGTTCCACATCAACTTGTAACACACGCACTTGAACAATTTGCCCTGGTTTCACAAACTTATGTGGATCAGAAATAAATTCATTCGCTAGTTCTGAAATATGAACTAAACCATCTTGATGAACACCAACATCAACAAATGCACCAAAGTTCGTTACATTGGTCACTACACCTTCAAGCTCTAAGCCTTCAGTCAGTTGTGAAACCTCAGTAATGTCATCACGGAACTTCGCTGTACGGAACTCTGGACGTGGATCACGACCTGGTTTTTCAAGCTCCGCCAAAACATCTTGGATCGTTGGTAAACCAAATTTGTCATCAACAAACTCTTCAGGTTTAACCTGACGAATGATTTCAGTATTGCCAATAATATCTTTTACAGTGGTCGCTTTCGCTTCAACAATCTTGTTGACTAAACCATAAGACTCAGGATGAACTGCTGAAGCATCCAATGGCTCTGAACCGTCTTGAATACGTAAGAAACCTGCAGCTTGCTCAAAAGTACGCTCACCTAAGCGTGGTACTTTTTTCAAATCTTGACGATTATCAAAACGACCATTCTCTTTACGGTAGTCTACAATTTGCTGTGCTATAGATTTGTTTAATCCTGCGATGTAACCCAAAATCGCTGAAGATGCTGTATTCACATCTACACCAACTGAGTTCACACAGTCTTCCACTACAGCTTCAAGCGTTTTTGCCAAGCCTGTTTGATTCACATCGTGTTGATATTGACCTACACCAATTGATTTAGGATCAATCTTCACAAGTTCAGCCAATGGATCTTGTAAACGACGCGCAATAGATACTGCACCACGAATCGATACGTCTAAATCTGGTAATTCTTGTGAAGCCAATTCAGATGCTGAATATACTGAAGCACCTGCTTCAGATACAGACACGCGCGTTAATTTAAGATCAGCATGAGCAGCCATCATTTCCGCAACAACAGCTTCTGTTTCACGACTCGCGGTACCGTTACCAATAGCAATTAGCTCAACATTGAATTCACGACATAAACGTGCCAATTCATTGATTGAGCCTTCTTTATCTTCTTTAGGTGCGAATGGATAAATCGTGCTGTGTGCCAGTACATCTCCAGATGCATTCACGACAGCCAATTTCACACCTGTACGGATACCAGGATCCACACCTAAAGTAGTACGTGAACCTGCTGGTGCAGATAAAAGTAAATGACGTAAATTTTCTGCAAATACTTGCATTGCTTCTGCTTCAGCAGCCAAACGCTTTTCTGTCAGAAGTGAATGCTCAATTGTAGGCCGGACTTTGCCGAGCCAGAATAATTTTGCAGTTTGCTTCAGAAAATCTTGACGGGCTTGAGGTTGAACTTGATCAAGATTGTATTCAGTTTCAATGCGCGCCAAAGGAGCATCATTTTCACCATCAACTTTTAGACCGAGTACATTCTCTTGACGTCCACGTAACATTGCCAATAAGCGATGTGATGGAACTTTGTTTAAGTTTTCAGAAAAATCGAAGTAGTCACGGAATTTTTTACCAACTTCTTTTTTCTCTTCACTAGCAACTAAGCTTTTTAACACTGCTGTTTTTGCAAACATCGCTTTAAGCTCTGTCGTGAGTGCAATATTTTGTGCCCAGTCATCAATGAGAATATGCTGAACAGCGTCTAATTGACTCTCTAAATCAGGATAATCTTCATGATTAAATCCTTCTAAAGCTTCTGCAGGTTCAACATTTTCATTATAGATTTTTTCAGCGATTGGGCCTAAACCAGCCTCTTTTGCTTTAAATGATTTACTCGTGCGTTTTGGACGATACGGTGCGTAAATTTCTTCTAATGCATTTTTTGTTTCAACGGCATTGACGCGAGCTAACAAATCATCCGTGAGTTTATTTTGTTCTTTCAGTGATTCAATGACCTTTTCACGGCGTTCAAATAAATCACGAAGGTAAGTTAATCGGGTATCCAGTTGACGTAACTGCGTATCGTCTAAGCCTTGAGTTACTTCTTTACGGTAACGTGCAATAAATGGAACACTAGAACCTTCATCAATCAGCTTAATGGCAGCTTCTACTTGGTTTGGACGTACGGCAAGTTCACTTGCCAACTGCTGAACTAAGTCAGTCATCGTGTTAAATTCCACAAGGATAAGGACTAAAAGTTAGTGATTATAAAGACCGAGACTATAAAATCCACAATTGTTTTGAATATTTGCAATGAAATTTTAAATAAAAGTCTCAATTTTTCTAGTTTTATCTCCCAGAGAAAAAGCTTCTGGTGAGATCTCTGATCAATTATTTGAGTGTAATGCGTCATTGTGTCATCACTTTGACAATGAACTAAAACATTTAACTCGTTATAATCACTTTATTTTTCTGATTTTGATGTCAATTTTTTGCTTTCAATACCACTTCAAATTAGCTTCATATTGAATAGCGATTTTATTTTAAATTATTTGCTTAAAAACAGGTCAATACATGTTGTGATTTGGTTTCAGAACACACTTAAAATTGTAATTTTGAGCAATTTGATACATAGTCTTAACAAGAACTTAGGCATTATACTGAGACAAATGACTATTTATAAATACAACTTTTAAGGGAGTGCATCATGAGTTTAGTTGTACCTGCTGAAAATACTGATGTAGTACACAATGACACTGACAGAGTTGAGCGCATTCTGGTCGTCGACGATGATGTGCGTCTTCGTACCCTTTTACAACGGTTTTTAGAAGATAAAGGTTTTGTGGTTAAAACCGCACATGATGCCACGCAAATGGATCGGTTATTACAACGTGAACTTTTCTCGCTCATCGTTTTAGATTTTATGCTTCCTGTAGAAGATGGTTTGAGCATTTGTCGTCGTTTAAGGCAGTCTAACATTGACACGCCTATTATTATGCTCACTGCACGTGGTAGCGACTCTGATCGTATTGCAGGGCTTGAAGCAGGTGCTGATGACTATCTACCAAAACCATTCAACCCAAATGAATTGTTAGCTCGTATCCGAGCTGTACTACGTCGACAAGTGCGTGAGGTTCCTGGGGCACCAAGCCAGAATGTTGAAGTGGTTTCATTTGGTCCTTGGTCACTCGATCTATCGACTCGAACATTGACTCGTGAGGGTCAAGTGGTGACCTTAACTACTGGTGAATTCGCAGTACTCAAAGCATTGGTGCAACATCCTCGTGAACCGTTGACACGTGATAAATTAATGAATTTGGCACGTGGTCGTGAATGGGGAGCAATGGAACGCTCTATTGATGTTCAAGTCTCTCGTTTACGTCGTTTAATCGAGGAAAATCCGGCTCGTGCACGCTATATTCAAACGGTGTGGGGTGTGGGATACGTATTCGTACCAGATGGTGCAGAATAATTTTTTAAACAATGGACTCCGCCATCAATGATGTCGGGGTCTTTATTTTATGTATTAAACAATTACATGCACTTATTCTTTTTAAGCCCAAACTCTCAGGTTAGATCGTGAAACTGGATCCTATTGACCCACAAAAATTTAATGAATTTGTTGCGTATTCAGAGCGAAAACGAACGAAATGGGAACGCTTTCTTGACAAAATCAAGCCGCGCTCCGCTGCAATGCGAACAACAGTTTTGGTTGTTTTTGTGGTGTTCTTTAGTCTGTTTATGTCACTTTGGTTTTTTTGGAAAACCCTCTATTTACCAGAGATTCAACAGCATGCACGCTACCTTGCGGTTGAACTCGAAATTATCAACAACCCCGACCTTCGAATTTTTCATGGTGACACTGAACTTGATGTTGACACATGGTTAAAACAGCGTGTTGGAATTGAATACGTTACAGACCCTGCTGCGTTCCCCAACCAGCGCGATAAAGTCATTGCTGAATTCTTTACGAACCAAGTTGAAAAACGTTTGGCCAAAGAGCTCGACGTGCCTGAGGTCACCGTCTATTTCCAATTTAAACCTAGCCCACGTATTTGGATTCAAACCCCAGAAATGAACGGGAATTGGGTTCAAGAACCGTTAAAAACTTATGCAAATTATAGCCCCGAATTGATTTTGGCATGGTTTCTTGGCGTACCGCTGATTTCAGCCATGATTATCTTAACTTTAGTGAGACAGCTCAATCGCCCACTACGCCGACTGCAAAATGCAGCAAATAGCTACAGTAAAACTGGAAAAGCCCCCTATCTTGAGACGAACCACGGACCTTTGGAAATCCGCCAAGTCAACCAAGCCTTTAATCATATGATTTATACATTGGAGCTCACTGAACGTGATCGTCAAATTATGTTGGCTGGTATTTCACATGATTTAAGAACCCCGCTCACTCGAATTCGACTGAGTGCTGAAATGATGTCAGATGATGACTTCTTGAAAGAAGGCTTAATCTTTGATGTGGATGATATGGATGCCATTCTTAATCAGTTTATTTCTTACATGCGTGATGGTTCAGATGAAGACCTAAAAGAAACCAATATCAATACCCTTTTGCAAGAATTGGTTATTCAGTTTAAACCCCTGGATATTCGCTTTGAACCAGAAGAACTCCCACTGATTACTGCTCGTTCGCTTTCCCTCAAGCGCTTAATTGGTAACTTAATTAATAATTCTAAGCGTTATGGTGCTGAACCCATTGAGCTAAGTGCGAAAGTCGAGGGAGATCATCTAAAAATTTGTGTTGCTGATCACGGTGATGGAATCCCAGAAGATCAAATTGCAGACCTTATGCAACCTTTTGTACGTGGCAATGAAGCACGTACCATCCAAGGGAGTGGTCTTGGTTTAGCCATTGTAAAACGAATTGTCGATATTCATGAAGGTGAATTAAAAATTCATAATCGTCCTGAAGGAGGTCTTGAAGCTATCATTCTACTGCCCCTTTCAACACCTCAAGTTGCTGATATTTCAACCAATAGCACCTTAGATAAAATCAGGCAAACCATCACCGAACGATTTTGATGAATGGTGAATAGTTGAACGGTTGAATTGGTTTAATTATTCACCACAATGAAAATTAAAAATAAAAAACAATATCTTACAAACCATAATATATCTTTATATCCGCATTTTTTGAAAAAATTAGACCTTAGCCTAACAGGTATGCAAAATGGCTCGCTTGATCGGTACAATCGGTGCCAGATCCAGAATATCAAGAGAAGAGTAAACCATGTCTTTAGATCGCATTCGTTTAGAGTCACTTCATGAAAAAGTCATTTCAGCTGAACAAGCTTCAACGTTTATTGAAGATGGCATGACCGTAGGTATGAGTGGTTTCACGCGTGCTGGTGAAGCTAAAGCAGTTCCATTGGCATTGGTAAAACGCGCTCATACAAACCCTTTAAAGATCACTTTAATCACTGGTGCGTCTTTGGGTAATGACTTAGATAAACAGTTAACTGAAGCTGGCGTATTGGCTCGTCGTCTACCTTTCCAAGTCGATAATACTTTGCGTAAGGCGATCAATAAAGGCGAAGTAATGTTTATTGATCAGCATTTGTCAGAAACTGTTGAACAAATGCGTAATAAACAATTGAAAAAGCCTGATATTGCTGTAATCGAAGCTGTAGCAATTACTGAAGATGGTGGCATCATTCCAACGACTTCAGTAGGTAACTCAGCAAGCTTTGCAATCTTTGCAGAAAAAGTAATTGTTGAAATTAACACAAATTTAAGCCCAGCATTCGAAGGCTTGCACGATATTTATATCCCATCTTATCGTCCGACACGCCAGCCGATTCCACTCACTCAAGTCGATGAGCGTATTGGTACACATGCAATTAATATCGATCCTGCTAAAATTGTT
The DNA here is from genome assembly GCF_057737055.1 of Acinetobacter sp. 24-47-64. Lineage (NCBI taxonomy): Bacteria > Pseudomonadati > Pseudomonadota > Gammaproteobacteria > Moraxellales > Moraxellaceae > Acinetobacter > Acinetobacter sp. 24-47-64. The sequence continues at coordinate 2,833,711 of NZ_CM173215.1, forward strand.
GGCATCGTATTTAACAGCGAATTCCATGATTCTCCATCAACAGTCACTGCACCAGATGATGAGACTCAAGCAATTGCAAACCACTTAATCGAATTCTTTGAAAAAGAAGTGGCTGAAGAACGTCTTCCTAAAAATTTAGGTCCATTACAAGCAGGTATTGGTTCAATTGCGAATGCGGTATTAACTGGTCTTAAAGAATCGAATTTTGAAGATCTCATCATGTACTCAGAAGTACTTCAAGACTGTACTTTTGAATTAATTGATGCTGGTAAAATGAAATTCGCTTCTGGCTCATCAATTACACTTTCTGCACGTTATGGTGAAAAAGTATTCAATAATCTTGAGCAATACAAAGACAAACTTGTATTACGCCCTCAAGAAATTTCAAACCACCCAGAATTGGTACGCCGTTTAGGGATTATCGGGATCAATACTGCACTTGAATTTGACATCTACGGCAATGTGAACTCTACGCACGTATGTGGTTCAAAAATGATGAATGGTATTGGTGGTTCAGGTGACTTCGCACGTAATGCGCATATCGCAATCTTCGTGACTAAATCAATCGCTAAAGGCGGTGACATTTCATCTGTAGTGCCGATGGCATCTCACGTAGATCACACAGGTCATGACGTAGACGTTCTTGTTACTGAACAAGGTCTTGCTGATTTACGTGGTCTTGCACCGCGTGAACGTGCACGTGCAATCATCGATAACTGTGTTCACCCATTGTATAAAGATGCATTAAACGACTATTTCGATCGTGCATGTGCTAAAGGTGGACAAACTCCTCACCTACTTACAGAAGCGCTCTCTTGGCATTCTAATTTCGAAGAAACAGGTCATATGTTATCTGCACCTGCAGAAGCAAAATCTGCATAAGTATGACTTAAAAAAGCCCTGAATATCAGGGCTTTTTTTATTTCGAAAGATTCTAAAATTTACTTTTAGATCATCATAATAGTTGACATAAACTAATGAAATAGGCAGGATTGGGTAGGACACTAAATTGTGATAAGGTTTACATTTTACAAATATTAAATTACACAAAATCACACTTTTGCAGCTGAACTTTACACATAATTTGAATATTATTATTTCATAGCAAGATTATGAGTGAACAAATAATAATAACAGCGTACTGTTTCATCAGTTTTCCTTCCTAGATTTCCCCCAAAATCTAGGAATTTTTTTGTCTATATCTTTTACAAAAATCAAGTTTAATATCACATAAAAAAACCTCGATATTCGAGGTTTTTGTGTATTATATGAATTCTATTTTAATGATTACCTTGAACTTTTTCTTCAATCTCTTCCACACTGGTGTGTCGTACGTCATAGCCTTTAGCCATATAAATCACTTGTTCAGAAATATTTCGCGCATGGTCACCAATACGCTCCAAAGAACGCAGCACCCACATGACATTCAGAACACGAGAAATATGACGAGGATCCTCAATCATGTAGGTCATTAATGTACGTGTAGCAGATTGATATTCACGATCGATATCTGCGTCAGCCAACAATACTTTAAGTGCTTGCTCTGCATCAACACGTGCAAATGCATCCAATGCATCATGAATCATTACTCGCACTTGATTACCGATATGACGTGTTTCCATATAACCACGAGGTGATTCACCTTCTTCACATAGATTTTGGGCTATACGTGCAATTTTAGCTGCTTCATCACCAATACGTTCTAAATCGGTATTGGCCTTGCTCATTGCAATCACCATACGCAGATCACTTGCAGCAGGATGGCGACGCACTAAAATCAAAGTCAAACCTTCATCAATTTCACGCTCATAGCGATTTACCGTATTATCCTGAAATTGGACATCTACAGCTAAATTCACATTTGTATCTAAAAGAGCATGAATGGCATTAGCAACTTGTTGCTCAACCAAACCACCCATCGCCATAAATTTGGTATGGACATCTTGCAAATCTTCGTTAAATTGAGAAGAAATATGGTGGCTAAGTACAGGATTATTAGAGCTCAAAGTCTTATTACTCCACACAGCGTGAATGGATTGAAATTTTTGCCATATTAAAGCATATCAATTGTGAATATTTGATGACAAAACAATCAATTTATTCTATTTTTCAACTAACCACGCATTCATTTGACGAAGCTCATTTTCATTCAATTGTCCCACAGAAGCCTTCAACCTCAACACATTCAACACATAATCATATTGAGCATTCACAAAATCTAATCGCGTTGCAAAAGCATTTCTTTGCGCAAGCAACACATCAACCATACTTTTAAGCCCTTCATCATACTGAGCTTGGGAGGCTTTCGCGACTAATGCTGAAGAATCCATGGCAGCTTTGCGCGCTTGCAATGTAGCACTATCCATATCAATTTGTAGGTAAGATTTTTTAGCATCTGTGGTTGCTTTACGTATCGCAGCTTCTAATTGGCGTTCCGACTTTTCAACATTTTTTGTCGCTTTATCAATATTAATTTTAGTTCGCCCACCGGTATAGGCATTCCAGTTCATTTCTACACCCACCTGATCGAACCGTCCATCACTCGATATAGCTGTTTGTGGTGACTGTTCACTATATCCATAAGTGGCTACGGCTTCGACTTGAGGATAAAGCGCCGCTTGCTCTACACGTCGCTGATCATTGGCATATTGACGTTGCAAACGCGCTTGTAGAATTTCAAGATTCTGTTCTTGAGCTAATTTAGTCCATTCACTCATGATATTCGGTACAGGCTTTTGATACTCGAAATCATCACTTAAAACAGCGAGCTTTTCTTGGTAAGGTCCAATCAACTGAGCAAGTTGCTCTTGTGCCAAGATTAATTGAACACCTGTCGCAATTCGATTTGCTCGCGCATTTTGATATTGTGCATTCGCTTCGCTCACATCGCTTTCAGCAACTAAACCTTCTTTGAGTTTGGCATTCATCATATTGAGCTGCTCGAATAATGCTTTTTCTTCTTGAGCGTTAGTGAGCGTTAAAGCCTGTTGACGTAGTACATTAAAATAAGCTTCAGAGACATTTAATATATGTTGTTGCTGTTGCTGTTTTAAAGTGACTTCACTCAGTTGAACTGAGGTTTTTACCTGTTTATATCCCTGCCAAGCATCCATTCTGAAAATGGGTTGTCGTGCAGTAATCGCAATTTGACGAGTGGTCGATGTCGATGCCAACAGGTCAGAACTATTAAAAAAAGGATTCGATTCTGTACTTGAATGATTTACATCTTGGTTTTTACGCGTCACATTTCCTGAAACAGTTACTGTCGGCAGCAAATTACCTTTTGCTAAACCTATATTTAACTGATCAGCCTCATACTGCAAAACGTTGGCTTGCCAATTTGGATCGGTTTGCTTTGCTCGCTCATAGGCTTCAACGAGGTTCAATGCAAAGCTCATCGGGCTAAGCGCAATTAAACTGACTGCAAGTAGAGTTTTTTTCATGATAATGACTTCACAGTACCTTAAGCATTTGAATAACAAGTAATTAGAATAGGATGTTGCAAATATAATCTTTAATCGAACTTTTTACGTATCAATTTTATTATTTTTTCATTTAATCCGGAGAATTATTTTGAATTATGCGAATTGATGTATGTTTTTCATACATTATTTTAACGCTTGATTGCGAAGCAACTACAATAAATTTCACTGTACGGTTTTAAAATAAGTGAAAATCTATTTGCGCCTCATTTCACACTTTAACTGTATTTTGATATCTCAATGAAGTCATTTTTGCACACGTTTAAGCCTATTCGTCAATTATTGACTCTTATAGTCGTAAGTCTTGGCTTAACTGCGTGTCAAAAACCGATTTCCGAAGAAATACCTACTGAATCTCCAAACCCAACCCAAAACCAGAACACCACACCTGATCTCAACCTCATTTGTCAAAAACTCAAAAAAGAAATGCTCGGGATAACTGCTCAACGGACTACATTCGCCATTGAGCAAATCAATCAAGATATTCGACTTTGTCTTCCCTTAATGCCATTTCAGGAACAGAAAGAATTGATTGGTTTGGCAGACATCATGTATAGAAATTTCTTAAGTTTAGATCGATCACCTGAACAGCAGAAAGCTTTTGATTTATATGCTCATGACCAGTCGCAATTTCCGACGATTCAACAATCACAAATTGAAAAATTACATCCACGAGATCAATATTTACTTCGGCATAAGGGTCAAGCGTATATTGATCTCGTCGATATTAACCACCAAGCAACCTATCAAAGAAACCCATATTATTTAGCACGAGTATTTGCCCCCTATTTCCCTGAGGCAGAACAAGCATTTATGCAAGAACTTGCTGAACAAAATCAGCAAGCACAATTTGAAGATCCTCATTTTCATCTTGAAGCACAAGAGATTTCTAGACGTGCCCAGTATTGGGAAAATTATCTAAAAAAATACCCTCAAAGCAGTTTCCGTTTAGATGCAGAGTACCTTTATCATTTTTATTCAAATCTATTATTTAAAGGTCTCAAACATGATCCTGTTTCTCATGATTTTGAAGGCCGTGTTGAAATTGCACCCGATGCTTTAGCTGAAATCGAACAACTCGCAAATATGAAAAATAGTCGTTTAGCAGATCAAGCGAGACTTTTCTTAAAATTTATCGAACTGGATTCACAACAAAAAAGTAAATTAACTTCAAATCAGACTGATCAAAATCCGCAAGTTCTTATACAGCTAAGTCACTATTTAAACTTAAAAACTGTTGATCTTGAAAATCGTCGTAATTGCTTTAAAGACGCAATTTGTTATACATCATAGTCTGATGACTTTAATCTGACTTTATATGTTAATATTTTGGCATCGCTTGACGGAGCGCGAGTAATAACTCGCTGAGATCACCTAAAACATTGTTTTGATGGTGAGTACCGTTGAACCTGATCAGGTTAATACCTGCGTAGGAATCAAGCCATCTAAAAACTTTGTTCTAGGTTATTCATTCAGGATAATTCCGCCACCGTTTTTGGTCGTGCTTGATTCGTTGATGTCATTCATAAGGATCATTGCAATGAACCAATTAACGAATCTTTCAAATACAGATCTCTCTGCTCAACATGAGCAAGATGCTCAAGATCTCACCCGCATTTTACCAGCGTCAAAAAAAGTCTATGTTCAAGGTTCTCGTCCAGATATTCGCGTACCCATGCGTGAAATTGCACTCTCCGATACACCAACGGGCTTAGGCGGTGAGTATAATCCTGCCATTTTGGTGTATGACACTTCAGGTGTTTATACCGACCCTGAGATTCAAATTGATTTAAATCGAGGCCTACCAAACCTCAGAGATACATGGATTGAAGAGCGCGCAGATACAGAACAACTCGCGACATTAAGCTCAAAATTTGGGCGAGAACGTCTTCAAGATATTCGTACAGCTGGCATTCGTTTCGCACATATCCAGAAACCTCGTCGAGCTAAACCAGGACATAACGTCACGCAAATGCATTATGCTAAGCAGGGTATTATCACGCCTGAAATGGAATACATTGCGATTCGAGAAAACCAAAAGCAACGCGAAGGTGTGGATATTCGCCAACATGTTGGTCAAAACTTTGGTGCAAAAAATTTATTAGAAATTACACCTGAATTTGTACGCCAAGAAGTCGCTGCAGGTCGTGCCATTATTCCTGCCAATATCAATCACCCTGAACTCGAACCGATGATTATCGGACGCAATTTCCTAGTGAAAATTAATGCCAATATTGGCAACTCAGCACTGGGTTCATCCATTGATGAAGAAGTGGCAAAAATGACATGGGCAACACGTTGGGGTGCTGACACCATCATGGATTTGTCTACTGGTAAAAATATTCATGAAACACGCGAGTGGATTATTCGTAACTCCCCTGTACCTATTGGAACTGTTCCGATTTATCAAGCATTAGAAAAGGTGGATGGAATAGCAGAAGATCTTACATGGGAAATTTTTAAAGACACTTTAATCGAACAAGCTGAGCAAGGGGTTGATTACTTCACGATTCATGCTGGTGTTTTATTGCGCTATGTTCCTCTCACAGCCAATCGCTTAACGGGCATCGTTTCACGCGGCGGTTCAATCATGGCACAGTGGTGTCTTGCACATCATAAAGAAAATTTCTTATACACCCATTTTGATGAAATCTGCGAGATCATGAAAGCCTATGATGTCTCATTCAGCTTAGGTGATGGTTTACGCCCTGGGTGCATTCAAGATGCCAATGACGAAGCCCAATTTTCCGAACTGCGTACATTAGGAGAATTAACCCATCGAGCTTGGGAACACGATGTGCAAGTCATGATTGAAGGTCCTGGTCATGTTCCTATGCATATGATTAAAGAAAATATGGATTTACAACTTGAGGTTTGCAAAGAAGCACCTTTTTATACATTAGGACCATTAACAACAGATATTGCACCTGGTTATGATCATATTACTTCAGCAATTGGTGCAGCCATGATCGGTTGGTATGGAACAGCGATGCTTTGTTACGTAACACCTAAAGAGCATTTAGGTCTACCCAATAAAAAGGACGTCAAAGATGGCATTATTACCTATAAAATTGCAGCACATGCTGCAGACCTCGCCAAAGGACACCCAGGTGCTCAAGTCCGTGATAATGCGCTTTCAAAAGCACGTTTTGAGTTTCGTTGGGAAGATCAATTTAACTTAAGTTTAGATCCTGATACGGCACGTAGTATGCATGATGAAACTATGCCTAAAGAGGCACATAAATCAGCGCATTTCTGTTCGATGTGTGGGCCTAAATTTTGCTCAATGAAGATTACCCAAAATGTGCGTGAATACGCTCAAAATCAGCAGTCTGATAATCTAGATCTCAAGTTAAATCAAGAGATTGAATCAGGTCTCAACGCGATGAAAAATGAGTATCATAAGCAAGGACAAAAGTTGTATCAGAAGCTGTAAAAATTAAAAAATCTGTTTTTCTTTAATGCAATCTCAGTTAGGATGAAATAAATTTTTGTCCTAACGTATACGAATGAAAATTCTTGAAAAAGCTACTTACAATAATAAAGATTTTAAGGTCCATTCTCGCGAATCCCTTTATCAAGGATTCATTCGTATAGAGAAAGTGAGCATCACACATCGTTTATTTGGTGAGAATACTTATACCCCAACAATTCATCGTGAATTAGTGCATCGAAAAGAAGCTGCTGGTGTACTCATCTACAATGATGCACTCAAGCGCTTTGCACTGATTGAACAATTCCGAATTGGTGCAATCGATGATCCTATCTCCCCATGGCAACTAGAAATCATTGCAGGCGTATTAGATGGCGATGAATCACCTGAAACATGTATTCAGCGTGAGAGTTTAGAAGAATCTGGTTGTGAAATTCGTAATCTGGAACATTTATTTACCTTCTACCCTTCTGCTGGTGCGTGCGATGAAGTTTTTCATTTGTATGTTGCAGAAGCAGATCTTCCTGAGCAAGGCGGTATTCATGGTATGCCAGATGAAGGTGAGAATATCCAACTGCATATCTTAGCTTATTCAGATCTTGAACAATTATTGGCATCCAAACGATTGTGTAATGCACCTGTCATCATGGCTCTGCAATGGCTCAAACAGCACATTGCCACTACCTCTATAGCGCTGAGGTAATTTATGACGCCTTTAATCAAACAGAATAAAAATGATCAGCTCATTATCCAAATTACCGATACTCATCTCATGGATCATCCTGACACGCCGTTTGTTCAGATAAATCCTGAACAAAGTTTTCATGCAGTGATCAATGATATTTTAAATCGCTATCAAGACATTGATGCGATTATTCATACAGGTGACTTGGCACAGGTACCACATGAGGCAACTTATCAGCGATATTTGAGTTTCATGAAAAATTTGAATATTCCGTTTTATCAAATTCCAGGGAATCATGATGATGCCGAATATTTTCCTTTTGCAGCGCCTGATCCTATACCGGCCGTGTTAACTTTCGAAACGTGGAAAATCATCCTATTAAATAGTGCTGTGCCCCACAAAGTAGATGGTTGGATTAAAGCAGAACAATTGAATCATTTATCAATGATTCTTCAGGAAACACAGCAGCACCCTGTCATTTTGGCGTGTCATCATCACCCACTTGAAATGAAGTCCAAGTGGATTGATCGACACATCTTAAAAAATTCAGATCAATTGACACAGATCATGGCAGAGTATCAACACATTCAAGCAGTGATCTTTGGACATGTGCACCAAGATTCGTTGAATGTTTGGAAAAATATTCAATTTTTATCAACGCCCTCCACCTCCGTTCAGTTTAAACCAAAGACTGAAGATTTTGCCTTTGATGACCTTGCACCAGGCTATCGCAGCCTACTACTGAAAACTGACGGTAGCTTTGAAACACGTGTTCATCGCCTACAAAATTTCGCGCAAAATATTAATAAAGAAATTTCAGGTTATTAGCTTTTCTTTTAAAGTGTTTTGGATTAAGTTATCTGTCCGAATGGAATCTGAACAGTCCAAAACAGATATTCATAGCTTTCATCTTTGATAAAAAATCTATATGATGACGCCCCCGATAGCAACAATCTATCGGAAGCGATAAAAACACTTGCATATCACCATATTTTTTGCGTACGCAAACACGCATATGATGAGGAATGCCCTTTATGGCGAATGACAACCAAAATCAAGTCTTGGAAGAAAACAACGTAGTTGCTGAAAAAGTAAAACGCGTGCGTAAGACCAAGCCAAAGACTTCCGAAGGCGGTACTACAGCGAGTCTATTTGGCATCGAGCCTTATCAGCCGAAAAAAAATGAAGAATACATGTCTGAAGGTCAACTTGAGCATTTCCGTCAAATTTTATTGGCATGGAAAGACGAGTTAATGTCAGAAGTGGATCGAACATTAAATACAATGCAAGATGAAAATACTGCATTGCCTGATGTAAATGACCGTGCAACGCAAGAAGAAGAGTTTGCGATTGAGCTTCGTACTCGTGACCGTGAACGCAAGTTAATTCGCAAAATTGAACAATCTATCGAAGCAATCAAAAATGATGACTATGGTTTCTGTGAAACCTGTGGGATCGAAATTGGCTTACGTCGTTTAGAGGCTCGTCCAACAGCGACGCTTTGCATTGATTGCAAAACTTTAGCTGAAATTAAAGAGAAACAAAATAACGGTTAATCATGTTATTTAATAATCCTTCCCTAACCCCTCCTTTGATAAAGGAGGGGGACAACAGGATGGCTTATGTGGGTCGGTTTGCGCCATCGCCAACCGGCCCTCTTCATTTTGGATCACTCATTACAGCTGTTGCAAGCTATTGTGAAGCAAGATCTCATGCAGGCAAATGGGTTGTACGAATTGAAGATACAGACATCCCTCGCATATATCCTGGTAGTGAAGAACATATCTTGTCATGTATTGAAGCTTTCGGTTTCGAGTTTGATGACGAAATTATCTTTCAAAAAGACCGTTTAAACATCTATGAATCGGTCTTAAATGATCTTCAGCAACGTGACCTCACCTATGCCTGCCAATGTACACGCAAAATATTAGGCTCTAATCATATCTATAGCGGTACTTGCCGCGATTTAAAACTACCACACGATCAACAAGCCATTCGGGTTAAAACATCAAACGAGTTGATTTGTTTTGAGGATCTTTTACAAGGTCAGCATTGCTCTAATTTGACCAATGAATTAGGAGATTTTGTTCTTAAACGTCGCGACGGTATTATTAATTATCAGCTCGCCGTGGTTGTGGATGATTATCTACAAGGAATGACTCATGTTGTGCGTGGTGCTGATTTGCTGGATAACACTGAACGACAAATTTGGTTAGGGCGATTATTGGGCTACCCTGAACTTCAGTATATGCATTTGCCCCTAGCAATGAATAAAGATGGTACAAAGCTTTCTAAGCAAAATTTAGCTGTAGCACTTGATCTCACCCAAGCCCCCCAACTCTTGAACAAAGCTATTCACGCATTAGGACAAGATCCAGTTGATCTAGATCAACCAAATCGCATGCTTCTACAGGCAATTCAACAATGGGATCGTAAGAAAATTCCAGTTGGCACCACCATACAAGGTGTTTTTGAATAGTGTCCATACAGAATCATGCTTGTTATTCAGCTGAAAATGTTTTTGAATTCCATTTAGATAGATTAATCAGGAGTTCATTATGTTTTTTATTTTTGGGGTAGGACCTAAAACCATCAAAACGGAAAAGGGGCAATTTCTATGCCCAGTCTGTCGTACATATAGCAATTATGAAATTAAACAACAACGCAATTATTTTTCTTTATTTTTTATTCCATTGATTCCACTATCAAAACCCAAATCTGGTCAAGTCACCTGTTTAAACTGTGGCACACATATGCCAACGATGGTGTTGCAGCAAAATAGTACTCCACCATCATCAGATTTGAATGCTTAAGATACAATCGTGTATTTTAAAAGCTAGATACTTCCTTAGCCTGATTCTTTTCTTGGGTTGTTGCTTCAATTTTCAGCATTAAACTGACCATGACAGCACACATAATCAGAGATGAACCACCATAACTAATAAATGGTAAAGTTAAACCTTTTGTTGGGAGCAGCCCCATATTCATGCCAGCATTTACCATAATTTGCAGAACAAAAATAATGCTAATCCCGTAAGCCAAATAACCCGCTCTCAAGAATTGATGTTGAATGGCACGATGCCCAATTCGAATACACGCACCCACCATAAGAAATGACAGTGCGAGAACAACCGTAATGCCCATGAAACCGAACTCTTCTGCCAAAATAGCCAACATAAAGTCCGTATGCGCCTCAGGGAGATAAGACATTTTTTGAATACTATGGCCTAAGCCTACCCCTAACCATTCACCACGTCCAAAGGCCATAAGCGCATTTGAAAGCTGATAACCAGAACCTAAAGGATCTGCCCATGGATTGGTAAAAGACATTAAACGCTCGAAACGATAAGGCTCGAACACAACCAGCACTACAAATGCCATGATAATGGCACCCAATGCAATACCAAACTGGATTAGTGGCGCACCTGCAAGAAAGAACACCCCTAACATCGTTAAGGCAACCACTACCGTTGCACCTAAGTCAGGTTCAGCAATAATCAAACCAACTGTACATAGCATTACTGTTGCTAATCGTGCCAGCCCTTTCACATTATTCCGCACTTCTTCTGCCCGACGGACAACATAATCTGCAGTAAAAATAGCCATCATCACTTTCGCAGCTTCAGTAGGCTGGAAGGTAAATCCTGCGATTCGAATCCAACGCGTCGAACCGTTCACTTCCGAACCGACTAATAACACCGCGACAAGCAATGCCATACTCATCATCCATAACGGAAATGTGTTATTAAACCAGGTATTTAACGAAACACGATAAACCAAAATTGCTGCGACAAACGCAACCACGATGGATATGGCATGGCGGATGACATAGTGGAATGGATTTTCATGCAATCTTTCTGCGTAAGGCATAGAAGCTGAACCAACCATCACCGTTCCAATACAGAGCAGTGCAATCACACAAAAAATTAGAACATTCCTTGATGTAATTTCACTTGGAATACGTGGTAACCAACGTTGGTAAATTTTATTCACTTTATCAATCGTTGTCTGAGCTGACTCAGCCATATCTTCGTCCTTATTTTTCTTCGTGCAGCGCATTCACACAAGCAACAAATTGATGTCCGCGTTGTGGATAGCCAGTAAACATATCAAAACTTGCACATGCCGGCGAAAGTAATACCACATCATGTTGCTGTGTATTTGCTTGGCATAATTTTACTGCTTCTTCTAATGATGTAGCGTGAAGAATTGTGGTTGTGCCTTGAATTGCTTGTTCAATCACTGGCGCATCTTCACCAATGAGTACCGCGAGTTTTGCAAATTCCGTTAATGATTTTCTTAAAGCAGTAAAATCTTGCCCTTTACCTTGACCACCTAAAATGATGGCAACTTTAGCTTTCTGTACTGCGATCGCCGCACCTAAGCCGTCTAATGCTGCTAAGGTTGCCCCAATATTTGTACCTTTTGAGTCGTTATAATAACGAACACCTTGCACTTCTTTGACAAATTCGCAGCGATGCTCCAACCCCTTGAAGGTTTTCAAAGTTTCCAGCATGACCTCTAATGGTAGACCTATCGCTTCACCTAAAGCTAAACACGCAAGTGCATTTGCGACATTGTGTGTCCCTTGAATATACATCTCAGAACTTTTCAATAAACGTTCACGCCCCCTTGCTAGCCACATCGTGCCATCAGTATCTCTGAGTACGCCATACTGATTCATATCTGGTGCATTGAGCCCAAAACTCTGCATTGGCGTTGCATCAGGTACTAAAGGACGTGTCAAAGAGTCATCCCGATTAAAGACCACTTTCTTGACACCTTGAAAAATACGATGTTTGGCAGTGTGATATCCCATCATATCGCCATGACGATCGAGATGGTCTTCGCTCATATTTAAGACGACAGCAACTTCAGCATTTAAGTTCGATGTAGTTTCTAATTGGAAACTGGATAGTTCTAAGATATATAGCTCTGGATCATCTTTGGTTAAATCTAAGGCTGGACGTCCTAAATTCCCCCCTACAGCAACTTTTTTACCTGCATCTTTCGCCATTAAGCCGATCAAGGTGGTCACTGTACTTTTTGCATTAGAACCTGTTATTGCAACAATAGGCTTTTCAGTCGCACGTCGTAAAATTTGAATTTCACTGACAACAGGAATGCCTTGTGCAAGCGCTGTTTGAATCACTGGCAGTTTAGGATCAAGCCCTGGACTGATAATAATTTCCTCAGCAGACAACAACATTTCTTCGTCAAATTTTCCAAAGCTAGTTTGGACTTCAGGTGGAATTTGATCATGTCCAGGTGGAGAGGTCCTCGAATCTGTTACTGCAACGTGATAGCCTTTTTCATGTAGAAAATTTACCGCAGCAACACCCGAAATTCCGAGTCCTGCGACAACTTTTAATCCACCACGCTGTATTAACATTTCTGCCCCATATTTTAGTCTAATTAGAAACTGCCGAAATGTTAGCACTTTGCTGCTTTGAATGCTTTTTTTGATTTCATAATCTTGACATTATTTTGTGTCCATGCGTAAAAAAACCGCCAATTTAGGCGGTTTTTTTATTGAAGTAAACTACTTCCATTTCACAGCTTGAGGGTTTAACTTGGGTGTTTCCTTGTCTGAAACAGGACAAGCGCAATTTCCGCCACATCCAGTAGTCATTTTGGGTTTAAGCCACTTTGATAGTGCCTTCCACCCTTTTCTTTCCGTGGCATCTGACAGTTTCATAAAGACTGAATTTGACGTCTGTGGAAAAACCTTTTTGAATACGACCAATGCACTCCAAAGGACCAATGCCGTAATAATTAGAATTTCAATCATCTCAGTCTCCTCACCTCTTCAGATTTAAGCTAATACGCTGGTCGCGACTTGATAGGTTAAAAACGACATAAAATACGCTAAACCAAATAAATAGACGGTCATAAAGCCAACTGTCTTCCAAGAACCTGTTTCGCGTTTCACTGTCGCTAATGTCGCCAAACAATGTGGTGCATAAATGAACCAGACCAAAAGTGATAATCCTGTTGCTAAAGACCAGCCCAAATCCCCACCACTACTAATCAGTGATGCCAAGCCTTCCGACATCGCATCCTCATCAACAGCAGACAAAGCATACACGGTGCCTAAAGCAGCAACGACAACTTCACGCGCAGCCATGGCTGGAATTAAAGCAATACAAATCTGCCAATTAAAGCCTAATGGCGCAAAGATTGGTTGCATCAAATGACCTAACATCCCCGCAAATGAATAATCAATCGCAGGTAATGTTGCACCCTCTGGTGGTTGTGGGAATGTGCACAAGAACCATAATAAAATAGAAAGCGCAAAGATGATTCCACCGACTCGCTTCAAAAAGATTTTTGCTCGATCAAGCAAGCCAATCCACACGTTTTTCAAATCTGGAAAACGATAGCTTGGAAGTTCCATCAATAACATATGTTGAGATTTATCTTTTTGGAAAAACTTCAACACAAACGATACGATCAATGCACTCACAATCCCTGCCATATATAGACCGAACAGCACTAAACCTTGAAGGTTAAATAGTCCCCAAACCGTTTGAGAAGGCACAAAAGCTGCAATCAACAACGCATAGACGGGTAAACGAGCTGAACAAGTCATCAATGGCGCAACAAAGATCGTGGTCAAACGGTCTCTTGGATCACTAATAGTCCGTGATGCCATGATTCCAGGAATTGCACACGCAAAACTCGACAGTAATGGAATAAATGCACGTCCCGAAAGACCTGCTTTATACATCAACTTATCAAGTAAGAATGCCGCTCGGGGTAAATAACCTGATTCTTCAAGCACCAAGATAAAGAAGAATAAGATGAGAATCTGAGGCAAAAAGACAACTACACCACCTGCACCCGCGATAATTCCATCAACCACTAAACTATTGAGTAATGGATGGGCAATATTCTCACCAACGACTTCACCCAACCAGCCAAAGAACGTCTCAATACCATCCATGAAGGGTGCCGCCCAAGCAAAAACTGCTTGGAAAATGATGAACATCATCACCGCTAAACTGAATAGACCAAGTACTGGGTGCAGAAAGATTTTATCGAGAAAAACTGAACGTTTATCATCAAATTCAACAAATTGAACGGCATCTTTGACAATCGCTTCAACTTTGTCGTGATCAGATCCTTTCAAACCTGTCAGCTCAGTTTGAGGAACAGCATATTTGCCATGATCTAGCGCATTCATCAGGTTTTCAATACCTGAGCGACGCACAGCAACCGTTTCTACAACTGGAATGCCTAGGCGCTCAGAAAGCTTTTGGGTATTGATTTGCATTCCACGACGACGAGCTTCATCCATCATGTTAAGTACGAGTAGCATTGGACGACCCAATTGGATCAACTCCAAAACTAAACCAAGGTGCAACTTCAAATTGGTTGCATCAACAACGCATAAAAATGCATCTTGATGACCTTCTTCCGCAATTTTCCCATAAACAACATCACGGGTGATTTCTTCATCTGGACTAGTTGCGTCTAAACTATACGTTCCTGGCAAGTCTAAAACACGAACCGCTTTACCTGAGTTTAACGTGAAGTGACCAATTTTTCGCTCAACGGTTACACCTGCATAGTTACCTACTTTTTGGCGTGTTCCAGTCAAATGATTGAATAATGAAGTTTTACCACAGTTAGGATTACCAACAAGGGCAACACGCAACGCATCGCTCATGCCGACACTCCTTCTATTTCAATTTTTTGTGCTTCATTTTTTCTTAAGGCAAAGCGAGTAAAACCCACTTGAATGAGAATTGGATCGCCGCCAAACAGTCCTTTCGTAATGACTTGTACTTTAGTTCCGGAAACAAATCCTAGCGTTTCTAAACGACTTGCCACCATATCTGTAGAAGTACCATCTACAGTGCGATGCACTTGCGTAATGATGGCAGATTGTTTGACTTTCAAATCAGATAAACGCACCGTACCTAACCCTAAAAAATTTTGAACAGTATACATACAAATGAGAATTATTACCGCACTCTCATCAAGAATGATTCGCATCTTCTTATAACACATCGACATGCATAGAAAATTACACTACATTAGATAATCTCAATTAAATCAATCGAATTTCCCAATCGAATATCCCTATGATTAATAAGAAACCTCGAGTTCCTGCACCCATTCAAATTCCAGAACAACTTTCGTTCTTACACGGATTTCGAGATTATTTAATCGCTCAGTCTGTTAGCCCACACACCCGAAATGCCTATCTCACAGATTTAGTCCAATGCAGTACTCTGTTAACCAGCCCCATGACCTTATGGTCACACGATGATATTTCAGATGTACTGATTGAGCTCACCAAACAAGGGAAAAGTCCTCGATCAATTGCTCGCACTTTATCGGCACTTCGGTCTTTCTATAAATTTTTAAGAGAGCAAAATTTAAGAACAGATAATCCTATAGCCGCACATAAAACACCCAAGTTAGGACGAGCGTTACCTAAAGATTTATCTGAGCAAGATGTTGAATCACTCATTCAAGCACCAGATACAAACACAGCGTTAGGCTTGCGTGATCGCACGATGTTTGAAGTCCTGTATGCTTGTGGTTTACGCGTGAGCGAACTGATTAATTTAAGAATAGATCACATCAATCTCAATCAGGGTTTTTTGCGAATCTTGGGCAAGGGAAATAAAGAACGTTTAGTTCCTTTGGGGCAAATTGCTGTGGAATGGATTGAAAAATATTTAGCAGAAGCTCGTCCACAACTCTATAAAAGTGCTACAGATTACTTATTTCTGACCCAACATGGCGGGATTATGAGCCGTCAAAACTTTTGGTATGCCATCAAACGTTATGCCCTCCAAGCAGGTATAGCGACAGAGCTATCCCCCCATACATTAAGACATGCTTTTGCAACTCACCTGCTCAATCACGGTGCAGATCTCCGAGTGGTACAAATGCTCCTCGGGCATAGTGATTTATCGACAACACAAATTTATACGCATGTTGCACAAATTCGCATGCAACAACTTCATGCTCAGCATCATCCCCGTGGCTAAGTCATCGATCTGAATTTTGTAGCACTAAGCTATAATTTACGATTTGAGAATATTTTTTGTTATGCTTAGCGCAGTAAAAATAATGCTGAAAACTTTAAAAGGGTTGTTTATGTTATTTACCCGTTCGAAAATTTTATTCGCTTCTACCCTTGCAACGACGCTTTTTATGAGTGCATGCTCCAAATCTGAAGACACACAAAAATCAGATGGTACTTTAACGGCAACTGCTCCAGCAACCGGCCAAGCATCAAATTTAACTGAGCGAAATGCGCAACAACGCTTGATTCAAAAGTTAGAGAAAAATTTTAAAACCGCAAATATCAATGCCAAAATTATCGACATTAAACCAACCGAAGTACCAAATCTTTACTGGGTCAATTTAGAGGGTATGACTGCGGTATACACTACTGCAGATGGTCAATATATTTTCCAAGGTGATTTACTACGTTTAGGTAATAAAAAAGTTGAAGATATTGGACAATCCTTCCAGTCGGCATTGAGTAAAGGGTTACTAAGCCAGTTAAAAGCTGAAGATCTCATTATTTATCCAGCTAAATCTAAAACCAAACATATCGTTTACGTTTTTACAGATATCAGCTGCCCTTACTGCCATAAATTGCATGAACATATGGATGAAATCAATTCTAAAGGAATTGAAGTTCGTTATATCGCGTGGCCACGTGGAGAACAGTATTTCCCAGCAATGGAAAGTGTCTGGTGTAGTAAAGATCGTAAAACTGCATTTGATCAAGCTATTGCAGGTCAACAATTGGACAATACCAACTGTGAAAATCCTGTTAAAGATCAGTACCAAATGGGTTTAAAAATGGGTGTAAATGGAACGCCTGCAATTTACAGCTCAGAAGGTGTTTATCTTGGTGGATACATGACAGCAGATGAAATACTACGTAGCTTAAATAACTAATATTTATGAGATAAATTACTGCTTTTTATACATCAATATTTAACTCGATTGACCCTAGAGTCTGCCTCTTTTTTTAGCTATGATCTAGGTTCAATAAAATTTTACATATTTTTTGGAGTGTGACGTGAAACCAGTTCGTCTGGCAATACTCGGTCTTGGAACCGTAGGTGGTGGTGCCCTTAAACTATTACAAGAAAACGCTGCTGAAATTAGACGTCGCACCGGTCGTGAAATTCAAATTACTTATGTGGGTACTCGTCGCCCTCGCCCAGATTTAAATCTTCCTGACTCAGTTAAACAAAGTGCCGACCTTCTTGATATCGTTCGTCAACCTGATGTTGATGTTGTTGTTGAAGTCATGGGCGGTATTCACCCTGCTTATGAAGTCATCAAAGAAGCAATTGTTCATGGCAAACAAGTTGTCACTGCAAATAAGGCGCTTTTAGCTGAACATGGTAACGAATTATTTAAACTTGCTGAAGACAATGCTGTGCAGATCGCCTATGAAGCAGCTGTTGCTGGCGGTATTCCAATTATCAAAGTAATTCGTGAAGGCTTAGCTGCCAACAAAATCGATTGGCTTGCAGGCATCATTAATGGTACAGGCAACTTTATCCTAAGTGAAATGCGTGAAAAAGGACGTGCTTTTGCGGACGTTCTGAAAGAAGCGCAAGAACTTGGCTATGCTGAAGCAGATCCAACCTTTGATGTAGAAGGGATTGATGCTGCTCACAAGTTAACCATTCTTGCATCTTGTGCATTTGGTATTCCACTTCAATTTGATAAAGTTTTTACTGAAGGAATTGGTAAAGTTACTGCTCAAGATGTGAAGTATGCTGAAGATCTTGGCTTCCGTATTAAGCATTTAGGTATTGCACGTCGTGCAGAAAAAGGCATTGAACTACGTGTTCACCCAACGCTCATTCCAGATGACCAGTTGATCGCAAATGTAAACGGCGTTAAAAATGCTGTTCTCGTACAAGCGAACGCAGTCGGCCCAACTTTATATTATGGTGCTGGTGCTGGTGCTGGTCCAACTGCTTCTGCCGTAGTCGCTGACGTTGTCGATATCGTTCGTGACATTTCTTATACTGAAGACGGTGCTGGAACTATTCCACAATTAGCATTTGAAGCACTCACAGACTTACCAATTCTAAGTCGTGAAGAAATGACAACGGGTTACTACATCCGTATTAATGCTGAAGATCAAACAGGCGTACTTGCTGAAGTTACTACGATCTTGAGTCGTGCAGGAATCAGTATTGATGCCATTATGCAGCAACCTCGCTTAAAAGACCTTATTCCTATCGTGATTCTGACAGATCCTATTGTTGAATCAAAAATGGATGAAGCGCTTTCACAAATTCAAGCATTACCCGTCATCCATGGCGAAATTGTACGAATTCGTTTAGAATCGCTTGATAATTAATCATCTCGGGTAGAGGGTACTGCTGCCCTCTCCAGCTCTACACACAATTGGAACATCATCATGTCTAATGCCAATCGTTACACTGGTTTAGTTGACCGTTATCGCGACCGTTTACCAGTGTCTGCAACTACTCGTGCAATCTCCCTAGGCGAAGGTAATACACCACTGATTAAGCTTGCGAATATTCCACGTTTAATTGGCAAAAATGTTGAAATTTATGTGAAGTACGAAGGCTTAAACCCGACTGGTTCATTTAAAGACCGTGGTATGACCATGGCAGTCACTAAAGCGGTTGAAGAAGGCTCTAAAGCGATTATCTGTGCATCTACAGGTAATACCTCTGCTGCCGCTGCCGCTTATGCTGCTCGCGCTGGTATTAAAGCATTCGTTTTAATTCCAGAAGGCAAAATTGCAATGGGTAAAATGGCTCAAGCAATGATGTATGGTGCGATCACAATGCAAATTCGTGGTAACTTCGATGACGGTATGCGCCTTGTTAAAGAAGTTGCTGACCAAGCCCCTGTAACTATCGTAAACTCAATCAACCCTTACCGTTTGCAAGGCCAAAAAACGATTGCATACGAAATCGTTGATGAATTAGGTCGTGCACCTGACTATCACTGCTTACCAGTAGGCAACGCAGGTAACATCACTGCACACTGGATGGGTTATACAGAAGCTGTTGCAAACCAACCTGCGGATCAATTTGAGCAAGTAATTTATGATGCTGAAACTGATCAATTCACTGGTCCTAAACCTGAAGGTTTACCGACGATGGTTGGCTATCAAGCTTCTGGCGCAGCACCATTCTTACGTGGTGCACCTGTTCAAAACCCTGAAACTGTTGCAACAGCAATCCGTATTGGTAACCCACAAAGCTGGAACCATGCGAAAGCGGTAGTACGTGACTCTCAAGGTTGGTTTGATGAATTAACAGACGCTGAAATCTTAGAAGCACAACGTTTGCTTTCTATGTATGAAGGTGTATTTGTTGAGCCTGCTTCTGCAGCTTCGATTGGTGGTGCAATCCGCGATATTAAAGCGGGCAAAATTGCTGAAGGTTCAGTCATTGTTTGTACTGTAACAGGTAACGGTCTTAAAGATCCTGATACTGCAATCAAACAGTGTTCTGATGCAGTCATGCTTTCAATTGATGCAACGATGGATCAAGTACGCGATTCAATTTTGTCTAATATGTAAGATTGCATGATAAAAAACCCTGCAGATGCAGGGTTTTTTATTTATGGTCTAGATCGCACGTGGTAACTGACTGGTCCAACGCATTAAGCGAACAGCATCATCATTACGAGCTTGAGTATTGCTTGCTCCTAAAAGCACAACTACAGCTGGACGATTATTCAAAGTCGTATGCATCACCACACAACGCCCAGCCTCATTAATAAATCCCGTCTTTGAAATGTTAATATTCCAGCCACCGTTACGAACGAGAGAGTTCGTGTTGTTCGATTTCAACACACGATAACCGAGGTTAAAGTCATAGGTTGGCGTCGTAGAAAATTGACGAATAAGACCGTACTGTGATGCAGTACTCACCAATATGCCCAAGTCCCGCGCAGAAGCAACATTGCGAGGATCTAGACCTGTAGACTCAGTAAATTTAGATGAATACATCCCTAAGGCACGTGCTTTATTATTCATAGCAGAGACGAAAGCCGCACGACCTCCTGGATATGTTCGAGCCAAAGCCGCAGCTGCAGGATTTTCAGATTTCATTAAAGCGAATAATAAGGCTTCAGCACGATTCATTGTGTCACCTACACGCAATGTCGAGCTTGAGTTTTTACCACCCGCACCTGCAAAATCAATACTTTGCAGCGTAATATTTTCAGACATATTTAATTGTGCATCTGCAATCACTACAGCAGTCATTAACTTTGTAACAGACGCAATCGGTAGAGCAGTATTCGTGTTCTTACTAAATAAGACCTCACCTGTATTTGCATCCATGACCAATGCTGCACGCGCGTTTACTGAAGGTTGGTTGCTATAGCGACTATTATCAAGAATCTGCGTGGTTGGTGATGTTGAAGTCGCAGGGCCTGTAGATTTACGAATTGTTGTTGTAATTGTGGTCGTTGCTTGAGGTGTATACTCTTCTGAAGAGGAAGTAGAAGCCTTGACACTATCATTATTTAAGAATTGGCTTGCATCTTCAGATGACCAACTGATACTCGCTTGCCCCGGTGCAGAATTAGCATGATTAATTAATTCTGCAAAGCTCAATGAGCTCATAGAGAGTAGTACTGATGTAGTCAGTACATGCATTAGCGTTAATTTCTGTTTTTTCACGATAACTTACTCATCTCACGGAGGCATTTTGCATCATTGCTAATCACCTCAAATATGACTTACATTTAGGTACAAACGTGATTAATATTAAACCACGTGATTATGCACAGTATTTTAGTAAAGATTATGAATAGCATTGCTATTTTTGTTAGTCCAATGCAAGCAGTTTTTGCATCATGTAACAAAAAAGTAAGAATAGATTTCAGAGGAGGTGTTTGTGATCACGGTATTAGTGGTAGATGACCATGAGTTAGTTCGTACAGGTATTTGTCGTATGCTTGAAGATCAAGCAGATATTCAAGTCATTGGTCAAGCAGAGTCCGGTGAAGAAGCCATTAGTCTTGTTCGTCAACACCACCCTAATGTCGTCTTGCTCGATGTGAATATGCCTGGTATCGGTGGCGTAGAAACCACTCGACGTTTATTACAAACAGCGCCTGACACCAGAGTTCTCGCCGTCAGTGGTCTAGCGGAAGAACCCTATCCATCACTACTGTTAAAAGCGGGGGCTCGTGGTTATATCACGAAGGGAGCTCCAATCACAGAAATGGTGCGTGCAATCAATAAAGTCATGCAAGGTGGTAAATACTTCAGTGCAGATATTGCTGAACAGCTTGCGAGTTCTTATTTATCTGATACACAAACCTCTCCTTTTGACGCACTTTCTGAACGTGAAATGCAAGTCGCGATGATGGTTGTGAATTGTATTAGTGCCCAAGAAATTTCAGACAAACTCTTTGTTAGCGTAAAAACAGTGAATACCTACCGCTATCGTATATTTGAAAAATTAGGAATCGATAGTGATGTCAAACTGACTCATTTGGCAATTCGTTATGGTTTGATTAAGCCTTAATTTGATCTGAGTATTCCAATGACGTCTGCTGCTTCAATTTCTATTTACCAAACGATCTACCGTCTTGGAACGCTATATTCAAGTTATCGTGTCATTATCGCCCTAAGCTTAACGCTCATATTCCTACTGACTATTGATTCTGAACGTTATTTTTATCAATACGAATCAATCTATTTTTACGCTTTACTCCTTTATGTCGCAAGCAGCATTGTACAAACGATCGTTTTAAAATACTTACCACAAGCCATTTCTAAACAAATTATCACCTTATTTGCAGTTGACCTGCTCTTTCTAAATACCCTTACTTTTGCACTCGGTGGCCCCAATATCGCAATTGGGTTATTGTTTGTTATTTCCGTCTTTGCAGCAAATTTTTTACTCAGTAAAAACCAAGCCTTATTCATCACATTGGTCGCGGTGATTGGGGTCGTATATCAACAGTTTTTTGGTAGTTTGTTCTCCATTGAAAGTCTAAATAATATTGGTGACAGTGCCTTTCTTGCCTTTTTATTTTTTGTGGTTCATGGCATTGGTCAAGTATCAATACAACGGTTTCAAGTACTCGAATCCGTCAATACACATCAAGCCAATGAACTCTTTAAACTACAAAATATTAATCGCTATATTCTTGAGCAAATCGAAGTCGGTTATCTGGTCTTAGATGATCACTGTAAAATTATCGTCTGCAATCCTGCTGCATATTCCTTACTTGGTATTTCGCCCCTGTACGCTCATGAACAATATAATCTTGCCAACTTCCAACCAGATCTCTATGAAATTCTAAAAAACACATTGGTTGCTCATGGAGAGCGCTTTCAGTTTGAATCTCATCAATCATCCTATACAGTTGATATTCGTGTTCAAAAACTGGTTACGCCTCAACAAGCGCTCACGCTATTAATTTTGGAAGATGCGCAAAAACTTAATCAGAAAGTTCAACAAATGAAATTAGCTTCTCTTGGTCAATTATCAGCCAGTATTGCACATGAAATACGTAATCCTTTAGCAGCAATCGTACAAGCCAATGAGCTTAATGATGATTCGGATGAAGAACAAAAACGTATGCTCAATCAAATGATTGCCAAGCAAGCAAAGCGTATTGATAAAATCGTCAAAGACACATTGGATATGGCAAAGAATAAAAAAACTGCTGGTGTACTAATTCATTTTGAACAGTTTATGCATGATCTTATTCACCAAGATTTAGCAGATATCAGTTCTCATATTCAATTACAGCTTGAAGCTAATCTTGAAGTTTATTTTGATGAAATCCAACTGCGACAAGTTCTGATTAATTTAATTCGTAATGCTATTCGTCATAATGATCCGACCGCAGAGTACATTTTTGTCAGAAGCAGTTGTTCAGAAAATCAAATTTTTATTGATGTTATCGATTTTGGCAAAGGCATCCAACAACATGATTTATCTCAATTATTTCAACCATTTTTTAGTACTGAAACCAATGGAACTGGTTTAGGATTATATTTATCACAAAGTATTTGTGAAGCTAACCAAGCAAAATTGAGTTATATCGAACAAGAACAGCAAGGTGCATGTTTTCGTATTACATGCCATAAGACAGACGTTTAGATGGATAAGATCAGGTTATGGTAAAGCAACAACCTTTAGTACTTTTAGTCGATGATGAACCTGATTTATGTATGTTGATGCAAATGACCCTTTCTCGGATGGGCATTAAAACGCATATGGCACATCATTTGAAACAAGCGCTACGTTTTCTAAGCGAATATAAATACGATGCGTGTATCACCGATTTCAATTTACCAGATGGCAATGGCATCGATTTAGTTAAATACGTCACCCAGCACTATCCGAAGACGCCCATCGCGGTACTGACCGCCTATGCCAATATGGAGTTGGCAATCTCTGCTTTAAAAGCAGGCGCTTTCGATTTCGTCAGTAAGCCTATTAATCAACAGCATTTGCATCAATTGCTTAAGAAAGCATTACATACCCCTGCAGTGGATGATGATCTCAATCAGCTTCCGCTTGAGGAACAACTGCTGATTGGTGTCTCAGAACAAACTCAACAGCTTCGTACGGCAATCAAAAAAATAGCTCGATCACAAGCGCCCGTCTTTATTACAGGTGAATCAGGGACTGGTAAGGAAATCGTTGCGAATCTTATTCATCAACTCAGTAATCGTCATGATCATGCCTTTGTCGCGATCAATTGTGGTGCGATGAATGAAGACCTGATGGAAAGTGAATTATTTGGTCATATCAAAGGCAGTTTTGTGGGTGCTGACCAAGACAAACAAGGGTTAATTCAAACAGCTGACGGTGGAACATTATTTTTAGACGAAATTGCAGAGCTTTCACTCGCCATGCAAGCTAAATTGCTGAGAGCAGTTCAAGAAAAGAAAATCCGTCCGATTGGCAGTGATAAAGAGCTTGATGTTGATTTTAGGATTGTCAGTGCAAGCCATCAAAATCTTGAGCAATTGGTTCAACAAGGCAAATTTAGACAAGATCTATTTTTTAGAATTCATGTGATGGATTTACGTCTTACCCCACTCCGCGATAGACCCAAAGATATTCCTGTTCTAGCTCAACATTTTATTGATAAAATCAGTAGTGAATGGCGTATTGAAGCCCCTCAACTGTCTCAAGAGGCGATACAATTCCTTAAACAACAACCATTTACAGGGAATGTACGCGAACTTAAAAATATCATCGAGCGTGCACTTACACTTTGCGATGATAAGCTCATAGCCGTCGAGCATGTTAAAAGCCCTTCATTAGGCTTAACATCCCCACCTTTAGCACAACAACCAAATAGTCACATTGAAGCAACTACTGATTTAACGTCTCAAATACCCAAAGGTTTGCCCGAAGAGGGATTAGAACAATACCTTGAGAAAGTAGAAAAAGAAGTTTTAATTAATGCGTTAAACTCAACGCATTGGAACAGAACCCTAGCCGCCAAAAAATTAGGAATGACATTCCGCTCATTACGATATCGTTTAAAAAAATTTGGTTTAGATACTGAAGATGAATAACTTAGCATCACCCCGATATTGATGATATTTAACGGCTTCTTAACAATAAATCGGCTGCGTGTTGGAGGTAAACCTCCTCCTTCATATCCTGCGGCCAAGGATATTCGATATTAGGGGCTATGCCTTGCCCATCAATCTCGACACCATTCGGTGTTAAGTAATGAGATACTGTCATTTGTAGTGCCGCACCATTTTCAAGTGGAAAGAGTTTTTGCACAACACCTTTACCATAACTCTTTTCACCAATGATTACGGCGCGTTGATGATCTTTCATTGCTGCCGTAAATACTTCTGCTGCAGAAGCCGAACGTTGATTAATCAATACTCCGACTTTAAGCCCTGTAAATTCATGTCCTGGTAAAGCTTGGAATTGTTGATCACCTTCTGAACGGCTACGCGTAGATACAATCAAACCCTGATTTAAAAATAAATCTGCCGTTTCCACAGCAGAAGATAATAATCCACCCGGATTATTTCTTAGATCTATTAAAACAGCTTTGAGTTGTTGGCTATGATGCTCATCGATATAACGTTTTATTTCATTCGCAGTATCTTGCTGAAAAACTTTCACCTTTAATAGTAAAACTTGATTACTCAGCATATGTGCTTGTATATCGGCAACATCTAGTTTTTGATTTCTCACTAAAATAATTGGAGATGAGTTCGGTGATCTTTGTAAACTGATGGTTGATCCAATCGAGCCACTGAGCAAGTCTTTGACTTGATCTTGGTTTAGCAATCTAAGCTCTTGTCCATCAATTTTGTAAAGTGTAACGCCGTTGGCCAATCCTAATTTTGCCGAGTCACTATCGGGATCTAAATTTTCGATCTGCCATAAACCTCGTGAGGTATCAAAGCTAAGATCAAAATCGATACTCGCTAAATCCTCCTCGGTATATTTGAGGAGTTGGCGATAATCTTCTGGAGATAAATAGCGAGAGTAACGATCTAGCCCACTCACCAAACCTTGGATCGCTTGTAAAAATAACTGATCGTCAGTGACTTCAGTGACATAGTTTTCTTTTACTGTACCGTAAATCTGAACAAACTGCTGTATAGATTCAATCGGAACTTCTGAACTGTTTGATGACCAGTCTTCTTCTAAAGGATCAACTGCTGGACCCTTAGATCCAGCAGCGAAAGCATGAACCCCATTCAAACTTAAAGCTAGACCTAACATGAGTTTGAATAACAATGGATTCATACTGAATTCCTTCTTATTTTTAAACTAAAGTCACTAAATTGCGACCTTTCATTTCAGCAGGAACAGGCAACTGCATTAAATTCAATAATGTCGGTGCAACATCTGCAAGCACACCACCCTCTGCAATTTTCGCTTGAGTTGGACCTACATAAATAAATGGCACATGCTCAGTTGTATGTTGAGTATGGACTTGACCACTTTCATAGTCCTGCATTTGTTCAACATTACCGTGATCCGCAGTGATCAACATATGGCCTTTCTTCGCCATCACTGCATCATAGACGCGACCTAAGCTGACATCCACTGCTTCTACTGCTTTAACGGCAGCATCGAATACCCCTGTATGTCCAACCATATCGCCATTTGCATAGTTCACAACGAGTAAGTCAAATTCACCTGAATTAATTGCATTCACTAACTCATCAGTGACTTCATAAGCACTCATTTCTGGTTTTAAATCATAGGTTGCAACATTTGGTGATGGAATCAAAATACGTTTTTCACCTGGATACTCATCTTCACGACCACCACTGAAGAAGAAAGTCACATGGGCATATTTCTCAGTTTCCGCGATACGTAATTGAGTTTTACCTAAATTAGACAGGTATTCACCAATTGAATTGACCAACGGTTCTGGCATATATGCCACCGGCGCATTAATTGTCGCTTGATAGCGCGTTAACATGACAAATTTCGCAAGCTGAGGCACAACTTTACGCTCGAAACCATCGAAGCCTTGTTCAACAAATGCTTTTGTCAATTCGCGAGCACGATCTGCACGGAAATTCATAAAAACAACAGCATCACCATCTTGTACTGCGGCTACATCCCCAATACGTGTTGCTTTCACAAACTCATCTGACTCTTCAGCAGCATACGCTTGTTCGAGACCTTCCACAGCAGATTCAACTACGCGAACAGCCTCACCTTCTGTTAATAAACGATATGCTTGTTCGACACGATCCCAACGATTGTCACGATCCATTGCGAAATAGCGACCGATCATCGTTGCGATTCGACCCTGACCTGGATATTGGGCAAATAGTGCATCTAATTTCTCTAAAGACGGCTGTGCACTTTTTGGCGGAGTATCACGACCATCTAAGAAAGCATGTAAATAGACTTGAGCACCTTTTTTTAGTGCCAACTCTGCCATAGCAACAATGTGGTCTTCATGAGAGTGAACACCACCTTCAGACAACAATCCAAAAATATGTACTGCTTTTTGATTTTCTTTTGCTTTTTCTACAGCATCAACCAATACTTCATGTTTGTAGAAATCACCAGTACGGATATCTTTGGTAATACGAGTGAAATCTTGATACAACACGCGTCCAGCACCAAGATTCATATGACCAACTTCTGAATTCCCCATTTGGCCATCTGGAAGACCAACATCTTCACCTGAACCTGAAATCAGACCATGTGGATGATTCTGTTTCATTGCAGTTAAATTAGGTGTTTTCGCTGCAAGAAAAGCATTATCTTCGACCGCTTCACGATGACCCACACCATCCATAATGACTAAAACGTGAGGGATTTTGCCAGCAGTTGCATCCGTCATGATATACACTCTTTTCTGTTTACAAATTAATCAACGTATCTTAACGAATTTTTCATTAAGACTCTATCTGAACACGATGGCTTTGATTGATCTAGACCATCTATTTTTCAATTTAAAAATTCTCTAGCGCGCTCGATATAGCAAATAGCTACCTACCGCAAAGATAAGCACAATTGGCAGAAAAACAAACCAAGCGGGAGATGGTGAATACACCAAACTCGCGTACCCTAAGAAGTCTTGTAGGTAGTAAAAACCAAGCCCTACAAATAACGCAATTACTAAACGAAATCCCATGGATTGTTGACGTAAAGGGCCAAAAATAAATGAGCAAGCAATCAGTACAAGTGCCAACAATGCAAATGGCGAAGCCACTTTTTGCCAGAATGCAAGTAAATACGTTTTAGGAACTTGACTATATTCATCCATATAGCGCATAAAACTGATCAATTGACTTGGAGCTAAATCTTCAGGATCAATCGTCACCATATGAACATATTTAGGTTGAAGCGCTAAAGCAACATCCTGCTGAGGAGTTTGAATCAGTCTCGAATAGCCTTCAGGAAAAATATCCATCTGACTGGCTTCAATTAAAGACCATTGTCCATTTTGTACAAATTGACCTTGATTCGCAGTCAAGACTGACTTCAGACGATAATCTTGATCAAAGTCCATCATCTCAACTTGACGTAACTGCCCTTGCGCATTTGCATAGTCAATATAAATAAATCGTTGACCTTCTCTAGTCCAATACCCTTTGACTTCGCCAAGCTCAGCAACAGAACGACGGTCTTTAATACTTTCCGCCCGCTCATTGGTGTAAGGAATAACATATTCACTGAGTAAAAATGAAAGCAATACCAAGAGCATTGCTGAGCGCATGACCCAACCCACAATACGCCACAGGCTAATCCCTGAAGCGCGCATGACAATCAGCTCACTATTTGAAGCCATTGAACCCAAACCGAGCACTGCACCAATCAATGCTGAAATAGGTAAAATTTCATATAAATATTGCGGTGAAGCCCATAGAACATGAATAAGCGCTTGCCAAGCTCCATATCCTTCTTTCAGGCTGCCTAATTCACCCATATAGGTAAAAAGAATTTGAAGGGCTGATAAAATCGCTGTAGCACCCAACATCGCCAGCGCTGTGGTTTTCGTCACATGTTTTGCGACAATTCGACGTGCCAACATTATGATTTCACCTGCTCAATTCGTTTTTTTAACTTAGGTGCTAGTTTTTGTTTACGCGAGAAAATCGCCGCACCCACTGCATAAACAATCAAGATAGCGGGATAAGCCCAAATACCAATCTCATCTTTACTAATTCTGGTTTTAATCGCCATTAATGCCACAATCAAACTGGCAAAAATTAAGAGTGCAGGAAATAATTTTAAATATCGTCCTTGGCGTGGAGTAACCTCAGACAATGCCGTTGCTAACATCAATGCCACAATCAATGTAAATGGCACAAATATTCTCCAGCCCAATTCACTGGCTACTACAGGATCTTCACGAGTTTCAATTAACTTCGAAATTGGTAACGCTTCTACATCACCACTTTCAAATTTCGCCTCTTTATCACTTTCAAGACGCAAACGATATGAAGCAAATTCAGTATGACTATATTTCGGACTATCTTGATAAATTTCGTAACGGCGACCTTGGGTTAAATCAACAACACTCGCTGTTTCACCGACCATTTCAACACGTGTCGCTTCTTTCGCTAAAATCATGATGTCAGGTTTTTCAGGCTTATCTGCTCGCTGATAGAAGAAAATTTCTTTTAAGTTTTTACGATCTTCTGAAAGTGCACCAGCATAAATGGTATAAGGACCTGAGGAGATAAACTCTTTTGGACGTACCAAATCAAAGCCTGATCGAACCGCTTGGGTCGTCGTAAGCTTTTCAAATTCACGTATACCCCATGGAGACATCCATACCATTAATACCGTTTGAATGGCCAAATAAATGGCTGTGAGAGGTAACAATAAACGAGCCAATTGATTACGACTAACACCACTGCCATTGAGAACCGCCATTTCATGATCTACATACAGTCGGCCAAACACCAACATGAGACCAATGAAAAAACCTAAAGGTAAGATCAATGTCAAAAATTCTGGAAGACGGTAGCCAATGATGCTAAATAAAATACTTGCATCCATTCGACCCTGAGCTGCCACGCCAAAATACTTGATCAAACGCCCACCCAACATGATGAGTGTAAGCAATGAAATCACAACCACAGAGGTAGATACCACTTGTTTGACGAGGTAACGTCTTATAATCAAAGTAATCTTCCAAAATTAGGTTAAATCGGCTAGCGCTAGTTTACCCGAATGTTAAAAATATAAAACCTCATTGAAATTCTATCATTGGTAGTGTTTCAATGGTTTAATGATTTAAACGGTCTCAATAGGCACACAACAAGCATATGAAACTTTCAATTAATACATCATTAGCACAAATTTCAGAAAGCCAACATTTGGTTATTTTAGTCGACTCTGAAAACACCCATGCAGTTAAAAGCAACTATCAAATCAACAATTTAGACAGCCTAACTGAAGCAGCTCAATTCAAAGCAGGTTTCAATGAGTCTTTATCGTTATTGGGTCAAATTGAAAATCAACCGAATAGCATTTTACTTGGCTTAGGTCATGCACAAGAAGTTAAAGCTGCAAAATTAGCAAAAATTGCACAAACTATTATCAAAGCTTCACAAAAAAAATTCAAACAAATCAGTGTTGATATTTCAGCTTTGCCGAATGAATTGCACTACTTATTTGCACTTAAACTCACTCAATCTGCTTATGCTTTTGACGAGTTTAAGTCGAAAAAAAATGACTTTATACTCGAACAAGTTCATCTAATTGCATCAAACTCTACGCTAACTTCAAATCAACTCAACTTAATTCAAGCAATTGAAAGCGGTCAAAACGTTGCACGTGATTTAGCAAATCGTCCAGGAAATATTTGTTTTCCTGAATATTTAGCGGATCATGCAGTTGCATTAGCAGCAGAATTCCCAGATTTATTGAAAGTAACCGTGCTAGATGAACAGCAAATTGCTGATCTTGGCATGAATGCATTTCTTGCAGTCAGCAAAGGTTCAGATCGCCCTGGACGTATCATTACTCTTGAATATCAAGGTCAACTTGAACAAGCTCCTATCGTCCTCGTGGGTAAAGGGATCACTTTCGATACGGGCGGTATTTCATTAAAACCAGGTTTAGGTATGGATGAAATGAAATACGATATGGGTGGTGCAGCTTCAGTTTTAGGAACCATGCGCTCACTCTGTGAAGCTCGCATTCCGATTCATGTTGTAGGTGCAATTGCGGCGGCTGAGAACATGCCATCAGGTCATGCAACTCGACCAGGTGATATCGTCACCACGATGAGTGGTCAAACTGTTGAAATTCTAAATACAGATGCCGAAGGTCGCTTAGTCCTCTGTGACACGCTGACCTATGTCAAACGCTTTAACCCAGAACTTGTGATTGATATCGCAACATTAACAGGCGCTTGTGTTGTTGCTTTAGGCTCTGTTTTAACAGGTATGTTCACACCAGATGATGAACTGGCACATGAACTTTCTCAAGCTGGTGAACAATCATTTGACCGTGTATGGCGTATGCCTGTCTATGATGACTACCAAGAACAGCTTGACTCTCCATTTGCTGATATTGCCAATATTGGTGGTCCAAAAGCTGGTGCTGTTACAGCTGCTTGTTTCTTGCAACGCTTCACACGTGAATATCGTTGGGCACATTTAGATGTTGCTGGTACAGCTTGGACATCTGGCGCAGCAAAAGGTGCAACTGGTCGCCCAGTTCCATTATTGGTTCAATTTCTCGCAAATCGCGTAAATTAATGTCTAAAATCAGCTTCTACTTATTTGAAAAGAGTCCAGAACGACAGGTCCAAAGTGCCTGTCGTTTATGTCGAAAAATTCTGCGTCACCCTGCAAAAATATGGATTCATTGTCCAGAATTGAGCATTCAAAACGAACTCGATGATTTACTTTGGAGTTTCGATCCACAGAGTTTTTTGACACATGGCATTGATGATCAATCAGCAGCTATTTGTATTTCGTCTAAGCTCCCTGAAACTCAGGAATGGATCGTGTTTAATTTTCACATTCATGCACTTGAAGATCCTTCACGTTTCAGTCACATTATCGAAATTATTGAAAACAACGAAGCTGCCAAAGAAATTGGACGAGAGAAATATAAAACCTATCGAAAATTAGGTATCTCACCTCAAACACATAAACTTTAGCGCATTGTCATTGGAAAAAGGAGAATCACGGTGGCCATTAATGTCGGTCAAGATTTTAAAAAACGTTGGTTGAAAGCGCCAGAAGCGGTTCGCCAAGCTTTTATCGACGACCTTAATCGCATCAGTGATTTACTCGAACCTCAAACTCAACCAGAGCAATGGTTAGACCATGATAATCGTGCCCAGCAAGTGGCTCAGTTAAAGGTTGAACAGGCTTATGCGGATGAAAAAGCACGATTAATTGAAGAAGCTCGTATTCGTAAGCAATTGGCTTTAGAAAAATCATTAGCAGAAAAACGTGCACTGCAAGAGGCTTATAATCAAAAGCTTCTACAAGACGAATATCTAAAATTTCAACAACAAACCGATTCGCTCGTACAGTTACGACAAGTGATTGATGCAGAGATCGGTGAATATACTGAAAAATACCAAAAAGTGACTACACCCCATCGGGACTTTTCAGGAAACTCTTCTGCGCATTTATCAATTCATCAAGATTTAGATACGATTCGTTTACGTCTCGAGCTTGAAGCTGAAACCATGATTGAAGATGCCGTACAAATTTTTAAATCAAAACTCCAAGCAGCAGCAAAAGAAGAGATCGAACTTATTTTAAAAAATATATCTCTACCCTCTTAGAGGCTCAAACGGTGGATGCTTAGTGTCATCAAAATGAAACATATTTGTCACACCATGAATGTGATTTAAATGCACTCTGCGATTTGACGGACATGAGGAAAGTATCACCATGGATCTTTTAAACAACATCTCTGAACGAATCACTCATTTGAAATCTGGCGAGCATGTCACGATAAGTGCTCAAGAACTATTGATTAGTCGAGCAGATTTTCAATCCGTTTTGGTGTATCTAAAACATGAGTCTAAAAAAGGTGACTTTTTAATTCAAGATGAAGCTTTGGTAGAGAATTGGTTTGATCGCACATCACTCACCATTAATAAAATTTAAAAGAGCCCACTGAGGGCTTTTTTTAACAGGTTTGAAGTATCAATTTAAGCAAAAAAATCTAAAACGGCTGAGAATATATTTCCCATGCCATACCCCATACCCAGTAAAAGTGCGATCCAAATCCAAGCACCAATAATATTGTAAAACATGAAACTGCTATAGCTCATATATCCAGAGCCAGCAGCGAATGGAGCAAAAGAACGTACAAAAGGGATAAAGCGCGCAATTAAAATGGTCTTACCACCATGTTTTTCGAAATAAGCATTGGTTTTGGCAATATACTCAGGTTTTAACCAACGTGAGTGCTCGCTAAAATATTTAATACCAAGCCATCGCCCTGTATAGAAATTGAGAATATAACCAAGGACTGAGGCGATAAATAATAACAATCCCATATAGTGCAAATGAATCAACTCAGTGGTCGAGCATAAAGCACCGATGGCGATGAGCAAACTGTCCCCGGGTAAAAAAAACATGAAAACGGAACCATTTTCCGCAAATATCACTAAAAATAAAATTGCGTAAATCCATACGCCATATTGCTCTAATAAACTAGGTAAAAGCTGCTCTAAATGCAGTAAAAAATCAATCATTCTGAAGTTCTCTGAGCATGTTGCTTTCTCCTTTAGATAGATTGTATACCTAATTTATTTAAACAAAAAAACAGCCTAAAAATTTAGGCTGTTTTCTATTTTAATCATTTTTTAACGTAAAAAGCCATTCTGTGCTAAAAATTCCATGCTTAATTTAGACTCAGGTTTATGTTCAGCAGCCTTTTCCCCAAGCAATAAACGTTCAATATATCGTGCAAGTACATCGACTTCTAAGTTTACTTTAGTCCCGACTTTCCACGTACTAATATTGGTCCGCTCTGCAGTATGAGGAATAAGATTTAAACTCAACACATTGCCACGTAGATGATTGATTGTAAGACTAATTCCATCAACTGTGATGGAACCTTTCTCCGCTAAATATTTTGCAATTTCAGGCGGGGCCGTTACCTCAAAATAGAGTGAACGTGCATCTTGACGTTGCACCGTAATTTCACCAACAACATCTACATGTCCACTAACAATATGACCACCAAAGCGAGTTGTTGGTAACATCGCTTTTTCTACATTGACGGTTTGCCCAACCTTCCAACTCGATAAAGTTGTACGATGAATACTTTCAAGTGACACATCTGCTTCGTACCATTGATTGCCCCATGCAATAACAGTTAAGCAGATGCCATTGGTCGCAATAGAATCCCCCAAGTGAACATCAGACATATCAAGATCAGTCTGTATACGCAAGCGGATATCACCACCTACATTTTGTAAACTTTCGACTTTTCCTAAACTTTCAACAATGCCTGTAAACATAATGGGTACTCTTAAATTTGTTCTATTTTTACCATAAATCCAATTGTTCAGCGACGCCTGTAGTGTCAACTCCACCCAATTCAGCATAGTGGTGTAACTGACCAAGTAACTGTCGAATTGGCGGTCCTGATTTTGCGTGCGTGTCTGTAATCACGATAAACTCAAGAACGCGCGCACGCTCAGACTGACGCTGCTTACTCACACGATATCTTGGAACATCTTGAGTCAAAATTGTGACTCGTCCACGCTCTAAATTCGCTTTAAGTAAATCGCCAGCCTCAATATTTCCATCTGTTGAATAGCTGGTCAAAATATAGCGTGCATTAATGGTTTGCAAAAGCTTTTCATACGCTTCTTTGGCATGTTTAGAAGAATTGTATGGGCTTGGTCGTTCTTTACGCCAAGCACGGTCAATTCCACTCTTGAAACCCTTAGTATCTGGACTTGGTAAATCTACCTGATCCCATAAAGTCAAAGCATTCAATACATGATAGTTGCTACTATACGCATGCTGATTATAGGGTGGATCCAAATATGCCACATCGACTTCGAAACCACTCATTTGGTTTGCTAAGTGTTGAGCATCCACACACCACATTTCAGCTGCTGGGCCTGTCAGATTTGAATTTTCACAAAAACGACTGGGGGTCAGCCATAGTAATGATTCAATTCGCTCTAAAGCCGTCTGAGTTTTACCGCCCCAGCCGTGATGGAAACTCTTAAATACGCCTGACGTATTACTCACAAAACTTGCTGAATACAATAAAGGTGCAAGTAAAGCGCTCATTTCCACATCATCAATTGCACCTTGAGCTTGCCAGGTTGCAATTTGTTGACGAATTGCATCAATGCGCATGCCATTTCGACGTTTGAAGAATAAACGGTCTCGTGAAGGATCATAGATCTCATCATTACGAGGACAGAGATTGTGTGTTACCCATCCTTTGACCTCAGGCAAGCGATTAAGATAATCAATTGCTTTCTGATATCCGCCTAATTCTTTAAAAACAGGAGCTTCAGTACATGACAATATGGCATGATTAAGTGCGTGGCTGTAAGGCTCCCAATCGTTCGCTATCACTCGGTAGCCATTTTGACGAGCCAAACGAGAAACCACACCGCTCCCAGCAAAGAAGTCCGCAAAGATAGGCGCTCGACCTGAACTCATATTCAAAGTTCCAGTGCTTTCTAATGCCTCAAGAATCAAATGTAATAAACGACGCTTGTTGCCTAAATAAGGCACAAGTTGATTAAACAAATACTCATCTGTCGTACGTGCTGCATGGCGACGTTTATGATAAACCGTTGACTCTGTACTCATAGCGACTCTTGATCAGGGATTAATTTTAAACGGATGTCATCACCTAACTGAGTTACATCTTGAAGTTTAAAACGGAGTTGTTCTGTCATTAGATTAAATTCAGCATTAAACATTGGACGAGCTGATTGACCTAATAGTGTAGGCGCAATATAACTAATCAATTCGTCTACCAAATTTTCCTGCAAAAATGCAGTAGATAGGGTTGCACCAGCTTCCACCATCACATCATAGATTTGAAAATCTTTTAAGACTTTTAGCAATTCAGCTAAGGACTGAACTTCGAGTTGAATCACGCCAAGTTGTGCAAGCTCTGCTCGAAATGGCCCCATGACCATGACAGTATCAGGATTCTCTAACACTTTAGCATCTAAAGGTAAGCGACCTTGACGATCTAAAATCACGCGTTTAGGCTGCACAACTCGTTCTAATTGAATATTCGGTAAAGTTCGGACATTCAACTGACAATCATCAGCCAACACTGTTTCAATACCCGTGATCACTGCACCAGAAATTGCACGCCAATGTTGAACATCCTGACGTGCCAATTCACCTGTAATCCACTTCGACTCCCCTGAAGCCATTGCTGTACGACCATCGAGACTCGATGCGACCTTTAAACGTACATAAGGTAATCCCTTAGACATAGCTTTAAAGAAGCCTAAGTTCAAAGGACGCGCTTCCAACTCACAGATCCCGACTTCAACGTCTATACCTGCTTGTTGTAGGATAGCCACACCTTTACCAGCAACCAATGGATTAGGGTCTGAACAAGCCACTATCACTTTTGCAATGCCCGCTTCGACCAAACCTTTAGCACAAGGAGGAGTACGACCATAATGCGCACAAGGTTCTAATGTGACATACGCGGTTGCACCCTGTGCTTGCTCCCCTGCTTGACGAAGTGCAAATACTTCGGCATGTGGTTGCCCAGCTTGGGGGTGAAAGCCTTCACCAATAATCTGTCCGTCTTTGACAATGACACAACCTACATTAGGATTTGGTTTTGTCGAATATTGACCTTGCTTCGCCAATACTATTGCACGACGCATCCACATTTGATCTTGATCGATCTTTTGTTGCGAGAACTCAGACATTCATAACCTTGAAGTTGAATTTGGGGCGAGATTAATGTTCTTGATCTCGGTGTTGCATTTGTTCGATTTGACGGCGGAACGCTTCTACATCTTGGAAATCTTGATATACAGAGGCAAAACGTACGTATGCGACATGATCAAGGGCAAATAAAGCCTTCATTACAATTTCGCCTATTGTACGAGAACGAACATCACGTTCACCTAGTCGACGAATTTGAAGTTGAATATCACTGACCACCGTTTCAATTTGTTCTTGTGTCACGGGACGTTTTTGTAAAGCATGCATGAGTGAACGACGAAGTTTCGCTTCATCATAAGGTTCATTTTTGCCATCAGACTTGGTGACACGAGGCATCACCACTTCAAAACTTTCAAAAGTTGTAAAACGCTCATTACAACTAATACATTCACGACGACGGCGAATTTGGCAGCCTTCAGCAGCTAAACGTGAATCAATCACCTTACTATCAGCGGCGTTGCAAAATGGACAATGCATAGCAGTTTAATTGAACAAATTCTATTTGCACCAAGTGTATCAAAAAATTCTGCTCATGTTGAGCTTTCATCAATATATAGAAAAAAAACAGCCCCAAAGGGCTGTTTCACACTATATATTGATTGTTGTGTTTAATCGTTATTCAACACGCTCACCATGTTGACTTAAATCCAGACCCATACGCTCATCGTCTGACTCAACACGAATACCGATGATTAAATCAATGACTTTTAAGATGATGAATGTCAGGATTGCTGAATAAGCGATTGTTGCAAGAACACCTTCAACTTGTACCCATAATTGGCTTAATACGTTTGTAGGTGCTGCATCGCCCATGATGAACTCACTTGCAAAGAATGCGGTTAGAATTGCGCCAACGATACCACCAACACCGTGAAGTCCAAAGGCATCTAATGAGTCATCCGCTTTCAATGCACGTTTTAATGCTGTAATACCCCAGAAGCATACGACACCACCAATTAAGCCCATCGCTAAAGCACCACCTACTGTCACGAATCCAGCAGCTGGCGTAATCACAACCAGGCCAGCTACCGCACCTGATGCGGCACCCAACACAGAAGCTTTGCCACGAACCACTTTTTCAGTGATTAACCATGAGATGGCAGCAGCGGCAGCAGCAACTTGAGTTACCACCAATGCATAACCTGCTGAACCATTTGCACCTAATGCAGAACCACCATTGAAACCAAACCAGCCGACCCAAATTAAACTCGCACCAATGACAGTCAATGTAAGGTTATGTGGTGCCATTGATTCTTTGCCTAGCCCCATACGCTTACCAAGCATATACGCCGCAACTAAACCAGCAACACCTGAGTTAATATGAACAACAGTACCACCAGCAAAATCAAGTGCACCATCGTTACCTAACCAACCACCACCCCATACCCAATGTGTAATAGGAGCATAGACAACCACCACCCAAATTGCGATAAACGCAACAAAAGCACTGAATTTCATACGCTCAGCAATAGAACCACTGATAATGGCAACGGTAATGATTGCAAATGTCATCTGGAAGATGACAAATAAAATTTCTGGAATTGTTCCACTCAATGCTTCTGTAGTGATACCAGACAACATAAATTTATCTAGACTTCCAATAAAGGCATTACCTTCACCAAAAGCAAGTGTGTAGCCAACCACTACCCAAGCGATACTGACCACCGCAGCAGCGACAAAGCTGTGTGCCATGGTACTTAAGACATTTTTTTTACGTACCATACCGCCGTAAAACAGCGCTAAACCAGGAATGGTCATGAGTAAAACGAGTGCAGTTGAAACTAAAATCCAGGCAGTGTCACCCGTATCAAGAACTGCCCCTTCTTCAGCAGGAGCTTCTTCTGGAGCTGCTGGTAATGTTTCAACCAAATTAGAATCTATAGATGAAGCCTCAGTTTCAACAACTGCAACTTCAGTAGAAGTTGGTTCTGACACTGCTTCTTCAGCCCATGCGACAGAACCACCTAAGAGTGCGCCAGACAAGCTCAGCGCCATTAGCATTTTTTTCATTCGTATCCCCCAACCTAGTTTTTGTGAGTTATTCGCTACTCAGCAAACTTCATGCCAAATTAAACTGCGTCAGCACCAGTCTCACCAGTACGGATACGGATAACTTGTTCTAGATTCGTCACGAAAATTTTTCCGTCACCAATTTTGCCAGTACTAGCTACACGTGTAATTGATTCAATCACTGAATCAACCATTTCGTCACTGATTGCGATTTCAATTTTTACTTTAGGTAAAAAATCAACCACATATTCAGCACCACGATAAAGTTCAGTATGACCTTTTTGACGACCAAAACCTTTTACTTCAGTTACGGTGATCCCTTGAACGCCAATTTCAGAGAGTGCTTCACGCACGTCATCTAATTTGAATGGTTTTACAATTGCTGTTACGAGTTTCATGTTGTTTTCCTTCGGCTTTTTTCACCAGTAAGGTTTTATGTTCAAATTTCATGCCAAACTTCATAATGGTTGGGGATATTAATCAGCCAGCATGAACTTATTTATAACCTATTTTATACGCCTACACGGTCTTATGTTCTAAAAATATTGGGAATTTTGATGGATTTTTTTTATGTTCTTATTGGTTTAACCTATGAAATGTAGTTAACACTAGGGTCAATCTAAAACGGATGTTAAACTTCAATGTTGATGACTTATTATTCGGAAGAACTATGATTGAAACTTTATTACAGGCAATCTTAGAACAGGTTGACCAACCCAAGAAAGATTTAGAAAAAAATGTGAGAGCGTTGTTAAACGAAGCGATTAGTAAAATGGATTTGGTTTCTAAAGAAGAAATTGAGCGTCAGAAAACTGCACTAAACAATGCCAATTTGCGTTTAACAGAACTTCAAACGCAATTAAAATCATTAGAAAGCTTAATTTCCGATCAAAAATAAGCAACATTGCACCAATACAGTGCTTAAACACAAAGTTAGCGATTAAAAATAAAGCAATTCGAAAAATAATATAATAATGGTTCAATTTTATGTCATTTGCCAAAATTTATACCCGAGGTCTTCTTGGTTTACATGCACCACTGATTGAAGTCGAGGTTCATGTCAGCCAAGGATTACCTTCACTCACTATTGTAGGTCTTCCAGAAGCTGCTGTTCGAGAAAGTAAGGATCGTGTCCGTTCTGCAATCATTAATAGCGGTTTTCAATTTCCAACCAAACGGCTGACGATCAATCTAGCCCCAGCTGATTTACCCAAAGATAGTTCAAGGCTTGATTTACCTATTGCTTTGGGGATTTTAATCGCTTCAGGGCAACTACATGATCAAAATATTGACCGTTTTGAATTCATAGGTGAATTGGCACTCGATGGTCTGTTAAGACCTGTAACTGGAACTTTGACTATCGCAATGGCATGTCAAACCGCAGGTCATGAGTTAATGATTCCTGTGAGTAATTTGGATGATGCAGCCCTTCTTCCCAATTTTGAGGTGTATACAGCCAAGTCATTAAAAGATGTTTGCCAACACTTTGATCAATCGAGTCCAATTCAACCCATATTAGCGAATAAAACGATCCAACCTCAAATAAATCGATTTGATCTAGCTGATGTCAAAGGTCAATTACGTCCAAGACGCGCCTTAGAAATTGCAGCAGCTGGTGGACATTCGATTTTATTTAAAGGTCCGCCAGGCACTGGTAAAACACTGCTTGCCTCAAGATTGTCTGGCATCTTGCCCCCATTAACCAATCAAGAACACTTAGAGGTCGCAAGTATTTACTCCATTGCAAATACACCTTATCAATTTGGTCATCGCCCCTTTAGAGCGCCACATCATACGGCATCCGCTGTGGCCTTGGTTGGTGGTGGATCACACCCTCGACCAGGTGAGATCACCTTAGCCCATTTAGGTGTACTTTTTCTCGATGAATTACCTGAGTTTGACCGAAAAGTCTTAGAAGTATTGAGGCAGCCTCTTGAGTCGAAAGAAATCGTCATTTCCAGAGCATCAAGACAAATTACTTTCCCGGCTAATTTTCAATTTGTCGCTGCAATGAATCCATGTCCATGTGGATATGCCTTCAATCAAGACAGTCGTTGTCAATGTTCACCTGAATCAATTAAGCGCTATCAAAATCGAATTTCTGGCCCTTTACTAGATCGGATTGACTTACATATTGATGTGCCACCTTTACCTCCCCAAGACATGCAAAGCACTACACCGATGGAGAATTCTGAAACAGTCAGAAAACGGGTGATTCAGGCCTATGAGTTGCAAATTCAACGACAAGGTGTGACAAATCAAAATCTAAGTTCTCAACAGCTTGATCAAGTGGCTCAACTAGATGATTCTGCAAAAAAGATTATCGCTATGGCTCAGCAACGTTTGAATTTATCAGCACGTTCTTACCACCGAATCTTACGTGTCGCTCGTACAATTGCTGACTTAGCGAGTTCTGAACATATACAAACAGCTCACTTAACCGAAGCACTCTCTTATCGTAAACAGGAATAAAAAAAGCGACTCAGTTGAGTCGCTTTTTTTATTTGAGTTGAGTTTAGAAGCTATAACCCAATGCTAATACCATTTTATTCTTTAAATTGTTTCCATAACGATCATCACCACCAATAATATAATTCATGCTTGCTGTGACACCTGTTTCCCCTAAAGCTTTACTTAGACCAATATCAAAGTGACGGAAATTAAAACTTTCTGACTCTGGTGTTTCTGCAACATACTTACCGTTTTTTTCATAAACATATAAACCCAAAGCTGTGTCCAAGCTAAAATCGTTTGGTAGAGGATAACTATATGTAGCTTTTAAATATGTGTCTCCAGCGTTCCCCCAACCTGTATCTTCCAACAAAGTTTGAGCAGTTACTCCAACATCTTTGTAATTCAGACCAAGTAATAATTCAAAGCCATCATAAACTGACGTTTCAACGTCATAATAATAGTAATAAGTTGTACCT
Organism: Acinetobacter sp. 24-47-64; assembly: GCF_057737055.1. Classification (NCBI taxonomy): domain Bacteria; kingdom Pseudomonadati; phylum Pseudomonadota; class Gammaproteobacteria; order Moraxellales; family Moraxellaceae; genus Acinetobacter; species Acinetobacter sp. 24-47-64. The sequence continues at coordinate 2,875,616 of NZ_CM173215.1, forward strand.
ACAGTAAAACCAGTGTTTTCATTGATTGAACCGTTGTAACCCACATAAAAATTATTTTCCATTGGATTGGTAGTACCGTAAGCATCTGTACCTAACGTAGATGTCCACCACCCTGCGTACAATCCAGAACTATGGCTATAGTCTAATCCACCTTGTAATGTAGCTTCAGTATTTTCAGGAGCTGCCGTATTACCACGCAATATATAACTTGATAAAACACTGATATTACCCGATACAGAATGCGGTGAAGTTGGTACCTCAGCAAAACTAAATGTTGATGCAGATGCTACAACTGCTAGACCCAATGCTTGAATTGCTAATTTCATATTTATGTTCCCCCACATCATGATTAGATGCTTTTTCGGTTTATTTGTTGAACTCATATGTGAATTAGCAATAGCTATGCCAAAGTTAAAGGTGTTTAGATACAAAGGAATTAAAATAACGAGATAAAATAATTTAAATTAATGATTTTATTATTATATTTGTTTAAATTTCTTATTTTTAAAAATATTCAAAGAAATTTTTTTTGACGATTTACCTGAGTTAAAGACATATCTTTTTAGATCACACATTCATTTACAACTTGCCTCATTTTAAGGCTATTTTTTAATCAACCTTACAGTTGGAGTATCAATTTAGTGCGTCACAAAAAGCAAGTGATCTCTGAAGCACATTACAATTAAATAAAAATGAACTGAATAACTATCATTCTTATTTAAAATCCTTTATTCATCCTTGTCTGCTTCTAGAGTTACAAAAAAAAACGTGCCAGATTGACTAAATTAAATAAAAAAAAGAATATCAGGTTAAAAATAAATATATGTTATTAATAGTTAAATTTAATTTTATAATACTTTTAATCTTTAATAATTCACAACTTAGTTCAATTTATATACTTTTTGCTTATGACTTTAGGTGCGAAATTGTGAATAATAGAGCCAATTTTGTTATACATTACGTATACAAATACTAAACATTTAACCATAATCATTTTGTATGAGGCTCTCTCCCAATGCAAAAATTCCAAAAACTAAGCTTAGCAGTTATTATTCAAGCTGCTTTAATTTCTACTGCATTTGCGAGTGAGCAAAGTGAATCAAAGGGCCTAGTCGCTGACGCGGAAGGATCAGTATTATTCCGTACAGGTTTCTTGCATCGTGATAAAAAGAATGGTGTCGAAGATACCAGCTCAGCAGCTCAAACAGCCATGGTTAAAATTGAGTCTGGTTTCACGAAAGGTATCGTTGGTTTCGGTGTTGGTGTTATTGGTGATGGGTCTTTCAAATTAGGTGATAATGCCCATACCGGTAATGACATGATTCCAGTCGATAATAATGGTCATGCTTATGATCATTGGGCAAGAGGTGGTGCTTTCATCAAAGCTCGTATGTCGAACACCACAGCTACTTATGGGACTCAGATTTTAGATTTACCTGTTCTTGCAAGTAATACAGCTCGTTTGGTACCTGAATATTACACTGGCTTGTTAATCCAAAGTAATGAAATCGATAATTTGACTTTGGTTGCTGGTAAATTTACTGAAAACCAACGTTCTAGTCAAATCAGTACCGATGGAAATGAATTAGATCGCGCGGTTGTTTGGGGCGCTAAATATAACTTTGGTGATGCTCTCAACGCGTCTTATTATGGTACGGATATAAAAGACCGTTTAGATCGTCACTATGTAAATGCCAACTATAGTTATGCCGTGGCCAAAGGTAAGTTGACTCACGATTTCAGTGCATATCGTACTGAATGGGATGCTGCACCAAATAATACGGCATATACTTATTCTCATACTTCAAATGATTTCAATAATTTAAGTAATAATATTTGGGCAATTTCAACAACTTACAATACTGGTCCACACAATGTAATGCTTGCTTACCAACAAAATACAGGTAATACAGGTTATGACTATGGTTTGGGCAAAGGTGTTGGTGATGGCCATCAAACGATTTATATGCCTAACTCATATTTATCTGATTTTATTGGTAATGATGAAAAATCTGTACAGCTGCAATATACCTATGATTTTAGCGCATTAAATGTTCCAGGGCTATCGTGGACTTCAGCATTCGTCTATGGTTGGGATATCGATGTTTCTGCAGGTGATGCTGACCGTTCAATCCTGCTGACCAATGATGCACAGGAACGTGAATTCTTTAACCAAGTGAAATATACAGTTCAATCTGGTTTTGCTAAAGATGCAAGCTTACGTGTTCGTCACTCTTACTACCGTGCAAGTGATGAATATCAAAGCGCTTATATCGGCGACACCAACGAATGGCGTATTTGGTTAGACATTCCCGTGAAATTATTCTAATTTTCAACTAAAAAGATCAATAAAAAAACCTGCACTTTGTGCAGGTTTTTTATAAAAGCTACAAGATCAAAGTTTGTAGCTTTATTTATACATCAGGCAAATTATTTGTTTGCTTCTGCATAAGCAGCAATTGAGCTTAACACTTCTTGTTTAGCAACATCTGCACCTTCCCAACCACTTAACTTGACCCACTTACCTGGCTCTAAGTCTTTGTAGTGTTGGAAGAAATGTTCAATTTGACTAATCAATAAAGGAGGAAGGTCAGTATATTCTTGAACATCTTTATAGATTGGCGTTAATTTATCGTGTGGTACAGCGACAAGTTTCGCATCAACACCACCATCATCTTCCATATTTAATTTACCCACTGGACGGCAACGGATAACCGAACCTGGTTCTACAGGATGTGGAGTAACAACTAATACGTCTAATGGATCGCCATCAAGAGATAATGTATTTGGTACATAACCGTAGTTTGCTGGGTAGAACATTGCAGTACCCATGAAACGATCTACGAAAAGTGCATCTGAATCTTTATCAATTTCATATTTAATTGGTGCTGCATTTGCAGGGATTTCGATAATTACATAGATATCGTTTGGTGCATCTTTACCTGCAGGGATATTACTGTAGCTCATAGCAAACTCTTTACTGTCAGTGTTCATTAAAATGGGGTTGATTATAACGCTTTATTCAGCAATCATCATTCGATTATACAAGCTGAAGATGTATTTTAGGTATGGTGTTAGTCTGTTTTTCTTAGAGCAATCGAATAATTAATAAAAGCAATAAGATCGGACAAAGCATTGATAAGAACCAAACAATTGATCTAAGGGTCGCCCAATTACATAAATAACAAATCCCATAGATGATTCGTAAGACGATATACGCCGAACCTAATAGAATCACCAATTGTTGTTGAACAACCATATACTCAGCCATCAAAACTGCCGCAATAAATAATGGCAAACTTTCAAAGCTATTTTTCTGAGCTGCATTTGCTCGAGCCGCTAAGCCTGTGGTTTTAGACATGAATTCACGCGGATTTTGATTATCCTGCCCTTTGAAACCACCTGCAATCTTAGCAATGACTGTAAATAAATAAGGGAGTAAACAAGCAATTAAAATAAGGTAAATAACACCTTCAATACCGTGCATGGATTTCAGTCCAATGATTTAAGCTGGTTTTATCTTAGCATGATGTTTGTGCGATAATTTTAGTTAAATTATTTTGTTTATTAAAATTCTGAGTAATGGCATGACCAATTCTGACCAAAAAAAGTTATTTGATGTTCTCGAGTTACAAAAGCAACATCAAAAACGTGTCGATCGTGTGCTTTATATCGTTCTTCCGATTATGGCTTTCTTGATCAGCGTAATTTGTGCCAATATGAATTGGCAATCGACTCTCGGCACATTACTGGTTCTCATCATCGCCTTTATCGCGGTAGGGATTAAACGAGCAAATAAATGGATCTGGCTGAGCATTATTTCAGTATATAGCTTAGTTGATATTTACTTCAGTTATTCAGGACAGTTACCGAGTTCTGCTGTAGGGCGTCATTTAGGTACAATGCTGACATTCACATTTATTATTGCAGCAGCGCGACCTTATATCGACCGTTGGCTAATGAAAGAATAAATTAAAAAAAGCGCCTTACGGCGCTTTTCTGAATTTGAATTATTTGCGTAAATCTTTACGAAGGATTTTACCGACATTCGATTTTGGCAATTCATCCATGAATTCAACATAACGAGGACGCTTATATCCTGTTAAGTTTTCTTTCGCAAAAGCTAATACTTCTTCTGTTGTTAATGATGGATCTTTCTTCACAACAAACAGCTTAGGCACTTCACCCGATTTTTCATCAGCTACACCAATCGCTGCAACCTCGAGTACTTTAGGATGTGTTGCAATCACTTCCTCGATTTCAGATGGGTATACGTTAAAGCCTGATACCAAGATCATATCTTTCTTACGATCAACAATCTTGAAGTAACCACGAGCATCCATGATACCGATATCACCAGTACGGAAGAAACCATCTGCGGTCATCACCTTAGCTGTTTCATCTGGTCGGTTCCAATAGCCTTTCATGACTTGAGGACCACGGATTGAAATCTCACCTTGCTCACCTTGTGGAACTTCATTGCCATCGTCATCCAAGACAGCGACATCCGTTAAAGGTAATGGGATACCAATCGTACCGCTAAACTCTTCAGATGCTGGTGGGTTTGCCGTTGCAATAGGTGAAGTCTCAGAAAGACCATAGCCTTCAATAATATTTGTACCTGTGATTTTTTTCCAAGCTGCAGCAGTTGAAGGCAATACAGCCATACCACCACCCATCGCCATTTTTAATTTGCTATGGTCAAGTTGTTTGAATTCTTCATTATGAACGAGTGCGTTGAATAAAGTATTCACTGCTGGGAAGAAACCAGGCTGATATTTGCGTAGCTCTTTAATGACTGCAGGGAGATCACGAGGGTTAGGAATCAATACGTTTGCTTGACCCTTGTACATACCATAAAGTGCACAAACCATGAATGCAAAGATATGATATAGCGGTAATGCACAGAAAATGCGATCGTCGCTCGCACCATCTTGAGCACCAAATTTAGATTGGAAAATACCATCTGCTTGCATTAAGTTTGCAACAAGGTTGCGATGTGTTAATTCCGCACCTTTTGATACGCCTGTTGTACCACCTGTATATTGCAATACAGCAGTGTCGCTCAACGTTGTTGCTGGGCGCTTATAATTTGCAGAACTGCCTTTAGACATCGCAGTCGTGAATTTCACATGTCCTGGGATACTCCAAGCTGGAATTTGCTTACGCACTTTACGTAAAACAAAATTCACGAGTGTACCTTTTAGGGTACCTAACATATCACCTACTGTCGCCACGATCACATGCTTAACTGGCGTTTTACCAAGAATTGATTGATAAACAGAAGCGAAGTTTTCAATAATCACAAGCGCTTCAGTGCCTGAGTCATTCAGTTGATGCTCAAGTTCACGAGCTGTGTAAAGTGGGTTCACGTTGACAAGGACTAAGCCCGCACGGAATACACCAAGTGCCACCACTGGATATTGCAGTACGTTTGGCATCATGACCGCTACGCGAGAACCTTTTGCTAAACCAAGGCTTTGAAGATAGGCTGCAAATTGACGGCTCGCCGTATCAAGTTCATTGAACGTTAATGTTTTATCCATAAAGATAAAAGCATCACGCGAACCAAATTTCTGGAAGTTTCTCTCAAAAATATCAACAAGAGAGGTATTTTCTGGTGGTAATTCTACTGTTTGTGGAATTCCAGTTTTTTGGTATTCAGCGAACCAAATCTTTTCCATAATGCCATATTCTCCAATTAGTAATACTTGGTTTTAAACTCTTATTTTCGATAATGTATTGAGCATCTTATTTAATTTATTGCTCAATAAAGCATCCATAGCCATAAATACATTTCATATATAACGTATTTTGTCGACTAGATGCTAGCTTTATCTTTGAATGAAGAGTTTATTTGCTTTTTGATAACCTCGTGGTAATACCTGCCCTTTTGAAGCACGTTTACCGATGTATTTCAGCAGATCATCACCTTTTAATTTCAATTGTTGTTGTCCAGCAACGACCTGAAGCACATCATCCAAGTTAAGTGTTGTCATAGACACAATGCGTTCCTTTGCATCCAACTGCATCAATTTATTACCTTTTCCTTTATTGAGCATTGGTAATTCTGTCAGCTCTGTCAGTAATAATCGTCCAGAACTGCTGAGTACAGCAATATGTGTACCATCAATTTGTTGCAATGGCATTGCGCTTGCGTCATCTGCAAGCGTTAAAAACGCTTTACCAGCTTTAGCATTGGTGTCCAATTGTTTCGCTTGCGTCTTAAAACCATATCCTTTGGAGCTGATCGCGAGTATTTCCACCTCATCTTCGGCAATCAGAATTTGTTGGAAATTTACTCCATTTGCTGGCGATAATTTCGAGCTTAATGGTTCACCTAAGCCACGTGCTGAAGGTAATCCTGTAATTGGTAATGCGTAACTTCGACCAGATTGATCTAATACATACACTTTTTGATTAGATTTACCTTGTGCATGACTTAAATATTGATCCCCTGCTCGGAAATTGACTTTATCTAGATCGATCTCATGTCCTTTCGCACAACGAATCCAACCCGCTTCAGATAAAATGACAGTGACAGGATCAGCCGGCATCAAATCTTGTTCACTAATCGCGGTCGCTTCTTCACGCTGAACAATTGGAGATCGACGATCATCACCAAACTTTTTCGCATCTTCTTTTAATTCTGAAATAATCAGATTTTTTAAAGATTCAGGATTCGCCAATTGCTCACGAATCACGGCTGCTCGAGCCTCAAGCTCTTCTTGTTCACGGCGAATCTCCATTTCTTCGAGACGCGCCAAATGACGTAATTTAAGCTCTAAAATGGCTTCAGCTTGAATTTCATCAATACAGAAATGTGACATTAAGACTTCTTTCGGATGGTCTTCCTCACGAATAATGCGAATTACCGTATCAATATCTAAATAGGCAATTAAAAGTCCCGCCAGAATATGTAGACGTTTTTCAATTTTATTCAAATGGTATTGCAAACGTCTCGTCACAGTCGTTTTACGAATTTCAATCCATTCCAATAAAATACGACGGATTGATTTTACTTGTGGACGACCATCAGCACCAATCATATTCATATTGACGCGGTAGCTCGACTCAAGATCGGTCGTGGCAAATAAATGGCTCATGACCGCATCTGCATCGATACGATTTGAACGCAAGACAATTACCAAACGTGTTGGACATTGATGATCTGATTCATCTCGTACATCACTTACCAACGGTAATTTTTTTGCCTGCATTTGATCAGCAATTTGGCTGATAATTTTAGAGCCAGAAACCTGATATGGTAATTCACTGATGACAATTTCATTTTTTTCAACCGAATATACCGCACGCATGCGATAACTGCCGCGCCCAGTGCTTTGTAATTTCAGTAATTCATCAGCAGGTGTAATAATTTCTGCTTGAGTCGGTAAGTCTGGACCAGGAATATATTCAGCAACTTTTTCATCAGACAAATTCGGGTTACGAATCAGTGCAATGGTACCCTTAACAACTTCCCGTAAATTGTGTGGTGGAATATCTGTTGCCATTCCCACCGCAATTCCCGTCGTACCATTTAAAAGAATATTCGGTACGCGTGCTGGTAAATTTACAGGCTCTTTTAATGAACCATCAAAGTTATCTTGCCAGTCGACAGTTCCTTGACCTAACTCAGAGAGCAGGACTTCACTATATTGTGATAGTTTGGCCTCGGTATATCGCATTGCAGCAAACGACTTTGGATCATCTGGTGATCCCCAGTTGCCCTGCCCTTCAATAAATGGATAACGATAACTAAATGGCTGTGCCATTAAGACCATTGCTTCGTAACAAGCAGAATCACCATGCGGATGATATTTACCTAAAACATCACCAACTGTACGTGCTGATTTTTTGGGTTTACCACTATGCTTTAGACCAAGCTCGCTCATCGCATATACGATACGGCGTTGTACAGGTTTTAATCCGTCACTAATATGAGGCAATGCACGATCCATAATCACGTACATCGCATAGTTTAGGTAAGCTTGTTCTGTAAATTCTGCTACAGAACGATTCTCTGTCGCTTGGTGCGCAAGGCTTGTCATTGAATCGTGAAATCCTAATGAATGAATAGTTTAAGGGTGTATGCTAGTCTCCCAAACTGCGAAGAACAAGCAAGGTTGGACACTTTGTAAAGATAAAATAACAAAAAAAAGGCCAGTTGGTTTTATTTCATTTTAAATTGCACTTTTTTCTTGTATCCAATTAATTTTATTGAATATACAATAATCAAAACACAACTTTATAACGAATGCTTTTACATACGCTCATCGTATGAACGGAACAAACATGCATAATTACATTCCTTATGATCTTCGCTCAAAATTATTTCAAATTGACCCTAATCTAGATGTTCATTGGCAAACGCGTTTAAAAAATATTTTTAATAGTGTTCCCGCACCAATACAAGGTCTGATCCAGGAACAATTCCTGACTGCGAAGAATATTTACTGGGATCAACATCGACAATCATTCACTTTTAAGGGCATTGTTGGTCTTCAGGATTTAAGCAGTCATTTAATCTCACCGAAAATGCGAACTTTGGCTGAAAAGATCGCAGCCACTTTAGAAACGCTTAAATCATATCAAGACGTAATTAAAATCGCCGATTACTTAGAAACTGTACAAAATCAAATTGATCGTATTGAAACAGAAGAAGATCAAAGTTTTCTTAGAGACAAACAACTCCTACGAAAAACTTTTTTATATGATGCTGCAAATATCATCAAAACACTCGACTTAAATGTTCCTGATAATTGCCGACATTTAACAGCTGAAGAAATTCGTACTTTTATTCTTGAAGTTCATATTAAACATCAAATTTTAGGCTATTGGTTCAAAACCATCCTCCCGAGACAACTGAAGCAAATTAGCCACCCATTATTCCAAGACTTTATTATTCAAGAACAAAAAATTCGTGATTTTGATGTCATTGAAAGCAGTCAGTATTTATATCTGGTCGCGACCATTCATGACTTTAGACAGAACCCATATTCTATCCGCCGCTTTTTAATGGAAGAAAAGCTAGGTCTTGAAGATCGAGTTTACCTAAATGGCGTGGTGTTGGATAAGAAACGTTTAAATGATCCAAGTTATTTAGAACAATTTAAATGGCAAGTCAGTCGAATTATTACGATTCAACGACAGATCACGACTCCTATTTTGGATCTGATGGAAAAATTTCATAACGTCAATTTTGATCTGTTATTACCGTTACTCAAAAAACCGCTCGATGCCTCTGGATTTTCAGTCGAACAAGTCATTAATGAGCGCCTTTTAGATTTCGAAAAAGCTTTAACTCTTGAGATCTTGCAACCTTTTCAATATGCACTGCGTCATTCAATTCGTCACCCTGATGAGTTTGATTATTGTTTTATCAGTATGCATCGTCTGTTCTCTGATATTGCGAGTTTTTATAAAGACTTTTCAAGTGAACCCATTATCGCCTTCAATACTCAAGCTCAAATTTTCGAATATAAAATTTTATCCTATTTAAAATTGATGGAAAAAAGACGACATACTATTTTTGTGAGTTTAGATGCAGAGTCTTATGCGGCAAGTCATAGCAAATCTCAAGCAGCGATTGAGCAAGTTAAAACAATTATTGCCGATGCTCTAGACCAACATAAAGTCAATCAAATTGCTTTCAATCAGAAAAAAAGAGAACTCGAAAGCCAATCAAACAAAGGATTCTTTCAAAAAATGTTTGATAAAACTGAAAAGTTAAAATCGGAGCTTGAAGCGCTTAAATTGGCTGGAATTAATAATCGACGAATTGCATATTTAGATCTCGTGAAAGTGCCCAAAAAACATGATGAAACGACGGTGTACCTTGAGTTTGAAAGTTTGATTTCAATTAATCAGACTGAGCGTCACTATGCTTTTGTCAATGGCGACAATGGGGTATCAGCTTTGCCTATTTTAATTCAACTCCCTGAAGATAAAGAAAAATTCAATCTCCAGCAAGTGTCGAACACATTACATTTTGACTTAACTAAAGCGCGTCAAAAATGGGTCTAAAAAAGAGGAGCTTAGCTCCTCTTTTTTCACAGATTTACATCCCCATAGACTCAAGTGTCTTACCTTTGGTTTCCTCACCGAGCACCAAGATCACGGCTGCAACTGCCAATAATACAGCGGTAAACATCATAAATACTTGGCTAAATCCATTTGAAGCCACCATCATATGGGTAACCACTAAAGGTGCAACAATCCCACCAATACGCCCAATTGCTGCTGCCCATCCTGATCCGAAAGCACGAATATTTGCAGGATATTGTTCAGGCGTGTAGGTATATAAAACGCCCCATGCACCAAGATTAAAGAATGACATCAAGCATCCCCAGAACATGATCATCGCTACGGTATCAGCCTGCCCAAAGAAATATGCTGATACTGCACACATTGCAATAAAGCCTGAAAGCGTCGCTTTACGCCCTAACTTTTCAACGAGCCATGCCGCGACAATATAACCTGGCAATTGTGCTAAAATCATCCCGAGAACATATTCAAAAGACTGCACAATGGTATATCCCTCTTTGACTAAAAGACTTGGTAACCACGTAAAAATACCGTAATACGAATAAACAATCCCAAACCAAATTAACCACAGCATTAAACTGCGCTTAGCGAAACCGCTTGACCATAACTGACCAAAACTGACATTTGAATGTGTTGAAACTGGTTTCACTTCAATTTTTTCGATGACTTCGACACCACACTGTCGCTCGATTTTTTGCACAATCGCGTGCGCTTCATTAATACGACCTCGATTGATCAAGTAAGGAACAGATTCCGGAACTTTTTTTAGAATGACGAAGACATAAAGTGCAGGCAAACCACCCAATAAAAATGCAACATGCCAGTCAAATTTAGGGATGACAAAATAAGAAACCAGTGCAGCACATAACCATCCTAGCCCCCAGAAGCTTTCAAGTAACACAATAAAGCGACCACGAACATGGGCTGGAATGTATTCACTCACTAAAGTCACGGCAACTGGTAACTGTCCACCTAAGCCTAAACCTACAATAAATCTAAAGATTAATAACCATGTTAAATTTGGTGCGAAAGCACAAAGAGCTGTTGCTATACTATAGATGACCAAAGTTGTAGCAAATACTGCTTTACGCCCGATTCGATCTGCCAGTCCACCAGAGAACACTGCACCTATCGCCATCCCCACAAAGCCTATGGATACAACCCAACCTTTTTCAGCAGGCGTCATTTGCCAGTCTTCAGCCATCTTCGCCAAGATAAAGGAAATTAGTCCAGTATCCATTGCATCAAACATCCAGCCTAATCCAATCACCCACAACAAGGTGTAGTGAAATTTACCAATAGGTAAACGCTGTATTCGTGAGATTAAATCCATAGCATGCTCTCTGTGAGGAGTGATTTAAATACAACCAATGACAATCGCTGTTTTCTCAACACTGCTTATTTTTATTTTCTAAAGAACCATATAAAAATGACCGATCACATTATCGGCCATTTTGAAAGATGAGTGTAAAAAGTTTAATTTACATCTTTTGATGACGCCGACTGTTCATCATCATCTTTATAAATAAATTTTGGCATTTCAAGGCCAAAGTAAATTGCGATACAACGCAATGTGAAACCAAAAACAAGAGTAGAAATAATGGTGATATCTTGTGAAAAACCGACTTCGATACAGCCCCAATAGAAAATGACCGCAACAAAAGAAATACTGGCATAAAGTTCGCGACGGAAGACTAAAGGCACATCGTTACATAAGATATCTCGTAAAATACCCCCTGAAACGCCTGTCAATACCCCTGCCACTGCACAAACCACGAAACCCTGTTCCATTTGAATCGCAATTTGACAACCAATAATGGTAAAACCTATCAGACCTAAGGCATCTAGAAGTAAGAATACCGAACGTAGATGTCGCATCCATTTTGCGATAAAAATCGTAAATAATGCTGCACAACATGTAAGTACTAGATATTCAGGATGTTTCACCCAAGTTAAAGGATAGTGCCCTAGCAAAACATCACGAACTGATCCTCCGCCCAAAGCAGTCACACAGGCAATAATAATGACACCAAACCAATCCATACTTCGTCGACCTGCAGACAAGGCGCCTGTCATCGCTTCCGCAGTAATCGCAATAATATAAATAACGGTGAGTAACATTGCCCTACTTCCAAATGAGGGTTTTTAATGCGCAATATTCTAAGTTAATTAAAAATTAATTCTAGAGAAATCGCGCACAACATTGCTTAAATTTTTTTCCTGATCCACAAATACAAGTCTGCTTCATCGTCACAGTTTGATCTGTCGTTGGGTCTAAAAAATACCACTGTCTATTGGTGAATACGAAATTTGAGGTTTCATGATGGACATGTACCTGATCGACATGTTGGTAATGTGCTTTGAATTCAACTTGAGCATGGTTTTTATCCAGACGAGGTAAATGCTGAATAACCTCTAGTTTTAACCACTGATTGCTCATCGCCCAATCCCGAATGGCAGCAATGTCTAAATGACTTTGCTGACCTGATGCTGTGGTACTCACAATATAGTCGATTTCATGTTTAGCGAATGCACTATAGCGAGAACGCATGAGCTGTTCAGCACTTTCTGCAACACGCTGACCACGATGTAAAGGTTCACAACAGTGTGTATAAATTCCATGCCCGCAAGGACAATTGAGTTCGGACATCAATATTCCAAAAAAAATAGCACCTAATGAGATGCTATTTTAACTGAGTTTAAATCATTCTGATGGGTCTTGTTTTACGATGGGTACAATATGTACTTTTTCGATTTTATGACCATCCATTGTAACCACCTCAAATAGATACCCTTCTGCTTCAAAGGTTTCTCCATTTTCAGGTAAATGTCCTAAATGGAATAAGATATAACCAGACAGCGTAGAATACTGTTCTGACTCATCAACTAAATCACGATCAAGCAATAATGAAATATGACGAATATCAGTTGAACCCTCGAGCATGAGTGAACCATCCTCTAAGCTTTCAACTGCAGTTTCTATTTCATTTTCGTTCGGGAATTCACCCGCAATCGCTTCTAAAATATCAATCGGTGTTGCAATACCCTCAATGGAACCATATTCATTGAGCACAATCGCCATTTGTAAGGGTGCCTGACGCAATTGATCCATTACCATTAAGACTTGAGCGCTTTCATGGACAATGACAGGCTCTCGAATGTGTTTTTCGAAATTAAAATCGCCTGATTCAATATAGTCATTCAAAACGTTATGCGTGAGCACCACCCCAGCAATATTGTCCAGCTCGCCATGTGCAACGATCAAACGTGAATGTTTCATAGAAAGCACTTGATGTTTAATACTTTCAGGATCGTCATTTAAATCGATCCATTCGAGTTCTGGACGTGGGGTCATTAATGATTTGACTGGTCGCTCAGATAAACCTAATACTCCTTGCAACATCACGCTCTGGTATACCGCATTCTCATCCGAGAACATTTCCTCTACCAACGCTTGGGTAGCCAAGACATCATCTGTATTTGCCGATTGAGCATCTGCCGTTTTTGACTTACCACCCAGCATACGAATGACGGCAGAAGCTGTTTTAAAACGTAAATCAGTCGTTGTTACCGTTTTTTCTTGGTTACGGCGCATCAATTGATTTAAAAACTCAATCAGGACAGAGAAACCAATTGCAGCGTATAGATAACCCTTCGGAATGTGGAAGCCTAGGCCTTCGACAACCAATGAGAAACCGATCATCATCAAGAAACATAGACACAGAATCACCACAGTTGGATGCTTATTCACAAAGTCCATGAGGGCTTTAGAGGCCCATAGCATGATTCCTATCGCAATAATTACGGCGATCATCATGACCGAAAGATCTTTGACCATACCGACTGCTGTAATCACACTGTCGAGTGAGAACACTGCATCCAATACCACGATCTGTACAATGACCATCCAAAATGCAGCATGAACAGGATTTTCTTCTTTAACATGAACTTTACTTTCTAGACGTTCATGTAGTTCTAAAGTTCCCTTCATTAACAAGAAAATACCGCCAAAAATCAAAATAAGATCTCGGGCTGAAAACGGATGATCAAAGATATGGAATAATGGATTCGTTAACGTGATAATCCAAGCGATTGACGCCAAAAGGATTAGGCGCATGCCAAGCGCGAGCGTTAAGCCTAAAATTCTGGCTTTATTGCGTTGCTCAGGCGGCAGTTTTTCCGCCAAAATCGCGATAAAGACGAGATTATCAATCCCGAGAACAATTTCTAAAATAATTAAAGTTAAGAGTCCCACCCATGCGGAAGGATCAGACATCCATTCAAAAATCATGAGTTACACTCCCACGTTTCAGGAAGATGGGATTCATTTAAACCAAAGTGATGAGGCAAAGTTATAAATGCAGTATTTAAATTTAGAAAATAAATAATATTTTGTTCTATTGAGCGATGTCGATCACTACTCATATTGATGTATTGGTTGCCGAACAGATTTTCAGTATAGAAAAGATTTTAGTGCAATTCACTATTTTTTCGGTGAATCGAGATTGGCTTTATCAATCATTTTGGAATGAAACTACAAAACATTTCAAAAAAAGTCTTATTTATCTATACAGTTGTCACCTTTCTTGCTTAGATTAAACTGCATGATAAAGTTCATTTAAAAAAGGTGAGTAAATAAATATGAATACAAGCGTTCTTAATAACACCTTAGAGACCAATACATCAGTTAAATCAAAAGCAACTCAATGCCTTATTGCACTTTATTGTGGTTCTCGTTTTGGCAATAATCCTATTTACCAAGAAAAAGCCATTGCTTTGGCTGAAAAAATTGCAAGGCAAGGATTTGGCATCGTATATGGTGCTGCAAGTATCGGATTAATGGGACAAGTCGCAGATACAGTCATTGAAAACCATGGTGAAGTTGTTGGTGTTATTCCTGAATTTATGCTTGATTACGAGGTTGCCCATAATCAGTTAACAGAACTTCACGTGGTAAGAACAATGCATGAACGCAAAGCCATGATGGCTGAACGTGCTAGTGCTTTTGTTGCGCTCCCGGGAGGTTTAGGTACATTTGAAGAAATCTTAGAAATCGCAACTTGGGGACAGTTAAATCAACACCAAAAACCAATGATTATTTATAACGTCAATGGATTCTATAATGCCTTGATTGCACAACTCGATCATGCAGTACAAGAAGGTTTTCTACCTGCTCAACATCGTGCAAAAATCATCGTATGCGAGCATTCACATCAAATCATCAATGCCATCGCAAACTTGAAATGCCCTGAACAATTCGTGGTCTAAATTCAACAAGACTTTAAAGCATTACGCATGACGAGTAAAAAATAAAAGAGCCATATGGCTCTTTTATCATACATCTACACGATCAGGCTCTATTTCAACGTGATCTGATACGTTGCTGTAGTACCACTGACTTCATTCCCTACAATCAGTAAAGGCATACCCGTTGGAGATTCTTTTGCTGAAACAAAGGTTAATCCTTCAGGACCTAAGTCTCCTGCCTGACCTGCCTCGATATCGGCAGTGGTTGCATCAAGTTTTCGTGAATGAATATATTGCACAAATTGGGGTTGGGCAGGATTGGAGATGTCATATACCATCACGCCTCCAGCTCGTTCTAAACCAATAAATGCATAAGTTTTCTGACCGATTTGACCTATCACCACGCCTTCTGGCTCTGGGCCTTTATTGTCACTACGATTATCGATCCCTGCTTCTTCATGGTTTGCATTAAAGATCTCAGGATGGTGCTGAGCAATATATTGTTCAAAATCATCACCCGAATCCCAAACCAGCTCTAATCCTGTTTGTGCATCATTTTCTGTCCAAATACTGACAGATCGTGCCCCGAAGCTATATAAATGATCATAAACCAAATTGCCTCGAGCATTGAGTTTAGGTGTGCCATTAGTATTCTTTTGATAACCTTCAGTCCAAGTGATATTCAAACGACCAAGCATCTTGTCTTCACGGCATCCTTTAGCATCTCCATCGATCGCTCCACAATATGCAAAATGCAGAGGATTCAATTCAGCACCTTTCGCCAGTGCTCTTAATTGTGGTGGCAGATCTTCCCCTTGTCGTCTATCGAAACCATCTTTATGGACTAGATGCTTCACACGCCATTCTTCAACAAAACCCTTTTTAATATTACCTTGAGCACTCGGATTATCCTTTAATTTTTCTCCCCAATATTCAGGATCATCTTCACCCCAAGCACGAGCATCCCCTTCATTGGCAGTGACAATATACGTTTTACCATTGACTTCGTAACTTGAGATCGCATCTGGCATATATAAGCCACGAACATGCTGCCAAGTTTGAATATTGATCTTCGCAAGACCATTTTCACCATCGGCATCACTGACATCTAAACCATGACCTTGTAAGCCATGATCTTTAAAACCGAGCGGATAAACAGCCATGACTTTGGCATTTAAAACATCCACCTTAGCTAAGGCATTATTTTCCTGTAATGCGACCCATGCAATTTTGCCATCTGCGCTGAGTGTGATGTATTCAGGTTCAAAATCTTGCGCTACTGTTGCATTTGGACCATAAATTCGCACACCTTGATCACGTAATAGTTGAGCTTGACTATTAAAGGCTTTGAAGTCAGCTGTTTTTGCAACTGGTTTGTTCAAATTTGAGAGATCAATGATTGAAATCGAACCTTCGGGATCAATCGCATAATCATGAGATGGCTCTCCTTCATTCGCCACCAATAAGGTTTTACCATCTGCACTAAAGGTCAGCATATCGGGTAGAGAACCCACTGGAACTTGGGCAATAAAGCTCGAATCATTGGCATTAAAAAGTGCCACGATTCCTGGATCTGTTTTATCTTTGGCTTGTACAGCCAAGGCAACAATTCCATTTTTTACAGCAACACTATTTACTTCTGAGTCTGTTAAATAAGATTTAGCATCTAAAGAGCCAATCCATTTAGGTTGCTGAGGTTGGCGATAATCAAAAATATCAACCACGCCTTCTTTTGCGTTTACAACAAACAATCTTTGGCTTTTTGCATCATAGGCAGGTATCTCTGCTGCGCTGACCGCAAAACCACGACTTTCTGTACGACTGAGATAGTTGAGTTCAATCGATTCAGGCGTAATATTTGGTACTGATGTGATATTGTTAGTGTCATCATTACATGCCCCTAGCCCCAATGCACACATTGCGATCACAAGTGCGTTAGACTTTAGCTTCATTTTTTTAATCTTCTTATGATGTTGTTGGCAACAACTCTATGACCATGCGATGACAATGCTGTGACCATTAGATTGCAATTTTGTTGCAAATCCTTCGTAAATAAACCACAAGTGATACTGAGAAACTGTTTTAAAATATTAACTTACTAATATGATCCTACAAGATGAGCAGCACAGCACACCAACCCTTACAGCCTGAGTTTAGATTATTGGTGTTTTTGGTCTCGATCGGCTTTTTTATGCAAGGTCTAGACACAACTATCATCAATACTGCGATTCCTGCAATCGCTCATCACCTCAATGAAGATCCTCTCCACATGCATAGTGTCGTGGTGGCTTATGTATTGTCAGTCGCAGCCTGTATTCCACTCAGTGGTTGGCTAGCTGACCGATTTGGTGTCCGAAATGTTTATTTTTCTGCAATTATCATTTTCACTTTGGCATCGCTCGGATGTGCATTTTCTTCTAATTTAAATGAGCTTTTATTTTTCCGAGTGATTCAAGGGATTGGAGGTGCTTTACTGCTTCCAGTTGGGCGTCTTGCAATGTTGAAAATCATTCCTAGAACCCAATTCCTTGCAGCCATGTCTCTGATGAGTCTTGCAGGTCTGATTGGCCCCTTAATCGGTCCTACTCTTGGCGGATGGCTAGTGGAGTACGTGACTTGGGAGTGGATTTTCTTAATTAATATTCCTATTGGACTCATTGGAGTTTTTCTCACATTTAAAGCCATGCCAAATGTGACCGAGACCCATGTTGCTAAATTTGATTTTTTTGGCTTCTTGTTATTAGTCATCGCGATGGTTGGCTTAAGTTTAGGGATTGAAAATTTTGCTAGCCCCTATCTTCCACTATGGTGGAGTATTGTTCTTATTGTGTTTGGTTTATCTGCAAGTGCTTGGTACATGGTGCATGCCCATACCCACCAAAATGCTCTATTTCGTGGGAAACTATTCAAAAATCAAATTTTCGCGATTGGTATTGTAGGCAACTTTTTTGCCCGCTTAGGCGGCAATGCGATGCCTTTTCTTATCCCCTTAATGCTACAAGTTGCTTTTGGTTTTGAACCATTTATTACCGGTTTACTTATGATTCCAACGGTATTGGGTTCACTGGCATCAAAACCGATCATTCGCCAAATTATTCAACGATCTGGGTATCGTCGGGTGTTATTAGTCAATACCTGCCTTATTGGCTTATGTATTGCAAGTTTTGCCCTCACCTCAGCCGAAACACCTTTATGGCTAAGAACATTACATTTCTTCATTTTTGGTATGTTGAACTCACTGCAATTTGTTTCTATGAATACGCTAACCTTAAAGGATTTGCCTCAACAAGATGCTAGTAGTGGTAACAGTTTTCTCTCGATGATTATGATGGTATCCATGAGTATTGGTGTAGCGCTTGCAGGTACACTGGTCAATGTATTCACCGCTTATCTTGGTACTGCACAAATGCAACAGGCCTTCCAATGGACATTAATTTTAATGGGCTCAATTAATATTATTACCATGTTTATTTTTTGGAAAATTCCGAAAGAAATGGATGATGACTAATGAATATGGATTCTAGATACTGTCGCTACCATTTACGTTTATTCGCGTTATGATATTAATCATATTTCGCACCAATCTTTAAGTGCTCATGAATTCAAAAAATAAGCAGCATATCTATTCGCAGAAGATTATCTTGTGGACCTCCCTTTTAGGTGCAGCCCTGATCGCACTCATGGTCGGATTATTGAGCTTTTTCTTTTTGCCGTTTCAACCAGCAACAGCTCAAGAGTATCCAATCAAAGGATTTGATGTCTCACATCATCAAAAAGAGATTCGCTGGTCGCAAATTCCAAAAAAGGAATATCAATTTGTCTACCTCAAAGCAACAGAAGGTGGTGACTTTAAAGATCGAAAATTTCAGGATCATTGGCTTAAAGCACGCGAGCATGGTTTTAAAGTCGGAGCGTATCATTTCTATCGACTTTGCCGTGATGGAAAAGTTCAGGCATTAAATTTCATTGATTCTGTGCCACGTAAAGAAGATGCCCTTCCCCCAGTCATTGATTTGGAATACGACAGCAATTGCATCAATACCTATAGCAAAGAACAACTGTTATATGAAATCGATGTTATGCACGATTTGCTGCATCAACATTATGGCAAACAACCTATCTTTTATGTTTCTAAAGCCTTCTATAACATCGTACTTGCGGGTGCTTTTACGAATACCCCACTCTGGGTACGTGAATACACCTCTCAACCTGAATTAAAAGACAATCCAGATTGGATCTTTTGGCAATACACCAATAAAGGTAAAATTAAGGGTATTTCTACACCAGTGGATTTGAATGTATTTAATGGCGATCAAAACGACTGGATAAAATTTCTAAAATTAAATCAAATTGAGCCATAAATCTTAAGGAGTCAGTACGTTACAACTAAAGAGATCTAACAAAAAAATAGAGTGCAACTGGGCTCAAGCAAGCGAGTTACGCTTTATAAGGATGACATGATGTCGCTTAAAAAAGGGATTTTAACAGTGGTTGGTCTTTTGGCTGTCACGCTCATGGCTGCGTTTTTTTATTTATGGCAACCATCAGGAAAGCTCTCCGAATTTAATCAATGGAAGGCTAAAATAGACCAACCCGTCAGTGAACAAAAATTAAATGTTCGCTTTTTTGGCGTTTCCACATTGCTATTTGATGATGGTAATTCACAAATTCTAATTGATGGTTTTTTTAGTCGACCATCTCTCATGAACATTGCTTTACAACGCCTCTCCAGTGATCAAGCACTGCTTCACAATATGATTCAGGACCATGAGCTTAAACGCCTCAAAGCCATATTGGTGACCCACAGTCACTATGATCATGCTTTGGATATCTCAGTGCTCGGAAGTTCACTCCCAAAAACTCACATCATTGGTTCGTTGAGTACAATAAATATAGCACGAGGCGGCAAAGTGCCTGAGCATCAATTGAAACTGGCAGTGCCTTTTCAAGCACTACAATTGGGTGCATTTCGTATTACGCCTATTCCCTCACAACATACGCCACCTACAGCAGTGAACAATGATTTAGGTGAAGAGATTCTGCATCCACTGCCTCAGCCAGCACGTTTTT
This sequence comes from Acinetobacter sp. 24-47-64, assembly GCF_057737055.1. Classification (NCBI taxonomy): domain Bacteria; kingdom Pseudomonadati; phylum Pseudomonadota; class Gammaproteobacteria; order Moraxellales; family Moraxellaceae; genus Acinetobacter; species Acinetobacter sp. 24-47-64. The sequence goes on from NZ_CM173215.1 coordinate 2,895,980, forward strand.
ATGAGTTTAAAGAAGGCGGTAGCTTTGACTACTTGATTGAGCACAATAATCACAAAATTTTAGTTAAAGCCAGCACAGGTGCGCTTCCTAATCAATTTCAAAAGTTAAATGTAGATGTCTTGTTTTTAGGAATTGCTCAGCTTTCAAAACAATCACCTAAGTTTCAACAACAGTATCTCGCTGAAACCATTGATCAGTTACAACCGAAAGAAGTCATTCCAATTCATTGGGACAATTTCTTTAAACCACTTTCACAGCCTTTAGAGTTTCTACCACGAATAGCAGATCATTCTCCGAAAAGCCTACAACTCGTGATTGATCATGCACAGCATCAAGGTCGAAAGGTGACTTTACTGACGGAGCCTTACGCATACCCAATAATCAGCTCAACGATGCCTTAATTATGGGTTAAAATTAAGGCATCTCATGATTGATTGAACATTTTGCGAAAGATAATTCATATCGATATGGATGCTTTCTACGCTTCTGTGGAGCTTAGAGAGCGTCCAGAATTACAACACTTACCTGTGGTCATTGCATCTCATCACCCACGGGCCGTCGTTGCAGCAGCATCATACCCAGCTCGTGAGTATGGCTTACGTTCTGCCATGTCGATGACACAAGCTAGAAAACTTTGCCCACAAGTGATCGTCATTGAGCCAAATTTTTCTAAATACCAACATGTTTCAGCTCAAATTCATAAGATATTTCAAAAATATACCAGCATCATCGAACCCTTATCGTTGGATGAAGCATATTTAGATGTGACTGAAAATTTACAGCAGATCCCAAGTGCCACTGAAGTTGCAATGTATATTCGTGATGAAATATTTCAGCTTACTAGATTGACCGCCTCAGCAGGCGTTGCACCAAATAAGTTTTTAGCCAAAATTGCATCTGATTGGAATAAACCGAATGGCATTTGTGTGATCAAACCCAATCAGGTGCAACAGTTTATCTATGATCTTCCACTCAAAAAAATCCCTGGTGTAGGAAAGGTCACACAGGAAAAATTAAAAGCTTTGCAACTCGAAACACTTGGGGATTTACAGCAGGTGGAAGAAAAATTTCTCACTCATCATTTCGGAAAATATGGCAAACAATTATTTCTCTATGCTCAAGGGATTGATGAGCGACCTGTTCAAAGCGAACGCCAAAGACAGCAAATTTCTAAAGAAACCACGTTTGATGAAGATCTTTTTTTAAACCAATGTGATCAATTTTGGACTTCACTGCTTTCTCGTGTTTGGCAAAATCTTCAAAACAAGGAAATGATCGCTAGAGGTATCAGCGTCAAACTCAAACTTAAAAATTTTCAAGTTTTACAACACTCTAAAAGCTTTAAACAACCTTTCAATCACATAGAGGATTTGCAACTGGCACTCAAATTATTGTTAATGGAAATGAATATTCCTGATGAATATCAGTTTAGGCTCATTGGTGTTGGGGTGTATCAACTTTCAGAAAAACAACAAGACACGCAACTCAATTTATTCGGATTGTAAATTTCGTCTAGTTTTCATGCAAAAGAACAAAATTAAGTCAATTTTTTTCGCCTTTTTTTCCTTTTTAGAGTAATCTAATCGCGCAATACATTTACCCATGTGTCTGCTGAGATGTTGTTAGAAGACCTATATCTAACACATTTGTCCTGTGATTGGCGTGACAATCCATCCGAATATTACAGGGCACTCTAATCTGAATGGGTACAATCTCTTTTTCCTCCAAATATTTCTGATCTCCTCCCATAAAAATAAACTTTCAGAGATACAGCAATTAAACCGAATTCATAGTTCCACTTCCCCTATACTTTCTAAATCCTATACGGCATTTCATAATCTATATTTATATCTATAAGGGATGAGCTTTATGTCTGTTCAACGTTTACACGTTCAAAAACGTTTTTCTGAGGTTGCTATTTTTGGTCACTTCGTTCATCTGGCAGGTCAGTTAGCAGAAGATACGTCTCTCGACATTCGTGGACAGTCACAACAAACCTTTGACATTATTGACCGTTTATTGGCTGAAGCAGGTACAGATAAAAGCCATATCATGTCTGTGACAATTTATCTAAAAGATATTGAAAAAGATTATGCAGCATTCAATGAAGTTTGGGATGCATGGGTTTCTGATATTAAAGCTTTACCGCGTACATGCGTAGAGGCCAGACTGTATCATCCCGATGTTCTTGTTGAGTTAACGGTAATTGCTGCGAAACCTTGATTAAAAAAAGCATGCCTGAGCATGCTTTTTTATTTCAAAGATGATTAGCTAAATGCGCGAATATCTGCCAATCGCCCAGCACTATACTTTTCTAATTTATGCTCAATCACGGATTCGTTTACCCATTCAATTGGCATTTCCTCAGTGTATTCATCCAAAAAATCACGTCTTAACTGCACATATTCTGGGACAGCATGGTAAGAGATCACTTTGTATCCCGCTGTTTCAAGTAATGCATTTTGAAACTGTAAAGTATGTCCACGTTTGAATGAAAATTTATCTTCTAAACTGACAATGGCAAGTACTTTACAATCCTTATTCATCACCACAAAATCAGCAAACATTGACTCATATTTACGACGTGTACGCGGTAACTTTGTGGTCAGTAAGGCGTCAAAAGAGACATGTGCCAAAATATGCGCATTTGGCATGATTTCTTTAAGACGATTGAAAGTTACTTGCTGATAGGGGCTAAACACTGCTCTTTGACGGAGCATGCTATCAGAGGGTTGTTGATGCTTTAATCCTTTATAAGCAATGAACAACACCACAGCGAGTATGATCACACTCGCGATGATCATGATATCCATGACTAGTATCCTTATTTGAATTCTTATCGTTAATTTCTTTTTTAAACTACTTCAAAAAAACACAACTTTTATTATTGTTTCATTATGCTGATGTTAAACATCGCATAGTCCAAGTGAAAAGCGCTTCAGACCAAGCTTATATTAAACATGTTCTGCACTTATTGGCTATAGTTTAAAACATGAACCACATCACACTATTACATAATTGTTGGACAATGATGAAAATCTCATTTGATGATAATACAATATCACCTGAAATGAAAAACTCAAAACCTCACTAAACTACTAATTTAAATGATTATTTTAAAATAAAAAAGAGACTTACCCAAATCAAGCCCAATATTCCGATAAAATGAGCATTATCGAAAATATTGTATAGAAAATGTTCAAAAAAGGACGCCGCAGCGTCCTTTTAAAAGAAATTATCATTTATGCACGAGACTTGGGTTTGGATTTACCCTTAGGTTTCCCCTCGCCAAAAGGTTTTTTGCGATCTCCAGTCTCACGTGGTGGCAAACCAGTGTGCTGTGTCAAGATTTGGCCTTTCTTCGGACGATTATTTTGTCCTTGTGATTGACCACGATTAGCAGTTTGACCCGTACGTTTTTGTGAATCACCTGCAACAGTTGAATTTTTCTTACGTGCAGATTGATATTGACCATCCGTGCCCTGAGGCTGATACGTCGGAATCAAATGTTGCTTAGAATTACCAATTAAGTCCTGACGACCCATTTCTTTCAAAGCTTCACGCAGTAAAGGCCAGTTATTTGGATCATGGTAACGTAAGAAAGCTTTATGTAAACGGCGGCGTTTTTCACCTTTTACAATGTCGACATCTTCAGTATAACGTGCCACTTTCGCAAGCGGATTTTTACCGGTGTAGTACATGGTGGTCGCAGTTGCCATTGGTGATGGATAGAAGGTTTGTACTTGGTCAGCACGGAAACCATTCTTTTTCAACCAAATTGCAAGGTTCATCATGTCGTAATCGGTTGTACCCGGATGCGCCGCAATAAAGTAAGGAATAAGATATTGTTCCTTACCTGCTTCTTTACTGAAACGATCAAACATCTGCTTAAAGCGATCATACGTCCCGATACCCGGCTTCATCATTTTATTGAGCGGGCCTTTTTCGGTATGTTCAGGTGCAATTTTTAAGTAGCCACCGACATGATGCGTGACTAATTCTTTCACATATTCAGGGTTCAAAACTGCAAGGTCATAACGTAGACCCGAACCAATCAAAATCTTTTTAATACCCGGTAAAGCACGAGCTTTACGATATAACTGCGTAAGAGGTGCGTGATCAGTATGCAAGTTTTGACAAACACCTGGGAACACGCACGATGGCTTACGACAGTTCTTTTCAATTTCTGGATCTTTACATGCCAAACGATACATATTGGCTGTCGGACCACCTAAGTCCGAAATAATGCCTGTAAAGCCCGGCGCCGTATCACGAATCTTTTCAACTTCACGTAAGATCGACTCTTCAGAACGGTTTTGAATAATTCGACCTTCATGCTCCGTAATCGAACAGAAGGTACAACCACCGAAACAACCACGCATGATGTTCACAGAGAACTTGATCATGTCAAACGCTGGGAAACGCGCATCGCCATAAGATGGATGTGGTAGACGTGCATAAGGCAAGTCGAACACATAATCCATTTCTTCTGTGGTTAGTGGGATTGGCGGTGGATTAATCCAGACATCACGCTCACCATGCTTCTGCACGAGTGCGCGCGCATTCCCTGGATTGGTTTCTAGATGCAAAATACGGTTTGCATGGGCATAAAGCACTGGATCATTGGCAACTTCTTCAAAAGAAGGTAGACGAATCACAGCCAATTCACGTGGTGGCAACTTATGCTTAATCGCCTTAGATGATGGCTGTAACTGCACGATTTGCGTATCTGCATCCAAATTGTCGCCTTCACGAACAATCGGATTGCTGACCACTTCTTTTTGGAAATTCTGATACTGCGTTAAGCTGTTGCCTTTGTCTTTCTCAATTTCACAGCCATCAATATCTTCGGTCATCACATATGGATTGATGATTGGATCAACACGGCCTATGGTATCGACATCATTTGATGCGATCTCAACAAATTTAGCTTTCGCTGCACGGTTATGCTTATTAATAATAAATGCAGTACCACGAACATCAGTAATGTCTGTAATTTTTTCGCCTTTGGCTAGACGGTGCATCACTTCAATGATTGAGCGTTCACCATTACCATACATCAATAGATCGGCTTTTGAATCCATTAAAATAGAACGACGAACTTTGTCAGACCAATAGTCATAATGCGCGATACGACGTAATGAACCTTCGATACCGCCTAGCAGAACAGGAACATCAGGGAACGCTTCACGACAACGTTGACAATAGACTGTTGCTGCACGGTCAGGACGTTTATTCGGTTGGTTATCTGGAGAATAAGCATCATCTGAACGGATCTTACGGTCAGCCGTATAACGGTTGATCATAGAGTCCATGTTACCTGCCGATACGCCCCAAGCAATATTTGGTTTACCAAGTACACGGAATGCTTCAACATTCGTCCAGTCTGGTTGGGCAATAATACCAACACGGAAACCTTGCGCTTCAAGCACACGGCCAATGATACCGGTTACAAATGATGGATGATCGATATAAGCATCACCACAAACAAAAATAAAGTCACAACTATCCCAACCGAGTTGGTCCATTTCCTCGCGTGACATCGGCAAAAAAGGCGCGGGTTCAAAACAAGACGCCCAATATTTGTCGTAATCAAACAACGCTTTTGGCGCAGTCTGAGCGGTATAAGCAGTAGACATGGCTAGCAATTCTCGGCTGGCAGATGGAAGATCAAAAAATAGATCAAAGATGAAAGCCGATCATTTTACCATGAATTCAACTCAACTTGCTTGATTAAAAAACAATCAAATACAACTGCTTAAATTTTCTATTCATCACTGATGACCTAAGACCTATTTCTGTACATTTAACATACAACCAAATCTAAACAAAAAATAATATGCATTTAATTTCAGTAACTTGAGCTTAGCAATTGACTCGATTCCTTTACGATTGATGATTTGGGTAATAAACAAAGTTGCTTTTCATTTTTATAGTGTTTGAAAAAAACGAAAGGCGTTTAATCGTGCTCAAAATAATACTCACAACCGTTGCCACCATGATGGCTTTATTAATTTCCAATTTGGCTTGGACTCAAACTAAAATTCCACAGTCTTACCAGCAACAAGCAGCTTGGCAACAATTACAACAAAGACTCCCTTCGAAATTTCGACTCAATGACCAAAACAAACCACATGAGTACTACTGGAGTTGGAATGATTACCGTGTACATGTCGATGCTTATCCCAATACTAAAGCGCCAGCCAAAGTCATTTTATTACATGGCGTAGGTACAAATGGTCGTCAGATGAGTTTAATTCTTGGGCGTCCACTTGCCCAAAAAGGGTATGAAACCTTCGCATTGGATTTACCCGGTTATGGTCTGACGCAATACCCTTCAAAAAAAGAAATTCGTTATGATCATTGGGTGAAATTGGTCAATGATTTTGTGAACGAACAAGCGCAAAAAGATGATCGTCCTATTTTCCTTTATGGACTCTCAGCAGGTGGAATGCTCACGCTACATGTGGCCATGCAGAATCAACATGTCGATGGCATCATCGGAATGACCTTTCTCGATCAAGAATTTAAAGACGTTCAAAAAGGAACTATGCGTTTTAGTGCTCTAAGCCCTGTTCTTTTGCCGAGTATGAAAGCAGTAGCACATACCCCTTTGAAGCAAATCGCCTTACCTATGTCCTTGGTATCAAAGATGTCAAAACTCACCAATGACCCTGAAGCCTTACGCATCATGCTGGCTGACAAGACATCCGCAGGTAATAGCATGAGCGTGGAGTTTTTAAACAGCTATATGCATTACCAAAAACCATATCCTTTGACTCAGTTTAATCAAGCACCTGTGTTACTGACTCAACCTGAACAGGATCAATGGACTCCTTTAAAATTGAGCCAACCTGTTTTGACACAGTTGAAAGTACCTTATCGTGTGATGAGTTTACAAAATGGCGGGCACTACCCTGTTGAGCAACCTGCATTAGATCAGCTGGTAAAATACAGTGATCAATTCATTCGTGAAAATATAAAACGCTAAATTGATCTATTGAGCGATAAATGAATCACTTAGACAGTTTTGTAAGCATTTTCCTACAATCATCTCTTCTATTGTCGGCTATGCATATCAACGTCACTGCACTATTCTTAAACCATCAGGAAACAGGAAGTTTCCCAAACAAAAAACAACAATAATAAGTTTGAGCATCAGGACGTGAGGTACGACAGGAGTTATACCTACAAGCAGCCGATACGAAGAAAAGCCCATCAGGAAGATGGGCTTTTCTTTTTCTTACACATAGAATTTTTTAAGCACACTACACGTTGTCACGCTTGTAAAACAATTATTCATCATGCTTTTTCGCTTTCACAACACTTTCATGCATTCCATTTGTTAATTTTAAAGTGTGTCACGCAACAACTCTGACTGTAATTTCCAAAGTGCAAGCGACTTATGCTGTTCCTACAAGACGGAATATCCTAGTGCAAACCGCTTACATACAAAATTTTAAAGATTGAGGATGTGAACATGGCAAAAGCTTTATTTATTACTGCAAATTTTGGTGTTGAAAAAGATGAATTAATCAAACCCTTAGCATTTTTAAAATTAAAAGGGATTGAAACCTATCATGCTGCTGAAGAAAAGAAATCTGTTCAGACTGTGGTTGGGGATCAAGAGCCTTCAGATCAAGTTCAACCTGATTTAAGCTTCGATGAAGTCATCGCAAATGACTATGACATCCTGATTATTCCTGGGGGAACGGTGAATGCGGATAACTTGCGAATTAATCCACAGGTTCAAAAATTGATTCAAATTTTTGCTGACCATCAAAAACCAATCGCAGCTATTTGTCATGCGCCTTGGACATTAATTGATGCGCAACGTATCAAAGATAAAAATCTGACGTCTTATAAGTCAGTAAAAATTGATTTAGAAAATGCAGGCGGTAAATGGGTCGATGAAGAGGTGCATCGTTGTAATACTGGCGGTTGGTCGCTCATTACTTCACGTTGTCCTGATGATATTCCTGCATTTAATGAAGCCATTTATAAAGAATTGACGCAGTCTTAAACGATTAAAACCCCTTTTTTTGGGGTTTTATTTTGCATGTTTTACAGACTTTTTAAGTAATCTACGATTTCTTGCTCGCCTGCCATTTCAGCGAGTTCTAAAGCTGTAAATTGACCTTTGTAAGCAACATTTGCACCTTTTTCGACTAGCAGTTGTACTACATCTAAGTACCCATTCTCTGCGGCTGCTTGAAGTGCGCTATAACCTTCATCATCAATTTGGTTTACATCAGCTCCGTTGTTTAAAGCTGTTTCAACTTCTGTGATTTCGCCTAATGAAGCCCAATAGATGAATTCAGGAAGATGAAGTTCGCTATCATCGTCAGGGATTGGGGAGAATGAGTTAAGTTTCATGTCTTGTTCCATAATGAAAAATTCGTTTTTTCATTTAGTTTGAGTAGATAAATATAAGTCTTTCATTTCTGCTGAATCAGACATAAACCATTCTATCATTTCCCAATTATCTAATTCAGTCGAAGCATTACCCATGCTTTTTCTAATTGCCAATAACATTTCAGATAACAAAGAAATCCAGACTGATGTTTGGACTAACACATGCTCAGGGGAATTATCTTTCATCTTGTTATAAGAATAAGCATGCTGCATCAAGGCATTGTAAGCACGAATTACCGAATCATCAGCAACTAATGAAAGCTTAAAAGCAATTTTACGATAGTCTACACTCAGCATTCTTCCGATACTTAATTGATCCTTAGTCTTTCCCTTATATTTTGGATCTGAATTAAAGATAGCATCACTTGTGAACATAATGATGAACGGCTCTAATAATAAATTATATGTTTCAATTCTATCTACATGTAATTTATCTTCTAACTCTTTAATGCGTTCTAAATTTTTTAATTCTAAATCTGTATTTTTTTCGACATTATTTTTTATATGCCATCCAACGCCAGTTAATGCTAAAACTAGCAAAGGTGTTAATGTATTACTTAAAGCCACAACATAATCTATCCAATCTTTTTCCATATCAATGATAATAATTTTAAATATTATCATTATATTAGCTCCTGCTACTTTAATAAAAAAGCCCCCTTACGGAGGCTTTTAAATCATTCAATTATTTAAGCTTTGGCAATACTTGGCTGACTTGAACCAATCTTTTCAGATTCACTTTCATTCATAATCAGAGCCACTGCAATTGCGGTAATCAACACAGGTAAACCTACTGCCATAAAGTTAAAATGCGCTGGTAAGTTCATCCCTAGTAAGCCACCAATCAAGATCGGACCTACAATTGCTCCCATACGACCAATCGCAGATGACCAGCCAATCCCTGTTGAACGAACTGCCAATGGATAGTACTGAGCTACGTAGCTATATAACAACATCTGTGAACCAATCGATGCAGCACCTGCCAAGAACACCAAGATGTAAAGTAACAGCATATTCGACTGGAAGCCCATTAAGCTCATCACAATCGCACCCATTAAACCTAAGAACATCAATACAGGTTTTAAATGGTAACGGTCTGCCAAGATACCACCGCCAACGATCCCCACTACCGCACCAACATTCATGACCATCATGAACATCAAGCTATTATCCATTGAGTAGCCCGCAGCCATCATCAATTTCGGTAACCAGCTGCTGAGAGCGTACATGGTTAATAAGCATGTAAAGAATGCAACCCAGAACAACAATGTATTTACAGCGCGACCACGACGGAACAAGCTCACAACAGTTGCCGATTCAGGCTCATCTACTTGATCCAGCTCGAAAGTTGTATCTTTCTCAACTTTTATTTTAGGTTCAATCTTCGCCACAATTTGACGAGCTTCTTCCTGACGATTTTCTTTTACGATGAAAGTTAAAGACTCAGGTAAGAATTTCCAAATAATTGGAAGTAAAAGTAATGGAATACCTGCGATAAAGAACATGATTTCCCAACCAAAACTTGGTGTAAACCATGAACCTAATAATGCAGCCATCACACCACCTACCGCATAACCACTAAACATAGTAGTTACCAAGGTGCTACGCATTTTTTGAGGTGCATATTCTGAGGTCAAAGCCACAAGGTTTGGCATAACACCACCAATCCCTAAACCTGCCAAGAAACGCAAAATACCGAACTCAGTTGGATTGGATGCAAAACCACCCGCAAAGGTTAATCCACTGAATAAAATAATACAGATCATAATGACTTTTTTACGGCCAATCTTATCTGCTAAAGAACCAAAAATCATTGCGCCAAACATCATCCCTGCAAGTGCAGTACTTGCGAGCATGCCTGCTTGAACAGCACTTAAACCCCATTCATCCATCAATAATGGTAAAACTACGCCATTAATTGCTAAGTCATAACCATCAAACAGGATAATGAGTAAACACCAAGCGACAACATTGAAGTGAAATGGTGTGAATTTAGCATGGTCAATAATTTTATTGACGTTCATTGCTTGCTGTGACATTCCTCACCTCCTGTGAGAGATCGTATTTCAATAATCTTTAAGCACGATCCAACCAACTTTGAATTTAATTGTTGTGAGCGACGCATCAAAATCGTGTGCTTAAAGTCTGTGAGGTAAATTTCACATAATTCTGTGTTAATAAAAATTGAACGTTAGTCTAAAATCCAATCAAAATTAGGCTTTTTATCTAAATATCGCATTAGACCAAAGTTAGTTTGACTTATGAAAATCAGTGTTTCCATCATTTTATTGGTGAGTAATGATGATATCTCGCTCAAATACGAATTTATTAAAATACTTATTTCATTATGATATTTTTCACTTATTTTAATAAAAAACCTCATAGATCAAAATCCATGAGGTCTCGAACAATTAATATAACTTTTTTTCTAATTTAATCTGAATAATTTCATTATCATCAGCAAGTTTTGCATTACGCCCACTTGAACCTGGAAAATTATTGTCATTCAACACTGTGATTAAATCAGGTCCTTCAATCACAATATCTTCAATGGTAAAGAATGGGAAACCAAAACGTTCACCCGTCATCATATCGCCCTCTCTTGGCGTACCATACAATAGATTTGGATTCGCAATATCCATTAAATTGACCAAGTCCGTCTTATTAACCAACTGCTTCGGTTCATTCAGTTGTATGCGAACTAATTTCTTAAAACCACCAATATTATTTTCAGTATCATCACGCTCAATCACAACACCTTCATTTTGACTAAATAACTGGAAATCACCAATTGCTGTTGCTTTAGGGTCGAGCTCAAAATAGTAATGGTCATTTGTATATGCTTTTTTAGCAATATCAAATTTTGAAATTAATAAATGTCTTTGCACATTCTTGCTTAATGGTTTTTCCAGCATTGGATATAAATATTGACCATCTGGAGAAATAGCCATGCCTTCAAATCCACCACTTCTTTGCACGAGCGCATTTTCTATTTCAGCCGCACTTTGATGAAGTTGATTTTGTGGAGATCGAAGCTCTTCTCCTTCTTTTTCAGGATGAGGCAATGCAATCGGAGCACTCTTTAAAACACCATCAGCACTAAAATGCAGTAAAAATGGACCGAATTCATCTCCGATCCAAATATCGCCATTTTTATCACGCTGTATAGATTCCGGATCAAAATCAGCACCAGTTAAAAGTCGTTCTGGCATACTCTCATTGACAATTTTGAATGGTACTAACTTATTCGGATCACGAAGCTGTATATGAGACAGTACTTTAACGTTATTTGAGTTGGTCTTAGCAGTTCTAAAATCTACTGAAATATTATAAAGACGTAATAGATAGTCTGCTGAGTTATCTTGTGCCCCAAATCCATTATCAGACATTACAAGATACGTTCCATCAGCATTTTTTAATGCCCCAGAAAATCCTTGAACTGGCTGACCTTTAAATGGTGGATAAATACCATTTGCACCATTAACATAAAGTCCCGAATCTGGTCCATCGGCATAGGTAGCCACATCAAGCTTTGCAAATGAAACAAGTGTAGGTTCCTTTATCTGATTTTGTTGATTTGAGGTAATCTTATCATCAGAATCATTACAACCGCTAAGGGCTAAAAATGACAATACCACTGTGCTTAAAAGTGTCTTGTTCATAAATCCATATGTATCACTTAAGTAAGGACTCATGATTAAACGGCATCATGGTGTCAATCGTCTGACAGATCAATGAAGATTTGATGAAGGCTTATATTATTAGTTCCTCACTATATAAAAATCTTTATCAGTAAGTTATATGATCCATTTCCCTTTATTTTTATATCTTTATTTCATTCTTTACTGCATAAAAAAACACCCCCTTGTATTGAAGGGGGTGTTTAGAATAATGAGCTGGCGATGACTTACTCTCACATGGGTAACCCCACACTACCATCAGCGCTAAGAGGTTTCACTTCTGAGTTCGGGAAGGGATCAGGTGGTTCACTCTTGCTATTGTCGCCAGCACAACTGTTGTGACTTTGCTTGGGTCTTATTCGCATGTATTGTTTGCGTGCCTTTGCTTGGTCAAAGAAGTTATTAACAGCTATTTGAGTTGCTTTAATTTGTGCAGTTTAGCGTTTTATCTAACTAAATCAAGTTATTTGTCATGATTTGAACCACAACACCAACTGTTTGGGTGTTGTATAGTCAAGCCTCACGAGTAATTAGTATTGGTCAGCTTCATACGTCACCGTACTTCCACATCCAACCTATCAACGTTGTAGTCTTCAACGGCTCTTTAGAGGACATAAAGTCCTTGGGAAATCTAATCTTGAGGTAGGCTTCCCGCTTAGATGCTTTCAGCGGTTATCCCTTCCGAACATAGCTACCCGGCGATGCGACTGGCGTCACAACCGGTACACCAGAGGTTCGTCCACTCTGGTCCTCTCGTACTAGGAGCAGATCCTCTCAAATTTCCAACGCCCACGGTAGATAGGGACCGAACTGTCTCACGACGTTCTAAACCCAGCTCGCGTACCTCTTTAAATGGCGAACAGCCATACCCTTGGGACCTGCTTCAGCCCCAGGATGAGATGAGCCGACATCGAGGTGCCAAACACCGCCGTCGATATGAACTCTTGGGCGGTATCAGCCTGTTATCCCCAGAGTACCTTTTATCCGTTGAGCGATGGCCCTTCCATACAGAACCACCGGATCACTAAGACCTACTTTCGTACCTGCTCGACTTGTGGGTCTCGCAGTTAAGCGCGCTTTTGCCTTTATACTCTACGCGTGATTTCCGACCACGCTGAGCGCACCTTCGTACTCCTCCGTTACTCTTTAGGAGGAGACCGCCCCAGTCAAACTACCCACCAGACATGGTCCTCGCTCCAGATAATGGAGCAGAGTTAGAACCTCAATATTACCAGGGTGGTATTTCAAGGACGGCTCCATAGAAACTGGCGTTTCTACTTCAAAGCCTCCCACCTATCCTACACAAGTAAGATCAAAGTTCAATGTCAAGCTGCAGTAAAGGTTCACGGGGTCTTTCCGTCTAGCCGCGGGTACACCGCATCTTCACGGCGAATTCGATTTCACTGAGCCTCTGCTGGAGACAGCGCCGCCATCATTATGCCATTCGTGCAGGTCGGAACTTACCCGACAAGGAATTTCGCTACCTTAGGACCGTTATAGTTACGGCCGCCGTTTACTGGGGCTTCGATCAAGAGCTTCGCTTACGCTAACCCCATCAATTAACCTTCCAGCACCGGGCAGGCATCACACCCTATACGTCCACTTTCGTGTTTGCAGAGTGCTATGTTTTTAATAAACAGTTGCAGCGGCCTGGTTTCTGAGGCTGCCAGTAGCTCAAGGAGCAAGTCCTATCACCGCCGGCAGCGTACCTTCTCCCGAAGTTACGGTACCATTTTGCCTAGTTCCTTCAGCAGAGTTCTCTCAAGCGCTTTGGTCTACTCGACCTGACCACCTGTGTCGGTTTCGGGTACGATTCCTGTGTAACTGAAGCTTAGAGACTTTTCCTGGAAGTATGGTATCAGCCACTTCGCTAGTAAACTAGCTTGCTATCGATTCTCAGCATAGAGTACCCCGGATTTGCCTAAGATACATGCCTACAATCTTCCACCTGGACAACCAACGCCAGGCTGACTTAACCTTCTCCGTCCTCTCATCGCATTACACAGAAGTATTGGAATATTAACCAATTTCCCATCGACTACGCCTCTCGGCCTCGCCTTAGGGGTCGACTCACCCAGCCCCGATTAACGTTGGACTGGAACCCTTGGTCTTTCAGCGAACGGGTTTTTCACCCGTTTTATCGTTACTCACGTCAGCATTCGCACTTCTGATACCTCCAGCAGACTTCTCAATCCACCTTCATCGGCTTACAGAACGCTCCCCTACCACTTGCAATAAATTGCAAATCCGCAGCTTCGGTACATAGTTTTAGCCCCGTTACATCTTCCGCGCAGGCCGACTCGACTAGTGAGCTATTACGCTTTCTTTAAAGGGTGGCTGCTTCTAAGCCAACCTCCTAGCTGTCTATGCCTTCCCACATCGTTTCCCACTTAACTATGATTTAGGGACCTTAGCTGGCGGTCTGGATTGTTTTCCTCTTGACTACGGACGTTAGCACCCGCAGTCTGTCTCCCGGATAGTACTCATTGGTATTCGGAGTTTGCATCGGTTTGGTAAGTCGGGATGACCCCCTAGCCGAAACAGTGCTCTACCCCCAATGGTATTCGTCCGAGGCGCTACCTAAATAGCTTTCGGGGAGAACCAGCTATCACCAGGCTTGATTAGCCTTTCACCCCTATCCACAAGTCATCCCCTGGCTTTTCAACGACAGTGGGTTCGGTCCTCCAGTAAGTGTTACCTCACCTTCAACCTGCTCATGGATAGATCGCCTGGTTTCGGGTCTACACCCAGCAACTAAACGCCCTATTAAGACTCGATTTCTCTACGGCTCCCCTATTCGGTTAACCTTGCTACTGAATGTAAGTCGCTGACCCATTATACAAAAGGTACGCAGTCACCACACGAAGTGGCTCCCACTGCTTGTATGCATGCGGTTTCAGGATCTATTTCACTCCCCTCACAGGGGTTCTTTTCGCCTTTCCCTCACGGTACTGGTTCACTATCGGTCAGTCAGGAGTATTTAGCCTTGGAGGATGGTCCCCCCATATTCAGACAAGGTTTCACGTGCCCCGCCCTACTCGACATCATCATGTAAGCCCTTTCGTGTACAGGACTATCACCTACTATGGTTGCACTTCCCAGAGCATTCCACTAAAGCTTACATAACTTAATGGGCTTTTCCCCTTTCGCTCGCCGCTACTGAGGGAATCTCAATTGATTTCTTTTCCTACGGGTACTGAGATGTTTCACTTCCCCGCGTTTGCCTTGCAACACTATGTATTCATGTTGCAATACCTATCTTATGATAGGTGGGTTCCCCCATTCAGAAATCTCCGGATCACAGGATATTTGCCGCCTCCCCGGAGCTTTTCGCAGGCTATCACGTCTTTCATCGCCTCTGACTGCCAAGGCATCCACCACATGCACTTAATTACTTGACTATACAACCCCAAACAGTCGTTCGACCCTACAAGTAGATCGTTCAACATTACAGTTTGAAGTACTGTGTATCTAAACACTGTACAGCTTCAATTCAAATTCATATACCAAAACGCTTGATTCAGTTAATTTCGCTAGTTCTCATTTCAATCACTTCAACTTAATAACTTACGTTATCTCGTTTCCGCTCTTTCTATGAGTATGAACAAATTATTTCAACTCAAATATATGCTGTTAATGATTCACTACGTCTTCGTCAGATCGCAGTCAACTGTGATAAATCACAGAGCTTAATAATCAAGGCGTGCAGTATACACAGCTTTATTACTAAGCTCTATAAGCTATCAACTCGTTTGCTTACTACGTATTCGAATGAATACGTGGTGGAGACTAGGAGAGTCGAACTCCTGACCTCCTGCGTGCAAAGCAGGCGCTCTACCAACTAAGCTAAGTCCCCAGCTTATCATTTAGATCAATGTATCGTATGAGTATGTCATGGTGGGTCTGACAAGACTTGAACTTGTGACCCCACGCTTATCAAGCGTGTGCTCTAACCAACTGAGCTACAGACCCTCAGATACATCGTCATGAAGAACAACTTGTTGTGGATTCTTACCAATCGTCAATCTTTCGTTAAGGAGGTGATCCAGCCGCAGGTTCCCCTACGGCTACCTTGTTACGACTTCACCCCAGTCATCGGCCACACCGTGGTAAGCGTCCTCCTTGCGGTTAGACTACCTACTTCTGGTGCAACAAACTCCCATGGTGTGACGGGCGGTGTGTACAAGGCCCGGGAACGTATTCACCGCGGCATTCTGATCCGCGATTACTAGCGATTCCGACTTCATGGAGTCGAGTTGCAGACTCCAATCCGGACTACGATCGGCTTTTTGAGATTAGCATCCTATCGCTAGGTAGCAACCCTTTGTACCGACCATTGTAGCACGTGTGTAGCCCTGGTCGTAAGGGCCATGATGACTTGACGTCGTCCCCGCCTTCCTCCAGTTTGTCACTGGCAGTATCCTTAAAGTTCCCGGCTTAACCCGCTGGCAAATAAGGAAAAGGGTTGCGCTCGTTGCGGGACTTAACCCAACATCTCACGACACGAGCTGACGACAGCCATGCAGCACCTGTATGTAAGTTCCCGAAGGCACCAATCCATCTCTGGAAAGTTCTTACTATGTCAAGACCAGGTAAGGTTCTTCGCGTTGCATCGAATTAAACCACATGCTCCACCGCTTGTGCGGGCCCCCGTCAATTCATTTGAGTTTTAGTCTTGCGACCGTACTCCCCAGGCGGTCTACTTATCGCGTTAGCTGCGCCACTAAAGCCTCAAAGGCCCCAACGGCTAGTAGACATCGTTTACGGCATGGACTACCAGGGTATCTAATCCTGTTTGCTCCCCATGCTTTCGTACCTCAGCGTCAGTATTAGGCCAGATGGCTGCCTTCGCCATCGGTATTCCTCCAGATCTCTACGCATTTCACCGCTACACCTGGAATTCTACCATCCTCTCCCATACTCTAGCTTCCCAGTATCGAATGCAATTCCCAAGTTAAGCTCGGGGATTTCACATCCGACTTAAAAAGCCGCCTACGCACGCTTTACGCCCAGTAAATCCGATTAACGCTCGCACCCTCTGTATTACCGCGGCTGCTGGCACAGAGTTAGCCGGTGCTTATTCTGCGAGTAACGTCCACTATCCAAGAGTATTAATCTTAGTAGCCTCCTCCTCGCTTAAAGTGCTTTACAACCAAAAGGCCTTCTTCACACACGCGGCATGGCTGGATCAGGCTTCCGCCCATTGTCCAATATTCCCCACTGCTGCCTCCCGTAGGAGTCTGGGCCGTGTCTCAGTCCCAGTGTGGCGGATCATCCTCTCAGACCCGCTACAGATCGTCGCCTTGGTAGGCCTTTACCCCACCAACTAGCTAATCCGACTTAGGCTCATCTATTAGCGCAAGGCCCGAAGGTCCCCTGCTTTCTCCCGTAGGACGTATGCGGTATTAGCATCCCTTTCGAGATGTTGTCCCCCACTAATAGGCAGATTCCTAAGCATTACTCACCCGTCCGCCGCTAGGTCCAGTAGCAAGCTACCTTCCCCCGCTCGACTTGCATGTGTTAAGCCTGCCGCCAGCGTTCAATCTGAGCCATGATCAAACTCTTCAGTTTAAAATCAATAGTACCTAAAGGGCACCAATCTTGGCTCATCAATTACTGACAAAAAATTTGCTCAAATAAACTTCGAGAAATTTCTACCAATTATCAATGATAATATATATCGATCAATCAACCAGTAAAAATCCACACAAGTTGTTCTTCATAATCTCTTAATGATCTTCTTAATGCTTCGTCAGCATCAAGCTAGGTCGGCTATATTACCCTTTCTTTTCAGAAAGTCAACTAGCAATGTTAATTTATTTTCTAACTCATTCTCAAAACTCAGATCCAACCTATTCAGCTAAATCCTTGTTTTTCAACAAGTTTTAATCAACATCACCGCCGATGGATGTGCATTATAGGCTATTTATTTTCTTACGCAACTACTTTTTCAATCTTTTCTATTTGTTTGTATAGTTAATAAACCAAATAAACATTAACTATATGTTTTTTATATATAATTTTTATTTGTATGAGCTTTTAACTCTTATCACTGTCTAAATAAGACAAAATCATTGCACTTAGTTCTCTTTTAAGCTGTTGTTCTGAAATAAGAAAATCATTGTTGCTTACAAACCTCATCATTGTGAACAAGGTACTATTAATAATTACAAAAGATTTATGCTTAAGTGTTTCGAAGTCCCAATGACGATAGAAACGATTAAATACATATAAACCAACTTCAAAAAAATGTTTTTCTAAAACCTTTGCTGCTTCGGAATTGTTGTAGCCATGCCAATGTTTCAGGACTTCAAAGAAGAAACCATTATCTTCTCTCATTACATCAAATCCGAATTGAAGACTAACATCGACTAAGGTTTTTAAATCCATTTCTTCTTGATTCATCGCCAGCGCTTTAAGTGACAAACCTAAGTTTTCACTCTTACGGCGTAACAATTCTAAAATTATCTGATCTTTATTTTCGAAATATTGATAGATAGAGCCTACGCTCACCCCTGATTTTTCAGATATTTTTGGCGTAGTGACTTGATCTAGGCCCATTTCAGAAATGCATATCAGAGTCGCTTCCAAAATACTATCGACTACCAGCTTTGCTCTTTGTTGTTGGGGTCTTTTTCTCATAGCTGCCATTCTAATAATGCGAATTGAATGCGAATAAATATTCATATTAATCTTTGATCAAACAATAACCAGATTAATTACACCATGTCAAATTTTAGCATTCCAAAACGTATGGCTTCATATGAGCGAATGAAGCGCAGCGATCTATTGTCCAAGCTTCTACATAAAATGACTGATCAAAACTTCATTCCAACTTATGCTGAATATTTAGAGTTAAATGAAAGTTTACATACGGGCGATGTGCCGATGGATCGCTTAATGGATTGGGTGATGACCAATCCACGCGAAAATCGAAAGCTTTTTGAAACAGCCTTATATCAAGGCTTAGATGCTCTTCCCAAACCAGTCCCTGAAATCAAAGCATTCTTTGATCTCGTGGAACAACAGCCTGTTTGGTTCGATCAAGAAAAAATTGATCGTGCAATTCAATTCACGCATCGTTTAGGCGCAAATGTCACTTTTATTATGCGTGATCTCGCGCTAATGACTGGATATCAATACCCTGGCTTTAATCAACCTTTGATTTTAACAGGTGCTCTAAGCAAATATGCAGGCAAGCGCTTAGCAGAAACGCATAAATGGTGGCTAGATGTTACTAAGCCGAATGGATTTCAACGCTTTAATGATGGCTTTACTTCAACAATTTTTGTGCGTTTCATCCATTCTTTAGTTCGCTACCATCTAAAAAAATCCAAAGATTGGGACTGGGATATTTGGGGAATGCCGATTAACCAATATGATCAGGCAATGACAAATATTGCTTTCAGCGGTGTGATGCTTTTAGGTATTCGAGCAATCGGTATTTTTCCAACTAAAACTGAAGTCG
This sequence comes from Acinetobacter sp. 24-47-64, assembly GCF_057737055.1. NCBI lineage: Bacteria > Pseudomonadati > Pseudomonadota > Gammaproteobacteria > Moraxellales > Moraxellaceae > Acinetobacter > Acinetobacter sp. 24-47-64. Next base: position 2,915,543 of record NZ_CM173215.1, read on the forward strand.
ATGCGATTATGCATTTTTGGAAATATACAGGCTGGTTAATGGGTGTTGACGAACAATGGCTGATTGATAAAGAGTCTGAAGGCTGGAAATTATTGCAATGGATGAATTATGCTCATCCTCAAGTGGATGAAAGTAGTCGTCAGCTTGCAGTAAGCCTATCCAAAGAACCATTTGAACGCGAATATAAACATTTTAAACGTTTCATGCAGAAGAAAGCCTACCAGAATCACTTAGATGTTACCCAAATCTTTATGGGCCGTAAAAAAATGAAAAATTTAGGGCTTAAGCCTCGAATACTGCCGTGGTATCCACTGTATCTACTGACCAAAAATACTGTGATTTATGCTGGCGCAAAAAAAATACCAAAGCTTGATCTTTATTTACAGCGTAAAGGGCGATCACAACAAGAACAAGCTCTCGATTTATATCAAAATGCAGGAAAACAGCTGGCAAGTATGCATCAATAAATAAAAAACCGAGCTAAAGCTCGGTTTTTTCATGTATATTTTTAAGACATTCCTAATGTTGCCTCTTGCTCAGCTCGAAGTGCTGATGGAGAACGTGCTAGATAATCCAAAGCTTGTTGAGTATTACCTTCTTGCACTGGATGAAACTTTGGACTAAACCAACGGATAGTAGCTAAAGTTAAATGACTAAAGGTAGGAATATGATCAGTCTTACGGCTAATTTTTTCCATTTGCATAATGAGTCTTAAAGTACCCATATGTCTAAACTTACCTGCATCTTTATCTTGTTTCAAAATTGTTTTGCCGCCTTCAACCCAAACCGCTGCCATAATAGGGAAGATAAAGGTCATCAAAGCATTTTTTGAAATTTGAAAATTAAACTCTGATTCAAACATATGTTTAAACAAATCATACGCAACCGTACGATGTTCAACTTCTTCAGCAAGATGCCAACGGAACAGATCAGCCATGATTGGATCGGCTTGATCCAATGAAGTATTGTCCAAGCTCCACTGCCCTGCCACACCAGTATAGTGCTCAATGGCTGCAATCACACCCAGTCGGAAGATTAACCAACGTTTTTCACCAACCACTTTTTTCATCATTTTGATACCTACTGGATTTTCTCCCAAAAGGATTTCAAAAAGATAATGCATGCGTTGAATGAACGGCTTTACATCTAATCCATGTTGATCAAAATAAATTTGTGCATGTTGATGAGTACGACCATGAATCGCTTCTTGCTGAATAAAACCTTTCACGTCAGCTTTTAATTGTTCATCTTTGACGAACGGTAAAGCTTTATTAAATACACGGCAAAACCAAAACTCACCCGCAGGTAAAATCATATGTGCTGTATTCAACATATGGGTGGAAACAGGGTCATTTTCAATCCAATGCTTTGGAATATGATTGAAATCAAATTTTACTTTACGACCATGTAGTTGATGAACTTGACTCATTGTTGTCATTTTATTATCCATTACATCTTTTTTATTATTTTTAAAATAATGATAACCTCATCACAATATCATTTAAGGACATTCATATTTTATGTCTGACAATTTTAAAGAAAACACCCATTCAGACGGCGATCTAAATGGGTGTTAGGCTTAATACGTCAAATAAACTGAATATGACTAGAACTTCATACTCACACGCGCCCAATAATTACGTCCTATATTATTAAATTGCTCATTCTGTGCAAAACCAAATCCAGCACTACCTGCTTTATTTAAGTGTTCCGTATAAACTTTATCCAGAACATTATCAATTCCAATACTCAAATCAACACCTTGATGAATTTGATAAGTACCATTTAAAGACAGCGTCGAGAAACCTGAACTCGTTTTAAAGTCCTTACCCACAATATTACCTTGATTAATAGTGACACGATCCTGCCCATCTACCACACGCCACAATAAACCTAAGTTAAAACGCTCTTGCACATATCTTAAATTTAAACGTGCTTCCAGCGGAGATATTTGAGGTAAAGGTTGATGATCAGTTGTGTTTTTTCCCCAAGCATACATCGCACTAAGATCTGCCTGAACAGCATTGGTAAATTGATAACCTACACCAGCTTCTGCCCCTGCGATTGTCGCATCAACATTTCTAGAATCAGCAGCATTTTTACCATGACCAGTCATTTTTGCTGGGTCATAATTCAATAATATGAAATCATTAATCAAACCGGCATAAGCTGATGCCCATGAACTGAATGCCCCGTGATTATGTTGGTATCCAACATCCAACTGTAAGGTTTTTTCTGTTTCTAAATCCTTGAAGGTAGCAACAGCATTGCCTTGATAATCTGTCTTAAACAACTCCCAATAATCTGGTACGCGCTCTACATAGCCTAGACCAATATAGGTTTTAGCATCATGCTCTGGATGCTGATTTTCAAACCGTATAAAACCACTTGGTAATGTTTCCTGACGTTCTTGAACCATTGTTAAGTTTTTAATCTTAACTTGATCAACCCGAACACCTGTGACCAACTTATTATGATCATTCAATGGATATGATAATTCAGTGAACCCGCCATAAGATTGAAACTTCATATCCTCTGTCAGTGGAGTATTCATCATCGGCATGCTTGAATGATACATTCCACCAGCATGTTGATTATTCTGAGTATCAACACCCGTAATGAATATTGCTTTATCCCACTCCATCGTTGTGGCTAAACGTGCATTCAAAGTACGACGTGTCACATTCATAGCGCGATCCGCGCCATCAACATCACGCAAACTAAAATTATCCATCACATGATCATTAAAGTTGTAATTGACTTGCGCCTCAACTTTTTTAACTACCTCTGAGAGATTCTTTTTCTCAAATCTTAATCCCAAGCTCTCGCGGGCAAATTTAGAACCATCCATATCTCGCCCAGCATATACAGCCTCACCATCAGCCTTAGCGCCAGTTAACTCGATCCATGTATCTGCATTAGGTGTCCAGCCCAATGCTAAATCTGCATTCCATCGTTTCCAATCTGATGGTACGGTCGCCCCATTACCATCTTGATAACTATTTGAGACTGACCGGTTGCTATTGATTCGAATATATTTTTGTTCATCTCCTACCGCTGCCTCAATATTTTGGTCTAAACGCCCAAAAGAGCCCATTAATACACTTGCCTGACCTCGATAATTTTTTTCATCATTCAATTGTTCTGGGCGTCGCTCGAAAATCACTGTTGCTGCTGAACCTGTGTTGGCGTACTGGACAGTTTGGGGACCTTTAATCACCGAGATTCGATCATAGCTCTCAGGTGAGATATACGAAGTCGGTGAATCCATACGACTCGGGCATGCGCCTAAATTTTCAGTTCCATCTGTTAGAATTTTGATTCGTGATCCAAACATTCCACGAAAGGTCACATCACCGTTCGTACCTGCACCACTATTTACGCTGCTAAACCCTACAATACTTTGTAAGTAATCTGCGCCATCCGACGCAGGAATAGGCTGAATGGGTTGCTTCGGGTTTGCACGTACAATCAAGCCATTAGCATCATTACCTTGTAGAGCTGTAGCAACAATTGGCGCTAAGTTCGTCGTGTGTGTATCAGGTGTTGGATTTAAAGTTGTAGATTGGACTTCAGCAAATGAAATTTGCGAAATAAAGGCAATGGAAATCGCAGCCGCTAGTGGCTGTAAATAGAATTTTGGCTGAGCCATGATATATTCACTCAAAATTTAAATATGACAATGCTAGAGTCATTCAAGACCCTAAAAATAAAGACAATATTTAAGAAAAGAGTGGCGGTGCCCGACCTTGAGGTAAAAGGAATAAACGCTGTAAGTCGAAATAAATATGTTTGAAAGCTTTTTGGAATGCGATCAAACGTATATTTAAACGTACAAAAACTTCTTTAACATTCAGCTCAGGTGGCAAAATCAAATTACCAAATACAGTACAGTATTGGCATTGATGGTTTGGGTCATGATGATCGCGCCCACTATGCGAGGATTCAACATAGCGCTTAAACTCATGATGTTCATGTAACGCATGTGAAGTGGAAACATGATGAGCGTGATGAACGAGCGTGGTAAGACCAGAATGATTAGGTTGTTCGAATAAGGCACGGGTGATCGTTTCGCAGACCGGCGCAATTTGGTATTGCGCTGGAAGCAAAGGCTGAAGAAAAACAGCGATCTGTAATAATACTGCTGCGAAACTCAGCAGCAACCCATTGCGGAACAAATTGTCATTCCAAATAAAATTTGAGCAATTATAACAAAGCCCAATCGAAATTGGGCTTTATCAACATATTTAAAATTCTTAGAGAATTAACGCTTTACAGCAACTTTTTCTTTTTGACGCTGACGAACGACTTTTTCTACCTTTTCACGCGCTCTTTGGCGTTTTAAAGGAGATAAATAATCAACAAATAATTTTCCGTTCAGATGATCCATTTCGTGCTGGATACATACTGCCAAAAGACCATCAGCTTCTAATTCAAAAGCTTGCCCTTCTAAGTTAATTGCGTCAATTTTGACGCGTGACGGACGCTCAACTTTATCGTATATTTGTGGAACTGATAGACAACCCTCTTCATAAGGTTGGGTATCTTCAGTTAATGGGGTGACTTTAGGATTAATAAAAACCATCGGCTGATTTTTATCTTCAGACAAGTCCATGACGATAAGCTGAATATGATGATCAACTTGGGTTGCAGCTAGACCAATACCTGGTGCTTCATACATGGTTTCAAACATGTCTGCAGCAAGTTGACGAATTTCATCCGTCACTTCCTCTACAGGTTTGGCAATAGTACGCAAACGGGGATCAGGAAAACTTAAAATTGGTAATAAGGCCATGCTGCTCCTCACCGGCTATGCCATTGATCTTAAAAATTAAATGAAGTTAATGCTTCATCAAATAATACGTGTAATATGCGTATTATAGCGCAAATAGATACATAATTTTAGGAATTATGATAATGAAAAAGGTTTTCAATGGCATGGCTTTTTCACATGCTCTGGGGTTAAAGAAACACTGCCTTTCACTTGCAATTTGCATTAGTGCGGGCTTGTTTACCGCGCAAATGACACAAGCCAGTCCAAATGTAAGCCCACCATCGATTAAGGCCGGTGCTCCTCACGTTTATGTGGTCAAAAAAGGCGACACTTTGTGGGACATTTCAGGTAAATTTTTGCGCTCACCTTGGCGTTGGAAAGAAATTTGGGCATCCAATAAACATGTCAAAAATCCACACTGGATCTACCCGGGTGATCGCTTACTACTCTGTACATTAGATGGGCGTCCACTGATTGGTAAAGATGAAGGTGATGGTTGTGAAGGCGTTATTCGTCGTCATCTTGGTGCTATCAATCTAAAACCTCAAGTACGTGTTGAAAGCTTAGGGAATACCATTCCAATTATTCCCTTGGATGATATTCAACCTTGGCTAGAAAGAAGTATTATCGTCGCGCCTGATGCTTTGCAAAGCACACCTTATATTCTCGGTTCGGCAGATCGTCGTATCGTTGCTGGGGAAGGTCAAACAGTTTATGCACGTGGTCAAGGGATTAACCCTGGACAAAGCTACGGTGTTTATCGTGAAGCTGAACCGTATGTTTTCTTAGATGAAAAAGGGAAAAAGTACACAGGTGCACTTGAACTGATTGAGGTAGCTACTGCAGTCGCTGTTGCCAACGAAAATGAAATTTCAACTTTAGAGCTTAAACAAAGTTTTAATGCCGAAGTTCGTCGCGGTGATTACGTTTTACCTAAATTTCAAAATGAATTACCAAGCCTCTTCTATCCAACGGCAACAACGGATATTCAGCCAGGCGGTCAAGTGATTCGTGTTATGGGTTCTATTGGTACAGCAGCTCAACATAGTGTTGTCACCATTAACCGCGGAAGCGTTCACGGTGCAAAAAATGGTCACGTGTTAAGTATTTTCCAACAAGGCGAAGTGGTTAAAGATCCGAAGACCAAAGAAAATATTCAACTGCCTAATCAGCGTGTGGGCAATTTAATGATTTTTAAAACTTTCGATCAATTAAGTTACGCTTACGTGCTAGACAGCGCACTTCCAATTAAAGTAGGTGCTGTATTAGAACCATCACCAATGGTTGAAAATTAAAATTAGGTGCGGATATGTTGAACGAGATTAACGACCATCAGTTGGCTTATATTAAACTCTGGTACCTCGTTCAACATTCACTCAGTGCTTATCAAAAACTTGTTCAGCATTTTGGTTCAGCTCAAGATGCTGTACAGAAAAATCATCTAAATCAATGGCATCAGCTCAACTTACATAAAAACCATATCGAGCGTGCATCTCAATTTTTCTCTGATCAACAGCAACAAGAATTTGAGCGAATTCTGTATCAAATTCATCAACATTCTGATTTTATGCTCACTGAGCAAGATCCAGACTATCCTCAGCAATTGATGCCCTATCATGACCGCCCCCCAATTTTATTTGGGAAAGGTAAAGCACAGCACTTGTCTGAAGCACAAATTGCCATTGTTGGAAGCCGTAAACCAAGTCCACATGGCAAACAAGTCGCATATGATTTTGCGTATTATCTGAGTGATCAAGGTTTTTATATCACGAGTGGATTAGCACAAGGGATTGATGAAGCAGCCCATCAGGGTGCTTTGCAACATGGCAGAACAATCGCCGTTATCGGCACAGGGTTAGATTTAATTTACCCATCACAAAATCGCCCATTACATGATCAAATCTTGAAGCAGAACGGGACCATCATTTCTGAGTTTTTACCCGGGACAAAACCGCTTCAGCATAATTTTCCACGCAGAAATAGAATTGTAAGTGGCTTAAGTTTAGGGATATTGGTAGCGGAAGCTCAATTGGGCAGTGGTTCATTAATTACGGCCCAAGCTGCTGCAAATCAAGGTAAAACGACCTTTGCGATTCCAGGTCATATTTATAGTGAATTTCATCAAGGTTGCCATCAGTTGATTCGTGAAGGTGCCATCTTAGTTGATCATCCTGAGCAGATCCTTGAAGATTTAGCCCTGCCGACTCAATGGCAGCATCAACAAGCATCACTGTCACGAAAAAACAATCCTAATGAGTTCCAAAATGACGAAATAGTTCATTCAGTAGACCATCCAAAGTTAAGTAAGCATGAGGATGATGAACATTCGATTCCTATACATTTGTTAGCTGTATTTCAACAATTAGATTGGGTTGGTCGCGATCTCGATCAAATTGCAGCAACCCTTGATTTAGACACCGCGACACTCACCAGCCACTTGATGGAGTTAGAACTTTTAGGACGCTGTATTCAACAATCTGGGTTATACCTACGTTGCCGTAATTAAAATTAAGGTTCACAATAGTCTTTTCAATCAAGAGAATGGTGAACGCTTATGTTAACAACCTCAGTTGCTGAGGCTGCTCAATGTCTAAAACAAGGTCAAGTTTTGGCTTATCCTACAGAAGCAGTATGGGGCTTAGGTTGCGACCCTTTTAATGAAAATGCTTTTAAAGAAATTTTAAGATTAAAACAACGCCCTATCGAAAAAGGGGTGATCTTACTGGCTGGTCAAGTCAGTCAGGTTGAACATTTATTATCAAAGCTGCCTCAAGACCGCCGCGATGCGGTGATTGAAAGTTGGTCACAAACATCTTATCAAGATCGCGCCACAACATGGCTTCTCCCAGCTGATGAGCAAATACCACTTTGGATTCGAGGCAAACATCCTAAGGTTGCTATCCGAGTCACCAACCATCCTCTTTGCATCGCACTGTGTAACGCATTTGATGGGTTCATTGTTTCAACCAGTGCAAATCCTGCTGGTTTAGACCCCGCTCGCTCATTGCAAGAAGTCAATCAGTACTTTGGTGCTGAATTAAATTATTTAAATGGAGATTTAGGCCTGAGCCAAGAACCTAGCCGAATATTAGATGCAGAAACTGGTGATGTCATTCGTGCTTAAAAAGCATGATATGCTGAGACTTAAAACTTATTATTTAAGACAAAAAAAAGCTCAGTCATAAAGGTATTGACTGAGCATATAAAAGGATGTGCTAATCACATCCAGAGGGTTCAGAAATTCATCTGTACAGAAAAAGAGTGTATTATCGCTTTCTCTGCAGTACGCATATTATGCTACAAAAAAAAATATTACACAATTACTAAGACTTAGAGTTTCAAATCATCATTTTTCTTATAAAGATTAATTATTAGTTCAATTGATATAATTAAGTACCTATTTTTAATTATTAATTTTACTTTTTAAAAAGCCTAATGATAGTTAATTTAGATCAATAAGCTTTTATAGATTTTAAGTATAATAAAAAAATAAATCGATTGTCTGTTTTTTAAACACTCTTAGCCTTTATGAATGAAGTTTTTTTCTGTGCTAAAGCAATACCTATCAAAATCACGATTCCGCCTAAACTGTGATAAATCGTCCATGCTTCTTTTAACCAAACATAAGCAATAATGGCGGTAAAGATTGGCATTAAGTTCATAAAGATGCTGGTTCGATTTGGGCCTAAATGTTGAACAGCCAACATCCATACTAACGGCGCAATAATCGAAGGGAAAATTCCCGCATATAACACACTCAAGCCGTTATCCAGATCAATTGCATCGAGACCCAATACGGCAACGAATGGTAAGTGGTACAACACTGCAAAACCAATCTGAATATAAAGACTAATCATTAAAGGGAGCTCGAGTTGCCACTTTTTGAGAAATACACCATAAAAAGCATAGAAGAATACCGCGACGATCATAATCATGTCGCCCCAATGCCCACCCAGATGCACCAGTGTATCTAGACGCCCCTGACCGATAACATAAATCAGGCCGATAAATGATAAAATACTACCCACCACTGCAAATCGAGTTGGAAACTCTTTTAAAATCATCAGTGAAACAAAAATGGTGAAAATTGGAATAAAGGCATTAATTATGCCCATATTGGTTGCAGTCGTGTAATGTGCTGCGGTGTAAGCTAACCCCTGATAAAGCACCATACCAAATGCACTCAGCACTGCTAATTTCACTATATTTTGTCGTACCAAAGTACGCTGTTTGATGACTTTAGGTAGAATAAAGGGTGTTAAAATCAAAAAGGCAATAATCCAACGATAAAAACTAATACTGACAGGTGAAATATACTCTGCAACATATCGTGTAATAGCTATATTCAACGACCAAATCAATACAGCAATGACTGGCAATGATAAAGCCCAGAGCAAATGCTTTTTTTCAAATGTCATATTTTCATCCTAATTTTTATTTAATCGTTAAGATCAAGTTTTCATCAATTTTTAGACTTTTTCATTCCATGAAACACACTCCCCTTCATTGTTAGTGACTGCAGAACAGCCATCTAAGTCTGAGATTTTTACTTAAAAAATTAAGTAGAGTGCTGTTCTATTTTAAAACACTTTTCACTTTTTTACAGGGATTCCTCTACAAAACAACACTAGAAGCTGTGTGTGAGCTATGAGATCGTAAATGCTTGAATTTTCCCATCAACGGGTTAACTGAATATTTTTTAATGTGCTTCATCGTGAATGTAAGTGCATTGAACCGAGCATATAAAAAGGATAAATTATGAAAAAACTTCTCATTGCATCACTATGCACTACAGCTGTTTTTCTAACCGCTTGTGATAAAAAGTCTAACGATCAATCCTCACCTACTGCCGCTGAAACGGTTCAAAGCAATACATTAAGTACCAATGTAAATGCAGATATTCAACATGACTTAGATTTACTGGATCAAATTTCAAATACAAAAGCTCAAGAGGCTTTGGCATTTCAAAACGAAGTGACACAAGCTGCGCAAAACAATAATAAAGCTGAATTAGACGCAGTGGTTGAGAAGATGGATAACTATGTGGATCAATTTAATGATGATCTAGACAAACTTGCGCTCAAAAGTATTGAAGGTGCATCTCTTCGAGATAAAATGAAAGAATCGAATGAGCTTGGATTGGACCTCGCAGAAGCAGGTGTTAAAGAAAAGCCTGATATGAATGAAATCACTGAACTTCAAAAGAAAGCTGTTGAGTTACAACAAAGCTTGTTACAGGACATGCAGAATCTTAAAAACCAAGTCGGGACAAAATCTTAACTCATAAAGCAGGCCGTCAGGCCTGTTTTTTTTCACTGTAGACACCTTGGTGAGATCTATATGCCATGGTATTTTCAATCTACATATTTTAAGTACTTTATGATTAGGGCATTGAAATGGCTTCAGTTTATAACATTCCAGTAAATACAATTCAGGGGCAGCCTGTTGATTTATCGCAATACGAAGGCAAAGTATTATTGATCGTGAATGTAGCGTCTAAATGTGGCCTTACCCCTCAGTACGAAGGTCTGCAAAAACTCTATAGTGAAAAAAAACAACAAGGATTCGAAATTCTTGGCTTTCCTTCCAATGACTTTCTTGAACAAGAACCAGGAAGCAATGAAGAGATTGAACAATTTTGTTCAGTGAATTATCAAGTGGACTTCCCTCTTTTTGCGAAAATTCCAGTGGTTGGGGAGAATAAACATCCGCTATATGAAACTTTAACAAATGCCATTCCAGAGCGTATTGGTGAGGGGCCTTGGTGGAAAGATCTGGTTGATTATGGTTTAACGCCTAATAATCCCCCTGAAGTATTATGGAATTTTGAGAAATTCTTAGTTTCAAAAACAGGGGAAGTCGTTGCTCGTTTTGCACCAGACATCACTGCAGATGATGCGCGTATTGTTGATGCAATTAATGCTGAACTGGCGAAATAATCTCATCAAGATCAAGTGACGATCTTGTCACTTGATTATTTCTTATTCAATTCAATAAATATCTTCATTAATCTGTCAAAATCATAAGTTACTCTTTCACATCAAAATTTTTGTTATTGCTTTGCAAATATTCAGATTTAACTCATATTTGTATCGTATCTTGGAATGAAGTGATTAACGATTTGGTTTTATTAATGAAAGTATTTCAAAGCATTGTTACCCCTTTTGCATTATTTGGCTTCGGTCTCGTGATGTTAGGTTGTCAGCCGCAATCACAACCCGATCAAGAAAAGGAATCAACAGCAGCTAATATTGAAGAATCTTCTCCTGTCCAAGTCACTGATCCAGCTGACTTAAAGTCAGGCAATATGTTTTATATTGTACGTGATGTGGCAGATGTACAACTGAAAGCAGGTCGATACATTGAGCAAATTCAACAGCTACAATCTGATTTAGAACAAGCTGTAAATAATAAAGATCCACAAAAGTTAGATCAGTCAGTGCAAAGTTTGAAATCTCAATTACTAGGATTTAATGAGGCATTGACAGGACTTGACCTAAAAAGCCAAGAAATTGCCCAGATTCGTTCTAATATTTTAACGGCAAATCAAAATGTATTAGCTTCACCATTACTAAACGGCCAAGTGAATTTAAACAACATCGATTTTGCAGCCTTAGAAAAGCAAATGGGTAATATCCAAGGTGAAATGGTGAAATTAGCCAGTATGCTTTTGACTCAGTCCGGATCATCTACAGAAAATAATCAAGCCGAGGATTGATATACATTATTCTCACAAAATAGAGATGGTGGAGTGAGGGATTTCTCTTTAATTTGGATCTTAAATAATTCAAATATCATGGAGTCGGCATGTCTACCTCACCCATCTATAATATAACTCCTATTACTTTTCGTTTAGATTTAAAAGATCCTTTCATCTTTACTGCTCATCATATTGATCACTACCCTGCCGGGAATGCTGAAATGGGACCAGTTCATCCTGCAATCAATCAAGAATTCAATATGTATTATGGTAGTGTTGTTCCCGGCTTTCCCGAACATCCGCACACGGGTTTTGAAACCATTACTTTGGTGGAACAAGGTTATGTCGACCATTTTGATTCCTTGGGTAATGGTGGACGATATGCTGCAGGCGATGTGCAATGGCTAAGTACGGGAAATGGTGTTGAACACTGTGAAATGTTCCCGTTAATTCATCAGGATCGAGAGAATCCTTTTGAATTATTTCAAATTTGGTTTAACTCATCTCCAGAACAAAAAAAACAACCTGCTGATTATAAAATGTTTTGGCGTGAACAAATTACTCATGTGAAAGTGACTGATCACCAGTCTCGCAGCATTGATGTACGAGTTATTTCAGGACAATATCAAAATCAAAATGCATTAAGTCGCCCACCACACTCTTGGGCAGCTGCAGCAGAAAATAAAGTGAATATATACTTAATTACTTTAGAAGCTGGCGCACACCTTGAAATTCCAGCCACGACCGCAACCTCTACTCGATTTGCTTACTTTTATCAGGGTTCAACTTTAAATATTGCTGATTCACCCATTCAATTTAAACATCTTGTAGAGCTTAAAGCTGACACCGAAATTCAACTTGAAGCAGGTGATCAAGAAGCGAGAATCTTATGGTTAGAAGGTGAACCTATTGGTGCACCAGTTGCAATGCGAGGGCCTTTTGTATTGAACAGCAAAGAAGAACTTGATGTTGCATTCAAACGATATCGTGAGACCCATTTTGGTGACTGGCCTTGGCCAAGCGATGCTCCAACGTTTTCACGTGAAACACCTCGTTTTGCCAGCTATGAAGGTGGTAAACGCAAGGAATATCCTGAACAAATGAGTTCAGATGGGGCTTAACAAGGTTTAAATATTACAGTATTCATCTTTGCCCAATGCTCGTTTAATATCCTGTTCAAAACGTGCATTGGGAAAAGGATAACGTTGAGGCAAATACAAGGTAAATCTTGTCAACGTAGGTGATAGCTTTTCTACAGTTGCCTTATGAACATATTCACCACGTTCTGTTCGAGCAAATAGGGTTGCCATTTCAATATGCTCTTCAAGCTTATTTTCAGTAAAGACTAGATCATCATCACGTGTGAAACCGATACATCGACGATATGCTTGTCTCAGATTTTGAAATACGCTGAGATAATCCAACTCAATTTCAGCACTTAAACCATTTTTATATGAGTTGGCAACCAAGGCCGCTTCAGTAGGTTCATTGGGCTGACTTAAATAATAATTTTGACATGCGGTGAGCTGACTGAAGGTGAATATGCTTAGCGCGATAATTAGACTTTGACCATACATTATTTTATTTGGATTTATTAGACTTATACCTGAATTGTAGCAAAGTCTAAGCCGTGATTTAATTCAGCTTTATACTTTTAATGTAATTGAACCATGCAACTGATCATCTTCACTGGAGTTCAAGCTTCAGGCAAATCAAGCTACTATCTTTTACATTTGGCGCATTCACATTTAAGAATTAACTTAGACATGCTAAAAACTCGCCATCGGGAAAACATGATCTTTGAAACCTGTCTAGCCTCTAAAACCAAAACGGTGATCGACAATACCAACCCAACCAAAGCAGATCGCGCTCGTTATATTCGACGTGCCAAAGCAGCAGGTTTTGAAGTGATTTCATATTACTTTGAAACAGATTTGAAAAGTACGCTAGAACGCAATGGTCAACGAAGCGGTAAAGCCAATATTCCTGAAGTCGGTGTTCGAGCAACATATAAGAAGTTAGAAGTACCTGATTTTGAGGAAGGGTTTGATGAAATACATCATATTAAGATAAAAGGTGCAGGTGAATATCACCATTTAATCTTAGACTCCAAATAATAAAGCGACCCGAAGATCGCTTTATTTCAAAGACTCTATTGTTTCACCACCACTAATTTTTTTTGTACAAATTCATGAAAACCTAAATCTGCCAGTTCATGACCATAACCAGAATTCTTTACGCCACCAAATGGTAATTCTGGAGCTGTATCCGTTAACCAATTGATCCACACCATTCCTGTTTCAATTCTCGAAGCTAATTTTTTTGCACGCTCTATGTCTTGAGAGTGAATGACACCCCCAAGACCATAATTAGAATCATTGGCGATTTCAACGATTTCATCCTCATTTTCCGCAACATAAATCTGAGCAACTGGCCCAAAGAATTCTTCGTACCAAGCCTCATTATCTCGACTAATATTTTCTAAAATTGTCGGCTCATAGAAATAACCATCATGATCAATTGCTTTTCCACCAATAACCAATGATGCACCCTGCTGAACTGCTTTATCCACTTGTTTAATCAAGTTTTTAAGCGCACTTTCCGATGAGAGTGGTCCCAGTGTGGTACTACGGTCTAATGGGTCGCCAATTTTCAGCGCTTTAAATGCTTCAATTAAACCCGTTCTAAACTGATCAGCGATGTCTTTATGCAAAATAAATCGTTTTGCTGCAGTACACACCTGCCCTGTATTATTTACACGTGCTTTACAACCAATCTCAATCGCTTTGTTTAAGTCCGCATCATCCAGCACGATAAAGACATCATTCCCACCCAATTCAAGCGTAGACTTTTTAATGTGTTTGCCTGCTTGCGCAGCGACCGCACTACCCGCTCCTTCTGAACCAGTTAATGCAACACCACGCACACGTTTGTCTGCAATAATATCTGAGACTTGATCGGTATTGATAAATAGATTAGTCCAAACACCTTTAGGCGCTCCTGCTTCTAATACAAGTTTTTCAAATGCTTCAGCACATTGCGGAACGATACCTGCATGTTTGGCCAATACTGGATTTCCAATACCACAGTTTGGTGCAAATACACGGACTAATTGATAAAATGGGAAATTCCATGGTTCGACAGCCATGATAATACCTAATGGATGATGCTCCACCCAAGCTTCACCTAACTCAGTTTTATAAGGGACTGATTTCAGAAATTGTTCAGTATTTTTTGCATAGTACTCAGCAATTTGAGCACAGGATTCGATTTCACCTTCACTTTGCTCAATGAGCTTACCCATATCTAAAGTAATGAGTTTGGCTAATTCACTCTTTTTCTCTCTAAATAATGCTGCCAAACGTTGTAAAACTTTTACGCGATCATCTACATTTTTTACCCAATCTGATTTAAGAATAGATTCGGCTGAATCCAAAGCACGATCAATATCTTGTTGTTGGTGTGATGGATATTCTTTGTATACAGTATTGGTAAATGGGTTAATGGATTGATAACTCATAATTCTTCCCTTCATGCCAATAAATTTATTAATGCTTTGGATCAAAACAATCCTTCATTATCAAACATGAAAATAATTTATTACCCTCATGCTTACTTATCCAAGCTATCATTAAAATCTTTGAAAAAGGATGAATATTACACAATCTCTCAGTCTGTTACTTAACTATTGAATTTCAGATAACATTCATAAAAAAACCACCCTTACAGGTGGTTTTTCAATCTTGAACTGTCTTTTATTGAGCGAGGTTTTTGATTTGATTTACCATTATGAAATTAATTTTTTTTCTCAGAAAACGAATTAGTGATTTTAAATCATGTGTTTTTCTAAAAAAGTTCGGATTTTCAATTAACTGATACATGAAATAAAATGCTAGAAAAAACTTAGAAATATCTGAAATGAAATGTAAATTTCCTTGTGTCAAATTAGATATTGCTAAACACATAAAAAAAACTAACTGTAACATTAGTACAATTATTGAAATTATTTTTATGACAGGATTATCCACAATAGAATCATTGATTGTTTTCATTGTAAAACCCTTAACTTATTATCAGTAAATTATGTTTAGCACAAGTTTTTCAAACTTACAATAACCCATAAAAAAACCACCCTTTCGGGTGGTTTTTCAATCTCGAACCGTCTCTTATTGAGCGCGGTTTTTGATTTTGCGGATGGTTTCCAACTGTGCAGCTGTTTCTGCAAGCGCAGCCAAAGCAGCAGCAGCGTCCAAATCGCTCTTTTGATTTGCTAACAAAGTTTCAGCATTTTTACGTGCTTCAACGATTGCAGCTTCATCTAAGTTTTCTGCACGGACTGCAGTATCTGCAAGAACCGTAACAACATGCGGTTGAACTTCAAGAACACCACCAGATACATAGATTAATTCTTCTGTACCATTCTCCAACTGAACGCGAATCGCGCCCGGTTGAAGTAAAGTTACTAGTGGAGCATGACCAGGCATAATACCTAACTCACCACCAGCACCTTTAGCAATTAGCATAGTTACAGTGCCTGAGTACAAAGACTCTTTAACACTTACAACGTCACATTGCATAGTCGCCATGAGAACCTCCTAAATTAGGTAGCTAATTAAAGTTTCTCGGCTTTAGCAATCACTTCGTCAATACCACCAACCATATAGAACGCTTGTTCTGGGATGTGATCGTATTCACCAGCTAGAAGACCTTTAAAGCCACGAATCGTTTCTTTAAGCGGTACAAGTTTACCAGGAGCACCAGTAAACACTTCTGCTACGTGGAACGGTTGAGAGAAGAAACGTTGAATCTTACGTGCACGGTATACAGTAAGTTTGTCTTCTTCTGACAATTCGTCCATACCAAGAATTGCGATAATGTCTTTCAATTCTTTATAACGTTGAAGAACGTTTTGAACTGAACGAGCGATTTCGTAATGCTCAGTACCAACAACTAATGGATCTAATTGACGTGAAGTAGAGTCAAGTGGATCGATCGCAGGGTAAATACCTTGTGAAGCGATGTCACGGCTCAATACAACTGTCGCATCCAAGTGAGCGAACGTAGTCGCTGGAGATGGATCCGTTAAGTCATCGGCAGGTACGTATACAGCTTGGATAGATGTAATCGAACCAGACTTAGTAGAAGTAATACGTTCTTGAAGAACACCCATCTCTTCTGCAAGTGTCGGTTGGTAACCTACTGCAGATGGCATACGACCTAGAAGTGCTGATACTTCAGTACCTGCTAGTGTATAACGGTAGATGTTGTCTACGAACAATAATACGTCACGGCCTTTACCGTTTTCGTCTTTTTGATCACGGAAGTACTCAGCCATAGTAAGACCAGTTAACGCTACGCGTAAACGGTTACCTGGTGGCTCGTTCATCTGACCGTAAACCATCGCTACTTTGTCAAGAACGTTAGAGTCTTTCATCTCGTGATAGAAGTCGTTACCTTCACGAGTACGCTCACCAACACCAGCGAATACAGATAAACCTGAGTGCGCTTTAGCGATGTTGTTGATCAACTCCATCATGTTTACAGTTTTACCAACACCGGCACCACCGAACAGACCAACTTTACCACCTTTAGCGAACGGGCAAAGTAAGTCAATGACTTTAATACCAGTTTCTAAAAGGTCAGTAGAAGCAGCTTGTTCTGCATAAGAAGGCGCTTGACGGTGAATCGGTAGACGCTCTTCAGTTGCAACAGGACCAGCTTCATCGATCGGGCGACCAAGAACGTCCATGATACGACCAAGCGTCGCTGGACCAACTGGTACAGAGATCGGAGCGTTAGTGTTAGTTACGTTCAAACCACGTTTAAGACCTTCTGTAGATCCCATCGCAATTGTACGTACAACGCCGTCACCAAGTTGTTGCTGAACTTCTAATGTAGTTTCAGTGCCATCAACCTGAAGAGCGTCATAGATCTTAGGAACACTGTTGCGTTCAAACTCGACGTCGATAACCGCGCCGATGATCTGAATGATACGACCGCTACTCATTGCTGTCTCCTCAATTCAAAATAATGTTAAACGGCAGCGGCACCACCAACGATCTCAGAAATTTCCTGAGTAATCGCGGCTTGACGCAGCTTGTTATAAATAAGTTGTAGGTTCTTGATCAATTCACCCGCGTTATCCGTTGCAGCTTTCATTGCAACCATACGAGCAGATTGCTCACACGCGATGTTTTCGATCACACCTTGGTATACCACAGACTCGATATAACGAACCAATAAACCATTTAAAAGCTCTTCAGCTTCTGGTTCATAGATATAATCCCAACCGTATTGGCGGTTAAGAGTCTTGTCATCTTCAGCAGCTGCTAAAGGAACAAGTTGTTCGATTTTTTGATTTTGAGTCATGGCATTCACAAAGCCGTTAGACACCAAATAAATGCGATCTAATTCGCCTTTATCGTATGCATCCAACATGACTTGTACAGAACCAGACAACTGTTCAAGACTTGGAGTGTCACCCACTTGAGTGGTTGCACCAAGTACTTTACCGCCGTAGTTTTTAAAAAACGAAACCGCTTTTTGACCAATCAAAGCAAATTGAACTTCAATTGACTGCTCTTGTTGCTGTTGAACGTGTTTTACCACTTTCTTGAACAAGTTAATGTTCAAACCACCAGCAAGACCGCGATCTGATGACACGATGATATAGCCAACGCGCTTAACTGGGCGTTCAACCATATAACGATGTTTATATTCAGGATTCGCTTGTACTAAATGAGCAATTACACGGTGCATATTTTCGGCATACGGACGGCCCTGAGCCATGCGCTCTTGCGCACGACGCATCTTAGAAGCTGCTACCATCTGCATCGCGCGAGTAATTTTCTGCGTGCTTTTGATACTAGCTACTTTGGCGCGAATTTCTTTTAAATTTGCCATACGCTTAACCTAGTATTCGAAGGCCCTTTCGAGCCCTCGAAGGTTGATTCCGTGAACCAAACCGACACTAAATTTCAACAGTTTGAAAATTAGTAAGTTTGAGTCGCTTTAAAGCTTTCAATACCAGCTTTGAATGCTGCTTCGATGTCTTTGTTCCAATCACCAGTTTCATCGATCTGTTGCATTAACGCAGCATGTTCAGAACGGAAGTAAGAAATTAATGCAGCATCAAAGTCTACAATTTTCTTCACTTCTACGTCAGCCATGTAGCCTTCGTTAGATGCATATACAGAAACAGCTTGGTCAGCAATTGAATATGGAGCATATTGTTTTTGCTTCATTAATTCAGTTACACGTTGACCATGCTCAAGTTGCTTACGAGTTGCTTCATCAAGGTCAGAAGCGAACTGAGCAAACGCAGCCAATTCACGATATTGTGCTAAAGCAGTACGGATACCACCAGACAATTTTTTGATGATCTTAGTTTGAGCAGAACCACCAACACGAGATACAGAGATACCCGCGTTCACAGCAGGACGAATACCTGCGTTGAATAATGATGTTTCTAAGAAGATCTGACCATCAGTAATCGAAATTACGTTCGTTGGTACGAATGCAGATACGTCACCCGCTTGAGTTTCAATAATCGGTAATGCAGTTAATGAACCAGTTTGGCCTTTAACTTCACCGTTAGTGAATTTCTCAACATAGTCAGCAGATACACGAGAAGCACGTTCAAGTAGACGACTATGAAGATAGAATACGTCACCTGGGTAAGCTTCACGACCTGGTGGACGGCGTAAAAGCAATGAAATTTGACGATACGCAACTGCTTGTTTAGACAAGTCATCATAAATGATTAACGCATCTTCACCGCGGTCACGGAAGTATTCGCCCATTGTACAGCCAGAGTACGGAGCAAGGAAAAGCATTGCTGCTGGATCCGCTGCCGCTGCTGCTACAACAGTCGTATACGCCATAGCGCCAGTTTCTTCTAACTTACGTACAACGTTTGCGATAGTTGATTGTTTTTGACCAACTGCAACGTAAATACATTTAATGCCAGAATTCTTCTGTGCGATGATCGCATCGATCGCCATTGCTGTTTTACCAGTTTGACGGTCACCGATGATTAATTCACGTTGGCCACGACCAACTGGAATCATTGTATCAACTGATTTATAACCAGTTTGTACAGGCTCATCTACCGATTGACGCCAAATTACGCCTGGTGCAACTTTTTCAACTGCATCAGATAATTTTGCATCAATTGGGCCTTTACCATCAATTGGGTTACCCAAAGCATCTACTACACGGCCTAAAAGTTCTGGACCAACCGGAACTTCTAATACACGACCTGTGCAACGAGCTTTTTGACCTTCTTGAAGGCTTAAGTAGTTACCTAAAACAACGACGCCCACTGAATCCTGTTCTAGGTTCAGTGCCATACCGTATAAGCCGCCGTCGAATTCGATCATTTCACCGTACATTGCATCAGCAAGGCCGTGAATACGCACAATACCGTCGGAAACCATAACAATGGTTCCTTCGTTCTTAGCGGTCGCGCTGGTGTCCAGATCGCCGATACGCTGTTTAATGAGCGCACTGATCTCGGATGGATTCAGTTGTTGCATTGCGCTATACCTCAATCTTTATTAAGTTCAGTCTTCTTTTTACGCAATTATGCAAGAAGACGAGTCCGCATTTTTTCAAGCTTATTAAGCGCAGAATCATCTATCACTTGGTCGCCTGCACGAATAACAACACCCGCGATTAAAGCTGGGTTAACTTCTACTGAAACATTTACAGCTGCGTTGAAACGTTTCTCTAACGCAGATGCAAGTAATTGCTCTTGTTCAGCAGAAAGTGGTAATGCAGATTCAATCACGACATCTACCACATTGTTATTTTGTGATTTAAGAAGTTCGTACTCTGCTTCAATCTCAGGTAACAAAGTTAAACGATCATTTTCAGCCAAAAGTGTCAAAAAGTTAGACACTTCAGCAGTTTGATCTGCACCTAAAACCTTAGCAAATAAACTTACTTGCTCCACAGGAGTAAGCTCAGGGCGACTCAAGTAAGCGGAAAATGCTTCATCTTGCACCGCAGCACTAAGCACTTGTAACACATTTGACCAATTGTCAGTTGCACCTTGCTCAGAAGCGAAAGCAAATGCTGCTTTAGCGTACGGGCGTGCTAACGTCAAGAGTTCAGCCATAATCGCCTCGCTTAAAGTTTAGCAGCCAGCTGAGTAAGCATGGCATTGTGAGCTGCTTCATCAACTTGTTGGTTCAGAATTTTCTCTGCACCAGCAACAGCAAGAGCTGCAACTTGTTGACGTAATTCTTCACGAGCAGCATTGATCTCTGTGTCAACAGCTTCTTTCGCTTGTTGACGAATACGCTCACCTTCAGCAGATGCTTGAGTACGAGCTTCTTCAACCAATTGAGCCGCACGACGGTTCGCTTGTTCGATCAATTGAGCCGCTTGTGCTTTCGCTGCATCTAATTCAGCTTTAACTTGAGCTTGCGCATCTGCAAGATCAGCTTTCGCCTTTTCAGCTGCATTTAAGCCATCAGCAATTTTACGCTGACGCTCACTAATCGCATTGATTAGTGGAGGCCAAACGAATTTCATACAGAATGCGACAAAGATCGCAAACGCAATCGCTTGACCAAACAGAGTATAGTTAATATTCATTGCTATTCCTCAAATAGTTGATTTCGGAATTTAGCTAATTAACCTACTAGGCCGATGAACGGATTTGCAAAGATAATGAACAAACCAATACCAACACCGATCATAGGCACAGCATCAAGAAGACCCGCGATTAAGAACATACGAGTTTGAAGTTGTGGAGCCAATTCTGGTTGACGAGCAACAGCTTCAAGGAAGCGACCACCTAAAAGACCAAAACCGATCGCAGTACCTAAAGCACCGAACGCGATTAAAAGAGCAGCTGCAACAGCAGATAAGCCAACTACTAAATCCATGAAAAAATCCTCAGAGGTTGAGTTTAAATCAAACAAAAAAACTTTAGCCCAACTACATAGTGTAGTCGAGCAAATATTAATTAATGCTTCTCGCTAGCCATACTCATATACACGATCGTTAACATCATGAAGATGAATGCTTGTAACGTGATAACAAGAATATGGAAGATTGCCCAAGGCACAGACAACGCCCATTGAATCCAGAACGGTAATAATGCGATCAAAATGAAGATCAATTCACCCGCATACATGTTACCGAACAAACGGAGAGCCAATGAAATTGGACGCGCGATAAAAGTTACTAATTCAAGAAGAATATTTACTGGAATTAATAATGCTTTTAAAAATGGGTTACTTGGATTGAATGGGTTAAGCGCAAATTCTGCACCGAAACCGACAAGACCTTTTTCACGGATACTATAGAAAATAGTTAACGCAAATACTGATAACGCCATACCAAGGGTTACGTTAGGGTCAGTAGATGGAACGATCTTGAAGTAAACATGATGCGGGTCGATACCGAATAGCCCACCAATTATGTGTTGAGCTGTATAAGGAATCCAGTCAACAGGGATAAGGTCCATCAAGTTCATGAGGAAAATCCACACGAAGATGGTAAGAGCTAGAGGCGCGATTAAACGTGATTTACCATGAAAGGTATCACGAACACTTGAGTCAACAAACTCAACGATCATTTCAATTGCAGCCTGGAACTTGGTCGGAACACCAGAGTTTGCAGCTTTCGCTACTAACCAGAACAACAAACAGAAAATGACGCCAAGGCCGATTGACCAACCCATAGAATCCAAGTGAATAGCAGTGAACCCCATCTCTTTCGCTTCTTCAGCAGTCTCAGCTAACTTCCACGTACCATCTGGTGCTTTACCATAGGTCATGTTCGTTAAGTGATGCTGAATATACTCAGACGAGGTAAGGGTATGTTCTTCAGCAGCCATAAATCACACCTGGTTAATGTCAAATACAAATTAGAGTTAACGAATATCGCGTGCTGCTTGATATCTCGTTAAACATCTAAAAAACTTTTCAATTTTTCGTTGCAATTCAACTCATTTTGATAGACGCGACGCCCAAAAAGGTGCGACCCACGACATGGTCTGAACGAGTATGAAACCACAAAACAATGCGACCGCTGACAACGGTTTCACATTGATTAAAATCAAAATGAAGCCAACAATCACAATTCCAAACTTACCGAGCAACCCCCGATACATATTCGATAGAACCTGTTTCGAAGCTCTTGCACCTGCAGCTCTGAACGACTGCCATGAAAAATAACAACTGGCTAGCCAACATACGAATGCACCTAATGCTGCACTCAAAGCCGCAGTCGAGTCTTTCAAGACCCACGCTATCAAGGCTGAAACAGGTATCATACATGCTTGCAAGATGACTAAAGCTTTCGCTAATCGTCGGTCAATCAAGCGACTAGTTCGGCTCATTTATTATCCACTCACAGCAATAATGCTTGACAAGTTTAGCTGATGATTATTTTTAATCGCAGGCATTATAGAGTTACACCCCTGAACATGCAATCTTTTCCCGACCTAAGTCTGGTATTTTTAGATCGTTTATTGCTGAGCACTTATACAATTATCGGCTGTTTTTACATCACTTTTGTGCTTTTTCTACACATGCACGTACTTGTATCGCTAGAGTCTGCCATGCTGTTATAAAATTCTGGTGTTTAGCAAAACTCTCATCAACTGCGAGAAAATTCACATGACCTAGAGACTTATATTGATTCTTATTAGCTACAGTTTCAGCCAAAAGACACATCTTTTGCTGAGGGCGATGGTCTTTTAAATATTTGATTTGAGCAATTGTAGGTGCCATATGTGGATCTTCTGTCATCGCACCAGCGAATTTTAGCAACAGCGCACGCTCCAAGTATTGGTATGCATCATGTAATGACCAATACGGCTGAACACCATGATTGAGTTTTACACTTTGTGAGGTTTTCAGCATCTCATGTGCAAAAAGTTTAGCATTACTCCAATACTTGTCTTTAAACTCAGGTTGTTGTTGTGAGCGTAATGCCGCTATAAAAAAGCCAATACGAACTGCATTATTTGGTTCTAACCATACATGAGTATCGACAGTTCCTTTTACTACGTCCCCTCGACTATTTCTAAGCGGCAATGTTTGCAATATTCCTGTATTCAATAAGGCAACTGCTTTAGAGTTTTTCGCCAAAATACTCTCTAATGGCGCTTCATGCGCTTTACCAAGCCAAATAACCAATCCTGCATCTTGAATTAATTTACGGTGCGCAGGGGTCAGATGAACATCATGCCCTGTTTGATTTTCTAGCAACAATTTTGGTTCTTCAATACCTTGAGTGATTTCTTTTGCAATCAAATACACTGGGTGTGTCGAAACCACCAAGGGTGCTTGTGCCCAAGCCAAGGTTGTGAATAATGCTGTAAAGCATAGTGCTAGCAGACGCAACATGAAATTAATTACCACTCGAATTTTGACGTTATAATATAACAAACAGTTAAAAATGCCTATGCTGTTCGTAAGTTGCAAGGTCTCATGATACTATTTATGAGATATCCCCTTCCCTTTTCGAAGTCTTGAGGTCAGTCCATGAGCGCATGTTCACACGAACATCATGATACTTTACACGGTGTGCATGATCACCCGAATGTTGAAGCTCGTTTATTAGAAGCTGAAGCAAGCTGCGCTGCTTCAGGCGCTAAATTGACTCCGCTTCGCAAAGAAGTTTTAGAGTTAATTTTAACGGCCTCAGGGCCTATGGGCGCTTATGACTTGTTGGCGAAATTAAAAGGTAATGCTGAACGTCCAGCAGCACCTCCAACTGTTTACCGCACCCTCGATTTTTTGCTCGAAAAAGGTTTTATTCATCGTTTAACTTCAATTAATGCCTATATTCCATGTTGCCATCCTCGTGCTGGACATCAAGCCGCTTTTCTCATTTGCTCTAAATGCAATACAGTGAAAGAGGCTTCAGCTCTTGGTTTGATTCAACAACTTGATCAATTGGCTTCCTCTGATCATTTTCAGGCTCAACATAGCATTATTGAGATTTCAGGATTATGTCAGCAGTGCTCTCAGTAAGTTCTGCATTGCCATTAATTGAACTGCAGCAAATTAATGTGCGAATTGATGAAAGAGACATTTTAAAGAATGTTGACTTTCAGATTCATGACAAAGAAATTATTACCCTCATTGGTCCCAATGGGGCGGGTAAATCTACGCTTATCAAAGTGATTCTCGGAATTGTGAAGGCCAATTCTGGTCAAATTAAACATCATAAAGCCTTAAAGCTTGCTTACGTCCCTCAAAAATTCAATCCATCCCACAGCTTGCCACTTCGAGTGAAAGATTTACTCGATTTAGAAAAGTGTGATCTTGCGATTAAACAAGAAATTATTCGAGATACTGGGATCATAAAATTACAAGATTCGAAAGTCCAACAGCTGTCTGGTGGGGAACGCCAGCGTGTACTTTTAGCACGCGCTCTACTGCGCCAACCCAACTTATTGGTACTCGATGAACCGATGCAAGGTTTAGATATTCAATCTGAAGCTGAACTTTATGATTATGTTCGAAGTCTACCTGAGCGCTACGGCTGCTCGATCTTAATCGTCTCTCATGATTTGCAGTGGGTGATGCAAGGTACACAGCGTGTGGTATGCCTCAATAAACATATATGTTGTAGCGGCTTGCCTGAAAATATTCAACAAGACCCTGAGTATCAGGCTATTTTCGGCACTAATCGAGTGTTCTACCAACATCATCACGATCATTGTGCACATGGTGATACAGCAACGCCATGTCAACACGATCCTCGCCCCCATATTCATCCAGAACCGGAAGCTTAGATCATGATGGAATGGTTACAACTTCTATTACCCGCATGGATTATGGGAACATTATTAGTGTTTCTAACTGCACCGCTCGGTTGTCTTATGTTATGGCGCCGTATGTCATTCTTTGCAGACACAATGGCGCATGGAACTCTCTTGGGTGTGGCGATTGCTGGCTTACTCACCCTCCCCTTATGGATGGGGGTTACGTTTACCGCGTTACTTTTGGTCGCAGTCCTTTGGGTATTGCATGATCCTCGCCTGCCCAACGATGCATTACTTGCGTTATGTTCAGCAACGCTGCTTTGCTCAGGACTATTGGTCATCCAACACCTCCCTGCGCTAAGACCTGAGTTGCTGAGTTATTTATTTGGCGATCTTTTAACAATATCTTGGTTCGACTTACCGACATTTGCAGTGGTGATTGTCATTGCACTCTCTGTGCTCTATAAAAGTTGGCAATCTCAAATTCAAATTGCGATTGATCCTGATATTGCGGTAAGTGAAGGTGTGAATGCGAAATGGCAGCGCCTTATTTTTATGCTGCTTCTTGCCTTATTTACAGTACTAGCGTTACGTGCAGTAGGTTCATTACTCATGGGTGCTTTATTGGTTATACCTGCATTAACCGCAAGACTTTTAGCACATTCACCTAAACACATGGTGCTATGGTCTTTTATTGTGGCTCAAGTTGGTGTGACTGTGGGCTTATGGTCGAGTGCAGGTTTAAATATTGCGACAGGTTTAAGCATTGTATTAACCATGGCAATCGTATTTGCTGTGATTTTTATCATTCAAAAATTTAAAAAAATAGCCTGATTTATTTGGGCTATTCATTAATCTTGCTTCTTTATAAAATATTTATGAAGACAGAGAAAGATATAACAAGAGAATAAAAAAACCACCATAACCAATACATTAATGAGGCCTTTTATCCATATCACATGCCAAAAGCCAAAAAAGGTCTCAGGCATAAACCAATATTCAACAATATAGAAAGGCAACCATTCGAATAGTAAACCGATTGCAGCCGTGATAAATAAGACCACATTAATCCACATCAAATAAACCATTTGTTTGAAAAACATCTTATATTGCGAAGTATCATCCACAATCATTTTTTTTATAAGGGTGGTGATCAAAGTTAAAATCACTGTAAGACCAAATGTGGCGCATATGCCAACACCCGCGCCCCACATCACAAACTTGATCCATTCCCACACACTTTCAGGCTGTAAATAAAAATACGCCCAGATATAGGGAGTTGAAATTAAGCCGAGCCCCAACAGAATAGTCAAAAATAATATTATAATTTTCAATAAAATAACCCTAACTCGTTATTTTATTGTGTCTTATTGATGAACTAAACTCAATAAAAAAGCCGCACCTGCAAATAAACCTGCAAAGGTACGATTCATCACTTTTTGCTGACGAGGTGATTTAAGTAAACGCAATACCTTCGCTGCAAGACCTGTATATCCAGCCATAACGATAAGATCGATAGCAATCATTGTACAAGCCATGATGAGATATTGTGGCCATTGAGGCTTTGAAAGATCCAGAAACTGTGGCAATACTGCCAATAAGAATACAATTGCTTTTGGATTACTCATATTGACAAAGAAACCGCTGATTACTAGCTTCATCGCTGACTTTTGCTTTAAATCAGTGTGAATTTCGATGGACTGCACTGGGGCTTTCCACTGTAAATATGCTAAATATAATAAATACCCAACCCCAAACCATTTGACGATCAAAAATGCCAAAGGAGTCGTAGCAAAAAGTACGCCTGCTCCCGCAGCGACAACTCCAATTTGAACCAAAAGTGCAAGCTGCAGACCAATTGCATTCCAATAACCTCGTTTGAATCCATAATTCAAACCACTAGACATTGATGCAATAGCACCTGCACCAGGCGAAATACTAATAACCCAACATGCAAGCATGTAGGCAAACCACATTTGATAAGACATAACGATTTGGGAGATTTATTTTGATGAGATTATATGACAATTCGACTTTTATAAGATTTAAAATTTGAATGTTTTTTTAAAAGTCTGTCTGTTCAGCACTATGATGATCAGGCACAATGTGATCAGCAAAATTAGGATATTATAATTTCAGGAGCCATGAATGACTTCCCAATCCGTAATCTTACCATTACCCTCAGATCATGCTCGCTTTATCACTTTGCGTTTAAAAGATTTATCAATAGATCAACTAAAAGAAAAACTTGAAGATCTCTTTACGACTCGTGATCGCTTAATTACTCAACATCCTCATGCTCAAATTAAAACTGCGGTGGCTTTTGGACCAGAACTTTGGTCACAACTTTACCCTCACCAACCAGAAGGTTTTAAACAGCTTGAACCAATTCAAGGCTCTTTCACCATGCCTGTGGTCCCTGCTGATGTTTTAATCCATATCGCAGCACAGCGTACTGATATTTGCTTTGCCTTAAGCCAAGCTTT
Source organism: Acinetobacter sp. 24-47-64 (assembly GCF_057737055.1). NCBI lineage: Bacteria > Pseudomonadati > Pseudomonadota > Gammaproteobacteria > Moraxellales > Moraxellaceae > Acinetobacter > Acinetobacter sp. 24-47-64. The sequence goes on from NZ_CM173215.1 coordinate 2,943,238, forward strand.
TTTTGAAGGAATTCAGGATTTGGTTGAGGTTTTAGATGAGCGCGTGTGCTTCCGAAATTTTGATGGTCGAGATTTAACTGGTTTTATTGATGGCACCGAAAACCCTCAATTTCCAGATGATCGCGCTGAAACAGCTTTACTAGGTGACGATGCAGGAATTTTCACTGATGGCTCATTCGTTTTTGCTCAACGTTATCGTCATGATCTAGATAAATGGAAAAAACTTAAAGTTGATGCACAAGAGCAAGTGATTGGGCGCACCAAACTCGAAAGCATAGAGCTTGATGACGATGTTAAACCTGACAATGCACATGTGGCTCGCACCGTTGTTGAAGATGATGAAGGTGAGGAGCTTGAAATTCTTCGTCATTCTTTACCGTATGGCGATGGACGTGGTGATCAAGGTTTGTATTTTATCGCTTATACGAAAGATTTAACACGTATTGATCGCATGCTGACACGTATGTTTGGAACTAGTGGCGATGGTATTCATGATCGCTTATTGCACTTTGTTGCGCCTTTAGATGGAGCATACTACTTTGCTCCGAGTGAAGAATTGTTAGAAGAAATTTTAGAAGTTTAATCAATAAAGCCGACGAGAGTCGGCTTTATTAAGATTTAACTTTAAAAAAGTATTTCATTTTTAATTTCTAAAATTTAAAACTAGATTTGAAAATTTTGACTCAACTTCAAATCATTCCAAATTACAGGAAATGTGATCAAAGCTTTCAATTGAGATAGACTCAATTTTATTATTATTGATATTATATATAAAATATCCTTTACTTTCTTTCATAGGGATTTTATATAAAAATAGGTCTAGTGATTCATCCCCACTAAAAACTTTTTTTGGTTTGATATTATTATTTAATTTCGCAACATTAATTTCACCCTTACCAATACTTATATTATTAGCATCAACCGCTTTAACATCTCGAGTATGAATAGAGGTGACAATTTCATTATTATCAACATCAACACTAGTAAGAGTATTATTAACTAAAATATTTTTTCTGTTTTGACATTCTTTTAAGTCTGTAATATCACTATATTTTTGAATAATTATATCCCCCTTAAATCTACTCTTCAACGCGTCTAAATTATCTCCTATTTTAATACCGTTTAATTCATTTTCTTTACTCTTAATACTATGTAAGTCAGATGAATTACTTTGACTATTTGAACAACCACAACATAATAAAATAGAAAAAATATAATATAATTTTTTCATAAATTAAATATCCTCTAGATTTGGAGACAGCCCTTGTAAATGAAGGTGATTATTGTGCCTTGGTTTAGCTAAATGATTGCAATTTGGGAAAATATAATTACTTTTGACTCCGGCCTTAGAGTTTGTGAAATACTCACTTAGCATTTTTTTTGATTTACCCCAGCCAAATTTTATAAAGTTATTAATCAAATTTAAAGTTCTTTCATGGTCATAATTAGCATCTTGTAAAATAACCGATAAAGCCTTCTTATCAGTTCTTAAATATCTCAAATCTCCTGCTTCACCATTAATATGAGATTTACTTTCACCAGGATCACCATTGACTCTGCTAAAACCATTAAAGGAAATGTCATCATACCCAGATTTGCATAGTGCTCCTAAAAATGCTGCTAACTCTATACCACCTAAATAATATCGTTGCTGTCCAGAATTCATTAACATTTTATAACCGACTACACCTGAGCGATATTTCTGAAAATGTCTTACATCGATTAAATAAACATTCCCACTGCCTAAGACGCCCTTAGAAGACCATCTTTTTGCTACAACATATTTTGATTTACCTAAATTATGAGACTTACTTGTAGAATCATAATAAATATATTCTGCGAAACCTGTAGCTGATTTGTTCTCTCTTTTAATCTTCCCATCATGATAAATGTGATAACGCGTTGTATCACTTGTAGGTGGGGACTGATTACTAACTTTAGTTAAAGGCTTACCACCGTTTTCTGTATGCGTATTTTGTTGTATTGCTTTCGGTGTTTCCTGCTTTACTTCAGCTTGTTTAGTTTGAGTTGTTGTATTATTTGGTTGTGATCCTGAATTTGTTTGTTGATTATTCGGTTTAGTTTGAGTTGTAGTATTTTGTTTAGAAAGTTTTTCAAAACCTTCATTTATTCGAAATATTCGCGATGTATTACCATATATCGCCCTTACTTTAATAAAAGACTTACTACTAGTACCAAATCCATATACAAAGCCAACTAGCATTTTTACAGAAACTTCACCTAATGCATTAGTTTTTTTAGGAATCTCCCGCCCTCTATAAAATAATGTTATTGGCAAATTCGGCACCAATCTATTGTCTTTTTTTACAATTATTTTGAAAGCTTGAACTGGTAACTTAATTTTAACTGTCTGATTAGACAAAGTTTTTTCGACTTTAAAGTGATGTATTTTTTGATTTCCTACTTCACCTGAAACTGAAACTTCTATGTCTTGTCCAACTTCAGCAATAATACCTTGCTTAATACCTTGATCATTCGCTGTATGTTTTTTCTTATTTGCTTTATATGTAAGAAAAAAATTCATATTAGAGATTGGTTTCCCTGTATCACCCTCTACAATTTGAATATTGAAACTAATATCTTTGTTATTTTCAGCAGCTCCTTCTTGCTTGGCTTCAGATTGATTTTTCTCATTTCTTACTTGTTGAGGTGTTTTATTTGGTTGAGGTTTAGGCTGAGGAGTACTATTTTGCTCTAAGGTTGCTGGAAATTTTGAAACTTCGAAATCCTTTAAAATTGCACGTTGTTTTTGGTCAGCTTTCTGAACAATAGGATTTGACTCTTTGCCATCAGCCACAATTTTAATTTCAGTTGATGGATGCCTAACAATGACAGGAAGATATCCATTTTCATCGCTTTTTATTTTAACTTTGGTCTCACCAGAAAAACTTTTTCCAGAATATTTTGAGACAATTGTAACTTCCTTATCTGGTAATACATTATCATTTTTATCCTTCAAATTTATATATATTTTCCGATTACAGCACTGCTCCAGATCAAAGCCACCAAAGTCTTGAATATATTTCTTAATATGTGTTCCATTACCATCCGTTTGTTTTTCACCAGAAAATTTTGAAAACCCTAAAAAAGCACCCAAACCTCCTATACCTACCAAATGCATCCCAGCAATTGCTCCAGACTCATTGACTTCAACGCCTTGAATCGTTCTACCAAAATGCTCATTTAAATTATTATTTCTTATTTGTTTACATAAATAACCAATCCATTCTTTGATAACCTCATACTGAACCTTAGGATTATTTAAAAAATCAGATTTGGAATTTATATTTCTTTTACCTGACCACTTACCCGACCAATTATTAGAGTCAAATTGACTCTTCCAACTATTGTGTAAAGCAGATCCTCTTCTTGCATCTTTAATATCATCATAGGAAATTCCTTTATCCCCTAAATAATACCCCAGCTCATACAGAGCAGACTCTCCCCATTGAAATAGGCCCAAATAACCTGCCTCGTTTACTTTTCTTGCACACCTTATATTGACTGGATTGCTTAGTGGCAAAGACAAATCTGATGAAGATTCTTTAAAACTTACAGCTTGAATAAAACCCTCCAAATTTGTTTCAAACGTTCTAGTTGTCCCATCTTTAAAAGTTATTGTTTTTTTCATTCTTATTACTCTTTATACCAATCATTTGCTTTATATTTTTGCATACTTACAGATGTATTATTTTTTAAATAAGTATTGAGTATAAATTTCAAATTTGTGTCCGCCCCCTCTTGAGCACAACTCACCTCCACTGATTGATCTTTACTATTCACTTTTCTAAAATATGCAAAAGCATTTTTGTCATCGTAAATTAGCCAAATATTGTGCCCATATTCTTTGTACTCTGAATTGTAAATATTAAACTGTTTTTTATTGTATGATACTTTTTGACACTGCCCTGTTGACATCCATTGTGTATTAGTTGTTTTAAGATTTAAATTATTTACCACTTTGAAGCGATTCAAACTATTTTTACTTTTACCAAAATCCCAGATATGATCACATTCAACTTCTTCTAATACCGTGATCTTTTTTATTGGTTGATTCCAATAATTCATACACTCTTTCGAACTTTCAGCATATAGTGTTGGGCTACTTAAGCACACGAACATAGTCATTATTTTTTTTAGTTTTTTCATAAATCCACCTTAAAGTCCAAAACTGTTGAAATCAGCTTCTAAATCACTTTCAGCGTTAAATTCTTCATCATGATAGTCATGATCATCTTCATCATGCCCTCCACAACATGCTTCATCTGAACTATCACTTTTATCTTGAGTAAATTCTTCCTCGATTAGAAGCAACTTATCTGATTCATCCTCAGATTTACCCAATAGTACTATTTCAACATTATCAGGGTTCTCACTAAAGATTCTCTCTGTGCGAGCATTTTCATCAAGAAAACCTATATATTCTGTCTTTTTATCATGATTAACGACTTTATATTTATAGCCATTCTTTAAAAGTTCTTTTGAAATTAGTTCACTAAAATCAAATCTTCTACTAAATATCCCACTCTCAGGCATCTTAGGTAATTGCGCATTTACAGTTGCCCCACCCGTAAACAAATGTTGCCCTGCCTTACTCTCAAATTTTCCACCCGTCGTGCTAAATACTCCACTAGCATTAATCTTGAGTTGCGAGCCACCTGCGGTCAGTACAATTTCTTTAGGGCTGGTAATTTCAATTTTATCTTCGGTTGAAATAAGCTTAATCACCTTACGTGCAATTGCTTCAATCGCATCATCTTGCGCTTGTAATTCAACTTTACCCTTAGCTGCGAACGCTCGAAATCCTTTCTGTGCAGCAAACAAACTGATCTTGTCTTGAGCATGCCCCACAATGTTTTTTTGCGCACTTAAATTAATTGAACCCTGTGCACTCTCCGCAATATCTTGTGATGCTTGAAGAATAATGTCCTCAGGCGTTGTTAATGCAATCCCATTCGGTGAAGCCAAAAGCATGAGTGCCTGTCTAAATAAACGTCCTTGCTCTTGTTTTTTTTGATCAGAACTATTTTCTAATCCTTGAGTATATCCCTCCATAAAACCTGTCAGTGTGCTTAAGGCTTTTACTGGATTAATATCATCTTTTTTGTTTGCACCACCAAAACCAGTGCATAACACCAGTTGATCTTCCACATTCAAGTCAACGCTCGAAATTGCTTTACTCACATCTTGAAGTGCTTGAAATGGGTTATCTTTAATCCCATTTTTAATACTTTCAAATTTCCTCTTTATCGCCTCAGAACCATATTCTTGTACGTTATCAATAAATTCCTTGAGATTATCAAGCGCTTCTTGAGCATGCTCAAAGTAACTATTAAACTCATCTACAATACCAGCAGCATTACCACCTAAAGTACCAATATCCTTAATAAAGCCACCACAATCTTTCAATGCATTTACTGGATCCTTCGCTATTCCCTCTTTAAATAAACTCACTGTAGACTGCAAAGCTTGAGCACTACTTTTGATTTCTAATGATTGAATAAATTTAGGTAATCTACTAATTACATTTAATGCATCCGATTGTTGTTTTACTGCAATCTCACTGAGCATTTTCATACTCTGCTCACTCTGACTCAACAGAGATTGAGTCTGTGTAGCTTCAAGATGATCAGCAATTGCTTTTTCTTGTGCATAAGTCGTAATGAGCATTCCTTTCCCTGCACGAACAGCACCATAGGCATCAGTTCTCAGCTCAAATCCTTCTCCACGTCCATCACTTTTCTCCTTATCCTTAGGATGACTCAAATTACCCAGATTCAATTGAGTTGCCGCATGACTACTTTGCAACTGAGTACTAATTTGTCCTGTCGTATCATCAAATCGGAGTTGGTTAAATCCAGAGCCACCAACTTCTGCCGTGCGAATTCCGCTGAGTTTTTTTGTATCAGGTAACTGCCCCTTAACATCAAACTTAGTTTGATGACGTTCAGCCTCATGTAAACGCCCAACAACGAAAGGTCGATCGACATTTCCATCAAAGAAATCAATGACTACAATTTCACCTATACGTGGATGGAATCTTGATCCATAACCCTCCCCAGCCCAAGAAGTTAAAACATCAACCCATGCAGAGTCTGTATCATTATCATTCGACCCTGCACCACCATCATGTTGATGATCATCATTACGTGTAAATACGAAGCGAACCTTAATACGTCCCCATTGATCCACATAGATCGTTTCACCTTCAGGACCAACCACTTTTGCCCGTTGAGGATAAGCAACTGGACGATGTTTCAATGGATCATATTCTGGAACAATAGGTATAGCTCGGCGCACTAAACTCAGTTCTGTAGATAAACGCTCATCTGTTTTTGTCTTTTTCCAACGACTCAAATCAATTAATGTTTCAATTTGATTATTTAAATCTTTAGGTAAATTATTTTGATTAAAAAAATGTTTTCCTAAAATAATAAATTGGCGATCTACCCCTTGATGTTGATCTATTTCTGGATGCCCCATAAATTCAAACCAATACCCAACATTAGCATCTCGAACGCTACTCACCGCAGTAAAGTATTTAGCCTGCAAATCTTGGTATTGATTGAGTTGTGTATTCAGTTTTTGCAGTTGTGAATTGTTTGATAGAGTGGCTTGATCTTCACCTTTTAAATCAGCAATCCAAGCAGGACTCACAGTCCATGCTTGTTCTAGACTTAAGGTTTCATTATCCAACTGGTCACTATGTTGATGAGCACTGAGTTGATAATCATCTTGATCTTGCGCAAGTATATCGCCCTGCCAACGTTGTACCTGAATTGCTGTAGATTGTATTGAGCGTTGAGCAATAAAGCTGGTAATCGTATCAAAACGTTCTGTTGCATGACTGCGATGGAATCTGAGCGTGCGTCGATCTAAAGGCTCGTACTGACTATTTTCATCTATTAGCCTTAATTTTTGTGATTGAATTTCTTTCGCTGAGAATGGCACAGTTTGATCTGTCTCATCAATCAACCAATTAATGCCTTCACTCCGCCATAAGCGTGTTAGAAAATCATAGTCTGATTCGTTGGCTTGCATCACAAATGGACGTATATCATATGATGCTTTTAAACCCGCCGTTGACAGACTCAAAGCGGTACTAAATAACACGCTTTTCGTCTGCCACTCTTTAAAAATAATCTCAGTGATATCAACCACGGATTTGTTCATAAATACGCGACTGTTACGGCGTTTGTGCCAAAGTGAAGTTGCATCTTCAACAGTCAACTTATATAAGGTCAACGCTCCATCACTTTGACCTTGGCTCACCCCTGTCACAATCCCAGTAGTCCGAGCTAATTTTCCAAGATCCGTAACTTGATCGACAGCCACTAAACAACCAATGAATTGCTTAAGTTGTAAATGCGCATTCGTCGATAAGCATAATACTTCAGCTTTTAAGCCTTGATTAATAAAGTGTTGACCCTGAATTCGTTGAATGAAAACTTGGCTATCTAATATTGGATTAGAAAATTTAATATGTAAGGCGCGCTTTTGCGGGCTAAGACCCAAGCCTTCTATAATTGAATTGATATTATTGAGCATAGAATGATTAAAGCTATTATTATGATTTTTGAAAATTGTAGCGTATTCCGCTCAATCTTGCTTTTAAATATTGTAATTATTCTAAACAAAAAATAGGAACCAACGCATTGATTCCTATTTATTTCCAATGAATTTATATTGAAAATTCAAGTTTTTTAAAATGGAATTCGCTTATAACGGCGATATTCAGGCTTCCAGAAATTATCTTCAATACTTTTTTCGATCAGCTCATCACTCAATGGCAAAGCAACACCATCCTCAATTGCCGCTTTTGCAACCTTAAACGCGATGATTCGGGAGACTTTCTGCAAATCATTAAGATCAGGAAGTAAGTCGTCGTCAGGGTTTTGCAATTTTGGAGAGCAATCTGCTAACGCCATACTTGATGCCATCAGCATATTGTCTGTAACACGCGTTGCCTGCACAGCAATCACCCCTAAGCCAATCCCTGGGAAAATATAAGAGTTATTACACTGAGAAATATTGTGTAGCTTATCTTGATAATTAACTGGCATAAATGGACTACCAGTTGCAATCAAAGCGCGACCGTCCGTCCACTGAATAATATCTGCTGGTACGGCTTCTACACGCGACGTTGGATTCGACAATGGCAATACAATAGGATGCTCGCAATTGGATGCCATAGTTCGAATAATTTCTTCAGTGAACAGACCCGGTTGTCCAGAGACACCAATCAACACAGTCGGGTGTGCATTTTTTACAACATCTAGCAATGAAATGATGCCTTCCGCATCAGCCCACGCGGATACATTTTCTGAACTTTGAACCAGTTTACGCTGAAAATCTAAAAGGTTTGGTTGATTATCGGTCAATAATCCAAAACGATCGACCATATAAATTCGTGATCTTGCCTCAGCATCACTCAAACCTTCAGCCACCATTTGCGCAATGATTTGCTCAGCGATACCACAGCCCGCTGAACCAGCACCAAGGAATGCCACTTTCTGGTCACGTAATTGTTTTCCTGCAGCTCGACTTGCTGCGATTAAGCTACCGACTGCAACAGCAGCAGTGCCTTGAATATCATCATTAAAACAACAATATTGATTACGATATTTTTCCAGCAATGGCATTGCATTTTTTTGAGCAAAATCTTCAAATTGAATCAAAGCTTTTGGCCAACGGCGTTTAATCGCACGAAGTACGTCATCCACAAAGTCATAGTATTCATCGCCACTAATACGAGGCTGATTCCAACCTAAATAAATTGGATCATTTAGCAACTGTGCATTATTGGTTCCTACATCCAATGTAATGGGTAATGTATAAGCTGGGCTAATACCACCACATGCGGTATAGAGAGATAATTTTCCGATTGGAATTCCCATCCCACCAATCCCTTGGTCACCTAAACCAAGAATGCGTTCACCATCTGTGATTACAATGACTTTGACGTTGTTCTTATTCACATTTTGTAAAATATCGTCAATGTTGGCACGATCAGGATATGAAATAAATACACCACGATGACGGCGGTAAATATCAGAAAATCGTTGGCAAGCCTCACCTACCGTTGGGGTATAAATAATCGGCATCATTTCTGATAAATGATTTTCTATGAGGTGATAAAACAAAGTCTCATTGGTGTCTTGTATATTTCTCAGATAAATATGCTTATTAATGTCGTCATGAAATGACGTAAATTGTTGATATGAACGTTGGTGTTGCTCTTCAATCGTTTCAATCACATGAGGTAGTAAACCATTGAGATTAAAACTTGCTCGCTCCTCCTCAGTGAACGCAGAGCCTTTATTAAGGAGAGGTAGTTCAAGCAAAGTAAAGCCAGCATAAGGGGTATAAAGAGGGTGTTTCACTTCAGTGTGTTCAGTTGTCATCTCTAATCTCATGGATCAGGCCTAAATTCAGACCCTTTTCATTTCATTTTTACCATTTATTTAAGAAATAGCTTAAGCCGAAATGAAGACAAATGTATATTTATAAAATTGATAATAATATTGGCAGTATTTTTAAATTTTATAACTTCAATCCATCATTCTATTGATAGAGAAATAGATAAAACTATCACATTTCAAATGTATTATTCATGCTTATTAACTTTTTTTTGCAAACTAATCTGAACGATTCAGCTAATATCGGATTCAATCGTATTTTTACTTCATTATTAGATCCACATGAAAATTACAGCTAAAATTGCCATTTTGCCATTGACTATTATTTCATTGCTAAATGTGACGGGTTGTCAAACCATCACCGACACGACCTCAAAGGTCGGTGATAAAGCACTTTCAATGGTGGGCTTAGCCCGCGCTGATAAAACCCCTGAAATTGATAAAAAAGGCATTGTCGATATTAGTAAAACCACACTCGAGCAAATTGAGAAACTTAAACAAAATATGCCGATTGGTCAGTGGGTATATATCGAAAATGACCTTCAAGGAATTTATGACTTACAAAACAAAGCAGTTGATGGTCACATGCTGTTCCTGCGTTTAAATTGTAAGAATAGTGTCCAAAAACCAAGTCTCAGCATACAAAATGTGGAAGGTTCGGAAATTTTAAATAGTCTTCAGCCTGAAGTTGGAACGATCCAAGTACTACTCGACAATAAGAATTACGGAAATCCTTTTAGTTTGGCGAATCAAAAAAATTTAGCGACATTTCAAACTGCTGCTCAAAAGGCAAAAACCATTAAAATCTTCCATGCATCTAAGTTATACACTTTCCAAAATGGTAAAGCAGAATTACTGAATAAGCCTGTCACGTGTATGGCTTAATTTCGAATCATAAAATTGCCTGATTTCTATTTAAATTCACATTAAATGAGATAAAGACAATCAGGCTCAATTCAATCATCGATATGCATTAGATGTAAAAGATTAATTTCATCATCGTTAATTCTGCAAATAGCGCATAGTGATTAAAAAAACTGATTTTATTATTTTTTATGTCGGATAAGTTTTATTCAACGCAAATCTGCTTCGCTAATGAGCGCTAAATTTGCTATATTTGTCGTTTTTCTGCGACATTAATTTTTCGATAAATTATGAATACGGCAATACAAGCAGCTCTCGATCATGCAGTGCAATCTCTTCAAGCTGAAGGGGTCCTCCCATCTGACTTTAACAACAGCGGAAACTTAACGCGAACCAAAGACCGAAGCCATGGTGACTTCGCTTCGAATATCGCAATGATCGCGTCTAAAGCTGCAGGTATGAAGCCTCGTGATTTAGCAGAAAAAATTCTTGCTGCACTGCCAGAAGTTGCGGATATCAGTAAAGCGGAAATCGCTGGTCCTGGTTTTATCAACTTTTTCTTGAATGCAGACCAACGTTTTGCTGTTCTTGATGCTATTCAGGCACAAGCTAATGATTTTGGTCGTACACAAGTAAATGCTACGAAAAAAATCCAAGTTGAGTTTGTCTCTGCGAACCCGACATCAAGCTTACATGTGGGTCACGGTCGTGGCGCAGCATATGGCATGACGGTTGCGAATTTACTTGAAGCAACTGGTGCTACAGTCGATCGTGAATACTATGTGAATGACGCTGGTCGTCAAATGGACATTTTAGCGACGTCTACTTATCTACGTTACCTTGAGTTAACTGGTCAAACATTAGTATTCCCTAAAAATGCTTACCAAGGCGATTACGTTAAAGAAATTGCACAAAGTATTATTGATCAAGACGGCGATGCATATGTTCGCCCTGTAGCTGATGTTTATAAAGATGTGCCAGAAGATGTGCAGTATGCTGAAGAACTTGATGCCGAAGGTAACAAGGTTGTAATTTCTGGCGATAAAGAAAAACACATTGATGGTCTAATTTTTAACTCGCAGACGTTAATAGGTGAAGGTTATCGCGTTTTTCATCAAGCTGCGTTAAAAGCAATTCTTGATGATATCAAAGATGATCTTGGTGAATTTGGTGTGACTTTCAACCAATGGTTCAGTGAAGCATCATTGACTGAAAAAATTGAAGAAGCATTACAAACACTTGATCAACGCGGCTTCCTCTATGAGAAAGATGGCAACATTTGGTTCAAATCAACAGAATTTGGTGATGAAAAAGACCGTGTTGTAAAACGTCGTAATGGTCAAACCACTTACTTCGCTTCTGACATTGCTTACCATCTGAATAAACTTCAACGTGGTTATACTGACATTATTGATATTTGGGGTTCAGACCACCACGGTTATATCGCACGCGTAAAAGCAGCGATTGATGCGATGGGATATGACTCAAAAAAACTGACTGTGTTATTAGTACAATTCGTCAGCCTATGGCGCGGTGGTGAGATGGTTCAAATGTCATCTCGTTCAGGTCAATTTGTCACATTGCGTGATCTACGTAAAGAAGTCGGCAACGACGCTGCTCGCTTCTACTATGTCATGCGTAAGTCTGAACAGCACATCGACTTTGATCTGGATCTCGCGGTTTCTCAAAGTAAAGACAATGCGGTGTATTACATTCAATATGCTCATGCACGTATTTGTCGTATGCTAGAAAAAGCAAGCAGCTTGAACATCAACTTCGATGCGACCACTGCGCGTGGTTTTGCCGCAAAGCTTGAATTAGAAGCTGAAACTGAAATCTTAGCAAAACTTGCAGCCTACCCTGAAATTATTGCACGTGCTGCAAACAGCCATGAACCGCATCAAGTAGGTAACTACTTAAAAGAACTTGCAGCATTGTTCCATGGTTGGTACAACGAAAATAAAGTACTCGGTGATGATGCTGATCTAACCCAAGCACGTTTGTTGTTATCGGTAAATGTTCGTCAAGTCTTGAAAAATGGTTTAGAGCTTTTAGGCGTTTCTGCACCTGAAAGTATGTAAGTCATCGAAGGTGAATCTTTTTAAAAGATTCACCTCTTTAGACTTTTATTATTGAAAAAAATGAGATAAAAATTCCATGTGATGGTAATCCAATTTTCCATTGCATGATCTTAAAATAAGAGAGGTTTCCAAGTGTTTGGAAAAACGCAGCGTGGTGTATCAGAAAGACCTAACAAACCTAAACAACCATTAATACCAAAATGGTTAGGTATGCTTGTTCTGATTTTAATTGTACTGAGTTTTGCCGTAGCCTTAATGCTATGGAAACCGTGGGCGCCAGTCCAACCAAAAAGCAATGATATTCAATCTGAACATTATCAAGAAGATACGAATAAAGATTATCGCTTCTACGATTTATTGCCTCAACAACAAGTGACTCCAATCCCCGATCAAGCTGTACCTGAAAATCAGCAAGTGAACACCGCACCTGTCATCGTGGAAGCACCTGTGGTTACTGATGCTACAACAACCGAGGGTGAACTGATTGAAAATGCAGAACCTCAACCCGTGGCGAGTAGCTACCTTTTACAAGTCAGAAGTTATCCAGATCCAGACAGTGCTGATGCACGTCGTGCTGAAATTATTCTCAACGGCTTATCTGCAGATGTCATTAAAACCACAGAAGGCGGACAAACTTGGTATCGTGTTGTCTCTGGACCTTATGACTCTCAAGAAGCAGCTGTTATCGCTCAGCAAACCCTACAACACAGCGGTATTGATTCAATCGTTGTAAAACGATAATCATAAAAAAGGATGCGATTAGCATCCTTTTTTAGTCTAGAGCAAACCTAAAATTTTGCTAAGTAGCGTTGGATAAAAGAAATACACTCTGACGCATAAACTTTAGCTAAATCATGTTGTCCGTTCGGGATCACATTCAGCTCTGAATACTTAAAAGCGTGATTTAAATACTCACCTACTGCGACAGGACTAATGTCATCATCTCCGCCCCAGATTAATAGTACAGGACATTCAATTTCAGCAAGCCGTTCATCTAATTTGGTTTCATCATCAATAAACCAGTGCGGCACTTCATATTCATTTTGATATTCTGCACGCCAATCTTTAACATGAAATGGTGTTAAATCAACGCCACCTGACGTAGCGACCAACACCAAACCTTGAATCAATTTTGGATACCTCAACGCCGCTTGAACAGCAATGACCCCACCCATAGATTGAGCGATCAGAATACTTGGGCGCTGAAGATGATCAAATACATAATCTTGTAAATCTGACATTGAATTTACATGTGGATGATCAGGATATTCACCAAAACTGGGATAAGCAATGATGTGCGTGTCGTACTCAGATTCAAAATGTGATTGAACAGGTTTCCAAAATGCAGTACTGCCAGATGCTCCGGGCAGGAAGATTAATTTCACTGCCTGATCTGCCATCTTAATCACCCCCCTTGATGACCGCTCGCTGATAAGCAGATCTTTGTTTTATGCGTTTTACATACGCATGAATGTTCGGATATTTTCCATTTAAGCGCTCATCCATCGCGATTAAGGGAAAACTCATTTGGATATCTGCAAATGAAAACTGAGATATAAAAAATTCATGTTGCGCCAAATGCTGTTCTAAAAATTCAATATGTTCAGCGAGACGCGGTTGTATAAATCCATCAGTCACCCCATCAATAATTTTATTGGCTATTGGTCGAATCACAAAAGGTACTTTAGAAGGTACAAACGAGAGAACTAAGGTCATCACTAAAAGTGGCATTAATGAGCCTTCAGCGTAATGCATCCAATACTGATATTGTGTTAACTCCGGCTGTGACTGGGGTTTAAATTGATGCTGAGTATCATAGCGATCTGCCAGATAGTCTAAAATCACCGCCGATTCTGCGATCACTAAATTATCATCAGTAATCACTGGTGATTTCCCCAAAGGATGAACCTTCTTCAATTCTGGTGGAGCGGCGTAAGTTGGCAATCTTTTATAATGTTGAATTTGGTATTCAGCACCCAACTCTTCTAGCGCCCAAATAATTCTTGAAGAACGTGATTTTTCTAAATGATGTAATGTCAGCATAAGACCACCTAATTTTATCTATCTCTATATAGCCATTTTGAATAAAAAAAAGACATCCTGCTTTACACAAAATGTCTTCTTTTTAGCTATAAATTACAAAAATACAGAATGTTGATGCCTATTAAGTTGTCTATATTTAAACAATTGTTGTTTTAATTTCGACACTTCTGAGCAATGTTTTAGTGACGGGTGTTTTTTGGCACACATTTAAAATTTTTTCTTGTAGCGCTTCATCCAAGTTAGTTTTAAAACTTAAACGACGCTCAATCCATTCCTGCCCTTCTTTATTGGCTTTAAAATCTGCCTCGACACTGAATTCGCCCAAATCCAGTCCTTTATGCTCTGCATACATTCGTAATGTAATCATTGTGCAGGAAATTAATCCTGAACAAATAAAATCATACGGTGCAGGCCCACGATCTAAACCTTGGAATGATTCAGGTTTATCGGTGAGAAATGTGTGCTGACCAGATTGAATTTCACCTCCCCATTTTTCAGGTAGTGTGGTGACCTTTGCATTTGCGATCGTTGCCATTTTATTTTCCTTCTTTGTCTTATTATTTAGATGGACGCATGCTATCAGGCAATATCGGAGCTTTCAAACGCTCGCCTTGGTATGATGGAATTGACCCAAAACGTGGATCTTCTGCTATCCATTGATCACGTGCAATTTTGATTTCTTCTTGCGTACGTCCAACGAAATTCCACCATAATAAAATTGGTGACTCAAATGGCTCACCGCCCAAAAGCAGTACACGACTATTGTCATGGATTTCTACTTCCACATATTCTAGCCCTGGCTCTAAAATCACCATATTGTCTTCATCTAAATGATGACCATTAATAGTTGCTGTACCTTCAAGCGCCATAAATCCATATTCAAACTTTGGATTTAAAGGTAAACGTGCTTTTGTGGCTGCTTGCGCAAATAAATCAACACCCAAAAGCTCAGTATGTACTTTGACTGGTGATACTGTATTTAGATACTCACCGACCAATACCGTAAATTCGATACCTGACTGATTAACCACGGGTAATTCAGGATAGTGATTAAAAGCTGGATCGATGGTAAGTTTGTCATCAGGCAATGCAATCCAAAGTTGGGCAGCATGCATTTTTGTTTCATTCGCTGGCGCGACTTCAGTATGTGAAATACCTCGACCTGCTGTCATGAGGTTAACTTGCTTGGGCTGAATCAGCTGATCTGTTGTACCTAAGCTATCGCTATGCAACATGGTCCCTTCAATCATCCAAGTAAAGGTTTGTAGACCAATGTGTGGATGTGGTCCCACATCTAGACCTTGTCCAGCTTCAAATGTCACAGGACCTGCATGATCTAAGAAGCACCATGCGCCAATCATACGCTTATGGCGACTTGGTAAAGCGCGTTTGATCACTGTCCCTTGACCAATTTCTGCACGGCGCAGTGGAAATTCCTGAATAAATTGGTTGGCGTGCTTTTCACAGTCTTCTGAATGAGACAATTCGGTATAAGTATTATTGGTCATGTTGTTATCCTAAAAGTTTGGCAAATGGCTATCTTTGTTATAGATATTAACAAGGTCATGCAAATTGAACCACCTTAGACTTAATACGCTGAATACTATAGGTAGGACAATTAGAGTTTTGTATGTATTAAAAATAGAATACTTGCCCGCCCTTGATTTAATTGTTTTGGAAATAACTGCGATAAAGGATACTCATGCTCTAATGTATAAATAATTTTATCCAATCCAAATTGATCTGCTGTTAGATCAACTATATATCTACTTCTTACATTTAAAAGCCAAGCATGACTTTCTGTTTCCTTTATATTTTTTCCTAAAATATATTGAAATTCACCTTATCCTTTAGATTCTAAGTAAGTAGCAATCAAATGGCTTGCATTGGCACAACAAGAGTTTGGGAAATTTCTTAAAACAACGTTATTTGGGCTAATGACTTCCTATGCTTTACGTATTTTGACTAATTCTTCAAACATAGCATTCTTCTAAATTAAATTTTAAATAATAAATAGAAAGGACGCCTAAGCGTCCTTTTTTATTGGGGTATGTCTTGATTCAGATACTGCCGCTCACGCAGCGCTTGAGGTAATTCAAGCGGACAGCCATGCTGTCCGAAATCCCTCACTGCCGCGAGCATAGCTCTTGGCGTAATTTAGGCAAGAAACGTTGTTTCTTGAAAGCCCTAAATTACTCCCATTCAATCGTAGCTGGTGGTTTAGACGATACGTCATAAACAACACGTGAAACTTCTGCAATCTCGTTCATGATACGAGTAGAGATTTTATCAACAAGATCATAAGGGAGATGTGCGAAACGAGCCGTCATAAAGTCAACCGTTTCAACCGCACGAAGTGCAATCACCCATGCATAACGACGACCATCACCGACTACACCCACAGATTTTACTGGTTGGAATACAGCGAATGCTTGTGCAGTTTTGTCATACCAACCACTTGCACGAAGTTCTTGCATGAAGATGTCATCGGCTAAACGAAGAATGTCAGCATACTCTTTCTTCACTTCACCCAAGATACGAACACCAAGACCTGGTCCTGGGAATGGATGACGATAAAGCATCTCAAATGGAAGACCTAAAGTCGTACCCAAACGGCGTACTTCATCTTTAAATAAATCACGAATTGGCTCAACCAATTCAAAAGCGAGATCTTCCGGTAAACCACCCACATTATGGTGTGATTTAATCACATGTGCTTTACCTTGTTTGCTTGCAGCAGATTCAATCACATCAGGATAAATCGTACCTTGCGCAAGGAAGTTTACGCCATCAAGCTTACGTGCTTCTTCAGCAAATACTTCGATGAACTCACGACCAATGATTTTACGTTTTGCTTCAGGATCAACTTCACCTGCCAAAGCGTCAAGGAAACGTTGTTCAGCATCAGCACGAATCACACGGATACCCATGTTTTTCGCAAACATTTCCATCACTTGATCCCCTTCATTTAAACGAAGAAGACCATTATCAACGAATACACATGTCAACTGGTCGCCAATTGCTTTGTGAAGCAATGCAGCCACAACAGATGAATCTACACCGCCTGAAAGACCAAGAAGAACCTTCTGATCACCAATCTGTTCACGTAATTGTTCAACGCGCAAATCAATGATGTTTTCAGAATTCCATAGGCTACGGCAACCACAGATCTTTTGTACAAAGTTCTCAAGTAACTCTTTACCTTTAGCAGTATGTGTTACTTCAGGGTGGAACTGGATACCGTAGAAACGACGAGCTTCGTCAGACACCATTGCCACTGGGCAGCTTGGTGTACTTGCAGTAATTTGGAAACCTTCTGGAATTTGAGTCACTTTATCGCCATGACTCATCCATACTTTCAATTTGTCTGCTGAATCTTCAAGATCGCCAATTAAAGCATCACGTACCTTAATATCGACTTCAGCATAGCCAAACTCATGAACTGTACCCGGTTCAACTTTACCGCCCAACTGAGCAGACATCGTTTGTAAACCGTAACAGATACCCAATACTGGTACGCCTAAGTTAAACACAACTTCTGGCGCACGTGGGCTGCCTTCAACGTGAACACTCTCAGGACCACCTGAAAGAATAATCCCTTTTGGATTAAATGCGCGGATGTCCTCTTCCGACATATCAAAAGCATACATTTCAGAATATACGCCTGATTCACGTACACGACGTGCGATCAATTGGCTATATTGAGAGCCGAAATCCAAAATCAGGATACGATCTTCGGTAATTTGAGTATTGGTAGTCATGATAACAACTATGAAAGGCTAACGAAGGATTAGCGCGCTATTCTATCATTTTTATTAAGCTTACGCACACTATTCAAATCTCTCTATATTTCAATATATTATTATTAAATATTGTCTTTTTATTCAACAATTTCAGTCGATTGCTCTGATCATATAAGCCTTGGAGTTACATTCAGATCACGATGCAGCAGGCGAATAATTCTGTCATTTCACCTGCATTGCCTATTTGTCATTTATTTTTCAAAAAGCTGATCAACACTCCATTGACCTGCACCATGCAATACGAGGAAGACTAGACCACCCGCCATAGCAAAGTTTTTCATGAAATGTATCGAATCTTCAGGCGTACCATGAAAAATAAATGCGGTAACTAAACTGAAACCAGCTAAAGCTGCTGCGAATAATCGTGCTTGCACCCCAAACAACAGTGCTAAGCCTCCACCCAGTTCAACCAAAATGGTTATTGGCAATAATGTACCTGGCACACCCATCGCTTCCATATATCCAACTGTCGCGCTATAACCTGCGAGTTTGCCCCATCCCGCCACAATAAAGATATATGCTAAAAGGACACGTGCGACGAGGGTTAAAGTTGCATGCACTGTGGGTTGAGCAACAATTTTTTGAATAACTTGATTTGGATTAAACATTGGGCTGACCTATCTATGTTTTGTTTTTGGTAATGACTCTAGATTAGTAGCTTTTATTTTTAGGATATATAATCAATATAAAGAATCAGCGTTGCATAATCAGAACAATCATTCACCTATAATTTAAACCAATTGACTACTGACATCAGCGCCGTTGGCTGTTAGCATTTGAACACATTTTTGCTCAGTTCACCCCTCATGGATTTAATCGATTTTATTCTGCATGTAGATGATCATCTACTTGAATTTATTACCAATTATGGCATTTGGATTTACGGAATTTTATTCCTGATTATTTTCGTAGAAACGGGCTTGGTGGTCATGCCTTTTCTACCCGGGGACAGTTTACTGTTTGCAGCAGGTGCTTTAGCAGCCTCAACAGGTGCAATGGATCCGTGGCTTTTGGGCGTGTTGTTATTCACTGCGGCAGTATTGGGTGATACCTTAAATTATCATATTGGAAAATATATCGGACCACGTGTTTTTGAAATTGAATCTCGATTTATCAATAAAAAACATTTGGTTTATACGCAAAAATTCTTCGAAAAACACGGTGGTAAAACCATTATTTTTGCGCGTTTTGTTCCTTTCGCGCGTACATTTGCACCCTTTGTCGCTGGTGCAGGAAGCATGAATTATAAATACTTCATTACTTATAATGTCGTTGGTGCTTTCTTGTGGATTTCTTCGTTTATCACTTTGGGTTATTTGTTCGGTAATATGCCGATCGTGAAAGATAATTTCACCCATTTAATTTTCGGAATCATTATTCTGAGCGTATTGCCGGGGATCATTGGCTTTATTCGCCACAAGTTTTTCCCAAAGAAAAATCCCGAAATGATGTAATGATCTTAGACGTCAAAAAAAGCAGATTCCCCACCAAGAATCTGCTTTTTTTATCACTACAAAATATTGAATGGCTTAGAAAAATCCAATAATGACAGGTAACATACTGAGCATAAGTAACATGGCAGAACCTTTGTATAAGCGATCTGCGCTGACCACCGTCTGATTCCCTGCCAAGACTTTACGACCAAAATACATCCAAAATAAAGCACATGGAATTAAACATAAGGTGAATACACCCAAAACTAAAAAATAGTTTTGAAAAGAATCCCAAGTCCATGCTGGAAAAATACCAACTGCAAACAAAATAGATTTTGGATTTTTCAGTGTCGATTTAAAAAGATGACTGCGACTCATTCGAACGTTTTTTTGGCTCAATTGCTTAAGGTGTGAAGCTTTCCATAAATGAAAAGCCATCCAAATCACATAAACTGCACTCACCAAATGTAAGATATGAATCAGCATTGGCCAAATTGGTAGGGTTAAATGCACCAACAGTGCCCAAATGCTAATGCCGTAGATATAACCCAGTAACTCAAGAGGTACGAAATAGAATGCTTTTAATACACCATGGTGATGTGCTGCGCTAGCCAATAATGCATTGGTTGGACCGGGAATAAGTAATACCGCGAACACTGCAAAAATATAAAGCCAACTTTCTACCATAGATTAAAATCAGAGATTTAGAGGAGGCACACCTTAAACGAAAAACGAATTTAAAGACAAGTTTTTAAAGTGAAGAAATGATGAATGTCACGTCTATTTTCAGTTAATAATTTTATAAAATATTCATTTTAATAAATTTACATTGAAACATTTTGCTAAAAAAAAGCTGCTCAAGCTCAGATTGAACAGCCCTTTTAAATTAGTGAGCTTGCTGTTGACGCTTAGGAACATAAGGACAATTTTTAAATGTTGCCGCTTGTGAGATCGCATCTTGCTCACCATATAATCGCGACAATTCAGTATTTTTAGTATTCGATGACTGTCCCATATTGACGGAAACTGAAGGACCAAAGCCCCAACCGCCACGGCCCCAGCCACCACCAACACCTAGACCAACGCCAACACCTGTACGTTTAGGCGGTTGTACACCATTATTGATGTATTGTTGAATACGATTGAATTCAGCACCAAGTTGTACACAGTTCAATGCTTGATATTGCGTCGGGGAAACATAACTCGGTTTAACCGTCGTCGCACAAGCAGTCATCAATACAGCAACCGTACCGACTGCACCAAGTTGCATGACCATTTTCATCGCGCGTGAGTTCATACTCTTCTCAAATCTTATTTATTCTCGATTTCATTGAACAATGATTGGTAGGCCTGCGTCAATTTATGATCTGTATTTAAATAGATTAACGGCATATTTTTATGATGAGACTCTTTCATCAATACCGACGGTGGCAACATCGCATTGAGCACAGGTAGTTGCTCATCTCTGAGCTGCTGTACCACTTCACGAGGAAGTTTTGCTTGCGCTTGAAACTGGTTAACGACGATACCTTCAATTTCCAAGCGATCATTATGATCATCTTGGGTTTCCATGATGTTTTCGATCAACGTGTTTAAAGCACGCTTAGAAAAGACATCACAATCAAATGGAATCAACACTCGGTCTGCTGCAATTAATGCCGACAAAGTAAAAAAATTAAATGCAGGCGGTGTATCGATATAGATCCGATCATAAGTCCCTGCTAGATGCTGAATCGCATCACGCAGCTTATAAATTTTATGTTTGGATTCGAGGCTATGCTCTAAAGCACTAAGCGAGGGACTTGCAGGCAAAACATCGAGAGATGGGAATGGTGACTGATGTATATAGGCTTCTAAGCCTTTATTTTTATTTTTGAGTAAATTTCCAATGGCTTGACCAATCAAACCTTTGCTCGACTGATTCGCCAATACATCTTCGAAAAAATTTTCAATATTGGGTTCTAGTGCAGGTTTATCGGCATTATAAGTCGCATCATCCCCCAATAGATACTGACTGGAATTGGCCTGAGGATCGAGGTCAATGACAAGTGTCTTAAAACCCTGATGTGCACTCAGTGCAGCCAAGTTTACTGTAATACTGGATTTACCAACGCCACCTTTTTGATTAAACACCACACGTGTACGCATCATTCCCTCTAGGCTCAATTCATTCTATGAATCAAGTTTAACCTAGAGGGGTGAGAGCCTAAGCGATTGTGTCTAACAATTAACCGAAAGTTGGCTTAATCATCACAATGCCAATAATGGCCATAAATGCGACACAACTAATCAGTACCCCCGCACGACGTTGAATTAACAGTACAGACGCATCTTGGCGGTATGCTTTAATTAATGAAGATAACATTACGATCACTAAGACCACTTTGGCATAGAACCAAGGCTGAACTTGAAAATTATTCAAAAACAATAAAATCAAGCCTGTCCCAATGACCAAAGTAAATGCCAAATGTTGAAGCGCAACATAAGCCTTACGTCCTTTCGGATTGGGTTGTTGATTTTCGACGCCAAAATATAAGGTTGTCGCACGTGCTAATACAGCAATGATCAACAAGAGCAAACTCGACATATGCACGATTTTAATGACTAAGTGTGTATCCATTTCAGCCACTCTCCTACTTTTAAAATTTAAGCTTTCGGTGCATGTGCACATTCAGGACTATTTGGC
The DNA here is from genome assembly GCF_057737055.1 of Acinetobacter sp. 24-47-64. Taxonomy (NCBI): domain Bacteria; kingdom Pseudomonadati; phylum Pseudomonadota; class Gammaproteobacteria; order Moraxellales; family Moraxellaceae; genus Acinetobacter; species Acinetobacter sp. 24-47-64. The sequence continues at coordinate 2,965,588 of NZ_CM173215.1, forward strand.
GCTTGACCAGTCCATTCAGTTGGCACATAAGCATGAATCGCCAAAGCATGAATCTTTCCTGGACTCAATAGGTCACCCGCCAGTGCATATACTTTTTGATGGCGTTGTACTAAACGTAAGCCTTGAAACACTTCACTTACAACAGTGACTTTAAAATGCGATTCTTTACCAGGGAAATAGCCACCATGACCTGATGACTCATTCACCACGTCCAAGTGCACAGGAGACAATTGTTGTAAACGTTCAATTAATTGTTGCTCTAAAGTCATGCTTACATTCCACACGCATTCATTGGTTGCCAGCAGTATACCGTGAAGTTTTAGAATAAAAAGTAAATAAAACACACCGCCATTGGAGAGTTACGCTTTAATCTTGAGCTTAAGACCTATCAAAAATTAAGCGAAATACATTGAAATGCTTTAATTTTATTCAATCACACGATATTTTTTTATAAAGTTGTTGACCCTGATTTTTCATGCTGTATTATACACGGCATGCGGGAATAGCTCAGTTGGTAGAGCATAACCTTGCCAAGGTTGGGGTCGGGAGTTCGAGTCTCCTTTCCCGCTCAAAATTTTTTCATTCAGTTTTTTCACTTAAAAAATTGATAGACTCCGCGGGAATAGCTCAGTTGGTAGAGCATAACCTTGCCAAGGTTGGGGTCGGGAGTTCGAGTCTCCTTTCCCGCTCCAGATTCAAAAAAGCCCTGATCAATATCAGGGCTTTTTTATTATTAAATTTTTATAAATTCAATTTTTTACATCCAATAAAGTTTCACTACATTTTTTCCAAAAAAAATTCATCCACTTATGAGCGCTGCTTGATTTACAACCAACAATAAGCATCATAACGTAAATTAATTTACTGAATTTAATTGTAATTTTTCATCTCAACCCATGCCGTACTTACATAAAATCGCTATAATTTTCATCATCAATTTGCTCAATAGATTAGAACCTTAACATGGAAAAATTAACCTGTTTCAAAGCCTATGATATCCGCGGAAAATTGGGCACAGAACTCAATGAAGATATCGCATACCGTGTTGGACGTGCTTATGGCGAAATTTATCAACCTCAAAAAGTAGTGGTTGGATGTGATGTTCGCTTAACCAGTGAAGACCTAAAACAAGCTACCATTCGTGGTCTAAATGATGCCGGCATTGATGTTTTAGATTTAGGTATGACGGGGACTGAGGAAGTTTATTTCGGTGCATTCCATCTTGATGTGCAAGGCGGGATCGAAATAACAGCCAGCCATAACCCGATGGACTATAACGGCATGAAGCTTGTACGTGAAAATGCTCGTCCGATTGGTGCAGACTCGGGTTTAAAAGATATCCAACTTCTTGCTGAAAAAAATCAGTTCAAAGCAGTCGAAATCAAAGGTACAACTCAGCATTATAATATCTTGCCTGAATTTATTGATCATTTGATGACCTATATTGACCCTGCTAAAATCAAACCACTAAAACTCGTGGTCAATGCGGGGAATGGTGCAGCAGGTCATGTGATCGATGCGATCGAAGAAAAATTTAAAACCCTGAATATTCCAGTAGAATTTATCAAAATTCATCATGAAGCGGATGGCAACTTTCCAAATGGTATTCCCAACCCCATCTTAGTTGAAAACCGTGCAAGCACCTCCGATGCTGTACTTCAACATCAGGCTGACATGGGCATCGCGTGGGATGGTGACTTTGACCGTTGTTTCCTTTTTGATGAAAAAGGTCAATTCATTGAGGGGTATTACATTGTCGGTCTCTTAGCACAAGCATTTTTACTGAAACAAAAAGGCGAAAAAATTGTGCATGATCCGCGTTTGGTGTGGAATACCTTCGATATCGTTGAACAATATCAAGGCGAAGCTGTGCAATCGAAATCAGGCCATTCTTTCATTAAAGATAAAATGCGTGAACACAATGCAGTGTATGGCGGTGAAATGTCAGCACACCACTACTTCCGTGATTTTGCCTATTGTGACAGTGGCATGATTCCATGGTTATTAGCAATCTCAGTTGTCTCTGAAACAGCAAAACCACTCTCTGCTCTGGTTGAGGAAATGATTGAAAAATTCCCATGTTCTGGCGAGATTAACTTTAAAGTTGCGGATACAAAAGAAACCATTCAAAACATCTTTGATCATTTTGCTGACCAAAAACCCAAAATTGATGAAACGGATGGCGTCAGTTTAGATTTTGGTGCTTGGCGTTTAAATGTACGTGCTTCAAATACAGAGCCTTTACTCCGTTTAAATATTGAAAGCCGTAAAGACAAAAATCCGAAGCCGATGCAAGCTTATGTCGATGAGCTCACTCAACTCATTCAAGCTTAAAACCGCATAAAAAAATGGAGCGATTCAAACGCTCCATTTTTTATTCACGATAACCGTTTGGATTTTGTTTTTGCCAATTCCAGCTATCTGCCAACATATCTTCAAGCTTATATTGTGCAGACCAGCCCAGCTCGTTAAATGCTCGTGAACTATCTGCATAAAAGCAAGGTAAATCCCCTGCTCTTTTCTCTACAAACTCGTATGGAATTTTAACCCCATTCACTGCCTCAAAAGTTTTAACTACTTCTAAAACAGAAACTGGCACACCTGTACCAATATTCCATGCTCGACATCCTTGAGCATTTAATCGATTTTCTATCGCTAGCACATGCGCTTTGGCCAAATCGACCACATGAATAAAATCGCGTTCACATGTACCATCAGCAGTCGGATAATCTGAACCAAAAATCGAAAGTTTGTCACGACGCCCGACTGCAACCTGTGTAACAAAAGGCATTAAATTATTCGGAATCCCTTGCGGATCTTCCCCAATTTGACCACTCTTATGTGCGCCAACAGGATTAAAATAACGCAGTAAAGCAATTGACCAAAGTGGATTGGCTCGTGCTGTCTTTACTAACAGTTGCTCCACCACTATTTTGGTATAGCCATAATTATTATTGGGCATACTTAGCGGCATATTTTCCTGATACGGTGATGGATTTGTCTCACCATAAACCGTTGCAGAAGAACTAAACACCAAATTAAAGACTTGGGCACGCTCCATCGCTTGAAACAGACTAATCGAACCAGAAATATTATTCTCAAAATACTTCAATGGGATTTGCTGACTTTCCCCAACCGCTTTTAAACCAGCAAAATGAATCACGGCATTAATCTGATGATCTTGGAAAATTTGATCCAAAATCGCTTGATCAAGAATATCACCCTGGACAAAATCTAAAAATTTAGACGTTAAAGCTTGAACGCGATTTAAAGATTCTGGTGAGCTATTGGACAAGTTATCCAATACGACAACCTCGTGCCCTGCATTGAGCAATTCAACACAGGTATGCGAACCAATATAACCAGCACCACCCGTCACTAATACTTTAGGCATTGTCTTTTCCCATCAATATTTGTATTAAACCTTGTGTCGACGCATCAAGCTTGGACAAATCACTTTGTTCACCATTTAGAATCGGCAAGAGTTGATTGGCAATTTCTTTACCCTTTTCAACCCCCCATTGGTCAAAAGGATTAATATTCCAAATGACAGATTGCACAAATACTTTATGCTCATACAAAGCAATCAACATACCCAAACTATAAGGATTGAGCTCATCCATCAATATCGTCGTGCTGGGCTGATTACCTTCATATTGTTTATAGAGCGGTAAACCCTCAAGCTCTTGAGGATTTAAAGCATCATTCCCAAAGGCTAATAATCGTGACTGCGCCAAACAATTGGATAATGCGAGATAATGCTGTTGCTTAAGCGCCTCAGCATTATCCACATAGGTATATTGGTCACCATTATAACGTTTGATGGGTGCTATAAAATCACTGCTGACCGCTTGTGTACCCTGATGCAGTAACTGATAAAAAGCATGTTGCGCATTGGGGCCGACTTCACCCCATACAATCGGGCAGGTATCTAACGTAGTCTTCTCACCATTGCGTTGTACAGATTTACCATTGGACTCCATTTCCAATTGTTGCAAATACGCAGCAAAATATTTAAGTCGTCCATCGTAGGGTAAAACTGCATGGGTTTTCGTTGCTAGAAAGTTACTATTCCACACTCCTAGCAATCCCATCAACACCGGAATATTATGTGAAAAGGCGGTGCTTTGAAAATGTTGGTCAATCGCATAGGCCCCTGCGAGCAGTTGCTTGAACCCCTCTACGCCAATACTTAATGCGATTGGTAATCCAATACATGACCACAGTGAATAACGACCACCCACCCAATCCCAAAGCAACAGCTGGTTTTCAGGGGAAATTCCCCATTCGGTCATTTTCTCAGGCTTGGTTGACACCCCAATAAAATGGTGTTTTAGAATAGCAAGCTCTTCACCCAATGCTTTTTCGAGCCACAAGCGCGCCGTTTGCGCATTGGATAAAGTATCAATGGTGCCAAATGACTTGGAAGAAATAATAAACAGCGTGGTTTCAGGACGCAGTTTATGCAGCAAGTCAGACAACTGACTTCCATCCATAGTCGATACAAAATGCACATTCAATGGCTTTTGAGTGGTTTGTTTAAAATCCGAGAGCGCATGGCTGACCATCAATGGACCTAGGTCTGATCCACCCACCCCAATATTGACAACATCTTGAATCACTTCACCTGATGCACCACGATACTGCCCCATATGTATCTTCTCAACCAAAGCATACATACGATCAAGTTGCAGATGCACTTGATTGGCGATCTGTGAATGCTCAGCATGATCTTGCGGCAAACGTAATGCCCAATGCATGGCTGCTCGACTTTCTGTGTAGTTGATTCGCTCTTCAGAAAATAAGCGCTTAATCCAACCCGATAAGTCACAGCTTTGAGCTAGATTGACCAAGGCATCCAGCACAGATCGATCAACACGCTGCTTACTATAATCAAAAATGAGTGGCTCGAAATGAATCGCACAATTTTGAAAGCGATTAGAATCTTGCTGAAAAAAATCACGTAAATGTTGACGTGCAATTTGTTTTTTTAAAAGCTCGAGATTAGAAAGCGCTTGTTCAACAGCGACTGAATTACATTCCTGATTTGGCTGTTCCATTAACGCCCTACTCCTTTATAAGCAAAGCCCTGCGACTTCACATATTCGGGATTTAAAATATTACGACCATCTAAAATTAAAGCATGTTGCATGGTTTTCTTAAGGATTTGATAGTTTGGACACCAATACTGTTTCCACGCGGTGAGGATACAAAGTGCATGCGCATCATCCGCTGCTTCATATTGATCTTGGCAATAAATTAAATCATCGCGCTGACCATATACCTTTTCAATTTCGCTCAAGGCTTGTGGATCATGAAGTTTCACGATCACCCCTTGTGCCCATAAAGCTTTTAACATGGCATGAATCGGGGATTGTTGAATACGAGCCGTATTTTCTTTAAAAGAAGCCCCCCAAACCGCCACGACTCTGTCTTTCAGATCCCCCTGAAAATGATTCCATAATTTTCGAAAGAGGATTTCCTTTTGCTGTTCGTTAATTTCCCAGACTTGTGCTAAAAGTTGACTTTTGGTTCCAGTACCAGAAACAGTACTGGCCAATGTCTGTACATCATGCGAGAAATTTTCCCCACCAAACCCTGCACCTGGATATAAATAAGAAGGACCAATACGACTATCTGCCGCTAAGCCTTGGCGTACATGCTCGATATCGATACCTAATTTCTCGGCAACAACAGCTAAATCATTGATATAACTGATTCTGGTCGCCAGCATGCCAGATACGCTTAACTTGGTAAATTCCGCATCTAACACTGGCATAAATAGATATTGTTGCTCACGTGGAAAGAGCGGTCGCAATAACTCTTGTAATACACGTTTAGCACGATCACTTTCACAACCAACAACCAGTTGTGATGTTTGCGTCAGGCTACGTAATGCATTTCCTTCTTGAATCACATCTGGTACATAGACCCAATCATCTTCAGGCAACAGTTCAGCAAATTTTTGAGTTCCATGTAAACCCAATGTGGATGCATTAATCATTAATTTAGGATGACTGATTGTGCGTTGTTTGAGGGCTTTGAGTATTTCAATGCCTTGCAATTGCTCAGTCGGATTAAAACTAAAAAAATAGGCATCCACATCAAGGGGAATCGCTGCAAATGTGCAGTATTTTATTGCACCAGTCTGATGTAATTTTTCAAGCAAGTCTTGTACAGATTGATCCTGAGCATATACCTGTTCCGATGCTGGTTTTTTTAAAAGATCACACCAGAAGACTTGATGACCATATTCAGCTAACAATGCTGCCATAACCCCTGCATACAAGGTCTGACCAAATACTGCAATATTCATAGTGATACTCGTTTTAAAGTTTTAAGTCTTTAATCATGACTTTAAAAGCTTCACCTAAACTTGGGTGATCCATACCGTAATGCAATACCGCTTTTAAATAACCAAACTTGCTTCCACAGTCAAAGGTTTGACCTTTCATACGATAGGCTTCTACCACGTCTGTTTGTTGAAGCATCGCGATCGCATCGGTGAGTTGGATTTCATTGCCCGCACCTTTGGGTGTTTGCTCAAGCAATTGCATGATTTTCGCAGGCAAAATATAACGTCCTACCACAGATAAGTTCGATGGTGCTGTACCCACTGCAGGTTTTTCTACAATCCCTTGCATTTGGATACTTTGCCCCTCAAGCGGTGACTCCGCAACATCCACAATCCCATATTGATCGACCATCTGGTCAGGGACAGCTTCAACCATAATTTGTGATGCTTTTGATTCGTTATAACGCTGAATCATCAAACTCAAGTCATTGGTTTCAGCTGTATCTTTTACTAACACATCAGGGAGTAGCACTGCAAAATCATCATTACCTACCACATCTTTTGCACAGAGCACAGCATGCCCTAAACCTAAAGGCTGTGGCTGACGCACACTGATCACACTCACATGCGCGGGCAAAATTTCGGTAATTTCTTTCAATAAATCAAATTTCTTTTTTTGTTCTAAGGTCGTTTCCAGCTCAAAACTACGGTCGAAGTAGTTTTCAATGGATGCTTTTGAAGAATGTGTGACTAAAATAATTTGTTCAATACCCGCAGCAATTGCTTCTTTGACTACATATTCAATTGCAGGGCGGTCAACTACAGTGACCATTTCCTTAGGAATCGATTTGCTCGCAGGTAAAAAACGTGTACCAAGACCTGCGACAGGAAGAATCGCTTTTTTGATCGACATATTTAAAGCTCTACAAATTTTAATTTACTTAATTAGTTAACGCGAATTTCAGCACCGCGTTGATATCCATCTACATAGTATTCTAGTTGAGTTAACACCCAATCAACATCTTCATGTGTTGCAGTTAAATCATAGAAACGGTCAAATACAGGTAAAATTTCATCCAAAGGATACGATTTTTCAAACGATCTTAGGATCCTACTATGCTCGGTAATCTGTGTATCCTCTTGATCGATTAGCAATTCCTCATATAACTTTTCACCCGGACGTAAACCTGAATATTGAATCACAATATCACCTGTTTGTGATCCTTCTTCACGGACGGTTAATCCACTGAGTGAAATCATTTGTCGCGCCAAATCTTGAATACGGACTGGCTCTCCCATATCCAACAAGAATACATCTCCCCCCTCACCTAAAGCACCGGCTTGAATCACCAACTGAGAAGCTTCTGGAATGGTCATAAAGTATCGCGTAACATCAGGATGCGTTACTGTAATTGGACCACCCTTCGCAATCTGTTGCTTGAAAAGCGGAACCACTGAACCTGATGAGCCCAGCACATTGCCAAAACGCACAATACTCACCTGAGTATGATCTTGAGCTGCTGCCATCGCTTGACAATAGAGCTCCGCCATACGTTTGGTAGCCCCCATCACATTAGTAGGACGAACCGCTTTATCCGTTGAAATCAGGACAAATGTTTCCACTTGATTGCGTACAGCAGCATTTAAACTAAAGGCTGTACCGACTGCATTATTTTTCACACCCGCAATCGGGTTACATTCCACCAAAGGGACATGTTTATAAGCCGCTGCATGATAAACGGTTTGTACTTGATATTGTGCGATGACACGCTCGAGCTTCTGCTGATCCAATACCGTGCCTAAGATCGGAATAATGGTTAACTCTGTTTTTTGGCGTAATTCTTTGTCGATACTATACAGTGCAAACTCTGTCAGTTCATATAACACCAACAGCTTAGGTTGGTTTTTGATAATTTGACGACATAGTTCAGACCCAATCGATCCACCCGCACCAGTGACCATTACAATTTTATTGGTGATATTTTTTGAGAGTAAATGGGCTACAGGAGGCACAGGATCGCGACCGAGCAAGTCGATAATATCGACTTCTTGAATATCCGATAGTCGTATTTCACCATCAACCAGTTTTGTTAAGCCTGGAATCTCGGTAATTTTTAAATGTGCGGGTTCTAAATTTTTTATAATTTCGGTTTTACGTTGACGACCCACCGAAGGCAACGCAATCAAAATTTCATTGACTTGATGCTTGTTCAGCACTTTTTGTGCATCCGCTGCATGATAGACTTTTAATCCACCAATATTCTTCGCAGCAAGTGTAATATCATCATCTAAAAATAGGACAGGTAAATGTTCATCAGAATTGTTCAGCATAGCTGCGACTTGTTGACCTGCAAAACCAGCCCCATAAATGGCAATTCTTTTACGCGGAATATCTGCATGTAATACATATTTGACTAGGGCCCTAATGATCCCTCGACTGAGCCAAATCCATGCAAACATCATAAATCCAAACATCAACGGAATTGAGGTTGGAATAAATGCATGAGTAAAATAAGCTAAAGCGTAAAGCGCCAAAACAGTGAGTGTAGTCGCTAAACCTAACTGGAAAATGAAGGCCTCATTAAAGGCTCTTACAATAAAGCTGTAGATCCGTGCTAAACCTAGTGCGCAGACTGCAATAAACGACACCCAAAGAGATCCAAAAGCCAGATTCGGCACAACTTCGACGCCTAAATCAAATTGGCGAATGGCATAACACAGCCAAATCAGAATTGGAAAAATAAACAAATCTAAAGCCACTAAAAATATTTGTTTTAATGCTCTAGAACTCGCTGCTAAGCTTATAATTAAATTTTTCACATAGACCTTCTTTCATATTGATCGTCATGCATTAATTGATGAATGATTTGAATATATCAATGTATTACTTCAAAATAGCATTCTCTTCAATTAATTCTCCCCCAGCGCATTTAACGCCAACACTTAAATGTGCATATTCACTGACCACAACATCATGGTCGAGAAGTACGCCTAAATTTAATAAGACACCATTTTTAATAATCACATTGGAGCTTAATATACAACCCGCCATAATTGAAACTCCCTTTCCAATTTTTACACTCGGGCTGATAATTGCGCTTGGATGTATGATAGTAGCCAAAGGTATATCACGCGCCATAAGAGCTTCATGCCATTTACGTCTAATTTGATTATTTCCTACAGCAGCAATACCTTCTATTCGCTTATTTTCAATCCATTTTTTTAAACCCACTATATTTGAAACAACTTTAATTCCATTTATTACCTTATTGTTCGGCCATTGATCATCCGCAAAATAGATATTAGACCACTGATTTAACATTTGTGCGACTTCAGCTAATGCTTGACCATAACCACCAGCACCTAGAATGATTAATTCAGGTAAAGCTGTTTCTTGCTCAGGCATCAGGATTCCCCGCTTTTAGGAAAACTGCGATCAGTACCAAAGGTAAATAAGCAATTAAAACACCTAGTTCAGGCATAACAAAATATTCTTTAACTGTTAAGTAGGCTATTGGGAATAACCATAAAATATTAATAAATACAACACCCATGGTCACTGGCGTATGACTTCCCCATTTACGCGATAAAATTTGATAGCCATGACTTCGATGCGCGTCATACATTTTATAACCACTCAATACACGTTTCACAAGTGTATATGTTGCATCTACAATAAAGACACCTAAGCAAATAATCCATGCACAAAACAGAGTTAAATTTTCTTTTAAAGCAATAAGGGCCAAAATACCCAAAGTTAGCCCTAAAAAGCCGCTACATGCATCCCCCATAAAAATCTTAGCTTTGGGAAAATTCCATAATAAAAAGCCAAATACAGATACTGCGAGTAATAAAAGAATATCAGTATTTGAAGATGGGCTAATAACATAGTATATAATTGCCATACTGACTGCGGTTGTGATTGCTTCAATACTCGCAATACCATTAATACCATCCATAAAGTTATATAGATTGAGCAACCACACCAAAAATAATACCGCAATAATATTGGCGATAAAACCAAGCTCTAAACCATTAAAGACAGTGACTTCACTAAAACCAGCCAAACTTATTACAACACCAATTGCAACCAAAAAATGGATTGCTAAACGCAGCATAGAATTGATATGCCCACGGTCATCTAAGAAACCAAGTAATGCGATGACAAAGCCAGCAACTATAAGTGTCAAACCAATATCTGTTGAAAGTTGTTGATTAAACATTAATACAGCTAGTGCTAATAAGTAACTGCATACCACCGCTACCCCACCACCACGTGGTGTAGGTATGCTATGAGAGCTACGTTCATTAGGATTATCTATAATATTTTTCTTTAAAGCATAAGTTCGCATAAAATAAGTCATAGCGAATGCGAGCATAAACAATAAAAAAAGGGAAACAATGGACATAACAATGATTAGACTCAATTTTTATTTAAAATATCAAACATTTTTTCTAGACTTTCATCAACAGTATAAGGTGCTGTCCAACCTAGAAGTTGAGTATTTTTAGTAGTATCTACCAACAATTCGGAACATAGACGTGATGCAACTGCTTTTTTACCCACTAAACTTGCCAGAAAACTGATCAAGCTTTTTGGAATAGGTAAAACTAGCAATTGATTCTTTTGATATTTTGCTAACTTTTCAAATAGTTGTTTGACCGAAATATCATTCTGATCACTGGCTAAAAATACCTCACGGTTGGCATTTGGATGGGTAATACAGGTATGAATCAGGTCAGCTAAATTATAGACACTCACCATACTGCGTTTATTATCTAAACAACCAATCGGTAAAGGGAGTTTTTTACTTGCCAAGCTCACCATACTTTTAAAGTTGGCTTTTACTTTAGGTCCATAAATAAGGACAGGACGTATAATGACAACTTCTAAGCCAGTATTTTTAGAAAGTTCTAGTAAGGCTTGCTCAGCTTCATATTTAGATAAGCCATAGGGATCATCTGTACAGACAGCATCATGAGGTTGGAAAGCATGAGTGGTAGTTTGTTCACCATTCACTTTAATACTGCTTAAATAAATAAAGCGTTTAACTCCACTTTTTACAGCTTTTTTAGCAAGATTTAAAGTACCTTGCACATTGGTTTGGCGGTATGCTTCAATTGGCGATGCAGCAGTTTCATTCATGACATGCGCACGACCTGCACAGTGAATAATAATCTCAACTTGATTCAGTGCAATATTATCTAAGTTATCATTTAAATCAAAATTGATATTACTAATATTTGGATGATCAAATGTTTGGGCTTTACGTGTATGCGCTAAAACACAATAGCCTTTTTCAGCCAAAAATGGCGATAGATATTGACCTAAGAAACCGTTGCTGCCTGTAATTAAAATTTTCATAGATCATTTTCCACTTAAGTTCAAATCATTAACAATCTTTAAAATTTTATGCATTGCAACTTTTTCTGAGTAATTGTCAATCAAAACATCTCTAGAAGAATTAAGAGAGTGTTCTTTAAAATTAAGTATAATTTCGTCCATCTTTTCAGCTAAAACTAGCTCATCATTTGGCGCAACATTCCATCCGATTTGATGTTCTAGCACCATCTCTGATACTTCCGCTTGTTTTTCCATGACAGCTAAAATTGGTTTATTTGCCGCCATAGTAAAATATGATTTACTAGGCACGCCCAATCCAAGCATTCCTTCAGTCAATGTTACTAGTGCAACATCACAAGCATTTAATCCAATTGATTTTTGATCTTGCTCCAAAGACCCCCAATATACAATATTGTTCATACCCAAATTTTGGATTTGCTCTTTAAGATGTGATACATATGCCCCATCACCTATAAACAGAAACTTAGCTCGCTCCGAATATTTCATTTTTTTTATGGCTTTACAAACAATATCAACACCTTGCACACGACCTATATTTCCAAAAAATTGAAATATAATAGTTTCATCGTTGCACCACCCAAGTGATTTTAAGATAGGATTATCTGACTTTTTTTGTATTTCAATGTCTTCGAAATCTATCCAATTTTGAACAACATGAATATTGTCTTTTTTAGTTTTGCTGTAAACTAAGCTCTTCATGTCTCTGCCGATTACAATGACTTGATCAGCACTCGCATAAATTTTATCAAAAAAATATTTTATAATTTTATATGGAATACTGTCCTGCTGCAGCACTTTAGCTGCAACTAAATTCTCAGGAAAAACATCATGAACTAAAAGTACCCACTTATATCCTATTATTTTTTTAGTTAAAAATATGACGCTCAATAAAAAAATCGGGGTTGTACCTGTAAAAACTGTTGAGCCACGCTTAACATGCTGAATAATTTCAAAAAAAAACTTTAGAACAATTATCAATTCATACAAAAACCGTTTAACTAAATTTTTTTTATCTAACTGTGGCGCAGAAACATAATGCCCATTTTCATATTTTGGACAACTCTTATCTTCTTTGGCGATCAAAACAAGATCTATATCATCTTGCTTATTAAAAAAACAGTATAATTTCCCTAATAAGTATCCTGTAGTATTTTGATTACTATGATAATACTCAGTGATGAGATAAATCTTATTTTTCACGTTCATTTTAGACCTTAGAAGTTTTTCCAAACTACACGATTCACATAATCAGTATAACTTAGAATAATTCGTGTAACTTTTTCACTCACATTTGGCATGCTATAGTCAGCAACTAAACGAAGTAATCGCTCTTCACCACGTGGTTGATGATCCAAAATATCTAAGCCTTGTAAAATACGCTCAGCTGTTAATCCGACCATCATTACAGCAGCTTCTTCCATTCCCTCAGGACGTTCATGAGCCTGGCGCAAATTCAGTGCAGGGAAATTTAAAATTGAAGATTCTTCATTAATCGTGCCACTATCTGATAAAGTAGCCTTAGCTGATAATTGCAACTTGTTATAATCACTAAAACCCAATGGTTTTAGTAATTGAATTAAAGGATGAAATTCAACATTTAACTCTTCAATACGCTTACGAGTACGAGGATGTGTAGATACAATCACAGGATATTTATATTTCTCTGCAACTGCATTTAACATCTCTACCAAATCTAAGAAGTTCTGATCTGAGTTAATATTTTCTTCACGGTGAGCACTCACAATAAAATATTCATGCTCTTTTAAATTTAAACGTTCAAGAACATCAGAGGCTTCAATTTTCGCTTTGTAATGATGAAGTACCTCAAACATTGGACTACCTGTTTTGATTACTAAATCAGCGGGTAATCCTTCAGCCAATAAATAATCACGAGCAATCGTACTGTAAGTTAAATTAATATCAGCAGTATGATCGACAATTCGGCGGTTAATTTCTTCAGGAACTCGCATATCGAAGCAACGATTTCCAGCTTCCATGTGGAAAGTTGGAATCTTGCGGCGCTTAGCAGGAATAACAGCCATACAACTGTTAGTATCGCCTAATACCAATAATGCTGCAGGTTGTACTTCTTCTAACACTTTATCAACGGCAATAATCACATTACCAATCGTTTCGGCACCTGTAGCACCAGCTGCATTTAAAAAATGGTCAGGTTTACGGATACCCAAATCAGTAAAGAAAATTTCATTTAATTCATAGTCATAGTTTTGACCAGTATGAACAATAATATGGTCAAAATATTCATCACACGCAGCCATTACACGCGATAAACGAATAATTTCTGGGCGTGTGCCCACTACTGTCATTAATTTTAACTTTTTCACAAATCTGTACTCTTAATTCGTTAATGGCATAGCGTAGGTGTCAGGTTTTTCTCGGTCGAAAATTTCATTTGCCCATAACATTACGACCATTTCATCTTCCCCAATATTAGTAATGTCATGCGTCCAACCTGGCACGGTTTCTACAATTCTTGGTTCATCACCACAGGTTTCAAGCTCATAAAACTCTCCTGTGATGACATGTTTAAACTTAAATAATGCCTTACCCTTAATCACCAAAAATTTTTCTGTTTTTGTATGGTGATAATGTCCACCACGTGTAATACCAGGGTGTGCAGTAAAGTATGAGAACTGTCCTGCATCTGGTGTTTTCAGCATTTCTACAAACACACCACGCTGATCGCCATATTTAGGTACACTATAGTCAAACTGTTCAGGTTTTAAGAAACTTAAATAAGTCGAATAAAGTGCACGAATTAAACCTGTTCCGACACGCTCAGTAATCAAGCTATTACGAGACTCCTTAAAACCCTGCAATGTTCGAGCTAATTCACCTACTGTAATTTGATATTCAGGCGAAACTTCAAATAACTGTTTAACGTGAAGATGACCTTGAATAATATTCCAAAATGACTCTACTACATCATCTACATACACTAAACGAATAACTGCATTTGCATCATGAATCTGAATAGGCAAGTTATTTGCTGTGTTATAGCAGAATGTCGCTACAGCAGAATTATAGTTTGGGCGGGACCATTTACCAAACACATTGGCTAAACGACAAATATAAACACGATTGCCATACTTTTCCTGAAGTTCTAATAAAGCCTGTTCACCACCGAGCTTACTTTGTCCATAGGCATTATCACGTTCCGCCTGAATAGAGGAAGAAAGAATAATCGGTGTTTGCTTTTCAGCCTGTCTGAGAATATCTACTATTTTTTGAGTAAGGGTAACATTGCCATCAATGAACTCTTGTTCATTTAAAGGGCGATTTACCCCTGCCAAATGTACAATCCAGTCAGCGCTAAGTACAGATTCTTCTAAATCTGATTCAGACGAATCACGATTAAACTTTGTGATCTCAATATCAGATTTTTCTGATAAAAATTGAATCAAATTTTTTGCAATAAAGCCCTCTGAACCAGTAACTAAAATCTTCATATTTAAGCCTCTGGATCCACATATTGCCCTTGAGTCAACGCACGTATGAATTCAAGTTTTAGTAATAATTTTGTCATACCTTCAACATCTAAGCGATCAGTATTATGAGAGTTATAGTCTTCCAACTCCGTGATCTTCGCATCACCCTGTTCTACATATTTTTCATAGTTGAGATCACGTTGATCCGCTGGTACTCGGAAGTAATAGCCTTGATCTAAAGCAACTGCCATTTCTTCACGACTTAGTAAAGCTTCAAATGCTTTTTCACCATGGCGTGTACCCATTATAGTTACAGGATGATCTTGTACATTAAGCAATTCTTTAAGAGCCTGCGTTAATACTTCAATCGTTGCAGCTGGTGCTTTCTGTACGAAAATATCACCATTTTGACCATGTTCAAATGCATATAGAACTAAATCCACAGCATCATCCAAAGTCATCATAAAGCGTGTCATATTTGGATCAGTAATCGTTAATGGTTTACCTTGACGAATTAAATCAACAAATAAAGGAATGACTGAACCGCGAGAAGCCATCACATTGCCATACCGTGTACAGCAAATGGTTGTATCTAAATTGTCTAAGTTGCGTGATTTTGCAACTATAACTTTTTCCATCATTGCCTTAGAAATACCCATGGCATTGATAGGATAAACAGCTTTATCTGTACTTAAACAAACAATACGTTTAACGCCATTTTGAATTGCTGCTTCCAAAACGTTTTCTGTACCTACTACGTTAGTTTTTACAGCTTCCATCGGGTGAAATTCACATGAAGGCACCTGCTTTAAAGCCGCTGCATGATAGATATAATCAACACCGCGAGTCGCATTTAAAATACTGTTATAATCACGCACATCACCAATGTAGAACTTCAATTTAGATGACTGATACTTTTTACGCATGTCATCTTGTTTTTTTTCATCACGGCTAAAAATACGAATTTCTTTAATATCTGTTTCTAAAAATCGTTTTAAAACAGCATTACCGAACGATCCGGTGCCACCTGTGATTAATAGAATTTTATCTCTAAACATATATATTCACTTATTTATACATACAATTTTCAATAATTTGCAGATACTTATCTGCCCGATCTTGTGCATTAGAAAAATTTTTAGCATATTCTTGAGCAGTCAATAGCTCAGAATTCAACTCAATATTATCCTTTTTTAAAATAAAATTGTGAATTACAAGTGCGGCCGACTCTGGATCAGATGGTTCAAAATAAAAAGCGAAATCAGAGCAAACATCTTTAATAAAACTTCGATTGGAAGCAAATAAGGGTTTTTTCATAATCATAGCTTCTAAAGGAGTAGCAGAAAAACACTCTAAAAAACTAGGGAAGAAAATCGCATCCATCTGTTCATAAAAACTAGGGCATTGATTTACTCTCAAAGGACCAAGGTTAATAACACTTTCCTTAAAACAAGAAGATTTATTAAGCCATTCGTCATTATTTAAAGTCACATAAAAATCCACATCTTGTTTATATTTATTTTTTAAAATTTCTTTTACCTTAGGTATGATGTCAAGATTTTTATGAAAGTAATCACGACTAATTAAACCTATTTTAATTTTAAGAGACGATTCAATATGAATGCTATCCCACAGCTTCGAATTAAAATATATATTGGAAACAGTATTATGAACCACATATATTTTATCTTCGTCGAAAATATTAAGATCAATTAGACGCCTCTTAACATGCTCCAGTTCAACAATACAAAATGTTGATATTTTGAAAAATTTTTTTTGCAATAAAAATTTCAAAAAATATTTAAATCTATCTAGAGTTGAAAGCATAGTATAGCATTCATTATTAGGATAAATAATCCATGGTTGAGCGAATCCAACTATGTTAATCCCATTGATATTATAATAACAAGGACCAAAGATCGTAAATACTAGATCATAATGACTAAATAAATCAGAATTTTTTTTGTAATTTCTTAAACCATGAATATTATAAATTTGATATTTTTTAAATTTATTTTTAACAGAATGATTAATATTTTTATCCACCTCAGAAGACACAAGAACTTCAAAAAAATTAATTATACTGTTAGTTTTGGACTCCAGTTCATTGATAAATGAACTAGCAACTTGAACTCCACCACCATTATGCAAGTTAGCCGCATTTATAAGAATTTTCAATTCACACCTAAATTTTTTTTGCCAAATAATAAGCTATTATACCAGCCAATAAGTTGCCATAAGAAGACATTAAGTCACCTCTAAACATAAAAAAAAGCGCGGCACATAAAAACACTCCCAGATAAACTTGGTATTTATCATGTAGCATATTTTCCTTTGATAAAAGAATGAAGTCAATTTGCTTCATAATAAATCCAATTACAATGCAAAAAACTACTATTCCCATGAATCCAAAATTAACATACCCCTCAGCAACGTAAGGCATTGATATATTGTTAAAAAAATAATTTTTATCTTCAGCTAACTGATATCCACTACCATATGGCTTATCAACCCAAAACAATCTTGGAATAAAAAATAGTAGAGCCCCCAACAGCTGATAACCATAAGTTATAAATTCAAATCTTATTACATCCATAAGATTTTGATAAGCATCAAAATGTGCTTCATTTAAAAAACTTAGATCTGGGACAAAACTAATTTTTGATAGATTTTCAAA
Source organism: Acinetobacter sp. 24-47-64 (assembly GCF_057737055.1). NCBI lineage: Bacteria > Pseudomonadati > Pseudomonadota > Gammaproteobacteria > Moraxellales > Moraxellaceae > Acinetobacter > Acinetobacter sp. 24-47-64. Next base: position 2,983,374 of record NZ_CM173215.1, read on the forward strand.
ATAACGGAATTGATTCAAAAAAGGAAATATGTAAAAAATACTCAAAATTAGAAAAATCATCATATAAGATGAATATTTTGCTTTTGGTATTAAAGCAATAAGCAATGGAAAATAAATATAAGCAACCATAAATCTTGGTATTGCTGTTGGGAATGCACACAATAAAACCAGTAAAAACAAAATGGTTTTCAATAAAATTGTTGCATTTTTCAAAAATTTTAAAAAAATAAAAACTGGCAATATCATTGCGGTAACTGATATAACTCTGAAATATTGACTCACTTGTATACTATATTCAAATTCATCTTCCACAAAACCTCTAAAAAAAAGTTTACTGAAGTTAAAACCGTAAGAATAAAACACTATAAAAAAACATATTAAACTCACTAATATTGCAATAAATTTATTACCACCACCTTCTTTAATTTTTAATTTATTATGTAAAAGAACTGGTGATATCAAATAAGACGCAAAAACAATAATAAGAGAAAAAAATATTATAAAGTTATTTAAAAGATAATTGTAATCATTAAAATTAAAATGTGTCCAAAATAAAGTATTATTATTGTACTGAACCCAAGGCGCAACAACAAAAAATACTAAATTAAAAAAATAAAAAAATAGAATAGTTTTAACCGTATTCTTCAAAAAGATTAAAAAAAATATAAAAATTAAACTAAAATTAATTAAAAATGTTATATGTATGATATTCAGATCAATATTACAATTAATTAAAAACATCAACACAAGAATATGAGATAACAAGAAAAAAATTAAATACTTAATATCGATACTAGACATAAACTTTAACTCTACGATAAAAACTATATAAAATAATAAATAGTTTTGGGAATATTAGAAAAAAAAATTCCAAACTTGACATATAATTATTTTTTTTAAATTTTCCTAGATTTTTTTTATATATTTTAGAAAATTTATTATAATTTTTTAAACTTTCATAACAACCGATTCTCTGAACACCATAAATTGAAATTAAATATAACAAATAGAATCTCATATATTCAATTTCTTGCCCTTCATTATTAAAGTTTAAGTATTTATAAAAAATATGGACCAAACTATCCATTGTTTTTTTATTATGATCATCATTGAATTTTCTTGTTATACTATCAGGATTATCTCTATACCAGTATAATTGATACTCAATATGCCTACTATTTTTTGTGCATAAGTACATTATTGGAAGCAATTCTAAATCTTCATAATATATACCTTCTTTAAAACTATATTTCGATATATAATCATAAGAAAAAACGCGCATACAAATATGCCAATTTTTTTTATAAAACAATGATTTTAAATCATTATTAAGTCTAGACTCTACAATTTCACCATTAGATCCCAACATATTAAAATCTAATATATCAAATTCTCCAATTTTCATTTGATTTTGAATTTCTACAATATATCCTGATAAAATCTTATCATCTGCATCTACAAAAGATAAATACTTCCCTTTAGCATATTTAATACCAATATTTCTAGCGTGGCTAACTCCATAATTTTCAGTATTAATCAAAACAAAATTTTTTTTAAAATTTTTGGAGACTTTACTAATAAACTGCTCAATTATTTTAACACTAGAATCTGTAGATCCATCATTAACACATATAACTTCAACACTCTCATCTATTTGCAGATAAATACTATTTAATGTTTCATATATAAAATCTTGCATATTATATATAGTAACTACTATAGAAAGCTTATACATTAAAAATTTCTCTTTATACTCAAAATAAATGATTTAAAAGATAAAAAATTTTTTAACAGAAATAATTTAAACAATGTTTCAAGAAAATAAGATTTATCATCGTAATAGATCATATTTTTACTTAACAAAATTATATCTTTAATACCGAGCTTATGTTTATCAATAAAGTAGACATAGGTCTCTCTTATCTTATTTGTTTTAGCTTGAGAAATCCTATTGTAATCATGATCCATATCGATAACATAAGTGTGCACTCGAACAAGTTTTGCTTTTTTACCACTCATCTTTAGTAATCTAAACCAACAATCATAATCTTGCCACATTTTTAACTTTTCATCAAAACCATTAACATTTCTCAATGATTGAGTCTTACAAAAAATTTGGTTACCAACATAATTATGTGCCAAAATATCATTTAACCCTATTTCACCTTTACATAATAATACACCTTGTTTATATGTCTTTTTTTTTCTTTTAACTAGATAACTTGAGTAAATAAATATGAAATCTTCACTCCATTTTTTTATAAATTTTTCTATTCTATCAATAGAAAAATAATCATCATCATCTAATCCCGTAATAAATTCACCTTTTGCATTTTCAATTGCAATATTTCTACTTACACATGCCCCAGTATTTTTTTCTTTAAAAAAATAGCGAATTCGCTGATCTTCAGCTACTATTTGTCTCAAATACTCTTGCGTCCCATCTGTAGAACAATCATCAACAATTATAACTTCAAGATTTTGATAGGTCTGAGCTTGAACTGACTTTATTGCTCGTTTAAGCAACTCTAATCTGTTGTAGGTTGGAATATAAACCGTAACTAAGGGTTGATCACTAAACATTAATTTTCACCAAATAGGTCACGTGTGTAAACTTTATCCAAGTCAAGTTTTAATTCATCATTCATCCGATTAGTAAGAATTACATCTGAGCTGGATAAAAAGTCCTTTAAATTATTTTGAAGATCATAATTTTCAAATTTTTCTTGTTTCAAAGTCGGCTCATAAATTTGTACATTAATATTATATTCTTGCAACTCATGTATAATGTCTTGAATTGCAGAATCTCTAAAATTGTCTGAACCTGCCTTCATCGTTAGACGATATACCCCTACCATACTTGGACGCTTTTTCAAAATCTCTTTTACTATGAATTGCTTACGAGTTTTGTTTGAGTGAATAATTGCTTGAATTAAATTTTGTGGTACATCTTTATAGTTTGCCAGTAATTGCTTAGTATCCTTAGGCAAACAGTAACCACCATAACCAAACGAAGGGTTATTATAATGTTGACCAATACGAGGATCTAAACCCACCCCCTGTATAATATCTAGACTACTTAAATTATGTTTCGCACAGTAAGTATCTAGTTCATTGAAGTATGCAACACGCATAGCTAAGTACGTATTAGAAAATAATTTAACTGCTTCCGCCTCTGTAGCATCCATACATAAAATTGGAGCAGTGCGCTCTACAGTAGCATTTAAATAAAGTTGGGCAATTTTTTCAGCACGTTCTGATTTTTCACCCACAATAATCCGAGATGGATATAAGTTATCATAAAGTGCTTTTCCTTCACGCAAAAATTCAGGACTAAAGATGATTTGTTCTGTTTTAAAAATTTTTTGCACGTGTGCTGTATAACCGACAGGAATAGTAGATTTAATAATAATCGGCGCAGTTGTATTTACTGATAAAATATCAGCAATAACACTTTCAATTGAAGATGTATCAAAAGAATTGGTCTCTGAATCATAATTGGTAGGCGTGGCAATTATAATATAATCTGCATGTTGATATGCGTGCTTTTTATCAGTAGTTGCTATCAAGTTCAATTGACTTTCTTGTAGGGCTTTTTCAATATACTCATCTACTAAAGGTGAAATTTTCTGATTAATTTTTTCTACACGGGATAAATCAATATCTAGACTAACAACTTGATGTTGATGTGCAAATAGCACTGCATTTGACAAACCAACATATCCTGTCCCAACCACACAAATCTTATGTTTCAACATTGGAAATTACTTCACCATTTAGCTGTATATTACTAAAATCATTAAAGAATATTTTAGTATGACCTTTGAATAAACAACTTGTCGAGCCACACCTTTAACGCAATTTTAGTCGAATGTAGAGTTAAATTCTACTTTAAAAAAACAAATTATATACTAGCTCATATATATTAGTTATCTTTTAAATATCATTTTCAAAAATATTAGGGTTCTTTCATAAATCATTTTTTACTCAGTTCTAAATTATAAATCCCTGCGATTAAACTGAATCTTAATCCCAATCTTTTGCCTCGATTACGATATCGCTCGGCAAGGATTTTGAAGGTCTTCAAAGTCCCAAATACATGCTCAATCCCAATTCTTCTTTTATTGATTTCTTGATTGTAAACTTTTAGCTCAGGTTATAGTTTTCAGTGCTTTTTTGCTTTTAATGGCAATAGACTATTTGGATACACCGTATAAATCCCTTGATAGCCTTTATCTGCAAGGATAAAAGACCCTTTAGGAATTTGATTCAGGTTACGTTTGAAGAGCTCGAAATCATGTACTGCACCACGACTCGTGCATAAACTCAGAATTTGCTGAGTCTTATAGTGGATGATGGCTTGTACTTTGAAAGTATGAGCTTTCTTCTTACCATTATAGCTTTTCTTCTGTTTTTTTAGGTCCTTGTATTGGAATTTCTGTGGCATCTACGATCACCACATTCCAGTCGATACCTTCGCCTTCAGGCAAACTCTTGGGTAAATTAAATAGATTGGACTTGATCAGGCAATCCTCTACGTGGCGGACGATTCTTGAAGCAGTAGGCTCTGACGCACCATAACTCGTTGCGACATGAAACAATGTTCGATATTCACGCCAATAACTTAAGCACAGGAGGATTTGATCTTCTACACTTCACTTAGATGGTCTACCTTTAGCAGGTACAAGCATTTTTAGTTGTTCAGCCATTAAATCAAAGGTTGACCATGAGATGCCTGTATATTGCTTAAACTGTGTTTCAGAAAGCTTCTTTGAGTCGATGTATTTCATTCGCACATTATGCATGAATATTTAAAATTTTTCGGTACAAATAGTCAGCAAGGGATAGATCGATTTGTGATTTATGAAAGAGATCTATTCTCTCTGATTAGAAAAATCAAAAAAAAATACGTGTATAATAAAAATAATAGCTTTAAAAATATTTTAAATGTGATTACCTAACCATATTTCCCTTTAATTTTGCTTAAAAACTTATGAATATTACCCGTAAGACCACAATAGGTGTTTTGTGGAACTTTAGTGAACAATTAATACGCCGTGGTATAGGTTTAATCACAACATTACTCTTGGCTTATTTTTTGGCGCCCGATGAGTACGGACTCATGGCAATGATGGCAGTGTTTATTGCAATTGCTTCAAGTTTAATGGACTCAGGTTTTCGTCAAGCCTTGATTCGCCTGCAAGAGGTTACACAAGAAGACTTCAATACAGCCTTCTACTCCAACCTCATATTGGGTTCTATAGCTTATTTACTTCTCTATCTTTCCGCACCCTATATAGCTGTATTTTATAATGAACCACAATTAACTAATTTAATTCAGGTTCTTGGATTAGTCATATTGATTAATGCTTTCGAAATTGTACAAATCGTTATTTTTCATCGACAGATGAACTTTAAAATTCAATTAATAATCAGCCTGCCAGCCGCACTAATATCAGCTTGTATAGCAATTGGCTTAGCGTATTGGGGGGCCGGTGTTTGGGCGCTAGTCTTTCAAATGCTAACTTCAGCATTTATTGCTGTTACTTTACTTTGGTGGATAGGCGACTGGCGACCAGCTAAAATATTTAACATGACGTCATTTCGTAAAATGTATAATTTTGGCTATAAATTATTTCTTTCAGGTCTTATAGATACTATTTTTAAAAATCTATACATCATAGTGATTGCAAAACTTTTCGCGGTCTCGATTGCTGGATTATACTTTTTCGCAGAAAAAATAAGAGAGCTTATACTCAATCAATTAGTAAGCGCCATTCAGAATGTCACATATCCTGCATTAGCAAGTATTCAGGATGATGATGCGAGACTCAAAGCAGGCTATCGAAAAGTTATATCTATTACTACTTTTTTACTATTTCCAACACTTACTATTTTAGCTGCTTTAGCACAACCACTTTTTAGTGTAATATTACCTGAAAATTGGCTGCCTGCAGTGCCATATTTCCAACTACTTTGTCTTGCTGGATTACTCTACCCTCTTCACGCCATAAATTTAAATATTTTGAAAGTAAAAGGTCGCTCAGATCTATTTTTATATCTAGAAGTTTTAAAAAAACTCATGCTAGTAATCATTTTATTTATTAGTTACCAATATGGTGTCATTGGTATATTAATTGGGCAGATTATTAGCTCTGTAATATCTTACATACCTAATAGTTATTTTTCATCTAAGTTAATAAATTATCCTGCTGGAGAACAAATGAAAGACTTTATGCCAACTTTAGTTTTATCATTATCAGTTGGTGGAATTATTTTCTATGCTATTCAAAGTATTGCATGGCACCCGATTATAATATTACTTGTATTTGGACTATTTGGTGGAATGCTTTATTTATTTGGATCTTATCTCCTTAAAATCCCCGCATATAGTCTAATCTATAGTGCATTTAAATCCAAAATAAAATGTTAACCTATATCATATATAGAACTCTAAACCCTAACCCGCTCTACAAGGATTTTTTATGGCTCTTAAATTGCTACATATTATTACTGACGAAAAATTCCCAGATGCCGCATATGAACAGTTTGAAGAAACCTTACCAGGTGCGAGTACCTATCTATTACCAGGTAAAAATAAGCCTATCGTATATTTAAAAAAAATCAAACCTACGCGTGTTTCTAATTTTTCATTTTTAAATCCATTTTTTATTCAAGCATTAAGTAATTATGATGCAATTATATTACATTCAATGACCCCTTTTAACCTTGAGCTAATCGCGAGAGCAAATAGTAAAGTAGTATTTGTTTGGATAGGTTTAGGATATGATTATTATGATTTAATTTATCCCAATCCCTATGACATGCTAGATGAAGAAACGGCTAAAATTGTTAAAAATTCAATGCCAAGTTTCGGAACATCAAAGTCATCAAATTTTTTTAAAAACATCTTAAGATCTTTAATTTATACAAATCAAAAAAATAAAATAGACATTATCCAAAAAATTAAAATATTCTGCCCTGTTTTATATGAAGAAGGTAAACTTGTTGAAGAAAAAATAGGTAATTTATCCCCTAAAATAGTTCCATGGAATTATGGCTCTCATCTTAGTCTATTTAATAATATAAAACTAAATCAGTTAACTGGAAATAATATTTTAATTGGAAATAGTGCATCGCCTACCAATAATCATTTTGATATTTTCAAAAAAATAAGTAGATTAAATTTATCAAAAAAAACTAAAATCATTGTACCATTAAGTTATGGAACTCCAGAATACCGAAATTTAGTAATTGAAATGGGTTATAAGTTATTTAACAATCAATTTGAACCAATAACAGAGTTTATGGATTTCAATAGCTACGTTAAATTAATCAAAACCTGCTCTGTTATTATCATGAATCATAAGAGGCAACAAGGTGCCGGTAATGTAGGAATTGGATTATATTTAGGTGCAAAAGTTTTTTTAAATCCAGAGAGCCCACTTTATAAAAACTATATTAATCAAGGCACTATAATTTTTTCTACTAGAGAGTTAGACAAAATTCTATCAGAAGAAATTTCTACAATATCGCCTGAAAACATCCAAATTAATCGTAATTTATTTGAATTAAATCGAGGTAAAGAGGCGCATTTATTAAAAACAAGAAATTTAATCAAAGAAATTAAATTTCTTGTTTCCAATTCTTAATTTTTTTAGATTACTTTTTTGAACAGTAACTATTGACTTTAAGTTTAAAAATCCAGATTTTCAAAATTAAGCCTCAAGCATTTCAATACTCTTCAAACCTATGCATCCAATTTTAGCATCGTTTAAAACTGGATGCTCCCCCTTCACCATTGCAACCAATGCAGCCGGATAATTAACCCCAGCAATATGACTAAATGGATAACCTCCTCCAAATCGTACATTCATTTCCAGTACATAAATATTTCCATCTTTATCTTCAAGCACATCAACATCCATATTACCAATATGCTTACAAATATTTGCTAGTTGATTCCCCAATCCACTTATAGCAGAATTTTCAATAATTCTTGCCATATCAGTTTCACCTGATCGCATTGATATTTTCTCTCGAATAATCGTTTGTAAATGTTTACCCTGAAGATTGTTAAACACATCCAAACCGTACTCTTTTCCAGTTATCATCTGTTGTACAATTACTGATTGATGTAGTTCAGAAATACTTAAAATACTTAAATAACTTTTTTCAATTTCCTTTTGAGCATAATCGAAGAAAAACTCCAGCTCTTTTTGATTCTCTGCTTTAAACACAGAAATAGATCCCATCCCCCATCTAGGCTTCACAATCACAGGATAGCTTAACTGCCCTTGCTGAATTGCATTCTTTACATCATCTAATTTCAAGAATGTTTGAGGTGTTGGTACATTATTCTCTAAAAGGAAATTATAGGTTTTCCATTTGTCATTTGCGATCTCAATTAACCATGGCTCACTCACAACCAGGGTTACACCGATATCTCCAAATCTTGAACGAGCTTTGGATAAATAAGGTAAATCTATATCAAATAAAGAAAGCACAAGAGAAATTTTTTCTTTTTTACAAATACCAAGCAGCTCATCAATATAATGATCTGAATTTACTTTTGGAACAGTATATGCTTTATCCGCTACAATCATTCCACTCGTTAAAGGGTCGCTATTTGCAGCAACAACTATTCCACTTTCACCTATTGCTTGCTTAAAATATTTTACAAGGTAGCTTCTACGACCTACACTAGTTAAAAGTACGTTCATACGCATACCTTTTAATTACAAACTAAAGTTTAATATATATTTTATATGAATCTCTAAGGTTATTATATATACTTATACAGCATATATAATAAGTGTTTTAGGTTCTATCCTAATATATAAACCAACCTTTAAACCTCATTAAGTAGAGGTATCTCTAAACCCACAGTCACTCTCCCTCTCTCTTGCTTCTGGTAAAGCGCTTTAAATCCTAGTTGTCTATAAAGACTTAATGCATTTTTATTTTCTGACCAAGTTGTAACCTGACATATTTTCATATTTTTTTTCTTACAAATACTTAATACTTCTTTAATTAATTTTTTTGCCAAGCCTTTTCCTTGATATTCAGGACTAACAGATAAATAACTAATAAATGCTTTCTGGTTAATTTGATCATTAGCATAAAAACCAATTAAACAAGTAATATTCTTATCACTATCTAATCCACCTAATATATGGCCTTGATTTTTAAGCTTTTTTATATAATCATCTAAAGATACTTGCTTCCCAATAGAGGGATTGAAAAACTTATCCATTGAGTCAACAAACTCAACAATTTTTTCATCAAGTAAATCTTTTAGATCAACAATAGCAAATTGACCTAAATATTTTTCAAGTGATGGTAATACATCTTTGACATTTAAATCAGGATACAAAGGCAAACAAAGCACTTTTGAAGATATAGACTGCGAAACAGGCAGTTCCGCATAATCACCCAAGACCTTAACTGATTCAAGACTCGGATGAAAATAACGACGTACTTGTATATTTTCAGATGCTAAATCTTGCATTAAATTTAAAACGTCTTTTTCACTTGGTAGTACAATTGGGAAATAGGCATAATTATTAATCGAGTGATCTGACCATTTTTGCTTAACAATTATCTTATCTAAGGTGTGATTATAAGTATCCCAAATATTTCTACGTTTTTCTTTTACATTCTGAATTTCATCAAGCACACACAGTCCCATAGCTGCATTAAACTCTCCCATTTTTGCATTAATCCCTAGTTCATCAATGCAATCAGGCGAAGAAATTCCAAAATTAATTAATTTTTTAGCTTTTTCCAAGTCTTCTCTTCTTTTAAAAATAATTGCACCACCTTCTATACTATGAAAAAGCTTGGTTGCATGTAGACTTAAAATGGATGCATCACCATATTTTAGAATACTTTGTTCTTTATACTTCACATCAAAAGCATGAGCTGCATCATAAATAATCTTGAGATCATGCTTATCTGCAATATCTTGTATAAACTCGACATCACATGGATTACCAAATACATGTACTGGTATAATTGCTCGGGTTTGCGGTGTAATCGCTGATTCTATATTATTAGGATCTAAACACCATGTTTCAGGGTCAATATCAACAAATACAGGATTTATTCCTTCCCACTTTAATGAGCTTGCTGTTGCTATAAAACTAAATGGCGTTGTAATTGCTTCAGCAGGCTTACCATTAACTACTTTATTGACTCCAAGTGTCCGATAAGCAATTTGTAATGCTAAAGTCCCATTTGAAACTAAAAGTAAATTTTCTACACCTAAATATTTTTCTAATCGCTTAGTTAACTCTTGTACTAATGGCCCATTATTTGTAAGCCACTTTCTTTCATATATACCATCAACATAGTCTTCTAGTTTTTCTCTACTCGGCAGATAAGGTTTAGTTACAGGTATCATATACATTAACCTTTTGCTAGATCGATTAAGTATTGGCCATACTCATTTTTACTCATGCTTTGACCAATTTCTAAAACTTGCTCTTTACTGAGCCAACCGTTATTCAAAGCAATTTCTTCTAAACATGCCACTTTATAGCCTTGACGCTTCTCAACAGTCTCTACAAATTGAGCTGCCTCTAGTAAACTTGAATGTGTTCCTGTATCCAGCCAGGCAAAACCACGCCCAAGCAACTCTACATTTAAGTCACCACGTTCTAAATATATCTGGTTCACTGTTGTAATTTCTAACTCACCCCGCTCAGAAGGCTTCACCTGTTTGGCAATTTGAACCACATCATTGTCATAAAAATACAAACCTGTAACCGCAAAGTGTGATTTTGGATGTTTCGGTTTTTCTTCTAATGACACGGCACGTTTTTGCCCATCGAACTCAACTACACCAAAACGCTCTGGATCTTTTACCTGATAACCAAATACAGTTGCACCTTTTTGACGAACCGCAGCTTGGCTTAGCCTAGAACTAAAACCTTGACCATAGAAAATATTATCGCCCAGTACCAGACAAACATTACTATCACCAATAAAGCTTTCACCAATAATAAAGGCTTGTGCCAAACCATCTGGACTAGGTTGCACTGCATATTCAAGCTGAATCCCAAATTGAGAGCCATCACCCAACAAACGCTTAAAGCCATCGATATCTTCAGGAGTACTAATAATTAATACTTCACGAATACCTGCAAGCATCAGAACCGAAAGTGGATAATACACCATCGGCTTATCATAAATAGGGAGCAGTTGTTTTGAGACACCTTTAGTGATTGGATATAAACGTGTACCCGAACCACCTGCTAAAATAATACCTTTAGTTGTTTTTGACATTATATATTTACACCTAATCTTTCACGTTGGTAAGTACCATCTTGAACGCGTCGACACCACTCTAAGTTATTTAGATACCATTCTACAGTCTTACGAATACCCGTCTCAAAAGTCTCTAAAGGCACCCAACCAAGCTCTTTTTTAATTTTACTCGCATCAATTGCATAGCGTAAATCATGTCCTGGTCGATCTTTGACAAAATGAATTAACGTTTCATAAGATCTACCATCATCTCTCGGTCTTAGCTCATCCAAAATTCTACAAATAGTTTTCACAACTTCAATGTTTTGTTTTTCATTATGTCCGCCAATGTTGTAAGTTTCACCATCTAAACCTTCAGTAGCTACTTTATATAATGCGCGCGCATGATCTTCTACGAATAACCAATCACGAATTTGTTGACCATTACCATATATAGGTAAAGGCTTACCATCTAATGCATTCAAAATTACCAAAGGAATCAATTTTTCAGGGAAATGATAAGGTCCATAATTATTTGAGCAGTTGGTGACTATAACAGGTAGACCATAAGTTCTGTGCCAAGCACGTACTAAATGGTCTGAACTGGCTTTAGAGGCAGAATATGGAGAGCTTGGCGCGTATTTAGTTGTTTCTGTAAACAAATCTGTCGTGCCTTCTAAATCGCCATAAACCTCATCAGTTGAAATATGATGAAAACGAAAGTTTTGTTGAGTTTCAATGTCTAGGTCCAACCAATAATTTCGAGCAGCCTCTAATAAAGTATAAGTTCCTACAATATTAGTTTGAATAAATGCTGCAGGACCATCAATTGAGCGATCTACATGAGACTCTGCGGCTAAATGCATAATTACATTAGGTTGAAATGCATCTATAGCAGCTGTAATTTGTTCTTTATCACAAATATCAATTTGTTTGAACTGATAGTTTGAATGCTGTTCAATTTCTTTTAACGATTCTAAATTACCCGCATAAGTTAGTTTATCAATATTAAGAACTTGATTATTCGTATTTTGAATAATATGACGAATGACAGCCGAACCAATAAATCCTGCACCGCCAGTAACTAAAATCTTCATTTTTAATTGCCTACATTTTTACCAAAGCTTTATACTTTCAATTCATTGCAAGAAAACAAAACAGAGTGAGATCGTAATAAGTCTTTTAATCTCTCTACTACTATATTGGTTTCAAAATGACTTACCTGTGGAATGGAAATCACAATTCAAAGATTCTTTCATAATCAATTCAAAATTTTCATTTAAGGCAGCTCAAAGAGCATATACCACTTACTAAGCACTACTATAGTGATAAGTATCAAAACTTCTAGATTCACTTTTTCTAAGTTAAACTGCCATAATAAACCAACTTAACCTAATCCAACCTGACCAAATTTTAAATTTCTTACTTTCAGCATCCGTTATACCTTAATAGTATTTCATATCAATTTAACGGCACCTAATATAACAGATCCCAAATTAAATATTGATGTAAAATGATCACAATTGAAAAAAATAATTACATAACTCCATGATCTTAATCACAATCAAGCAACAAAAAAGGGTTTTATATTCACATTGGCGCTAGGCGTCATGGGTTTATTCCTATAATATAGCTCAACAAATATCAGCTTAGATTTTTGAATCTATTTTAAATATTCTACTAATTAAAAATGATAGGAATTCGAGTGAGTTACTACCGCTATAGTTTATTATTAGCACTCAGCTTAAGTTTTACAGGTTGCGCTGTGACTTCAGGTCTGCAAACTTATGATTTACCAGAAGAAGGGGTTTTTCAGACGGATTTGGGTACGCTAGTCAATGTTATCAAACTCACTCAAGAGTCCCTTTTTGCTGTTCAACCTGCACAAGTCAATGTTCACCAAGATTTAGGACATTTGTTTCTACAAAATCAAAAACAATACCTACTCAGTGCTGGTGATGTATTATCTATTTATCTATGGGCCTATCCAGAAATTTCAGGGGCTAATGATGAAAAAAAAGGATATCAAATTGACTCTCGTGGCTATATTCAATTTCCAATTATTGGACGTTACAAGGCGGCTGGCAAAAGTTTAGATCAGGTCAATCAAGAACTTCGTCAGTTACTTGCCCGTTATTTAAAAACGCCAGATGTCATCGCCCGAGTGCTGTCTTACCAAGGTCAACGCTATTCAGTACAAGGCAATGTGATGAAAGGTGGTCAATATACACTGAATGATCAACCTACAAGCATCTATACGGCGCTTGGTTTAGCCGGCGGTGTCAATACACAATTTGGTGCAAATACGTCGATTAGCCTCGTTCGCAATGGTCAAACTTATAATTTAAATTCGATTGAGCTCGAAAAAGCAGGGTTTTCGCTACACAATCTTTTGATTCAAGCCAACGATACGATTTACGTGAACTCGCGCGAAAACCAAAAAATATATGTGATGGGTGAGGCGGGGAAAAACCAATCCTTGCCGATGCGTGATCAAGGCATGACTTTAAGTGATGTGATTGGGGAGAGCTTAGGTCTGAATCCATTGTCTGCAAGCAGCAGTAAAATTTACGTCGTTAGAAGTCAAAGTGACTCACCTATGACTGAAATCTTCCATATGGATCTGTCTAGCATTGCTAATTTTGGTCTAGCTAATCAGTTTAAAATGCAAAGTAATGATATTGTTTATGTCGATGCAACGGGTCTAACGCGCTGGCAACGTGTGGTCAACCAGGTGATTCCGTTCTCCAATGCTTTATATAATTTAGATCGTTTGGGGAATTGATGAATTTTAAAAATATTTTAGTGGTCTGTATTGGAAATATCTGTCGAAGCCCCATGGCAGAATATTTCCTAAAAGATGCATACCCAAATCGAAAAATTCACTCTGCTGGGATTTCTGGTCTAGTTGGTCATCCTGCAGATGATAAAGCATTACAATGTATGCAAAATTTCGGTATAAATATGCAAGATCATGTGGCGCGCAAACTGAATGCTGAATTGGTCAAAAATGCGGATTTGATTCTTGTCATGAGCCAGAACCAACAGAAGCATATCGAACAAACATGGCCCTACGCAAAAGGAAAAACCTTTCGCTTGGGGCACTGGCGTGAAAAAAATATTGCGGATCCTTACCAACACGATCAAGCATTCTTTAATGACACCTGTCAGTTGATTCAGGATTGTATCGCTGATTGGAAAAAACACCTTTAATATTTTGAATAAAGATTATGAGTCAAACCGCGAATACCGAAGATACAATTGATTTAAAAGAATTATTTTTTTCATTAATCGCACAATGGAAACTGATTGCCTTGTGTGTGATTTTGAGTCTGGTCTGTGCTCTACTCTACTTGCGTACAACACCAGATACCTACTCTGTTGATGCTTTGGTCCAAGTTGAAGAAAGTAAAGGGACTTCAGCTGCACTTTTGGGTGATCTCTCAAGTATGATTGAGCAGAAACAACCCGCTCAAGCAGAAATTGAAATCTTGAAATCTCGATTAGTCCTCGGTTCAGTGATTGAGAATTTAAATCTAGATCTTAGAGTGTCCGGTACGCAAAACTCTTTCTTTGATCGTTTATTTTCACCACATGACTATTCGACCAGTTATTCACGTCAATCCGTAATTTTTAACGATGACGAAAAATCTTTTGCTATTCCCCATTTCCATGTTCCTCAGAAATTTCGTGACCGTGCATTAGAACTTAATTTTACTGAGAAACAATTTACCCTGACGGATATAAAAACCGAAGAAGTGGTCCTGAAAGGTTTACTGAACCAACTCAATCAAAGCTCTACCCGTGATGGCGTATGGAAAGTTGAGATTCGCACACAAGATCAATTGAATGACCGGTATCTCATCACCAAACAATCTTTACCAACTGCGATGAAATCACTTTTGGCCAACTATTCAGTGGCTGCAAAAGGCAAAATGACTGGTGTTTTAGGATTAAACTATCAAGGTCAAGATAAAGAGCATATTACAAAAGTCCTGAATACGATTTTAAATGCGTATAGTCAGCAAAATGTTGAACGTCGTTCTGCCGAAACTGCGCAAACGCTCAAATTCTTGGATGAACAACTCCCAGAACTAAAACAACAACTGGATGTCGCAGAGCGCGAATTTAACAAATTCCGTCAAGGCTTTAATACAGTTGATGTCACCAAAGAATCTGAATTATATCTCACACAAAGTATTGCCTTAGAAACACAAAAAGTAGAACTTGAGCAAAAAGTCGCTGAAGCTGGTGCTAAATACACCAATGAACATCCAATCATGCAACAAATGAACGCTCAACTTGGCGCGATCAATAAAAAAATCAATGAATTGGATGGCACCTTAAAACAACTCCCAGACTTGCAACGTCGCTATCTACAGTTATTCCGTGAAGTTGAAGTCAAACAACAGTTGTATACAGCTTTGCTGAATTCGTACCAACAACTTCGCATTGCGAAAGCGGGGGAAATTGGTAATGTTCGTATTGTTGATACTGCCGTAGAACCGATTGAACCAATTAAGCCTAAAAAATTACAGATCCTAATTCTGTCCATTTTCCTTGGTGGTTTCCTCGGGACACTTCTAGCGCTGTTACGTGATATGATGCGTTCAGGCATCAAAGATTCTAGTCAAATTGAAAATGAATTGGATCTGCCGGTTTATGCTACGGTTCCACGTTCACCAGTGCAAGAAAGCCGTATTAAAATGCTGAAAAAGCATAAGAAAATTCCAATTCTCGCGATTAAGAATAGCGATGATATTGCGATTGAAAGTTTACGCAGTATGCGCACGGCGATTCATTTTGCGCTGAGTTCAGCTCGAAATAATGTGATTATGATTTCTGGTCCTGCACCTGAAGTGGGTAAATCATTTATTTCAACCAATTTAGCCACGATATTGGCGCAAGCTGACAAACGTGTTTTGATTATTGATGCTGACTTACGTCGTGGTTATCTACACAAATATTTCAATATTGAAACACAGCCAGGTTTGACTGATTACATGACTGATCAGCACTCTCTACAAAATATTATTCGAGACACTGAAGTCGCTGGTTTAAGTGTGATCACTCGTGGTAAGAGTCCGACTAATCCGTCTGAAATGCTGAGTTCTGAAAAATTCAAACAGTTGCTTGAACAGCTTTCAACACAGTTTGATCATGTGATCATTGACACGCCACCTATACTTGCGGTGACTGATGGTATTATCATTTCGCAATATGCAGGTGTGAATATTGTCATTGCTCGCTATGCGAAGACACAAATGAAAGAACTCGAAATCACAGTCAATCGTTTCGAACAAGCCGGTGTGAAAGTAAATGGCTTTATTTTAAATGACATTCAACGTAATGCAGCGGGTTATGGCTATGGTTATAACTATGCGTATGCATATAAAGCTTCAAAGGACAATGATTAATTATTGTTGAATAAAAGCCTGATCTATTCAGGCTTTTTTTATGCCGATCAAACACTGTATATTTGTGAAATTTTGTTGATTTCATTGAAATTCTATATCGCTGAAAGTGAATTGACGCTATGCTGTTTTGGTTCCGCGATTTTAGAATGTCGCACATATAATTGAAAAAAATTGGAAATCTCATGAGTAAAGCTTTACCCATCGCTGTTGCTGTCGTTTTAGGCGGTGCTGCGCTCGTCCCTGTTTATTATGCAAGTCAACATCCAACATCTGCGACAGTTTCTAGCATGACTGCTGATGCAAAACCGATTGATAAAATCAGTTATGCACTCGGTTATGAAGTTGCCAGCCAAACTCCTCCTGAAGTTGCCATTGATCCGTTTATTGTCGGTGTCCGTGAAGCGCATGCTAAAAAAGAACGTGCCTATACCGATGAAGAACTGCAAACTGCCTATGTGGCTTTACAAAAAGAATTAGAAGAAAAGAAAGTCGAAGACTCTAAAGCTGCCGATGCACAAAGCAATAGCTTCCTGGCTGAAAATGCAAAAAAACCGAATGTTAAAACTACTGCTTCTGGTTTGCAGTACCTCGTCAGCAAAGAAGGTACAGGCAAACAACCTGCTGCAAACTCTGTGGTTAAAGTGCATTACACCGGTAAATTACTTGATGGCAAAGTCTTTGATAGCTCGGTTGAACGTGGCGAACCGATTGAATTTCCGTTGAATCAGGTCATCCCTGGATGGACCGAAGGCCTACAATTGATGAAGGAAGGCGGTAAAGCAACCTTATATATTCCATCAAATCTGGCTTATGGTGAACAGGGTGTTCCTGGCACGATTCCACCAAACAGCACACTCATTTTTGATGTTGAATTAATCGAAGTCAAATAAGTTAATCAAAAGGAGAGCCCTCAGCTCTCCTTTTTTTGGATTTGAATGATGAAAAAAATCTCTATATTAAGCAGTCTGCTGATCCTCAGCTCTGCCTCATTTGCGGCAAACATTAGCAATAAAAGTACTGAGAAAGATCAGCTCGGATATAGCTATGGCTATGTGATGGGACGCACTAATGCGGATACATTAAAAGATATTAATTTGGATGCCTTTATTGAAGGATTGAAACAAGGCTCAACTGGTCAAAAATCGAGTTTAACCGATCAAGAAATGGCGCAGGCTTTAACCAAATACAAAAAGCAAAGCGAATCGAAACAGCTGATCGAATTTCAAAAATTGGCTGCAGAAAATTTAAAATCTGGGCAGCAATTTTTACAAGAGAATGCCAAGAAAGCAGGTATCGTCACACGACCAACAGGTCTGCAATATCAAGTGATTCAGCAAGGTCAAGGCAAAACGCCTAAAGCGACGTCAAAAGTGAAAGTTCATTATGAAGGGCGTTTGATCGATGGCACAGTATTCGATAGTTCGATCGCGCGTAATCAAGCGGTTGAATTCCAAGTGAGTCAAGTCATTCCGGGTTGGACTGAAGGCTTACAACTCATGAAGGAAGGTGCTAAATACCGCTTCTTTATTCCTGCTGATTTGGCCTATGGTGAGATCGGTTCGGGCGATGCGATTGAGCCGAACAGCACCTTAATCTTTGATGTCGAACTTTTAAAAGTTTTGCCTTAATATTCACATGACTTATAAAAAAACATCGCTTCCGCGATGTTTTTTTGTTTTATTTAGGGTCTGGTTGAAACACTAGCCATGTTTTAATTGTCTTGGTCTAAAGCCAGTCGCAAATAAACCCAATACATAGGCAACCACACCTAATACACAAAGAGCAAGCACTTCAAATACACGAATCCACGGCGCTACATCTGGGTTATACCAGCTTAGGCCATACCATAGAGCTGCGATCATCACGGCGTTGCCCACCATAAATTGGAAAAATAACTTTTTCCAGTGCGGACCAAATCGGAATATTTCACGCTTGTGTAAATAGAAATATAGCATCCCTGCATTGACTAAAGCAGAACCTGTAGATGACAACGCCAATGCCATATGGAGTTCTTCCCAACCCATCCATTTGAAGATACCAATAAAAACCACATTGAGGATTGCGTTGGCTGCAACTGCCATTAGGCCAACACGTACTGGGGTTTTGGTATCTTGAATCGCATAAAAACCAGGAGCAAATACTTTAATCAACATAAATGCCAAAACACCACCACTCATACATTGTAATGCCAAAGCGGTCATTTCTGTCGCTCGTGCATCAAAAGCACCGTGTTGGAACAGCGCTTGAATAATAGGTGTAGACAACATAAATAAAGCGATACTGGCTGGGATACCTGCAAATACGATGACACGTGCAGCCCAATCTAACATGGCCTTAAATTTAGTTTGATCCTGTTCGGCTTTACGCGCAGAGAGTGCAGGCAAAATCACCGTTCCAATGGCTACACCAATTAAGCCTAAAGGCAATTCGGTCATCCGTTCTGCAGTATAAAGCCATGACACAGAACCATTTTGCATAAAAGACGCCCAAATGGTATTGAGCAGTAAATTAATTTGTGTGACTGAAACCCCAAACAGTGCAGGCAACATTAATTTTAAAATACGCTCGACACCTTCGTGCTTAAAATCAACTTTGGGTGGAATCAGGAGTTTTTTGCGCCAAAGCTCCGGAATTTGTAGGGCTAATTGCAAAATGCCAGCAAACACCACTGCCCAACCCAATGCCATAATGGGTGTTTCCATATATGGTGACAGCCACAAAGCCCCTGCAATCATAGCAATATTCAACAACACTGGCGCAAATGCAGGTGCGGTGAACGAGCCATAACTGTTTAAGATACTGCTGGCAAATGCCGTCAGCGACATAAACATCAGGTAGGGAATGGTGAGACGGAATAAGTCGACTGATAAATCAAATTTGGCTGCATCGGCATGAAATCCTGGAGCATAAACATACAGTATCGCAGGTGCAACAATCATACACAGCAAAGTTAATGCAGTCATCACGGTAAGCAAACATCCAAATACCCGACTAATTAGGATCTGAACTTCAGCATGGAGTTTGGTGGTTTTATATTCTGTGAGAACAGGAATAAATGCTTGGGAAAATGCACCTTCGGCAAAAAGACGCCTAAAAAAGTTGGGAATACGAAACGCTACGACAAAAGTATCGAAGTCTTTACCTGCCCCGAACACATTTAACAGCACCATGTCTCGAATAAGCCCCATGACACGAGACAACATGGTCATTGCACTAACAATAAAGGTGGATCGCCAAAGCGCCATCATATTCACCACTTAAAAAGATTGACGATATTGTAATAAAACTTCGCTTTTAAATTGTTATTTCATTCGACAAAGCATCATATTTTTCGTTGTTTTAATTGATCTCTAAAATAAGACCATTGAAAATGCGGTCCTGGATCGGTCTTTCGTCCAGGTGCAATATCTGAATGCCCTGCGATATGACTTTTAATTTTAGGATAAGCGTGTTGAAGTGTTGCCACGACCTCAACTAAAGCTTGATATTGTTGTTCCGTAAAATCTTGATCATCACTACCCTCGAGTTCAATGCCAATCGAATAATCATTGCATTCTGGATTTGCCATGTACGTAGAGCGTCCTGCATGCCAAGCACGGTCTTTAAAATTAACAAACTGTAAAATTTCGCCTGACCTTAAAATCAACAAATGTGCTGAGACCTGCATCCCTTCAATGGTTTTAAAATAAGGGTGTGCATTCCAATCTAATTTATTTTGGAAAAACTGCTCAATATAGCCTCCTCCAAACTGTGAGGGCGGTAAGCTAATATTGTGGATGACCACCAGTTGAATGTCAGTATGGTCTGGTCTTTGATTAAAATTTGGTGAAGCAATAAATCTTGCACCTTGTAATACACCATCTACCACTTGAAGCTTGGGTACATTCGACATGTGTGATCTCAATCCGTGTTTGCAACTTATGACAATTCATCCACGCTCATCTTTGAAAAGACTTGGACGAAAAAAACAGCACCATTACTTGAGGTGCAATGGTAATATATTGCTCATTTTTCTGGTGCCTACAATAGGGATTTTATGAGCATACCGCAATCTTTGCTTGAACAATCAATTCAAATCAATATCCAACAAGCATTGCAAGAAGATATTGGTGAGCGTGATATCACCGCATTGCTGACACCTGAAGATGAACAAGCAACAGCAACCATTATCAGTCGCGAAACGATGATTCTTGCAGGGCAACCGTGGGTGAATGCTTTAATTAAAGCCTATGATCCAAGCGTTGATGTGATTTGGTTAAAGCAAGATGGCGATCAAGTTCAAGCCAATGAGGCATTTTTAAAACTTGCAGGCTCAGCACGCAGTCTGTTAACCGTTGAACGCCCAGCACTTAATTTTGTACAAACACTTTCTGCTGTTGCTACAAAAACGGCTGAATATGTGAAACATTTAGAAGGTTTAAATACCAAATTACTGGATACACGTAAAACATTACCTGGCTTACGTATTGCGCAAAAATATGCGGTGGGTGTAGGTGGTGGTCAAAACCATCGTTTAGGTTTATTCGATGCTTTTTTAATTAAAGAAAACCATATTATGGCTGCAGGTGGTATTCAGCAAGCAATCGACAAAGCGCATGCTATTGCACCAGGTAAACCTGTGGAAGTCGAAGTTGAAACTTGGGATGAGTTAAACCAAGCTTTAGATGCTGGTGCCGATATCGTCATGTTGGACAATTTCAGCCAACAACAAATGATTGATGCAGTCAAGCATGTGGCTGGTCGCTGTAAATTAGAAGCTTCAGGTAATATTACCATCGAGAACTTACGTGAAGTTGCTACTTCAGGCGTCGACTTTATTTCCATGGGTGTACTGACTAAAGATGTCAAAGCCATCGATTTATCTATGCGCTTTAACGCTTAATTGATTCAATCCTATCTCTCAATAAAAAAGGGGCTTTGCTCCTTTTTTTATTTGCTTAAAACTGTGATGCTACATTAACTTTATCGCAAGAATACAAAAAAATTTGAATTTATATGGTCCTAGTTGATACCTTCCACGCTTTAAGATTATTTTTTAATCAAAATCATGCTAAATCCATAGAATGCAAAGTAAATCATTAAATTTCAACTATTTATTCGCCTTAATTTTACAATTATTCAATTTTCTGTCATGGAATGCTGCCTAATTTTCATTCATAGTGAAGCCAATAAATACAATTAAACCATGAGTTCGCATTGTCTAAATAATAGGAGGGTGTCAACGCATAGACCATGCTGAATGTCAGTGAATAAATAAAAAGAAATGCAGTCATCGGATCGATTGCATCCACCATGTTGTACATTAGGGAAATCACATGAAAACGCAAATGATCTATACGCTTTTAAGCGTCGCGATTAGTAGCAGCTTACTCGTCGGTTGTAAAAGCTCCAGCGAATCTGGGGGGAATTCAGGCGGTGGTAATGGATCACAGCCAACTCCGACCAATCCAACTGATCCTGACAATCCAACGAATAAACTTGAAAAAGAATTCGTGACTGTTTTATCAACTCGCCCCGATCTTGTGACAGATAATGATGTATTGATCGAATTAGACCCATCGATTAATTTTAATGACGCAAATATAAGCATTCATTTAAATGGACAGGACATCAAATCTCGCTTTTCTAATGCTCAGAATAGAGTGCTATTAGATGGATTACAGTTAGGGGAAAATCTACTTAAAATTGAAACACCAAATGAAATTCAAAATTTATATTTAAAAAATTTCAGTACCACAGGTCCTCTTTTATCTGGACCTCAAATTAATCCATGGACCTGTACCAACGGCTCGACTGATTTATTTTGCCGTAAACCTGTTCAATATAATTACTACTATCGGAATTTGGTCGGAACTTTACAAACCTATAATCCTGAGAAACCACCTTCGGCGGGTCTAATTTCCAAAATTAAGACCGATACAGGCGTAGAAGTACCATTTATCATTCGAGAAGAAGTCGGCTATCAAAATCGTGATGAATATCGGTTTGCTGTATTATTTAATCCTAATCAGCCTTGGACTGCGTTGAATCCACAACCCCAATTTAATAATAAGCTGTTAGTAACCCATGGGCAAAGTTGCGGAAATGATTATCAGTCTGCAACTGCACCTACCGTGGTTGCGACATCAACTTCTATTTTGCCAGATATTACCATCAAGGCTTTGGGCAAAGGTTATGGCGTCATGTCTACGGCGCTATCCAACAGTGGACATAACTGTAATTTGGCGGTTCAAGCTGAATCAATCATTATGGCCAAAGAACGTTTTATCGAACAATACGGCACTTTAGACTACACGATTGGACAAGGCTGCTCAGGTGGCGCGCTCGCATCTCAATGGGTAGCTAACGCTTATCCAGGTGTATATCAAGGTTTGTTAGTAACGTGCTCCTTCCCTGATGCATGGAGTACAGCGTCTCAGTTTGCTGATTATCATATTATGATCAATTATTTTAAAACAGCAGAAGGCCGCTCTTTCCTCCCTCATCAAATTAACCATATTCAAGGTCATATTTCTGAGATTAATGGTTATGTCAGTGAACTTGCGCAATTCGATGTTGCTCGACCAAATACCATTTGTAGCGGAATATCAGAAACACAACTGTACAATGCCACCTCAAATCCGAATGGGACACGCTGTTCAATTCAAGAGGCTGCTGTAAATTTGTTGGGTCTCAGAAATCCAACCGAAGTTGATCCAAATACACAACAGCGTAGACAAATTTGGAGTCCTGTCGAAAACCAGCGAAATATTGGGTTTGCTAACCTACCAATTGATAATGTCGGTGTGCAATACGGGCTTCAAACCTTATTTGATGGTGTGATCAATGCTGAAAAATTTGTTTTATTAAATGAACGCCTCGGTGGAGTCGATATTGATATTAACCCAATTCCCGAACGGTTATATGCCACGGAGCAAGGTTTAAAAAATGCTTATCGAACTGGTTTAATCAATGTTGCCAATAATTTAGATCAAGTGGCGATTATTGATTGTCGTGGTCCAGATCCAGCGATATTCCATGATGCTTACCGAGCATTCGCGATTAGAGCACGTTTAGACAAAGCACACGGACATCATAACAATCAGCTTCTGTATGGAGGTGATACCATTATGATTGGCGATCTTAAATGTTTAGAAATCAGTTTCGATGATATGAACCAATGGTTGGATCGCGTAAAAAATGATACAAGCAATTTACCTCTGCCACAGAAACTCACTCGCAATAAAGTAAATCTTAACGACTCATGTATCACATTAGGAACGATTCGAAGATCTGGGTTCTGCAATAACCTTCGTGTACCGGTGTATAAAACACCGCGAATGGTAGCAGGTGATCAAATTAGTACCTACGCCAATAAATGTAAACTACAACCACTCACACGTCGTCTTTACCCCAATATTAACTTTACAGATGAGCAATGGGCTCGATTACAAAAAGTTTTTCCAGATGGTGTTTGTGATTACACCCAAGATCCTGTTGGGTTTGGTAAAACCTATCCTTGGTTAACCTATCAAAATCAAAATGGTCAGATCAATGATGTCATTTATGGTGGTAAGCAACTGGATGAAGATCCAAATCGCCCTGAGGAGCTTATAATGCCTCAACTTCCGAAAGGTTGGATCTCTAATTCATTTCGACTGTCTTAATACCTGAATTTTTCAATTCTGAAAAAAGCCGTGAACATTCACGGCTTTTTTTACTTCGTGTTTAAGATTTAGGTTGCAATAATCCCATCATAGGATCGGTACATGTATGCTGCCCTGTTTCAATACGTCCAGCAAATCGACGTTCATAAGCCTGCTCTCCCTGCTGTTGGGCGATCACAACATTAAAATCATACCATCCCCAAGACTCCGTTAAATCTAGATGAAGTTCAGCCTCATTCGATTGAGTTTTGACAGTCCACATTTTTTGATTGTAGTATGCATTGTCCTTGACCATCATCTCCACGGCTTCAGCACCATCATGCCGTATTTTTAAAATTATTTTAGGTTGACAGGCTTCATAGCAAATTCGAATTTCTGGCAAATGATCTCTTTCAATTTGATGGTGAAGATTTCCCTTGAATGCTCGATGATAACCATTTGGTCCAAGTACCCAAAGATCATATTGATCATCTACTAGCTCCCAAACATCCTCAAGCTGTTTCCCTGCCTCCACCATAAAACGTCGAGGAATAGCATTTAAATCTAGTTTGTCATAGACATGGAAAACCGCACCTTGTTCTCCACCATTTGCAAAAATCAATTGTATGTTTCGGGTTGCAACCTGTACGCGCGCGCTGGTATGTAATAAATAAGGTAATGCTCGAGAATGACGTATTCCAGATTCTTGCATAGGAAATTGTTGATTTGCTGGGACTGGAACCTTGCTGAGTTGCTCTTGCGAACGACGCGTATTGTCAGCTTCTTGTTTGGTTCTTTGCCCATTGAGTGTTGGCAGTACATTGAGGTTAGGTGTCTTAAAGTCAAATGCCGACGTAAGATCACCACAGACTGCTCTACGATAAGGGCTAATATTGGGCTCTTTTACACCAAAACGTTGCTCAAGAAATTGAATAATTGAAGTATGATCAAATACCTGAGAGTTGACCCATCCCCCACGACTCCATGGTGAAATGATATACATAGGAACACGCACTCCTGGACCATACACACCATGCCAGAAGTTTTCATTCTTACCATTTTTAAATTTTAATTCAGGCTGTGCTGTCGAACCTGATACACGTGGGTGATTGAAATATTCATATGATATCTCTTGTTCTGATAACGTGGTTTTACCATGAACTTTTACGATATCACCTGCTTCATTGATTTCTCTTGATGGTGCAGACGGCGATGGTACATGATCAAAGAAACCATCATTTTCATCAAAATTGACCAGTAAAACCGTCTGACTCCATAACTCTGGATCTGCCGTTAAAGTGTTTAACAGTTCTTGAATGTACCACGCGCCTTGAACAGGACTTGATGGTCCCGGATGTTCACTATACGCTGCCGGTGCGACCACCCAGCTCACCTGTGGCAATTTACCGTCTAAGATATCTTGTTTAAATTGTCCTAATAAACCGCCGTCCTTAGGCATCGTATTGGCAATCCCCTTATAGAGAGGTTGTCGTTGATCAATACGCTCATCATATTCAGGCGACAAAATATTGGCATGGCTAACTGGCTTACCAGATAATTCATTGGCTTTGCGATATTGCTTAAATCCCGCCAAAGGATTATCCGTAAAATTATCGGGCATATTTTGATAAACCTTCCAACTAATCCCAGCCTGCTGTAATCGTTCAGGATACGTGGTCCAGTCGTAACCGATCATTGATGAGCCAATACTATCAAACTCGTTGACTACACTCGCGACACCTGCAGCAGTTGGCCCGTTGGTCCCTGTCCAAATAAATTTACGATTGGGATTAGTTCCCGCGTGCATAGCGCAATGGTAGGCATCACATAAAGTAAATGCTTCCGCCAGCGCAAACTGGAACTCGAGCTCTTGTTTCTTAAAATAACCCATGGATTGGGGGTGTTTATGTTCCACCCAATTGCCCATACGCCCACAATCCCAAGCGGCTTGACCATCCTTCCATGAATGAGGTGTGCCCGAAACACGTTGAGCATTGCCCAATGAACTGTCTAGGTGATAAGGCAAAATTTTATTTTTGTTGGCATCATACTGTTCCCACACCGCTCTTTTACCACTCAATGGAATGGTGAATCGATCACCAAAACCACGTACTCCTTTGAATGTTCCAAAATAATTATCAAAAGAACGATTTTCTTGAGTCAAAATCACCACATGTTTCACATCTTGAATAGTGCCAGTTTCCACTTTTGCATCAATGGCTAAAGCTTTTTGAATACTCAGCGGAAAACTTGCTAATGCAGATGCACCCAATAATGTCTTGGTCGAATTTAAAATAAAGTCACGACGGTTCATATATTTATCCTGTTGTTATTCTTGTTATGGTTATGGAGCACAGTGGATTTCACAGCTGGGATCTGAAGGTTGCGGTTTGGATGGTTGGTGATCATCATCTCCTCCACAAGCTGTTAACAAAATACTTGGTGTAAGAATGAATATAAAAAAATAAGCTCGCATGTAGTTATCCTTCTCGTTTTATGCGAACTCAGTGATACGCTTTTTTCGTGACGCTGTAATGAAACTTCAATTGCAAATCTATGAAATAAAAAAAGCACCTCTATCAAGGTGCTTTTTTGCAATTAACGCATGCTATCAGATGCGAATTACCAACCTAGTGCTTGCTGTTGCTTTTGAATTAACTCTTGAATGCCTTTCTCAGCCATTTCAAGCATTGCGTTACATTGCGTACGCGTGAACGGTTTATCTTCCGCAGTACCTTGAATTTCAATAAACTCACCCGCCTGAGTCATCACCACATTCAAATCTGTTTGGCAGTTTGAATCTTCTTCATAACATAAGTCGAGTAGTACTTCGTCTTGATAAATACCAACAGAAATTGCAGCCACCAAACCTTTGAGTGGATCTTGTTTGATTTTCTTTTTCTCAAGTAATGAATTCATAGCATCAATCAAGGCTACCGCAGCACCTGTAATAGACGCTGTACGTGTACCACCATCGGCTTGAATAACATCACAGTCGATTGTAATCGTGTTTTCACCCAATTTTTTCAAATCCACCATGGCACGTAGACTACGGCCGATTAAGCGTTGAATTTCTTGAGTACGTCCACTTTGTTTACCACGAGCTGCCTCACGGTCACTGCGTGTATGGGTTGAACGTGGCAACATGCCATATTCAGCAGTCACCCAACCTTGGCCTTTTCCTTTCAAGAAGCGCGGTACTGAATTATCAACACTGGCAGTACAAAGAACTTTGGTATGACCAAATTCAACTAAAACTGAACCTTCTGCATAACGTGTATAGTTTCGAGTAATTTTAACGTCACGTAACTGGTCTAATGCACGCTGGTCAATACGCATAATACGTCCTAATTTTTACTTAAAAAAAGATTGGGCACATTATAGCAGATTGATGGCATCTAACTTTGTTATAAGTCCGTGTTTTAAAATTGCAGTTTCATTTAAAAACATACATTGGTTTGAACTGAGTTGACATAAAAAATGATCAGACTTCGTATAACGCCCATATGTAAAATGATCACTATTCTTGATAATGTGTGATTACATTTTGAACTTTTTCTTCATTCTGTATTTTGTTATTCTTTATTGAATTAGAATAATTGGATCTAGCATGACTAGCCCTATTTTTTTGCATGAACTGCCAGAAGAGCAGCTAAAAAAGCTTTCCCAAGATGATATTCAAAAGATTCACCAAGCAGAGCAACTCTACTGGAATAATAAGCCGTATACCAAAGTTTATGCTGCATTTAATGGTTCTAAAACGAAAAAAGGTGGTTTAGTAAGAGCCTCTACTGATACCTATAAGGTCAAAGGTATTTCTTTAGCTTTAGTAGGTGATGAAGCGATATACACTGATGGTTCAACAGCAAAAATTATCTCTGGTGCTGGTAGTGCCATCACTGTTCATAATCGATCCGCAGCACTTATTGGCTCACTATTAGAAAATGGTGATGAAATTATCGATAGTCCAATAACCGCTCATGTCTTACGTTTGTATCATGATGCCGCTTTACCCAAAGATTTCATGATTTCAACGATTGGAGGATCAAAGAGTGTCTAAAGGTTTTGGCATACATGGTTCTACAACAAGTCATGGTGGAACAGTGTTATCCACTCAATCGCGAAGTTCTCAAATGGGAAACCTATTTCTTCGTGCGGGAGATGGTTTTGCTTGTCCAAAATGTAAAACGTGGTCAACTTTGATTAAGAGTAATGACCATGTAATTTTTGATGGTAAAGCAGTCGCTTATGTCGGTGATAAGTTCACGTGTGGTGCTACTTTGATGCCAAAACAAG
Source organism: Acinetobacter sp. 24-47-64 (assembly GCF_057737055.1). Taxonomy (NCBI): domain Bacteria; kingdom Pseudomonadati; phylum Pseudomonadota; class Gammaproteobacteria; order Moraxellales; family Moraxellaceae; genus Acinetobacter; species Acinetobacter sp. 24-47-64. The sequence goes on from NZ_CM173215.1 coordinate 3,011,962, forward strand.
TTCATGTTGTTGGGACAAGTGGAAATGGTTCCAGTAGTTCGACCATTTCTAATTTGCAAACGACTAATAACCAACTTACTAATAACTTTTTGTCTGACAAAAATAATTTCGATATTGAGTTGAGTAAAATCAGTATTAAAACAGATTTATTTATACCTTGTGGTGTTCCTTCTTATCAAGGAAAAAAATCAAATGATAAAATTGATTATGAAATCAAAATTAAGGCTGGAATTTTTGAATATCTAAAATTAGAGATAGAGATGGAACCTGGGAAATATCAGTTAATAAAAAGAATTTCAGGCCCACATCACCCAGGAAAAAAAATAAAAGTTGATTGGGACGGGTTCGTAAATGATATCTATGATAGCAAAAAATTTACTTCAAAAGATGGCATTAATTTTAGAATAAAAGGCTATGCCTTTGATAAAGAGCAATGTAGTCAGACTAAAAATGTAAAATTTAAGTATAAAGACAAAGATTGGATAGACATTTTAATTAATAAAAAAACCTTAAAGATAGCAATTATATTAAGAATTGGTCTGTCAGATGGGGGGGAACAAGGTATTGATTCTTGGAAATATATCCCACCAAATCAGATTCTCATAGGAAAACCTCCATATCGGTCAAGGAATGTTTCCTATGAACAATTAAAAACAATGGCTTTAGATGGAATGAAATATTACTGGAGTCGAAATGGCTCTCATCCAGTTGGAAAAAGTATATTGTTAGATGGAAAAAATTATGAGGTTTTTCTAACTGCTCAAGAGTCAACAGTAAATATGATGCCTATGATGAAGTTAATATTTGCTACTAATTGGCGTCCAAGTAGAAGTGCTAATTGGGAGCTTTACAGGAGTACATTTTATAATACTGGTTATATGTTATTTAACACATCGAGAGGGGCTATATGGCAATTTTGGGATGCATCAAAAGCAAATAAACAATTTAGACTTACATTTGCACATGAAATGGGACATGAATTATTGTTAGCTTATAGCGGTCAAAAGCATTCAAAAGGGCATAAATCCACCTCTGGAATTATTAATCAAAGTCCAAAAGCAGGTACTACTTATCCAAAAAGTGGAGAAATTGATTTAATGAAATATGCAGATGAAAATGAAAATAATATAACTCTATTTCATGAACGATCTGTAGCAAGTCAAGAAGACGTAGCTGGGCTTTTATTTATTTCTGGAATTACAAAATGAAATTTTTTTTTAGTCATTTGCTTATAATATTTATATCCACTTTTTTAGTAGCTTGCACTCAAAAGACTTTATATTTAACTCCTGAAACTACAGGCTATATATATAGTATTGAAAGCAAAAAACCTATTGCCAATTATCATGGTTATATTGGATATGATACAGCTAGAGATAGTCATAATTCTATTACAACCGATAGCAAAGGTAAGTTTAAAATTTCTCCTGAAACACTAAAATATTATTTGATAAAACCAAGTTTAAAAGATTGGAATATGAGTGCTGCACATATTTATATTCAATTTCCTGGTTATAGAACGAAAATATATGATTATTCTGAAAAACTTCAGGAACAAGTTTCTAATTCTGATCCTAGTAAGTTAGAACAACTAGATGTTGGAATAATATTTTTGTCTTCTGAGTAACTTTAGATTTCTTACAATTAACGTAATACCCATTTTTTAATTTAAGTACCTTTATTTGATTCAAAAGCCCGATCCTCACCAATCGGGCTTTTTTGTTGACTCTTCACGTTCCACGCTTAAAACTTTGTTCAATGCTCCATGCCTTTCATGAATTAAACTAAATAGTGGTACTCAAGCAAATATTCCTCTTAATTTTCTTATAGATTGAGAAATTTTAGCTGTCTTATCATTTGGTAAAGAACATTTAGCTAAACGAACCCAAACGCTCCAGAATTGTTTCATAAAGTTAGCTTCATTATAGTGAATGCCATATTCCTCACATAATGCTTTAATTTTTGGCGCAGCTTCTGCATAGCGATTTGCAGGCATATCAGGGAATAAATGATGCTCGATTTGATGACTCAAATTACCACTCAAAATATGCAGCCATGATGTTCCCGTAAAGTTACTTGAACCTCGAATTTGACGTAAATACCATTCTGCTCGCGTTTCATTTTCGGTGTTATCCATCTCAAATGTTTCTGTATCTTCAGTAAAATGACCATTAAAAATCACTGCAGATGACCATAAACTTCTAATCACATTTGCAACTGCATTGCCTACGAAGACAGGAAGCGCATTTGGACCAGCGATAATCGGGAAAAAGACATAATCTTTCACCACCTGACGTCGTACTTTTTTTCTTAATTTTTCAGCATCTTTCCACACTTGTTTCCAAGATTTGGTTTTATAAACAAGCGCGTCTTCCAAGTGTAGGTTTTGAACACCGACATACCATTCAAAAAACACCATCAATTGAATCGCTAATGGAATATTCAACAAAAATCTTGGTTCCCACGGTTGAGATGCTGAAACACGAAGTAAGCCATAACCTACATCATGATCCATCCCCACAATATTGGTATAAGTATGATGTACATAGTTATGGGTATATTTCCAGTCATCGCCTGTTGAGATGGTATCCCAGTCATATGTCGCACCGTTTAAACTAGGATCATTCAACCAGTCAAATTGACCATGCATCACATTATGTCCAAGTTCCATATTTTCAACAATTTTGGACACGCCCAGTAATCCTGTACCCACCAACCAAACAGGTGGAATCCAACCACCAAACATCAGCAATGCACGTGAGCCAATCTCGCTATAGCGAACAAAGTTACGAATCTTATAAATATATTTGGCATCTTGTTCACCCAAATTATTCATAATACTGAGTCGGATCTGCTCAACGCGTTGTCCAAATGCTTCAGTTTGCTCAGCGGTCAGATGTTTAGATTTTGATTGCCATGTTGTATTAAGTGACATATTCATTATTTTTTCCAGTCTTATACGATACCGTTAAATTACAAATTAATCACAACAGGGCTTACTGCCTGACTAATACATAATTTAATTTGTCGATTTGGCTCATGTTCAATTTCACCTGTGAGCATATTTTTAGTAGCGCCACTCACTTTGTTACAGACACATGCATTACAAATACCCATTCGGCATCCATGAGCGGGTCTTAATCCAGCCTCTTCAGCACTCACCAACAAACTTTTTTGAGCTTCAAACGATTTCTGACTGCGGATAAACGTGACAGATTGTTTTTCAATTTCTTCATCTACACGGATTTGAAAAAACTCTTGTTTGAGCTGATTGCTGATCCCCTCTTCATGACAAATTTGATTTACAGCTTGCATCATCGAAGTTGCACCGCATGCATAAATCTGTGCTTGCCTAAAACTTGGCATTAACTGCTCTAACAACGCTAATGTCAGATATTGTTTATGTTGGCGTGTATTAAAATAGTGATAATTAAAATGATCATGTTTTGAAGCGAGCTGTTGTAGTTTCACGTGGAACGCGTCATCTCGACAGAAATAAATCAAATAGATAGGTACAGATAATGTGTTTAAAGCCTTCGTAAGCAATGCATAAATGGCGGTAATGCCACTCCCCGACGCCAATAACACAATTGGCTGTTGAGTCGGCTCAAGCGTAAATTTACCTTGCGCTTGAGAAATTTCCACAACAGAACCTATCGCCAATTGGCTTAAACAATTCGACACTACTCCTTGAGCTCGGACAGCAATCACCAGATTACCTGTCGCAGAAATTTCCACAATCGAATAACTACGTTGTAGACGCACGCCTGCAATTACGACTGTCACTAAAACACTTTGCCCTGCCTCAATCTGTTGAAAATCGAAATTGTGATTTGGACATAAATGAATCTCATAGAAATCGTGACTAAGTGCCTGACGACTCACGAGCGATGCTTTGACTTTTTTCCAAGCCAAAGTGGGATGTATTTTTTCAGCGATAAAATCGACGAAATCTTCTCGAATCCATTCAGGACGATATGACAGATAACTACTCATCTCAAACGTTCCTCTTTTGTATTTCAATTTAATTGAGTGAACAAGTGTTCTAATAGTGAACATGTGTACACTATATTGTTTTTAAAGTTGAGTCAACACATGTTCACTGACATTCGTCGTTTAATTTTTATATTTTTTTGATAGACTCATCTCGACTTCACTTCTCAGGTTTTAAGATGTCTATACGCGATGAACGTAAACAACAAAGTCGTCAGGCTTTACTGGATGCCGCTTTGCGCTTAAGCACATCTGGCCGTTCATTTAGCAGTATTAGTCTGCGTGAAGTTGCACGTGAGGTTGGTTTGGTGCCAACAGCCTTTTATCGACATTTTCAAGATATGGATGAATTAGGCCAAGAGTTAGTGGATCAAGTCGCGTTATATTTGAAAACCGTACTTCATCAGCTCGGTCAAGGTTTAGCCCACCCTGATGCTAAAGCCGAAACCAGCATGGAACTTTTTTTTGAAGCCATCGATTTAAATACCCAACCTTGGATTTTTATGATCGCAGAGCGCTGGGGTGGCTCTGAAGTGGTAAGACGTGCGATTGCTCGTGAAATTGAGTTTCTAAATTCTGATTTGGCCAATGACCTACAAAAATTCGAAATCGTACAAAATTTTCATCATGCTGATGACCTAAAAATGTTGTCGAATATTTTAATTAATTTATGTTTCACATGGGCAATGTCTTGGATTAGCTTAGGTCGTCAATATTCAGGTATGGAGCTTGAATTACAAAAATTAGTACTCAAAAAACAGTCCATTACCCAAATACGATTAATCTTTAAAGGGATTTTGAATTGGAATACTACTGAGGCATAAAAAAACCCGCTCAATGCGGGTTTTTTATTATTTAGCTTTGCGCTCTTTATCCAATAGATAATCAACCACTTGTAACACGCGGCCATTATCACCTTGTACGACATACTTCCCATTTACTACAACAGCTGGCACACCCGTCAATTGATATTGTTGCGCTAATTTATTTGCTTGAGAGACTTTGGCAGTAATTGCGAAAGAATTATATAAACTATTGAATTTCGCTTCTGGGATACCATACTTCGTAAAGAATTGCGCTTGTGATTTTTGGTCAAAAATCTGCTGACCTTTGTCATGGATCGCGTGGAATAAAGGCAAATGTGTACGTTTACGAACACCAAGTGCTTCAGAAACGTAGTAGCCACGTGCATTCTGTTCCCATACTTTGTTCATTGCAGCAGGTGTACGGACAAAATTCACATCTTTTGGAATTTTACGTAACCAAGATTGCATATGAGGTTCTAAAGTAAAGCAATGACCACAGCCATACCAAAAGAACTCACGTACTTCCAATTTACCAGCGACATCAACCTTTCCTGGGTTTTGCACGACCGTATAATCTTTGCCTTCAACAAAGTTCGCCATTGCACCTGTTGAAAGTGCCATCAGCACCGCAGCGGCAACGCCACTAAAAACCACCTTTTTCATTAAGTTTTTATCCTCTAAATCATTCTGATTAGCATATGGTTTCACTATAAAACAAATATGAGAAAATCGTTTTGATTCTGTGAACTTTTTTACAAGATTTATCGCTTTTTTTGGAATTAGCGATACACTAAGATCTGATATAAATTCTACCCATTAAAACGAACTTTGCTAAGGTGGCTGTAATGACTCAACTGAATGTTGACCCACAAGAAATTGCTAAATTTGAAGCACTTGCTGCAGTATGGTGGGATCAACACTCTGAGTTTCGCCCTCTCCATCAAATCAATCCATTACGATTGAATTGGATTGATGAACATGCAGGTGGTCTTAGTGGCAAAAAAGTCCTAGATGTGGGCTGTGGCGGCGGTATTTTGGCCGAAAGTATGGCACGCCGTGGTGCCGATGTCCTCGGTATCGATATGGGCACAGCACCATTAAATGTCGCACGTCTGCATGCAGAACAAGAAAACGTAACCAATATCGAATATCGTCAAATTCCAGTTGAGCAATTGGCTGAAGAACAAGCTGGTCAATACGATGTCGTAACTTGTATGGAAATGTTGGAACATGTACCAGATCCAGCGTCAATCATTCAAGCATGCCAAAAACTGGTGAAACCAAACGGTCATGTGTTCTTCTCCACAATTAACCGTAATCCAAAATCATATTTATTTGCAATTATCGGTGCAGAGTATGTGTTACGTCTTTTGAAAAAAGGAACTCATGACTATCATAAATTTATTAAACCTTCTGAATTAGCGCATGATATTCGTAACGCAGGTTTAAAACTTAAAGATATGACAGGCTTACATTACAACCCATTAACTAAACATTATTGGTTAGCCCCAAATGTCGATGTGAACTATATGGTTTACACGCATAATGAGGTGCATGAATGAAGGCCGTACTTTTCGACCTAGATGGGACATTAATTGACACTGCTGCGGATTTTATTCGTATTATTCAAGCAATGTGTCGTGAAGAAGGTCGAGAGATCGTAGATGCAGCCCTGATCCGAACTCAGGTTTCCGAGGGGGCTCGGGCGATGGTGAAATTGGTTTATCCTGAATTACAGGTTGATGATCCTATTTTCCTTGCACATCGTCAGCGCTTTCTAGATATCTATGGTGCTGATATTGCTGTGGATACAGCCCTTTTTGCAGGGATGTATCCTTTAATTGAGGACTTGGAACAACGCGATATTCCATGGGGAATTGTGACAAACAAACCTCGTTGGCTGAGTGAGGCACTACTTCAAGCCTTAAACTTAACTGAACGTTGTGCCGTTCTCGTATGCCCAGAAGATGTTAAGCACACTAAACCTGACCCAGAACCATTGTATCTCGCTGCTCAACAAATTAATGTTCCAGCTGAACAATGCATTTATGTTGGTGATCATCCACGTGATATTGATGCAGGTCGAAGCGCAAATATGTACACGATTTTGGCTGCTTACGGATATTTACCATTAGAACACAAAGATGACTTAGATTCTTGGCAGGCAGATTGTATAGTAAATGATGTACAAGAATTACATCAACACTTAATCGAATTGATCGAATCTCACCAAAAAACAGCTTAATTAGAACAATGAAGGAGGTCGCACATGAAATATTCAGAATATCAACCTCGCCCAGATTTATTGAAAGATAAAGTAATTTTAATTACGGGTGCAGGTGATGGCATTGGACGCGCAGCAGCGTTGAGCTATGCTTTACATGGTGCGACCGTCGTTCTTCATGGTAGAACGCTGAACAAGTTAGAAGTGATCTATGACGAAATTGAAAGTTTAGGTGCTCCTCAACCCGCAATTTTGCCACTGCAACTTTCTACTGCAACAGCATATGATTACGAACGTCTTGTGGAAACGCTTGACCAACAATTTGGTCGTTTAGATGGGATTTTGCACAATGCTGGGATTTTAGGTGAGCGCGTTGAATTGGCCCACTACCCTGCTGAAGTGTGGGATGATGTAATGGCTGTAAATTTAAGAGCACCTTTTGTTCTTACTCAACATTTACTTCCATTATTAGAAAAATCTCAAAATGCCTCTGTTGTTTTTGCAAGCTCAGGTGTCGGTCGTGAAGCACGTGCGAAATGGGGCGCATACTCAGTTTCAAAAATTGCCATTGAAGCGGTCAGTCAAATTTTTGCAAAAGAAAATGTCTATCCAAATATCCGTTATAACTGCATTAATCCTGGTGCAACACGAACAGCTATGCGTGCTAAAGCATATCCTGATGAAGATCCGAAAGTATTGGCAACGCCTGAACAAATCATGCCAGCTTATTTATATTTAATGGGCGAAGACAGTATAGGGATGAATGGTCAGAGTATTGATGCTCAGGATTAGTTTTTTCAAAATTACATGATGAGGATCTTCAGATCCTCTTTTTTTAAATTATAGTTCCAACAAAACCCATTAAAAATTTACCTTTTGATTTTGAAAGCTTAAATAAATAAGTCTCAACAACTTTTGAATACATCCATAAACTAGGGAATTGTCTAATGGTAGTATCACTACCCTGCTCTAAGCGTCTTAAGTATTTATAACTTAATAAAAACCCGACAATAATGTCGGGCTTTTATTTCATTCTGATCAGTCAAATAAACGATCGAAGAATGATTTCTTTTTAGGTGAAGATTTACTGTCTGCACCATCTAAAGATTCTTGTAACTCTTTTAAAAGTTCACGTTGACGTGCAGTTAAGTTGACTGGTGTTTCAATCACGATACGGCAAAGTAAATCACCTTGCATACTTGTGCGTACTGGTTTTACACCCTTGCCACGTAGACGGAACATTTTACCAGTTTGAGTTCCCTCAGGTACTTTCAAGTTCACACGACCATCAAGGGTTGGAATCTCAATTTCTTTACCCAATGCAGCATCAGCGATACTAATCGGCACATCCATATACAAGTCCGCGCCATCACGTTGGAAGATTTCATGTTCACGAACATTAACTTCTACGTATAGATCACCTGACTGACCATCACGAATCGCTTCACCTTTTCCAGTTAAACGAACGCGATCGCCATTATCCACGCCTGCAGGAATGGTAACTTCAAGTGTTTGTTGACGATCTTTAACACCTGAACCATGACAAGTGCCACAAGGATTTTTAATAATCTTACCTTGACCACGACATGTGCTACACGTTTGCTGAACTGAGAAGAAACCTTGCTGCATGCGGACTTGACCAGCTCCGTGACAAGTCTTACAAGTTTCAACATCATTCGGATTTTTAGAACCTTTACCATCACACACTTCACATGGTGCTGGCGCAGTAAAAGTAATTGTTTTCTTTACGCCACGTACAGCTTCTTCTAAGCTGAGCTCAAGCACATAACGTAAGTCTGAACCACGTCTTTGACGCTGTTGGCGACCGCCTCCACCAAACGCACCACCGAAAATGTCACCAAACTGACTAAAAATGTCTTCAGCGCTAAAACCGCCACCGAAACCACCGCCTCCGCCACCGAAGCCGCCTTCAAACGCATTATGTCCCATGCGGTCATACATGCTGCGTTTTTCACTATCAGATAAAACTTCATACGCTTCAGCAGCTTCTTTGAATTTTTCTTCTGCTTCAGCATTATCAGGGTTACGGTCTGGATGATATTTCATCGCCAACTTACGGTAGGCTTTTTTAATTTCATCATCACTAGCTGTTTTAGAAACCCCTAAAACCTCATAATAATCACGTTTAGCCATGTCTGGCGATGCTCCACAAAAAAATTTGATATGACTTCTCTGCGGAATATGTTGGGGTCATATTCCGAGATTACAAGTAAATTAAATCATTATTTTAAAAAGCGGCTTTTTTCTGGAGATATTTCACTAAGCCTTTAAGCCATGCATTTAGGAGAAATAGCCATGCAATTGTGGTAAAAATGACACCAATCACCGTACACCCTTTCACCCATAACACACTATCCCAATAGATAAAGCAGGCAGGAATAAACCAAAGAGCAGCAAATGCGGCCATCATCATGAATAGCACAACATTTCGTGCAATCCATAATGCTTGAGCATGGATCCAGACTTCAGCGTCTTGCGCTTGAGCCACTTTTTGCGCTAAAAAATAGGCGATTGCAGCACTGATACCAGTGAACAATGCAAGAAACATGAATACATAAGACATCGTAATTAATCGACGATGTCTTGTTAAATTGTCTCGCCCCATGGATGCTTTTTTATACCTCAACCGAGTGCACATTCAGTTTTTTTATGTACTCAGCCCACTGTGTTATTTTGTGTTAAAAACTAGGGACTACTATATTGAATTTTTCAATGCTTCGCACCTAGTATTCACATAAAACTACGCGGTTTTTGACTCTTTTTTTACTTTAAACCATGCCGCATAGAGTGCTGGCAAGAAGAACAGCGTTAATAATGTTGCGATAATGAGTCCACCCATAATTGCTACCGCCATTGGACCAAAGAAGATACTGCGTGAAAGCGGAATCATCGCCAACACAGCAGCCAATGCAGTCAAAATAATTGGACGGGCACGGCGTACTGTCGCTTCTAAAATCGCTTCCCATTGAGAATGACCCGCTTTGATATCTTGCTCGATCTGATCAATCAAGATAAGCGAATTACGCATAATCATTCCAGATAAAGCAATGGTACCTAGCATCGCCACAAACCCGAAAGGCTTATTGAATATTAACAGGAACAATACCACGCCAATTAAACCCAAAGGCGCGGTCAAGAAAACAATAAACGAACGTGAAATACTCTTGAGCTGAATCATGAGCAAGGTAAAGACCACAGCCAAAAATAACGGCATGCCAGCATTTACTGAAGTTTGCCCACGTGCAGATTCCTCCACAGTGCCTCCCACTTCTACCAGATAACCACTTGGAAGTTCGGCACGAATTTTCTCAATAGATTCAGTTAATTCACCAACCACAGTAGCTGGTTGGAGTTTAGTCCGAATATCTGCGCGTACAGTAATCGTCGGCAAACGGTTACGATGCCAAATCAGACCATCTTCAAACTTATATTGGATATTCGCAATCTGTGCCAATGGAACTGTTGTACCTTGACTCGTCGGTACAGCGAGACTTTGTAACGATGCTACATCAACACGTTCCGCTTGATCGCCACGTAAACGAATATCAATTAACTCCCGTTTCTCACGATACTGATTAATCGCAGCGCCTGTTATTGAACTATTTAAGAAATTCGCCAAATCTAAGCTAGATACGCCTAACTGACGCGCACGATCTTGATCAATTTCAAGTGAAATAATTTTACTCGGCTCACCCCAATCTAAATGAACATTGGCGGTATTTGGATTTTCACTGATTGCTTGTGACACTAATTGTGCTCGTTGGCGAACAGTATTTAAATCTTCACCAGAAACACGGTATTGAATTGGATAACCGACTGGTGGCCCATTTTCCAATAGCGATACACGTGTCCGTACTTCAGGCAATAACTTACTAATTTCTTCACTCAGATTCTTTCTAATCTCATCTCGCTCATCTAATGAGGAAGCCAAAACCACAAATTGTGCAAAACTCGCCTGAGGCAATTGTTGATCAAGTGGTAAATAGAAACGTGGAGAACCTGTACCAACATAAGCGACGTAATTATCGATCCCTTTTTGAGTCGACAAGAATTTTTCTACTTTTTTAACCGCATTTTCTGTCGCTGTTAGAGAAGCACCTTCCTCTAGTTTTAGATCCACTAATATTTCAGCACGGTTTGATGGTGGGAAAAATTGTTGTGGAACAAATTTAAACATCAAAATTGACAAGACAAATATTGCAACCGTCGCAGCAATAACGGTTTTACGATAAGTAATACATAACTCAACCCAAGATCTAAATTTTTGATACGTCTTGGTTTGATATGGATCGTGATGCTCACCATGGTGTTGAACGACTGGTTGTGGCTCTGGTTGTTGACGTAATCTTGCCCATAAGCGTTGATACCACGGGGCTTTCTGATTCATTTGATTAAAATCAGGCAGTAATTTGTCACCTAAATAAGGAACAAACAGTACCGCTGCAAACCATGACACCACCAAAGCAATGGTTACAACTTGGAAAATTGAGCGAGTATATTCACCTGTGCTCGACGCAGCAGTGGCAATCGGCAAGAATCCAGCTGCAGTGATCAGCGTCCCCGTTAACATTGGAAATGCGGTCGACTTCCAAGCAAAACCTGCGGCTTTTAATCTGCTATATCCTTGTTCCATTTTAATGGCCATCATTTCAACTGCAATGATGGCGTCATCAACCAAAAGTCCAAGTGCTAAAATTAACGCGCCTAAAGAAATCTTGTGCAGTCCAACATCAAAGAAATTCATGCCTGCGAACGTCATTGCCAAGACCAAGGGAATAGAGAAAGCGACCACTAATCCTGTACGGAAACCTAAAGAGAAGAAGCTGACCAATAAGACAATAATCACGGCCTCTGCGAGCACTTTGATAAATTCGTGAATACTGCGTTGCACCGCTACAGGCTGATCTGAAACTTTTTTAAGTTCCATCCCTAAAGGTAAAGTTTGTTGTAGATCATTAAAGGTCTTTTCTAGATTTTTCCCTAGCGCAATGATGTCACCACCCTTACGCATAGACACCGCAATACCAATACCATTTTTGCCCATAAAGCGCATACGTGGTTGAGCTGGCTCACTAAAGCCACGGTAAACTTCAGCCACATCGCCCAATTGAATGGTCTTATCACCAACCAGTAATGGCATGTTCTTGAGATCTTCGACTGATTTCAATTGTCCGCTGACACGCACTTGAATACGATCTGAGCTTGTTTCAAAGAAACCTGCGCTCGCCATGGTATTTTGTTTTTGTAGTGCTTCTTGAATTGCAGAAACTGGAATACCCAATTGAGCGGTTTTCGTATTTGAAATTTCTATCCAAATTTTTTGATCTTGCAAGCCGACTAAATCAACCTTCCCGACATCTTGCACACGTTGTAGTTGCAACTGTAAGCGATCGGCATATTCCTTCATCACGGCATAATCAAAATCATCACCCGTTAAGACATAAATGTTCCCAAAGGTGTCACCAAATTCATCGTTAAAGAATGGACCTTGAACACCGCTAGGAAGTTGGTGTTTGATATCTCCAATTTTTTTTCTAACCTGATACCAAACATTCGGTAATTCATGAGAACGCAGCGAGTCTTTGGCAACAAAGGTCACCATTGATTCACCAGGACGAGAATAGGCTGCAATACGATCATAGAGCCCCGTACTCATTAATTCTTTTTCAATGCGATCAGTTACTTGTAATGAAACTTCTTCCGCTGTCGCACCTGGCCAATAGGTTTGAACCACCATTACTTTGAAACTAAATGGAGGGTCTTCACTTTGTGATAGTTTTGAGTAGGAATAAACACCCAATATTCCCATCAAAATCATGAAATAAAGGATCAGTCCCTTATTTTTTAACGCCCATTCTGACAAGTTAAAGTTCATATTTTCGCTCCAACTTGTCCTGCTTTCACATTGACTGCACGGTTTTGACGGTCAATCGGATTAATTTTTTGTTTATCTCGCAGTAAGTGTACACCGCCAACCACGATCCAATCAGAAGCTTTTAAACCTTGGGTCACAGGTACCGTATCACGACCATAAGCACCTATTTGAACATTCACCTTACGGATACTGTGATCTGTATTCACAACCCAAACATAAGGCTGATCTTCTGTTGCAGATACACTGGTCAAAGGAACATTAATCACATTTGAACTGGTATTTGAAAAAAATACTCGCGCACTTTGTCCAAGTTGAATTGCTGAACGCCCTTCAGTCAAAGCAACTTTGACACTAAATGTTCTAGATTGGTCGGCAGCAGGTGAAATTTCACGCACATATGCGGCGAAACGCTCCTCTGGTTTTGACCATAGCGTAACCCAAGCCTTTTGACCTGTTTTAATTTCTGATACTGCTTGTTCTGGCACACCAATCACCACTTCACGATCACCATCTATCGCCAGTTGATATGCTGCCTGCCCTGCTGCGATCACTTGACCAACTTCAATACTACGCTCAGTGATGACGCCATTTTTATTGGCAATAAGTTGGTTATATCCCGTCTGATTACTACTCACTGCATAATTTGATTGTGCTTGTTTTAAATTGGACATGGCCGATTTATATTGATTTTCTACGGCATCATATTGCGAACGACTCACCGCATTAATAGGTAATAACTGCTTAAAGCGTTTGTATTCTTCTTCGGCAATTTTGGCTGCAGATTGCGCGCCTTCTAACTGAGCTTTTGAAGCATTTAACTGCAGTTGAGCATCTTTCACATCTAATTTTGCTAAGACTTGCCCGACTTTGACTCGATCCCCAACATCAACATAGCGTTCAGTAATTTGTCCTCCAACACGGAAAGCCAATGCCGTTTGCTGTCTCGCCTGAACTTCTCCTGCATAACTTTTCAGTTCATCTTGGGAAGTATTCGGCTGGGCAACCATCACAAATGGAATTTGTTCCTCTGTGGGTTTATCCTTACTACACGCGGTAAGTATCACGCTACAAATGAGCATTAAACTGTATGTGGCAAATTTTTGAGGACTCATGTGCACTGCTCTTATGTCAATTTTTAGGCAAATCAAATTAGGGATATTAATTTGATTATTTTTTAATTAATATACCGCATGGTACAGTAATTAAAAATCATTTTTCAAGGTATGACCTAAACTGTTTTTTTTGGATTTTTTTGTGCAAATGAATATTGGACGTCCTAAGGATTTAGTTAAAAAGAAACAAATATTAGAGGCAGCTAAACGTTTGTTTCTAAAACAGGGCTTTCATGGTTCAAGCATGAATCAAATTGCCAAAGAAGCTGGCGTGACTAAACTGACGGTGTATAACCATTTTCAAGATAAAGAATCGTTATTTACTTATGCAATTGCAGAAACGTGCGAAGAATCAATCAATGCTCGGCGAATCCAATTACACCCTGAATCCAATTTTTTAGAAGACTTCTATCAGGTATGTAGTTTAGCGCTGCAAATTGTCAATCTTCCTGAAGCCATTAAGCTTGAGCATTTATTATTAGAATTGGCAGCAGAGCAAAATCCTTTGGCTGAACCTTTTTATAATGCATCTCATAAGCGGTTATTTGTGGTTTGGACTGATTTTTTTGCTCAAGCGATTGAGCACGGATTTATCCAGAAAGATGATGCTGAAAAGCAAACACATTTGCTCCTTTCTTTACTCTTAGGGCATCGACATCATGAAGTATTGTTAGGTGTTCGTCAGGTTCCCAGTGAAGCAGAATGTGATGAAATTATTCATCAAGCCATCGAATTATTTATGCTGAAATACAAAAAATAGCTCTCTCCATTCTTAAATGGCGTATTTTTCACCTAATTTTCTTTAAATTATTTTGCAATCGCTTGGCATGTCATGAATAAGCGGTATAGTCAAAAGAACAAGAAAAGGAGAAAAAAATGATTCAACAAATTGATGCTCCATTACGTGAAGACGTACGCTTACTCGGTAATCTTTTAGGAGAGACTTTAAAAGAACAAGCTGGACAAGATTTGTTTAATCAAGTTGAACAAATTCGTGCACTCGCGAAAGGTGCACGTGATGGTGATAGCGAAGCTGAAAAACAATTAGAAAGTTTATTTTTAAGTTTAAAAGATGATGAGATTCTTCCACTCACACGCGCTTTTTCACATTTTCTGAACTTTGCCAATATTGCAGAACAATATCATGTGGTACGTAGCCGTCGCCAAAATGAGTTTGATGAAAACGGCGCTGCAGCGAATGTCCTTATTCCCCTTTTTGAAAAATTTCAACAACAGCTGATTTCAGCGGAAACCCTTTATCAACAAATTTGTGAGCTAAATATTGAGCTTGTACTCACCGCACATCCTACGGAAGTTAGTCGTCGCACCTTGATCCAAAAATATGATGGGATCAACGAGTGTTTATCTAAGTTTGATCAGCAAAAGCTGACCCCCAAACAGCGCGCTCAAGTTCTTTCTGAATTAAAACAATTGGTTTGTTCAGCATGGCAAACCGATGAAATTCGCCAACATCGTCCAACCCCAATTGATGAAGCAAAATGGGGTTTTACTACCATTGAGCAAACTTTATGGAACGCTATTCCTAAGTTTGTCCGTGAATTGAATCAATTGGTTCAAGAGCATTGTTCTCAAGCTTTACCTTTAGATATTGCACCTGTGCGGTTTGCATCTTGGATGGGTGGTGACCGAGATGGAAACCCAAATGTCACACACAAAGTGACTCAAGAAGTTTTATGGTTATCTCGATGGAAAGCCGCGGATCTCTACCTCCGAGATATTGAAGATTTACGTTGGGAGCTTTCTGTTCAGGCGTGCAGTGATGAACTAAAGACTGCCTTAGGTCAGCCTCATCCAGAGCCTTATCGTGAATATTTAAGAACAACACGTGAACGCTTAAAAATTACAAGAGAATGGCTCACTGCAAAATTACAAGGTCAACATTCTGATGTGGATCGTAGCCAGATTATTCATCACAAAGATGAGTTGTTGCAGCCATTATTGTTATGTTATCGCTCATTAGTCGATTCAAACCTTTCCGGTATCGCTCAAGGAAAGTTACTCGATTTTATTTATCGCGTGAATTGTTTCGGTATTGAGTTATTAAAACTAGATATTCGCCAAGAGTCAGGTCGTCATCGTCAAGCAATTTCAGCGATTACTGAGTATCTTGGACTTGGCAATTTTGAGACATGGACTGAACAAGCCCGTCAAAACTTCTTATTACAAGAACTGCAAAGCAAACGCCCTTTACTTCCTAAACATCTTAATGAATCTGCTCAAAGTCTTATTGAGCATCCTGATGTTCAAGAAGTATTCGCTACCATGCGAACTTTGGCAGAACAACCTGCTGAAAGTCTAGGTGCTTATATTATTTCAATGGCGGAATATCCAAGTGACGTTTTGGCGGTTCTATTACTCCAAAAAGAAGCAGGTATTAAGCAACCTCTGCGTGTAGTTCCATTATTTGAAACGTTAAAAGATTTAGATGGCGCAGCTTCGACCATGAATACTTTATTCAGTATGCATTGGTACAAACAACATATTCAAAACAAGCACGAGGTCATGATTGGTTACTCTGACTCAGCAAAAGATGCAGGTTTCATGTCTGCAAATTGGGCTCAGTACCGTGCACAAGAAGAGTTAACAGCTATTGCCAAACAACATGGTATACAACTCACTTTGTTCCATGGTCGTGGTGGCTCAATTAGTCGTGGTGGTGCTCCAACCCAACAAGCACTATTTTCACAACCACCTGGCTCAATCTCAGGTGCAATCCGTGTGACTGAACAAGGCGAAATGATCCGATTCAAATTTGGATTAGAAGAAATCGCACTGCAAAATTTAGAGATTTATACCGCAGCTACCCTTGAAGCGACTTTACTGCCACCACCAGAACCCAAGGCAGCATGGCGCGAGTTGATGCACAAGATGACGGAACTCTCTGTGAATGTTTACCGTCAAACAGTCCGCGAAAACCCTCATTTTGTCCAATATTTAAGAACCGTGACGCCAGAGCTTGAATTACAGATGCTACCTTTGGGTTCAAGACCAGCGAAACGAAAAATCAGCGGTGGTATTGAATCCTTACGTGCAATTCCATGGGTATTTGCATGGACTCAAATTCGATTAATGCTTCCAGCATGGTTAGGTACTGGTGCAGCCATCAATCAAGTCATTTCAGAAGGTCACAAAGCTGAGCTAGATGAAATGTTAGAACAATGGCCTTATTTCCAAACTTTAATTGATATGTTGGAGATGGTGCTATCTAAATCAGATAGCAATGTCGCATTGTATTATGAATCTCATCTCACCCAAGATGAAAATCTTAAAGTATTGGGTGCGGAACTACGCCAACGCTTACATGATGCCGTACAAACTTTATTGGCGATGAAAGGTGAATCTAAATTACTCAGTTCTAATGAAGTTCTTGATCAAGCCATGAAGATCCGTAAACCCTATCTCCTTCCATTACACCTGTTACAAGCAGAACTCATGAAAAGACGTCGCGAATATTTAGCTGAACGAACTGTCGAACAAACTGAAGTTGACCATGCACTAATGGTAAGTATTGCAGGTATTGCTGCTGGGTTACGTAATACGGGTTGATTTCACGACTGCCTATGCTCAAGTACCTTTATGGGCTTGAGCAATTTAGAGACTTTATTCTAAATTTCAGTAATGACAACAAAGCACCTATAAATTTTTTACTCAATATGGATATAGATTTTTTTGATATAGCTGAATTGCAATAGGCTGATTTTACTTTAATTTTAAAACATATTTTTTTTACCAATGGGTAAAAATTCAATAAAAGTCAGACCATTAGTTTTAATAATTTTTCAAGAAACAGATGATTTCTCGTAAAACAGGCGTATGATGTGCACAATTTAACTATTGAGTGCTCACTTTATGACCAGTTGGTTTCCTAAATGGCGTCCCTTCACGGATGATATTGATACGCGTCCTGTTGGCACGACCGAATATTTACCTCCTGCGCAAAGTGTAGTTCTTGGCATTCAACATGCTTTTGCCATGTTTGGTGCGACAGTTTTAGCACCATTATTAATGGGTTTTGATCCTAATCTTGCCATATTAATGTCAGGTATTTGTACCCTGTTATTTTTCCTCATCACTGGCGGTCGAGTGCCCAGTTATTTAGGCTCAAGCTTTGCTTTTATTGGTGTAGTCATCGCGGCAACGGGCTATGCCGGTGCTGGAGCAAATGCGAATATTGCATTAGCTGCTGGGGGAATTATTGCCTGTGGTGTACTTTATGCCTTAATTGGTTTTCTGGTCATGGCAACAGGTACTCGATGGATTGAAAAGCTCATGCCTCCTGTCGTAACAGGTTCTGTGGTCATGATCATCGGTCTGCATCTTGCACCGGTAACGGTAAAAAGTGTCGCGGGTAATCCATTTAATATGTGGATGGCATTGATTACTGTCATGTGTATGGCTTCAATTGCAGTATTCACCAAAGGGATGCTACAACGCCTACTTTTACTTGTGGGTTTGGTGCTGTCTTATATCGTATACTTTGTTATTACGAATATCATGGGTTACGGTACTCCAATTAACTTCACGCCGATTACACAAGCTGCATGGTTTGGTCTGCCTAACTTTCATGCTCCTGAGTTCAGTACGAACGCGATGCTCATCATTGCTCCTGTAGCTTTAATTTTAGTGGCTGAAAACTTAGGTCACATCAAAGCAGTCTCTGCCATGACTGGTGAAAATCTAGACCCACATATTGGTAAAGCGTTTGTAGCCGATGGTGTTGCAACATCATTAGCCGGTGGTGTAGGTGCTCCAGGCATGACCACTTATGGGGAAAATATTGGTGTGATGGCTGTGACACGTGTCTATTCCACGATTATTTTTGCCATCGCAGGTGTATTCGCAATTTTCCTTGGCTTATCACCAAAATTTGGTGCAATTATTCAAACCATTCCAACTGCGATTCTTGCAGGTGCATCAATTGTGGTGTTTGGTTTAATTACCATAGCTGGTGCTAAAATTTGGATCGAACATCGTGTCGATTTCTCTAAAAATAAAAACCTCATGATTGCTGCGATCACGCTGATCTTAGGTACTGGTGACTTTGCGCTTCAATTTGGTAGCTTCAATTTAGGTGGTATTGGAACGGCTACCTTTGTTGCATTATTCCTGAATTGGTTCTTTAGCTTAGGTGGAAAGTCTAACTAAAAATCTATCGCATATAAAAAAAGAGAGCTTAATGCTCTCTTTTTTAATTTTTTATTCTAATTAAGTATTTTAAGATTTTTTTGCAATGGGTTTAGGTCGACCAAAATAATAGCCTTGAAACGTATTACAGCCATTTTCTTTTAGAACTTGGAACTGCTCTTCAGTTTCTACACCCTCTGCCACCACATTCAGATCAAGAATTTGTGCTAAATCAATAATCGTTTTCACAATAGCAATATCACGTGGATTACCGACAATATTTTCTACAAATGAACGATCAATTTTGAGTTGATCCAGTGGAAGCATTTTGAGGTAGTTCAATGAAGAATATCCTGTTCCAAAATCATCCATAGAGAATCTTAATCCACGCTCGATGAGCTTTTTCATTTTCTCAATTGAGTTATGCATATCGGTATAGAACATGCTTTCAGTGAGTTCTAAACGTAATAATGTTGGATCAATTCCTGCTTCATCAATAATCCGAAGCACATTTTTATCAAAGTCAGTCTTACGGAATTGTTCGACACTAATATTGACTGAAATCGTCCAGTTTGAAGATTCTGGGTATTGGCTCCAATCTTTTAACTGTTGGCATGCTAATACTAATACACGATTACCAACATCATGTATGAGATCAGTTTTCTCCACTTCTTCAATAAATCGACCTGGTAAAATCAAACCGTGTTCAGGATGACTCCAACGTAGCAAGGCCTCATACCCAATCACTTCCTCTTCACGATTTACTAAAATCTGATAATAAAGTTGGAACTCATCTCGTAATAACGCTAATCTTAAATCATTTAATAAAGCAGCTTTAGCAATAACACTTTGTTCCATTTCAGGATCAAAAACACAGATGCAGTTTTTACCATTTTCTTTAGCTTGATACAGCGCCATGTCGGCATACTTAAGCAACTCATTTTTTGGCAATTTTGAATTACGGAAAATAAAAATTCCGATACTAGAGCTAGTATGGATTTTATTATCCTTTAATACGAAAGGCTCATTTAATGCAGCACGAACTTTATCAGCGATTTGCATCACTGCTTGATTAGCAATCGTTTCATCTGGATCTAAATCTGAAAGAATAATTAAAAACTCGTCTCCACCAAGACGGACAATTGCATTCTGCTGTGCCACACACTCCATAAGACGCACCGAGACCATTTTGAGTAGGTCATCTCCACGATCGTGTCCTAACGTGTCATTAATATTTTTGAAGTTATCCAAATCCAACATCATGAGTGCACTATGTGTACCATTTTGTTTACATGATTCAATCACCGCCAACATGCGTTCTTGCATAAAACGGCGGTTAGGCAATCCCGTTAATTCATCATGTAATGCCATATAACGTGCATGATCTTCGGAATTTTTTAGCTGTGTGATATCAGTTCGAATGGAGATATAGTTTTGTAAAACGCCATTATTATCTTTAAGCGGCACAATCGTGGTTTCAACCCAATATAAAGAACCATTTTTAGCTCGGTTACAAATTTCGCCTTTCCAAATTTCTCCACTCGAAATGGCTTTCCACATATATTTAAAAAAACTTCTCGGGTGATAGCCTGAATTAATAATTTTATGTGTTGATCCGACCAGTTCTTCATAAGAATACTGTGAGATATTACAAAACTTCTCATTGACATGAGTAATGACACCACGTGCATCTGTTATGGCTACAATTGAATGTGCATCAATGGCTACTTTGTAGTTTTCAAGATCCTTGACTATTTTTTCTAATTGTAACTGGGTATCCATAGCGCCTTCGACCGTCAGTCTAAAAAGTGATGTATCCAAATGTTAACTTAATATTATTTTTTGTAACACTAAGCTTTGTTGAACCAGCTCACAAATCGGCTATATATTTTGTAAATTTCAATGAATAAAAGAGGAAACTAAGTTCCTCATTCTTATTAAGAATTCCGACTGTTATGGTCGTATTTCTTTTAACTCTCTTTGAATAAAGTGTTGAATCATCTCTCGATATATTTTTTCCATCAGTAATGGATCCACACCATTCTTTGTAGCCAATTCACGTATTTTTTCAATCACTATTTCAACACGTTCAGGTGACTGTACATCTTGTATAGTTCTTTTAAAACGAACTGCCTGATCTACATAATATTGGCGTAAACCAATTAATTCTGTTATGGCTTGATCAATTGAATCTATTTGTGCTCGAGCTTGCTGAAGGGTTTCGCATTTTTCTTTATTGATTTTCAATTGATTCGGTATCCCTGTGTTCAGATTCATTTTCACTTTTGTACTTTTGTTCTAACACATTACTGAAAATACTTTCAATCATCCATACACGATATAAGCTATTAAACACATAACTCTTTCCATCGATACGAAGCTCAAGCACTGGTAAATCAGGTTGTGATTTCATCTCACAGAGTAATTGATTTTCTTCCAGCTTTTGACTGATCGACTCTTCAGTGAGCGTCGTGATATTCAAGCTCTGTTTTAAGGCTTGAATATGAGGTCGATACGATAGATCTTTACCTTTACTCCAAACAGCCTGCAAGATTTCATACATTGCATCAAGACGTTGATCCTCAGGCACACTGTAAAACAATCGTGCTATTTCATATGTCGCCTGCTGAGTCGGTCGGCAAAACGGCGTAAATTTTACTTCTGTTCGTTTAGATAAACGCGTTGCCAAACTCCAATCAAATAAATCTCGTCCCTGATATTGCAATGGATAAACGGTAAGTTGGATATCGTAATAATCGGCAAGTTCCTCTTTAATATAAGCTAATAATAACCAAGAGATCGGATCTTCTAATGCAATATAGAGGTCTAACTCAGGATTCATCGCCTGAATCTCAGATAATTCTTCAGCATCATTCATTAGGTGTTCCCGCCACTCAATATGATTGATGAGAAAAATAGGATTACCGGTCAAGAGTCTTTGTTGTTTTAAACGGCGGGTCAATCTTAATAAATCATCTACCGCATGATACCGACGATTACCGAGCTCAAAAAAACTTGCTAAAACTGGCGTGTGATCAAAAGTTCGCTCAGCGATTTGTTGTTCTTTTCGATGTCGACTGGCCATGACATACAAAGTACGTAATTTTCCATACTGCTGTTGCCACAACATATGGAAGACATCTTCCAATAAATAGAGAAAATTTTCACCTGTTAATGGGGTATTTCGTAAAATCGTTTCTGCCTGTTGAATCGCTTCAGCACTTGGTATTTCAGGCTTTTCATTATCGAATCCGAAACGATGCTGGTACGCTAAAATTTGGGCATCACGTAGACTGTAATCTTGCCACTCTTCAGGACTCATATCATTTGGAGCTTCAGCAGGAGTATCTGAGATAACAATTTTTAAAGGCTTAATTTCATCTTTTAAAATGTCATTTAATTGTGCCAATTGCTGGACTGCAAGATAACTATACACATCATCTAAACGAAGATAGATCGTTAAACCCTGCTCAGTTGACAAGACCTCTTGACGATTTGGTTTCTGATAAAACCAACTCGATCGTAGCGGATCAAACCAACGGCGTAACAATGACATGAGATGTGCCTCAGATGATTTTACTGGTAAATTATGTGCTCAAAGTATCGAATTCATCGCTTTTTTTAAAACTAAAAAAGTTTGAACGCGAGCAAAACTTATATCAAGACAAAGAGAATTGATCAATATTTATGACCTTTCTATCAAATATTGTCATTAATGTAATTGACGCTTTCAGATGAAATTCAAACTTTTAGTGATTAAAAAAGCATCCCAAAGGATGCTTTTTAATCATGATTGATCTAGTTTATAAGCAGATTAGATATCACGTACCGCACCTTTTGCAGCACTTGTTGCATGCATTGCATACGCTTTCAGTGCTTTAGATACTTTACGTGGACGCTCTTTCGCAGGCTTCCAACCTTTAGCTTCTTGTACTTCACGGCGCGCAGCCAATACATCATCAGCAACTGCTAAGTGAATCGTACGGTTTGGAATATCAATTTCGATACGGTCGCCATCTTCAACTAAAGCAATTGCACCGCCTTCAGCCGCTTCTGGAGACACGTGACCAATTGAAAGACCTGATGAACCACCCGAGAAACGACCATCAGTCACAAGCGCACAGTCTTTACCTAAGCCTTTTGATTTTAAGTAGCTTGTTGGATACAGCATTTCTTGCATACCCGGACCACCTTGTGGACCTTCGTAACGAATCAGAACCACGTCACCTGCTACGATTTTGCCGCCTAAGATTGCTTCTACTGCATCATCTTGGCTTTCAAATACGCGTGCTGTACCGTTGAATTTCAGAATCGAGTCATCTACACCAGCCGTTTTTACGATACAACCATCAAGTGCGATGTTACCGTAAAGGACTGCTAAACCGCCGTCTTTAGAGAAAGCATGTTCTGCATTACGAATCACGCCATTTTCACGGTCGCCATCAAGACGTGTGTAGTAACGGTCTTGTGAGAATGCTGTTTGTGTTGGTACACCGCCCGGTGCTGATTTATAGAAGTTATATACCTCTTCATTTTCAGTACGAATAATGTCCCACTTATCTAAAGCGTCTTTTAATGTTTTTTCGTGTACGGTTGGTACAGAAGTATCTAACAAACCTGCACGGTCTAGTTCGCCAAGGATCGACATGATACCGCCTGCACGGTGGACATCTTCCATGTGAACATTTTTAACCGCAGGTGCAACTTTACACAGTACAGGCACTTTACGTGATAAACGATCGATATCATCCATTGTAAAATCAACTTCTGCTTCATGCGCAGCCGCTAATAAGTGAAGTACTGTATTGGTAGAACCACCCATCGCGATATCTAAAGTCATGGCATTTTCATACGCAGCTTTAGGGGCAATGTTGCGTGGTAATACGCTGTAATCATTTTGTTCGTAATGGCGTTTTGTGATTTCAACAATCAACTGACCCGCACGCTCAAATAGTTTTTTACGGTTGGCATGCGTTGCAAGTGTTGAACCATTACCCGGTAATGATAAACCTAATGCTTCTGTCAAACAGTTCATTGAGTTTGCAGTAAACATCCCTGAACATGAACCGCAAGTCGGGCATGCAGAACGTTCGTATGCTTTTACTTCTTCATCTGTGTAGTTGTCATCTGCAGCAACAATCATGGCATCCACAAGGTCAATTGCTTGTTCACCACCACGAATTTGGACTTTACCAGCTTCCATTGGACCGCCTGAAACAAACACCACAGGAATGTTTAAGCGCATTGCCGCCATCAACATTCCCGGTGTGATTTTGTCGCAGTTCGAGATACAAACCATTGCATCTGCACAGTGTGCATTGACCATGTATTCAACTGAGTCAGCAATCAAGTCACGCGATGGTAATGAATACAACATTCCGTCGTGACCCATTGCAATACCGTCGTCTACTGCGATTGTATTAAATTCTTTAGCTACACCACCCGCTTGTTCAATCTGACGTGCAACAAGCTGACCTAAGTCTTTAAGATGCACATGACCCGGTACGAATTGTGTGAATGAGTTGACTACTGCAATAATTGGTTTGCCAAAATCTTCGTCTTTCATTCCAGTTGCACGCCATAAGCCACGTGCACCCGCCATATTTCTTCCGTGTGTTGATGTTTTCGAACGATAGTCAGGCATTTTTATTTCCAACTTAAGCTGAGCTCGATGAATATGTATTCAATCTGGCTAAATGATACTGAAATATAAGGCTAAATCAGTTGAACCTTACTTCTATTATGACAGCTTTCTGATTAACAGTTAACCATTGCTTGCAATTGTTCGTATAGGTCTGATTTGCCCTCAACGATCTAAATCGATGTAAGAGATGTGATCTACTATAAACCCTTATCTGAAATCGTAATACAAAACTTTCATGAATCTTTTTTTAAAAATACATAAATTTTATTAATCACACCTTAAGCACAAAATGCACATGAAAACGTTTCAAATTACGACCTTATTTGGGCGAAAATCGCTTTTGGCATATAATGTTCTTTATATTGTTTTGGAAGTGTCTGAGTGAAAATCATCTTTGCGGGAACCCCTGAATTTGCAGCGAGTGCATTAGCAGCTTTGCTAAAGACTTCTCATGAAATTGTTGCTGTGTATACGCAGCCAGACCGTAAAGCAGGACGTGGACAAAAACTAACAGCGTCAGCGGTAAAGCAATTGGCGCTTGAGCACAATATTCCTGTTTACCAACCTTTACATTTTAAATCGTCGACTGAGGAAGGTTTGGCTGCTCAAGCTGAACTCAAGTCTTTCAATGCTGATGTGATGGTGGTCGCAGCATACGGTTTAATCTTGCCTCAAGTCGTTTTGGATACACCTAAATACGGCTGCTTGAATATTCATGGTTCCTTATTGCCTCGCTGGCGAGGTGCAGCCCCTATTCAACGTGCTATCGCGACAGGTGATACTGAAACAGGTATTACGATCATGAAAATGGCAGCTGGTCTAGACACTGGTGACATGATGTTTAAAACGATCTGTCCTATTATGGCTGAAGATACTTCCGCAACCTTACATGATAAACTGGCTCAACAAGGGGCTGAAGCCACTCTCGCTGTTTTAGAAAGTGAAGACACTTTAAAGCATTATTTAGATACACGTGAAGTTCAAGATGAATCACTTACAGTGTATGCTCATAAACTGTCGAAGGCTGAAGCTCAAATTAACTGGGCAAATGATGCTGTGACGATTGATCGTAATATTCGTGCTTTCAATCCTTGGCCCGTAGCTTTCACACCTATTGATGAAACCAACAATTTACGCATTTGGAATTCGAAACTTTCTCCACTCACTCCATCAACTCAACAAATCGGTGAAATCATCGCTGTCGATCAGGATGGTGTTCACGTTGTGTGTGGTGATCATCAAGTGATTTGCCTCACTCAACTTCAGTGGCCAGGCGGTAAAGCGCTCAATGCTGCACAAATTCTACAAAGTCAAAAATTGCAGCCAGGACAGATCTTCGCATGAGCCAACAATCTTCTCATTTAAATTTACGCGGACATGTGATTAAAACATTACTGGCCGTTCAGAATGGGCAATCCCTCACCTCTGTTCTTTCCCAACATCTTTCATTGGTTGGTGAGCGTGATCGGGCCTTATTTCATGAATTGACTTTAGGCACTTTACGCCAATGGCATGCACTTAAAGCAATTACTCTCCCTCTTCTGACTAAACCGCTCAACAATGAAACCGTTGAAAGCTGCCTATATTTAGGTTTATATCAACTGCTTTGCACGCGTATTCCAGCACATGCGGCTATCTCAGAAACGGTAACAGCCACCAAACAACTTGGTTTTGAGGCTTTAAGTGGCGTCGTGAATGCGATTCTACGTCGTGTTTCACGTGAAACTGAAGAATTCGGCAAAGCATTAGACCAAGCCCATGGTTTACCTAGTTGGCTATTTAAGCGTTTGAAAAAAGATTGGCCAGAGTATCTTGAAATGCTTTCAGCTGAGCTTAAACTGGCTGCGCCTTTGACACTACGTGTAAATGAACGACAGGTAAGCCGTGAGGAATATTTAGATATTCTTGATGAAGAAGGGATTGATGCTCATCCATGTGAATGGTCCGATGTCGGCATTATCTTAGATCAATCCGTGCATATTCCTCACCTCCCTGGCTTTGAAGAAGGTGGTTTTTCTGTTCAGGATGAACATGCTCAACTTTGCGCGACCTTATTGCCAAATCTTGATGATAAAATCGTAATTGATGCATGTGCGGCCCCAGGTGGAAAAACAGCACATATTTTAGAGTGTTATCGTCCTAAAAAGCTGTATGCGATCGATCACGACACAAAGCGTTTAAGCCGCGTAAGTGAAAACTTAGAGCGTCTTGCACTTAATCAGTATGCTCCAGTGGAAATACTCACTGCTGATGCTACGGTATGGTCTGCACCTGAACAGGCTGACTGTATTATTCTTGATGCACCGTGTTCTGCTATTGGAGTTGTACGACGTCATCCAGATATTCGTTTACTTCGCCAATCTACCGATATTCAACAAACGGTTGAACTTCAAAAACAAATTCTGAATCACATGTGGCTACAACTCAAAGTTGGCGGATCAATGCTTTATATTACCTGCTCGATTTTGAAAGCTGAAAATGAACACCAAATGATTGATTTCTTCAACACGCATGCAGATGCTCAAGAAATCAAATTAAATGTAAATTGGGGAATTGAACAAATCCACGGCCGTCAGTTATTGCCACAACAAGGTCATGGTGATGGATTCTATTATTGTTTAATTCAAAAGATTTAATGCTATTTTTTAAGATAGTTTATTTCTAATTTACCGACATATAAAAAAGCCATGACTCAAGTCATGGCTTTTTTAATATTGATCTGAAGTAGTTTAATCTTCAAGCTCATCTGGGTTTTTTGCCAAATGAATCATGGCTAAAATAAGACCACCCCATAACAGCACTGTTGAGATAATAAGCATCATTAAAGCAGAAGTATTCATCTTATTTCTCCTCAGGTCCATTGTCTTTTAGACGACTAAAAACAACCGCACAGAACACAAAGATTGCAACTACACCGCCACCAATTGGCAATAGAATCTCAATTGGATAACCGCCATAGCCTTCAGTAAATATTGAGTTCAAAGTTAGCAATAACGCAGCTAACAATGAAATTGGCGTGACTATCGTCAACATGAAGTTCCAACCAACACCTAGCTTAATACTAGCATATTGATTTACATGCTCTTGAAGTTGCTTTAACAACGGTCGACGGAACCATGACACCAATACGATTGATAATAAGCCACCCGCGACAATACCAATATTATTGGCAAAGTAATCGATAATATCGACAAACGTAATCGCGCTGTGAGTTGAGAACAATAAAGTTGAAACAATTGCTGAACCACCTGCAATAATTGTCACAGCCTTCTTACGAGACCATCCTAACTTGTCTTGGAAACCTGCGATTGGAACTTGAAGAATACTGACCATGGATGTAATCCCTGCAACTGTTAAAGATGCAAAGAACAAGAAGCCAAATAAGTCTCCGCCAGCCCCCATGCTTGAAATGATTTTAGGGAAAGCGATAAAAGCTAAACCAATACCACCAGATACAACATCGTCAACTGAAGCACCCGCACTGTAGGCCATGAAACCTAATGCTGCAAATACCCCAATACCAGCTAAAATTTCAAAAGATGAATTTGCAAGAGCAACGACTAGTCCAGAACCAGTTAAATTCGTTTTTTTCTTCAAATATGAAGCGTAGGTCAACATAATCCCGAAACCAACGGATAACGAGAAAAAGATATGGCCAAATGCAGCTAACCACACTTTATAGTTGCCCATCGCTTCCCAGTTTGGTGTAAAGAATGCATTTAAACCTTGGACAGCACCTGGTAAACGAACAGCTTGAATCACGAGAATCGTGAATAAAACCACCAACAAGGGCATAAAGATCTTATTCGACAATTCCACGCCTTTCTTCACCCCACCATACAGGATGAACATAACGATCGCCCAAACGACAACCAAACCTATAAATAAGGTCGGAACAAATCCAAATGCTAAGCCTTCGCCATTCTGAAGATAGGTGGTGAAAAAGAATTTTTCTGTATCACTTCCCCACTGTTGACCAAATGAGTAGAACATATAACTACCCGCCCATGACAATACACTGGCATAGTAAATACCAATAATTAATGTCACAGCGACTTGCCACCAACCCAATGATTCACCATTCATCAACTTCTTGTAAGCTGTAGGTGGGGCCTTACGGTATTTATGTCCAACTGCATAATCTAAAAATAAAAGTGGAAGACCGGCAGCAAAAATTGCAACCAGATAAGGGATTAAAAATGCCCCGCCACCATTTTCATATGCGACATAGGGAAAACGCCAAATATTGCCTAAACCTACTGCAGAACCAATAGCTGCAATAATAAAACCTGATCTGGCGCTCCAATTTTCACGTGAAGCTGTCATATAGTACCTAATCCGTAAATGGGTACACGCTTACTGCTATTGTTGATGTTATCTCGCAAGTAATTGCATACCATTAAAATTTTGTTGTTTGAATCAGAAACGGCCTTTTGAGCATTTTTTTCGAATTACAAACCACCCCTTATTTAATATTCTTGGTTAAAGAAAGATGAAATAAAGGATGTTTAATGAATCAACAATAGCGCTTTTAATCAGATTTTTCTGTAATTAATTCAGGAAAAAACTGTGTTTCATCATTTTTTTATTCTTATTGATTAATTTTTAACTCAATATGTTTATTTTTAAATCACAGCGTTAATCTAAACTAAATAATTTAAAAGGAGCGTTATGCTCCTTTTAACATAAATAATAATTTATCCTTGTTTAATCACAAGCAATCGCTCTTCTTGCATATCTCGAATTGCTGATTGAATCCCTTCTCGACCTAGACCTGAATCTTTAACACCACCATAAGGCATATTATCCACACGGAATGATGGAATATCATTAATGATGACACCACCTACATGTAAATGATTCCACGCATACATCATTTTATTCAGACTTTGTGTATAAACGCCAGCTTGTAGACCAAATCGACTTTGATTAATTGTAGCAATGCCTTTTTCAAAATCTTTATACTTCTCTAGAATAGCTACTGGCCCAAAAGCTTCATCTTTATAAATTTCTAAAGACGTATCAACATTTTCTAGCAATATTGGATCAAATAAAGCCCCTTTTACCTGACCTTCGACTAAAACTTTGGCGCCTTTCTTTACCGCTTTATCGACCCATTTTTTAAGCCTTTTAGCTTCTCCCTCCTTGATCATAGGGCCACATAAGGTCAAGTCTGAATTTGGATCGCTCGCTTTGATTTTTTTAATTTTGGAAATTAATTTCTTCTTTAAATCCGTATAAATATTTTCATGGACTAAAATTCTTTGGACACTAATACAAACTTGACCTGCATGGTTATAAGCTCCCCCAATAAGACGATCAATTAACACATCAGATATTTCAGTATCAGGTTCAATTAAAACAGCAGCATTTCCACCAAGCTCTAAGGTGACTTTTTTTCGACCAGCACGTGCTTTCATATCCCAACCGACTTCATCCGATCCAGTAAAACTGAGTAATTTGAATCGGTCATCGGTTACCAAGATATCTGCCTGTTCGCGAGGACAAGGTAAAACTGAAAATGCACCTTGAGGTAAATCAGTTTCAGCCAACACTTCTGCAATTTTTAGAGCAGAAACTGGTGTAAGTGACGCAGGTTTCAGTACGAAAGGACACCCTGCTGCAATTGCAGGTGCAATTTTATGAGCAGTTAAATTAAGTGGAAAATTAAAAGGACTAATTAATGATATAGCACCAATCGGAACATGTTTAATCATACCTGTGTAACCCTGTGCAGCAGCTGTTACAGCCAATGGCATTAAACGCCCATCGTCGATTTGTGTAACAGCATCAGCAGCGATTTGAAAGGTATTTATAAGACGCTCAACTTCAGCCTGAGCTGCTTTTAATGGCTTTCCACCCTCTGCAATCAAAATTGCAGTTAATTCCTCTCTCATTTCGCTAAAGCGTTTGACACAATGTAATAAAATCTTTTGCTTTTGAAATGGTTCTAATTTTGCCATCGCCTGTTCTGCATCAATTGCAGATTGGATTGCTTTTTCTAAAGTATTTGCATCTGCTAAGGCTACTCGGGCAAATGTTTTTTGGCTAAATTTATCTTTTACTTCAAGCCATTGACCTGTTTGGGATGCTTTAGAGGCAACATAAAGAGAATAATCACACTCAATTTTTTTTTCTGAATTGGTCATCGCGTATCCTTAAATATATTCGGATTTAAAACTTTTAAATTCACTATATCATGACCTCTCAAGCAACTTCTGTTCATGAGTAATTAAGTAATATATTTTTCACTCTTACTTTTTATTATGTAAATGCCTCTATTGCATCTCGCATGCATTTTAATCACTCATTATTTAAAGCATTAAAATACAACCACGACCAATTGATTAGGCGATCATTTTTCTATGTACACAGGGACACCGATAGAAACTAATCATGCTTTATGAATTTGAGCATCAGATGGATAAAAGCGGTTGTTATAAATGTTCAAGACATAAAATTTATCGTTTATATGATTATTTTTTCAATTTTAAGATTAAAAATGTATTTAACGGATATTTTCCCGTACCCATGCATTTCCCTTAATTTTATTTGTTTATTTTTTTCTTTTCACATAAAAAAACACCCCCTTGTATTGAAGGGGGTGTTTAGAATAATGAGCTGGCGATGACTTACTCTCACATGGGTAACCCCACACTACCATCAGCGCTAAGAGGTTTCACTTCTGAGTTCGGGAAGGGATCAGGTGGTTCACTCTTGCTATTGTCGCCAGCACAACTGTTGTGACTTTGCTTGGGTCTTATTCGCATGTATTGTTTGCGTGCCTTTGCTTGGTCAAAGAAGTTATTAACAGCTATTTGAGTTGCTTTAATTTGTGCAGTTTAGCGTTTTATCTAACTAAATCAAGTTATTTGTCATGATTTGAACCACAACACCAACTGTTTGGGTGTTGTATAGTCAAGCCTCACGAGTAATTAGTATTGGTCAGCTTCATACGTCACCGTACTTCCACATCCAACCTATCAACGTTGTAGTCTTCAACGGCTCTTTAGAGGACATAAAGTCCTTGGGAAATCTAATCTTGAGGTAGGCTTCCCGCTTAGATGCTTTCAGCGGTTATCCCTTCCGAACATAGCTACCCGGCGATGCGACTGGCGTCACAACCGGTACACCAGAGGTTCGTCCACTCTGGTCCTCTCGTACTAGGAGCAGATCCTCTCAAATTTCCAACGCCCACGGTAGATAGGGACCGAACTGTCTCACGACGTTCTAAACCCAGCTCGCGTACCTCTTTAAATGGCGAACAGCCATACCCTTGGGACCTGCTTCAGCCCCAGGATGAGATGAGCCGACATCGAGGTGCCAAACACCGCCGTCGATATGAACTCTTGGGCGGTATCAGCCTGTTATCCCCAGAGTACCTTTTATCCGTTGAGCGATGGCCCTTCCATACAGAACCACCGGATCACTAAGACCTACTTTCGTACCTGCTCGACTTGTGGGTCTCGCAGTTAAGCGCGCTTTTGCCTTTATACTCTACGCGTGATTTCCGACCACGCTGAGCGCACCTTCGTACTCCTCCGTTACTCTTTAGGAGGAGACCGCCCCAGTCAAACTACCCACCAGACATGGTCCTCGCTCCAGATAATGGAGCAGAGTTAGAACCTCAATATTACCAGGGTGGTATTTCAAGGACGGCTCCATAGAAACTGGCGTTTCTACTTCAAAGCCTCCCACCTATCCTACACAAGTAAGATCAAAGTTCAATGTCAAGCTGCAGTAAAGGTTCACGGGGTCTTTCCGTCTAGCCGCGGGTACACCGCATCTTCACGGCGAATTCGATTTCACTGAGCCTCTGCTGGAGACAGCGCCGCCATCATTATGCCATTCGTGCAGGTCGGAACTTACCCGACAAGGAATTTCGCTACCTTAGGACCGTTATAGTTACGGCCGCCGTTTACTGGGGCTTCGATCAAGAGCTTCGCTTACGCTAACCCCATCAATTAACCTTCCAGCACCGGGCAGGCATCACACCCTATACGTCCACTTTCGTGTTTGCAGAGTGCTATGTTTTTAATAAACAGTTGCAGCGGCCTGGTTTCTGAGGCTGCCAGTAGCTCAAGGAGCAAGTCCTATCACCGCCGGCAGCGTACCTTCTCCCGAAGTTACGGTACCATTTTGCCTAGTTCCTTCAGCAGAGTTCTCTCAAGCGCTTTGGTCTACTCGACCTGACCACCTGTGTCGGTTTCGGGTACGATTCCTGTGTAACTGAAGCTTAGAGACTTTTCCTGGAAGTATGGTATCAGCCACTTCGCTAGTAAACTAGCTTGCTATCGATTCTCAGCATAGAGTACCCCGGATTTGCCTAAGATACATGCCTACAATCTTCCACCTGGACAACCAACGCCAGGCTGACTTAACCTTCTCCGTCCTCTCATCGCATTACACAGAAGTATTGGAATATTAACCAATTTCCCATCGACTACGCCTCTCGGCCTCGCCTTAGGGGTCGACTCACCCAGCCCCGATTAACGTTGGACTGGAACCCTTGGTCTTTCAGCGAACGGGTTTTTCACCCGTTTTATCGTTACTCACGTCAGCATTCGCACTTCTGATACCTCCAGCAGACTTCTCAATCCACCTTCATCGGCTTACAGAACGCTCCCCTACCACTTGCAATAAATTGCAAATCCGCAGCTTCGGTACATAGTTTTAGCCCCGTTACATCTTCCGCGCAGGCCGACTCGACTAGTGAGCTATTACGCTTTCTTTAAAGGGTGGCTGCTTCTAAGCCAACCTCCTAGCTGTCTATGCCTTCCCACATCGTTTCCCACTTAACTATGATTTAGGGACCTTAGCTGGCGGTCTGGATTGTTTTCCTCTTGACTACGGACGTTAGCACCCGCAGTCTGTCTCCCGGATAGTACTCATTGGTATTCGGAGTTTGCATCGGTTTGGTAAGTCGGGATGACCCCCTAGCCGAAACAGTGCTCTACCCCCAATGGTATTCGTCCGAGGCGCTACCTAAATAGCTTTCGGGGAGAACCAGCTATCACCAGGCTTGATTAGCCTTTCACCCCTATCCACAAGTCATCCCCTGGCTTTTCAACGACAGTGGGTTCGGTCCTCCAGTAAGTGTTACCTCACCTTCAACCTGCTCATGGATAGATCGCCTGGTTTCGGGTCTACACCCAGCAACTAAACGCCCTATTAAGACTCGATTTCTCTACGGCTCCCCTATTCGGTTAACCTTGCTACTGAATGTAAGTCGCTGACCCATTATACAAAAGGTACGCAGTCACCACACGAAGTGGCTCCCACTGCTTGTATGCATGCGGTTTCAGGATCTATTTCACTCCCCTCACAGGGGTTCTTTTCGCCTTTCCCTCACGGTACTGGTTCACTATCGGTCAGTCAGGAGTATTTAGCCTTGGAGGATGGTCCCCCCATATTCAGACAAGGTTTCACGTGCCCCGCCCTACTCGACATCATCATGTAAGCCCTTTCGTGTACAGGACTATCACCTACTATGGTTGCACTTCCCAGAGCATTCCACTAAAGCTTACATAACTTAATGGGCTTTTCCCCTTTCGCTCGCCGCTACTGAGGGAATCTCAATTGATTTCTTTTCCTACGGGTACTGAGATGTTTCACTTCCCCGCGTTTGCCTTGCAACACTATGTATTCATGTTGCAATACCTATCTTATGATAGGTGGGTTCCCCCATTCAGAAATCTCCGGATCACAGGATATTTGCCGCCTCCCCGGAGCTTTTCGCAGGCTATCACGTCTTTCATCGCCTCTGACTGCCAAGGCATCCACCACATGCACTTAATTACTTGACTATACAACCCCAAACAGTCGTTCGACCCTACAAGTAGATCGTTCAACATTACAGTTTGAAGTACTGTGTATCTAAACACTGTACAGCTTCAATTCAAATTCATATACCAAAACGCTTGATTCAGTTAATTTCGCTAGTTCTCATTTCAATCACTTCAACTTAATAACTTACGTTATCTCGTTTCCGCTCTTTCTATGAGTATGAACAAATTATTTCAACTCAAATATATGCTGTTAATGATTCACTACGTCTTCGTCAGATCGCAGTCAACTGTGATAAATCACAGAGCTTAATAATCAAGGCGTGCAGTATACACAGCTTTATTACTAAGCTCTATAAGCTATCAACTCGTTTGCTTACTACGTATTCGAATGAATACGTGGTGGAGACTAGGAGAGTCGAACTCCTGACCTCCTGCGTGCAAAGCAGGCGCTCTACCAACTAAGCTAAGTCCCCAGCTTATCATTTAGATCAATGTATCGTATGAGTATGTCATGGTGGGTCTGACAAGACTTGAACTTGTGACCCCACGCTTATCAAGCGTGTGCTCTAACCAACTGAGCTACAGACCCTCAGATACATCGTCATGAAGAACAACTTGTTGTGGATTCTTACCAATCGTCAATCTTTCGTTAAGGAGGTGATCCAGCCGCAGGTTCCCCTACGGCTACCTTGTTACGACTTCACCCCAGTCATCGGCCACACCGTGGTAAGCGTCCTCCTTGCGGTTAGACTACCTACTTCTGGTGCAACAAACTCCCATGGTGTGACGGGCGGTGTGTACAAGGCCCGGGAACGTATTCACCGCGGCATTCTGATCCGCGATTACTAGCGATTCCGACTTCATGGAGTCGAGTTGCAGACTCCAATCCGGACTACGATCGGCTTTTTGAGATTAGCATCCTATCGCTAGGTAGCAACCCTTTGTACCGACCATTGTAGCACGTGTGTAGCCCTGGTCGTAAGGGCCATGATGACTTGACGTCGTCCCCGCCTTCCTCCAGTTTGTCACTGGCAGTATCCTTAAAGTTCCCGGCTTAACCCGCTGGCAAATAAGGAAAAGGGTTGCGCTCGTTGCGGGACTTAACCCAACATCTCACGACACGAGCTGACGACAGCCATGCAGCACCTGTATGTAAGTTCCCGAAGGCACCAATCCATCTCTGGAAAGTTCTTACTATGTCAAGACCAGGTAAGGTTCTTCGCGTTGCATCGAATTAAACCACATGCTCCACCGCTTGTGCGGGCCCCCGTCAATTCATTTGAGTTTTAGTCTTGCGACCGTACTCCCCAGGCGGTCTACTTATCGCGTTAGCTGCGCCACTAAAGCCTCAAAGGCCCCAACGGCTAGTAGACATCGTTTACGGCATGGACTACCAGGGTATCTAATCCTGTTTGCTCCCCATGCTTTCGTACCTCAGCGTCAGTATTAGGCCAGATGGCTGCCTTCGCCATCGGTATTCCTCCAGATCTCTACGCATTTCACCGCTACACCTGGAATTCTACCATCCTCTCCCATACTCTAGCTTCCCAGTATCGAATGCAATTCCCAAGTTAAGCTCGGGGATTTCACATCCGACTTAAAAAGCCGCCTACGCACGCTTTACGCCCAGTAAATCCGATTAACGCTCGCACCCTCTGTATTACCGCGGCTGCTGGCACAGAGTTAGCCGGTGCTTATTCTGCGAGTAACGTCCACTATCCAAGAGTATTAATCTTAGTAGCCTCCTCCTCGCTTAAAGTGCTTTACAACCAAAAGGCCTTCTTCACACACGCGGCATGGCTGGATCAGGCTTCCGCCCATTGTCCAATATTCCCCACTGCTGCCTCCCGTAGGAGTCTGGGCCGTGTCTCAGTCCCAGTGTGGCGGATCATCCTCTCAGACCCGCTACAGATCGTCGCCTTGGTAGGCCTTTACCCCACCAACTAGCTAATCCGACTTAGGCTCATCTATTAGCGCAAGGCCCGAAGGTCCCCTGCTTTCTCCCGTAGGACGTATGCGGTATTAGCATCCCTTTCGAGATGTTGTCCCCCACTAATAGGCAGATTCCTAAGCATTACTCACCCGTCCGCCGCTAGGTCCAGTAGCAAGCTACCTTCCCCCGCTCGACTTGCATGTGTTAAGCCTGCCGCCAGCGTTCAATCTGAGCCATGATCAAACTCTTCAGTTTAAAATCAATAGTACCTAAAGGGTACCAATCTTGGCTCATCAATTACTGACAAAAAATTTGCTCAAATAAACTTCGAGAAATTTCTACCAATTATTAATGATAATATATATCGACCAATCAACCAGTAAAAATCCACACAAGTTGTTCTTCATAATCTCTTAATGATCTTTCTAACATCTCGTCAATGCTAGAAGCTGGACTCGAAACACTTAACAACTCAGCAATCTGCTTCGCTCGTTTCCGTGTATCTCGTCGGTATGGGGTGCATTCTATAGATTTTTTCTTCCCTTGCAACCCCTTATTTCACTTATTTTCAACGGGTGTTGCTTTTTTCGACTAAAAAGATGAAAAACATGAATTTTTACTCATTTTTTAATCATTATTTATATTTATTTTCATCATTCATTTAAATTTTACGAATAATTTTCATTTTTATACACACTGGAGCTCATATATTTTGATGATTTATTTTCCAAAATGTTTTTTTACGCTACATTGAATAAAAATTAAGTTGAATTGCTCGCATGATGCGCTCCATTATTCTGATCTTTTTCTTTTTATGTATTGCATATTTTACTGTACAACGTTTTATTCATCCTCAATTAAATCACAATTCAACTTTAGATCAGCTTCAACACCCCATTGATCAACGCCTAAGATATCGTATTGGGTTTATTGACCCAAGATTTCAACTTGATACAGAGGCATTACGCCAAATAACTCAAGAGGCAACGAATATTTGGGAAAATCAAACTCAACAAAAGTATTTCGTTTACGACCCCAATGGTCGTCTTACAATTAATCTCATTTTTGATGAACGTCAAAATGAATCCAATTATAGAAAACATACGCTAAAGCAATTTGAAAATAGCAAATCATTAGCCGACCAAATGCGATTACAGCTAGAACAAGAATTACAGCAGCTTGAATTTTTAAAACAGCAAATTGAACAGCAGCAACATAACTATAGTAATGATCTAGATCAACATAATAATTTTGTCCACCATATTAATGGCTTAAACACATCTATTACAGATTCACAATTTCAGCAGATCAATACCTCTAAGACACGACTCACACAACAAAAGCTTGAGATTGTTAGCAATATTGAACGATTTAACACCTTACGAACAGAACTCAACGATAAAGTAGAAAAATTCAATCAATCCCAACACCAACAACGTAAAGCCATTGATGAATTCAACCAAGTTTTTCAAGCCAAAATGTTCCATAAAGGCGAGTTTAATGGTCGTGAAATCAATATTTATGAATTTCAATCTATAGATGAGCTTCGAATCACATTGGCTCACGAATTTGGTCATGCATTAGGTCTTCAGCATACTAATGACCCCAATGCCTTAATGTATCCAATTCTAGAAAAGCAGAATTTCTCCAATTTTAAATTGACTGCTGCTGATCTCGAACTACTCAAAAGTCGATAAAATCAGCATCACATCTCAATCCCATAATTAAATTACGGATTTAATTGAATAGTTTTGAATTCGTGTTAAGGTATTTTAAAATTAATCAGAGGAGAGAGACGTGAGTTATTATCATATTATTCTTGAGGTAAATGATCATATCAGCACGATCGAGGAAACTCGTGATATTGAAATATTTGATATTGTCGAGCTTCAACCTTATCTCTACTCAATTTTACTGCCATATTTCAATAAACAACTCATCGAACTCGATGATGAGAACATTAAATTCGAAGACGTCTTACATATTCAAATTAAGCAAACACTATTACCTATTCAAGATTTAATTGAAGAGGAACAACGCCAACTTCCAAGCGATACAGATGTCACCATTACAGCTTATGAAATTTTTAATGATCGAGAATTAAGTCAAGATGTAACCTTAGTCATTTTTGACTTACTCGATGCTGTTAAAATCGATCGTTCTATTATCTAGAAACCTCATCAGAAAAAAGGTCAACCCATGTTGACCTTTTTTTTAATCCAAGAACCTATTTATTGCATCATCAGCTGAGCCTGCTCATTTCTAAATGCACTCAATATCTGCTGTCCCGCTCGACCTGTAGGATTTAAGCCCAATCGGGTTTGCTCTTGACGAATTGCCTGTCGAGTTTTATCCCCAATTAAACCATCAATCGCACCAATATCGTAACCGCGCTGGATTAAATAGCGTTGAATTTCTCGGCGTTCTGCTCTTGATGTACCAGGATCATTAGTTGGCCAAGCTTTTGCAATTTTAGGTTTTCCTTGCAATCGATCTGATAAATGTGCGATTGCCAATGCATAACTTTCTGCTGCGTTATAACTATATATAGCATCAAAATTTTTAAATACTAGAAAGACTGGCCCAGCACTGCCAGCAGGCGCAAGCAACCCAGCTTGAGAAGAGGCAGAAAGATCACCCTGAATTAAAGGCGAGCCATCCACTCTATTCAATCCTTGATTGACCCAATAAGACAATGCTTTCTTATTACGTCGCCCCTCACCTACAACTGACATTCCTGCAGGAATCTGCACTTCAAATCCCCAAGGTTGACCAGTTTGCCATCCTCTTTTCTTCAAAAAATTTGCTGTTGAAGCCAAAGCATCTGGAATACTCGAGACTAGATCACGTCGTCCATCACCATCAAAATCTACAGCAAGCTCATCATAGGTTGAAGGCATAAACTGAGTATGACCAAAAGCCCCTGCCCACGATCCTCTCAATTGTTCTTCCCGAACATCACCACGCTGTAAAAGTTTCATGGTGGTAAAAAATTCACCTCTAAAATACGATTGACGGCGCCCCTCACAGCTTAAAGTTCCCAAAGCTTGAAGCAATGGATAGCGTCCAGAAATATCACCATAATTACTCTCAACTCCCCAAACTGCAACCACCATTTCAGCTGGAATGCCATAAGCCACACTTACACGGTCAAGTGTTTCTCGATGCTGTTGAAGTTTCTGTTGCCCCAATTGAACACGTTCATCATCAACTAAACCTGACAAATAATCCCAAATTGGCGTCGAAAATTCAGGCTGATAATTTAAACGTTCAATCACAGAATAGTCAGGAGTTAAATTCTGCGTGTAACGATCATACGTCGCCGAGCTAACCCCTTTAGTAATCGCTTGTGATTTTAAATTCGAGATGCATTGCTGAAAATTAGGAGCGGATGACACAGTTGCCGTCATGGATGGCGAGGCTGTCACAGACTGACCATTAATAATCAACTCAGCATGAGTTTGAGACATCGCTAAAAAAAATGAACCTATCGTGAGTGCAAGCCGTTGCATAAGACCCTGTAATTCTAAAATGTTGGAATTATGTCTTTACCTTAACAGCTCACTCTAAAAATTAAAGCATCGAATCGTAAATTTAAATTCATACTTTCTACTTTTTTAAATTTATTTTGAAAATTTAAATTTAAAAACTTATCCACAACCTAGTTTTAAATTCATTTGTTATTGAATTTAAATTTAAACCGCCACACAATATTTAAATTCAAAAAAACTTATCCACAGTCACCCAATACCACAAATTAACATAAATCATTGAAAATTATAAATATTAAAATAATTTAATTTAATTTAATTTAATTAATAGATAAGAATTTAAATATAAATCTTTAAATACATTTTTGAATTCAAACCTCAATAGTAACTTTGAATTCAAAATATCCTGCAAGCCTATTATTTTAAATTTAAAAACTGCGTATGCATTTTATTTGAATTTAAAACCGCTTTGAATTCAAAGTTAAGATGGCTCACATAAGCCATAATCAAACTTATACACAGTTCAAAATATGTGTTCTAATCAGAACTAATAGTATAATTATTATGCAATTTTTTAAAATTTCATCCGACCAATGGCCAGTGATTTTTAAAGAGGCGCAATCATGCCTTAAACAAGATAAATAAAAAAGCGACCACTCGTGTGATCGCTTTTTTTATCAGCAACTTAAAGTTTAGATGGTCATATCTTCACTTAATGCTAATGGGTTTGGTAAAATTTTCGACAACTGACGACAGAGTGTAGTCAATTCTGAGCTATTGATTGGCATTAAGGTAATATGACCAATTTTACGACCTTCACGTTCTGACTTATTATAAAGGTGCAAATGAGCACCCTCTAAAGCCAATACATCTTCAGTCTTTGGATGCTCACCAATAATGTTCACCAATACCGTTGGACGAATTATCTCAGTTGAACCCAAAGGTAAGCCTGCAACAGCACGGATATGGTTTTCAAACTGAGAGCACACAGCACCTTCAATCGACCAATGACCTGAGTTGTGTACACGTGGCGCCAT
Organism: Acinetobacter sp. 24-47-64; assembly: GCF_057737055.1. Taxonomy (NCBI): domain Bacteria; kingdom Pseudomonadati; phylum Pseudomonadota; class Gammaproteobacteria; order Moraxellales; family Moraxellaceae; genus Acinetobacter; species Acinetobacter sp. 24-47-64. Next base: position 3,053,031 of record NZ_CM173215.1, read on the forward strand.
CTCATTAGCATATAAGCCTTTGTCCGTCACAAATAGCTCAAGCGTCAGCACACCGACATAGTTCAAATGGTTAAGCAAGCGAGTGACGTAATCTTGTGCTACAGGTTGTAGATCTACACTGTTCGGTGCAGGGACAATCGAGTGCGATAAGATACCATTGTGATGGTGGTTCTCAGCCAATGGCCATGTTTTCACATCACCATTCTGACCACGTACTGCAATGATTGACACTTCACGCGAGAAAGTCACAAAACTTTCAGCAATCAATTCACCCGCAGGACCAAGTTCCGCCCATGCTTGATCAATTTGATCCGCAGTGCGTAAGACAAACTGACCTTTACCATCATAACCACCACGTGAAGTTTTTAGTACGATTGGAAGACCAAGTTCAGCGACCGCGTTTTGTAAACTTTCTAGTGATGTCACCGCTTTGTAAGGTGCTACTGGAATATCTAACTCATCAAATAACGCTTTTTCAGACAAGCGATGTTGAGCAATCGCTAAAGCCTGACGCGGGGGATGCAGTTGCTTGGTTTCAGTTAATACGTCTACATCTGACAATGGCGTATTTTCAAATTCTAAAGAAAAGACTTCTGCACTATTAATGAAATCCTGTAAGCCATTTTTAGCTTGAGTTGAGATCACTGGACCCAAAGCAGCAGAAGGGCAGTCTGTACTTGCTTCAAAAAAAGTACATTGAATATTTAATGGAAGTGCCGCCTGCGCCATCATTCGACCCAATTGACCGCCACCAAAAATACCGATGGTTTTATCCATAAGATTTCTCTCGAATTAAGCTTGACCAGGAATATTTTTACTCGCAACTTTCTCAGTTTGCGCTAAACGAAAATCGGCTACATTCTTTGCAATATCTGGGCGAGTTAAACCTAAAATTTGTGCCGCCATAATCGCAGCATTGGTCGCACCTGCAGGACCAATTGCCAATGTACCGACAGCAATACCTGCTGGCATTTGTACAATGGAAAGCAATGAATCAACACCATTCAAGATCGAAGATTTAACCGGCACACCTAGAACAGGAAGATCAGTCTTCGCTGCGCACATACCCGGTAAATGCGCTGCACCACCAGCACCCGCAATAATCACTTGGATACCACGATCACGAGCTTGCTCAGCATATTCAAACAAACGATCTGGCGTACGGTGTGCTGAAACAACTTCCGCTTCAAAGGGTACACCAAGCTGATTCAACATATTGGCAGTGTGTTCGAGTGTCGCCCAGTCTGACTGAGAGCCCATGATAATTCCAACGAGAGGAGTGTCTTGTGAAGCGGCCGCATTCATTGCAATGTTTCCAGAGATTAAAGTAAGAGAGATAAATCTCGACGAGAGCCAAGCTTTAATAAGAACTCACTATTATAGACTGAAAATGAATAGGTCTAAAGTTAAGCTGATAAAATAAGGATTAAAAATATATACTTGTTAATAGACATAAAAATGAATTTTATGATTGGTCATTGTTCTGCCTCATCCACCTTAAACATCTGGCTCATTCAAGATAAATTGAAATTGAATTTGGATTAAACTGAACTAAACCATTCAAATTAAAAAATAAAAAGGAGAATATAGCATGTGGTTTAAACTGAAATTATGGTGGAATAACCCTGCAGAAAATTTATGGTTTACACCAGCACTTGGAGCTTTATTAGCGATTTTTTTCTCTTTATTTGCAACTGCAAGTCGTTATTTTATTCCATCACACGCGGTTCCAAATATCAGTATTGAAACACTAAGTAGCCTACTGGATATCATTGCTTCGAGTATGCTGGCGGTCACTACATTTTCACTTTCGATTATGGTTGCCGCATTTGCTTCAGCTTCATCGAGTGGTACGCCACGTGCTTATAAGCTGATGATGAATGATGATAATACTCGTCTCGCAATTACCAGTTTTATTTCCGCATTTATCTATGCCGTCATCGCAAAAATCGCTTTAGGTTTACAATATTATGGCGTTTCGGGTCGATTTGTCTTATTCGTAAGTACCATTTTGGTTCTCATTTATTTGATTGTGACATTAATTCGCTGGGTACAAACATTGTCTCAGCTTGGCACATTAACCAATGCTATTTCTAAAATTGAAACAGCAGCATCTCAAGCTTTAAGTACATTCCGTACACACCCCAACTTTGGCGCTTCTGGACAAAAACCATTGGGCGAAAGCCAACTCAAAATACACCCAAAACAGACAGGTTATTTTACTCATTTTGATATTGAGTCCTTAAATCTTCTTGCTCAAACTCACAATGCACATATTCATCTTGCTTTTCTTCCTGGGAAATTTGTAGACCCATCACTGGTTCTGATTGAAGTCTTTGCAGAAAATCTAATAGATGATGAAGAATTAAAAAATTTAGAACAACAAATTCATGAATACGTAATTATCGAAACGAACCGTAGCTTTTTACAAGACCCAAGATTTGGTTTATTGGTCATGAGCGAGGTTGGACAAAAAGCGATGTCAGCTGCAATTAATGATGTGGGTTCAGCAATTAGTGCGATCAATGCCTTAACGCGGATTATTATTGATAGTCAGCCAGATCCAGAACAGAAAACTTTTAATTTCTCAAATATCAGTGTCGATATGTTTGATATTCGTGAGTTTATTAGCAGTAGCTTTGCACCGATGGCACGGGACTGTATAAGTAATATCGAATTAAATCAAAGAATAATTAAATGCTTATCCATGATTGAAAAAAATGTATCTGAACCGGAACTACGGGAAGCTGCTCATGAAATGGCACATGAAATCTTGGCACGCTGCTTAAAACATTTTGATTTTGAACCTGATCGTCAAAGATTAGTTCGGGAATATGAAAAGAACTTTAGTTAATCTTCATCCTTTTGAATCATGGTGTTCTAAATACAAAATAGACACAACCACATAAGCAAAGTGCAGCCCATACATAATCTAATTTGAAAGGCTGTTTAAACATGAAAATCATGAAAGGAACAAATACCAATAGCGTAACGACTTCCTGAGTGATTTTCATTTGTCCCACAGCCCAGCCATTTTGAGCCAGCATCTTGGTTGCAGGAATCATTAAGCTGTATTCGAATAATGCAATGATCCAACTAAATAGAATGGCTTGCCATAAAGGGGCATCATGCGGCAAAAATTTTAAATGACCATACCACGCCAAAGTCATAAAGCAATTTGCTAAAATCAGAAGCAATAAAGGTAAATAAATCATTTAAATCTCAAGTTAAATCGTCCGCGTTATTCTACGATTAAATCATTTCGTTTCATCATACTAGATTAAAAATATTCATATATTTTAGCTCATAAGTTTAAAAATTTATTTCTGCAAAATTTTACGGAATGCCTTCTAATAATCACTATCTTTTCACCAAGACCCTTGTTATCGTTGACATCAAATCAAATAACACATGACAACAGCACCAAAAAGATGTTTGTGTCGAAAAGAGTAGTGGAGTAAATCATCATGCATCTGCATATTTTGGGAATCTGTGGCACCTTTATGGGATCGTTAGCACTGTTAGCTCGAGACCTAGGGCACACAGTGACAGGCTCGGACCAAAATGTGTATCCACCTATGTCGACACAACTTGAAAATGCGGGTATTACCTTAATGCAAGGTTATGACCGTAGTCATTTGCAACCACACCCAGATTTAGTGATCGTTGGTAATGCCATGAAACGTGGAATTGACGCCGTTGAATACATGCTAAATCAGGGTTTACCCTATATCTCTGGACCACAGTTCCTTGCCGACCATGTGCTACAAGGTAAACATGTATTAGGGGTTGCTGGTACACACGGAAAAACAACCACTACCACGATGTTAGCTTGGGTATTAGATCAAGCGGGCTTGGAACCGGGCTTTTTAATTGGTGGTGTACCACTTGGATTTAAAGAAAGTGCTCGTCTAGGCGGAGGTCAATATTTCTGTGTAGAAGCAGATGAATACGACTCTGCCTTCTTTGATAAACGATCTAAATTTGTTCATTACCATCCAAAGACAGCTATTCTGAATAATCTTGAATTTGATCATGCAGATATCTTTGATGATCTCGCTGCCATTCAAAAACAATTTCACCATTTGGTTCGTACTATTCCAAGTGAAGGCCGTATCATCGCACCAATCACTGAATCAAATATTGATGAAGTTTTGTCACAAGGCTGTTGGACACCGATCGTCCGTACATCGCTTGAATCTCATGATCAAGCAACTATCTCTGCAAACCAACTTTCTGCAGATGGTACTCATTTCCAAGTCTTAAAAGACGGCGAAGTAAAAGGTACAGTCCAATGGTCGATGACAGGTCAACACTCCGTTGCAAATGCTTTAGCAACCATTGCAGCTGCAGAGCATGTTGGTGTTTCCATTGAAACTGCATGCGAAGCATTATCGAATTTTGGTGGTGTAAAACGCCGTATGGAGCTCCTCGATACCATTCGAGGTATTGAAGTTTTCGATGATTTTGCTCATCACCCAACAGCAATTGACACAACACTGGATGGTGCTCGTAAACGACTAGGCGAACGTAAACTATGGGCTATTATTGAGCCGCGCTCAAATACGATGCGAATGGGAAGCCACAAAGATGGTTTAGCATATTCTGCTCGATTGGCAGATGAAGTGATTTGGTATCAACCTGAGGGTTTAGATTGGGATCTACAACCTGTTGTTGAAGCTGCTCCGAATAAAGCTGTGGTAGCGCGTACTTTAGAAGAGATCATCCGAAATGTCGTGAATGAAGCAGGCGAGGGGGATGCCGTTGTGATCATGTCAAACGGTGGATTTGGTGGTTTGCATCAAAAACTCATTCAAGCACTCAAAGCAAAAGAATAAATAAAAAAGCCCGCTCTGCGGGCTTTTTTATATTTAAGCGATAACGTCATGATATTCATTATGAAAACGCTTAAACATGACAACCACATAAGAGCAAGTTGGAACAATTTTTAATTTTTCTGTACGAGCAAATTCTACAAGTCGATCTAACAATAACTTTGCAGTTCCTTGTCCACGTAAACGATCATCGACCCAAGTATGATCCGCTATAATGATCTGTGGAGTTTGGTAACGATAGCTGATTTCTGCAATTCTTGATTGATCTGCGTCCGTGAGATAAAACTCACCGCCTTTCACACTATCGATATGTTCAAACTGCATATGACCGCTCACTGTATGATTTTATTTAAACAGAACATCATGGATTGCTTCATCTTTGTTGAAAACAGATTTAGCAAATGGACAAAGCGGTAGGATTTTAACATTCTTTTGACGAGCTAATTCCACCGCACGGTCAACAAGTTGACGTCCCACGTTTTGCCCTCTTAATGAATCATCAACCCAAGTATGATCAATAATAAATTTATCTTCATCTGCCCATGAATAAGTCATTTCAGCTAAATGATGGCCATCTTCACCAATAAAAAACTCACCTTTTGATCCATTTTCTTGATGTTTAATTTCTAACATTATCATTATCCTATCATTCGTTATTAAATATAGATTAGAACGACATATTTACATAACACTATGAAAAAATGGGACAAACTTGTCTATCAATTACAAATTCAAAACTTTAATTTATTTTAAAAAAAGAAATATTATAAAAAACAAAAATATAGATTGTCAGTCATAATCATTAAATGTTATTTTTTTAATATATAAATGTATTATTATTGTTAAAACATTAATGAGTAAATGAAATGGATATCTATTTAATATCAATTGTAGTATTGATCATCATTGCAATAATCTTATTAATTTCAATTTTTAAAGACAAATTTAATAACCCATTTAAATAATTTGCACACAACTTATAAGTGTGTCATCCTTTGTGCACTCGAAATCAAATGAAACGATTTCAACGTAATTTATTATCAAATTTGAACAAGGGGAGTAGCCTCCTCCAACAGTACTTAAATACTGTGTCAGAATATCGTCATTACACTTTGAAAGAAGTCGGTATCTGAGCATCATTTCGATTATCTAAAATGCATAATCAAAATGGTGTAGGCAAGACCTTGATCATGTTGTTTCAGAATTATTATCTGGCAACTGGTCGAGGTTTTTTTATGCCAAAATCAATTGCCAGTATTGGAGATCACTATGGAAACCATAGGCAATATTTGGCTTTATGTCATTTTTTTTGGCATCGTCACGATTATGCTCTTAATTGACTTTCTAGGTTTTAAACAAAAAGAAGGTCAAGAAGTTAAAGTTAAAACTGCTGCTTATTGGAGTATTGCATGGGTCACTGTCGCAACACTTTTTGGTGGTGGACTATGGCTATATCTAGAAAATACCGCTGGTATAAACGTAGCCAATACGAAAGTTATGGAATATTTTGCCGGCTACTTACTGGAAAAGTCGCTTGCAATTGATAACGTCTTTGTGTGGTTAATGATTTTTGCTGCATTCGCTATACCTCCTGCACTTCAACGTCAATTACTCCTTTATGGCGTATTGGGCGCTATTATTCTCAGAACAATTTTTATTTTTATCGGTGCTTGGTTCGTTCAGGAATTTTCGTGGATCCTCTATATCTTCGGTGCTTTCCTTGTATACACTGGATTTAAATTCCTTAAAGGACAAGAGGATGATCCAAATATTGAAGATATGGCCATTCTGAAATGGCTACGTAAACACATGCGAATTACTCCACAGTTGGAAGGAAATAAGTTTTTCGTAAGGCAAAATGGCGTTCTATGGGCAACCCCATTATTTTTAGTGCTAATTTTAGTCGAGGCATCTGATGTTATTTTTGCAGTCGATTCTATTCCAGCGATTTTTGCGGTCACCACTGATCCTTTTATCGTCCTTACAGCTAACTTGATGGCTATCCTCGGTCTACGGGCTATGTTTTTCTTACTGTCTGGAGCCGCTTCAAAAATGCATTATTTGCCTTATGGACTTGGGGCTATTTTAATTTTTATCGGTTTCAAAATGCTTATGCTTGACGTATTTCATATGCCAATTTGGATTTCATTAAGTTTTATCGTGATTGTCCTTTCAATTACTGCATGGCTTTCAATCCGTTATAGTAAAAAACATCATCAAATGACCTTATAAGGTCAAACTTTGTTGAATTCAATAAAGCCTTCATCTGAAGGCTTTATTTATATCCTTAGATGAGCCATCTAATTCACAATGCTTAACTTAGGCCATCGTTCCAAAAAACATTTTGACTTAAGCCTATGTTCAAAGACTCCACGTGAAACCAAACGATCATTCCACCTTAATTTTAAAGTAAATAAATCTTCAATCCCCAAAGGTGCGAGAATTTCAATATGATTATTCTCCATTAATTTGATGGCGATTGCGGTTGCCGTTTCTGGCCAAAAACTCATAGCATGATGTACTGAAGTATATGGATCAATTTGTGTACCTTCATCAGTTCTATACCAATGATGTACCAGAGCTTGATTTGTAATGTCCCAATGAATATTAGGATATCTATGTTGAAGTGCACCCTTTAAATAATTTCGTCTCTCATCCATTTTTTCTGAAGGATCAAAATAAATGACATCAATTTCAGTTTCAAAAATAGAATAATTTTGATTATGTAAATAAGACCAGATCCAATTTCGAATCAAGCCCGCACTAAAATAGGCCGCACTATCAATCTGCCGTAAACAATGTAAAAGTTCATAAATATCTGCATTAGATCGTATTAAATGGCTTAACTTCTCATATAAGTCCATGGGTAAATTCACTTTATATATTTTGATTAGAATTTAATATTTCCACTCAGCTCTCCAATTTTAAATGTTAAGAGACGGTTGGCAAAGATCTTGCATCATCTCCAAAGAAAAAAGCTCAGTAAATTTAGCGCAGCTCTTCGGAGCTCTTTTTTTAGGAAATGACGATGAATATGATTCCCGCATTAAATCCACTCAGTGCACCTTGCCAATGTAGTTTCGACTTACAAGATTGGGAAATTCTCGCGCAATATTGGTATCCAGTGGCTCGTATTCAAGATGTTTCAACCACACCACATCAGGTCACTTTACTTGATGTAAAAATGGCGATTTACCAAACTGACAAGGAGGAAATTCGATTAGTGCGTGATATCTGCCCTCATCGAGGTGTACCTCTAAGCAAAGGATGGGTAGAGGGTGAAGAAATTATTTGCCGATATCACGGGCTAAGATTCGACCTTGCAGGGAAATGTACGAAAATTCCTGCTCAACCTGATTTAACTAAGATATCTGACCGTTTTAGCTTAACCCAATTTCCAGTAATTTTGAGATATGGACTGGTCTGGACTAGCTTGCATGGACGTGATTTTCAACACAATAATATTCCTCAACTTGACACTTGGGATCATCCTGATCATCAGTCTATTTTACCTCCGTACGTTGATATTGCAGGTTCAGCAGGTCGTCAACTCGAAGGATTTATTGATGTTGCTCACTTTGCATGGGTGCATCACGAAGCTTTTGCAGATCGAAACAACCCAGTTGTACCGAAATACCATACTGAGAGAACAGACTATGGTTTAAAAACAATTTATATTAGTGGTGTCAGTAATTACCCGCATGCTTTGAAACACCTAGAGCCAGAAGGTTTTGAGTGGAAAAGAACTTTTGATATTTACCCACCATTTTCAGCAATATTAACTGTAGATTTTCCAGACAATGGGATTTTAAAAATCTTGAATGCGTGTTGTCCTGTATCTGTCAATCAAACCAGATTATTTGTTCCTTTGACACGTAATTTTGATCAGACTGGAGATTTACAAGCAGTCTATGATTTTAATGCTCAAATTTTTGCCGAAGACCAAGATATCGTAGAATCGCAAAAACCTGAGGAATTACCGCTTGATTTAATGATGGAAGCGCATTTTGAAGCTGATCGATCTTCGACTACTTATCGTCGTATTCTCGCAGAGTGGGGGCTCAGCAAACGATATACAGTTTAATTAAAATAGATCAGTTACAATCAACCGAAAAAATTAAAAGTGTAGGTTTTAAATGTCTTCTGTAGTTGCATCGACGGCGATTCGCGGTCGCTTCCTAGATATTCAGAATACGGTTGCCCAAGCGCGTGAAATTCACGACCAAGTGCGTTACGTAGAAGATGGTTTATTGATTACTCAAGCGGGTAAAATTCAATGGTTTGGTCGTTGGGAAGATGGGCAACAACAGCTCCGTCAGCTTAAATCTTCTATCCAAGTTGAGCATTACCCAGATCAACTGATTGTTCCTGGTTTTATCGATACGCATATTCACTTTCCTCAAACTGAAATGGTAGGTGCGTATGGCGAACAATTACTCGAATGGCTGAACACTTATACCTTTCCTACAGAAATCCAATTTCAAGACAAAGCTTATGCAGACCAAATTGCACACTTTTTTGTCAATGAGCTGCTGAAAAATGGCACAACGACTGCATTGGTTTTTTGTACAGTTCATAAAGAATCTGTTGATGCACTATTTGAAGCGGCAGAACAATACCAGATGCGTTTGATTGCAGGCAAAGTATTGATGGATCGTCATGCACCTGAAGCACTGACAGACACCGCTGAAAATGCTTATACAGATAGCAAAGAATTGATTGAGAAATGGCATGGTAAAGGTCGAAACCTTTATGCCATTACGCCTCGCTTTGCGCCTACCTCTACAGCAGAACAATTAAAAAGAGCAGGGCAGTTAAAAACTGAATATCCTGATGTATATATTCATACTCATTTGAGTGAAAACACCAATGAAATCGCTTGGGTGAAAGAGCTTTTTCCTGAGCAAAATGGCTATTTAGATGTGTATCACCACTATGGATTAACAGGCAATAAATCTGTTTTCGCTCACTGCGTTCATTTAGAAGAGCATGAATGGGATTGTATGCATCAAACAAACTCTGCAATCGCCTTCTGCCCGACTTCAAACCTCTTTCTAGGAAGTGGATTGTTTCCATTGAAAAAAACCTGGGATAAACAAGTCAAAGTCGGTCTTGGCACAGACATCGGTGCGGGGACTTCATTTAATCAGCTTCAGACGTTGAATGAAGCCTATAAAGTTCAACAACTCCAAGGCGACAAATTATCTGCATTTGAATCGCTTTATCATGCGACCCTAGGTGGAGCAAAAGCATTAGCGCTCGAGGATAAACTTGGTAACTTTAATATTGGAAAAGAAGCGGATTTTGTTGTATTAAATTTGAATGCCACTGCATTACAAACATTAAGACAACAACGCGCTAAAAATATTGAAGATGCACTTTTCGCATTGTTTACCATGGGTGATGATCGAAATATTGAGGCGACTTATATTTATGGACAAAAAGCATATCAACAATCAGCATCCTAATGCTCAGACTCAACCACAACACCCAATTAAAAAATATGTGTTGATTGGTGCTGTATTCTTAGTTTGTGCTGTCGTGCTTAAACGTGATGCGCATTAAAAAACCATTAGGTTACATTTCGTTTTTTTAAAAAGGGTGCAACATTCTGGGATATGTTTTAAAATTGAAGCATATTTCAGGTGTTGCAGGTCAACACCTTTTTTAATTTTAGAATTGTTGTTTTAGGTATCTACCCATGACCATTGACATGAAAGTGTTGATTTCCGCTGAAGAAATTCAAGCGAAAGTTAATGAACTTGGTAATCAAATTAATGCTCACTATGCAAATAGTGATCGAGAATTGGTTCTTGTAGGCTTACTTCGCGGTTCAGTGATTTTCATGGCAGACCTATGCCGCACCATTGAAAAACCACACGAACTCGACTTTATGACAGTTTCAAGTTACGGCAGTGGAACGACTTCTAGTCGTGATGTTAAAATTCTAAAAGACCTTGATGGTGAAATTCGTGGTAAAGATGTTCTTGTCGTAGAGGACATCATCGATTCAGGCAATACGCTGAGTAAAGTGGTAGAAATCCTTGAAACTCGTGAGCCAAACTCTATCAAACTTTGCACGCTGATCAGTAAGCCTTCTCGAAGAGAGATCGACTTGGAAGTAGAGTTTCTAGGATTTGAAGTTGAAGATAAATTTATCGTAGGTTATGGACTAGATTACGATCAAAAATACCGTCACATTCCATTCATTGGTGAAATCGGTCTGTAATTTTTTTTAAGAAAGTGGCATATGCCACTTTTTTTATAAACAACAAAATAACAACAACATGTAGCGTGATTCTTCTTTTCAAACATCAATACATAATCAACTATATTTGAGCGACACAATAAAAATTCATGATAAAAAGGAGAACAAGTATGTTTTCACTTATTGGAGCTATTCTTATCGGTTTTATAGCAGGTTTAATTGCTCGCGCAATTCATCCTGGTGACGATAAAGCAGGCTTCATCGTCACGACGTTATTAGGTATTGCTGGTTCATTACTTGCTACATATGGTGGACGCCTTCTTAATATTTATCCCGAAGGCTCATCGGCAGGTTTTATTGCTTCAGTCATAGGTGCAATTATCGTTCTGTTTATTTATAACCTCGTTACCAAAAAATCTTAACGAAAAAAAGCACCTTGTTAAGGTGCTTTTTTTTAATTTCTATGAACTAGATTTTACAAGTTCAGCTCTTTCCAAATTTTTTCAATTTCTGAAGCTGGATAAGCGCCTGTTACCTTAAATCCATTTTCAAAAATAATTGCTGGCGTTCCTTGAACACCTAGACGACGTCCAAGTTCCAAATTTCTTTCAATAGGGTTTGAACAATCAGCTTGGGCTGTTGGTTGTTGATTCTTTTGTAAAAGGGCATTCCATGCAAACTCACGGTTTGCGGAGCACCAAACTTGTTTAGAGGGCTGGATCGATTGAGATTTAATTGGATACATAAACGTATAAATTGTCACATCTTTTAACTGGCTTAAATTATTTTCAAGCGTCTTACAATATGGACAATTTGGGTCAGAAAAGATCGCGAGCTGACGCTTACCATTCCCCCTTACAGTCTTAATGGCATCTTGAAGTGGAAGTTGTTTAAAGTCGACTGAATTATGTTTCAGCACCAAATCACGTGTTAGATTTTTTTGATCTTCGATACGAATCATTGATCCAAAGAATAAATGCTTAGCTTCTTCATCAATATAAATAATCTGATTGTCTAAAGATCCGCTATAGAGACCTTTCATCTCAGTTTTTTGTAAATTTTGAATATTCAATTTTGGGTGCTGCGTTTTAATTTTTTGCTGAAGCAATTCAATATTCGCAAAACTAGAACTTGTAGACAGTGCAAGTAAAGCACTGATTAAAATTTTTTTATACATAAGTTGAGCATATGTTTGATGGATATTATTGCTTATTCTAATCTTCTACTTTCTACAAAGATCAGTTTTTATGTAATTTTAAACCTCATAAATTGTTTCACGTGAAACCAAATATGACAGTTGAATTTTAACTGATTGAAGATAATTGACTCATGCTTAACAGTCGACATAGACTAATGAATCTTCGTATCAGCACTGCTGTTCTATAAGACAAATAATGAATGAAAACCAATCGTGGCGAGATTTTATTCTCGTAAGTATCGCACTCTGTATCGGCACCATTGGAACAGCGCTTGCTAGCCCACTTTATCCAATTTACCAAGAATTATGGGGGTTAAACCCGAGCGATATCACCTTTATTTTCGTTTCCTACATGCTAGGGTGCCTGACCACCTTACTGTTTTTGGGCAGAACCAGTAATACCATTGGTTATGTAAAAACTATGCAACTTGGGCTCATTTTTATCACCATTGGCTTGTTAATGTCTATCTTTGCGAGCGATGTCATGTCTCTCTCATGGGGAAGATTTATCATTGGTATCGCATCTGGATTGATGACAACATCTGCTCTTATTGGGCTTATTCAAACTGTTCCAACTTCCCATAAACAAATTGCACCACAATTAAGCTCAATCATTACTGCTGTTGGATTTGGGTTAGGTCCTTTATTTGGGGGATTTTTTGCTGAATTCTTTGCATATCCTTTGGTAATACCTTATGTACCCATTGTGATAGGTTCAATATTTTGCTTCTTTAGTCTATTTACACTCAAACCTATACCTTTTGATGTGCAAAAATTTAATTTTGCTCCCAAATTATTAACACCACAATCACATGATCGCACTCAATTTTTTATACTGAGCTTGACTGCATTTGCTGTTTTTGCAGGATTTAGTTTATACGCCTCACTATCTCCTTCATTTGTTAAAGACATTTTGCCTTGGCACGGTCCACTGATTAGTGGTTCTGCCATTACTGTCATTTTACTGATTTCAGCTGCGACACAATTTTTTTCAAGATCAATCAAACCGCAATCCAGCCTATTACTCGGTATCATGACTTGCTTCATGAGCGTGATCGCTTTATTCCTCTGTATGGAGTTTAAAATCAGCTGGTTATTCTTCCTAAGCGATGGTCTGTTTGGGATTGGACATGGCTTAGCTTTACTTGGGGCTTTCGGGCTTATTCATCACATGACCACACCTCACAATCGAGCCGCCGTCATGTCTACTTATCTCTTTATCGGCTATCTCGGAACAATTCTACCCATCCTAGCAGTAGGATATTTAGCTGACCATTTTGGGCTTACAAATGCAGTGATTTGGTTCTGTATTGCAATTTCAATTTTATTGATTGTTTTATTCATAAAGCAGATGAGGGTTAAGTCAAGCAAGTTACCTTTAGCCAATTAACCAAAAAGCCCATTACTGGGCTTTTTAAACCACAGATAAAAACTCGTTTACTTCCCGATACAGAACATAATTAATTAAAACAAATTAATAAAAATCAAAAACTTAGAAAAATAAAAATAAACCAGTGACTAATCTGTGCCTTTTTATGTAATTTTAATACTTAATTTAACTAGTTTAAGATCAACCATTGTAACGACATATCTTGTCGTTCGATTATATATTATATAAATTTAGGCATTGGTTACTTGATAACATATAATACGGCAGTTTTTATCTGGAGTTAAGTTTAATGTCTGATCAGTTTAATGTGGTTGATCTATTTTGCGGTGCTGGTGGTCTACACATTGGCTTTGAGCGACACGGCTTCACAACAAAACTTTGCATTGATAATAATCAACAGGTTGAAAAAACTCATAAATTAAATTTCCCTCATATTCCCTTTATCAACAGAGATATTGCATTAATTTCTTCTAAAGAAATTGCTTCTTTTATTGAGGGGGACTTAGATGTAATGGCTGGGGGACCTCCATGTCAAGGCTTTTCAACCATAGGGAAACGATCTTCTTCTGATCCAGAAAAGAGATCCGCTCATGATCCACGTAATGAATTAGTCATCACTTACGCTAAATTAATTAGTGATTTAAAACCTAAATTTATTGTCATGGAAAATGTAAAAGGTATTCTTACCATGGACAAAGGAGCCTACTTACAAAATGTTTTATCCCTACTGAGAGAAGCGGGCTATAACGTTGATTACAAGCTAATTAATATGGCTGATTATGGGGTACCTCAAATAAGACAACGTGTCATTATTTTAGGTAATAGAGTGGGCCTTCCTGTTGAATTTCCTGAACCTACTCATTCTGAAAATCCGAATCTTCTTTGTCAAAAATGGAATAATTGCTGGGATGTCATTCATGACTTAGCAGATTTACCTGAAGATCCAGAATTTAACCATGTGGCTTTAAAGCATACTGAAAAAAATATTGAACGTTATAAGTTAATCCCTGAAGGTGGGCGATTACCAGAAGACAAACTTTCAGAAGAATTGTATCGAAAGAACTTTGGTAATACTTATAAGCGTTTACATCGTGAAAAACCAAGTTTAACTATGGTTCCTGGAAATGATGCTTTTCCTATTCATCCTGTCCTACATCGTAGTTTAACAATTCGTGAAGCGGCACGTATACAAACCTTCCCTGATGAGATGATTTTTGCAGGTAACAGACGTCAACAAGGTCATCAAGTTGGAAATGCTGTACCACCAAAATTTTCAGAAGTTTTAGCTGAATTTATCAAAAATGAATTATTAAAGGTTAAGTAAGTGAATAGTATTGATCTTTTTTCAGGTGCTGGTGGCTTATTAATAGCTAAAAAAAATCTTGGCTGTAACATCTTATTTGCTAATGAAATAGATGATGCTTGTGCAGTAACACATCGCCATAACTTTAAAGATATCCCACTAATACACAAAGATATTAAAGATCTTAAAATTGAAGAAATCAAACAGTATATTGGTGATAAAGAAGTAGATCTTGTTGTAGGTGGACCACCTTGCCAAGGATTTTCTATGTTTGGAAAAAGACGCTTTGTGAATACACAAGGCTATGACCCTAAACAAGATCCACGTAATCACTTAGTATACGAGTACATTCGTATTGTCGAAGAAACACAACCAAAATTTTTCTTCATGGAAAATGTAAAAGGTTTTATGTCTTTAGATAATGGATTATTCGTTCAAGAGGTAATCAGAACTTTTCAAAAATTAGGCTACAACGATATTTGGTGTGAAGTTGTTTGTGCAGCTGATTATGGTGTACCTCAAAAACGTCATCGTATGTTTATGATCGGTAATAGATTAGGTATCAATTTCGAAGCCCCACCAAAAACACATTCAGATAAAGATCCAAATTTATTACCATATGCGACTGTTGGAGAAGCAATTCTAGATATTGCTAATTTAAACGAAAAAGATGTTCCTAATCATATTGCTTTAGCACATAAACCGCTTGTTGCTGAAAGAATGAGTTATGTACCTGAAGGAGGTAAGCTCGATTTAAATATCTTACCTGAACATCTCCAAAATGCGACACGTAAAGATTCTAAAACAGGCAAAGTTTCAAACTATAGTCATGTTTATAAGCGATTAGATCGTAATAAACCCTCTACTACTATGGTACCAGGTCATAATGCTTTTCCTATTCACCCTACCCTCAATAGAACTTTAACCCCCAGAGAAGCTGCACGTATACAAACTTTTCCAGATACACTTGAATTTTTTGGCACAAGACAGCAACAATGTATTCAAGCAGGTAATGCCGTACCACCAAAAATGGCAGAACCTTTCTTTAAAAAGATCAATGAATACATTGAAGAATATAACAAGGGGAACGTAGGGGATGAGTCATGACTTGTACGCAACATGGGCATGTACCGAAATAGCAAATATAATTAGAAATGATCAACCTTCTTACTTTGCCAATACTGGCGGCTACACCACTGGTTGGACAATTGGTTCTGGGAGAGAAGGGGGAAGATTATGGCCCTTAGCTGACGGTGTTATCAGCTCCTATCATGCATCTGTCGCAGACGACTTAAATATTGCAGTTGAATTTAAGCGTACAAATGAAGGATTACATGGCACCCTGACTGCTCTAGGGCAATCTTTAGCTTACTTACATAAAGGGTATCACGCTTCTATTATTGTAATACCTAAAAAATACACTTCCCACAGTACACCAGCTAATCATATTGCAGATATATTAGACCTTACAGCCAATACAATGCCTGTAGGTGTATATGGGTATGAAGAACCTGATTTAGCAAAACTTAATCCTTTTGAAAATAAGATTACTTGTTATCGAAAACCACAGTTATCTTTATCACCCTTATTAACAGGAGCCTCTGTTAGTTCTAGACCTAAATCATCTACCTTATGGGCACACGTTCGAGAAGGAATGAGCTATCCTGATGTTTTTTATAAATATTGTAAAGAAGTTAAGTTCGTTACTTCGTACCCTAAGAATAGAAATTTTCAACTTCCAAATGAATTAATTTCAGCTGTAAATAGGCTGATGCCTACAGCAGATCCAATTAAATTTTTAAGTTATACAAAAGATGATTCTATTTTGGACCGAACTTGGTTACATGTATGGCTTAATTATTATTTTCATAAAAAATTAAGACCAATATATACCAAAGATCCCCATACAGGTGTTTATACTGTAAATGCTAGACCTAGCCTGATTAAACAAAATAAACATGAATTTGCCAATTTTTTAAGTGGAAGAAGAGATTCACTTAAAGAGAAAATAGTTGAAAAATTAAATAATGGATCTATTACTGAAAACCAAGCTTGGGAAGAATACGCTAGAACCGTACGTAACCAAGCTCACAGTTATCGTGAAGTAATTGATTCAGGTCTATACCATCTAAATTTAATTGATAATGAAGGTAATTTAACAAAAGTTGGGTATAGATTTGTCGATGAAGCAGATAAAGAAAATTCGGTATATGCATCTACATCTATGCAAGTTTTAAGAGGAACTGCGTTGGTATATGGCAATTTTTCAGCTTTTTTGCATTATCTATACCAATTATCTGAAGAATTATTTAGTGCAGATTCAATTGCCTTTGCTAGTTTTAATTCAACTTCAAATAAATTCAGTTTTAATGCATCAGAGTATAAAAGTTATCTGTATCAAAAAATGAAAGATGATTTATCATTAATACTTACATCCTCTATACGTTCACCAGGGAATCCTAGGAAAGCATTTCAAGCAGAAATACCATTCCTAAAATATTTAGGAATAATTTCTGAAAATCGTAGTCCATTTCGAGTTGGTACAGGACTACTAATTAACTGGCCAATTGTACAAGAAAGTATCGAATATATGAATGTAAATAACTTGTAACTTTGTTTTTTTGTTAAATATATGATTTTTAAACATTTTAAATGTAACATTGGTAAATATCAAATCGTAACAAGTAACACCCTGTTACTTGTTACGATTAAGTCTTATCATGTGTTACTAAATAAGCTCTTAATTTTCAAACATGTTACTAAAGTTACTGCTGTTACCTTGTTTTACTTCACTTTTAGCTTCAATATCAAAATTCATCATCACATTGGCGTTAAAAACATAGAATCGAGCAACTTTATCTGACTCAGGTAAACGTTTTACTTTAGTTAACGATTTACCATCACATTCAATCCACCTATATTTTTTCAATACTTTTGCAACCACTTTAGGATTAAGCGACTTACATATTTCTTGTTTAAAAATTTCTGGATAAACATAGAACTGCCGTTCTTCCGATTCCACCTTAACAAACCCCATCCGATTAAATATTTTAGTTTGCTCACTAAATTCAGTGTTAATCAATTCAAAGCGACTATTACCATGAAGCGTGAAAAAGGTACGTATCTGATTCAGAATTTCTTCATCCTCGTAGTCACCAACTTGCTCAAAATTACTGATCCAATGATTAAAAATATTTTGAACTGACCTAATGGCTCTACCTGATTTCCATCCCGTAATACCTGCAATTGTTGCCATCTCACCGCTAACAGCCACTAAAGCAAAATAATTTGCAACACGAATGATATGACCTTGTTTATGCTGGCCAATTAACATCTGAGCATATTCATCAAGTAGATTTTTTGCTATTTCTGTTGCTTTGACTTTGTCTGAAGTTAAATACTGCAACCAGGCGGCCCCAGCCACTCCATAATATTTTTTGATATTACTATTAATCAATAATGCTTGTTGAGCTGCATTTTCCGCAAAATCAATCCGATCAAAAATACCATATTCAGACTGATCTATATCGATGTTAATTAATCGGATTTCTTGCCCTAACTTAGCTTGTTGACCAGCTTCATTCATCAGCTCAGACAGTGTTTTTTCACCACTAGAAAGAAATACAAGACGCCATCTTGCGGTCTCACGCACAGTTAGGCTTTTTGTCATTCGACCTTTACCAGAACCATTAATCAGCATGTAAACGATATTACCCAAGTCTTTTGGATTAGGAATCTCACCAATTTCATCCAACACAAGCAAACCATCATTGTGAGTAAATGCAGTTTGTTCCAAAGCATTACTTGTATTGCGCCAAGTGTGATAGTACGACTCAGGATTACCCCATACAGAACAAGCAAGAAAAACAGCAGTACTTTTACCCTTAGATGACTTACCTTTAAAATGTATACCAGCCCCATGACGACCTAAAGGTTCTAATAACTGTCCAGTAAAGGCACTAGAAATAGCTAAAACTAAAAAGTCATGGTTCTCAGCATATTTAGATACATTCTTCTGCCAATCATTTAATGCACCTTTTTGCACATATTTATCAATGACGCTGTGAGTAGATTGATACACAATGAGTTCACCATCATTATTTCCACCGATGACTTTACCGGGCAAAATATATTGCTGATCATGCCATCCAACTTTGTTAACACATATCGCAAATTTATCAACAGGATAATTTGCTATGTATGTTTGAAATAGTTCACGAGCTGATCTAGAAGTAGAAAGAGTAACACCCATCTGAGCAAGGGCTTTACGCATATCTGCCCCATCAGTTTGTAGAGTTTCCATAGGTAAAGCCCATGTATGCTCCACATTCGCATCATCGACCCATTTAAGCAATCTTCCCCAATCGTTTGAGGTCTCATCTCGTGTTTTAGCTAAAATTAAAACAGGGGTAGATAACCAAAATTGATCCAATTCACCATCACGCATTCTTAAATAATGTATGCCATCTGTTGTAATCTCAAACTGACCATTATTGTGGGGCATAGGTGCGGCTAAAAACTTACTTTGCTTGTGTGGTTCAACTACATCAGCTTTTTCAAGCTGTTTAAAATCAATCAACTTATATGGAACTGTAGAAAGGTTCTGTACATCGCTGATTGATGTATCTAATCCAATTGCCCCACGTTTAGCGACCCAATCCATGATGTCATCTTTAGCTTTTAAATTGAGATCATCCAATTTAATTACAGAAACTAACGTATTTTTTTCACAAACAGCTTCATTCAAAGCATCTAAAAATTTTAATCCTGGTTCATCATTATCAGGCCACACAATAATTGAACGACCAAATAACGGACTCAGGTCTGTTTTAGTGACACTTTGGCAACCACCAGTAGTAGTTGCATATAAACCAAGTTTGTTTAAATAATCAGCTTTTTGTTCACCTTCAACAACATATATCAGCTGATCTTTTGCGGTTGAAATCCTAGATAAAGCATATAATGGTTTTTTTCCCTTACCTTGTGAAAAAACCATATTAAAATCAGGTTCTTTTAAAAAAAATCCGCCATCTTTTTCTGAGAATGATCGTATAAACTTTTCGCCACTTACTGGATTTTTAGCCCGCAACTTCCAATAAATCACATCACCATTTTCATCAGTATATTCAAAAATAGTCTCAAAATTAAAACCCTTCTGGTTCGCCACTATTGATCGTGCAAAAAGTTCAGCGCGCTCATGCATTAATTGTGTATTTTTCATTAGCATTTCTCCCAAGCGCCTAATTCTTTACATGCTTCAATAAAACTTAATTTTTTAAATTTCATGTGAAATGCAATTAAGTCACCACCTTTGGTTCCACATGCAAAACAATTAAAACAACCAAGGTTCAAATTAATACTCAAACTCGGATTTGTATCATCATGAAAAGGGCAAAGTATCATCGACCAAGTTTTTGATCTGTCATGATCAAATCCATGATCAGCTAAATACACGGGTACAGATGGGAGTAAATTTTTGTTTAACTTAAATTTATATTTTTGATTTTTAAAATTTGGGTGTGACATTATTTAGCCCCCCATATTTTTGACTTGTTATTTTTGGCAATACGATCTTCAATCCATGAATCTATTTCAGACTCAATCCAAGCAACTCGACGTATTGATAAATGTATGGGGTAGGGAAATGTACCCTGTTTCATCAGAGCATAAATTGAAGAAGCACCTAAACCAGTCTTGATTTGTACTTCTTTACGGCGGATTAAACGTGTTTTTTCAGTATTGTTTAGAGGAATATTCTTCATCTGATTACCTTTATATTAATTAAGGGTTTTCAGACAAATTTTTACGTTTTAAATTTCAACCGATTTTTATAAGGTTGCATATGCCTTGTGGGCTTTAAAATAAATTCAACAGTCAATTTTGACGTTGACAAAATAAGGTACGAGCATTAAAGACAAAAAAATCTGTCATTAAATTCAGCAGTTTTTACATCCTGCCACCTTCATCAAGACAAGTTAATTTGTCTTGATGAAGGTAATCTGAGGCATAATTACTGAAAAATCAACCGATTTTTTTAATTAATGAATATATTTTTTATAAACATATAAATCAATATGTTAGGATTCAATTAACGGTATATCACCAATAATTTTATAAATATAATCACTCCAATTCTGCAACATCTCAATACGTTGCTGTTTATACGAAGCTTTGTTATAAACCCCTCTTACTCCCTTAATTGTGTGATTTAAACTTGCTTCGATCACGTCACTGCTATATCCCTGTTCATGTAAATGGGTACTAGCTGTTCTTCGAAGATCATGGATGGTAAAAGGAGGCAATGTAGTTAATGCCAATACGTTTTTTTGAGCGGTATTAAATGCATTATGACTGATATGAGTACCTTTTTTCCGCCCCACAAATACATAAGGTTCATCGCCAGCTATAATTTTTAGCTGCTTAAGAATGAATATAATTTGATCAGACATATATACAATCATCTCACGGGAATGACCTGATTTACCATCACCTTTAGTTTCAGGAATAAACCAAGTTTTATTATCAAAGTCTATGTGTTCCCATCTAGCCATCAATAATTCAGATTTTCTTACTAAGGTCAATAATGACAGTAATAACCCATATTTGCGTGGTTTATAAATTCTTGAAGAAAAAACAGTCTTATAAAATATCTTAATTTCTGATTCTTTTAAATAACGATCTCGTGGTTTCGGTTTACAAACATGCCTTGATGGTATTGATAATACTGGATTAAATTGGATCATGCCTAAAGTTACAGCATAATCAAACATACGCTTCAGTAATCCTCTTACTTGATTTGCTGCAGAATCATAGCCCTGATCTTTTTTTCTCCAAATAACCTTTCTAATCTCATCAATTGTTATGTCTTTTAAAGGCATACAACCTATAAATGGGTAAATATCATTATTTAGACATAAAATCATATTGTATGGATTTTTTCTGTCCTTGCTGATCACTTCACTTAAATATCTTTCACCATATTCTTTAAAGAGTATGGCATTGCTTTTACCGACTTTTTTGTCATTTTTTTCTTTTTTAGGGGATATCCCCTTAGCCACCATTGAAGCAGACTCGTCTCTAATTTGCCTTGCTTCTTTCAATGATAAATCAGGATAACGGCCTATAACTAAGCGTTCTTGTTTACCATTAAGGGTATATCGATAATGCCAAGATTTTACTCCTGAATCTTTCACCTCAATAAACAAACCATTATTCAGTTTATCTTTAACTGTATAACGCTTTGATTGCGCTTTTAGGTTTTGAATTTCTCTATCTGTTGAAAAAAATATTTTTTTTTTAATCGGCACTTTTAGTCACTCAACTTTATAAAGCATACTTTCATCATTATGCACCTAATGGGTGACTAAAAAAACAGTAGCACCAATTGATTAAAATAAATATACTGGAATAATAAAAGGTAATAAAAAAAGCACTAAGTATTTAAAACTTAATGCCATTTTAATTTTACTGGAATCTATTGGAACGTATTAGAATATTGGCTAAATTTGAAATTACTTTCCGATACAGAAAGAGCCAAAGATTTTTCCGAGTAAATCATCCGCACTAAAATCACCAGTAATTTCACCTAATGCATTCTGTGCGAGACGTAACGATTCTGCGACAAGCTCTCCTGCATGGTAAACAACAAGTTGTTCACGAGCTTCCGCAAGATAAGATTGAGTGCGCTTCATTGCGTCTAGGTGGCGTGTTCTTGCGATAAAGGTATCTTCTTCAGGCTGAAAGCCTGCATGTGCTGTAATCGCATCTACAAGCGATTGAACACCCATTTCTTGCTTGGCTGAGACCGTAATGTGTCTAAAGCCTTGGAGATCAGCAACTTTAGCTTCACTATCTACTAAATCACATTTGTTAGCGATTAAAATTAAGCGTTTAGGATCGATATAATTAGCAAAGTAAGTATCTGCCAAATACATCGGATCTTCACCTTGACTCAAATCGTAAACCAAGAGTAGGAGATCAGCATTTTCTATTTCTTTAATCGCTCGACGAATACCTTCCTTCTCAACAATATCTCCCGTTTCACGCAGACCTGCTGTATCCGTCAGGGTAATTGGCAAACCATTTAGGCTTATTTTCTCATGTAGTACATCACGTGTAGTACCTGCTATGTCCGTTACAATCGCGCGTTCAACACCAGCCAATGCATTCAATAAGCTCGATTTACCTGCATTGGGTTTCCCTGCAATCACCACTTGTAAACCTTCACGCAGAAGTTGACCTTGGCGTGCTGATTGTTGTACTGCACCCACTGATGCTTGCACATCTTCCAATAACGCTAAAATTTTTCCATCTGCAAGAAAATCAATTTCCTCTTCCGGAAAATCAATCGCCGCCTCAACATGCAATCGCAAATGAATGAGTTTTTCTAATACAGTATTTACTTTGGCCGAAAATGCGCCTTGCAATGAACGTACTGCAGAACGAGCAGCTGCTTGTGAAGTAGCATCAATTAAATCAGCAATTGCTTCAGCTTGGACTAAATCCATTTTTCCATTTTCAAAAGCGCGCATTGAAAACTCACCCGCTTTTGCTGCAATTGCACCTAGCTCTAACAGTCGGCCCAATAATGTATTTTGAATCACTGGTCCACCATGACCTTGTAACTCAACTACATCTTCACCCGTAAATGAATTCGGATTTGGAAAACAAATGACCAACCCTTCATCCATGACTTGCCCATTCGCATCAAGAAATTGACGAAATGCAGCATAACGAGCAGGACCGAGTGCCTTACCAGTTAAAGCCTCTGCTATGGCATATGCCTTAGGACCAGACAGTCGAATTACACCTACACCTCCACGACCTGGCGGTGTTGCAATCGCAGCAATAGTGGTTTGATGTTGTAGGTTCGTCATTGAATTGATCTCAAAGCTAGGCAAAAAAAATCCGCCTAAGGATATCACCTTAAGCGGATCGATTCAGCTACTAACAAAACTTAGTTCGTAGATGCTGTATCTTCTTTTGCTAAGCGAGCTTTCTCAACACTCTTATTGATCAGACCTTGCTGAAGAATCGTGATCAAGTTGTTGACAATCCAGTAAAGCACAAGACCAGCAGGGAAGAACAATAAGAACACCGTGAAAATAATCGGCATAAACTTAAAGACTTTTGCTTGCATTGGATCTGTCGGCTGTGGGTTCAACATTTGTTGAACATACATCGTCACCCCCATCAACAATGGTAGGATAAACCATGGGTCCATTGCAGATAAATCTTGAATCCAACCTAACCAAGGAGCGTGGCGTAACTCAACAGACTCCATGAGCACCCAATACAAAGCCAAGAAAATTGGCATTTGAAGAAGTAAAGGTAAACAGCCAGATAATGGATTGACTTGTTCACGCTTATAAAGTGCCATCATTTCTTGTGAGAAACGCATACGGTCTTCGCCAAACTCTTCTTTCATGCGTTGCATTTCTGGTGCAATCACACGCATTTTAGCCATAGAGCGATAGCTCTTAGATGAAAGAGGCCAAAGAATAAGTTTCACAAGAATTGTCAACAGAATAATTGACCAACCCCAGTTTCCAACAATGCCGTGGAAGAATTGCAAACCTAAGAATAGCAATTTCGCAATTGGCCATAACCAACCATAATCAACCGTTTGATTTAAACCAGTTGCCAAGTCTTTTAATTCAGATTGAATTTTTGGACCTGAGTAGAATGTTGCATCAACAGTCATTGTTTTGCCAGCTGGTACATTAATGGTAGGCGAAGTAAAGCCAATGATATTCATACCATCAGCAGATTTACGTGACTCCATTTTTGCAGAATACGGCTGGTTACCGAAGTTACCAGGCACCCAAGCACTTACAAAGTAATGCTGAACCATTGCAACCCAACCACCTTGAGCCTCAACACTTAACTTTTCTTCATTAAAATTATCAAATTTTAATTTGTTATAGTGCTCATCAGGTGTACCCCAAGCACCACCTAAATAAGTGCCCAGCGTAAAGATTCCTTGATCAGTTTTACCTGGATCTTCAGAATTGTCACGTTTGATCTGACCAAACATTTGACCTTGCCAGTTTTGCTGACTACGGTTAATCACTTGATAACTTACGTTAACTGGATATGTACCTTCTTGGAAAGTGAACGTTTTGATGATTTCAACACCATCAGCCGTTTTTAATACCATTGGTACTTTTAACACTTTCTCAGCTTCACCATCTTTATTGGTGGTTGCTTGAGCATCAGCTAAAGTATAAGTCGACTTTTCAAACTCAAATGTTGGACGTCCACTACGGCTACTGTCAGGTCCATTTAAACCAATTAAACCTGATTGAGCGACATAAGTACGTTTCTCATCATTTTCAAGCATAACGAACGGTTGTTCACTATTTTTACTTTTATCATGATTGAGTAGTTCAACACGGACAATGTCCCCACCTTTAGGGTTAATCCAAAGATGATATAAATCAGTTTGAACAGCAACTAATTGTTGATTTGCTGTTGCAGGTGTAGTTGTGTCTTGTTGTTCAGCTGCAATATTTGCTTGCGGTATATCAGTTAAACCCGCTGTCGTTTGGCTCGTTGGCAGATCAGCAGAAACATCTTGGGCAACGACGGCAGCAGGTGCTGTCGCAGCAGTTGTTTCAGTTTGACCATAGTCTTTTTGCCAAGCAAGAATAAGCAAATATGCGGTGACAAACATGGCCCCGAGAATTGCAAACCTGGCCCATTGTTGCATATCGATTACCCCAATTGGTTAGAGTGATTTTTGGTTCAATAAACGCTCACGCAAGGGTACAGTAACGTGAGTCATTTGAGAATCTATTTGCTGAAATGAAATAAAACGAATTGCTTTTTTGGGAACAGGATCATATCCACTTCCACCCCACGGATGGCAACGACAAATCCGTCGCGTTGCATACCAGACACCTTTAATCGGGCCATGTATATGAATAGCTTCTAACGAGTATTGAGAACAAGTTGGGAAATAACGGCAACGAGGTCCAAGGAGCGGACTAATCGCAATTTGATAGAAACGAATCAACCAATGCAATATACGGACCATTGGCCACCTCTAACTTTGAGGAGAGGGAACTGATATTTTATGATGTTTTTTTACAAGACGCTGTAGCTTCTGCCATGCAAATTGTAATTGCTTATGCAATTCAGCATTCGGAATCGACTCAATACCTACCTTAGGCATGACCACAATATCCAACAAATCTATATCTTGCTGATTTAAGCGAAAACTTTCGCGAGCAATACGTTTTATTCGATTTCTTTCATGTGCACGGCGCACTTTCTTTTTAGCAACAACAATACCTAAACGGCTTTTAGGCTGTTTAGTTGGTGTAGCCAAAAATAAGAAATGGGGTTGATGCACTTTAAAAAGCGCACCATCAAATACACCTTTGTAATCTGCAGCACAGCGGATTCTCACCTCTGGACTGAAACTATAAAGTGTCATAACACCCAAATCGTCGATAAACTAAACTGGTATTAAACAGTTAAGCTGTGACGACCTTTTGCACGACGACGAGCTAATACTTGACGGCCAGCTTTAGTCGCCATACGAGCACGGAAACCATGAACGCGTTTACGCTTTAATTCAGATGGTTGGAAAGTACGTTTCATATCGAAACTCCAAAGTTGGTGTTCTATAAAGGTTCGCGATTGTATTGTGCATTGTTTGTTCTGTCAATATTAAACAGTATTGTGTAACACTTTTGATGAAAGTTGCTTGAGTCTGAGAAAGATACAAATTTGTTAAATAATCTATTTATACACAAAATAAATATATGTATTTATTATAGTATTTAAGTTAACCACAGAAATATCCATAAACTTATACACAAGATGAAATTTAATCAAGGCTAATTTTAAATTTGAATTTAAATTTAAACACAAAGAACGATTATCCACAGAAAACCGAATCTTATTAAATAAATTCAAATTTATAAATTTAAATTTATTACTATTAGGGTTGTGATTTTCTATGGATAAGGCATTATTTTTTTTAAAATATATATACTTAGGTTGTTGATAACTATGTTTTCATATTTTTTATAGATTGTGGATAAGTTATTGTTTTTATTTATCCACAGTTTGTGGAAAACCTTATCCACACCCTGTTTTAAATTTAAATTTAGACTTTTAAATTTGATTATTTGTGGTTAAAGTTCAAAATTACTCATGACATATGTGGATAACTTGGGTATGATTGCCTCCCCAATCTCATGGGGTTGTTTTTAAATTTAAATGGAATGAGGGGTTTCAC